>CAVZAU010000001.1:0-89206 GCA_963773445.1 uncultured Actinomycetes bacterium
CCACCGATTCGACGCCGATCCGGCCGCCCATCACGTCGACCATCCGCCGCGCGATCGCCAGGCCGAGGCCGAAGCCCTCCTGCTTGCGCGACTCCGAGCGGCGGTAGAAGCGCTCGAAGACGCGCTCGAGCTCGCCGCGGGAATGCCGGTTCCAGTGTCGATGACCTCCAAGATGACTTCGCCCTCGCTGTCGTGACGGCCGCGAACGGTAACGGTGCCGGGCGGAGGCGTGTTCTTGAAGGCGTTGGTGAGCAGGCCGATCATCACCTGCCGCAGCAGCGTCGGGTCGCCGGTGGCGGCAAGGTCGGACTCGACGTCGACGACCAGCTCCACGTGCGCCGGCGCCTCGCAGGCGGCGACGACATCCTTGATCGCCATTGGCACGTCGACCGGTTCGCTCTCGGGGGCGCCGCGGGACTCGACCCGCGCCAGGGTCAGCAGCGACTGGGTCAGCCGGTTCATCCGCTCGGCGTCTTCGCCCAGCCGGTTGAGGAAGTGGTCGCGGTCCTGGGGGTCGTTCTTGGCGCCGCCCTGCAGGACCTCGATCGCGCCAGAGATCCCGGCCAGCGGGTTGCGCAGCTCGTGGGCGGCATTGGAGACGAAGTCGGCTTCGGCCAGCTCCTTGCGCAGCTCGTCGGTGCGGTCGCGCATCACCGCCAGCACGGCGCGCTCGTCGGGCAGCGAGCGGGCGGTCATCGCGTAGGCGCGGTCGCCGATCCGCAGCGCCGGGTGCGAGGAGAAGCCGACCTCGGCAGCGCGGTGGAGCAGCGGCAGCGCCACCTCCGGCGGCTGGCCGGACTCGTCGAGCAGGCGCGAGGCGGCGCTGTTGGAGAAGCGGACGGGCCCCTCGTAGTCGACGACCATCACCACGTCGGTGAGGCCATCGAAGATCGCCGCGAGCTTGTTGCGGTCGGAGGAAAGGACGCCGAAGCTCTCCTTCAAGGAGGCGCGCATCGAGTCCAGGGCGCGGGCGAGGTCGCCGATCTCGTCCGGCCCGGCAGTGTTCAGCGGGTGCGTCGAAGGAACCCCCGGCCATTTCCCCGGCGGCGCGGGCGAGACCGACGACGCGATGGGAGATCGCGACCGCGATCAGGAGTCCGGCGAGGACGCCGACCGTGACCGCGGCGATCAGCGCCTGCGGCTTGTCGCCGAAGAAGTAGACGGCCGCGGCGGTGATCAGGCTGACTGCGGCGAAGGCTGCGGTGAGCCAGAGGCGCATCCCGATCCGCAGTGATCCAGGGGGGGCACCGGCTGGGCTCTGCTCCGAACGTCGCATGAAGATTTACTAACACAATCGCTCCCTCGTCGGGGCAGACCAGGAGTTTCCGTGCCTACGTGGGAGAATCGAGCTTGTGCGGACGCTTGTCTTCATTCCCGCCTGGAACGAGGAGGCCTCGGTCGCGGCCGTGATCGGCGACGTGTCGCATGAGGCGCTGCCCGAGGCGGACGTCCTCGTCGTCGACGACGGCTCCGGCGACGCCACCGCCGAGCGGGCGCGCGAAGCCGGCGCGCTGGTCGCCTCCCTTCCCTTCAACCAGGGCCTGGGCGCGGCGCTGCAGACGGGCTACCTCTACGCGCTGCGCAACGGCTACGACGCCTGCGCCCACCTCGACGCCGACGGCCAGCACCCGCCGGAGGAGGTCGTCCGCCTGCTGGCCCAGGTGGAAGCCGACCGCGCCGACCTGGTCATCGGCTCGCGCTACCACTCGGGCGCCGTCGCCGCCTCGGGCGACTACCAGCCGACCTTCTCACGCCGGATCGGGATCAGCGTCTTCCGCTTCTTCCTCACCCTGGCGACGCGCCAGCGCTTCACCGACACGACCAGCGGCATGCGCGCCGCCAATCGCAGGGTGATGGCGCTGTTCTGCCAGCACTACTCGCCGGACTTCGCCGAGATCGAGTCGCTGCAGCTGGCGGTGCGCCAGGGCCTGCGGGTCGAGGAGCTGCCGGTGCGGATGCTGGAGCGAGCGGGTGGCTCCTCCTTCCTGACGCCGCTGCGCTCGGCCTTCTTCATCTTCAAGGGCCTGGTCGTCCTTCTCGTCGGCCAGTTCCGGCCTCGGCAGGCGGAGGCGGAGCGATGAGGGCGCCGGTGCTGGCGGCGGCCCAAGCCGAACCGCAGGTCCACCTCACCTCGCAGACGCGGATCGTCGCCGCGGTGATCGCGATCTTCTTCATGATCCTGATCCTCGACCTGATCCGCCGCGACCGCCTGCAGGAGCGCTACAGCGTGATCTGGTTCGTCGCCGGGTTGGGGATGCTCGCCGGCGCTGCCTTCCCGGGACTGCTGGAGCTGCTCGCCGACGCGATGGGCGTCCGCAACACCAACGTCGCCCTCTTCTCGGTCGTGCTGCTGCTGCTGCTCGGGCTGGCGCTCAACTTCAGCGTGATCATGTCCAGGCAGGCAGCCCAGATCACCCGCCTGGCGCAGGAGCGGGCGATCGAACGCGCCGGCAGGCAGGCAGGTCGAGAGCCTGCTGCGGCTGAGGGGCCGCTAGGCAAGGGCGCAGGGAGCCGGAGTAGCAGCGCTACTTCGGCGACCGAGGACGCCGCATAGCGGTTCCTCAGGCCAGCAGGCTCTCGAGCCTGAAGAAAAGCGCCTCGAGGGCTAGCTCCTCGCTGACGTTCAGTTCGAGGCCGCGCCGGGCCTCTTGGACCAGCGCGGCGCCCTGACGAGCGGCGGTCTCGTCGACCTCCGTCGCCTGCGCCCGCAGCTGCTCGAGCCGGTCACGGTTGAAGACGACCTCCTCGGCGCCGGAAGCGAGGGCGGCGACGTCCCGCAGCCAGGTGGCGCAGAGCTCGAAGCCGAGCTCGAGGATCTCGGTGCGGCGGCGGCGGCCGGCGCGTTTGGCGCCGTCGGCGATCTCCTTGGCGCTGCGTTTGACTCCCGGCCTTCGCTTCCTCCTCCAGCGCTTCCCGGGTCGCGGCTTCGACGTCAGCCCCGGCGGCCTGGGCGCGATCGAGCAACGCTTTCCAGGGGGCGCCGGCGCACTCGCCGGCGAGTGCAGCGCCGACGCAGCCCTCGGCCTCGGCCCGCAACGCCCGCCCCCGCTCGCTCAGCAGCAGCCGTGCCCGCTCGAGGTCGCCGGCGGCGAGCCGAGCCGCGGCGGCGATCTCGTCAGGCCGACGGGACGATCCGTCCCCGATAGGGACGTTTCGGCCCGTCGGCTAGCTCTGCTTCGAGTACCTTGGCCGGCAGCGGCGCGAACTCGATCGTCTGGCAGCGCGAGGCGACGGTCTCCAGCAGGCCCTCGCCGTCGGAGCTGAGGAGGATCAGGTGGACGAACTCGGGCGGCTCCTCGAGCGTCTTCAGCAGCGCGTTCTGGCTCTCGTCGCGCATCGCCTCGGCGGCCTCGATCACGAACACCCGCTTGCCGCCTTCGAAGGGCCGGTAGGCGGAGGCGCGGATCACCCGCTCGCGCACCTCCTCGACCATGTGCTGGGCGCCCGCGCGGGGCGAGCCAGACCAGGTCGGGATGGGGCGAGGGCTCGAGCAGAGCCCGTCGTCTCGCATCTTCGGGTTCGGCGGCGGCGGCGGCGAGGATCTCCGCGGCGAACGACGCGTGCGGCGGCGCGCTTGCCGGACCCGCGCGGCCCGCTGAAGAGATAGGCGTGCGAGGGTTCCCCCGCCAGCGCCGCGGTCAGCGCCACCCGCGCCCGCGCCTGGTGCTCGGTCGCCTCCTCGAGCGCAGCGGTCATCGACGATGCGCCTTTGTCCCCGGATACCGGGGACAAATCGGTTCACACTTCATTGACGTCTCGCTTCACCGCCTCCATCACCCGCTCGTGGACCTCCTCGACCGAGCCATCGGCATCGACGACGGCGACGCGGTCGGAGGCGATCACGGCGATCTCCTCGTAGGCCTCGGCGACCGCTCGCTGCAGGCCGAGCCCCTCTTGCTCGAAGCGATCGTCGCCTTCGGCTCGGCCGAGCCCGGTCTCGGGATCGAGCCGCAGCAGCAGGGTCAGGTCGGGCCAGAGGCCGTCGGTTGCGGTCTCGCAGAGCCCGATCACCTCGCCGACGCCGAGCCCGCGGGCGGCGCCCTGGTAGGCGACGCTGGAGTCGGAGAAGCGGTCGGCGACGACGTGGCGCCCGGTCTCCAGCGCCGGACGGATCACCCGCTCGGTGAGCTCAGCCCGGGCGGCGAGAAAGAGCATCAGCTCGGCCAGCGGCTCCAGGGAGACAGTCGGATCGGCCAGCAGCTCGCGAATTCGCTCGGCCGCCTCGGTACCCCCGGGCTCGCGGATCGCGACCGTCCCCTCCCCCAGCGCCTCGACCAGCAGGCGCGCCTGGGTGCTCTTGCCTGACCCGTCCACTCCCTCGAGGGAGATGAACACGGCTGGCGGCCTCAGCTTTTCGCGCCGGCTTTGGCGCGTTTGCGACCGCGGGTCGCGGTGTCGGCTTTCGAGGCTTTGACTTTCGATTTCTTCGGAGCGGCGTCCTCGTCGCCTTTCGGCGGGGCTTTCTTTTCCATCGCCGCTTTCGCCGCTTTGGCGGCTTCGCGCTCGGCCCGGCGTTTCTTCATCTCCTGCATCGACTCGCAGTCGTCATTGAGGCAGAGGTTCCAGGGGCGGCCGCGGAACGGCTGGACTTTGAGGCGCGGGGTGCGGTCGCAGATCGAGCAGCGTTCCTCCAGCCGGAAGACGTCGCCACGCTGGGGCAGCGGGAAGGTCTGGTCGCACGGAGTCCGGGTCGTCGAGCGGTCCAGCCGCTGCAGCCGACGAACCGTTTGCCCGATTTTTTCGCCCGGATGATCCGCAGCATGTTCGGCGAGCCGTCCTCCTTGGTGCGGCCGGCTTCTTCGCAGACCTTGCAGGGGCCGAGGATGCGATCCTCATCCATCCCTTTCCAGATCACTTTCGCCAGGTCTTCGCGGCTCGCCGTCGATTTCGTCCCAGGTCTTGTGCAGCAGGTCGCGGCTCTCGCCGACGACCGCGCCCTTCGTCATCTCGCCGGCGGCGATCCGGTCCATCTCCGCCTCCAGCGTCGCGGTCATCTCCGGGGTCGCCATCGCCGGCACGTAGTTCTTGAACGCCTCGTAGAGGGCGATGCCGGTCTCGGTCGGGATCGGCGGGTTGCTGTAGACGTAGCCGCGGTCGAAGAGCTTCTGGATGATGTCGGCGCGGGTGGCTTTGGTGCCGAGGCCGCGCTCCTCCATCATCTCGATCAGTTTCGCCTGCGAGATCCGGCCCGGGGGCTGGGTCTCCTTGTCGACGATCCAGGGGTCGCCCTCGAGCTGCAGGGTCTGGCCCTCTTCGAGTTTCGGGATCTCCTCGTCGGCCGAGCGGGCGTAGGTGTAGATGCCGGCGTAGCCGGGGTCGACGACGACCGAGCCGCGGACGAAGTAGGTCTGGTCGCCGGCTTCGATGTCGGCACGGGTCGACTCGGTGATCATCGGCGGGCTGAAGGTGGCGAGGAAGCGGCGGACGACGAGCTCGTAGACCCGTTTCTTCGGCCCCTCGAGGGCGCCGGGGTGGACCGCCTGGGTCGGGTAGATCGGCGGGTGGTCGGTCGTCTCTTTTTTGCCGCGGGTAGGGGTCAGCTCGCCGTCGAGCAGGCCGGAGGCGGCGGAGAACTCCTTGATCCGCACCAGCGAGGAGACCAGCTCGCGGACCGGCAGCGAGGACGGGTAGACCGTGTTGTCGGTGCGCGGGTAGGAGATGAAGCCGTCCATGTAGAGGTCCTCGGCGATCCGCATCGCGCTGGCGGGGGTGATGCCGAGGCGGCTGGAGGCGTCGGTGCTGAAGGCGGTGGTGTTGTAGGGCGTCGGCGGCTTGCGGGTGTTTTTCCGCGCCGTCACCGACTTCACCGTGCCGGGGTTCGAGGTGCCGGCGAGCGCCGCGTCGGCCTCCGCCTTCTCCCAGAACTTGTCGACGCTGTGGTGGGTCTCGAAGCTGCCGTCGGGGTGCTGGAACTTGGCGAAGAGTTCCCAGAAGGGTTTGGCGACGTGGGCGCGGCGTTCCACCTCGCGCTCGACGATCAGGCCCAGAGTCGGGCTCTGGACGCGTCCGACGGAGAGGAAGTTGGAGCCGAAGCGGCGGCTGGCGAGCGAGACGGCCCGGGTCAGGGTCGCGCCCCAGAGCAGGTCGATGTCCTGGCGGGCGGCGCCGGCGTTGGCGAGCGGGTAGGAGAGCGTGTCGAGGTTGGAGAAGGCGCGCTCGATCTCTTCTTTGGTCAGTGCCGAGTAGCGGGCGCGCTGGATCTTCAGGGTGCCGGCGGCGGTTTCCTCGCGCGTGCCCAGCGACGGGTTGGCGTCGAGCATCTCCTCCAGGGCCTCGAGCCCGATCAGCTCGCCCTCGCGGTCGAAGTCGGTGGCGATCACCAGCTCGTCCGCCTCTTTCGCCAGTTTCTTGATCGCTTTGACGACGTTTTTGTCGGTCGGTTCCTTGATCAGGCTCGGCGTCGATCAGGTCGTGCAGGTCGGTCTTCTGCCAGTTCGAGTAGCCCTCGGGGAAGGCCGGTCCGAGCACGTGGCCCTTGAGACCGACCGTCATCTGCTCGTCGCCTTCCTCGTCGGTCCAGGTGTAGAAGGGGACTTTGAAAGTTTTGTCAGCGCCGTTGGTGCCCTTGCTGAGGGCTTCGGCGATCTTCTTGGCGCTGTTGTTCTTCTCGGTGACGATCAGTCTCATGGGGCGGCGAGGGTAGCAGGGCCTCTCGGCTGCGCAAGCGGGCATCCATCCGTCCGATCTCCTTCCGCGTCCCCGCCGGATCCGCTTAGGATCACCGCTCCATGAGGTGTCTCGTTACCGGCGGCGCCGGCTTCATCGGCTCGAACTTGGTCGACGCCCTGCTCGCGCGCGGCGACGAGGTGACGGTCGTCGACAACCTCTCCACCGGCCGCATGTCGCAACCTCGAACCGGGCCTGGCGCCGGCGCCGAGCTGGTCCGAGATGGACATCCGCGACGGCGAGGCGCTGAGCCGGCTGGCGGAGGAGAAGCGGCCGGAGGCGATCTTCCACCTCGCCGCCCAGATCGACGTCCGCAAGTCCCTCGCCGACCCCTTCTTCGACGCCGGCGTCAACGTCGGCGGCACCGCCAACGTGCTCGAGGCCGCCCGCGCCGCGGAGATGCGGCCGCGTCGTCTCGATCTCCACCGGCGGGGCGATCTACGGCGAGGGCGAGGGCCAGCAGCTGCCGCTGCCCGAGGACGCTCCGATCGCGCCGCTCTCCGCCTACGGCCAGAGCAAGTTCGCGGCCGAGGGCTACCTCTCCCTCTACGAGCGCCTCTACGGGCTCTCCGGCGGTCTCGCTGCGGCTGGGCAACGTCTACGGCCCGCGCCAGGACCCGCTCGGCGAGGCCGGGGTGATCGCGATCTTCTGCGGCCTGCTCAAGGAGGGCGGGCGGCCGACGGTCTTCGGCGACGGCACCCAGACCCGCGACTACATATATGTGGGCGACGTCGTCGCCGCCGCGCTCGCCGCCGGCAACTCCGAGGCGACCGGCCCGATCAACATCGGCACCGGCGTGGAGACGAACGTGCTGGAGCTGGTCGAGGCGCTGAAGCGGCTCTCGGGAAAAGACGACTTCGAGCCCGAATTCGCTCCCGCGCGAACCGGCGAGGTGCAGCGATCTCGATCAACGCCGGCCGCGCCGAGCAGCGAGCTCGGCTGGCAATGCCGAGATGGACCTGCAAGAGGGCCTACGCGTCACCCTGGACTCCATCTAGCGGTTGCGGGAGCCGGGGGTGGTCCTCGCCGGGCCCTCCCCGCTGTTGCCCGCCGAGGACCACCCCCGGCTCCCCCCAATCCCATATCGCTAGCCTTCGGATCGATGCCCGCCCAGGCCTACGCCGGCAAGGAGTGCGTCTGCCAGTTCCGCAAGGGGATCTGCGACCAGTCCTGCGTGCGGGACATGCTGGAGACGCCCTTCTACATCGCCTGCCTGAAACTGACCGGGCGCAAGTGCCTGGTCGTCGGCGGCGGCGACATCGGCCTCGAGAAGGTCGAGGGGCTGCTCGCCTGCGGCGGTGACGTCACCCTGATCGCCCCGGCCGCCCACCCCGAGCTGGAGCAGCTGGCGAGCGAGGGCTCGATCCAGTGGGAGAAGCGGGCCTATGGCGGGCCGGAGGACCTCGAGGGGGTCTTCATGGTGATCGCCTGCACCGACGACTCCGAGATCAATATCGGCATCTTCGACGACGCCGAGCAGCGGGCGATGCTGGTCAACATCGTCGACGTGCCGCCGCTCTGCAACTTCATCCTGCCGGCGATCGTCCGCACCGGCCCGCTGGCGATCGCGATCTCGACCGCCGGCGCCTCCCCCGCCCTGGCGAAGCGGATGAAGCGCGAGGTCTCCGAGCTCTTCGGCGAGGAGTACGCGCGCCTGGCGGTGATCCTCAACGACGCCCGCGGCTGGGCGAAGGGGACGCTGCCGACCTACCAGGACCGCAAGGAGTTCTTCGAGGGGATCGTCAACGGCGATCCCGACCCGATCGAGCTGCTGCGGAACGGCCAGGAGCCCGCCGTGCTGGCGCTGGTCGAGTCCGCCAAAGAGCGGGCCGCGGCCGCGCTGGCTTAACTCGTACCGCAGGCCGAGCCGCGGACCTGCTCCAGCATCGCGCGTAGCTCTTCGGCCTGCTCGACGCTGAGGTTGGCGCTGAAGGCCGAGGCAAGCTCGGCCCGGACCAGCGGTCGCATTTCTCCCAGCAGCTCCACCCCGGCGGGCAGCAGGGTCGCGTAGCTGACCCGACGATCGGTCTCGCAGAAGGTCCGCTCCAGCAGGCCGGCCTTGATCAGGCGGTCGACCAGCTTGGTCAGGCCGCCGCGGGTGATCACCAGCGCTTCCGCCAGCTCCCCCATCTTCAGGCGCTGCTCGGGGGCGCGGTCCAAGCGTCGCCAGCACCTCGAACCAGGGCAGCGGCGGCAGCTCGGCCGCGGTCAGCACCTCCTGCAGGCGCCCGCTCACCGCCGAATGCGTCTGGGTGAGTCGCGATCCACGCCTCGCGATGGGGATCGAAGTCGTTGCTCTTCCCGCCGTTGGTCTCGGCGATTGCCGCTGCCTGCTCAGCCATAGCTACATCTTCCCACAAGATGGTTGATCTGACAATAGTTGACAAGCAAAGCTTTCCTGGTAAGATTGTTTCCAACTCAACTGTTTCAGCATCAACCACTACGGGAAAGAAGAGAGCAATGAGCGCAGAGACGATCACCCAGCAGCAGATTCCGGCGGGCACCTGGGCCGTGGACCCCGTCCATTCCTCGGTCGGCTTTGCCGTCACCCACAATGGCGTCACCACCTTCCGCAGCGGCTTCGATCGCTTCGAGGCACAGCTGACCGGCGGCGAGCAGCCGCGGCTCGAGGGCACCGTCGAGGTCGAGAGCATCGCGATCGACGAGGAGATGCTGAAGGGCCACCTCCTCTCCCCCGAGTTCTTCGACACGCAGCGCTTCCCGCAGCTGCGGTTCACCTCGACCGAGCTCAGCGTTGGCGAGGACGGCAGCGCCCGCGTCGCCGGCGATCTCGAGATCCACGGCGAGACCCGCAGGGTCGAGGCCAGCGGCCGCTTCGCCCACCTCGGTGAGGACGCTTACGGGAAAGCCCGCGTAGGCCTCTCGATCGAGGCGACCGTCGACCGGCGAGACTTCGGTCTCGACTGGCAGGCCCAGCTGCCGAGCGGCGGCGAGGTCCTCGAGTACGCGGTGACGATCAACGTCGAGCTCGAGCTCCTCCGCGAGGAGGCGTAGCGATGAGGGTCCTCGGCATCACCGGAAGCCTGCGCCGTGGCTCCTACAACCACGCCCTGCTGCGGGAGGCCGCCGAGCGGCTTCCCGCCGGGGTCGAGCTCGTCGAGTTCGAGCGGCTGGCGGAGATCCCGCCCTACGACGCCGACCTCGAGCAACTGGAGACGCCAGCAGCGGTGGCGGAGCTGCGCGAGGCGATGCGCGAGGCCGACGCCGTCCTCGTCGCCACCCCGGAGTACAACCACTCGATCCCGGGCGTGCTGAAGAACGCCCTCGACTGGGCCTCCCGCCCCGCCGGGCAGAGCGCCCTCACCGGCACCCCAGCCGCGGTGATCGGCGCCTCGACCGGCATGTTCGGAGCCGTCTGGGCCCAGGCCGAGACGCGCAAAGTCCTCGGCGCCCTCGGCGGGCGCGTCCTTGAGGCAGAGCTGCCGATCGCCCGCGCCGCCGAGCTTCACCGCGAAGGCCGCCTCCGGCTCTCCCCCGAGCAGTCCCAGCAGCTGGAGGAGATCCTGGCGACCTTGGTCGCCGAAGTCGAGCAGCTTCGCGAGCTGGTCCCGGCCTGAGGCGGCCGGGACCAGCCTGCCGCCTCAGCCGACTGCCGTGCAGGTGCGGAGGATGCTGCCGGAGAGCACGGAGTCGTCGCTGAAGTCGAAGACGCCGCGCGCCTGCAGGCGGCCGTCCCGGCAGCGGCCGGAGATCACGCTGCGGCGCCTGCCCTTGTAGGTGTAGACGCGGCGCATGCCGAACCTCGCGGCGACGATCGAGCCAGCCCCACCGGCGATGCGGGGAAATACGGTCTTCACACGGAAGCCGAAGGCGCCCTTGCTCACCTGCCTGATCTCCGACGTGGCGACAACCGCAGTCGGCGCGGGCACGCTGACATAGGCGTAGGACAGCACCTTCACGATTCCGTCCCGTTCGCCGCCGTTGAAGAAGATCAGCGGCCCGGTCGAGTCGAATGGCTCCTGTTCTGGAAAGGCGACCTCGACGGTGGCGGTGCCGCGGCCGAGGATTGCGTCGCCGCAGACCGCTTCAGCCTTCTTCGTCTCGCGTGCTTCCAGCTGCCCGATTCGACAGGCGGGCAGGCCCGTGACGTCGATGACCACGTCCTTGTCTACGTCGAAGAGACTTTCTTCGAGCGCGGGCGGGTGCGAGCCGTCGACGGTCGAGAGCCGCGCGCTGCCCCAGAAGCCCAGCGGAGCGAACTCGTGCTTGGGCAGCTTTTTCGGTTCGACATCCCCGTTCAGCGCCAAGACCATGTTCCCGGCTCGCACCACCGTTGGCTTCGGGCCTTTGCCCTTGGCGGTCGCGAAGCCGACGACCGCCACTCCGACCAGCAGCACCGCGGCGGCGATTGCGATTCCTCTTCTCATCTCCCGACTCCTCCCCTCGGCGACCCCACTTGCAGGCGTCGCTATTTCGCGTTAATCTTACTTACGTGAAAGTGAAGAACGCAACCGCCCTTCCCCGAAGCTCAACATTGGTCTGCCCCCGTTTCGCGCAGGCCTTGAACGCGGGTGATCTCGACGGCGCCGCCTCCTGCTTCGCCCGCGACGGCTGCCTGATCACGCCCGACGCAACCGCGATCCACGGCCGCGAGCACATCCGCAGCGTGCTCGCCCAGATGGTCCGCAGGCGCACCGAGATCCGCGTCGAGCTGAGCAGCTCGGTCAGCGCCGGTGAGGTGCTCCTCGTCCACCAGCGCTGGCGGATTCGCACTGGAGAGCGGCCACAACAGCACTTCGAGCAGACCGCCGACGCGGTCCTGGTCCTGCGGCAGATCGAGGGCGAATGGAAACTCTCGATCGCGGCCCCGTGGGGATATGGGAAAGCCTACGGCTGAGCGACGGCCACGGGGGCGGATACCGTGTCGCCATGAGCGGCGGCGATGCGAAGGCGAAACGCCCTTATCGGATGCAGGCCCGTGCCAAGGCCGCCGAGGCAACTCGAAAGAAGATCCTCGACGTGGTCGAGGTCGCTTTCGCGGAGCTCTTCTATGACGAAATCACCCTCTCGGAGGTCGCCAGGCGGGCACATGTCTCAGTGCAGACGGTCCTCCGCCACTTCGAGAGCAAGGAGGGCCTCTTCCTCGCCTCCTACCTGCACACGGGAGAGAAGATGGGTGCCGATCGCGGCCCGCTGCCGGTTGGGGATCCGGAGAAGATCGTCGGCGACCTCGTCGACCATTACGAGCGGTTCGGAGACCGGATCCTCTGGCTGCTCGCCCAGGAGGAGCGAGAGCAGATCCTCAAGCATCTCGCCGACGCCGGGCGCCTCTACCACCTGCAGTGGTGCCGACAGGCCTTCGCCCCTGCCCTCGAGGGGCTGCGGGGGAGGGCTTACGAGCGCCGCTTGGCCCAGTTCGTCGCCGCCACCGACATCTACGTCTGGAAGCTGCTGCGGCGTGACCGCAGCCTCAGCAAGCCGCAGACGAAGCTGGCGATGCAGGAGCTGGTCGAGCCGCTGATGAGGACCGCAGACTGAGCCGGATCCTCGCCTACACTGCCCCTTCCCGGGGGCAACTCTTCCCGCTCGTCCCCATTCTCGACGAGCTGCGCCGCCGCGGGCACGAAGTGGCCCTGCGGACGCTGGCGGGCGAGGTCGAGGCGATGCGCTCGCGCGGCTTCGACGCGGCGCCGATCGCCCCGGAGATCGAAGCGCTGCCGATGGAAGATTGGCGGGCCCGGACCGCCACCGGGGCGCAGCTGCGGGTGATGCGCAGGTTGCGTGCCCGCGCCCCGCACGATTTCCGGGATCTCCTCCGAGCTCTCGACAACACGCGCCCCGACGCGCTGATCGTCGACGTCCTCGCCTCCGGCGCGGTCAACGCCGCCGCGTCCCGGGGCGGGCCCTGGTCCTGCTACCGCCCCTTCCCGCTGCCCCCTTTCCGCGCCGCCCTCAAGCTCCTCGGCATCGGCAAGGCGCTCTCGGTGGCCCCGCTGCACCTCTACACGTCCGCCCCGCCCTTCGAACACCGCCGCGACGGCTGGCTCGCGAACGTCGTCATGGTCGGCCCCTGCGAGTGGGAGCCGCCGGGGGCCCTGCCGGCGGAGCTCGCCGGACTCGACGAGCCCCTGATCCTGGTCACGACCTCGAGCGAGTTTCAGGATGACAAGCGGCTGGCCGAAACGGCGCTGGAGGCGCTTGCCGACGAGCCGGTGCACGTCGTCGTGACGATGCCCTCGTCCTCGATCGTCGCCCTCGCGGACTCCGACGCCACCGTCGTCCGTTTTGCCCCGCACACGCCGATCCTCCGTCGCTCGGTCTGCGCGATCACCCACGGCGGCATGGGGGCGACCCAGAAGGCGCTGGCGCTGGGGGTGCCGGTCTGCGCCGTCCCCTTCGGGCGTGACCAGTTCGAGGTCGCGCGCCGGGTCGAGGCCAGCGGTGCCGGCACCAGGCTTCCCGCCCGGCGCCTGCGACCGGTTCGCCTGCGGAGCAAGGTTCGCGAGGCGATCGAGTGCCGCCCCGCTGCGGAACGGCTGGCGCGCGCCTTTGCTGCCGCCGGTGGGGCAAAGGCTGCCGCCGATGCCATCGAGGAACGGCTGCTGGCCTGACTCAACCGTTGGGGAGGGCGAAGAAGGCGATCGCGGAGAAGTGGGCGATCGCGGCGGCGATGACGAAGAGGTGGAAGACCTCGTGGTAGCCGAAGACCGCCGGGCTCGGGTTGGGGCGCTGGATCGCGTAGACGACGGCGCCGACGGTGTAGAGGAGGCCGCCGGCGGCGACGAGCAGGGTGCCGGCCGGGCCCATCGAGGACCAGAGCTCGGGGAAGGTGGCGACCGCGACCCAGCCGAGTGAGAGATAGATCAGGGCCGAGGCCCATTTCGGATGGTCGATCCAGATCATCTCGACGATCGCGCCGGCGATCGCTCCGACCCAGACGACAGCGAGGATCGTCATCGCCAGGGTGCCGTCGAGGACGAGCAGGGCAAAGGGGGTGTAGGTCCCCGCGATGAGGAAGAAGATCATGCTGTGGTCCAGGCGCCGCATCCACTGGCGCACCTGGGGCCGAGTCCAGTTGACGCGGTGGTAGAGGGCGCTGGTGCCGAGCAGAGCCGAGAGGCTGGCGACGTAGATCGCCACCGCCAGGGTGGCCTTCGGGCTGTCGGCGAGGATGATCAGGGCAGCACCGAAGCCGAGCGAGAGGAAGAAGGCCCACTCGTGCGAGACGCCGCGCAGCTGCGGCTTGACCGCGGCGATCGCCTCCGCCGTTGCCTCTTTGGCCGCGGTGGCGCGCTCTCCGACCGCCTCTTTGGCCGCCGTCGCCCGCTCGCCCATCGCCTCGCGCGCAGCCGTGGCTTTCTCTCCCATCCGCTCTGCGCCCCTGCGCAGTTCCTCCATGCCACAAGGCTACCCAGAAGTTCATGCCGATATTGCGGACTTGTCACCATTAGGAGAGCGGCTGCACGCACTCCCGATGCCTTTATTTGCGACTTCGGGCACTTTTTCCGACCGGCCGGTGAGCGATCCTGCTTAGTTACCGCCTAAAGCCGCCGAGAGAGGAGCATTTTGATGTCTAAGACCGCACTCGCCAGTCCCAAGAACGGTCTGCAGGGCCTCTCGATAGAGCGGCGATTTTCGACGCCCGGAATCCATCCCTTCGATGGGGTCGAGTGGGAGATCCGCGATGCGGTGATCGGCAACCCGGAGAGCCCGGCCTTCGAGCAGCGCGGGGTCGAGTTCCCGAAAACCTGGTCCCAGAACGCGACCAACATCGTCGCCCAGAAGTACTTCCGCGGCCAGCTCGGCAGCCCCGAGCGCGAGAGCTCGGTGAAACAAATGATCGGGCGCGTCGCCGGGACGATCTCCAACTGGGGGCGCGAGGGCGGCTACTTCGCCTCCGAGGAGGACGCCGACGCCTTCGAGATGGAGCTGACCGCGATCCTGCTCAACCAGAAGGCGGCCTTCAACTCGCCGGTCTGGTTCAACGTCGGCTTCGAGGAGACGCCGCAGTGCTCGGCCTGCTTCATCCTCAGCGTCGAAGACACGATGGAGTCGATCCTCGACTGGAACACCAAAGAGGGCAAGATCTTTCGCGGCGGCAGCGGCTCCGGCATCAACCTCTCCAACATCCGCGGCTCGATGGAGCAGCTGCAGAAGGGCGGCACCGCCAGCGGCCCGGTCAGCTTCATGCGCGGCGCCGACGCCTGGGCGGGGACGATCAAGTCCGGTGGCAAGACCCGGCGGGCGGCGAAGATGGTCGTCCTCGACGTCGACCACCCGGACATCGAGCACTTCATCTGGTGCAAGGCCGACGAGGAGAAGAAGGCCGCCGCCCTCCGCGACGCCGGCTTCGACATGTCGATCGACGGCGAGGGCTTCACCTCGATCCAGTACCAGAACGCCAACAACTCGGTCCGGGTCACCGACGGGTTCATGGAGGCGGTCGAGGCCGGCGAGGACTGGCACCTGACCGCGCGGACGAACGGCGAGCCGGTGAAGACGGTCGACGCGCGAGACCTGATGAACCAGATCGCCGACGCCGCTTGGCGCTGCGCCGACCCGGGCATCCAGTACGACACGATCATCAACCGCTGGCACACCTGCCCGGAGTCGGGCCGGATCAACGCCTCCAACCCATGCAGCGAGTACATGCACGTCGACGACTCGGCCTGCAACCTCGCCTCGCTCAACCTGATGAAGTTCCGCCGCGAGGACGGCAGCTTCGACACCGCCGAGTTCGAGCACGCGGTCGACATCGTCTTCCTCGCCCAGGAGATCGTCGTCGGCTTCTCCAGCTACCCGACCGAGGAGATCACCGAGAACGCCAACCGCTTCCGCCAATTGGGACTCGGCTACGCCAACCTCGGGGCGCTGCTGATGAGCGACGGCCTCCCCTACGACTCCGACGAGGGCCGCAACGTCGCCGCCGCGATCACGGCGCTGATGACCGGCCGCGCCTACCGCCAGTCGGCGCTGATCGCCGCCGGCGCGACCGGGCCCTACGAGGAGTACGAGAAGAATCGCGAGCCGCACAACGGGCGTCATGCGGATGCACCGCGATGCCTCCTACGACGTCGACGGGACCGGGGTCAAGGGCGACCTGCTCGAGGCCGCGCAGCGGGCCTGGGACGAAGCGGTCGAGCTCGGCGAGGAGCACGGCTACCGCAACGCGCAGGCGACGGTGCTGGCCCCGACCGGGACGATCAGCTTCCTGATGGACTGCGACACGACCGGGATCGAGCCCGACTTCTCCCTGGTCAAGTTCAAGGAGCTGGTCGGCGGCGGCTCGATGACGATCCCCAACCGCTCGGTGCCGCTGGCGCTGCAGACGCTCGGCTACTCGGAGGCCGAGATCGACCAGATCAACGCCCACATCGAGGAGAACAACACGATCGTCGGCGCCCCGGGCCTGAAGGACGAGCACCTGCCGGTCTTCGACGTCGCGGTCGGCGAGCGGGCGATCTCCCACACCGGCCACATCGACATGATGGCCGCGACCCAGCCGTTCATCTCCGGGGCGATCTCGAAGACCGTCAACCTGCCGCAGACGGCGACGGTCGAGGACATCGCCGACGCCTACACCCGCGGCTGGAAGGGCGGCCTCAAGGCGCTGGCGATCTACCGCGACGGCTCGAAGACCGCGCAGGCGCTGCGCACCGACGCGCAGGAGGAGAAGGTGGCCGAGGCCGAAGTGGCGATGGCCGAGCCGGTCCGCAAGAAGATGCCGCGCGAGCGCGAATCGATCACCCACAAGTTCTCGATCGCCGGGCACGAGGGCTACATCACCGCCGGCAAATACGACGACGGCACCGCTCGGCGAGATATTCCTCACCGACATCGGCAAGGAGGGCTCGACGATGCGCGGGCTACTCAACGCCTTCGCCACCGCGATCTCCCTCGGCCTCCAGTACGGGGTGCCGCTCGAGACCTTCGTCCAGAAGTTCAGCTACATGCGCTTCGAGCCGGAGGGGATGACGCGGAACCCGGAGATCCCCTTCGCCAAATCGATGCCGGACTACATCATGCGCTGGCTCGCGAGCCGCTTCATCGACGACACCGAAGTGCTCGAGGAACTCGGGATCATGACCCAGGAGGTGCGCAACAAGAAGGAAGCCGAGACCTCGCAGCTGGGCCTCGGCATCGCCACCGACACCGCCGGCCCCGCCAACGGCAACGGCCATTCGAACGGCGGCAACGGCGACGAGGCGGCCAAGGCGAGCGCCCCGGTCCCGGCCGCCTCGGCGCTGACCGAAACCCCCCCGGTCCGCCCGGCGAAGATGCAGGGCCTCGAACTCGGCCCGGCCTGCGAGCAGTGCGGCGGAATGATGCAGCGGACGGGCTCTTGCTACACGTGCTCTTCCTGCGGCAACAACACCGGCTGCGGCTGATCTGGAAGCGGATAGCCGGCGCGAGACGCCACCCGCGGCTCCGCGCCGTACGACCTAAGTACTGTCGCTACGCCGCGTGCGGCGTCTCGCTTGGCTCTCCACTCCCAGATCCGGATCAGCTGAGAACTACTTCTGCGTCGTGCCTCGGCGTCTCGGTGATGGCGCGGCGGTAGTTGCGCTCGGAGGCCGGGGTCGCCGGCAGGATCTGGCGGCGGCGGACCAGCTCGCGGAGGACGACGGCCATCTCGAACTGGGCGAAGGCGGCGCCGAGGCAGCGGCGGACGCCGCCGCCGAAGGGGATCCAGGTGTAGGTGCCGGGCGGGTTGTCGAGGAAGCGCTCGGGCAGGAAGCGGTCCGGATCGGGGTAGATGCTGGGGTCGCGGTGGATCAGGTGGATGCAGGGGGTGACGCCGGCGCCGGCGGGCAGCTCGTAGCCGCCGATCTCGACCGCCTCGGTCAGGCTTGCGGACGACGATCGAGATCACCGGCCGCAGCCGCAGCGTCTCCTGGATCGTCGCCGTCAGGTACTCGTCTTCGCCGTCCTCGACCTCGGCCCGCAGGCGCTCGAGCTTCTCGGGGTGGCGGGTCAGCCGCTCCATCGCCCAGGAGAGCGCGGTCGCGGTCGTCTCGTGGCCGGCGACCAGCAGGGTGAGGAGCTCGTCGCGGATCTCGGCGTCGCTCATCGGGCTGCCGTCCTCGTGGCGGGCCTGGATCAGCATCGAGAGGACGTCGTCGCGCTCCTCCAGGTCCTCGGCCGCGCGCCGCTCGGCGATCTCGGCCGCGATCAGGCGGTCGACCCGCTCGACCCGGCGGCGGAAGGCGGGGATCAGGTTCACCCGCTCGGGCCCGACCATCAGCACCGGCAGCAGCACCCGCGGGTTCGTCGTCAGGTCGAGGAAGTCGCGCAGCGCCTCGCGCAGCGGCTCCATTCGCTCGCCGTCGTGGACGCCGAAGACGGTCTCGATGATGATCTCGAGCGTGATCGCCTGCATCCGCGGCCGCAGCTTGTAGGGGACGCCGGTTGGCCAGCTCTCGATCTCGCGGGCGGCGATCTCGGTCATCTTCTCGCCATAGGCCTGCATCCGCTCGCCGTGGAAGGGGGGCAGCAGCAGCTTGCGCTGGCCGATGTGCTTCTTCTCGTCGAGGACGAGGACCGAGTTCTCGCCGAGGATCGGGCGCAGGATCTGGTTGCCCTCGCCGGCGTGGAAGACCTTCGGGTCGCCGGTGAAGACCTGTTTCACCAGCTCGGGGTCGGCGAGCACGACCCAGTCGCCCTCGTAGGCGATCTTGAGCGAGAACATCGGGCCGAAGCGGGCGCGGCTCTGCTCGAGGAGCCACTGCGCCTGGCGCGACCAGATCGCCGTCTGCATCGCCCGGTGCATCCGCGGCCCCGGCGGCAGACCGCTGATCGGGCCCGGGCCGTGCCCGTTGACCGACGTCCGCGCTTTCGCCGCCGCCTCCACATCGTCGAAGCTATCTCCTGGCTGCATGGCCAATGTGTGACATCGGTCCAATCCCTCCCGATAGCCTGCCCCGGTGGCGCTGCCCCGCTTTCCTCCCGCCGTCGAGCACCAGGTCCTCAAGCTCGCCTGCAACCTGCCGCCGCGGCTGCAGCGGATGCTCTTCGGAGCGCCCCCGCAACTTGACGGGCAGACGCTCGCGAAGGACATCCATGCGCTGCTGCGGATCGCGGCCCTGGCCCGGGGCGACAGCTTCGCCGAAGGGGCCGACGTCGCCGACGCCCGGGCTCAGCGCCGCTACGAAGCGGAGGTCGTCGCAGCGCGCCCGCGGATCGAGATGGCGCGGGTGGAGGCGATCGAGATCCCGGGTCCGGCGGGGACGATCCCGGCCCGCCTCTTCGTCCGCCCTCTCCTGCCGCCGAGCCCCCGCCGCTGCTCGTCTACTACCACGGCGGCGGCTGGGTGATCGGCGACCTCGAGACCCACGACGCGCCCTGCCGGTTCCTTGCCGCCAACGGCGGTGCGCAGGTGCTGGCGGTCGACTACCGGCTCGCCCCCGAGCATCCCTTCCCGGCGGCGGTCGAAGACGCTTACGCGGCCTATGCCTGGGCAACCGGATACCCGGACGATCCTCCGGTGGCTCTGGATCGGGTCGCGGTGGGCGGCGACAGCGCCGGCGCCAACCTGGCGGCAGCCGTCTGCCTGCAGGCGCGCGACGGAGAGATGCCGCCCCCGGCGATGCAGCTGCTGATCTACCCGGTCACCGACTGCAGCCGGGGATTGCCATCCGCGGCACCTTTTTCGCGAGGGCTTCCTCCTCACCCGCCGCGACATGGACTACTTCGAGGACCGGTACCTGCCGCTGGGGACCGACCGCGGCGATCCACGCGTCTCCGTCCTCCAGGCCGATGACCTCAGCCGTCTTCCACCCGCCTACATCGCCACCGCCGGCTTTGACCCGCTGCGCGACGAGGGCGAGGCCTACGCCGAACGGTTGCGGGAGGCCGGCGTCGAGGTCGCCCTGCGCCGCCACCCCGGCCTCGTCCACACCTTCGCCAACCTGACCGCGATCTGTCCCTCGGCGCGAGGGGCGATGCTGGAAGCCTGCGGCGCCCTGACGAATGGGCCTGGCCGCGTAGCTTACTCGTACTGCAGGCTCTCAGCACGTCGAGCCGCGAGGCCCGGCGGGCCGGCAGGATCGCCGCCAGCACCCCCGCCAGAGCGGCGAGGATCAGCAGCAGCGACCAGCGAGCCGACCGGGTAGGAGAGCGTGAAGCCTTCGTCCTTCAGCGGCTGGGCGATCAGGGTCGCGAAGATCGATCCCCAGCACCATGCCGAGGATGCCGCCGATCAGGGCGGTGATCACCGCCTCGTAGCGGATCATCGTCCGCACCTGTCGGCGCGACATCCCGATCGCCCGCAGCATCCCCAGCTCCCGGGTGCGTTCGTGGATCGAGAGCGCCAGCGTGTTGGCGATCCCGAACAGCGAGATCAGGATCGCGAAGACGAGCAGGGCGTAGACCAGCATCACCAGCTGGTTGATCTGTTCTTCGCGGCTTTCCTTCAGTTCCTCCTGGTTCGAGGACTTCGGCCACCGGGAAAGCGGCTTCGACGCCTTTGGTCAGCAGCGCCTGGACCTGCTCGGGGTCGGCCCCGTCTTCGAGCTTGACGAAGTCGGTCAGGTCCTGGGTCTGGCGGAAGTCGCGCGCCATCACCTGCTGGGTGACGAGGACGTTGCCGAGGACGCCGAGCTTCGAGTCGAACTCGCCGACGACCCGGAAGCTGGGGCGGCGCCCGGGTCTGGGTCAGGAGCTGGAAGCGGTCGCCGACCTCGAGGTCGTGCGAGCCGGCGAAGTCATCGGAGACGACCGCCTCGCCGTCGGCGAGGTTGCGCAGGACGCTCGGCCCGCCCTGCTTCCATTCGATGTTCACCGTCTCGCCGATGTCGGGGCGAGGGGGCGTTGACTCTGGTCGTCGCAGCCCGGGCCGCCGCCTTCGAGCACCTTCGCTTCCGCCCCGCGGATCGTCGCCACGGGCTCGACGCCGGGCACCTGCTCGGCCGCGTTTGCGCGCGCCGTTGGGGATCGGCGAGAAGCCGTCGGTGTTCTGGATGATCAGCCCGCCGGCGAAGTTTTCGTCGACCACCTGGGCGACGGTGCTCTTCAGGCCGGCGGCGAAGACGGTGACGAAGGCGACCAGGGCGACGCCGATCATCAGCGCCGCCGCGGTCACCGCGGTGCGGCTGGGGTTGCGCTGCGCGTTCTCGCGGGCGAGGCGGCCGGTGAGGCGGCGCAGCCGCTCCAGGGGCCAGCCGGCGAGCGACGGCCAGCGGCGGCACCAGGCGGGGGCTGAAGAGCGAGACGGCGAAGACGACGGCGACGGCCCCGCCGCCCATCAGCCCGGCGCGAGTGCCGGCGCTGCCGCTGCCGAAGAGGCCGAGCAGGACCATCGCCAGGCCAGCCACCCCGAGCAGGACCGAGAGCGCGAGGTAGACGAGGCGACGCCGCCGCGTCGGCGTCGGGCTGGAAGGAGTGCAGGGCGGCGATCGGCGGCACCCGGGTCGAGCGCAGGGCCGGGATCAGCGAGGAGACGAGGGTGACGAGGACGCCGACGAGCAGGGCGACGATCACCGTGCGCGACTCCAGCACCAGGCTCGTGGTCGGCAGGTCGATCCCGAACGCCTCGAAGAGGGCGTTGATCGCCTTGGCGATCAGGAAGCCGCCGGCGATCCCGAGCAGCGCCCCGAGCAGGCCGATCGCCGAGCGCCTCGACCATCACCGTGGTCAGGATCTGCCGCCGCGAGGCGCCGAGCGTGCGCAGCATCCCGAACTCGCTGACCCGCTGGGCGACGGTGATCGAGAAGGTGTTGAAGATCAGAAAGGAGCCGACGAAGACGGCGATGAAGCCGAAGACGAGGAGGAAGGTCGCAGGAAGCCGAGGTCGTCGCGGATTTCTTCGGAGGAGCGGTCGGCGTTTTCGGCGCCGGTCTCGACCCTGACCCCGGCCGGCATCTCCTTCGCGATCCGCCGTTTCAGCGCCTCCGCTCGAGACCCCGTCTCGTCGGCGGCAACCGAGATCTGGTCGAAGCGGCCCTGCTTGTGGGTCAGGCGCTGGGCGACCGGCAGCGTCACCTGGGCGATGCTAGGCGCCGCCGAAGGAGGCGCTGCCGCTGCCGAGCTGGGTGAGGCCGACCAGCCGGAAGGTCTCGAGGTTCCCCTGGCTGATCAGCTTGATCTTGTCGCCGAGCTCGAGGCCGGCGTCGTCGGCGGTCGCCTTCTCGAGCGAGGCTTCCGTCGGCCCGCGCGGCATGTGGCCTTCGACGTAGGTGAGCGACTCGAGTCGTTCTGGGCAGGGTCGAGGAGATGAACTTCGGCGCGAATTTGTTGCCGATCTTCTCGTTCTCCGCGTTGAAGAAGGCGCCGAGGCGTGAAGATCGCGCCCGGCGGCTTCGCTTCACCCCCGGGGTCCTCTCGACCCGCGGCAGCAGCGAGGCGCTGATCGTCGGGATTTCGCCGCTTTCCTGTTCGACCGGGTTCTCGGCGCTGACGACGACGCTGGTCCCCTTCAGCGACTCGCTGAAGATTTCGTCGAAGGCGGCGAAGATCGTGTCGGTGAGGACGAAGGAGCCGGCGACGAAGGCGACGCCGAGGAAGACGGCGAAGCTCGTCAGCAGGGCCCGGACCTTGCGAGCCCAGAGGCTCTTGAGGCCGAGGCTAGTCAAGCCGCTTCTGCAGCTCGATTACGTCGTCCGCCGAGCCGGGAGCGGCGTCGCTGACGATCTTCCCGTCCTGCAGCGTGATCAGCCGGTCGGCGTGGGCGGCGGCGACCGGGTCGTGGGTGACCATCACCACCGTCTGGCCGAAGTCGTCGACCGCCTGGCGCAGCAGCGCCATCACGTCGGCACTCGCCTTCGAGTCGAGGTTGCCGGTCGGCTCGTCGGCGAAGACGACGGCCGGTTTGCTGACCAGGGCCCGGGCGACGGCGACGCGCTGCTGCTGGCCGCCGGAGAGCTCGGCCGGCCGGTGGGTGCGGCGGTCCTCGAGGCCGACGGTGCGGATCAGCTGGTCGACCCACTCGCTGGTCGGGCTTGCGGCCGGCGATCGAGAGCGGCAGGACGAGGTTCTCCTCGGCGGTGAGGACCGGCAGCAGGTTGAAGAACTGGAAGACGAAGCCGAGCTTGTCGCGGCGCAGCTTGGTCAGCTCGCCGTCGTCGAGGCCGGTGATGTCGACGCCGTCGAGCTCGACCCGTGCCCGAGGTCGGCTTGTCGAGCCCGGCGAGGATGTGCATCAGGGTCGACTTGCCCGAGCCCGAGGGTCCCATGATCGCGGTGAAGCGGTCGCGCTCGAAGCTGGTGGTGACGCCGTCGAGGGCATCGACGGCGGTGTCGCCCTCGCCCGTAGCGGCGGTGGATGTCGGTGGCGACGACGACCTGTCCGTTGGCGCTCACTGACCGGCACGCACCGTATCGATCTGGGCAACTAGGGTGCGGTCGTGGCCCTCGCAGATCGCTTCGACGGACTTCTGGTCGACCTCGACGGGGTCGTCTGGATCGGCCGCGAGCCGGTGCCGGGCTCGCCGGAGACGCTGCGAGCCCTGCTCGAGGCCGGCAAGCGGATCGTCTTCGTCACCAACAACCCCGGGCAAGCCCGCCGGCCGCCTACGCCGAGCGACTGGGGGAGCTGGGCGTCGAGGTCGGGCCGGAGCAGATCGTCACCGCCGGGATGGTCGCCGCGCGGCTGGCCGGCGAGGCCGCTGGGAACGGCGGCAGCGCCTTCGTGATCGGGGCCGCGCCGCTGAAGGAGATGGTCGCGGCGACCGGGGCGCGGCTGCGTCGAGGGGGAAGAGGCGTGGGAGGCCGACGCGGTCGTCGTCTCCGGCCACCGCGGCTTCGACTACGAGGAGCTGCTGGCCGCGAAGCGGGCGCTCGACCGCGGCGCCGCCCTCTTCGCCACCAGCCACGACCCGACGATGCCCTACCCCGGCGGCGAGCTGCCCGGGACCGGCGCGGTGCTGGCCGCGGTCGAGACCGCTTCCGGGCGCCGGGCCGAGATCGCCGGCAAGCCGGAGCGGCACCTGTTCGAGATGGCGCGCAGGGCGCTCGGCGATTGCGAGAGCGTGGCGATGATCGGCGACCGGGTCTCCTCCGACATCGCCGGCGGCCGGGCGGCGGGGCTGGAGACGATCCTCGTCCTCAGCGGGACGACCACGCCGCGAGGAGGCCGGGGCGGCCGACCCGGCGCCCGACTTCGTGCTCGAGGGCCTCAGCGGCCTGCTGGCGTGAGCGCGACCGCACCCGCAACCCCGGCGGCCGCCCACCGGCCGGGGCTCAACTTCGCCGGGGTCTTCGCGGTCACCTTCTGCGGCCTCGTCGGCGTCGGCTCGGTGCTGCCGGTCCTGCCGCGCTACATCCACGGCCCGCTCGACGCCGGCGACGTCGCGGTCGGGATCGTGATCGGCGCCTACGCGGTGACCGGGCTGCTGCTGCGGCCGGTCGCCGGTCGCCTCGCCGACACCCGCGGCCGCAAGCCGACGGTGCTGGTCGGGGCGCTGCTGGTCGCGCTCAGCGGCCTGCTCTACCTGCCGAGCCTGGGGATCGCCGGCCTGATCGTCGCCCGCCTCATCCTCGGCGCCGGCGAGGGCGCCGTCTACACCGCCGGCTCGGCCTGGATCGTCGACCTGGCGCCGGAGGAACGGCGCGGCCGCGTGCTCGGCCTCTACGGGCTCGCCGTCTGGGGCGGGCTCAGCGTCGGGCCGCTGCTCGGCGAGGTGCTGCTCGACGCCGGCGGCTACGACCTGGTCTGGATCGTCGCCGCGGCGCTGCCGATGCTCGGCGCCCTGATCGCGCTCGCCGCCCGCGACCCGTTCGTCCCGCTCGCCCACGCCGAGCCGCACCCGCTGATCGCGCCGGAGGCGGTCGGTCCGGGCTTCGCGGTCGGCCTCGCCTCCTTCGGCTACGCGGCGGTCGCCACCTTCATCGTCCTCCACCTCGAATCGCGCGGGGTCGGCCACGGCGCCACCGTCTTCGCCGCCTTCGCGGCGATGATCGTCCTCACCCGGCTGGTCTTCGGCGACCTGCCCGACCGGATGGGCGCGGCGCCGGTGGCGATCGCGGCGACGATCGGCGAGGCCTTCGGGCTGCTGCTGATCGCCGTCGCCCACAGCCTGCCCGATTGCCCTGCTCGGCGGCATCGCGATGGGCGCCGCCTTCGCCCTCCTCAACCCCTCGCTGATGCTGATCGCCCTCGGCCGGGTCTCGCAGCAGGCGCGCGGCGCGGCGATGGGGACCTACACCGCCTTCTTCGACGCCGGCGTCGGGCTCGGGGCGCCCGATCGCGGGCATCGTCGCCGCGCTGACCAGCTACGAGGGGGCCTTCATCTTCGCCGCCGCCGTCTGCCTCGCCTCGGCACTGCTGATCTTCGCCCGGCTGCACCCGGCGCGGGTCGGCGCCGCCCGAGCGTTTACCGCTCGCTGATCAGCAGGGTCTGCAGGGCGCGGCCGATCCGACCCTCGCCGTCGAACAGGGTCGACTCGGCGGTGCCGACCCCGTTCGGCCGCGGCAGCGTCGCGGCGTCGACCCCGATCCATTCGCCCTTCGGCATCCGCTCGAGGTGGACGGTGAGGTCGACGTTGATGAAGAGGAAGCGGCGGAAGTCGAGCGCGGCGCTGATCCCGTTGCCGACGTCGGCGGCGACGAGCAGTGCGCTGCAGCGGCGTCGGCTCCTCCCCGGCGACCAGCGGCTGGCGCATCCGCAGCCAGGCGGTCGCCGGCCCCGGCTCGAGGAAGCCGCCGGCGACGAAGCGCACCTCCATCGCCGAGTGGTAGCCGTGCTCCTGCTCGGTCGGGAAGAACTCGGCGTCGGTCGCCCTCCTCCGGCGGCGGCGGCGGCTGGCTGGCGACCAGCGCCTCCCCCGGCAGGTCGAGCTTGGCGGTGCGGATCCGCCAGCCGCGGGCGCGCATCAGCACCTCGCCGTCGGCGTCGCTCAGCTCCGCCTCGACCATCTGCACCCGCCGGCCCGGCCGCGCGACCCGCGCCTCGACCCGCACCGGCGCGATCGGCACCGAGCGGAGGATCTCGAAGGTGACGCGGCCGACCTGGAACTCGTCGGTCTCGGGCAGCTGCTCGATCGCGTAGCCGAGCAGCGCCGCGGGCGGCCCGGCGTGCTGGGCGCCGGGGTCCCAGGGCCCCCGGGTCAGCTCGGTCGCGCGGAAGAGATCCCCGTCCGCGCTCGTAGAAGGCGTCGAACACGGCCCATCCTAGGCGCCTCATGCGCATCGGGTTTCGACCAGCCGATGGGGCGAAAATCGGATAGGCGCTCAGCAGTCGCGGCTGCCGAACTCCTGGGTCCAGACGTGGGCGCCGCCGACTCTCCTTCGAGCGTCCCGACCTGGAGGCCGATGCCGATCTCCCGGTAGGGGCCGAGGATGTTGCGGCGGTGCCCGGAGGAGTTCATCCAGAGCGTGAAGATCGTGCGCGGCGTCGCGTAGCTGCCGCTCGCCGTAGGCGATGTTCTCGCCCTCGCAGCAGCCGCGGTAGCCGAACCGGTCGATCCAGTAGGTGAATTCGCGCCCGCAGGCTTCGTGGCTGAATTCGTCGCAGCGGAGGATGTCGGCGGACTTGCGGGCGGCGGCGCTGGGCGAGCGAAGCCGGCGCCGCGAGCGGCGGCGAGGCCGCGGCCTGGCGCGGGCGCGGTTGACGAGGCAGAGCATCGCCCGCTCCTGGACGGTGGCGGCGCCGGCGCCGTTCTGGCCCGGGCACGGCGCGCTGGCGGCGCCGCGCCACGGCGAGGAACGCGCAGCAGCGCTGCCACAGCGATCGGAAACAGAGCCGATCGGGTACTGCCCCTGCGCGTCACAGCCTCGTAATACCCGGGGCGTACTCTTTTTCACAGAGACGAAAGGAGAAAGATGGCGACGAAGGTCGAGAAGTCCGAGCAGGAGTGGCGCGAGCAGCTCACCCCCGAGCAGTTCGAGGTCACCCGCAAGGCCGGCACCGAGCGGGCCTTCACCGGGCCCTACGTCGACGAGAAGGCCGAGGGGATGTACCGCTGCGTCTGCTGCGGCACCGAGCTCTTCTCCTCCGACACCAAGTTCGACTCCGGCACCGGCTGGCCCAGCTTCACCGAGCCGGCCAACCTCGAGCACGTCGAGCTGCGGCCCGACAACAGCCTCTTCATGCGCCGCACCGAGGTCGTCTGCAAGCACTGCGACGCCCACCTCGGCCACGTCTTCGACGACGGCCCGGCGACCAGGGCGGCAAGCGCTACTGCATCAACGGCTGCGCGCTGACCCTGGAGAAGAAGGAGTAAGCGCGCAGCGCTGGCGCGCTAGAGCGCGCCGCCGCCGGCGCCGAGGTAGCTGAAGCGCACCGCCAGCGCCACCGCCTCGGTGCGGGTGTCGACCTCGAGCTTGGCGATCGCGTTGCGCACGTGGGTGTGGACGGTCGCCGGGCTCAGCTGCAGGCGGTCGGCGATTTCTTTCACCCGCAGTCCCTCGGCCAGCAGCTCGAGGATCTGGCGCTCGCGCGGCGAGAGCTCGAGCAGTTTCTCGACCTCGGAGGGCTTGCCGCCGGCGAAGTCGCCGCCGAGGAAGGTCCCTCCCCCGGTCACCGCTTTCACCGCTTTGGCGATGTCCTCGGCCGGCGCCGACTTCAAGCACGTAGCCGGAGGCGCCGGCCCGCAGCGCCAGCGCGAGCAGGTCCGGCTGGGCGTGGGCGGTGAAGATGATCACCTTCGTCCGCGGCCGGACTTTGAGGACCTCCTTGGTCGCCTCGATCCCGTCGCGCTTGGGCAGCTCGACGTCGATGATGAGGACGTCGGGTTCCAGTTCCTTGACGACGTTGACCACGTCGCGGCCGTCGCCGGCCTCGCCGACGATTTCGACGATGGGGGAATTGGCCATGCGGGACTTGATCGCCTCGCGGACGATCTCGTGGTCGTCGCAGAGCACCACCCGCTTGGCCTCGCGGACGCTCGTGCTCATGCGGCGCCGATTCTGTCAGGCGCCCCGTACGGATGCAAAGTTTTGGGTAGCGTGAAACTCCCGTCGCTTTCCTGGCGGTTCTCGATCAGGGCGATGATCGTGCGTCCGACGGCGCAGGCGGTGCCGTTCAGGGTGTGGACCGGCTGCGGCGCCTCGCCCTCCGCCGGGCGGTAGCGGGCGCCGAGGCGGCGCGCCTGGTAGTCGGTCGTGTTCGAGCAGGAGGTGAGCTCGCGGTAGCGGCCCTGGCTCGGGATCCAGGCCTCGCAGTCGTACTTCTTCGCCGCCGGGGCGCCGAGGTCGCCGACGGCGACGTTGACGACGCGGTAGGGAATCTCCAGCTCGCCGAGGATCCGCTCCTCGATCGCCAGCAGGCGCTCGTGCTCCTCGCCAGAGGCGCCGGGCTCGACGAACGAGAACATCTCGACCTTGTCGAACTGGTGGACGCGGAAGATGCCGCGGGTGTCGCGGCCGGCGGCGCCGGCCTCGCGGCGGAAGCAGGTCGAGAAGGCGCAGTAGCGGAGCGGCAGCGCGTCGACGTCGAGGATCTCGTCGGCGTGGAGGCCGGCGAGGGCGACCTCGGAGGTACCGGTGAGGAAGAGCTCGTCCTTGGGGACCTCGTAGATCTGGTCGCGGTCGCCGGGGAGGAAGCCGGTCCCCTCCAGCGCCTCTTCGCGGACCAGGACCGGGGGCACGACCGGCTCGTGCCCCTCGGCCGCGGACCAGTCTCGATCGCGAAGCGGACCAGGGCCAGCTCGAGCAGGACCAGGTCGCCCTTCAGGTAGGCGAAGCGGGAGCCGGAGAGCTTCGCCCCCGCCTCCATGTCGATCAGGTCGAGCTCGGTGCCGATCTCGAGGTGGTCGCGCGGCTCGAAGTCGAACTCGGCAGCTCGCCGACCTCGCGGACGACGACCGCGTCCTCCTCGGTCATCCCTTCCGGCGCGTCGGGGTCGGGGAGGTTGGGGAGGGTCAGGGCGAGCTCGCCGAGCTTGGCGTCGACCTGCTCCAGCTCCTCCTTGCCGGACTCGATCCGCTCCTTCAACCCCTGTACGGTCGCCATCAGCTGCTCGGCCTCGGCCTCTTCGCCGGCCTGTTTGCGTCTCGCCGATCTGCTTCGAGAGGCGTCTTCCGCTCGGCCTGGGCGCTCTCGACCTCGGGCAGCAACTGGCGCCGGCGGGCGTCGAGCGCCAGCAGCTCGTCGACCTGCTCGGCCGCGCCGCGCCGCGCCAACGCCTGTTTGAACCGCTCGGGTTCGGAGCGGATCGCCTTCAGGTCCAGCATGGGAGGCCCCCGCTAGGGGGCGTTGGTTTCGCCGGGCCGCGGCGACTGTTCGGCTTCCGAGCCGGCGTACTTGGCGACGAATTTGGCGACGGCCTCGGCTTCTTCGCCGACGACGATGTTCTGGGGCATGATCGCCCCGGAGAAGCCGCCGTTCTGGATCGCGAAGAGGGCGTCGTCGAACGACTCGTTCCCGCTGGTTCAGGTTCGGGCCCTGGGTCCGCTCGCCGCGGTTGCCGCTGCCCTGGGTGCCGGCGGCGCTGAGCGTGTGGCAGCCGGAGCAGTGGGTGGCGAAGAGGACGGCCCCGTTGTAGTTGGGGTCCTCTTCGGAGACCGAGAGCTTTTCTTCGCCGAAGCCGCAGGCCGAGAGGCCGAGGACGGCGGCGACGAGAAATCCGATGATCAGCGCTGGGACGCATGCGGCGGGCATCATATTGTTAGTGGCCGGAGCCGGCGGTCCTGCCCCGCCCTGGCGGCGCCTCGTCGCCCGCAGCGGCGTCCTCGGATTTGCCTTTGCAACCAGCAAAGGCTGCATCCTGCGTCCTTGCCGCGAACGACGAGTCACTCGCCAGATGCGGTACATGACCACCAACTCCGGCCACCGCCGATCTAGCTCCTTGACGATGCCGACGCCCGATCCAGACGCCTTCCGCGCCGCCATGTCGGGGCTCCCGACCGGGGTCACGATCGTCACCGCCAGCGGGCCCGAGGGACGGGCCGGGGCAACCGCCAACGCCGTCTGCTCGCTCTCGATCGAGCCGATGATGATGCTCGCCTGCCTCGACCGCGGCTCCCGCACCCTGCTCGCCGTCCAGGCTGCCGACAGCTTCGGCATCAGCGTCCTCCACTCCGGCCAGGAGCCGATCGCCCGCGCCTTCGCCACCAAGGCCCCCGTCGCCGAGAAGTGGTCCGGCGTCAGCCTGGAGCGAGCGCGACGGCCTCCCCGCCATCGACGACGCCCTGATCTGGATCGCCTGCGACCTCCGCGACGTGATCTCCGCCGGCGACCACGTGATCGTCACCGGCGAAGTCCGGGCGCTGGAGACCCGAGAGGGCGACCCGCTCGTCTTCCACGCCGGCGAATACCGGCCGCTGGGCAAGCAAGAAAAACGAACCTGCAATTGACCACCTATAAGGGGGCACCATTGCAACCTCGACCGGCTGCGAGCCGCGTCGGCTTGACTCAGTCGCAGCCGGTCGCGATCGCGAGCGCCCGGCACACCTCATGCATGCGGGGGCCGGAGAGAGTCGTGATCGGCTCGCCAAGGACTGCACGCGAAATATGCCTGAGGTTCTCGAGACTGACAACACACTCTTTCGGCAGCCCATCTTCTTCACCGAGGCCAACCTCGGTCGGGATGTCGCGGATTCTGGTGGTCAAAAAGGCGACGGTGACCTTCCGCAAGACCGGGATTGCCTCGCTGCGGGTGAGAATCAAAGCCGGGCGCCGACCCTCCTCGGGATCCTCGGTCCAGCAGATGTCCCCCCGATTCACCATGGCTCTTCCCGGATGGCTTCTCGAGCTTCCCGTTCCGCGATTTCCATCTCCTCGTCGGTGGTTGGGATGCGTTCGTAGCCCTCGACGATTTCTCGCGTGATCCGCTCGCGCTCCTCGTCGTGAAGGAAGGCCTCGATCGCGTCGCGGATCAGTGCCGAGCGCGAGCGACCCTCCCGGGCGGCGCGCTCATCGAGCCGCCGCAGCAGGTCATCGGTCAGCTGGACCAGCGTCTGGGTGCGGGCCATTGGCCATATGCTACCCAATGGTTGGGTTACGGTAGCCACGTAGGACCAAGGCACCAGCGGCGCCGACTCTTCCCCCTCCGGCTCGTTAAAGCCCGCTCGTTCCGGCCGCCCGCAGCCCGAGGAAGAAGATGACGCCGCAGCTGACGGCCATGATGCCCATCTCGCGGCGGACGATGGCGAGGGCCAGGGACTCCTGCTCGGCGGTGGTTAAGGACTCCGGGTCGAGGTCGCCGACCTCGCGTTGGGCGGCGTCGAGGCGGGCGCCCTCGCCGATGAAGGAGACGACGAGGGGGAGGATCCCGTAGAGGTAGTGGAGGCCTTCCTCGGGCTCGTGGTTGGTGACCACGAGGAGGCCGCCGAGGAGGGCCTGGAGGAAGACCGTGACCTGGGCGGCGCGGAGCAGGTACCAGAAGGGGATCGAGGACCGGTTTCGGTACCAGGCGATGCCGCCGACGAGGCCGGCGGCGGCGTTGAGGCCGATCAGGAGAACGCCGATGGCGATGTGGAGGCCGACCACGGCTTATTTCCGCCTGGAGGGGTCGGGATTCGGCTTGCTGATGCGGAAAAGCACTATGTAGCAAGTTGTCACAATGTCGGTGTATAACAGCGCTGACGGACCCCACCTCCCCGTGCTCAAGACCTACCTCCCGATCCTCGTCTTCGCCTTCCTCGGCCTCACGGTCGGCGGCATCTTCGCGATCCTGAACCACCTGCTCGGGCCGAAGAAGCCGACGCGGGAGACCGCCGCCAGCCGCCGCCAGGGCGAGCCGTACGAGTCCGGGATCCCGGTCGAAGCGGCGACCGGCCTGCGCTTCGGCGTCAGCTTCTACCTGATCGCGATGCTCTTCATCCTCTTCGACATCGAGGTTGTCTTCCTCTATCCGATCGGCGTCATCCTCAAGGGCGCCGACAGCGTCTTCGTCCTCGGCGAGCTCGTCACCTTCGTCGCCCTCCTCCTCGTCGCCTTCGTCTACGTCTGGCGGAAGGGGGCCCTGGATTGGAGGTAGAGCGCCGCTCCCTGCGCGAGAAGCAGCTGGCCGCCCGCGACCTGCTCCGGGGCGACCTCGAGGGCGAGGACCTCGAGCGCTATGTCGAAGAGCGCGTCCTCACCACCAACTTCGAGAAAGTGCTCAACGTCGCGCGGGCGAACTCGATCTTCCCGCTCACCTTCGGCCTCGCCTGCTGCGCGATCGAGGGCATCCCGATGGCGGCCGTCACCGCTCGCTACGACATCGCCCGCTTCGGCGCCGAGGCGGGGCGCGCCTCCCCGCGCCAGGCCGACCTGATGGTCCTCTCGGGGCGGGTCAGCGTGAAAATGGCGCCGGTCATCCGCCGCCTCTATGACCAGATGCTGGAGCCGAAGTGGGTGATGGCGATGGGCGCCTGCTCTTCCTCGGGCGGAATGTTCGCCAACTACGCGATCCTCCAGGGCGCCGACAAGTTCCTCCCGGTCGACATCTACGTGCCCGGTTGCCCACCGCGTCCCGAGGCGGTCCTCTACGGCTTCACCAAGCTGCAGCGCCAGATCATGGGCAACCCCGACCAGGGTTGGCGGCAGCGCTACGGCGGCTACGGGACCGAGGAGTGGGCCCGCGGCGGACCGCGGAGCGAACCGAGCCCGGAGGCCGCCGAGGCCTATCGGGAAGCGCGGGAGCTGAGCCTTGCCTGACGCCCCCGGACTGGAGCTGATCCGGGGGGAAATCGAGCGCGACTGCCCCGGTGCCGTGCTGGCGACCTCCTACGACCGCGCCCAAGCGGCGCTCAACGTCGACCCCGCCCGTGTGCTGGAGGTCCTGCGCTGGCTGAAGGAGCAGCCCGGCCACCGCTACGACTTCCTCTCCTCCCTCCACGCGGCGGACTACCTCCCCAACCAACCCCGCTTCGCCGTCCACTACGAGCTGATCAACCGCGAACGAGTAGAGCGGGTCCGGGTGAAAGCGATGCTCGCCGACCCCTCTCCCGCGGGTGACGCGGTAGGGGGGACCATGTCTGAGGAAGCTTTAGCTACCGGAAGACATGGTGGGTCCCCTGCCGCGGCAGGACCCGCGGGCCACGACGGCCAGTCCCTCCCGTCAATCGACTCATGCGTGGACCTGTTTCCCACGGCAGACGCGCAGGAGCGCGAAGTCTTCGACTTCTTCGGGATCGTCTTCCGCGGCCACCCCAACCTGACCCGGATCCTGATGCCCGAGGACTACGTCGGCTGGCCGCAGCGGCGCGACTTCCCGATCGGTGGCGAGCCGGTCACCTTCACCTACTCGGAAGAGCGCTATGGCTGAGGCGACGGTGGACCGCGACCGCGAGATCATGACCGTCAACGTCGGGCCCCACCACCCGGCGACCCACGGGGTCCTCCGCCTCGTTGTCGACCTCGAAGGCGAGATGGTGCGGGAGCTGCGGCCGGTGATCGGCTACGTCCACACCGGGATCGAAAAGTCCTGCGAGGACAAGAGCTACTGGAAGGTCATCCCCTTCGTCGAGCGGATGGACTACGTCTCCTACTTCTTCCAGATGGAGGCCTTCTGCGGCGCCGTCGAGCGGCTGATCGACCTCGAGATCCCGCCGCGGGCCAAGTACCTGCGGACCCTCTTCCTCGAGCTCAACCGGATCCACTCGCACCTCGTCTGGCTCGGCACCACCGCGCTCGACCTCGGCGCGATCTCGATGCTCTGGTACTGCTTCCGCGAGCGCGACAAGATCCTCGACCTTTTCGAAATGGCGACCGGCCAGCGGATGCATACCCGCTACTTCCAGGTCGGCGGCGTGATCGAGGACATCCCCGTCGGTTTCGAGGCCAAGTGCCGCGCCTTCGCCGAGGAAATGCCGGTCCGGGTCGGCCAGTACCAGGATCTGCTCGACCGCAACGAGGTCTTCCTCTCGCGGACCAAAGGCGTCGGCGCGGTGTCCCGCGAGCGGCTGCTGGAGCTGGGTGTGACCGGGCCGCTGCTGCGCGCCGCCGGCGAGCCCTGGGACCTGCGCAAGGCCTTCGACTACCTCGTCTATCCGGAGATGGATTTCAAGGTTCCGGTCGGCACGGTCGGCGACAACTACGACCGCTATCGGGTGCGGGTGGCAGAGATGGTCGAGTCGGCGAGCATCGTCCGCCAGTGCCTCGATGCCCTCCCCGACGGCCCCTACATCGCCGACGACCGCAAGTACGTGCTGCCGCCACGCTCGGAGCTCTCGACCTCGATGGAGGCGCTGATCCATCACTTCAAGCTCGTCACCGAGGGCTTCCGGGTCGACCCCGGCGAGGTCTACTACTCGATCGAGTCGCCGCGCGGGGAGCTCGGCTGCTTCGTCCTCGCCGACGGCTCGGCGAAGCCGGCGCGGGTCCACTTCCGCGACCCCTCCTTCGTCAACCTGCAGGCCTTCCGCGACATGGCCGTCGACACCTACGTCGCCGACATGATCGCCTCGCTGGGGATGCTCGACCCGATCTTGGGGGGAGTCGACCGATGAAGACGATGCGCTCGGCCTGCGGGTCCTGTCTCCGATACCGGGCTCTGCCTAGCGGCAGAGTCCTCGGCATCGTCGCCACCCGCAGGAGGAACGGCGATGGCTGAACTGCCGGTGGATCCAGCGGTTCGCGAGGGTCGCACCCCCGCTCGTGCTGAGGAGGAGATTCCTGAGCTTCATGAAGTGGATTGCCCGCCGGAGCTGCAGGAGCGGATCGAGACTCTGATGGGTCGCTACCCCGACCGCCGCTCGGCCTCGATCCCGGCCCTGTGGGCGGTGCAGGAGCGCTACGGTTGGTGCACCCCGGAGGGGATCCGCCAGGCCGCCGCGGTGATGCGGGTCACCCCCGCCTACCTGGAGTCGGTGGCGAGCTTCTACGACCTCCTGCACACCAAACCGGTCGGCACCCACCGGATCGAGGTCTGCACCAACATCAGCTGCTGGATGCGCGGCGGCGACCGCCTGCTCGACGCCTTCGAGGCGGCTGCCGCGGGTGACGAGGAGAACTTCTACGTGACCGGCTTCGAGTGCCTCGGGGCCTGCGACATCGCCCCGATGGCCTCGATCGACCAGCGCTACTACGGGCCGCTGAAGGCGGCCGAGGCGGGGGTCGCGATCGAGCAGCTGCGGGCCGGCGACGAGGTCCTGCCGGAGAAGGCGCTGGCCAGGCGCGGGCTGGCAGGAGACCGCTGATGCCTCACCGGCTGGAGAAGCGCGTCCTGCTCGAGCACGCCGAGGACTCCTCGCTGCGGACGCTCGACGGCTACCGGCGGCTGGCCGGCGGCTACGAGACGCTCGAGCGCGCCTACAGGGAGATGGAGCAGGACGAGGTCCTCCAGGAGCTCGAAGACTCGGGCCTGCGCGGCCGCGGCGGCGCCGGCTTCTCGATGGGCAAAAAGGCCTCCTTCCTGCCGCGCGGCGACATGGCCAAGTACCTCTGCTGCAACGCGGACGAGTCCGAGCCCGGCGCCTTCAAGGACCGCGAGCTGATGCAGCGCAACCCGCACCAGCTGATCGAGGGGATCGCGATCGCCGCCCTCGCCGCTGACGCCGGCCACGCCTTCATCTTCATCCGCGGCGAGTACGACGAGCAGGCCGACATCCTCGACCGGGCGGTCGCCGAAGCGTATGAGGCCGGGTACCTGGGGACGAACATCCTCGGCTGCCACCGCGACCTCGAGCTGGTCGTCCACCGCGGCGCCGGCGCCTACATCTGCGGCGAGGAGACCGCGCTGCTCGACGCGCTCGAGGGCAAGCGCGGCAACCCGCGCCTGAAGCCGCCCTTCCCGGCGGTGCAAGGCCTCTACGGCGGGCCGACCCTGATCAACAACGTCGAGACCCTCTCCAACGTCCCCCACATCGTCCGCCGCGGCGCCGAGTGGTTCAAAGGCTTCGGCACCGAGCAGTCGCCGGGGACCAAGGTCGTCTCGATCTCGGGCGGGGTCAAGCGCCCCGGCAACTACGAGGTCGAGCTCGGGATCCCGACCCGCGAGCTGATCTGCGACCTCGCCGGTGGCCCCGAGGACGGACACGAGATCAAGGCTTTCTTCCCCGGCGGCTCCTCCTCCCCGGTGCTCACCGCCGAGGAGGGGCTCGACCTCCCCTACAGCTTCGAGGCGATGGCCGAAGCCGGCTCGATGCTCGGCTCCGGCTCGATCATCGTCTGCGACGACCGCGTCTCGATCCCGCACCTGGCGCTGCGGACGGCGCGCTTCTACCACCACGAGTCCTGCGGCAAGTGCGTCCCCTGCCGCGAGGGGACCAACTGGACCGTGAAGATGCTGGAGCGGATGGTCCGCGGCGAGGCGACGCCGATGGACCTCGACGTCGTCAGCTCGGTCCAGCAGAACATCATCGGCAACTGCCTCTGCGTCCTCGGCGACTCGATGGCGATGCCGGTCGGGGCGATGGTCCGCAAGTTCAGGCAGGAGTTCGAGGACGTGATGGCCAACCCGGAGCTGGTCGCAGACCCGCACGCTGTCGTCCGCGGCGCGCCGGAGACGGTGGGGGCCTCGACGTGAGCCCCGCCGGGCGCGAGGTGACGATCACGATCAACGGGCGCGAGGTGCCCGCGGTCGAGGGCGAGATGCTCCACGACGCCGCCCGCAAGGGCGATGTCGAGATCCCCTACTTCTGTTACGAACCGAAACTCGGCGACCCGGTTGGCGCCTGCCGGATGTGCCTGGTCGAGATCGAGGGGATTCCGAAACTGCAGACCTCCTGCTCGACGCCGGTTCGCGAGGGGATGGTCGTCCACACCCGCACCGAGCAGGTGAAGGAGGCGCAGAACGCCGTCGTCGAGTTCCTCCTCGTCAACCACCCGCTCGACTGCCCCGTCTGCGACAAAGGCGGCGAATGCCCGTTGCAGGACATCTCCTACGGCTGGGGCCCCGGCAAAAGCCGGGTGATCGACGAAAAGCGCCACTTCGAGAAGCCGATCGAGCTCTCGCCGCTGGTCGCGATCGACCGCGAGCGCTGCATCCTCTGCTACCGCTGCGTCCGCTTTTCCCAGGAGGTCTCCGAAGACGCCCAGCTGCAGCTGATCGACCGCGGCGATCGGACCTACGTCGGCACCTTCGACGACCGCCCCTACGTCGCCCCCTTCCACGGCAACATCACCGACATCTGCCCGGTCGGGGCGCTGACCAACTACACCTACCGCTTCCGCGCCCGGCCCTGGGACATCGAGCACGCCGGCTCGGTTTGCACGATCTGCCCGAGCCAGTGCAACGTCAGCTTCACCGTCCGCGACGAGAAGGTGAAACGGGTGATCAGCCGCGACAACCACGAGGTCGACGACGGCTGGCTCTGCGACCGCGGCCGCTACGGGTTCGAGATGTTCGACGCGCCGGAGCGGGTGACCGGGCCGCGGCTGAAGGGCGGCGCTGAGGCGGGCTGGGAGCAGGCGCTCGCGGCGGTGGCCGAGGGGCTGCGCGGCGCCGGCGGCAAGGTCGCGGCGATCGTCGGCGACGCCTCCAACGAGGAGGGCTTCCTGCTCCAGCGGCTGCTGCGCGACGCGCTCGGCTCGAACGACGTCGACTCTCGTCCCTCGCGCGGACCGAAGGCCGGGGTGCTGCGGCGGCTGGCGGAGCCGAACGTCTCGGCCAAGGTGCGCGACATCGACGAGGCCGACGCGATCCTCGTTCTCGGCACCGACCCGCTGCACAGCAGCCCGATCCTCGACCTGCGGGTGCGCAAGGCGATCCGCCGCAACGGCGCCAAGCTCCTCGTCGCCACCGAGCGACCGACCGCGCTCGACGGCGGGGCCGAGGCGATTGCCCGCTACGCGCCCGGCCAGGCCGCCCACTTCGTCTCCGAGCTGGCAGGCGCGATCGGCGGCGCCGACAACGTCGCCACCCCGGTGGCCGCGACGCTGCGCGACGCCGGCAAGGTCGTCGTCATCTGGGGCGAGCGGGTCGCCCGCGAGGACGGCGCCACCGAGGCGCTGCTGGAGGTCACCGAGGCGACCGGCATGGCGGGCACTGACGGCGCCGGCCTGCTGGAGATCCCCGACACGACCAACGCCCGCGGCCTGCGCGAGGCCGGCTGCCTCCCCGACGCCGGCCCAGGGCTTACCGAGGCGGCTGCCGGCCGCTCCACCGAGGAGATCCGCCAGGCGCTGATCGACGGCGAGGTCACCCACCTACTCCTCTTCGGGGCCGATCCCCTGCGGGACTTCCCCGACACCCCCGCCTGGGAAGAGGCGCTGACCGCCTGCGACTTCCTCGTCAGCTTCTCGATGCACGAGAACGCGACCACCGCCAAGGCCGACGTCGTCCTCCCGCTCGAGACCCACGCCGAGAAAGACGGCACCGTCACCCACCCCGACGGCCGCCTCCAGCGAGTCCGCCCCAGCGCCTCCCGCCCCGGGTACGTCCAATCCAACATCGTGGTGCTCTCTGAATTGGCAAAGGCTCTGGGTCTCGACACCGGCATCAACTCCCAGCCCACCGCGTTCCAGGCCCTAACCAACGCCGTCACCTTCTACAACGGCATCGAGGAGAAGCAGATCGGTGGCCGCGGTCTGCGCTGGCAAGACCGCTCCCCCGAACTGCATCAACTTGACCACCCAGCAGATAGTCAAGTTGATGCAGTTCGGGAGGGAGTTGCCGGTGCGGCTCCTAGCAGCAGTTCGGATGGTGGGCTGACGCTAGGTACTTATCGCGATCTGTGGGCCGGGCCGATCACGGAGCTCAACCCGCCCCTGAAGTTCCTGACGCCGCAGCAGCGCCTGGAGATCTCCAGCGCTGATGCGCAGAAGCTGGGGCTCGCCTCCGGCGACCAGGTCCGCGTCAGCCAGAACGGCAACGCCGTCGAGGCAACGGTCCAGATCAAAGAGCGGGTCCCGAAGGGAATCGCCTTCATGGCCGAGGGAGTAGCCCCCGGCAACGCCAACAGCCTGCTCAACGGCGCCCCCGTCCAAGTGAAGATCGAGAAGCTCGGCGAGGTAGGCGCCTAGATGCTGCCGCTCGCCGACACCCAGTTCGCCGAAGCGACCTGGATCATGGTCGCCAAGAGCATCGTCATCTTCGCCGTCATCTTCGGCATCCTGCCGCTGCTGACGGTCCTCGAGCGGAAGCTGATCGGCCGCTTCCAGCACCGCTACGGCCCCAACCGCGTCGGCCCCTTCGGGCTCCTGCAGCCGCTCGCCGACGTCGGCAAGCTCATATCGAAGGAGTCCTTCCGGCCCGAGAACGCGATCTCGACCCTGTTCATCCTCGGCCCGCTGCTGCCGGTTCTGGCCGGCGTCCTCTCGCTGGCGATCATCCCCTGGGGCGACGTCCAGGGCGGGGTCGGCTTCTACGGGATCGACGTCCCGATCGGGATCCTCTACTTCTTCGCCGTCGGCTCGATCGCCTTCTACGGGCTGCTGCTGGGCGGCTGGTCCTCGGGCTCCAAATACAGCCTCCTCGGAGCGATGCGCTCGGCCGCGCAGCTGATCTCCTACGAGGTCAGCATGGGCCTCGCCCTCCTCGGCGTGATCATGATGAGCGGCTCCCTCTCGCTGGTCTCGATCGTCCACTCGCAGGGGGAGCTCTGGTTCATCGTCCCCCAGTTCGTCGGCTTCCTGATCTTCATGCTCGCCGGCTTCGCCGAGACCAACCGCACCCCGTTCGACATGCCCGAGGCCGACGCCGAGCTGGTCCAGGGCTTCATGACCGAGTACGGCGGCATGCGCTTCGGCTCCTTCCTGCTGGTCGAATACATGGAGATCCTGGTCGTCTCCGGGGTCGCCGCGGCGATGTTCCTCGGCGGCTGGATGGGCCCCGGCCCGAGCTGGCTCGACCCGATCTGGATGCTGGCGAAGATGCTTGGCCTGGTGCTCGTCTTCATCTGGGTGCGGGCGACGCTGCCGCGTCTTCGATATGACCAGCTGATGAGCCTCGGCTGGAAAGTGCTGCTCCCCCTCGCCACCCTCAACGTCCTCGTCACCGCCGTCCTGGTGGTGGTCTGGTGATTCGCCTGTTCCTTATGCGTGCACAGCAACAAAAAGGAACAGACGAAGGGAGGCGCTATGAGCTTTGACCCGAAAGCGGCCTCCTACCTCGACTCGATCGACGTCGTCGAGGTCCAGCGCGGCCCCGAGCCGGGCGGGCTCGGCGGCGCCTACCGCGCCTTCGGCGAGACCCTGCGCGGGCTGAAGACGACGATGGCGCGACTGCTCGAGGGGCCGATGACGATCGAGTACCCCGAGGAGAAGACGCCGGTCTACCCGCGCTTCCGCGGCCGCCACAAGCTGCACCGCTTCGAGGACACCGGCCTGGAGAAGTGCGTCGGCTGCTCGCTCTGCGCCGCCGCCTGCCCCGCCGACTGCATCCGCGTCGTCGCGGCGGAGAACGTGCCCGGCGAGCGCGTCTCGGCCGGCGAGCGCTACGCCGCCGTCTACGAGATCAACCTAGCCCGCTGCATCTTCTGCGGCTACTGCGAGATCGCCTGCCCCTTCGACGCGATCACGATGGGGCACGACTACGAGATGTCCGACTACGACCGCCGCGACCTGATCTTCACCAAGGAGATGCTGCTCGCCGAGCCGATCGAGCGGACGCCGCTGAAAAGCGAGGGCGAATAGCCGTGGAAGAGGTGCTCTTCTTCCTCTCGGCGATCGGTGCGCTCGGCGGCGCGCTCGGCGTGATCGCGATGCGCAATCCGTTCTACTCGGTGCTGGCGCTGATCGTCCACCTCTTCTCGCTGGCGGCGCTCTTCCTGCTCCTCACCGCGGCCTTCGTCGCTGCCGCCCAGGTGGTCGTCTACGCCGGCGCGGTGATGGTCCTCTACGTCTTCGTCGTCGCCTACGTCGGTGGCGGCGGCGAGTCGGCCTGGGAGCCGATCCCCGGCCAGCGCTTCCTCGCCCCCCTGCTCGGCATCGCCCTCTTCGTCGAGCTCTCGATAGCCGTCCTCAGCTCCTCGTTGCTAGCCCTCGAAACCAACGGCCCCGACGTCAACGACGGCTTCGGCAACCCGGCGGCCATCGGCCGCCTCCTCCTGGAGAAGTTCCTCCTCCCCTTCGAGGCCAGCTCCATCCTGCTCCTGCTAGCCGCAGTCGGAGCCATCGTCCTAGCCGCCCGCCGTCGAGAGGGGGATGGGGATGCCCCCGACCAACCCTCCCCAAATCGTGAGGAGGGGGTATCCCCATCCCCCTCCCCCACCGCCGGAGCAACGTCATGAACACCGACTGGTTCATCGTCCTCTCCGCCCTCCTCTTCGCCACCGGCGCCCTCGGCATCCTCCTCCGCCGCAGCCCGATGGTGATTTTGCTCTGCCTCGAGCTGATGCTGAACGCCGGCAACCTCGCCCTGGTCGCCTTCAGCCGCATGGTCGGCAACGGCCAGGGACAGGTGTTCGCGGTGATCGTGATGGTGATCGCGGCCTGCGAGGTCGTCGTCGGCCTCGGCCTGATCGTCGCCATCTTCCGCCGCAGGCTGCCGCTCAACGTCGACGACCTGCGGGAGCTGCGGGGATGAGCGCAACCGCCTGGGCCTGGCTGGTCCTGCTCTTCCCGCTGCTCGGCTCGATCGTCATCGGCCTCGGCTTCCGGGCGCTGCCGCAGAAGGTCGCGGGCGCGATCGGCACGATCTCAATCGGCCTCGCCTTCGCCTGCGGCGTTGCCGCGCTGGTGTCCCTGCTCGGCGACGAGCCGGAGGCGCGCCACCACGCCTCCTCGCTCTGGGACTACGCCAGCGTCGCCGGCCTCGACATCAAGCTCGGGATCTTCGTCGACCCGCTCTCGATCTTCATGGTCCTCGTGGTGACCGGAGTATCGACCCTGATCCACCTCTACTCCTACGGCTACATGCAGTCCGACGAGGGCTACCACCGCTTCTTCAGCTACCTCAACTTCTTCGTCTTCTCGATGCTGCTGCTGGTCCTCGCCGGCAACTTCGTGCTGCTGACCGTCGGCTGGGCCTTCGTCGGCTTCGCCTCCTACGCGCTGATCAGCTTCTGGTACCGGCGCGAAACGGCGACGCGCGCCGGGATGAAGGCCTTCGTGATCAACGTCGTCGGCGACATCGGCCTGGTGCTCGCCGCCTTCCTGATCTTCCGCGAACTCGGCTCCTTCGACTACGGGACCGTCTTCCAGAAAGCGCCCGAGGTGTTCACCACGAACGAGTGGACGGTCACCGCGATCTGCCTGCTGCTCCTCGTCGGCGCCTTCGCCAAGTCGGCGCAGCTGCCGCTCCACACCTGGCTGCCCGACGCGATGGAGGGCCCGACGCCGGTCTCCTCGCTGATCCACGCGGCGACGATGGTCACCGCCGGCGTCTACCTGATCGCCCGCACCCACGTCCTCTTCGAACTCGCCCCCACCGCCGCCGACATCGCCGCCTTCACCGGCCTGGCGACGCTGCTGGTCGCGGCGACGATGGCGCTGGTGATGACCGACCTGAAGCGGGCGATCGCCTATTCGACGATGAGCCAGATCGGCTACATGATCATGGGCGTCTCGATCGGCGCCTACAGCGCCGGGATGTTCCACCTGATGACCCACGCCTTCTTCAAGGCGCTGCTGTTCATGGCGGCCGGCTCGATCATCGCCGCGATGGCGAACGACCAGAACATCGACCGCATGTCCGGCTTCGGCAAGGCGATGCAATTCACCTCGATCACCTTCGTCTGCGGCGCCCTCGCGCTTGCCGCCTTCCCGGGCACCTCCGGCTTCTTCTCCAAGGACGAGATCCTCACCTTCGCCGAGGCGCGCGGCGGGATGTACCTGATCTTCACCGTGCTCGGCTACGCCGGCGCCCTGCTGACCGCCGTCTACAGCTTCCGGCTCGTCTTCCGGGTGCTGCCCGGGAGGCCGTGCGCCGAGGCGCAGGAGCTGATCGACACCGGCCACGTCGCCCACGAGGCGCCGAAGAACCCGGCGACCGGCGAGCCAGAGGACACCGACGTCGGCTTCCCCGGTCCCGAGCACCACATCGCCGAGCAGTCGGCGCCGATGCGGGCGGCGATGGCGGTCCTTGCCTTCCTCGCCCTCGTCGGCGGCCTGGTCCAGGTCCCCGGCGTCGACGAAGTCGTCACCAAGTTCCTCGACCCGGTCTGGAAGGGCTCGCCGCTGGCGGCGATCGAGCCCTCGACCCTGGCCGACTGGGAGGGCCTCGGGATCGGCGGCGTCATCGCCCTGCTCGGGATCGCCATCGCCTACCTGCTCTATGTGGCGAAGCCCGAGCTGCCGCGGCAGCTCGAAACGCGCCTGCGCCCGCTGCACACCCTCTTCGCCAACAAGTGGTACTTCGACGAGGCAATCGACTTCCTCGTCGTCCGGCCCGCGCTGGCGATCGGCGGCTTCGCCAACCGCGTCTTCGAGCGCTTCGTCGTCGACGGCCTCGTCAGCGGCACCGAGGGCGGGGTGCGCGGCGCCAGCGGCGTCGTCCGCGCGGTCCAGAACGGGTTCGTCCGCAGCTACGCGCTGCTCCTGATCGCCGGCTTCGCCGGGTTGGCCCTCTACTTCCTGCTGAGCAGCTCATGAGCAGCGCGATCCTCTGGGCACCGCTGGCCTTCGGCCTGATCGGCCTCTTCCTCCCTTCCCGGGCGGTCGGCTGGTGGGCGACGCTGGGGACCGTGGCGACGCTGGGGCTGGCGCTCGCCGCCGCGATCGACTTTGAGGGCGGCAGCTCCGCCCTGCAGTACGCGGTCGACGAGCCCTGGATCTCCGGGCTTGGCGTCGACTACAGCCTCGGCATCGACGGCCTCAACCTCTTCCTGATCCTGCTGACCGCGGTGCTCTGGGTTGGGGGCGTCGCCTTCGCCGCCTTCCGCGAGCAGGAGCGGCCGAAGACCTTCTACTTCCTGATGCTGGTTGCCGAGACGGCGACGCTGGGGGCCTTCCTGGCCCAGGACCTGCTGCTCTTCGTCCTCTTCTTCGACCTGATGCTGGTCCCGTTCTACTTCCTCTTCGGCGCCTGGGGCCACGACCGCACGGCCGAGGGCGGGCTGACGGCCTCGGCGGCGACGCTGAAGATGATCGTCTACACCCTGATCGGCTCGCTGTTGATGCTGGTCGCGGCGATCGCGACCGCGATCCTCGCCGCCGACGGCGGTCACCTCAGCTTCTCCTTCGCCTACCTGAGCGAACACGGCCTCAGCCACGGCAGCCAGCAGTGGATCTTCTGGTTCTTCGCCGCCGCCTTCCTGGTCAAGATGCCGGCCTTCCTCCTCCACGGCTGGATGCCCGACGCCTACCGGGCGGCGCCGCTGCCGGCGCTGGCCGTCTTCTCCGGCGTCCTCGCCAAGGTCGGCGCCTACGGCTTCCTGCGGGTGGTGCTGCCGCTCTTCCCCGATGCCACGGTCGAATTCCAGGAGGTGCTCCTGGTCATCGCGCTGGCCTCGATCCTCTACGGCTCGGTGATGGCCTTCACCCAAACCAACGTGCGGTTGATCGCCGGCTACAGCTCGGTGGCCCAACTCGGCTTCATCACCGCCGGGATCTTCGCCCTGCGCGCCGACGGCTCCGACGGGGCGGTCCTGCAGATGGTCAACCATGGCTTGGTGGTGGCACCCATCTTCGTCATCGTCGCTCTGCTGTTGGAGCGGACCGGGAGCGAAGATATTCGCGAGATGGGCGGGATGGCGCTGCGGGCGCCGGTGCTGGCGGCACTGTTCCTGATCGTCGCCCTGGCGACCCTGGCGATGCCGGGCTCGGCCAACTTCGTCGGCGAGTTCTACATCCTCAACGGCCTCTTCCAGGCGAAGATCGTCTTCGCCTTCGTCGCGATCAGCGGCGTCGCGATGTCGGCTTACTACGCCCTGCGCCTCTACCAGGGGGCGATGCACAACCGTCCCGCATCAGTACAGAACCAGGGCCTCCTCTCGCGGGAGATCGGCCTCCGCGACGGCCTGGTCCTGGTGCCGCTGGTGCTCTGCATCCTCGGCCTCGCCCTCTACCCGCAGCTGATCCTCGAGCGCACGGCGCCGAAGGTTCAACAGACCATCGCCAAGGTGAACGGCGGCAACGCTCCCGAAGCCAAGCTGGCCAAGAAATGAACTTCAACGAGCCCCACATCGACTACGCGGGCATCTCGCCGCTGATCGCACTCACGGTCGGCGTCTGCGTCGTCCTCCTCAGCGCCGTCTTCAAGCCGGTGCGGCGCTGGGCCCCGGCGCTGACGCTGGTGACGCTCGGCGCCGCCGCCGGCCTGCTGATCTGGCAGTGGGACGATCCGAAAACGCTGATCGCCGGGGCGCTGCGGCTCGACGACCTCGCGATCTCGATCTCGCTGATCTCAATCCTCACCGCCGGCTTCTGCGTCCTGCTCTCGATCCGCGAGCGGGCGACGGAGGAAGCCGGCTCCGGCGAGTACCACGCGCTCCTGCTCGGCTCGGTGCTGGGGATGACGATGCTGGCGCAAGCCACGAACCTCGTCACCTTCTTCGTCGCCCTGGAGACGCTCTCGATCCCCCTCTACATCCTCTGCGCCACCAACCTGCGGCGCGAGGGCTCACTCGAGTCGGGGCTGAAGTACCTGATCGTCGGCTCGATCGGCTCGGCGACGCTGCTCTACGGGATGGCCTTCCTCTACGGCGGCACCGGCTCGACCGGCTTCGCCGGGATCGCCAACGGGATCGCCAAGAACGGCCTCGACGGCGACCCGCTGATCCTGATCGGGATCGCCATGGCAGCGGTCGGCCTCGCCTTCAAGACCTCGATCGCCCCCTTCCACCAGTGGACGCCGGACGTCTACCAGGGGGCCCCCACCCCCATCACCTCCTTCATGGCCGTGGCGACCAAGGCCGCGGCCTTCGCCGTCTTCCTCCGCTTCTTCGACGTCGCCCTCGGCTCCCAGCTCGATTCCTGGCAGCCGGCGCTGGCGGCGCTGGCGGCGATCTCGATCGTCGTCGGCAACGTCGGCGCCCTTGGCCAGGACTCGCTGAAGCGGCTGCTGGGCTGGTCCGGCGTCGCCCAGGCGGGCTACATGCTCGGCGGCGTCGTCGTCGCCTCCGAGGCCGGGACGAGCTCGTTGGTCTTCTACCTCGCCGCCTACGCCTTCATGAACCTCGCCGCCTTCGCGGTGATCGTCGCCCGCGAGCGGGAAACGGTCTTCGGCGACGACATCCGCGCGGTCCGCGGCCTCGGCGCCGAGCGGCCGCTGTTGGCCTGGCCGCTGACGATCTCGATGCTGGCCCTGGCCGGGCTGCCGGCGACGGCGGGCTTCATCGGCAAGCTCTACCTGATCGAGGCCCTGGTCGAAGGCGACTACACCTGGCTCGCGGTCTTCATCGCGGTCGGGACGATGATCTCGCTCGCCTACTACCTGCGGGTGGTGGCGGCGATGTGGATGCGGCCCGAGACGGAAACGGCGCCGGGCGCGCGGCCCGTGATCGCCGGCGCCTCACCAGAGGCCGATCCGGTCGACCACGAGGCCGGCCGCCGCTGGTACGTCGCCGGCCCGGCGTTGCTCGCCGCCGCGGCGACGGTCGTCTTCGGCGTCATCCCACAGCCGCTGGTCGAGTTCGCCGAACACGCCGGCGCCGCGCTGTTCTAGCCGCACCAGACGCGGCAGGCGTCGTCAGACTGCCGGTCTCATTCATGGGAGTCCTCCTCACCACCGGCGCGATCGTCGCGGCCGTCGCCATCGGCGTCTGGTCCGAGGGCCGCTGGCCGGCCGGCGCCGCCCGCGCCTCGCGCAGCGCCCTGACGCTGCTGCTCTACGTCCTGCTGCCGCCGGTGATCTTCTTCAACATCGCCGCCAGCGAGATCGACGTCAGCCACGGCGTCGGGCTGCTGCTGGGCATCGTCGCCTCCTCGCTCGGGGCCCTCTTCGCCTGGACGGTCGCGACCCGGTTCCTCGACCTCACCCGCCCCCAGGTTGGGGCGGTGATCTGCACCGTGCTCAGCGTCAACACCGGCTACCTCGGCTACCCCCTGGCGGTGGCACTGCTGGGCCGCGACCAGCTCTCGACCGCAGTCCTCTACGACGTCCTCGTCACCGGCCCCTGCCTCCTGCTCGGCGCCTTCGCCGTCGGCGCCGCCTTCGGCACCAAGGCCGGGGAAACGCCGCGCCAGCGGGTCGGCGCCTTCTTCACCCGCAACCCGCCGCTCTACGCGGCGATCGCCGGCATCCTCGCTCCGGACACCCTGGCGCCCGACGTCCTCGTCGACCTCTCCCAGGTCCTGATCGTCGCCATCCTCCCGATCGGCTTCTTCGCCGTCGGCGCCACCCTGGCCGAGAACGCCGAGCACGGCGAGCTGCCGATGCCACCGCCGCTGACCCGCCCGGTCCTGCTGGTGATCGTCACCCGCCTCGCCGTCGTCCCCGGCCTGCTGATGCTTCTCGCCGCCCCCCTGATCGACCTCCCCGCCGCCTACCGCCTCCTCTCCGCCATGCCGTCTGGCCTCAACTCCCTGGTCATCGCCCACGCCTACGGCCTTGACATGGAGATCACCGCCGAGGCCCTCACCTGGTCGACCGCGATCGTCGTCCTGGCGGCGCTGGGGTCGTTGTTGCTCTGAGCTAGAACTGCGCGGAGACCACTCCACCAAACACGAGCACCATTGCCACAACCAAAGCCCAAATCATTTGAACCAGAGTCTGCTGAAGCTCCTGAAACTGGCCATGAAGTTGGTTGATTCCGGATTCGACCCGCCCAAAGCGATCGTTGACCTGCGATTCGAACCGACCGATTCTGCTGTTCACCTGATCCATGCTCTTGCCGAGCTGCTCGACCCTCTCGTCGATGCGCTCGAGGCTGACTTCGCTGTCCCCCATGGCCTCCGCACCCCTCTCTAGAACCGTTGCCTCCATGACCACCATTATAGCAGACAAAATGTTACGTGTTGGGTGACAGCTCTGTAGATTCTTCTTGTGCTCCACCACGTCGGGATCGAGGTTGCGCCGGCTGACGTCGAGGCCGCCGTCGGCTTCTTCGAGCTGATCGGGTTCGCGCGGGTGGAGCCGCCGGAGACGCTGCGGGAGTTCACCTGGTTGGAGCGCGAGGGAACGCAGGTGCACCTGATGCCAGAGCAGGAGCCGACGGTGCCCTCGCCCGGGCACCTGGCGGTGGTGGTCGAGGACTTCGAGGCAACGGTCGCGCGGCTGCGCGAGGCCGGCTTCGAGGTCGAGCCGAAACGCGAACACTGGGGTGAGCCGCGGGCGCTGGCGCTTGCTCCCGGCGGCCACCGGGTCGAGCTGATGGCGGCGCCGCCGGCGCCCCAGACCTGAGCCAAGGCAGCCGATAGCTGCCCGCCGCAGCGCCCACTACGATGCGCCGGTGCGCTACCCGGTCGAAGACTTCACCGCTGAGGAGCGGGCGCTTCTCGCCCCTCATTTCACCAACCTCGACCGTCCCGTCTTCGCCCTCGTCAACCTTCCCGAGACCGTCAAAGGGGCGCTTTTTGCCCGCTATTCGCGCTATTCCGGGACCGTGCGGCGGCTCTACCTGGAGGAGTTCGCAGCTGACGCGCCGGCAGGGGGCCGGCCCTTCGACGAGGAGGAGGGGGCGCGAGCGGCGCAGCTCTACGAGCGTGTCTTCGCCGGCTACGGCGACGACTCGATCGCCCAGCTCGGCGGCGCCCACGTCGCCTGCGAGTGGGTCTCCAACATCCTCACCAAGGCGTTACAGCGCGGCCGCCTCGCCGCCTACCTCGAGCAGTCGACCCGCTACATCCCCTACGACAAGCCGCTACCCGAAGGCGGCTACCGCTTCTACCGCGACGAGGAGCTGGGCCCCGAGTTCGCGGCGGCGATGGACGAGATTTTCGCGATCTACTCCCGCTCCCTGGTCGAGGTCGAGGAGTGGGCGGCGGGGCGCTGGCCGCGGGGCGAGGAGCCGGAGGCCGCCTGGCGGCGCTCGATCCGCGCCAAGGCGCTCGACCTGCTGCGGGGATTGCTGCCGGCGGCGACCCTCAGCCACGTCGGCATCTACGCCACCGGGCAGGCCTACGAGCAGCTGATCATGCGGCTGATGGCCTCGCCGCTGCCGGAGGCGCGCGAGTACGGCGGCATGATCCTCGCCGAGCTGAAGCAGGTGATGCCGAGCTTCGTCTCCCGCGTCGACCGCCCCGACCGCGGCGGCGAGTGGATCGCCTACCTGGAGCGGCGGCGCGAGCAGACCGAGAGCTGGGTGGCGCGGCTCGGCCTCGACCGGCGCGGCACCGGCGAGGACGCCCCCTCGGTCGAGCTGCTCCACGTCGACGGCTCCGAAGAGGACCTGCTCGCCTCTTCGCTGTTCGAGCAGGCGAGCGCCCCTGAGACCGAGGTTCTCGCCCGCATCGACGTCCTCGACCGCGAGGAGCGGGCGCAGCTGCTGGCGGCGATCGTCGGCGGGCGGGCCAACCGCCGCTACCGGCCGGGACGGGGCTTCGAGGCCCTGCGCTACCGCTTCGAGATCGTCTCCGACTACGGCGCCTTCCGCGACCTGCAGCGGCACCGGATGCTGACCTGCCAGTGGCAGCGGCTCAGCCCCGACCTTGGCGCCGGGATCCCCGAGGAGATCCGCGAAGCGGGCGTCGGCGGCGAGTTCGAGCGGGCGCTGGAGACCTCACGGGCGGAGTACGAGCGGCTGGCCGCGGCTGGCCTCGCCGAGCAGGCCCCCTACGCGCTCAGCCTCGCCTACCGGATCCGCTACACCCTCGACCTCAACGCCCGCGAGGCGATGCACCTGATCGAGCTGCGCTCAGGCCGCGAGGGGCACCCGACCTACCGCGCCGTTGCGCAGGCGATGCACGAGCGGATCGCCGCCGTCCACCCCGGCGTGGCGAACGCGATGTCCCACGTCGACAGCTCAGTCGAGCCGCGGCTGGAGCGGATCATGAGCGAGATCCGCACCCACCGCAAGCAGGTCAGCGCCGGTCGGGCGGAGTAGCCCGCTCCTCGCCCGCGCCGGCCTCGTCGGCCTCGTCCCAGCCGCCCTCCGGCTCCATTTCGGCGGCGGCCCTCTCCCCCGGCGTCGGCCAGGGGACCGCTTCCCCCGCCCCCCAGGCCGGAGGTCGCCCACCGGGGACGAGACCCAGCGCGAGCAGGCCGAAGTAGACGAAGAAGACCATCGCCACGAAGATGAGCGGCCCGAGCAGGAAGGAGATGCCGGCGACCATCGCCAGCGACCCCCAGAAGCGGGAGAGGAGACCGGTGCGCATCGACCAGAGGCCGATGTAGAGAAGGCTGACCACGAGGCCGAAAATGCCGGCGAGGCCGAGTCCGGTCGCGATCGGGACCAGCGAAGATTCGCCGATTGCCTCCTTCGCCTCGTCGTCTTCGAGCTTGCGGTCTTCGCAGGCGCGAAGCGGGCTCTCGCCCTTGGCGGGGTCGTATTCGTCGACGAGGAAGTCGCCGCCTTCGTCCTCCCGCTCTTCGCTGCATTCCTCGCGCGCTTCCTTGGGCGTCAGCGAAGGGTCGGTCTTGCCGGCGAGGAAGTCGTCCGCGCCTTCGCTGGTGACTCCGATCGAGAGCCCGGAGGAGACCGCGAGAAAGAGCGGCGCAGCGACCACCAGGCCGATCAGCTGCGGGCGGACGCGGTCGCTGCGAGCGGCGGCGGCGCGGAAGAGGTAGACGAGGGGCAGGGCCAGCAGCAGGTAGGCGAGCGCCTGCATCAGGTCGGAGAGGACGACCTGGCCGCCGTGAGCGTTGGCTTCGCGCAGGAAATCCGCCTGGCCGTCGCCGCTGACGCTGACCGGGCGCGCGGCGATCAGCAGGACCACCCCGAGGATGCTGGCGATCCCCACCGGAACCGCCCAACGCGACTCACGGGCCCGGATCTCGGCCTTGCTGTCTTGCATCTATCCCCTCTCGTGGAAGTAGAACTGGGGCAGGGCCCCTTCGATCACGTCCTGGGTCATCTTCTGCGCCAGCTCGAGGTTTCCGCTGCGGACGGCGATGTCGTCGAGGCTGACGATCCCGACCAGCTCCTCCCCGCGGACGACCGGAAGCCGGCGCACGCGATGCTGGGCCATCAGGACGGCAGCCTCGTCGAGTTCCATCTCCGGATCGCCGCAGACCAGCGGCCGCGAAGCGTGCTCGAGCGCCGCCGTCGCCGGCTCGACGCCCTCGGCGAAGACGCGGAGGGCGAGGTCGCGGTCGGTCACCATCGCCACCGGCCTGGCGGAGGAATCGACGATCACGACCGAGCCGACGCGGTGGTCCCGCATCAGCCTCGCCACCTCCAGAGCGCTCGCCTCCGCGGTCGCGGTGACGACGCCCGAGGTCATGATCTCGCTGAGGCGCACGACGCGTACGCTACCCGAGCATGGACCAGGCCGAGAGCCCCCACGCCGTCGTCCCCCTCGAGGCCGGAGCCGGCCCCGAGAACCCGCCCTGCCCCGCCTGCGGCGAGCCCCTCTTCGGGTGGATCGGCCAGAAGCCGGGCCTGGCCGGACCGGTGCGGCGCTGCGAGAGCTGCGGCCTCGGCGTCGTCGGCGAGCCCGGCAGCGCGGAGGAAGCCCTGCGCGAGCTCGACACCCACCGCGACGGTGAGACGATCCGGATCGAGAACCGGGCCAGCTTCGCTTGCTCGCTCGGCGGTGCCGGTTGGGCCGGCCTGCACCCGCAGGCCCCCCACCTCTTCACCCTGGAGGCGGTCCGCCGCCTCGTCGCCCGCCGCGACCAGGTCGTCAAGTCGCGCCGCTGGCACCCGCTGGCGAGTCTCGCCGCCACCTGGCAGACCCTGCTCAACAGCGTCACCTTCGGCCACAACGCCGCCCTCGGAGCCCTCCGCGGCGCCCCGGCCAGGCCCGCGGCCAAACCCTGGCAGCGACGGATCGACGCCCTCGCCAGCATCGTCCTCGCGCTGCCCGCGCTGCTGATCGCGCTCCCCATCGAGCTGACCGGGGGCCTCAGCGGTCGCGGCGCAGCGATCTCGGTCCGGGTGGAGCTCTTCTGAGCTAGCTGAGACCTTCCCGAGCCTCGCGCACGAGCGTGACGGCCTCGGGGAACAGCACGCGGATCGCGTCGCGGACCTGCATCGCCTGCTCGTCGGCGCTGCCGGTGAGATCGAGGCGGCCGATCGAGGCGACGGTCATCTCGACCGCCAGCTTGATCGCATTGTCGGCCCAGGCGACGCGCTGGGAGGACTGCATCTGCTCCTGGAGCTCCTCCATGCGGGCGCGGAACTCCTCCGGGTCGCCGAAAAGGTTGAAGCCCTCCATCGCCCTGCATGTAAGCAGAAGCGACTCATTGCCGGGGGACAATCGTCAGCTTTTGCGCGCCACACGTGCGCCCAGCTGGCCTAGCGTCGAATCAATGAGAAAGAGGCGGGATCGGGAACGAGGATCGGCCAGCGTCGAGCAGGCGGGGCTGGCAGCGCTGTTGGCGCTGCTCCTGTTCGCCGGCATCGCCGCGGTTGCCTCCGGCGGGAAGGTCGACGCGGGGCGCCAGTTGGCGGGTGCGATCGGCAGGAAGCTGCGCTGCGGCCCTCATCTCCCTGACGCCTGCCACCACCACCCGCTGGTGACGGCCTACGGCTGGCCGCTGGCGCGGCTGGCGCGAGCACTCGCCCCGGCGCCAGCGGTGCTGCCAGGGCCCTCCGGGCTGCCGCTGGTGCCGGTCGACTTCCGGCGCTGCCGCCGCGAGAGCTGCGCCGTCGCCGCCGGCCCCCACCTCACCGCCTCCGGCCGCCGCACCACCGCCTTCACCGAGCTTGTCGACCACCGCCGAGCGACGGGCCTGGTGGAAGTCGTCTACTGGCTCTACCGGCCCGGGCTCGGCTGGGAACGACAGGTGCGCCGCGCCACCCGGGCCGACGTCGAAGCGGCGGCCGGGGTCGAGGTCCGCGCCGAGGACGACCCCGCCCTCGTCCCGCTCGAGACCCTGCCCGGACGCAACCACTACGAGTTCCCGGCCTCCGAACGACCGCTCTGGCAGTGGCGCGTCGGCGGGCGCTATCCCGGCTGGTCGAGCTAGGACGAGCTCGCCGCCTGCGCGGCTTTCTCACCCTCGGCTTCCTCCTGCGCCTGGCGGATCAGGCCGCGCCAGTCGGTGGTGCGGAAGACCAGCAGGATCGCCATGAAGCCGAGGACCACCGACCACGCCGCCATCGCGATCTGGGTGCCGACCGAGAAGGAGAGGACAGCGGTCCGGGTCGGGCCGTGCAGGGTCGCGACCAGCAGCGCCTGCTGGGCGCCGGCGCCACCCGGGGTGAAGGGGACGATGTTGGCGATCGCCTGCACGCTCATCACCAGCATCACGTTGCCGACGGAGCCGCCGATCCCGAACGCCTCGAGGAAGAACCAGAAGGCGGCGAAGCGGCAGAGCCAGCCGACCCCCTGCCAGGCGAAGACCTCGCGCATGTAGCGGCGCGGCTCGGTGAGGATGACCAACCCCTGGCGGACCCGCGCCCAGAAGCGCCGCACCCGGTGGGCCAAGAGATAGATCGCGATCGCGATCGCCAGCAGGGTCACCGCCACGGTGATGAAGAAGAGGTTCGGGTGCTCGGCCCAGAAGGAGATCTCGAAGGCGGGCAGGTGCGGGATCTGCGGCAGCGGCGGCAGCAGGCCCTGGGTGATCGCGTAGAGGAGGACGAGGACCCCGACCGAGGTGTCGAAGACCGTCTGGACCAGGAAGGACGAGGTCACCGCCGGGTAGGAGGAGTCGGGGATCTGCCGTTTGACGAGGAAGACCTTGGTCGCATCGCCGGCGTGGGCGGGAACGATCGCGTTGATCCCGGCCCCGGCCAGGTAGGCGGCGGCCAGCGGCAGGTACGGGATCTTCTTGTCGGGATATGCCGCCCGGAGGACGTTGCGCCAGGCCCAGGCGCGGGCCAGCTGCATCGCCAGCAGGAAGAGCAGGGCGAGCCCGAACGTCGTCCAGTCGATTTCCGAGAGATGGCGGAAGAATTCCGTCGAGGCGTCGAAGAAACGCCGGAAGCTGGCTTGGAGATCGGCGGCGGGCATCGCAGCTAGACTAGCCACGCTCGTGCCGGACACCGACACGCACACCTTGCCGCCCACCGCCCACCGAGACCCCGCTGACGAAGCGATGTGCTCGCGCGCCCGCGAGCGCTACGCCGCCGATCGCAAGAGCCGCTGGCGCAGGCGCCGCAAACGCCACGCCCAGCTGCCGAACCTGATCATCATCGGCGGGCTCAAGTGCGGGACGACGAGCATCCACCACTACCTCGGCCTCCATCCCGAAATCCAGATGTCGAAGCCGAAGGAGCTGAACTTCTTCGTCGAGGAGCTGAACTGGGACCTCGGCCTCGACTGGTACGCGAGCCGCTTCGACGACCGCTTCAAGGTGCGCGGCGAGTCCTCCCCGCACTACACGAACCTGCCCCGCTTCGAGGGCGCCGCCAAGCGGATCAAGCAAAACTGCCCCGACGCGCGGCTGCTCTACATGGTCCGCGACCCGATCAAGCGGATCCTCTCCCACTGGGTCCACGCCACCGGCGCCGGCTACGAGACCGGCGACCTGGTCGAGGTGCTCTCCCGCCCGGACACCCAGTACATGAACCGCTCCAAGTACTGGCTGCAGCTGCAGCCCTACCTCGAGCGCTTCGACCGCGACCAGATCGCGATCATCACTCAGGAGGAGCTGCAGAGCGAACGCGAGGAGACGATGCGCAAGGCCTTCGCCTTCGCCGGCGTCGACGAGAGCTTCACCTCCGAGCAGTTCGACCGCGAGTGGGAGAAGTCGAGCGCGAAGGAGGGCGACAAATACCAGCTGATGGAGAAACTGGTGAAACTGCCCGGCCTCCGCTCCCTCGACCGCAACTTCGACCGCCTGCCCGAGTCGATGCGCTGGCTGGTCGAGAAGGTCGTCCACGACCCGGACAAGCCCCCGGCGCCGAAGCCGAAGCTCCCCGACGACCTATTCGAGACGATCCGCAGCCGCTTCAGCGAGGACGTCGCCGAGCTGCAGAAGTTCGCCGGCCGTGAGTTCGCCGGCTGGCACGACTACAGCTGAGCGGCGCCGCCTAGATTCGTCTGTTCCTTTTTGTTGGTGTACACCGATAAGGAACAGGTGGAGTGACGGCTAGGCTGGTGACGATGCGGCGGCTGATCCCAGATCCCGGCCCGACCACGGTCGCTGAGCAGCTGGAGACCTACTGCCCGTGGGAGGAACCGCGGGAGGAGCGGCCGCTGGTGGGGATGAACTTCGCGGCGACGGTCGACGGCAGGGCGACGATCGAAGGGCGCTCGGGGCCGATCGGCACCTACACCGATACCGAGATGCTCGTCGGGCTGCGGAGTCGCTTCGAGGCGGTGATGATCGGCGCCGGGACGATGCGGGTCGAGCGCTACGGGCCGATGGAGCCGCTGCTGGTGCTGGTCAGCGGCCGGCTCGACCTGCCCTGGGACGCCCCGGTCTTCGCCGAAGCCGGCGAAGAGGTCGTGGTCTTCACCGCTTCGGAGGCCGAGCCGCCGGAGACCGCGGCAACGGTCGAGGTGGTCCGGCACGAGGGGGCGGTGAACCTGACCGAGGCGCTCCGCTACCTGCGGCACGAGCGCGGCATCCGCGCCCTGCTTTCGGAGGGCGGGCCGCACCTGCACGCGCAGATGCAGGCAGACGAGCTCGTCGACGACCTCTTCCTGACGATCGCGCCGAAGCTCGCCGGCGGCGGGGCGCCGCGGATCGTCGAGGGACCGCTGCCGGGGGTCGCGAACCTGGAGCTGGCCTGGCTGCTGGAGGAGGACGGCGAGCTCTTCGCCCGCTACCGGCGGGCCTGAGGGGACGATCCAATAGCGTTCCTCCCTCCGAAGCGGACGAGGAGAGAGGACGGAGATGGACTTCAACCCCAGCCCCGAGGTCGCAGAGCTGCGCGAGCGCGTGCTCGACTTCATGGACGACGAGATCTACCCGCAGGAGCGGGAGATCATGGAAGCGCTCGACGCGGAGGTCGCAACCGGCGTCCCCTATCCGCAGAACCTGGTTGCCGTCCGCGAGCAGGCCAAGAGCGAGGGTCTCTGGAACCTCTTCATGCCCGACGAGCGCTTCGGGCCGGGACTGAAGAACTGGGAGTACGGGCTGCTCTGCGAGGAGATGGGGCGCAGCCCGATGGCGGCGCCGATGGCCTTTAACTGCGCCGCCCCGGACACCGGCAACATGGAGATCCTCGCCGAGCACGGGACCCCCGAGCAGCGGGAGCGGTGGCTGGAGCCGCTGCTGGAGGGCAGGATTCGCTCCTGCTTCTCGATGACCGAGCCCGCGGTCTCCGGCTCGGACCCGACCCTGCTGCAGGCCCGCGCCGAGCTCGACGGCGACGAGTGGGTCGTCAGCGGCCACAAGTGGTTCACCAGCGGCGCCGTCGGCGCCGAGCTGGCGATCGCGATGGTCGTCACCGACCCCGACGCCCCGCCCTACGCCCGCGCCTCGATGATCTGCGTCCCTACCGACAACCCCGGCTTCAACCTGGTGCGGCCGATCTCGGTGATGGGCCACGACGGGGGGCCCGGCCACTGCGAGATCCGCTACGAAGACTGCCGGGTGCCGAAGGGGTACCTGCTCGGCGAGCGTGGCGCCGGCTTTGCCATCGCCCAAGACCGGCTCGGCCCGGGGCGCATCCACCACTGCATGCGGGCGATCGGGACCGCCGAGCGGGCGCACGAGATGATGTGCCGCCGGGCCAACGAACGGACCGCCTTCGGCGGGCCGCTGGGCGACAAGCAGTTCGTCCAGGAGTCGATCGCCGCCTCGCGGATGGAGATCGACCAGGCCCGCCTCCTCACCCTCTACGCCGCCTGGAAGATGGACACCGAGGGCAAGCGTGCCGCCCGCCAGGCGATCTCGGCGATCAAGATCGTCGCCGCCAACATGGTGATGGACGTCCTCGACCGCGCGATCCAGGTCCACGGCTCCCTCGGCATGACCGACGACACTCCCCTCGCGATCATGTGGCGCTTCAGCCGCATGCTCCGCCTCGCCGACGGCCCCGACGAGGTCCACAAGATGGTCCTCGCCCGCCGCGAGCTGAACCGCTGGGCCAAGCGCGCCGAGGCCGAGGCCGAAGGCAACCTGGAGCCGCGGCACACGACGCGGATGGTTTAGCTGTCCGCGAGTCGCCTTCTGCTCAAATCGCAACTTGCAGGGCTCTTAACCCCAATCTGTCAATCTTGTAATCCCAATATGTAGAAGCTACGATCCCAATCCGTGGATCCCTTCATCCCTCGCAACATCCGCCCCCAGCTGGTCTCGGCGCTGGGGGATTCGCGGGTCGTCTGCTTAATGGGCGCGCGCCAGTCGGGCAAGAGCACCCTCGTACGATCAGTCGCGGCAGAGCATTCGGCTCGATACCTGACTTTGGACGACCGCCCCACGCTGGAACTGGCGCGCGAAGATCCGACCGCCTTCGTTACGAGGAAGGAGCGACTCGCGATCGACGAGGTTCAGCGAGCCCCCGACCTGCTGCTGGCGATAAAGCAAGTGGTCGATCTCGATCCCACCCCAGGCCGCTTCCTCATCACCGGCTCGGCCGACATCATGGCTCACCCGAGGATCGCCGACGCGCTCCCCGGTCGCGTCGATTACATGACCTTGTGGCCGTTCTCTCAAAACGAGCTGGCCCGGCGCGTCCCGAGCTTCTTGGAGAAGGCGTTTGCCGGTGAGGAACCTACTGCCGACAGCCCGCCGATCGGTCGCGAGGGATACGCGGAGCTCCTCGTCCAAGGCGGGTTCCCGGAAATGATCGGAGCGACGGCCTCTCGGCGCGGTCGCTTCTTCGGGAGTTATGCGACCTCGATCCTGGGGCGCGAGATCGACGAACTCGGCTTGGTGCGCGATGCGGGTGCGTCGTCGCAGGTCCTCCGCCTGGTCGCGGCACGATCGGCGGCTCTCACCAACCTCTCCGCAATCGGTCGCGAGCTGGGCATCGACCACAAGACGATCGGCAACCACCTGCAAGCCCTCGAGCAGTTGTTTCTGCTCGTCCGCCTACCGGCCTGGCACGCGAACCTCGGCCACCGGGTAGTCCGCAGCGCGAAGCTGCACATTGCCGACACCGGAATGCTCTGCGCACTCATCGGCGCGGATGCAACACGACTGATCGAGGACGGCACGCTCGCCGGCAGCGTCTTCGAGACTTTCACCGTCACCGAGCTGATCAAGCAGGCGGATGCCGGCGAGCTGGCGCCCGAACTCAGCTTTCACCACTACCGAGACCAGCCAGGCAACGAGGTAGATCTGCTCGTGGAACGCGCGAACGGAGACCTGGTGGGCATCGAGGTGAAGGCCACTGCCACGCCGCGCTCGCGCGACGCGGCGGGATTGAAACTACTGCGCGACAAACTCGGCAAGCGCTTCCGCCAGGGCTTCGTCCTGCACTTGGGGCCAACGCAGCTCCCGATGGGAGACCGAATCTCGGCCGTTCCCCTCGCTGCCCTTTGGGCTTGACCGGCGGCAAAGCGCGCCGAGGCCGAGGCCGAAGGGAACCTGGAGCCCCGGTACGCGACGCGGATGGTGGGAGTCGAGGCCGGAGGGCGATCCGCCCTCCAACCTCGACTCAGATGACGGAAAACGACTACTTGGTCCCAAGCACGTCTACACCCAGGTTCGACCCGATGATGCCGCTGCCGGAGCTGCAGCTGCCAGGGGCGATGTAGAGGTAGAACGTGTGGCCCTGGGCGGAGGAAGGTGCCATCTGTTTCATGGCGCCGCCGCCGATCCCGTATTCGCCGATCTCGAGGTGTTTGGTGACCGCGCCAGGGCTTTTGTCCTGGACGACGCCGATGCCTGCGATCGGGGTGGGTTCAAATGGATTGGGCGGATCTATCAGTAGATAGGCGACCGCCGACCGGGGCTGGTTGCACCCCGCCGAGAAGGTCACGTCGAGTCCGGCGAAATAGAGATCGTTCTGCCCCGCGGGCTGGGTGTAGGAGCCGACCAAGGTAGGCCCGGCGGCCTGCAGGTTGATCGGTCCTGCGTTCCTCAAGCGAGCGACGATCTGCGAGAACGGCGCAGTGCTGGAGTTGATGTCGGCGCCGGTCAATGATCCGTCGGCAACCTTCTCACCGGTAACGGCACCGTTTTGGATCTTCCCGCCCGTGACCGCCCCGTCCTTGATCTTCGCGTCGGTCACCGCTGCGTTCTTGATCTTGGCGGTGTTGACTGCTTCCTTCTTGATTTTGGCCGCGGTGACGGCGTTCTTCTTCAGCTGCTTAGGGCCGACCGTGTTCTTGCCCAGCTGCGAAGCCGCGAATGCGGTGGCGCCTCCCAGGACGAGGAAGACGGCGATTGCTGACATCACGTTGGAAAACGTGAGCCACTTGCTTATCTGCTTCACGTGTAGGTCTCCTTAATAGACGATCCAGGGGCGGTCGCGGCCATCCTACGTCGGCGACCGGCGTGGCCAGCCTCTCAACGGGGATAGACCGCGTCAACATCAGCTAAATGAAAGGCCTATCAGGGTGCAGCTGCGTTCAATCGTTCGAGTTCGCGGATGATCTCGGCCGAGCTCTGCCCCGAGGGCGGATGCGCGAACCGTCGCGCGCGTTCGGTAATCCTCTCGAGCTCGCGCGAGGAGAGCGGCTCGCCCCGGTCCCGCAGGTGTTTGGCGATCTCCTCACGAGCCTGCCCTTGGCTGGGATCAACTTTCGCCGGCGACTGCTTCCGGCTGGACCCGTCAGATCTTCCGGATCCCCCTCGCTCGCGGCTGCCCGGCCGCCGTACCTCGCTCTCTTCTCTGCCGGTATCCGGGCGAGAGGGAGGCGCCGCTTGCTCTTTGGAAGCCCCACCAGCACCGGGAGGCTTTGCGTCGTCCGACTTATCGGCGCCCCCGCAGGCCGCCAAGACGGCTACCGCAAGAACGCCTGCGAGAGTCGACCGGCTGCGCATCTCAACCCGCCTGCTCGACCCGCTCGGCCTCTTCGGCCAGGCGCTCGACGAGCGTCGCGAAGGCGTGGACTCCCTCGTCGACCTTGCCGTAGCCGCCGGCGACGTAGCGGGCGTAGACGCCCTCGAGGATGATCGCCAGCTTCCAGTAGCCGAGGGCGACGTAGAAGTTCAGCTCGGAGAGGTCGCGGCCGGAGCGCTCGGCGTAGCGCACCGTTAACTCCTCGCGGGTCGGGAAGCCGGGCGCCAGGTTGGCGGGCATGCCGAGGGCGAGGGTGTCCTCGCCGCGGTCGGGCCAGTAGACCATCAGCAGGCCGACGTCGGCGAGCGGGTCGCCGAGGGTGCAGAGCTCCCAGTCGACTACGGCGGCGACCTCGCCGGTGTCGGTGAGGATCATGTTGTCGAGGCGGTAGTCGCCGTGGACGATCGTCGCCGGCCCCTGCTCGGGGATCCGCGCCGAGAGCGCCTCGTGGACGCGGTCGATCGGCTCCAGCTCGCGCGTCTTCGACTTCTCCCACTGGCCCTGCCAGCGGTGCAGCTGGCGGGCGACGTAGTCCTCCTTGCGGCCGAGGTCGCCGAGGCCGGCTGCGTCGGGATCGACGGCGTGGATCTGGACCAAGGTGTCGGCGACGCGCTCGCCGATCGCCCGCCGGTCGCCCTCGTCGGGGAAAATCTCCGCCTCGGCGAGGCCACGCAGGATCGGGCCCTCGACGAACTCCATCACGTAGAAGGGCGCCTCGTTGACGCTCTCGTCCCCGCAGAGACCGACGACCGGAGCGACCGGAACCTCGGTGCTCCCGAGGGCGGAGACGACCTTGAACTCGCGGCCCATGTCGTGGGCGGAGCCGAGCCGCTTTCCCAGGGGCGGCCGCCGCAGCGCCCACCTCTGGCCGGCGGCGTCGGTGACTCCGTAGGTCAGGTTCGAGTGGCCGCCGGCGATCCGCTCGAAGCGCAGCGGGAAGTCGACGCCCGCGACGTTCTCGCCGAACCAGGCTTCGACCGCTTTGGCGTCGATCCCGTCGGGAGCGGCGACGGTTCCGTCCTGCTCGGTAGCCTCGTCAGCCATAGGGGCGCAAGCATATTCACGATCCAATGGGCGGCTGAGCCCGTCGCTTGCGAACCGGCTGCGGATCGGGTTCGCGATCGGCTTTGCCGTGCTCGCGGCGATGGCCGTGATCGGCGTCGGCCGCTTCATTCAGCAGCGCCAGGACTTCGAGGACGCGATCGCCCGCTCCTACCAGGTGGAGATGGTGGCGCGGGAACGGATCGCCCAGGGCACCGGCGGCGAAACGGCGCGGGCCGTCGTCAACCAACAGGCCGACCGCCGCAGCGAACTGCGCGATGAGATCTCCGGCGATACCCGCGACACGGCGCTGCTGGTCGCCGCCGGCCTGCTGGCGGGCCTGACCGGGGCGCTGCTCCTCTTCAGCGGCCTGATCTCCTCGATGCGGCGCCCGCTCGAGGAGCTCGTCGCAGCAGCCGGCCGCCTCGCCTCCGGCGACCGCAGCGCCCGGGTCGAGGTCGGCGGCCTCGCCGAGACGGCAACCCTCGGGAGCGCCTTCAACGAGATGGCCCAGGAGCTCGAGTTGGAGGAGGTGCGGCGCGCAGAACTCGACCGGCTCAAAGACGAGTTTGTCCTCACCGCCTCGCACGAGCTGCGCAGCCCGCTCACCTCGGTCCAGGGCTTCGCTGAGCTGCTGATGCTGGAACGGGATTCGCTGACGCCGCGGCAGGCGGAGACGGTGGAGGTGATCCTCGACAACTGCCGCCACCTGGTGCGGCTGCTGAACGACCTCCTCGACCTCGCCCGCTCCGACGCCGGCCGCCTCTCGATCCAGCCGCGGCCAACCGAGGTCTCGCCGCTCGTCGAAGACGTCGTGCGTACGATGCGCGCCCAGACCGAGACGGGGGGCCAACAGCTGCGCGAAAACCTCCAACCGGGGCTGCCGCCGATCAACGTCGAGCCCGACCGAATAAGGCAAATACTGGTGAATCTGCTTACGAATGCGCATGAGTACACGCCCGAAGGTGCGTCCATCGAGCTCGGGGCGCGGGTCCTCGGCGCCGAGGTCGAGATCAGCGTGAGCGACAACGGACCCGGCATCCCGGAGGAACAGCTGCAGCGGATCTTCGAGCGCTTCACCCGCGGCGACGCGGGACTGACCCAGCGCGTCGGCGGCACCGGCCTCGGGCTGGCGATCTCGAAATCGCTGGCCGAGGCGCACGGCGGCAGCATCAGCGCCGAGTCCTCCGTCGGCCAGGGCTCGACCTTCCGGCTGCGGCTGCCGATCGCGACGGCGGCGGCGCCCGGTGACGGCGGCGCCGGTCAAGGCCAGGCGACGGCGGAGGCGAGCTGATGGCGACGATCCTGGTCGCTGACGACTCGGAGACGATCCTGCTGCTGATGCGAACCCGGCTGGAGATGGCCGGCCACGCCGTCGCCACCGCGGCCGACGGCCAGGAGGTGCTCGACCACATCGCCGACGGCGTTGCGCCCGACCTGCTCCTGCTCGACGCGATGATGCCGCGCAAGTCGGGAATCGACGCCCTGCGCGAGATCCGCGGCAGCGGCAGCGAGGTCCCGGTCCTGATCGTCAGCGCCCACCAGAACCCCGGCGACGCCGACGCCCCCACCGACCTCGAGATCGACGGCTACATCACCAAGCCGATCGACTTCGACCGCCTGCTGGAGACGATCAGAGAGCTTACGACGCAAAGACCTTGATTATCTAGGCAGATGAGCCGCTATGAGAAGCGGGAGGGAAACCCCGGCTACGACATAGTCGCCGCGGCGCCCGCATATTCGAACATCACCGGCTTGGTGGCAGGCCTCGCATTGACGGCAGTGGTTCTGGCCTTCACCATCGCTGGCACGGCCGGGAACCTCGGCCCAGACCAAAAGGTCGATTTGGGATTTGCCACCACCCTGTTCACCCTGGGTTTCGTCGGTTGCTTGCTCTGTGCCTATGCGTTCGCCTCGCTGGGAGGCGAGAAAAGTTCGGTAGCCACCCTTTCGGATTCGATGTTGGTGGGTTCAGGCCTGAGCATCTGCATCGTCGCCATCCTTGGGGGCTTCGAGGCTCTTGCAGCGGCATTCCTCGAAGATGCGGCGCTCGTCTTCCTAACCGTCTCGGCTGTCTTCGCTTGCGTCGCCCAACTCTTCGTTTGGTTCCCACACTGGGATACGGTCCAGCTATACGGACCTCCCGACTATCCCGGTCCCCCCCAAACGCGATCTGCCGCTGGATGGCTGGTCGTAGAGCTGTTCGCCGCGGGGGTTCTTTGGGTTGGTGCAGGAGTGCTGTTGCACTTTCTTGATCCGTGGGGAGAGCCACAGCGCTGGGAGTATCTGTTCTTGACCTTCGCTGGTCTTGCCTACGCCGCAGGAAGCGTTCTTGCCGGCCTTTGGTATTCGACGAGGATGCACCGAGTCAGAGTGAGTGTCCGAATGACGTGGGCGCTGTCCTCTCTCCAGTCATTCATGTTTTTCGCGCTTATCGCGCTACTGCCATGACCGCGTAACGATTCCGAGGTCTGGGTGCCTATAGGGCACCAAAGTTCGGAGACCTCAGCGGCGGCGCACGCGGAACTTGAGCAGGGCCGGGCTGGGGTCGCGGTTGCCGGCGCGATCGATCGCGAAGACGCGGAAGGCGTGGCGGCCGGTCTTGACCCGGTAGGCACGGGGTGAGGTGCAGTCGCGGTACGGCTTGCGGTCCAGCTTGCAGCGGAACCGCGAGCCCGCCTCGTCCGAGGCGAAGCGGAAGGCAACGCGCCGCCACTTGCGGGGCGTGAAGATGACCGAGCGCGGGTGGAATCCAAGCGTGGTCCGCGGGGCGCGCCGATCCACAGGCGGTGGTGGCGGTTCGACCAGCGGCGGCGGGGGCAGCTGGGTGATCGTGCGGAAGTTGTTCGGATCGGCTTCGGCGACCGACTCGCATTCGATTGGCGGGGGATCGCCGAACCGGGGGCGATCGATCAGAGCGGAGTCGTTGTCGGGACCGCAATCGATGACTTTGTCGGCGTCGCCGGAGTTGGCGAGGATCGAGTCTTCCCCGGCGCCGGCGAAGTAAGCATCGGGACCGGGGTGCCCAAGCAGCTGGTTGGGGCCACCGTCACCGTAGAAGGTGTCTTCGGAGGAGGAGCCCTCCAGGTCCTCGACTTCGGCGATCGTGTCGAGCGGTTCGCCACCGCAAGCGGGGATGCCGCCGCTTCCCGGTCGCCCGGCCGTGCCGCTCGCGAGGTTTGCCTCCACCCCTTCTTTGAAGCGGGCCCAGGAGGAGTTGTCGCGGCCGGGCCCGCCGACGATCCGCTCGTCGTCGCAGACCGAGTTGGAGAGGAAGAGGTCGTTGCCGTTGCCGCCGAGCAGTTCGTCGGCGCCGCCGTTGTGGGTCAGCGCCTCGTCCCCGCCCAGCCCGGCGAGAACGTCTTTGCCACTCCCGGGGCCGTCCACCAGCACGTCCTCGGTGCCCTCTCCCCCTTGCAGGCTGTCGTTGCCTTCGCCGCCGGTGGCGAAGACAGAAACCGAGAAGGGGAAGTTGCCGGCCTCGATCGCGTCGTTCCCGCCCATGCCCGCGAGCAGCAGCGAGTCGAGCGGCGCCGTCAGCGTGCATACGGCTTTCGTCGTCTCCACGGTGCAGCCGCCGGCGTCGCTGGTGCTCTGGTCGAACGCCCCCGCCGCCAGCGTGAAGGTGACGGCCGTGGGCGCGTAGGTGGCGGTGATGTCATCGCTGCTATTGCTGCCGACGAGGTAGAGCTGGGCGAAGGGCGTCGCTCCCGGTGGGGTCATGAAGCCGACGCTGACTTTGGTCGTTTCCCGCGTGCCTACTCCCGCCTCGCATTCGGAGGCCGTTCCTTCCTGGCATAGATCACCGTCGGCACCGCCCACAAGGGTGTCTCCGCCGCCGCCCCCTTTGATCGCGTCAGCACCGCCGCCGCCGTAGATCGTCTCACCCGCGCCCGTCCCGACGATGTAGTCGGAGAAGGCGGTACCGACGATCTTCTCGAAGGCACCGACTTCGACTTCGTCGACGCCGCCGCCGTTCGGCGCCACGCCGTTCTCCGCGTTTTCACCTTCCGCGGCCAGTTCCAGCCGCAGCCCCCGCTCCCCTCCGGCCGCCGGGAAGCCGCCAACGGGAACCGTGCCGCCGAAGGCGGGGGTGATCCCGGTCGAGTAGCTGAGGGTGTCGGTGCCGCCACCGGTGTCGAAGATGCGGTCGATCGTCGAGTCGCCGCGGACGTAATCGTCCCCTTCGTCGCCGTCGATCGAGTCGTCTCCAAAGCCGCCGGCAAGCCGGTCGCTCCCCGGCCCGCCGCGGAGGAGGTCGTCGCCGATCCCGCCGAAGAGCTGGTCGTTGCCGGGGCCGCCGAGGAGGATGTCGTTGCCGCGCTCGCCGAAGACGACGTCGTCCCCTTCGCCCCCTTCGAAGGTCTGGCTGCCTACCCCGAGGTGACAGCCGGCGGGGCATGCGGCAGCCGCGGCGACGATCGTGTCATCCCCGCCCCCGCCCTCCACGGCGGCGACGCGGGGCGAGGCGACGATTACGTCAGAGCAGGGCGTCCCGTAGGTGGTGGCGGCGAAGGTCGTCGGCCCTTCGGCACAGGTCGGGGTCGTGTCAGCCGCTGCCGTGCCCGCGAGCGAGAGCACCGCATACGCGCAGACGATCGCAAGGAACCAGGTCGCTCGCACACTCTGAGATACCCGCTGAAAGGCTGGTGATTCGGTGCCGCTCCGACTTTGTGGCCCCTATAGGGGCCCAAATGTCGTAGTCGCTAGCTCTTGGCGATCTCGAGGCGGATCTCTTTCCCCTTCAGCTTGGTGCCGTCGAGGAACTCGACCGCGCGCTCGGCGACCTCGGGATCGACCTCGACGAAGGAGAAGCGGTGGAGGACGCGGACGTCGTGGACGGCCTCGTCGGGGAGAACGGCGCCCTCGCGCAGGGCCCAGCGCAGCGACTCCTCGTCGATGCCGCTGCGCTCGCCGCGGTTGACGAAGAGCTTGGTCGTCTCGGCCTTCTCGCCATCGCCGTTGGTCTCCGCCTTCGCCGACCTTGACTCCTCGCGCTCACGCTCGGGTCGCTCCTCGCGCTCGCGCCGGCGCCGGCGCGGCCGCGGGGCATGCTCGAGGCGCTCCTCCGGGGTCTCCCACTCGCCGATCGTGGTGTTGACGTCGCGCTCGATGCGGGCGATCTCGTCCTTCTGGTCCGGCGTCACGAAGGTGATCGCCCGGCCCGTGCGCCCGACCCGGCCGGTACGCCCGATCCGGTGCACGTAGGTCTCTGAGGAGTTCGGCACGTCGTAGTTGATGACGTGGGTGACGTGCTCGACGTCGAGGCCGCGGGCGGCGATGTCCGTCGCCACCAGCAGCCGCACGCGGTGGTCCTTGAAGGAGATCATCACCCCGTCGCGGACGCCCTGGCTGAGGTCGCCGTGCAGCGCCTTCACGTCGAGCCCTTTGTCCTTCAGCGTCTTCTCCAGCTTCGAAGCGCCGATTTTGGTCCGGGTGAAGATGATCGCCTGCTCTGGTTCTTCGGTCTTCAGCAGCTCTACCAGGCGCGCGCCCTTCTGCTTGGCCGGGACCTCGACGTAGGCCTGCTGGATCGCGTCGACCGTCAGGGTCTTCGGCGTGATGCGAATGGTCGTCGGGTCGTACATGTAGCCCTCGGCGAGCTTTTTGATCGGCGGCGGCATCGTCGCCGAGAAGAGCGCCGTCTGGCGCCCGCTCGGGCACATCCGCAGGATCTTCTCAACGTCGTCGATGAAGCCGAGGTCGAGCATCTCGTCGGCCTCGTCGAGGACGACGTAGCGGGCCGCGGTCAGGACCAGCGAGCGCCGCGACATCAGGTCCATCATCCGCCCCACCGTGGCGACGACCACGTGCGCGCCGGAGCGCAGCTGCGACTGCTGCGAGCGGATCGGGGCGCCGCCGAAGACGGCGACGATCTCGATCGGCAGGTGCTCGGCGTAGGCGCGCAGCGCCTGCGTCACCTGGATGCAGAGCTCCCGGGTCGGGGTGAGGACGATCGCCTGCACCTCGTTGTTCTCGGGATCGAGGTACTGCAGCAGCGGCAGCCCAAAGGCGGCGGTCTTGCCCGTTCCGGTCTGGGCCTGGCCGATCACGTCGTGGCCGCCGAGCAGCTCGGGGATCGCCTGCTCCTGGATCGGCGTCGGGTCCTCGTAGCCGAGCTCGTCCAGGGCCTGCTGGATGTCAGGCGAGAGGCCTAGTTCTTTGAAGTTCACTTGATGTGCGTCACTGAGACGGGTCCAAGAGGAGCTTGCCGCTGGTGCGGCGGGCGATCAGGTCTTCGTGCGCCCGCTGCGCCTCCGACAGGGGATAGACCTCTCCGATCGTAACCGCCAGCTCGCCGGCGGCGATTGCCGCCAGCAAATCGCGGATCATCGGGCCCAGCAGGTCCGGGCGGACCAGCAGGTGGGCGAGCCAGAAGCCGATCACCGACTTCGAGCCGCGCAGCAACGAGGCGGTCGAGATTTGGCGCTGTTCGCGCGAGGCGATGCCAAAGACGACCATCCGCCCCAGCGGTGCCAGCACGCCCATCTCGGCGTCGAAGGCGTCTCCACCGCTCATGTGGAGGAAGGCGTCGACGCGCTTGCCGTCGTTGGCCTCGCGGATCGCCTCGCCGAGGTCCTCGGCGCGGGAGTCGACGCAGGCATCGGCGCCCAGGCTCCGCACGAGCTCGCGCTTCTCCTCACTGGAGGCGAGGCCGATCACCTTCGCCCGCGCGCGCTTGGCGATCTGCACCGCCAGGGTGCCGGTGCCGCCGGCGGCGGCCTCGATGACGATCGTCTCCCCCGGCTCGATCCGGGCGCAGCGGTGGACCAGCGCCATCGCCGTCAGCCCCTGCAGGAGCCCGGCGGCGGCCTGGTCGTAGTCGACCTCGTCGGGCAGCTCGATCAGCTGGGATTTCGCCACCGCGACCTTCTCGGCGTAGCCGCCGCTCCCGACCAGGGCGGCGACGCGGCGGCCGTCGGAGAGCTGGCCGCTGATCTCTGCGCCGGGGATCAGCGGCAGGGTCTGCTCGGCCAGGTAGTCGTTGCGGGAGGCGTGGGTGTCGGCGAAGTTGACGCCGCTGCGTTTGACGTTGACCACGACCTCGGAGAGCTTGGGGTTGGGGTCCGGGACCCCGACGTGCCGCAGCACCTCCGGTCCACCGAACTCCTCGATTTGGATCGCTTTCATTGGCCGGTGAGTCTCGCAGGGCGGCGGCCGCTCGCGCGGTCACCTCGGTCCGGAACGGATTAGGCTGCCACGCCTATGGCACTGACTGTTGTCGGATCGATCGCATTTGACGCTGTGAAGACCCCCTTCGGGGAGCGCGAGCGGATGCTCGGCGGCGCCGCCGTGCACTTCTCGCTGGCGGCCAGCTTCTTCACCCAGGTGCGCCCGGTCGGGCCGGTCGGCGACGACTTCGGCGCCGAGCAGTTCGAGGTCCTCGAACAGCGCGGGATCCTCACCGAGGACATCGAGCGCGTTTCCGGCGGCCAAAGCTTCTTCTGGCGCGGCCGCTACGAGTACGACCTCAACGTCGCCCACACCGAGGACACCCAGCTCGGCGTCTTCGCCGAGTTCGAGCCGAAGCTCTCGGCGGCGTCTCAAAATGCCGACACCCTGTTCCTCGCCAACATCCAGCCCGACCTGCAGCGCCAGGTCCGGGCCCAGTGCGGGGCGGCGAAGCTGAGCGGCCTCGACTCGATGAACCTCTGGATCGAAACCGCCAAGGACTCGCTGACCTCGGCGATCGCCGAGGTCGACGTGCTCGTCGTCAACGACGCCGAGATCCGGATGCTGACCAGCGAGTCGAACCTGGCCCGCGCGGCCCGCGCGGTGATGGAGATGGGGCCGCGGGCGGTGATCGCCAAGCAGGGCGAGTACGGCGCCGCGCTCTTCACCGACAGCGGCTTCTTCGCCCTCCCCGGCTTCCCGCTCGAGGACGTGCGCGACCCGACCGGCGCCGGCGACAGCTTCGCCGGCGGCTTCTTCGGCTACCTCGACAGCTGCGGCGACCGCTTCGACGAGGCCGAGCTGCGGCGGGCGATGGGCTACGGGACCGTGCTCGCCTCCTTCAACGTCGAGGAGTTCGGGACCGAGCGGGTCACGCGGCTGACCCGCGAGGAGATCGACGCTCGCTTCGAGGAGTTGCGGGCGATGACCCAGTTCGAGGGCCCGCCAGCCCCGACTTCGTAACAGGGCCCCAAGCCCAAGCTGCGATACTTCCTCCCTCCGAACGACCCAGTCAAGAAGGAGGGGGCGATGGCCACCGAGCAGCAGACGCAGGACCCGACCGCCGACCCCAACGCCTCCGGTGGTGCCTCCGGCAACGACTCACTGACCGTCACCGACAACCGCACCGGCAAGACCTACGAGCTGCCGATCTCCGACGGCACGGTCCGCGGGATGGACCTGCGTCAGATCAAAGTCAACGAGGACGACTTCGGGTTGATGTCCTACGACCCGGCCTTCACCAACACCGCCTCCTGCCGCTCCTCGATCACCTACATCGACGGCGCCGCCGGGATCCTCGAACACCGGGGCTACCCGATCGAGCAGCTCTGCGAGAGGTCGACCTTCCTCGAGGTCGCCTACCTGCTGGTCTTCGGCGAGCTGCCGACCGCGCCCCAGCTCGACCGCTGGATCTTCGACATCACCCACCACACCTTCGTCCACGAGGACCTCAAGCACTTCTTCGAGGGCTTCCGCTACGACGCCCACCCGATGGGGATGCTGCTGGCCGGCGTCGGCGCGCTCTCGACCTTCTATCCCGACGCGAAGCAGATCGGCGACCCGGAAGAGCGCTACATGGCGGCGGTGCGGCTGATCGCCAAGGTGCCGACCCTCGCGGCCTTCTCCTACCGGCACAACATGGGGCTGCCCTACGTCTACCCCGACAACGAGCTGAACTACGCCGAGAACTTCCTCTCGATGGTCTTCAAGAAGACCGAGGACCGGCACATCCCGAAGGAGGCATTGACTAAAGCGCTCGACGTCCTCTTCGTCCTCCACGCCGACCACGAACAGAACTGCTCGACCAACGCGGTACGCGGGGTCGGCTCCTCCGACGTCGACCCCTACTCGGCCGTTGCGGCCGGCGTCGCAGCGCTCTACGGGCCGCTTCACGGCGGCGCCAACGAGGCGGTGCTGCGAATGCTGCGGCGGATCGAGTCGCCGGAGAACATCCCCGAGTTCCTCGAGCGGGTGAAGCAGCGCGAGGAGAAACTGATGGGCTTCGGCCACCGGGTCTACAAGAACTACGACCCGCGGGCGCGGATCATCCAGCAGTACATCGAGCCGGTCTTCGAGGCGACCGAGGCCAGCCCGCTGGTCGACATCGCCCGGGAGCTGGAGAAACGGGCGCTGGACGACGAGTACTTCACCGAGCGCAAGCTCTACCCGAACGTCGACTTCTACTCGGGGATCATCTACGAGGCGATGGGGATCCCGACCGACATGTTCACGGTCATCTTCGCCATCCCCCGCACCGCCGGCTGGGTCGCCCAGTGGATGGAGATGCAGGAAGACCCGGAGAAGAAAATCGCCCGCCCGCGGCAGATCTACACCGGCGAGCGGGAGCTGGAGTACGTGCCGATCGAGCAGCGCGAGGGGCCCGAGAAAATCGTCGGGCCCCCGGCGCGCAGGCCGAAACGGCCTCGGCGCGGGGCGTAAGTGGTTTGGAGAGGGACCGGCACCCCTCTCCCAAAGACCGTCGCGCAGCTGAGCGGGGTGCAGGGCGCATCTGTGGTCTCAGGAGCCTTTGTGAGAGGGGTGCCGGTCCCTCCAGTCATCGCTTAGGGTGGGCTCGGTGTCTCGTCCGAGGTGGAAGCTGACTATCCGGCATGGGTCGGAGGTGGAGCACGCGTCCTTTGACGAGCTTGGTGCGGCTGTAGCTGAGATGAGGGAGCGGGCGTTGGCTATTCGGGCCGAGGGGCCGGTGCGGCCGGTGCAGTCGCTGCGGGACTACGCGCCGGGCGACCAGGTGCACGCGCGGCTGCAGCTCAGCAGCGGCGGCCTCCTCCGCAAGTCGGTGGCGGGGGTGGACGTGCGGGGGGACGGGACGTTCGTGCCGTTCCGGGGCGGGGTAGTGCGGGAGGAGCTCGACCCGAGCGGCCACGACACGCCGTTCGACCTGGTGCGGGAGACTCTGGAAGCGGAGCGACGATGAACAAGGCGGAGACCGAGATCCCAAAGGGCAGCTACGCCGCCGGCGAGCGGGTGAAGCTGCCGGCCGGCGCCGAGCCGCCTTTCACCGTCTTCATCAACGGGATCGAGCAGACCCCCGGCAGCTACCGGATCGAGGGCGGCGAGATCGTCTTCGACCGCCCGATCGTCAAGGAGAAGGTCGGCACCGGTCGCTGGCTGGCGATGTACCTGGGCCTCTTCGGCACCTACCGCAAGAACGAGACGATCGACCTCCAGTTCACCCGCGGCGGCAGGGTCGAGCTGCGCTCCGACCTGCCCGTCGTCCCCTACGCCGAGGGCGCTTTGCCGTGAACATCGGCTTCCTCCTCCTCTGCGACCACAGCGAGGCCGTCAACGGCAAGCTCTACCTCACCGGCGGCGGCTGGAACGTCCTCCGCCTCCCCGAGCTGCCCCACGAGTGGTCCTTCTCGATCGGCCTCGGCATCGACGTCGCCTGGCACGAGACCAACAACCCCCACGAGCTCGTCGTCACCGTCCAGGACCCCGACGGAACCGAGCTCGGCGAGGGCCTCACCGCCAACTTCGAGACCGGACGCCCCCCGGCCTCCCCGAAGGCCAGGAGCAGCGCCTGGTCATGTCGATCGCCGCCACCGCCGCCTTCACCACCGCCGGCCCCCACGCCGCAGTGGTCCAGGTCAACGGTGAGGAGCTCGGCCGCGCGCGCTTCTACCTGATGGAGGGCGGCACGCCGGAGGTCGAATTGGGCTGAGCAAGTCCGGCCGGCCGGACGGTGAGCTACGCTGTCCGAAGCGTGTCCTACCACGCGGACAGAAGGAGACAGCTTGACCGCTAGTACGAAGGATCCGGAGCGGCGGCGGTTGGTGGCGATCGACACCGAGGTCGAGGGAGTCAAGGCGGCCTTCGAGGAAGCCATCGCCGAGGTAACCAGCCGACCGGATATCGATGGCTCAGCCCACAAGCGCCTCGCCGAGGTGGAACGAAGGCTCGCCAACTTGAAGCCCCAGCTAGAGGCTGCCGATCTCAGCATTGAGCAGCGGGCAACGATGTACTCGGCTCTCGTCGACGTCAACACGGCGATGAATGCCCCATCCGGAAATCTGGACAGGTTCGAGGCTGCCCTGATCGGAATCGAGCGCGTGCGGCACGTCGTGCGAGACGCCCTCGACGAGTTCGTCGGAGGGGCCGGCGCGGAACGCCGGCGGCTGCTGCATTCGCTGGAAACCAGCCTTCCCGGGGTTCGCCAGGCGGACCTGGCCGAGCTCCTGGCCGTCGACCCGCGCACTCTTCGCCGCTGGGGGGCCGAGGCCGGCGAACCCGAGCATCGGCTTCAGCTGGTGGCCCAATTGGTTGCCGTTCTTCGCCATGCTTGGACGCCGAAGGGAATCCTGGCCTGGTTCCATCGCCCTCGGCGAGACCTTGACGGAAGGCCACCGATTGAGCTGCTTGCCGATCCGGGAGCTGAGCGGGCCTTATTGAGTGCCGCTCGAGCCAGCCGCAATCAGTACGGCACGTGACCCATGCGCGAGATTGGCTTCAAACGCGGCAGAGGGATCGTCTACCGGGCGACCACCTATGACACGCCGCTCTGGGTTTCCCCGAATAGCCGACCGGGACGCTGGAACCATCCTGAGGATAGGACGATCGCCCAATACTGCGCGCTGGACGTCGCCTCTGCCATGGCCGAGATGGTGCGCTACGAGAACCTTCGAGAGATCGACGATGCCCGAGAGCTCCATGTGAAGGTGTGGGAACTCAGAATCGACGAGGGTGCGATCGCCGACTACTCGAGGCCAGATCTGGCCAGTGCCCAGGGTATGGAATGGCCCTCTTTGATCTCCGATTCCTGGGACAACTGCCAGGCTGAGGGTCGCCGAATCCATGCCGAGGGAGGACGAGGAGTCATCGCTCCCAGCGCCGCCTTCCCCGGGGGTCTCGCCCTCACCTTATTTGGACCGCGCACTGAGATCGCCTGGAAGGTCGAGCCCAGCCTCTCGATCCAGGTCCCTGCGAGGCACATCCTCAGCGGCACTCCCGGTGAGGGTCTGGTGCGAGATACGCGCTTCTTCGAGGATCCTTATCCGGAGGTCGAGCCCGGAAACGCCGACAGCCTCTTCAACTTCGAGCTGGTCTCCGATTCTGCCCGGCGACCCCGCTGATCTCTAGTTGAACACGTAGAGCAGCAGGAAGGCGATGATCGCGAAGGCGGCGCCGGCGGCTTGGATGCCGCGATCGCCGGCGATGATGCCGGACATCGAGCGGTCGTCGTTGCGGTCGTAGATCAGGTAGAGGTAGCGGAAGATGCCGTAGACCGCGGGCGGGATGGTGAGCATCATCTGGCTGCCGATCAGGGGGGAGTTGACGGTGTAGATCGCGTAGCTGAGCACGGTGCCGGTGGTGACGAGGGAGACCATCTGGTCGAGGAAGGGCAGCGAGTAGTGCTCCAGGACGGGCCGCGTCGAGGTGCCCTCGTGCAGCTCGGAAACCGCCTCCTGGCGGCGCTTGGTGAAGCCGAGGAAGGCGGCCAGCATGCCGGTGCAGAGCAGCAGCCATTCGGAGGCGTGGGCGTCGACGGCGCTGGCGCCGGCGGCGACGCGGAGGATGAAGAGGCCCGCCAGCGTCATCACGTCGATGATCACGATCTGCTTGAGGCCGAGGCTGTAGGCGGTCTGGGCGACGCCGTACCCGACCACCATCAACCCGACTTCCCAGTTGACCGCCCCGAAGGCGAGGGCGACGGCGACGAGGGCGAGGACCGGGGCGATCGTCCTCGCCGCCCGCTCCGAGAGCTCCCCCGCCGCCAGCGGCCGGAACCGCTTCTTCGGGTGCCTGCGGTCGAGCTCGACGTCGATCAGGTCGTTGAGGAAGTAGCCGGCGCTGGAGACCATGCAGAAGGCGACGAAGGTGATCAGCGCCTCGACGACCGCGTGGGACTGGTTGAACTTGCCGGAGAAGAGGAGCCCGGCGAAGACGAAGACGTTTTTGATCCACTCCTTCGGCCGCCCGGTCTTGATCGCCGCCCGCAGCGGCGAACGGCGCCGCACGATTTCGCCGGTTTCGGGCTCGCGCGAGTGCTCTGGCTCAGCCGGCACGGTGGGCTGTTCGGAGGTGATCGTTTCCATCGAAGCGAGGCGGCGGAGCCGCCGTGATCGGCCGCCCAACCGAAAATGCGAGTCGCGACAGGGTACCGCTGGGCGAGGTCAGGCCGCTCAAGCAACTCACGCAGGCGCAACGGGATCCGAGGTCAACGCTTTCGCGCGCTCCCGGTGAAGGTGGAGAGAAATTCGCTCAGGGCGAGACCTTCGGCGAGGTTCTCGGCAAGAGAGCGGCGGCCGTCTTCACGCAGCTGGCAACGGCGCGATTCCTCGCTCGCACGCCAGGGATCGTCCTGATGCGCTTTCGGTTTTGAGCGCTGGGATGGCACCTGCCAAAGAGTAGTCAAGGGTCGATCAGGACGCCCGGGTTCAGCATCCCCGCCGGATCGAGCTCGGCCTTGGCGGCGCGGAGGGCGGCGGCGAAGGGGGCCGGGCGCTGGCGGTCGTACCAGGGGCGGTGATCGCGGCCGACGGCGTGGTGGTGGGTGATCGTGCCGCTGGCGTCGATCAGCGCCTCGGAGACGGCGGCCTTGATCTCGTCCCACTGCTCGACCTCGCCACCGCGGACGGCGGGGGCGAGGACGGTGAAGTAGGGCGCGGCGCCGTCGGGATAGACGTGGGTGAGGCGGCAGCTGATCCGCGGCGAGCCGGGGCCGTCGGCGGGGACGCCACAGACCTCCGCGGTCGCCCGCCGCGCTGTCTCCATAACCGTTGCGTGGAACTCCTCGAATCGGTCCCAGGTGATCGCCGTCTCGAAGGTCTCCGACAGCACCCCGGAGGCAACGAAGGTGTCCCGCAGGTACGGCGCCAACAGGAACGCCCCGCGCCACTGTCGCACCGCATCGCCTTCCCCATCGCCGACGGGACGATTCCGTCCCGTATATGGACGTTTCCGTCCCGTCGGCGGAGAGGTGGTGCGGGTTGCGCCGAGGGTGCCGGCGTGGTCGCGGGCGATCTCGAGGGCTCGGTCCATCGGGGTGTCAACCGGGTGGTCGGCTGACTCGAAGCCGAGGATCATCAGGTGGGCGCTGCCGTCGCCGGCGCCGGTCAGCTCGGCCTCGGCGGCGTCGAGGAGGCGACAGTTCGACGGGTAGAGACCGGACTGGGAGATCGCGCGTACCGCCTCGGCGGCCTGTTTGAAGTCCCCGAACTCGACGCTGACCGAGGACTTGAACTCGGGCCGCGGGCGCACCCGCACCCAGGCCTCGGCAATCACCCCGAAGATCCCCTCCGAGCCGATCAGCAGCCGGTCCGGCGACGGACCCGCGCCGGAGCCCGGCAGCCGCCGGCTCTCCCAGGTCCCCCGCGGGGTGATCGCCCGTACCGACTCGACGAGGTCGTCGATGTGCGTCTCCAGCGTCGCGAAGTGCCCCCCGGCCCGGGTCGCGATCCAGCCGCCGAGCGTCGAGTACTCGAACGACTGCGGGAAGTGCCGCAGCGTCAGACCGTGCTCCCGCAGCTGATCCTCCAGCCCCGGCCCCGTCGCCCCGGCATGGATCCGCGCCGCCAGCGAGGTGGGATCGACCTCCAGCACCCGGTCCAGCCGCCGCAGGTCCAGCGAGACAACCGCCCGCTCCCCCGCCCGCGCCTCGACCCCACCGACCACGCTCGTCCCGCCGCCGAACGGAATCACCGCCGCCCCCTCGGCCTCCGCCCAACCCAGCACCGCCTCGATCTCCGACTCGTCCTTCGGGAACGCCACCAAGTCCGGCGGATTCTCGAACCGCCCATAGAACCCCCGCACCACATCCCGATAAGCCTTCCCCAACGCATGGGCCGTCCGCTCGTAGTGATCGTCAGAAAACAGATCACCGAATCCATCCGGCTTCTTCAACCGCGGCGTCCGCAGCTTCACCTCCTCCAACGGCAAGGGCTTCTCCACCTCACCCCCGAACCCAAAGCGAGCCCGAATCCCTTCCCCAGCCTCCCGCAGCTGATTCGCCGTAGGCGCCTGGTCCTCGTAGCCCCAACCCCAGTGCTTCAGCCGCCGTCCGGTCATCGAGTGAACCTACCTCGGACGGCCGGTATCCCACATTCCTCGCGGGGGGTGGCGCGGATTTGGGGGACCATCCCGAGCAGCTACTGCAGCGCAGGGATGGTGGAACCAAATCGGCGACAGGACCCGCCGCGCCACCAACCCTGGTCCCTAGGCGCTTCTACCAGTGCACGCCTTTCATCAAGTGCGCAAAGGCAACAGCCTCGGTCGAAGGCGGCTTGTCCCGCGCCTCCTCTTTCTTCCCCTTAGCCGCCTGCGAATCCGGAAACAACTTGTAAGCCGTGTTGAGGATCGAGTCGCTCGCTTTCGGCGCCACCGCATACAGCAGCTCGCCGAAGTTGCCGAGGCGGGTCGCCACCTTCTTCGGCCGCCGGATCATCGCCTTGGCGATCATCTCCGCCGCCTCCTCGGGCGTGATCGCCGGGAACATGTCGTACATCCGCGTCGGCGCGATCATCGGCGTCCGTACCAGCGGCATGTTGATCGTGGTCAGGTGGACGTTGTCGTCGACCACCTCGGAGGCGATCACCCGGCTGAACGCGTCCAGCGCCGCCTTCGAGGCGACGTAGGCGGAGAACCGCGGCGGGTTCGTCTGCGTCCCGATCGAGCTGATGTTGATGATGTGCCCCTGCTTGCGCCCCCGCATCGCCGGCAGCAGCGCCAGGATCAGCCGCACCGCGCCGAGGTAGTTGAGCTGGATCGTGCGCTCGAAGTCGTGGTAGCGGTCGTAGGAGAGGGCGATCGAGCGCCGAATCGAGCGGCCGGCGTTGTTGACGAGGATGTCGACGTGGCCGTGGTAGGTGAGCACCTCCTCCGCCATCCGCTCGATGTCCTCGATGTCGGAGAGGTCGCACTGGTGGATGTGGGCGGTGCCGCCGCCGGCGACGATCTCCTCTTTGGTCTCCTCCAGCTTGTCGAGCGAGCGGGCGACCAGCAGCACCGTCGCCCCCGCGTCGGCGACCTTGACCGCGGTCGCCTTTCCGATCCCCGAAGAAGCTCCGGTGATCAGCACCACTTTGCCCCGCACCGCCGCCGAGAGCGAGCGGTCCTTGAAGAGGTCGGGATCGAGGTTGCGCTCCCAGTAGTCCCAGAGGCGGGTCGCGTAGGACTCCAGCGGCGGCACCTCGATGCCGGACCCTTTCAGCGCTTTCCGCGTTTTGGTCGAGTCGAAGGTGGTCGGATAGTCGACGTAGCCGAGGACCTCCGGCGGCATCCCCAGCTGCCCCAGCGCCACCTTCGCCGCGCGCCTTGCCGGCGGGAACAGCTTCAGTGCCGTCCGCACCGCCTCCGTCGCCGGCTCGGTCACGTCAGTTCCCACCCGCACCGCCATCTGCGGCGCGTCGGCGGCCTTGGCGAAGATGTTCATCACCTCGCCTGCGGTGTGCGGGTTCGGGTCGGTGAGGTGGAAGGCGCGGCCGTTCAGCCGCGGCTTGTGGGCGATGTGGTCGATCGCGGCGGCGACGTAGTCGACCGGGACGATGTTGATCTCGCCGCCTTCGAACCCGAGGAACGGCATCCAGGACGGCGCCACCCGCCGCAGCCGCTGCAGGGCCTTGAACATGAAGTAGGGCCCGTCGATCTTGTCGATCTCCCCCGTCCGCGAGTCGCCGACCACGATCCCCGGCCGGTAGACCCGCCAGGGCCGCTGGCACTCGTCGCGGACCAGCCGCTCGGACTCGTGCTTGGTGCGGAAGTACGGGTTGTTGTCGAGCTTTTCGGCCTCGTCGAACATGTCCTCGGTCCAGACGCCCTTGTAGAGCCCGGCGGCGGCGATCGAGCTGACCTGGTGGAAGCAGCCGGCCTCCAGCGCGCCCGCGAGCTCGATCGCGTGCCGCGTCCCCTCGACGTTCGCCACCTCCTGCGCCTCGGCGTCGGCGGTGAGGTCGTAGATCGCGGCGAGGTGGAAGAAGTGGTCGACCTCGCCCCGCATCGTCAGCAGGTCCTCCTCGGAGACGCCGAGCCCGGGCTGGGAGAGGTCGCCGGTGATCGGGACGATCCGCGCCCCGTCGGCACCGAAGCTGGTCCGCAGCTCCTCCAGCCGGCCGCGCGACCCGGCCCGCACCAGGGCGTAGATCGTGCCCTCGCGCTGGAGCAGTTTCTGGACGAGATTGCGACCGATGAAGCCGGTTGCGCCGGTGACGAAGTAGCTCATCGGGTACCAGGGTATCTCGATGACGGCTCCGGTAAACCCGCTCCCCTAGACTGAGGCCAGAGATGCCAGAGACGGCCACCGTCCAGATCACGATGCCCGAGATGGGCGAGTCGGTGACCGAGGGGATCGTCCTCGAGTGGCATGTTGCGGAGGGCGACGCGGTCAGCGAGGGAGACACCGTCGTCGAGGTCTCCACCGACAAGGTCGACGCCGAGGTGCCGGCGCCGATGGACGGGGTGATCACCAAACTCGTCGCGGCGGTGGACGACGAGGTTCCGGTTGGGGCGCCGCTGGCTGAGATGGAGCCGGGGGATGGCGAGGGACAGAGCGCGCGGCCAGCGGGTCCTGCCGCCGCAGGGGACCCACCCCCCCTTCCGGTAGCTAAAGCTTCCTCAAGGGGGGTCCCCCCTACGGCGTCACCCGCTGGAGGGGCGTCCTCTGATCAGGGTTCGAACGGTTCTGGCAACGGCTCGGGCGCTGATGTGAGAGCAACGCCGGTGGCGCGGAGGGTTGCTGAAGCTACCGGCGTCGATCTTGCTTCGGTAAGTGGCTCGGGACCGGGCGCGAAGGTGACCAAAGAGGACGTGCTGGCTCACGGAGACGGGAGCGGTAACGGTGCGGTCGCTGCCAAGGGTGAGGCGAAACAGCTTCGTGGGGCCGCGGCGATGCTGGCTAACGCGATGGACGAAAGTCGGGCTGTGCCGACTGCGACCTCGTTCCGGACGATCGCGGTGGACACGCTGGACGCGAAACGGAAGGCGATCAACTCGGTGCTGAAAGAGCGCGGGCTGAAGGTCTCCTTCACCCACCTCGTCGCCTGGGCGATCATCGAGGCGACCAAAGACTTCCCCGTGATGACCCGCGTCTTCGCCGAAGAGGACGGCAAGCCGTTCGCAATCGAGGGCAGCCCGGTCAACCTCGGGATCGCCGTCGACGTCGAGAAAAAAGACGGCTCCCACAGCCTCATGGTCCCGGCGATCAAGGGCGCCGACGGGCTCGACTTCACCGGCTTCCACTCCAACTACGAAGAGCTGATCGCGAAGACGCGCGAGAACAAGCTCTCCGCCGACGACTTCCAGGGGACCAACATCTCCCTCACCAACCCGGGCGGGATCGGGACGATGGCCTCGGTCCCGCGCCTGCTCTCCGGCCAGAGCGCGATCATCGCCACCGGCTCGATCGCCTACCCGCCCGAGTGGAAGCATGCCTCGCCGGAACGCCTGAAGCAGCTCGGCGTCAGCAAAGTGATGACGCTGACCTCGACCTACGACCACCGGGTGATCCAGGGGGCCGAGTCGGGCGCCTTCCTGCGCCGGATCGAGGAACTGCTGCAGGGCGAGGACGAGTTCTACGAGGACGTCGCCAGGGACCTCGGCTTCGAGACCTCGGTCGTCAGCACCGCCCACCCCGCTTCCGCCTCGGCGCCGCCGCTCACCGCCGCCGCCCCCAGCGCCGAACCGACGACCGCGCCGGGCGAGATCGACGAAGAGCTGCTGCAGGCGGTCCAGGCCGCGACCTCGCTGCTGAAGGCCTACCGCACCCACGGCCACCTGGCCGCCCACCTCGACCCTCTCGGCTCCGAGCCCAAGGGCGACCCGGCGCTGCAGCCCGAGAACGTCAACCTCACCCCGGAGCTGATGGAGCGGATCCCCGCCTCGATCCTCCGCATCGGCGTCCCCGGCGAAACCCTGCTCGAGGCGCTGCCGCGGATGCGCGACGCCTACTGCGGCACGATCGGCTACCAAGTCGAGCACCTCTCCTCCCACCAGCAGCGGATCTGGCTGCGGGAGATGATCGAGACCGGCGCCCACCGCCAACCCCTCACCGACGAGGAGAAGAAGCACCTGCTGAACCGGCTGATCGACGTCTTCCAGTTCGAGCGCTTCCTCGAGAAAGCGTATTTGGGGCAGAAGATGTTCTCGATCGAGGGACTCGACGTGGTCGTGCCGATGCTCGACGAAGTCGTCAACCTCTCCCAGCGCGCCGGCGCCGAGGAGGTCGTCTTCGGGATGGCCCACCGGGGCCGCCTCAGCGTCCTCGCCCACAACCTGGGGCGCTCGGTCGAGTCGATCCTCGCCGAGTTCGAGGGCTCGAAGCAGATCGACGCGGTCAAGGCGGTTGCCTCGATCCCGCACGGCGGCACCGGCGACGTCAAGTACCACTACGGCCACCGCGGGGTCTACGAGACCGCCGACGGAGAGAAGATCTCCGTCCGCCTCTACCCCAACCCGAGCCACCTCGAGTTCGTCGACCCGGTCGTCACCGGCGGCACCCGCTTCCTCCAGCAGGACTTCGAGGGCCCGGAGCTGAGCCACGACTTCAAGCGGGCGGTGCCGGTGTTGCTGCACGGCGACGCCGCCTTCCCCGCCCAGGGCGTCGTCGCCGAGACGCTCAACCTGCAGTCGCTGCCGGGCTACACGACCGGCGGCACGATCCACGTGATCCAGAACAACCAGGTCGGCTTCACCACCGACCCCGGCGAGGCTCGCTCCACCCCCTACGCCGCCGACATGGCGAAGGGTTTCAACGTCCCGATCATCCACGTCAACGCCGACGACGTCGAGGCCTGTGTCGGCGCCGTGCGCCTGGCGATGGCCTACCGCGAGCGCTGGTGCCGCGACGTCGTCATCGACGTGATCGGCTACCGCCGCTTCGGCCACAACGAGACCGACGAGCCCGCCTACACGCAGCCAACGATGGCGGCGAAGATCAAGAGCCGCCCGCCGGTCTCGGAGCTCTACTCGGAGAAGCTGATCGAAGAGGGGACGGTCTCGGCCGAGGAGGTCGGCAAGGTCTCCGACGAGCGCCACAGCGAGATGTCGGGAGCGCTGAAAGCGCTGCGACAGAAGATGGAGGCCGGCGAGTACGAGGACCCGACGGTCACCGGCGCCACCACCCAGACCGGCGAACTGCTCGACCGCACCGCCAGCCCGCCCGTCCACACTGCGGTCGAGGCGGAGAAGCTGCGGGCGATCAACGAAGCGCTGCTGAAGACGCCGGAGGGCTTCAACGTCCACCGCAAGCTGCGCCGCCCGCTCGCGCGGCGGACCGAGGCACTCGAGCACGGCGGCATCGACTTCGGCCAGGCCGAGGCGCTCGCCTTCGGGACCCTGCTGACCGACGGCGTCCACATCCGCCTCACCGGCCAGGACACCGAGCGCGGCACCTTCTCCCACCGCCACCTCGTCCTCCACGACGAGAACACCGGCCTCGAGTACACGCCGATGCAGCACCTCGAGGACGCCTCCGCCCCCTTCGAGCTCTACAACAGCCCGCTCTCGGAGATCGCCTGCCTCGGCTTCGAGTACGGCTACTCGGCGGCGAGCCCGAGCGCGCTGGTCCTCTGGGAGGCCCAGTTCGGCGATTTCGCCAACGCCGCCCAGGTGATCATCGACAGCTTCATCGTCTCCGGCGAGTCGAAGTGGGGGCAGACGAGCCGCCTCACCCTGCTGCTGCCGCACGGGTACGAGGGTTCGGGGCCGGAGCACTCCAGCGCCCGAATCGAGCGCTTCCTCGCCCTCGGCGCCGAGGGCAACATCCGCATCGCCAATCCCACCACCGCCGCCCAGTACTTCCACCTGCTGCGCCGCCAGGCGCTGATCAAGAAGCCGCGGCCGCTGATCGTCTTCACTCCGAAGGGGCTGCTGCGACTGGAGCGGGCAGCAACCACCCTCGAGGAACTAACCGATGGCGAACTGCGGTTCATCCTCGACGACCCCACTGCCGAGCAACGGCGGGAGAAGGTCGAGCGACTGGTGCTCTGCACCGGCAAGGTTTACTTCGACATGGACGACAACGAGCGGCGGCAAGCCGCCGAGAACGTCGCCATCGCCCGGGTCGAGGTCCTCTACCCGTTCGCCAAGGAACAGCTGGAACGGGTGATCGCCTCCTACCCGAACCTGAAGGAGATCGCCTGGGTCCAGGAGGAGCCACGCAACATGGGCGCCTGGAAGGTGATGTCGCGGCGGATGCCCGACATCCTGCCCGAGGGCGTCACCCTCACCTACATCGGCCGCCAGGGCCGGGCCAGCCCGGGCGAGGGTTACTCCGGCGCCCACTCGCGCGAGCAGGAGCGAATCGTGCTCACCGCGCTGACGCCCGGAACCTGAGCCGATGGCACGCAAACCGTTCGAAAAGCCCGTCCCGGGTGAGCTCTTCGTCTGGGTCAAGCGCCTCTCCTGGGTGGAGCTGGCGATCTTCGCCGGGCTGATCGCGTTCTGGCTGCTGCCCGGGTTCGAAACCGAGACGATGCTCTTCGGCTGGGCGCACGGACTCGGTTTCATAGCGTTGTGCGTGGTGATCTGGATCGCCTGCATCCGCAAGCAGGCCCCCTACACCCTGCTTGCCGCCACCCTTACGCCCGTCGGCCCGGTCGGCAGCGTGATCGGAATCGAGCTGATCGAACGCAAGGGGTGGGGAATTGCCCCAAAGCGCTTGATCCCGCTTGACCAGGATTGACCAAGCCTGTATAGCTAAACGCTGACTGTTCCTCAGGGCAGTCCCGCCAGGGGGAACGGCCGCGTCGGCATCCCTCCCTGGCTACCGACGCGCAGGTGCAGTGAGGGTCGCGCGGACCCCCCTGCCTCCCGCGGCCCCGCTGCGCCTACCCTTTGAGCTTGCGCAGTACGGTCTGCAAGATACCGCCGTTTATGAAGTACGTGACCTCATTCGGGGTGTCCAGACGGACGGTTGCCTCGAAGGTCTTCTCAGCTCCATCATCGCTGCGGGCGGTAACGGTGACGGTCCTCGCCTGACCGTCTTCGAGGTCGCCGACCTCGAAGCTCTCGCTGCCAGTCAGGCCGAGAGACGCAGCATTCTCGCCGGCGGCGAACTGCAGCGGCAGCACTCCCATCCCGATCAGGTTGGAGCGGTGGATGCGCTCGTAGCTCTCGGCGATCGCGGCCCGCACCCCCAGCAGCTTCGTCCCCTTCGCCGCCCAGTCGCGTGAGGAACCGGAGCCGTACTCCTTTCCGGCCAAGACCACGAGGGGCACGTTTTCGCTTGCGTACTGCATTGCCGCGTCGTAGATCGTCGTCTCTCCGCCGTCGGGGAAGTGACGGGTGTAGCCGCCGGCGCGGTCGACCAGTTGGTTGCGAAGGCGGATGTTGGCGAAGGTGCCGCGGATCATCACCTCGTGGTTGCCGCGCCGCGAACCGTAAGAGTTGAAGTCGTTGACCTCGACCCCCTGCTCGGTCAGCCAGCGGCCGGCGGGGCTGTCGCGTTTGATCGCGCCGGCGGGGGAGATGTGGTCGGTGGTGATCGAGTCGCCGAGCAGGGCGAGGGCGCGGGCGCGGGTGATCGGAGAAACACCCGGCGCCTCGGCCGGCATCTCTTCGAAGAAGCTGGGGCGACGGACGTAGGTTGACTCGGGCCAGGTGTAGCGGTCGCCGGAGGGAACGTCGACCGCGTTCCACATCTCGTCGCCGGAGAAGACCTCGGCGTAGTTGCGCTTGAACATCTCCGACTGCACGGCGTTTCCAACCACCTGCTTGATCTCCTCGGCGTGGGGCCAGATGTCGCGCAAAAATACGGGCGCTCCATCCTGATCTTCGCCGAGTGGCTCGCTGGCGAGGTCGATGTCCATGCGCCCGGCAAGCGCGTAGGCAACCACCAGCGGGGGGCTCGCCAGGTAGTTCGCCTTCACGTCCTGGTTGATCCGGCCCTCGAAGTTGCGGTTGCCGGAGAGGACCGCGCAGACGGCGAGGTCATTCTCGGCGATCGCCTCCGAGATCTCCGGAGCCAGCGGCCCGGAGTTGCCGATGCAGGTGGTGCAGCCGTAGCCGACGAGGTTGAACTGGAGGGCATCGAGGTACTGCGTCAGGCCTGCCCGCTCGAGGTAGTCGGTGACGACAGTCGAGCCGGGGGCGAGCGAGGTCTTCACCCAGGGCTTGCGCCGCAAGCCGCGCTGCACCGCATTGCGGGCGAGGAGGCCGGCACCGACCATCACGCTCGGGTTCGAGGTATTGGTGCAGCTGGTAATCGCGGCGATGACGACGCAACCGTGGTCGAGTTCGACCTCGGTTCCGTCGCCGAGGGTGACCGTGATCGCGTCGCTGGTGTGCCTCGGCGCCGTCGCGGTCGCGCTCACGGCCTGCCGCGGCTTGCCGTTCTCGTCTTCGTGGTCCTCGGCCGGCGGATCCGAGGCCGGGAACGACTCTTCGATCGCCTCGTCGCGACCGTTGCCCATCTGCTGGGCCGCCTCGGGGTCGAATTCGCCCATCGCCCCGAGGAAGGCCTCCTTCGCCTGCGCCAGCGGCACCCTGTCCTGGGGGCGCTTCGGGCCGGCCAGGCTCGGTTCGACGTCGCCGAGGTCGAGCTCGAGCAGGTCGGAGAAGGTCGGGTCTGGGGTGGACTCGTCGTGGAACATCCCCTGCTCGCGGGCGTAGGCGTCGACCAGCTCGATCGTCTCGGTCGGGCGGCCGGTGAGGTCGAGATAACGCAGGGTCTCGGCGTCGACCGGGAAGATCGCGCAGGTCGAGCCGAACTCCGGCGACATGTTGCCGAGGGTGGCGCGGTCGGCGAGGCCGAGGGTCTGCAGGCCGGGCCCGAAGAACTCGACGAACTTGGAGACGACGCCGCGCTCGCGCAGCATCTCGGTCACGGTGAGGACGAGATCGGTCGCGGTCGCCCCCTCCGGCAGCTCGCCGGAGAGCTTGAAGCCGACCACCTGCGGCAGCAGCATCGAGATCGGCTGGCCCAGCATCGCCGCCTCGGCCTCGATCCCGCCAACGCCCCAGCCGAGGACGCCGAGCCCGTTGACCATCGTCGTGTGCGAATCGGTGCCGACGAGGGTGTCGGGATAGGCCTGCAGGGCGCCGCCGTTCTCGCGGCTGTAGACGACCTGGGAGAGGTACTCGAGGTTGACCTGGTGGCAGATCCCGGTCGCTGGCGGGACGACGCGGAAGTTGTCGAAGGACTGCTGCCCCCATTTCAGGAACGAGTAGCGCTCGAGGTTGCGCTCGAAGTCGCGCTCGGCGTTGAGGGCGAAGGCGCGCTCGTTGCCGAAGGCGTCGACTTGGACCGAGTGGTCGATCACCAGGTCGACGTCCACCAACGGGTTGATCGCCGCCGGGTCGCCGCCGATCTCCTCCATCGCGTCGCGCATCGCCGCCAGGTCGACGACGGCGGGGACGCCGGTGAAGTCCTGCATGAGGACGCGGGCGGGCTGGAAGGGGATCTCGGCGCTGGGCGTCGCGGCGGCGTCCCAGGAGGCGATCGCCTCGACGTCGGCGGCGCTGACCGAGGTGCCGTCCTCCAAGCGAAGGACGTTCTCCAGCAGGACCTTGATCGAGTAGGGGAGGTGGGTTACGTCGAAGCGGTCTTGGAGGGCGTCGAGGCGGAAGATCTCGAAGTCGCGGCCGCCTACCTGCAAGGTCGATCGAGCGCCGAAGGAGTTAGTGGTCACTGGTTCATCCTAGGAAAACGGAGGTGGGGGCGGACCCGGCATCCCTCGCCCTATGTCGATTGGGCGAGCGGGACCCCTCTCGCCCGGACAAACGGCGGCCTAATTAGGCCGCCGTTTTGAGTATCCGCCCGTTCGAGAGGGGTCCCGCTCGCCGATACTTCGGTTGCAGGAGAAACCCTGCTCGTTGATCGGGGTCAGCGCTTGTCGGAGCTGTGGCCCGAAGCGATGTCTTTGGCGGCTTTTTGGCCCGCGCTGCCGCTTTGGACTTTGACGCTGAGGGCGGGGCTGATCAGGGCTAGGTGGGCTCCCGCTCGTTGGGGGAGGGGGGCGATGGTTACCTCTACCTTGTTGCGCTCGATTGCCTTGACGGTGGCGGCGCCTACCTGGTCGGGGCTGGAGGTCCCCATTCCCGGGGGTGGCTTGGAGCCGGCGTCGGCGAACATGCCGGCTTCGCGGATGAAGCCCGGGGAGACGATCGAGACGCCTACGCCCCGCGGGTTGAGGTCGCTGCGGAGGCCGAGGGCGAAGCCGCGGAGGCCGAACTTGGTCGCGTTGTAGATAGAGCTACGCGGGCTGGCCGCCTTGCCGGAGAGGGAGGCGACGAAGACGAGCTGACCCGAGCCCGCCTCGAGCATCGCCGGGTAGAGAGCGCGCGCCATCAGCATCGGCGCCTCGAGGTTGACGCGGAGGGCGCGCTTGACCTCCTCGGCGCTGAACTCGTCCAGCTTGCCGGCGCCCGGCAGGCCGGCGTTGGCGATAAGGATTTCGGTGCCGGCGGCTTCGGCGGCGAGGCGCTCGGCGGCGCCGGGCTCGGCGAGGTCAGCGGGCAGGATCGAGTGGCCGCTGCCGGGCAGCTCTGATGCCATCCGCTCCAGCGCCTCGGGGTTGCGGGCGCTGAGCGCGAGGACCGCGCCGCGCTCGGCCATCGCCTGCGCGATTGCTCTTCCGAGCCCTCCAGTGGCTCCCGTGAGGAGCGTTTTGCGGCCCGAAAGGTTCATCCCAGGCCGCAAGCTACCAGGCGAGGCGTCGAACAGATCCCCATGGGAGCGGGATCTTTATCTAAATATTTGCGTTTTGTGAGTCATGGCGCCGTGTAATCGTCTACACTGGCCGCGTTCGATAACCGGAGAGCCGAATCCCCAGCGCAAAAGGCGCATGGGGAACGGGGGAACCAAGTTTCCGGGGCTAACCCACCAGGTCCAAGGTGGGGGCGCAAGCTCCTTTCGCGCCAGCCCGACAGCTAACCCCGTAGGCCGACGAAGGAGAATCGGTTTGCGTCACAACTTCAGGTTGGCTGGGCTTGCCCTTGTCCTTACCCTCTTCGCCGCTGTCCTAATCGCCCCGGCCGGCGCCTCCGCGGGCTGCACGACCGGTGGTATGTCCCCCGCTGAAGTCGACGTCTGCACGCCGACGGCGAAGGCGAAGCTGCTGCCGAACGGGATGCTGATCCCGCCCAAAGGCGCTCCCGCCCGGGTCAAGATGGTGATCGCTGCGGCCAACAAGATCCGCAGCAAACCGTACGTCTGGGGTGGCGGCCACGCCCGCTGGTGGGACCGCGGCTACGACTGCTCCGGCGCCGTCAGCTTCGCCCTCCACGGCGGCAAATTCCTCGAAAGCCCCCTCCCCTCCGGCCCGATGACGAAGTGGGCCGAAGAAGGCGAAGGCCGCTGGATCACCGTCTACGCCAACGGCGGCCACGCCTACGCCGTGATCGCCGGCTTCCGCTGGGACACCTCCGGCGACGGGGCGGGCGAAACCGGCCCCCGCTGGCACGAAGACCTGCGCGACAACGTCGGCTTCGTCGCGCGGCACCCGGCTGGGTACTAGCGCTGCTGGTTAGGAGGGAGCGGGGTACCCCCGTTCGGAGCACCTCCGCCGCGATTAACGGATTTTGGCTGACGCCTCAGGCCCCTAGGCGCGGCTCCATGCTGAGTACCTCACGGGGGTACCCCGCTCCCTCCTCCCACAGCTTCTGAGGGACGAGGGTGCCGCGGGGTGGGGTGAGCTGCTCGCACAGATCATCGTTGGGGGCCTAGCTGATTAGGGACGGGGCTTCCGGTGAATCGGAGGGAGCCGGTGGGGGTCCTGGCGTACTCAGCATGGAGCCGCGCCTGGAGGCATGAGGCGTCAGCCCTGAGGCGATCCTCGCGGTGGAGGTGCTCGCCGGGACCCCCACCGGCTCCCTCCCACGCCCACACCGACCCCCTCCCCACGCCCAAGCAGCCGTACTCCACTCCGGCTAATCCTGGCCGTCCACTTTGTTCTTGCAATCCGCACCGTCGCGGATAACGTCACGGGTATAGACGCTGCAGCTGCTGACATTCGCCTTTCCGGCCTCACCAAGTACTACGGGGAGGTGGCGGCGGTTGCGGGAATCGATTTGGAGATCGCCCGGGGGGAGTTCTTCACGATGCTGGGCCCGTCGGGCTCGGGCAAGACGACGACGCTGCGGATGATCGCCGGCTTCGAGGACCCGACGGAGGGGACGATCGAGCTGGCGGGCGAGGACGTCAGCGGCGTGCCGCCGTACGACCGCGCGGTCAACACGGTCTTCCAGGACTACGCCCTCTTCCCCCACATGAGCGTCGGCGAGAACGTCGCCTACGGGATGAAGGTTGCCGGCGTCGCCAAGGCCGAGCGGGCGCAGCGGCGCGAAGAGGCGCTGGAGATGGTCCGCCTCCCCGGCTACGCCGACCGCAAGCCTGGCGAGCTCTCTGGCGGCCAGCGCCAGCGGGTCGCCCTGGCGCGGGCGATCGTCAACCGGCCCAAGGTGCTGCTGCTCGACGAGCCGCTCGGCGCGCTCGATTTGAAGCTGCGCGAGGAGATGCAGACGGAGCTGAAGACGATCCAGGGCGAGGTCGGGATCACCTTCGTCTACGTCACCCACGACCAGGACGAGGCCCTGACGATGAGTGATCGGATCGCCGTCTTCAACGGCGGCCGGATCGAGCAGGTGGCGTCGCCGCTGGAGCTCTACGAGCGCCCGGCGAACGAGTTCGTCGCCGGCTTCGTCGGCGTCTCCAACCTGATCGAGCGCGACGGCGAGCGGTTCACGATCCGCCCCGAGAAGATCGAGTTGCTCGAGCCCGGCGCTCCGACCGACGGCCTCCACGCGGAGAGCGGTCGCGTCGTCGACGTCGCCTACGCCGGCAGCGTCACCCGCTTCACGGTTCAGCTGGACACCGGGGAGAAGCTCCAGCTCGTCAGACAGAACGTGGAGAGCGCGTCCTCAGGCGCGTTGCCAGGGCAGGGAAACGAGGTCCTAGTCGGGTGGCGGCCGGAGCACGCGGCCGCCGTCGGCGGGAAGTCCACCAAACAGGAGGTAGCACCATCATGAGGAAAAGGGATGGCAACCCCGCCCGCACGGCGTGGCTCGTCGTTGCCGGACTGGTCGTGTTCATGCTCGCCCTCGCCGGCTGCGGCGGCGGTAGCGACGACACCACCGGCGGCGGCGAAGCACTGCAGAAGCTCGGGAAAGGGGAGGGCGAAGTCTCGCTGATCTCCTGGGCCGGCTACGTCGAACCCGACTGGAGCAAACCGTTCGAACAGAAAACCGGCTGCAAGGTCAACAATAAGGAAGCCGGCACCTCCGACGAAATGGTCGAGCTGATGAAAACCGGGCAGTACGACGGCGTCTCGGCCTCCGGCAATGCCACCGCCCGGCTCGTTGCCGCCGACCTCGTCGCCCCGGTCAACACCGACCTCGTCCCCAACTACGAGACGGTCTTCAGCGACCTCAAGGACCAGCCGTACAACACCTTCGAAGACGTCAGCTACGGGATCCCGCACGGCCGCGGCGCCAACCTGCTGATGTGGAACGGGAACGACGTGGAACCCGCGCCGGACTCCTGGGAGGTCACGCTCGATCCGAAAGTCGCCGCCAATTACAAAGGCAAGATCAGCCAGTACGACGACCCGATGTCGATCGCCGAAGCCGCGGTCTACCTGAAGACCCACGAACCGGACCTGGGGATCGAAAACCCCTACGAGTTGAACGAAGAGCAGTTCGACGCGGCGGTCGGCCTGCTGGAAGAACAAAAGCCGCTGATTGGCGAATACTGGTCCGAAGCCGCCAAGCAGATCTCCGCCTACGCGGGGGGAGATATCCAGGTCGGCACCACCTGGCAGTACCAGTACTTCGCGCTGAAGGAAGAAGGCGTGCCGGTGCAGGCCAGCCCGGCGAGCCAAGGCTTCCTGCCGAAGGAGGGTGCGACCGGATGGTCGGACACCTGGATGATCGCCAAGGACGCCAAACACCCCAACTGCA
>CAVZAU010000002.1:0-81833 GCA_963773445.1 uncultured Actinomycetes bacterium
GTAGTAGCGGCGGCCCGGGTAGCCCTCGGCGTACTTGTTGGTCAGCACCGAGCCGACCGCTTCAAGCACCGCCTGGGGGACGAAGTTCTCCGAGGCGATCATCTCCAGCGTCCGCTGCTGGCGCTTCAGCTCCGCCTCGAGCACGTCGGCGACGTCGGGGTCGACCTCCGACAGCGGCGCGTTCTGGAAGTTGTCCGGCACTTCAGCCATCTCGGGCGACCATAGCAATGGGTAGGGATATCCTGGCCGCGGTGAGAAGTCGCATCTTGCTCGCTTTGGTGGCGCTGGCGCTGGCGCTACCGGTCACCGCCGCCGCCGCGGCGGACAACCCCTGCGAGAGCGGCCAAGCGCGCTTCCTTCTCTGCCCGAACCTGCGGATCGCGCCCCCGAGCGATATCTACGCCGAAAAGGTCGGCGGCCACGTACTTCTGCGCGCGACCAGCGACGTGCAGAGCCGCGGCAGGGGGCCAATGGAGCTGCACGGACGCCGCAACGGGCCACGCTCGATGCAGGTCAACCAGTGGATCTACAAGAAGGGCAGCGGTCACCTCACCCTCCGCACCGAAGCGAAGCTGCACTTCTCCTACGTCGGCACCTACTTCGGCGGCTCCTACTGGAAGGTCCACCAGCTGGCCAACTTCGAGCTGCGCCGGGTCGGCCCCGACGGCAAGGTCGGCGACGTCGTCCGCTCCAGCCCCAAGCTCAACTACTGCCTGCGCGACCTCACCCACACCCGCCCCGGCCGCCGCTCGCCCGAGAGTTGGGTCTACCCCGGCTGCAACCAGAACCCGTTCCAGGACCGGGTCCGGCTCGGGACTTCGGTCGGCTGGTCGGACATCTACCCCGCCGCGTACCACCAGCAGTGGATCGACGTCGCCGGCCTGCGCGGCTGCTTCGCCTACCGGATGATCGTCGACCCGAAGGAAAACCTCTTCGAGTCGAACGAGAGCGACAACGTCTCCCAGCGCCTGGTCCGCCTGCCCTATCCCGGGCACCCCGGCTGCTGACGCCGACGGGCTGAAAACGGCCCTATATGGACCGAAATCGGCCCGTCGGCCTAGCCGAGACCGACCGAGGCCAACTTGCTGGCGAGGTCGCCGGGCGAGAGAGCGCCGTCGCGGAGGATCCGCCAGTCGCCGTCCTCCTCGATCGCGGTGATGTCCACCACCGTGGAGGGAAGGCCCGGCAGCTCGCCGCCGTCGATCGCCAGGTCGACCCGATCCCGGATCGACTCCGGCACGTCCTCGAAGCGAGCCGGCGCCGGCTCGCCGCTGAGGTTGGCCGAGGTCTGGAAGATCGGGCACATCGTCCCAGCGAGTGGCCCGCCGATCAGGCGGATCCCCAGCCGTTCGGGGTCCTGGCGGCAGGCGAGCGGGTAACGCCGCTGCGGGTTTGCGACGACCAGCGTCACCGGCCCCGGCATCAGGGCACTGACCGCCGCTTTCGTCCGCCTGCCCAACTGAGAGACCAGCTCCCGGATCGCAAGCGGAGAGAAGTACATGACCGCCGACGGTTTGCCGTCGTCGCGCCCCTTGAGCCGATGGATCTTCGCGATCGCCCCCGCGTCGAGCGGGTCGCAGGCGAGCCCGTAGAGCCCGTCGGCGGGAAAGACCGCGACGCCGCCGGCGGCGATGGTGCGTTCGAGCGCCTTCCGGGCCACCTGCGCCTCGCCACTGCGGAGCCGGATCGTCTCGTTCACGCCGTCCCCCCTACCCGCCCGACAACCACTCGCTCGATGCCCGCCAGATCCGGCCGCGTCTCGATCCCACCGAAATTCGCCTCCTCCATCAGCGCCGCCACCGCGGGCGCCTGCCCCTCCCCCACCTCCACAACAAGTGTGGTTGAGGTTAGGCCTCCATAAGAGGCCAAAGCTCGACCACACCCGGGGATGAAGGAGCGGTAGGCGTCGAGGCCGTCGGCGCCGGCGAGGAGCGCCTCGCGGGGCTCCCACTGGGTGACCTCGGGCTGGAGGGAGGGCCAGTCGCGTTCAGCGACGTAGGGGAGGTTGGCGAGGACGAGGTCGAAGCTTCCGTCCGCGGGCAGGGTGCCCTCGAGGAAGCGGACGCGTTCGGCGAGAACGAGACGGTCGGCGTTGGCACGGGCGACTTCGAGCGCCCCGGAGGAAGTGTCCGTTGCGGTTACCTGACACGCCGGCAGCTCGTCGGCGACCGCCAGCGCGATCGCACCCGAGCCCGTGCCGACGTCCAGGACGCTCGCCGGCTGCAGCTCCAGCGCCAGCTCGACCAGCAGCTCGGTCTCGGGGCGCGGGATCAGGACGCGTCGGTCCACCGCCAGCTCGATGTTCCGGAATCCCTTGCGGCCGAGGATGTAGGCGACCGGCTCTCGCCGCAGTCGCCGCCGCACCAGCTCGCCAAAGCGGCGCGCCGCGGCCGGCGCCACCTCGGCGCCGGCGACCAGCGCCGCCCGGCTCGATCCCGTCGCCTCGGCTAGCAGCAGTTCGGCGTCGAGCCGCGGGTCTTCCACCCGCGCCGCCGCCAGCGCATCCACGCTCGCGTCCAGCGCCTCGCGCACGCTCGAGCCGGTCATCGTCGCCACCGGCTCAAGCGGTGGCGGAGGCGGCGGCCTCGAGGCGCTGCCTCTTCTCCTCTGCCGCGAGGGCGTCGGTGAACTCCCCAAGCTGCCCGGCCAGCACCCCCTCGAGGTTGTGGGAGGTGTGCTTGATCCTGTGGTCGGTGACGCGCCCTTGGGGGAAGTTGTAGGTGCGGATCTTCTCCGAGCGCTCGCCGCTGCCGACCTGGGCCTTGCGCTCGGAGGCGAGCTTCGCCTGCTGCTCGGCCAGCTCACGCTCGTAGAGGCGCGCCCGCAGCACCCGCATCGCCCGCTCCTTGTTCTGCAGCTGGGACTTCTCGTCCTGCATCGAGACGACGACGCCGGTTGGCTTGTGGGTGATCCGCACCGCCGAATCGGTCGTGTTGACCGACTGGCCGCCGGGACCGGAGGAGCGGTAGACGTCGATCTGGAGGTCGTTCTGGTCGATCTCGACCTCGACCTCCTCGACCTCGGGCAGCACCGCGACGGTTGCGGTGGAGGTGTGGATCCGTCCCTGCGACTCGGTCTCCGGCACCCGCTGCACGCGGTGGGTCCCGCCCTCGAACTTGAAGACCGAGTAGGCGCCCTCGCCCTTGACCTCGACGGTGACGTCCTTGAAACCGCCGGCCTCCGAAGCGGACTGCGAGAGGACCTCGGTGCTGAAGCCGCGCTCTTCGGCGTAGCGACTGAACATCTTGAAGAGGTCGCCCGCGAACAGCGCCGCCTCGTCGCCGCCGGTGCCGGCGCGGATCTCGACGATCACGTTCTTGGCGTCGTTGGGGTCGCGCTCGACCATCGCCAGCCGGATTTCCTCTTCCAGCTCCTCCAGCTGCCCGGGCGCCTCCTCGACGACCTTGCGAAGCTCCTCGTCCTCACCCTCGGCCAGCAGCTCGCGCGCGCCCTCGAGGTCGTCGCGCAGGGTCCGCCACCGCGCCGCCAGCACGCTCGCCGGCTGCAGCTCCCGGTATTCCCGCCCAACGTCCGCGTAGCGCTCCCGGTCCCCAATCACCTCCGGGTCCGACATCTGCGCCTCCAAATCAGCGAACCGACTCTCTATCTGCTGCACCAACGACTCAATCATGGCCACAACATAGCTACGGCGCGAGTACTCAGGGCGGGGGTGGGGTCCCCTCTCAGGACACTCAACATCGAGCCATAGCGAGATGTGTCCGGAGAGGGGACCCCACCCCCGCCCCCTAAGCCACTATCTCAATATGCGGCTTCTTCGCCGCCTCCTCGGGAGTCTCCCGAGCAAGCACGGCATTGAGCGAGGCGATCGCCACCGCCAGCTGCTCTTCGTCAGGCTCGCGCGTGGTCAGGTTCTGCAGCATCAGGCCCGGCCACATCACCGCCCGCACCCAGCGTTTGCGCCGATTCTTCCCCGCCCACTTGATCACCTCGTAGGAGAGGCCGGCGATCAGCGGGATGCCGAGGATGCGGGAGGCCAGCAACCAGTACCAGGCGGGCAATCCGATCGGGGCGAAGACGAAGATCGCCAGCACCATCACGATCAGCAGGAAGCTGGTCCCGCAGCGCGGGTGCAGGCGCGAGTAGAGCTTCGCCCGCGCGGGCACCAGCTCGTCTTCGGCCTCGTAGCAGGAGATCGTCTTGTGCTCGGCCCCGTGGTACTCGAAGACCCGCCGCAGGTCGGGCATTTTGCTGATCGCGAGGATGTAGCCGATGAAGATGCCGGTCCGCAGCAGCCCCTCGACCAGCCAGAAGAGGAAGGGCGAGCCGAGCGAGTCCTTGATCAGGCTGGTGAGGCCGACCGGGACGACGAAGAAGAGCCCGACCGCCAGCAGCATCGAGATGAAGATCGTCAGGCCCCAGATCCAGCCGCCGATCTCCTCCTTCTCGCCCTCCTCGTCCTCCTCGAGCTGGGCGTTGGCGGAGATCGCCAGGGCCTTGAAGCCGATCTTCAGCGACTCGCCGAGGGCGACGACGCCGCGGATCACCGGCAGGCGCCAGGCGCGGTGGCGCTGCGCCCAGGGAACCAGCGGCTCGGACTCGACCTCGATCTGCCCCTCGGGGGTGCGGACGGCGACGGCCCAGACCGAGATGCCGCGCATCATCACTCCCTCGAGCACCGCCTGGCCGCCGACCGGGGCGTCGCGCTTGGCAACCAGCGCCCCGTCGGGCATGCGCACAGGGTCCCCTCCGTTGCCAGAGGGGGTTTCGTGGGATGCCAGTGCCGAGCCCGACGCGGGGCTCACGGGCTACTTCCCAGCCCTGTGCTTGGCGGCGCGGCGCTGGAAGCGCTCGACTCGGCCGCCGGTGTCGACCAGCTTCTGCTTGCCCGTGTAGAACGGGTGGCACTCAGAGCAGAGCTCTACATGCAAGTCCTCTTTCGTTGAGCGCGTGTAGAACTGGTTGCCGCACGAGCAATGCACGTTGGCAAGCGTGTAATTGGGGTGGATTCCTGCCTTCATCTCCACCAAGTCTAGAGAACCGTGCAAGCGTTGCCGATACCCCCCTGTGCGGAAAGCAATTGCGGCAGTCCTCTTCGGCGGCGCCACCCTGGTCATCGTCCACGACTGGATCGGGATCGGCGGCTCCGGTCTCGACACCGCGATCAACGGCGTCGTCTACGACTCAGTCGTCGTCTGCGCCGGCCTCGCCTGTCTGACGCGGGCGCTGCGGGGCGGCCCCGAGGGCGCCGCCTGGCTCGCGATCAGCGCCTCGATCCTGGCCTGGGCCGGTGGCGAGATCTGGTGGACGCTCTACATCGAAGGGAACCCCGACGCCCCATATCCCTCTCCCGCCGACATCGGCTACCTCGCCTTCTACCCGCTCGCGGTGCTGGGGCTGTACCTGCTCGTCCGGGCCCGCGCCGAGGAGCTGGACCGCAGGCTCTGGATGGACGGGGTGATCGCCGCGCTCGGCACCGCAGCACTGGGCGCCGCGCTCCTCTTCGAGTTCGTCGCCGACCGCACCAGCGGCAGCACGATCGAAATCGTCACCACCCTTGCCTACCCCTTCGGCGACGTCCTCCTGGTCTCGCTGATCGTCGGCGTCATCGCCCTCACCCGCTGGCGGCCCGGCCGGACCTGGACCCTGCTGCTCGGCGGCTTGGCGGTGATGGCTGTGGCGGACGTCGCCTTCACCCTCCAGAGCTACGAAGCAACCCTCCCCAGCGGCGATTGGGTTGAACCGATCTACCTGCTCTCGGCCGTCCTCCTCGGAGCCGAGGCCTGGCAGCCAGAGGCGGACCGCATCCTCCCCGACGCCCGCTTCGACGGCTGGCGGGAAATGATCGTGCCGGGGATCGTCGCCGGGGCGATGATCGTCCTCGGCGTCCTCCAGTACCTCCACAGCTCCAGCGCCCTGACCACGGTCCTCTGGTCGCTGACGATGCTGGCGGTGATCGCACGGCTGGCCCTCAGCCTGCGCGAGAACACCCGGCTGCTGGAACAGGTCCGCACCGATCCCCTCACCGGCCTCGGCAGCCAGGCGCGGCTGCGAATGGACCTGGAGCTGCGCGAACGGTCCCCTGACGCGCCGCTGACCGTGATCCTGCTCGACCTCAACGGCTTCAAGCGCTACAACGACTCCTTCGGCCATCCCGCCGGCGACAAGATGCTGGCGATGCTGGGCAAACGCCTGAAAGCGGCGGTCGAACCGCCGGCCACCGGCTACCGGCTCGGCGGCGACGAGTTCCTGGTGATAGTCAAGGGCGGCATCGTCGACCTCGGTCTGGAACGGCGCGAGGAGCTGGGCGTCAGCGCCGCCGAAGCCCTCACCTCAAAGGGAAGGGGGTTTGACCTCAGCGCCGCCTGGGGTATCGCCTCCGTGCCCGAGGAGGCGGACTCGCCGGCGGAGGCGATGCAGCTCGCCGACGTACGGATGTACGCGCAGAAGGAGTCGCGGCAGCTGGCCTGGTCAGTCGAGCCGATCGACAGCGAAGCTCTCGAGCAGCGTCGTTAGAACCGCGGTCACCTCGGTTCGGGCCTGCGGCCGCTCGTCGCGAGCCAGCAGCATCGCCGCCTCGTCCAGCGCCCCCATCAGCAGGTGGGCCGTCGCCTTCACCGGCAGGTCGCGAACCTCCCCCGCCTCGATCGCCGCCGTCAGGCTCGCTTCGATCAGGCCGAGGCCGTTGGCGGCGCCGATCTCGCGCCAGCGCTCCCAACCGAGGACGGCGGGGGCATCGTGGAGGGCGATCTGGCGCAGCTCCGGTTCCGCGCACTCGTCGAGGAAGGCCTCCACCCCCGCCTTCATCGCTTCCAGTGGGCTGTGCAGGTCGGATCCGAGGACGATGCGGGCGACCCGCTCGGTCGATTCCGCCTCGATCCGCGCGTAGACGGCCTCGAGCAGGCTCGCCTTGTCGCCGAACTGGTGGTAGAGCGCCCCGCGAGTGACGCCGGCGGCCCGGACGATCTCCTCGGTGCCGACGTCGTCATAGCCGCGCTCGGTGAAGAGACGACGGGCGGCGCCGATCAGAGCATCGCGCGTCGCCTGCGTCCGCTCGGCCTGGGTACGTCTACCTGGATCCACATTCATACAGTCTGTATGTTAGTAAGAGGCACCGAGAAAGGAGAAACATCGTGACGGAGCAACGCAAGGAAGTTCAACTTCCCCAGGGGACGATCCGCTACCGCGAGGCGGGCGAGGGAAAGCCGATCGTCTTCGTCCACGGTTACCTCGTCGACGGGCGGCTCTGGGACGGCGTGGTCGATCGGCTCTCCGACCGCTACCGCTGCATCGCCCCCGACTGGCCGATCGCGGCGCACCAGGTGGCGATGAATCCCGACGCCGACCTGTCCCCTCCCGGCATCGCCAAGCTGATCGCCGACTTTCTCACCAGGCTCGAGCTCGAGGACGTGACGATCGTCGGCAACGACTCGGGCGGCGCCATGTCGCAGGTCTTGGTCACCAGCCATCCCGACCGGATCGGCCGCCTCGTCCTAACCAACTGCGACACCCACGAGAACTTCCCGCCGGGGATGTTCAAGGCGATGCCGCCGCTGGCGAAGCTACCGGGCGGCATGTTCCTCCTCTCGGCGCCGTTCCGGATCGAAGCCGTTGCGAGGCGCGCCTTTGCCCCTTTCGCGAAGACGAAGATCCCGGACGAGTTGATCGCCTCCTGGATGCAGCCGGCGAAGACCGATTCCGGGGTGATGCGGGACGCCGCCAAGGTCACCGCCGGGATGAACAAGCGCCACACGCTGGCCGCGGCCGAGAAGCTGCGCGGCTCCCAGTTGCCGATCCTCCTGACCTGGGCGCCCGGAGACAAGTACTTCCCGATCAGCTACGCGGAACGGCTTCAGGGCGAAGCCGGCAACGCGAAGCTGGTGCGAATTCCGGATGCGAAAACGTTCGTCGCGCTCGATCAGCCGGCGCGGCTGGCCGAGGAGATCGCCGAGTTTGCGGCCTCCTCATAACTCTACGAACGAACAAACGTTCCCAAACAACCGCAAAGAGCATATTTTTCGTCCGACGGGCGGGGTGAAACTTCGGCAACCCCCTACAGGAGGACGAGCGCGATGTCCAAGCAGATCTTCGACCAGGATCGCCCCCGCAGCACCATGGCCCAGCGCCTTGACGAAGCCTTCGCCGGCTGCGACGAGTGGACCGTGATCGCGGCCCCCCGCCGCCGCAGCACCCTCGACTTCATCCCCACCCGCGCCGGCGCCGCGCAGATCTTTGACGGCGCGACGATTCTTCAGGCCGAGGAAGCCGAAGCGCTTTAGGTCTCAACGGCGGTAGTGGAGCACGACCCGCGAGGCGGTATCGGCGGCGACGCAGAGGATCAGGACAAAAACAAGAGCCTGTCGCTCTGAGCTCACCCCCAGCATCGAGAGGACCGAAAGTGCCAGCAATACGGCCGTCATCGAGATGGTGAAGACCAAGGTCAAAGCGGTGCGTTCGTTCATGCCGCCACTCCTTTCGCAGACAAAAGCATGCTAGCGTACTCCCGAAACTAGTGACGCGATCGAAGCGAGAGCAAGACCGACTAATCCTCCGACCACCGTCGCAGTTCTGATCTCTTGCTCGTCCCGCTTCCGAAGCACCGGACGAGCATGAGCAAGAAACCCTCCGGCGGCGATGACGCCGGCTAAGAAGCCGACAAGCGTGGCGCCATCACTGATGATCGAGGCGAACGGGAGCACCCGCCGACCCTAGGCGGCAAATCCGCACGCGTGGCGCGCGGATCGTGCCGTTAGGCGAACAGCTTTCCTACGTCTCCTGGTACAGCGGGCCGTCGCCGCCCTCGGGGAGCGTCAGGCGGCCGCCCTTGGCGGTGATCGCGCCGCACTGGACGCAGTTGGAGGCGGTGACGTGGACGTCGACCTCGGCGGCCCCGTTCTCCAGCTGCTCCTCGGGGATCTCGTAGACCTGGGCCGGGCACATCGAGACCCAGGTCTGGGCGATCTCGCGCGGAACGTGGGTCTGGATGCGGACGTGGTTCGGGGCGTCGTCGCGGGTGGCGTTGCCGGAGAGGAAGACGCTGTCCAACTTGTTGAAGGTCAGCTCGTTGTCCGGCTTGAGGTACATGTCCCCCGCCTTGCCGATGTCCATCTCGATCTCGGAGTCGTGCTCTTGGCTCCAGTGGCCGCCCGGGAAGGCGCCTTTGGTGACCGACATCGCCGAGACGATCGCGCCCCCCATGAAGAAGCCCTTCGAGAACGGCTGGCGCATGTTGCGTGACTGCTTGATCTCCTTCTCGATCAGTGAGTTGCGGACCTTGTCGTCGTAGGCCTCGAAGTTGACCGAGTCGATGTCCTGCTTCAGCGACTCGACGATCGTCTCCGCGGCGTACATGCCGGCGTGCATCGCGTAGTGGACGCCCTTCAGGGTCGGGACGTTGACCATGCTGGCGGCGTCGCCGGCGACCATCATCCCCGGTACCGCGAGACGCTTCGGCATCGAGAAGTAGCCGCCGGAGGGGATCGTCTTCGCGCCCCAGGCGACCCGCTTGCCGCCCTCGATCAGCTTCTTGATGAAGGGGTGGGTCTTCATCAGCTGCAGGGCGTCGTGGACGCTGAAGGTGGCGTCGGTGTAGTCGAGGCCGGCGACGAGGCCGATGCAGATCTTGTCCTCGCCCATCGGGTAGATGAAGCTGCCGCCGAACTCGTTGAAGCGGGGCGATTTGCGCAGCGGCCAGCCCATCGTGTGGATGACCCGGTCGAGCGGCTCCTTCACCTCCCAGACCTCTTTCACCCCGAGCTCCCAGCGCATCGGGTCGGCGCCGTGCATGTCGAAGTAGTCGTAGGCGGCGTAGGTGAGGTGACCGACGGTGCCCTCGGCGAGCACGGTCGCCTTGGCGACGACGTCGGAGCCGGGCTCGAAGTTGGCCAGCTCTTCGCCCTCCTTGCCGCGGCCGCGGTCGCCGGAGCGGACGCCCTTGACGATCCGGTCCTCGACCAGCAGTTTCGTCGCTGCGGTCTCGCTGAGGATGTAGGCGCCGGCCTCTTCGGCTTTCTCGGCGAGGAAGCGTCCGAGTTTGGAGACCGAGGTGACGTAGTTGCCGTGGTTTTTGAAGTTCGGCGGCATCGGCTTCAACGGCAGCGCCGCTTTCTTGGTCAGAAGGTAGACGGCGTCCTTGGTGACCTCCTGGTAGACCGGCCACTCCTCCTTCGGCAGGTCGGGGAAGAGCTCTTCCATCGCCGAGGGCTTCATGTTCGCGCCGGAAAGCAGGTGCGCTCCGGCGACTTTGCCCTTCTCGATCACCGCGACCGGGACTTCGCCCAGCTTCTCGGTCAGCTCCGGCTCGTCCTCGAGCAGCTGCAGGAGCTTGTTCGCGCAGGCCAGACCCGCGGGCCCGCCGCCGACGATCGCGACCCCGACCTCGATGCGATCCTCGGGCGCGTCGGTCGGCGGACCGACCACGTCGTTGGAATCGAACGGCGGCGGGAACTCAGCAGGTGCGACGGCGGGCATCTTTGGACTCCTTGGGGTCGAATGGAGGCCGAGCCGGGGCTCAGCCCCCCCTCTTGGCTTTGATCGCCTCGGTCAGCTTGGGGACGATCTTGTGGAGATCGCCGACCACGCCGAGGTCCGAGAACTCGAAGATCGGCGCGTTCGGGTCCTTGTTGATCGCAAGGATGTTCTCCGAGTTCTGCATCCCGACCTTGTGCTGGATCGCCCCGGAGACGCCGGCGGCGAGGTAAAGCTTCGGCGCCACCGTCTTCCCGGTCTGGCCGATCTGGGCCGCGTAGGGGTACCAGCCGGCGTCGACGACCGCGCGGGTCGCGGCGACGGCGCCGCCCATCGACTCGGCCAGCTGCTCGCAGAGCTCGAAGCCCTCTTTGGCGCCGAGACCGCGGCCACCGCCGACGAGGATGTCGGCGTCCTCGATGTTGACGTCGGCGCCACGCTGCTCGCCGCGCTGCACCAGCTTCGCCTTAGAGGACCACTCGGAGAGCTCGACGTCGACGTCGACGACCTCAGCCGTGCCGCCGGACTCCTTGGCGTCGAAGGCGTTGAGGCGGCCGATGATGATGCCGGGCTCGGAGACGTAGCCGACGTCGGCGACCTCGGAGTCCTGCAGGATCGGTCGCTCGACGACCAGCTTGCCGCCGTCGACCTTGACCGCGGTGACCTCCATGGTCACCCCGGCGCCGAGGCGCGCGGTGAGGCCGGCGCCGATCTCGAAGCCGAGCAGGCCGCCGCCGAAGAGGGCATATGAGAAGCCCTCGTCCTGGATGACCTTGGCCATCGCGTCGACGATCGGCTGCGCCAGCCCCTCGGGCACGCTCTTGGCCCGGTAGACCTTGGCGGCGCCGTAGTTGCCGAGCGAAGCGCAGGCGTCGTCGGCGACGTCGCCGACCACCAGCGCAGCGGCCTCGCCGCCGACTTCGCCAGCCAGCTTGGCGGCCTCGGAGATCGCCCCGAGCGAGTTCTTGTTGAAGTTGCCCTCGTCGTCGTGGAGGGCGTAAACCAGGATGCCTGCCATTTAGATCAGCTTCCTCTCGTCGAGCCACGAGACGATCTTTTCGACCGTCTCGTTGGTGTCCTCGTCCTCGATGATCTCGCCCGCTTCCTTCGCCGGCGGCGGGTTGAGGGCGAGCACCTTGGTCTTCGAACCGCTCTCGCCGACCTGGCCGGCGTCGATGCCGACGTCGCCGGTCGCCTTCGAGTCGAGCGGTTTCTTTTTCGCGCCCATGATCGCTTTCAGGCTCGGGTAGCGCGGCTCGTTGATCGCGTCGCCGACGCTGATCACCGCCGGCAACTCGATCTCGACAGTGTCGTAGCCGTACTCGGCCTGGCGCTCGCAGCGCAGCTTGCCGTCGCTGACGTCGATCTGGATCACCTGGGTCAGCGAGGGCATCTTCAGGTGGTCGGCGACAACGGCGCCGATCGTGTAGCACTCGCCGTCGTCCGACTGCTGGCCCAGCAGGACCAGGTCAGGACTCTCGGACTCGAGCACTTTGGCCAGCGCGTAGCCGGTCGCGCAGACGTCGGAGCCGGCCAGCGCGTCGTCGGAAAGATGGACCGAGCGGTCGGCGCCGAGGGCGACGGCCTTGTGCAGCGCGCGGACCGCGGAGCTCGGGCCCATCGTCACCGCCACGACCTCCTCGACCGGGATGGCTCCACCCTCCTTGATCTGCATGGCCGCCTCGAGGGCGTGCGTGTCGAACGGGTTGAGGTTTTTCTCGCCACCGCGGTCCAGCCGCATCGTGCTTGGATCGATGCGCTTCTGAACGGCGGCGTCCGGGACCTCCTTGACCAGGACGCAGATCTTCAAAACAAAGCCTCCTTGGGGACGATTCTCAGGTCTTCGCGGGGCGCGATCTTAACGCTGCCGGCGGTTGACTGACGAGTCAATCAGGATCATACCCCGATCAGGCGGACCTATGCACGGATCCGTGTCAAATGTCACGCAGCGCTCCGAGCGCGACGGGACGATTCCGGCCCGCATAGGGCCGTTTTCGTCCCGTCGGCCTCAGGTTTCGGCGGCGTGGCGGGCGCTGGCCCGCTCCTGGATGAACTCGACGATGTCGTCGGTTCCGGCGCCGGGGGTGAAGACCTCGGCGACGCCGAGGTTCTTCAGCTCGGGGATGTCGTCGGCCGGGATCGTGCCGCCAACCGTGACGAGGACGTCGTCGACCCCCTGGGCCCGCAGCAGCTCGACCACTTTCGGCACCAGGGTCATGTGCGCCCCGGAGAGGATCGAGAGGCCGACCGCGTCGGCATCCTCCTGGATCACCGTCTCGGCGATCTGCTCGGGAGTCTGGTGCAGGCCGGTGTAGATGACCTCCATGCCAGCGTCGCGCAGGGCGCGGGCGATGATCTTGGCGCCGCGGTCGTGCCCGTCCAAGCCGGGCTTGGCGACGACGACGCGGATCTTGCGTGCGGTTGCTGCCTCCATCCGGCCCGGAACCCTAGCGTGAGAGCGAACTGCATCAACTTGTCCACCCAGTGGGTGGACAAGTTGATGCAGTTCGCGATTCAGGGGCGTGGGCGCAGTCGCCGCGGGGGCGGGACGCGGCGGCGGGCGGCAACTCGCGAGGCGCCGAAGCCGGCGACGGTCGCCAGCAGCGTCACCGCCAGGGCGACGAGCCGGCGGCCGAGGCGCTCGAAGCGCAGGGTCTGCCACCCCTCCTCGCGGGCGATCGCCGCCAGCGGCGGGTCGGGGTTGACGGCAACCGGGTTGCCGACCGCGCGCAGCATCGGCAGGTCGGAGAGCGAGTCGGAGTAGGCATAGGACGCGGCCAGCTCGATCCCGTGGCGCTCGGCGAATTCCTCCATCGCCGTCACCTTGCCCTCGCCGTAGACGAAGGGGCCGTCGAGGCGGCCGGTGTAGTTGCCCTCGGCGTCGACCTCGTAACAGGTGCCGATGCCGCCGTCCATGCCGAGGACGTGGGCCAGCTGCCCGACGACGCCGTTGCCGGCGGCGCTGACGATGAAGGTCGGGCGCCCGGCGTCCTGGTGGGCGTAGACCTCCTCCAGCATCTGCGGGAAGACCCGCGGCAGGATCGCCGCCATCACTTCCGGGCCCATCCGGTCGATCGTCTTCTCGGAGACGCCGGTGATCAGCTCACGGGCGACCTTCAGCACCTCGGCGGTACGGGCGTCGGTGGTGCCGCGCAGCCGGTACCGCAGGTGCTCCCAGCCCCAGCCGACCAGCAGCCTGCGGTTAACGATCCCCTGCTTGGCGGCGATGCGGGCGAACTGCATCCCGCTCGACCCCGCCATCAGGGTCTTGTCGAGATCGAAAAATGCCGCAGCCCGCTGTGACTCCTCGAGCTGCGGCATCACAGATCAGCCCCCGTTGACCTCGATGACGATCGCGTCGCCCTGGCCGCCGCCGCTGCAGATCGCGGCGACGCCGAGGCCGCCGCCGCGGCGACGCAGCTCATGGACGAGGGCGCCGACGATGCGGGAGCCGGAGGCGCCGATCGGGTGGCCGAGGGCGATCGCGCCACCGTTGACGTTGACCTTCTCCTCGTCGACGCCGAGCATCCGCACGCTGTTCAGGGCGACGGAGGCGAAGGCCTCGTTGATCTCCCAGAGGTCGACGTCCTCCGGGCTCTTGCCGATCTTTTCCAGCGCCAGCTTCGAGGCGTTGGCCGGCGTTTTCGCCAGGTAGGGGAAGTCGTCGGCGACCGTGCCGTAGGAGAGGATCCGCGCCAGCGGCGTCTTGCCTTCCTTTTCGGCCCACTCCTCGGAGGCGACGACGATCGCGCCGGCACCGTCGTTGACGCCGGGAGCGTTGCCGGCGGTGTGGGTGGCGTCGGGGCCGCCGATCGCCTTCAGCCCAGCCAGCGTCTCCAGGGTGGTTTCGGGCCGGATCGCCTCGTCGGCCTCGACGACGCTCTCGCCCTTGCGCGACTTGACGGTGACGCCGACGATCTCTTCCGCAAGGCGGCCGGCTTCGGTCGCCTCGTGGGCGAGCCGGTGCGAGCGCTCGGCGAAGCGGTCCATGTCGACGCGGGTGATCTCGAGCTCGTTGCCGACCTCGCTCGCCTCGTTGATCATCTGCTTTTCGGTGAAGGGGTTGGTCAGCCCGTCGTGGGTCATCGCGTCGAGCGCCTGCACGTCCCCCATCCGGAACCCGAAGCGGGCGTTCGGCAGCAGGTAGGGCGCCTGGCTCATCGACTCCATGCCGCCGGTGACGGCGACGTTGGAGTCGCCGGCGCGGATCGCCTGGTCGGCGAGCCCGAGCGAGCGCATGCCCGAGGCGCAGACCTTGTTGATCGTCTCCGAGGGGACCTCTTTCGGGATCCCGCCCTTGATCTGGGCCTGGCGCGAGGGGATCTGCCCCTGACCGGCCTGCAGCACCTGGCCGAAGACGACCTGCTCGACCTGCTCGGGGGCGACGCCGGAGCGATCGAGGGCGGCCTCGATCACGGTGCCGCCGAGGTCGGTGGCGTCGAGGGAGGAGAGACCGCCGCCCATCTTGCCGAAGGGCGTGCGCGCGGTTCCGAGAATCACTGAGCTGGGCATCTACTGCCTTTCCTTTCCGAAGTTCGCTAGGCCTGGCCCCTGTCCGCCAGGTCCAGCGGGTGACGATACCGACAGGGCAACGTAAACTCGCGGCCGATGAAGGTCGAGGTGAAGCAGGCCGGGTTGGGCGAGAGTGGCGCTGAGGTCATCGCGATCGGTCTCGTCGAGGGCGAGGGGCTGCCGGAGGGAATCGCCTCCGCGGACGGCGCCGACGGCGCCAAGGCTGACTTCAAGAAGCTCTCGCTCCTGCGCCCTGAGGGCTTCCCGCCTGTGCTGGTGGTCGGGCTGGGACAGCGCGACGAGCTCGACGCTGAGAAGCTGCGCGTCGCCGCCGCCCTTGCCGCCAAGGAGGCCGCGCGGCTGGAGGCCGGCTCGCTCGCCTGGGCGCTGCCCGAGAGCGGGGATGACGCAGCGGCGGCCACCGCGATGGTGACGGGGACGATCCTCGCCGCCTACCGCTTCGACCGCTTCAAGTCCGAGAGCGACGAGGCGCCGCGGCTGGAGTCGCTGACGGTGCTGGGCCCGGTCGACCTTGCCGAGGAGGCAGAGAGCGCACGGGTCATCGCCGAGGCCCAGAACCGGGCCCGCGACCTGCAGCTGACTCCCGCCAACGTCGCCACCCCGACCTTCCTCGGCGAGCGCGCCGAGGAGATCGCGGCCGGCTCGGACTCCCTCTCCGTCGAGGTCCTCGGCCGGCCCGAGCTCGAGGCAAAGGGCATGGGCGGCCTGCTTGCCGTCAGCCAGGGCGGCCCGCAGGAGCCAAAGCTGGTCGTCCTCCGCTACAGCGGCGGTGGCTCCGGCCCCACCCTCGCCTTCGTCGGCAAGGGGGTCACCTTCGACACCGGCGGCATCTCGCTGAAGCCAGGCGCCGGGATGCAGGAGATGAAGATGGACATGTCGGGAGCCGCGGCGGTGCTGGAGGCGGTCGCCGCGATCGCCGAGCTCGAGCTTCCGATAGACCTGATCGCCCTTGTCCCGACGACCGAGAACATGCCCTCCGGGACGGCGATCAAGCCCGGCGACATCATCACCCAGCACAACGGCAAGACCGTCGAGGTCAACAACACCGACGCCGAGGGGCGGCTGATCCTCGCCGACGCCCTCGCCTACGCGGTCGAGCTCGGGGCCGAGAAGATCATCGACATCGCGACCCTGACCGGGGCGGTCGAGATCGCCCTCGGCTCGACCTACGCGGGGCTGATCTCCAACAACGACGAGCTCGCGGCCGCGGTCAGCAGCGCCGGCGAGGCGACCGGGGAGCTCGCCTGGCGGCTGCCGCTGCACCCCGAGTACAAGGAGCTGATGAAGGGCACCGTCGCCGACCTCTCCAACCTCGGGAAAAAACGCAAGGCGGGGACGATCACCGCCGCCTCCTTCCTCGAGGAGTTCGTCGGCGAGACGGCCTGGGCGCACCTCGACATCGCCGGCAGCGCCTGGGACATCGGCCGCGAGTACGTCGGCAACGAAGCCAACGGATTCGGCGTCCGGCTCCTGGTCGAACTCGCCCGCCACAGCGCCTCCTAAGACTCCCCGTCGAAAATCATGCAGGTGGCGATCCCGTGGGCGATCAGCTTGCCGCTCTCGGCAGCTGTCAGCGTCGCCTCCGAGGTCGCCTGCTTGCGGCCGCGGTAGAGGACGTTTGCCTCGCAGAGGACGCGGCCGGTGTCGCGGGTGATCGGCCGCACGAACTTCGCCTCCAACCCCAGCGAGGTGTAGCCGACGCCGGCCGGCAGCGTCGTATGGACGGCGCAGCCGAGCGCCGAGTCGAGCAGGGTTGCGGCGTAGCCGCCGTGGACGACCCCGATCGGGTTGTAATGCTCCTCGCCGGGTTCCCCCTCGAAGGCCACCCTCCCCTCCTCCAGCTCGATCGGGCGCAGGCGCATGGTCACCGCGATCGGTGGCGGCGGCATCGTGCCGGTGATGACCGCGGTCATGTACTCCATCCCGGTCATCGTCGCCCCGGTCGCCGCGATCGGCACCGGGTCCTGCCAGACGAGGGTGCGGGAGCGGGAGCTGCCTGGATCGGACGCTGCGAAGGCTTCCGCCACCTCGGCAGCGGTGCCTTCGGGCGCCGTCACCACGCCGTCGACGCTCACCTGACTCCGAGCCTCTGGACGTCGGCCGTGCGCTGCGGGCGCCGGGCCACGGCCGGGTAGTGCAGGTCGGCGCTGATCTCCGCCTCGCTGATCGCGATCCGCGGGCCCTTGGGGCGCCGTGGCCTGTGTCGTGGAATCAGCCTCATCTGGGGCCTCCGAATCGGACTTGGTTGCATGAAGCAACTCTGGACGGCGCAAGCCTACCTCAAGTGAGTTGCTTGATGCAACCTAGTGTGCGAAGATTCACACGTGCTTCACCGCGACTACCCCGCTCTCGACTGCTCGGTCGCCAAGGCCCTCGAGGTGATCGGCGAGCGCTGGTCGCTGCTGATCGTGCGCTCGGTGATGCACCGCAACCGCCGCTTCGGCGAGATGCAGGAGTCGCTGGGCATCGCCCGCAACGTCCTCTCGGCGCGGCTGCAGCGGCTGGTCGACGAGGAGATCCTTGAACGGCGGGCCTACCAGGAAAGCCCGCCCCGCTACGAGTACTTCCTGACCCAGAAGGGGCTAGACCTCTGGCCCGCGCTGATCGCCCTCCTCAACTGGGGCGACCGCTACTCCCCCGCCCCCGAGGGCGCCCGCCGCCTGATCGTCCACAAGGAGTGCGGCGGCACTGTCAGCGAGCGCGGCATCTGCGAGAGCTGCGGCAAGGTGCTGACGGCGCGGGACGCGAAACAGGTGCCTGGGCCGGGGGCGAAGGCCGAAGCCGACGCTCTCACCACTGCGGTCTAGCTTTCGCCTTTTTCCCGCCGGCGGATCTCATCCGCGAGAACCACGTACTCCTCGACCATGTTGCGATCCTTGGGCCGGTTGGCTGCGCGCTTCATCGCGATCAGGTGGTCGAGAGACGCCACCCGAACAGGAAGTCCGAACATGTCTTTCTCCTCGGAGCCGGTCTGGAGCTCCTCGAAGTCACGAATCCCGTCCACGTCGGCCAGAACGTCAAGGTCACCATAGGGCGTAATGAAGGTGAAGTTTGCGCCGTTTTCGATCGTCCGCTCGTCTAGCTGAAAGGGCAGATCCGCCGGAACTCCGCGCAGGCGAACGCCGATTTCCTCCAGGGCAGAGACCAATCGCTTCACATTCGCCTTGTCGCGGGCGTAGGCAACGTCGAGGTCATAGCTCGGGTAGCTGGAACCTCGGGCAATACCCGCCATCCCTCCTATCAGCACGAAGTTGACTCCGTGCTTCACGAGGGGACCGAGAAGACCCCGTAGGTCCGGCGCTTTCGGAGGTAGCGACTCCATCAAAGGTTCCATCCTCTCCTCTTCGGTAGCGGGCTCATCTCGATCACCTGATTGGCAAAAGCGGCCCCGTAATCAAGTCGCTCCTCCTCGTTCATGCGAAGTCGCTCGGCGATGAGCGTGCGGTCGATCCCCGCCTCTCGGGGTTCAACTTCCAGCGCCAGGTCCTCCCCCACCAGGCGCAGCAGCTCCGCCAGCGTCTTCACGGTTGGAGAACCCCGTTCCTGCTCGATCCGCGAGATCGCCGATTGAGTCGTGCCCGCCCGAATGGCAAGCCGCTCCTGGCTCAGTCCATGCCGGAGGCGGGCTTCTCGCAGAAGACGTCCTGGTTCTAGGTTCATAGCGTATTAGCGATTATCGCATAAACGCGTTGGATACCGATCAGCTAGCTTTCGGACAAACGAGCGGGCGACTAGGAGGACGTATGGCGACGGCGGCTGAGCTTCAGACGAGGGACAGGATCTTCATCGGCGGCGAGTGGGTCGAACCCAGCGGCGCCGAGCCGCTCGAGGTCGTCAACCCGGCCACCGAGGAGGTGATGGGCACGATCCCCGGGTGCTCGCCGGTGGACGTCGACCGTGCCGTCGAGGCCGCGCGCGGGGCGTTCGACTCCTGGTCGCAGACTCCGCGGGAGGAGCGGGCCCGCTTCCTCGCCGCGATCGCCGAAGGGCTGCAGGGGCGGGCCGAGGAGATCACCGCGACGATCACCCAGGAGCTGGGGATGCCGTTGAGACTGAGCGGGATCATCCAGGTCGGCCTCCCCACCTCGCAGTTCGCGGCGATGCCGAAACTGATGGAGGAAGTCGCCTGGGAAGAGGAGATCGGCAACTCGCGGGTGCTGCGCGAGCCGGTTGGCGTCCTCGGCGCGATCACCCCCTGGAACTACCCGCTGAACCAGATCGCCGCCAAGGTCGCCCCCGCCCTCGCCGCCGGCTGCACCGTGGTCCTGAAGCCCAGCGAGGTGACGCCGCTGAATGCCTTCCTGCTGGCCGAGGTGATCGAGGCGGCCGGGCTGCCGGCCGGCGTCTTCAACCTCGTCACCGGAGTCGGGCCGATCGTCGGCGAGGCGATCGCCGCCCATCCCGGCGTCGACATGGTCTCCTTCACCGGGTCCACTCGCGCCGGCCGCCGCGTTTCCGAGCTCGCCTCGGCGACCGTGAAGCCGGTGGCGATGGAGCTGGGCGGCAAGTCGCCGAACGTGATCCTCGACGATGCCGACCTCGAGAGGGCGGTGCCCGACGGGGTCGCCAAGTGCTTCCTCAACAGCGGCCAGACCTGCAGCGCCCTGACCCGGATGCTGGTCCCCCGCCAGCGCCTGGCAGAGGCCGAGGAACTGGCCAAGGCCGCCGCCGAGAGCTTCACTCCCGGCGATCCCTTCGAGTCTTCGACCCGGCTCGGGCCGCTCGTCTCCGACGTTCAGCGCGAGCGCGTCCGCGGCTACATCGAGAAGGGCGTCGAGGAGGGCGCGCGGCTGATCACCGGCGGCGCCGAGCCACCCGAGGGCCTCGAGCAAGGGTTCTTCGTCCGCCCCACCGTCTTCTCCGAGGTCGAGGCGGAAATGACGATCGGCCAGGAGGAGATCTTCGGCCCGGTGTTGGTGATCCAGCCTTATGAAGGCGAGGACGACGCCATCCGCATCGCCAACTCAACCGAGTACGGCCTCGCCGGCGGCGTCTGGTCGGCCGACGAGGAGCGGGCGATCGCCGTCGCCCGCCGCATCCGCACCGGCCAGATCGAGATCAACGGCGGCGCCTTCAACCCCCTCGCCCCCTTCGGCGGCTACGGCCAGTCAGGCCACGGCCGCGAGAACGGCCGCTACGGAATCGAGGAGCTGCTGCAGGTCAAGAGCCTGCAGCTGTAGAGAGAGGCTCAGCCTTCGAGCCCGGCGATCAGCTCGTCGACCGACGGCTTCTTCTCGATCATTCCTTCTTCGTACATCCAGTCGATGAGGCCCTGCATCGTCTCGGCGTTCACCCGATCATCCGTGGACAGCAGCGGGATGGTCTGCGTGACTTCGGCCGCCCTCTCTGGCGAAGTGATTTCGGGGTTCCGTTCTCCCGCTTCTTCAAGCGCCTTCACGGCGCCTTTCGGCTGTTCCACCGCAGCAGCCGCACCCTGAGCCGCCGCCGCCGCGAAGTCCCGCATCACGTCCGGTTGTTCTTCCGTGCGATCGACCCGGGCCACCAGCACGAGTTCATCGTAGTCGGGGATTCCAAGGCTTCGGACCGGAGTGATGACTGGATCAAGCCCCTGCGCCTTCAAACCAGCTCCCTCCAGATTTGCCGAGCCTCCGAAGATCGCATCCGCCTTCCCCTTGACAAGGGCCGGAACCAGGTCGTTCCCGACCTTCCTGACCTTGACGTCGTCCAGCGTCAGCCCGCCCGTCGCGAGAACGTATTCGAGAAAGCTCCGTTGGAAAGAGAGGCCGGGGATGGCGATGGTCTTCCCCTTGAGGTCGGCGATGCCGCTGATCTTCGACTTCTTCAGCCAGATCATCGCCGCGGTCGCGTGCCGGACGAGGCTGCCGACGACGACGATCGGCGCCCCCTTCTCCTTCGCGAGAACGGCCTGGGGCCCGTGAGCCACCCCAATCAGGTCGCTGCCGTTTACCACGTCCGGAATTGAGAGAGCGGGGCTGACGGGAGCGAGGGTCGTGACCCACAGCTTTGACTTCGTGAAATAGCCACGTTGTTCGGCCATGATGAGACCGAGCGTTTCGCCGGTTTCCCAGCCATCAAGCGCCACCCACACCGTCACGGGTTCCCCTCGGGGGGGCGACTTTTCAGCGGCCTTGGAGGAGCCGAGGGTTTCGCCCGCCCTGGTCCCTTCCTCGGTGCCCCCGCTCCCGCCTCCGCATCCCGCCAGAAGGGCAACGGCCAGCGTCAACACCAGTGAGTAATAAAACCTCATTGCTCAAAACTGTAGACGACTGGCGTGGCGAAGGGCTTCATCGGTAGGCGTTCGTGAGCAGCGTCGTCGTCGCCAGCTTCGGCTCGAGCAGACCTTCTGCGCCCATCCAGTCGATGAGGCCCTGGGCCCGATCGGGACTCATGTAGCCGCTGACAGAAAGGAGCGGCAGGGTTGCGCGGACCTGAGCTTCCAGCGCCTTTCGATTGGAACCCGTGTCCCCCCAGCGAGATTCCCTTATTGCTTCGACGACAGCCGCCGGATGTCCGACTGCCGTAGCGGTGCCCTTGGCAACTGCCGTCATGAAGTCGCGAACCAGTTGAGGGTGTTCCGTTACCAGATCGGTTGAAGCGATCACCTGGAGCCCTTCGTAGTCAGGCAATCCTAGGTTCTGCACCCGCCTGATCACTGGTTCGGCTCCACGGGACTGGAGTTCAGCTCCCTCGAGATTCCATGAGCCTCCGAAGATGGCATCAGCCCTTCCGCTGAGCAGAGTAGGGACAAGGTCATAGCTGACCCTTTCGATCGTGACGTCGGAGGCGACCAATCCCGCTCGGGCCAGGAGAGTTCGGAGAATGCGTTCCTGATAAGGGATCCCCGGAACGGCGATCGTCTTCCCCTTGAGGTCGCCGATCCCATGAATCTTCGACCTCTCCAGCCAGATCATCGCATCGGTCGGGTGCGGGATCACGCTTCCGATGGCGACAACCGGCATCCCTTTTTCCCGAGCGATGGCAACTTGAGGCTGCTGCGCCAAGCCGAGGTCATCGGTCCCCTTGGCGACGTAGCTCACCGGGCGGTTCTGTTCAAAGGGACTCCCCCTCCTGACCTCAAGACCGAGGTCTTCGAAATACCCGCCCTCCGCCGCCATCAAGATTCCAATATTTTGAGGACCCTCATAGCCGTCGAGCGTGACGCGCAGCTTGTGCGAAGCAGAGTGACTCCCAGGGGCATTCGATTGCGTTCCGGCAACTTCAGCAACTTCGCTTTTGCCTCCACACCCCCCTAGGCAGGCGCATGCACATGCAACAGCCAAGGCCCATCCAGGTCTCATTATTGAAGGGTAATTGAGTAAACGCCGAACTGCTGCCCGAAATGCTGGCGTTCAGGGAGACCGAGCCGTCACCCCGGAGGAGTCGCGGTCAGAGCGCCCGCTTCTCGGCTGACGACCTCACCGGCCCGCCCAACCCTCTCACTGATCCCGAAATGGGCGCAGATGGTCAGCTCATGCTCGCGCCGTAGCGGTCGAGTTGGGTCGACCACGGGAGCGCTGCGGATCGCGTCGGCCTCCTGGGCGACCCAAACGCCGAAGGGGGCGCCGGCACAATTGGCGAAGGGGACGGCGACAATGCGGGTTCGGCGGCGGCGGCCGAGGCGGGCGATCAGCCAGGCGGGCTCGCCGCTGTCGGCGTCGACGTAGAAGCCCTGCACCTGGCCGACTGGACTGCCGCCCAGGTCAGCTGCCTCGGCGCCCAGCCAGCCCATCGCCTCGGCGATGGAAATCGACTGCTCCTCACTCATCGACGTGCTTCTCCAGCAGCTCGCTGGCCGCCGTCGCCGGGTCGAGTTCGCGCCGCACCACCCGGTCGAGCAGCTCCGCCGTCGCCGGGTCCTCGGAGACGGTTTGCTCGAGCCGACGCCGCATCCGCGAGGTGGCGATGCCGAGAACCTCGCTACGCAGGTTGCGCGCACGACGCTCGGCCAGCGTTCCCGCCCCCTCGATGAATTTTCGGTGTGCGTCGATCTGCACGGCCAACTCGTCCACGCCTTCGCCACGGGCGGCCTCGGTGCGGAGGATCGGGACCTTCCAACCCTCCGGATCCTGGGAGAGCGCCAGGACCCCGCGCACCTCCCGCACCATCGTGTCGGTCATCGGATGGTCGGCCTTGTTGACGACGATCACATCGGGGATCTCCATCACCCCCGCCTTCAGCGCCTGGATCGAGTCGCCGGAGCCGGGCATCAGCGCCAGCACGATCGTGTCGGCATGGTCGACGATGTCGATCTCCGCCTGCCCGACGCCGACGGTCTCGATCAGGACGTCGTCTTTGCCGGCGGCGTCCATGATCAGCGCCACCTGCAGCGCCGCCTCGGAGAGGCCGCCGAGGGCGCCACGCGAGGCCATCGAGCGGATGAAGACGCCGGGGTCGAGGAAGTGGTCGGTGAGCCGAATCCGGTCACCGAGCAGGGCGCCGCGGGTGAAGGGGCTGGAGGGGTCGATCGAGAGGACCGCGACCTCGCGCTCGGCTTTGCGCAGCTCGCCGGTCAGGGCGCCGATCAGGGTGCTCTTGCCCACCCCGGGCGGCCCGGTGAAGCCAATGATGCGCGCCCTGCCGGTGCGCGGGTAGACCTCGCGGACAAGCTCCCAGCCGGCGGGATCGTCGGACTCGATCAACGTAATCGCCCGCGCCAGCGCCCGCTTTTCGCCGGTGAGAAGGCGCTCGGCTAGGGGGGCGGTTTTGGCGATATCGGCCACGGGCGAGCCAGTCTAAGAGTCGGCCTCTAAAGTTGCCCCGCCGTGCTCCGCTTCCTGGCCCGCAACCGGATGCTGACACCGCGCTACGCGCGGCTCTTCTGGCGCTACCTCTGGCGGCGATTGCTGACGCCGGCCGGCCAGCGCTGGCGCTCTGACGGCCCCTTCTTCCTCGGGCGGGGTTTGGAACTGAAGGTCGAGCCTCGCGGCGAGGTTCGCTTCGGCCGCTTCGTCTGGATCGGGGACGGAACCAAGATCCGCTGCCACGAGGGCGTCGTCGAGATCGGCGCCAAGACGGTGATGGGCCAGGAGTGCACGATCTCTGCCTACCAGCGGGTGCGGATCGGCGAGGAGTGCGTGATCGCCGACCGGGCGATGTTCATCGACTTCGACCACGGCGTCGTCGAGGTCGAGCGCCCGATCCGCCTCCAAGGCATTTACAAGCGCGACGTCGAGGTCGGCAACAACGTTTGGATCGGGTACGGCGCCTGCATCCTCCGCGGCGTCAGCATCGGCGACAACTCGGTGATCGGCACCAACGCCATCGTCACCAAGGACGTCCCCGCCAATGCCGTGGTTGGCGGCATCCCCGCCCGGATCCTCCGCATGCGCGAGGCCCCGCAGGAGCTGCGCTGGGAGCGCCCGGTCGAACCGGACCCGGGGGCGTGGACGACGATGCAACCGCCCGAGTACGTGGGCCACGACGAGTAGCCCTGCAAGAAGTCCGTCAGTGTTGAAATGTATTGTCTGGCCGACAATGCGCCGTGTGAGGAACAGTGCCTGCATGCCAGCCGACGGGAGACTTCGATCGGAGGAGGTTGCGGTGAAGTTCGGGCGCAACCTCTTCCGCTGCCGCCGCCGCGCGGCGATGTCGCAGGAAGAACTGGGGGCACTTGCTTCGCTGCACCGGACGGAGATCGGGATGCTCGAGCAGGGGACCCGGCTGGCTCGGGTCGACACGCTGATGAAGCTCGCCGGCGCCCTCTCGATCTCGCCGCTGGAGCTGCTCGACGGCATTCACTGGACCCCCGGCAACAGCCCCAGCGGCAGCTTCACGATCAGCGATCGCAGCCTCGCCGTCCGGCGGCGCCGGGACGGCTGCTGAGACCGAAGCGCCTACGCGGTCTTGGCGCCGGCCAGCTCGGCGTAAACGGCCGCCGTCTGCTCGGCGACGTCGCCCCAGTCGAAGCGGCGCAGGTGCTCATAGGCTTCGGCGACCAGGCGGCGGCCGAGCTCGTCGTCGGAGAGGACGCGGATCGCGACCTCGGCCAGGGCTTCGGGGTCGTGGGCGCGAAAGCGCAGCCCCGCCTCCTCGTGCGGGACGACCTCGCGCAGACCGCCGGTGTCGGCGACGATGCAGGGGCAGCCGGAGGCCATCGCCTCCAATGCGACCAGGCCGAAGGGCTCGTAGATCGAGGGAACCACCGTCAGATCGGCGATCCGGTAGAGCGAGTGAAGGACGTCGTCGCCGATCCAGCCGAGGAAGGTGCCGTGCTCCATCAGCCCCAGCTCCTCCGCCTGGCGCTTCAGTTCGGCCTCGTGGGTGCCGGAGCCGGCGACGAGGAAGCGCGTCCCCGGCGCCTCCTCGAGCACCCGCGGCATCGCCTCCAGCGCCAGCTGGAAGCCCTTCTCGTAGACAAGGCGGCCGATCAGCAGCACCAGCTTCTGCTCCGGCGCCGCGAACTCCGAGCGCAGCCGCGCCAGCTCCTCGGCGGGCTGGGCCGGCAGGTCGTCGGGGTCGATCCCGTTCGGGATCACGCTGATCCGCCCCTCCTCGACGCCGAAGATGTCGGCGACCTGTTCGCGCATGTAGTGGGAGCAGGCGATGACGCGATCGGAGCGGTTGGTGATCCAGCGCTCGACGCCGTGGATGTAGGTCTGCGGATGCTTGTCGACCCAGCCCTGGTGACGGCCGTACTCGGTCGCGTGGATCGTCGTCACCAGCGGCGCGTCGAAGCGCTTGGCGAGGTGGTCGCAGGCGTTGGCGACGAGCCAGTCGTGGCCGTGGACGAGGTCGTAGCTGTAGCGGTCGCCGAGCTCGACCCCGGCGGCGAGCATGTCTGAGTTCATCCGTTCGATCCAGGCGACGAACTCGCCGAGGTCGGTCGGCCGCTTCGGCTCGCGGATGCGGTGGATGACGACGCCCCCGCGTCGCTCGGTCGCCGGCGACTCCTCCCCCCGCGAGTCAGCACGTGCACCTCGACGTCCCGCTCGACCAGCGCCTCGGAGAGCTTGCGCACGTGGCGGGCCAGGCCGCCCTCGATCAGCGGCGGGTACTCCCAGGAAAGGATCAGGACGTGGGTCAAGTTCGGGAAGGAAGCTGGTCCGGTGGCTTTACCTGGGTGGTTCTACGGCTCCAGGAGCGGAGCGAGGCTGAGGTCCGGGGCAAGGGAACGCATACGCGGATCGGGGGGGCGGTCGCAGTCTATGGCCTCCAGGAGCGCCCGTGAATGGTCGGTCGCCCGCTGATACGCGTAATCACCGGCCTGCCTGCGTTGATCGAGAAACGCCCAGTCACTGGCCTGGGCGGCAAGCAGCTCACGCGCGGCGCGCTCGAGACAGTCGCCGCGCAGGCCCCCGGAGACCGCCCGCAGCAGCCGCAGCTCCATCCGCCGCGCCCCCCAGGTGAGATCGGCAACCGGGGGCGAATCCCACGTCGTCAGGTCCTTTCCCTCCCCCCAGGTCGAGGCACGCAGCGGCCGGGAGACCGGCTCGTGCTCCTCCAACGCCTGCGGCACGGTCAGCAGCCGGACTCCAGCCGCCTCCGCCCCCTCGAGCACGCGCCGCAGCCAGACGGGGCCCTCCGACCACCAGTGCCCGAGCAGCTCGGTGTCGATCGCGAAGACGAGCAGGCCGCGGCGGCCGCGGCTCTCGGCGTAGGTGCGCAGGCGGGCGGCCGCAGCGGCGAGGAACTCCTCCGCCTGCCGCCGGGCCGCCGCCTCCGCGGCGGCTGGCTCGTAGGCGCCACCCCCCACCCGCCAGATCCGGATCCCGCGCAGCGATTTGCCGGCGAACTGGGCATGGGCGGGGTCGGAGGGGTAGCCGTCGAGCGACCAGAGCCAGGAGATCGCCTCCCAGTCGATCGGCAGCGCCACCGGGCCGGCCTCGGTGCAGACTGGCGCAAGCGCCTCCAGCGGCTCGGCGTGCCGGCTCTGGTCGACGCAGAACCAGCGCACCCCCTGCTCGGCCAGCTCCCGCTCGAGGCCGGGGACGTAGGCGCACTCCGGCAGCCACATCCCGCCGTCCCAGCCGAAGCGGCGCCGGTGGGAGCGAATCCCCGTCTCCAGTTGCAACCGCACCCCCTCCCGCGTCGCCAGCAGCGGCAGCACCGCGTGGGTCGCGGCGGAGGTGGCGAGGGCGACCCGGCCCTCCGCCGCCGCTCGCTGGAAGGGGGCGAGCGGGTTGCCGTCGGCGGCGTCGAGGAGCTCGAGCGCGTGCGCGTAGCGCTGGCGCTCGCCCTCGCAGGCGGCCCGGCACTCCTCCGGCACCTGCGGCAGGTCGGCTTCGGCCGCGCCGATCCGCCACTCGACGAGAAACCGGCGCAGGCGCTCGGCGGCCTCCGCGTCCTCGAGCTGGTCGGCGAGCACGGGCGTCACCGTCATCGTCAGGTCCCGCGCCACCTCCAGCACCGGCAGGTAGGAGCGAATCACCGCGTCGAACAGCCACTCCTCGCCGAAGGGGTAGGTGCCGAAGCCCTCGACGTAGGGCATGTGGCTGTGCAGGACGATCGCCAGGTCCCCGGCGGTCCCCTCCCGGCCCATCAATCCGAGTGGCAGACCGCGAGGAAGTCGAGGGAGCGGTCGAGGTCGCCTGCTTTCAGGCGGAAGTCGGAGGCGGCGATCGCGGGGGTGAAGCGGTTGTAGAAGGGCTTGGTCAGGCGCAGGGCTTTGTGAACCGAGTCCCAGCCGAGCTTGATCGCCAGCTCGTGGGCGCGCAGCTTGCGGGCGTGGAAGAGGCCGCGCATCTCCACCCGCGGGAAATGCGCCTCGCAGAGCGTCCGGAACTCCTCTGCCCGGTACTCCTTCACGTGCCAGGGGTTGTCGGACTTCTCCGCACCGGGCGGCGCCAGCGTCAGCAGGTTCGGCGTCGAGACGTAGGCGACGCCGCCCGGCACCAGCATCGACTTGAAGTGCTCGAGGATCGCGCCGGGGTCCTGGACGTGCTCGATCGTCTGCAGGAAGACGACCGCGTCGCAGGGCTCGCTGAAGCTTTCGACCAGCTCGCGCTCGAAGCGCAGGTTCGGGCGCTGGTAGCGGAGCCGCGCGTGCTCGTGCGCTTCCGGGTTGGCGTCGACGCCGACGACGCTCGCGGCGGCGCCGGCGAGGACGTTGGAGCCGTACCCCTCGCCGCAGGCCATGTCGACCACCCGCTTCCCGGTCACCCGCTCGGCGATCCACTCGTAAACGACCAGGTGGCGCCGGAACCAGTAGTTCTCCTCGGGCACGTCGGGCAGCGTCCGCTCGCCGGTCAGCGGCAGCGGCGGCACCCCGGGCGGCTGGTTCAACTGGAGGTAGTGACGCTCCACGGGCGGGACGCTATTAGAGTTCCCGCCTCATGCCAGCCTCCCCACCGCCACCCACGACCACATCAAGGACGTCAACACCCGCTACCACGACGCGGCCGCCCACGAGTACGACGCCAAGTGGGGCATCGACTTCGGCACGGTCGGCCAGCGCCAGGTACGCCTGAAGCTGGTCAAGGCGCTGGGCGGGCTGAACGGCCGCTCCTTCGGCGACGCGCTGGAGATCGGCTCCGGCACCGGCTACTTCTCGCTCAACCTCGTCCAGCTCGGGGTGATCGAGCGGCTGACCGCGACCGACATCTCGCCGGGGATGCTGAAGCAGCTGGCATCGACCGCCGAGGCGCTCGGGCTCGAGAACGTCAACACGGTCGAGACCGAGGCCGAGATCCTGCCGTTCGAGGACGAGAGCTTCGACCTCGTCCTCGGCCACGCCGTCCTCCACCACATCCCCGATCTCGACAAGGCCTTCGCCGAATTCCGCCGCGTCCTGCGACCGGGGGGAATGATCGCCTTCGCCGGCGAGCCCTCCCGCTACGGCGACCAGCTGGCGGCGCTGCCGAAGCGCGCCGGACTGGCGCTGGCGCCGGTCTGGCGTCGCCTCGTCGGCGCCCACGTCCGCACCACTCCCGAGCACGAGCAGTCCGAGGGACACTCGCTCGAGGGCGAGGTCGACGTCCACGCCTTCGCTCCCGCCGACCTCCGCCGCCTGCTCAAGGACGCCGGCTTCGAGCAGCGCCACGTCGGCGGCGAGGAGCTCCTCTCCAACGCCTGGGGCTGGGGGCTGCGCACGGTCGAGTCGAGCGCCGAGCCCGAGTCGATCTCCTTCGGCTGGCGCCGCTTCGCCTTCAACAGCTACATCGCCCTGCAGAAGGTCGACACCAAAGTGCTCGAGCCCTACCTCCCGGCCGAGCTCTTCTACAACCTCCTGGTCTCGGCGCGGAAGCCGGCGTAGCGCTTCAGCGCCGACCTCCTTCCTGCCGTTCGCCGGGCGTGCGGGCCCGGAACAGCTTCACCCGGTAGTCGAGGCCCTTGAGCCGGCGTTCGCCGACGTAGGAGTAGTCGAAGCCTTCGCCCGCTGCCTCTTTGGTCGCCTCGTCGAGGACGACGCTGCCCGGGCGGGCGACGTTGGTGATGCGGCTGGCGAGGTTGACGGCGCGGCCGTAGTAGTCACCGGACTGCGGCAGGGTCGGGCCGCTGGCGATGCCGGCGCGGAGCCAGGGGAACTGCTGGCCTTCGGCCTCGGCGGCGTGGATCAGCTCCAGCGCAGCGGTGACCATCGGCGCCGGCTCGGGGGAGACCAGCATCACCGCGTCGCCGATCGTCTTCACCAGCCGCACCGGCGGCTCGGCGACGGCGGTCGCCATCTCCTCGAGGCGGCCGGCGACCATGCCCAGCTCCTCGGGGGCGATCTCCTCGCCGAGGCGGGTGAACTCGACCAGGTCGGCGAAGCAGACGGTCAGCTCGACGGCGCCGCCCAGCTCCCCCGAGGCGAGGTCGGTGGCCCCAATCACATCGCGGCGGATCTGTTCCAGCAGGTGCGCCTGCAGGGCGTAGACGACGGTCGGCCCGGCCAGCGGCAGCATGTACTCGGCGGCGGTGGCGAAGCGCAGAGCGACGTCGCGCTCGGTGTCGCCGGGCTGGGTCAGCGTGCGGATGATCAGCTCGCGGTTTGCCTCGGCGATGCGCGCCGTCCCCATCCCGATCGTCCGCGCCACCTGCAGCATCCCGTCTTCGGGCAGACCGAGCTCGAGGAACCGTTTCATCGCCCGCGCCGCCTCGATGTCGGCGTCCGTTCCCAGATGCTCGTCGGGGTTGGGGACCGGGATCCCGAGGGCTGAGCGGAAGCGCAGCAGCATCTCGAGGTCGATGTCGGCGATCTCGGCGACTTCTCGGGCGGTGTAGCGAGCGCCCTTGCCCGCCACCGTCCGCTCGACCGGCAGCAGGGTCAGCCGGCCCGCCGCCACCGCCTCCTTCAGCTCCTCCAGGGAGCAGCCTTCGCCGGCCAGCTGTTCGAGCAGCTCCAGCCGCGCCTGGCGCGCCTCGCCCGCGACGCCTGCCAGCAGCCCCTCGGCCTCGAAGTCGATCTTGGGAGTCCCCGCCATCGGGCCATTCTTCCGCTTGACCGCGATCGCCGTCTTCGTCGGCGATCGAGTGCAATTGTTTGCAGCTCCAAATTCGGACCATTAAGCTCGCGTCAAGATGGGAGCCGATCCAGCCCTGGTCGCGTACGAGGCATTCGCCCCCATCTACAACGCGTTCAACCACTCCAATGATTACGAGATGTGGCTCGGACGGACGTTGCTGCCCGCGCTTCGAAGGCTCGGGCTAAAAGAAGGGGGCTCAGCGCTTGACGTTGCCTGCGGGACCGGCCGGGCGTTCCGGCCACTCCTGCGGCGAGGCTGGCAGGTTCAGGGTTCCGATATTTCGCCGAGCATGCTGGAGCTTGCCGCACAGGAGGGGGGACAGGAGGTCGACCTGCGAGTAGCCGACATGCGGAACTTGCCCCATCTGGGGCACTTCGACCTCGTGCTGTCGCTCAACGACTCCGTCAACCATCTGCTCGGCGACGACGATCTCGTCCTCGCGCTTCTCGGGATGCGGAAGAACCTCGCCGAGAGCGGCCTTCTCGTCTTCGACGTCAACTCCAGGCCGGTTTATGCGAACGGTTATGGGGGAGTTAGAGAAGTCGCGCATAAAGGCGCACGGTGGATATGGAGGGGCCGAGGCGAGGTGACGCCATCGATCTTCGAAGCCGAGATCGCAGGTGACCGGCTCGACGAGCCGATCCGGCATCTGGAGCGATTCCGATCAACCGATGAGGTCCTTCAGGCAATGCAGATAGCCGGCCTCGAGACCTTGGCGGCATTGGGAATGAGTGAGGCGGATGGCGAGGTAGTCCTCTCCACCCCGATAGACGAAAGCCGCGACTACAAGCTGGTCTTCATCGGCGCCGCAGCCTCACACGCAGACGACGATTCATCGTCGACGCCTCAACGAGGATCGGCGTAGGCGACGGCGCCGCCGCGGCGGGGGTCGCCGCCGCCGCTGAGCTCACCGCTCGTGGGGTCCCGGGCCACCGCTTGGACGCCACCGAAGAAGAGGTTGAGCGAGGGCCAGCGGGCGACCTCGTAGCCGCGGGTTTCCATCCGGGTCAGCGCCTCGGGGTCCACCCCCTTCTCCGCTTGGACGATCCCCTGCTCGAAGTGCAGCCGCGGCGCCTCGATCGCCGCCGCCACCGGATACCCCTGCTCGATCGCCCGCACCACCGTCTGCAGGATTGCCGAGCGGATCCGGTTGGAGCCGGCGCTGCCGAGCGCGAGGACGATCTCGCCGTCGCGCAGGACCACCGTCGGCGCCATCATCGAGGGCACCCGTCGCCCCGGCGCGATCAGGTGGAAGCCGGCGGGGTTGAGGTCCTCCTCGCCGAGCATGTTGTTGAGGATCACCCCGGTGCCTGGGACGAGGACACCCGAGCCGGAGCCGTTGGAGCAGGTGACGCTGGCGCAGTTGCCATCGGCGTCGAGAACCGAGATGTGGGTCGTCGAGCCGAGCAGGTCGGCGGCGGCGAGGTCGAGCCCGATCGGGTCGAGGAAGCCGGCCTCCATCCCCTCCTCGTACAGCGACTCGGCGAAGGCGAGGTCGCGGCGCGAGTTGGCCGCCTCCATTGCCGCGACAAGCTGCTCGGGGCCGCTGCGGGGGCCGAGGCGCTCGAGCAGGCCGAGGCAGTAGGAGATCAAGATCCCGCCCGAGGACGGCGGCGGGTTGGTGAGGACTTCGGTGCCGCGAAAGGGGGTGTCGATCGGCTTGCGCTCGATCGCCTCGTAGGAGGCGAGGTCGCCCGGGCCGATCAGCCCGCCATGCCCGACGACGAAGTCGCTGATCGCCGCCGCGACCTCGCCCTTGTAGAAGAGGTCGGGACCCTCGTCGGCGTAGCGTTCGAGCGCCTCCGCCAGTTCGGGGAAGACGAAGACGTCACCCTCGGCCAGGCGCCGCCCCTGCGGCGCGTAGAGCTCGCGCGTGCCGGTCATCCGCTCGTGGATCGGGGCGAGGATGTCGAGGATGTAGGCCTGCCCGTGGTTGACCGGGGCGCCCTCGCGCGCCAACCGCACCCCGGGTCCGATCAGGTCGCGCAGCGGCAGCGTCCCGAAGCGCTCGAGCGCGTGGGCGAGGCCGGCGGCGGTTCCGGGGACGCCGCAGGAGGCCGGGCCGACGTAGAACGTCTGCGTGGTCTCGGCGTCGAAGCGGACCGGGACCGGGACCAGCTCGGTCGTCCGCTCGATCCTGTCCAGCCCCGGCGCCGCAACGAAGAAGTCGATCAGGATCGTCTCGCCACCCTCGTGGACCATCATGTGGCCGCCGGCCCCGAACCCGGTCAGCGGGCTCTCGACCGCGAAGGAGGCGAGCACCGCGCAGATGGCGGCGTCGACCGCGTTGCCGCCCTCGCGCAGGACGGCGGCCCCGGCCTCGGCGGTGAGCGGATGCCCGGCTGCGACGACTCCCTTCATCGGCCGGTTTTACCGGTTTGCGTCAGCCAGGGAGAAACTCTGGGACGTCGATGCCCAGCTCGCGGTCTCCCCCGCGGCCGCGGCGTCCCGCCTCGGCGTCTTTGGTGCGGCGGATCGTCGGCTCGGCGGCGCGGCGCGGCGGCTGCGCCCGACCATCGAAGCGGGTGGCGACGACGGTGACCCAGATCTGGTCGGAGAGCTCCTCGTCGACGTTGGCGCCGAAGATGATGTTGGCGTCGGGGTGGGCGGCCTCGCCGACGACCTTGGCGGCCTCGGAGACCTCGACCAGCGAGAGGTCGGCGCCGCCAGTGATCGAGAGCAGGATCGAGCGGGCGCCGTCCATCGAGGTCTCGAGCAGCGGCGAGGAGATCGCTTTTTCGGCGGCCAGGACGGCGCGCTCGTCGCCGTAGGCCATCCCAATCCCGAGCAGGGCCCGGCCGGCTTCGGACATGATCGTCCGCACGTCGGCGAAGTCGAGGTTGATCACGGCAGGGAGCGTCACCAGGTCGGAGATGCCCTGAACGCCCTGGCGGAGGACGTCGTCGGCGACCTTGAAGGCCTCGACCATCGAGGTCTGCTGGTCGAGGACGTCGAGCAGGCGGTCGTTGGGAACGACGATCAGGGTGTCGACCTCGGCGGCCAGTTCCTCGATCCCCTTCTCGGCCTGGTTGCCGCGGCGGCTGCCCTCGAAGCTGAACGGCTTGGTGACGATGCCGACGGTCAGCGCCCCGACCTCGCGGGCGAGGCGGGCGACGACCGGGGCGGCGCCCGAGCCGGTGCCGCCGCCGGCGCCGGCGGCGACGAAGACCATGTCGGAGCCCTTCAGCAGGCGCTTGATCTTGTCCTGCTCCTCGAAGGCGGAGCGGTGGCCGACCTCGGGGTCGGCGCCGGCGCCGAGGCCGCGCGTCTGCTCGTCGCCAATGTGGACGGTGACGTCGGCGACGCAGAGCTGCAGCGACTGCAGATCGGTGTTGACGGCCATGAACTCAACCCCGGGGATACGGGCGTCGACCATCCGGTTGACCGCGTTGACGCCGGCCCCGCCGACGCCGACGACTTTGATCACCGGCTGGTGCGGCTCCCCGGACCCGGGCGGCTCGTAAGCCGGCTCCTCGCGCCCGTAGCGCGGGTTTTCGGTCGAGAAGTGCTGCTGCTCCCGCCGCGGCAGCGGCTCCTCGTTGAAGACTCTTTTCAGCCGTTCGGGAGCCGACTCGGTCGAACCCTCGATCCCTTCCTGGTCATACAGGGTAGGAGCTTCCTCCTGGGTCAGGGGCACGTCAGCCGAAGCCGCCTCTCCCGCGGGTGGCGCGCTAGGGGGGACCATCTCTGAGGAAGCTTTAGCTACCGGAGGAGATGGGGGGTCCCCTGCCGCGACAGGACCCGCGGGCCGATCACCCTCGTCCTGACGCCTTTTAGCCTCCGCCGGATCGTCCCTGCCGTACCGCGGCGCCTCCGGCGGATCGATCGGCGCGTCCTCGGAGGTCGACTTGAAAAGGTCGGAAAGAGGTCCCTCGCGCATGCTTGCGCGCTTGTTACGCCGAGCCATGGGACAGAACCTCCTTCGCCAGATCCCGGTAGTAGTTGGCGGCGCTCGAAGTCGAATCGTACTTGAGCACGGAGGCGCCTTTGACCGGGGCCTCGGCGAATTTGATCGCCTTTTTGATCCGGGACTGGAAAACGAGGTCGCCGAAGTTCTCCTCGAGGATCTCGACCGCCTCCTTGGCGTGGATCGTCCGCGAGTCGAGCATCGTCGGCAGGATCCCCTCGATCCGCACGTCGGGATTGAGGTTCTCCTGGATCATCCGCAGCGTGTTCTGGAGCTGGACGAGGCCGCGCATCGAGAGGTACTCGCACTGGACCGGCACGATCACCTTGTTGGCGGCGGTGAGCGCGTTGATCGTCAGCAGGCCGAGGCTCGGCGGCGTGTCGATGCAGACGAAGTCGTAGTCGGCGGCGACCTCTTTCAGCGCTTTCTCGAGGGAGCGCTCCCGGCCGATCTTGGTGCTCATCGCGATCTCGGCACCGGCCAGGTCGATCGAGGCGACGGCGATGTCGATCTCGCGCTTGACGATGATCTCGGAGATCGGCATGTCGTTGACGAGGACGTCGTAGAGGCTCCTCTCGACCTTGTCGGGGTCGATCCCCTGGCTCATCGTCAGGTTCCCCTGCGGGTCGAGGTCGATGCAGAGCACCCGGTAACCGGACTCGGCGAAGGCCACGGCCAGGTTCAGGGTCGTCGTCGTCTTCGCGACGCCGCCCTTCTGGTTGGCGAAGGCGATGACCTCAGCCGTCTTCACGGGGGCCTCTTCGGCCGCCTCTTTCTCCGCCAGGAAGTCGAGCCGGGTCGGCGCGATCAAATCGATCGCCTTCATCCGCCCATCCCCCTCAGCCTCAGGCGACTCCTCAACCTCGGCGTTAAGGGCAGCCTCCTCGGACGGCCTCTCTTCCACCACCACCTCGGACGGCTGGCTCTCTGCGGCCCCTCCCGCGGGTGGCGACGATGCCGAGGAGTCTCCCGCCAGGGAGAGCCCGGCATCGGAGACAGGACCCGCGGGCCGATCCCCCTCGTCCCTAGGCGAATCATCGCCACGCTCAGGCACAGCCTCTTCCATCTCCTGCAACTCGTCGACGATCGGCTGCTCCTCGTGAACCTCGACGGGAGCGGGCTTTGGCTTCTTACGGCTTAGAAATCCCATTGCGCGGATATTCGTATGGGACCCCGCTTTTCCTGCCGGCCTCCGAAATTGCTAGGAATCAGCCAATCCCCGACCTCTTAGACAAGCGACTCGTGATCGTCACCGGCAAGGGCGGTGTCGGCAAGACGACGGTGGCCGTGGCGCTGGGGCTGCGCGCCGCCGCCGAAGGCAAGCGGACGATCGTCTGCGAGGTCGCCGCGCAGGAGAACGCCTCGCGGATCTTCGAGCACACCGCCGTCGGCTTCCACGAGGTCGAGATGGAGGAGAACCTCTGGTCGATCTCGATCGACCCCGACGAGTCGATGCGCGAGTACGTGCTGCTGCAGCTGAAGGTGCGGGCGATGCGGGACATGCTCTTCCGCAGCCGCATCTTCAACTACCTCGCCGCGGCGACGCCGGGTCTGAAGGAGCTGGTGACGATCGGGAAGATCTGGGAGTTGGCGCAGCTCGACCGCAAGGTGAAGAGCGGGCGCAAGTACGACCTGGTGATCGTCGACGCGCCCGCGACCGGCCACGGGGTCGGCTTCCTGCAGACGCCGCGCACCTTCGCCTCTATCGCCCGCGTTGGCCCGATCCACTCCCAGGCCCAGCAGCTCGACCGCTTCATCACCGACCACGAGCACACCGGCACCGCGATCGTCGCCCTGCCGGAGGAGATGCCGGTCAACGAGTCCGTCTCCCTGGAGAAGGACCTGCGCGACGAGGTGGGGGTCGCGGTCGACCGCGTCTACCTCAACGGCCTCTACCCCGAACGGTTCAAGAAGGGCGATGCGGAGGTGCTCTCGCAGCTGGCCGAGAACGAAAACGGTGCTACGAAGGCGGCGGCGCGGGCGGCGCTCTCCGAGTACGGGCGGGCGAAATCGCAGCGCCAGCAGCTCTCCCGCCTGAAGAAGGGAGTGAGCGCCCCCGTCAAAACTCTGCCCTTCCTCTTCGAGCCCGAGCTCGACGTGGAGGCTGCGCGCAAGCTGGCGGGAAAGCTCGGCTGATGGCCTCGCTGAACGAAGTCCTCGACGGCAAATCGATCTGCATCTGCGCCGGCTCCGGCGGGGTCGGCAAGACGACGACCTCGGCGGCGATCGCGACCGGGATGGCGGCGCAGGGGCTGAAGGTCTGCGTGCTGACGATCGACCCGGCGAAGCGGCTGGCCGACTCGCTCGGGCTGGAGGAGCTGGGCAACGAGGCGCGGCGCGTCGACCCGGCCCTGATCGAGGAGCAGGGGGTCGAAATGAAGGGCGAGCTGTGGGCGATGATGCTCGACGCGAAGGCGACCTTCGACGAGCTGATCGCCCGCCAGGCGCCGGACGAGGAGTCCCGCGACCGAGTGCTGAACAACCGCATCTACCAGCAGATCTCCAGCGCCCTCGCCGGCTCGCAGGAGTACATGGCGATGGAGAAGCTCTTTGAGCTGCACACCGAAGGCGAGTTCGACCTTCTCGTCCTCGACACGCCGCCGACCCGCAACGCCCTCGACTTCCTCGAGGCGCCGAAACGGCTGACCCAGTTCATCGAGGGCAAATCCCTGCGCGTGTTCATGAAGCCGACCGGCCTGGCGGCAAAGGTGACCGGCCGCGGCGTCTCCGTCGCCCTCGGCATCTTCAAGAAGATCGTCGGCTTCGACCTCCTCGCCGACCTGGCCGAGTTCTTCAACGCCTTCAGCGGCATGGTCGACGGCTTCCAGGCCCGCGCCAAGCGCGTCAACAAACTGCTCGCCGATCCGGAGACCTGCTTCCTCGTCGTCTGCGGTCCCCAGGGCGAGCCGATCGACGAGGCCGTCTACTTCCACCGCAAACTGGTCGAGGCGAAGCTCCCCTTCGGCGGCGTCATCGTCAACAAGGTCCACTACCCCGCCGACGAGCTGCGGGCCGAGGTCGAAGACCTCCCCGCCTACCTCGCCGACAAGCTCGACGACGCCAACCTCGCCAAGCGCGTCGCCGACAACTTCGCCGACTACCAGGCCCTGGCAAAGCGCGACGCCCGCAACATCGACCACCTCGCGGGCGAGCTCCGCACCAGCTGCGTGATCCGCGTCCCCTACCTGGACGAGGACGTCCACGACCTCCACGGCCTCACCGAGATCGACCGCTACCTCTTCGCCACGGCGGAGGAGCGGGTCGAGATGGCAGCGGGCCGGGCTTAGGTCCTAGCGGGCGCGGCGGCTGTACTCGAACTCGAGGTGGCTGACTTCCCAGTCGGCGTCATCGGGGACCGGGAAGAGGTGGCGCACGCGGGGGGTGTCGATCTTCTCGCGGTGCTGGATGTCGCGGTCGGAGTCGGCGGGCCACTGAATCGTGTCGCCGCCGCGGGGGTCGGAGACCTCCTCGAGCCACGGGGTGGCGGTGATCTTGATCTCGTCTTCGGCCGGGACCGGCTCCATGATGCGGGTCTCCTCCTCCACGTACTCCTCCTCCGGTAGTTCGTCGACGGGCAGCTGAAGTTCGGCGGAAGGCAGGGACTCGACCGCTTCGATCGAGATCTCCTCCGGCTCCGGCTCAGGCACGAAATCCGGCTCCGGCGCGGTCTCCTCGGCGGAGACCATGATCTCGGCGTCGCCTTCGGCGAGGCCGCTGACGATCAGGGTCTCGTCGGCGACGGTGCTGAGATCGTCGCCGAGCTCCCCCAGCGCCGCCTGGCGCAGCAGCCTGCGGGCGTTCTCCTCGAGCCAGGTCGCCAGCGCGACGGCGCCTTCGACGGGGCGGCCGTTCATCATCGCCCGCTCCAGCCCGAGCACCTCCTCGACCCGTTCGCCGGCCTCGATCCGGTCCAAGTCCTCGTCGGCGATCAGCGCCGCCGCGCGCAGCGGCAGCGAGGCGCCGACCGGGCCGTGTCCCTCGAGCACGGCGCGCATCGCCAGCAGGTGGTCGCTCAGGCCCTCGAGGGCGGTGGCGCGCTCGCAGCCCATCTCGAACCGCCCGACCGCCCAGGTTAGGGCGTTGTCGGGATCGGGCCGCGCCTCCAGCGCGGCGCAGAACTCGATCAGCTCTTCGGCCTCCTCCTCGCTGAGGCGGTAGCCGCCGGGGCGCGTCGCCGGGGCGCCGGTGGCGATCCGCCGCCAGCAGCCCTCGCCGGTGGGGGCGAACGCGTAGGGCCCGAGCCCGATACCGCCCCCCTTGAACATCCTCATCACGCTGATCAGCTCGCGCAACTGCTGCAGGGCGCTGTCCACCCCGCCCTCAGGGTCCTGCTCGGCGACGGCCAGGTACTGCGGCTCCCAGGCGGCGCGGCCCATGCCCTCGCTGCGCATCGCCTCGACCGGCGCCTCGATCGAGTCGGCGCGGACGATGCGGACGTCGTGCGGCAGCTGCAGCCGCGGCATCGGCATCCGCAGGCCGACAAGCGGGACCATCAGCACCTCGGCGTCGTCGGCGTCGCGGGATTCGGCGTCGAGAGTGGCCAGCGCCGCCTCCAGCCGCTCGCGGTCGAGCGCGAAGCCGGTGGATCCCTCCCAAAGCTCGGCGAAGAACGTGATCAGCATCAACTCGGCCCGGGCCCGGGGGTCGGCGGGCACGCCCTGCCCCCGTGCCTCCAGGTACGGAGCGGCGACGCCCGCTTCCATGGTCGCCTCCCGCGCCGGTCCGAAGCTCGGCAGCGCCCGCAGCTCCTCGGCGTGCTCGCTGACGTAGCGCCCGGTCATCGGCACGTAGCTGTAGAAGGCCGAATCGTCGCCCGCGTCGGCGGCAACGTCGAAGGGGATCTCCTCCCCCATCGCCACCAGCGAGCTCAGCCGCGAGGCGGTCTCGGTGGCGAGGCGCTTGATCGATTCGTTGAGGAGGAAGTCACGCACGGCTCAGGCTTCCGCCCCCCGCCCGGGGCTCCTGCGCTTGCACGAACGCTTGCAACGACTTCTTACGATATGGCCGCTATAGTCCTTACAATCGTGCCCAAGCAACTCTGATAATCTTGCCGCTCAATGCCTTATAATCTTGCCGATGAATTCCTACTACCGGTTCCGGGTGGCCGATGGAGAGCTGCGGCAGCGACTTGATCGCAGCGGCGCGGTCCTGATCGAGGGCCCCAAGGCCTGCGGCAAGACCGAGACGGCGCGGCAGATCGCCGGCAGCGAGGTTCTGCTGGATGTGGACGCGCGGGCTCGTGCCGCGGCCGCACTCGATCCGAACCTCATCCTCGACGGCGATACCCCCCGCCTGATTGACGAGTGGCAAACGGAGCCGCGAATCTGGAACCACGTACGGCGGGCCGTTGACGACCGAAGAAAACCCGGGCAGTTCATCCTCGCCGGCTCCGCGGTTCCCGCCGACGACGCTATCCGCCATTCGGGCGCCGGCCGGATTAGTCGCCTGCGCATGCGTCCGATGTCGCTGTTCGAGTTGGGGCTTAGCGACGGCTCGATCTCTCTTGGTGACCTTCTGAAGGGTGGCAGCGCGAGGTCGGGCGACACCGGCCTAGAGCTGGGTGACCTAGCCGAGGCGACGGTTCGCGGTGGCTGGCCGGCGCTGCGAGAACTGTCAGTCGAGGATGCGATGAAAGGCGTCACCGACTATCTGGAGGAGATCAGCCGTACCGACATTAATCGGGTCGATGGCAGCGACCGAGATCCGGAGCGCGTCCGTCGCCTCCTGCACAGCCTCGCCCGCAACGTCGCAACCCACGCAGCAAAGGCGACCCTCGCCGCCGATTCGGCAGACGGCGGCGATAGCCCACTGAAGCAGCACACCGTCAGCGAATACCTCTCTGCCCTCCAGCGACTCTTCGTCGTCGAGGACCAGCCCCCATGGGAGCCGCACCTGCGCTCCCGCTCGATTCTCAGAAAGTCACCCAAGCGCCACTTCGTCGACCCCTCGCTCGCCGCCGCAGCGTTGAAAGCCCGGCCGGACGCCCTGTTGCGGGATCTCAACCTATTCGGCTTCCTCTTTGAGTCCCTGGTCGTACGAGACCTGCGTGTCTACTCCCAGCCGATACGAGGCGAAGTCAGGCAGTTCCGGGACAACAAGGGCCTGGAGATCGACGCTGTCGTCGAGTCTGACGCTGGCTGGGCGGCGTTCGAGATCAAACTGGGCAGCCCGGAAGCAATCGAGGAGGGGGCCGCAAACCTGCTCAAGTTCGCCCGCGAAGTGGACACCCGCCGCAGCGGCGAGCCCGCCGCCCTCGGCATCATCGTCGCCGGCGGCTACGGCTACGTCCGGGGGGACGGAATCCAGGTGATCCCGATCACCGCCCTCGGTCCCTGAGGGTCCGGGTCAGACGGCAGCGGGCTCGCGGTCAGCCGCGTCGCCCAGCAACCAGCGCATGCCGTAGCTGCGCATGTCCTCGACCAGCGGCACCAGGGCCTTGCCCTTGGCCGTCAGCGCGTACTCGACCCGGGGCGGCACCTCGGGATAGGTGTGGCGCTCGACGATGCCCTCCTCCTCCAGCGCCCGCAGCCGCAACGACAGCGTCCGCGGGCTGATTCCCTCCAACGAGCGCTCGAGCTCGCAGAAGCGGGCGCTGCCCTCCGCCAGGTCGCGGATCAGCAGCAGCGTCCACTTCCCGCAAACGACTTCCGCGGTCTTGCAGACAGGGCAGCTTGAGTTGCTCTCGGCACTCATAATCGAAGAGAGACGGGCGATCAGACCGATCTCGCTTCAACAAGTGTAGCGCCATGGCTTCACTTACTGAAGCTTTGGTGAAACGGCGCTGTGCTCAGGAATGACCGATCACAACAGGTTCGACTTTGAGGATGTTGATCTTGTAGCGCACGTCGTTTTCGCCGTAGACGAAGGTCTCGGGGAAAGTTGGCTCCACTTCCAGCAGCTGACAAACGTCGGTGCCCGACGCGCACTTGCCTTCGCCGAAGATCGCGGTGACGTCGGTCGAGACCAAGAGCATTGGCTTGCGGGTCTTCGGGCTGGGCCCCATATAGGTGACGACCTGCTGCTTCGCCGACGGAAGAACGGTCGATGGCAGCACGCGATCGCGTTCTTCGGGCTCGCTCACGATCTTTTTCCCCGCCCTGGTCGTTTCGGTCTTGACGATCTTCAGCGTCGCAGCATAGGTGTAAGAAACTACCTGGTCAGGACCCGAACCCGCGCCTCCCGAGGGAGGCCCCGGGTTGCCGCCGGACGAGCCGTGGGGGTTGCCTCCGCCGGGGGAAGATTCGCTTGGGGCGGGAGCGGGTGCCACACCGGTCGAGCTCGAGGAGCTGCTGCTGTCCTCTCCGCCCGTGACGGTTTCGCCGGCTACAACGGTTTCGGAGCTGACGGCGGAGCCGACGAAGTGCTGCTCGAACGGATCCTTGGCGTGACGGTCGGAAAGACGCTTGTTCGGTTCGCGCAACCCCGGGGCGGCTTTCACCACCTCAATCGACGAAGCCTGGACCGGCACGTGCGGGGCGGCGGGTGCCAGCGGCGCTTCTTCGACTTCCGTGCCGCCGTCGGAGAGCAGGAACGGAACCGCGACGATCGCGACCAGGATCAACCCCACGAGCGGCAGCAGGCGACGGTCGCGCAGGTCCTGGTAGAGGTCGCGCAGGATCGGCGGCACCTTCAACTGGCCGAGGTCGAGCTTCGGGCCCTTCAGCTTGTTCATGGCGCTGCTCCCGTCACTTCGGCGGCCGGAACCGCGGATTCAAGAGTGGCACCGGCCGACGGCACTTCGCCGGTGGCGCTTCCACCCGGCGGAGTGATGAAGGTCGTGATCGAGAACTCGCCTTCGAGCTGCGGGAAGCTGCCGCCACTCATCGGCCCCAGAGTGAAGCCGTTGATCGTGATCAGGCGACCACTCACGTTCACACCCGAGTTCGTCGACTTGACGAAGGAGTCCAAGCCCTTGATGAAACTGGAGATACGGGAGAAGTCGCCCGTGAACGTCAGCGTGTAGGGCATCACCCCGAGCCCCGCGGGGCCGACGGTCGCCCCCAAAGGCAACAGGGAAGCGGCGACCTCGGTGGGGGGCGCCGGTTCTTCCGGGTTGACGGACGCGGTCGGAGCGGCAGCGGCTTCGCCTTCCCCTTCGCCGCTGAGTTCGATTTCCTGGAAACGAACACCCGCGCGATCGGCGATCGCGTTCAGCTGCACCAGCAGCGAAGCGGTTTCATCGTCCTTGGGCACTGCCTTGCCGAGCACGACGGTCTCCCGGTAGTTGACGGCGAAGCGCTTCTTCGCCGCCAGCGCCAGGTCGACTTCCTGCTGGTGCTGCGCCAGGCTGCTCCGCGCTTCCCCAACTTCGCTCTGGAGTTTGCTCGCTTCCTCTCGCTTCGGGCTGAGCACCAGCGTCCAGAAGCCGAAGGCGAGGGCGACGGTGGCAAGCATCGAGACGACGATCTGGTTCGTGCGGGACATCAGCCTTCGCTCGCTTCCGCCGCAGGTTCTTCTTCGCTGCCTTCCGCCGCTTCGGGTTCGGTGGTCGCAACGGCGACTTCGCCTTCAGCCGCGGGGACCGGTGCCGCGTCGAAGGCGATCACGACGCTGAACTGGGCGATGAAGTTGCGCGTACGGCAATCAGTACCCCCGCCGCCGCCTTCGCCCGTTCCGGCGGCGGTGCCGACCGGCGGCAACGCCGAGGATTCGACCCCGACCCGGGTGACGCCGTCCATGTCCTTCAGGGCGCTGATGAAACCAGCGACGCCTTTCTGCCCGGTCGCGCAGCCGCTGATTTCAAGCGCGGGCCCGGCCACCGACCCACGCAGACCGCCTCCACCGGTTTCCCCTCCGACCGCCGTGCCGGGCGAGGCACTTGCATTGAGCGAGGTGAGCCAAACGTCGCCCGGCAACACCAGCGAGAGTTCGCGCATCACCCGCTCCCAGTCGAAGCGGCTGTCGGCAAGGCTTTTCACCGTGGTCGCGCGCTGTTCGCTCAGCAGCTGGTAGTCGGTGTAAGCCGAGAGTTGCTGCGCCTTGGCAGCGGTCACCGCGTCTTCCCGCTTCACCTGCGCCAGTTCATCCTTGCCGTCGGCGATCTGGTTGTTCGTCATCACGACCAAAGTGACCGCCCCGAGCAGAGCCACGAGCGCGCCGAGAACTATGTAGGCGATCGGACCGGTGCGCAGAGGCGCGTTCTGGCCGCGCCGCTCCTCAGCTGGAATCAGGTTGACCGGGCGCATCTATGACTCCAGGGCGATGCCGTAGGGAAGGGTTAGTCGCGCCGCGACCGCGGGGTCCAACCCGCCGAGAGCAGGCGGCACCGCCTGGACGATCGGCAGGCCGATCCCAGCTTCGATGCGGGCACTGATGCCTTCGACGACGCTGCCCGGGCCGCAGAGGACCACGTTCTCAATCGGGACGGCGCCTTCTTGGGCGCCGTAGTAGTCCAGCGAGAGCCTTAGCTCGTCGACCATCACGGTTACGCCCGCCTCCAGCGCCGCGCGTGCCTCGGCGACGGCGCCCGGATCGCCCTCGATCTGCTCGAGCGGCGCCTCCAGGCCGACGTGGGACAGCCACATCGTTGCGTGTTCGGCGGTGAAGCCCCGGGCCGTGCCAAGGCGATCGACGATCGCCCCGAGCCCGGCGTGCGAAGCACGGGTGAAGAGGCACGAGCGGCCACGCGCGACGGCGAGGTTCATCACGTCACCGACGCTGCAGTACAGGGTCGCGCTGCTCGGCCGGGGCAGCTCGCCCTCTGGGACCTGGACCGTGGGGACGAGGTCGGCGAGCGCGCGGATCATCCCGAAAGCGGAGAGGTCGACTCCGACCGGTTCGACTCCGGCGCGACGGAGGGGTTGAAGGAAGGCGGCGATCATGTCGCGGCGGGCAGCGATCAGAACGACGTCTATCTGAGGGGGCTGGCCCTCCTCGGCCGGCACGCCGCCGACAACCTGGTGCTCGAGCACGGCGTGTTCGAGCGGCATCGGCATCTGCTCTTGCGCCTGGAAGCGGACCGCCGCCTCGAGTTCCTTCGGGTCCTCGATCGCGGGCAGCCGCACCGTGCGCACGACCACCGCCTGGTTGCCGATCCCAAGTCGAACCTGCTTGGCGAGCTTGTGCTCGGAGAAGAACGACCGCAGCGCCTGCCCCAGCTCATCGCCGTTTACCACCTCGCCCTCGTGGAAGACTCCGGGCGGCAGGGCGGCGACGGCGGTGGCGCTGATCTGGGCGGTGCCGCTACCCCGCATTTCGACCGCGCCGACGCTGCCGGACTCGATCTCGAGCCCGACTACGGTCGCGGCCTGGCTCTTGCGAGTCAGCGAGAAGTTGCGCGACAACTGCATCCCGCGAAGCTGGAGCTTGGGAAGCTGTATGTCCTTGGTCAGTTGCATCGTCTTGGAAGGGGCCTGATGCCCGCGCTCCACTCACATCGACAGAAGACCGGGAAAACTTTTGCCCTGCAGCACGGCGACCTAGCCGAGGGTCTGGAGGTACCAATCGACGAGCTGATCCCCCGCCAGCAGCCCTACGAGGCCCCCGAGCGCGAGGAAGGGGCCGAAGGGGATAGACCGCTTGCGAGCAGCAGCGCCCTCTCTGGCGATAATCGCCAGCCCTACGACGGACCCGGCCAGGAGGGCGACGAGGAGCGCTGGGGCGACGTTGCGCCCGAGGAAGAGGCCCATCACCGCCGCCAGCTTGACATCGCCCAGCCCCATCCCCTTCGGGTAGGCGAGGGCGGCAGCGAACAGTAGCCCGCCCGCACCCGCGGCGGCCGCCAGTCGCTCCGGCAGGCTGCCGGGATCACCGACCGCGATGATCGCGAGCCCGATCACCGCCGTCACCAGCAGCACCTTGTTGGGAATGATCCGGCGCTCCAGATCGGTGACGGTCACCACTACCAGGGCGCTGACGAAGACGATTCCGAGCGCGACCTCGGTCCATTCGCCCCACAGAACCGCGACGGTGAGCACGTACAGCAGCGCCAGCCCGATCTCCGTCAGCGGGTAGCGGACCGAGATACGGCTGTCACAGCAACGACTGCGGCCGCGCAGCAAGGTCCAGGAGAAGACCGGGACGTTGTCGTAGGCGGCGATGCCTGCCCCGCACCCCGGACAGCGCGAGCGCGGGGCTACAACCGATTCGCCGCGCGGGACGCGGTGGGCGACGACGGTGAGGAAGCTGCCGAAGGCGAGCCCCCACACGAAGACGACGAGTAACGCCGGAGCCATCTCAGCCACTCGCGATCGGGGTTGGGGTTTCGACCTCGAGCCGAGCCCGGAAGCTCGGGTGGTCGTACATCAGCGAGACGGCGTCGCCACCGGTTTTGCCGTTGACGCTCAGCGCCAAGCCGAGCCGGTGATTGGCTTCAAGCGGATAGGGGCCGTTGAACAGCATCGGCACCTGGATCTCGAACCATTCACGCGGCCACTGGCTCGAGCTCGGGCTCCAGCTCCAGCCTTTCGTGCCGGTCTGCTTGTTCAAGAAGTAGGAGTCTTCCGGTATCCCTTTCGGTTCGACGCGGTCGAAGAGATAGATGCAGAGTGACCCGGTGTAACCGGTTTCGTTGATCGCCCGCGTTTTGATCACGAGCGTCACGCGTTCGCTCATTTTCAATTGACTCGCCATCGGATCGGTCACCCATCGGTGAACCTGCCACTGCGGCACGGAAGTTCCCGTTGGAATTTCATGACAGCCGGAGCTGTCGTCGCGGCGCAGCTGAATCCCTTTTGCCGCAGCGCTGATCACACTCAGCGGATAATCGGTCGAGTAGTCGTATTCGAGCGGCTGCGTGGGGTCTCCGGGGTACAGGTCCGGCGGTGCCCCGAGCACTAGGGCGTCGGGAGCGGTGCCGTTAGTTGAGGCGCAGCCCCCGAGCGTGTTGTGCAGGGCATGGCTTTCGAGGGCTTCCTGTCGCGTGGTCGAGCCCGTGGAGCTGCAGCGGGTGTCGGAGAGAAAGAACTGCTGCGCGGTGGTGACACCGTTGCCGCCCGGGATCGGGTCGTTTTTCGCGCTGTCTTTTGGGTTGATGAAGGTCGACTGGACTTCGACATAGCCCTGTTCGGACGCCTGGTTGGCGGCCTTGTCGAGCCGCACCGCCACCACGACCTGTTTGTAGTCCTGGGTGCCAGGACAGGTGGATTCCGGGCAACTGCTGTCGTTGCGCCAGACGATGTAGCGGTAGATCTTGCCCTTGACGTTGCCGCTGGTGAAGGGCGTGGGACCAGGGTCGACGGAGCCGGTGGTGATGAAGCCGCCACCGTAGAGGCTGCCGTTTTTGGCCACCAGTTCGGGGTGTTCCCCCGTCCGGTTGCGATTCAGGTAGAAGGTGCCGCTGATAACCCGGTAGCCGGGGTCTTTGGGATTGGTCGAGGGAGGCGGGGGTTCGGTCAGTGCCAGCTGTTCGTCGGGGAGGCCGCGCAGCACCTCCAGCTCCTGCTGAGCGCGGTCAAGGGCCACCTGCGTTGCCTTCGCGCGCTGGTTGTTGATGGTCGCCGCCCGCAGCAGTCCAAACGCCGCAAAGGAGCCGATGACGAGGATCAACGCCGCGACCAGAACCTCGATCAGGGTGAACCCGTCCTCTCTGCCCATACGCGCTTCCATCAGTAGGCGAGGGTCGCGTTGCGGAGGCTGGCGCCGTCGGAGATGGTGGTGGAGTCAGACCCGCCGCTCGGGCTCGGGATCGCCAACGTGACCTTTACGTAGGTGGTGGAGGGATAGCCGAAGCCGGTCCCCGAGCCCAAGCCGCTCACCATGATCACCGGGGTGCCGCCGTTGAGCACGCCGGGGCTGGTCTCAGTGCGTTTGCAGCTTCCCCCTTCGCAGGTGTAGCGCACCTGGCATTTGATCGAAGGTTCGACGGCGGCGCGCAAGATGCTCGACCCGCAGGAGCTGTGGCGGACGTAGGTTTCGAAGGAAACCGTGGTCGCTTTCGCTTCGCCTACGGAGATTCCGTTGCGAAGCTCCCGCGTCATTCGCTCGAGCGCGAAGCGGGCAGTCTGGATGTTGCCCGCGCCCTGGCTCAACTTCGGCTGGGCACGTAAAGCGCCCACCAGCACGGTCGTCACTCCGGCCATCAGCACAACGCCCATCGCGGCGGCAACGAGAAGCTCGATCAAGGTGAGGCCGGCCTCCCCGCCCCCCAACCGCCGGCGAATCGCGGCCATCACCTCACCACCTTGAACTTCCGCGACACAGCCCGCGTCTCCCGTAATCCTGAATTGGCGCCTCTCACGCTGAACGTGTGCCTGCCGAACCCGAGGCGCTTGGCCTTGTACGGAGAGGAGCAGCCCTTCCAGCGGCCGGAGTCGATGCGGCAACGGAATTCGGTCCCGTTCTGGGCGGTTGCATCGGTGAAGCGGAAGACGGGGCGCCGGATTCGCGTCTTGCTGGCGGGTCCGAAGGTGATCCGAGTCTGCGGCACGACTGGCTGGGCGTTGGCAATTGAACCTCCACCACCGGCCTTCGAGCCGGTGGGCGCGGTGGAGCCTGACCCGCTCGCGGCAGAAGTGCCACCGCTGGCTCCCCCTGATCCATCGTCGCCGCTCGGCGGCGGCGTTTGGGGCGCTTCGGCCTGCTCGTACTGGAGGCCGGCGGCGGTGCAATTCGAGGTGTCGCCGTTGGCATCGGTGGCCGTGGCGCGGAAGACCGTCGTCGAACCCGGCAGGACAACGACCCGGATCCCGCTTCCCGCCAGTTCGGCCGCGGTGCCGGTCCCTTCTTTGACCGGCGCCCCCGAACAGTCAGGCGTCGAGTAGATCTTGATCGAGGTGCCGGAATCGCTTTGCCCGATCACCCTGGGTTCGAGCGAGGGGTTCGGTGAGACCGGTGAGGTGGCGGTCAAGATCGGGGTCGAAGGGCCCAAGTTGACCGAGTTTCCAACCGAGATCAGCCGCGTGCTCCCCCCCGCCCGTTCGTACACGTCGGGCTCGGAATCCACGTCCTCGCCGGTGAGGCGCTCGGCGGTCGAGAAGAACAGGCGGCTGCCGGTTTCGGAAACGTCCTCGAAGCTCGTGTCGCACTGTCCGCCCGCCAGCGGGCAGATCCCGCTCGGCGTCCCGATCGACGTGCTTGGGGGGCCGCTAAGTTCGCGCACATAAACGTCGTCCGCGCCGTCTTCGTCACCGAGGGTCAGCTGCTCGGAGGTGGAGAAGAACACCTTCGTCGCGCCGGCGGCAAGGGCCGCGAATTTCGCGTTGACGTCTCCGTGACCGCAGCCTGCACAGGCGGCAGCCGGCGCCGACACCAAGGTGGTCGTTTCGGCTTCGACGTCCCGCCCGTAGAGGTCGACGGCGCTGTCGGTGTCCGCCGAGTCGAGGCGCGCCGCGGTTTGGAAGAAGACGAGTTTGCCATCGGTGGAGGCGGCGCGGTATTCCGCGTTACAGGCGGAGAGCGGGCAGCTTCCACCCGACGAAACAAGGGTCGTGGTTTCGGCACCCAGGTCACGGACATAGACATCGGTCGAGCTGTTGGCGTCGCCGGCGGCAAGGGCTTCGCTCGTCTGGAAGATCACCTTCGCGCCATCGGCAGAAGAGCCGGCGAAGGTGGCCGGCTGGTGTTCGTTGACGCAACCGGCGCAGGCCGGATCGGGGCGGGAGACGAGCTCGACGACACCCCCCGACCAGACATAGAGGTCGGAGTCCTCTTCGTCGCTGTCGGCGGGATCGATCGGCTGGGTCGTCTGGAAGAAGACGGAGCCCCCGCTCGGCGTAGTACCACGAAAGACAGCGTCACATTCGAGTCCCGGACAAGCGCCGCTCGGCGTGATCAGGGAGGTGCTACCGCCGAGGTTGCGTCGGTAGACGTCCTGGAACTGGTCGCCGTCCTGCGCGGCCAGCGATTCCGCAGTCGTGAAGTAGACGATGTCGCCGCTTTCAGATGAGCCCGCGAAGATCGCGCTGACGTTGCCGTTGCCGCAGCTGCCGGCACAGCCCGGCGCCGCTCTCGAAACCAGCTCCATTTTTCCCGTCCCGCGGTCAAAGGCGTAGAGGTCGAACGCGTTGTCAGCGTCGGCTTCGTCGAGCGGCTCGTTGGTGGTGAAGAACACCACGCTGCCGTCGGCACTGGCCCCGACGAAGTTTGCATCGGCGGCTTCGGAATTGCCGCAGGTCCCGCTGCAAGAAGCCGTGGCAACGGACAGGAGAGTGGTCAAGCCGGAGAGTTCGCGCATGTAGACGTCGGTGCGTTTGTCTTTGTCGGGACCGACCAGGGACTCTTCGGTGGAGAAGAAAGCCACTCCACCGTCGGGGCTGTTGCCCTCGAAGAGGGCGCTGTAGGCGTCGTTGCCGCCGGTCGGACCGGTCGAGACCTGCCTGGTCACGTAGGTGCCGCCTTCGACGTTCGGGTCGAATGAGCGCTCGTAGATGTCGCGTTTGTTGTCGGTATCGCCCAAGACAAGGCGTTCTTCCGTTTCGAAGAAGACGACATCGCCGAGCGACGAGGAGCCCTTGTAAGTCGCTGGGTCCGCGGTGGCCGAGCCTGAAAAAAGCAGCAGCATCGCGAGAAGCGTGCCGACGATGATCTTTCCCAGCTTGAGTTCGGTCATGGCGCTCGTTCTCTATCGGCGGAATCAGGCTGCGCGTTTAGCTGCCGCGCCCCGTGGAACGCCAAAGGGCGGACCCGCTGGGCCCGCCCTTCGACGACCTTGGATTCGCCAAGCTGGCGAGATTCAGGGGTTATTTGCTCCAGTCACCGGTGCTGGGGCACCCGCCTTTGCTGTGGGCGGTGCATTCGTAAGCGAGCGAACCGTCCGCTTTCCGTTCCAGGGTGAATACGTTTTCGAGGCCACCGGTCGCTTTGTTTTTGATCGTGTAGCCGCCGACCGGGACGTTCGGTTCGATGGTGAAGCCGCCGCCCGTGGTGGGGATGGTCGGCTCAACCCCGTGCAGCACTGACTGCACGCAGCTGGTGTAGACGTTGCCGTTTTCGGTAGCGCACGTCTCCATCGCGACCTGAGCGGTGTGGATGTACTCCTTGGCCTTCGCGTCGCCGGCCTTTTCCTTCTGGTTGAAGAAGGCAGGCAGTGCGATCGCGGCCAGGATGCCGAGAATGAGCATCACGACGAGGAGCTCGATAAGCGTGAAGCCGCTCTCCCCCTCACCGTTGAGCCGGGCGCCAACTTTGGCCCGGAGATTCTGGAGAAACATTAGAGACCTCCTATGGTCCTAATCGTTTGCGCCAGAGCCCCGTCGCGTGAAGCCACGTGGTGTCTGTCGACCCCGGTGGTAGCCCGGCCAACTCGCAATGAGTCCCGACGGCTTTGCGCCCCCGCCTCGCAGCGGGTTTGCCTTTTGCACCGAAGCACTGGCAGATTCATCACAAGGCGTTAATCGGCCAACTTGAACTTTTCTCAATCCCCGAAATTTGGGCTTCATCTAGAAAAAATTCGGGATCCGTGACCACAGGCTGCGTGGCGGGTGCTTTAGCCGACCACAGGAAGTTGGCGATCATCCCGCCAGCCAGGGCAAAAAGGGCGATGTAGGCGTAGTTGTAGGTAGACACGTCATCGAGCTGCAGGGACCACTGGCGCAGCCCCAGCGCCACAGCCGCGCCGAGAAGACCGCGCAAGGGCAGTGAGCGGCAGGAGAGGGCGTCCCACCCGAGCAGGGCGAGCAGCAGCGGCTCCAGGTAATAGATGTTGTTGACGGGGTCCAGGGCGCAGCGCAGGAGGGCCAGCAGCGCAAGGAGCGCCATCGCATCGCCCCCGCTCAGCCACAGCCCGCCTCTCCTCTTGGCAAGGAGCAGGGGCAGCGCGAAGACGAGGAGGACGATCAAAGGGTGCGAGAGCGCTCCTACAGCCGCGGGTGCCGTGTGCACCCGAGCGACGAGGACCTCTGGTTGCTTCGCCACGACCTCGGTCTTCACCGAGGCCAGCGGGTACCAGACACTCTCGGGAGTGACCGCAGCACCGGTGTTGGCGGCGTTGTCGTGGACCTCGTGGAAGGCCTGCGGCGAGGCGATCAGCGGCGGCAGCATGAAGACGGCGGCGATCGCAAGCGCGCCCGCGGCGACCGGCAGCCGCCTCCCCGGAAGCGCCATCAGGGTCGGCAGGATCGCGATCACCGCCCACTGCTTCGACGCCAGCGCCAGACCGAGCAGGATCGCCGCCCAGCCGCGCCTGCCGTCGGTGGCCGCGGCGACGGCGCCGACCGCCAACGCCCCGGTCAAGATCTCCTCGGGGTGGCCGCCCCCCAGCGCCCCCGCGGTCAACGGGTTGACGACGCAGAGCCCGGCAATAAAGCATTGCCCCCAGGCGGAGACGCCGCGGCCCCGGGCGAGGTTGGCGAGATAAAGGCCAAGCCCCCCGGCGGCCAGGACGCAGGGAAAGGAGGCGAGCTTGTAGGTGAGAAGCTGTGCGCCTTCCCCGGCGGCCGCGGCGAAAGGGGTCTGCACCAGCGTCGAGAAGATCCCCATCATCGCCTTCGCCGAGAGGTAATCCCCCAGATGACCATGCGCGAGCGCGTCGATCGCCGGCCACGAATCGACCGGCCAGTCGCCCATCGCCGAGATCCGGGAGACCATGAACGCGCTTGCTAGGAAGATCCCCGCGAGGGGCCACAGCCGTCTGGCCAGCGCGCTCATAGTCCGCTATCGGCAGGCCGCGGCGGGCTTTTTAGCACCGGCTTCCCGACCCTTTGACCAAAGAAGGTGACCTGAATCGGTCGCTCCTCCACCCCGGCGATGCGGATCGCGATCGAGTCGGCGTCGGGGGCAAGTGCGAAGGGACGCGGATAGTCGAACGCCTGTCCGAGACGGAGGATCAGGCCGTCCGCGGCGGTCGCCGGCACCAGCCGCCACGACCGCCCACCGTCCAGCTCCACGGTCCGGGCTCGGGCCCGGTAGAGAGCGCTGCGGAGGACCTCCCAACCGCCCACCCCGACGCCGTCGACACGAGCGAAGACCATCTCGGCAGGATCGGCAGCGGCGGGGACGTGGATCGGGCGCCCCGTCTCCGCCTGCACCGACCCGAGTTCTCTGATCGGGCCGCAGCGCTCGCGGGTCCGCTCCAGCAGCTGGAAACGCGGCGTGGTGATAACCGCCCGGTAGCGGCAGAGCATCGCTCGCATGGCCGCCGGCGACTCCCAGCCGGGGTAGCGACCGTCGACGGCCGCCCCCAGCCCCGGTTCCTCGCCGCGGTACCGCAGGATGGCGGCCGGCGCAGCTGCTCCTTCGAGGGCGGCGCCGTTGATCTCGTCGAGACTCGACGTGTAGGCGCTGTAGGTCTGAGCAACGGGCAGCGGATGCCAGTTCAAGTCGTAGGCCCAGGCGATCCCGATCTCCCAGGGATCGACCTGAACCGGCTGGCGGCCGAGTGCGGCGACGATACGCGGATCGAGGCGGTAGCCGGCCCGCATGGCCGCCCGCGCCTCGGCGGCCAGCCGCTCCCGGTTGCCCGGGTCCGACAGAGCTCGCGTGCCCTCGCGCAAGGCGCTCAGATGGGGGGACGCCTGCAGCGAGTGCCAGAGTGAGGAGCCCGGCATCGCAAAGAGGCCGAGGCCGATCAGGCTGAGAGCGATCGCTTGTCCGAAGATTCGCCGAGAGTCCGCCGCCCGTCCGGCCACAGCCACGCCGACGGCTCCCGCCAGGACGAAGAATTCGGGGGTGTTGCCGTAACCCTGACGGACGAAGCCCTGCTTAAAGGAGGCAAAGCAGAAGAAGGCGACAAGACCGACCGCTGCGGCGCGCCTTCCCGGGCCGGTCTTCCAGGTGAAAGCCACGACCGCGGTCAGCAGCGCGGCGATCGCGCCGACGGCGGCGGGCAGGGCCCAGTCGGCGGCGAGGATGTCGGTCGCCATCGCTTCCGAGTACCCGGAGACTATTTCCGCCTGTCTCGCGACGAAGGTGGGAAGGAGACCGAGATCCTGCCCCGCGGCCAACCAGAGAAGAGACAGGGCCAGACAGAAAGCCGCAGCGAACAGCGCCAGGGTCCGCTTCCTGCCAGGGACCCCCAGGAGCCCGATCAGGACCAGGACGAGAACGTCTACGCCGCTGTTGGCTTTTCCCAACAGCTCCACGGCCGCCAGGACTCCCCCTCCCACGGCGAGCCCCGATGGGGTGAAAGCAGGTGCCTTCTCATCGACGACGGCGAATGCCCAGAGGAAGGCGAAAAGAGCCACCGCAGCCCCGAGGCGACCGGCGACGAGCAGGCAGTAACAAGCCGCGACGGCGAGCGGCAGCGGGAAAACCCGCCGCGCCGTCCAGAGCAGGGCCACAGCGGCGCCGGCGTGGACCAACGCCTGGTAGACGAAGGCGATCGTCCAGAGCAGCTGATCGACCACCACCGGGACCTCCAGAAACCCAAGCGGCCCGTAGGTCCAGACGAACTCGCGCCCGAATTGCAGGCCCTCGGCATGAGCCAGGTAGAGACCGACGATCCAGGACGAATCCGGCCCGGTCGCGGGGACGATCGAGTTGATCGGCCAGGTGAGAGCCGCCAGCGCCAGGCCGAGGCACGGCGTGGAGGTGAGCGCGCGGGCAAGCCAGCCGAAATCCTCGGCCCGCCTGCTCCCCAATCCGATATCTGTGGCAGTCGCCGCCACCTGGCGAACCGGGTCAGCGGATCTTGTCGTAGAGGGTGAAGATCGGCAGGTACATCGCGATCACGATGAAGCCGACGACGCCGCCGACGAAGACGATCATCAGTGGCTCGATCAGCGAGGTCAGGGCTTTCACCTTGGCGTCGACCTCGGCCTCATAGAAATCGGCGATTTTGGCCAGCATGTGCTCGAGCTGACCGGTTTCCTCACCGACCGCGACCATGTGGCCGACCATCGGCGGGAAGATCGGATTGGCCTGGATCGGTCCGGCGAGCGAACCGCCGCGCTTGGCTGCGGAGTAGACGTCTTCCATCGCCTGCTCGAGGACGACGTTGCCGGCCGTTTCGCCCGTCAGCTTGATCGCCTGGAGCATCGGCACACCCGCTGCCACCGAACCCGAGAACGTCCGCGACCAGCGGGCCAGCGCGACTTTCTGGATCACGTCGCCGATCTTCGCCGGCAGCTTGAGGACGAAGCGGTCCCAGACCGCTTTCCCTTTTTCGGTCCGCTTCCAACGGAAAAAGAAGACGAACGAGGCGATCAAACCCGGGATGAGGATGAACCAGTAACCGGTGAGCACGTCCGAGGCGCTGACGCAGATCTGCGTCGGCAGCGGCAGCGCAGTCTTTTCGTCCGGGTTTTCTTCCCCGATCTGTTCGAAGATGCCGACGAAGACGGGAATCACGAAGGCGACGACGGCAACCAGGACCACCATCGCGAAGCCGAAGATCAGCGCCGGGTACATCAGCGCCGATTTGACCTGGCGGCGCAGGCTGTCAGATGATTCCACTTGGTAGGCGATCCGGTCCATCGCGTCCTCGAGACGACCAGACTGCTCACCAGAACGAACCATGGCGCGGTAGAGGCGGTCGAAGACTTCGGGATGGCGCTCCATCGCCTGCTCGAGGGTGCTGCCGGCCTCTACGTCGGAGCGGAGCCCGCCGATGGCCTCCTTGATCCGCTCGTCCTGGGTCTGCTCTTCCAGGGTGTGGAGCGTCCGCAGCATCGGCATTCCGGAGGCGATCAAGGTCGCAAACTGGCGCGAGAAGATCGCCAGCTCCCGCATGTCGATCCCTTTCCAGGTCTGCCAGAGCTGCTCGATTTTGAACGGCTCGCTCTTCTCGCTGACGTCGAGGACGATCAGCCCGCGTTGGCGCAGCTGCTCGGAAACCTGAGCCTTGGACTCGGCCTCGATCTCCCCTGCGCTAGCCGCGCCTGCGAGGTCCATCGCCCGGAACGCGAAGGTCGTGGCCGCCATCGCCGCCTACCCCCCTTGCGTGTAGGCGGGTGGCTGCTGGTATCCGGCTGCCTCGCCTGGCATCGCGAGCGAGGACGGCTGAGGAACGGGCGCTCCGCCCATCAGGCGCCTGAGCTCCTCGGGCACTGAGGCCCGTTGTTCGGCAAGGGCTCGGGTGATCTTTCCTTCCCGCACGAGGCGAGCGAGGTCGGCGTCCATGGTCTGCATGCCAACCGCGGCCGAGGTCTGCACGGCGGCGTAGATCTGGTGGGTCTTGCCCTCCCGGATCAGGTTGCGTATCGCCGGGGTCGGCACCAAGACCTCGCAGGCCACCACGCGGCCCGAGCCGTCGGCGGTGGGCAGCAATTGCTGGGTGACGATCCCCTGCAGGGCGATCGAGAGCTGGGTTCGGACCTGCCCTTGCTGCTGCGGGGGGAAAACGTCGATGATCCGGTCCACGGTCTGCGCCGTCGATTGGGTGTGGAGGGTGGCGAATACGAGGTGGCCGGTCTCGGCCGCGGTCAGCGCGGTGGAGATCGTCTCGAGGTCGCGCATCTCACCCACGAGGATCACGTCGGGGTCCTCTCGCAGCGCCGCGCGGAGGCCCAGGGCAAAGTCTTCGGCGTCGGCTCCCACCTCTCGCTGGTTGACGATCGAGCGTTTATGTGGGTGCAGGAACTCGATCGGGTCCTCGATCGTGAGGATGTGGTCTTGGTGCTCGACATTGATCACATCGAGCATCGCCGCCAAGGTGGTGCTCTTGCCCGATCCGGTCGGACCGGTGACGAGCACGAAACCGCGCGGTTTCTGGGTCAGGTCGCGCAGGATCGATGGCACCGCCAATGACTCGAGGCTGGGGATGTCATGTGGGACGAGCCGGAAGGCTGCGCTGACCGCCCCCCGTTGGAAGAAGCAGTTGACACGGAAGCGGGCGACGCCGGGGATGGCGTAGGCAAAGTCGAGCTGTTTGTGGTTCTCGAACTTTTTCCGCTGGTCGTCGTTGAGGATGCTGAACACGATCTCGCGGGTCTCCTGACCGGAGAGCACGGGAAAGCCCTCCATCGGAATGATCTTTCCCTTGTCCCGCATCGCCGGCGGAAAGCCGGGCGTGAGATGCACGTCCGAGGCTCTGCTCTCGACCATGCGGCGGAGCACCTCTGCGAAATCGAAGTCCATGGCCTCTAGATCGGCCGCTCGACCGGATTCCTGGATACCTGAGCGCGGTAATGCGACAGATCAGGCAGTGACACGGAGAACCTCCTCGAGGCTGGTGAGGCCGGAGCGGACTTTGGCGACCCCGTCCTCGCGCAGCGTGCACATTCCCTCGTGTCGCGCCACGGAGGCGATTTCCGCCTCGGCCACCTGGGCTACCGTCATTTCCTTGACCGCTTCGGTGAGGCGCATCACCGAGTAGAGGCCGACGCGTCCGCGGTAGCCGCTTTGGCTGCAGCGCCCGCACCCCACCGGCTCGTAGCCCTCCAGCTCGGTGCCCGCTTTGATGCCGGCTGCGACCAGCGCCTGCACCGGGATCACCGTGCGCCGCTTGCAGTGCGGACAGAGCTGGCGCGCGAGGCGCTGGGCGACGACGCAGTCGAGCGCCGAGGAGATCAGAAAAGGCTCGATGCCCATCTTCGACAAACGACTGATCGCGCCGGGAGCGTCGTTGGTGTGGAGGGTGGAAAGCATCATGTGGCCGGTGAGCGCGGCCTCGATCGCGATCCTCGCCGTCTCTGAATCGCGGATCTCGCCGACCATCACGATGTCCGGATCAGCTCGCAGGATCGAGCGCAGGCCGGTGGCGAAGTCGAGGCCCGCCTTGCGGTTGACGTTGATCTGGTTGACCCCAGAGAGTTGATACTCGACTGGGTCCTCGATCGTGATGATGTTCTTCTCGACCTCGTTCAGCTCCTGTAGGGCTGCGTAAAGAGTCGTGCTCTTACCCGAGCCGGTCGGGCCGGTGACGAGGACGGCGCCGTATGCCTGCCGGAAGGCGTGTTCGAATTGCGTGCGGGAATCGCCGTCCATGCCGAGCTCGTCTAGGGACCGCTGGGCGTTGGCTTTGTCGAGGATGCGGATCGTCGCCCCCTCCCCATACTGGGTGGGAAGGGTGGTGATACGGAGGTCGACGCGGCGGTTCTCGACGGTGATGCTGACGCGCCCGTCCTGCGGCACCCGCTTCTCGGCGATGTTGAGGTCGCTCATGATCTTGACGCGGGAGATCACGGCGCTGACCATGCGTTTGGGCACGTGAGCCGCCTCGCGCAGGACGCCGTCGACGCGGAAGCGGACTCGCATCTCGCTCTCCTCCGTCTCGAAGTGGACGTCGGAAGCGCCCTCCCCCACGGCCTGTCCGAGGATGCTGTAGACGAGCTTGATCACCGGTGCGTCTTCGGCGCTGACCTGGATGTCGCTGACGTCGGCGCTCTCGTCCTCTTCTTCCTCCTCCACCACCGCATCGGTGACCGCGCTCTGCAGGGTGTTGAGGCGCCCGATCAGCGCCTCGATGTCTTCCCCGGCGGCAACCGCCACGCGACAGTCGAGCGCCGTCGCAATCTGGATGTCGTCGACGGCCAGAACATTGGTCGGGTCCGCCATTGCGACCAACAAGGTCTGCTTGTCTACGAAGCCGACCGGTAGCGCCCTATACCGGCGTGCGGTGGCAACGGTGATCAGGTTTGCCGCGGCCATATCCACCTTGTAGGCGGAGAGGTCGAGGTGATCAAGCCCGTAGCGCTCGGCGCTCGCTCGCGAAAGCTGGTCGCTGGTGATCGCCCCCTGCTCGAGCAGCAGCTGCTCAGGCGGCTTCCCTGCCACCCTCGCCTGCTCGACCGCCTGGTTCACCCGCTCCTGGTCTACATACCCGAGCTCGACCAGGACGTCGGTGACGAAGCCACTCGAGCGCCCGCGCGAGAGCGGCGGGGTCAACCCCGGGGTACCGCCCTCCTGTCCGCCCAGCTGAGGGGCCGTCGCGGCGCCGGAATCGGGGACGGGCCTCAGGTGGGACGGAAAGTCCGAGGAGCCCATCGACCTAGGGGTGATACGCGAGGACGTGTCCTCGATAGCGGGCGTCGACAACCGCCTGACGGACGGTCTCGGGGCTCTGGTAGCCGTAGGTGACCGAGGCGGTTGGGACGCCCTTGTCGAGATTCTTGGGACGCACGACCACCAGTGCCGGCAACTGGCTCAGTTCGACCTCCTGGGTGATCGCGGTGTAGTCGGCGATCTGGTCGTCGGGGACGACGAACAACGAAACACCGTCCATGTCGGCCGCGCTGGTTAGGGCGGCGCGGGTGGTGAGGGCGTCGTCGACGCCGTTGGACTTGACGATCATCAAGACGACCGTGCGGTTCGCGTCGAATGCCGCCGTCACGCGCGGAGGCAGTGGCCGTGCCGGAACCTTCGGCGCACCGGCAACCCCAGCCGCGGACGTCCCGGCGGTCGGCGCCAAGCCCGTTTCAACCGCGATCGGTTCTTCGACCGCGGGCGTCGCTTCGGGTTCGGCTTCGCCGCCACCGCTCATCGACATGAACAGGAAGACGCCGGCGATCAGCAGGGCGGCGACGAGACCGACCTGGGCGACCGGGTTGTTGTTGATTGCGTCCCTCATGCGTCCACCCATCTAGCTCGGCAGAGGGACGACCGAGCTTGAGGATTGGGGCGCCGCTCGCTGTCGCGCCGGCTAGCAGCCTGCGTTGGGAGGCGAGGAGACCGAGGTCGTGCACTCGAGGTACGACTGCCGCGAGTAGATCGTCGCGCCGCCGATTTCAGGCGGTTTATAGCCTTTCGGTTGCGTGATCGTGGCGTTGCCGTTGATGTTCACTTTCTTCCCCGCAATCACGCCTATGTAGGTCATGTTGCCGTTGATGTTGAAGGTCGTGTTCGGCCCGTACATGACCATCTCGTTTTCGTCCTTGGCGTTGCCGTTGATGTTGACAGTCGTCGGCCTCGAGGTTGACCCCGTCAGGTAGAAGCCCGGCATTTCGTAGATCTGCAGGTCTTCGTTGTAGCCGGTAGCGGTGATCGTGCTACCTCCGTTGAGGTCGATCTGGGTGCCGCCCGAGCTGATCCCGCAGTTCTCCGGAGTATCGAAGAAGATCCGCACGGGGGCTTTTTCTCCCATGATCAGCTGGCCCCCGTTGAGATCGAGCTTGCAGAGCCAGTAGTCGCCCCCCGTCAGAGTCAGCGTCGACTTCGAGGAGCTCATTGAGATCGTGCCGGCCGTGGTCGTGGCGGGCGAGGTCGTGGGCTTCCATGGAGTCGTAGAGGTGCGTGAGGCTCCGGTGAAGCTGTCTTCTTCGCAGCCCGTCGGGGTGGGAGGACTGGTTTTCACGCACGCCACCAGCCGGTAGTTGGAGTTGTTGGTGGCGATGTCAGTGGGCATGAAGGTGCTGACCGCCGGCAGCGTCACGTTCGCTTCAAGCTCGCCGTAACCTTTGCACTGCGAGGCGCTGCCGGTGTTGTACCAGTCTTTGCCGATGCCGTGGCGGACGTTGCCACACATTTCGGCGTTGCCGGTCGTATTGACGTTGCCGTTGGTGCCGACCCCGACGTGGAGTTCGGCGCTGCCGGTGATGTTCAGGTCTTCGATCCCGATCAATCCCTCTTTTTCGAAAATGCTGCCGATCGAGCTCGGGTTGAACGTGACATCGATCTTCCGGCTGACCCCGCCGGCGGTGCCGGTCGAGACGACGCTGATCGTCGTCCCCGAGGGGGTGACGCGATAGCTATAGGAGGAGTCGCCGACGGTGCCGGTCACCGCTGGACACCAGCCATCAGCTGATTTCGTCGTCAGCACCAGGTTCCCGCCGCTAACGCCCAGGCAGGGGGTTGCGATCGTAAGCGCGCTCGCGTAGCGGTTGAGGCGCAACAGGGCGATATTCGCGCCGGCGTCAGCGGCAGCGATCGCCTGCTTCGAGCCGCTGTCTCGGGCGGTGCCGTGCTGACTATCCACCGAGGCCATAACGGCAGCGCTTGCCAAGCCCATCGCCGCGATCATCGTGAAGAGCGCGGTCGGGAGAGCCATCCCGCTCTCGTTGCGGCGCAGGTCTCGGACGAGCAGGATGAAGCGATCGATTGCGGCCATCGCTAACTGATCGGCGCGAGGCGAGGCATGCTTGAACCGCGGTCGACCCCTGGCAGTGCTCGTGGACGGCCGTACTACGACGTAGCCTGAGGCTCGAGCTGCTCGATGCCGCTCGCCCGCTGACCGCCCGCCGCCAGCATCAGTTTGAAGTCGTGCGGGTTGGAGGCGTACTCGAGGGCGACGGACTCGGCGACCTTGCCCCCCATCACGTAGTGCATCAGGGACTGGTCGAAGGTGCGCATGCCGTAGTACTCGCCCTCGGCGATCACCTCGGTGATCTTGCCGGTCTCCTCCGGGTTCATGATCAGGTCTTGGACCCGCCCGGTGACGATGAGGATCTCGGAGGCGGGGACGCGGCCGTTGCCGCTGATGTCGGGGACGAGGCGCTGGGCGATCGCGCCCTTGAGGGTGGCGGCGAGCATGACCCGGGCCTGGTGCTGGAGGTGGGGCGGGAAGAAGTCGACGATGCGGTTGATCGTCTCGGTCGCGTCGAGGGTATGGACGGTCGAGAGCACGAGGTGGCCGGTCTCGGCCGCCGAGAGGGCGGTGCGAACGGTCTCCTCGTCGCGCATCTCGCCGATCAGGATCACGTCGGGGTCCTGGCGCAGGACACGCCGCATCGCGCGGGCGAAGCTCTCGGTGTCGGAGCCGACTTCGCGCTGGTTGATGATCGAGTTTTTGTCCGGGTGCAGGTACTCGATCGGGTCCTCGAGGGTGACGATGTGATCGGTCCGGTTGCGGTTGATGTGGTCGATCATCGCCGCCAGGGTCGTGCTCTTCCCGGAGCCGGTGGTGCCGGTGACGAGGATGATCCCGCGCTGCTCTTCGGCCAGCTTGGTCACCACCGGCGGCAGCCCGAGGTCGTCGACCGAGCGGATGTCGAAGGGGATCGCGCGGCAGACGATCGAGATCGAGCCGCGCTGCTTGAAGGCATTGACGCGGAACCGCGAAAGGCCCTTGATCGCATACGAGAAGTCGGCCTCGCCGCATTCCTCGAATTCCGAGACCGACCGCACCTCGGCCATGTCCTGGAAGGCCCTTTCGGTGTCCTCCGGCGTCAGCGGCTGGTACCCCTCGAACGAAGCCAGCTCGCCGTGCATCCGCGCGGTAGGCGGCACCCCGACCTTGATGTGCAGGTCGGACCCCTCCCGCTCGATGAGCTTCCGCAGCGCCGAATCGATATCGAATGCCATCTCCCCACCCCTATCGGCGGGGCAGCCAGCCCACTTAACCGGTGGGCGAGGAGGGGTCAGGTGCCCCTCTCACAGAGGCTCCTGAGACCACAGTCGCGCCCAGCAACCCGCCCCAGCTGCGCGACGGTCTCTGGGAGAGGGGCACCTGACCCCTCCCCCGCAACCGAATTACTAAGCGACCTCGCGCAGTTTCTGCGCCTCGCCCAGCGACTGCAGCTTTTTGAGCGACTGGTTCTCGATCTGGCGGATCCGCTCGCGGGTGACGTTGAAGGTACGGCCGACCTCATCCAGGGTCCGCGGGTGCTCGCCGCCGAGCCCGTAGCGGAGTTCGAGGACGCGGCGCTCGCGGTAGGAGAGATTCTCCAGCGCCTCTTTCAGCGCCTCTTTGGTCAGCAGGTCCGCGGCCCGGTCGAACGGGCTCTCGGCCTTCTCGTCGGCGATGAACTGGCCGAACTCGGACTCCTCCTCGTCGCCTACCGGCTTCTCGAGGGAGACCGGGGCCTGGGCGGAGCGCTTGATCGAGTCGACCTCCTCGGGATCGATCCCCGTCACCTCGGCGATCTCCTCCGGGGTGGGCTCGCGGCCCAACTCGGTGACCAGCTTGCGCTCGGCGCGGCCGATCTTGTTCAGCTTCTCGACGACGTGGACCGGGATCCGGATCGTCCGCGCCTTGTCGGCGAGCGCTCGGGCGATCGCCTGGCGGATCCACCAGGTCGCGTAGGTGGAGAACTTGAACCCCTTGCGGTAGTCGAACTTCTCCGCCGCGCGAACCAGGCCCAGCGTCCCCTCCTGGATTAAATCGAGGAAGGGAAGCCCCTGGTTCCGGTAATTTTTCGCGATCGAGACGACGAGCCGGAGGTTCGACTCGACCATTTTCTGCTTCGCGTCGAGGTCGCCGCGCTCGATCCGTTTCGCCAGTTCGACCTCCTCCGCCGCGGTCAGGAGGCGGACTTTGCCGATGTCCTTGAGGAACAGCTGCAAGGAATCGGTCGTCATGTCCGGTTTCAGGTCGAGCGCCTGTTTCTGGCGCCGGCGGCCTTTTTTGCCGGTGTCGGCGGGGAGCGCTTCGGCGGCGGCTTTCTGCGCCGGGTCCATGTCCTCGACGAGCTCGATCCCCGACTTCTCGAGGTGGCCGTAGAGATCCTCGACGTCAGACTCGTCGAGATCGACCTCGGAGACCGCGGAGGCGATGTCGCCAAAAGTCAGAACCCCGAGCTGCTGCCCGCGATTGATGAGGTTTTTGACCTCGTCCAGTTCCTGAAGCTCTGCTACCAGCATCCGTTCTTACTCGTTTCCCTTGCGGTCGATGTTTAGTCCTGGCGATGAAATACCGTCGCGAGCCGAAAGTCGCGCCGGACCGACAAAAAACGGACCCGAGAAGTCTGGTCCGCGAAGTAGCGTCTACATCGTCATCTTGCCCTGTGGGCCAGCGTCTGAGTTGGCTCAAACGCGTGTTCGCATGGTACTCGCTTCAGTTTGTGAAGTCAATGCCCAGCCCCTTCCGCCATCCGACCCCCTGGCTCCGCGCCTTCTGGCAGCGCGCCTATCGCGAGAACGTCACCGGGCTCTCGGCGATGGTCGCCTACAACCTGATGCTGGCGGTCTTCCCCTTCGCCCTCCTCGTCCTCTTCGTCTTCGGCCAGGTACTGAAGATCGAGGGGGTGGAGAGCAGCGTCCTTGCCGACCTCCAGCGCCTCTTCCCGAACACCGAGCAGCAGACCCTGACCGACGCCCTGACCCGGATCGAGAGCAACACGGCGCCGATCGGGATCGCCGCCTTCGCCGGCTCGCTCTGGATCGGCGCCTCCTTCTGGGGGGCGATGGACACCGCCTTCTGCCGCATCTACCACGTCGAGTGCCGCGGCTGGGTGGAACAGAAGCGGTTCTCCTTCGCGATGCTCGTCGTCGTCCTCCTCTTCATCGCCGCCAGCATCTTCGTGCCGACCTTCGAGAGCACCCTGATCTCCAGCACCGACCGGCTGCCGCTGGGGCTCTCCGACATCAAGGCGCTCGACACGGTCCTGCTGCTGGGGGCTGCATTGCTGGTCACCTTCGGCATCTGCTCGGTGATCTTCTGGGCCGTCCCCAAAGGCCATATGCCGTGGCGAGCGGTCTGGCCGGGCGCCCTTTTGGTCACCGTCGGTGCCGGCCTCGCCAACTGGCTCTTCCCCATCTACCTCTCCAACGTGTCCAGCCTCTCGCGGTTCGGTTCCACCCTCGGCTTCATCCTCATCGCGCTGCTCTGGTTCTACGTGCTCAGCCTCGCGCTGATGGCTGGAGCGGTGATCAACTCGCTGCGCTTCGAGTACCACGACACGGGCGAATTGCCCTACTTCTCGAAGCTGGAGCGTCCCTGCGAGGGCTGCGAGGAGAAGTGACCGCTTGGGCCAGCGTTCAAGGGCTTTCTTCCAGTAGTTAAAAACTGTCGTATCCTCTCACGGGGTTACGTCGGCTCCTCTGGACTGGCCGTCCAGCCAACACACCGGGTGGAAGAAGCCACAGTGATGCAAAAACTCCGGGGTTCTGAAGCTTCCAACAGCGTCCTGCGTCCGGCCACCGCCGCCGCCATCGTCAACCGGCCGCAGCGCCCGCGGATCGTCGACGCGATGATCGAGTCCTGCGCCGAGAAAACCTACGCGGCGACGACGATCACCGATGTCGTCTCGCGCGCGCATATCTCGCGCACCACCTTCTACAAGCACTTCGAGGACAAGCGGGCCTGCTTCAACGCTGCGATCGGCTTCTGCATCGAGGAGCTGCAGGGAGTGGCCGCGGCGACGCATGCGGCTGACGACGCGCCTGGAGATGCCGCCCGGATGGCGGTGACGGCAGTGGTCGAGGTGCTGGCGGCGCGGCCCGGCTTGGCCCAGCTCCTTGCCGGCGATGCGATGGCGGTCGACCCGAAGGTGATCGAGCGCTACCGCAGGGCGACCCTGCCGGCGCTGGAGGCCCTCTGGGGCGGAGGCGGGAGCGTCCAAGCTCATACCGATCCGCGCCTCGCCTTCGGCCAGGCCCAGGTCCTGATCCTCAACCAGATCGCCACCGGCCAGCCCGACCGCCTGCCCGAGCTGCTGCCGGAGCTCGTCTATCTGGCGGTCAGCCCCTACGGGGGCCACGAGGAAGCCTTGCGGCAGTCCCGCCTGGCGGGAAAAACCGACACAGCGGCGCCGCTTCGCGGTGAGCGATAGCCCCCAGGATCTGCGCCAGTGGCGGCTGCCGCGGGGCCGGCACGGGCTCCCGCGCGAGCTGGTTGAGCGCTCGCAGCGGGAGCGGCTGCTCGCCGCCGTCGTCCGGGTGATGGCCGCCAACGGCTACGAGTCGACCACCGTCGGAGACATCCTCGGCGAGGCCGGCGTCGGCCGCGAGAGCTTCTACGAACTCTTCGACGACAAGCTCGACTGCATGCTGGCCGCCCACAAGATCCTCGTCGACGACCTCGAGGAGCGGGTGCAAGCCGCCTATGGCGAGGACGGCCCCTGGCCGGAACGGATCCGCAAAGCGCTGGCGGTGACGCTCGACTGGTTCGCCTCCGATCCGACGACCGCCCGCTTCACGTTGGTCGAGCTGAGCACGATCGGCCCCGCCTTCCGGCCTATCTTCCAGAGCGAGTACGCCCGCTTCACCAAGCTCATCGACGACGGGCTCGGCGACGACGGCCCCGATCCCGAGCTCTCCCGCGCGACCGGCCTCGCGGTCGGGGCGATCATGGCCCGCATCTACGAGCAGGTCGTACTGGGACAGGCGGTGGAGCTGCCCCGCCTGCTTCCCGACCTCACCTACGAACTCCTCGTCCCCTTCGTCGGCGAAGAGGTGGCGCGGGCCGAGCAGCAGCGGGCCGCCTAACCGCGCTCGGCGAGGGCGGCGGCGAGGGCCTGCCGCAGCGGCGTCCGGTCGACCCGCGGGAAGAGCTCCATCCCGGAGGGGTCGCCGACCACGGTCTCGGTCGCGAGGCCCTCGATCAGCGGCTTGGCGACACCGGCGTCGACCGGAGTCACGAGGCCGATCCAGAGCGAGGAGAGGGCTGGGGTCAGCAGCGGCACCGTGATCCGCAAGGGCGGTCGCCGATCAAGCGCCCGCGCCAGCTCGTCGATCATGCCGCCGTAGGTGGTGACGTCGGGGCCGCCGATTTCGATTTCCCGCTCGACCGGCAGCCCGAGGTCGGCGGCGGCCGCGAGGTAGGCGATCGCGTCGGCGACGGCAACCGGCTGGGTCCGGGTCTTGACCCAGCGCGGGGTGATCATCACCGGCAGGCGGCGGACCAGGTAGAAGGCGGTGCGGAAGGACTCGCTGCCGGCGCCGAGCACGGCGGCGGCGCGGAAGTAGACGACGGGCACCTCGCCCCGGCGCAGGGTCTCAGCGGTCCGGTGGCGGCTGTCGAGGTGCTTCGACCCCTCTCCCAGGCCACCGAGGTAGACGACTCGCCTTACGCCTGACGCCGCCGCGGCGGCGGCGAAGTTCTCCGCCCCTTCCTGGTCGCGGGCGGCGAAATCCCCGTCGGAGCCGCGCCCCATCGAGTGGACGAGGTAGTAGGCGACCTCGGCACTCTCCAGCGCCGGGTCGAGTGAATCCGCCTCGAGCACGTCGGCCTGGACAACCTCGCAGCCGGCCTCCTCCAGCTCCCCCGCCCGCTCCGGGTGCCGCGCCAGGGCCCGCACCTCGCGCCCCTCCTCCTGCAGCCGCCTGCACAGCAGGCCACCGACGTACCCAGTTGCTCCGGCGACCGCGATCACTCCGCCCAGCTACCCGGGCAGCGGGAAATCAGCCGTAGCGCTCGCCGATTATCTCGCGGAGCTTGGACCTGTCGTGGCGAGCGTGGACGCGCCTCACCGTCCCTGAGCGCGAGCGCATCACCAGCGACTCGGTGGTGGCGCCGGGGCCGCTGTAGCGGACGCCTTGGAGGACGTCGCCGTCGGTGACCCCGGTGGCCGAGAAGAAGACGTCGTCGCCGGAGCAGAGGTCGTTGGCGTTGAGGACGCGATCGAGGTCGTAGCCGGCGTCAACCGCTTCCGAGCGCTCCTCGTCGTTGCGCGGCCAGAGACGGCCGATCAGCTGCCCGCCCATCGACTTCAACGCCGCGGCGGAGATCACGCCCTCGGGGGTGCCGCCGATCCCCCACAGCAGGTCGACTGGCGAGCGTTCGCTCACCGCCAGCAGCGAGGCGGAGACGTCGCCGTCGGTGATCAGGCGGATCCGGGCGCCGGCCTCGCGGACTTCCTTCATCGCTTGCTCATGGCGAGGGCGGTCAAGCATGACGACGATCACGTCGCCGACCGACTCGCCCTTGCGCTGGGCGATCAGCTTCAGGGTCTCGGGCAGCGGCCGGTCGAGGTCGAGCAGGTCGGCGATCTCTTCCCCGCCCGCCATCTTTTCCATGTAGACGCAGGGGCCCGGGTCGAACATCGTCCCCCGCTCCGCCAGGGCAATGACGGCGATCGCGCTCGGCATCCCCAGCGCGCAGAGGCGGGTCCCCTCGAGCGGGTCGACGGCGATGTCGACCGTGGGCAGGCTGCCGTCGCCGATCTGCTCTCCGTTGTAGAGCATCGGCGCCTCGTCCTTCTCCCCCTCGCCGATGACGACGGTGCCGTCCATCGAGACCGAGTCAAGGACGTGGCGCATCGCGTCGACCGCGGCCTGGTCGGCGGCGATCTTGTCGCCGCGGCCGACCCAGCGGGCCGAGGCCAGAGCGGCGGCCTCGGTGACGCGGACGAGCTCGAGAGCGAGGTTGCGGTCGGGCTTGGCCGCCGAGCGGGCGGCTCCGGCCTCCTGATCGGTGGACCCCATGTGGGGCGGGAGCCTAGTTGAAGTCGCAGCCGCGATGAAGTCGGGGCCTGGACGTTTGCCCCAATCGAAATCGGTGCGGGGCGGCGGATTTCGCTAAAGAACTCTGAGCGCGCAGTCGATGACGCGGTTCATGGGAGCCACGGAGCTGTCGAGGCTGGGGCAGGAGCTGAGCGATCGCACCGGCGAGGTGGTGGCGCGGATGATGCAGCGCTCCGCCCAATCTTCGACGACACTGGCGAAGGTCGTCGAAGACAGCTTTGAAGACGTCGGCACCGTCTCCACCGTCGCCGTCGCCCGCTGGATGGCCGGTGAGGGCGAAGCGGTCGCCCGCGAGGTCGGGCAGGAGTCGTGGCGGATCTTCGCCCAGCTCGCCTCCCAGCAGGAGGCGCCCCTGAACGAGGTGACGAAACGCTGCCTGCGCTGGCGCGACTGCACGCTCGAGGTGCTCGACGAGAGCGCCGCCGACCTCGGCCTCGGGTTGGAAACGCTGGCGAGGGCGCGGGCGATGGTCCAGCGCAGCCTCGACGTCACCCTGGTGCGGATGTGCCAGTCCTTCGAGGACGAGCGCCAGCGCGCCCACGAGGAACTCTTCGAGCCGCGAGAAGGAACTCGTCTTCCTCGCCACCCACGATGCCCTCACCGGGCTGCCGAACCGGACCCTGATCCTCGACCGGATCGAGCAGACGCTGCGGCGCTCACGTCAGAACCAGGAGCCGGTGGCAGCGCTCTTCGTCGATCTCGACAACTTCAAGGCGATCAACGATTCGCTCGGGCACGGGGTCGGCGACGAACTGCTCTGCGCCGTGGCCGAACGGCTGGAGGGCGTGATCCGGGACACCGACGCGCTCGGGCGGATGGGGGGCGACGAGTTCGTCGTCGTCGCCGAGGGGCTGTCGCTGGCAGCCGGGCCGGAGCTGATCGCCGAGCGTCTGTTGGAAGCGTTTGCCGAGCCCTTCGCGCTTTGTGCGGAAGGCGAGACGCTGGTCCACGTCAACGCCAGCATCGGCATCGCCACCGGCATCCGCGACTCGGCCGAAGAGCTGCTGCGGGACGCCGACATCGCCATGTACCGGGCCAAGTGGGGCGGCAAGAGCCGCTACCTGGTCTTCGAGTCGGGGATGGAGGACGAGGTGCAGGCGCGGCTGGAAACCGAGATGGACCTGCAGACCGCCCTCGCAAAAGAGGAGTTCTTCCTCGTCTATCAGCCGACCTTCGACCTGCAGACGATGACCCCGACGGGGGTCGAGGCGCTGATCCGCTGGCGCCGCCCGGGCCGCGGGGTCGTCGAGCCGGAGGAGTTCATCCCGCTGCTGGAGGAGTCGAAGCTGATCGTCGACGTCGGCGCCTGGGTCCTGCGCGAGGCCTGCGCGCAGGCGGCGCGCTGGCAGCAGGATGGGCGCCCGATGGGTCTCTCGGTCAACGTCTCCGCCCTGCAGCTCGACACCGACGCGCTGATCGACGACGTCAAGCTGGCGCTGGCGGCGAGCGGCCTGGCGCCGGAGGCGCTGACGCTGGAGATCACCGAGACGACGCTGATGACCGACGCCGAGGAAACGGCGCGCCGACTGCGCGAGCTGAAGGAGGTCGGGGTGAAGATCGCGGTCGACGACTTCGGCACCGGCTACTCCTCGCTCTCGCACCTGCGCCAGTTCCCGGTCGACGTGCTGAAGATCGACCGCTCCTTCGTCTCCCAGCTGGCCGAGGGCGGCGAGAACGAGATCCTCCTCCACACCCTCGTCCAGCTCGGCAAAGCGCTGGAGATAGAGACGACGGCGGAGGGAATCGAGCGGCCGCAAGACCTCTCGCTGATTCGCGACAAAGAGTGCGACAACGGCCAGGGCTTCCTCTTCACCCGGCCGCTCAGCGCGCAGGACGCCGATTCCTTCTTCAGCAGCTGGTCGCCGAACCGCCGTTTCGAGGTTCGCGCCGAGCGCCCGGACGGCGATAGGGTCCCAGTCGATGGATCGCTGGGGCCTGACGCTGCCGTTGCCGGGACTGACGCTCCCTGACCACGAGGAGCACGTCCGCCGCGCTGAGGCGGCCGGCTACACCGACCTCTGGACCGGCGAGACGGCCGGCCCGGACGGCTTCACGCCGCTGGCGCTGAGCGCCGCCTGGACCGAGCGGGCGCGGCTGGGGACCGGGATCGTCGGCGTCTTCCAGCGCGGCCCGGCCCTGCTGGCCCAGCAGGCGGTGGCGCTCTCCGACGCCTCCGAGGGACGCTTCGTGCTCGGCCTCGGCTCCTCCTCGGACCGGATCGTCGAAGGCTGGAACGGGATCCCCTTCGAGCGGCCGCTGAGCAAGGTGCGGGAGACGCTCGACTTCCTCGACCCGGTGCTCGGCGGGGAGCGCAGCGAGACCGGCTTCAAGCTGGAAACGGCGCCCCGCTTCGAGGTCCCGATCGTGCTCGCGGCCCTGCGCGGCAAGATGCTCGAGCTGGCGGTCGAACGCGCCGCCGGCGCCTTCACCAACTTCCTGCCCCTGTCCGGCCTGCCGAAGGTGACCGCGCAGCTGGAGGGGGCGCCGAGCGGCTTCGAGCTGCTCTGCCGCTTCTTCTGCATCCCCGGCGAGCGCGAGCGGGTCGAGCCCCTCGCCCGCTTCATGTTCTCCTCGTACATCACCGTCCCGGTCTACGCCGACTTCTACCGCTGGATGGGCTTCGGCGAGCAGATCGGCCCGATGGTCGAGGCCTGGGAAGCCGGCGACCGCCAGGCCGCCGCCGCGGCGGCCCCCTGGGAGCTGATCGAGGACGTGTTCATCTTCGGCACCTCGGAGCAGATGAAGCAGCGCCTCGACGAATTCGTCGCCGGCGGCATCACTCTCCCGATCCTCACCCCGATCACGACGCCGGACAAGCTTGGCGAGACGATCGAGGCGCTGGCGCCGAGCTGAGCAAGCGGTTCGGGTAGGGAGGGAGCCGGTGGGGGTCGTTCGGAGCACCTCCGCCGCGAGAAGCGCCTGTTGCTGACGCCTCAAGCGTCAGCGGCGCGGCTCCATGCTGAGTACCTCACGACCCCCACCGGCTCCCTCCGCGATCGAGATTGGTGAGACGTCGAAAGGTTCAGCGGTGTCGGGAGACAGAACACGCGCATCCGATTTCGAGCACAGCGGGGTGGGGTCGAAATCGGATGCGGTCCCAGCTCGGCACCTTTCGGCGCGGTGTTGAGGCCTATGCCTCCGCGTACTCAGGGGTGTCGGGTGGGGGTCCGGCGGTACTCAGCATGGAGCCGCGCCGGAGAGCTTGGGGCGAATGCAGGTGGCGACTCTCGCGGCGGAGGTGCTCCGACGGACCCCCACCCGTCACCCCTCCAACGCCTAATCCGTCTGGAGCTTCGTTGCCTCTTCGGCCAGACGGGCGTAGGCGTCAGGTCGCCTCGTCGTTAGGAATGGGAACAGCTCCAACCAGTCTCGGCGTTGGTCTAGATCCAGATCGGCCACCAGCACCGCGGGTTCGTCGCGGGGGGCCTGGGCGAGGATGCGGCCGTAGGGGTCGGAAATGAACGAGGAGCCGTAGAAGGTGAGGGGCGGCTCTTCGCCGATGCGGTTGACGGCGGCCATGAAGACGCCGTTGGCGATGCCGTTGCCGACGATCACGTGCTGCCAGAGCGGCTGGGTGTCGAACTCGGGGTGGTCGGGCTCAGAGCCGATCGCGGTCGGATAGACGAGGACGTCGGCGCCCTCGAGACTGTAGGCGCGGGCGACCTCGGGGAACCACTGGTCCCAGCAGGTCGGCAGGCCCAGGCGCACCTCTCTTCGAACTGCATCAACTTGACTACCTGCTGGGTAGTCAAGTTGATGCAGTTCGGGATCGAGGCTCACGAGCGGGAAGGCCTCGGCGTCGCCCGGGCCAGGGCGGAAGTAGCGGTCCTCGTGGTAACCGGCGGTGATCGGGATGTGGAGCTTGCGGGTGCGAGCGAGCAGCTCGCCGCTGGGCGAGACGACGATCGCGGTGTTGAAGCCGAGGCCGTCGTCGCCGGCAGCGCGCTCGTAGAGCGAGGCGTGGACGTGGGTGCCGGTCGCGGCAGCCATGCGGGCGGCGAACTCGAAGGTGCGGCCGCCGGGCAGGTCCTCGGGCTCGGCGCCAGCGGCTTCGGGGCCGGCGGGATCGACCGCGAAGTAGCGACTCAGGGTCAGCTCCTGCAGGCAGACCAGCTTCGCCCCCTCTTCGGCGGCGAGGCGAATCCCCTGCTCCAGCGATGCCTCGTGCTGCTCCGGATCGGGGTGCCAGCGGTGCTGGACGGCGGCGATCCGGAACGGCGGCCGGCTCGGCTCCCGCGTCCGGGCGAGCGACTCGGGCGGGTCGGCGGCGCGGATCAGGCGGATCTCGTCCACTGGTTCAAGATAGAGGGCGGTGACGGCGACCCTCCAATCCACTCCCGCCGAAGACGGTTTCCGGATGCCGGGCGAGTTCGAGCCCCACAGCGGCTGCTGGATGGCCTGGCCGGAGCGCACCGACAACTGGCGTCTGGGGGCGAAGCCGGCACAGGAGGCCTACGCGGCGGTGGCAGCGGTGATCGCCGGGTCCGAGCCGGTGACGATGGCGGTCTCCGACGGCCAGTTCGAGCATGCCCGGGCGCTGCTGCCGCCGCAGGTACGGGTGGTCGAGGTCTCGACCGACGACGCCTGGATCCGCGACCACGGGCCGACCTTTGTGGTCGATGGCGAGGGCCGGCGCCGCGGCGTCGACTGGCACTTCAACGCCTGGGGAGGGACGGAGGGCGGCCTCTACTTTCCGTGGGACCGCGATGAACGGGTGGCGGCCAAGGTGCTGGAGATCGAAGGCGCCGACCGCTACAGCGGCCCGATCGTGCTCGAGGGCGGCGCGATCCACGTCGACGGCGAGGGGACGGTGCTGACGACCGAAGAGTGCCTGCTCAACCCCAACCGCAACCCGGAGCTCTCGAAGGAGCAGATCGAACGGGTGCTGCTCGACTACCTCGGGGCCGAGAAGGTGGTCTGGCTCGGCGCCGGGGTCTTCGAAGACGAGACCGACGGTCACGTCGACAACCTCGCCTGCTTCGCCCGCCCCGGCGTCGTCCTACTGACCTGGACCGACGACGAGGACGACCCCCAGCACGCGATCTCCGGCGACGCCCGCGAGCGGCTGGAACACGCCACCGACGCCCGCGGGCGCTCCTTCGAGGTGGTCCTCCTACCCTCCCCCGGCCCGCTGCTGATCTCAGCCGAGGAGGCCGAGGGCGTCGACGCCCACGAGGGCACGCAGCCGCGCCGCGCCGGCGACCGCCTGGCCGCCTCCTACGTCAACTTCTACCTCGGCAACTCGCGGATCGTCTATCCGCTGCTCGACCCGAGGCACGACGAGGAGGCGGCGGCGATCCTCCGCCGCAGCTTCCCCGACCGCGAGGTGGTCGGCGTGCCGGCGCGCGAGGTCCTCCTCGGCGGCGGCAACATCCACTGCATCACCCAGCAGGTGCCGCGAGGCTGAGCGCGTAGTCGCCGGCGCCGTCGGTGAACCAGCCGCGCAGCTCGAGGCCGGCGCCGTCGTAGGCGGCGGCGATCCGCTCGCGGGTGAACTTGGTCGAAATCTCGGTCCGCATCTCCTCGTCGGCGGCGAAGCGGATCTCCAGGTCGAGCCCGTCGAGCCGCACGTCCTGGTCGGCGAGCGAGCGCAGCCGGATGTCCATCCGCTCCGCCTCCTCGTCGTAGCGGGCAACGTGCTCGAAGGCATCGAGGTCGAAGTCAGCTCCGAGCTGGTCGTTGAGGACCGCGAGGACGTTCTTGTTGAACTCGGCGGTGACGCCGGCCGCGTCGTTGTAGGCGGCCTCGAGCCGGGCCCTGTCCTTGATCAGGTCGGTGCCGAGCAGGAGGTGGTCGCCGGGCCCGAGCAGGGCCCGGATCCGCTCGAGGAAGGCGTGGCGCTCGCGCGGGTAGAGGTTGCCGATCGTGCCGCCGAGGAAGGCGATCATGCGCGTGCCGGAGCCGTGCGGGACGCGCTCCAGGTGCTGCTCGAAGTCGCAGACCATGCCGTGGACGTTCAGCCCCGGGTACTCGTCGACCAGTTCGGAGGCGGTGCGCTCGGTGATCTCCTCGGAGATGTCCACCGGGACGTAGGTGTCGAGGTCGCCGCAGTCGCGCATCGCGCTCAGCAGGTGACGCGTCTTCGCCGCCGAGCCCGAGCCCAGCTCGACCAGCGTTTCGGGGCAGCCGGCGGTGGCGTGGATCTCACCGGAGCGGCTCGTGAGGACCTCCCGCTCGGCCCGGGTCGGGTAGTACTCGGGCAGCTCGGTGATCCGCTCGAACAGCAGCGAGCCGCGCTCGTCGTAGAAGTATTTCGGCGCCACCTCCTTCGGGTAGGCGCAGAGACCCTCGCGGACATCGCGCGCCATCTTCGCCGCGGCGTCGCCGTCGAGGTGGACGTCGATCGCGATCGTCATGCGTCCCTCGCGCAGCGAATGCCGGAGAAGATCTGGCTGCGCTGGGCCAGGTCCCAGTTGCGGAAGGTGGGTCGGGCGACCCGCGGGTGCGTCGCCCAGGAGCTGCCGCGCAGCACCTTGTACTCGTCGCCGAAGAAGACCTCGGAGTACTCGCGGTAGGGGAAGGCCTCGAACCCGGGGTAGGCGAGAAAGTCGGAGGAGGTCCATTCCCAGCCGTGACCGACACCGTCGAGCTGCGGCCGCGCCGCCTCCCACTCGAACTCGGTCGGCAGCCGCTTGCCGGCCCAGCGGGCGAAGGAATCGGCCTGATCCCAGGAGACGTGGATCACGGGATGACCCGGGTTGATCGGCTCGCGCTGGCCGCGGGCGGTGTCGACCCACCCTTCTCCGTCGCGCTCCCAGTACAGCGGCGGCTCCGCCCCGGTCTCCTCCATGAACCTGGTGTACGCGCCGTTGGTGACGGGAGTTCGATCGATCTCGAAGGCATTCAGCTCGACGGCATGTCGCGGCCGCTCGTTGTCGTAGGCGAAGCCCCGCTCGGCCGCGCCGATCTCGTACGTGCCACCGGCGATGAGGATCGACCCCGGTGCGCGGGGCATCTCTCGAACGGGCGGATACTCAAAGCGTCGGGACAATTGGCCCGACGCTTGTCCGGGCGAGAGATGCCCCGCGCACCGGGGCGCTTCGTAGCCGTCGACCAGCTGCAGCAGCTGCAGCATCGTCTCGTTGTGCTGGAGCTCGTGCGCGAGCAGCAGCTCGTAGACGAATCCGTCCCGCAGCAGCAGGTCCTCGGCGTCTGGTCCGATCTCCACATCCTCCAGTACGTCGAGCGTGCGCTCGCGGACGTCTGCCATGTAGGCACGCAGCTCGGCGTCGCGCAGGATCGGCAGCTCGCCGCGCACCTTGCGCGGGTTCTCGATCGCGTCGTAGAAGCAGCCCAACTCCCCGTGCAGCGGCTCCCGCCCGCCGATCGTCTGCACCAACCAGAGCTCCTCGAAGTTGGCGATGTGCCCGAGGTCCCAGGCCAATGGGCTCAAGATCGGCGAATAGACCCTGTTCAGCTGCTCGTCGTCGAGCGGAGCGACCAATGCCAGGGTCCGTTCGCGGGCCTCGGCGAGAGCGTCCGCGATCGCTGCCTTCGACTGGGAGAACACATCGGCCGGGATTGGAAGACCCTAGCGTCTATTGAGTACTTCCTTGTGAACTAGGCGGTTCCCTCGGCCTCGGGATCGAGCCAGACCTTCTTCAGCCAGGGCGGTGAGATCGCGAAGTCGGCGCTGCTTTCGGCGGCGATCTGCTCCAGCGGGATCAGGTGGACGCGGCGGCCGGGGGTGAAGCGCTCGGCGTCGTTGAACTCAAAGGCGCTGCCGGCGTGGCTGCCGCCGGAGACGAAGAGGAGCTCGGTCTCCGCGCCCCAGCCCCCGTGGGGGAGCCTGCCGGTGTCGGCGCCCCAGTTGTAGGGGCTGCGTTGGTAGTTGTAGCCGTTGTGGGAGGAGGCCCTCTGCTCGACCTTGCCGTCGGGCCCGAACCGCAGCTGCACCCCCTCCCAGTCGTCGTGGTGGTACCCCTTCTTCCCCACCACCGGCATCTGCCGCAGGGTCGCCGAGTCGGCGTAATAGGTCCAGTACTGGACGTAGAGGTTGCCGGCGCGCTCGCCGGAGCAGTCGGCGCCCGGCGTCTCCTCCCCCTCGCGGCAGTCGACCACGTGGACGAAGACCGTCACCGGTAGCCGCTCCTCCGTCCGGTGCACCAGCCCGTCCCCGCCGCTGTCGCCGCACTCGCTGCTGCGGCAGCGCCGGAAGTCGACCGGCACCGCCCGCGACCCGGCCTCGAAGACCAGGTTCGGCATGTGCCGCCGCACCAGCTCCCCCACCTCGCTCCCGTAGGCGGCGATCAGCGCCGGCTCATCCCCGCACCCATCCGCCAGCGCCGCCGCGCAGAGGATCCGGTCGGCCAGCGACCGCGCCAGCGACACTCCCGGCACCCGCACTCCCGCCGCGACGAGACCGAGAAGCACCAGCGAAACAAGGGTGACCAACCCGACCCACTCAACCGTCCCCTGCCCCCCCTCCGACCGCATGGGCCGAACCTAGGGAGGAAGTTCCTACCCGTGTGTGTACGGCGTGCCGATTGGCGCGCCGAACTGTCAGGACTTGGTGACCTCGTCTACAGGTTGCCGATCTCGGCGGCGATTTCCGCCGCGGCCGCTTTGGCGTCGGCGAAGAGCATTGAGGTGTTCGGTTCGTAGAAGAGGTCGTTGTCGATGCCGGCGAAGCCGGGGCTGAGGGAGCGCTTGATCACGATCACCTCTTGGGCCTCGGAGACTTCGATGATCGGCATTCCCGCGATCGGCGAGTCGGGATCGTTTTTCGCCGCCGGATTGGTGACGTCGTTGGCGCCGACGACCACTGCCACGTCGGTGCGCGACATCTCCGGATTGATCTCCTCCATCTCCTTGAGGTTCTCGTAGGCGACGTCGGCCTCGGCGAGGAGGACGTTCATGTGGCCTGGCATGCGGCCGGCGACCGGGTGGATCGCGTAGTTGACGGTGACTCCGCGCTTTTCCAGCTCGTCGGCGACCTCCTTGATCGCGTGCTGGGCCTGGGCGACGGCGAGGCCGTAGCCGGGGACGATCACGACCGAGTCGGCGTAGGCGAGCTTGATCGCCGCGTCCTGGGCGCCGATCGAGACGTGGGGCTTTTCCTCGCCCGTGCCCCCGCCGCCACCGGAGGGCGCGCCGCCGAAGCCGGAGAAGAGAATGTTGCTGACGGAGCGGTTCATCGCCGTCGCCATCTCCAGGGTGAGGATCGTTCCCGAAGAGCCGACCAGGGTGCCGGCGACGATCAGGGCGACGTTGTCGAGCGCGAAACCGGCGGCCGCCGCGGAAAGGCCGGTGAAGGCGTTCAGCAGCGAGATCACAACCGGCATGTCGGCGCCGCCGATCGGCAGGACGACCATGTTGCCGAGGATCCCGGCGAGGACCAGGAGGAGGATGAAGAGGCCCTGCGAGGGCGACTCGTGGTCGACCGCGAGGACGACGCAGATGACGACGATCGCGAGCAGCAGGACGGCGTTGATCACCTGCTGGCCGGGCGCGGCGATCGGCCGCGTCGGGATCAGGTCCTGGAGCTTGGCGAAGGCGATGTTCGAGCCCCAGAAGGAGACCGAGCCGACGACGCCGGCGAAGATGATCGGGATCAGCTCGTCAAGCGGGAAGTCCTCGCCGATCGAGATCCCGTGGCGAATCTCCGACCAGGCGATCAGGGCCACGGCGCCGCCGCCGACGCCGTTGTAGAGGGCGACCATCTGCGGCATCTCGGTCATCTGCACGCGGATCGAGGCGATCACGCCGACCGCGGTGCCGATCCCGAGGCCGAGGAAGATCAGGCCCCAGTTGCCCATCCCGTCGAGCAGCAGGGTGGTGACCACGGCGATCGCCATACCGCCGGCGGCGATCAGGTTGCCGCGTTTGGCGGTGGTCGGGTGGGTGCCCTGTTTGATCCCGATGATGAAGAGCGAGAAGGCGACGATGTAGAGGGCGGTCGCCGCGTCGCCGCCCGGCTCGAGGACTGCGCGGACCATCAGGCGCCGCCCTTCCCGTCAGCCTCGGCCTTCGGTTTCGGCTTGCGGCTGAACATGCCGAGCATGCGGTCGGTGACCATGAAGCCGCCGACGATGTTGATCGCGCCGAAGGCGACGGCGATCGTCCCGATCACGTACTCGAGCCCGTCGTCGGCGAAGCCGAGGACGATCAGGCCGCCGAGCATGACGATGCCGTGGATCGCGTTGGTCTGCGACATCAGCGGCGTGTGCAGGGTCGTCGGCACCTTCGAGATCACCTCGAAGCCGACGAAGACGGCGAGGACGAAGATCGTGATCTCGGTCATCAAGTCCATTACTTGGCGGCCCTCTCGTTCTTGATCTCGCCGTTCTGGGTGATGCAGGCGGCGGCGATGATGTCGTCCTCGAAGTCGACCTGAGCGGTGCCCTGGTCGGTAACGATCAGGCCGAGCAGGTTCTCGAGGTTCTTGGCGTAGAGCTGGGAGGCCGGCGCCGGCATCTCCGAGGGGAGGTTGCGGCTGCCGATCACTTTCACCCCGCCCTCGACCACGGTCTGACCCGGCTCGGTCAGCTCGCAGTTGCCGCCGGTCTCGGCGGCGAGGTCGACGATCACCGAGCCCGGAGCCATGTTGCGAACGCCCTCGGCGGTGATCAGCAGCGGCGCCGGGCGGCCCGGGATCGCGGCGGTGGTGATGATGATGTCCTGCTTCGCCGCGTTCTCGGCGAGGGCGTCGCGCACCTGCGCGTTCTCCTCCTCGGTCAGCGGCCGGGCGTAACCGCCCTCCCCCTCGGCGTCGGGAATGAAGTCCAGCTCCAGCGGCCGGCCGCCGAGCGAGGCGATCTGCTCCCAGGCGGCGCGGCGGATGTCGAAGCCGGTGACGATCGCGCCGAGGCGCTTGGCGGTGGCGACCGCCTGCAGCCCGGCGACGCCGGCGCCGAGGACGAGGACCTTGGCCGGCGGCACGGTGCCGGCGGCGGTGGTCATCATCCCGAAGAAGCGGCCGGACTCGCGAGCGCCGATCAGGGTCGCCGCGTAGCCGGCGGCGGCGGCCTGAGAGGAGAGCGCGTCCATCGCCTGGGCGCGGGTCGTCCGCGGGATCGCCTCCATCGCGAAGGCGGTGACGCCGGCGCTGGCCAAGGCTTTATTCGTCTCCGCCGCGACCCAGGGGTTGAGGTGGGAGATGAAAATCTGGTTGCCGTTCAGCCGGGCGATGTCCTCGGCGCTGGGGACGGCGACGTGGAGGACGACGTCGGCCCCCCAGGCGGCGTCGGCGGCGCCGACGGTGCCCCCGGCCTCCTGGTAAGCGGCGTCGGTGTGGCCGGAGGCCTCGCCGGCCCCGGACTCGACGACGACCTCGACGTTCTCGTTTTTCGTCAGCGATTTGACGACGTCGGGGATCAGCGCGACGCGGCGCTCCCCTGCAGCGGTCTCTTTCGGCACTCCGATCTTCATGGCGCGGCGCGGGAGGATATGCGATCAGGCCGAAATGGCGTCCCGACCCCCCTGCCGTCGTGGACTTCACCTCTCGTCTGTTCCTTATCCGTGCAGGACAACGAAAAGGAACAGACGAAGCACCCGGCGTGGGGCTGGTGGCGCTCTAGCTAGGCGGTGGAACCCGCGAGCGCAGCCAGCCGCTCCAGGGTGTGCTGCTGCTGCTCGCGCTCGACGTGGACCGGCGAGCAGATCAGCCGGTCGATGCCCGCGCCGCGGAAGCGCTCGACCCGCTCGGCGACCTCAGCCTCGGTACCGACCAGCGAGGTCGCCTCGACGATCTCGTCGGGCATCGCCTCGAAGGCGCCGGCCCGGTCGCCGTCCTGGAAGCGCTGCTGGACCTCGTCGGCGACCTCGCCGAAGCCGAAGCGATGGGCGAGGTCGACGTAGAAGTTGGTCTTGCGGCTGCCCATGCCGCCGAAGTAGAGGACGAGCCCGGCTTTGACCACGTTCTTCGCCGCCTCGAGGTCGCCGTCGATCGCCACCTGCAGCGAGGGGCTGACCTCGAGTTCGGAGCGCTGGCGGCCGCCCTTGGCGAAGCCCGCCTCCAGGTGCTCGCCCCAGGTCTCCTCGAAGGCGTCGACGCTGAAGAAGATCGGGATCCAGCCGTCGCAGATCTCCGCCGCCATCTCGACCGATTTGCGCCCGATCGCGCCGACGAAGACGGGAATCTCGTTGCGCAGCGGGTGGAAGTTCAGCTTCAGCGGCTTGCCCTCGCCGCCGGGCAGCGGCAGCGTGTAGTGCTCGCCCTGGTGGTCGACGGGACCTTCGCGGGCGATGATCTCGCGCACCACTTCGATGTACTCGCGGGTCCGCCCCCACGGCTTCGCGTAGGGCACCCCGTACCAGCCCTCGGAGACCTGCGGCCCGGAGGGGCCAAAGCCGAAGAGGAAGCGGCCGCCGGAGAGTTTGTCGATCGTCGCCCCGGCCATCGCCGCCGCCGCGGGCGGGCGGGCCGGCACCTGCATGATCGCGGCGCCGAGGTTGATCGTCTCGGTCTGCGCCGCCAACCAGGCGAGAACGCTGACCACGTCGGAGCCGTAGGACTCGGCCGCCCAGACCGACTCGTAGCCGAGCTTCTCGGCGGCGCGGACGATCTCCGCCGCCTCCTCGCCGGCCGGGCCGATCCCCCAGTAGCCGAGGTTAAGTCCGAGCTTCAGGCCCACAGTTCCCCCACCCTATTGAATAGGGAGCCTGATGGGTAACGGCCAAAGCAGCGTGGACCAGGGACTCTCCAGCAGCGAGGCATCCGCGCGGCTGCGCAAGCTCGGGCCGCCGCCGCAGAACGCCTCGCGCTCGCTGGCGAGCATCGTCGCCGCCAACGTCTTCACGCTCTTCAACGCGATCATCGCCGGCTTCTTCGTCCTCGACCTCGGGCTCGGCCTCTACGCCGACGCGTTGTTCGGGGTGATCGCGGTCGTCAACTCCAGCATCGGCATCTACCAGGAGAAGAAGGCGAAGGAAACGCTGGACGAAATCGCCGTCCTCGTCGCCCCGCACGCGCGGGTGGTCCGCGACGGCGAGGTGCTGGAGCTGGTCGCCGACGAGGTCGTTCCCGGCGACCTGATCGAAGTCGGGCCGGGCGATCAGCTGGTCGCCGACGGCGAGATGGTCGCCTCGCGCGGGATGACGATGGACGAGTCGCTTTTGACCGGCGAGTCCGACGGGATCAAGAAGGGCGAGGGCGACCGCGTCCTCTCCGGCTCCTTCTGCGTCTCCGGCTCCGGCCACTACGTCGTCGATGCGGTCCGCGAGGAGAGCTACGCGGGCAAGATCGCCGGCGAGGCGAAGGCCTTCCGCCACCCGCCCTCGCCGCTGCAGGAGGAGGTCAACCGCGTGATCATCGCCTCCACCTACGTGATGGTGCCGCTGGCGATCGTCCTCGTCCTCAGCCTGAAGATCCGCGCCGTCCCGCTCCACGAGGCGGCGCAGACCGCTACCGCCGGCCTCGTCACCCTGATTCCGGAGGGCCTGGTGCTGCTGATGAGCGTCACCTTCGCGGTCGCGGCGAAACGGCTGGCGAGACGGGGGACGTTGGTGCAGCAGATGAGCGCGAGCGAGAGCCTCGCCTCTGTCGACACGATCTGCGTCGACAAGACCGGGACGCTGACGGCGGGCAAGCTGCGGCTGACCGGGGTCGAGTACGCGGACGGAATCGACCCCAAGTCCGGGGCGGCGGCGCTCGGTCGCTTCGCCGCCAGCGCCGGTAACCGCAACCAGACCCTGGAGACGATCGCCGAGGAGTTCCCGGGCAAGCCAGGGGCGGTGCGCGGCGAGGTGCCGTTCTCCTCGGAGTGGAAGTGGAGCGGCGTCTCCCTCGACGGCTCCGGCGACGGCGCCACCTACGTGCTCGGGGCACCGGACATCCTCGCCGAGTCTGGGGCGCTGAGCCTGCCGCCGCGGCTGGCCGAGAAGCTGAAGCGGGAGACGGCTGCCGGCCGCCGCGTCGTCGCCTTCGGCCAGACCGGCGAGGCGCTGCCCGAGGACCCGGCGGCGAACGGGGCGCCGCGGCTGAACCCGCTGGCGCTGGTGGTCCTGGAGGAGACGCTGCGACCCGACGCGGCGGAGACGATCGCGACGATGCGCGAGGAGGAAGTCGACCTGAAGCTGATCTCGGGCGACGCCGCCGCCACCGTCACGGCGGTCGCCTACGCGGTCGGGGTGCCGCAGGACGCAGGTGTGGTCGAGGGCCCGGACCTGCCCGATGACGAGGAGGGGCTGGCGAAGGCGGCCGGGGAGAACACGATCTTCTGCCGGATCAAGCCCGAGCAGAAGAAAGCGCTGGTCGGGGCGCTGGTCGCCAGCGGGCGCTACGTGGCGATGATCGGCGACGGGGTCAACGACGTGCCGGCGCTGAAGCGGGCGCGGATGGCGGTCGCGATGGGCTCGGGGACGCAGGTGACCAAGGGCGTCGCCGACGTCGTCCTGCTCGAGGACCAGTTCGAGCGCCTGCCGGAGGCGGTCGGCGAGGGGCGGAAGATCGCCCGCAACATCCACCGCCTCGGCCGCCTCTACCTGACCAAGACCGTCTATGCGGCGGCGCTGATCCTGCTCGTCGCGGTGCCGGGCTTCGCCTTCCCCTTCCTGCCGCGCCACCTGACCGTGGCGGCGCTGCTGACGATCGGGATCCCCTCCTTCGCCCTGGCGCTGATGCCGTCCGAGGGGCCGCTCTATCGCGGGCGGCTGCTGCGGGCGCTGGCGGCATTTGCGGTACCGGCGGGCGTGGCCACGGCCCTCGCCTCGATCATCTCCTTCTTCCTCGTCGACACCGTCGCCGGCGGCACCCTCGCCGAGGGCAGGACGGCGGCGACCTCGACCCTGATCGCCCTCGGCCTCGCCTTCATCCTCCTGCTCGAGCGCGGCCCCGGCCGCGAGCACATCGC
>CAVZAU010000003.1:0-295621 GCA_963773445.1 uncultured Actinomycetes bacterium
GCAACATGCTGGGGATGGTGATGGCTCTCGGCGGCGTCTACGCCGGCATCCTCGCCCTCCCCTTCCTGCGCGACTTCTTCGACCTCGTCCTGCTCGGCCCGGGCGAATGGTTCCTCGTCTTCCTCTCGGTCGCGATCGGCCTGGCGATCGCCAGTGCGATGTGGAAATTGCCCCAGATCGAACGACTCGAAGTGCCTGAGGAGCGGGTAGAAGCTGGAGCGTGAGCGTTCCCGCCTACTCGCCTGAGCCAGACTGCAGAGACGAGGCCTACGAGGCCGACGGAGAGCCGCGACCGCTCTACCGCGAGTTGCTGGAGGAGCTGGGGCGGCGAGACCTCGCAGGGCTTCAGGAGCGGGTCGACGCAAAGGTGGCCGACAGGGGTCTCACCTTCGGCGAAGAGAGGCCGATCCCGGTCGACCCGGTCCCGCGGCTGATCGCAGCCGAGGAGTGGGAGCGGCTGGAGGCAGGGCTGCTGCAGCGGGCGCGGGCGCTGAATTCCTTCCTCGCCGACGCCTACGGATCGCAGCGGATCTTCGACACCGGCGTCGTGCCCCGCCGGCTGCTCGAGACCTCGGAGGGGTACGCGCCGGCGATGGAGGGACTGCTGGACTCCGAGGTGCCGCCGGCGATGGTGGCGGGACTCGACCTGGTCCGCGGAGCCGACGGGAAGCTGCGGGTGCTGGAGGACAACCTGCGGATGCCGTCCGGGGCCTGCTACTCGCTGGCGATTCGCGAGATCGTCGAGCCAGAGCTCGGAGATGCGGTCCGGCCGCAACCGCTCGGCGGCTACCTGGAGAAGCTGGCGGAGGCGATCCGGGCGGCGGCGCCCGGCGACCGCGAGGAACCGTATGCCGTCGTCCTCTCCGACGGCCCCGAGAACGGGGCCTGGTACGAGCACGAGCGGGTCGGGCGAGAGCTGGGTCTGCCGATCGTCACTCCCGACCAACTCGAGTCGAGCCGCGGGCGCCTGTTCGCCAGGATCTTCCGTCGGCGCCACCAGGTCGACGTCGTCTACCGCCGGCTGGATACAGACCAGATCAGCGAGGCCGATGGGCGCCCGACCGCGCTCGGCGAGCTGCTGCTGCCGGCGCTGCGCTCGGGGCGCCTGCGCTGCGTCAACGCCTTCGGCACCGGCCTCGCCGACGACAAGCTCGCCCACGCCTACGCCGAGCGGATGATCGAGTTCTACCTCGGGGAAGATCCGCTCTTGCGGTCGGTCCCGAGTTACGACCTCAGCGACGAGGAGGATCGGCGCGAGGCGATGGAGCGACTGGACGAACTGGTGATCAAGCCGCGCGGCGGCTTCGGCGGCCACGGGGTGACGATCATGCCCCGGGCGAGCGAGCCGGAGCGCGGGCGGGCGATCGCAGTGGTCCGGCGGCGCCCCGAGCGCTTCATCGCCCAGGAGCCGGTCGCAATCTCCAGCCACCCGACTATCCGCGGCGGCGGCCTGCGTCCGCGGCGGATCGACCTGCGCCCGTTCGTGATCAGCAGCGCCCAGGGAGGGACGGTGATGACCGGCGGGTTGACGCGTTTCGCCCGCGGCGCCGGTGAGATGGTCGTCAACAGCTCCCAGGGCGGCGGTTGCAAGGACACCTGGGTAGTGGACAATCCAGCGGCATGAAGCGAGGCGACAACAGCGGCCGGCCCCTGATCGGGGTGACGACCTCGGAGGTGCGGGAGCCGAAACGGATCCAGCAGACTCCCGAGAGCGAGCCGAAGGTCCGCGAGATGGTCCTCGGCCTCACCTATCTGCGAGCGATCGAGGCCGCCGGGGCGGTGCCGATGGTGGTCCCGCCGCTGCCGGAAGAGGCGATCGGGTCGCTGCTCGACCGGCTCGACGGCATCTGCCTCTCCGGCGGCCCCGACCTCGACCCCGACACCTACGGCGCCTCTCCCAGCCCGGACCTGGGGCCGACCGAGCCGGACCTCGATCGCTTCGAGCTGGCGGTGGCCCGCTGCGCCGACGCGCGCGAAATCCCGATCCTGGCGATCTGCCGCGGCACCCAGGCGCTCAACGTCGCCCGCGGCGGCTCTCTGATCCAGCACCTGCCGGCGGTCTCCGAGGAGATCGCGCACCGGCAGGCGAACCCAGGCAACGAGACCAGCCACACGATCGACATCGAGCCGGGGAGCCGCCTGGCGGCGGCGCTCGGGGACGACGAAGTCGAGGTCCGCGACGAGCTCGACGTCAACTCCTTCCACCACCAGGCGATCGAGCGACTCGGCGAGGGGCTGAAGGTCACCGCTCGGGCGCCGGATGGGACGATCGAGGCGGTCGAGGACCCCTCTCGCCCCTTCCTGATCGGCGTCCAGTGGCACGCCGAGACGCTGGTGCACCGCACCTACGAGGCGGCGTTGTTCCGCAACTTCGTCGAAGCGAGCCGGCTAAGTCCGGTAGTCGTTTGACGGCCGTCGCGCGCTACGGCGGGGTCCGCCGTCATTTCGTGATCAGATCTGGGTGGACCCAGCCAACTTCGGTCGTGCCGTAGCTGCTGCCGCAGTAACCACCCTCCGCCTCGGGCGCTTCGGCATAGAGGACCACGGCATCCTCAGTGCCGATGCGAACTTTGAAGGGCACCGCGTTCCGATGGATGGTCTTGAGCTTGCCGTTCTCAGGCCACAGCGGCTGTCCTTCCGCATCCCGAACAGCGACATAGGCAGATGATCCGGTCGAACACGGTTCCGAGGTGATGCCCACCCTTCCCTGTACCCACTGGAACGCCCGATTGACAGGAACCGTAAAGGCGGCCGAGCGATAAGCCCCACCAACCTGCATCCGCACCCCGTTGGGGTCGATGATCCCAGCGACCGTCACCTGTTCCCGCACTGCGTTTTCGGTCGCCTGGAATTCGTGTTCATATTCTTCGGCGTAATCGAGCAGCCCGATCACGCGTGGTTGAGCCGGGCAGCCATCGCTGGTCGACGCCTCTTCTTCTGGACAGCGATCCTCCCCATCAGCTAGGCCATCTTCGTCTTGATCCGGGCAGCCGTCCGGTTCCTCGCCAGCTTCATGCGGACATCCATCCAAGGCATTAGTCACCCCGTCTTCGTCATCGTCTGGTGAGGCTTCCTCTTGGGGCACCGACTGCGGTGGACTTTCGCTGATGTTGGAGGTGGGGTCGGTACCGGCTCCATCGCGACCGGCAACCACCGCAATGACGATCGTGGTCGTGACCACGATCAGCGCCCCGACAATTCCGGAGAAGATTTTGTGCTCGGAAGCAAACTCCCAGAAGCCGGATCGTTTGTCATCGGAAGGGTCGTTTCTCATCCTTCTCCCGACCCATCTTCTTGTGCAGGCGGCAGCACGAACTGGCTGACAATCAAATTGGCCGCCAGGCGCGGCTCGGCGCCCTCGCGGCGGCGCTCGATCCGGACCTCGATCACAACCGTGCTCTTGCCGACGTGGAGGGGCTCGGCCCGGGCCTCGATCTCGTCGCCGAGGACGCCGGCGGCGAAGACGTTCAGCTTCAGCTCGATCGTCGTGAAGTTGTGGCCGGGCGGGATGCAGCGGAAGGTCGACCAGGCGGCGACGGTGTCGCCGAGCGCGGTCCAGACGCCACCGTGGACGAAGCCGCCCGGGTGGAGGTGGCGCTTGTCGACGACGATGGCGCCGCGGGCGTGCGAGTCCTCGACCTCGAGCGGCTCGATCCCGAGGTCGCCGGGGAAGCTGCCGGGGAGGAAGGCCCGGACCGACTCCGGGGTGATCATCGAGCTCGGGTGCGAGGCGTCGTTCATCGCCGCGGCAGCCTATTCGGGATCGAGGCCGAAGCCTTTGAGCCCGTGGTCGCCATAGGGCTCGTCGCGCTCGCGGACCGCATCGCGAAAACCGGACTCGGCGGCGCGGCGGACGAAGGCGTGGCCCTCCTCGGTATGGCGGGCGATGCCGTCGAAGAAGGTGCCGAGGACCTGGGTCTGGGCGAGACCCTGGGCGTGCGCGGTCTGGTTGACCAGCAGCTTCATCATCACCAGCTGGTTGATCGGCATCCGCGCCACCCGCTCGAGCAGGCGCTCGAAACGCTCATCAAGCTGCGCGGCCGGCGCCGCTTCGGTCGCCAGCCCCCACTCCGCCGCCTCGGCTCCGGTCAGCGAGTCGCCGGTGAAGAGCAGGCGCTTGGCGCGCATCGGCCCCAGCCGGCTCGCCCACATCGCCGTCGTCGGCGAACCCCAGACGCGGGCCGGTGGATAGCCGATCTTCGCGTCCTCGGCGATCACCAGCAGGTCCGAGCAGAGCGCCATGTCGGTGCCGCCGGCGACGCAGTAGCCGTGGACCTTGCAGAGAACCGGCTTCTCGGAATGGAAGAGGCTCATGAACCCACGCACGTTGCGGCTCATGAACTGGTAGTCGGTGACCGGATCCCAGTTGGTGCCCGGGGCGTGGTTGGCGCCGATCACAGCCGGGTCGAGGGGCGAGCCGGGCGGCGGCGTGCATCCCTCCCCCAGCTCGCTCATGTCGCCCTCGGCCGAGGCGACCAGGTCATAGCCGCCGCAGAAGCCGCTGCCGTTGCCTGCCAGGGCGATCGCGTGAACCTCCGGGTCGAGGTTCGCCCGCTCGACGCACTCGGCCAGCTCGACCGGCATCCGCGGGGTGATCCCGTTCCCCCGCTCGAGGCGGTTCAGGGTGATACGAGCGACTCGGCCCTCGGTCTCGTAGAGAAGCGTCTCCATGGGCCGACCCTAATCGGTGCTCGCTGATTTGACCCGGCTATAGGCGGGTCAACTCAGCGAACGCTGCCTAGTTCATCCGCTCCACGAGCATGGCCTTGCCCTGGCCCCCCGCCACGCACATCGTCTCGAGGCCGACCTGCTTGTCGTCGGTTTCGAGGACGTTGAGGAGGGTGCCCATGATCCGGGCGCCCGTCATCCCGAAGGGGTGGCCGAGGGCGATCGCGCCGCCGTGGGTGTTGAGCTTGTCTTCGTCGATCCCGCATTCGGCCATGATCGGGATCACCTGGGCGGCGAAGGCCTCGTTCAGCTCCACGGCGTCGACGTCGGAGATCGACATCCCGGCCCGGTCGAGGACCTTCTTGATCGCGCCGATCGGTGCGACACCCATCAGCTCCGGCTCGTTGCCGTGGGTGGCGGCGGTGATGATCCGGGCGCGCGGGGTCAGGCCCAGCTCCTTGGCCTTGGTGTCGCTCATCAGCAGCACCGCGGCGGCGCCGTCGTTGAGCGGGCAGGAGTTGCCGGCGGTGACGCCGCCGCCGCCGAAGGCCTCCGGCAGTTCGGAGAGCTTCTCCAGGGTCGAGGAGGCGCGGGGGCCGTCGTCCTTGGTCACTTCGTTGCCGTCGGGCAGCTTCACCGGGACGATCTCGCGGTCGAAGAAGCCGTCCTCCTGCGAGCGCACCGCCAGTTCCTGCGAGCGCTGCGCGAACTTGTCCATGTCGGCACGGCTGACCTCGTACTTCTTGGCGACGTTGACCGCGGTCTCGCCCATCGCGATGTAGGCGTTGGGCTGGCCGTTGTTGCCTTTCAGGTTCTCGTTCTGGTCGGCCTCGCCGGCGGGCTCGGTGCGCTCGTTGTAGCGGCTGACGAACTCGACGCCGACTGCGAGGTAGGCGTCGCCCTCACCGGCCTTGATCGCGTTGCCGGCGTGGCGGATCGCGTCGAGGCTGGACGAGCAGTAGCGGGAGACGGTGACCCCGTTGACCTCCTGCGGCAGCTTCTCGCTGAGCAGGGAGATGATGCGGGCGAGGTTGAAGGCCTGCAGGCCCTGCGGCATGCCGACCCCGCAGAAGACGTCTTCGATCAGGGCCGGGTCGACCTCGGGGTTGCGCTCGAGCAGCTGGTCGACCACGTAGGCGCCCATCTCGTCGGGGCGCAGCTGGGCCAGCGACCCCTTGAAGGCACGGCCAATCGGCGTGCGGATGGTGTCGACGATGACTGCTTCGGGCATTCCTCTATCTCCTCTAAAGGTTTGGAAGGGCGTAGGACCGCCGGGGCAGGGTAATTGACCGGCGACATGGACGCCTCGTGCGAATTCACACAAAGTTTCCCGGCAGCGTCGGGAACCTGCGTTACATTCGCCTCAATCCACCTCGCCCGTTGCGCGAGATTTGCCGTTCGCGGCAAGAAAGGAGGGCCCCTTCATGCCTGAGGGTTACTGCGTCAAAGAGCGCAAGAAGGTCGAGATCAAAGACGCCAAACAGGTGACGATGAAGAACGGTCGCCCGGCGATCCAGGGTGTCTGCCCGGACTGCGGGACGAAAATCTTCAAGATCGGGAAACTCGAATAGGCCCTCTCCAGAGAGGAATTTGAACCCGGCATTGCCGGGGAGCGTATGCCGGGTCGGATGATCCAGCTAGGAACTTCGACCCGGGGCGCGCTCAGCCGCGAACGTGACGTCCGCGAGGCCTACGCCGCCCACTCCGGCGAGCTGTACGGCTTCGCGGTTCGTTCGCTGGGGGACCCCGGCCTCGCCGAGGAGGCGGTGCAGGAAACCTTCGTCCGCGCCTGGCGCGCCGGGGACCGCTTCGACCCGACAATCGGCTCGTTGCGGACCTGGCTCTTCGCGATCCTTCGCAACGTGGTCATCGACCTGGGGCGAGCGCGGGCGGTGCGGCCCGGCGTCGCCGAGGGTGGGGTCGAGCCCGCGGTCGAGCCGATCGACGAGGCGCTGCAGGCGTGGCAGATGGAGGAGGCGATGCGCCGGCTCGGCTCCGAGCACCGCCGGGTCCTGGTCGAGACCTACTACCGCGGCCGGCCCTACGCCGAGGTGGCGGCCGAGCTGGGGGTGCCGGAGGGGACCGTCAAGAGCCGCGTCTACTACGGGCTGCGGGCGCTGCGGGTCGTGCTCGAGGAGATGGGCTATGAAGACTAGGAACGAATGCCGGGAATGGCGCGAGCTGCTGGGCGTTTATGCGCTCGACCACCTGGAGGGCGACGAGCGGGCCGGCCTGGAGGCGCACCTCGAGGGCTGCGCCAGCTGCCGCGAGGAGCTGGCGGCACTGGCGCCGGTGGCGCAGATGCTCCCCCACGCCGATCCCGGCCGCTTCGGCCCGGCGCCGCAGCCCCCGCCGGAGCTGGGGCAGCGGATCGCGGCGACGATCGAGTCTGAGAAGCGACAGGTGGAACAGCGCCAGCGGCGGCGCCTCTTCGGCGGCTTCGCCTTCGCAGGCGTGACGGCTGCCGCGGTGGCAGCGGTCCTGCTCCTCCTCGTCTTCGGCGGCGCCAGTGGCAAGGACCCGGCGCAGCAGGTCCGGTTCGCAGACCTTCCCGCGGGGATCAGCATCGACGCGACGCTGGAGCCCCATGCCTACGGCACCGAGATCCACATGTACGTGCACGGGGTGCCCTCGGGGACGCTCTGCAAGGTCTGGTTGCGCGGGCCGAAAGGCGTCTCCTATCCAGCGGGCACCTTCCGCTACCGCTGGGGCGACGACTCCGACGCCGTGCTCAGCTCGGCGCTCGACCTCTCGCGCACGCGGGCGGTCGTCGTCGACACCGGCAAGCGGACCTTCGTCGCACCGGTGAACTCGCCGGTAGCGGCAGTACAAATCGACAACAAGGAGGAAGCGTCGTGAGCAGGATCAAATATGCGCTCGCCTTGCTCGTGGTCGCGGCCTTGGTGGTCGCCGGCTGCGGCGGCGACAGCGACTCGAGCAGCGGTGCCTACGGTGGCAACGGCGGCGGGAGCGGCTCGGCCGCAAACGAAGATTCGACCGAAGCGAACGCGAAAGGCGGCTACGGGGAAGGAAGCGAAGCGGCGAGCGGCGGCGACGGCATCGTCTCCGCGGCGAAGGTCGGGGACCTCGGCACGATTCTCGTCACCTCCCAAGGCCTCACCCTCTACGACTTCCACAAGGACAAGGGTTCGAAGTCGGCCTGCTACGGCGCCTGCGCCGCAGCCTGGCCCCCGCTCCTGACCGACGGCGACCCCCAGGCCCAAGGCCCCGCCGATCGAAGCATGCTCGGCACGACCAAGCGCATGGACGGGACGGTCCAGGTCACTTACAACGGCTGGCCCCTCTACACCTACGCCGGCGACCAGGCACCGGGCGAAGCCAACGGCAACGACATCGACCAGTTCGGCGCCGAGTGGTACGCCCTGCAGCCCAACGGCGAAGAGCCCGAGGACTGACCAGACCTCAGAGAGAGCACCCGGCCAGGCCAGGCCAGGCAGTTCCGTGGTTCCTTAGTCGTGCTGAAGCCGACTAAGGAACCACGGAACCTAGAGGGGGGGAGAGTTCGGGTTCCGCGGTTCCTTAGAAGTGCATGGCACGACAAAGGAACCACGGAAGCAAGAAGATCCAGACGAGAAGTGACGTTGCGGATTTAGCGACGGTCCAGGGTGGAGTCGTTTCGCTCAGTCAGCTCAGAGATCACGGTGTATCGAAGTCGCTCGCAGCGGAACGGGCTGAGACTAAAGCGCTTCATCGCATCCACCGCGGCGTCTACACGGTCGGACACCGGGCGGTGTCTCGCCAGACGATCCTCCGGGGGGCGCTGCTGGCTTGTGGCGAGGGGGCGGTGATCTCGCATGGGACGGCGGCGGCGTTTCATCGGCTCTGGGACGAGGCGCCGCGGCTGACCGACGTGACCGTCCCGGTCGAGGCCGGGCGGAAGATCGACGGGATCCGGTGTCGGCGTTGCCGCTATCCGGAGCCGGAGGAGATCGAAGTCATCCACGGGGTGGCCGTGACGACTGTCGCCCGGACGCTGGTCGACCTCGCGGGGATGGTGAGCCTACCCACGCTCAAAAAGACGGTCGGGCGGGCGGCGATCCGCCGGAAGCTCGACCTCCAGGCCGTCGATGTCTCCATCCACCATGCGAAGCGGCGGCGGGGGCTGCGGTCGCTCGAGCTCGCCCTCCTGGCCTACCGCACCAAGGACGGCAAGGTCCCGGACGTTCGCAGCGACTTCGAGACGCTCGCCCTGCCCGAGCTGATCGACCGGGGTTTCCCCCGCCCCGGCTGCAACGTCTGGTTGCACATCGAGGGAGAGCGGCTGCTAGTCGACTTCCTCTGGGAGGAGCAGCGGGTTGTGGTCGAAACTGACGGCCGCGAGACGCACGAGACCCCGGACGCTTTCCAGAACGATCGGCGCCGCGACCAGTTCCTCGTCTCGGCCGGCTACCGGGTGTTCCGTTTGACCTGGCAGCAGATCCACGGCGAACGCGACGCGGTGCTGGCGCGGATCGAGCGAGCCCTCAGTCTTCGCTGACGCCGCTGAGCTTGGCGCGCTTGCGGTAGGAGATCGAGGGCGGGACGAGCTCGCGGATCTCGGCGAGGAGGCGGGCCGAGAGGGCGCCCGGGTCCTCGTCAGGACGGGGCTGGCCGCCGACCGGGTCGAAGAAGCGGATGCGGATGCGGGGACGGCGGGGGAAGCCGGTGAGGTCGCTGGTTCCCTCGATCGCGACCAGGGTGACGTGCGCCTCGGGCACCTCGAGCGCGAGGCGGCCGACGCCGCTGCGGGCGCGCAGGACCTTGCCCTTGGAGCGCGTGCCCTCGGGGAAGACGCCGATGCAGGCGCCCGCCCGCAGCGTCTCGATCGCTTTCGCCAAGGCGTCCTTGTCGCCCTTGCCGCGCTGGATCGGAATCTGCCCCATCCCGTTGAGAACCGGGCCGAGGCCGCGCACCTCCCAGAGCTCCGATTTGGCCAGCGCGCGGATCTGCCGCCGCTTGAAGGCGGCGATTCCAACCATCACCGGGTCCCAGTGGCTGTCGTGGTTGCCGAGGATCAGCAGCGGCCCCTGCTCGGGCACCGCCTCCAGCCCCTCGACCTGCAGCCGGCCCCACCGGGCGACCGGTTTGTTGACCTTCATCGCCAGGCTGTAGGTGCGGGTCCGCTCGCGCATCGGCCCGGGAGTTCTACTGGATAGTCTCGGGCGCGGTGACGACGGCGACTCAGCACAGCGGCGGGATCGAGGTCGAATCGCTCGTCCGCGAGTTCAAGAACGGACCCCGGGCGGTCGACGGCATCGACCTCGAGGTCCCCCAGGGGGAGATCTACGGCTTCCTCGGTCCCAACGGCGCCGGCAAGTCGACGACGGTGCTGATGCTGACCACGCTCCTCCCTCCCACCGCCGGCACCGCCCGGGTCGGCGGCTTCGACGTCGTCGAGCAGGGACCGCAGGTGCGCGCCTCGATCGGCGCCGCCCTGCAGGAGGCGGCGCTCGACCCGCTGCTGACCGGGCGCGAGCACATGCGCCTGCAGACCGCGCTCCACGGCCTCGCCAAGACCGAGCGCGAGAGCCGCGGCAGCGAGCTGCTGGAGCGGGTCGGCCTCGCCTACGCGGCGGACCGCAAGGTCGGCGGCTACTCGGGCGGGATGAAGCGGCGGCTCGACCTCGCGCTCGCGCTGGCCCACCGCCCGCGCATCCTCTTCCTCGACGAGCCGACCACCGGCCTCGACATCCAGAGCCGCACCGCGCTTTGGGAAGAGGTCGCCCGGCTCGCCGCCGAGGACGGGGTCACCGTCTTCCTCACCACGCAGTACCTGGAGGAGGCCGACGCGCTCGCCAACCGGGTCGGGATCATCGACCACGGTCACCTCGTCGCCGAGGGGACGCCGGCGGAGCTGAAGGCGGAGATCGGCCGCCCTACCGTCGAAGCAATGCCGCGCGAGGAGGGAGACCGCGAGCGGATGACCGCCGTCCTCGGCCGCTTCGGCGAGGGGGCCGGCTCCTCACCCCGCGGCGTCGCCGTCCGCCTCGACGGCGGCGAGTCGCAGCTCGCCGAGGTGGTGCGCGCACTCGACTCGGAGGGGATCGCGATCGAGCACCTGCAGCTGCACGCACCCTCGCTGGACGACGTCTTCCTCGCCAAGACCGGCCGCTCGCTGGAGGGCGCCGGTGAGGAGGAGCCCGCGGACGCCGAGCCGGAGACGGCCGCGCCGGCGTGAGCTCCTCGCTCAGCAACCAGATCGGCCAGCTCGCCCGCCGCTCGGTCCTGCGCACCCTGCGCCAGCCGGCACAGATCGTCCCCGCCATCGTCTTCCCGCTCTTCCTGCTCGCGGTCAACACCGGCGGGCTCAAAGACGCGACCAACCTGCCGGGCTTCCCGACCGACTCCTACCTCACCTTCATCCTCGCGGTCCCCTTCATCCAGGGGGCGCTGTTCTCGGTGATGAACTCGGGGACCGACCTCGCCCGCGATATCGAGACCGGCTTCCTCAACCGCTTGGCGCTGACGCCGCTGCGCGGCGCCGCCCTGCTCAGCGGCCTCCTCGCCGGCGCCTTCGTGCTCGGGGTCGTCCAGGCGGTTGTCTACCTCGCGGTCGGGTTGATCGCCGGCGCCGAACTGGCCGCGGGCGCCGGCGGCGCCCTCGTCCTCGTCCTGCTCTCGGTCTCGATCACCGTCGCCTTCGGCACGATCGGGCTCTTCGCGGCGCTGCGCTTCGGCTCCGGCGAGGCGGTGCAGGGTCTCTTTCCGGTCTTCTTCGTCTTCCTCTTCCTCTCGGCGATGACGCTGCCGCTCGACCTGCTGACGACCGACTGGTTCCACGCGATCGCCAGCGCCAACCCGGTCACCTACCTTCTGGAGGCGATCCGCTCGCTGCTGATCGAAGGCTGGAACCTCGGCGACCTAGCGCTCGGGTTCGGGATCGCCGGGGCGATCGGCACGCTGGGGATGCTGGCGGCAAGCAGCGCCCTGAAGACCCGGCTGGTGCGGACGTGAGCGAGCAGCGAACCGCCGGGGTCGCCTCCATCGCCCGCGGAGTGGCCTGGCGCAGCATCCACAACTTCCTCACCAACCCCGCCTTCCTGGTGCCGGCGCTGATGTTCCCGCTCTTCTTCTTCGTCTCCTTTGCCGGCGGCCTGGCGGCGATCGAAGAAGTCCCCGGCTTCGACTTTCCCAGCGGCTACACCGCCTTCCAGTTCGTCTTCGTGCTGCTGCAGTCGGCGGCCTTCGGCGGCGTCTTCACCGGCTTCGCGATGGCACGCGACTTCGAGAGCGGCTTCGGCCGCCGCTACATGCTCGCCGCCAGCCACCGCAGCGGCATCGTCCTCGGCTACGCGCTGGCCGCCCTGTTCCGCGCCCTCGTCACCTGGGCGGTGCTGACGACCGTGGCGCTGGTCGCGGGGATGGAGATCGCCGGCAGCGGCGGCGAAATCGTCGCCCTCTACGCCCTCGCCGTCCTCGTCAACATCGCCGCCACCCTCTGGGCCGCCGGCGTCGCCCTCCGCGTCCGCTCGATTCAGGGCGGCCCCCTCATGCAGTTCCCCACCTTCCTCGTCCTCTTCCTCGCCCCCGTCTACGTCCCCCTCGACCTGCTCAGCGGCTGGATCCACACCATCGCCTCGATCAACCCCATCACCGCCCTCCTCGAGGCCGGCCGCGGCCTGATCTCCGGCGACCCCGTCCTAGTCGCCCTCGCGTTTGGGATCGGCGTAGCTCTCTCCCTCCTCTTTGCCGCCTGGGCGAGAGGAGGATTGCGCAGCGCCGAAGCCGCGGGTTAGATCGAGGCGCTGGTCCCGGCAGGGATGGGTGCCCTCGTACGGACACTCCCCAAAAGCGAGCGAAGCGAGCGCGTCCGGTAGAGGGCACCCATCCCTGCCCCTCCCCCATCGCTTCGACGAAGCTAAGTGACGAAAGTCACTCCCTCGTTACACGCGCCGCGCGAACCTCATCTTCTTGGCTCTCTGCGCGGAAACCCGGCAATTAGTGGCAGCCCGAACTTGACGATCTAAAGTGTCTTTCGTGACGCAGAGGCCCCTAGAGCTGATTCTTGCTCGCAACCTGATGTCGGCGCTGTCGACTCCGGCCTTCCTGGTCGACGAGGGCGGCCTCCTCGTCTTCTACAACGAAGCCGCCGGGATGCTGCTCGGCAAGCGCTTCGAGGAGCTCGGCACCGTCGGCCCCCAGGAGTGGGGATCGCTCTTCGGCCCCTTTGACGAGAGCGGCGAGCCGATCCCCTACGACGACCTACCGCTGGTCCGCGCCGTCCGCGCGGGGCGTCCCGCCCACGCCGAGCTGACCGTTCGTTCGACCGACGGCACCCAGCACGACGTCGAGGTCTCGGCCTTCCCGATCCAGACCCCGCACGGCTCGCAGGGCGCGATCGCCGTCTTCTGGCCTGCGCTGGCGAACGGCAACGGGGTGGGGCCGGCGTGAAGGTCAAGCTCTGGGGGACGCGCGGCTCGATCCCGGCCCCCGGGCCGGAAACGATCCGCTACGGCGGCAACACCTCCTGCGTTGGCGTCACCCTCGCCGACGGCTCGATGCTGGCACTCGACGCCGGCACCGGCATCCGCTGCCTCGGCCTTGCCCTGCCGGACGAGCCGACCCGCCTCCACATCCTCCTCACCCACCTCCACCTCGACCACATCCAGGGCCTCGTCTTCTTCGCCCCCGCCTTCCGGCCGCAGACCGAGATCGTGATCTGGGGGCCGGCCTCACCCGAGGCCTCGCTGCGCGATCGCATCGCCCGCTACATCTCGGCCCCGCTCTCGCCGGTCGAGGTGCGGGAGCTGCCCTGCGACGTCTCCTTCCGCCACTGCCCCGAGAGCGAGTGGGAGATCGGCTCGGCCCGGATCCGCTCCGCCTCGGTATCCCACCGCGGGCCCACCCTCGGGTACCGGATCGACGACGGCGACTCCTCGCTCGCCTACATCCCCGACCACGAGCCCGCCCTCGGCGCCGATCTCGATCAGCTCGAGGAGGACTGGATCTCCGGCTTCGAGCTCGCCCGCGACGCCTCGCTGCTGATCCACGACGGCCAGTACACCGACGCCGAGTACCCCGACCACGTCGGCTGGGGCCACTCGGCCACCTCGCACGCGCTCAGCTTCGCGCGGCGGACCGGCGCCGAGCGTACCGTCCTCTTCCACCACGACCCGCTGCACTCCGACGACCAGCTCGACACCCTTGCCGCCGAAGCGCGGGAGAAGTGGGTTGAGTTGGGAGGCGACGCCGCCGCAGTCGAGCTGGCGGCCGAGCGCAACGAGTACGAGTTGCCGGCACGGGCTGCCAAAGCCGCCGCGACCGCCTGAGCTTTAGGCAAGCTACCCCGCGCAAGCGATCATCTAGGCTGGCGGCGTGTCCCCGGCCGAGAGGATCGAGGCAGCCGCGGAGCGCTCGCCGCTGGTGCGCAGCGCGCTCGAGCAGGCGCGGCGCGATCACGAGGGTCAGGTCCGCAACGGCAGCGGCGGCATGCCCTACGTCAGGCACCCGATCGCCGTCGCGGCGCTGCTCGAGGAGCGCGGCTACGGGGACGAGGTGCTGGCAGCGGCGCTGCTGCACGACGTCGTCGAGGACTCCGAGACCGGTCTCGACGAGCTGCGGGAGAAGTTCGGCGAAGAGGTGGCGGGGATGGTCGGCGCCCTCACCGACGACGAATCGATCGAGGCCTACCGCGAGCGCAAGGCCGAGCACCGCGAACGGGTGGCGGCCGCGGGCGCCGAGGCGCTGGCGATCTACGGTGCCGACAAGCTGACCAACACCCGCACCCTGCGCAACGCCTACGCCGAGGAAGGCGAGGCGGTGCGGGAGGAGTTCAAGGTCCCGCTCGAGCTGAAGACGGAGATCTGGGAAGCCGACCTGGCGCTGCTGCGGGAGAAGGCGCCGGAGCTGCCCTTCCTCGACGACCTCGAAGCCGAGCTCAGTCTTCTTCGGGCTTGCCTAGAGGCTCCTGCCCCGCCGAAAGGCTGAGCCGGCGCTGCAGGGGCAGCCCGAACCAGAAGATGCCGAAGACGAGGACGGTGGCGGCGACCATCAGGATCGTCGCGGTGCTGCCGAAGAGGTAGTCGGTGATCAGCATGATCGCCCCGGTCATCGCCAGAGCGAGGAAGAAGAGGCCGATGATCGAGAACCGGTTCGAGTAGTAAACGAGTTTCCGCTTCTGCTGGTAGCGGAAGGTGATGCGGTGATAGGCGGTCGGCGAGATCAGCATCACCGCGGAGATCGCGGTGCAGATCAGGGTCCCGAAGTAGGCCCCCTTCTGGAACGGGGTGATCTTTTCGAAGCCCTGCTGGAACGGGACCGCGAGCAGGAAGGCGAAGAGGACCTGGACGCCCGGGAGGGCGACCCGCAGCTCCTGCAGCATCTCGCTGAGGTTGCGGTCGAGGCGTTCCTCCTCGGTCTCGTCGCGACCGGAGTTGCGCTCGGTTTGATCCTTCTCTCCCGGGGTTCCGTTCTCCATTAGAAGACCCTATGCAAACTGGGACCGCAGTCGTGTTGTTCAACCGGGATCTCCGGGTGACTGATCATCCGGCCTTGTTCGCGGCCGCCAGGGCCGAGTACACCGTGCCGCTTTTCGTCTTCGACGCGCGGCTGCTGGGATCGCGCTTCGCGGCGCCGAACCGGGTCGCCTTCATGCTCGAGGCGCTGCGCGACCTCGACGAAGCGCTGCGCAAGGCCGGCGGCCGGCTCTTCGTCCGCCGCGGCGACCCGGTACGGGAGACGCTCGCGGTGGCGCGTGAGAGCGGGGCGACCGCGCTCCACGTCAGCGCCGACTGGAGCGCCTACGCGCGGGCGCGGGAGGAGCGACTTGCGAGAGCCTGTGCCGAGGAGCGGATCGAGTTCACGGCGCATCCCGGCGTGACGGTGGTGCCGCCGCGCACGGTAACCCCGACCGGCGGCGACCACTTCAAGGTCTTCTCCCCCTACTACCGGGCCTGGAGTCGGGCTTCCTGGCGGGAACAGCAGGGCGCTCCGGGCAAGCTCTCGGTGCCGAGCAAGCTGCAGGTCGGTCGGCTGCCGGCGCTTGACTCGCTGGTCGACGCAAGCCCCGCGCCCGGGCGGCTTCCGGGCGGCGAGAGCGAGGGACGGAAGCGGATGCGGACCTGGCTCCGCGACGGCCTCCCCGGCTACGAGGACCACCACGACGACCTCGCCGGCGACGAGACCTCCCGCCTCAGCGCCTACATCCGCTGGGGCTGCGTCTCGCCGCTGGAGCTGGCGCGGGAGGCCGGCGAGCGGCGTGGCGGCCCGGCCTTCGTGCGGCAGCTCTGCTGGCGCGACTTCCACCACCAGGTACTGGCGGCGACGCCGTCCCTCCCCCACCGCGACTACCGCCCGCGGCGCGACCGCTGGTCGCGCTCGAAGCGCGTCTTCGACGCCTGGCGGGAGGGCCGCACCGGCTATCCGCTGGTCGACGCGGCGATGCGGCAGCTGGCCGAGGAGGGCTTCATGCACAACCGGGCGCGGATGACCGTCGCGTCCTTCCTCTGCAAGGACCTCTATATCGACTGGCGGCCCGGCGCCTGGCACTTCTGGGACCTGCTGACCGACGGCGAGATCGCCAACAACGCCGGCAATTGGCAGTGGATGGCGGGGACCGGCAACGACACCCGGCCCAACCGCGTCCTCAACCCCGTCCGCCAGGCCCGGCGCTTCGATCCCCAAGGCCACTACGTCCGCCGCTACCTGCCGGAGCTGGAGCAGGTCCGCGGCAAGGCGATCTTCGAACCCTGGCGGATGGAAGGCTTCGACCGGCTCGACTACCCGCCGCCTCTCGTCGACCACGACGAGGCCGCGGCGGCGTTCCGGGCGCACCGCGAAAACTAGGTGTGGTTGAGCTTTGGCCTCCTATAGATGCCGAAGCTCAACCACACCCGGTTTTAGGGGCATAGGATCGGCCGATGGGACGACTGGCGGTCATCCTCGGCAGCAACGCGCTCGGGCCAGGCGGGGAGGAGATCGCAGTGGCGGCGGCCGAGCAGGGGGCGGCGATCGTCCAGCGTCACTGCAGCGACGGGGCCTTCGTCCTCCCCCACGCGATCGACCACGCGGCGACGCTGCGGCCGCTGGTCGAGCAGGGTTGCGATCGGGCTCTGGCGATCGGCTCGGTCGGCTCGCTGCGGCCCGAGGAGCTCGGCGTCGGCAGCCTCGTCTGCCCCGACGACTTCATCGCCCTCAACCTCGGCGACTCGATCTTCGAGGACGCCCGCGCCCACTCCGCCCCCGGCTTCGACCGGCGCTGGCGGGGGGAAGTGATTGACGCCTGGAGCGAAGGCGGACAGCCACCGCGCGACGGCGGCGTCTACTGGCAGGCGCGGGGGCCACGCTTCGAGACCCCGGCCGAGATCCGGCTGATGGCCGCGCACGCGCACGTGGTCGGGATGACGATCGCCTCCGAGTGCATCGTCGCCGGCGAGCTCGGCCTCGACTACGCCGCCCTCTGCGTCGTCGACAACCTTGCCAACGGCCTGGGCGAGGATGAGATCAGCGTCGAGGAGCTGGAAGCCGACCGCCTGATCAACGCCGAGCGCCTGCGCGAGGGCGTGGCGGCGGTACTGCCCCGACTCGGGGCGGTGGGCCGGTGACATTCGCCTGTTCCTTTTTGGTCCTATTCCCCAGAAAGGAACAGGCGAATAAGGGGGGCGCGTGGGGCTGACGGTCGAGAACGCGTTGCTCGGCGGCGAGCGGGTCGGGGTCCGCTGCGAAGAGGGTGAGATCGCGGCGATCGGGGGCGGCGTATCCCCCCAGCCCGGGGACGAGTCCCTCGACGCCGGCGGGGCCCACCTGCTGCCGCCGCTGGTCAACGGTCACACCCACGCGGCGATGACGCTCTTCCGCGGCTCCGGCGGCGACCTGCCGCTGATGCCCTGGCTGGAAACGAAAATCTGGCCGGTCGAGGCGAAACTCTCCGAAGAGGACGTCTACTGGGGCGCCCGCCTCGCCTGCGCCGAGATGCTGCGCACCGGCACCACCCGCTTCTGGGACATGTACTGGCAGCCGGCGGCGACGGCGCGGGCGGTGAGCGACGCCGGCCTGCGGGCGACGATCGGAGCGCCGCTCTTCGACCTCCACGGCAGCCCGGCGCAGCTGCGCGAGATGGCCCACCGCGGCCTCGAGGCGCTCGCCGGCTGCGATCCGCGGATCACCCCCGCCCTCGCCCCCCACGCGATCTACACCGTCAGCGAAGAGTCGCTGCGCTGGATCGGTGAGCTCAGCGCCGAACGGGACCTGCCGGTGCAGATCCACCTCTCCGAGACCGAGAAGGAGGTCCAGGACTGCCTCGCCGAGCACGGCGAGCGGCCCGCCTTCTACCTCGACCGGGTGGGTCTACTCAGCGAGCGCACCGTCCTCGCCCACGGGGTCTGGCTCGACCCCGAGGAGCTGGCGCTGATCGCCGAGCGCGGCGCCACCGTCGTCACCAACCCGGTGGCGAACATGAAGCTCGCGGTCGGCGGTGCCTTCCCCCACCCTGCCGCCCGCAGCGCCGGCGTCGCCGTCGGCCTCGGCACCGATGGCGCCGGCTCCAACGACTCGCTCGACCTGCTCGCCGACCTGAAGACCTTCGCCCTCGTCCAGAAGCACGCCGCCGCCGACCCGACCGCGATCGACGCCGCCGAGGCCTGGGCGGTCGGCACCGGCGCCCGCGCGCCCCGGCTCGGGGCCACTCCGCTCGAGCCTGGCGCCCCGGCAGACTTCGTCCTCATGCGTGCCGAATCGCCCGAACTGGGTATCGGCGAGTTGATGGCCGACCTCGTCTACGCGGCCAGCGGCGCCGCCATCGCTCATGTCGTCGTCACCGGCGAGGTGCTGCTGCGCGAGGGCGAGGTCCTGGAGCTGGAGGAGATCGTCGCCCGCGCCGCCGAGCGCGCCCGGGGGCTGGGCCTGTGAATGAGCAGACGGCATCCTCGGTCCGCTACGAGGAGGCGACGAAACGCTACCCCGGAACCTCCTCGCCGGCCGTCGACCGCCTCTCCTTGGAGGTCCCCGCGGGCGAGATCTGCGTCCTCGTCGGGCCCTCCGGCTGCGGCAAGACGACGGCGATGCGGATGGTCAACCGCACGGTCGAGATCAGCGAAGGCGACGTCCTCATCGGCGAGGGCTCGGTGCGCGACCGCGAGCCGGCCCAGCTGCGACGGGAGATCGGCTACGTGATCCAGCAGATCGGCCTCTTCCCCCACCGCACGATCAGCGAGAACATCGGCGCCGTCCCCCAGTTGCTGGGCTGGAAGAAGGAGCGGATCCGCCAGCGCTCCAGCGAGCTGCTGGAGCTGATCGGGCTCGACCCCGAGCTCGGCGACCGCTATCCGACCCAGCTCTCCGGGGGCCAGCAGCAGCGCGTCGGCGTCGCCCGGGCGCTGGCGGCCGACCCGCTGGTGATGCTGATGGACGAGCCCTTCGGCGCGATCGACCCGATCAACCGCGAGCGCCTCCAGAACGAGTTCCTGCGCCTGCAGGCGGAGATCCGCAAGACCGTCCTCTTCGTCACCCACGACATCGACGAGGCGATCAAGATGGGCGACCGGATCGCGGTGATGCGCGAGGGCGGCCGGGTCGAGCAATACGCGACCCCGGCGGAGCTGCTGATGGCGCCGGCCACCGAGTTCGTCGAGGACTTCGTCGGCGCCGACCGGGCGCTGAAGCGCCTGGCGCTGATGCGGGTCGCCGACATCAACCTCTGGGAGGCGCCGCTGGCCTTCGTCGGCCAGGCGACCGGCGAGGTGCGGGCGAAGCTGGCGGCGCCGGACGTCGAAGTCCCGCACGCGCTGCTGGTCGATGGCGAGCGCCGGCCGCTCGGCTGGCTCAGCGAGCGCGACCTTGCCGCCGACGTCGTCCCCAGCCGGCCCGACTCGCCGCTGGGCCCGGTGCTCGAACTCGACGACGTGATGCGGGACGCCCTCGCCGACCTCCTCCAGGGCGAGGCCCGATACGCGCCGGTGGTCGACCGCCGCGGGGCGATCGCCGGCATCCTCTCGGTCGAGATCATCTCCGAGTTCCTCGGCTCCCCGGAGGCGAAAACGGACGAGCACAGCGCCGCCGAGAGGCCCCATGGCTAGCGTCTCCCTGCTGGCGGCAGCGGGCGAAGTCGGAGGTGACTTCTTCAAAGAACGCAGCTCGGGAACGCTGCCCTGTCAGGCAGACGAAACCCACCTCTTCTGCTTCGACTGGGCGAAGGAAAACATCGACCGCTACGGGACGCCGACCCTGCAGCACCTTGAACTCGTCCTCCTCTCGGTCGCGATCGGCTTCGTCATCGCCTTCGCCCTAGCGCTGATCGCCCACCGGACCCGCTGGCTGCAGCCGCCGCTGCTGGCCGCCACCGGGGTCCTCTACACGATTCCCAGCATCGCCTTCTTCTTCCTTCTGCTGCCGGTCACCGGCTTCGGTCGCGACACGGCGATCATCGTCCTCTCCGCCTACACCCTGCAGATCATCTACCGCAACACGATGCTGGGCTTCGAAAACGTCCCCGACCCGGTCAAGGACGCGGCCCGAGGGATGGGGCTGACGAACCGCCAGATTCTCTGGAAAGTCGAGCTGCCGCTGGCGACGCCGGAGATCATCGCCGGTCTCCGGGTCGCCACCGCCAGCACGATCGCGATCACGACCCTGGTGGTCCTGATCAGCGCCGGCGGGCTGGGGACCGAGATGTACGGGTCAAACTTCAACTTCCCGACGGCGATCCTGATCGCCGTCGCGATCATCGCACTAATGGTGCTCGCCTTCGATCTCCTGCTGTTGACCACCCAGCGGCTGCTCACCCCCTGGCGGAAGGTGAGGCCGAGGTGAGCATCCCTCTCGTACTTGGCTCCTTCTCCGGTGCGGTCGAATTCATCTTCGCTCCGCAGGAATCGAGCGTCACCGGAGGCAAGAAGGTCGGCGGCTTCGACAAGACTATGGAACTGTTGATCGGCCATATCGAGGTAACGGTTCTTGCGCTCGTGATCGCGCTGCTAATCGGGCTCCCGCTCGGCCTCTACCTCGGCCACAAGGGCAAGGGCGAACTGCTTGCGGTCGGCATCGGCAACGCCGGGCGCGCAGTCCCGGAGCTGGCGGTGATCGCGCTGGTGGCTACCCTGATCGGGATCGGAATGAGAAACGTGGCGCCTGCCCTGGCGCTTCTCGGAATTGCCCCGATCCTGGTCAACGCCTTCGTCGGCGTCCGCCAGGTCGATCCCGCCACCGTCGACGCCGCCCGCGGCATGGGCATGAGCGAGCTCAGAATCATCAGCAGGGTCGAGCTGCCGCTGGCGATCCCGACGGTGATGGGCGGTATCCGCGGGGCGGCGATCGTGATCGTCGCCACCGCGACCATCGCTCCTTTGGCGGGAGTGGAAACGCTCGGCGACTTCATCCTCAATCGCAACGTCTACGGCGAAAACGGGCTCCTCGCCGGGGCGCTCCTCGTCGCCCTTCTGGCGATGACGATCGAGGGCTCACTCGCACTTCTGCAGCGTCGCCTTACTTCCGACGGGCTGAAGGTAAAGACTGCGTGAACGTGACTCATCCATCCACCCCATGAGGAGGCAATCAGTGAGGATCGACCAGACGAGAGTGCGAGTGCTGCTTGCGGCACTGGCGGCGCTCGCGCTGACCCTGAGCGTCGCCGCCTGCGGCGGCGACGACAGCACCACTTCCGGGTCCAGCGAAGGCGGCGGCGCGGCGGCCATCCGGGAAAACCCGGACAACGCCACCGTCACCGTGACGATCGGCTCGAAGAACTTCCCCGAACCGGAAATCCTCGGCGAAATCTACGCCCAGGCCCTGGCGGCGAACGGGTTCAAGGTGAAGACCGCGCTCAACCTCGGCTCCGAAACGGTTGCCCTCAAAGCGCTGAAGTCCGGGCAGATATCCGGCTACCCGGAGTACGCCAGCACGGCCCTCACCTCGTTCTTCGGCCTCGAACCCGAAGAAGTCCCATCCGACGGAACCGAAGCGTGGGAAAAAGCGAACGAAGAATTCGAAAAAGAAGGGCTCGTAGCGTTTGCGCCGACGCCGTTCGCCAGCGCCAACGCCGTCGGCACCACCAAGGAGATCGCCGAAAAATATGACCTGAAGACGGTGTCCGATCTCGAAGGCGTCTCCGAAGAACTATCGCTCTACGGGTCGCCCGAGTGCCGCCAGCGGATCGACTGCCTGGCAGGACTCGAAAAACTCTACGGGCTGAAGTTCAAGTCGTTCACGCCCGTCGACATCGGCCTCCGCTACACGGTCCTGGAAAAGGGTCAGGCGGATCTCTCGATCCTCTTCACCACCGACCCGCAGCTCTCCGCCGAGAGCGACAAGTTCGTCATCCTCGAAGACGACAAGGAAGTCTTCCCGGCCGGCAATGTCATCTTCGTCACCACCCAGAAGGTGGCAAAAGAGGCAGGGCCGGAATTCGAACAGACGATCCTCGAAGTCCAGCAGGGCCTCGACCTGGAAGTGGTCCAGGAGCTCGATGCTCGGGTCGAACTCGAAAAGGAAACGCCGAAGGCGGCCGCCAAGGCGTACCTCGAAAGCGCCGGGTACATCGAATAGGAAGCATGCAGCCGGGGCCTCGGGGGTCATGCCCTGCGCCCCCGGCTGCGGAAATAGCTTCGCTTAGCGTTCTCGGTGTGATAAACATCGATGTCCATACTGCCAGGCATGCGGCAGATCGGACCAACTAGTGGGAGGGAATCGATGGCTCTGAGGAAAACTGTCGCGACGATCGGCTTGCTGCTGGCACTCGGCGTCTGCGCCTCACCTGCGAACGCCGATCCTCTCTCGATGACCTTCACCGAGGCCCGCGCGAATGTTGGGGTCCAGCTCTCCGACGCGGCTCTCTTTGAGGCCCCCGATTCGGCGCCCTTCGCGGCCCAGATCGATCCCGCGAGCGGCTCGATCAGCAACGGCACTCTGGGGGTCCCCGACTTCGAAACGTCGATCGAAGAACCGATTGTGGCCGATGTCACCGTCGACTTCGATATTGGTGCGATCACCGGGAGCTTCGACAAGGCAACCGGCGGGCTCAACCTGAGCGGCGTGGCTGCCGGCACGCTGACGGCGTCCGGAAACCCCACGTACGACGGCGAACAGTGCGGTGTGCTTGCGGAACCGTCGCCTCTGACTTTGTCAACCGCAGGAAGTTCGGGAGGCACTGCGAACCCGCGTTCCGGAGCGCCGTTCACGGCGGGGCTCAGCGGCCCCGGAGCGATCGCCGGCGAATGGGAGAACATGAGCGCGACGCCGGTCGAACCGGGGAATCCGAAAAACGTGTCCTTCTGCAACAACGTCGAGAACCGGATTGGCGGCCCAGGCGGCATCTGGCTCGAACAAAAAGGCTCCGAACTAACCCCGCCACAGCCGCCGACGGGCAACAACCCGCCCCCGGCCCAGTGTGTGGTCCCGAAACTGGCCGGGAAGAAGCTGGGTCGGGCCAAGGCCGCCTTGCGCCGAGCCCACTGCGGCATCGGCAAAGTGAGCAAGCCCAAGCACGAGAAGGGCAAGAGGCGCGGGGCGCTCGTCGTCAAGTCCTCGGCGCCTTCAGCGGAAACGGTTTTGGCCGCCGGCACCCCGGTGAACCTGCAACTCGGTCACAAGCACCACAAACCGCGCTGATCGGAAGCGCAGCGGGCTACGCGATCGCGTGCTCGCGGGTGTGGATCTCGAAGCGTTTGAAGTAGACGCTGGCCACCCAGGCGGCCATCAGGCCTGAAGCCGCGGCCAAGAGCAGGGCCACTCGCGGATCGTAGGACTGGGCGAGCCAGCCGGCCAGCGGGCCGCCGATCGGGGTGCTGCCGAGGAAGACGACGCTGTAGAGGGCCATTACGCGTCCCCGCATCTCCGGGGCGACGGCCAGCTGGAGGGTGGAGTTGATCGTTGCGGCGAAGGTGACCGAGGCGGCGCCGAGGAGCATCAGGGCGGGGATCTCGAAGGCAAGGGTCGGCATCAGGGCGGAGAGGAGGGCGGCGATACCGAAGGCAAGCGCGCCGGCGGCAATCAGGCGCGGGCCGGTGCGGCCGCGGTGGCCGTTGACGAGGGCACCGACGATCGAGCCGACGGCCATCGCCGAGACGAGGGTCGCGTAGGTCATCGCGCCGGATTCGAAGCTGAACTTGGCCAGCAGAGGCAGGACCACCTGGAAGTTGAAGCCGAGGGTGCCGACGAGGGCCATGAGCGCCAGTGGCACCAGCAGCTCTGGGGTGTGGCGGACGTAGCGCAGGCCGGCGCGGATCGCCCCGGGCTCGTGCACGGCAACCGGCGCCGCCTGCAGGCGTCCCGGGTCCATCCCCCACAGCGCCAGGATCATCGCCACGAAGGTGAGCGCGTTGAGGCCGAAGCAGGGGACGACGCCGACGGTCGCGATCATGACGCCGGCCAAGGCCGGGCCGACGATCCGCGCCGCCTGGACGATGACGCTGTTGAGGCTGACCGCGTTGACGACCCGATCGGGGCCGACCATCTCGTAGACGAAGCTCTGGCGGGTGGGGTTGTCGACGGCGTTCAGGCAGCCGAAGGCGAAGACGGCGAGGTAGACCATCCAGGGCGTGACCACGCCGGCGGCGGTGACGGCGAAGAGGCCGAGTGCCGGGATCATCATCAGCGCCTGCGTCGTCATCAGCAGCCGCCGCTTCGGGATCCGGTCGGCGAGCAGGCCACCCCAGGCGCCGATCAGCAGCATCGGCAGGAACTGCAGCGCGGTGGTGAGGCCGACGGCGACGCCGCTGTCGGTGAGGGTGAGGATGACCCAGACCGCCGCGACCGTCTGCATCCAGGTGCCGGAGAGGGAGATCAGCTGGCCGGCGAAGTAGCGGCGGTAGTTGGGGACCTGCAGCGAGTTGAACGAGTGACGGAGGGCGGCGCTCACCCTCGGTCACCCTCCCGCATCCGCTCGAGGATCTCGGTTGCGCGCTCGAGCGTCTCCACTTCCTCGGCCGTGAGGTCCTTCATCCGCCGCGCCAGGTAGGCGTTCTTGCGGCCGCGCAGGCGCCGCAGCCGCTCGCGGCCGGCGCCGTTGACGCTGACCAGGGCGCTGCGCCTGTCCTGCGGGTCCGGGGCGCGGTCGATCAGCCCCTCCCGCTCAAGGCAGCGAAGGGTGCGGGTGATCGTCGGCCGTTTCACCCGCTCGATCGCGGCGATCTCACTTGGGGTCAGCGGCCCGTGGCGCTCGATCGTCGCCAGCGCCGCCACCGAAGTCGGAGTGAGGCCGCTCGTCTCGGCCGCCGCCTCCTGGCGCAGCCGGCGGGCGGTGCGGACGATCGCCGTGCGCAGGTGGGCGGCGCGCTCGGCAAGTGGGATCTCGGTCGGGTTCGTCATCATGATTAGCGTTGATAATTAGTCTAGCAAACTAGTTGTGTGACCAATATAACGGCACGAGAAACTTTCCTGCGCATAGGCTTTACGGGATGGCGGTAAGAGCCGAGTACGACGTTGCGATCGTCGGCGCCAGCCTCGCCGGCTGCACTGCGGCGATCCTGCTCGGTCGCTCCGGCGCCAAGGTCGCCTTGATCGAGAAGAGCCCCGATCCGCAGGCCTACAAGCGGATCTGCTCGCACTTCATCCAGGCCTCGGCGGTGCCGACGATCGAACGGATCGGGCTCTACGAGCCGATCCTCGAGGCAGGCGGCCTGCGCTCCCGCTTTCACTCCCGAACCCCCTGGGGCTGGATCGAACCGACGGAGAAGCGCGAGGCCTACTGCCTCAACCTGCGCCGGACCCTGCTCGACCCGATGCTGCGGGAGGCGGCAGCCACCGAGCCCAACGTCGAGCTGATGCTGGGGCAGAACGCCGAGGGGCTGCTGCGCGAGGGGGACGCCTTCGTCGGGGTCGGCGTCCGTGACCGGAACGGGAACGAAAGGGAGATCGGAGCGCGGCTCGTCGTCGGCGCCGACGGTCGCGACTCGCGCGTCGCCGAGCTGGCCCAGGTGAAGGAGAAGACCCTCCCCCACAACCGGCTCGCCTATGGCGGCTACTTCGAGGGGCCGAAGCCGCGGTTCTGGCCCGACGGCGCCGTCTGGCTGCTCGACCCCGACATGGCCGCTGCCTTCCCCACCGACGGCGGGCAGGTTTTCTACATCGCGATGACGCACAAGGATCGCGCCCCGGAGTTCAAGGCCGACCCCGAGCGGGCGCTGGTCGAGCACGTCGCCGCGGTCCCCGAACCGCCGCCGATCCGCGAGAGCAGGTGCGTCGCGCCGGTGATCGGCAAGATCGACATGCCCAACCGGATCCGAGGGCCGATCGCCCCCGGCCTGGCGCTGGTCGGCGACGCTGCCCTCGCCACCGACCCGATCTTCGGCGTCGGCTGCGGCTTCGCCTTCCAGTCGGGGGAATGGCTGGCCGACAGCGTCACGCCCGCCCTGCAGGGAGTCGAGTCGCTCGACAACTGCCTGCGCCGTTACCGCAAGCGCCACCGCCGTCAGCTCGGCTTTCACGCCCGCGTCATCCACGACTACTCGACCGGCCGCAAGTTCGACCGGTTCGAACGGGCGATAATCAAGACCGCCGTCCGCGACCCGAAGGCGGCCGCGCTCTTCGAGGCTGTGGGCACGCGGCGGAAAACGCCGCCGCAGTTGCTCCTCCCGATGGCTCGGCGGGTCGCACTCGCTAACGTCCGGCGCCTGGTGAGCGCTGGATGACCGACGCAACCGAGGCCCTCGACAAGCGCTGGATCGCGCTGATCCTGCTCTGCTCGGCCCAGTTCGTGGTCGTGCTCGACGCCTCGATCGTCAACGTCGCCCTGCCGACGATCGGCGAAGCGCTCAAGTTCAGCGAGAGCAGCCTGCCCTGGGTCGTCAACGCCTACGTCCTCACCTTCGGCGGCTTCCTCCTGCTCGGAGGACGGCTCGCCGACCTGCTCGGCCGCCGCCGCGTCTTCATGTTCGGGCTGGTGCTGTTCGCGATCGCCTCGCTGTTCGGCGGCCTCGCGGCCAACTCGGGGCAGCTGGTCGCCGCCCGCGCCGTCCAGGGGCTGGGCGCCGCGATCCTCTCCCCCGCCGCCCTCTCGATCGTCGCCACCACCTTCCGCGACGGGGCCGAGCGCAACAAAGCGCTGGGGATCTGGGGCGCGGTCGCGGGCTCGGGCGGCGCCGCCGGCGTCCTCCTCGGCGGCGTCCTCACCGAATACCTCGGCTGGGAGTGGGTGCTTTGGGTCAACGTCCCGATCGGGATCGCCGCCGCGGCCCTGGCGCCGAGGCTGATCGCCGAATCCCGCGCCGAGCAGGAGGTGCGGACCTTCGACGTCGCCGGCGCGACGACGATCACCCTCGGCCTCTCCGCCCTCGTCTTCGCCCTGCTCGACGCCGAAGACGCCGGCTGGGGCTCCGCGCAGACGATCGGCGTCCTCGCCCTCAGCGCGATCCTGCTGATCGCCTTCGTCGCGATCGAGCGCCGCTCCCGCGCCCCGCTCGTCCCCTTCTCGATCTTCCGCCTGCGGACGATCACCGGCGCCAACGTCGTCGGCGTCCTCGTCGGCGCCTCCCTCTTCTCGATGTTCTTCTTCATCTCGCTCTACATGCAGCAGGTGCTCGGCTACAGCGCGATCAAGGCGGGCCTCTCCTACCTGCCGCTGGCGGTGGCGATCATGCTCTCGGCCGGGGTCGCCTCCAGCCTGGTGACCAAGGTCGGCTTCAAGCCGATCCTCGCCGCCGGCATGGTCTTGATCGCGATCGGCCTCCTCTGGTTCTCCCAGATCAGCCCCGAGGGGACCTTCCTCGCCGACATCCTCGGCCCCTCCCTCTTCGCCGCCGTTGGCCTCGGCTTCGCCTTCGTCCCGGTCACGATCGCCGCCGTCTCCGGCGTCGAGGACCGCGAGCAGGGCCTGGCCAGCGGCCTGATCAACACCTCCCAGCAGGTCGGCGGCGCCCTCGGCCTCGCCGTCCTCGCCGCCATCGCCAACTCCGAGATCGGCAACTCACGCGACCCCGTCGTCCTCACCGACGGCTTCTCCTCCGCCTTCCTCGTCGGCGCCGGCTTCGCGATCCTCGGCCTCCTCGCCACCCTCCTCCTGATCCGCACGGCGGACAGCAAGGCGCACGTCGAGCTCGGGGCGGAACCGGTCGCTGAATCGAGCTCCTGAGCGCCGAATTTGCGCCAAATGACACCGAAGTGTCATTTTTCTGAGCCAATTCAGTAACACCTCTTGAAGTGGCGAAATTCGCCCCTAGGATCGGCCGCCGGAGGGTGAAGGAGACAGGTGCCTCCACTCGATTCACACTCGACGTGTCTGGCCTAACCAGCCGGATCCGGTTCAAGTCCGGCGCCCTCCGCAGACATAGACCGCCGCTGAGCGGATCGGGTAGGGACACGATTCCCGTGCTACCTTGATGGCAGGGTGTGAATCGTGTGCGGGGTGGTTCCCCGCTTCACCAGACTCGACCCGCCTCGCGGCGGGTCTTGTCGTTTCTGAGGCCCGTCCGTCGCCCCTGAAGAGGCACCTTTCCAGCCGCGTCGAAGAGAACGCGGATGGACGAGCGGAGTATTCGCTGGCGGGAACGGCTGAACACGCCGATGCTGATCGCGGCGGCGCTGACGGTGCCGACGGTGGCGATCACCGAGTCGAAGCCGGGCGGGGCGCTGGAGACGGTGGCGGTGGTGCTGAACTGGGTCACCTGGCTCGCCTTCCTGGTCGAGCTGGCGATCATGCTCGAGCGTGGTTCCCGACAGGAAGGCCTGGCTGCGGCACCACCCGCTCGACCTCGTCATCGTCTTCCTGACGCCGCCGGTGCTGCCGCCGGGGCTGCAGGGGCTGCGCGTGCTGCGACTGCTGCGCCTCCTCCGCCTGCTGCGGCTGGCCGAACTCTCGCGCGAGGTCTTCTCGCTCGAGGGCGTGCGCTACGCGCTGCTGCTCGCGACCCTGACGATCGTCGCCGGCGGCACCGCCTTCGCCGCCTTCGAGAAGGAACAGCACCTCAACTTCTGGGAGGGGAGCTACTGGGCGCTGACGACGATGACCACGCTCGGGTCGAATGTCTACCCGACCACGACCGCTGGCCAGATCGTCTCCACCTTCATCCTGCTGATCGGGATCGGCTTCGTCGCCCTCCTCACCGGCTCCTTCGCCCAGCGCTTCCTCGCCCCGGAAATCGCCGAGATCGAGGAGGAGCTGGAGGAGGAGAAGCTGAGCGCCGAGGCGCTGGCGCTGCGGGAACTGAAGAGCGTCCAGGAGCAGCTGCAGGCGCTCGAGGTCGCGATCGAGCGGATGGCGAAGGGGACGTAGTTGTTCCCGCATACCGGGAACAAGTGGGTCAGTCCGCCTTTGCCTGCTCCTCGGCGATCTTCGACTCGAGCTCCTTCATCACTTCCGGATCGCGCAGGGTGGTGACGTCGCCCAGGGCGCGGCCCTCGGCGATGTCGCGCAGGAGCCGGCGCATGATCTTCCCCGAGCGCGTCTTCGGCAGGTCCTCGGCCCAGACGATCCGCTTCGGGCGGGCGAATTTGCCGATCCGCTCGGCGACGGTGCCGCGGATGCCCTCGACCAGGCCCTCCTCTTCGACCCCGCCCCGCAGGGTGACGAAGGCGCAGATCGCCTGGCCGGTGTCCTCGTCGGATTCGCCGATCACCGCCGCCTCGGCGACGTCGGGGTGGGCGACGATCGCCGACTCGACCTCGGCGGTAGAGAGGCGGTGGCCGGAGACGTTGACGACGTCGTCGATCCGGCCGATCACCCAGAAGTAGCCGTCCTCGTCCAGACGGGCCGCGTCGCCGACCAGGTAGCGCTCCTTGCCAAAACGCTTGAAGTAGGTCTCGATGAAGCGGTCGTCCTCTTTGTAGAGGCCGCGCAGCATCGAGGGCCACGGCCGCTCCAGGATCAGCAGCCCCTGCCCTTCGGAGACCGGCTCGCCCTCGCGCTCGTCGACCACCGAGGCCTCGACCCCGGGGAACGGCGTCGTTGCCGAGCCGGGCTTGGTAGAGGTGATGCCCGGGAGCGGCGTGATCATCATCGCCCCGGTCTCGGTCTGCCACCAGGTGTCGACGATCGGGCAGCGGCCGCCACCGATCACCTCGCGGTACCAGAGCCAGGCCTTGGGGTTGATCGGCTCCCCGACCGAGCCCAGCAGGCGCAGCGAAGAGAGGTCGTGTTCGGCGGGGATGTCGGCCCCCCACTTGATGAAGGTGCGGATCGCGGTCGGCGCCGCGTAGAGGATCGTCGCCTTGTAGCGCTCCACCAGCTCCCACCAGATCCCCTTGTGCGGGTAGTCGGGCGCGCCCTCCCACATCACCGAGGTGGCGCCGTTGGCGAGCGGGCCGTAGACGATGTAGGAGTGGCCGGTGACCCAGCCAACGTCGGCGGCGCACCAGTAGACGTCGGACTCGGGCTCGAGGTCGAAGACGTAGCGGTGGGTGGCGGTGACGCCGGCCATGTAACCGCCGGTGGTATGGAGGATGCCCTTCGGCTTCGCCGTCGAGCCGGAGGTGTAGAGGATGTAGAGCGGGTGCTCGGCCTCCATCGGCTCCGCCGGGCACTCGGAGTCGGCGGCATCCATCACCTCGTCGTAGAAGACGTCGCGCCCCTTGCGCATCGGCACGTCGATCCCGGTGTGGCGGACGACGACGATCTTCTCGAGCGCCTGGTGATCGGCCATGTGCTCGTCGACCTGGGGCTTGATCGGTGCCGTCTTGCCCTTGCGCCGGGCACCGTCGACGGTGACCAGCGCCTTCGCCTGCGAGAAATCCATCCGCTCGGCCACCGACTCGGCCGAGAAGCCGCCGAAGACGACGTTGTGGGGGGCTCCGATGCGGGCGCAGGCGAGCATCGCGACGACGACCTCGGGGATCATCGGCAGGTAGATCCCGACCACGTCTCCCTTCCGAACCCCGAGGTCCTCGAGCGCGTTGGCGAAGCGCTGGACGTCGCGGTGGAGATCGGCGTAGGTGACCTCGCGCTCCTCCCCCTCCTCGCCGCGCCAGTGGTAGGCGACGCGGTCGCCGTTGCCGGTCTCGACGTGGCGGTCGAGGCAGTTGTAGCTGGCGTTCAGCCGCCCGTCGGCGAACCACTTGTAGAAGGGCGGGTTCGAGTCGTCGAGCCCCTGCGTCGGCTCGGTGTCCCAGTCGAGCAGCTCCTTGGCCTGCGCCGTCCACCAGGCCTCGGGATCGGCGGCGGCCTCCTCGTAGACCCTTGGATCGCTCCAGAGCGCGTTCGCCCGGAACTCCTCCGGCGGGTCGAATTTCTCGACCCCGAGGAGGTTCTCCAACTCCTGCTCAAGACCCATAGGCGCAAACTTACCTGCCCAGGGCGCGCCTGACCAAGCAGATCAAGGACGCAGGGAGCGCCGTGTGCTCTGCACACAAGCGACCGAGGACGCCGATATGCGCAGCGTCAGGCGCGTCCTGGGTCAGAGGCCGGCGGGGTGGCGGGCTATGAAACCTTCCGGCGAATCGACCCAGGGGTCGTGCCAGCGGGGGCCGGGGCCACCGACGGTGTCGAAGGCGATCCCGGCGACGACCATCCAGGCGTGGCCGGAGTTGGCGTAGACGGTGATCCAGCGGCCGGGGCCCGGTTCGCCCCAGGTCTCGAGGCCGGTGGAGTCGAGCGGGCTTTCCAGCAGGCCGCCGCCGTGCAGGGCGTAGCTGACCGCGCCGGAGCAGTCGTAGCCTTCGGATTCGAAGGAGCCGTGGCCGCCGCCCCAGATGTAGGGGGTGGTGGCGATCGCGTTGCCGGCGGAGATCACGTCCTTGACCGCCTGCGGCGCCGAGGCCGGGGCGCTGGCTTCGCTTTCGTTGATCACCTGCGCTTCCTGGCCGGGATTGAGCGGCGCCGGCATTTGCCCTTCGGTCGCGTCCCCGCCTTCGGAGGCGATCTGTTCGGAGATCGCCGAAAGGTTGTCGCTGAGCGCGGCTTCGCGGGACTGCAGCGCGTCGAGCGCTTCCTGCCGCGCCGCCTGTTCGGCTTTCAGTTCGTGGAAGCTGGCCGCGGCTTCGGCGCGGCGCTCGGAGACTTCTCGCTCCTTGGTGGCGACGGCGTCGCGCACTTCTTCGATCTCCGCCCGCTGTGCGTCAAGCCGTTCGACCGCCCCGCGAACCTGGTCGCGCAGCGACTTCACCCGGTCGACGACGGCGTCGTCGTATTCCTGGATCTGCCGCAGGTACTCGGTCTGCGCCGCCATCTCGTCCCAGTCCTGGGATTCGAGGATCGCGTTCAGCATGTCCGGCGAACCCGCCTCGTAGATCGCGACGAGCCGGTCGCTCAGCACCGCGAGCGCCCGCTGCAGCTTCGCCCGCACCCGCTCCAGGTGCGCTTCTTCGGCTTCCAGCGCCTCGGTCGCCCGGTCGAGCTCCGCCTGCTTTTCGGCCAGTTCGGCCTCGACCGCTTCCTGTTCCTGGCGCAGGGCAGAGACTTCGCCCAGCTTCGCGTCGATCGCTGCGTTCTGTTCGGCGATCGAAGCCGCCAGGTCTTCCTGCTGGTCGCGGACCCCTTCCAGCTTGTCCCGCGTCGCTTCCAGTTTTTCCCGCGGGTCGGCCGGCGCGCTGCCGGCCCAGGAGCCGGCGAGGACGCACAGAGCCGCCAAAAGCAGCGCGGCAAAGATCAGGGCACGGCGCCGAGCCGTGCTCGTGGAGGCACTAAACAGCACGGCGGCGCAGGCTAGCGAAGCGCCCGCGCCGCCCTAGAAGGGGTCGATAATCCGCAAGTTTCCTTGCAGATGCAGGACTTTTCAGGCGTGCGTCAAGCCAGCAGCTTGGTCTTAGCCCGGTCGAACTCCTCCTGCGAGAGCGCGCCTTTGTCTTTCAGCTCGGCGAGCTTGTGGAGTTCGTCGGCGGGAGAGCCACTGTGCGCCTGCTGCTGGACGTATTCGTCGAAGTGCTTTTTCGCGTCGGCCTGGGCTTTGATCGTGCGGTCGCGCATGCCGCTGCCGCGGGCGACGAGGTAGATGAGCGAGGCGAGGAAGGGGACGACGACGAGGAAGAGGACCCAGGCGGCCTTGGCCCCGCCGGAGAGCTCGTGGTCGCGGAAGAGGTCGTTGAGGATCGTGATCAGGATCCAGATCCAGATCACGAAGAAGAACACCTCGAGCGTGATCAGGAGGAGTTCACCGAAGCTGATGTCTGCAACTGGTATTGGCATGGGCTCCTATTCGGTGACCGCTTCTTCATCCCTGCCGGCCAGCTTCAGCGCGAACAGCACGATCGCTACCGAGGTGGCGAGGTTGAGATTGGAGACGCCCTCCCGCATCGGGATCGCGATCCGTCCCTCGGCGCGCTCGAAGACTTCGCCGCTGAGCCCGTGACGCTCGGTGCCGAAGGCGAGGACGGCGCGGGCGGGCAGCTCCCCTGGCGCCAGCTCCTCACCGTCCGGGTCGATCGCCAGCAGCGGCCGGTCGCTCTCGGGCAGCGCCTCGACCTTGGCGACCGGAAGCGCGAACTGAAGGCCCGCGGCGCCACGGACGGCGTCGGGGTGCCAGGGGTCGTTCTCGCCAGTCGTGAAGACCCCGGCCGCGCCGGCAGCCGCCGCGACCCGGATGCAGGCGCCGATGTTGCCCATGTTGCGCGGGTCCTCCAGCAGCACCGCGGGGTCGGGCGCCGGGGCGGCGAGCGCCGCCTCGGGATCGACCCGCGGCCGGTGGGCGATCGCGGCGACGCCGGTGTGCGGGACCAGCGGCACCAGGTCGGCCAGGGTCTCCTTGTCCACGGGTTCGGCAAGACCGGCGATCCGCCTCGCCAGGTCAGGCGCCAATTCCGCCGCCATCGCCTCCAGCGCCGGCGGGTCGGTCGCCACAGCCTCGACCAGCTCGGCCCCGAACCGCAGCGCGTGCTTGAGCGCGTGAAAGCCCTCGATGACGGTCAGCTCGGGATCGCGGCGGGCGGTGCGAAAGCGGACGGCGCGTTCGTGCTCTTCGCGGCCCATCCGCGAATCATGACTCGGCGAGCGGAGCCTCCGCCAGCCGGTCGCGGCCGCCGGCCTTGGCCAGGTAGAGCGCCTGGTCGGCGCGGGCGATCAGGTCGTCGATCGACTCGGCGTAGTCCCAGTAGGCGAGCCCGGCCGAGCAGCTCTGGCCCATCGGCGTCCGCTCCCGCAGCCGCTCGACGATCTCGGCCGCCTCCTCCGGCGCAGTGTCGGGGAGGAGGACGAGGAACTCCTCGCCACCGAAGCGGGCGATGGTGTCCTCGGCCCGCAGCGCCGAGTCCCAGGCCTTGGCGCAGGCCCGCAGGACTTCGTCGCCGGCGAGGTGGCCGTGTGTGTCGTTGTAGGTCTTGAAGTGGTCGATGTCGAGGATCGCGACGCTGAGCGGCGAGAGCGAGCGGCGGGCGCGGGCCATAGCCTGCGGCAGCTGTTCCTCCAACGCCCGCCGGTTGGGCAGTCCGGTGAGGGCGTCGCAGCGGGCCATGTCGCGGACCTGCTCGAGCAGCTCCTCGCGTTCGGCCTCGATTTGCTTGACCTCGCTGATGTCGGCGGCGCGGGCGTAGATCAGCGACTCGTCGGGCGAGAGCTGCGAGCTCCAGCGCAGCCAGTGCCAGGTCCCGTCCTTGGCCAGGTAGCGGTTCTCGAAGTTGAGGGTCTCGGCACCCTTGAAGAGGCCGGCGGCCTCGGCTTCGGTCCGCTCGCGGTCGTCGGGGTGGACGCGCTCGACGAAGGGAGTCGCGCGCAGCTCGTCGAGGCTGTAGCCGAGCGCTTTCGTCCAGGCGTCGTTGAGCTCGACGAAGTAGCCGTCCATGTTGGCGGTGCAGAGCATGTCGCGCGAGAGGTCGAAGAAGTGACGGGCGCGCTCGTCGGCGCGGGCGCGGCGGGCGACGATGCTGGTGATCAGCAGCATCACCACGCTGAGCGAGATCAGGGTGAAGAGCCAGCGGGTCAGCGGCGAATACCCGGCGGTGTTTTCGACCAAGAGGAGGACGGAGCCGTAGGCGACGAACAGCCAGGCGAGGTGGGCGGCGGCGATGCGGCGGGGGAAGTAGATCGAGGCGACCAGGGTCGACCAGACGAAGATCGTCCCGTACTGGCCGACCGCGATCCCGCTCTCGTAGATCAGCAGGGAGGTGGTGGCGACGACCCCGGCCAGGATCGCGTGCACACCCCAGCTCGGGACCTTGCCGGCCAGCGCCCAGACGATCCCGCCGGCGAGAGCCATCGCCAGGGCGGTGAGGACCAACGCGGCTTCGTCGCCACCGCTCGGGTGCGGCAGGACGAGGGAAATCGCGACGAGACCGGCGCCGGTCACGAGCAGCGCCGCGCAGGCCCGCGCCTGCGTCCGGGAGACGGGTCCAATGCTTACCCGATTCTGCGGAGCCGCCATGCCAGGGGCATCGGCAAACGCGCGAGTTTTCTTAACCCCTGACCACTTGGAATTGGCTCATCAGGCCGTGGTCCTCGTGGTCCAGCATGTGGCAATGAACGACGAATTTGCCGGTGTAATCGGAGAAGCGACCGGCAAGGAGAATTTTTTCATTTGGGTAGACGAAAAACGTCTCCTTGAGACAGTCTTCGTAGCTGGGCGGCTTCTTGTCGTTGCGCTCGAGCAGATACCAGTCGGTGTGGTGCAGGTGCATCACGTGGGCGACGTTCGTCTTGTTGACGATCTCCCAGGTCTCGGTCGTGTTCAGCTTCGGGAAGGCCTCGGCGTGGGCGGGGTTGAAGGTGCGGCCGTTGATCCGCCAGGTGGTCTTGAAGAAGCCGCCGATCGTGATCTCCCAGCGCTTGTCCGGCTTGCGGTTCGCCTTGCGGGTCCAGGCCGGCAGCGGGCGCAGGTGGCGGGGGACGTGGCTGCGATCGCGGACGCGTTCGCTGCCGACGCGGAACTGCATCACCGAGCCGCTGTAGGTGTGGGCGCCGATCGGGTTGCGGCCGCCGTGGCGGGCGCTGCTGCGCAGCTCGACGGTCTCGCCGCGGGCGCCGCCGAAGTCGACGATCACCTCGACCCGCTCGGCCGGGCCGAGGAGAATCTCGCGGCGGCGCACCGGCTTCGGCATCAGGCCGCTCTCGGTCGCGATCTGCAGCATCGGCGCCCCGCTGGAGAGCTGCAGGTTGTAGCTGCGGAAGGAGGAGACGTTGAGGATCCGCAGCCGGTAGCGGCAGGGGTCGACGCGGTGGTGCGGCAGGTAGGCGCCGTTGACGAGGACCGTCTCGCCAAGGATCCCGTCGGCGGGCGGGCGCTGCCCCTTGAACGGGTCGGTGAGCTGGTTGTGGCGGTCGAAGGTGCGGTCGGCGATCATCAGCGGCAGGTCGCGATCGCCGTCCGGCAGCGCCAGCGCCTCCTCGAAGGCGTCGTCGACGATCCACATCCCCGCCAGTCCTTTCCAGCTGTGGGGAGCGGTGCGGTCGAGGCGGTGGTCGTGGTACCACTGGAAGGACGCCCGTTCGGGCTTGCCGTCCTCCATCAAGTCGTAGACGTAGGTTTTGCGACCGCCCGGCTCGAGCAGGAAGTCGTTGCCGGACTCGCGAGCGGAGAGCCCCTGGGGGATCCGGCAGAAGGCCGAGAGCGGCTGGCGCTTGGTCAGCCCACCGGGGTAGCCGTCGAACTGGGTGCGGTTGTGGCCGCCGTGGAGGTGAATCGAGAGCTCCCCGGCCTTCTCCCCCAGCTCGTGGTCGAAGGTGACGCGGGTGCGCTGCCCGGCCCGGCGCCGAATCGTCGGGCCGGGGAAGCTGCCGCCGAAGGTCCAGAGCCGGGTCTTGCGGCCGGGGAGGATCTGCTGCTCGGCCTCGCGGATCGGGATCCGGATGTGTTCGTCGCGGAGGACCGGCGGGATCGGCAGCCGCGAGCGGAATGGCGCGGCCGCCAGCGCCGCCGGCGGCTCCGCGCTCAGCGGCAGCGGGCCGCCGCTCCTCCCCCGCAGGGGAAGGAGGGTGGCGAGGACACCGCCGCCAAGGGCGCCGAGGAAGGTTCGGCGCCCGAAGCGGCGGTGCGGAGCTGAGGGCTGTCCAGCCGTACCGCTAACTGGTCGGCGCCGGCAGCGGGGCTACCGGGGCGACGACGTTGACCTTGCCCTGCATCCACGGGTGGACGGCGCACATGTAATAGAGCGTCGTGCCCGCTTCGGCGGTGACTTCCTGTGAGAAGTGGCCGCCCTTCTTTTCCCCGCTGAACCACGAGTCGCCCTTCTTGTTGGTGGCGTTCCCTGCCGTGCTCCAGCCGGCGGGGCCGGCTTTGGCCGGGTTCTTCGTGATCTGTTCGGTTTTCGGGTTGAAGCCGTGCCAGATCGCGATCGCCAGGCAGATGTGTTTCGGGGCGAAGCAGCCCTTGCGTGCCTTCGGGGTCTTCGGCAGCGAGCCTTTGGTGACCAGCGAGAAGGTATGGGGGCCGACCTGTCTCGGGTTCGTCTTGTTGACGATTTCCAGCTGGTCGCCGGCGGTGACCGATTCCGGCCCCGTGAACTTCAGCTTGCCTTTCGTCAGGTCCATGGAGATGACGTCGGTGACGCCGGTGGGAGTCGCCGCGGCGGCGGTGCCGGCGAGGGCGAGCGCGAGGGCGGCCGCAGAGACCGCGAGAACCAGTGCCCGCAGAGGCGTGCGGCGGAAAAGAGGGCTGTGCAAAGCGTGCCTTTCTCTTAAAAGGGTCGAGTAGTCGCATCTTATGGCCTACGGGACGAGCGCTAGCCTCCCAGGGCGGCCAACTTTCCTCCACACCTGCTACCGCATCGGCGACATCGAGCGCTCGGTCGCCTTCTACGAGAAGCTCGGCTTCGAAGAGGTGCGGCGGATGCCGATCGGCGAGGAGGCGATCAACGTCTTCATGGCACTGCCTGGCGAAGACCCCCGCCTCGAGCTGACCTCAACCACGGCGTCACCGAGTACGACCATGGCACCGGCTACAACCACATCGCCCTCAGCGTCGAGGACCTCGACGGGACCTTGGCCCGACTGGCCGACCTCGGCATCGAGCCCGAGAAGCCGCCCTACCGGCCCGGCGGCCGCACCGAGGGCTACCGAATCTGCTTTGTCCGGGATCCCGACGGCTACCGCATCGAGCTGATCGGCGAGTAGCGCTCAGCGTCTCCGAGATTTGGGGGCCCATAGGGCCCAAATCTCGGAAGGTCGATCAGCCCGGGCTAACGCCGCCACCGGGGGGAGGTGCCGGGGCCGGCGCCGGCGTGGGTTCGGGCTCGGGTTCGGGGGTAGGTTCGGGCTCGGTTCCGCGGCGTTTTCTTCGCCGCCGCCGTTGTCGCCGCCCTTTTCCTTGCCGTCTGATTCTTCGGGTTCTTCTTCGTAGCCTTCGTAGGTTTCTTCTTCTTCGTAGCTGTTGTAGCCGCTGGAAGAGGTGTGGTCGCTGTCGAGGCCCTCGAGCTCGGGGGCCGAACCGGTCTCGAATGCGGGGCAGTCGCCTTCTACCGCTTCCGACATGTAGTTGGCCCAGATCGGGCCCGCGGTGGGACCGCCGAAGCCGGTGTATTCGCGGTCGGTCGGGTGGCCGACCCAGACCGCGGTTGAGAAGAGCGGGGTGAAGCCGACGAACCAGGCGTCGGAGAGTTCCTCCGAGGTACCGGTCTTGCCGGCGGCGCTGGAGCAGCCCATCGAGGTGTAGCCGGCGCCCGTGCCCTGGGTGATCACGCCCTCGAGGATGCGGGTGATTTCGTAGGCCTGACCCTCGGTGAGGACGCGCTTGCCGGAGTCCTTCTCGAAGTCATCGACCTTGCCGTCGGGGAACTCGACTTTGCTCACCGCGGTCGGATCGTGATGGATGCCGCCGCTGGCGAGGGTCGCGTAGGCGTCGGCCATTTCCAGCGGGGTGACGCCGACACCGAGACCGCCGATCCCCTCCGCCGGTACCGATTGCAGCGGCGATTCGATCCCCATTTCCTGCGCGGTCTGGGTCACGTTTTCGGGACCGACGTCGAGGTCGAGCTGGGCGAAGACGACGTTGACGGAGTGCCAGGTGGCGCTTTCGAGATCGTAGGTGCCGCCGCCCTCGCCCTCGGAGTTGTTGACCGTCCAGGTGCCGCCGCCGGGGATTTCGAGGGTCTTCGGCGAGGTGCCGTCGTAGTAGGTGCTGCCGGGGTCGATCCCCTCCTTGACCGCGGTGGTGAGGACGAAGGTCTTGAACGAGGACCCTGGCTGCCGGCGCGCCTGCCAGGCGTAGTTGAACTGCGATTCGTCGGCGAAGCCTTCGGTCGAGGCGAGGGCGACGATCGCGCCGGTCTTCGGGTCGACCGAGGCGAGAGCGGCGACCGGGCCGCCTTCGGGGTAACAGACGGAGCAATAGTTTTCGACCGCGTATTCGGCCTTCGCCTGCAGGTCGGGATCGATCGTCGTGTAGGCCTTCAGCCCGCCTTTGCGGACGGTGTTGATCCCATACTCCTCGATCAGTTCGTTCTGGACCAGGTCGAAGAGGAAGGGGTCCTTGATCACCTGGTACTTGTCGCCAGGGTTGAGGCCGAGGCCATGCGTGCGCGCGGTGCGGTATTCGTCGCCGCTGATGTAGTCCTGTTCGTGCATCACCTGCAGCACCTCGTTGCGCCGCTTCAGCGCCGCCTTCGGGTCGAGGAAGGGGTTGTATTCGGAAGGCGCCTGGGGCAGCCCGGCGAGCAGCGCCGCCTCGGTCAGGCTCAGCCTCTTCGCCGGCTTCGAGAAGTAGGTCTGCGAGGCCGCCTCGGCGCCGACCGCAGTCTGCCCTTCGACCGTCCCGTAGGGCGCGCTGTTCAGGTACTGGGTAAGGATCCAATCCTTGTCGTGCGCTTCCTCGAGCTCGACCGCGAGCGAGGCTTCGATCAGCTTTCGCTTCAGCGTGTTTTCCGGGTTGTGGATGTAGAGGTTGCGGACCAGCTGCTGGGTGATCGTCGAGGCGCCCTGGACGGCGGCCCCGGCCTGCAGGTCCTTCCAGGCGGCGCGGGCGATGCCTTCGTAGTCGAGGGCGCCGTGCTTGTAGAAGTTCTTGTCCTCGATCGCGATCGTCGCGTCGCGCAGCACCTGCGGCTGCGACTTTTCCGGCAGCGGCTGGCGCACGTTTTCGGAGCGGATGAACCCGATCAGGCTGCCGTCGGCGGCGTAGATCGCCGAGGAGCGCCCCTTCTGCACCGGCTTCAGGCTCGAGAGCGCCGGTGCCGAGTTGTAGACGTCGATCGCCCAGGCCGCGGCCATGCCGCCGGCGACCAGCACCAGCGCGGCGAGGATTCCCAGCGGGATCGCGAGCTTGTGCCAGATGGGATGGTGCGGCTTGCGACGCCGCCTGCGTACCCGCGTGGCCATTCGCCGCTGATTGTAGGGAGCCGCGGGCACCGGCCGCCCCGGTGGCGGGCGGCGCGCAATCCCGCTTGCCATCCCGATAGGCTCGCGCGCGGCAGGTTCTTGTTCAAGGGAGATGGAGGCAAAGTGAAACTCGTAATCGGGATCGTTCGCCCCGAGCAGGCGAACCAGGTTCTCGAGGCGCTGCACCGGGCTGAGGTCCGCGGCTTCTCGATCAGCCGGGTCCAAGGCCACGGCGGCGAGATGGACCGGGTCGAGACCTACCGCGGGACGACCGTGCAGATGGGCCTCTCGGAGAAGGTCAGGTTCGAGGTTGCGGTCTCCGACAACTTCGTCGACCAGACCGTGGAAGCGCTCTGCGAAGGCGGGCGCACCGGCGAAGTCGGTGACGGCAAGATCTTCGTCTTGCCGCTCGAGCACGCGGTGCGGATCCGCACCGGCGACAGCGACGAGGGCGCCGTGACGCCGGTGAGCAAATGAGCGGCGTCGACACCGGGGATACCGCCTGGATGCTGGTCGCGACCGCGCTGGTGCTGTTGATGACGCCGGCGCTGGGGCTCTTCTACGCCGGACTGGTCCGCTCCAAGAACACCCTCAACACCTTCATGATGAGCATCGCCGCGATCGCGGTCGCGACGGTGACCTGGGCAGCGGTCGGCTATTCGCTCGCCTTCGACGGCGACGGCGCCATCCTCGGCGGCCTCGGCAACGCCTTCATGAGCGGCGTCGACTTCGCCCCGCGGGAAGGGACGACGATCCCCGAGCTCGTCTTCTTCGCCTTCCAGGCGACCTTCTGCATCATCACCACGGCGCTGATCTCCGGCGCGGTGGTCGAGCGGATGCGGTTCGGGCCGTTCCTCGTCTTCGCAGCGCTGTGGTCGGTCTTGGTCTATGCCGTGATGGCGCACTGGGCCTTCGGCGGCGGTTGGCTGATCTCCGGCGGCACGCTCGACTTCGCCGGCGGCGTCCCGGTCGAGATGGCCTCCGGGTTCTCGGCCCTGGCGGCGGCGCTCGTCGTGGGAGCGCGGAAGGACTACGGCCGTCAGGCGCTCCTCCCCCACAACGCTGTCTACGTCCTCCTCGGCGCCGGCCTCCTCTGGTTCGGCTGGTTCGGGTTCAACGGCGGCAGCGGATTCTCGACCGGTGAACCGAGCGTGCTCGCCTTCACCAACACGCTGCTCTGCCCGGCGGCGACGCTGGTCGTCTGGTTCGCGCTCGACCTGTTCCGCGGCCGCAAGGTGACCGCGATCGGCGCCGCCACCGCGATCATCGTCGGCTGCGTCCTGATCACGCCGGCGGGCGGCTACGTCAGCCCCGGCTGGGCGATGCTGCTCGGGGCGCTCGGGGCCTTCCCCAGCTACGGGATCATCGTCTGGCGCACGCGAACCCGGGTCGACGAGACCCTCGACGTCCTTGCCGCCCACGGCACGGCCGGGTTCATCGGGATCCTCTTCATCGGCTTCTTCGCCCAGGAGGCGTGGAACGGGGTCTCCGATGGACTGCTCTACGGCAATGCCGGACAGCTGCTCGACCAGGTCTGGGCGGCGCTGGCGGCGCCGGCCTACGCCTTCGTCATGACCTTCGTTCTCCTGAAGCTGGTCGGCGCGGTGATGCCGCTGCGGGCGACCGACAAAGAAGAGGCGGGCGGCATGGACGTCAACCAGCACGGCGAGGAGGCCTACGTCACCGGCGAGGGCGCGATTTTGCTCCTCCCGGACGACCACGACAAAGTCGCGGTCCCGGTGGCTGATCCGGGCTAGGGATGGTCGAGTGAGTGGGGTACCCCCTCCAGACACATCTCGCTATGGCTCGATGTTGAGTGTCTGGAGGGGGTACCCCACTCACCCTCTACAACAGGATCTGCGACATGGCTGATTGTGTTCAGGTGCTGACTACTGCGGCTTCCGCGGAGGAGGCTGGGCGGATCGCTGAGCTGCTGGTGGAACGGCGGCTGGCGGCTTGCGTGCAGGTTGTCGGGCCGATCACCAGCCGCTACCGCTGGCAGGGGGCGGTCGAGGAGGAGCGGGAGTGGCAGTGCCTGGCGAAGACGACGCGGGGGGCCTATGAGGCGGTCGAGGCGGCGATCCGCGAGGTCCACTCCTACGACGAGCCGGAGATCATCGCCACGCAGATCGTTGCCGGCTCCCCCGGCTACCTCGCCTGGATCGAGGAGAACGTCGACGCTCGCTGAGTTGATCCGCCTATAGACAGGTCATTTCAGCGAGCGCTACGCGCGCAGGCGGTAGCCGCGGCTGAACAGGCGGAGGTTGACGAGGAAGAGGGCGACGGTGGCCGCGGTCAGGGCCAGGAGCGAGAGCCCGATGCTCACTTCGGTGTAGCCGACGAAGCCGTAGCGGACCAAATTGATCATGTAGAAGATCGGGTCGAAGCGGGTCAGGGTCTCCCAGGGCTGCGGCAGCAGGGCCGCCGAGTAGAAGACGCCGCCGAGGAAGATCAGCGGCTGCAGGACGAAGGTCTGGGCGAAGGCGACGTCGTCGAACTGTTCGGCGCGGACGCCGATCAGGACGCCGAGCTGGGAGAAGAAGAAGCCGACCAGGAAAAGCGACGGGATCAGGACCAGGGCGTGGTCGACCGGGAGGCCGACGAGGACGACCGAGACGAGGAAGGTCAGGGTGGCGACGATCAGGCCGCGCATGAAGCCGCCGAGCGAGAAGGCGAGCAGCAGCTCGGCCGGCGAGGCGGGCGAGGAGAGCTGGTCCTGGATCGCGCCCTGGAACTTCTGCTGGAGGATGGAAGAGGAGTTGTTGGTGAAAGCGTTGATCGCCCAGGCCATCATGATCAGGCCGGGGATGACGAAGAGGACGTAGTCGATCCCGTGCAGGTGCTTGATCCGCGAGCCGAGGGCGGCGCCGAAGATCGTGATGTAGAGGAAGGTTTCCAGTAGCGGCGCGCCGATCGTCTGCTTCTTGATCTTCATGAAGCGGTTGACCTCGCGGCGCCAGAGCGTTGCCAGCCGGATCTGCGCGGTGCTCATGCCTCTACCTCCGGCGCCGTCTCGATGTGCGAGCGGGAGAGCTCGCCGCGACCGACCAGAGCCAGGTAGGCGTCCTCGAGGTTGGCGACGCCGAAGCGCTCGGCGAGCGCCTCGCTCGTTCCCTCGGCGACGATCTGCCCCTCGGCGATGAAGGCGATCCGGTCGCAGAGCTGCTCGGCCTCCTCCAGGTAGTGCGTGGTGAGGAGGATCGTCGTCCCCTCCTGGTTGATTTTCTGGACGTAGTGCCAGAGCTCGAGCCGCAGCTCGACGTCGACGCCGGCGGTCGGCTCGTCGAGGATCAGCAAGCGCGGCCGGTGCATCATCGCCCGGGCCAGGATCAGCCGCCGTTTCATCCCGCCCGAGAGCGTACGGGTGCGCTCGTCCTTCTTCTCGGTCAGCGAGAAGATCTCGAGCAGCTCGGCGGCGCGCTCGCGCCGCTCCTTGCGCGGCATTCCGAAGTAGCCGGCGTGGTAGTCGAGCGTCTCGGCGACGGTGAGGAACCAGTCCACGTTCGGCTCCTGCGGTGCCAGCCCGACCGCCTGGCGGGCGTCGGCGTAGTGGTCGATCGCGTCGTTGCCGAAGATCTCGATCGAGCCGCCGGTCGGCTGCGCGAGGCCGGTCGTGCAGTGGATCAGCGTCGACTTGCCGGCGCCGTTGGGCCCGAGCAGGCCGAAGAACTCGCCCTCCTCGATCTCGAGCGAGACGGCGCGCAGCGCCTCCACCCCGTTCGGGTAGCGCTTTTCCAGTTGCTCGATGTCGAGGGCCTTCATCCGGAGGCCGACTCTAACCAGCGGCGGGCGCGGGCTTCTCAGCGGCGCCAGAACCGCCAGGTGATGCGACCCCCGTCGACGAACCAGACGACCTTGTGCCAGCCGACGAGCGAAGTCGTGACCTTGTTGACGTAGAGCGTTTCCGCTTCGGCTTCCTGGCCCCGGGCGCAGAGGCGTCTCTTCGTCGGGAAGGTGATGCAGACCGAGTAGGTGACGGGCTGGCTGCTGCGGATGAAGGCGCCGACCGGGCGGCGGTGGCCGCATTCGTGTGCCGGGCGCGCGTACTTGCTCAACCCGCAGCCCACGTAGGCGCGGATCCGCGGCCGGGCTTCTTCCGGAGGTTCGGCCGGGGGCGGGAGTGGCGGCTCTTCCGGCGTGGCGTACGAGCAAGGGCACGGCAGGTCCTCGCAGGCCCTGCCGTCATCGTCACCGTCGAGCCGGTAGGGATCGCCCGGCAGGAGGTATTCCTGCGCTTCCGCTTGGGTCGCGAAGTCGGCGCAGTCGTAATCGAGCGCCTGCGCTGCCGGAGGCGACGGAAGGGCGACGACCGTGGCGGCGAAGGCCGTGAGGAGGAGCAGGCGTTTGATCTGAGGATCTTAAGCAGTGAGGTGTCATATAAGTGCAGCGTGTCCTCGCCCGCACCTTTGCTCGCCGTCGATGCGCCGTCGATGCTGTTCCGCGCCTTCTACGCGCTGCCGAGCAAGATCACGGGGCCGGACGGGCGGCCGGTGAACGCGCTGCTGGGGACGGCGAACCTGATCCTGCGCGAGGTCGAACTGCACCAGCCGCGAGCGGTGGTGCTCTGCTTCGGCCCTGATGCCGCCGCCTACCGGACCGAGCTCTACCCCGCTTACCACGCCGAGCGGGAGGCGGCGATGCCGGATCAGCTGCCGCACCAGTTCGCCGACTCGCGCGAGTTCTTCGAGGCGTTCGGCTGGACGGTGGCGGTCGGCGACGATCTCGAGGCCGACGACCTGCTCGGAACCTACGCGAAGCTCGAGGCAGAGGCTGGCGGGCGGGCGCTGCTGCTGACCGGCGATCGCGACATGTACCAGTGCGCGGACGAGAGCGTGACCGTGCTCTACGTTCGCACCGGCGGCAAAGGCGCCGAAGAGGTGGGACCGGCAGAGGTACGCGAGCGCTACGGAATTGGCCCCGAGCTGGTGCCTGACTTCATCGCCCTGCGCGGCGACCCCTCCGATGGGCTGCCGGGCGCCAAGGGCGTGGGACCGAAAACGGCGGCCGAGCTGTTGCGGACCCACGGCTCCCTGGAGGCGATCCTCGACAACGCGATCCGCGAGCGGCGCCCGGCGCTGCGCGGAGCGCTGATCGAGGGCAAGGAGGACCTGCTCGTCTTCAAGGACATCGCGACTCTCCGCGACGCTGGCGTGAAGCGGCCGCAAGATCGAGCCACCGATTGGCACGGGGCCGCCGAGGCGGCGCGAGCGCGGGGGATGAAAAGACTCGCGGAGCGGTTGGAAGGCCGGGTCCAGTAGGGGGTTCTCTCAACTTTTTCGAGATCGGCTAGCGCATCCGAGGATGTGGCCGGCGAAAAAGTACAAGCCGTTCACCCCCTACTGGACCCGGCCTTTTGAAGCGCGGTGAGGAACCCCCAGGCGGAGACCACGGCCCAGACGCCCTTGAGGAAGACGAAGCCCCACTGGGTGGCGGCGACCGCGAGGACGGCGAGGATCGCCGAGCCTATGAGTCAGCCCGTCGCCGTCCCGAGAACCAACCGACCCGGTCGGACGCCTGCCGTCGACCGTGGGCCGACAATGACAGTGAGCCGAGCCTATTGACTGTCGACTTTGTCCCCCTAAGGAGGACAAAGTCGACACGGCCGGGTACCTTCGCCGGGTGGACCCCGCCTCCCTCCCCCTCTTCGAGCGGCGTCAGCTGCGCAAGCGCTGGCGCTACGTCGGTGTCTTCGCCGAGGAGCTGATGCTCTGCGCGGCGCGGGCGGAGGTGGGGCCGCTGACCCAGTCGTTCTGGGTCCTCCTCGACCGGCGCAGCGGGCAGCAGTGGTCCCACACCGCTCTGCTCCCCGGCAGCAAGGAGGTGACGATGGACGGGCCGCGGCTGGAGATCGACGGGCCCGGCCTGCGCGCGAGCCTGCGGCTCGGCGAGATCGCGCCGATCGAGGTCGACCTGCCCCAGCGGCCGCGCCAGCGCCTGGACTCGGAAGCGGGTGGGGATGCCGGTCGAGGGGACGGTCGAGGTCCCTGGCCGGCGCTGGGACGTCTCCGGCAGAGGCGTCGACGACGAATCCGCCGGGCACCACCAGCGCCGCACCAGCTGGAACTGGTCGGCCGGCGTCGGCACCGCGACCGACGGCCGCTCCGTCGCCTGGAACCTCGTCACCGGGATCAACGACCCGCCGCGCGGCAGCGAGCGGGCGATCTGGGTCGACGGCGAGCCGGCCGAGCCTCCCCCCGTCAGCTTCGACGTCCCCGACGAGATCAGGCTCGGCGGCAGTGAGACCCTTCGCTTTACCGGCGAGTCCGAACACACCCACGACGACGACTACCTCCTGATCCGCTCCCGTTACCGCCACCGCTTCGGCAGCTTCAAAGGCTCCCTCGGTGGCGTCGAGCTAGCCGAGGGGCTCGGCGTGATGGAGGAGCACGACGCGCTCTGGTGAGCGCATCCGACTTTCGCCCCACCCCGCTGTGGTGAAAGTCGGATGCGCCGATCAGACGCGGTGCTCAGGGTTCGGGAGGTCGAAGCGGCAGCCCGATTCCCACTCTTGCGGCTGGTTGCCGTGGGCGGGGATGCCGCCGGCGCCCTTGAGGATGCGGGCCATGTGCATCAGGTTCCAGGCGGCGAAGGTGGTGTTGCGGTTGGTGAAGTCGTTGTCGGGGCCGCCGGAGCCCTCGTCGAGGTAGGAGGGGCCGGGGCCGGCCTCGCCGATCCAGCCGGAGTCGGCCTGGGGCGGGATCGTGTAGCCGAGGTGCTGCAACGAGTAGAGGACGTTCATCGCGCAGTGCTTGATCCCGTCCTCGTTGCCGGTGACGATGCAGCCGCCGACGCGGCCGTAGTAGGCCCACTGGCCTTTGTCGTTGAGCAGGTGCGAGTTGCCGTAGAGGCGCTCGATGAAGTGGGTTGCGACCGAGGACTTCTCCCCCAGCCAGATCGGCATCCCGAGGACGAGGATGTCGGCCGCCATCACCCGCTCGTAGAGCGCCGGCCACTCGTCGCGCTCCCAGCCGTGCTCGGTCATGTCGGGCCAGACGCCGATCGCGATCTCGTGGTCGATCGCCCGAATCGAGTCCACCTCGACCCCCTGCGCCCGCATCACCGCGATCGACTTGTCCATCAGCCCCTGCGTGTTCGAGGTCTCGGGGCTGCGCTTCAGCGTGCAGTTGACGAACAGCGCCTTGAGGTCGGAGTAGTCGATCTGGGGCATGTTGGTCGTGTCCTTTCGGTGGGCCGGCGCCCGGCGGATCACCACGTGTCGACGAAGCGGTGGGCGCCGGGCGGGCGGCTGTTCCCGGCGGCGGTCAGGGTTGCGGCGATCAGGCCCCGAGTCTCCGCCGGGTCGACGACGTCGTCAAGCTCGAACAGCGCCGCCGCGTTCAGCGCCTTCGCGTTCTCTTCTGCCTGGACGGTGAGGTCGCGGACCCGCTGCTCGCGCTCGGCCTCGTCCGCGATCGCCTCCAGCTCCTTGCGCAGCGCCAGCCGCACCGCCCCCTCGAGGCCCATCGGCCCGAGGTGCGCGCTCGGCCAGGCGAGCGTCAGCAGCGGCTCGTGCAGGCTGCCGCCGACCATCGCCTGGGCGCCGAGCCCGTAGCCGCGCCGCAGGACGACGGCGACGAGCGGCACCCGCAGCGCCGCCCCGGCGACGAGCAGGCGCGAGGCGTGGCGGACCAGCCCGGTCGCCTCGGCCTCGGGGCCGACCATGTAGCCGGGGGTGTCGACGAGGGAGACGACGGGCAGGCCGAAGGCGTCGCAGAGCTGCAGCAGCCGCGCCGCCTTGTCGGCCGCCTCGCTGGTCACGGCGCCGGCCATGTGGCGGGTGTCGTTGGCGACGATCCCCAGCGGCCGGCCCTCGATCCGCGCCAGCGCCGTCACCATCTCCGGCGCGAAGCTCTCCCGCAGGAAGGTGACGCTGTCCTCGTCGCAGAGGGTCTCGACGATCGGCCGCGGGTCGTAGGCGCGGCGCTTGCGCTCTGGGACGAGCTCGCGCAGGCGCGACTGGTCGGGTTCGGGGCCGGGCGCGGTCGCGCCCTGGAAGTAGGCGAGCAGCTTCTTCGTCACGGCCGTCGCCTCCGCCTCATCGGCGACGGCGACGTCGACGACGCCGTTGGCGGTCTGGGTCTCGATCGGCCCGACCTCGTCGGGGTGGACGTCGCCGAGGCCGCCACCGGCGATCATCGCCGGCCCGCCCATCCCCAGGCTGCTCCCCTCGGTGGCGACGATCAGGTCGGCGCAGCCGGCGATCACCGCGTTGCCGGCGAAGCAGCGGCCGTGGACGATCGCGACCCGCGGCACCAAGCCGGAGAGTTTCGCCCAAAGGGCGAAGGCGCGGGTGTCGAGGGCGGAGACAACGGGGTAGTCGGTGTCGCCGGGCCGCCCTCCGCCGCCCTCGGCGTAGAAGACGACCGGCAGCCGCATCCGCTCGATCAGCTCGAAGAGGCGGTCCTTCTTGCGGTGGCCGAGGGCCCCCTGGGTGCCGGCGAGGACCGTGTAGTCGTAGGAGATGACCGCGCAGGCGGCGCGCTCGGGCTCGAAGAGGTCGCCGTTGACGCGGGCGGTGCCGCCGATCAGCCCGTCGGCGGGGGTGCGGGCGATCAGGTCCTCGAGCTCACGGCGGCCGCGCTGGGCGGCGATCGCGTAACGCCCGTACTCGACGAAGGAGTCGGGGTCGACGAGGTCGGCGAGGTTCTCCCGCGCCGTCCGCCCGCCCGCCGCATGCCGCTTCTCGACCGCGTCCGGCCGCGCCGCGTCCTCGGTCAGGGCGCGGCGGGCAAGCAGCTCCGCCAGCTCCTCTCGCTCCCCCTCGCTCACGGGGGATCTTTCCAGTTGTCCCCGGTATGCGGGGACAACTGCCTATCGTCGCTCCGCCTAGCCGCGTATCGCCTTGCCGACGATGTGCTTCAGCCGGGTCCTGTCCCGTTGGCCGAGGTTGTCCGGCCGGCCCTTCGACTTCTTCAGCAGGTTCCAGAACTCGGTCTGCTCGCGCTGGGTCAGGTTCTGCTCGATCCGGTCCCTCCCTTTCTTCAGAAGCCAGAGCGAGACCACCCAGACTTTCGCCCAGGGCACCCGCTTCCAGACGTGGGGCGCTGCCTTGCGGGCCAACCAGAAGGGCATCTCGTCGCTTCTCTATTCGACGACTTCGACCGTGCCGTGCATCGTCGGGTGGATTTCGCAGAAGTAGGTGAAGGTGCCGGCTTCCTTGAAGGTCTCCGAGCCGGTCTTGCCTTTCTCGATCGTCCCGGTGTCGAAGCTGCCGTCGTCGGCGGTTGCGGTGTGGGGCGCGGTGTCCTGGTTCTGCCAGATCACCTTGCCGTCGACCTGAACCACGACCGGGTCGGGCTGGTAGGTGAATTCGACGATTTCGACCTTTTCCGACTTCGCCGCCTCGCCGCTGGGGGCGGGTTCGCTCTCGGTCGATTCCGTTTCCTCGGCGGAGGATTCTTTCCCGCCGGATTCCTGTTCGGTGACCGCCGGTTCAGCTTCGGAGGTGGAATCGGAGCCGCTGTCCCCGCAAGCGGCAAGGCCGAGGGAGAGGGCGACCAGGGCAGCGAGGAACAGCGGCTTCAATCCCATTGGAATCTGCGTACCCGCTTGGCGCGATCCGAATCAGTCGGAGAGCGGATCTAGGCTGACGGCGTGATCACCGGACCCCGCGGACGCTGGGTGGCGGTCGCGGTCTGGCTCCTGCTTGGGGTCGCCGGGCTGCTCGCCCACGCCCACATCGACGACGTCACCGCCGCCGGGCAGAGCAGCTTCCTGCCGGCCGACTCGGAATCGACGCGGGCGCTGGCGGCGCTCCAGGACGTCTCCGCGGGTGGCGGTGAAGAGGTGCCGGTGGTGATCGTCTTCGAACGGCGCGGCGGCCTCCGCGGCGCCGACCTGAGGGCGATCGGGCGCATCGGCGACGGGCTCGGCCATCTCCGCATCACCGGCGCGACCCCGATCGTCGACCCTTTCTCCGGCGAGCACCGCAACGCGCTGGCGTCGGTGGCGCGCCTCGCCAAAGGGATCGGCCCGGTATCGCGCGACGGCGAAGCGGCGTTGCTGGTGCTGGCGATCGACGCCGACGACCGCGGCGCCATCGTCGACGGGGTCGAGCGGATCCGCCGCTACCTCGACGCCCACGAACGGCCCGGCCTGCGCGCCTACGTCACCGGCCCGGGCGGGATCGCCGCCGACCTCGAGGCGATCGCCGCCGACGCCGGCCGCACCCTCCTCTTCGCCACCCTCGGGCTCGTCCTCCTCCTCCTGCTCCTCGTCTACCGGGCGCCGGTCCTGGCGCTGTTGCCACTCCTCGCCGTCGGCGCCGCCTACCTCGTCGCGATCGGGATCGCCTACCTTCTGATCGAGGCCGGCGCGATCACCGTCAACGCGGAGGGAACGATGCTCCTCCTCGTCCTCGTCTTCGGCGCGGGGACGGATTACTCGCTGCTCCTGGTCCACAGGTACCGCGAAGAGTTGGCGGGGGTGGGGGTCCGGGGATCCCCTCCGTCACAGATTGGGGAGGTTCCTCCGGGATCCCCCGGACCCCCTCGAACCGCGGTGAGGGAGACCCGGCCCGCTCTGCTCGCCAGCGGAGGGACTGTCATCGCAGCGATGTTGGTCCTGTTGGTTGCTGACCTTGAGTCCACTCACTGGCTGGGCCCCGTCCTCGCAATCGGAATCGCGGTGATGCTCGTCGCCGCCTTCACCCTGCTCCCAGCCCTCCTGGCAATCCTCGGCGACCGAGCTTTCTGGCCAGCCAACCCCGCCCCTGGCGCGGGCAGGGGGGTCTTCGGAGGAACCTCCCCAATCGTGACGGAGGGGACCCCCCTGCCCCGCGCCCCACCACCTGGGAACGAGCCGCAGATCTGGTGCGCCAACGGTCAGGGCGGATCATCGTCGGCGTCCTTGCGCTGCTGGCGGTCCTCTGTCTGGGCAACCTGACGAACCACGAATCGCTCGGGTTCGGCCAGGGGGTGACGAAGCCGACCAACTCCAGCCGCGGCACCGAAGCGCTCGAACGGCACTTCCCGGCGGGGCTCGGCTCGCCGCTGACCGCGGTTATCGAGGCCGAGGAGGCGCCGGCGGCAGTCGCCGCGCTGAAGCGACTGCGCAGCGTCCAGCTCGCCCTGCCGACCCCCGTCCCCGCCGACGCCGACAAGGCGGTCGTCCTCCTCGTCCTCCGCGCCAACCCCTACGGCGACGCGGCCGAAGCGGCCGTGGAAGAGATTCGCGACCGCCTCCACATCGTCGCCCCCGGCGGCCTCCTCGGCGGCATCCCGGTCGAGAACCTCGATGTCGAGGAAACCAACGCCCGCGACACGAAGCTGATCGTGCCGCTGGTCCTGCTGGTCATCGGCCTGATCCTGGTGGCGCTGCTGCGGGCGCTGGTCGCCCCCGCCTTCCTGATTGCCACCGTCGTCGCCTCCTTCGCCGCCACCCTCGGCCTCGCCACCGTCACCTTCACCGAGCTCTTCGGGATGGAGGGACTGGCCTTCAACCTCGAGCTGATGGCGTTCATCTTCCTCGTCGCCCTCGGCGTCGACTACAACATCTTCCTGATGACCCGGGCGCGCGAGGAGGCCGCCACCCGCGGCACCCGCGAGGGCACCCTCGCCGCGCTGACCGCAACCGGCGGCGTCATCACCGGCGCCGGCCTGATCCTCGCCGGCACCTTCGCCACCCTCACCCTGCTGCCGCTGGAGGAGCTGGTCCAGATCGGCGCCACCGTCGCCGCCGGCGTCCTCCTCGACACCTTCCTCGTCCGCGCCCTGCTGATCCCGGCGATCACCTACCGGCTCGGCGAGCGCGCCTGGTGGCCATCCCAAACTCGAACTGCATCCACTTCACCACTCAGCAGGCAGTCAAGTTGATGCAGTTCGGAGGCGCTGTCGCTAGTAGCCCGGGCTGCGCTTCATCTGCTTGCGCTCCTGCGGGTGGGCGCCGCCCTTCTCCTCCAGGGTGGCGCAGGCTTCGGCGATGTCGTCGGCGAGGCGGTCGACCTGGGAGCGGCCGAGGGTCTCCTTGACCAGCGCCCGCATCACCTTCACCTCCTGCGCGTCGGGCGGCATCGTGTAGGCGGGGAGCATCCAGCCGCGCTCGGCCGAGAGCTGCCAGGAGACGTCGAACTCGTCGTAGTCCTTGCCCTCGAGCAGCTTGAAGGCAACCAGCGGCAGCTGCTCCTTGTCAGCGCCGATCAGCTCGAAGTTGCCGTTGTCTTCGAGCTTCTGCGCCAGCGCTTTCGCGTTCTGCTCCATCGCCCCCATCACGTGGGCGTAGCCCTCCCTGCCCAGCCGAACGAAGTTGTAGTACTGGGCAAGGACCATCGAGGCGCCGGTGGAGAAGTTGAGGGTGAAGGTGGCGTCCGTTTTCCCAGGTAGTTCTCGTAGAAGACGAGGTCCTCGGCCAAGTCGCTCTTCTCGCGGAAGACGAGCCAGCCGATCCCCGGGTAGACGAGCCCGAACTTGTGGCCGGAGACGTTGATCGAACGCACCTGCTCGAGCCGGAAGTCCCACTCCGAGTGCGGGTAGAGGAAGGGCCAGACGAAGCCGCCGCTGGCAGCGTCTACGTGGAGCGGCACGTCGAGCCCCTGGTCCTCTTTGATCCCCAGCAGCAGGTCGTTGATCCCGGGGATGTCGTCGGCGTGGCCGGTGAAGGTGGTGCCGAGGACGGCGGCGACCCCGATCGTGTTCTCGTCGAGGTGGGGCTCGACGTCCTCGGGCCCGATCACATACTTGTCCTCGCGCAGGCGGACGATCCGCGGTTCGACGTCGAAGTAGCGGCAGAACTTTTCCCAGACGACGTGGACGTCGCCGCCGAAGACCAGGTTCGGCTTCTCGGTGCCCTTGCCGGCCGCTTCGCGCCGCTGCTTCCACTTCCACTTCAGCGAGAGCGCGCCGAGCATGATCGCCTCCGAGGAGCCCTGGGTCCGGCAGCCGGTCGTCTCTCCCGGGACGTGGTAGAGGTCGGCGAGCATGCGGATGCAGCGCTGCTCGATCTCGGCCGAGATCGGATACTCGGCGTGGTCGATGAAGTTGCGGTGGAGGTTCTCGCTGACGATCCGCTGCGCCTCCGGCTCCATCCAGGTGGTGACGAAGGTGGCGAGGTTGCGCCACGGGTCCCCCTCCAGCACCAGTTCCTCGTCGACCAGCCGCATCGCGTCGAGGGCGGCCATGCCGCTGGCCGGGAAGTCTTTGGCGGGCGCGTCCTCGGTGAGGAAGCGGCCGCCGTACTTCATCGCGGCGTCCTCGGGGTTGAGCGACTGGTCCATCTCGCAGCTCCTTCTTCGGGGTCAGGGCGAGCCTAACGGGCGTACCAACCCGACCCGTTTGGAGCGCTCACCTGCTCGCGGTATGTTGACTCGGCAGGTCAGATTTCTTTCCCGACGGAGGAGCGGAGATGGACGAGCAGCTCGAGATCAGGCCCGATCGACTTTGTGCTGATCGAGTGGCGCGGGCGCCAGCCGAACGGCGAGGTGGCGCCCCACGTCGTCGACCTCGTCGACCGGGGGCTGATCAGGGTGCTCGACGTCGCTTTCATCGCCAAGGATGAGGACGGCTCGGTCGCCGCCATCGAGCTGGCCGACCTCGGCGACGGAGCGGCAGAGCTTTCCGTCTTCGAGGGCGCCTCCTCGGGATTGATCTCCGACGCAGACGTCGGTGATGCAGCCGGGGCGCTGGAGCCCGGCACCTCGGCTGCCCTGCTCGTCTTCGAGAACACCTGGGCCGCGCCCTTCGTGGCGGCGGTCCGGCGGTCGGGCGGCGAGCTCGTTGCCAGCGGCCGCATCCCCGCCGAAGACGTCCTCGCCGCGCTCGACGCGGCCGAGGCCAACGCCTAGAGAGAGGACAACCAATGCCAGGACTACTTCGAGGCGTCGCCCGGACCGCGGTCATCGCCGGCACCGCCACCTCGGTCAGCAACCGCGTCTCCAAACGCCAGGGGGAGCGCTGGGCCGCCCAGGAACAGCAGCAGTACGCCCAGCAGGCCCCGCCGCCGCCCGCCGCCGCGCCCGTCCCGGCGGCTGGCGAGGCCTCCGTGATCGACCAGCTGAAGGAACTCGGCGCATTGAAAGAACAGGGGATACTCACCGAGGAGGAGTTCGCGGCCCAAAAGGCGAAGCTGCTCGGCTCTTAGTGGAAGGAGTTATGGGGCGATGGCTCGATGCTCAGCCCATCGCCCCAAAAAGCGAAAGGCACCTGCGATCAGCGCCTCACGACTTCAGCATGTCAGGGTCACCGTACCGCTCGAGTAGGTCACATGAGCTGTCCCCGACTGTGAGGATGTCCGATAGGCCCCGCCTGCGTCGTTATTCGAGGTCAGATCGAAGATCGTACCTGTAGATGTAACCTGATCATACTTCTGATTCCCTGGCAGGAAGCCTTCGAACGAGACGGTATGACCTGTCGCAGGCGATTTGCAAATTGGATTTTGTATCCATCCAATTATATTCCCTGTCACTGTTTTGTTCGAGAAGCCGGCACAGCTAAATGTCACATTGACTCCTGTGAGCAGGACACCCGGCATGGCTTTGGCCTCATCGATGTAGATCAAATGACTCGTCAGAGTGTTCGTTGTAATTGTTCCTGAGGTTGCAGTATTGGTGCAAGCAAATTTAAAGATCGTTACCTGCTCCTGGCAGCCATGGAATAACAAACGGGTCGTTCCTGTCGAGGTGCCAGAGGTCAGGGACGCAGTACCGCTCACAGAAGTACAGGCAATCTTTTCCCCTGACGTATTTTCGAGTTGAATTGGTGGCTTACCTTCGCCGGTTGTACTTTTCACGGTTGCAGCGCACGTAGACCCCGCACTGCAGTCGGCAGTGAATTCACCCGCCGAGGCTCCCGCGGTAAAGATCGCGAAGGTGAGAGCGCAGAGCGCTCCCGCCGAAAGCAGCATCAACTTCCTGCTCATGTTCTGTCTCCTTTGTCTCACGTCGGAGACCTCGGCCAGAGCCGATGAGAGGCTCGGCGCCAGAGGTCTACTGGTCGACCTATCGAGACATCGCTAGCCACCCGTAGCTAGATAGTCAAGAAACTTTGTCTATGTGCGCGCATTTCTGCGCGCACTCGGGGCCTCAGGAGCTAAGAATCAAGCGAGTAGAAGAGGTGGGCGACGCCGGGGGCCTCGACCACCCGCGTCTGCTCCAGCTTCACGCTCGGCGGGATCCCGTCGAAAAGGCGGGTGCCGCCGCCGAGGATCACCGGGACCTGGTTGACGAGGATCTCGTCGAGGAGGCCGGCGCGGATCGTCTCCTGGATCGTCTCGCCGCCGCCGCCGATCGAGACGTGGCCGTTGCCGGCGGCCGCGCGGGCCTGCGCGACAGCGCTCTCGACTCCGTCGGTGACGAAGTGGAAGGTGGTCGCACCGAGGGTCAGCGGCTCGCGCTCGTGGTGGGTGAGGACGAAGATCGGGACTCCGAACGGCGGCTCGTCCCCCCACCAGCCGTTCCAAAGCGGCTCGGTCCAGGGGCCGCGGACGGGGCCGAACATGTTACGGCCCATGACGATCGCCTCGCTGTTGGCCGAGGCCTCGCGGACGACGTCGTCGCTGACCCCGCCTTCGCCGCCCTCGCGGCCGTGGATTTCCTGGAAGAACTTGGTCTTGAAGGCCCACTCGTGCAGCGCCTCGCCGCCTTCGCCGAGCCCGTGCTCCTCGCTCTGGTTCGGCCCGGCGAGGTAGCCGTCGGCCGACACCGAGATCTGGCACTTGACCTTGCTCACGGCTCCACCGTACCGCCAGGGCGCTTTTGCGTCTTCCTGGGACGGAAAGCCGCCTACTTGACTCGGAAACCATCGCCGCTATCCTTGTTCAGGACTAACTACAGAAAGTGGACTTGGTTATGACTTATCGGCTGATACCGCTAGACGAGGCGATCATCTTCCCCACCGTCACCGCAACCCTGCCGATCGACGTCGGCGACGACGAGCGCGTCTTCCTGATGCCGCGCCGCGACGGCGAGTTCGGACGCGTCGGCGTCCTCGCCGAGGTGATCGAGACCGGGCTTTCGCGCCGCGGCCGCCCCGTCGCCACCGTCGTCGGCCTCCACCGCGGCCTGATCGCCGGCGGCGCCGAGCCCGGGGATGGCGAGACGCTGCGGGTCGAGGTGCAGGAGATCCGCGACGGTCATCCAAATGACGAGCAGGCACGCGAGCTGCAGACCGAATACCGCGCCGTGGTCGAGGAGATCCTCGAGCACCGCGGCGACGACGGCCGCATCGCCGCCTTCCTGCGCTCGATCGACGAGCCGGGGACGCTGGCCGACACCTCCGGCCTCTCCCCCGACATCCCCAACGAGGGCAAGCTGCGCCTACTGGAGACGATCGACGTCACCGCCCGCCTCGAGCTGGCGGTCGAGCTGCAGCGCGAGCGGCTGACCGAGCTGCAGGTGCGGGAGAAGATCCGCGACGACGTCGAGTCCGGGGCGCAGAAACAGCAGCGCGAGTACTTCCTGCGCAAACAGATGGAGTCGATCCGCAAGGAGCTGGGCGAGGACGAGGCCGACCTGATCGGCGAGTACGAGCGCAAGATCGCCGAGGCGGAGATGCCGGAGGCGGTCGCCGAGCAGGCCGAGAAGGAGCTGCGGCGGTTGGAGCGCCAGGGCGAGCAGTCGCCCGAGAGCTCGATGATCCGCAGCTACCTCGACTGGCTGATCGCGGTTCCGTGGAGCAAGCGCTCGGAGGAGCGGCTCGACCCGGCGCACACCCGTGAGGTGCTCGACGCCGACCACGCCGGCCTCGAGGACGTGAAGAAACGGATCACCGAGTTCATCGCCGTGCGCAAGCTGCGCGAGGAGCGCGAGATCGAGGACGACAGCCGCGCCAACGGCGCGATCCTGACGCTGGTCGGCCCTCCGGGCACCGGCAAGACCTCGATCGGCGAGTCGATCGCCCGCGCGCTCGGGCGCGAGTTCGTCCGCATCAGCCTCGGCGGCATCCGCGACGAGGCGGAGATCCGCGGCCACCGCCGCACCTACATCGGCGCCCTGCCGGGTCGGATCATCCGCGCCCTGCGCGACGCCGGGACGATGAACCCGGTCGTCCTCCTCGACGAGGTCGACAAGGTAGGCGCCGACTGGCGCGGCGACCCCTCGGCAGCCCTGCTCGAGGTCCTCGACCCGGCCCAGAACGACACCTTCCGCGACCACTACCTCGACGTCGAGGTCGACCTCTCCGAGGTGGTCTTCATCGCCACCGCGAACCTGGTCGACACGATCCCGGCGCCCCTGCTGGACCGGATGGAGCTGATCTCCTTCGACGGCTACACGACCGAGGAGAAGCTGGCGATCGCCCGCGGCTACCTGCTGCCCAGGCAGTTGAAGCGGAACGGGCTGAAGCCAGAGGAGGTCGAGGTCTCCGACGAGGTGCTGCGCGCGGTGATTTCCGAGTACACCCGCGAGGCGGGCGTGCGCCGGCTCGAGCGCGAGATCGGCAAGGTGATCCGCTCGGCGGCGACGAAAATCGCCGCCGGCGAGGTCGAGGGGAAGATCATCGTCGACGGCGATGCCCTGCGCGAGGCGCTCGGGCGGCAGAAGTTCTTCCAGGAGTCGGTCGAGCGGACCGCGATCCCCGGCGTCTCCACCGGCCTCGCCGTGACCGGCGCCGGCGGCGACATCCTCTTCATCGAGGCGACCGCGATGGACGGCGACAAGGGCCTGGCGCTGACCGGGCAGCTCGGCGACGTGATGAAGGAGTCGGCGCGGATCGCCCTCTCCTACGTGCGGGCGCACCGCGAGGAGCTCCATATTGAGCCGGAGGCGTTTTCCCGCGAGTTCCACCTCCACGTCCCCGCCGGGGCGATCCCCAAGGACGGCCCCAGCGCCGGCACGGCGATGACCACGGCGCTGGTCTCTCTGCTGACCGGCCGGCCGGTCAAGCACACGGTCGGGATGACCGGCGAGGTCACCCTGCAGGGCCGGGTGCTGCCGATCGGCGGCCTCAAGCAGAAGGTGCTGGCGGCCCACGCCGCCGGGCTGACCGAGGTGATCCTGCCCGAGCGCAACCGCGGCGACCTCGACGAGGTGCCGGAGGAAGTGCGCGAGCAGATGACCTTCCACCCGGTGATGAGCATCGACGAGGTCCTGGCGCTGGCGCTGGAGCCGGAGCAGGAGCGGTCGACGGGCCGAAAGTACCCCTATATGGAGGAAAATCGTCCCGTCGGCAATGATGGGGCGACCGGATAGGAGGAGCCGTGTCCCCCCGCTGCCGCAACTGCTCCCCGGTGCCGCCCGAGATGAGGGCGGCCGCCGGGATCCTCGAGCGCCGCTGGACGATGGCGACGATCTACGCCTGCTCCAGCGGCGCCGCCCGCTTCAACGAGTTCCGCCAGTCCCTCCCCGGCGTCTCCCCCACCACGCTCTCCGACCGCCTCGAACAGCTCGAGGCGGCGGGGATCGTCGAGCGCCACCTCGTCCCAGGCCGCCCGCCCCACACCGAGTACACCCTGACCCCCCGCGGCGAACGCGTCGCCCGGGCGGTAGCGGGGCTACTCCAGCACTGACTCCCGAGCAGACGCCGCCGGCGCCTGCCCCTTCATCTCCAGCAGGGGAGCCGGGGGTACATTCCTGCCGATGCTCTTCTTCAGCCATCCGGCCTGTCTGGAGCACGATCCGGGAGAGGGTCTGCCAGGGCACCCCGAGCGGCCGGAGCGGCTGCGGGCGATCGAGGGGGCGCTGGCGGGGCGTGACTGGCTGGGATGGGAGCGGCGGGAAGCGCCCGCCGCCTTCGAGGAGGATCTGCTGCTGGTCCATCCGCGCGAGCACGTGGATGCGATCCGGGAGCTCTGTCGCTCCGGCGGCGGCGCGATCGACGCCGACACCTTCGCCGCTGAGGCCTCTTGGGAAGCGGCGCTGCGCTCGGCCGGGGCTGCCTGCGCGATGACGCGGGCGCTGCTGGCGGGCGAGGCGAGGGTCGGTTTCTCCGCCGGCCGGCCGCCCGGTCACCACGCCGAGCCCTCGCGGGCGATGGGCTTCTGCCTCTTCGACAACATCGCCGTCGCCGCTGCGCTGGCGATCGCCGAGCTCGGGGTCGAGCGGGTCTTCATCCTCGATTGGGACGTCCACCACGGCAACGGCACCGCCGAAATCTTCCGACACCGCGCCGACGTCCTCTTCGCCAGCATCCACCAGGGCGGGATCTTCCCCGGCACCGGCGCCCGCGAGGACACCGGCAGCGGTCCCGGCGAGGGCTTCACGATCAACCTGCCGGTGCCCGCCGGCAGCGCCGAGAACACCTGGCTCACCCTGCTCGAAGACGAGGTCCTGCCGGCCGCCGCCGAATTCGCGCCGCAGCTGGTCCTGATCTCGGCCGGGTTCGACGCCCACCGCGACGACCCGCTCGCCGAGTGCCGCCTGGAGGCATCCTCCTTTGCCCGGATGGCCAGCCTGGTGCGGAGCGCCGCCGAAGGCTGGGGAGCTCCGGTCGGGGCCGTGCTCGAGGGCGGCTACAACCTCGAGGCACTCGCTGAATCAGTGGTGGCGACGATGGCGGCTCTGGGCGGAAGGGAGGGCGAGTGGCCGAGCTGAAGCAGGTCGAGATCGAGCCGGCGCCGCTGGAGCGCTTCCGGCCGCTGCTCGGCGATCGCTGGACGGAGATCGAGCGGGCCGCGGCCAGCGCCCGCGAGACCTTCGCCGGGCGCCGGATCTGGCACGTCAACTCGACCGCCCAGGGCGGCGGCGTCGCCGAGATGCTGCGAGCGTTGCTGCCCTACGCGCGCGGCGCCGGGGTCGACACGCGCTGGCTGGTGCTGCCCGAGACCGACGGCTTCTTCGCCATCACCAAGCGCATCCACAATCGCCTGCACGGGCACGCAGGCGACAACGGCGAGCTCGACGAAGCGGCGCGGCAGTCATACGAGCGGACGCTGTCGTGGTGCGCCGAGGAGCTCCAGAGGTGTTGGCGCGGATCGAGGAGAAGGCGACGATCCTGCAGGAGGGGCCCGTGCCCGAGGATGCCCCCGTCGTCACCCAGGTCTCCCGCTGGGACCGGCTGAAGGACCCGCGCGGGCTACTGGAGATATTCGAGCGCCACCTGGAGACGCCCGACTCGCACCTCTGCCTCGTAGGACCGGAAACCGAGGGGGTCAGCGACGACCCCGAGGGAGCCGCCGTCTACGAAGAAGTCGCCGAGCACTGGCGCGGGATCGGCGACGCCGGTCGCGCCCGCTCCCACCTGATCAGCCTGCCCGACTGAGCGAGCGCCCGCCCTGGCCGATCGACAACCCGAGCAAGCTGATCGGCCGCTACCTGACGCCGTTCCTGGCCGAGCTGCAGGCGGCTATCCGCGCCGAGCCTTCTTCAGCCGCAGGCTGAAGCTGCGGCTGTTCGGCAGCCCGCCGCTGGGCTGGAAGGTGACGGTGAGGCCCAGCCGCACGCTTCCCGTTCGCTTCAGCGTCCGCCGCTTCGCCGCCTTCGGCACGACCCGCAGCGCCACCTGCCCGGCGGCGGCGGCCGTCTGCGTCCGGGGGACGCCCCCGTCGAGGCTGACCGAACCGGGGCCCGGGACGATAACCGTGACCATCGCGGTGCCGCGCCGCTTGTCGAGCCGCGCTTTGCCGATCGTGAAGGAGTTGGCGGGCAGGGAGGTCCTCGCCGACCCGGAGCCGGTGTCGGGGGTGTCGCCGCCCGAGTCGCGCCCGGGCGTCCCCGAGGTGCCGGGAGGCGGTGGGGGCGGAGGAGGAGGAGGAGGAGGAGGCAGATTGGGCCGCGGGACGGTCTTCCCCTGGACCACGTCGCCGACGCCGTTGAAGCGCTTCCAGACCATCGCCAGGGTCCCCTCCTCGCCCCAGGCGGGCACCGCCTCGCCAGCACCGCGGCCGAGTGCGGAGAGGTTGGTCGTGCTCCCCAAGCTGCCGTCGGCGGCGAGATCGCGCCGCTGGACGATCCAGTTGCTGCCGTCGAAGCGGCTCCACAGCACGGTCGCATTGCCGGACGGAGAGACCGCCAGCCGGGGCTCGGCGGCGTCGCCGCCGCCGAGCGAAAGCGAGACCGCGCCTGCGGCGGGCGCGCCTGCCGCGCTCACCCGCCGTGCCTGGACGAGGAAGTTACTGCCGTCGTAGCGCTCCCAAACCGCGGTCGCGACCCCGGCGGCGTCGATCGCGAGCCGGGGCTCGGCGGCGCTGCGGCCGCTGGCGGAGAGGTCGAAGGCGGCGCCGTCGACGGCGCCCGCGGGACTCAGCCGCCGCCCTTGGATCAACCAGTTGGCGCCGTTGAAGCGGTTCCAGATCACCGTCGCCTTGCCATCGGGACCAAGGGCAACCTGAGGCTCGATCGCGCTGCCGCCGGCGGCGGAAAGGTCGACGGGCGGCGGCGCCAGCGAGCCGTCCGGTTCGATCCGCCGCATCTGCACCACCGATTCGGTGCCTTCGACGAAGCGGCTCCAGACCGCGGTGGCACTGCCGTCGGCGGCCACCGCGACCTGCGGTTCGACCGCATCGCGACCCGGTTCCGAGAGCCTCTGGGCGGGCGCTTCGGCGCTGCCGTCGGGCGCGATCCGGCGCACCAGGACGAGGTAGTGGGAAGTGTCGAAGCGCTTGCAGACGACGGTCGCTTCACCCGCCGGAGATACCTCGACCTGGGGGTCAAAAGCATTCTGGCCCGACCCGGTGAGCGTCCTCGTCGCTCCCTCGAGCACCCCGTCGGCACCGATTCGCCGCTCTTGGACGCGGAAGTTGGCGCCGTCCCAGCGCGTCCAGACGATCGTCGCGGTGCCGTCGGGCGCCACCGCCACCTGCGGCGCCAGGGCGTCGCCGCCGGACGCCGAGAGCTGCACAGTGGCGCCGCGGCTGCCGTTGGGGGCGATCCGCCGCGCGAAGACCCTGAACTCGGAGCCGCTGCGGGCGCTCCAGACGACGGTGGTCGTACCGTCGTCGGCGACCGCGGCGTCCGGCCCCGCCGCCATCTCCGCCGCCGCCGAGAGGTCCTCCGCCCGCGCCGCTTCGCCGGCCCCGGTGGGCGGCGGCGGCACCTTCGCCAGGTTCGGCAGCGAGACCGGCCCGGGGACGAAGAGGCTGCTCTGGATCGCCTTGCGAAAGCTCTGCTGGGCCGGGGCCGAGGTCTCGATCGGCCAGTCGGCGCGCTTTTCGTCCTTCTCGAAGTTCCAGTTGAACCAGAGGAAGGCCCTGATCTCCGGGTGGTGCGGCAGGTAGCTCGTCAGCATCTCCCGGATCCAGTCGGCCTTGTTGCCGCCGTACTCGCTGGAGGCGGTCTCGACGATCGCCACCGGCTTCGCCGGCGCCGCTTTCCTCATCAGCTCCAGCGTCGGCGTGATCGTCTGCTCGGGATTGATCCACCTGTCCGGCTGGGCGGGGTTGCGACCCCAGTTGTAGGAGTCGAGCGCGATCCAGTCGACGTAGGCGTCGCCGGGGTAATACGGAGTCGGGTCGGATTCGGGGTCAGACCAGATGCTGTTGACGAGCCAGGTCCAGGTGACGTTGTTCGCCCCCTGTTCGGCGACGATTTTGTGGAAGCGCCGCCAGGCTTCGATGAATTTCGGCTGACGGCCCCAGGGATACCAGGCGCCGTTCATCTCCCACCAGGGAGCGAAAAGGAACGGGTGCCCCCACGCCTTCGCTTCCTGCGCCCATTTTTTGATCGCCGCATCCTGGCCGCCGCTGGCGACCTGGTCGATCGAGGTGCTCCCCAAGCCCATCGTCACCAGCGGGATCGCGCCGCGGGCGTGGGTGGCGTCCATCTCGGCCTGATCGAACGTCACCCACGGCTGGCCCTCGTTGAGGATCGCCACCTTGCGGCCGGCGTGGCGCTCGAAGAGATCCCAGGCCTGCGTGTTGGCCGGAGCGTTGCCGTCTTCGCCGTAGGCTTCGCCGCTGATCGTCGCACCGAAGTACATCGACGCCCCGGCGTTGCCGCCGGTGCCGAGCAGCAACACCAGCGCACAGGCGCAGCCAACCGCTGCGCGGACAAAACCTCCCTGGACCATTGTTCGATGCTGGCGAAAAGGAGACGGTTCGTCAAGTGACGTGCCGACGGGCCTCGCGACTAAGGTTTTGTTTCTGATCCCTTGCCATTCCCGGCGGAGCCCGCGGGAGGGGGATGCTCAGTCTTCGTCACCGGCTTGGCTGGGGGCGGAGCTTCCGGCGCCGCCCCCCTCGGAGGGTTTTCGGACACCCCTTTCGCCGGCGGCGGCTTTGCAGCCGGGGGGCTAGGAGTCGCCGGCTTTTCCGAGCCGGCACCGCCGTCGCCGTCCTCGCTCATGTCCTCGCCCTGGTTTTCGTCCTCGCCCTGGTTTTCGTCCTCGCCCTGGTCATTGGGGTTGACACTCGAATCGCTTTCCAGCTTGTGCTCCGCTGCGGTTTCCTGTCCCCCGCTGGCCGCCTCCGGGTGCTGGGTTTCGTGCTCGCGGCCGATACTGTTTTCGACCGGCGGCACCGGTGGGCCGGAGGTGCCCTGCTGGACCGTGGGAGTACGTGAGTGGGGCTGCCCGTGCTCGTCCTCCTTCGCCGGGGCGTGGGAGGGGTTCTGCAACCCGCGCGCAGCCTTGTCGGCCGCTTCACCGGCCTGGCGATCGCTCGCTCCGGCTCCCTTGCTTGCGGCAGCGGCGCCCGCAGCGGCGTGATCGTCATCGGTGGAACCGTTCGATCCCGGCGTCGCCGGGGCTGGCTTCTGGCTCTGCTCGCCCGGCAGGCCGAGGTGGATGACCCCGCTGCGGTCGGCGGCAGTGACGCCGACCGCCGCCACCACCGCCACCGTCGCCACCCCTTTGACCGCAGCCGAGGTGGCGATCGTTTTCGCCGCGCCGCCGCCCAGCGCCGCCGCCAGGCCGCCGCCGGCACCGCTCGCTGCGGCCTGCGAGCCACCGCCGATCAGCCCTTGCAGCATCCCCGCCGCCGCCATCGCCGGCAGCGGCGAGAGCGCCGCGAGGTCCTTCTGGCGGCTCTTGATTTCGTCGCCGAACTCGCGGCAATAAGCGCAGGAGCGCAGGTGCGCGCGGACGTCGCGGCGCCGGGTAACCCGGCCGTCCCCTTCCGACAACGCTCGCGTCACCGTCTCGCAGCTCATCTCACGCCCTTCCTCCATCTGCCGCAGGCTCTGCCGCGCCTCGTAGAGCGTCTGCCGGGCGACCGCCGCGGAGCTGTTCACCGCGGCCGCGATCTCGTCGAAGCCCAGGCCCGACATCTCCCGCATCACCAGCACCTCGCGCTGGCGCTCCGGCAGCGCGCGCAGGTCGGCCACTAGGCGCCGCAGCCGTTCCCGCGTTGCCGCATCCTCGGCCAGGCCGTACCCCGGTGCCACCTGCTCGACGTCGAGCTGGTGCGTCTCCCGCCGCCGCCGCAGCAGGTCGATCGACTCGTTGTGGGCGATCCGGTACAGCCACGGCTTCAGGTCGATCCTGCGCTCCTCGCCAGGCAGCGCCCGCAGCACCTTGATCATCGTGTTCTGCAGCGCGTCCTGGGCGTCCTCGGGATTGCCGACGATCGCCAGGCAGAAGCGGTACAGCGGCTGGTGATAGCGGCGGAAGATCGCCGCGAAGGCGCGCTCGTCCCCCCCGACCGCGCGCCGAGTCAGGCGCTCGTCCGTGAGCAGGCTGCTCAATCCCGGCGCGGCTGCTGCTTCGGTCATTTCTCGATCTTCCCATCGCGGGCCATCCGATCAAGGGTGGGGGCGTACCGACCTCCCCTAAACGGATCGCCAGACGTGCTTGTCAGTGCCTTTTTTGGAAACACCAGGCGACATCGGACCTGACGTACATCCTCTCTCCCCGTTTATTGGGGAAATCAGTCCAATGGCGGGATGACAGCGCCCGCCTGATCCTCCTTCTGCTCGGCCGCCTTTAGGCAAGAACCCCTGGGTTATCGCTGGGCGGGCTTGGGTAGCGAGAGGGCCATGAGCGAGCTTCTTCTAGGCCCCCTGATCCGCCATGTCTCCGAGACGGAGGCGACGGTATGGGTCGAGACCTCCGACGCCTGCGAGGTCGAGATCCTCGGCCACTGCGAGCGCACCTTCCGGGTCGAGGGCCACCACTACGCGCTGGTCTGCGTCAGCGACCTCGAGCCGGCCGGCCGCTACGAGTACGAGGTCAGGCTCGACGGCGAGGTGCGCTGGCCCGAGCCCGGCTCGGACCTGCCGCCGAGCGCGATCCGCACCATCGACGCCGACAAGGAGCTCGACATCTACTTCGGCTCCTGCCGGGTCGCCGTCCCGCACGAGCCGCCCTTCGACCAGCCCAAAGACGTCAGCGAAGAGGGGCACGAGTACGACGCCCTCTGGGTCCTGGCACTGCAGATGACGAAGGGGGACCGCGACGAGTGGCCCGACCAGCTCTTCCTCCTCGGCGACCAGGTATACGTCGACGAGGGCTCGCCGCAGACGCGGAAGAAGATCCGCGAACGGCGCGGCACCGACACCCCGCCCTATGCCGAGGTGACCGACTTCGAGGAGTACACCTGGCTCTACCGCGAGAGCTGGGAGGACCCGCTGATCCGCTGGCTCTTCTCCAACGTCTCGGTTTCGATGCTCTGGGACGACCACGACATGAGCGACGACTGGAACATCTCCCGCGGCTGGCTGCTGGAGATGCAGCAGAAGGCGTGGTGGCACCGGCGCGTGGTCGGCTGCATCTCCAGCTACTGGATCTACCAGCACCTCGGCAACCTCTCCCCCCGCGAGCTGGCCGAGTCCGAGCTCTACCAGCGGATGCGCGGCAACCAGACCGGCGAGGAGGAGCTGTTCGCCTGGGCGCACCGGGTCCAGTCGATGGGCGAGGGCGCGCGCTGGACCTACTGCCGGGACTTCGGCCGCACCCGGGCGATCTTCATCGACGCCCGCGCCGCGCGGGTGCTGGAGGAGGGGCGGCGGGCGATGGTCGACGACGAGGAGTGGGAATGGATCGTCGAGAAGACCGAAGGGGACTTCGACCACCTGATCGTCTGCACGACGATCCCCTGGCTCCTCTCCCCCGGCTTCGACCGGCTCGAGGCCTGGAACGAGCAGACGGTCGAGGGAAACGCCTGGGGCAGGCCGCTGGCCTGGGCGGGCGAGAAGCTGCGGCGCGAAGTCGACTTCGACCACTGGGCCGCCTTCGGCGAGTCCTGGGCGAAGCTGCGCGACCTCCTGCACGAGGTCGCCTGCGGCAAGCGCGGCAGGACGCCGGCCTCGGTCGTCGTCCTCTCCGGCGACGTCCACCACGCCTACCTCTCCGAGGTCGGCTTCCCGAAGTCCTCGAACGGCGCCGCAGCCGACCGGGCCCCCGTCTACCAGGCCGTCTGCTCCCCCTACCGCAACCCGCTCGACGAAAACGAGCGCCGGGTCGTGCGCTGGGGCTTCAGGCGCCCGCTCACCGCCTTCGCGACGCTGCTGGCGAAGGCGGCCGGGGCGCCGGACCCGGGGATCCGCTGGCGCACCCTCGAGGGCCCCTACTTCGACAACCAGGTGGCGAGCCTCCACATCGACCGCCGGGCGATCTCAATGCGCCTCGACAAGACCGTGCCCGGCGAGAATGGCGGCAAGGCCCTCGAGAAGACCTTCTCCCGCCGCCTCGCCTGAACCCCAGGGATCGTCGTTTCCCGACTTTTGGTCCCTGTAGGCACCCAAAGTCTGGAAACGACCTCGATCAACGTCGCTTAGGCCGGCGGATTCCCGGGTAAAAGCAGCGCGGCTTCATCTACAGGAGGCGCTGACTTTGGGAGTCGAACAGGTGAGGTGGGTGCTGGGTGCGATGGCGGCGGCCGTTCTCGCGGCCCTGGTCGTCGTGCCCGCGGCTCGCGCCGACTTCCCCTCGCTCTACGGCGGCGACGTCAGCTGCGCCGCGCAGGCCGCGAACGGAAACGTCCGCCTCTGCGGCGGCGAGACCACGACCTGGGACGGGAAAACGCAGATCGACGTCAACGTCGTCCTGCCGCCGGCGCCGAGCGGCGACGATGGCCCCTACCCGCTGATCGGCGTCTTCCACGGCTGGGGCGGCAGCAAGATCGGCCTCGAGGACGCGCGGGTCCAGGACTGGGCCGAGGCGGGCTACGCCGTCTTCAGCATCAGCGACCGCGGCTGGGGCGAGAGCTGCGGCGGCCAGGACGCCGACCGCATCTCCGAACCCGAAGCCTGTGCCGCCGGCTACAACCATCTGCTCGACACCCGCTACGAGGTCCGCGACGCCCAGTACCTGATCTCCGTCCTCGCCGACGAAGGCGTCGCGATCCCGAACAGGATCGGCGCCACCGGCGTCTCCTACGGCGGCGGCATGTCGCTGGCGCTGGCGGCGCTGCGCAACCGCACGATGCTGCCCGACGGCTCCCTCGTCCCGTGGAAAAGCCCGGCCGGCATGCCGATGGAACTGGCGGCGGCGGTGCCGCAGTGGCCCTGGAGCGACCTCGCCTACTCGCTGATGCCGAACGGCAGCACCCTCGACTACCGCGCCGACAACCCCTACCGGGGCCCCGATGGCAAAGCGCCGATCGGGATCGAGAAGTCCTCCTACGTGACCGGCCTCTACGGCACCGGCCTCGCGACCAGCAACTACGCCCTTCCTGGAACCGACCCCGGAGCCGATCTCACCACCTGGTACGGGCTGATCAACGCCGGCGAGCCCTACGACCCGAACCCGCTGGCGGCCTCGATCGTCGCCGAGATCACCGCCCACCACTCCTCCTATTACATAGACCACTCCCAGGCACCGGCGCCGCTGCTGATCCAGAGCGGCTGGAACGACGACCTCTTCCCGGTCGACGAGGCGCTCCGCTTCTACAACCGCACCCGGGCCCAGTACCCGGGCGACCCGATCTCGCTCTTCCTGATGGACGACGGCCACGCCCGCAGCCAGAACAAGGCCGCCGACGAGGCCCTCTTCCTCCAGCGCGAGAACGCCTGGTTCGACCACTACCTGAAGGGGGCCGGCGCGGCGCCGAGCTCGAGCGCCGAGGCGCTGACCACGACCTGCCCGAAATCGGCGGCCTCCGAAGGTCCGTTCGCAGCCGCCTCCTGGGACGAGCTCTCGTCGGGTGAGGTCCGCTTCGGCGGCGCCGCCGCGCAGACGGTCCTGCCGGGAGCGGGCAACCCCACCATCGGCGCCACCTTCGACCCGATCGCCGGCAAAGACCCTTGCGCCACCGCCTCCGGCGCCAATCAGCTTGGAGCGGCCACCTACCGCCTGGCCGTACCGGCACCCGGCTTCACCCTCCTGGGCTCGCCCACCGTGATCACCGACCTCGGCGTTGCCAACGCCGACTCCGAGCTGGCGGCGCGCCTGCTCGACGTCGGCCCCGACGGCAAAGAGCGCCTCGTCGCCCGCGGCCTCCTCCGCCCCCGCAGCGGCAACGGCGTCGTCTTCCAGCTCCACCCTCAGGGCTACCGCTTCCTCGGCGGCCACACCGTCAAGCTCGAGCTACTGCCCTCGGACGCGCCCTACGCCCGCCCCTCCAACTTGCAGACGCCGATCACCGTCTCCAAACTCGAGCTGCGCCTGCCGGTCCGCGAGCAGCCCGGCGCCCTCGGCGGGCTGGTCAAGACCCCGGCGGCACCGGGCCGCTAGGAGGGATTGGCGAAACCCGCGTGTGCGGCTGGCGAGCGCCGGACCAAGCGGGGCAAGGACGCAGGGAGGCCGAATAGCAGCGCTCCTGAATATCCGGCTCGCTCAGGTCCACTCCCGGCCAGCACAGCGCCCCATCTGTTCGTCTGTTCCTTATCGGTGCATGGCAACCAAAAGGAACAGGGGACAATCGAGACCTGATTTGCCGTGTTCCTTAAGCGTCCATGGCAACAAAAAGGAACAGATGAGCGAGATACCTGACGGAACCGGATACTCATGAGCAGCGCTATTTGGCCGACCGAGGACGCCGCACCGCGCAGTGTCCACCGCCGCCAGACGTGCGCGGGGGTTTCGCCAATCCCTCCTAAGCCCGCTCCAGCGCCTCCGGCCGGTGGATGGCCTCGCCGCCGGACGTTTCGGCCGCCGGCAGCTTCGCTTCCTGGCGCCGTTCCCACCAGCTCCAGGCGCCCATCACGGCGCCCGCGTAGAGCCAGCCGAGGAGGACGTCGAAGAAGTAGTGCTCTCCGGTCGCCATCAGCGAGAAGCCCATCGCCAGCGGATAGAGCAGGAGGAACGGGCGCAGCCAGCGACGGCGGACCCGGTTCCAGAGGAAGAGCGCGACGAGGGTGGTGAAGGCGGTGTGGAGAGAGGGCACTGCGGCGACGACGTTGCTGCTCGCCTGACCCTTGTCGATCAGCGAGGCGGTGCCGATGCTGATCACTTCCCAGCCCCTGCCGCCGCTGCGGTGGATCGGTTCGAGCAGGCCCAGTTCGCCGGCCAGCCAGGGCGGCGCCGCCGGGAAGGCGATGTAGGTGGCGAGGCCGCAGACGGCCAGCGTCACCAGGCGCCGCACGAAGCGCTTGAAGGCGAGCCGATCACGCACCCAGAACCAGCCGGCGAGGGCGAAGGGGACGATGAAGTAGGAGGTGTAGACGAGGGTGAAGGCGACGTCCCACCAGCTGACCGCGTGGGGGTTGTAGAGCTTTTCCTGCAGCCATTCGGTCGGCGTCTCGCCGCCGAAGACGAATTTGTCGAAGTCGATCATCAGGTGGAAGTGGACGCCGATCCCCATCGAGTCCGCCGCCCCCCGCGTCAGGTCATAGGCCCAGAGCACGGCGACGATCGGCAGCCAGTCGATCCCGATCTGGAGGATCTCCCGCGGCGGCCGCCCGATCGAGGCGCAGGCGAGGGCGCCGCAGATCCAGAGGATCACCAGCTCCCGCTGGGTGGGGATCCCGTGGGCGGCGCTCCAGAGGACCAGCACCAGCAGGTAGAGGCCGAGCGCGTAGGGACGCAGCCGCGCCCAGGAGGCGAAGCGGAACTCGGCGGCTCGATCGACCGTCGCCTCGGCTGACTTGCCCGTCGACACCTCGCCAATCTAAGCGAAGTTCACCGCCCGTTAGCCCCAGTCGAGGTGTCCGCTGATAGCGGCCACCCCACCGAGCTGCTCGCGGTCGCCTCGCCCGGGGGCGGCGGCCTTCTCTACGCGGTGCGAGCCCGGGTCCGCGCTTCGGCCTCGGGATCGCTGACGGCGTAGGCGCCGAGGCCGAGGACGCCGAGGATCAGGTGGAGGAAGTTGTCCTCGGTGTTGACCGGGACGAAGCCGAGGATCGACTCGTGGTTGCCGATGATGAAGCCCCAGATCGCGACGACGAGATAGACCGCGCCGAAGGCGAGCGCATAGGTGCGCGAGGCGCGCGCCCCGGCCGAGAACGCGAGCAGGCCGAGGACGCCGCTGGCGATGTGGATGAGGTTGTGCCAGGCGTTGACGTCGAGGATGCCGAGCACCGCGTCGACGTTGCCGGGGCTGCCGAAGGAGGCGCTGTAGAAGAAGCCGATGATGCCTGCGACCAGCAGCACGGCGCCGATCAGGCCAGCGTAGAGGCTGGCGGGCGTGTAGTTGTTGTCACGATAAGCGGTGTCGGCCATCGCTTGCGCTCCTTCCTGGCGGGGGCTCTTGGACGAGGGTTCCTACGCAATTACCCCTCACCGGGCCACCTCAATCCCCGCCCGGTTCCCCGCTCCTACTTGAGCTGAAAGCTGGCCAGGTCCTGGGCGTAGATCGGGCTGACGACTAGTTCGTCGAGGTCGACCGAGTCGGCGACGAAGGTGCCGAGCGTCAGCGTCCCGAACGGAGCCCACGGCGCCTGCTTCATCACCGCGCGGTCGAGCGCCGCGTACTCGCGTTCCTGCCGCGGGCCCAGCTGCTGGCGAGCGAGCTGGCGGATCTTGCGGTCGATCGCGGGGTCGGCGAAGTGCGCGTAGTTGGTGTTACCGGTCGGGACGATGCTTTCGCTCGAGAGCTGCGGGCGGAAAAAGTCGCTCGGGTGCGGGTAGTCGAGGAACCAGTTGTTGAAGCCGGTGTCGAGGTCGGGCGTCTTGGCGTTGCCGATCAGGGTGAAGTAGTTCGCCGCCCCGACCACTTTCAAGGTCACGTCGAAGCCCAGCTCGGTCAAGACCTGCTCGTAGTATTCGCCCGCTTCGTCGGTCGGCGGCAGGTCGAGCGTCCAGACCGTCACCTTACGGTCGGCCGGGTCGGCTTTTGCGACCAGGCGCTTCGCCCGCGCCAGGTCGTAGGGGTAGAGCTGGAAGCGACGGTAGCCGGGCATATGCGGCGGCAGCACCTGCTGCGTCCGGCGCAGGGTGCCGGCGAAGATGCGTTCGAGGGCCGCCGGGTTGACGGCGTAGTTGACCGCCCGCCGCACCCGCACGTCGTCAAACGGCGGCTGCTGCGCGTTCATCCAGAAGTAGTAGACGCTGATCGTCGGGTCCTCGCGGAACTGGGTGCCCTCAAAGCGATCGCGCACGTCCGCGTAGCTCTCCGGCGGCGGCGGGTTCTTCATCCAGTCGACCTTGCCGCGTTCGACCTCTTCGAGCTGGGTCGTGGGATTGCTGCGAACCTCGAACTCGATCTTGTCGACGTGCCCGTCCGAGAACTGCGGCAGCGCCTCCGCATTGGCTTTCGCCCAGTAGGGATTGCGCTCGTACTCCCAGCTGCGGCCGGGATGGACCGCGGTGATCATGTATTGGCCGGTCGCCGGCGGCGGGTGCTGGGTCTGATCCTCGGCCGGGGTGTTCGGCGGCACGAGCGCCGCGAACGGCAGCGCCAGCACGTAGTTGAAGGTGCCGCTCGGTTCGACCAGGTGGATGACGATCTTGCCGCTGCCGTCGTCGGTTTCGATCCCGGCGATCCCGCCCTTCCTCGTCTTCGCGAACCGTTCGGCGCCGACGATCCCGCTGTAGAAGGAGGAGCCGCCGGAGTTGAGCCGGATCAGCCGTTCGACCGCGAAGCGGAAGTCGGAGGCCAGGACCGGCGAGCCGTCCGAGTACCTCAGGCCCGGCCGCAGGCGCAGCGTGTAGCGGCGCCCACCCTGGTCGATCTTCGGCAGGCTCTGCGCCAGGCCGGGGATCAGCTTGGTGCCGGCGTTGCCGCCCGCCGCCGGGTAGGTCAGCAGCGGGATGTAGACGTCGTGCATCGCCGTCGTCCCTTCCAGGGTGAAGGACAGCGCCGGGTCCAGGTAGTCGGGGAAGGAGTTGTAGGTCCCACGCAGCGCCTGCGCTTCGTCGGATCCGCCGTTGTCGCCGGAGCCGCAGCCGGCCAGCGCCAGGCACGCCAGCAGGACGAATCCCTTACGGGTGAGCATTAAGCGGCGCCTCCTCTTTCCTTGATCGGCCCGTGTTCAGATCGATCCAGACGATCTCCACACAAATGACGCTAACCGAAGCGTGCCTATGCCTCCGCCTCGACGATGTGGATGGCGGCTGCCGCGGGGTCGGCGCCGGCCTCCCCGGCGGCCGGATGCTGATCGCACCGGTGCAGCTGGACATCCTCGAAGCCGGCACGGCGCAAAGCGGTCTCGGCCGCGGCTTCATCGCCGCGGTAGGCATGGACCCTGCCGCGGACGAAAGCGCCGAGGACGACGCTGAAGGCTCGCTCGAGCAGGGCGCGGTCGTCGTCCGCGAGCCGCAGGTCCGCCAGGTAGACCCCTCGGTCGAACCGCGCCAGCACCGTGGCGATGCGAGCCCAGAGCGTCTCGACGGTTTCGGAATCGAGGTAGGACAGCAATCCCTCGGTCACGATCGCCAGCCCTTTCGCCGGCTCCAGACCGGCGATGACGGAATCGAGGCTGCCGGGACCGCCGTCGCGGAGGACGTCGACCTCGACGACCCGGTGCTGTCCGTCGAGCGACCCCATCCGCTCCAGCGCCTCGCGCTTGCGCCGTGCCATCGCCGGCAGGTCGGCCTCTATGTAGGTCAGCCGGTCGCCATACCGCTCGCTGAACCGCCAGCCCCGGGGGGACATTCCACAGGCGACCTCGAGCACCTGGGTGACGCCGCCCTCGATCAGGTCGTCGAGGATCGAGTCGATGATCCGGTGACGGGCGAGAAGAAGCCCCTCGAGCGTCGGGCCGCCCAGCGATTTGCTCGCCGCCAGCGGCAGCGCCAGCGCGCCGTGGAACACCTGTCCCTGCCAGGTGCGCAGCTGCGGATGGGAGAGCCCGTTCCGGACCCAGGTCTCCCCCGTGTAGTGGGCGGTCGGGGATACCGCCGCGGATCCTTCGTTTGCGGTCATGACCGCATTCTCGCTGTAACAACCGCGATGGTGGGGGACATCTACCTTCGGATGCCATCCACCGGCGCTCGCGCCACACCCCTACCGGAGGCCGACAGCCGCTTCGAGCGCTGCTTCCGCGACAACTACGCGGCAGTCCTGGCGTTTGCGATTCGCCGCATGAGCAACCGCGCCGCGGCCGAAGATGCCGCCGCCGAGACCTTTGCAGTTGCCTGGCGCCGCCGGCAGCTGATACCTCCGGAGCCGCTGCCGTGGCTTTACGGGATCGCCTTGCGCGTCGTCGCCAACCAACACCGTTCCGGTCGACGCCGGCGCCGGCTGGATGAGCGCCTCGCGCAGGAGGCGAGGGCGCGAGCAGCCTCGCCGGAACCAGTCGATGGCCTGCACCGCCGCGATGCCTTCTCCCGCGCCTTCGCCCGGCTGAGCGAGGGCGAGCGTGAGGTTCTGCGCCTGGTCGCCTGGGAGGGCCTCGAGACGCGCGAGGCCGCTGCCGTCCTCGGCTGCTCAGGGGCGGCGTTCCGAGTCCGCCTACACCGGGCGCGGCGCCAGCTCGCGAAACATCTAGAGGCGGCTGGACATTGCCAATTCGAAGGCCCGACCCTGAAGCCCGACCCCGCCGAGGAGGCCAGTTGAAGCGCAAGCGCCAGAGAATCGATCCGCTCACCGCGATGAGGGAGGCCGATCCCGTTTCGGCCGCCGACCTCGATGCGGACGTCGCGGTGATAGACCGGGCGCTGGCGCGGGCCATCTCGCTCGGCCGCGTGCCATCGCAGCCGATTCCGGCCGGGGATCGCGCCGCCTTGGAGATCGGGCGCCGCCGCAACGTGACCCTCGGAATTTCCCTTGGCGTCGCGGCGGCCCTTGCCGCGCTGCTCGTCCTCGGCGGCTGGCTCGGCGGTCCCGGAGGAGGTAGGACCGAGTTCGCCGCCGCCGCGGTCCGGGTAGCGGAAGCCAACCCCCGCTTACTCGTGACTGCACCGGGCTGGAAGATAGTCCGCGCCGACGAATTCGAGCCAGACAGTGGCGAACTGATATTCAGCGACGGCAGCCACCGCTTTGAAGTCCACTGGTACGCCGCGCGTTTCTATGAGCAATACCTGCGCGACCGGGCCGACGTCAGCGCTCCGCAGCGGGGAACCCTGCTCGGAGAGCGCACGACCACCGTCCACTATGGACGCGAGGAATACGCAACCATGCTCTCGCCGCAGGGCTCGGTCTTCGTCGAGGTCCGGGGCCGCCTCGGCAGCAAGCGAGCCTACGACGAACTCCTGCACTCGCTGCGCCCGGTCGACGTCGAGACTTGGCTCAGCGCGATGCCGCCGAGCACGGTGCGCCCGGAGGTGCGATCCGCGGCCGTTGAAGAGATGCTTCGAGGCATCCCGGTCCCACCCGGCTTCGACGCCACCCCACTGCGGAGCGAGGGCTCTATTTCCAACCAGGACTCGCTCGCCGTCGAGGTCGGCAACGCGGTTGCCTGCGCCTGGGTGAAGAGCTGGATCGCTGCTCGCGCAGGCGGGGATTCGGCGGCCGCGGCGCGGGCGGTCGAAGCGATGGCCGGCTCGGCCGACTGGCCGATAGTCCGCGAGACCAAAGTCCCCTGGTTCTCGAACTACGCGATCGTCACCAAGCAGATGCGAGCGGGCAAGCTCGACCGCAGCCCTTCCGGCTACGAAACCCGGGCCGATGGCAGAACCTTCGGCTACGGCCCCGCCTGGAAGATGTTCCTCGGCTGCAGAGGGACCTACCGCCGCGAGGTCAAGAGCCTTCCTGGAGCAGGGTCGTGAAAACCCGCCGGATTCACTCCATCCGAGTTTGACCCCACCCCGCTGTGGCCAAAATCGGATGCGTCGGGTGGTGGCGTCTAAGCCAGCACCCGGCTAACTTCCAGCGATGCCGAAGGTCTCCACGCCTCTCTCGATCCTCGACCTCGCCGCGGTCGGGCGCGAGGAGACGGTGGCGGAGAGCTTCGCCGGCAGCCTCGAGCTGGCGCGGCTGGCGGAGCGCCGCGGCTACCGGCGGATCTGGTACGCCGAGCACCACAACATCTCCTCGATCGCCTCTTCGGCTACCGCGGTCCTGATCGCCCACATCGCCGCCCAGACGGAGACGATCCGGCTCGGCGCCGGCGGGGTGATGCTGCCCAACCACTCGCCGCTGGTGATCGCCGAGCAGTTCGGGACTCTGGAGACGCTGCACCCGGGGCGGATCGACCTTGGCCTGGGGCGGGCGCCGGGGACCGACCAGCGCACCTGGATGGCGCTGCGGCGCGACCCGCGGGCGAGCGACCGCTTCCCCCAGGACGTCGTCGAGCTGCAGAAGTTCCTCGGCGACGAGAGCCCGTTGCCCGGGATCAAGGCGATTCCCGGTCGCGGCACCCACGTCCCCCTCTACATCCTCGGCTCCTCCCTCTTCGGCGCCGAACTGGCGGCCGAGCTCGGCCTCCCCTACGCCTTCGCCTCCCACTTCGCGCCCCGCTTCCTGCATGAGGCGATCAAGGTCTACCGCGACGGCTTCGAGCCCTCCCGGCAGCAGCCGGAGCCGTTCGTGATTGCCGGCGTCGGCGTCATCGCCGCCGACACCCCCGAGAGCGCCGCCGCCCAGCTCGAAGCCGCCCGCCGGGTCCGCGCCCGCGCCCTCTTCGGCCGCGGCCAGAAGTTGAGCGAGGACGACATCACCGCCCTGCTGGAATCGCCGCAAGCGGCCGCCGTCGAGGAAATGCTCGCCTACACCGCCGTCGGGGTCGCCGACGATGTACGCGCCTACCTCCAGAGCTTCGCCGCCGACACCGGCGCCGACGAGCTGATGACGGTCCACTACTCCGACTCGGTCCCGAACCGCCTACGCTCGGTCGAGCTCACCGCCGGGTCCGGATAGACAACGAAGAAAGCGACGGCCAGCATGAACGACACCAGTCCATCCCAGCTGATCGACGAGCGGATCGCGGAGCTTGGCGACTGGCGCGGCGAGACCCTCGCCCGCGTCCGCGGCCTGATCGAGGAGGCCGATCCCGAGGTGGTCGAGGAGTGGAAATGGCGCAACCCGGTCTGGTCTCACGACGGGATCATCTGCACCGGCGAGAGCTACAAGGACAAGGTGAAGCTGACCTTCGCCAAGGGCGCCTCCCTGGAGGATCCCAAGGGCCTCTTCAACTCCAGCCTCGGCGGCAATACCAGGCGCGCGCTCGACATCCACGAGGGCGAGGAGATCGACGCCGACGGTCTCAGGGATCTGATCCGCGCGGCCGTCGCGCTCAACACCTCCTCGAATACCTAACGGCGGGGCCGCTCGACGATCTCGACGACGTCCGCGGCGCAGAGCTCGACGATTGACCAAAGCAGTCGCCGACACCTTCACGCTACCGTCGCCCCAATGACGATCGAACGGATGGATCACGTCGGCATCGTCGTCGACGACCTCCGAGCTGCGATCGAGTTCTTCGTCGAGCTCGGGATGGAGCTGCAGGGAGAAGGGTCGGGCGCGGGCGACCTGGTAGACCGGATCGTCGGCCTCGAGGGCGTCAAGTCGGACTTCGCCTTCCTGCAGACGCCGGACGGTCACGGGAAAGTCGAGCTGGTGAAGTTCATCTCGCCGCCTGCCGAGGAGGGCAACCCGCAGGCCCCGGTGAACGCGACCGGCCTCCGCCACCTCACCTTCGCCGTCGACGACATCAAAGCCGTCCTCGCCAAGCTGGAAGCCCGCGGCACCGAGCTCGTCGGCGAGCTGGTCCGCTACGAGGACATGTACTGGCTCTGTTACGTCCGCGGCCCCGAGGGGATCATTGTCGAGCTGGCGGAGAAGATCGGCTGAGCGCCATGCCCTTCACGCTCAAGAACCTCAAGCAGGACCTGGAGGACGTCGGCTCCAATTTCGACGGCGCCCCGGACCTGGAGTTCCGCCTGGCGACCAAGGCCTTGGCGCTGGAGCAATCCGGCCTCGGCTACCAGCGCATCCCGCCCAACTACCGCTTTCCCTACGGCCACACGCACGAGAAGCAGGAGGAGATCTACGTGGTCCTGGGGGGAAGCGGGCGGATGAAGCTCGACGACGAGATCGTCGAGCTCGCGCTATGGGACGCCGTCCGCGTCGCCCCCGGCACCTGGCGCGGCTACGAGGCCGGCCCCGAGGGCCTCGAGATCCTCGTCATCGGCGCCCCCAACCTTGGCGAGGACCCGCGCGGCGACGTCGAAGGCAAGCGCGACTGGTGGACTGACTAGTAGGAGTAGCTCAAGCACGAGCGATCGCCGCGTCAGAGGTCCGAGCGTCATGGAAAGCGATGACGACTACTCGATCCTCGGCCTCGATGTACATGTAGACGACGATCAGCCAGCCCCAAGGCCCGATCAAGGCACGGCAATCCCGCCAAACACCAGAAAGCTGCTTGCCGGCCCTTGGAAAATCTTCCAGCATGAGCAGCGTGCGCGCCACTCGATCCCGCGTATCAGGCGGAAGCTGCCGAGTCTTGATCAGCTCGCGAAGCTCGTCACGCGCCAAGCGCGTGACCTCGATCACCGCCATCGGCTACAGCTCGGAGAGGGGGACCGTCTCGCCGCGCCGAGCCTGCTCGATCGACATCTGCGCCCGCTCCCACGCGCCAGGAATCCCATCCAGGATGTCGGTAATCCGCGAGGCGTCAGGATCGGCTTCGTCAAGCGCGCTGGAGAGAAGCGAGCGAGCGAGCGTCCCCTCTTGGACATGCGTGCGCTCCGCCAAACTGGCCAGCTTCTGCGCGTAATCCGGCTCGAGGGTGACGTTGATTCGGCGGTTCCGCTGAGTCATGGCTCAAGGGTACACGCAAGGGCACACGGCGTACACAATCTCAACGAGTGCTTTTCTTCATTCGCTGCCCCTCATCATCCCCATCCCGCGTGCGAGCCGTCGAACACCGGTCGCCCCCGGCGGCACCGGGACGGCCCGGAAGGTAGGGGCCGGCAGGTGCAGCCGGAAGGCGATCCTGCCCTGGCGGTCGAAGCCGGTGACGAGCTTGTTGTCGCCCCAGCTGACGAGCCAGCCGCCGCCCGGCAGTTCCCGCGCCGAGCCGCAGCAGTGGCTCCGCTTCACCTGCGGGTCGTTCAGCTGGCCCCTGTAGATCGCCTTGCCGGCGGCGGGGTCGAGCCTGTAGAAGACGACCCGCGGGCGGCGGGGGCGGTCCTTGCCGTTGTCGAAGATCGTCAGCCGGCCGTAGCGGTCGAGACGGGCGTCGTGCTGGCCCCCGAGCAGCTTCGTCGCCGGATCGCCGACGACCCGCAGCGACTTGCCGGTGGTGCTGCCGCCAAGCTTCCAGTTGATCTCCCCGGTGGCCCGGTCGATCCCGTAGACGGCGTCGGTGTGTCGGGTGGAGACGATCACTTCGTCTGACCCCCGCGGCTCGATCGAGTTGATGTGGACGGGATCGAACGCCTCGCGCTGCAGCCGGCGGCGCGGGTTGCTGAGCACGCTCCGCCACCAGCGGCCCGTCTCCGAGAGGGCGATGTGGCCGCGCGAGTTCCACCGCCACAGAACCTCTCCGGCGGGGTCGACTTCCTGGACTTCGGCGGAGACGATCGTCGCCCGCCGCGGACCACCAACGCGGCGCAGGTCCGCCGTTTCCGGAACGTAGGTGTCGAGCAGCACGTTCTCGTTCGGAAGCTCGCGGTACTCGTGACCGTCGACGATCGACCCCCCGGTCTTGACCAGGCGCAGCAGCTTGCCCGACTCCGAGCGCACCTCGTGTGCCATCCGGGGGTCGAGGCCGTAGCCGTCGCCGAAGGAGCGTGCCCAGACCACGCTGCCGTCGCGGACGACCTGCCCCCAGAGCGCTCGCGTATCGGGGTTGAACCACCAGCGCGGCCTGCCTTCGGTGTCGAAGACGTTCACCCAGGGACGGTCGTCCTCCCCCGAGTAGGTGACGACGAAGAGGCCGAAGGGCACGGGCCGGATCGACTCGAACCGGGTGGGTGGGAAGTCCGCTGGCAGGTTGGGAGGGTGAGGCGCCCCCTTGTTCAGCGGTTCGCCGCCGGCCTGCCCGCAGCCGGCGAGGGCGAGCAGCGGGAGGATCGCCAGCAGCAGCAGGGCACTGGCCCCGCAGACGAACCTCGAACGATGGCGCGAGCGGTTTTGCACCAACTGAGCTTAAGCAGCGCCGATTTCCGGGCCTGCTGCTACGGTGAACGGGTCGGGCAGGCCGATTCGCCGCCCGAGAGGTTCCGTTTCCTCCTCGTGCTTCACTGGCGCCTTGGGGTCGCAGGATCTCCCAAGCCGTTCAAACAGGAGTTCACAACATCACTACCTTTGCCGATCTCGGCACTTCCAAGCCGGTGGTCGACGCCCTCAACGCGCGCTCGATCTCCCAGCCGTTCCCCGTTCAAGAGATGGTCGTCCGCGACGCGCTCGCCGGTCGCGACCTCCTCGTCCAATCGCCCACCGGGTCGGGTAAGACCCTCGCCTTCGGCGTTCCCATGGTCGACCTGGTCCAACCCGAGGGCAAGGGGCCAAGCGCCCTCGTCCTGGCCCCCACCCGGGAGCTCGCCGGCCAGATCGTCGTCGAGCTGGAGGCGCTCGCGAAGGCGCGCCGCCTGAAGATCACCGCCGTCTACGGCGGCGTCGGCTTCGGGCCGCAGATCGCCGCCGCCCGCCGCGCCGACATCCTCGTCGCCACCCCGGGCCGCCTCGAGGACCTGATCGGGCGCGGCGCCGTCTCGCTCGGACGGGTCCGCGTCCTCGTCCTCGACGAGGCCGACCGCATGCTCGACATGGGCTTCCGTCCCGCCGTCGACCGCATCGTCGCCCTCACCCCGGCCGACCGCCAGACGCTGTTCTTCTCGGCGACCCTCGAGGGCGCCACGGGCAAAGTCGCGGCCGCCTACACCCGTGAGGCCCGCTCCCACACCCACGCCGAGCCCGAGCGCAAGGACGCCAACATCGAGCACCGCTTCCTGCCGGTCGACTCGCAGGGCGCCAAGCTCGAGCACCTCGTCTCCCACCTCTCCGGGGCGGATGCCGGCCGCTCGCTCGTCTTCGTCCGCACCAAGCGCGGCGCCGACCGGCTGGTCAAGCGGCTGCGCAGCCGCCAGGTCAACGCCGTCGCCATGCACGGCGACAAGAGCCAGAGCCAGCGCGAGCGAGCGCTGGCGCGCTTCGAGCGCGGCGAGGTGATGACCCTGGTCGCGACCGACGTCGCCGCCCGCGGCATCGACATCCCCGACGTCGCCCACGTGATCAACTACGACGCCCCCGAGGACCGCGAGTCCTACGTGCACCGGGTCGGCCGTACCGGCCGCGCCGGGGCGACCGGCACCGGCATCAGCTTCGTCCTCGCCGACCAGACCGAGGAAATGCGCAAGATCAGCGCCAGCCTCGGGCTCGAGGCCGGCCTCGGCAACCCGACCCGACCGGCTGCTGCGAGCGGCCCCCCGCGCCGGCGTCGCAACCGGCGTCGCCGCAGCAAGGCCGCGGCCTAAGCGATGGCCGCCGAGGCCGTCAGGTGGAGCTGCGCCCGCTGCAAGGTCTCGGTCGGCCAAATCGACGGTGGGACGTCGTCGCTGCCGGCGACCTGGTCCCACGTCGACGGTGAGGCTCTCTGCCTCACCTGCAGCCGCGCGCAAGCCGGCGAGGTGGCGATGGACTCGGCGCCCGCCGAGACATCGCGTGAGGACCGGGTAAAGCTTCGGCGCACCGCCCTGATCGAGTTCGAGATCGAGCGCGCGCCGGAGGCGCCCAACCGCAAGATCGCGCTCGCCTGCCGCACCTCCAGCGCCGCGGTCGCGGCCGTCCGCGGCGAGCGGGACTAGAACAGGCGCGCGATGGAGATCGGAATCGGCCTTGCCGCGGCCGTCGCGCTGATGACCAACCTCGCCTCGCTGCTCAAGCACCGGGGCTGCCAGCAGGCGCATCCAGTCTCCATCAGCCGGCCGCTGACAAGCCTCCGCGGCCTCGCCGCCTCGCCCTGGTTCGCCGCCGGCTGGGGCCTCGCCGCCGTGGCCTGGCTGGCTCATATCGCCGCGCTCTCGCTGGCGCCGATCTCGCTCGTGCAGGCGGTGCTCGCCGGTGGTGCGGTCACCCTCGCGGTGCTCTCGCAGCGCCTCTTCGGCGAGCGGATCGAGCGGCGGCAGTGGTTGGCTCTGGCGCTCGGCGGCGGCGGGCTCGCCCTCCTCGCGGCGACGCTTCCGCACTTCCACGGCGCCCACTCCGGCTTCTCCATCGCGGCGATCGTCAGCTTCGAGGGCGGCTTGGTCCTGCTCGCGGCCGGGGTCGCGCTGGGCCACCGGGCGCCCCGCCTCGCCGAGCGCCGCGGCGTCCTGCTCGCGGTCCTCGCCGGCCTCCTCTTCGCCCTGGCCGGGATTGCGATCAAGGCCCTGACCGGCGGCGCCGGCAGCTGGCCGCTGATCGCATCCCTCTTGATAGTGACCCTCGCCTGCGGCGCCCTCGCTCAGTACACGGCGGTCGCCGCCCTCCAGAGCGGCGGCGCGATCGAGACGATCGGCCTAATGGGGATCGTCGCCAACGCGACCCAGATCCTCGGCGGCATCCTCGTCTTCGGCGACCCCCTCTCTCCCAGCCCCCTCGGGATCACCCTCCAGATCACCGCCCTGGCGATGGTCTGCCTCTCCGCACTGCTGCTCCCGTCCTCGGACGGCGCTCGGCGCTTGCAGCCGGCATGAGGGAGCCGGCCGTCTAGGAGGAAAACCGCTCTAGAAAAGGAGATGAGCCGCATATCCCGAACTTGCAGTTATAAAGGCGACTTCTTAAGGATGCTCTATCCTTAAGGGCCTCCTGTTATGACTCAAGTTTTGGGAAAGAACCCATTTCGCCCTGGAGTCGGGACCCGGCCCCTCCACTTGGCAGGGCGCGACCTCCCAATGCGGAGGTTCGAATCAACCCTCAGAGCTGCGCCGGAGCAACCAGCCAATATGCGCCTGACGGGTCTTCGCGGCGTGGGAAAGACGGTTCTCTTGGGCGAGTTCCAAGCGATAGCCGAGGGGAACGGCTGGGCCAGTGCCGTGCTGGAGTTTCAACCCGGCCACAACCGGGAGGATCAGATGGTCAGTGCCCTCCTGAACATCGCCCAAGACTCCAAGCTGCGCCTGTCACGGGCGGAAAGAATTAAGAAAGCCATCGGGGGCGCTGTCCGAAATGTAGGAACTCTCGGCGTGGGATGGGAAGAATTCCAGGTCACTTACGACCCGATGGTCGAACAGCAGCGGGAGGACGTCACCAAAGCGCTCTTTGAAGTTGTCGAGACGGCCGTCCAGAAGGGACGGGCAGGGTTCGTGCTCCTGCTTGATGAGGCGCAGGTCGTTCGTGATGAGACCAAACGAACGGGAGAGCATCCGCTCTCACTTCTGATCTCTTCGATTGTGGCTTTGCAGCGTCGAGAGATTCCCCTCGGACTTGTCCTCTGCGGGCTGCCGACCTTGACTGGGAATCTGCTCAAGGCGCGCTCCTACACGGAGCGCATGTTCCGTGGTGAGGAGATCGGCTCGCTGGATGAGGGAGACGCACGGGAAGCGTTTGAAAAACCTCTCGCGGAGTCCGGGGCGGCGGTCACTGCCGAGAAAGACCTGATCAGCCGAGTCATAGAGGAGGTGGAGGGCTACCCCTACTTCATCCAGCTTTGGGGGGCGGAGCTATGGGACGCAGCGGAGGTCGCAGAGGTTGATCACCTATCTACTCCGCTGTTGGATGCAGCTCGACCCGAAATCTACCGCCGCCTTGACCTTGACTTCTACAACCCGCGCGTGGAAACGCTCACGCCCGCAGAGCAGGACGTGCTACTCAGCACGGCGGATGCTGAGTATCCGCCCTTGGTCGTCTCCGAACTCAACGACGCGATCAACAAGACGCCAACGAATATCAACGTCCTGCTTGGTCGGCTTGTAGATGCGGGGGTGCTGTATCGCCTCCGCAAAGGAGAGTACGACTACACCGCCCCTCGCTTCCGTGACTACCTGGTGCGCCGCACCAAAGCTGCTCGGATTAAAGATGCGACCCGCAGCGACGGCCCGCCGGGCATCGAGCAGACCCTCTTCTAGCGGGGGTCGAAGCGCATCAGGCGCCTTCGACCTCGGCGATCGGCGTGCCCTGCGCAGAGAAGAGCTGCCAGCGGTCGCCGCTGAAACGGAACACGTGGGTGTAGCGGCTGGAGGCCTCGACCCTTGTTCCATCCGCGGCGAGGAACGACATCCTGGTGCGACCGACCACCACCCCGGCGCCCTCGCCCAGATCGCGGACGACCGCCTCGTCGTGGAAGCGCTCGATCGACTCGAAGGAGACCGCCCCGGCGCCGATCGCGCCGAGGAAATCGGCCCGCGCGTGCACCGCGCCGGCCGCAACGTCGACGATCAGGAACTCGTCTGCCAGAACCTCCTCGAGCGCCGCCAGGTCGCCTGCAAGCAGAGCGTCGAAGAACGCATCGTCAGCAGCTTTCAGCTCGCGGTCCAGCCGTGCCGAGGTCATCGGTCCACGCTAGCAAGGTAGGCGGTAGCGGCCACGTCGATCAGGCGTTTCGGGAGGCCGCGAGGTCGACGATCTTCGACGCGGGTACTGCCGAGGAGGCGACGATCACGCAGGTGTGTCCCTCCTGTTCCCAGGTGACGACGGTGTGGTCATCTCCGCGGGTGAGGATGTAGTCGTTGCCCTGGCGCGTTATCCGGTGCCCCCCCGGGCTCTCCTCGAGAGCCTCGCCGGAGACGATGGCGTAGCCGAGTTCGGCACCGTCGGGGTTGCGGTAGTAGACGGTCGTCACCTCGCGGCCCGAGAGGTTGTCCTGACGCCGGCCGCTGGCCTTCCAGCCGAAGCTCTGCTGCCAGTCGGGGAAGTCCAGGTCGCCGACCGAGGCGGCGAGCGTAGGCGGCTGTCCGTTTTCCGGTGCGGACGCCGGCGCGGAAGCAGTGGCGCCGGCCTGGGCGGCAGCTTCGACGCTGGCCAGCGACGGTTCGGCTCGGTCGCCTCCCCCCGACTGCAGGGCGACGGCGGCAACGGCGAGCACCGCGGCGGCGACAGCGGCGGCGGCCAGGACCCGGCGCCGGCGGCGCCAGAAGGGGACCGGCCGCGCCCCCTGCGCCCGCGTCCGCTCGCGCTCGATCGCCTCGCGCAGGGACTGTGGGGCCTCCGTGCTCGACACGGCCGCCGCGACCAACGCCTCGCCTTTCTCGGCGAGCGCGAGCTCCTCTTTGCTGAGCGGGGTGTCGTCTTCGCGGTGCATCGAGATCAGTCCCTACCTCTATGGACGCCCGCAGGGGGCGATTCCATCCCGCGGGCGACCTGGGCCCGGGCCCGAAACAGCCGCGAGGTGATCGTCGCCTCCTTGGCGCCCAGCAGCTGGCCCGCCTCCCCGTAGGTGAGGCCGGCGACGTCGACGGCGACCAGGGCGTCGCGGAAGGGCTCTGGCAGGGCGGCGATCACGGCGAAGACCTCACGCGCCTCGGCGGCCAGGTCGGGCCGGGTGGCCGGGCTCGGGTCGGCGGGTTCGAGCCCCTCGGCGAGGGGCTCGGGGGAAAGGCGCCGGGCGGCTGCCCGCCGCGAGCTGATGAACGTGTTGCGCAGCACGCCGAGAAGGTAGCCGAGGTCGTCCTCGTTCCTCAGCGTACGCGGCTTCGCCAGGACCAGGGCAAAGGTCTCCTGGACGAGGTCCTCGGCGTCCACGCGCGAGCCCGAGAGCGCCCAGGCGGCGCGGAAGAGACGATCGACGTGATCCCCAAGCCTGTTCGGGTCGAGGATCCGGTCCGGGCTCATCTCCCGTGCGACCCTAGCGGGACCCCGCCACCGGCGGGGCCCCGCTTTGGTGCCGTGCCCTACCGGCGAGCGGCGTGCGGCACGGACAGGGCGATGGCCCTGGTCCGCGCGGCCGAGTTGCCGCTCGCGTCGACGCTGCTCAACCCGGCGCGGAGGCTGAGCTTGCCCCCCTTGGCGAGGGTCGCGGCGCCGCCGGCGAGCGGAACCGACAGCATCTTCGCCTGCCCCGGGCCGAGCTTGGCGCTGGTCGATCCGAGGACCAAGACGGCGCGGATGCCCGCCAGGCGGGTGGCCCGTGCGGTCTGCAGCGTCAGGGTCACCCGGCAGCCGCCGGCCTCGGCCGCCGGGCAGGTGGCCTTGGTACGGGCGACCAGCCGGTTGCCACTGGCGACCAGCTTGAACTTGCCGAGGGTCGGCAGCAGCGCTCGCTGGTCTTGGGCCGGAACTTCGGCCTCGACCGGCGCGGGAGTCGCGTCGAGGGTCTCGACGCCGTCGATCGCATCGACGGTGACCCGATCGGTCTGGGCGTTGTCGGTTCCGCTGCCACCACGGACCAGGTCGCCGGCCTGGTCGCGGGCAAGCAGGCGGTCGTCGCCTTCCTCGCCGTCGAGGAGGTCGCTGCCGCGTCCGCCGTTGAGCGAGTCGTTGCCGGAGCCGCCGAAGAAGCTGTCGGTCTCCTCGCCGCCGACGATCACGTCGTCGCCGGCCTCGCCGTTGGCGGCGACCTGAAGTCCCACCACCCCCGGCTGCACGATGAAGGTGTCCTCACCGGCGCCACCGTTGACCGCGACGAGCTCGTTGTCGTCTGCGATCGGGAGCGAGAACGGAACCAGGCTGGTCCGGGTGAAGGTGGCGCCGGGTGCGGCAGGTTCGAGGACGAAATCATCATCGCCACCGGCAGAGCCGTTGACCTCGACGCGGTCGAAGCCGTCATCGCCTTCGACGATGGGATCGCTGCCGTCGCCGTTGTTCCAGACGAGGACGTCGTCGCCCTCATCGCCGAAGAGGGCGTCGCCGTCCCGGTCGCCGACAACGCGGTCATCGCCTTCGCCGCCCGAGAGCGAATCGGGACCGTCGCCGCCGTTGATCAGGTCGGCGCCCACCCCCGCCGAGCAGAGCATCGGGAGCGCCGCCGCCATTGATGCGGTCGATACCGTTGGCGCCGATCAGCGTGTCGCTGCCGCCGCCGCCGTTCAGGGTTATGCCGAGAGCGCCGAGGCCGGCGAGGGACTGGTCCTGCGGCCGGAATTCGTCGTTGCCGCCGAGGCCGTTGACCGTGAGCCGCTCGGCCGTGAAATCGATGTCGAATTCTACGCCGCTGTCGCGATGGAAGACGAACCTGTCGGCGTCGACCCTGAGGTCGAATTCGTCGCCCGCGCTCGCCGAGCCGTTGACCTCCACCTCGTCGATGCCGGCGTCGCCGTCGTTGTGGTCGCTCCCATCGGCGGGGTTCCAGATCATCAGGTCGTTGCCTTCCTGGCCCAAAACGATGTCGCTTCCCCGGAAGCCGAGAAGTCGATCGTCGCCGCTGCCGCCGCCGAGGATGTCGTCCCGGGCGCCGCCGGTGATGAAGTCGTCGCCGGCACCGCCGAACAGGGTCATTTTGCCGTAGCCGTTGCCGAGGCCGGTGACGTCGACGACGTCATTGCCACCGCCCGCATCGATGGAGATTTCGGCGTTCGTGTTCGCGGCCAGGTTCGTCGGCGTGCCGTTGACGACGATGACGCCGCCCGCCACGGCCGAGAGGGTGATCACGTCATCTGCATCGTCGGCTTTCACCGTCAGCGCGGGGCCGTCCTGGACGGGCGGCGCAACCGTCGCGCCGGCGCCGCTCGCCGCCACCAGCGCGAGAAGGGATGCCAGGGCAGCACTGAGCGCCACCCGTTTGGGTAGAGAAAACATTTCGGGATTACCTCCGGATCGAGTTCACGAGCGCCGGGGCCGGCGGTCGAGTGGGTCTACCGGTAAAGACGCCGGCCGGCGGCGATCCTTCCCGGGGAGCTCACGACTTGCGCCCGCTGCACGACACCCTCAGAGGAGGACGCGCCCTGCTCACCCTTCCGTTTTGGCCGGTGAACTGCACCGTTGCCCGATGGACTCGAGCACAGAGATCGGTTGAGTTGACGAGAAGGCCCCGCCTGCCGCCGAAGAGGGAGAAGCTGAACTTCGATATCGGTGCGTCCGGGACCCCGACGAAGGTGGTCCGCAGGCCCCGCCCCGCGGAATCGATATGGCCGACCAGGGCGATACGGATCTGGCCGTCGAGATCTGCGACGAGATCCGGGAGCTCCCGCTCGCCGCCGTTCGACCGCAGGTAGACGAAGCCCTTCAACGGCTTATCCAGCAGTGGCGTCGTGACGGATGCGTGACCGTAGATGGAGCCTTTCGGGCAATCGCCGGCGCTGAACTCCGGGCGGGTGCAGACCTTCTTCAGGTGCGCGTTCTCGAAGAGCTCGGAGCGCCCCAGCAGCACCGACGCCCTGGCGACATTGGCATAGCCGGATCCCCCCGGATAGCGAACGGTCGCCTTCACCGCGGGGTGCCCGGTTCGCCGATGCCGGCCGGCGAGCTTGAGCGAAATCCGCGGCTTGAACGCCAGGGCGCGACAACCGCCGACCTGGAAGCGATCCGACGGGGAGGCCTGGAGCCCCCGCTGGGAGACGATGCTCCCCTGGATGGTTGTCGGCTCGCAGCTGGTCGGGTTGAGGATGAACCCCTTTCGGTTGACGTCGACGACGAGCGAGCGGATGTCCAGAGGAATTCCATGCAGGAATTGAGGGATCGGATCGGAGGAAACGGTTACCTCCGCGTTTTCGGGGTCGATCTGCAGTGCCGCGCGCACGACGACGTTGCCAAGGTCGAATGGCCCGGCCAGGGCGGGCACGACGAGGGCGAGGCTGAGCGGGGCTCCCTTGTAGGGCCCCGCCAGGTAAGCCTTGCCGGCGGCGAAGAACGGATCCAAGCCGGAACCGAGCCCGCTGGACATGACTCCCACCTGGCTCGCCGCCGGGCAGGAAGGCATGGCGGCCTCTGCGGCGCCACTGCCCTCTGCACCCGGGATACCGCTGAGCGCGGCATCGGGGCAGTAGGGGACGCCCTTGAGCCGAGCCAGCAGGCCCTGCGGCAGGCTCGCGGCGACCGTCGAGAACCGCTCCTCTCCATCCTCGCGGGTAAGGCGAAGGACGAAGGGACTGAACTGCCCGGCTGCCGGCCTGCCGCTGCCACCTCGGAGGACCGGGGAGAACGCGGCGGGACCGCAGGGCTGACCGGCCGCGCCCTGGTTCACCACGAAGGTGTCCTGGGACTCGACGATCTCATCCGGCCTCGGACTGGAGGGGTCGGAGGCGGACCAGGGCGAGAATTGCCCCGTGACCTCGTGGGTTCCGCACCCTTCCGGGGTCGTCAGCACCGCACCGGCTCCACCGAAGAAGTTCAGCTTGAACTCCGAAAACGGCAGCTGCGGGTTTTCCTCGAACCTGGCCGTCAGCCGCCCGGTATCGGGATCGGTTTCGAGCCGGCCGGGAAGCTTGATCACCGTCCCCGTCGGGGCATCCTCGATCGCGACGTAGACGGCGAGCAGCGAGCCGAACTTGTTGTGGCCCTGCTCGGCGAGGAAGACGCTGCCCGGGAGGGGGTGGTCGAAGAGCGGCGAGACGATCTCCGCCGAGCCCAGCTTCGACTGCGGCGGGCAGCTGCTCGGCTTCGGACCGCCAAGTTCGATCTCGGATTCCGTGCAGGTCGCCAGGCCGTTGGCCGCCGCCGGGTTGATCGCCATCCCGACCGGGAGCCTCAGCTCCGCACTGTGGAGCGCCGGCACGGCGACGGCGGCATCGTTGCCGCTCCCCGCGTACAGCTCATCCGCTTCAGCTGCGATGTCGTCCTTCTGCGGCAGCTTCAGGTCGACTTCCAGGCCGGTGGCCGTGTCCGCCCGGGTGGTGGTCGGGCGCACGGTCAAGGTCGGCTCGAACCGGAGCCTCGCGTCCTCACACCCGGTGACCCCCACCGAACCGGGCGGCGTTTCACCATCGTGGCTCGCGAACGACCTCTCCGCGAAGACGCCGGGGTGCTGCCAGGTATCGAGCTCGAGCGTGGTGATCAAGGTGTCCGAACAGGCCGTCGGGTTGGTCAGGAAGGGTCTGATCGGAGCCGTGAACTCGTTGCTGCAGGTCAGCGGATCGGTTGACGGTTCCGGGCAGGATTCGCCGAATTCGTTGAAGCCGCGTTCGGTGGTATGAGCCGGGTCGCCCGGAACTCCCCAGAAGTGAATGGTGCTTTCGCTGAGCGAAAGCGCCTGGGAGACTTCTTCGAGATTGACCGACAGCGCGTAGCCACGATCGGGGAGCAACCTCGGAGTCAGGTAGATCGGGGTGCCGACGACGACGAAACCGAACTCGGCGGGGGCTCCCGGCGGGGGCTCCATGTTGAAGATCGGCAGGTGGGCTTTCCTCACTTCACCGAAGAGGGACAGCTGCAGGACGGCGACGCCGACCTGCGAGTTGGGGGAGCAACGCGGAATGCCGAGGTCGGCGAGATCGGCGTTGCTGCACCGGGGCGTTGCGGTCGGGTCGCCCACCATTCCCGCGGGTAGGCCCACCTCGATGTCCTTCACGCTCTCCTCCGGGACTTCGGCGCCGGCAGCCCCTTCGGTAACCATGTTGACCCCGAACGAATTCGTCGCTTCATAGGGGTGCGCACCGGCCTGCACCGACGCCGTGCCGTCCTTTTCGAGCACGAGCCCGTCGAATTCCGTGACTTCGAAGGCAACGGCAGGGCCGGCGAGGTAGGCAGCGCTGAACAGGCCCGCGCCCACGGCAAGGAAGGCAAGCTTCATCATCATCTTCGCGGCGACTCCTTGCTCAGCCATGCTGGCCACTCCTGACGTGCCGATGGTGGTGTTTCCTGTGGGGATGGTGGTGCCTTCTGTGGCGATGCCTGTGGACAGCTCTCGGGTGGGGGTCTACAAACGTTGAACTGGCGGCCCCGGTGGCGGCACCGGGTTGTGAGATCGGGCCACGGCAGGGCTCGGCACAGCCGGGTGGGCTCGGCTTGGCCGCAATGCCGCCGCCGACCCGGGCGTCGTAGACGTCGGTCAGATCGTCGACGTCCTCAGGGCTGAGCCTGTCTCGAGTCGAGATGTAGACGTTTTCACCGGCGGCATCTGCGTCGAGGAAGAAGGACGGAGATTCGGATGCGCCCAGTGAGATCAGGCTCAGCTCCCCCTGGTGCCACGCGTAGGCGTCCGTTGCGTCGTCCTCGTCGGTCGGGGTGAGCCGCTCCTGGCTGCTGAAGAACACCGACCCGTGTACCGCGTCGAGCGCTCGGTTGAGATACGTGGGGGTCGGATTTCCGAAAGGCAGGAGGGGAGGCGGCGAGAGAGTCGCATCCCCCGTCGCCGCTGCACCGGAGGGGTTGCAGGAGACGCAGGTCCAACTGGCCGTCGGGGTCGCGCTGAACCGGTAGATCTCGTTGTGTGGCTGGCCGCTGACAGGGTCGACGTTGTCGTAGCCGGGCTGCGCTGAGCTGGTCGTCAGCAGGGCTTCGGTGCCGTCGGCAGAGACCCGCGATCCGATCGTCGGCCCGCCGATTTCGATCGAGTTCGGCCAGTCGGCGCCGGCGTCGGCAGCGCTGAGGGTGGCGATGAAGCGAACGACGCCTTCGTGCCAGAGGTAGAGGTTGGGAGCGCCGGCAACGCCTTTGTCACCGTCAAGCTGACCGTTGGCGACGAAGTAGACGCGGGAGCCGTCTTCGCTCATCCCCACCACGCCCTGGACTTCGGCGCCGTTCGGATCCGTCGGCGAGGGATCGGCCGAGAGGTCGACGAGAGCGCCGCTGCCGACATCGAACCGGTACAGATCGTTCCCCCCGTCGGTCGGCCCGGTGTCGGCGTCATCGGTCAGCGCCGATGGGCTGGTGAAGAAGATGGCGGAGCCGTCGCTCGCGGCGCCCCAGTACACAGCAGGCTGGGCGCCGTTGGGGTCGGCAACGGTTTTCTGGGAAGCAGATGCCTTGACGGTCGTGGCGCCGTCGAGGCGCACGTAGATCTCGCGCCCCGGGCCGCTCGCCGAGGGTTCCGTGGTGAAGGCGATGCTGGAGCCATCGCTGGAGACTGCGTTGCGGATGCCGAAGCCGATCCCGCCCGAGCCGAGGACGACACCGCCGGGAGCCGCTTCGCCGTCCTCCAGCACCCCGACCACGCGCGTCTGCCCCCCGAATCGCTCGTAGACCTCGTTGACTGCCGTTGCCGGCGTGTCCTCGGTCTCGGGCAGGGGATCGCTGTAGACGACGTGGCTGAGGTCCGAGGATGCCCCACCGTAGGCGGGCCTCGGGAGGAAGGCGGTGCTGTGCGAAATCAAGGAGTAGGAATTCGTTTCGCCGTCCCGCCGGTAGAGGTCCTGCGCGAACGGTTCGCCGCCTGGTGCGAGGGGTGCATTCGCGGCCGCCTGGACGATCGCGGCGGAGAGGTTCGAGGTCCAATCGAGAAACGGAGCGTTGGTCGGGAAGCTGAGCGGGTTCAGCGGTGGTGAGAGCGGCCTGCTCGTCCAGGCGTCCCCGCTCGGGCCCGGCCGAGACAGGTAAACGTTGAAGAGCCCGGCGGAGGAGCTTCCGGGCAGAGCCCCCTGCGCCTCGAAGACGACGCCGGCCCCCGAGCTCGCCGCCCGAGGTGCATCGGTGATCACGTCGTAGCCGTTCTTCGCGATCGGAGAGGTCAGCTCGTAGGCCCGGCATTCGGGCAGCAGCGCAGACGACGCCGTGCGCAGAGCTTCGTTCGGGCAGGGAGGCTCGGCAGCCGCCGCCGTGGTCCCCCAAAGGGCTGTGACTCCCAGCAGCAAGACCAGCGAGCGCGCGCAAAGCCATCGCGAAGCGCCCATCAGCTGGTTCGACTTCCGCCGCGTGCCATCTATTTCCGCCTCCTGAGATCGAATCGTCCGGACGTCCCCGTACTCCGAGTTCGGGCGGCGGAGCGCGGAAGTTCAGCGCGCGCCGGAGATTCGCGAATTCGCTACAGCTAGGACAGGAGGTGGCGGCCTCTCACACCGAAACGGCAGAGGCTCGCTCGTCGATGGGTTTCCTACTGGTACTCCATCGTTGACGACAGAAGCGGCCCGGGGGGATATGCGTTTTCCCGGACCGCTTCCGCCGCCTCGCCGTTACCCCCGAATCAGCCCTTGGGGGTACAGGTTCGGATGATCCCCGCCGAGGCTTTCGTGCCATCGGCGAAGATCGAACTGGCGAAGGCCTGGAGCTTGCCGTCGCTGCATTTCGCAGAGAGGACGCTGACCTTCTTGCCCTTGTAGGTGTAGGTCTTGCCGATCTTCAGGTCGAACGATTTGACCGAGCCGGCGCCGCTGACGATCTTCGGAATCGTTGCTACCGATTCGAGGCCGTAGCGACCGCGGTGGATCTTCTTGATCTTCACCGTGGTGACGATCGCGCCCGATACCGGTGCGGAGAAGAAGGCGTGGATGTAGAAGGTGGTGGTCCCTGCCTTTTCGCCGCCATTGAAGACGGTGAGGGCAGAATCGACCAGGATCGGCTTCTGTTCCGGGAGCGCGACCTCGACGCTGGTCTTGCCGGTGCCGATCACCGACTTCGGGCAGGCCTTGCGCGCGGCGGCGGTGTCGCGGGACTGCAGCTGCCCGGACTTGCAGACCGGCAGACCCTTGACGAAGACAGCGCCGTTCTTGTCGGTTTGGACGATCGCCGAGGTCAGCGCCGGCGGGTGTCCGCCGTCTTTGGCCGCGATCTTCCCGGAAGCCGTGAGGGTGATCGGGGCCAGCTTGTTCTTCGGCAGCGCCTTCGGAGAGAAGCCGCCGTTGAAGGTGAAGAGCAGGTTCCCCGCTTCGACCGTGACCGGCTTCTCAGCGATCGCGCTCCCGACTCCGACGAGGGCAACCAGCCCCGCCACCATTGCCACGAGCATCAACTGAGCCCGCCTGCCATGAATCTTCATCCCGCCTCCTTGTTTGGATTGGAAACCGCTTCCCGGGCGACTTGTCCGGAGCCGGTGCGGCCCCAGGGAGGACGTCCCTACGGGATCCCTCCGGCGCAATTCCGGTTGATCTTAGAGGATTCGGTATCCAAATAGCAGTCTTGAATCTGCCAACCCCTGGGAGCAGCCGGCGGCACTTGCGACAAAACGACCGGCCATGTTCATTTTCCGCTGGATTCGGACGCCCTACTCCCATAGCCGGCTGACGCTCGGATAACGTCCGCGCCGAGAGGCAGACGAGTGTGTTTATGAGGGTCCGAAAGAGAGAGACGACAGCAGCGCGACCGCTGCTGTTCACGCTTGGACGAGGCCCCGCATGAGCCTGGGCCTCGCCGGTGAGCACGGGGGCTGGCTCTACGGAGTCGCCGACCCGGTCAGGCTCGGTGTGCTGCAGCGGCTCACCGCGGTTGAGCAGGCGACGGCGGCCGAGCTGGCGGCGCTCTGCGAGGCCAGCATGCCGACACTGCGGCGTCACCTCGATGCGCTTGTCGCGATCGGGTTGATCGAGCAGGTGGCGGGCGAGAGCGACGGCGAGACGCAGGGGCGGCCGGCGGCGCGGTTCAGCCTCAACCCTCAGCTGCGGTCAAGCGTGGAATCGGTCTTCCAGCCTTCTGTCTGATCAGCTGCAGGGCCGCCGCCGGACCGATGAAGGGCGCGAGGGCGACATAGACGACCTGGGGTGCGAGCTCCTGCATCTGCTCGTGGCGCCCTTTTACCGCCTGGTCCCGCATCAGCTCCAGGATCCCGCCCGCGATCGCCTCGGAGCAGAGCCGGGGCAGGACGCCTGCCTCCGGGCGCTGGCGGTAGCCCTCTTCCAGGAAGAGCGTGTAGGCCATGCGACTCTCGAAGGTGCGTCGGATGGCCGGCGTGCCCGCCGCATAGCTCTCGACCAGGTCGAGGGCCGCGAGGTCGGGGACGCTGGCGACGTATCCGAGCAATGACAGGGCCGCATCCCAGACTCGCTCAGGCCAGATCCTGTCGCCGAAGTAGCGACTCGCCGCGAGGGCGAGGCTGTTCTCCAGGGCGAAGGACTGGGCCGCGAGGAAAGCGTCCTGCTTGCCCCGGAACAGCTCGTAGAAGGCGTCCCGGCCGATCCCGGCCGCGGCGACGACGTCAGCGACGGTGATCGCCGCATAGCCGCGCTCCCGCGAGAGCCGCGCGACCGCTGCGAAGACGCGCTGGCGGTGCTCGGCCGCCACCATCGTGGGTGGGAGCGCCGATCGGCCACGCGGCAGGCGTACGTCCAGGGGGTTGGGTTGCGGCGGGATGCGCAGCTCGATCGTGCCGCCAAGGGCTCCCCAGTCCACCGGCCCCCGTCCACGCGGCGAAGTCGTGGCATATGAGCGGGTCCAGGCCTCGAGGTCGTCGAGGAGGTCGACCATCCTGCCGGTTTCGCCCCGGTGCAGCCGAGTCGCCAGGATGCCGCCGATGCCGCCGAGGACAGCCCGGGCCGAGATCTCCAGGCGCAGCGGCCCCACCTCCCTCCGCAGCCGATCTTCGATCGCGGCCTGGATGGCGCCGAACAGACGCTCGTGCTCAGCCCGTGCCGCCGCCGGCCCGGCCAGCGACTCGATCAGAACGACACGAGCGCCGGCCGGGTCCCGATCGACGGTCTCGAGAGCGCTCGCGATCAGCTCGCGGGGTGTCGCGTTCCCGGCCCGCGCCTGCCGCAGGCCCGCAGCGACCCGCCCGGTTGCGACCCGCACCGCGGCATGGAAGCAATCGCCGCGATCGTCGAACTCCTCGTAGAAGGTGGCCCGCGAGACCCCCGCCCGTTTGATCACCCGCGCCACCGTGGCCCCGCCGTACCCGTAGCGGGCCGCGACCTCGATCATCGCTTCGAGAAGGCGCCCCCGCTGGCACGATCGGTTGGTCTGTTGGAACGAAACCATCTGGAAATCCGGCAGACAGGAGCCCGGACGGTTGGGGAAAACCGCTACCCGGGCACCTGTCAGAGCCGGTGCGACCCCAGGGAAGAGCGACACCGGCGGTAACCCTTCGGCGCGATCACGCCGTGGATTCGATACCTGCCCGACAACAGGGGGGCGCCGAGCCAGGCGAGACCATCCTAGAGGATCGAGTCTCTAATTAAAAGCCATGAATAACTATCCGTCCAGGCGGGAGGCCGGGCCGGCGTAGAGGTGGCGCACGACCGCTGTCAGTTCCGGCACCCCGGCCGGCAGCCGATCGGCCTCATCGGCCACCACCCGGTCGCCGAGGAGGAGGCAGGCAGCGCCGACCAGATGCGTCTCGCAGCCGGAGGGAAGCTCCCTTGCCGCAGCGGGTCTCAGCTCGCGGCCGGAGCCGAGCAGGCCGGCGAGCCGCTCGAGGAAACGCTCGCGGCCGAGGTCCGCGGCCGGAATGGCCGCCGCCACGTCGGCGCCGAGCAGACGGGCAAGGGCCGGCTCGGAGGCGAGGAATGCGGTCGCTTCGCGACAGGCCGCAGCGAGGCGATCGCCCCACTCCTCTCCCTCGGCGCAGGCGGCGCGGACGAGATCCCAGAGGCAGTCGACGGCGACGGCATGGGCCGCGAGCAGACAGTCGTCGGCGTTCTCGAAGTGGCGATAGAAGGTCGCCGAGGAGACCTTGGCCTGGCGTACGATCCGCCGGCTGCTGACGCCGCAATAACCGTGAACGAGCAGCACCTCCCCGGCGGCGGCGAGCAACCGCCATTGCTGGTGCTCGGCGACCTGCTCAGGCGGCAGGGAGTGGCGGCCGCGCGGCAGGGGCGCCGAGCCGGGCGCTCCCGGATCCTCGCTCAAGACAATGCGGACGGCGCGATGGCAGCCACCTTCCAGCTGCCGGATTCCATCGTCATCGGCATGAAGTAGTTGACACCCTCGGCGCCCTCGAAGAGCAGGAACCCGCGGTCGCCTTCGGTGCGTAGGGCGCCGACGTCGGCCCTGGCCGCTTCGCGCAACACAGCCGGCGGCAGACCGGTCGAGAGCGAGGCGAGGATCTCCGGGCAGCCGGCTTTGCCCGATTCGCCACTGGCGAGCTGACTCAACGAGGCCGCGACCCCGGGCGACATGTAGGAACAGGCGTCGCGCCAGGCGCCCGCGGCGCGGGCGTCGAGGTAGCCGTGCAGGGCGGTGGCCGCCGCCTCGAAGTCGGGACCGGAGGCTTCGGCGCCGAATTCCTGAACCGAGTTGTCGCCTCCTCTGGTTTCGAACTGCTTGGCGCCGCCGCCGGAGTCGCGATGGACGGGCGGGGCAAATCCGGCGCTGGCGTCCCCCGGGACGCCATCCCGCTGCCGGCTGCCTCCCTGCCGTCGGTGCGGTCGGCTGCCCTGGCCCTCCGAAGCGGCGCCCGGGACGGCCGTGGAGCGCTTGGGTGGGCTCGCTTCGACGGCGGTCGAAGTGGCGGTCGTTTCTCCCCCGCCCCCACCCCCGCAGGCGGCGAGCAGGAGGGCGGCGAGCAGAGCGATCGCGACGGTGGCGGTCTTCTTCAACGTGGGCTCCTCTTCAGTTCTTTGCCTTGCAGCTGCGGGTCATCGTTGCGGCCAGGGTTCGGCCTCCGGCGAAGGTGAAGCCGGCGCGGGCGAGCGGGAAGACGGCTATGGAGAAGCCCGCGGGCGCGGGGCAGCCGGCGGAGAGATAGCCGTGGGTCCTGCCGGCGCGGGTGAAGCGGCGGTCGAGGGTGAGGGAGATGCCGGTGACGTAGGCGACGTCGGAGGTGATTTCGGGCAGGGCGGCGCTGAGCAAGGTGCCGAAGGTGCCCCTGGTGCGCGTCATCTGCATGACCAGGGTGTAGGAGAGCGGCACCGGCACGGTCCCGTAGACGTGGGCGAGGATCACCGGCCTGCCCTTCTCGACCCCGTTGAAGGCGACGATCCTGCCCTCCGAGGGGAAGGGCGACTGCTCGGGGAGGAGGACGTTGGCGGCGAAGGTGCCTTCCCCGACCTTCGCCGGCCCGCAGGCGCTCATCGCGGCAGCGGTCGTCGAGGGCTGGATCTGCGCATAGGTGCAGCTGGGCAGGCCGCTGCGGTCGAAGCGGCCGGCCCGGTTGATCGCGATCTCGATCTTTTGCAGCTGCGGCGGCGGGGTACCGTCGGTGGTGGCGACCGTCCCCCCCACCGTGACCGCGATCGGCGCCGCCCCGTGACGCGGCAGCGCTCTCGGGCTGACCTTGCCGGTGAAGCTGACCCGCAGGTTCCCCTTCTGCACCGGCTCGGCGGCGGCGGTGGTGACGAGGAGCGCAGCCGCGGCGAGAACGACGCATCCGAGTTTCACCCCAGCGGAGTGTGGCGAAAGTCGGATGCGGGACTTGGCCGGGCTCATCGGTGGGTTTTCGAGGGGCGCTTGTTGCGGCACTTGGCCTTCAGCTTCGGGTGGGCGACGAAGGTCTCGTTGCTCTGCGCCACGAAGCGCGCGTTGGCACGTCGTTTCTGTCGGCAGAGGTCTTCGCCGTTCTGCAGGAGGCCGTGTTTGCCGCCGGCGAGCGTCAGCACGAACTTCGTCACCGGAGCGTCGGGGAGCCCTTCGAAGTTGGCGCGGGTGCCCCCGCGGGAGGAGTCGATGCGGCCGGGGACTTCGATCTCGATGCCGCGTCCGTGCAGATCGGCGACCAGGTCGGGGACGGCGGTGCGGGAGGAGCGCAGGTAGACCGGGCCTTCCAGCGCCTCCGACATCAGCGGCGTCAGCGCCCGCGCGTGACCGTAGACCGAGCCGGCAGGACAGTTGCCGGCGTTGAACTGGACCCTGGTGCAGACGGTTCGAATGTGGTTCGGGGCGAGGAAGATGGCCGGTGGCAGGGTCACCGAGACGGCCGCGAGGTTGGCGTCGCCGGCTCGCGGCGCGTAGGTGGCGCGCAGCGACGGGTAGGCGCCATGGCGGGTCGCCCCGAGGCGCAGCGAGAGCCTCGGCTTGAAGCCCAGCACCGAGCAGTTCAGCAGCTGGTAGCGCTGGGTCGAGCCGGCGGTGGAGTCGTCGGCGGGGTCGAAGGGGTCGACGCCCGCCCCGGTCAGGCTCGAGGAGACCTGGCTGCGGTCGCAGCTGGTGCCGTTGACGGTGAAGTCCGGCCGGTCGACGCTGACGCGGATGTCCCGCAGGTGCAGCGGGATGCCGCCGAGGATGTGGGGGATCGGGTCCGAGCCGGCGGAGTCGATCGATGCCTGCGCCGTGCGCCGGTCGATCTGGATCGCCGAGCGGACCACGATTACGCCGAGGTCGAACGGCCCGATCAGGGCGGAGTCGATCGCCACGATGGACAGCGGCGCGCCGTGGTAGGGGCCCGCAAGGTAAAGGCCGCCAGGGGCGTAGGCGAGCACCCCTCCCACCCCGTAGCCGGCCTGGGTATGGCCGATCGACGAGGAGGCGGGACAGCTGGGGCGTTCGAGCTCTTCCTGGCCACCGTGGATCCCGGTGCGCGCTTCGGCGGCGGCGATCGCGGCGTCCGAGCAGGTGCTGACGTCGGCGATCTTCGCCAGCAGCCCGGGCGGGAAGGTCGCCGAGTAGGAGGTGATCTCCTGCTCGCCGTCGGTCCGCGTCATCCGCAGGTAGAAGGGCGTGTGAGAGGCGGCCTGCGGGTTGACCGAGCCGGCCACCAGGCCGGGGTGGAAGGGCGGCACGCCGCCACCGGGGCAGGCGCCGCCGCCTTCGCCATGGTTGATCGCGAAGAAGGAGGAGTCGGGGGTGAAGACGTCCGGCTCGGCCCAGGAGGCGATCTGCATGCCGGCTTTGTAGAGACCGCAGGCGGTCGGCGAGACGAGCGTCGAGCGCTGGCCTTCGCGCAGGGTGAGCCCGAAATGCGTGTAGAGGAGGCGGGGGAGTTCTTCGAAGGTCGCCACCAAGCGGCCGCTCGCCGGGTCGGGCTCGATCTTCCCCTGCGACTTGACGATCAGGCCGCGGCGCGGTGAACGGGCGAGCATGTAGATGGCGAGCAGGTCGCTGAAGGGGTTGGCGTAGGGCCTGGCGAGGTACACGGAGCCCTGCAGCGGTTCGGCCAGGCCGAGCGCACCGTCCAGCGTGACCGTCCCGATTTTCGACTGGTTGGGGCAGCCCGCGCCGGGCTCGGTCCCCGCCGTCTCGCGGGCGAAGTCGGCTTCGTCGCAGACGCCGAGGCCGGCGCCGAGCGAGGGGTTGATCGTCAGGCCCTCGGGCAGGGAGGCGACCGCGGTCCTGATCGCCGGGCGGGCGATGCCGCCGGGGTTGAGGATGCCGCCGCCGTCGTTGACGTCGAGGTTGAAGGCGAGCCCGGTGCGGGCGGCGCCGACGTCGGTCATCAACTGCACCTTGACGATCGTCAGCGCTTTGTTGCAGGCGACGAGGGCGGGGATCGTCGTCCCTGCCTGGGCGGTCGCGCCCGCCTGGGAAGCGGCTTCGGCCTCGAAGGCCAGCGGCACCCCGCAGGGGGTGGTGGGCAGGGTCAGGTAGCTCTTGATCAGGGATTCGGGCTCCTGCACGCCGGGGCCGAGCACCTGGCAGTTGGAGGCCAGCGAGCCGCCGGTTTCTTCGTTGAGGCAGTTGCCGCGCTGGGGGTCGTGGGTTTCGGAGGGCCTGGCGTCGCCCCACCACGGGGTGCCCCAGATCGTCAGGTGCATGGCGCGCAGGTCGAGGGACGGCGGCACGCCGGCGAGGCGCAGGTCGAGGCCGGAGTCGCCTTCGCGCGCCTGCACCGCGAAGACCAGCGGCGTGCCGAAGGGCGAGGCGCCGATCGCCCCGGCGCTGCCGAACGGCGAAACCAGGTTGAAGAGGCCGAACCAGCGCACCGTCCCCCCCACGTTCACTTCGATCACGCCGACCTGGCTCGGGTTCGGGCAGCTCTCGCCGGAGAGGCTGCCCGGCTTCGAGGACGAGCGCGCTTTGTGGAAGGCGGCTTCGCTGCATTCGGCGACCGAGGTCGGGTTGACCAGCAGCCCGGGCGGCATCTGGACGGTGAGGTCGCGCAGCTTCTGCGCTCCCGCTTCGGTGTCGAGGGTGACGCCGGCTTCAAGCGCGTAGGGGTGGGCGCCGGCCTGCGTCTCGGCTGCGCCGTTCGCCTTCTTGGCGGCGACCGAGAAGGATTCGATCCCGAAGGCGCCCTGCGCCGCGGCGGGCAGCGCAAGCAGCAAGGCGACGGCGAGGGCGGTCGTCGTCGCGCGCCTCAATTCCTGCCCCCGCGGTGGTGCTTCTTGGGGTGGTGTTTCTTTTTCGGCTGTGCGTCTTGGGGAAGTGGACCGGCGGGTTCTGGGGTCCTTCGACGACGGCGGTCCCGGGGGTGATTTCTTCGGGCGCCGGCGGCGGCCCCTGGCATTCGTCGCCGACGCATTCGGCGGCCAGGGCGGGCATCGGTCCAGGGGGGATTGCCGGACCCCCGGCAAGCCCCAGCGCGGGCAGCGACAGCATCAGCGCCGTGGCGAGAAAGAGGGTGCATCGCCGCTGCGTCAACTCAGTCCTCCTGCCTTCGAAATCGGTCACTCTCCGCAGCGACGTCTCGCCGCGCCAACTGCGGTGCCCACCTCCCTGGCAAGCCACCTCAGATTAGAGGATCGGGTTTCCTAAGACAACGCGGTCGGTGTTCAAAGCCCTCCCCACCGCTCAACGCTCAGGCCATCACCAGAGAACCTCGATGCCGTACGTCGCCAAGTTGGCGTCGGCGCTGACGAGCGTGTGGGCCTCGGCCGCTGCCTGGGCGACGAGAAGTCGATCGAATGGGTCGCGGTGATGCCACGGCAGGCCCTCGACCTGCCGAGCGTGGGTGAACGTGACCGGCATCGGCTCGAAGTCCAGTCGCGCGAGCGCGCTCGCCCAGCCATCCTCGATCTCGAGCTTGCCGATCGAACGCTTGATCGCGATCTCCCACACGCTCACCGCGCTCAGGAACACGGAGTTGCGCTCGTCGGCGAGCGTCTGCGCGGTGGCGTCAGGGACCGCATCATGGTCGCCGAGCAGCAGCCACACGACCACGTTGGTGTCGAGCAGCAGCCGCCTCAAGCGTACGGTGCGAAATCTTCGGGAAGCTCGTCGAACTCAGGGCCGAGCGATCCCTTCAGGTCCCCCCAGATACGACGCCCGCCGGACTTCGCCGGGGCCCGCACGAGCTGCGCTACGGGCTCGCGGCCGCGGCGGATCGTGATCGACTCGCCCGCCTCGACACGGCGCAGCAGGCGCGAGAGCTGCGTCTTGGCCTCTTGGACGGTGACTTCCATGGAGAGACAGATTAGCATCCTGGTCGACCAGGTAGCCCTGGTCAACAGGAACCGACATTCTCAGTCTCGGATGGCCGGCGAGCGAGGGAGGTCAGCGAAAAGTGTCATTGTCGAGGCCGGGGATCTCGTCCTCGGGCAGCTCACCGTGGATCTCGGCCAGGCCGAGCAGGTCGTTGCGATCGCGCGGACGGTCGCTGAGACGCTTGAAGCCGACGATGCTGCGCAGGGAGGCGACGAGGAACCTGACGCCGCCGTAGTCGGCGGTCTTTGCCCGGGCGGCAACGGTGTCGAAGTCCAACGGGGGCAAGCCGCCGCGCAGGATGTCGACGATGCCCGCGTCGGTGAGCGCGCGAAGGTGAGCCTGACCCATCAGGTGCTCGGGCCGCAGCGTCTCGGAATCGCGGTGCCGCACGCCGCCCAAGCGAAGGAGCGCGGCCAACACCCGGCGGTCGTTCTCCTCCTCGTCGGGCACCAGGAGGTCGATGTCCTCGGTGGCCCTGACGAAGCGGTTGGCGATCACCGCAAACCCACCGATCACGACAAAGCGGGCGCCCTCCTCCACCATCGCGGCCGCGGCGACGTCGAGCTCAGGGTCAGGGATGCTCACTGCCCCGCTCAATGGCGCGCAGCAGGCCGGCGGCCTGCGAGGAGAGCCGCTGACCCCGGCGCAGCAGCGTCGCGAGCGGCGTCTCGGGGGGCGGCGTCAGCGCCAGGCGCTTTTCGGCGTTCAGCCGGTCCCACTCAGCCTCATGGCCGGGCTCGAGGAGGGTCTTGCGGGGAGGCGCGGACATCGATTCAATGATACGCCCGGCGAAAGCGACTCCACGGTGGAAGGGCGTGGTGCTGCACACGGGTGCGCGCTCCTATGAGCTCGGAGAGCGATCCACCCCGCCTGCGGGCGGCGGTGGAATCGCTGACCGGCCCCTAAGCGTTATCCGGCGGGGTTCGACCTAGAGGATCGGGTTGGCCGGTAGACGTTCGCCGGCTCGATCGCGACCAGGTCCGGGCTCGCGGTCAGGGCGGGATCGACGCCGGTGGCGGAGGCGAGCACGATCGCCGCCTCGGGGGCGTGGAGCAGATCCCTGATCCGGAGCAGGCGGTCGAGGTCCGCGGCGCCGAGCGGCCGCAGCTTCGCCTCGCCGAGCGCGACGACCCGGCCGCCGCGCATCGCCACGAGGTCGACCTCGTGGCTGCGCCTGCGCGCGCGGTCGGAGACCGTCGTCGTCCCCACTGCCTCGACCTGGCCGAGGCGCGTCTCGCCGCGGGCGAGGTGCCCCCGGGCCACGGCCTCCCAGCGCGGCCCGAGCACCTGGGAGCGCCAGGTCGTCTCCCCCAGCCGGGCCCACACCTCGGCGGCCGCGCCGGCCTGGAGTCGCGAGCGGTTCGGGGCGATGATCGCGAGCCACAGGCGCAGGTGGGGGTCGGCGAGCTCGTAGCGATCGCGACGGGCGCGCAGCGGATCGGGGACACGCTCGACGAGCCCGGCCCGCTGCAGGGCGGCGAGCGGTCGGGTCAGCGCGCCGGAGGCAAGCCCGGCGACCCTGGAGACGGCGCCGAAGGTGCGCTCGCCGGCGGCGAGCGCGGAGAGGATCGCCCGGTAGACGCCGCGCAGCGCCGGCGGATCGGGCAGGTTCGCCAGGTCGGCTTCGGCCGCGTCCAGCAGTGGTGAGCCGGGCGCCAGGACCTCCTCGATCATCCAGGCCTCCCGGTCGCCGCCCGGTGGCGCGACGAGCGGCCGGTAGCCGGGCAGGCCGCCCAGGGCGGCATCGATCCAGAGGGCGCTGAGCGGGTCGCTCGTCTCCCACAGCGCGGTCAGGTCAGCTCCCGCGAGCGGGGCCGGGACGATAACGGCGGCGGCGCGGCCATAGAGCGGCGCCCGCGCCTCCACCAGCTCGCTCATCGCCGAGAGGGCGCTTCCGGCCAGGATCAGCGGCGGGCCGGCGTCGGCATCGACGTAGCGCTGAAGCAGGCTGGGGAGCTCCGGTGTCACCTCGGTCAGGTATGGCAGCTCGTCGAGGGCCACGAAGGGACGCTGCAGGCGCGCCAAGCGGTCGAGCGCGTCCCCCCACCCCTCGAGCAGCAGCGGGCCGGCGCCGAGCTCCTCGCCCAGCTCGCGCCCGAAATCGGCGAGTTGGGTGGCGGCGACTCCCGTGATCGCCTGGTAGCGATACCCCCCGGCCGCCTCGCATACCGCGTCGATCAGGAACGACTTTCCGACCCGGCGCGGGCCGTAGACGACCGCCAGGCGCTGCCGGCGCTCGGCAAACCGCTCGAGCGTCTTCCACTCCTGCTCCCGGTCGATCAATTTGTGCGGTTTTACAAGCACTCATGCATCATACCGGAGTGCTTGCACAAGCGTGATCAGGCTCTTCGTCCCCCCGCTCCAGGGAAGGAGGGTGGGCGACGGTCGCTACGATGTGGGGGTGAGCACTCGCGAGAAAGCCCACCGGCTGCTCGATCGGCTCTCGGAGACCCAACTGGAGGCCGAGTACGCGCGGTTGCGGGCCGCAGTCGCGGGCGAGCGCGCCATCGACGAGTAGGGAAGACCTAGACCGCTTCAGCGCGCGGGCCTCGCTCGGCGTGCTGCGCCACATGACCGAAGAAGAGGAAGCGGCCGGCTTCTCCTGGGAGCAGTACCGCTGAGGCGTGGCGAGGTCTGGTGGCACGAGCCGCCGGACGAAAAGCCGCGGTCCCCGCGGCGGAGGGGCGCGAGGCGGGGTTGGCGGTCCTCGCATTCGCCGAGCTTGCGGGGGCGGCAGTCCAAGAAGCCCGCTACCTCCCCACCGCTCAGCGCCTGGGGTGCTTACCGCCCTTGGCCTTCGGGCACTGCGCCTGAAGCGGCGCAGCGAAGTCGTAGGTCTTGCCGTTGTGGCCGTCCATCTGGACCGTCGCCTTGTTGGTGGTGGCGCAGAGGTTCCTCGAGTTCTCCAGCAGGCTCTTCGTCCCTCCCGGCAGCCGCAGGACGACCTTGGTCAGCGGTGCGTCGGGGAGCGAGGCGAAGGTGGTGCGGATGCCGCCGTCGTGGGAGTCGATGCGGCCCACCGCCTCGATCTGGATCGGCTGGCCTGCGGGGCCGTGCAGGGCCAGGACCATGTCGGGCAGCGGGTTGGCGGAGGAGCGCAGGTAGACGTTGCCGGTGAGGGGCTGGTCGAGGATCGGGGTGCTCGCGGTGACCTTGCCGTAGATCGAGCCGGGTGGGCACTGCGCCCCTCCCCCGCTCCCGGCGGCGAACTGGACCCTGGTGCAGATCGTGCGGATGTGGCTCTGGGCGAGGAACTCCGAGTGGGGCAGGGCGACCTGGACGCGGGCGATGTTGGCGCTGGGGCCGCAGGGCGTTTTGCGGTCTGAGCGCCCGCACCATTGCGGCATCCTCAGCACCGCGGTAAGGGCCGGGTGCCCGGAGCGCCTGGTGCCGCCCTTCAGCTTCAGGGAGAGCTTGGGCCTGAAGCCGAGGCGGTCGCAGGCGGCGACCTGGAAGTGAACGGCCGGGCTCGCCGTGGCGCCCGTGGTGGAGGAGATGCTGGAGCCGATCGACATCGGTTCGCAGCTGGTCGGGTTGAGGGTGAAGTGGTCGCGGTTGAGCTCCACCCGCACGTCGCGCAGGTCGAGCGGGATGCCGTGGAGGATCTGCGGCAGCGGGTCGGAGACGGCGGTGATCTGGGCGCTCACCGGATCGATCCGCAGGGCGTTTCGGACCACGACCGAGCCGAGGTCGAAGGGTCCGGCGACGGCTGGGGCGATTACCGCAAGCGAGAGCGGGGCCCCCTTATATGGGCCGGCGAGGTAGGCGCGGCCCGAGGAGGTGTAGAAGGGGTTGGTGCCGGCACCGGCGCCGACGGTGACGGTGCCGACCTGGCTCGCGGCCGGGCAGGAGGGCGAGGTTTCTTGGCTCCGTCCGGTGCCGAGCTCGCCGGAGACCGCCGCGAGAGTTGCGTCGGGGCAGTAGGGGATGCCCTTGAGGTAGCCGGAGAGGCCGGGAGGCAGGGTGAGGCTGAGGCCGCCCAGTTCCTGGGTGGCGTCATCGCGGGTGATCCGCAGGCTGAAGGGGCTGGTGGTGCCCGCGAGCGGGTTCTGGGTCCCGGCGGCGAGCTTCGGGCTGAAGCCGCCACCGCAGCCTTGGGTGATGGCAAAGGAGCTCGAGACATCGACGGGGGCATTGCCCGACCAGGGGGTGAGGGTGGCGTTGGTGGTGTAGGTGCCGCAGGTGCTCGGGGTGCGCAGGGGGGCACTGGGGCCGCCGTAGAGCTCGAGGTGCAGGTGGGAAAACGGCGTCTGCGGGTTGTCGGCGAAGACGGTTTCGAGCTGCCCGCTCGATTCGTTGGCGATCACGTGACCCGCCAGCTTCAGGTTCAGCCCCGACTCTTCGTCCTCGACGACCATGTAGATGGCCAGGAGGGAACCGAAGGGGTTGTCTTGCTGGGCGGCGAGGTAGACGGAGCCCTCGAGGGAGCGAGGGAGCGGTTTGCCGTCGGGGTCGGTGAGGACCTTGCCGTCTTCTTTGCGGAGGGGAAGGAGGGGGGTCTGCAGCTCCAGCTTGCCGACCTTTGACTCTTCGGGGCACTGGGCCGGGGAGTCCGAATGCAGGCCGATCTGGGCCAGCGTGCAAGCCTGGCGGCCGTTGGCGGCGGATGGGTTGATGCTCATCCCTTCGGGCAGGGTGACGCGGGCGTCGCGCAGGTCAGATTCGGAGATCGCGTCGGGGTCTTCGAGGCCCTGCTGAGGCATTTCCAGATCCACTTCGAGGCCGCTGGGGGAGTCGGCGGCCTCGGTGGTGGGGGTGGCGGAGAAGGAGGGGTCGAAGGGGACTTGACCGCAGCCCGCTGGGAGGTAGGGAGCGCCCCAGGGTGTTTTCGGATCGAGGGGACTTGAGGGATAGCCCGGCAGGTGGTGGGAGACGACGCTCGCCCTCTTCCAGGCGGGGTCGCTGAGGTCGGGGGCCGGGCCCGCCCAGGCGCCGGGGTCGGGCCAGGAGTCGACGGCAATCGAGGTGGTCAGACCGTCGGGACTGGGCGAGCCGGGGGGCGGCTGGCAAGAGGTTGGGTTGCGAATGAAGGCGAGCTCCTCGTTGGCGCCGGGGCAACTTTTACCACTAAATGCGGGTTCGGATTCGCCCGGGCAGGAGCGCAGCGGATCGTGGCTCGGGTCGGCGGGATCGCCCCAGATCGTCACCGTGCTCCCGGCGAAGCCGACGCCCTCGGAGATCCCGGTCGCGTCCACCGAGATGCTGTAGTCGCGTGAGTTGACGCGGGCGCTGAGGGTGACCGGGACGTTGTAGACGCTGAAGCCGAAGCGGGCGGCGACCCCGGGGGGCGGCTGCATGTTGAATAGAGATACCGGCCCCAAGTTCCAGCCGCTAAAAAATCGTTGACTATTGAAATGAAGGAATACCACGCCGACCTGAGAGGCCGGATCACAAAGAGGCGCGGAGTTCTGCCCCGAGTTGCCGACCAAGTCCGCCAGCGTGCAGGCCGAAGCTGCGGCAGGGTTGCCGATCAGGCCGGCGGGAAGCTCGACGTGGACGTCGCGAGCCGGCTGCACAGGGTGCAGGTCGCCGAAGTTCGGGCGGGGATCGTTGACGGTGTTGAGGTCGACGTCGGTGGTGTAGTCGTAGGGGTGGGCACCAGCTTGCTCAAAGGGTTCACCAACCGAATCAGCCGTGAGGGTGTCGAAGGCGTCGACGCCGAAGGTCGGCGGCGCGGCACTGATCAGGGTCGGGTCCGCGGTGGCCGCGGGAGAAGCGCCGCCTCCGGCGATCTGGAAGGTGGCGGTACGGACGGAACCCGAGGGAACGCCGGCGGCAACCAGGGCCTTGATGCGGATCATCGCAATGTTTTCTTCGACGACAACGCCGAAGCCAAAGTGCCGGAGTCCTTTAGCGGTTACTTTGCATTTGACCGTGGTGCCAGAGCTTTCACCGCAGGCCCAAGTCAGCTGCGTGCCGAGTAGGCCATTGCCCTCGTTAGGGGTTTCGAAACCCGAGAAGGCGAAGCCGGGGGGCAAGGTGCCGGTAAGCATGAAGGGCTGCGTTGCGGCGTCGAGGTCTTGGTCGCCGGCGTTGCCGATTTGGAGGTTGTAGTTCATGGTTGATCCGGGGGTGACGCTCGTCGCCGAGAGCGAGGCGATGTCCCAACGGGGGCCGATGGCGCCGTGCGCGGGAGCGGCGAGGGCGAAGACGGCGAGCAAGACCACCAGTGGCAGGAACGCACTCGACCTGGTCAGCGCTCGATCTCTCATTTGCCACTCCGATTGCGGTTGTGCTTGCGCGGCTTGACGCAGCGGGTCTTGCCCCTGACCTTGATCGCCCTACGGCCTTTGGGGCAGACTGGACGCTTGGCGAGCGAGTTGCCGGAGCCGTGCAGCTCCGCGCTGCCGATCGGCAATGCGGCCGGGGGCGGTTGCGCAGAGGAGGGGCAGGATGCGCCCTCGCACGGTGCGGGCGTCGGGGGCGGTTCGGGGAAGCCGCCGTCGACGCGGACGTCATAGAGGTCATAGGCCCCGTCGCGATCCCAGGCGATGAGTCGCTGACGGGTGAGGATGAAAACGTTCCGGCCGTCAGAGCCCGCTTCGACGAAGTAGGAGGGGTTGGGATCGGTCCCGCTTGAGAGCAGCGACACTTCACCGGTTGCGCTGTTTAGAGCGTAGGCGTCCTCGACGCCGTTGGTGTCCCTGGCGACCATCGCCTGGGTGGTGGTGAAGAAGACAAACCGTCCATCGTTCGAGACGGCTTTGGTCAGGCGCGGAGTAGGAAGCGCTCCCGAAACTCCCCGGTGAAGGTCATCGGAGGGCAGCGCGGTCGAGGCGCCGGCGGCATCGCAAGAGACGCACTGCAGGGAGCCGGTGTCGGCGCTGTAGAGGTAGTAGGTCTGGCAGCCGGGACCGAAGGACCCCTCCGGGCAATCGACCGGGTGTTCCTGGTCGACGTCGATCCCGCCGTGGTCGCCGAGGAGTCCCTCGCCGCTGCGCGAGCCGAAAAGAAGGTGGTGACCGTCGGGTGCCACCCGTGCCTGATCCTGTTCGCCGGCATTAAACGGGGTATTGAGGATCTGAAGGCCGATGTCGCCACTGTTCGCAAGCTCGCCTACGTAGGCGAGGTCACCGTCGTGCCAGAGATAAATGGCGGCGTTTTCGCCGATCGGCGCCTGGTCTGGGACCAGCTGGCCGTGGGCGATGAAGTAGAGGTAGTGGCCGTCTTCGCTGGCACCGATGACGCCACCCGTCGCGGGCGCGATCAGGGCGAGATGGTGGCCGTCGCCATCGGCTTCGCCGCTCCAGAGATAGAGGCCCGAGCCTTTGGCGTCGGTCAGCTGCTCGGAGGAGGTGAAGAAGATGCGTTGAGCATTGGTGCTGGCGTCCCAGTAGGTGGCGGGCTTGGCCCCGGTGGGATCAGCCGCGGGGGTGCCGCTGCAGGGGTCGTGGTCGGCGCAGTCGGTGCGCTCGGAGGCGTTGACCTGGACGGTGTGGACGGTGGGGAGACCACCGTCGATGCGTTGGTAGAGCTTGCCGGAGCGGCCTTTAACGTCGCCCGGAACGGTGAAGATGGCAGCGTGGCCATCAGCCGCCATCAGATGAGGAGAGCGAACTCCGATTTCGCCGGCGCCAACACCGGTGCCGGCGATAGAGAGGGGGGCCGGGAGGCAGAGCGTTGGTCCCGCTTCGGCGCATTCGGTCGACCCGGGCGGGGGGATCATGGCGGCGAGGCGCACCTCGCCTTCTTCGGATTCATAGGCGTTGGGGACGCCACCGGAGGCCTGGAAGGTGAGCTTCAGGGTCGATTCGAATAGAGCGTTGGAGAGATCGATAGACGTACCTGCAAGCCAGGGAGCGTCATACCCGCTAACCACTCCAGTATGGGACGGTAGGGAAGTGTCCTGTTCCTGACAGTAGGAACAGGTGGTGAGCAGGGTGTAGGGGCCTTCGCCCGGAGACTGGAGTCCACGGCGCAGGTAGAGGTTCTGCGCATTTTCGACGTAGGGTTCGTCGGTGAGCGGGCTCCAGGCGGAGATGAGACCGTCCTGGAGGTCGGGGGAGAAGGCGCGGTAGAGGGTTTCGTAGCCCTTCGGCGCCCAGCCCGGGGCGAACGGTTCCTGTGGGGGGGTGATCGCGTGGGCGACCCAGCCGGTGGGGAGGGCGGCGGAGCGCTCCGAGAGATATTCGGTGGAGATGCTAGTGGCGACGGCGTCGCCAAATGCCACCACGGAGGGGTAGACGATCTGTTTGCCGTCGCTCGAGGCGACCGTGCGGGACGAATATCGCATCACCTCTCCCCCGTTCTTGTCCGGCGGTGAGACCATCTCGTAAGCGCGGCAGTCGGGGAGATAGGCCGAGTGCTGTTGGGAGCGGATCGCCTCGTTTGGGCATTCCGCAGAAGAGGGTGTGTCGGGGACGACGAAGGTGCCGTCTTCGCTGTGGGCGGTGTCGGCGGAGGTGGTGGCGGCGAGGCGCAGGTGGTAGGTGGCGCCCGGGATGAGGCCGTCGAGGGCGGCGCGGACGGGGTTGATGGAGTTGAGGCCGCCTTGGAGGACGGTGGCAGTATCGGCGCCGCCTTCGGAGATTTTCGGTTGGAGGGGCGTGACGCCATCGAGGACTTCCAGCTGGGCGACGTCGGTGGCGGCAAGAGCCCCGTGGAAGTCGATCGTGAAGCGGGGCAGGGAGCCCGACACCGTGACGTTGCCGGCAAGCGGCGCCAATGCGGTGAGCGCGGCCTGGACTTCTGCTGCGCTCGCGTTGAAGGGAAGTTCAACCGTGTCTTCGGATTCCCAGGGCAGCTTGTAATTGCCGGCGGTGGCACGGACGGTGAGCTGCTGGCGCTCGTCGCCGATCTTGGCCGCTTCGGGCTCGCAGGGGGCCTGCTGGCCGTAGACGGTGGTAGGGCCGTATTCGAAGTGGCAGTCGGTGACCGGGTTGCCGCCGGGGTTGAGGAAGGCGCCGACGTAGATCTGGGCCGCCCCGAAGGTGGAGGCGGTGGAGGAAGGGGCGGCCGCCGTGGGGGCGGCCGCCATCGAGGCGACGGGAGCGAGCGCCGCCAAGAGCAGGGCGAGGCTAAGGGTGGCCCCGAAGCCGGTGGTCCTGGTTCTCGTCATCGCGCTCGCTCCCTTCGCCTGTTTAGGCGATCACCAGCAGGGTCGGGGCGTCTTGACCCTGCAACTTGAGGCGGTAATGGCCGGGCGGCAGGGCGCCGAGGCTTACACGACCGCCCTTGGTCGTGCCTTGGCGGTAGGTGCGGCCGTGGCGCATCAGGCGCCAGTGCACGCGGGAGGCCGAGGCGCCCTGTTTGACCGTGCAGGTCACTTTCACCTTCTTGCCCTGCTGCTTGACCTTGCAGGTGACCTTGCCGGGAGGGCCTTCCTTGCCCTGGGGGCCTTGGGGACCAGCCGCTCCGTTGGCGCCGTCTTTGCCGCTGGATCCGTTGGAGCCGTTCGACCCGTTCGAGCCATTCGTGCCTTTGGGGCCGTTGCAGATGTATTCGGTGGCGGTGGGCGATTCCAGAGATACGCCGCCGTTGGGGCAATTGGCGCCCGGGGGCTCGGGGGCCATGATCACGCTTTCGGCTTCCTTGAGGAAGATCGCGGTCACTTCGGCGTTGTCGTCGAGGGTGATTTCGCAGACCCCCGGGCTAACCGACTTGCAGCCGATCCAGCCGGCGAAGACGTAGCCGGGGGCGGCCTGGGCTTCGAGTTCGACCGTGTCGCCGAGGGTGTAGGTAGGGGCGCAGGCGCCGCCGTCGCATTGGACGGTTCCAGAGCCGGAGGTGACGATGGTCATACTCGGTTCGAGCAGGTTGAAGGCGCTGATTTGGCCGGACTTGGAGATGTAAGCGCGGTGGACAGGAGCATTCACGGTGATGCCGCTGGCGTTATGGGGACCAAAAAATAGGTGGTTGCCAAACTGATCCTCGAAGAGAGGCGTGCCGTCTGCTTCCCAGACTTCAGCGCCGTTTACTGGGCCTTGAGGAAGGCTGTAGGACACGATGGGAGGATCCATCGACAGCGACGTCGGCACTGACACGTCCGGGGAGGTATTGGAACAGTTCAGCGCCAGTGGTGGAATCGTAGCGGTGAGGTTCGCTGCCGGATACGATGCCAACAAGACCCCCGTCGGAGTCGAAGGCGAGCTGACAGACAGGTTCGCTGCCGAGGACGATGCCCGTCGGTGCGGGAGTGCCGGTGGTGGGATCGAGCTTGTGCGTTTCGCTGTATTCGCTGAACAACGGGGTGCCACTCGGATCGACGGAGATGCCGCAGGCAGTGAGACCGGCGCCAGCCGTCTGCCAGCTGAAGCTGCCGGAGGAGTCGAAGGCAACAGCCTTGCCCGGGAAGTTGCCGTTGGCGACGTAGACGCGGCCCTGGGTGGCGGTGCCGGTGTTGTCGACGGCGATATCCGCGTTTTCCCCTTCGAATTCGAAACCGCCTTCGCCGACGGGGACTTCGAGTTCGTCGAGCAAGATGCCCGCCGGCGAGTACTTGTCGACGCGGTTGTCGCCCGCGTTGATCACGTAGAGGTCGCCGGTTGCTTCATCGACGGCGATGCGACCGGCGCCGGGGGCGGCGAAGCCCTCCGCGGGGACTTCGACGGGCAACGCCGAGGCAGTTGCACTCAGCGTGAGCGCCGCGAGGGCGCAAAGGGCGGCGGCGAGCGTGAAACGCCCGAAGGCGCCCGGGCGGGCGCTGGTTGAAGTAATGCCGGCGGAACTGCTCCGATGGCGTCTCACGTAGCTGTCTCCTTGTCCCATGCGCCCCGCTGCGTCAGATACGGCTCCCTGCCGTCAACACTTCGGGACCCGATGTTGGTGTTCCCTGCTCACCCTCCCTGGGTGTGCTCTGAGGACGGTAGAGGTCTCGGTCTCCAATTGTCAAGAACGGGTTTTCCGAAGAATTTGTCTGTGTGAAGATCGGGGGCTTGGGAGTATTCGGCCGTCTCCAATCTCCCCTTTGGAGGCTCGGATGGTGGCCGGCGGCAGACGGGGGGCTCCCTCGACGGGAAGGCCAAGGTTTCTGGCGTCGGAACCGGTGTCAGCCCTGGCGGGCGAACTTGGCGGCGGCTTCGCGGCCGAGGTCCGGGTTGGCGGCGAAGACGTCGAGGACGGCGGCGAGGCGGGCGCGGACCCTCCCCTTAGAGCGCGAAGATGCCCTCGGCGGTGATCGCCGGGGCGTCGCCGGCGGTGTCGACTCTCTCGCGGGCGCAGATCGCGTAGCGCGGCAGGGCGCTCAGGCGCGGCAGGGCCTCGGCCTTGCGCTCCAGACCTGCGCGCAGGCGGGCGCCGTCGACCCGCTTCGCCCACTTCGCCTCGCCGATCAGCACCGCCTCCCGACTCCTGCCCGCCAGGGCCACGGCATCGATCTCGGCAGGGTCGGCGGCGGCGGTCCAGAAGGGCCCGACGGCGACGATGTCGGGCTCCAGCTCCCCGCCCGCCGCGAGCCTTCGCAGGTGATCGCGAAACGCCTCCTCCCAACTGCCGGCGGGCTCGCACCCCTTCCGCTCGGACCCGGCTCGCGCATTGTCCCGCCCCGGGATCGCACTCCTCCGAACTTCAGGGGCTATGTCCCGCCAAAGTTCGGAATGCAGGAACGCTTCGCCAATCCCTCCCTAGGTGCCGAGCAACTCTTCGATCGCCGCGAGGAAGGCGGCGGCGCCCTCGACGTACTCGGCAGCCTCTTTGGCGCTCGGCGGTGCCGCCTCTTAATCGCCCTTTTCGCGAGCGTTCTTGGCGTTGCGGGCGAGGCTGCTGAGCTCCTGGTCGAACTCGCCGGTCGCAACGAAGGCCTTGCTGAACAGGGTCCAGGTGCCGCTGTGGGTCTTGGCGTGCTCGCCGCGCTCGGAGAGGGCGGCGCGGGCGGCGTTCAGCATCGCGTAGTAGGCGGCGCTGGCAACAGAGCCCGGGTGGCGATGACGAGCACCCGCGCGACCGCGAGACGATCGCGGGCCTTCATGAACTCGCTGGAGCGCGGGCTCACGCTGCCTCGTCTCCCTGCATCGCGCTCCCGGCGAGGACGATCTTGTCGCGGTCGACCTCCTGGATGAAGAAGGACTCGATCTCGCGACGGCCGCGCAGCCACTCGGGGTCATAGACATGGACCGAGTAGGTGAACGGGCTCTCGCCCTCGGCAAGCGCGGCCGCTTCGCCCAGATTCCCCGCCAGGCGCTGGTTGCGCTCGACATCGCCGGCGACGATGACGAGGAGGTCGACGTCGGAGTCAGGATGCGTGCGCTCGCCGCGAGCACGGGAGCCGTAGAGCCAGACGGCCAGCAGATCGCTGCCGAAGGCGTCCTCGAGGGCGCCGACCAGTCGCTGCACAGTGCGACGCTCAAGGTCGCTGAGCGCAGCGACGCCAAGCGCGTTGTCGAGCTGGGTCGGCACATCGCCAGGATAGTCATCGGCCCTTGTCAGCGGGCATGAGCACTCGCGAGAAGCTTCGAGTGCCGCCGGGCTACCGGCCCTGGCGGGCGAACTTGGCGGCGGCTTCGCGGCCGAGATACGGGGTCAGCGATCAGCTCCACCAGGTGCGGCAGCAGCTCGCTGCAGCTGGGCGCCTTCGCCGGCGTTGACCTTGCGCACGATGAGGGTCGCGGCGCCGCCGATCAGGGCGTGCTTGGCGACTCGCGAGGGCTGGCGCGCGGTGTACTGGGCGGGCATCCTCTCGGTCAGCTCGGCGAGACTTCCTCCATATAGTTCGTTGCCGCCCCGCTAGGATTTGGCAGATGACCGCGAAGGAGAAGCTGCTAGAGCGAGCGCCACACTGGAGCGAGCATGAGGCGGAGGTCGCGCTGCGCGCGGTCGAGCGGGAGATCGATCCGGTGATTCGCCGGCTCGATGACGCCCCCCCTGAGGACGAGGAGATCTCGGCCGAGGAGGAGGCGGCGGTTCAAGAAGCCCGCGATGAACTGTCGGCGGGCGCGTCGACGATCTCCCACGAGGAGATCAAGCGCGAGTTCGGTCTCGAGTGAACGGCGCCCAGTGGGGAATCAGCTACGCCCCACGGGGCGCGGCGCAGATCTCGGTCGTCTGGGATTCCCCAATCAGGAAGCGCGTGATCGAGGGGATCGGGCGATTGGCCGACGATGACCCCCGTGCCGATGTGCGCAAGGTCACCGGCAGCGATGAGTCTGCGCATGCGGGTCGGCGATTGGCGCGTGCGCTTCGAGCGCGACGGCGCGAGGCGCGAGATCGTCGTCCTGCGGGTGCTGCCGCGCGGCCGCGCCTACGAGCGCTGAGCTCCCTGGCTCCCTCGACGGGAAGGTAAAGGTTTCTGGCGTCGGACCGGCGTCAGCCCTGGCGGGCGAACTTGGCGGCGGCTTCGCGGCCGAGATACGGGCGTCAGCGAAGCTCGCTCCGGTGAGCCACCGGACGAAAAGCCGCGGCCGGTGCTCGTCCTTACCCGGGACGAGGCGATCGAGCGGGTGCGCGACGTGCTCACGATGCCCTCGACGGGGATCCCCCGCGACTGGCTGACCGAGGGGGCGTCGCCGCTCCGACACTAGCCGATGGCGTGTGCCGGCTTGCGCAACGTGCGCCGCCCGATCCGCGCGCCCGAGGCGGGCTCGAAGAGGCCGTAGAGAACCTCGGGGTCGAGATCGACTTCATCGGGCCACTCGACAGTCCGCGTTTCGGAATTGACATGGACCTTCTCAAATACCTCTCGATGTTCGCGGATAGGCGCAAACACGCCTCCACGGGCCATCAGGTCGCTCAAATCGATCTCCTTGACGGCTCCATCCGAAAAGGTCGCACGAATCCGGAGACCATCCATGGGCTCCACCTCGGTGACGTTGATCATCTCGGTCATTTCAGCGGCTCAATCGGCGTAGGCACTTCGTGATTGACGACGCGCTCGAAGTTGGCTTCAAGCTCGTCGCGATGCTCGGCTACCCATTCTCGCACGAGCCGGAGCGTTCGTGGGGACAGAGAACCTCCGATGATCGCTCCGGTGGCGATCTCGATCTTGGCGGATTCGTCGCCGTGCCGAGCATGGAAATGGGGGGGCGGATGATCGCCGTAGTACATCTCGATCACGATCCCGAAGAAGCTGCTTATGCGGGGCATCGGCTCATTCTCCCGGTCCGTCGACCATGTCCGCTCCTCTCCATCTTGTCGCTGCGGGCATTCACCCGCTGAGATGTCGGCAGCGACAAGACGGGGCGAACGCTATTAACCCTGGCGGGCGAACTTGGCGGCGGCTTCGCGGCCGAGATACGGGGTCAGCGTCAGCTCCAGCAGGTGCGGCAGCAGCTCGCCCAGTCGGGCGCCTTCGCCGGCGCTGACCTTGCGCACGATGAGGGTCGCGGCGCCGCCGATCAGGGCGTGCTTGGCGGCTGGCGAGGGCTGGCGCGCGGTGTACTCGGCGGGCATCCCCTCGGTCAGCTCGGTGAGGACTTCCTCCATCGCCTGGCGGTAGCGGTCGGCGATCCGGTCGCCCGCCCGCGGCGGCGCGACGAGGACGTAGCGGGCGAGGTCGGGGTTGGCGGCGAAGACGTCGAGGACGGCGGCGAGGCGGGCGCGGACCTTGTCGGGCCATTCCTCGTATGGCTCCGCCGCTTCGGTGGCGACACGGCGCAGGTGGTCGGCGATCAGGTCGAAGGTGGCGAAGAAGCATTCGTCTTTGGACTCGAAATGCGTGTAGAAGGCGCGCCGCGACAGACCCGCCGCGGCGGTGATGTCGGTGATCTTGGCCCCCTCGTAGCCACGCTCGGCGACGGCGGCGATGATGCCGGCGGTGATGCGGTCGCGCTGGTTCTTGCTGACGAATTCGCGCGAGAGGCCGTGCCGCCCTCGAGGCAGCTTCGGCAGCCGATCCGGCGAGCCTCCCTCTACCCGGTCACGCTCGGTCACGGTCGCCAACATAACGGGAACCGCGGGTACCTTGACCTTACGGTGCGGGAATGTTTTCGGCAGGCCATGGCTCAGCCATTCCCTTCCCCGCTCTCCGGCAGGGACGGGAAGCGAGAGCTCTTCGCGGGCGGCGGTCTCGCCGAGGTAAGGCCGCACGGCCAAGTACATCAGCTGCGGCACGAGCTGCTCGGCGCGCGCGGCCCGGCCCCCCCGCGCCAGCTCGCGCTCCAGCATCCGGTAAATCGCGCCGAAGACCCCCTGCGCCGTCGCCACGCCGAGGGCGGAGGGGTCCGCCATCTCCTGGCGCCCTTCGTCGATCAGGTCGACGAGACGGCGGACGTAACGGTCGCGATGGGCCTGGGCCAGCTCGCCGACGGTGAGCGTGGCGACCATGTCGAAGCGGGTCGAGGCGGGGCGCTCGCGAACGTAGCGCGCGGCGGCATAGGCGGTGGCGCGCAGGCGCTCCCGCCAGGCATCGCCGGGGCCGGCGGCAGCGTCCATGGCACGGTCGAATTCGGCGATGTTGGCGAGGTAGACCCCGACGGCGCACTCGCGAACGCTGCCGTAGTCGCGATCGAAGGCGGCCGGCTCGAAATCGGCGCGGCGACAGAGCGCCGCCGAGCTGACGCCGTCGAGGCCGTGCTCGAGCGCCAGCTCGATCATCGCCAGCCGCAGCCGCGCCCGGGCCGGCGAGACGCTCGGGGCGAAGGGGCCCACGGAATGCGTCGGCTCGGTCATGGCGCGCCCTCCGCCGGAGGCGGAATCCTCAGCTCCCGCCGGGCGACCGCCTCGCCAAGATAGGGCCGCACCGCGACGTACATCAGCTCGGGCACGTAGCGGTCGATCGAGGCGAGGTCGGCCTCGGCATTGACCTTTCGCGCCAGGAACTCATAGACCGCACCGAAAACGGCCTCGGCGACCTCGCGCCCGGACGCTTCGGACACCCCCACCCCGCGCCCCTCGTCGATCAGGTCGACGATCCGCCCCACGTAGCGGTCGCGATAGGCCTGGGCCACCTCGCCGGCCTCGAGCATGGCGATGAAGTTGAAGCGGGCCTCCAAGGGGCGGACGGCCACGTAGCGCAGCGCGGCATAGGCGGATACGCGGAGGCGCAGCGGCCAACCGCCGCTCGCTTCGACGGCCCCGAAGACGATGCGGTCGAATTCGGCGATGTTGGCGATGTAGACCTGCAGGGCGCACTCGCGAACGCTGCCGAACTCGCGATCGAAGGCGGCCGGCTCGAAATCGGCGCGGCGGCAGAGCGCCGCCGAGCCGACCCCGTCGAGGCCGTGCTCGAGCGCCAGCTCGATGATGCCGACGCGCAGCCGCGCCCGGGCCGGCGAGACGCTCGGGGCGAAGGGGCCGAAGCGGTGAGGCGGCCCGATCGGGAGCGCGGCCGCCATCTCAGCGGATCCCCTCGAGATCGGGTGGAGGCGGCAGCTGCAGCTCCGCCCGGGCCGCGCCGTCGCCGCAATAGGGCCGCACCGCCATGTACATCAGCTCGCGCAGAACCTCGTTTCCACCGCGAAAGATCTGGCCGCTGCGGGTGCGGCGGACAAGCATCTCGTTGATCGCCCCGGCGATGTGCTCGGCTGTGGCGCGGCCGAGCGAGGCGGGATCTTCCATCTCCTGGCGCCCGCCGTCTATCCACTCGACCTGGGCGGCGATGGCGAGGTCGCGGTGGGCCTGGGCAACCTCACCGGCATTGAGGATCTCGAGCACGAGGAAACGGGTGCGGCGGCGGTCGGCCTGCAGGTAGCTCAGGGTGACCCAGGCGGCGGCGCGCATTCGCTCGCGCCAGGGACGGTCGGATTCGAATTCGCGGGCCGCGAGCGCCCCATGGGCGATGGCCAGCTCGTCCCAGGCGGCGAGGAAGCACTCCTCCATGCCGGCGAAGTGGCGGCTGAAGACGGCCTCCTCGACGCCGGCCACAGCGAGCACGTCGGCGAGCTCGGTCTCGCGAAAACCGCGCTCGCCGACCAGCTCGACCAGCGTCCGGACGATGCGCTCGCGCTCCTCAGGCACCGGCGCCGCCCCCCCTCGCCGCGTGCGGGGCCGCTACCCGGCGCTCGCCACCGCCTCCTAGGAGGAGACCAGCCGGGCCGCCGCCTCTTCGCCCAGGTAGGGCCCGACGACGATCTGGACGACCTCCGGATAGAGCTCCTCGATCGTCTCGGCTTCGCCCATCACCAGCCGCTGGTGCAGGAGCCAGGCGACGCCGCCGATCGTCGCTTCCTCGAGGGTCGAGGGCAGATGCTCGGAGTCGGCGCTGAGCCGGCGGCCCGGCAGCAGCAGCGGCACGAGGCTGTCGTGCGTGCGCTCGTAGGCGGCCAGCGCCTCGGGGCCGGCGGTCTGGACCTCGACCAGGGCGACGCGGGCCGCCTGCGGGGAGGTTGCCACCGCCTCCAGGGTCGCGCGCAGGGCGGCGCAGGCCTGCTCGGGCCAGGGCTCCTGCGCGGGCACGGCGGCGGCGATCTGCTCCCAGAACTCGGTGACGATCCGCTCGTAGGCCTGCAGGAGGCAGTCGTCCTTGCCGGAGAAGAACTCGTAGAAGCTGCTGTAGCTGATGTGGGCGGCGGCGATGATGTGGTCGATGGTGGTGCCGGGGTAGCCGCGGCGGGCGAAGACCTCGGTGGCGGCGGTAAGAGCGTGCTCGCGTTGCTGCTGGATCCGGGCCTCCCGCGACAGCGCCGCGCGGTTGCTCGGCGGGGGCATCAGGTTCTCCGGCAGCTGGGCCATCGCCTGAGGATAGCCCACACTCAAGCCGATTCCCGGCAAATCGCCCGCCGCGCGGGGTGCACGCCGGCGCACCGTGAAATGAGAAAGATCGAGTCTCCAAAAATACGTAGACTAGTTCTGGATGGGGTCGAACCGCCCGAGGCTCTCGGAGGTCCGCGAGGAAACCCGCGCCAGGCCCTCGGCCGTGCGGGAGGAAATCATGGCCGCGACACTGCGGACGAGCGGCGAGCTGGGCTACGGAAACCTGACCGTGGCCGCCGTGCTCGAGCGCCTCGGTGGACACCGGGTCCAGTTCTACAGCCACTTCGCCAGCGTTCCCGAGTGCTATGCGGAGGCCCACGCCGCCCACGTCGAGCGGCTGCAGCGGCGCCTGCTCGAGGCCGGCGCGGCCGCGGAGAGCTGGCGGGCGGGCTTCGGCGCAGCCCTGGAGGAGCTGGGCCGCTTCGCCGACACGGAGCCGCTGCTGGCGAAGGGGCTGCTGGTCCAGGCCCACGTCGCCGGGGGGGCCGTACTCGACCGTCGTAGAGAAGTATCGGAGCGCCTCTCGAACGCACTTGACAGCGCTCGCCGCGAGACCGGGTCTCGCCACTCTCCACCTCCGTTGACTGCGTCCTTCATGGTAAGCGCAATCGAGGCCGCGGTGACGCGGGCGCTCGACCACGGGGAAACGGAGCGGCTGCGAGCCGAGACGCTGCCGGAGCTCGAGCACCTGGTCAGCAGCGTCTACTTCGGCCTCCCCCCCGGACCCGCCTGAGGCCCGGCGGAAGCCCGGGCTCAGCGGGCGGGGGCGCGGGGGCTTGGCCTGCCGGGACTTGGCCCGGAGCGGGACCGGAGTCGGCGACCTTGCCGTTCTGGCCGTCGAAGCGGACCGTCGCCCGGTTGGCGTGGCCGCAGAGGTTGCGGCTGTTTTGACGAGCAGGCCCTTCTTGCCGCCCTGCATCTCAGGACGAACTTGGTGACCGGGGCGTCGGGGACCGCTTCGAAGGTGTTGCGGATGCCGCCCTTGACCGAGTCGATCCGGCCGGCCAGGTCGACGTCGATGCTGGCCGGCCGTGCAGGGCGACGACCAGGTCGGGCAGCTTGTGGTCGGAGGAGCGCAGGTAGACGGGCCCTGCGAGCGGCTAGTCGAGCAGCGGGCGTGATCGCCCTGGCGTAGCCGTAGATCGAGCCGGTCGGGCACTGCTGTCGGCCGGCGAACTGCACCCGGGTGCAGATCGTCCTGATGTGGGCCTGGTCGAGGAAGGCCGAGTGCGGCAGGGTGACCTGGGCCTTGGCGATGTTGGCGTCGCCCGGTCGGGCGCGTCAGGTCGCGCGTCAGCGCCGGGTGGCCGCCGCGCTTGGTCGGCCGCCCGAGAGCGCAGCGCCAGCTTCGGCTTGAAGCCGAGCGCGGTCGCAGTCGCCGACCTGGAAGCGGCTGGACGAGCGTTGGCGCGCAGGCCGCCGGCCGAGCGAGCGCCGTGCCGGTGATCGCCATCGGGTCGCAGCTGGTCGGGTTGAGGGTGAAGTCGGGCCGGTCGAGCGTTGACGCGCGATGCTCGCTCAGCGTCGAGCGGGATGCCCTCGAGGATCTGCGGGACGGGTCGGAGACGGCGCGTGATCTGGGCGCGTCTCGGGGTCGACGTCGCAGGGCCGGCGCGGACCACGACGGTGCCGAGGTCGAAGGGGCCGGCCACGGCCGGGGTGATCGACCGCGAGCGAGAGCGGGGCGCCCTTGTAGGGGCCGGCGAGGTAGGCCTTGCCGGCTGACGTAGAAGGGGTCGGCGCCGGCGCCGGCGCCGACGTTGACCGTGCCGACCTGCGAGGCGGCCGGGCAGGACGGGGCAGGCCAGCTCGCGCCGCGCCGCTGCGGTTGCCCGGCGGCCGCGGCGATCGCGGCGTCGGGGCAGTAGGGGATGCCGGCGAGCTTGCCGAGCAGGCCCTGGGCAGGGTCGTGGTCGAGGCCGCCGAGCTCCTGCGCGCCGTCGGCGCGGCTGAGGCGCAGGATGAAGGGGCTGAGTAGGCGCCGGCGATCGGGTTGACGGTGCCGGCCTGAAAGCCGGGCGTCGAAGGGCGCGCGGCGCTCGCGGGGCAGGGGCCGCCGCCGACGCCGGCGGTGATCTGGAAGTGAGCTGGTCGGAGTGGACCGGGCCTGTCGGGTCGAGCCCAGGGGGTAGAAGTCGGCGTCGGTCGTATAGGTGCCGCAGGTCGGCGGGGTCACCAGCGGCGCCCGCGCGCCGCCGATGAAGCTGGAGGTCGAAGTGTCGAGAACGGCAGCTGCGGCAGGTCGTCGAAGGTGGTCGACGATCTGGCCGGTGCTCTCGGGTCGGTCTCGACCTTGCCGGCGAGCTTGACGAGGACGCCGCGCTGGAGGTTCTTCGAGACGACGTAGAGGCCGAGGAGCGGAATTGAAGGGGTTGTCGGTCGGGCGTGGCGATGTAGACCGCGCCGGGGATGGTCTCCTCGAGCAGCGGCGAGCGGACCTCGACGGGCCGATCTTGGAGTCGATCGGACAGCCCGGTCGCCGGAGAGAGTTAGACAGCTCGGCTCCGAGCTCTCGTACTGGGCGGGGGGATCGCAGACCTCGCGAGGCCCTGCGGCCTGGGAGGCGGTTGACGGGTTGACGCCCTGCGGCAGGGTGACGCTTGACCTTCTTGAAGTCGGACTAGAGGAAATGCCCGGTTGGGTTCTCGAGCCCCGGGCTCTGGGAACCTCGACCGCTCGACCTGCAGGCCGCTCGGCGTCTCGGTGTCGATCGGAGGTCGGCTGCGGCGCTGAGGGAGCCCTTCGACCGGGACCTCGAGGCAGCCGGTCGGGCACCTGTGGGTGCCCCAGAGACCTGGGTCGGGTCGGCCGGGTCTGGCCGGAGCAGCCCCGGTCGACAGGTGGCTCTCGAAGGAGGCGGACTTCCAGTTGGGGTCTGAGAGGTCCGGCGTCGCCGTCCTCCTTGAAGGCGCCGGGGTTGTAGTAAGAGTCGGCGTGGGCGGTCGCGGCGAGCCCTTCGCCGGCTGTGGTGCAGGAGGTGGGCAGGCGCAGGAAGGCCGCTTCGGGGGCGGTGCTGGCGCAGGTGGGGATCGCCCGCAGGACCGGGCTACGGCTTCACCAGGACAGGCCCGCTCAGCCGTGTGGGAAGCGGCGGAGGGGGCTCCCCAGAAGGCGAGGGAGGTGCCGGCGAGGGCGAGGGCCTCGGGAGACGTTGCGCGGACCGGACGGTCAACCGGTGGTCGCCGAGCGCACGGAAGCGTCGAGGACGATGACGGAACGCCGAGGACGTAGAAGCCGAAGCGGGCGGGCGAGGCCGGCGGGGGCACCATGTTGAAGACCGGCAGAGGCCCATAGGTGTCGGCAAAGTTGGGCTGGCCGTGGAAGCGGATCAGGGTGGTTCCGACCTGAGACTCTGCGGGGCAGAGCGGGAGCTCCCCCTGGTTGATGCCGTGAGAGAGCTGGCCGAGGGTGCAGCGATCCCCGGTCGTCGGGTTGCCGACGAGGCCAGGGGGCAGGTCGGCGACGAAATCGCGCACCGGTTCGACCGGGTAGAAGTCCCCTCGAGACGGTGCAGGATTCCTATAGGTGTTGAGGTCGATGTGGGTGGTGACGGAGTCGGGGTGGCCGGCGGCCTGGGCAAAGGCGGAGCCATCGGGGTTGGCGATGAGACCATCGAACGCATCGATGCCGAAGGCCGGCGTGGAGACAGCCACCAGCGCCGGGTCGAGCGTGGAGGCTGGTTCCGCACCGCCGCCTTCGATGGAAAAGCGAGAGGTGAGCGTTTCGCCGGCTTCGGCGAGGGGATCGAGAGCGGTCGTCAGGCGCAGGATCAGGTAGCCGGTGCCCCCGCTGTTGACTGCATTGGGCACGGGTTCAATGGCTTCGCAGCGAACTTCAGTCTTACTCCGGCGAGCGGGGTGACGCCATCGGACTGGGTGCAGGGCGCGATTTCGCCCGCGCTCGGGTTTCGCAGCGTGGCTTTTTCCGGTTCGGCCACAGTCAAACCCGCGGGAAGGATGCCGGTGACGGCCAGCGGCGCAGTGGCATCTTCGTCGCCGACGTTGGAGAACTGGACTTCGTAGCTGAAGAGGTCACCGGGCTGGGCAGCGGTGTTATCCAGGGAATCCGCGCGCCATTGTGCTGAGGCGGCGGCGGAAGCGGTCCCGGTGAGCAGAAGCAAGGCTGCGCTCATTGCCGCAGAGACGAAGAGTCGCTTGGTCGGTCCGCATCGCGGCGCTCATCGGCTCGTCCTCCGGTTGTTGTTGGCGTTTCGCTTGTGGTGTCCGCGGCCCTTGTGGTTCTTGACGCAGCGACGCTTTACCCGATGCTTACCCTTGGGGCAGCGCTTGGGGGCGGGGTCAGCTGGACCCGAGAAGGCGGCGCTGGAAGCCGAGCCGATCGCGGGGACCGGCTGGTCCCCTGGACGGCAGGAGTCACCGCCGCAGGGGGCGACTTGGGGCGGAGGCTCGGGAAGCCACCGCTTATGCGGGCGTCGTAGGCGTCGTAGGAGCTATCGGAATCCCAGCCGGAGAGGCGCTCGGCGGTGGTAAAGAAGGCGTTGCTGCCGTCGGGTGAGGCGTCGAGGAAGTAGGAGGGTTCTTCGTCGGTTCCGGTGGAGAGCAGGTGGATTTCTCCGGTCTGGGAGTCGTACACATAGGCGTCGGAATTGGTGCCGTTGGTATCTGTCTCGACAAGGCGCTCGAGAGCTGGAGAAGAAGACGTAGCGGCCGTCGTCGGAGAGGGCGTGGTTGTGATGCCAGCTGGTGCCGGCGGCGCCGAGGTTCTCGCGCACCGCGTCGGTTGCCATCGCGGTCGCGGCACCGGTCGGGTTGCACGTGGCGCAGGCGGTAGCGCATCGGTATCGGCGCTGTAGACGTAGAGCTCTAGGCAGCCGACGCCGAGATCGCTTTCGCAGAGGCCGTGGTCATAGTCGAGACCCCCGTGGGCAGAGAGGAGACCAGTGCCGTCGATAGTGCCAAAGAGGAGATGGCGACCGTCAGGAGTGACGCGAGCCTGCTGGGGCTTGAGGACCCAGTTGGCTTCGACGGTCATCGTCTCGGAGAGCGCCGGGCCCGTCGGCGACTGCCCGATGTAGGTCAGGGAACCGTCGTGCCAAAGGTAGAGACCGAAGCCCGAACCGAGGAGCGGCTGCCCAGCCACGAGCTGCCCGGCTGCGACGAAGTAGACGTAGCGAATCTCGTCGCGACTGGCGCCGATGACTCCCTGCACGTCGACAGTGGAACCGTCGGCGGGTTCGGCGTCGGGACTGAGAAAGGTGAGGTTGTCGGGGGCAGAGGCCGGCTTGGTGGTATCGAACATGTAGAGATTCTGGGCACCGACTTCCGGCGCGTCGTCGGTGAGGGCAGCGATGGACGTGAAGTACGCGCGGGTGCCATCGGCCGAGGCGTCGAGGAACTTGGAGGGAGCGGAGGAACGCGCGGGCGCGGGGTCGGGAACGTCGTCACCGCCGCAGGTGAGGTCGCCGGCGCAATAGGTGCGCTCGGAGGCGTCGAGCTGGACGGTTGCGGTGGCGTCAGTGCGCGCGAAGAGGCGACCGGTGAAGGATGCGTTGACGGCGGTCGAGTTGCCGGTCTGATCGCTGGTCTGGCCGGATGCGTCGGTGGGCTGGGTGAAGAAGACGTGGGTATGACCGTCAGAGCCGTCGGAGACGGTATCGGCGGTCCAGAAAACCAAGGTGCCCTGGCCGCTGTGATTGAGGTGACCAAGCTTCGGCAACCGAGATGTCGGCGGGAACACAGCTGGGGCCGGCTTCGTCGTCGCATGAAGTCGCAGGGAGAACCGGAACGCGGTCGAGGAAGGCGGACGGAGCCGTCGCCCGCTTCGTAAAGGTGAACATGGCATTTGTTGGAAGTCGAGGAGATCAGAGGGGGAGAAAGGTGCAGCCCGGGGATGCTGGTGGAGTGTCGCTGGTGAGGCGCTGTTTGGATTCGAAGATGACGTGGCTGAGATCGGGCGAGGCCCAGTCGAGCTGGGCCCTCAGCGTGCCCGTGGAATTGGTCAAGGGCGCGGGGGCAAGGGGTTCGGCCAGTTCGGTGCAGCGGGGGCAGGCGCTGAGCAGTTCGTATTGGCCCTTGCCCGGCTGAAGAAGGTCGGAGCGACGGTAGAGATTGGGGACGTCGGCGACATTGGGGTCTTCGGTCTGGGGCGTGAAGCTGGGGACGATGCCACGGCTGAGGTCAGGTGAGAACTCGCCTTCGTAGACGGCGTTGAGCAATCCGCTGGTGGCGTTGGCGAGCCCCTGGCCGTTGTTGGGGAGCTGGTCGGGGCTGATCGCGTGGGAATGCCAGACCGTTGTCGCCCGGTTCGGGATCGGCGGAGCGGTGGGCGAGGTAGTGGGTCGCGATGTAGGTGCCGAAGACTTCGCCAAAGGCACCGAGGTAGGCGTAGCGAGGGCGTCGCCGTTGACCGAGGCGCGGGTGCGGCTGGTGTCGGCGACCACGTTGGCGCCGTTCTTGTCGGGCGGCGAGACCATCTCGTAGGCCCGGCAGTCGGGGAGGGAGGAGCTTGAGCGCGCTCGGCGCGCAGCGCTTCGTTGGCGCAAGCGGAGTCGGCGCCTGCCGAAGGCGCACCACTCCCAAGGAAAGCTGCGAGGCCGGCCACGCAAACGCACACCAGCCCGAACAGGCCGCGGGCCCTGCAACCCGGCATGCTTGATCCAGCGGACGATGCCTTCGCGTGGCGTCTCACGTTGCTTTCTCCTCTGTCCCGTGTGCCCCACTGCGTCAGTTACGGCTCCCTGCCGTCAACGCCTCGGTGGCTCAGTCTTGGTAATCCTGCTCACCCTCCCTGGGTGTGCTTCGAGGACGGTAGAGGTCTCGGTCTCCAATTGTCAAGAACGGGTTTTCCGCAGAATTTGTCTGTGTGAAGATCGGGGGCTTGGGAGTATTTGGCCGTCTCAATTCTCCCCTTGGAGGCTCGGATGGTGGCCGGCGGCAGACGGGAGGTTCCCTCGACGGGAAGGCCAAGGTTTTTGGCGTCGGAGCCGGCGTCAGCCCTGGCGGGCGAACTTGGCGGCGGCTTCGCGGCCGAGATACGGGTCAACGTCGGCTCCCCTCGGACATGGCGAGGACTCCTCCGGTCGACTCCGGGCGCACAGCGATCGCCGCCGCGCGGTGCTCGACCACGGGGAAGCGGGGCGGCTGCGAGCCGAGACGCTGCCGGAGCTCGAGCACCTGGTCAGCAGCGTCTACTTCGGCCTCCCCGTCGGGCCCGCCTGAGACCCGGCGGGAGCCCGGGCTCAGCGGGCGGGAGCGCCTAGCCGTCGAAGAGCTGTTCGACGAGAAGCCGGGTCGCGAAGCGCGAACTCGTCAAGGAACTCTCGCGCGGCATGGCGAAAGTCCTCGCCGGCCCGGGCGCGGGCAGCGACCCCGGCCAGGGTCTGCGTCAGCCGGTCGGCCTGCGGCGGGTTTGCCCGCAGCCAGTCGGAGTGGGTTGCCAGCGGTCGTGCCATGGACACCCTGGATCGTAGGGGCACCGTGGAGGGCAGCGGGGTGCGAGAGGCCCGCTGACCGGCGGGAACCGGTCAGCGGGCGGGGGCGCTGCGATGCTTGTGGGCTCCGGGCTTCTTCGGGCACCTCGAAGTTTTGGAAGACGGCCAGCTCAGCGCCAGCGGGACCCGGCCTGGATGCCCGCCTTCTACTGAGGACGTTCGGAGAGGATTTGATCGACCCGCGAGACCAAATCGATCCAACGACGGGCGTCGGGGTCGATCAAGCCGGCCAAGGCCAGCATCTCGGTTTGGTGACGTGCTACGGGACGGCGAATGATCGTCTCGTGATGGGCCAGACGATTGCGAAACGGGACGAGGTTCGACATCAAGGCCGCCACCTCGGAGCGTTCGCCGGACCCAGCTGGGAAGGCGCGGTTCAGGTACGAGACCCACAGGGCGCTGTACTTCTTGTCAAAGAGCGCACGCCAGAACCCGAATGAGAGCCCTGCGACAACCCTGCCACGAGTCGGGGTTCGGTGAGAACGCTCGATGCGGTCGATCGTCTCGCTGACCAATCGCCGCGAGCGCTCGTTGAGGACAGAGGGGTCTTGGAGCCAGGTCTCGCTGGGCGCAGCGCTCGGCTCAAGCGGTGCGAATTGGGAGTCGATCGCGTTGCGGAGGAGCACCTCGACGTGATGCAGGGTCTCGAAGGCGGCGGCAGAAACCCGCGCATTCCAGACATAGAGGGAAGCCGCAACGTTGTGGTCGCCTTCCGCCTCCTCCAGGTATGGCGCGAAGCGCAACTCTGTGATCCACCGTCTGCTTGAGCGGGCCGAAGTGCGACTGACGGGGAGTCCAATGACACCGCGCTACACTACTTATCGAATGCCCCAGGTAAGGCTCTCCCGCTTCGGCGGTGATCCCCCTGGGGCTCCGTCGTTTCTGGGACTGAGTTCATCAGTGGTGCCCTCGCAACGGGCGGCCGGGCTGAGAGGCGCGCGCCGACCCCACCGCGCACGCACAACCCGAACTCCCGAGCGGGGCTCGGCTCAGTGATTCCTCTGAATTACGTTGTATTTATGGAATGTAATGCTAATATATGCCCCTCTTATGCTGAGCGATCAACAGATCATCCGCTTCAATCCGTGGTGGACGAGTTCGTCCTGGGAGGCTGAGGACCCGCACCTGCGCCGGCTCGTGGCGCAGCGCGTGCGTGTGCCCGCGCCCCAGGTGGAGGAAATCGATCTCGACCGCCCTGCCGTTCACGTGCTTCGTGGGCCCCGTCAGGTCGGCAAGTCGACCGACCTGAAGCTGATCGCCCGGCGGGCGCTGCACCGTGAGGTGCCGCCGCGGCGGGTCATCTACCTCTCGCTCGACCTGCTGGAGGGGCAGCCGCCCGGCGCCCTGGTCGAGACGGTCGAGCGTGCGCTGGAGCTGGCGGGGGAGGAAGAGGGCCGTCGCGCGATCCTGCTCGACGAGGTGACCTCCGCCGGGCGCTGGCAGGTCGCCGTGAAGGCGCTCTGGGACGGCGGGCGGATCGACGGCGACGTCGTCGTCTGCACCGGCTCCTCGGCCATCGACCTTGCCGAGGGCACGGCGGAGCGGCTGCCGGGCCGGCGCGGCTCGGGCCGGGACTTCCTCGTCCTGCCACAGGGCTTCGCCGCCTTTGCCCATGCCGTCGACGGCGCCAATCCCCCCGGCCTCGGGCTCAGCGTCGGCGCGCTCACCGAGCCCGACGGGCAGGCAGCGCTGCGCGACGGCCTCGTCCACCTGCCGGGGCTGCAGCGCGCGCTGGAGCGCTACCTGCGCTTTGGCGGGCTGCCGGCGGCGGTCGCGGAGGCGGCAGCCGGACAGGTGGAGCCGAGCGAGGAGGTACTGAGGGTGCTTTGGGACTCCCTGCTGCGGGAGGTGCAGCGCCGGGGCGCCTCGGCGCCCGCCCTGCAGGCGCTGCTGGAGCGGGTGATGCGCTCGCTGGGATCGAAGCTGAGCTGGTCGAGGCTGGCCCGCGAGATGGATGTGCCGCTTGGGCGCGGTGGGCGAAGTGGCGGCAGCGACCCCCGCACCCTGCAGAGCTACGTCGAGCTGCTTGCCGCCAACTACTTCGCTCTCGTCCTCTACTTCTGGAAGCAGGACTCCGGCGGAGGCGACCTGGCCAAGGACAAGAAGGTCTACTTCGGGGACCCACTGCTGGCGACGATCGTCGCCGAGCGGGTCGGCCTGCCGCGCGACACCCACGCGGAGGTCGAGAACGCGATCGCGATCGCGCTCTACAGGCGCTACGAGCCGGCCGAGCGAGGCGCCGAGAACTTCGCGGCGCCCGAGCGCCTGCACGTCTGGGGAACCCGGCGCGGCGGCGAGATCGACTTCGTCTGCGGGCCGCGCGAGCAGGTCGAGGCGGTCGAGGTGGCCGACTGGGCGGCCGTCGACGGGCGCAAGGCGACCGCTCCGGGCCGGGCGCTGCCGGGGCGCCCATCCCTCGTGGCGACCCGCGACGAGCTCGAGTTCAAGCGCACGGCCAACCTCGTCCCCGCCGCCCTGTTGCTATGGGCCCTCTCGGACTGAGCTATTGCGCGCCAGGTTTAGCCGCCGCGCCCCACGGCGCTTCTTAGTGCACTTGGCCCGCAGCGGCACCCGCGAGTCGGCGATCTTGCCGTTCTGGGCGTCGAAGCGGACCGTGGCCCTGTTGGCGCCGGCGCAGATGTTGCGCCGGTTTTCCAGCAGCCCTTTGCGGCCGCCCTGCATGGTCAGGGTGAACTTGCTGACCGGGGCGTCGGGGACCAGCTCGAAGGTGTTGCGGATGCCGCCGTTGTGGGAGTCGATGCGGCCGACCAGGTCGACGTGGATCTGGCCGTCCAGGCTCGCCACCAAGTCGGGCAGCGGGTTATCGGAGGAGCGCAGGTAGACCGGTCCCTGCAGGGGGGCGTCGAGCAGGGGCGAGTAGGCGACGGCGTGGCCGTAGACCGAGCCGGGCGGGCACTGCGTCCCCTCGCCCGCCCCGGCGGCGAACTGCACCCGGGTGCAGATCGTGCGGATGTGGTTCTGGGCGAGGAACTCCGAGGCCGGCAGGGCGACCGAGGCACGGGCGATGTTGGCGCCGCCGGGCGGCATCTTCAGGGTCGCCCGCAGGGCCGGGAAGCCGGTGCGGCGGGTCTTGCCCGCAAGGCGCAGCGAGAGCTTGGGCTTGAAGGCGAGGCGGCTGCAGCCGCCGACCTGGAAGCGGCTGGAGACGTCGGCGCTGGCGCCGTTGGCGCCGCCGACCACGCCGCTCACCGCCATCGGGTCGCAGCTGGTCGGGTTGAGGGTGAAGCCGGGGCGGTCGAGCTGCACCGTGACCTGGCGCAGGGCGAGCGGGAAGCCGTCGAGGAGGCCGCCGTTGTCGACGACGATCTTCCGCGGCAGGGGGTCGGAGACGGCGCGGATCTGGGTCGTCTCGGGGTCGAGGTAGAGGGCGGCGCGGACGACCACGGTGCCGAGGTCGAGCGGGCCGGCGACCGCCGGGGTGATGATCGCCATGCTCAAGGGCGCGTTTTTGTAGGGGCCTGCCAGGTAGGCGGTGCCGGGGTTGTGGAAGGGCAGCGGCCCGGCGCCGGCGGCGGCGTCGGTTATTCCGAGCGCCGAGGCGGCGGGGCAGCTGGGGTTGGCGCGCTCGGCGGCGCCGCCGTTGTGGGAGGCGGCGGCGAGCGCCGCCTCGGGGCAGTAGGGGATGCCGGCGAGGCGGCCGATCATCCCCGGCGGCAGGGTGGTTTCGAGGCCGGTCAGCTCCTGCATCCCGTCTTCGCGGCTCAGCTTCAGGACGAAGGGGCTGAAGGCGCCCGCCAGCGGGTTGACGGTGCCGGCCTCGAAGCCGGGGGCGAAGGGGCGCTGGGCGGCGCTAGGCGGGCACGGGGTGCCGTTCGGCCCCTCGGTGATCTGGAAGGAGTCTTCGGGATGCGCCGCCTGGTCGGGGTCGGCCCAGCCGCTGAAGCTCGAGTGGGTGGTGAAGGTGCCGCAGGTGGGGGGCGTCATCAAGGGGGCCCGGGAGCCGCCGTCGAGGTGGAGGCGGAAGTGGCTGAAGGGCAGCTGCGGGTTGTCGCGGAAGATCGTCGTCACCTGGCCGGTCCCGGGATCGCTGCGCACTTCGGCGGGCAGCTTGATCATCACCCCTTCGCCGGAGGCGACGGCGTAGAGGCCGAGGGTGGCGCCGAAGGGGTTTTCGTTCTGGCGCGCCAGGTAGATCGCGCCGATCAGGGTGTTGTCGAGCAGCGGCGATTCGACTTCCACCGAGCCGATCTTGCTCGCGTCGGGGCAGTTCGGCTCCGCCAGGGAGAACTGGATCGGGCTCGGCTCTGCGCCATCGGTGGTGAGCAGGCCGATCTGCGCCTCGCTGCAGCCCTGCAGGCCAAAGGCGGTGGCCGGGTTGAGCCGCATCCCGAGCGGCTGGGTGACGCTCGCGTCCTTGAGGTCGGCCTGGCAGGTCGCTTCGGTTTCGCCCTCATCCCAGCAGGACTGGGGCATGGTCAGGTCGACGTCGAGGCCGCTCGGCGAGTCGGCGGCATCGGTGGTCGGCTGCAGGCTGATCGTCGGTTCGAAGGGCACCGCTCCGCAGCCTTCGGTGCCGACCTCGGGGCCCCAGGGCGTCGAGGGGTCGAGGGGGCTGGCCGGATAGCCCGGGTTGTCGTGGGTGCGGAAGGAGGCCGACTTCCAGTTCGGATCGGTGAGCTCGGGTTCGCCGTCGGGGTCGAGGGCTCCGGTCTTGTCCCAGGAGTCGGCGTGGAGGTCCCAGCCCAGGCCTTCGCCCGCCGCGGTGCAGGCGGTGGGCAGGCGTAGGAAGGGCGGTTCGCTGCCGAAGTCACTGGCGCATGTGGGGCCGCCTGCAACCGGCTGAATCGCTCCCGCACAGGCGCGTTCGTGGGTGTGAGAGGGGTCGGCGGGAACGCCCCAGAAGGTCACGGAGGTGCCGACCAAGGGGAGGACCTGGGAGATGAGGGCGCCGGTGACGGCGATGCGATGATCGACGGTGAGCGTGGCATCGAGGACGATCGTGTTGCCGATGATGTTGAAGCCGAAGCGAGCGGCGGAGCCCGGAGGCGCGTCGAGGTTGAAGAGGGGCAGTGGGCCAAAGTTGTCGGCAAGATTGCCACGGCCGGCGAAGCGCACATAGACCGTGCCGACTTGGGCGCCGGAGGGGCAGAGAGATGTGACTTCGGTTTGGAAACCGTGTGCGAGGTCAGCAAGGGTGCAGCGAGAGGCAGCGGTGGGGTTACCGAGGAGGCCGGGAGGAAGGTGGACGACGATGTCACGAGGTGCCTCGACGGGGAAGAAATGACCGCGAACGGGAAGCGGATTTGTGTAGGTATTGAGGTCGAGGTGGGTGCTAAGCGAGTAGGGGTGACCGGCGGCCTTGGTATAGGCGGCACCACCGGGGGAAGCGATGAGACCGTCGAAGGCATCGATGCCGAAGGGCGGTGTCGCTTCGGCAACACGGAGCGGATCGACGGTGGAGGCGGCAGAAGCGCCGCCTCCTTCGACGGTGAAATGGGAGGTCAGGATCTGACCGGAAACCGCTGCGGCTGTGGCACGGAAGGCGAGGAAGAGCCTGTTAGCACCATTTGAGTTGGCGGAATCAGGCACGGGTTCAGGCGTTTCGCATTTAAAATCGTTCTCGCCGCCGAGCAAGGGAGATCCGTCGAGTGCGGTGCAGGGAATTTCCTCGTTCAACAGGGCTTCGGGGTCAGCGAGGGTAAGGTCAGGGGGAAGGGTGACGCGGAGGGTGACGCCGGGATCGGTGTCGGCGTCACCGATGTTGGCGGCTTCGACCTCGAAATCGAGGGTGCCGCCAGGTTTGACGGTGGTGTCGGAGAGCGAGTCGATGCGCCAACGCTGGGAGGCGGAGGCGGAGGTGGCGAAGAAGAAAAGCGTGGCAAAGGTGGCAGCGAAGAGGACGGCGAGAGTGCGTAGGGGCCGAGGCGCGAGAGCCGTCATGTGGGTGTCCTCCTTGGTCACGGGGGGAAGCGAGATGTGGCGGGGGCGGGGGCGAGGGCGGCTCATCGGGCGCTCCCCGAGTTGCGGTTGGTGTGGCGGGGACGGTGCTTGAGACAGTGCTTCTTGCCGTGGACCCGGACGAGATGGCGACCGCGCGGACAGGGCCTGCGCTTCCGGTGTGCGTCCCCTGGGCCGACGAAGGTGGCGCTGGAAGGCGAGACAGCTCCGGGTTCAGGGGGAAGGGCGCGGCGGCAGGAGTCGCCGGCGCAGGGGGCGAGCTGGGCGGGTGGCTCGGGGAAGCCACCGTCGATGCGGGCGTCGTAGACGTCATAGGAGGTATCAAAGTCCCAGGCCGAGAGGCGCTGGCGGGTAGAGAAAAAGGCGTTGGTGCCGTCGAGGGAGGATTCGAGGAAGTAAGAGGGTGAGGAAGAGGTACCGGAGGAGAGAAGGCGCGCCCTGCCGGTTGTGGAGTCGTAGAGATAGGCGTCGGAGACGCCGTTGGTGTCTTCGGGGAGGAGGGCCTCGGCGGTGGAGAAGAAAACGTAGTGGCCGTCTTGGGACAAGGCGTTATTGCGGTGCCAGTCGGTGTCGGCGGCGGCGTTGTTCTGGCGAACCCAGTCAGTAGCCATGGCAGCGGCGGGTTCGCCAGATGAGTTGCAGGAGGCGCAGGCGAGGTCCGGAGAGAGTGGAGTCGAAGTGTCGGCGCTGTAGAGATAAAGCTCGCGGCAGCCAGTGCCGAGGCCGCTGAGACAGTCCCCGTGGTCGGCGCCGGTGGGGCCGAAGACGCCGGTCGGGCCGAGCCTTCCGGCGGTCGAGAGGAGGAGGTGGAGGCCGTCGGGGGCGACACGAGCCTGTTGGGACGAGAGGACCCAGCTGCTCTTGAACTGGACATTCTCGGGGTCGGCCACACTGTCGGAGACGTAGCGGAGGTCGCCGTCGTGCCAGAGGTAGACGGTTTTTTCACCGGCAGGCGTGGATTGGCCGGCGATGAGGCGCCCAAAGGCGATGAAGTAGAGGTAGTGGCCGTCGGCGGAGGCGCCGATCGTGCCGACAGCATCGAAGCTGTCGGCAGGTTCGCGATCGGCGTTAACGAGGGTGAGGTGGCCACCGTTGGTAACGGTGGCGATGGTGGCGGAGGAGGCGGGACTGCCGCCACTCAAGGGAGTGGTCCCGTCGGCGACGAGGAGGTCGGCGACGGGGGTGTCGGCGAGGAAACCGCCGAACTCAATGACGTAGGGCGATGAGCCGGTTTCGGAACCGGAGCCGCCGCTGACGGTAACCGAGGCGCCGACGCCGGCGATCGTAGAGAGGAGGTTGAGGGCGTTCTGGACCTGGCCCGCAGTTGCATCGAACGGGAGGTCGGGGGTCGTCTGACCTTCGTAGGTGAGGTTGAAGGTGCCGGCGGTAGCGGTGACGGTAAGGCGCTGGACAGCGCTGTGGGGGGCGAGGTCGTACATGTAGAGCTTGTGGAGATCGGCTGGGGCGTCGTTGGTGAGCTGTGCTTGGGAGATGAAGAAGGCACGGTGACCGTCAGCGGAGGCGTCGGCGAAACCGGAGCGACCGAAGGGGGCGGCGGGGACGCGCTGGGAAGCGTCGATCTGGACGGTGGAGGCGCCGTCGGTGCGCATGTAGAGGCGCCCTTCGAAACCTTGGGATACGCCGACGGCGGCGTTCTCGTTGAACTCCTGAGTGGTCTGTCCTGCTTCGGTAGCGGGCTGGGTGAAGAAGACACGGGTGTGGCCGTCGGAGCCGTCAGAGATGACATGGGGAGAAAAATTGGCGAAATTGCCGCGGCTGACGCCGGTGCCCTGACCGGCGAGGGAGACGTCGGCGGGCGCGCAGGCGGGGGCGCCTTGGTCATCACAGGAGGTGGCGGGAAGGATGGGAACGCGGCCCGCGAGGCGGGTGGTGGAGCCGTCGGATTCGTAAAGGTGGGTACGACATTTCCGCAGGAAGAAGAAGGACGAGAGACCGCAGCCGGGGGAAAGAGGGGTGTCGGCGGTTAGGGGCTGGCGGGACTCGAAGAGGACATGGTCGAGGCTGGGGTCGGAACCGGCGAGGCGGGGAACGAGGAAGCCGGATTGGACGATCGGGGGCAAAGGGGGAAGGGGTGTGCCCCCGCAGCCAGGGCAGGCGCTGAGCAGTTCGTAGGCGCCGGGGCCGGGCTGGAGGAGGTCGGAGCGGCGGTACAGGTTGGCGACGGCGGCGACGGCGGGGTCCGAGGTCTGGGGGGTGAGGATCGTTAGTAGGCCACGACTGAGGTCGGATGAGAAGTCGCCCCTATAAACCGCCGAGTTTTCGGTGGCCGTGACGACACTGCCAGCGCGGGGGAGCTGACTTGGAAGGATGGCGTGGGAGGACCAGCCGCTGTCGCCTGGATCGGGGTTGGTGGAGCGCCGGGCAATGTAGTCGGAGCCGATATCGCCACCGATGGTGTCGCCGAAGTTGCCGAGGGCGGAGAACTGGAGGGCGTTGCCGCTGGTGGCAGCGCGGGTGCGGGTGGAGTCGGAGATGACGTCGGCGCCGTTCTTGTCGGGCGGGGAGACGAGCTCCCAGGCGCGGCAGTCGGGGAGGAAGGTAGCGCCGGGCGCGGCGGGGTTGGGGCAGTCGGAGGGCTCGCCGGGGAGGGCCAAGGTATGGAAGGGGCGATCTTCGCTCTGGGCGGGCCCTTCGAAGTTGGCGATGAGGGCACGAAAGTAGTGGACGGTGCCGGGCTGGAGTCCCTCGAGGCGGGCGGAGGCGACGGCGGCGTTGTTGATGAAGACGCCACCCCCTTCTATCGGTGCCGTGCCGTCGCTTGCCTGAAGAGGCCGATAAGAACCGAGGTCGGTGGTGAAAGAGACGAAGTAGGGAAAGCTGGCGGATTCGTCGCCGGGGCCGCCGCTGACGGAAAGCCCGGTGGCGATGGCCAGAGACGGGAGGGCGACGAGGGCAGCCTCGACTTCGGATGCGGCGGCATTGAAGGGAAGATCAGGGGTGGTGTCAGGGCCGTACGTGAGCTTGAACTGACCGGCGTTGGCGGAGACACTGATCTTGTCGTGCACACGCAGCTCCCCGCAGGGAGCTTCCCGGTCGAAGGCTTTTTCGACACCCCACTCAAAGTGACAGGCGGTGGCATCGGGGCCGAAGTCGACGTCGGCGTTGAGGGTGGCGGAGGTAGCGTCAACGTCCGAGACGTAGGTGTGGAGTGGTGTCGGGGCGGCCGTGGCGAGGGTCGGGAAAGCGAGAGCGAGGGAGAAGCCAAGGGCGAGAAGGCGACGCGAGGGCGCACCACTGCCGGCGAAGGCGACAAGGCCGAGGAGACGGAGGCAGGTGGTCGCGAAGGGGCCACGGCGGGTGCCGGCGGGCCGGATTGATCGCACGGACGCTGCCCTGCATTGGCGATTCACTTATCTCTCCTCTGTCCCTGCCGCCCGATCCGGTCCCCTGCCTCAGTGAGGCTTCCCAGGCCCTGGAGCGGGCGACGATTCTGTGTCCCAGGCCGGTGAGGGAGTTGCGCAAGAGACCAGATGACGATCTTTTGGAAACTTTCCCCTCGCCCGGCTGGGGGAATTTGAACACACTTCCGTGACAGATGCAAATCGGCGGCTGCCGTCGATCGCCGAATTGGCTTGGGGAAGCGGCGGGCGGGGCGCCGGCGGGAGCCCGGGGGCCGGCGGGAAAACCGGCCCCCGGGTGCTTCCGCCTTGCTGGGCCGTCACCGCAGGGAGAGGCAACGGGATCTTGAAACGGCTGCCGCCGGGACAGCGGCGGCCGAGTCGGCCTGACTAGCCGCTTCGGTGCCGGTGGGCCCTCCCCCGCTTCGGGCACTGCGCCCGCACCGGCACCCGGGAGTCGGCGATCTTGCCGTTCTGGGCGTCGAAGCGGACCGTGGCCCTATTGGTGTTGGCGCAGATGTTGCGCCGGTTTTCCAGCAGCCCTTTGCGGCCGCCCTGCATCGTCAGGGTGAACTTGCTGACCGGGGCGTCGGGGACCAGCTCGAAGGTGTTGCGGATGCCGCCGTTGTGGGAGTCGATGCGGCCGACCAGGTCGACGTGGATCTGGCCGTCGAGGGCGGCGACGAGGTCGGGCAGCGGGTTATCGGAGGAGCGCAGGTAGACGTTGCCCTGTAGGGGCTGGTCGAGTAGCGGCGAGTAGGCGACGGCGTGGCCGTAGACCGAGCCGGGCGGGCACTGCGTCCCCTCGCCCGCCCCGGCGGCGAACTGCACCCGGGTGCAGATCGTGCGGATGTGGTTCTGGGCGAGGAACTCCGAGGCCGGCAGGGCGACCGAGGCGCGGGCGATGTTGGCGCCGCCGGGCGGCATCTTCAGGGTCGCCCGCAGGGCCGGGAAGCCGGTGCGGCGGGTCTTGCCCGCAAGGCGCAGCGAGAGCTTGGGCTTGAAGGCGAGGCGATCGCAGCCGCCGACCTGGAAGCGGCTGGAGAGGTCGGCGACGGCGCCCTCGGCGCCGCCGACCGTCGCGCTGACCGCCATCGGGTCGCAGCTGGTCGGGTTGAGGGTGAAGCCGGGGCGGTCGAGCTGCACCGTGACCTGGCGCAGGGCGAGCGGGAAACCGTCGAGGAGGCCGCCGTTGTCGACGACGATCTTCCGCGGCAGGGGGTCGGAGACGGCGCGGATCTGGGTCGTCTCGGGGTCGAGGTAGAGGGCGGCGCGGACGACCACGGTGCCGAGGTCGAGCGGGCCGGCGACCGCCGGGGTGACGATCGCCAGACTCAACGGCGCGCCCTTGTAGGGGCCGGCCAGGTAGGCGGTGCCGGGGTTGTGGAAGGGCAGCGGCCCGGCGCCGGCGGCGGCGTCGGTGATCCCGAGCGCCGAGGCGGCGGGGCAGCTGGGGTTGGCGCGCTCGGCGGCGCCGCCGTTGTGGGAGGCGGCGGCGAGCGCCGCCTCGGGGCAGTAGGGGATGCCGGCGAGGCGGCCGATCATCCCCGGCGGCAGCGTCGTCTCCAGGGAGGCGAGCTCCTGCATCCCGTCGGAGCGGCTCAGCTTCAAGACGAAGGGGCTGAAGGCGCCGGCCAGGGGGTTCAGGGTGCCGGCCTCGAAGCCCGGGGCGAAGGGGCGCTGGGCGGGGCTGGCCGAACACGGGGTGCCGTTCGGTCCCTCGCTGATCTGGAAGGAGTCTTCGGGGTGGGCGGCCTGGTCGGGGTTGGCCCAGCCGCTGAAGCTCGAGTGGGTGGTGAAGGTGCCGCAGGTCGGCGGCGTGATCAAGGGCGCCCGCGGGCCGCCGTCGAAATGCAGGCGGTAGTGGCTGAAGGGCAGCTGCGGGCTGTCGCGGAAGATCGTCGTCACCTGGCCGGTGTCGGGATCGCTCCTGACTTCTGCGGGCAGCTTGATCATCACCCCTTCGCCGGAGGCGACGGCGTAGAAGCCGAGGGTGGCGTTGAAGGGGTTTTCGTTCTGCTTGGCCTGGTAGATCGCGCCGTGCAGCGGGCTCTGAACCAGCGGGCTGACGATTTCAACCGAGCCGATCTTGCTCGCGTCGGGGCAGTTCGGCTCGGCGGTGGAGAACTGGATCGGGCTCGGCTCCTCGCCATCGGTGGTGAGCAGGCCGATCTGCGCCTCGCTGCAGCCCTGCAGGCCGTCGGCGGTGGCGGGGTTGATCCGGGTGCCGATCGGTTGGCTGACGCTGGAATCCTTGACATCGGCCTGGCAGATCGCTTCCGTTTTGCCAGCATCCCAGCAGCTCTGGGGCATGGTCAGGTCGAAGTCGAGGCCGGTCGGCGAGTCGGCCGCGTTGGTCGTCGGCTGCAGGCTGATCGTCGGTTCGAAGGGGACCGAGGCGCAGTCATCGGTGCCGACCTCCGGGCCCCATGGCGTGGTGGGATCGGCCGGGTTGGCCGGGTAGCCGGGAGATTCGTGGGTGCGGAAGGAGGCCGACTTCCAGTCGGGGTCGGAGAGCTCGGGGTTGCCGTCAGGGTCGAGGACGCCGGGCTTGTCCCAGGAGTCGACGTGGAGGTCCCAATCCAGGCCTTGGCCTTCGGGGGTGCAGGAGGTGGGCATGCGGAGGAAGGGACGCTCGGGAGCGGTGCTGGCGCAGGATGGGCCGCCTTTGAAGGGATAGCTTTTGCCGGGGCAAGACCGCTCAGGATCATGCGACGCCGCTGCCGGGTCACCCCAGAACGTGATCGACGTGCCGGCAAGGGCCAACACCTCGGAGATATTCACAGCCCGGATGGCGAGGCGATAATCAGGGCGGACAGCGGCGTTGAGGACGACCGGTACACCGGCGAACTGAAAGCCGAAGGTGGCGGGGGCGCCGGGCGCAGGAACCATGTTGTAGACGGGAGCCGGACCGTAGGTGACACCCTCGCCGAGGACGCCGCCGGCGCGGAAGCGGAAGAGCGTGGTACCAACCTGGGACTCAGACGGGCAGAGCGGTTTCGCTCCCTGCCTGAAGCCGTTTGCCAACTGGATCAGCGTGCAGCGATCTGCGGTGGTCGGGTTGCCGACAAAACCGGGTGGAAGGTCGACGATCACGTCGCGCACCGGTTCGACCGGGTAGAAGTGGCCGCGGGCCGGCACGGGATTCGTGTAGGTGTTGAAGTCGATGTCGGTGGTGACGGAATCGGGGTGGCCCGCAGCCAGAGTGAAGGCGGCGCCGTCGGAATCGGCGGTGTGGCCGGCGAAGGCGTCGATGCCGAAGGGGGGTATGGAGGGGGAGACCAGCGCCGGGTCGACGGTCGAGGTGGGTTCCCCGCCGCCGCCTTCGACGGTGAAGTGCGAGGTAACGATGTCACCGGGGGGAGCAGCAACCGCGGCGATCAAGCGCAGCACCAGGTAATTGCCGCGGCTGGTGGGTAGCGACTCGGTCGTTTCGCAGCGCACTTCTGACTCGCCGCCGACCAAGGGCGTGATGCCGTCGGAATCCGTGCAAGGAATTTCTTCGCCGCTGTTTTCGCTATAGAGAATGGCCTCTTCGGGTTCGGCGACGGTAAGCCCCGCGGGAAGACTGCCGGTGACGACGATGGGGCCGGCGGTGTCTTCGTCGCCGACGTTGGTGAATTGAACGGCGTAGTCAAAGTGGCCGCCGGGCTGGGCGGTGGTGTTGCTGAGCGAATCGACCCTCCAGCGGGGGGCCGCCGAAGCGGAGGCCGTGCCTATGAAGAGGAGTAGCCCCGCGAGCGTCGCCCCAAAGAGGAAAAGTCGCTTGGTCGTCTGCATCGCGGCGCTCATCGGCTCGTCCTCCGGTTGTTGTTGGCGTTTCGCTTGTGATGATGGCCGCGGCGCTTGTGGTTCTTGACGCAGCGACCCTTTGCCCGATGCTTACCTTTGGGGCAGCGCTTGGGGGCGGGGTCGGCAGAGCCTGAGAAGGCGGCGCTGGAAGCCGAGCCCACAGCGGGTCCCGGCTGTGCCGGGGGCCGGCAGGAATCACCGCCGCAGGGCGCAATCTGGGCGGAGGGTTCGGGGAAGCCGCCGCCGATGCGGGCATCGTAGACATCGTGGACGGTGTCGACGTCCCAGCCGGAGAGGCGCTGAGTGGTGGCGAAGAAGGCGTCGCCGCCGTCTGCGGAGGCGTCGAGGAAATAGGAGGATTCTGGACTGGTGCCGGAGGAGAGCAGGTGGACTTCTTCGGTCCGAGAGTCGTACTCGTAGGCGTCGGATTTTGCGTTGGTGTCTTCGGAGACCAGCGGTTCTTCGGTGGAGAAGAAGACATAGCGGCCGTCGTTTGAGACGGCGTGGTTGCGATGCCAGCTGGTGAGGGCGGCGCCGCCGTTTTTTTCGCTCACCGTGTCGGTAGCCATGAATTCCGCCGACGCGCCGGAGGGATTGCAGGTCGCGCAGCGGATGCTTTCGTCGTCGGCGCTGTAGAGGTAGAGCTCTCGGCAGCCGACGCCGATTTCGCTTTCGCAGCTGCCGTGGTCGTAGTCGACGCCGCCATGGGCGGAAAGCACGCCCGCGCCTTCGATGGCTGAGAAGAGGAGATGGCGGCCGTCCGGGGTGACGCGGGCCTGCTGAGCCCTCCTTACGAATTCCGACTTGAATGGCAGGATCTCTTCGACGGCACTGCCGACAGGGGAGCGAGCGACATAGCTGAGGCTGCCCTCGTGCCAGAGGTAGATGCCAGCTTCGAACAGGGGCTGCTGGCCGGCGACGAGCTGGCCCATCGCCACGAAGTAGACGTAGCTGCCGTCGGCAGAGGCGCCGATCGTTCCAGGGACAGTCCCTATCCCGTCGGCGGGTTCGCGGTCGAGGCTGAGAAGGGTGAGATGGCCACCGTTGACCGTGGTGGTAACGGCGGCGGCGGAGGCGGGGCTGCCGCCGCTGAGCGGGGTGGCTCCATCGGCGGCGGCAATCTCGCCGACGGGTAGGCTCGCCAGGGTGCCCCCGAAGGCGATCGCATAAGGGGAGGTGCCGGTTTCGGAGCCGGAGCCGCCGCTGACCGAGACGGAGCCGCCGACGCCGCCGATGGTCGAGAGCCCGTTGAGGGCAGCCTCGACTTCGGCACTCGAGGCATCGAAGGGAAGATCGGCGGTGACCTGGCCTTCGAAGCTGAGGTTGAACGTGCCGGCGGTGGCGGCGACCTTCAACTGCTGGACGGCGCTGTTGGGGTCTACGTCGTACATGTAGAGCTTGGCGCCGCCGGCGAGGGCGTTGTCCGTGAGCTGCGCTTCAGACGTGAAGAAGGCACGGTGGCCGTCGCGAGAAGCGGCGAGGAAGGCCGAACGGGCAAAGGAGGCCCCAGGAACTCGCTGGGTGGCGTCGATCTGGACGGTGGAGGTCCCGTCGAGGCGCATGAAGAGGCGGCCTTCGAAGGATTGGTTGATTTCGCTTGAGTTACCTTCTTCTCCTTCTTCGCTGATATGCCCTTCGGTGTCGGTGGGCTGCATGAAGAAGACGCGGGTGTGTCCGTCGGACCCGTCGGAGATCGTGTCGAAGGCCGTGTTCGGCTGGGTTCCGTGGTTCAAGATCCCGCCACCGGCAACGGAGACGTCGGCGGGAACGCAGGCGGGACCTGCCTCGTCGTCGCACGCGGTGGCGGGGAGGACAGGGGCGCGGCCGGCGAGACGGGTGGTGGCGCCGTCGGATTCGAAGAGGTGGGCGCGACAGCTGGAGCTGGTCTGAGGCAGTTTGTCGAAGTCGCATCCGGGCGATTCGGGGGTGTCGGCCGTGAGTCGCTGTTTGGATTCGAAGATGACGTGGCTGAGGTCGGGGGAGGCCCAGTCGAGCTGGGCGCGGAGCTGGCCTGCCGTGGTGTTCGTATAGGGCATCGGGGCGAGTGCTTCGCCGCCTGGTTCGGCGCAGCGCGGGCAGGCGCTGAGCAGCTCGTAATCGCCTTTGCCGGGCTGAAGGAGGTCGGAGCGGCGGTAGAGGTTGGGTACGTCGGTGACGTCGGGGTCGGCGGTCTGGGGAGTGAAGCTGGGAACGATGCCGCGGCTGAGGTCGGGGGTGAACTCGCCTTCGTAGACGGCTCCGAGGAAGAAGGTGTTGTTGTTGAGTCCCTGACCGTTGCTGGGCAGCTGGGGCGGGGTGATGGCGTGGCTGGACCAGCCGTTGTCGCCGGGTTCGGGGTCGGTCGAGCGCTGGGCGATGTAGTCGGTGGCGATGTCGGTGCCGAAGACTTCGCCGAAGGCGCCGAGGGAGGCGTAGCCGAGGGCGTCGCCGTTGACCGAGGCGCGGGTGCGGCCGGAATCGGCGATCGCAGCGTTGCCGTTCTTGTCGGGCGGCGAGACCATCTCGTAGGCGCGGCAGTCGGGAAGGAAGGTGGAGTGCTGCTCGGAGCGCAGCGCTTCGTTGGCGCAAGCGGAGTCGGCGCCGGCCGAAGGCGCACCACTCCCGAGGAAAGCCGCGAGGCCGACCACGCAGACGCACACCAGCCCGAACAGGCCGCGGGCCCTGCGACCCGGCATGCTTGATCCAACGGATGGTGCCTTTGCGTGGCGATTCACGTTGCTCTCTCCTCTGTCCCTGCCGCCGAATCCATTCCCTGCCTCGCGGTGAGGCTTCCCAGGCCCTGGAGTGGGCGACGATTCTTTTTCCCAGCCGGCGAAGCGTCGCTGCCAAAAAGAGACCAAATGACGGTCCTTTGGAAACTTTCCCCTCGCTTAGCTTGGGGCATTGGAACACACTTTCGTGGCGAATGCAAGTAGGCGGGTGTCTTCAATCGCTCATATGGCTTGCTAGAGCGGCAAACCGGTCTTGGCGGCGACGGGCGATATCGGTCCTGCATTGGCCACTGGAAACACCTGACTACGGAGCGATTGACGGGGAAGATACGGCGTGGTTCTATGGACGAATGGCCGGATATCGTGCCCCGCGATGGTGAGAACGCCGTGGGGGGATGCCGGAGAACTGCGGAAGCGGAAACTCTCCCCCGGCCGGGGGACGCCGCCGGAGGAGGTCGCGCGGAGCCAGCGCGAGCGGCTGTTCGGGGCGATGGTCGCGGTGGTCTCGGAGAAGGGCTACGAGGCCACCCGGGTGTCCGACCTGCTGGCCGTTAGCGGGGTCTCGCGCAAAGCCTTCTACGAGCACTTCGCCGACAAGCGCGAGTGCTTCCTCGCCGCGGTCGAGGCGCTGGTCGAGGCGGGGACGGAGTTCATGCTGCAGGGCTACAACACTCCCGGCTCCTGGGAGGAGCGGGTACTGAGGGGCCTGGAGGCGTTCACGCGGCTGCTGACGGCGCAGCCGGCGGCGGCACGGATGTGCTTCGTCGAGATCTACGCTGCCGGGGAGCCGGCGACCGCGCTGGTCGAGCGGACCTTCGACGATTTCGCGACGGTGCTGGGAGCCGCCCTGGCCGAAACGGAGGACCGTGCCGGGATGCCGGAGGAGATCGTGCGGGCGCTGATCGGCGGCCTGCGCAAGGTGGTCCACACCCGCCTGCACCGGGGCCAAGAGGCCGACCTGGCGGGGATCGCGCCGGCCCTGACCGCGTGGGCGATGAGCTACTACCCCCCACCCGAGCCGCTGCGCAAGGGGCGGCGGCCGAAGCGCACGGCCGATGGCGAGGTGCGGCCGCTGGCCGAGCACGACCAGGCGGAGCGGATCATGCGGGCGATGGCGGAGGCGGTGGCGGAGCGCGGCTATGCGGAGACGACGCTGGACGACATCGTCACCCGCGCTTCCTGCTCGCTCTCCACCTTCTATTCCTACTTCGAAGACAAGGAAGAGGCGATGCTGGCGACGCTGGACCGTGGCGGGGCGCTGCTGCTGGCGACCGTGCTGCCGGCCTTCCGGCGCGGAGGCGAGTGGCCGCAGGCGGTGCGGACGGCACTGGGGGCGATGCTTGCCTACGCGATCGAGGAGCCGGCCTTCGCAAAGCTGGGCGCGGTCGACGTCTACGCGAGCGGGGCGGCGGGCGCTCGAGCAGCGCGACCAGGTGATGGAAGGGATGGGCGTGCTGCTAGCCCAGGGCTACGAGCTGAACCCGGAGGCGAGCCCGATCGCCGCGGAGGCGATCGGCGGCGCGGTCTACGCCCTGACCTATGACCAGGTGCTGAAGGGCGGGCCGGAGAGCCTGCCGGAGGTGGCGCCCCTGGCCACCTACATCGCCCTGACCCCGTTCCTCGGCCCCGAGGAGGCGGTCAGGGTCGCCAACGGCGACGGCCGGCGGCGCTAGGAGGGATCGGCGAAACCAGCGTGGGCGGCCGGTGATTGTCCCGTCCGCTGAGGTGGGGGCTGGGGCCACAGCGGCCCCGGCTCTTCAGCTGTCCCTTTAGCCGGGAGACACCGAAAAGGAACAGCTCACACCGTGCGCCGGGCTCGGCTGTTCCTTTTGGTCCCTGACAACGAAAAGGAACAGCTCACACCGGGCACCGGGCTCAGCTGTTCCTTTTTGGTCCCTGACAACGAAAAGGAACAGCCGGGCGGAACGGCGCCGGGCGGACGGATACCCATGAGCAGCGCTCGGAGGCCAAGCGCCGGTCGATCGACCCGCCGCAGCGCCCGGAACCCGCCGCAGCGCCGGCGCCTGGTGGCCTGTAGTCGCCGAAATGCGGCGGCTCGCGCACGGTCGCCAAGGTCAGGAGAAGATAGGGCCGCCACCGGCAGGCGGGGAAAGGACAGCCGGTGGCGGCTCGGCCCGTGGGCCGGGGGGAGTCAGCGCTGCTTCGCGCTCTTTGCTCCGCAGTTGGGCTTCAGCTTCGGGTTGAGGTCGGCGAGGCGGCCGTTGTGGGCGTCGAAGGAGGCGGTGGCCCGGTGCGGCTTCGAGCAGACGTTCGTGTTGTTTTCCAGCAGCCCCCGCCTGCCGCCCTTCATCTTCAGGACGAACCTGGAGACCGGGGCGTCGGGGACGAAGTCGAACGTCGTCCGGATTCCCCCTCGCACCGAGTCGATCCGCCCGACCAGGTCGATGTGGATCTGCCCGCCCAGGCTCGCCACCAGGTCCGGCAGCGGGTTGTCGGAGGAGCGCAGGTAGACGGGACCCTGGAGCGGCTGGTCGAGCAGCGGGCTGCTGGCGGTGGCGTAGCCGTAGACGGAGCCGGCCGGGCAGCCCGCCCCCGCGCCCCCGCCGGCGGCGTACTGCACCCGGGTGCAGACGGTGCGGATGTGGTCCTGGGCGAGGAACTCCGAGCGCGGCAGGGCGACGGCTGCGCGGGTGATGTCGGCGTTGCCGCCCGGCATCGTCAGCGTCGCAGTCAGGGCCGGGTGGCCGCCGCGGCGGGTCTTGCCGCGCAGTCGCAGCGCCAGCTTCGGCTCGAAGCCGAGCGCCGCGCAGGCCCCGACCTGGAAGCGGTCGGAAACGTTCGCGACCGCCCCCTGCAGGGAGGTGAGCAGGCCGCCGACCGCCGTCTCCTTGCAGCTGGTCGGGTTGACCGTAAATCCGGGCCGGTCCATGTTCACCCGGACCGAGCGCAGGTTCAGCAGGAAGCCGTTGCCGTCGACGACCAGCCGGTCGGGGATCGGGTCGGAGACGACGCGCACCTGCGCCGTCACCGGGTTCACGTGGAGCGCCGCCCGGACGACGATCGAGCCGAGGTCGAGCGGGCCGGCGACGACCGGCGTCACGACCGCCAGCCCCAGCGGCGCTCCCTTATATGGACCCGTGAGGTAGACGTTGCCCGGGTTGTGGAAGGGCAGGCTGCCGGCTCCGGCGGCTGCGTCGGAGTGGCCGACCAGGCTCTCCCGCGGGCAGCTCGGGCTCAGCCTCTCGGCCAACCCGCTCCCGGCAGCGGCGGAGATCGCCGCCAGCGCCGACTCGGGGCAGTAGGCGACGCCGGCCAGCTTGGCCAGCAGGCCGGGCGGGGAGCGTCGCCTCGAGGCCGCGCAGCTCCTGGCTGCCGTCGGCCCGCGAGGCCTCGAGCGCGAACTCGGAGAAGGCGCCGGCGACGGGGGTCAGCGACTTGGCGTCGAAGCCGGGGGCGAAGGGACGCCCTGCGAGCCCGTTCGGACACGGGGCGCCGCCCGGGCCGCTGGTGATCGAGACCCGGTCGGAGACCTGCGCGACCGGCAGGCTCGAGTTCCACGAGCTCACCGCTCCGGTGCCTTCGAAGGTGCCGCAGGTCGGTGGATTCACCAGCGCGGCGCGCGGGCCCCCGCAGAAGTCGAGGCGGTAGCTGCTGAAGGTCAGCTGCGGGTTGTCCTCGAAGACGGTGGTCAGCCGCCCAGTCTCTGGATCGGACCTCACTTCGGCCGCCAGCTTGATCGTCAGTCCCGGCGCTTCGGCGACGGTGTAGAAGGCGAGCACGGACCCGAACGGGTTCTCGCCCTGCTTCGCTTGGTAGATGTACCCCTTCAGCGGGGTCGGCACCAGCCCGGACTCGATTTCGACCGTGCCGAGCTTCGAGGCGTCCGGGCAGATGGCCTCGGCGTTGCTGTCGAGGTCGACCTGCGCCTCGGAGCAGCCGACGAGGCCGTCGGCGACCGACGGGTTCACCGTCATCCCCGCCGGCAGGGAGGTCACCGCGTTTCTCACCTGCGGAGTCGGGATCGCCGCGTCGTTGCCGTTCGGCGCATAGAGCTTGGCGGCGTTGGCGGCGTTGGCCGCCGGGTTGCCGCTGGCGAAGCTGTCGTCCTTCTGCGGCACGCTCAGCTGCACCCGGAGCCCGGTCGGAGACCCCGCCTCAGCGGAGGTCGTCTGCATCGAGATCCGCGGCTGGAAGCGGAAGCGCGGGTCGTCGCATCCGCCGAGCGCGATCGGCGTCCCTGCCTGGTAGGAGGTGAAGTCACCCGGGTTCTGCCAGGAATCGGCCCGCACGTCGATCGACCCCGGCGTGTCGCATTGCGCCGGGAGAGTCAGGAAGGGACTGAATCGGGGCCGGGCTGGGCGTCGGCAGCTGCGATTCGAGGAATTCCGCGTTCGGGTCCAGGCGCAGCGCGTCGTGCGCGGGGTCCGCCGGGACGCCCCAGAGGGTCATCTTCACGCTGCGCGTACTCAGCAGCTCGATCGTGTTGGAGATGCGGGTGACGATCGCGTGGCCCTGGGCCGGGTCGACTTCGGCCACCAGATAGACGGGGTTGCCGAGGTACTGGAAGCCGAGCGCGGCAACCGCTCCCTCGGGAGGCTCCATGTTGTAGACGGGAGTGTCCGTCAGGGGATCGACCCCCCGCAGCTGCTTGCCCTGGTTGAGGACCAGGTCGGCCACCCCGACCTGGGTGCCGGCCGGACAGGTGCCCTTGTTGGAGGGCCCAGGGAAGTTCATCTGCTCGCGCGGGCACCGCGGCACCGCCTCGGGGTCTCCGAACATCCCCACGGGCAGCCTCGTCTCGAACGTCTTCAGGGACTCTTCGGGAGAGGTGAAATAGAGATCCCCCGTCGCGGGATCGTCGGGGTCATGCCCGAGGGCGAGGTTGACGTTGAAGTCGACCCGCAGCTCGAAGGGATGGGATCCCGCCTGGCGGACGGGGGCGCCGCCCGGGAACTCGCCGTCGAATACGTCGGCCGCGTAGCTGCCGGGGACGAACCCGAAGCCCGCCGGTTCGTCGCTGAACGGGGTGAAATCGACGGCGGTTGCCGGATCCGCCGCGCCGCCGCCGCTGACTTCGACTTCGTTCTGGGCACCTCCGACCACGCCGGGATCGACGCTGACGTCGACGATGAGCGCCTGCGCCCCGCCACGGAAGGCGGCGCTGGTGCCGGGACTCGGTTCGCCAGGGGTTTCGCTGGTCGCACCCGGTGCCGGCACCGAGACCGTATAGACGCAGGAGACGACGGTGGCGGGAAAGACGGTGGCGGAACAGTCCCACTTCGATTCGCCGAAGGTTCCGCGGCCGGAGGCGGCGACGGCGGTGACGCCCGCCGGGAGGGCGTCGGTCACGGTCGTCCCGAGTTCCGAATTGGTGTCGCCTTCGTTGAACACCTGGATCGTGTACTGGCCCTCGATCGTGCCCGCGTCGGCGTCGCCCGGCGCCATGTTCTGGGGCCCGTGCACCGAGCTGACACGCCATTCGGGCGCCGCAGCAGCGGCGGCGGCGAAGCACAGCGGCAGGAGGACGAGCGCGACCAGCGCCACCCAGATCGATCTCCGCAGGGTCATCGTCCGGTCCTCCCGTTGTCGTTGGCTCTGTGTCGCGGCCGCTTCACGCAGCGCACCGCACCGTCTCGCCTCACCCGCCGCTGCCCCTTGTGGCAGCGCTTGGGGCGCCGAACCTGCGCGAGGTTCCCGGTGCCGGCGTTGGCGTCGCTGCCCGCCGGCAGGGGTCCCGCGGGCAGGCTGGGCGGCGGCAGGCATCCTTCGCCTTCGCAGACGGCCGGCGTGCGCGGCGCTTCGAACCCGCCGCCGGCGCGGGCGACGTAGAGCTTCAGCGCCCCGTCCTCCGCGTCGAAGGTCAGCTTGGCGAAGTCGGTGAACAGTACGCTCGAGCCGTCGGCGGAGGACCCGGCGAAATCAGGCGAGAACTCTTCCGGAATGTGACCGTAGTCGGTGAGCCCGTTCGTGACCAGGCTGGTCTCACCGCGGTTCCATTCGTATAGATCGCGGCCACCGTTGAGATCGGACGGGACCAGCCGGTCGAACGCGGGGAAGAAGACGACTTCCCCGTCGTCGCTGACCGCTCTCACCTCCGAGAACACAGCCCCGTTGCTGAGCGCCAGGTAGGTGGGAGTTTCCACTGTCGCCGGCCCGCCCGCGGGGCAGGAGAGGCAGGAGAGGGATCCAGTGCGATCGTCGTAGCGGTAGTACTGCGCCGTGCCTCCGTTTTCCGTCCCGGTGGCCGCGTTCAGCTCGGCGCGCTTGGAGCGGAAGATCAGCACGTTGCCGTCGGGCGTCAGGTCCCCGCCCCTGGTTGCGTCGGCGGTGATGCCACTGAGGTCGGTGCGGACGATGAAGCGGATCCCCGCCTCGGTCCAGACGTAGAGGTTCGGAGCCCCGCCGCTGCCGGCGACCGGAGCGGTGGTATCGGGCAGTTTCGCGGCGGAGAGGAAGTAGACGTGCGAACCGTCCTCCGAGATCGCGCTGCGGAAGTTCCCGACGACGACTTTGGCCGAGACGCCGATGCAGGTCAGGCACTCGTTTTCGCCGGTCGCAGCGGTCCAGCGGTAGACGTCCTGATCGCTGTCATTGGCGTCGGTGGCGTCGTCGGGATCGAGGCTGGTCGCGGTCCTGTAGTAGGCGAGGGATCCGGAGGGGGTCGCCTGCAGGAATCGCTCCACCCCGAGATCGGTCGCGCCTTCGATCGGCGGGCCCGAGACCAGGCTCGTCGTGCCGGCGGCGAGATTGCGGACGTAGAGCCCATAGGGGGAGCCGCAGTCGTCACCCTGGGTGAGGAAGAAGGCCTGCTCGCCGTCGGTCGAGACCCAATGGTTGCCGACGGTGGCTTCGTTGTTGTGGGCGAAGCCGGGAGGATTCTCGAACGGCACTCCGCAGAGCGGCGCCTGGTCGGTGCCCGGAAGCGCGCTGACCAGCTCCGGCGTGCCGCCGCCGAAGTCGTAGACGTTGCCGAAACCAAGCGGGCTTGCGATCAAAGAGGGGTCGACGGCGGAGGGAACGTTGGCGAAGACCCGGGTGAGGTCATCGGAGGCCACGACGTCGAGTCCGCTGCTGCCGAAGTAGATGGGAAGGTGGTGGAGCAGCGTCTGGCTGCCCCCTTCGTCGAGCCGCAGGAGCGTCTCGTCGGGCGTCTGTTCGTTGCCGCTGATCCCCTCGACCGCGGAGGCGATCCAGCCCGAGAGGTCGGGCGCGGCGTAGGAGAGCAGGTACCTCGTCGCGACCATCTGCGAGCGCGGCGGCATCGGCGAGCGGTTGCTCCAGCCCGACGCGGTACGGGTGGCGAGCAGCATCGGCCCGGAGCCGGTGGGGGCGCCGTCGAATCCTCCGATGGTGCCGTAGAGGACGCGCTGTGCGTCTTCGGAGAGGAGGGCGCCGCCGGGGAACACCTGGTTCCCGTTCTTGTCTCGCGCGCTGATCATCTCGTAGGCGCGGCAGGAGCCCAGGAAGGTCGAACCCTGTTCGACCCGGATCGCTTCGTTGGCGCATCCGCCTTCCCCGGCAGCGGCCATCGAAGGGGCGCAGGTGATCAACGCCAGCACGGCCAGCGTGGCGGGCACAAAAACCTTCGTCTTCAACGATCTCTCCCGTGGGTCGTGACCACGCCCGTACTGGCGCGAGGTCATTCGTCCCGCCTGCGGGGAATATGAACACGCTGTGCGCCGAAAGTCAAATTAAGGCCATGATTTTGTGCTGCGCGACCTATGGAAGAGCTTTGTTTTATCCGATTTGAAGGGGGTATCATCAATTTTCTGGGCTGGATTAGGAACAAACACGTAATTACAAGTCTCCATTAAATTGACTTCTTCTTCGATACCCCCGGAGTCGACGGCTAGGCTTCGCCCGCCGATGGTGAGAACGCCCTGGGGGGACGCCACGAAGCTGCGCGAGCGAATGCTCATCCCCGGCTCGCGCACACCCGCCGAGCAGGTCGTCCAGAACCAGCGCGAGCGGCTCTTCGCGGCGATGGTGGCGACCGTCTCCGAGAAGGGCTACGAGGCCACCACGGTGGCGGACCTGCTCGCCCTCTCGGGGGTTTCGCGCGCCAGCTTCTACCGGTTGTTCGAGGATCGGGCCGACTGTTTCGCGGCGATGGTCGAGGCCGTGGTGGAGCCGACGATCGGGGTGATCGCCGGCAGCGGCGCGCCAGCCGGAGAGGCCCGCGCTCGCGAGGCCTTCGACAGCTTCATCCACCTCGTCGTCGAGCAGGCGCCGGCGGCCCGGATCTGCTTCGTCGACGTGTACTCGGCCGGCCCGAGGGCGCTCGCCGCCCAGCGGCGAGCACTCGATGCCTTCCAGTCCCTGGTCGCCGAGACCTTCGAGCAGATGCCGGACCGCCAGGGAATGCCGCGTGAGCTCGTCAACGCCATCGTCGGCGGCCTGCAGCGGATCGTCTACAGGCGCCTCTATCTCGGCCAGGAGACCGAGCTCGTGAACCTGGTGCCGGAGATGTGGGAATGGGGCCTCAGCTACCTGCCCCCACCCCGGTCCCTGCGAAAACCGCGGCGGCGCGGCGTCGCCGGCCCGGCGACGCCCGCCGGCTACGACGAGGCCGACCGCATCCTCCGCGCCTTCGCCGCGGTCGTCTGCGAACGGGGATACCCGGAGACGCGGATTACCGAGGTCTGCGACGACGCCTCCTGCTCGCACTCGACCTTCTACTCGCACTTCGCCGGCAAGGAGGAGGCGATGCTCGCCGCGATCGACTCCGGCTCCTCGCAGATGCTGGCGGCGATCCTCCCCGCCTTCCGCCGCGGCTCCGACTGGCCCGACTCCGTGCGCCGGGCCTACGCGGCGATGTTCGCCTTCGCCGCCGCCGAGCCCGCCTACACCCAGCTGGGCGCCGTCGAGGTCTTCGCCGCCGGCCGCCGGGCGATGCAGCAGCGCGACGAGATCATGTCCGGGCTCGAGCTGCTCCTCACCCAGGGATACGAGCTCGCGCCCGAGACCCCCCCGATCGCCGCCGAGGGCATCGGAGGCTCGATCTACGCCCTGGTCCAGGACCAGATCGAGGCGAAGGGGCCCGAGAGCCTGCCGGCGCTGACCCCGCTTGCCACCTACGTCACCCTGGCGCCGTTCCTCGGCACCGAGGAGGCCTGCGCGGTCGCAAACGGGGAGCACGAGCGCGCCGGGTAGGTAGACCAGGAAAGGATTGCCCCCGTATGGCCTGCGGGCGGCAAATGGATGCGCCTTCCTGGCCATAGACGCTCCGCCCCCTGCGCATTAGCGTCATTGAGGTCCGTTCGTACCAATTGAGGTCCGTTCGTACCACTTTGCGATCGTGCCCACTACCGAGATCCAGCGTGGCATCAACGTGGAAGCCGGGGAAACAAGGCTCGCCGGGGAGTTGCACGTGCCGCCGCAGGCCAGCGGATTCGTCCTCTTTGCCTCGGATCAGCCCTCGATGCGGCTGAACCGCCGCCAGATCGATCTGAGCGAAGCTCTGAACGAGTCTGGGTTGGGAACCCTTCTCTTCGATCTCGTCGACCCCGGCGACGGCCTCGACGGGAAGCTGGAGGTCCTCGCCGAACGTCTCCTCGGGGCGAGCGAGTGGGTCTCGGAGCGCTGGGGCGTCGCGGGGCTGCCGCTCGGCTACGTCAGCTCGGGGCTCGGCTCGGCAGCGGCCCTCGTGGCGGCGGCCGAGCTCGGCCCTGAGCTCAGGGCTGTGGCGATCCGCGGTGGCAGGCCTGACCTTGCCGGCCCTCGTCTCGGCAAAGTCGAAGCGGCGACGTTTTTCGCCTTCGCCGGCGACAACCCGGTCGAGGCCGAGGCCGCGATCTCCGCCGCCAGCCGGGTACGCGGCCCGCAGCGGCTCCGGAACTACCCCTCCCAGGAGGGCCCGAACGGGAGCTGGGGAGCCACCCCAGCCATCTGCAGCTGGTTGCAGTGGCACCTGAGCCTCTAGGTTTGCCTTCGGCTCAGGCCGCATCTATGGTGCGCATAGGCCTTCCCGTCCGACCCGAGGAGCGAGATTGAGTGAGCTGATTGCGATCGCATACGCCGACCAGGGCACTCTTGAGCGAGCTCGGGAGAACCTGCGCAAGGCCAACACCGACGGGCTGATCCAGGTCGAGGACGCCGTCGTGATGTTTCGCGGGGAGGACGGGACGCTCGAGGTCAGGCAGGGCAGCACCGGTGTCGGCGGCGCTGCGATCAGCGGCGCGGTCTCGGGCGGACTGATCGGCTATCTGCTGATGGCACCCCTATTTGGAATTGCGGCGGGAGCGCTCGCCGGCGGCGCGATCTGGAAGAGCATGTTCGGAGCCGCCGGGGTCGCTGAAGACTTCGTCAAGGAGCTGAGCACAAACCTCGAGCCCGGTCGCGGGGCCTTGATCTTCCTCGCTCGCGAGATCGACCCGGAGAAAGTCCTGCCGCAGATCAGGGAGCATGGACACCTGATTCAGACCTCCCTCAGCCCCGCGGTCGAGGCCCAGCTCGACACTGCCCTGGAGTCGGCCGGTCCCCAGAGTTGACGCTCCGCTGCGCCGTCAGGTGCCGGTTTCGGCTTCTTGGCGGCGTAACCCGGTCCGCGTGGCGAGGACCACCAGTCGCACCAGCCCGGCAAGCAGCGCCAGGTCGAAAAGCATCTGGAAGGTGACCACTATGCGCGCGCCCGCCGAGGCCGGGGTGATGTCGCCGAATCCCACCGTCGCAACCGTCGAGACCGTGAAGTACATGGCATCTACGCGCCCCAGCGGCTCGGAGAAGCTCTGCGGGTCGGCGCGGGAGATGGTCAGGAAGGTGAAGGCGAAGATGATGACGAGCATCGGCACTGCAAAGACGATGACCTCGGCCGCTCGCAGCACCGGGTGCTCGGCCCTGACGATGGTCCGAAGTTGCCAGCCGACAAGGACGACGAAGAACAGGAGCCCGAAAACCAGCCCGAGCAGTGCCGCTGCCCCAGAGGTGCCGGGAACGGGCACCAGCGCGTAGACGAGCAGCATCGCGAGCGCGATGCCAAGGAGGCGCAGGGCCGAGCGGACGAGCACTCGCCGCCGCTCCCCTGGATGATCGGGCAGAACCCGGCTGCTCATCCCGGCCAAGGCTCGCGATCCGGCCGGACGCGATCGTGTCCGAGGGAGGGTCGACTACTTGTGTGCACATGGCCGGCGGTTTACGCTCGCGCCCGTGCCCATCGCAGAGATCAACTCTCGAGGCCTCGTCCACCTGGTCGCCCGCGCTCCGCAGATGGAAGTTCGCGCGATCGAGAGCAGGCGGGACCCGTGGAAGTGAAGTCCGAGAGCCCCCCGCAGGCCCAGCGACTGGCCCTGCTGCTGGCGATGGCGATGTTCGTCTTCGTGATCGACACGTCGCTGATGAACGTCTCGATCTCAGCGGTCGTCCGGGATCTCGATACGACCGTGAGCGGCGTCCAGGCGGCGGTCGCGATCGAGGCCCTCGTCTCGGCTGCCTTCATCCTGATCGGCAGCAAGCTCGGCGACCTCTTCGGTCGCAGGCGCGCTTACATGTTCGGCCTGCTGATGTACATCTCCGGCGCGATCTCGATGATGTTCGCCCAGAGCCTCGCCCCGGTGATCGTCTTCTGGGCGGTGATCGGCGGCCTCGGCGCATCGCTCTACCTGCCGGCGATGCAGTCCCTGATCCACGGCAACTTCACCGGGACGGCGCAGGCAAAAGCGTATGCCCTTGTCGGGGCCTCGGCCGCGATCGCCGCCGCGATCGGTCCGCTGCTCGGCGGCTTTCTCACCACCTACCTGTCCTGGCGGGTCGGCTTCATGCTGGAGGCGGTCGTGATCGTCGTCGTCCTGCTCGGCAGCCGCCGGCTGCTTCGCGACGTTCCCTATACCGGGGACCGAGGCGTCGACTTCGTCGGCTCGGCCCTTTCGGTGATCGGCATGGGGGGTCTGGTGCTCGGGATCCTCGCCTGGCAGGAGGGCGGTGAGTCAGTCGCCGCGCTGCTGGCGCTGGGGATTGCCGCGATGGGTCTGCTGACCTATTGGCTGCTGCGCCGCAAGCGCGATGGCAAGGCCGCGCTGCTCGACCCCCACTTGTTCGAGTCGAAGACGTTCAGCTTCGGGATCACGCAGGGGATCCTCCAGCAGATCGCCCTCGGGGGGATGCTGATCGTGCTGCCGATCTACCTGCAGATGGTGCTCGATTACAACGCGATGCAGGCGGGTCTCTCGCTCGCGCCGCTGTCGCTGACGATGTTCGCGGTGGCGGTCCTGGCCGGGAAACGAGCCGGGAAGCGACGCCCCACCAGTCTGATCCGCGCTGGGTTCGTCCTGCTCCTGGCCGCGATGGTCTTGCTGATCCCGATCGTCCCGCAGGCCGACAGCGGCTGGTACCTGGTCGCGCCGATGATCCTCGCGGGGTCGGGTCTGGGCCTGCTGGTCTCCCAGCTCAACAACTACACCTTGGCGCCGATCTCCGAGGAACGGGTCGGTGAGGCGGCCGGGGTCAACTCGGCAACCGGGTCCTTCGGCCTCTCCCTGGGCTTGGCCTTCGCGGGGGCGATCATGCTGGCCGCCCTCTCGATCACCTTTACCGACAAGGCCGAGTCGAGCACGGTGCTCGCGCCCCCAGAGCAGCAGCGCGTCGCCGACGCGCTCGAGGACGACGCGCAGTTGATGAGCAACGCCCAACTCGAAGAAGTGCTCGCCGGCCAGCCCCAAGACGTTCGCGAGGAGATCGTCGACATCAACACCGACGCACGCCCGCTCGCCTTGCAGATCGCCCTTCTCGTTCCCCTTCTGGCCGCCATCCTGGGGCTGCTCGCTTCATTCCGCATGGTTCGACTTCCGGAACGGACGCAGGTTCCTCCGAGCGAAGCGGCAGCTGCTGCCTGACTGATCGTTACGGCCGACTAGTCGACCCTGGACGAGAAAACCCCGCCGTAGCGGGGCTTTCGCCCTTCGAAGCGCAGACCCACGCCTGGGCTCACAGCCCTATCCCTCGCCGTCGGTCGGCAACGAACCGAACTGCCGGTCGAACTCCTCAGAACTCATCGGCTTGGCGCGGGTCCGATTGCGGATCTCCTCGATGGAGGTTGCCTTCGAGGGCCAGTCTGGTGCGAAGATCAACTTGACCTGGGCTGCTTCCTCCTCGGTCATCGAGTCGATCTGCGCGTGCAACTCAGACTTGGTCATTGCCCGATCGTACAGTCCCTGCCAGCAGCTTCAAAAGGGCCACGGAAAGCGCCCTTTGCCACCCCGCCAAGCCTTGCTCAGCAGGTTACGAGCTGCGATGGCCTGGGAACTTGCTGATGGATTCGACCGCGGACGGACTTTGTTCCCAACCCACTCCCGTCTTTTTTGGGCAGCGCCTACCGGGTTGGTTCTAGACGTTCTGGTTCTGGAGCCTGACGATCTGGGAGTGCAAGAAGACGTGAGGGCCTTCGGGCGCAACCTTCGGGCGCTGCGCGAAGAGAAAAGCTGGACCCAAGAGCAACTCGCTGACAAAGCGGGCCTTGCATCCGTGCAGATTTCGAGGATCGAGCGGGGCGTTCGCGAGGTCAGGCTAACGACGCTTCTGCGCCTGATCGCAGCCCTGGAAGTCAGCCCTAACCTGCTCCTACGCGACCTCTAAGTCGAGCCACGCGGCGGCAACTCGAATCCCAGCAAGCCAACCGTCGCCTCTATCTGGGATCCGCCAGCCGATTCGATCGAGTTTTTGACTTCCTCTCGAAGCGCGTCAATCTCATTCTGCGCCTTGGCGAGGATGCGCTGGAGCTTCTCCCAGCCGGTCTCATCGAGGGTGAGACTGCCCCAGCTCAGGTGACGATCAAGCCGGCGATCGAATGTCTCGGCCTCCATCGCAGAGTCGGCGCAGGCGATCAATCCCTGTAGGGCCAGCCTGCTGATCTCAGCGCGATCGGCTGTCGGCAATTCTCTGCGCACCTGCTCCGAGACGCTCTTCTGACTCCAGCCGGCGTAGATGTGCTCGACTGCGCCCCGGCGTGGAATGGTCTCGATCACTTCCAGGCAGCCAGCCTTCATCAATTGACTGAAGTGGTAGGAGGCGAGGGAGAGGGCTTGACCGTAAGAGCCGACCATCTCCTTAGGCACCAAGCCCGCCTCCACGAACTGACTCGGGCTCATCGGCGTGTTATTGACGGCGACGAGAATCTGCACTCGCAGCCGGTGAGCCAAGGCGGGGGCGATGATCGCCTCCCCTCTCCTCTCCAAGCTAGCCGCCATTCAGTACCTGCAGGAGCTGAGAGCAGGTTTCACGGACGAGTTCATTCTCCCGCGCGTGCTCAGTCAGTTCATCTCGCTCCTTTGCTTCTTGTCGGTGTTCGTCCTCTGCGCGCTCCCTGAGCCGGGATAGCGCTCGTTCAAGAACATCCGGCGGCGTCTTCAGCTCGACAGTCTCGCCGTGGTCTCCCCAACCGAGGTCGTCGTGGAGCAGACGGAGGTAGTCGGAGAACTCGCTGCTCAGCCGATCGGCCGCCTCGAAATCTTCGTCCTCGATGGCGGTGTCGACGTCTCTGATCCCCGTTAGCCGAACGACGATGAGTTGGTAGAGCGCATCTCTCGCCGAGGCGCTGATGGTCGGTGGCGTTCTCATCATCGATGCTCGCTAGGGCACAGCGCCTCAGGAAGGCGCAAGCGCTCAGATTGCCCGCGCCCTCTAAGCGCTGGACCGCTAGGCCCGGCCCCCTTTCTTGGGGCTGCCGATGGCAAGCATCACCAGCCCGCCGGCATCAGTGGCCCGAAATGAAACGCCGCCCCGGCGATCTGGTCGCCCGACTGCCTCAACGAATCCGAACCGCTCCAGAACCGAGGCGTGGTAGTTCAGCTGGCTCAAGAGAACGCCGCCGCCATCCTCCAAAGCCGCGAGCGCCTCTCTGGGGGACGCTTGATCCCGGTCGGCCAGCAACTGCAGAAAGCGGACTCTCAGCGGATGGCCGACGGCCCGGGCGAACTGGCCATCGACCTTGGGTATATCTCGGAATTCCATGCCTGACCTCATCGAGATTGGTCGCGGCCGGACTGACATTGACCGCACGAACAGGATGAGGTCAATCTAGGTCTTTAGATCAAATGGTTCACATGCATCCTTGGTGACCATTAGAGACCCGCGGGTATCTCAGCGGAGATCGGTGATTCAAAGGTCGCCAAATAGACCGTCGCAATCACTGGCTCCTCGTCGGACGCCACCAGGCGCCGCCGCGCTGCCCGCTGCTCCTGGAGAACCGCAAAGAAGACTGCATCAACGGCCTTGATGACGTGTCTCCACCCCAGCTCGTCGAGGATAAGCGGGGTCCAGGTGTGATGCCGATCGGGACGCGCATCGAACGTGCCGGCGCACATGGCCTCGCGAGTCTGCTCCGCTAGTTGTTCAAAGATTCGCCAACTGTTCTGCCTGCGTATCTCTGCTGGAACTTTTGCCCAGCATCGGGATTCGAAGATCGCCGGCTGCATCGCGCGGTAGAACGTCTCCGTTGCCCCGCGCCGCCGGCCGCCGGTCTCGGATTTCACCTTTACCAGCCAGCCCTGTTTGGTCAGCAAGCGGAACCGTCTCGCGATCTCACTGATTTCGTCGGGTGCGAATTCCGCCGCGAACTGCGACGGGCTCATTTCGCGAAGGCTGCACTCGGTGACGATCTTCAGGTTGGTCTTGCTTCGGAAAATCTTCGAAAGGCGCCTTGTGAATTCTTGTTCGGTACGCGGCTGATCCGGCTTGGGGGGCGGCAGCACCAATCCGGACCGGTTTCTGCGCAGCCTCGGCGATTCGAATGCAGCAATGCCGACGGTGGCCTCTAGTGGGGGATCGCCTGAATGGGTGAGCCGGACCTTGGCGTCTGCCTGCTCCTCGAACAGGACGCCGAAGAGATCATCGACCAGTCTGAGCACATGGAGGAGGCCATGTTGATCCACCACCAAGGGCGTCCAGGTGAAGTGGCGATCGGAGCGAGCGTCCAAGGTTTCGGCTTCGAGCGCTCCCTTCACTCGCTCGGCAAACTGCTCGAAGATCCTCCAACTGAACTCGATCCGAAGAGCCATCGGTAGCTCAGCCCAGGCATCGTTGTCGAAGACGGCAAGTCTGGGGGCGCGGTAGAAGTTCTCGACTCCGCCGCGGCGGCCTCCTCCCCGCTCCTTTCTGACATGCCGGAGCCATCCCGTCTCCCTCAGACGTTGGAAATGCCCAGCGACCCGTTGCAGCGAGCCCCCGCCAAAAGCTGCGTGGAATTCGGACGGGCTCATTTCGCGGTGGAAAAGCTCGGTGACGATCTTGAGGCGAATCGGATCGGCGAAGACGACGGCTAGCCGCGCGAAATACGCCTCGGAGTCGAAGTCTTCTTGCCGTTGTCTTATCGCGATTGGCATCTAGATCCGGAGCACCTCCGACCACACGAGAGCTGAGTACTTATCAGCTTGAGACGCGGCATTTAGTCAGCTTGCCCCCGTTAGGTTTGCTTTTACTTTGCTCAAGCAAACCAAAGGGGGTGAAGGGGATGAAGGTCGCATCGACCGGACAGGCAATGCCGGTCCTTTCCATTTCGAAGTCTGGCTGATAGCTAAGCCGTTTTCCCCGCCCCGGCTGCATGCAGTCGGGGCGATTTTTGGGGTGCAACCTCGGTTCTTCTTTCCCCGTTTGGTTTGCCAATATCCAATGTTCGACAAACCTACCGACTTGGCCTAGATACGCCTACCTTCGCTGCATTTGCCGAGCTTGTCGATTGGCTGAAGGGCTGAGGGATCAGCCGCCCACCTGGCGAGCAAACAATCGCGGCGGCGACCTCTATGGAGAGGTCACCAGGCGGGCGACAATTCGGGGGCGACCGACTGCTCGCGCTCCACGATCCCGCGCCCCATGAGGTCGCTGATCATCCACCAACTCTGCCGTCAGGGTCCGGACTCCATCAGGCGAGCAAGATCGGGCTCCCGCTGTTCCAGTTTCCGTTTTAGCCGCGCGCGCCACTCAGGGTCTGCTCGTATCTGCTCGATCCGAGATTCGATCGCCTCCCGTTCCTCATCCGAGAAAGCCGAGAAATCGGGGTTGATAGAGGCCTCCCAATGGAGTTGCGCCTCAGGCGATTCGTCGCCTTCTTCCCGGCGCTCCGCCAACCTCTCTAGACGCAGCGCCGTGGTTTCCTGCAGCTCGGCTACCCCCTCAGCGTCGAGGGTCATTATCTGGGCGTGGCCGATGATCGGTCTCCGACCACCGTCGCCGCCTATACCGCGCATCGGATCGTCCATCATCTTTCGACCCCTTCCTCCCCTGGTGTCCCCTGAAGTACCGGGCTACCTGAGCTCGTTGGTGTCGCCGACTGTAGGCAGGGAGACCGGGCGAGGTCAAGAATCTTCTAACCCAACATCGCCGGGTGTCGGTTCCGATCGTGATGCTGTCGGCGCCGTGAACTCTGTCGGTGCTGAGATTGAGGCGGTGGATCGGCTGGACTACGTGGAGCTAGGTTTCAAGCGAAATTGGCGAGATCGAGCTACGTGGAGGTCGGCTGGAATCTGTGGGGCTTGTTGCCCATTCCTTGCCCCCAAGGTCACCGCGGATCACCGCCATAGGAAGCAGAGCGATGGCGGATAGCGGCGACGCGGACGGTCTTTCCGCCATCGGTTAGCTGGTAGAGAATTCGATACGCCCCCACCCGCAGCGAGTAGAGACCACGGAGCCTCCCCGAAGGGCATAGCCGGCAAACGGGTCGCGCTCAAGCGAGCCAAGCGCGTCTTCGATCGCATCGATCAGTGGCCATCTCAGCTCAAGCAGGTCGCGACGAGCTCGCCGGGCGAGGACGAGTCGCGCCAATGATCAGTTGGCGGTCAACCGCCGGTCGGCGAGCTCGCTGCGAAGCTCGGTAAGCGTGATCGTTTCGCCGCGCTCGATCTCGGCAAGGCCCGCCTCCAGCGCGGAGAGCGCATCCGAATCAGAAAGAATCTCAGCAGTCTCCTCCAATGCCTCGTACTCGTCGATCGGGATAAGAGCGGCAGCGGGGGTCCCGTTGCGGGTGACCAGAACGTGATCCCGCCGATCGCTAACGTCATCGAGCAGGCTGCTGAGGTTGCTGCGCAACTCACGAACGGGAACGGTCTTCGCCATGCGATCAGTGTACAAGATCGTGTACGCACGCGGGGGTGATCGGAGGCGCTCGCCGCCTCGGATGTGGACCGGCCTCACCTGCGCGACCTCGCCGAGGCGCTGGGCGCCGCGCCGGCCCTACGGCGGATCGGGTCCCTTGCCGATTGCCTCGAGCTCGCGGGGCTGGCCGGGAAGCTCAAGCCTCTGATGCCTCCCGATTGGGACCTCAACTGGCAGAGGAGATCGCGCAGTGATCCATCAGAACGTCTCAGGAGTGTCCCGAGCGCGCCCCGTTGGCGGTCACAAACCGCCTGTCCTCCGGCCCTGGCCGCAGGATCAGCACCTCGGCCGGAGCCTTCTCCAAGAGCCAAACGAGATCGTCTCCCGAGAGCTCGGCCCCGGCCTCGGCGGTCGCCGGGACGACGACGCGGTCAAAACGCTCGCGATCGAGGAGACGGGCGAGGGCGTGACGATAGGAACGGCCGCGCTCTATCCGCGAGTCGATCTGGACCCCCTGCGCCGTGGCGCGCTGTTCGATCGCCTCCAGCATCGGCATCGCCTTTGCCGCCTCGGCCGGGATCGCGCAGTCGAGGGGCAGTCGCTTCGGCACCGCCGCGAGATAGGCGGGCATCAAAGTCGCTTCCTCGGCGCGAGCGAGCCGGAGCGCGGCGTCCACCGCGCGGCGGGAGATCGCCGTGCCAGTGAAGGGCAGGAGAATCTGGTGAATGGCTTGCGGGCGCTCGGATCGCCGGCCGCGCCACCGTGAGCGAGCGATCAGGTAGCCGCCGGCAAGCCCGGCGAGGAGCGCGACGCCAATCAGAGCACGCTCGATGCTCACGATGGCTCCTTATCGCTGCCGCCCCGGTGAGCGACGATCCGCACATCAACACCCGGCGGGGTCGCTCGCATTAGACGCTGCGGCAACGGCTCGCGGAGACGAGCGAGGCCGCGAGGGGGTTCGGATTCGCCGACCATGATGTAGGTGATGCCGCGCTCGCGGACCACCTGCGCGGCGCCGACCACGAGGCTGTCGCTCTCCTCGATCAGGAAGGTGGCGCCGAGCACCGAGGCGAGGTGACGCAGCGCCGTGACCTGCCGCTCGACCTCGCCCTCGATCGCCTGGGCCGGAGGCTTGACCCAAAGAAGGTCGAGGGGCGCCCCCAGCCGCTGCGCCGAGCGCCAGGCGCGTCGCACCAGCCGCTGCGAGGAGGGCTGCGGTCGCACCAGGGCCAGCAAGCGCTCGGCGACCGCCTTCGGCGCCTCGGCGCCGACGCACTCCTCGCGGGTAGCCAGCGGCTCCTCGATCACGAGCCGCTTCGCCTCCACCTCCTCAGCCACTTGGCGCAGCGCCACCTCGCGCAGGGCCAGCAGGTTCTCCACGGTGAAGAAGTTGCCGAGCGCCGCCTCGATGTTCTCGCCCGGATAGACCTTCCCCGCCCGCAGGCGCCCGATCAGCGCCTCTGGAGTGAGGTCGACCAGCACCACTTCGTCGGCTTCGCCGAGGACCGCGTCGGGGATCGTCTCGCGCACTCGCGTCCCGGTCAGCTCGGTGACCTGGTCGTTCAGCGACTCCAGGTGCTGGACGTTGACGGTGGAGAAGACGTCGAAGCCGGCGGCCAGCACCTCGCGGACGTCTTCGTAGCGCTTCTCGTGCTCGGCACCCGCCGCGTTGGTGTGCGCCAGCTCGTCTATCAATGCCAGCTCGGGCTCCCGCGCCAGAAGCCCCGGCAGGTCCATCTCCTCGAGGTCGGTGTCGCGGTAGGTGAGGCGACGCCGGGGGATCGCCTCTAGGCCCTCGGCCAGGGCGGAGGTCTCGGGCCGCCTGTGGGGCTCCATATAGCCGATCACCACGTCGCGGCCAGCGTCCTGCTCTGCGTGGCCGTCTTGCAGCATCCGGTAGGTCTTGCCGACCCCGGCAGCCATGCCGATGAAGACCTTGAGGTGACCCCGGCGAGCGGATCGCACGCCTTGATTGTCCGCCGCCAGTTGCGCGGCGCACATCTCAGGCTCCGAGCAGGTTGTGGATCACGAGGTCGATCAGCTTGATCCCGATGAACGGCACGATCAGGCCGCCGAGGCCGAAGATCAGCATGTTGCGGCGCAGGAGCGCCGTGGCGCCGATCGGCCGGTACTGGACCCCGCGCAACGCCAGCGGCACCAGCAGCGGGATCACCAGAGCGTTGAAGACGATCGCCGAGAGGATCGCCGAGGTTGGCGTTCCCAGCTCCATGATGTTCAGCGCGTCGAGCGGGCCGCGTTCGCCGGGGCTCGCCGCGTAGGTGAAGGCGAAGATCGCCGGCAGGATCGCGAAGTACTTGGCCACGTCGTTGGCGATCGAGAAGGTCGTCAGTGCCCCTCGCGTGATCAGGAGCTGCTTGCCGATCTCCACGACCTCGATCAGCTTCGTGGGGTTGGAGTCGAGGTCGACCATGTTGCCTGCCTCGCGCGCCGCCTGGGTGCCGGTGTTCATCGCCACCCCGACATCGGACTGCGCGAGCGCCGGGGCGTCGTTGGTCCCGTCGCCGGCCATCGCGACCATCCGGCCTTCCTCCTGGTGGCGGCGGATCAGCTCCAGCTTCTGCTCGGGGGTCGCTTCGGGCAAGAAGTCGTCCACCCCGGCCTCCTCGGCGATCTTCGCGGCGGTGAGGCGGTTGTCGCCGGTGACCATCACGGTCGAGATGCCCATCGCCCGCAGCTCATCGAAGCGGGCGCTCATCCCCTCCTTGACTATGTCCTTCAGGTAGACGACTCCGAGGACGTGGTTGTCGCGGCAGACGGCGAGCGGGGTGCCGCCGTCGCGGCCGATCAAGTCGAGTTGTTCCTGTAGCTCAGCGGGAGGGCGCCCGCCCTGCTCGGTCACGTAGTGGACGATCGCGTCGCCGGCTCCCTTGCGGTACTGGTTGCCGTTCACGTCCACGCCGCTCATCCGGGTTTCCGCGGAGAAGGGGATGAAGGTGGCTTCGTGGCTGTTCAGCTCACGCTCGCGGATGCCGTACTCGCTCTTGGCGAGGACGACGATCGAGCGGCCCTCGGGCGTCTCGTCGGCGAGCGAGGAAAGCTGCGCGGCCTCGGCCAGCTCTGACTTCTCGATCCCGGGCATGGGGATGAACTGCGTCGCCTCGCGGTTGCCGAGGGTGATCGTGCCCGTCTTGTCGAGCAGCAGCACGTCCACGTCGCCGGAGGCCTCGACCGCCCGCCCGGAGAGCGCGAGCACGTTGTGGCGGACGAGGCGATCCATGCCGGCGATGCCGATCGCCGAGAGCAAGGCGCCGATCGTGGTCGGGATCAGCGCCACCAGCAGCGCAATCAGGGTGACGACCGAGGCGTCGGTCCCCGAGAACTCGGCGAAGGGGCGCAGCGCCACCACGACCGCGAGGAAGACCATCGTCAGCCCTGCGAGCAGGATGTTCAGCGCGATCTCGTTCGGAGTCTTTCGCCGCTCGGCTCCCTCGACCAGGGCGATCATCCGGTCGAGGAAGCTCTGCCCCGCCTCCTGGGTGATCTCCACGACGATCCGATCCGAGAGGACGCGGGTGCCGCCGGTTACAGCGGAACGGTCGCCACCCGACTCGCGGACGACCGGCGCCGACTCTCCGGTGATCGCCGACTCGTCCACCGAGGCGATCCCCTCGATCACGGTGCCGTCGCCGGGGATCGCCTCCCCCGCCTCGACCACGACCACGTCGCCGCGCCGCAGCTCGGAGGCGGGCTTCTCGCCGCCGTCGCGGAGGCGGGCGACGGTCTCGGTCCGCATCGAGCGCAGCGCGTCGGCCTGGGCCTTGCCCCGGCCCTCGGCGATCGCCTCGGCGAAGTTGGCGAAGACGACGGTGAGCCACAGCCAGGCGCCGATCGCGAAGGAGAACCAGGCGGGATCGTCACCGCCGCCGAGCGGAGGCCCGCCGAAGACCTGGATCAGCCAGCCGGCGGTGACGATCGCGGCGCCGATCTCGACCACGAACATCACCGGGTTTCGGAGCTGATGGCGAGGGTCGAGCTTTCGCACCGAGTCGAGCGCGGCGCGCAGGAGAATCGGTCGGTCGAGCAGCGAGCGCGACCGGTTTCGAAGCGTCTCGTCGGTCATTCGGCGGCTCCCTGGTCGAGGTCGATGTTCAGCTCGAGGACGTTCACGCCCGGCTCGCCGAACAGCCCGAGGAAGCGGCCGGCGGTGTGCTCGTTCACGAGATCGAGCACCCGAGCCAGCGGCAGCCCGCGGACCGTCGCCACGCGGCGCGCCTGGATTCGGGCGTTCGCGAGCGAGATGTGGGGATCGACCCCCGACGCCGAGGTCGTGACCGCGTCGACCGGAACGTCGGCGGCGCGCAGGTCGGGGTCATAGGGCCGCTCGCGCTTCAGGTAGGCGGCGAGCTGTTCGGCGAAAAAGTCCGAGAGTTCGCGGCTGTTGGGTCCGAGGTTGTTGAAGAAAGTGACGTCGCCGCTGTATTCAGTGGCGGAAGGCCGGCTCTGGAAGTAGCGCGGCAGGCCGCGAAAGTCCTGGCCGATCAGCTTCGATCCGACGACCTTTCCGTTCCCCTCAACCTTGCTGCCGTTGGAAGCATTGGGGAAGGCCAGCTGCGCCGCGCCGGTCGTGACCAGCGGATAGGCGACACCGAGCAGCACTGTCAGGAAGACGATCGCGACCGCGGCGGTGGTGAGGTCTTTTCGCAGTCCGCTCATCTCAGAAGAGCTGGTCGGTCAATCCCTGCACGACCGGGCCGAGCAGCAGGGCGGGAAAGAAGGTCAGGGCGGCGACGATCACGACGACGCCGATCAAGAGGACGACGAAGGTGGGCGAGTCGGCGCGGAAGGTGCCGGCGCCGGCCGGCGCGACCCGCTTGCCCGCCAGCGAGCCGGCTACCGCCAGCGCCGCGATCATCGGCAGGAAGCGTGCGAGCAGCATCACCACGCCACCGAGCAGGTTGGCGAAGCTGAACGCTTCGGCCCCGGCGTTTCCCGGCGCGTGCGGCTGGACGAAGCCGGTATAGCCGGCGAAGGCCGAGCCGTTGTTGTTGGCCTGCGACATGTAGGCGTAAAGGGACTCCGAGAAGCCCTGCGGGCCGTGGTTGTAGATCGACTGCGTGCCGTCCGGGCTCGCCACCGCCCAGGCGGTCGCGAACAGCACCAGCAGCGGCGTCACCAGCACGCCGACGAGAACCAGCTTCACCTCCCGCGACTCGATCTTCTTGCCGACGAACTCCGGCGTGCGGCCGACCATCAGCCCGGCGATGAAGACAGTGAGCAGGACGAACAGCAGCATGTAGTAGAGGCCCGAACCGACCCCGCCGAAGACGACCTCGCCGGTTCCCATGCTCGCCAGCGGGGCCAGGCCGCCGATCCCCGTCAGCGAGTCGAGCGCGGCGTTGACCGCGCCGCAGGAGGTCACGGTCGTCACCGCCGTCCAGAGCGAGGACTGGGCGATGCCGAACCGCTGCTCCTTGCCCTCCATATTGCCGCCGGTCGAGCCTTCGATCGAGGCGGTCAGCACCCCGGCGTGGTGCTGGGCCGGGCTGCCGTGCTGCTCGGCGGCGTAGACGACGGCGACGGCGACCAGGAACATCGCCATCATCGCCCCGTAGATCGCCCAGCCCTGGCGCCGGTTCCCGATCATGCGGCCGAACGTGTAGGTGAGGCTGGCCGGGATCACGAGGATCAGCAGCAGCTCGACGATGTTGGTGAGGCTGCTCGCGTTCTCGAACGGGTAGGCGCTGTTGACGTTGAAGAAGCCGCCGCCGTTGGTCCCGAGCTCCTTGATCGCCTCCTGCGAGGCGACCGGGCCGAGCGCCAGCGTCTGCGTCCCTCCGGCGAGCGTGTGGAAGGTCTGCGATCCGTCGAGCGTCTGGATCACCCCTTGGGAGACGAGCACCAGCGCCGCGACGAAGGCGATCGGCAGCAGGACGTAGAGGTTGATCCGAACGAGGTCCGTCCAGAAGTTTCCGAGGGCCGATCCCGAGCGGGCGGCGAAGCCGCGGATCACGGCGGCGAGCACGGCGATCCCGACAGCGGCCGAGACGAAGTTCTGCACCGTCAGGCCGACCATCTGGACGAAGTAGCTCAGCGTCGTCTCGCCGCCGTAGTACTGCCAATTGGTGTTGGTGACGAAGGAGGAGGCGGTGTTGAAGCTGAGGTTCCAGGGGCCAGAGCCGAAGCCCTCGGGGTTGAGCGGCTGGATGCCCTGGGTGCGCAGGATCAGGTAGAGCGCCAGCCAGGAGAGCAGGCTGAAGACGACGATCGAGCGGGCATATGCTTTCCAGTCCTGCCCTTCGTCGGGCCGCACCCGGAGCAGCCGGTAGGCGAAGCGCTCGACCGGCCCGAGGAGGGGCGAGAGGAAGACCCGCTCGCCCTGGAAGACGGCGGCCGTGTAGGAGCCGACCAGCGGAACCAGCGCCGTCAGGACGAGGAGGAAGACGACGATCTGCGCCCAGCCCTGCGCCACTACAACCGCTCTCCTCGGAACAGCGCATAGCCGAGGTAGCCGAAGATCGCGGCGGCGACGATCAGCCCGAACAGCTCGGCGCCGCTCATACGCGGTCGAGCGCCTCGATCAGCCCGTATATCGAGCCGAAGGCGAGGAGCGCCAGGACGAGGGAGACGAGATCCATGCAGGGATCGTGCGCCCCACCCCGTCAAGACCGCATGAAGAAACGCGGCCGGCGTATACAGATTTCGTAAAGGTCGCCTCTAGCCCGCGAAGCGATAGCCGACGCCGGGGTCGGTGCGGATGTAGCGGGGGCCGTCCTCGGGCTCGATCTTGCTCCGCAGGTTGGCGACGTGGACGCGCAACACCTGCACGTCGTCTTCGTACTCGACCCCCCAGACCTCGACCAGCAGGGCGCGATGCGTCATCAGTCGGCCGCGGTTCTGCGCGAGGACCCGCAGCAGTTCGAACTCCGTCGGGGTGAGGTGGACTTCCTCGCCGTTGCGCCGAACCATGCGAGCGCCCAGATCGAGCTCCAGCCCGTCTGCTTCGATCACGGGCTCTGAGGCTTCCGGCCTCGCCCGCCTCAACACGGCCTCGAGCCGCGCGATCAGCTCCGGTGGGCCGAAGGGCTTGGTCACGTAGTCGTCGGCCCCGGCCGCCAGCGCCCGCACCTTCGACTCCTCCTCGCCGACAGCCGAGAGGACGATGATCGGCATCTCGCTCCACTCGCGCAGCCGCTTCGTCACCTCGACCCCGTCGATACCGGGAAGCATCAGGTCGAGGATCGCGGCGGCTGGCGGCTTGACCGCCGCGCGGTCCAGCGCCTCCTCGCCAGTCGATGCGGTGACTGCCTCGTAGCCGGCATCGCGCAGGATCACCCGCAGGGCGCGCAGGATTTGCTCCTCGTCGTCGCAGACGAGCACCCGCGTCGCGTCGCTCACACTTCCCCCTCGTGGGGCGGCAGGGTCACGACGAAGCTCGTGCCCTGCCCCGGCAGCGACTCGACCGCGATGCCTCCCCCGTTGGCCTCGATGAAGCCCTTGGCGATCGCCAGCCCGAGCCCGGAGCCCGCGCTGGCGGCGTCGCCATGCTGAAAGGGCTCGAATAACCGCTCGCGGTCGCCCTCGGGTATGCCCGACCCTTGGTCGACCACGCGCACGACGATATTGCCGCCGACCAGCCGCGAGCGAACAAGGACAGGGCGACCGTCCCCGTATCGGACCGCGTTCTCAAGCACGTTCGCGAAGGCGCGCTCAAGCTGAGCGGCGTCCGCCTCCACCATCGGCAGCTCGGCGTCGAGCGACAGCCGGATCGGCTCCGACTCGCCCTGTCCCTCCCGCGCCGCCTCGAGCACGTCGGCGAGATCGACGGGCCCGCGATGTGGCTCGGCCTTCCCGGCCTCAAGTCGCGAGATGTCGAGCAGGTTCTCGACCAGGCGCGAGAGGCGTTTGCCCTCCCCGACGATGCCCTCGCTCAGCTCGACGCGCTCCTCCGGGGTCAGATTCTCGGAGCCAAGGGCCGAGCCTCCCGCGATGATCGACGTGAGCGGGGTTCGCAGGTCATGGGAGACTGACCGCAGCAGCACGGTCTTCAGCTCGTCGCTTCGCCGCACCGCCTCGGCTTCCACCGCCTCGGCCTGCATCCGGTCGCGCTCGCGGGTCAGGGCCTCCAGTTCGGCGAGCGCGCGATCGGCCTCTTCACGTCGCCGCTCGGCTTCCAAGGCGCGGGCTCGCGCGAGGCCGGCGACGGTGCTGCTGACAATCGCCGCGATCACGAACGCAACCAAGGCGACCCAGTTCTCCTCCTCGGCGATCGTGAAGCGATGCACCGGGGGAATGTGGAAGAAGTTGAAAGCGGCGGCGCTGGCGACCGAGGCGAGTAGCCCGAGTCGCAACCCCCATACCGTCGAGATCACCAAAATCGCCGGCAGGTAGACGACCCCGAGGGAAACGACCGGCGCGACTGACTTCAGGGGGAAGACGAGAAGCGTGCAGATCGCCACCGCCGCCACCGTCGCGAGGAGCCCGAGCCAGATGGAGGGCGGCTCAAGACCAAGGCCCGGATGAAGCCGGTGTTTCTGCATTGGATCAGCGTATGACTTGTCCCTGGGCGCAAGAATCAAGATCGCCCACTCATGGGGCGTACGAAGTCGCGGGTGGCGCTGTTTGTTGGCGCTGCCGTTCTTCTCTTCCTGGCCTTCGTGATCGGGCGCTTCTGCGCCCTTCGGCACCAGCACGGTCAAGCTCGTCTGGCAGGACTTTTTCCTATAGCGGGGGCAGGATTCGAACCTGCGACCTTCGGGTTATGAGCCCGCGCCAGCGGTCCCGCTGGACTACGTGGGGCCACGATCTAAAGCGGTTTTCACGAAATCGAGATCGGCTGAGATCGGCTGGAATCTGTGGGCATGTTGCCCCATTTGTTGCCCCAGGAATGCCACGAGTCCGGCGGGCGAGGGTCAGGACAGCCCGGCCCTCTTCAGGCCGCGTTCTATTGCCGGGGCCAAGGTGCGGGCGAAGGTCGCGGTGAGGTGGCTTTTGTCCCGGTAGACCAGGGCGTTGCCGATCACCGCGCGGCAGAGGTTGTCGGGGCAGATCTCGCGGTTGATTTCGATCAGGTGGCCGCCGGGCGCGGCACGTGCGGCGCGAACGTCGAATTCCTTGTCCCTTTCGTGAACCCGCGGAAAGGCGCATGACGCGAGGTGCTGGAGGTCTTCAGAGACGCAGCCGGGGACGTCGCTGGCCGAGGCGGGGGTGTCCTGGATAACCACCGTCCGCAGGCCGGCACGGTGGATTCGCGTCAGGGTCGCCAGGTAGCCCGCTTGCATGGCGGCCGCCGCCGCTTCTCCGCTCAGTTCTTCGCCGCCGTCGCCGTAGGGGACATATGCGGTGTCGCCGCTCATCACCACCAGGGTGGACCCACCGCCCATTTCGATCCGCCGCAGCGACTCCTGCCGCCAGGCGTCGCACTGCGAGTACTCGCGGTCGGCGATCATGCTGCGAATCTTCACTTCGCCGGGCGTGCATTCGGCCTTCACCAGCGTGATCAGGCGCCAATGGTGCGTTTCCACCAGTTCCTCGAGCGCCGGGAAGTACTGCATCGCGTGGGAGTCCCCGAAGAGGATCAGGGTGCGCGTGCCGTTCGGGTCGCCGTAGAGGCACTTGTTTGAATTCGTGCCGCTGATCCCGACCAGGCAGCCGTCGTAGTAGGCGCGGGAGCGGTCGGCCGCCGCTCGCAGCGGGTTCGGGCGGACGGCGACGGCGCGCTGCTGCGGGCGGGGCTGCTCGGGCAGCGCGGCAGCGCCTCTGACATCGGAGAGCGGTGCCGTGTGGAGGGTCGGCTGAAAGTGAGCCAGACCGACGCCGCCGCAGACGCCGATCAGCATGCAGCCAAGGCCGATCGCGAGAGCCCGGTTCGGCCGACGGGCAAGGGCTCTGGACAGGCGCAATGGATCCTCGATCAGGTGATGGGTCGCGGCGGTGGGGACCCAGGAGGCCGCTACCACCGCGAGGGCCGCGGGGACCGAAAGCGGGCCCCAGATGACGGCAGCGAAGATCAGCGCCGGCCAGTGCCAGAGGTACCACGAGTAGGAGATCCGCCCGACATAGCGGACGGGAGGAAGCGAGAGCAGCCAGCCGGGGGCGCCCTTCGCCCGAGCGTGGACGGAGGAGCCGGCGAAGATCAGGCAGGCGGCGCCGAGGGTGGGCAGGAGAGCGGCGGTCCCCGGAAATGGGGTGCTCGCGTCGAAGGCGACGGCCGCGTAGACGATCGCCGCCAGGCCGGTCCAGCCGACCCCGGCCGCCAGAGCGCGCGGTATGCGCACCGTCCCCAGGACCGCCAGCCCGGCCCCCAGCGCCAGCTCCCAGGCGCGGCCGAAGGTCGAGAAGTAGGCCGCGGCGGGTTGGTTCTCGGTGAGGTGGATGCCGAGCAGGAGCGAGCCCACGAGAGTGACCGCAAGCGTGACCCAGATCGCCGGGCGGAGAGAGCCGCCGCGGTTTCGCCAGAACCACGTGACCGCGAGCAGAAGGGTCGGCCAGACGAGATAGAACTGCTCCTCGATCGCTAGCGACCAGAGGTGCAGCACCGGGCTCGGTTCGACTTCCTGAGCGAAGTAGTCGACCGACTGGGCTGCGAAGTGCCAGTTGGCCGTGTAGAGGGCCGAGCTGACGATGTCGCTGGAGACTTCGACCGCCCGCACGGGGGACAGGAGCAGCAGCGAAAGGGCGCCCACCGCGGCGAGGAGCACAGCCGTCAGCGGCAGCAGGCGCTTGGCGCGGCGGGCGTAGAAGCGGCGCAGGGATATGCCGCCGGTCCTGTCGAGCTCGCCGAGCAGCAGCCGGGTGATGAGGAAGCCGGAGATGACGAAGAAGACATCGACGCCGACGTAGCCGCCGGCAACGAAGGAGAGCCCCGCGTGGCAGAGCAGGACCGCGACGATCGCGACGGCCCGCAGACCCTCGATGTCGGGGCGAAAGCCGCTCTTGGCGGAGATAGGAACGTCCTTCAGTGTCGGTGGGCGGTGGCGACGCGGGCGAGCCAATCGAAGGCACGGCTCAGAAGCTCGGGCCTGATGCGCTCGGTGTGGTGCCCACCTTGGACTACCCACAGGTACACGCGCTTGAACTTCACAGCGTACTGCCTGTTCATCGTCACAGGCACAACTTGGTCGCGGCGGCCCTGCAGAATCAGGAGCGGGTGCCTGGCGGGCCGCCGCAGGGGCGAGAGCCTGCGCCTCGCCGCCGGGGCGGACAGCCCGATCCGTCCGAAGTAGTCGGGTCCGTAGGCGCTCAGGGGCCATTCCCAGTCGAGCAGGTCGGACACCGGCGCCTTCGCCACAGCGGCCGAGACCAGGCCGTCGCCGGCGAGCAGTGCGGCGAGGGTGCCGCCGGCCGATGACCCGTAGGCGTAGACCGCGCTCCCGTACCTGGCCCGCAGGCGAGCCGCTTCCGCCCGCGCGGCCTGGAACGCAGCCGGCATGTCGCCGAGCGGGTAGCGCAAATAGTGGGGGGTGAACCCTGCCCTGAGGGCCCGCCGGCGCGTAAGCGATTCAAACGTCAGGTCTTCATAGAGGAAGGAGCCGCCGTGGATCAGGAGCAACTGGGGTACGACCGAGCCCGCTGGACCGACAGCCGAGCTCGACGTTGCCGCGGAGGCCGGCGGGGCGAGCTGTAGCGCGAGGATCACCGCCACCAAAACCGGAAGGTAAAGCCACGGCGCGCAGAGATCGCGTAGTGAGGAAGTCAGCTCATCGCCCACTTCGCCGATGCGTATTGGATTTGCGTGCGGATGAGTCCGCGCGCGCTTTTGCCCGTAACCGCCATCCCCGCGGCGGGATGCACGAAAACCATCGAGATGTGCAGAAGTGTCGGATCGAGCTCGCCCTCGCCATCATCGAAGCGGCCAGGCTCGGCCAGCGCCATGCCGACGATGTCTCGTCTGAGCGCTATGAACGCCACAGCGTCTGGGGCCGAGAGTTTCGCGCGGATGCGGTCAGTGCGCTCCGCCCCATGCGGAGCACCTCGGGCGATGTTCGCCTCGCGCCACACGCTGACCGCAGCCTCGAGCTCCTGGGGAAGCATGCGGCGGACGCTCACCTACGGATCGTACCCCCGGCTGTTCCGTGACATTTGCCCGCGCCACGGTGCCGAGGTTCCTGACAGGATCGTAGCCTGGATACGCGGCGCCCTCGCCGATCGACACGCGGATCGACGCTTTCCGTTCGCCGTCTTAGAGGCTGAGGGCGGGTCGGCGATCGGGTCCACTTCCTATTGGGACTTCGATGCCGACAACGCCCACCTCGAGATCGGGTCAACCTGGCTCAATCCCGTCTCCTGGGAAACCGGCCGCAACCTCGAGGCGAAGCTCCCGAGACGGGGATCGAGGTGAAGCAGGCCGACCTCCTGCGCGTATCGGAGTCCTTTTCGGCAAGCTCGCGGCGCAACAGCTCGCGGATGCTGGTCTTGCCCGATCCCCAAGAACCAAAGAGGCCGATAGTAAGCGGGGGCTTAGCGCAAGGATCGTCTCGGCAACACGGCCCGCGATAGCGCTATATCCAAAATCGTCCTTGTCTTCCTCACCAAGCGCTCGATTTGAAATCAAGTCCGCTTCAGTGAGCGGCGAGGGAACGCTCTGATCACTTTTCGAAGACACCGCCGTAGAGGCTAGGTCTCCGTCCGGATCTACTTCGGAACACCGCCAACTCCTACCCCCGACAGGCGCGATCAGCCGACCACAGCGGTGCGCTCTTCCAACCACGTGATTATTTCTTTGGGAGTTGCCTCTCCTGCCGCGATTCGCTCGACCATCGGAACGTCGATATCAGGATCGGGATCGCGGATCGGCTGGCCGTTGGCCGCCAAGAAACGCTCCACGGCCAGGAAGGCGCAGCGCTTGTTGCCGTCGGGGAGTGGGTGATTCCGCGCCAGGTGCTCGACTAGAACGGCAGCCTTCTCAATCAGGGTGGGATAGGCATCCTGATCGCCGAAGCCAGCGCGGAGTCGGCCAAAGCAATACGAGGCAGCCGAGCGACCTGCTCGGGGGTGGTTCCGAGCACCTCGGCGGCGATGCGGCAGTAGTCGCCAAACGTGACGTACAGGACTTCGGCCACTTTGAGCGGCGGCTACTGCGCCAAACGGCGCAGCGTCTCCTGGTGCTTCTTCATGGCCGCACGAAGGGCGCGGCGCTGCTCCTCCGGAGCGCCCGGCAGACCCGACTTCATATCGGGCTTCTCAGTGGTCTTCGTAGGAGTGCTGGGAGCCTGGGGCTTCATCGCCTCCACATTGTTGCACCGGGCGCAACGGAACCCAAGTCCGCATCACGCCTGCACGCTGTTGACCTGGGCGTTGACCCGGAACGAAAAACGCCCCCTCTGCGGGGGGCGTTTTCGGCTCTACATCTGGGATAGCGGGGGCAGGATTCGAACCTGCGACCTTCGGGTTCTGAGTCTGATCCGCTGGATCGGCTGGACTCCGTGGAGCTAGGTTTCAAGCGGTTTTCGCGCGCTTGAACTACGTGGTGATCGGCTGGAATCTGTGGGGCATGTTGCCCCATTTGTTGCCCCAGGATCTATATCGACGAAGCCGCCACGACGGAGACATCGTCGTGGGCAATCGCCCCGCGCTTCTGAGCTCGCGCCGTCACCAGTGCCGGCTTGCGGTCAGCGGGTGCCACGTCCAGCACGAACTCGATCCCCAGCCGCCTAACAGCGTTGATGATCGTGTCGACCTCCGGGTTGTGCTCCCCGGACTCGAGCTTGACGACGCGGGGCTGCGAAACGCCCAGCTTCTCCCCCAGGGCCCTCTGACTCAGCTTGTGCTCGGCGCGATAACGCAGCAGCGTGGCAGCAAACTCCCGCGCCGGAGCGAGCCTTTGCCACTCCGCCCGAAAGCTTGGATCGGCGAGCTGTTCCTCTGCCACAAGGGCATCGAAGGTCTTGTCTGAACCCGTCATTGCTCCATCATGATAATAAATTTGTTATCAGAGTCAACTGCGACGCTTCAGGCGATCACGCGCTGCCATGACCGCTCGATCGAAGTCCTTCTTCTTCGCAGCTACCCCCAGGATTACGAATCGATCGCCGAACCGCGCATAGAGCGGCCGAGCCTCATAAGCCCCCTGCTTCGGTCGCAGCTCAAAGAGATTCGCCTCGCCCTTCAACGACTTCATATGCGGCGAGGGTAGGTCTGGCCCAAGATCCTTCAGCTTCTGGACGACGTTGAAGATCGCCTTGCGATCTCCGCGCGACTTCACGTCCTCGAAGTCGATGACTGCCTCGCTGTCGAAGTCCACGATCCAATTTTTCGGCTGCATCGCCATTCCGGCGACAATAACTTTGGGCGCGGACTAGATGTTTTGTCTTCAAAGATGCTTGGTTGTGCGAGGAACTTGCGACGGTCGAAGCCCGTGAAGCTTGAGTTTGAAGTCGTGGTGGTCCTACGTTGATTGGTCCTCGCTACCGGCTCACTCGTCGAGCATTTCACTGACCAGTGCCGTCACCTCCTCTTGGCGGGTTGGCTCGTCGCCTGGCACCGTTGGCTCGACCCCCCAACGCTCGAAAAACCAGACGAGGTTCGCTCGCGCCAGAAGTGCTAGCCTCGATCCACCGATAAGCGCCCTGAAAGGCCGCCGGGAACGTCCTCCTGGACCTTGAGAATGCGGTTTGCGACGACCCATTCTCAGAACCAGGAGGACACCCGGAAGGTGAAGACACAAACGACGCGCCGAACGGTAGAAGTCAGGGCGGACGGCGAGGGTCTCGTCTCCCACGCCGGGGCTTTCCTCTTGAGCGAGCTGGGCGACCGGATGGGTCTCACCGCGGCGCTCTCTGAAGCGATGGGGCCGACTCGCGAGCGGCGCTCCGCCCACGACCCCGGGGTCGTCCTGCGCGACATCTGCGTGGCGATCGCCGACGGCGGGGACTGCGTCTCAGACCTCGGCGTGCTGCGCGGCCAGGAGGCCCTGTTCGGGGCGGTCGCCTCCGAGACCACCGCCCACCGGGCGATCAAGTCGATCGACGCCGAGCGGCTGGAAGCGATCCGCGCCGCCCGGGCCCAGGCGCGCGAGCGAGCCTGGGATGCCGGAGCCCGCCCGCAGGAGCTGATCCTCGACATCGACGCCAGCCTCCTCACCGCCCACTCCGAGAAGCAAGGCGCCGCCGGCAACTACAAGAACGGCTTCGGCTTCTTCCCGCTGCTCTGCTTCCTCGACGAGACGGGCGAGCCCCTGGCCGGCCTCCTGCGCCCCGGCAACGCCGGCGCCAACACCGCCGCCGACCACTTCGAGGTACTGCAGCTGGCCCTCGAACAGCTGCCGGAGGCTGACCTGCGGCGCGAGATCCTGGCCCGCGCGGACATCGGCGGCGCCACCCACGCCTTCACCGCCGACTGCCGGGATGCCGGGGTCGGCTTCTCGGTCGGCTATGAAGTCGGTGCGCGGGTCCGCGAGGCGATCCTCGCGGCGCCCGAGCCGGCATGGCAGAGCGCGATCGAAGCCGACGGGAGCGAGCGTGAGGGCGCCTGGGTCGCCGAGCTGACCGGCGCCCTCGACCTCGGCGCCTGGCCCGAGGGAACAAGGTTGATCGTGCGTCGCGAGCGTCCCCACCCCGGCGCCCAGTTCTGCGTCTTCGACGCCGACGGCTACCGCCACACCGCCTTCATCACCGACCAAGACGACACCGACATTGCCGCCCTGGAGCTGCGCCACCGCCGCCGCGCCCGCTGCGAGGACGCAATCCGCTGCGCCAAGGACACCGGCATCCGCAACCTGCCCTTCGCCGCCTTCGAGCACAACCAGGCCTGGCTGGAGCTCTCGCTCCTCGCCGCGGAGCTGCTCTCGTGGGCCCGCTCGCTCTGCCTGGAGGGCGAGCTTGCCCTGGCCGAGCCCAAGCGGATGCGCCAGCGCCTGCTGCACGTCGCCGGGCGGATGGTGCGCTCTGGCCGGCGGGTGATCTTGCGGTTGCCGCGCACCTGGCCCTGGGCCGATGCCCTGGCGGCGGCCTTCGCAAGGCTGCGGGCGCTGCCGGTCGCCTCGAGCCCGTAGTCCCAGGCCCCGCTCCCCGGCCTCGACTCCCCTCGACGCAGCCGCCGATCTCGGCCTGCCGCGCGCAGGTGCCAAAGCGATGGTTTGCCGGGCGACCGAGCTCGAAAGGGAGCCCCAGGGCGACTCCGCCGAGCCGCCCTGGGGTTGTTACCTACCTCAAGTCAGCCGATTACACCGGCGGGGTGAAAACGGTGGATCGAGGCTAGGGGGCCATATTGCGCTAGTGCCACTGCCCAGTCATGAGCGGCCTCGTCTCGCTGGCCGTACTTCCACCGACAGATAGCGGCATACGTGGTGGCGAACATCTCGCGCTCGTCTCTTCGCCCAACGATCGCGATCCAGTCGTAGAAGGCCATTGCCCTTGCCCAGTTGCTTGCCTCGGTTGCCTTCCACGCACGCTTCCAGTAGCGCTTGCGGATTCGTTGGAAGCGCCACTCCATAAATCGTGCTCGTATCTGGTTGCCGGCTACGCGATGGGCGTCCACAGCATTGGCGTAAAGGATGGGCGAGAGCGGGATCCAGCGCAACCACCGCCACGGCCTCCGCCCTACCCGCCTCAACTGCAACCGCGGTCTCGCTCTAATCGTCCGCGAGTACCACTTTGCTGCATCCTTGCCTGCCGCCTGTTCAGCATCTCGGTCTCCTTCCCCCCAAGCCTTCTCGACCCCACGCCAAGACCGGAGCGCTGCTGCACGACGGACGTACCACTGCTTTCCATACCGGGCCTGAGACCGGAGGAGCTCTTCTAGGAGCTCATCTGCCTCACAACGCTCCTCCTCGCTGGCCCCGCCGAAATCAAGCGCGGCAAAAAGGTTGTAGGTGGTTTGGTCACGGAGTGGATCTGCGTCGTTCCTTCGCGCGAGCCGAAGCGCTGCGATTTGTTCATCGCGGTCAGCTAGGTCAGGCGCACCACCAACAGCTGCCACTCGATTCGCCCTATCAAGGAGAAGGTGGGCGAAGCCACGTAACAGCTCGGGCGAGGGGTTGAGCCCTTCCACCCGCGCGCGCAGGAAGTTAATTGCCTCGTCGATTTCGTCCTCGGCCGCCATCGCACGAGCAAGAGCCAGACGCAACTCATCGATTTGTGCATTCGTACTCTCGCCGGCGATATCAAGCGCATCTCTGAGTGGCTTCATCGCCTCCCTGAAAACCCCGAAGGCAACGGCCGCTCGCCCCAAGATCCCGCGAAGGAGGGCCTCGAGGTCACGACAGAACTCCAGCGGAAACTCCTCATCATGCACACCGATCTGTGGAGTAAGGCTGCTAACAAATGGACCGAAGCGAGGATTTGCAGGGGTTCGATCCCGGGTGAACCAGTCAATGTGCGTCGTCGCGTCGAAAGCGGGCTCGAGGATCCGTGGATAGATGGACCAGTTCCCGTCGGGACGCGAGGCGATCCGCCCGTGCAAAACGAACATGCCCCGTAGTCGCTTGCGGGTGCGCTCGGCGAGAGCTTGCTGGTCGGACCCAATCGTTAGAGCCAAAGGCTGCACAAGATCCAGCAGCTCAGCAGGTAGGTGTGACCGAAGGGTGTCGACCACAATTCGCTGTGCTTCCTCCGCCCGACCCTTCGCGTTGGCGCCCTCATAAAAAAGCGCCACCACCAAGGAGTGACGACACCGTCGCCTTGCCGCGAACCAGCGCAATCCACCAGCGAGCGCTATGAGTGCCAGAACTGCTGCGCTCACCGAAACTTCGAACTTGGGCGCAGTGAGGGCCAGCACCGCCAGCACTATCCCCGCCAACCACCACAGCAATGGCGCTAGACGGAAATGGAATGCCCACATTCTCGTCCCAATTCGCTCAAGAGCGCCAATCATCGGACCCACGCTAACCCACTGGACCACTTCCTCTCTGTGGGCGCAGCGGCATCAGCTAAGGCTGCCGCTCAAACTGCAAGAACGTCTTTATCCAGTCCGTGCGCTCATCCGGACTGAGCGCCTTCCCGATCCAGCGCGCAAAGTTTCCGGTCGCAACCTTCGAGTCGCATGCCTCTCCGGCGGTGGCCTTCTGGCCTTCATGGACAATCCGATTTCGCAGCCGATAGCAATCGGCATGCCAGCGCCCCGGGGCTGAGGATTCGTCGGCGAGCGTGAGATCCTCGTCAAGGAATTGGGGAAGAAGTTGGGTTAGCTGGTTCTTGAATGGTGCCGCCAGCACGCCTCCCAACTTGTCCGGATCGCGCTCAAGGCACACCCAAAGCACTCGGAAGATCGTGTTCACGAGCACCTCGGTCGCGGTACACGCCGCGATCACCGATTGATCGTGCCGCCCAGCCCCCAGATGGTGCTCTGCTGCCTGATACAGCTCGACAAACTGAAAAAAGGGCGCTCGACCAGCGCCGGCCTCATGAACTGCCTCGATCGCGTAGACAAGTTCCTCCTCAGAGCGCTCCTCGGGCAGGTCGTCACGAATGGTTGCGTGCACATCAAGCGTCCCACTCGGCCCGGTCCACCCTTCCGGAGCTGGGAAGAGATCCAGTTTCCACGGCGTCTCCCGCGGGAGATCGGTTCGCGACAGCGACGAGATGTGCCACTCGTCGCGTAGTCCCGCGAGGATTACGACGTATCTGTTCAGGAAGAGCAGGGCCTCATCAAGGCGTCGCGACAACCATTCGAGTACGTCGTGTCGAAAGTGCTCGTCATCGGCCTCTTCCTTGCCAAGTGGCGTTTCGCCTACGAGCTCATAAATCGTAATTTGGACAACACTCCGCAGTTCATCGGCTCCGCGGGCCGTGACTCCGCGAGGACCGTTCGGTTGCTTCACGTTCTTCCAGTCCGGAAAGGCGCGTTCGGCCGCCAGAAGAGGAACCCAACCGTCGACTCGAGTCTGCTTCACCTCGACACGAAAGCACGGCCGCAGATCGTCCTCCGGCACTGGCGCTGCCATCCCGACCATGTGGCCGATTGCGTCGGGATTCCAGCCAGGCCAGCTCCCCCCGCGATCACTCACCAAGAAGACAAGGCCATCAATCCGCAAGCAGTGAGGAAGTTCAAGTAAGAAGGTCAGGCCAGAGATTGGCTCTGCATCCGGATCGGGATCAATTCGATCAGGATCAAATTTGCGCGGCTTCAGTTCTTCCATCACTGCTTCTCTCGGACCTCATGTTGCCCCAAGCGTTGCCCCAGGGGCGATTTTGACGCCTATTGTCTACGTCCCAAAAAACGCGAAAACCCCGCATTTGCGGGGCTTCTTTCCTATAGCGGGGGCAGGATTCGAACCTGCGACCTTCGGTTATGAGCCCGAGTCTAGGATTCGCTGGACTACGTGGAGCACGGTTTCAAGCGGATTTCGCAAGATCGAGATCGGCTGGGATCGGCTGGGATCTGTGGGGGTTCTTGCCCCATCTCTTGCCCCAGCGATCCTGTCGGAGCCCATTAGCACCCGCAAAGTTCCCGCCTCCGCCTCACCGCTCGGGAGAGCTGACGCGATCAGGCTGCCGCGCGAGCCCTCGTAGCAACCGGCGCACCAAAGGACGAAGGCATAGGCGCCCGGTTTCAGATCCGGCACGTAGAACCGGAACCGGTAGCGGTAGATGTAGCGGGCGCTGCTCTGGCGGTCGGGGTGAGCCGATCCCAGGAAGACGAATGGAGGACGCCGCGGGGGAGCCTTGGTCGCCGGTGCGCAGAGGCCATTTTTGTCGAGACAGGGGAACGGCTCCGGCGCGCGGGCCAACCGCACCAACGAGATCGGGAACCGCTGCGGCCAGGCAGCGGCGAATGAGAACTCGACGGAGCTTCGCGGCGCCGCCGCTCGCGGCCGTACGTCGAAGCGACCGACGTCGGCGACAGCGAAATTAGCGTGAAGCGCCATCGAAAGGGCAGCGAGCGCAAGTACGCCGGTCCAACGGTGCTGTGACCGCAGCGATCCCATCAGTGTGTCTACGTCTGAGGACCGACGAGAGGTCCTTGGTCGAGGCTTGTCCACCTCCCTCCCCCCGGGGAACGACGAAGGGCCCCGGCCGATTTCGCACCGGAGAGCTCGCCCCGGCTACAGGCAGGCAAGAGCCTCCGGGAAACCGCACCGGGCGTTGCCACGCTGGGGTTCTTGCCGCATTCCTGTCCCAGCGCGGCCACGATCGGCTTCTCTGGCACAGTGGGAGATCAGTTCCGCATTGCTTGGACAACCGCGATGCCCCTGCGACACTTCGACCATGGGGTTCTGCTCGTTCTCGGTTGTCCGTTTCAGCTTGGTCTCGACCTGGGCCGTTTGCCTCGGCGGGGCCTTCGCGCTGGCCGGTTGCGGGGGAGGTGATCGTGCAGAGGATGCGACCTCCACCACTCAGAAAGGGCTCGCATCTCCAGCCGCCGTCTCCGTTCGGTCGGAGCGATACCGACCGGGCGATCCGGACTGCCGCGCTCGTCAGGCCCCCGGCACGGTCGGCACCATCGGTGAAGATGTCGTGGGACGCGCGGTCCGGGTTCATGACTTCATGGCCTGCTTCGGCCCTCCGATCCGCCGAACTGAGGGGGCTGGCCGCAGCTGCCTCTACTACCGCCAGCGCGGTGCGCAGGACTATTGGAGATTTTGCGCTCGCAGCCCATTGGCGAAGCACCGGTTCAAGATCCGAGGCACCCGCTCAGGTCAGTCCAGTTCCAGCGATTGAGACGGAAATCCGGGACTGATTGACCTTCGGGTTCCGATAAGGACAGTCCGATTATGAGCCCGATCCAGGGTCCCGTCTCACTACGTGGGGCACGGTTTCAAGCGGTTTCGGCGAGATCGAGATCGGCTGAGATCGGCTGGAGTCTGTGGGGCTTCTTGCCCCATTTCTTGCCCCAGCGACCGCCGCTCCAACCTGTGGCTCGGGCAGGCTGAGATCGGCTCAGTCGCCGCCGGACTGAGATTCGGGGATGGGGGTGCCGAATCTGCGACCACAGAGGAGGGCGCTTTCAACATCCGCCTTGAGTGGTCGCTGGTGCCAAACGTGCCCGCTAGGCATCGCCGCCGCGAGGCTCTCGACCACCTGTGGATAGGCACCTTCGCTCGACATTTCTCGGAGGATCGGCCAGCTCTTCGCCCCGGCCATCGCGTCCACGGCTTCCTTGATCTGTGCCTCGTTGCCTTCAAGTCTTCCGGTCGCCCAGCGGGCAAACCAGGTGCAGGCAACGCTGCTCACAGTCAGGGCACCGAGCTGGTAGTGGTCCGTGGTAAGTCCTTCATCGGGGACGTCCGCCGCCGTGAAGCCCGGCGGCAGATCGATGCCGCTGAGGATTTCGCGAATCGCTTTCGGTTGGTCGGCTGATTTGACCACGCTCGCGGGCATCGCATCGAGCCAGGTCGTAGTGTCGACCCTTTCCAGCGAGGCAAGCCGGCGCTCAAAGGTGGCCATGTCGGGGACCGAGCTGCGGAACTCAAGCACGCGCCCATTTTCGATCCAGAGCGAGGTGATGTCGCGATCGCCCGGAGAACCACCTTCGTATCGGAACACCTGGGCGGTCGTCCCGAGGACGGGAGCCGTCGTCCGGACTTCGGCGCTCTTTGCCCTGTCCTCGACCCGAAACCTGAAGACCTTCTCGACCGTATGGAGATCAGGGATACCCGCCGACTGTTCCTGGGCGGAGACTTCAATCGGTCCGTACCAGTTCAATTGGGCCTTGCGCTGGCGGAGCGAGGGGGGCAGAGGAACGCCGCCCTCAAGCCCTTCGGGGTTCGGCATTTCATCGGGTGGCGGCGAATCACCTTGGTAGAACTGCATCTCGCCTTCATCGCTGGAATACGGCTGCAGGCCTTCCACGTGCCAGCCGGGTTCACCGATCAGAACGAGGGGGGTGGATTCGGCAAGGTGGACGAGCGGAGCGGCATAGGCGGACTGCGGGCCCGCCTTCGGCCCCCCGTCACCGTTGCTGAACACGAAGACAGCGGTAAGCGCCAGGACCAAGGCCGCGCCGACGCCGATCGCAAGCCGGGGGACGTAATGCCCAGACCGGCCCGACCCGCCGGTGACTTCCCGGTGCTCGTGGAGGATGGAGTCGATCAGCGCGTCCTCGGTTGCCGCGATCGGCACCTCGGCAGCCTTATCGACGGGCACGGGATTGGCGGCGGCAAGCGCCTCTCTGGTCTCGCGACGGTTCATTCTTCCTCCCTCGGTTCGAGTGTTCCTCGACCTGTGAAATCAGTGCGCTGGGCGTCGAGCACGAGACGAAGCCGACGGCGGGCGCGGTGTAGGCGGCTGCGGGCGGCAACCGATGAGATACCGAGGACGCGGGCCGCCTCGCTCGGCTCGAGTCCCTCCCAGGCATTCAGCCGGAGTAGTTCCTGATCAGCGGGATCGAGAGTTGCAAGCGCAGCGATCACCTCACCGCCATCCGGAGCATCGACCCGTCCTTGACCCAGGTCGACGGCCAGCTCAGAGCACAGACGCTCAACGAGTTTCGAGCGACGATCCTCCCCGCGCCTCTGGTTCGCAAGAGCGCGACGGGCGACGCCAATCAACCAAAAGCGAGCTTGACCCTGAGGGGGAAGATCGTCGAGGCGGCGCCAGGCGACGAGGAATGTCTCGGCGAGAACGTCGGCGGCATCCTCGGGATCGGGAACCCGACGAAGCGCGTAGGCGAGGACCTCGCCACGGTGTTCGGCGTAGAGCTTGCGAAAGCGGACTTCGGCAAGTTGGTTGGAAAGTGAGGTATCAGGGGGCAACGAGGAGAGCACTACCGATAAATGTCCGGACGCAGGATTTGCGTTGCAGGCGCGTCAGCGCGAACGAGAGCAAATATGCGAAGGCGCTTGATCACGGCCGGACCCACAGCCCTACCTCCCGATTGCGAATCGACGCCCAACGAGCGACCTCCCAGCAGCAAGCGCAGGCCGTAGGACACGGCTGCACCAGGAGTGGCGGCCCCATTATCTCTTGATGTAAGGTCGCCTCACTGGCCGCAGCGAACCGGTCTTTCGCTGGCCAGCTTTCCTAGTCTCGTCTTCCTGTCTATCTCGGCCAGCTCGTTTCGGAGGAAGCGAACTCTGCGACCTTCGGGTTCCTACAAGGACGGTCCGATTATGAGCCCGAGCCTGAGTCCCGCTGAACTATGTGGGGCACGGTTTCAAGCGGAATTCATGAGATCGAACTACGTGGAGATTGGCTTGAATCTGTGGGGCGTGTTGCCCCATTTGTTGCCCCAGCGATCGGCCTACCGGTCGCCAGAACCGCTTGCAATTGAGACGCCAGGAAGCTCAGCAAAGGCCCCTTTGTCGGAGCTCATGACCTGGCGCTCCTGGGCTCGTGCCGTCGCAGCGATGATGAGGTCGTGGGCGCCACGTGGCGCTCCTGCCTGCCGAACGTGCGCCAGCAGATCGGCGTGTGCTTCGGCAACTTGAAGGTCGTAGGGCTCAATCGAAACGGCGTCGAGAACCGCCGCCACGAAGCGCTCCCGCTTCTCCCGCCTGCGTCCTTTCGCCAGCTGGACACCGACTCGCAACTCCGCCACGGTGATCGCCGCAACCGCGACGTCATCGCCGTCGTCAATCACTTCTTCCAGCGAGTTACCGCCGCGCTCGGCGTCGACCAAGACCGTCGTATCGAGAATCAGTCGCGCCAGGGGTCCGTCACCGGCTCCATGCCCTCGCGAAGCTCCCGCAGCTCGCCGGCCCAAGCATCATCGGGCCGATGAGCGCGAAGGGCCTCCCTGAGGGCTTTTCCAGTTCCGCCGCGCGCGGGACCGATGGTCGCCACGGCGCGACCATGGCGGACAACCACATAGGACTCCCCACCGCGCTCTACCTCGTCCAAGACCTCCGAGAACCGGCGGGAGGCATCAGTCGCACTCAGCTTCTTCATGAAATCAGATTATCAGATTTCTGAGCTATTCCGACTCCAATTGTGTACAAGGCCACAGCGCGTAAGCATCCAAAGAGCGACCGGGGACGACTTACCACTATCGCGTCGTCGCGACCAACCTGGAAGGCCTCGGCGCAGCGAAGCGTTGACAAGCTTGTCCCGCTCGACGTTCCGTTTCAACTTTGGGACCCAATATCCCCGGTTGGTCTTCGGGACGGTTCCGTGGTCTGGGCACTCATGCCAAAAGCATCCGTCGATGAAGACAGCAAGGCCCTCGGAAGGGAACGCGATGTCGATGCTGCGTTTGCGTCCCGCCGCTCGGACCTTGTACTCCTTGCGAAAACGGTAGCCAAGGCGATGGAGACCCGAGCGGACCGCCACCTCAGGACCAGTGTCGGCCTTCGGAACCGCTTTCATCGTGGCACTTCGGACCGCGTCCTTTGGCACCGGATAGGGAAGCGGTGACAGGGTGGATCGAGGCATGTGGCTAGCTCGCGACGACACCTTACGCCCAGCCTATGACGGACGGCTCGTCCCGAGCCGCGACAGCAAAATCTGAACGGCATCTTGACCAGCCCCACAGAGGGCTCACGATCCGCCCTCTGCCAGCGGGTTGTCAGAGGGGTCGATCAGCCCGATCCCCAGCAGCCGCCGGCCGAACTCATCCCGGCCGTTCACCGGCCCGAGAAGGTCGAGGAGCCCGGCGTCGATTCCGCGACGCAGGGCGCCGACCCCCTCGCCGAAGACCTCCAGGTGCGGATACAGCGACCAGCGGCGATCGCCGTGGAGTTCGACCAACGTGATCTTGAACTCGCCGTCCCGGCCGACGGTTCCCTCCTCCGTGTAGTCACCGATCATGAACTCGCCGGCCTCGGGGATCGAGACCTTCCCGGCGTAGCGCTGGCGGTGGTGGTCGTAGAAGTACAGAGTCGCCGGCATAGTCACTTGGACCTCAAGCTCTCACGCCCAGCTTAAGCGGTGGTCGTTATTCGGTACTCGCCACCATCCATGCTGGTCTGGAAAGTCAAAGAAATCTTTAGCGTTCGCTTCCCAGGTCCGGACGAGCCGGGCCTCCTACGGGAAGGGGAGGTGAGCGCACATGAAGATCGAGACGACGGCCTGTCGCGATCCCGGCTTGCAGCATCAGCAAGCACGGCTAGATGTCGGGACCGATTCCTCTTGTCGTGCGCGGGGGATCGGTCCCCCTCGACGCGCCTGAATTCCTCGTCGGCATGACGCATTGCGACGTACCTGTAGGCAGCCTGGAAACCGACATCCGGATCGACGTGGCAGATGAGCTTCAACTCGGCCTAATCCAGCGGGAGACGGGAGGCTCATGACTTCGTCGTCTCGTTGATGTCCATGGCTAAACCGCCTCTATGCCGAGTGCCGCGCGTCCCCCCCAGGGCACTCAACCTCGGTACGCTCAACTCAGCGTTGACCGCAAGCCGATTGGCAGCTGGCTTCGCCGCGACCGGGCTCGGGAAAGCTAGGGCGCCCTCGCAATCCTCTCCACGGTCTCCCGTTCTCTCTCAACGAGCTCTTTCAGACGCGCCTGGAACTCTCCGTCCGCACGACGGATCGCTACGTACTTGTAGGCGCTGGCCCTGAGTCCTTCCGAGATCGACACCCGATCGACCCGGCAGATGAGCCTCAACTCGGCCGCCAGGTCCAGCGGGAGACGGACGCTCAGGACCTCCGTGGACTCGTTTATGTCGGTCACTGGAATGCCTCCATCCCCAGCGCCGCCCTCCCCCAGGGCACTTCGTCAACGAGGTCAGTCGCCTTGTAGAAATGCTCTACCGAGCCGCGACGCGGCTCGGTCTTGACCAACTCCACCGCGCCGTTTTCGTCGAGAGCGCGGACGTGGTAGCCGACGTTCGCGATCCTCGGTTCGTTGGCGAGGACCGTGAGCTGTTTCGGGCTCAGCGTTCCCTCGGCTTCGAGGTAGAACCTCAGCAACCGTTTGCGCAGCGGGTGCCGAAGGACGAAGAGCAGCGCCTCTTCCGGGGTCCTGAGGGATCTCTTGCTGGCCGCCATCTCTCAGCCTCCCCTCGAATCCGGGGGGATGACCCCGAAGCTGCCGCCGCCGGTCGGTCGGCCAGGAGGAATCCACTCGATCCCCCGCAGCAGAAGCTCCGCCCCCACTTCGAGGCCTCCAGCCAGCTTCATCAGCGTGTCTGAGCGCGGCAGGCGGTCGCCGTTCTCGATCATTCCGATCTCGGTGCGGTGCAGCGAGCAGAGCGCTCCCAGCTCTTCCTGGGAGTAGCCGGCGCGACGACGGGCCAGGAACACGTTGTGGCCGATCCGCTCGGCTACCTCTTGGGGTCTCCGTCGGCCGTCCATCAGCGCTCCCAGAGGTCGTAGAGGCGGACGGCGGCCCTGGTTGGCCGGACCATCTCGTCCTCACCGGGGCGGTGGAGCAAACCGCTGCCGGCGAGGTCGCGGACGGCTCGCTGGGTCGCGTCGAGCTCTGAGAAGTCCCGCGATCCGCCGTCGGTCAATTCGCGGTTCAGCTCGTCGAGCGTCAGAGCGGCCGGATGGAGTTCCAAGACGAGGCGGAGGGCCGCAGCCTCCTCGCGGTCGTCTTCGTCATAGGTGGTGATGGACGGGGCCTCGCCCGCGCCCTTAGGGTGGTCGTGCATGGGAGCTTTGCCTCCTGTGCCACGCCCCCGGCTGTTTGCGCAGCGCGGGGGCACTTTTGCGGTTTCGGCGGCGAACGTAGGTGGACCGGCAGCCCCGTTTCAAGGGCTGGGATGGACCTCTCCCAGACCTCACCTTGCCCCAGGGCTTGCCCCAGGGCCGATTTTGCATCCCCTTGTCTGCGCCTCCAGGCAAACAAAAACCCCGCATTTGCGGGGCTTTCGTCCTATAGCGGGGGCAGGATTCGAACCTGCGACCTTCGGGTTATGAGGCCGAATTACATCGCCGGCCCGGTTCCGCGGCCCAATGCGGCGCACCGGCCTCAACCTCAATGGTCAAGCGGAAACCCTGCTGACCGAACGAATCCGCAAGGAGCCATAGGTGTCCGAAGCGCGCCCTTATGGCAAGGGCGGGGCAAGGGCAGGGCCAAGAGCGCAATGCCCGTGGGACCTCAGTTCGTCGGAAGCGACCACCAGCCAGAACGTCTAGGCGCTTCAGTCCTTCGGAACGATGGCGAGAATCAATAGACCGAGGGCGGCCGCCAGCATCGCTCCGGCAATAGCCGCCCAAGCAATCACCTTTGCGGGTCCATAGGCATAGGCGTGGCCACTCGCGTAATCGAACTCGTGAATGGCCACCCCGACAAACAGGACGAAAGCAAGACCCGCGAGCACACCCGCAACGGTCAGCAGACGGCCGCGCGTCATGCCTTGCCTGGTGGTGGGCCGGTGCCTAGCAATGTTCGCCCTGAAGGATCGGCCTAAAAGCGCGAAGGAGGCCCTGTCTATCGGTTTCGATCTGGCTTTCAAGGCGCTTGAGCTGGATCGCAGTGAGGGTTTGCTGTTTAGACAGGTCCTCGGTGATGGACGCGATGTCATCAATGAAACCCACGATGACGGTCTCGACCTTGGCACACTCATCAGGGGTGTCGATCGCGGCAAGGCGGTCGGACTGCTCGCGCAGCGCTGCTGCGTATGCCGAATACGTTTGACTGAGCTCCTCGGCCGTGGACGCACTGATGATTTCGGCCTGGGCAGCTTCTGACGTTTCAACGAACCCGCCATTTACCAGGGTGACCTCGTTGATCCATCGCTGAGAAGCGCTATCCGCATCACCCTCTCCGCATCCGACAGCGAACACGAGTGCCATGCAGGCAATCGCCAAGCAGATCGTCAGTTGCCAGCGAGAGCTAGTTGCTGAGGTGGTCAGCAAGCTGACTCTCCGGAGTTCCAAGATCCCAGATCCCAACGGCGCTCAACGCCTCTCGGGTGGGAGTGTTGCGAACGCAGCGCGCATCATCCGGGGCAGGATTCGGAATGCCATTGGTGAGATAAAGACCCCAATTTGATTCAACCCTAGGTCGGGCCGGATCCCCTGCGAGACAGTTGCTATGGACGAAGGGAACGACCATACCTGCAAACCCCACCGCCGCTATAAGTCCCACGATCATCGTAATGGCGACGAGCAAGCTTCCGCCGACGACGCCGCCTACCCGCTTCATTATTCGGAGCGTACTTGCTGAGAGATGGGCATGCAACTACTCCCGAGGAACGGTGCTAACCCTTCTGAGCGCTTCCCTCTTGACATCTGCCATTTCGGGGCTTGCTCGTCTTCATCTCTGGAATGGTGACGACGACGTAACCCGCGTTTCGATCTCCGCCCAAGAGCTTGGCGCTACTCCTAGCGTAGGTCCGATCTACGCACACGTCGCCATCTTCGGTGGCAACTCCGTGGAAGCTCGCCTTTTCCCAGATCGGAATCGCAGGGACATTTTCACGCGCCACCTTCTCGGCATCCTGCACCTGTGCGGCCGTCGGGCGCTTCTCGCTCTCCTTGGTTCCACCGCAGCCCGCGGACAGCAGACAAGTGGCGACGCCGAGCACGGCCGCTGCAAGCTCCCACTTGCGCATCAGCTCGTACCTGAGAGGACGATGACAATCAGGGGCAGCGTCCCCACGCAAGGCGTCCGAAGGTTCTTTGCCCGCTCAGCCACGGGGGAGCAAGCTACCAGACCAATGCGCTCCCTACCAGTCCGCTCTGGACCGGAGGGGCAGGAGCGGCGACCCTTCCCCGATGGTCGATTGGCTCGACGAAGACCCCACCTTGGCAAGCAAGGCGTTCGGCGCCCGCATGAAAGAGGTCCGGGCCACCAGAGGCATGTCCCAGGATGGTCTGAGCCGAGCAACCGACGTCCACCCCACCGCTATCGGCCGCATGGAGCGGGGAGCTCGCGAGCCTCGCCTGACGACGATCCTGCGCATTGCTCGCGGACTGGATGTAAAGCCAGGCGAGTTGCTTGACGGCTTAGAGGACTAGGACACGCTGAGGCCTCACCTGCGGTGTTTTGACTTCAAAGCCGGGTTGCCCCGCAAACGGCTCCGGGCTGCGGAATATCCGACCCCCTGCGGGGACGCCATGTAAGACGGTCCTCAGCATTCCGCCCGTACGGCTCACAGGAAGCAGCCGCCGAGGGCTCTGTTAGTCTCGCCGTGCTTCATACATACGGGTCACTCTTCGGCTCGGTTGATTACAACGGCGCATCGGGTTGCCCGCTCTCATTGGCCCCCGTCAGAACGCCACCTACAAGCTTCGCCTACAACTTCCGCCTGCTCGATCTGTCGTGGTCGCCACCGAGACGGTGGTCTTGTCAATGGCGGCCCGCTTGTCAGGAGACCCGATGGCCAAGAAGGTCGAGAACCCCGACCCCCTCTTGAATCTGCAAGAGGCGGCGGACTATCTGAACACCACCCCGCGCTGGATGAGGCGAAGTGTCGCCGAGCGCCGACTTCGTTTCACCCACCTTGGGCGACGGCTTGCCTTTCGCCGAAGCTGGCTCGATCACTACGTGGAGTCACAGGTGACGGAGCCGGAAGGGGGCAACTGAAATGGCATCTGCGAAACGCTCACGTCGTCGCCGGCCAGCGTCGGACAAGACGCCAAGCGATCTCCATCTGGAACTGGCGCGGTTTCTCCGAACCTATGTAGTGATGACAGAGGCACAAACTCAGGTGGTCGCCCTATGGACCATTCACACCCACTGCTTCGAGGTGTTCCAGCAGACCCCCTACCTATCAGTGACTAGCCCTGAGAAGGGCTGCGGGAAGTCTCGCCTTCTGGAAGCCCTCCAACTCCTGGTCAGTAACCCCTGGATGGCCGTCACCCCGTCGGAGGCAGTCCTTTACCGCTATGTCCACTTCAAACGGCCGACGCTTCTTTTGGACGAGGTTGACACCATCTTCAACCTTCAGTCACAGAGCAGCGGCCGATACGAGGGACATAGAGCGATTCTGAACGCGGGACACCGGCGAGGTAGCCGGGTGCCTCGATGTGTCGGCCAAGATCAACAGATCCAAGAGTTCGCCGTCTTCTGCCCCAAGGTGTTGGCAGGCATCGGAAGCCTTCCCGACACCGTTGCTGACAGGGCAATACCGATCAGGTTGGAGCGCAAGAAGCCGGGTGAGGAAGTTCGTCGCTGGCGTCGGCGAGAAGCTGAACCCGCCGCCAAGAAGCTATGCGAGGCAATCGAGGCCTGGGTTGACGACAACCACCCCGCACTGGGTGATGCGCAACCGAGCATGCCCGATGCCCTAAGCGACAGGATGCAAGAGGGTTGCGAGCCGCTCGTTGCTATCGCCGACGCATTGGGCTGCGGCGAGGTTGCACGGGCTGCCCTTATCGAGTTGCTGACTGGGGATCGCCTAGACGATCAGGAGTCTCTACGCCTTCGACTCCTTGCCGATATCCGCACCGTCTTCGACAGGCTCGAGCGGAAGCGGGGCAAACGGATTCGCGGAATAGGAACGACCGATCTACTGGCAGCACTCCTGAAGATGGAGGATGCACCCTGGCCGCACTTTCACGGCCGTTCACTGGAGCCACGGGATATAGCAAACCTTCTCAGGCAGTACGGCATCAGGCCACAGCCGATCCGAGAAGGAAAAACAGTCAGAAAGGGCTACCGGCAAGATGATCTTGCCGACGCCTGGGAACGCTACCTCCCCGATCCAACCCCACGTAACCGACGTAACCGGACACGGCGAAGGGAGAAGTAGCAGCTTCCCCCGCGCCGGTTACGTCCGTTACCTGGCTGCACTAGCGGCTGCCTAGCGGAATCTCTCACCATGACTGCCCCACCCCACCCATTGTGTGTCAAAAGGGACACAGGGAGGCGCAGGACGTTCAGCCCTCTTAGGTCGAATCGAGATCGCCAAAAGAACAGTAAGCTGAAAGCGATGTTTTGTCTGCATTCCTAACTATGGAGGACACGATGAAGGTCAGTGATTACACGGTGCGGCCGCTCAGCTTCGATGACAAGGTGGTCAAGTCAGTAATGGCTCGGCGCAAGAAGGGTGAGAGCATCGCCAAGGTCGCCAAGGCGCTGAAGGTCGGGCAAGGGAAGGCGGCGATGGCCGAGCTGATCGGCACCACGGAGCGAATCAAGATTGAGGACCCGGACAAACTCGCGCAAGCGATCGTGAAAGATCGAAAGGCTGGCGCATCCTGGGGCAAGCTGGCGGCGAGGTACGGCGTAACCGAGGGCACGGCTCGTGCGGCCTTCGAAGCAGCCACGGGGCAGTCCTCCACGGCCCTCGACCTCCGTAAGCAGAAGAGTGGCAAGAAGGACATCTGATGGCCGGTCACGTCAGCAAACGGAAGCTCTGTGCTGTCGATGGGTGCGGCGGCACGATCCGAAGCAAGCCCCTCGCTGAGAGCCGGCGAGGCGAGGTCGATCACTGGCAGGCCGGACGCTGCACTCGCTGCGGCGGACGAAAGGCCAGGATCAAGTGGCGCGCTCGCTACCCCGATCCCACCCGGGGCGGCACCGCTCAGATCGAGCGCAACTTCGACCGCCGTGGCGATGCGGACCGCTGGCTCCGCAAGCAAAGCGTCTCGGTCCTGAGCGGGTCGCACATCGACCCCAGGAGCGCCGAGCGCCGCCTTGGCTACGTAATCGAAGGGTGGCGGTCGACGTGGATCGACTTGGAGCCAAAGACCAAAGCGGGCTATGAGTCGATCCTGAACAAGCACATCATCCCGCGATGGAACGAAGCCCAGGTGGGGGCAGTGTCAGCAGAGGTGATCCAAGACTGGATCAACGAGCTTGCGGCGAAGCTCAGCCCCAAGACCGTCCGCAACGTCTACGGCGTGACGCGGTCGCTGATGCGCTTCGCGGTCGAGCGCAACTTCATCGGCGTCAACCCTTGCGACTCGGTGAAGCTGCCGCGCCGAAAGGCCAAGCCGAAGGAGAAGATGATCGTCCTGACCCCCCAGGAGGCCAATCGGCTCGCGGAGGCGATCACCCCGCGTCACCGGCTGGTGGTCTACGTGTCAGCGTACGCAGGGCTTCGCGCAGGCGAGGTGGAGGCGCTGCGACGGCGCGACGTGGACAGCCTGCGTCGCCGCTTGTCGGTGGTGCTGGCGCTCAAGGACGTGAACACGTCCAGCGAGAACATCGCCGACGAGGAGAAAGGATTGATCTTCGGCTCGCCCAAGAACGGTGAGTCCCGTGTCGTCGTCGTGCCGCGCTTCCTCAACAAGATGCTGATGCAACACCTGGAAGCCGACACGCCGCCATCACCGCGTGGCTACCCCGCCGTGAACGACGCGGGCGAGCTCCGCTGGACCCGCAACCCGGCCGACCCCGACCGGCTGCTGTTCACGTCCACGGAGGGCGAGCCGATCCGACACGACAACTTCTACAAGCGCCACTTCAAGCCCGCCCGCAAGGCCGCGCTGCCCGGCGAGAAACAGGGCTTGCGCTTCCACGATCTACGACATACCTGCGCGTCGATGCTGATCGCGGAGGGCGCGCACCCGAAGGCGATCCAAGACCACCTCGGACACAAGGACATTCAGACCACCTTCAACGTCTACGGGCACATGCTGCCCTCCGCCCAGGAGGCGCTGGGGGCAGCGTTGGACGCGGCCTTCGAACGCCGCGACGAAGAGGACGACGACCAGGGCGGCGCGGTCGTCCCGCTCCGAGGCTAGATACTCGAGACGGGCGATCAGCAAGCGGGCGCCGCAGACGACCAGTCAGCGACCACGACGCCCGCTTGCTCACCACTCCCCTCGACGGCGGTGTGGACGTGAAGGACGCCATAGCCGCATTGGAACGTCCCGGCCACGACGCCCTTCACGCGCACTTCCAGTAGGGGCACCTACGGCACCTTCCCTGACACGGACGCCTCGGCTTCGATCAGCAACTCGGACAACGGCATGTCGAACGCTTTGGCGATCATGCGGAGGCCGCCCCACCATTCGTCAAGCTCGCCCCGTTCGACGGCTTCCAGTTCCGGCACCGTCATTTCAGCCTTGGACGCCAGGTCGTCCCTGCTCATCTCATGCCGCTCGCGGATCGCGGTGATGGCCTGCCCCATCCCTTTGAACGCGGCTGCCTCCTCGTCGTCGCGCGGTCGCCCTCGCCTTTGTCCCGTCACCCTCGCCGCCGTCCGTTCAGGTACAGCGAATAGAACCACTCCGTAGCTCCCCGCCGCTGCTTCTTGCCAACCTGATCCAGCAGCCCCAACGTCGTCAGCCGCTTGCAGTGGTAATCCCAAGACGCGAGCCTGATCTGCCCGTCAGAGATCTTCTCCATGATCGACGCAGACACCGGCCCGTCCAGGTGCCCGAGCGCTTCCACGATGAGGAGCTGGGTCGGGTGGAGTAGCTGGACAACTGCCTGCTCCCAGAACCGCTCATAAGTCTCTTGATCGGTCACGGCGGCGAACGTACACGCAGCGCCGATTCCACCAAAGCTCGCGGATTACAGTAATGAAACCTGCGCGTTTGACGCCGAACTATCTGACCCTTACCTTCTCGGCGGGTGGTCCGGTCACGTCCCGTTGGACTGGATGGGTGGCCGGGCCACAGCACAGGCAGGGATAGACGGGCGGTCTCACCGCAACCGTCCGTTCACCCGCCTCGTTCCTCCACCCCAAGAGGCAACGAGGCACCGCCGCCCAAGGCGGGGCGCGGCGTGCATGTTCGGTTCCGAGTCCGGGCGCACGTCGCGCCACCTATGTCTGATCCCAGGCCGATTGTCCTCCGTGGTCCTGTTGTCGTCTAACCGCCCCGACCCCGCGGGCATCGAGGCGTCGGTCCCGATTACCCAGCCTTGACGATCTGGGGCGTCGGAGCCGTCTGGCTGACGACTGACATGACCAAGAGGAATCACCTCCTCCCAAATATGTGTGTCTCCGTTTCTTTTACTGGAATCGGTTCTCCCATTGGATAGAGGTGACCGCAAATTGCCGTTTAAAGTTGACGCGGCTCCAGCAAGAAGGGGCTTTCCACCAATCAGCGAAGGGAAGGGGAAATGGCGAAAGACCACCATGAGGGCCGACGCCGCTCCCGGCGCAAGCCGGATCAAGAGCAACCACGGATCGAGGACTCCCCGCGCGGTCCTGGCGTCGAGATGGCGAGGGTGCTGGCCCACCCGCTGCGCTTCCGCATCCTCTACACCATCAACACGCCGATCCGGCGCATGTCACCTAGCGAGTTCAGCGAGGAGGACGGCGAACAGCTAAGCAATGTCTCCTACCACTTCCGCGTCCTGCACCGGGCGGGCTGCATCAAGATCGTGGACACCATCCAGCGGCGGGGCGCAACCGAACACGTCTACGAACCGATCAAGCGAGCGATGGCCTGGAGCCGGGAGTGGGAGTTGCTCGGTTCCTACGTCCGGCAGCACGTCGCCGCTTCTGCCTTTGGTCCGTGGGTCAACAAACTCGGGGAATCCATTGACGAGGGCACCTTTGACAAGCGGGACGACTCCCACATGTCCTGGGACACCTTTACACCGACGAGGAAGGCTGGGAGGAGCTAACCACCAAGTTCCGTATCCACTTAGAAGACCTCATCTGCACCACGCATCGGATCAAAGAACGTCTGGACGCTGACCCCGACATGCCCCGCTTCCTAGCCTCGATCCACCGATAAGCGCCCTGAAAGGCCGCCGGGAACGTCCTCCTGGACCTTGAGAATGCGGTTTGCGACGACCCATTCTCAGAACCAGGAGGACACCCGGAAGGTGAAGACACAAACGACGCGCCGAACGGTAGAAGTCAGGGCGGACGGCGAGGGTCTCGTCTCCCACGCCGGGGCTTTCCTCTTGAGCGAGCTGGGCGACCGGATGGGTCTCACCGCGGCGCTCTCTGAAGCGATGGGGCCGACTCGCGAGCGGCGCTCCGCCCACGACCCCGGGGTCGTCCTGCGCGACATCTGCGTGGCGATCGCCGACGGCGGGGACTGCGTCTCAGACCTCGGCGTGCTGCGCGGCCAGGAGGCCCTGTTCGGGGCGGTCGCCTCCGAGACCACCGCCCACCGGGCGATCAAGTCGATCGACGCCGAGCGGCTGGAAGCGATCCGCGCCGCCCGGGCCCAGGCGCGCGAGCGAGCCTGGGATGCCGGAGCCCGCCCGCAGGAGCTGATCCTCGACATCGACGCCAGCCTCCTCACCGCCCACTCCGAGAAGCAAGGCGCCGCCGGCAACTACAAGAACGGCTTCGGCTTCTTCCCGCTGCTCTGCTTCCTCGACGAGACGGGCGAGCCCCTGGCCGGCCTCCTGCGCCCCGGCAACGCCGGCGCCAACACCGCCGCCGACCACTTCGAGGTACTGCAGCTGGCCCTCGAACAGCTGCCGGAGGCTGACCTGCGGCGCGAGATCCTGGCCCGCGCGGACATCGGCGGCGCCACCCACGCCTTCACCGCCGACTGCCGGGATGCCGGGGTCGGCTTCTCGGTCGGCTATGAAGTCGGTGCGCGGGTCCGCGAGGCGATCCTCGCGGCGCCCGAGCCGGCATGGCAGAGCGCGATCGAAGCCGACGGGAGCGAGCGTGAGGGCGCCTGGGTCGCCGAGCTGACCGGCGCCCTCGACCTCGGCGCCTGGCCCGAGGGAACAAGGTTGATCGTGCGTCGCGAGCGTCCCCACCCCGGCGCCCAGTTCTGCGTCTTCGACGCCGACGGCTACCGCCACACCGCCTTCATCACCGACCAAGACGACACCGACATTGCCGCCCTGGAGCTGCGCCACCGCCGCCGCGCCCGCTGCGAGGACGCAATCCGCTGCGCCAAGGACACCGGCATCCGCAACCTGCCCTTCGCCGCCTTCGAGCACAACCAGGCCTGGCTGGAGCTCTCGCTCCTCGCCGCGGAGCTGCTCTCGTGGGCCCGCTCGCTCTGCCTGGAGGGCGAGCTTGCCCTGGCCGAGCCCAAGCGGATGCGCCAGCGCCTGCTGCACGTCGCCGGGCGGATGGTGCGCTCTGGCCGGCGGGTGATCTTGCGGTTGCCGCGCACCTGGCCCTGGGCCGATGCCCTGGCGGCGGCCTTCGCAAGGCTGCGGGCGCTGCCGGTCGCCTCGAGCCCGTAGTCCCAGGCCCCGCTCCCCGGCCTCGACTCCCCTCGACGCAGCCGCCGATCTCGGCCTGCCGCGCGCAGGTGCCAAAGCGATGGTTTGCCGGGCGACCGAGCTCGAAAGGGAGCCCCAGGGCGACTCCGCCGAGCCGCCCTGGGGTTGTTACCTACCTCAAGTCAGCCGATTACACCGGCGGGGTGAAAACGGTGGATCGAGGCTAGCGAGCTACTTCAACTCGACGTTTGAGAATGCACCGCTCAAGAGGAAGCGCGGCGGCGAACAACCAGCCTGACCCCTGCTTCCTACGCGGGCAGTCTTGATCAGCCCTGCCCCGGCCGGGGCTAGTGGCCTGCGCGGCGCGCGTCGATGGGGTGCAGCTTGTCCGGCTCCGGAACCAGGCGCATCGTCGGGTCATGCGGGTGCCAATGGTGCGTGCCTTCAAAGGTGTTCATCAGCCTCGCCAGCTTCACGGCCCAGAGCGACACCTGCCAGCCGGTCTGCGGGCGTTCGTGCCCCTCGTACTCATCGCTGAACTTCGGCTCGATGTACGGGACGTAGCCACCGATCCCCGACCCCCAGTCGAGGTACCACACGGCCTCCTGCCACACCGGCGCTCCTCCCAAGAGGATCACCGCGTAATTCACATGAGCGCTCTTGAACTCTGCGCTGTCCTGCTCAGCCCAATCCGGCAGGCCGCGCTCAAAGCGTTCGGGTCGTTCGGCCTCTGGCTCTTCCGGCATCGGCCACACCATCGAGAGCCTGGGGTCAGGCTCGTAGACGGCAATGGAGTGGCCCATGAGCGTGCGCGTCCGCGCCTCGTCTTTCATCCCGGGATCAAAAACGCCGGCCAACATCGCGGTTGCAGGGCGGTTCCCCGGCATCAACACCCAATCGTCCGAGTGGGTGTCCTGGCAGAGGTCGAGCAGTTCGCGAAGGGACATAGAACACTCAGTCTGCATCCAGCGGAGGACGGAAGCACGCCCCAGCGCTGCACCTCGGCTGGGCTGTGCCCCTTCCTAGCAAGGGCCGTACAAGGGCCGGAGCGCTGTCGCCGCCTCTCCCCTTCTACGAGAAAACCCCGCCGTAGCGGGGCTTTCGTCCTATAGCGGGGGCAGGATTCGAACCTGCGACCTTCGGGTTATGAGCCCGACGAGCTACCTGGCTGCTCCACCCCGCGGCGGACTGGTGATGGTAGCAATGTGGCGGGGTAATGGGGGTGCCTGGGTGGGGGTGGCGAGGCGTTTGCGCAGAGGTCTTCGGGGCGGCGGGTGGCTCTAGAGTGGCCGGGTGACTGAACGGGGAAAGCGGGTCGCGGTGATCGACGTGGGGACGAACTCGACGCGGTTGCTGGTGGCCGATGTGGATGGGGGCGTGGCGCCGCTGGAGCGGCGGAGCACGGTGACGCGGCTGGGGCGGGGCGTGGATCTCTCGGGGCGGCTGGCGAGCGAGGCGATCGAGGACGTCTGCGCGGCGATCGGCGGCTACGTCGGGATCCTGCAGGAGCTGGGGGCCGAGACGGTCGAGGCGATCGCGACCAGCGCGGTGCGGGACGCCGACAACGGCAGCGCCTTCGTCGCCGAGCTGCGGGAGCGGTTCGCGCTCTCGGCCCGGGTGCTCGACGGCGAGGAGGAGGCACGGCTCACTTACCTCGGCGCCACCTCGGAGGCGCTGCCGAGCGAGCCGACACTGGTCGTCGACATCGGCGGCGGCTCGACCGAGCTGATCGTCGGCAGCGGCAGCGAGATCTCCTTCCACGACTCCCTGCAGGCCGGCGTCGTCCGCCATAGCGAGCGCTGCATCACCAGCGACCCGCCCACGGCCGAGCGAGCTGGAAGCGCTGGCGACCGACGTCCGCGGACTGATCGAGGACTCGATCGGCGCCGGAGTCGAGGCGGCGCGCGGCATCGCCGTCGCCGGCACCCCGACCTCGCTGGCCGCGGTGGTGATGGAGCCTCGAGCCCTACGACCCGTCCCGGGTCCACGGGCACGTCCTCCCCCTGCCCTCGATCCAGCGTGATGCTCTCGCAGCTGGCTTCCCTTCCCCTGACCGAGCGGGTCGAGGTTCCCGGCCTCCATCCCGACCGCGCCCCGACGATCGTGGCCGGCGTCGTCATCCTGGTCGAGACGATGCGCGCCTTCGACCTCGAGGAGATCACCGTCTCCGAGCACGACATCCTCTACGGGACCGCCCTCGCCGCCGCTCAGGATCCCTCGACGTACTAACTGGACACCGTGTCTTGTCCAGAAAGGACAGAACGGTCAGCGGAGCTTCGGAAGTACCAGAAGTAGGTACGTTCATCTACCCTGTTATGAGTAGTGCATTCAGGCCGCCGGTGGAAGTCGAGTACTGGCGGGTACATACTGGATGAACCGGGGAAGAGGTGGGGCTTGCTCCACCTTGCACTCGGGATACAGGGCTTAGGCGACTGCCGCATCATGGCGCCTCCCGCCGTCTGGGCCCACCAAATAAAGGTCCCTGAAGACGTACCCCTGCCCGTCCTGAGGGGCCACTTGAATCGGCCGTCAGAGATGACGGCCGATTCTCGTTTTCGGCTCCCTAAGCCAGGTTCGACTTGCGCGGGTAGGCGACCTCGGGATCCGTGAGGACGTTGACCAGGGTCGGTCGGCCGGAGGCGAAGGCGCGCTCCAGCGCCGGCTTCAGCTCACCCGGCTCGCGGACCAGGATCCCGTCGCAGCCGAGGGATTCGACCAGCTCGTCGTAGCGGGTCTCCGGCTGCAGCTCGGCCGCCACCGAGTAGCCGTAGAGGAACTTCATCGGATGGTGCTCGAGCGCCCAGATGCCGTTGTTGCCCATCACCCCGACGACGCCCAAACCATGACGCGACATCGTGTCGAACTCCATGCCCGCGAAGCCGAAGGCGCCGTCCCCCAGAAGCAGGCAGACCTGGCGGTCGGGATGGGCGACCTTGGCGCCGATCGCCTGCCCCGGGCCAGCGCCGAGACAGCCGAACGGGCCCGGGTCCATCCAGCAGCCAGGCTCGAAGGTTTCGATGAAGCGACCCGCGTAGGAGACGAAGTCGCCGCCGTCGCCGATGACGATCGCGTCGCGGTCGAGCACTTCGTTCAGCTCGCGGTAGACGCGCACCGGGTGCAGCGGCGCGCGCTCGTCGTCGAGCTCGGCCCGCTCCGCCGCCCGCTTCTCCTCCTCGACCGTCGCGCAGCTGCTCGAGCCAGGCGGCCGTCCCCGGCGCGTCGACGCCAGCAGCTTCGCGCAGCGCCGCCAGCGTCGCGCGGACGTCGCCGACCAGGTCGACCTCCGGCGCCCGATTGGCGACCAGCGCGTTCGGCGCCACGTCGAGGCGGACGATCTTCGTCTCTTCGCCGAAGCTGCCGCCGAAGCCGAGCCGGAAATCCATCGGCACGCCGACGACGAGGGCGACGTCGGCGCCCTTCAGCGCCGTCCCCCGCGCCCGGCTGAAGGAGAGCTCGTGGTCGGCGGCCAGGCAGCCGCGCCCGAGGCCGTTGAGGAAGACCGGGATCCCGAGCGCCTCGGCCAGCGCCCGCAGCTCCTCCTCGCCGCGGCCCCAGTAGAGGCCGGTGCCGGCCATGATCGCCGGCCGCTCCGCTCCGGCCAGCAGCGCCGCCGCCTCCTCCGCCCCGGCCGCCGGTTCGGCCTGCTCGATCTGCTGCGGCAGCGCGGGATGTCCACCTCCGCCTCGGTGAAGACGACGTCGAGCGGATAGTCGACGAAGGTCGGGCCGCTCGGCGCGGACGCGGCCAGGTCGAGGGCGCCGGCGGTGACCGGCGCGATCTGCGCCGGGTCCTTGACCGTCTCCGCCTACTTGACCAGCGGCGAGACGAAGGGAAGGTGGTCGATCTCCTGCAGCGAGCCCGAGCCCCAGCGCATCTCCGGAGCCCGCCCACCGAGCACGCAGATCGGCGAGCCGTTGGCCTGGGCGCCGGCGATCGCGCTGATCCCGTTGGTGACCCCGGGCCCGGCGGTCAGCGCCGCCACCCCGACCCCGCGGGTCGCCTTGGCGATCCCCTCGGCGGCGAAGGCGGCGGTCTGCTCGTGGCGGACGTCGACGAGGGAGATCCCCTCCTCTTTGCAGCCGTCGTAGATCGAGAACAGGTGCCCGCCCGAGAGCGTGAAGAGGTGCTCGACCCCGCGGGACTTCAAAGCCTTCGCGACCAGCCTGCCGCCGTGCTCCGCCATGCCCGCAGCCTATTGGTTGCCCCCGCATACCGGGGACAACTGCGTTCACATTCGCGGCACTCTCGGGTTACCATCGCCTGGCCCGGGTGGCGAAACTGGCAAAAGCAGCGGCCTTAAAAGCCGCCGCCCCCTCGGGGGCTTGCGGGTTCGAGTCCCGCCCCGGGCATTTCCAGAGCCAGATCGGGACCTTCCCTGCATTTTCCGGGTTTCGTGACATCCTAAAAGGGCAATAAAAACTTTGCAGGGGCGCAACTTCGCCCCTGTTACCGTGTCATTAGTCCCTGGAACCGTCCTTCCACAGGGAGAGCTCTTGGAGGCATCAGCCCTAACTCACGCCAGTCGCCGCGGGCTTCTCGCCCGCCGCTCGCCGCTGCTGAAGCTGCAGGGCGACGAGAAGCTGATCGCGATGGCGCGAGCCGGAAACCCCGGCGCCTTCGAGACGATCGTCGACCGCTACCAGGGCCGCCTGCTCGGCTTCTGCCGGCAGATGCTGGGCTCGACCGAGGACGCCGAAGACGTCCTGCAGGAGGTCTTCGTCAACGCCTACCGGGCGATGCTCGCCGACGAGCGCGAGATCAACCTCCGCCCCTGGCTCTACCGGATCGCCCGCAACCGCTGCCTCAACTACCTGCGCAAGCCGAAGGCCGACGCGCAGGAATCGATGGACATGGTGCCAGAGGTCGACGCCGCCTCGACCGCGGAGATGGTCCACAACCGCGAGGAGTTCCGCCAGATCCTCAGCGACGTCAACAAACTTCCCGAGACCCAGCGCGCCGCCCTGCTGCTGCGCGAGATGGACGCCCTCAGCTACGAGGAAATCGCCGCCGCGATGGACACCACCGTGCCGTCGGTCAAGTCGCTGCTGGTGCGGGCGCGGATCTCGCTGACCGAGGCGAGCCAGGCCCGCCTGCTGACCTGCGGCGAGGTCCGGATCGAGCTCTCCGAAGCGGCCGAGGGCCTGCGCAAGGCCTCGGCGCCGGTCCGCCGCCACGTGCGCGAGTGCGACGAATGCGCCGACTTCCGCTCCCAGCTCCGCTCCAACGAGAAGGCGCTGGCGGCGCTCTTCCCGGTCGGGCCGCTGATCGCCTTCAAGGGCTTCATCCTCTCCAAGCTCGGCCTCGGCGGGGCCGGCGGCGCGGGTGCCGGCGCGACCGGCGGCGCGGGAGCCGCAGGCGCCGGCGCGGTCGGCAGGTGGCGCCGCGGCGGCGATCGGCGGCGGCTCGGCCGCCGGGGGGCTCGGCGCGATCGGCGGCGCGCTCGGGACCAAGGCCGTCGCCGGCGTCGTCACCGCCGCCGTCCTCACCGCCGGCGCGGTCGAGGTGAAGCAGAACGACCAACCACCGCATCCCGTCGACTCCCGGCGCAATACGCCGCCCTCGTCCAGAGGGCCGGGACCGCCACCCTATCCACGCCCGAAGCCGCGCCCCGATCGCCGCCCACGCCAAGCAGCCCCGGCCGTCGAGCCGGTCGCGGAAGCGCCGCCGGTGCCGGCGCCGGCACCCGACCGAGGACGAAACCGCCGTCCCTGATCCCGCCCCGACCCCCGCCACGACGACGAAGAAGCCGCCGGCGAGTCCGCCGCCGGCGAAGAAGCGCACGGTCGGGGACCGAGAGTGCGGCGATCACCGGCGCCAAACCTTCCGAAGAAGTCGCCGGCGCCCACGGCGGCAGCGGCACCGTCGTCGTCACCACCAGCCCGCCGCCGAGCGCTCCGCCAAGCCAATCGGCGCCTCCCCCGAGCGAAGCCGAGCGGCCCCGCCGCCGAGCAGCGGCCCGCGCCGCCGGTGGTCGTCGAAGTACCGATCGCCGGCCCCCCGCCGGCGCCCGAACCGGGCCGCCGAGTCGGCGAAGCGCGGCTGCCGCTAACTACTGCAGGCCGATGACTTTGAGCCGGCGCATCAGGCAGGTGCCGGCGAACTGGCGCGTCTCCTCGAGCGAGTAGCCAAACAGCTCGAAGTCCTCGCCCGCGTCCTCAGCCCAGGGCGGCTGCAGGACCCCGTCGGCTATCGGCAGCGCCTGCTCCAGCGTGCGCTGGATCGCCGGCTTGTAGCGGTCGTCCTCGCGCGCCTTCTCGCGCAGGAAGACCGAGCCGAAGGCGACGTGGCGGTGCTCGTCGCGGGCGACGTTGGAGAAGCCCTCGACGAAGGCCGGCAGCGTCCCTTCGCGTTCGTTGAAGTCCATGATGAAGTGCTGCCCGGTCAGGGCCAGCATCCCCTCGATGACCATGTGGTAGAGCGTCACCGCCTCGACCAGCGCCTCGGTGTCCTCCGGCTCGGTCGAGAGCCGGTCGGTGCGCTCCTTCAGCATCCCGTCGAAGAGGCGGCCGAAGTTGTCGTTCAGGTGCGCGGAGGTCTCCGCCAGCATCTCGCTCAGCTGGTCGGACTCCAGCACCCCGACCTCGCGGTAGAAGCGCTCGAAGAAGCGGACGTGGCGCGCCTCGTCGGCGATCTGCGTGCAGAGGAAGACTTTCTGGTCCTCGGTCGGCGCCGCCCGCATGATCGGCCCCAGCTCCTCGGCGACTTTCTGCTCGCCGATGAAGAACGAGGAGAGCCCGTACATCCGCTGGAAGCGCTCCTCGGGGCTGATCCGCTCGTGCCAGTCCTCGCGGTCGCGGCTGAAGTCGAGCTCCTGGGTCTGCCACTGCTGCCGCTCCCAGAGGTCGTAGAGCTCGGCGTAGCTGAGCAGCTTGATCTCCGCGGTGCGGTCGGCGGCCTCGTTCAGCGCCGGGTCCGCCGTCGCCTGGAAGTCGGAGCGCTCGGTCCGCGACTGCGTCGCCATCGGTCGAGCCTAACAGCGGCCTGGCCAGCTGGCCAGTTTCGCCGAGACCGCAGAAATACGTCAGGCGACGCTTTTCTGCGGTCTCGGCGAAAAGGGTCAGACGCTGTGCGTCTCGCCCGGCTCGAGGACGACGACCTGGGAGGAGGTCTGCGACTCGACGTCGGACTTGAAGGCCTCGGCGTCGATCTCGATCGCGGGGAAGGTGTTGAAGTGGATCGGGATCACGGTCCCGGCGCCGACGAACTCGCAGGCGACGACCCCGTCGTGGCGGTCCATCGTGTAGTGGCCGCCGATCGGCAGCAGCGCGATGTCGATCGGGTTGCGTTCGGCGATCAGCTTCATGTCGCTGAACAGGCAGGTGTCGCCGGCGTGGTAGACGGTCTTGCCGCCGATATTGATGAGCAGGCCCGTCGCGGTCCCGATCGCGGTCCCGTGCTCGGCGCTGAACAGCGCCTCTTCATGGCCGGGCAGGGTGCTGGTGTGCCAGGCGGGGACGAGCTTGATCCAGCCCCAGTCGAACTCGACGGTGCCGCCGAGGTTGGGGTCGCTGAGCGCCTCGATGCCCCTGCTTTTCAGCCATTCCGCCAGCTCGACGATCGCGACGCAGTGGGCGCCGGTGCGCTTGGCGACCGGGACCGCGTCGGCCATGTGGTCGGCGTGGCCGTGGGTGATCGCGATGTGGGTCGGCTCGACCTCCTCGGCGGTGGCCACCGCCGCCGGGTTGTTCGGCTTCAGGAACGGGTCGACGAGGACGGTCGCGTCCCCCTCGCTCAGCTCGAAGCAGGAATGCCCGTGGTACTTGATCTCCATCAGCTCTCTCCTCCCGGCTCACTGGGTCGTTGGTCTAGCTCTTCCTTCAGTGCCCAGCCGACGGCGACGCCAACCATCATCCCCATCCTCGCCTCCTCGGCGAGCAGGGCGCGGACGGCGGCGACCCGCTCCTCGGGGTCCGGCATCGTCGCGGCCTTGAGGGTCTCGTTTTCGTGCGGCTCCCCGAACCAGCCGCCCTCGGCCAGGGCCGCGGCCAGCACCTTCTGCAGCTGCGGCGCCGCCTTGGCGACGATCCGCTCGGCCTCGGAGAACCGCTCCGGGTCGAGCAGCCGCTCGATCGCGGCTTCGAACTCCTTCTCGTCGGGCACGGGCACGGACGGAGCCTAGCCCGCCCGCGCTATTCCCCGCGCTGGAAGGCCGTCGCGGCGAAGCCGGCCAGAGCGCCGACGACGCCGCCCGCCAAGGCCGGCGACCCAGTCGGCGGTGGGGGCGAACAGCGGCAGGAGGATGACGACGACCGCGCAGACGGCGACGCCGACGACGTCGAGATCCTCGCCGATCTCCCCGCGCACTTCGGCGCGGCGGATCACGAACCAGGCGGCGAGGGCGCCGAGCGCCATCCCGTTGCCGCCGGCGATGAAGGTGATCGGGTCCGGCTCGGCGGCGGCGTCGGCGGCGATCATGCCCAGCGTCCCGCAGGCGATCAGCAGGACCGCGGTCCGCACCGTCCCCAGCCGCCGCTCGACGCCGGTGCAGAAGATCGCCAGCGCCAGCGCGACGACGAAGAGGAAGCCGACGTCGAGTGTAGGCGAAGGGGGCGGTGAAGTAGCGCCACCAGTCTTCTTCGAAGGGGAGGACGAGGCCGCCGAAGTTGCCGAGCGCGTAGCCGGTCGCCTTCTGGAGCACCAGCAGGGTCGCCGAGCCGAGGATCACCGTGATCGTCGCGTAGGGGCGCATCGGCCGCGGCCGCGAAGCTGGCCCCGCCCAGGCGCGGGACCGGCGGCGCCGGCGCTTGCGCGGCTGCCTGCGCCTCGAGCGCGTCGCCGCGCCGCTCCAGCTTCGGCGCCCGCTTGCGCAGCCGGGCCCCGCAGTAGGGGCACTCGGTTACGTAGGGACTGACCTCGCTGCCGCAGTTCTTGCAGATGACGCTGAGCTCAGTCTCGCTCATCCTCCGAGGATACCCGCCGCCGCTCGAATCCCAATTGGAATCGCGATACTGCCTGGGCAACCATCTTCCTGGAGGAATTGACGTGGAGCTGAAGAGTCTGACCGAGCAGAAATCGCTGCTGGAGGTCCTGCCCCCCGGGAAACGGGCGCGTCTGCACCGGCTTCTGTTCGAGTTCGGCCCGGGAAACGGCACCCTGATGCTGTTGCCGATCGACCAGGGCATCGAGCACGGCCCGCGCGATTTCTTCCCCAACCCCGCCTCGAAGGACCCCGATTACCAGTTCCGGCTCGCCGCCGAGGCCGGTTACTCGGCCCTCGCCTGCCAGATCGGGATGGCGGAGAAGTACTACCCCGACTACGCCGGCCGGGTGCCGCTGATCCTCAAGGTCAACGGCAAGACCGACGTCCCCTCCTCCTCCAAGGCCTTCTCGAGCTGCAACGCCAGCGTCGAGGACGGCGTCCGCCTCGGCGCCGACGCGATCGGCTACACGCTCTACGTCGGCTCCCCGCGCCAGGACGAGGACCTCGCCCAGCTGCGCCGCGTCCGCGAGGAATGCGACCGCTTCGGGATGCCGCTCGTCGTCTGGTCCTACCCGCGCGGCGAAGCGATCGAGGGCAAGGGCGGTCAGAACAGCTTCTACGCGATCGACTACGCCGCCCGGATGGCGATGGAGATGGGCGCCGACGTGGTCAAGCTCAACATGCCGAAGATCGACCCCTCGAAGGACAAGGACGCCCCGGCGCCTTACAACGAGATGGAAGTCGACCAGACCGAGGCGATCCGCCAGTGCGTCGAATCTGCTGGTCGCGCCCTCGTCGTCCTCTCCGGCGGGTCCAAGACCGACGACGAGACGGTCCTGCAGAACACCCGCGACGTGATGGCCGCCGGCGGCTCCGGCGTCATCTTCGGCCGCAACGTCTGGCAGCGCGAGTGGAACGAGGCGCTCTCGATCATCGAGCAAATTAAGGAGACGCTGCTCAGCAACGTGCACAGAACTCCGTAGCGCCGCCCCTCCAGAGGGGGAGAGTTTCAGCCCACCTACGCTTAGGCGTGGGTGGGCTTTTTTCGTGGGCAGAGGAACTCCTGGGGCAGCTTGCTGTTGTTGCTGCTGGCCGCACTCGTGCTGCTGCGGCCGTGGGAGGAGCTGGGGCGTGATGAGGCTCCCGCGAGCGCCTGGGCCTACGTGAGCCGGGTGGTCGACGGCGACACGGTCGAGGTGCGGCTGGACGGCGCCGAGGAGGACGTCCGCTACATCGGCGTCGACACCCCGGAGACGGTGAAGCCGGACACGCCGGTGCAGTGCTTCGGGCCGAAGGCCTCCAGCTTCAACCACCGCCTGGTCGAGCACCGGCGGGTGCGGCTCGTCTTCGGGGCCGAGCGGCGCGACGTCTACGGGCGTCTGCTCGCCTACGTCTACCTCGACGGCCGCTTCGTCAACGCCGAGCTGGTCCGGCGCGGATTGGCGCGGACGCTGACGATCCCTCCCAACGACCGCTTCGCGGGGCGCCTGAAACGGCTTGAGATAGCGGCTGCACGGGCCGGTCGCGGTCTCTGGGGCGCCTGCTGAATTGTGAGCTAACTGTGAGCCGTGCAAGATCTTTTGCTACGGTGCCGCCTGGCCCCCGGGCCCCTTCCTTATGAGAATGCGACAGAGCATCTCCCAGTTCGAGACGGCGTTCGAGCAGGAGACCTACCTCGAGCGCCGCCGGCGCGAGCAGCTGCGCCGCCGGGCGGCGAACCGCTCCCGGGCGCGGAAAATCAACCGCGTCGAGCAGGAGGGGAAGGTCCGCTTCAGCGTTCTCGCCGTCTGTCTCACCGTCACCGTCGTCGTCGTCGTCGTGGCGATGTTCGAGGCCCTCGCCTTCCTGATGGCCTAGCCCCACCCCTCTCGCCGCCCCCGAATGCCCTCCTTCAATAGACTCGCGCGCCGATGGCTCGACGCTCACTGAAGCCGCAGCTAAACCAGATCCGTGCCTGGGTGCAACAGGGCCGGACCGATGCCTGGATCGCCCACCAGCTGGAGATCAGCGCCGGCGAGCTGCGCGAGTTCCGCAAGCAGTACGACCTTTCGGCCGACGAGGAGAACACCGGGGGCAGCGAAATCGACCTCCGCGACGAGATCGAAGCGGAGATCGAAGCTGCGACCGAGGCCGAGGAAGCCGAAAAGGCCGAGCAGGAGGCCGAAGGCGACAGCGAGGCCGAGGGCGACGAGGACGAGGAGCGCGAGGAGCGGGCCGAGGGCGGCAGCGGCTCCGGACGTCGCCGTCGTCGTCGCCGCGGCCGCCGCGGCGGGCGCAGCCGCCGCAAAGAGCTGGAGGCGACCTTCGACCACGGCGAGACCGACGGCTACGGCCTCTGGCTCGACGCCGCCGTCAAGGACAACCCCGTCTACGCCGAGCACTGGGCCGGCAAGCGCGACGTCACCGTCCGCATCGAGGCCGACCAGATCGTCATCCGCCGCGCCGGCGAGCCGCAGGGCGAAGCAGACGGCTCAGTCGACTCAGACGACTAGTTGTTCGTCTGACCAAGCAGTACAAGGACGCAGGGAGCGTGGCGTGCGCTGCACGCGAGCGACCGAGGACGCCGCAATGTGCCGGTCAGACGGGCAACTGCCTGCCGCCGGCGAAATCCGTAGCGCCTCTTAGGTAGAGCCAGAAGGCGGCGTCAGTCAGCGCCTGCGCCTCGCCCTCGATCGCCGGCGCGAGGTCGAACGCCACCTGCTGGGCCCAGTCGGTCCCCTGTCCGTAGAGGTCGGCGAGGTCGGCGGCAGCGAAGGTCGGGCCGATCCGCCGCCGCAGCTCGTCGCGGATCGCGTCGACGACGCGGTCGGCCAGGCGCCGCTCGCGCGAGTCCTCGATCTCACGGTAGGCACGGAAGCCGCTCTCCCATTCGAAGAAGGCGTTTTCGACCGGGTACGCCATTGGCCGAGGTTACCCAGCCAGCCTCGCCGGCGATCAGACGGCCGGTGTCTGCGGCACTTCCCGCAGCGGCTCGTTGGCAGGGCCGCAGCCGCCCGGGGTCAGCTCCCCTTGCACCTTCCAGACGGTGGCCTGACCGCTGCGGAGGACGGGCTGCACCGCCTGCTCGCCACGCAGCCAGCGGGCCTCCGGGGAAGCGATCGGGTCCCCTGGATGGAGGAAGTTGAGATAGGGGGCGGTGACGAGGTAATCGAGGTCGGCGTCGTTGACGGCGGCGCGGAAGGCAGCGCAGGTGGGGATCGCGTTGAAGGCCCCATGGGGTCCGTCCTCGCCGAGGTAGCGGACGCGGTTGCTGAGATCGGTCCCGTAGAAGCCGTAGCCGGCGAAGCCGGCGGTGGTGCCGGCGAGCCCGATCCGCGCGCCGTCCACCCCGCGCGCCCAGCGGTAGGCGCTGTCGAGCTGCATGCCGGGGATCCGTTCCTCGGCACTGCCTTCGTTGGCGAAGCGGTGCTCGAGGTAGTGGCGCTGCAGCGGGTAGCCGATCGCGGCCAGGCAGAGGAGGAGTGCTGCCGCGCCCCCGGCGAGATGGGCGGCGCGAGAGCCGCGGCTGCGCAGGTAAAGCAGCAGCGCCGGAACCAGGACGACGAGGAGGACGAGGAGGAAGGCGAAGACCCGGCCCTTGTCGTGGAGGGCGTCGTCGGGCCGGTCGGTGACGAGGAAGACGAGGACCAGCGCACCCGTCAGCCCCCACTGTCGCCGCGGCGTGTCCAGCCAGCGATCGAGCGGCAGCAGGACGATCCCGGCCAGCAGCGCCGGGATCACGTAGCGGATGTTGATCCCGAAGCCGACCGGTTCCCCCTCGGCGCCGGCGGCGCTGAGCGGGGTGAAGAGGTAGGCGAGGGCGCCGAAGAGGGCGACGGCGCCGACCCAGCGGACGATCCTGTCGCGGCCGTGGAGGAGGGCAAGAACGGCCGCGGCGGCGGCGCCGAGGACGACCAGCGGCCAGAGCGTCCCGAAGGCCTCGTGCAGGCCCGGTCCGAAGTACTCGCGCCAGACGCCGGTGTCGGTCGCGTAGTGGACGATGTTGAAGTCCGGCCTCCCCTCCTGCAGCCGCTCCGGGTGCGGCAACGAGATCGGCCCCAGCTTCTCCACCTCCGGGATCGGGTTCCCCACGACCACGAGGTTCCGCAGGTACCAGAACGCCCCACCCGCCAGCGCCGCTCCGAACCACCACCCCGCCGCAGCCCATCGTCTCCCCTGCGGCGAAAGCGCCACCACGGCCACCGTCAAAGCCCCCGCCATCGCCAGCCCCGTCACTCTGGTCCCCGCCGCCAACCCGGCCGCCAGCCCCGCCGCCACCAACGCCCACCGATCCCACCCCAGAGGGTGTGGTTGAGCTTTGTCCTCTAGAGGAGGCCGAAGCTCAACCACACCTCGGGAGGAATAGGCCTGGACGAGGATCGCGATCGAGGCCAGCAGCAGCGCCGCGGCCATCAGGTCGTTCTTGGCGGCTCCGGGATCCCGGACCACCAGCGTGTGGCACTCCAAGAGAATCGCCGCGGCGATCACGGTCACAGCTCCGCGCCCATAGGGCCGCCCGACGCAGTAGGCAGCTAGGAAAGCCACCGCCAGCCAACCGAAGTTGAGGAACAGGCTCAGCGTGTCTCTGCCGGTCAGCAGAATTCCGACGGCGTGCAGAAGCTCCGAGTTCTGCGGGTAGAACCAGTTCGTGAAGACCGTCTCCACGTGGTGCATCCCGACGACGCTGTGCGTCTGCACCATGTCGACGGCGAACGGCAGGTGGTACCAGAGGCTGTCGAAGTTGAAGACCCCTCTGTCCCAAGCGTGCTGCGCCGTAACGCCCCAACTGAACACCGTGGCCCCGATCACCGCCCACATCACGAGCCAGAGCCAAGACGCTCCTCCCGCGGGTGGCACGGTAGGGGGGACCATCCCTGAGGAAGCTTTAGCTACCGGAAGGGATGGGGGGTCCCCTGCCGTGACAGGACCCGCGGGCCAGAACGCCACCGTCCCTGCAACCAAAAGCGCGACCCCGATCAGCGCCCCCGCATAGAACAACCCGAAGGTCCCGAGGATCTCGGAGAGCCAGATGAGGAGAGCTACGAAGACGATCGACTCGACCAGCCGGGCCGGCGCGCCCTCCCAGGCCGGGAGCAACCGCTGGCGCAGCTTGTAAGCGCTGAAGGCGAGCGGCGCGACCACCAGGATCAGCTGGGCGACTCCCAGGAGGTAGCCGCCGAGGTCAACCATGGGAGCGCCTTCCAGGCGCCGCTAGCCGCCGAGGTTGCCGTGGATGACCACCGGCGTCTCGCCTTCGGCGACCATTCCCTGGGCACGCGCTTCGTGGTCGACGACGAGCGGGTCGTCGGCGGACTGGATGCGGTTGTGGAGGCGGCGGTTTTCCTTCAGCAGCCCGTGCAGCTTCGCTTTCGCGGCGGTGGTCCCGGTGTAGGTCTTGACGAAGTCGACCGAAGGACCAAGGTAGGAGTAGAGGACGGCGACGAGGACGAGGGTGAGGGCGACGCGGCCGACGCGGTCCCATTTGATCCGGCTGCCGCCTTTGCGAGCGGCGGGACGGGTTTTGCGAGCGGCGGGACGGCGGCGGGTAGCCGAGCGGGGACGGCTCGCCTGCGCACGCGTTGCCATACCCGGAGCTACGCGGCCGGGCCCCGCTTTCCTGCATCGAAGGCCGAATCAGGAGCGCTGCTGGGTGAATGCCTGCAGGCCCGGGAACTGAGCTGAGGAGCCCAGCTCCTCCTCGATCCGTAGCAGCCGGTTGTACTTGGCGACGCGATCGGAGCGCGAGGGGGCGCCGGTCTTGATCTGGCCGGCGCCGGTGGCGACGGCGAGGTCGGCGATCGTCGTGTCCTCGGTCTCTCCCGAGCGGTGAGAGATCACCGCCGTGTAGCCAGCCTCGCGGGCGATGCGGATCGCCTCCAGGGTCTCGCTCAGGGTGCCGATCTGATTGACCTTGACCAGGATCGAGTTGCCGACGCCGAGCTCGATCCCCCGGCGCAGCCGCTCCGGGTTGGTGACGAAGAGGTCGTCGCCGACCAGCTGCACGCGCTCGCCGAGGCGCTCGGTGAGGAGCTTCCAGCCGTCCCAGTCCTCCTCGTCCATCCCGTCCTCGATCGAGATGATCGGGTAGCGCGAGCAGGCGTCCTGCCAGTAGGCCGCCATCTCCTCCGAGGACAGGGTGCGGCCCTCGTGCTTCAGGTCGTAGGAACCGCCCTCGAAAACCTCGCTCGTCGCCGGGTCGAGGGCGATGAAGACGTCCCTGCCGGGCTCGTAGCCGGCGGCCTCGACCCCGGCCAGCACCGCCTGCAGCGCCGCCTCGTTGGAGTCGAGGTTGGGAGCGAAGCCGCCCTCGTCGCCGCCGGCCGTGGAGAGGCCCTGGGAGGAGAGGGATTTCTTCAGCGCGTGGAAGACCTCCGCCCCGACGCGCAGGCATTCGGAGAAGCTGCCGGCTCCCGCCGGGACGATCATGAACTCCTGGAAGTCGACCGAGTTGTCGGCGTGAGCACCGCCGTTCAGCACGTTCATCATCGGCACCGGCAGCAGGCTCGGCTCGCCGCCGCCGTAGAGCTCGGCCAGGTAGCGGTAGAGCGGCTGCTCGGAGTCCGCCGCAGCCGCCTTCGCCGCCGCGAGGGAGACACCCAGCAGCGCGTTGGCGCCGAGGCGGCCCTTGTTCGGGGTTCCATCGAGCTCGATCATCGTCCCGTCGAGTGCGCCCTGCTCGGACGCACGGGCGCCCGTCAGCGCTGCGGCGATCTCGCCGTTGACGTTGGCAACCGCCCGGCCGACGCCCTTGCCGGCCCAGGCGGCGCCGCCGTCACGCAGCTCGACCGCCTCGAACTCGCCGGTGGAGGCGCCCGAGGGAACCGCCGCCAGGCCCCGCACGCCGGACTCCAGCACCACTTCAACCTCGACGGTGGGGTTGCCGCGGGAATCGAGGATCTGGCGGGCGTGGATAGTGGAAATCGTGCTCACGGGCGCGCCAGTCTACCCATCACCGCCAGCGGCGGTTTGCGCTATTCGCCGGTTTCGGCGGGAGGCGCTTCGGTCGGAGCTTCGCCTTCAGGCGTTGCGCCAGGCGGGACTTCTTCGCCCTGTTCTTCGCTCGCCGATTCCGGCTGGGGCCGCTGCGGGAACGGTTCGCCTTTCGGTTTCGTCGCCGAGACGGTCCCCGGGAGCGCCGGCGAGATCGGCGTCACCAGGGCTGGGCATTCTTCCGCCGGGGTTTTCGGATCTTCTTCGTAGCAGGCAGGCGAGCCGTTGGCCGGGCGCCCGTTGCCGACGTAGTTGCCACATTTGGCGATCAGGAAGTCGTCTCCACAGGTAGTGCGGTTGCTCCACCTGGCTTCGTAGTCGGCGATGAATTCCGCCAGGTATTCCTGCTGTGCCTGCTGCGCCAGGGTCGATTCGATCGTCGCTTTCGATTCGGCCAGGGTCTGGGCTTTTTCCGCCGTCAGTTTCACGACTTCGACCAGGACCCAGTTTTTTTCGAATTTGACCGGGCCGGCGAGTTCACCGGTGGGACTGTCGAAGATCGCCGTTTCCAACGGGCCTTCGAGGAATTCTTCGGTGATCCCTTCCTGCAGGCCGCCTTTGCTGGCGCTGGTGGGATCACTGGAATATTTTTTCGCGACTTTTTTCCAGTTCTCCGGCGAGCTGTCTTTTTCCAAGGCCGCTTTCGCCGCTTCTACTTCTTTTTTGTCTTCGTTGAGGATGAGGCGGACGTCGCGGCTTTCTTTGGTCGTGAACTGAGTTTCCTTTTCAGCTTCGTAGTAGGCCTCGATCGCGTCGCTCGACGGTTTCGGAGCTTCGGTGCTGATCTTTTCCTGGATTTCTTTGGTGAAGATCTGCAGTTCGACGAGTTCGTTCACTTCGTCCTGGGTGAAGTTCGATTCTTTGAGGAATTTCTTGTAGGCGTCTTCAGTCGGGAAGTTCTGTTTTTTGATCGCCGCGAGTTCGTCTTCGACCTGTTTTTCGGTCGCCGAGATTCCCATCTCTTCGGCTTGGCCGCGGATCCAGACGCCTTCGATCTGTTCGGTCAAGGCGGCTTCCTTGGCTTCCTCGTATTTTTTCGACCCTGGCTTCGGCGCTTTTTTGCCTTTGCCGGACTGGCGGTCGATCGCCTGCTTGACCTTCTCCTCGCTGATGTTGCCAACCTCACTGGGAACGTCAGAGATGTGGACGGCGTCGCCGGAGGCCACGCTGGGGCCGGTCAGTCCCTGGGCGATCGCGAAGCCGACGAAGAGCAGGATGAAGAGGGCGCCGAAGAGAACCAGCGCGAGGCGCTGCCGCCCCGTTCCTTTGTCGTCCCGGCCTCGGCCTGACCTGCCCCTCTGGCCCGCTTTCGCTCCCATCGAGCCGGCAGCATAGTCAAAACCGTCCGCTTAGGCAGCCTTTAGACCTGCGTCAGGCGGCGGCCGGCTCCACCGCCCGCCGCGCCTCGCGCAACCCACGGGCCATCGCCAGCACGGCGGCGAGGCGCTCCTCCGGGTCCCCGGCGACCCGGACAGCAGCGGTCTGCTCGCGCCATTCGTAGAGGGCGCCCTCGACCTGCTCGGCCAGCACCCCCGCCGCCTCGGAGTCGAGCTCGACGCCGGTGACGCTGAGGCGGCCGCCGCGGAACTCGACGCTGCGGGCGCCGGCGAGGCCGAGCTCGATCCGCGCCTGCTGCAGCTTCAACAGGTTCTCGGCCTGCGGCGGCAGCGGCCCGAAGCGGTCTGAGAGCTCGTCGCGGATCGCCCGCAGCTGGCCCGGCTCGCGGGCGGCGACGATGCGGCGGTGGATGTCGATCTTCGCCGCCTCGAAGGGGACGAAGGTCGCCGGCAGGTAGGCGTCGACGGGGACGTCGAGGCGGACCGGCTCGGGCGCCTCCTCGCGCTCCTCGCCCTCGCCCTCGGCGATCGCGACCGCTTCGTCGATCATCTGGCAGTAGAGCTCGAAGCCGACCGCGGCGACGTGGCCGGACTGCTCGTCGCCGAGCAGGTTGCCGGCGCCGCGGATGTCGAGGTCCCGCATCGCGATCCGGAAGCCGGAGCCGAGCTCGGTGTGGTCGGCGAGGGTCGAGAGCCGCGCCGCCGCCTCCTCGGTCAGCGCCTCGGCCGAGGGGTAGAGCAGGTAGGCGAAGGCGCGCTCGCGGGAGCGCCCGACGCGGCCGCGGATCTGGTAGGCCTGGGAGAGGCCGAGTTGGTCGGCGCGCTCGACGATCAGCGTGTTCGCGGTCGGGATGTCGAGGCCGGACTCGATGATCGTCGTCGTCACCAGGCAGTCGGCGTCGCCGCGGAGGAAGGCCAGCATCGTCTCCTCGAGCTGGTGCTCGTCCATCTGCCCGTGCGCTTCGAGGAACCGCGCCTCCGGCACCAGTGCCCGCAGCCGCTCGGTCGTTTCCGGCAGCGAGTCGATCCGGTTGTGGAGGACGAAGGCCTGGCCCTTGCGCTCGATCTCGCGGTTGATCGCCTTGCCGACGAGGTCCTCGTCGTAGGGGCCGACATAGGTGCGAACCGGGCGGCGCCCCTCGGGCGGCGTCTCGATCACCGAGATGTCGCGGAGGCCGGCGAGGCTCATCTGCAGGGTGCGCGGGAATCGGCGTCGCCGAGAGCGCGAGCACGTCGACCTTGAGTTTCAGCTGCCGCAGCAGCTCCTTCTGCTTGACCCCGAACCGCTGCTCCTCGTCAACGACGACGAGACCCAGCTCCTTGGCGCGGACGTCGCGGGAGAGCAGCCGGTGGGTGCCGATCAGGACGTCGACCTTGCCCGCCTCGAAGTCCTTGAGGATCGCTTTCACCTCCGCCTGCGGACGCAGGCGGGAGACGCCCTCGACCCGGAACGGCAGGTCGGCGAGGCGCTCGCGGAAGGTGCCGAAGTGCTGCTGGGCCAGGATAGTCGTCGGCACCAGGACCATCACCTGCCTGCCGTCGGAGGCGGCCTTGACGGCGGCGCGCAGCGCCACCTCGGTCTTGCCGAAGCCGACGTCGCCGCAGACCAGCCGGTCCATCGGCCGCTCTGACTCCATGTCCGCCTTGACCGCCTCGATCGCTTCCATCTGGTCGGCGGTCTCGCGGTAGGGGAAGGCGGTCTCCATCGCGATCTGCCATTCGGAGTCGGGCGGGAAGGCGTGACCTTTGCGGGCGCGGCGCTCGGCGTAGAGGTTGAGCAGCTCGCCGGCGATGGCGCCAGCGGCCTTGCGCGCCCGCGCCTTCATGTTCTGCCAGCGTTTGCCGCCCAGCGCGGAGAGCGTCGGTTCGCCGCCAGCGCCGACGTAGCGGCTCAGCTTCGCCAGCTGGTCGGTGGGGACGTAGACGCGGTCTTCGCCTTTGTATTCGAGGTAGAGGTAGTCGCGGGTGACGCCGCCGACCTCGCGGGTCTCGAAGCCGGCGAAGCGGGCGACGCCGTGGTCCTCGTGGACGACGTAGTCGCCGACCCGCAGTTCGCTGAAGGCGAGCCGGCCGCGGCCGGCGCCGGGCGCCGGCTCCTCGCTGCGGCGGCGGTGGACGAGGCGGCGGAAGGGGTAGACCGCGAGCTTCAGCTCCGGGCTGACGAAGCCCTCGCGCAGGCGCGCCTCGGCGAAGGAGAGGCCCGGGTCGGGCGGGACGCGACCGCCTTCGAGCAGGCGGGCGTCGAGGCGGTCGAGGCCGTAGCGGGCGCGCTCGGCCTCGCCCCGGCTCTCGAAAGCGACGACGGTGCGGTAGCCGGAGCGGACCAGTTTCTCCAGCTCGCCCTCCGCCTCCTTGACGCTGCGGGCGGGGGACTCGGCGCGGGCTGGCGCGGAAGGCGTCCTCGTCGTCGTCGCCGACCCCGGTCAGCGACAAGGCCGCGCGCTCGGCCAGCGGGGCGGCGACGTCGACGTAGAGGTGCTGGGCGTCCTCGGCGTGCATCGCCGTGGTCACGTCCTCCCAGTGGTCGCGCAGCGCCGGCTCGATCTCCTCCTCGCCGACCAGGACCACCGCGGCGGCGTCCGGGACGAACTCCAGCGGCGCTCGGAAGTGCTCCAGCGGCAGCGCTTCGGCCAGGTTCGGGGACTCCTTCCCCTCCTCCTCGGCCGCCATCGCCGCCAGCTCGGCCAGCTCGCGGTGCTCGGCGTCGAGCTCGGCCGCCGGTGCCAGCTCGACCCGCTCGGCCTCGCCGAGCGAGCGCTGGGTGAAGGTCGAGAACCAGCGCATCGACTCGACCTCGTCGCCGAAGAGCTCGATCCGCACGGCCCGCTCCTCGGTCGCCGGGAAAACGTCGAGGATGCCGCCGCGGACCGCGAACTGGCCGCGCTCCTCGACCTGCTCGACCCGTTCGTAGCCGGCGCCGACGAGGTCGGAAGCGACGGCGTCGAGCTCGATCTCCTCGCCGAGGGCGATCGCGAAGCCGGCCGGGCGCAGGGAGGTGTCGGGCACCGCCTCGGCCAGCGCCGTCGCCGAGGCTACGACCACCGCGTCGGCCTCGGACCCGAGCGCGTCGAGGGCGTCGATCCGCAGCCCGACCAGGTGCGGCGGCGGCGTCACGTGCGAGGCGTAGCCGGTCCCGCGCGAGGGATAGAGGCGGACCCGGCGAGGCGCCAGGTAGGCCCGCAGGTCGGCGGCGAGGTCGCGGGCGGAGCGGTCGTCGGGCGCGACCAGCAGCGCCGGCCGCTCGGACAGCCCCCGGTCGTCCTCCAGCAGCGCCGCCAGCAGCAGCGGCCGCAGCATCGTCGAAGCGCGAACCGTCGCCTCCTCCCCCCCGTCGGCCGCCGCCCGCACGCGCGAGGCGAGCGCGTGCAGGCGCTCGTTCTCGGCAGCGATGTCGATTAGCGGGCGAAGACTCATGGCAGGGACAACGCCCGGATCGGGGCAATCCAGGCAGAAAATCGATTCTAGGGCTATAGCCCAGCCTTCCCCCGAAACGTCTCGCCTGTTCCTTTTCGGTGTCTGACAACGAAAAGGAACAGGCGATTCAGAATGCTGATTTTCGTCTGTTCCTTTTTGTTGTTTGACACTAGAAAGGAACAGGCGACGGTATGACTTCAGGGCTGGCCCGTCGGGACAGGCGCTAGTCGGAGGTCGGCAAACCCGGGCCCGAGCGCTGCCACTCGACCTGGCCGCGGCCCTCGGCGGCGGAGCGGCCGACGACGTCGTCCCACTCGTGCAGCATCCGCTTCAGCTGGGCGGTCGCCTCGGGCGGGTGGGCGGCGACTTCGGCGGCGAGCTCCAGCGCCGCCTGCTCGGTGCCGGCGGCGGGGGCGACGCGGTTGACGAGGCCGAGCCGCAGCGCCTCGTCGGCGCCGACGGTGCGCGAGCTGAGCAGGAGGTACTTGGCGGCGGCGAGGCCGCAGAGGGTGACGAGCCGGGCCGGGCCGACCGGCACCCCGAGCGCCGCGCCGGGGAAGCGCAACCGCAGGTTGGCGCCGCCGACCCGCATGTCGCAGGCGACCGCGATCTCCGCGCCGCCGCCGACGACGTCGCCGTGACAGGCGGCGATCGTCGGCTTCGGGAAGGCGACGACGGCGTCGTAGACGTCGGCGAAGAGCTGCATGCGGCGGACCTTGCCATCGTCGTCGAGCTGCTCCCTGACGTCGGCCCCTGCGGAGAGACCGAGGTGGTCGGCGGAGCTGATCACCAGCACCCGCACCGCCTCGTCGCCGCGGGCCACCGCCAGGTGCTCGAGCAGCTCGAGCAGCATCTGGGTGTTGATCGCGTTCCGCGCCTGCGGTCGCTCGAGGCGGAGGACCGCAATGCCACCCTCATTGACCGAGTAGCTCGTCACCTGCTCGGGGACTCCCCCGTTCTCCGCGCTCATGACTCGGAAGCTATCCGCTCGACCAGGCGCTCGGTCTCCTCGGCGGCGTCGGCGACCAGAGCCTCGACCTCGGCCTTCGGCTCGCTGAAGCGGCCGAGCACGTAGGCGGAGACGATCTCCGGGTCGGTCGAGTCGGGGCGCCCGACCCCCACCCGCACCCGCCAGAACTCCGGGTCGCCGAAGCCGCGTTTGAGGCTCTTGAGGCCATTGTGACCGGCGAGGCCGCCGCCGATTCGGCTCTTGATCTCCCCGAACGGGAGGTCGATCTCGTCGTGGACGACGACGACGCGGTCGAGCGGCACCTTGAGCGAGCCGCGCGCCGGCCCGGCCGAGCTGCCGGATTCGTTCATGTAGGTGCGCGGCTGCAGCAGCGCCACCCGCGGGCCGCCGGGACGGATCCGCCCTTCGGAGATCACCCCGTTGAACTTCTGCTTCGGCTTCGGCAGCTCCCAGCGCTGGGCCAGCTCGCTTGCCACGGCAAAGCCGACGTTGTGCCGGGTGCGCTCGTACTCCGGCCCGGGGTTGCCGAGCCCGACGATGAGAATCCGGTCGCCCTGCTCGCCGCCTTCGCGGCGGCGGAACAGCGACAGTGGCTACTCGCCCTCGGAGTCGCCCGAGTCGCCGCCGGCCTCGCCCTCGGCAGCGGCCTCGCCCTCTTCGCCCTCGCCGACCACCTCGGTCTCCTCCTCGACATCCGGCGCGACCTCTTCGACGCGCGGCGGCGAAAGGGTGACGATGGTGATCTCCTCGGGCTCCTCGGCGACGAATTTGACCCCATCGGGGACGGTGACGGCGGAGAGCTGGAGGGTCTCGTTGACCTCCATCGCCGAGACGTCGACGGTGATGTTGTCGGGGATCTCGGTCGGCAGCGCTTCGATCGTGATCTCGCGGGTGACGTGCTCGAGCACGCCGCCGCCCTTGACGCCCGGCGCGTGGTCGGCGCCTTCGAGCTCGATCGCGACCTCGGCCTGGATCGCTTCGTCCAGTTTCACCTGCATCAGGTCGAGGTGCTGGATGCTGCCGCGCACCGGGTGGTGCTGCTGCTCCTTGACAACAACCGGGACGGCTTTGCTGCCCTCGATCTCGAGGTCGAAGAGCGCGGCGCCCTCGCTGAAGAGGACACGCACGTCCCGTTCGCTGACCTGGAAGGGCTTGGCCTCTTTGCCGCCCGCGTAGACGACACCCGGGACGACGCCGTCGCGGCGCATGCGGCGCGAGGCGCGTGAGCCAAAGTCGGCGCGGGGTGCGGCTTTGAGGCAGGAGCGTTTGCTGGCCATCGGACGGGAGAGGATAGAGAACTCGCCCCGAACGGAGCCTGTGACACCCTTCGACCTGGATGTCCGACGACGCGAAGATCCCGAAAGGGCGGATTCGCCGCTCCGCCAAGCTGGGCTCGATCGTCGGCGTGCAGGGGGCGCGCTACGCCGGCACCAAAGCCGCCAACGTCGGCCGCTCCGAGGACGAGAGCAAAGAGAAGCTCGAGCAGCGCCACCTGGAGACGGCGATGAAAATGGTCGGCGCCCTCGGCCAGATGAAGGGAGCGGCGATGAAGCTCGGCCAGTTCGCCTCCTTCATCGACACCGAGTTCATCCCTGAGGAGTACCGCGACATCTACCAGGAGCAGCTGGCGAAACTGCGCACCGATGCGCCCTCGATGCCCTGGGTGAAAGTCGAGAAGGTGCTGGAGGAGGAGTACGACGGGGAGCCGCTCTCCGAGCTCTTCGCCGAGTTCGAGACCGAGGCCTTCGCCGCCGCCTCGATCGGCCAGGTCCACCGGGCCGAGCTGCTCGACGGCCGCCAGGTCGCGGTGAAGATCCAGTACCCCGGGATCGCCGAGGCGCTCGACGCCGATTTGCGCAATGCCGGCACGATCGTCCGCCTGGCGAAGGTGCTCGCGCCCGGACTCGACGCGAAGGCGATCGCCGAGGAGATCCGCGAGCGGGTGATGGAGGAGCTCGACTACGAGTACGAGGCCCAGAACCAGCGCTCCTTCGCCCGCGCTTACCGCGAACACCCCTTCATCTACGTGCCGGAAGTGGTGACCCGGCTCTCGCGCCGGCGCGTCCTCGTCACCGAGCTGGTCAGCGGGATGGGCTTCGAGGAGATCAAGGAGCTGCCGCACGAGGAGCGCAGCCGCTTCGGGGAGATCGTCTTCCGCGGCAGCTTCGGCTCGATCTACCACCTGCAGCACTTCAACGCCGATCCCCACCCCGGCAACTACATCCTGATGGAGGATGGGCGGGTCGCCTTCCTCGACTTCGGGATGACGAAGAAGCTCGACCGCGAGCAGATCCTGCTCGAGCAGCGCGCCTTCGACGCCGCCTCGCGCAACGACCCCGAGGCCTTCCGCCAGGCGCTGCACGATCTCGGCTTCGTCAAGAAGCCCTCCAAGCTCGACGCCGAGCGGCTGCTCGACCACATGCGCGTGGTCGGCGGCTGGTTCGTGACCGAGGACCGGGACCTGGAGATCACGCCGCGGCGGGTGATGAAGATCATCGAGGCGACCAACGACCCCCGCTCGGAGTACTTCGACCTGATGCGGCGCGAGTCCCTGCCTGCAGAGGAGCTGATGGGGCGGCGGATGGAAATCGGCGTCGTCGCCGTCCTCGGCCAGCTGCGGGCGAAGCGCAACTGGCACCGGATCGCCCGTGAGTGGGTTTATGCAGACCCGCCGGCGACCGAGCTCGGCGAGCTCGAGTGGGACTATTTCGAGGAGCGCGGGGTCAAGCGAACGCCCGGGCTTGCCGAAACCCTCTGAGTCCAGAACGAAGGAGGAACGATGCGCAGGATAAAACGCGGCTGGGGTCTGACGAAGAAGAGCTGGGCTCTGCTGAGGGAGCACCCGTCGCTGATCCGCTTCCCGCTCTACGGCGGCGTGGCGATGATCCTGCCGCTGATCGTCTTCCTCGGCCCGGGGCTCTACTTCTGGGAGGACGACCAGCTCGCCGGGGCGATCCCGCTGATCGCGCTCGGGCTCTACGTCCTCAACTTCGTCGGCTTCTACTTCAGCGTCGGCCTCGCCGCCTGCGCCGACATGATCTTCCGCGGCCAGGAGGCCAGCATCAGCGACGGGCTCGCGGTCTCGCGCAGTCGCCTCCGCCAGATCAGCGGCTGGGCCGCCGTCTCGGCTGCGATCAGCCTGGTCATGGGGGTGCTCGAAAATCAGGGCGGAACGCTCGGCACGGTCGCCGCCCGCTTGGTCGGGATGGCCTGGTCGCTGATCACCTTCCTGGCGGTGCCGGTGATCGCGATCGAGGGCACGGGCCCGTTCGAGACGATCAAGCGCTCGGCCTCGATGTTCCGCGAGCGCTGGGGCCAGCAGATCACCGGCAATCTCGCGATCGGCGGCGTCGCCTTCCTCTGCATGCTGCCGGCGGGAGTCCTGATCGCTGCCGGGATCGTGGTCTGGGCCTCCACCCCCTTTCTCGGCGCCCTGATGGTCGCAGCGGGGGTATTTCTGATGGCGATCGCGGTGCTCGTCTCGCAGGCCCTCAGCGTCATCTTCGGCGTCGCCCTCTACCGCTACGCGCTCGACGGCGAGACCGTCGGCGGCTTCACCCAGGAGGACCTGGAGTCGGCGGTGAAGGTGAAGGGCCGCCGCTGGGGCAAGTCGACGCCCCCAGGGGCGACGCCCGGGACCGTCTGAGCCGCGATTGGCGAGTTAGCCTCGCTATAGCGAGATCAATTCGCCAATCGCTCGAACAGGCGCGGGTCGTTCGAGCAGAGGCCGTCGACGCCCATGGCGACGAGCTTCTGCATCCGCGGCAGGTCGTCGACGGTCCAGGCGATCAGCTCGACCTTGGCGAGCTTGCAGATCCGGGCGAGCCGGGGCGTGACGAGCGGGTGGTAGACCCACATCGCCTCGACGCCGAACTGCGGCAGCTTTTGAGCGGCGAGGCCGGGCAGGCGGTGGCGCATCGCCACCATCGCCGCCAGGATCGGGGCCTTCGCCCAGCGCTTCGCGTTCCAGTCCCTGGTCACTTTGGGATAGGTCCAGCCGCGCCGCAGCGCCGGCTGCAGCTCGAAGGATGCGGCCCAGCGTGTGCAGCTCCATCGTCGAGATCATCGCCCGCTCCACCAAGCCCCGCTCCTGCAGCGCCGCGACGACCTCCTCCTCCCTCCCGGGCAGCTTGATGTCGAGGTCGATCTCGACCCGGTCCAGCGGCGGCTCGAGGAAGGCGTCGAGCGCCTCGGTCAGCTTCAGCGGCGTCCGCCGCTCCGCGTCCTCCCAGTCGTGCGCGACCACCAGCGGGTGCCGCTGCTCCAGCGGCAGGTGCGCATCCGGCAGCCAGAGCACGTCCATCTCGATCGTGTCGACCCCGGCCTCCACCGCCGCCCGGAAGCTCTCAACCGTGTTCCCGGGCGCGATCAGGTCGGCCCCCTTGTGGCCGACCAGGCGGAGCCGGCGCTCGTCTGAAGGCGAGGCGCTCAGAACAGTTGATTCTCGCCCGCGAAGATCTCGCTCACCGAGTCGTCGGTGAAGATGCGGCGGATCGAGTCGGCGAAGGTGCTGGCGGTGGAGAGGACGATGATGTTGTCCGGAGCGTCGGGGCGGAGCGGCAGGGTGTCGGTGACGACGATCCGCTCGATCGCCGAGTTTTCCAGCCGTTCGAAGGCCGGGCCGGAGAAGACGCCGTGGGTGGCGCAGGCGATCACCCGCGCCGCGCCCTCGTCGATCACGGTCTGGGCGGCGGCGCAGAGGGTGCCGGCGGTGTCGATCATGTCGTCGACGAGGACCGCGGTCTTGCCCTTGACGTCGCCGACCACGTAGCCGATCTCCGCCACCTGCTGGGCAGGGCGCTCCTTCTCCATCACCGCCCAGTGGGTGCCGATGCGGCGGGCGAAGTTCCGCGCGGTCTTGACGCGGCCCGCGTCCGGGCTGACGATCACCAGCTCGTCCTTCATTTCCTGGTCGATGAACCACTGGGTCAGCATCGGCATCGCCGTCATGTGGTCGACCGGGACGTGGAAGAAGCCCTGGACCTGGCCGGCGTGGAGGTCCATGGTGAGGACGCGGTCGACGCCGACCGCCTCCAGGCACTTGGCGACGATCCGGGCGGAGATCGGCTCGCGCGGAGCGGACTTCTTGTCCTGGCGCGCGTAGCCGTACCAGGGGAGGACGGCGATGATCCGGTGCGCGGAGGCGCCCTGGGCGGCATCGGCCATCGTCAGCAGCTCCATCAGGGCGTCGTTGGGCGTCAATCCTTCAGTTTCGTTGGCGCAGGTCGACTGGACGAGGAAGACGTCGGCACCGCGGATCGACTCCTCGTAGCGGCAGTAGACCTCGCCGTTGGCGAAGGTCGTCAGCGTCGCTTGGCCGAGGTCGAGGCCGAGCTTGCCGGCGACCTTGGCGGCGAGGTCCATCGAACAGCGGCCGCCGAAGACCATCATCCGCTTCGTGTAGTCGTGGTCGATGCCAGTCGCCACCTGCGGGCGCTCCTCGATCATGCTCACGGGTCCTTGTCCTCTCGCATCTCGGCCGCCTTGCGAGCGGCGTATCCGTCGATGTTCCGTTGCGCGTTCTCACTGACGGCGAGAGCCCCCTCGGGCACGTCGTCCTTGATCACTGCGCCAGCGCCAGTGTAGGCGGCGTCCCCGACTTCTACCGGTGCGATCAGCATCGTGTCGACGCCAATCCGCACGTCGCGGCCAATTACGGTCCGGTGCTTGCGGAAACCGTCGTAGTTGGCGGTGATCGTGCCGGCGCCGAGGTTGCTGCCGGGGCCGATCTCGGTATCGCCGACGTAGGAGAGGTGCGGAACCTTGGTGCCCTCCCCCACCTGCGAGTTCTTGATCTCGACGAAGGTGCCGGCCTTGGCGCCGTCCTCGAGCAGAGCTCCGGGGCGCAGGTAGGCGAAGGGGCCGACCGAGCAGCCGGCGCGGACGTCGCACTCGACCAGGTAGGAGTGCAGGACCCGGGAGCCGGCGCCGACCGCGGTGTCGACCAGGGTGCTGAGCGGGCCGATAACCGCGCCCTCGGCGATCGTCGTCTCGCCCCTCAGGGTCGTTCCGGGCTCGATCCTCGCGTCGGCGGCGATCTCGACGCCGGCGTCGACCCAGGTCGAGGCGGGGTCGACGATCGTGGCGCCGGCGAGCATGTGGGCCTCGAGCAATCGGCGGCGGCCCTCGGCCTCGACGGCGGCGAGGTCGACGCGGTTGTTGACCCCCATCGTCACCGCCTTGTCGTCGGCCTTGTGGGCGAAGACGCTATGGCCGGCCTCGCGCAGGGCCGGGAAGACGTCGGGGAGGTAGTACTCGCCCTGGGCGTTGTCATTGGGGAGGCCCTTCAGAGCGGTAGCCAGCGGGGCGGCGTCGAAGGCGTAGGTGCCGGCGTTGATCTCGCGGATCTCCAGCTGCCAGGCCTCGGCGTCGCCGGCGGCTTTCGCCTCGACCACCCGTTCCACCGCGCCCGAGGAGTCGCGGACGACGCGGCCGTAGGAGGCGGGGTCCTCGAGCTCGATCGTCAGCATCGTCGCCGCCGCCTCGGAGGAGGCGTGGGCCTCGAGCAGCCCGGAGATCGTCTCGGTCGAGATCAGCGGCACGTCGCCGGAGAGGACGAGGACCGTCTCGCTTTCCTCGATCAGCGGCAGCGCCGCGCGGATCGCGCCGCCGGTGCCGTCCGCCTCAGGTTGCTCGACCGTCTCGACGCCCTCGGGGAGGCCAACGGAGAGGTCGCGCCCGGGCGAGACGATCGCGGCGACGCGGCCGGCGCCGGCTTCGCGCGCAGCGAGGATCGGCCAGGCGACCATCGGTCGTCCGCAGACGGGATGCAGCATCTTCGGCGTCGAGGAACGCATGCGCGTGCCCTCGCCCGCCGCCATGACGAGAACCAGCGGGGAACTCACCCCCGGAATCCTATTCTGGAAGCTGCTTCCCGTCGGATGAAGGTCTCCGGCGGGCGGGTCCTGTCACGGCAGGGGACCCACCATGTCTTCCGGTAGCTAAAGCTTCCTCAGACATGGTCCCCCCTACCGCGCCACCCACCCGACGAACGCATTCGGCTGACGGGTGGGCCGAGACCCCCGACCCTAGGCGCGCTTGGAGAGGTCTTTGCCGAGGAGGGCTATTGAGGTCAGCGTCCAGCCGGCGAAGATCAGGTCGATGCCGACGAGGAGGCCGATCGCCCAGTCGGCGGAGCTGGGGAACTTGGCGAGGATGAGGATGCCGACCAGGAGGCCGGCGATGCCGCTGAGGCCGAGCAGGCCGGCGTTGGGCTGGCCGCGGGCGATGAAGGCGATCGTGGTCCGGGTCAGGCCCATGAAGAGGAAGTAGATGCCGAGGACGAGGGTCAGGGTGAGGGTACCGTTGTGCGGTTCGACGATCAGCCAGAGGCCGACGACGACGGTGAGGATCGCCCAGATCAGCCGCAGCACCAGGGTTCCGACCGAGTGCGCGGAGAAGGCGCCGGCGACCATGACGACCCCGACGAAGAGCAGCAGCCAGCCGATGAAGATCGCCGTCCCCACCGAGGCGACCGCCGGGACCAGGATCGCGATACAGCCGAGGACGATCGCCAGCACCCCGACGAACATCAGCGGCTTCCAGCTGCGCCTCAGGCCCTCGCGGACCTCCGGATCCAGCGACGCTCCTCCGATCTCCATGAAGAAGAAGCTAGACGCCCGCGCGGACGCCGCCGTTCTGGCGGCGCAGTCAGACCTTGCGGTAGCGGGCGTCGACGATCGAGTAGAGCGCGAAGCCGGCCAGGCCGGCGGCGACGGCGCCCAGCAGGAGGGGGCCGTAGGAGGCGTCGGCGAGATTGCGCAGCGCGCCGTCCAGCCCGACCGCCTCCTTGGGGTTGTAGTCGACGGCGGCCCTGATCAGCCCGTAGCCAATCAGCGCGAAGATCACGGCCCGGGCGACGTGGCCGAATACGCCGAGCGCGGTGTAGCCCTTCTCGACTCCCTCGCTCATTTCCCCCGTGTTGGCGTCCTCGAGGAACTTCCTCGCCAGGCCCTTGTACGCCTGGTAGACGGCGACCCCGATCAGGATCGCGCCGGCGGCGCCGACGAGGAAGGTGCCGCCCGACCAGGCGAGGACGCCGCCGGTCGTTTCCTTCGGCGACCCCGAGCCGCTGGCCGACGAGGTGAGGATCTGGATCGCCGTCGCGCAGAGGATCCCGTAGGCGATGCCGCTATCCAGCGCCGAGAGGCGCTCGAAGCCGCTATCGGTCTGTTCGGCGCCGTGGCCGACGATCGCGCGGATCAGCCTCCAAAGCGCATATCCCCCCAGTCCGATCGCGAGCAGGATGAGCAGCAGCCCGCCGAACGATTGATGGGCGATCGTCTGCAGCGCGCCTTCCTGGTTGGTCGCCTTGCCACCGACGCCGAGGGCGAGCTCCAGCGCCAGCACGCCGATGATCCCGTAGACCACCCCGCGGGCGACCAGGCCCGCCCGCGCCAGCCAGCCGAGCGTCTTTGCGTGCGCGAGCTGTTCGCCCTGGCCCTTCGCCCTACTGCCCAGCTCCTGGACTCCGGCTCCCACGTCCGTCTTCATCTCGCTCCGTTCCCGTTTCGGGCCGAGCGCGGCACGCAGACCGTGATCGCATCGGCTTCTATGTCGACCTTGAACTTCTTCACCTTCTTGCGATCGCCGCCGTCGAGCTCGTAGCGGACCTTGCGATCCAGCTTCACCCGCACCTTGCGGCCCTGGGTGACCCGCACGAACGGCGACTTCTCGGCGCTGCCGAGGGCGGTGCGCGCGGTCGCCCGCACCAGTTGCACCGGGCCCTCGGAGGTGAGAACGCCGACGTCGAGCTTGCCGTCGTCGGGCCGCGCGTCGGCGAAGACGTCGATGCCGCCGAAGAGCTCGCCGACGTTACCGACCAGGATGCAGCTCGCCGGCCCTTCGTACCAGGGGGTGCCGTCGACCTTGATCTTCGCCTCGAAGGGCTCGCTGTTGAGCTTCGCGGCGCCGCCGACGACGTAGGCCGCGCGGCCTAGCCGGTCCTTGAGGTCGTCGGCCCCCTTGATCATCGCCGCGTCGAAGCCGGCCCCGGCCATCACCGCGAAGCGCTCGCCGTCGAAGCAGCCGACGTCGAGCCGGCGGCGGTCGCCGTGCAGGGCCACGTCGACCGCCTGGGCGATATCGCGTTCGATCCCGAGGTGGGTGGCGAATAGGTTCGAGGTGCCGGCAGGGACGATCGCGAGCGGGACGTCGGAGTCCTTCAGCGCGTTGACGCAGCGGCGGACCATCCCGTCGCCGCCCCAGGCGATCAGCAGCTCGACGCCATCTTCCAGAGCCTCTTCGACCGCGGCCGGCGCCTTCTTGCTCTTCGGCACCTCGGTCCAGAGCGGGTCGGAGACGCCCGCCTCCTCAAGGGTGCGGCGCAGCTCCGGCAGCCCGCCGCCGACCGTCTTGCCCGCGTGGGCGACGACCGCGACCTTCATGCCCGCCTCTCCGCCGCCACCCCGGCGGCGCGGCAGGCGAACAGGAGGACGAGGATCGCGCCGATGCCGATGAGGATGCCGCCGGCGACGTCGAGCGGGTGGTGCATCCCCTCGTACATGCGCGAGAGGGCGACGAAGGTGACCAGCAGGATCGCGGCGGTCCAGGCCAGCGCCTTCTTCAGGCTGCTGGTGAAGCGGGTGGTGAGGAGCAGGACCAAGCCGGCGTAGACCGCGACGGAGGCGGCGGTGTGGCCGGAGGGGTAGCTGGCGTCGGGCTCCAGCTGTTCCAAGCGGTGGACCGACGGACGGTCACGTGGGACCGCGATCGAGGTGACGCGGTAGGTCGCCGACTCGATCGTTAGGACGAAGACCGCGAAGGCCGCGATCAGCCAGTGGCGGAAGTAGGCGCAGATGAGGGCGACGATGCCGACGAGGATTGGCAGGACGGGAGCGCCGCCGACCTGGGAGCCGATTTCGGCGAGCGTGGTCAGGGTCCCGGTGCGGTTTTCGGCGAGGGTGTCGTTGAAGCTCTCGTCGGTCCCTTCCAACCCGAGGCCGCCGTTGCTGACGAGGACGTGGACGACGATCCAGGCGAGCAGGATCGAGGCCGCGGCCAGCACCAGGAAGCCGGCGAGGGCCGCGAGGAAGAAGACGAGGGCGGGATGGCGCCCGTCGAGCGCGGCGGCGAAACGGTCGGGCAGGCCGCCGGGGGGCGCCTCGAAGATCGGGACGGAGTGGTGATCGTCTGACTGCTCCCTCGCAGGGGCCGCCGCGCGTGATCTCTCCTCAACCGTCACGCCCGATCTATCCCCCAGACGCGCCCATACTATGCATTGGCTCCTCTAACTAATCGTGGGTTTTGATGCCCTTTGCGGGGTAATTCCCCTTTCTCATGCCGTTTCTTCTTCTTCTACTGCTCTCCGTTCTCGCGGGTCTCGGGGCGGCCTTCCTGGCGCGTCGCTACCCCGGCGGCGCAACTGCGCCGGCGGTCGTCGAGGTGGCGCGCGCGGCGGGTGAGCATGCCACGGCGCCGGCGGCGCAACGCGCGGCGCGCGCGGCGCGGCTCGACCCCGAGAAGGCCACCGGCCTGGCGCTGACGCTCGCGCTCCTCGTCATCCTCCTCGGGGGCGTTCTGCTGGCGCTGCTGGCGGTCGTCGTCCGCAGCACCGACATCCTCGCCGGCATCGACAGCAGCGTCGCCGACTGGGGCGACCGTCACGGGAGCGCCTGGTCCCACGACCCCCTCACCCTCGTGACCCGGCTCGGGGAAGCGTGGGTGATCGTCCCGGTTGCGATCCTGGTCGCCCTCGTCGAGATCACCCGCACGCGCAACCGTTGGGTGTTGCTGTTCCTGCCGATCGTGATCCTCGGCAACAACCTCCTCACCAACGCGGTCAAGCACATCGTCGACCGCGCCCGTCCCGAGATCGAGGCCGTCGCCGCAACGCTCGGCCCCTCCTTCCCCAGCGGCCACACCTCCACCGCCGCCGCCTCCTGGGCTGCCTTCGCCCTTGTCGCCGGCCGCTGGTGGGGACGCCGCGCCTGGCCGGCACTCGCCGGCACCGCCGTCGGCATCGCCGTCGCCGTCGCCCTCAGCCGCGTCTTCCTCGACGTCCACTGGTTGACCGACGTCCTCGGCGGCCTCGCCCTCGGCTGGGCCTGGTTCGCCGCCTGCGCGATCGCCTTCGGCGGCCGCCTCCTCCACTTCGGCGCTGCCGCTCAGGCCGCGGGCCGCGGAGCCGCAGGGGCTCCGTCGGCGGATTCCCCCGAGGCGGCGGCCTCCCGCTCCCGTTCGTAGAACCTCACCCACTTGCGGACGGCGTTGTCGGAGACGCCGTACTTGCGGCCGACGCAGCAGTAGCCGTGAGTCTCGACCTCAGCGAGAAGCTGCTCGTAGGGCGGGCGACTCACACGCCGATACTGAGGTTTTGGCCTGCCCCGCACCCGCGACCGGTCCCAGTGATAGCCGCATGACTGAGAGCAGTACCGGTGGGTGTTGTATTTCGCTTCGAACTGCTGCCCGCAGTGGCGACAACTACGAATCTCCGGCTCACGCCGATTTTTGCGGCCACAATGCGTATCTAGCGTCGCTGCACAGTTGGGGCAGACGATCCTCAGATTCTCGAGGCGGTTGTCGTCAGGAACCCCATTGATGTGGTCAAGGATCAGCGACATCGTTCGACCTCGCCAATTTTCGTCTTGACCGCACATCTCGCATCGCCGTTCTTTGATTCCCTCAGCGAAAAGGCGCCGCTTCAGGTTATTGCGCTGATACGGCGAGTCCTTGACGAGCACCTCACTCAACGGCGCGGGTTTCACCGAAGGTAGCTTTCGCGCCGACGCACCGCCGTCGAAGTGGTCTGTTGGGAAACCCCACCGCGCTACCCATTCTTTGAAAAGGCGGTGGTTGCCACCCACCGGCCGCATACCCAACTTCCGCAGCGCTTCAGCGAAAGAACGCGAACTTGCGACTGCCTCGCGAGCTTCCTGTTCTCCGTATTTGGGCATGCCTGGAAACTAACAAGTCTCTCGGACAGAACATTACGTCCGCTCCTCCCGGTAGCCTGGGAATCAGTCAGTCCGGGATGGTGTAATCGGTAGCACGCTCGGTTTTGGTCCGAGAAGTGGTTTTGGGTTCGAGTCCCCTCCCGGAGTGTTGACGACTCGCGCTACTCCTCCGTCGCCCGAGCCACCTTCCCGCCTTTCGCTCCCGGCTCCATCGCCGGGCCGCGCGGCGAGGCGATGCCCAGCACGCGCATCGCCTTCAGGCCCAGCCCCAGCTTCTCGCGGCCCTCGGTGGCGCTGACGTCGTGGCCGCAGAGCTCGCGAACGCGCTCGAGGCGGTAGCGGATCGTGTGGCGGTGGGTGAAGAGCTGTTTGGCGGTGGCGGCGACGTTGCCGTCGTTGTCGAGGTAGGCCTCGACGGTGGCGACGAGCTCGGTCTCGTACTGGTCGTCGTACTCGTTCAGCGGCTGGACCGTCTCGGCGTAGAAGCGTTCCAACTCGGCCGGGTCCTCGCTCATCGCCGGCAGCAGCAGGCGGTAGGCGCCGGTGTCCTCGAAGGCGAGGAGGGCGCGGCCCTCGGCCTCGCCGACGTTGACCGCGAGCTGCGCCTCGCTGCCGGCGCGGTAGAGGTCGACGGGATCGGCGCAGCGACGGCTGCGGCCGGTGGTCAGGTGAAAGCCGGAGAGGCTGTCGTCGAGCTCGCGCGCCAGCCCGGCCGCCGCCCGCGCCAGGCGCTCGTCGTCCTCGGCAGGGACGATCGCCGCGACCTCCGCCGCCGCCTCGCCGCCGTCGCTTGCCGCCAACGCACCCGGTGCCAGCGCCCGCAGCGCCCGCTGGACCAGGACCAGGACCCGCTCGCGCCACTCCCCCGTCTGCGCCGCCCGCGGCGCCGCTCGCAGGACGACGACCCCGGCTCCACGGTCGAAATCGGCGCCGAGCTCGGAGGCCTGGGCGACGATGTCGCGGCGGTCGGTCACCTCGCGCCGCAGCACCGCCCGCACGAAGGCCCCCGCCGCCTCCTCGCTCTCCCACTCGGGCGAGCGCGAGCGCTCCAGCTCCAGCGCCAGCAGCGTCGTCACCATCCGCGCGATCACCGGGTCCGGCGCCTCCTTGGCCCGGTAGCGCAGCTCCCCCACCGCGGTGTCGGCGACCCGCAGCTCGACCGTCGTCACCCCCTCCCCCCGGAGAGCAGCTTCTGCTCCTGGTCGGAGGAGGCGCCGGCCACGGCCAGCACGGCGCTGGAGCGGTCGATCAGGGCGACGCTGGCGTCGAGCAGCCGCGCCGCCGCGCGGGCCACCGACGGCAGGCCGGCGCCGGACTCGACCGCTTCGGAGAGCGCCTCGAGCAGCCCGGCGCGCTCGCTTGCAGGGGTTTCGCCCCCTTGCTTGGAAGTCGCCTGCATCCCGGCATTATCCCGGGATGGCTCTAGATAGCTAAACCTCGGTGGAGAAGTAGACGATGACCAGCCCGATCACGACGCCGCCGATGATCAGCGCGGCGAGGACGAAGACCGAGAGGAAGCCCGCCGCCGCCTTCTCCCAGATCCGCCCGTAGGAGCTCAGCGCCGGCGAGAGGATCAGGGTGACGAAGACGACCAGGCAGACAGCCGCGGCAATCCCGTAGAGCAGGTACTGGTGACCGAGGTCGGTCAGCGCGAGAGGCATCACTGCTCTGGATTCTGGCGCACTTGCGAGACGACGAGTCCGACGGCCGCACCGAAGGAGAAGGCCGCGGCGCCCAGAGCCCAACCGGCGCTGACGTCGGAGAGGTAATGGACGCCGAGGTAGACGCGCGCGAGCCCAATCAGAGCCGTGAGGACGAAGCCGGTGACGACCACCGCGGTCGCCCGCGCCATCCCCGGCCGCAATCGCAGGACGATCGTCACCGCCAGCCAGAGGTAGATCACCGAGTGGGCGGCGTGGGAGCTGGGAAACGAGGAACCGGAGGCGGAGACGAGCGGGTCCGCCGGCCGCGGCCGGTCGACCGAGTCCTCGAGGCCGGCGAGCCCGACCTGGGTAATCGCCATGCCGCCGAGCAGGACCCAGAGCTCGACCCAGCGCCGCCGCCAGGCGAGCAAGGCGGCGCAGACAACAGCAAGCGCCCAGGTGAAGCCGACCGAGCCGAAGAAGGAGACCACCTTGGCGACGCTGGTGAGGACGCCGGTCTGGATGTGGCCGACGAGTTCGGCCGCGGTTTCGTCCCCCGGCGTCGGCCCCGGGTCGCCGCCGATGATCACCGTGTAGGCGACAAGGACGAACAGCGCTACCGCCAAGGTGGCCATCAGCGAGGTGAATTCGAGCCCGAAGGTGCCGCCTGGGGTCACCCGGTCCCAGAGGAAACGGAGCTCGCGGCGGCGGGCGAGCTCCACCAGCCGGCGGGTGGCGACGTGGTTCTCCATCCACCGCACCGCCTTCTCCCGGTTCTCCTCGACCCGCAGCCAGCGGACGAGGAAGACCGTGCCGGCGACGATCGCGATCAGCGTCGCCAGCGCGGCGGCGCCGCGGGCGGCGTAGTGGCCGGCGGTCTCGATGCTGCGCGAGAAGAAGTAGCCGATGAGGATGTGCAGCGAGGCCCAGAGGCCGGTGCCGAGGATGCTGTAGGGGACGAAGCCGCGATAGCCCATTCCGGAGCTGCCGGCGATGAACGGGGCGAAGGCGCGGACGAGGCTGATCCAGCGGCCGATGAAGATCGTCTTGCCGCCGTGGCGGCCGAAGTAGTCCTCGACTTTCTCGAAGCGCTCGTGGCTGATCCCGAAGCGGGGCCCGTGCTTGAGCACGAAATCGCGGCCGAGGCGGCGGCCGAGGAAGAAGCTGGTGGTGTCGCCGAGCCAGGCCGAGAACCAGGCGATCGCGATCAGCAGGTAGATGTCGATCGCCCCCTGGCCGGCGACGGCGCCGCCGAGCAGCATCACCGTCTCGCCGGGGACGACGAGGCCGACGAAGGCGCCGGTCTCGGCGAAGGCGAAGACGGCGACGATCAGGTAGGTCCAGGCGCCGAGCGTATGGGAGAGGTCCTCGAGCAGCTCCTGCAGGTCGAGGTGGCCGAGCTGGCGGCTGATGAAGAAGTAGATCGCCCCGACGACGAGGACGGCGGCGCCGATTTTCAGCCGTTTGCGGTTCTCTCCGCCCCCTCCTTCACCGGGCAGCTTCATGGCGCAAGTTTCACCTTTCCGGCGGCGCAGACGATCGCTTCCCGGGCATCGAGGCGCTCCGCCGCGGCCCTGGCGGAGGCGAGGTCGGGGAAGAGGCCGACGGCGGTCGGGCCGGAGCCGCTGAGGATCGCCTTCGGTGCGCCGGCCGCATGCAGCGCCTCCAGCGCCTCGGCGATGTCCGGGCGGAGCGAGACCGCCGCCGGCTCGAGGTCGTTGACGAGCAGGTCGGGATAGTCGAGCGGCGAGGCGCCGGCCCCGGCGACTCCCCGCAGCCGCGTCGCCAGCTCTTCCAACTCGACGTCGCTGCGCCTGAGCCCGAGCCGGTCGGCCTCGGCGAAGACGGCGGCGGTGCTGAGACCACCCCCGCCCGGAAGCAAGACAACCGCGTGCTCGGCCGGCTCCGGCAGCAACTCGACCCGCTCGCCGGCGCCACGAACCAGCGCCAGCGCCGGTCGCAGCTGCGAGGGAACGTCGGCGCCGAGCTCGGCCGCCAGCTCCGGCAGGTCGGCGACCTCGCCCGCGGCGAGGCGCAGGACCGCGGCGGCGTCGCCGCTGCCGCCGCCGAGCCCGGCGGCGACCGGCACCCGCTTCTCGATCTCGATTCGCAAGGGCTCCCGCTCCCAGCCGCGTGCGCGCAGTCCCGCCAGCGCCTTCGCCGCCAGGTTCTCCCCCTCGACGCCGGGACAGATCACTTCGTCCCGCGCGGCCGGCGAGACCTCGATCAGGTCCGCCAGCGCCAGCGGCTCGAACAGCGAGCAGAGCTGGTGCAACCCGTCCCCGCGCACCCGCCCCAGGTGGAGGCAGAGGTTCAGCTTCGCCGGCGCGTGCAGGAGCATCAGCCGCGCAGCTTCGCGGAGAGGGCGGCGAACTGCTCCGGCGCCAGCGCCTCGGCGCGGGCGTCCTCAGGCAGGCCGAGCTCGGCCAGGGCCGCGCGGGCGGGACCGAGGCTGCCCGGCGAGGCGTGCTCGAGCGAGCGCGCCAGCGACTTGCGGCGATGGGCGAAGGCGGCGCGGATCAGCGCCCGGGTCTCCGAGTCGGCGCCGGGGCCGGTGCGGCGCAGGCGCAGGATCGCCGAGTCGACCCGCGGCCGCGGCCTGAAGACGGCGGGGTCGACCGCCCGCACCAAGTCAACGGCACAGGCGAGTTGGGCGACCGCGCTCGGCGCCCCGTAGGTGCGGCTGCCCGGCCCCGCCCGCAACCGGTCGGCGATCTCCCGCTGCACCATCACCGTCCAGCGCCGCAGCGAGGGCAGCTGCTCGATCGTGCTCAGGATCAGCGGCGTCGCCACCGAGTAGGGCAGGTTGGCGACCATCGCGGTCGGGGAAGGTCGCAGCGCCGCCAGATCGAGCTTCATCGCGTCGCCCCAGTGCAGCTCGACGTTCGGCAGCGCCGCGATCGGCGCCAGGGCCGGCTCGAGCCCGCGGTCGATCTCAACCGTGTGCAGGTGCGCCGCCACGGCGGCGAGGCGCTCGCTCAGCACCCCTTCCCCCGCTCCCACCTCGAGCACGACGTCGTCGGGCGCCAGCTCGGCGTCGCGGACGATCGCGTCGAGCAGGTTCGGGTCGGCGAGGAAGTTCTGCCCGAGCCGGACCATTAGACCATCTCACTACCAGCCGAACAGCGTCCGCGCGTTGGCTTCGACCGTCCGCTCCAGCTCCTCGTAGGAGACCCCGCGAACCTCGGCGATCGCCCGCGCCGTCTCGACCACGAAGGCGGGCTGGTTGCGCTTGCCCCGCAGCGGCTGCGGCGCCAGGTAGGGGGCGTCGGTCTCGACCAGGATCCGGTCATCGGGAACCTTCGCCGCGGCGAACAGCAGCTCCTTGGCGCTGGGGTAGGTGGCGTTGCCTGCGAACGAGCAGTACCAGCCGCGCTCGGCCGCGTCACCGACCCGCTGCGGAGCCGAGAAGCAGTGGAGGATGACCGGCGTCTCGCCGGCCTCGGCGTCGAGGGTGTCGAAGATCTCGTCGATGGCGGCGGTCTCGCCCTCCTGGTCGCGGGCGTGGATCACGATCGGCAGATCGAGCTCGCAGGCGATCTCGATCTGCGCCGCGAAGGCGCGCCGCTGATCCTCCGGGGCGGCGCTGTCGCGGTAGAAGTCGAGCCCGGTCTCGCCGATCGCCCGCACACTCTCGTAGGCGGCCAGCCGCAGGATTTCCTCCGCGGCGTCGTCGTCGAACCCCGTCGCCTCGTTGGGATGCCGCCCGACCGCCGCGAAGACCGTCTCGTGGCGGACGGCGCTGCCGATCGCAGCCGCATTGGTCACCGGATCCATCCCCACCGTCAGCATCCGGTTCACGCCTGCCGCTGCCGCCGCGGCGACGAGTTCGAAATCGCCGCCTCGCAGAGCAACAGGTGGGTGTGGGAGTCGATCATCGGAGCGGTCAGCCTATCCTTCGCCCGATGCCGGACCCAGCCGACTACTACCGCGAGATCTACCTCCGCGGCCTCGGCGGCGAGACGCCGGCGATCCCCGTTCCCGTCGCCGACCTGGAGGCGCAGGCGATGGCGGCGATGGACCCGAAAGCAGCCAGCTACGTCTGGGCCGGCGCCGGCACCGAGGACACGATCGACGCCAACGTCGAGGCGTTCCGTCGCCGCCGGATCGTGCCGCGGATGCTGCGCGACGTCAGCGAGCGCGACCTCTCGACGACGGTGCTCGGGACGGAGATGCCGGCGCCGCTGCTGCTGGCTCCGATCGGGGTCCAGAAAGTGGTCCACGACGAGGGCGAGCTGGCGAGCGCCCGCGCCGCCGCCACGGTCGGGGTGCCGATGATCGCCAGCACCGCCTCCCACTTCTCGCTCGAGGAGATCGCCGAGGCGGGCGGCGAGGGGCCGCGCTGGTTCCAGCTCTACTGGCCCAACGACCCGGCGCTGGCCCGCAGCATCGTCGAGCGCGCCGAGCGGGCCGGCTACGGCGCCATCGTCCTCACCGTCGACACCTTCATCCCCGGCTGGAAGCCGCGCGACCTGCAGCAGGCCTGGCTGCCCTTCCTCAACGGCATGGGCGTCGCCAACTACTTCCAGGACCCGGTCTTCCGCGCCGCGCTGGAGAAGCCGCCGGAGGAGGACGCCGGCGCCGCCACCGGCCACTTCCTCGGCGTGCAGGCGAACCCGTCGCTGAGTTGGGACGACCTCTCGCAGCTGCGCGAGATGACCTCGCTGCCGATCGTGATCAAGGGGATCCAGCACCCCGACGACGGCCGCGAGGCGGCGCGGCGCGGGATCGACGGGATCGTCGTCTCCAACCACGGCGGCCGCCAGGTCGACGGCGCGATCGCCTCGCTCGACGCCCTGCCGGCGATCGCCGACGCGGCCGGCGACGACCTCACGATCCTCTTCGACAGTGGCGTCCGCGGCGGCGCCGACGTCCTCAAGGCCCTGGCTCTCGGCGCCGACGCCGTCTGCCTCGGCCGCCCCTACGTCTGGGGCCTCGCGCTCGACGGCCAGGCCGGGGTCGAAGCGGTGCTGAAGATGGTCCTCGCCGAGCTCGACCTGACGATGGCCCTCTGCGGCCTCACCCGCCCCGAGGAAATCGGGCCGGAGCTGCTCGCCTAGTCGCTATTCGATCTTCGGGAAGAGCGGCGGCACCCGCTCGGCCCTCTGCCCGCCCTCGCGGGAGCCCAGCTCGGCCAGCGTCCGCCCGGCTTCCCCCAGCGCCGCCAGCAGTGTCTCGCTGGTCTGCGGCAGGTAGGGGATCAGCAGAAGCGTCACGACCCGCAGGCCCTCGACCAGGTTGTAGAGGACTTCGTCGAGGCGCTCGGGGTCGGCCTCGTCCTTGGCCAGCACCCACGGCTGGGTCTCCTCGACGAAGCGGTTGAGGCGGCGGACCAGCCTCCAGACGACGTCGAGCGCCTGCGTCAGCTCGGCGCGGTCGAGCAGGTCGCTGAAGCGCGCGACCGCGCCCTCGAAGTCCTCGGCCAGGGTGGCGTCGACCTGGGCGGCCGGGACGGTGCCGTCGCGGTAGCGGTCGACCATCGCCAGCACCCGGCTGGCGAGGTTGCCGTAGTCGTTGGCGAGCTCGGTCTCGTAGCGCTGCTCGAAGCCGGCGGTGGAGATCGAGCCGTCCTGGCCGAAGCTGACCTCGCGGAAGAGGTAGAAGCGCAGCGCATCGGCGCCGAAGCGGTCGATCACCGCGAAGGGGTCGAGGACGTTGCCGAGGCTCTTCGACATCTTTTTCTCGCCCATCAGCAGGTAGCCGTGGATCGACCATCCGCCGCGGCGGCTCGATCTCGGCGGCGAGGCAGAGCGCCGGCCAGATCACCGCGTGGAACTTGAGGATGTCCTTCGCCATCACGTGCAGGTCGGCGGGCCAGTAGCGGTCGGTCAGGTCCTCGCCCTCGCGGGCGAACCTGAGCGCGGTGACGTAGTTGAGGAGGGCGTCGAACCAGACGTACATCCGCTGCTCTGGGTCCCACGGCAGCGGCAGCCCCCATTTGAGGCTGGGACGCGAGAGCGAGACGTCTTCGAGCCCGCCCTTGATGAAGGAGAGCGCCTCGTTGCGCCGGAACTCGGGGACGACGAAGTCCGGCCGCTCCTCGTACAGGCCTTCGAGCTGACCTTGGAAGGCGGAGAGCTTGAAGAAGTAGTTCTCCTCCCGTTCCTTCTGCAGCGGGATCTCGTGGATCGGGCAGGTGTTGCCCGGCCCCAGCTCGCGCTCGGTTTTGAAGTCGGCGCAGCGCGGGCAGTACCAGCCCTCGTAGACCCCCTTGGTCACCCAGCCGTTGTCGTAGACCCGCTGCATGATCTCCGCGACCCGCTCGGTGTGCCGCGGGTCCGAGGTGCGGATGAAGAAGTCGTTCGTCGCGTCGATGGTCGGCATCAGCCCCTCGAACTTCGCCGCGTTGGTGTCCGCCAGCTCCTGCGGTGTCACCCCCGCCTTCTTCGCCGCGTTCTCCACCGGCTCCCCGTGCTCATCCGTCCCCGTCAGGAAGAAGACGTCCTCCCCCCGCTGCCGATGGTGCCGCGCCAGCACGTCCGCCGCCATCGTCGAATACGCGTGCCCGAGGTGAGGCTCCGCGTTGACGTAGTAGATCGGGGTGGTGACGTAGAAGCTCAAGAACCCCAGAGGCTATCTGCGCGCCTCGCGTCCCGTCAGCGCTTTGTAGAGATCGTTCGCTCGCGTGCCGGTGAGGGCGGCGACGACGGAGGCGGCGGCGCGGGGGCGGGCGCCGGACTGGACCAGGTGGCGGAGGGCGTCGACCGCGAAGCCGACGTCTTTGTCGTGCTCGGAGGAGGCGGCCGGCGCGATGACGAGGACGAGCTCGCCTTTGACGTCACCGCGGAAGCGGCGGGCGAGTTCGGCGAGGGTCCCGCGGGCTACCTCCTCGTGGACCTTGGTCAACTCGCGACAGACGGCGGCGTCGCGATCGGGGGCGAGGGAAGCGAGGGCGGCGAGGGACTCGCCGACCCGGCGCGGGGACTCGAAGGCGATGACGGTCTCGGCCGAGCGCAGGACACGCTCCATCTCGCCGGCCCGCCGCGGCAGGAAGCCCTCGAAGCGCCATTTGTCGGTCGGCAGGCCGGAGGCGACGAGGGCGACCGGGATCACCGAGGGCCCGGGCAGCACCGTCACCTCGAGCGCCCGGTCGATGCAGCGGCGGATCAGCTTGAAGCCGGGGTCGGAGATCCCCGGCATCCCCGCGTCGGAGACAAGGGCGACGATCTCGCCGCGCTCGATCCGCTGCGAGAGCTCGACGGAGCGCGCCGATTCATTGCCCTCGTGGAAGGAGACCAGGCGCGGCGCCGGCCGGATCCGCAGCTTGTCGAGCAGCCCGCCGGTGCGGCGGGTGTCCTCGCAGGCGATGAAGTCGGCGCTGACCAGCGCCTCGCGCACCCGCGGGGTGACGTCGTCGAGGTTTCCGATCGGAGTGGGACAGACGACGAGGCAGCCGGGCATCAGGCGAGAACCCCGATCAGCATCTTCATGCCGCCGAGATCGACGCCGATCATTTCCGTGCCGCTCACGAGGAGCAGGAGGCTGGAAGGCGAATAACCGGCTGCATCGCCATGATTTCTAGCCTTTCATGAGCCCCGACGGCGAGCAGCGGCCCCCCGAGCCGCCCGAATACGAGCCCGAGTACAAGGTCTACCGCTCCCGCAAGGGGCTGTTTTCGCGCTTGAAAGGCGCGGATCTGTCGTCCCTGCGGGACCGTGCAAGGCTGCCTTCACGCGGGCCGCGGCGGAAGAAGGAGCCGCGCCGCCCGGGGGCGCCGCGGGCGCCGTTCAACGTCCGCCGCGTTCTCAAGTGGGTCGGGATCGCCGCCCTCGCCTGGATCCTGACCAGCCTCCTCGCCTTCGGGATCTCCGCCCAGATCCAGTCCTTCAAGCTCTCCGGCGAAGCGCGCGAGGCCCTCCACGGCAACCCGTTCCTGCTCTTCAAGCCGCAGACGATCCTCGTCCTCGGCACCGACGCGCGGCCGCCCGGCAGCAGCGACAAGGAAGTCTCCGAGGAGTGCTTCGAACAGCAGTCGAAGGGCGAGAAGCCGCACGACCCCTGCTTCGAAGGCGAATTCCGGGCCGACACCCTGATGCTGATCCGCGCCGGCGGCGGCACCTTCCGCAAACTCTCGATCCCCCGCGACTCCTACGCCGAGATCCCCGGGAACACGCCGACGAAGATCAACGCCGCCTTCGCCTACGGCGGTGCCGCCCTGCAGATCAAGACGATCGAACACTTCCTCGGGATCCAGATCGACCACGTCGCGATCGTCGACTTCACCGGCTTCGAAGACCTGATCGACGCGGTCGGCGGGATCGAGATCGACATCCCGGTGAAGCTCTGCGCCGACATCTCCGGTGGCGCCGGCGGTGGCCAAGGCGGTGTCACCCTGCGCCTGCACAAGGGCGAGAACACCCTCGACGGCGAAAAGGCCCTCGCCTACTCGCGGGTCCGCCACGTCAGCGAATGTCCCGGCCCCGGCAAGAGCGTCTACTCGCTCGGCGGCTATGACGACCTCGACCGCGAGCATGCCCAGCAGGAAGTGATCAACGGGATCAAGAACCGCCTCACCGACCCCCTCCGCCTCCCCTACAACTTCATCCACGGCCCGATCATCGGCTGGGACGCGCCGAAGGCCTTCGTCAGCGACATGGGCTTCTTCACGATGCCCCAGCTCGTCCTCGCCGCCGGGATCGGCGGCAGCGCCCCGGCCGAAGTGCTCTGCGGCGAAGGTGAATGTGACGAAGGCCCCGGCGGCTCGATCGAAGTCCCCGAGTCGGTCCGCCAGAAGGCCGTCAACAAGTTCTTGAACGGCTAGCGATTGGCGAGTTAGCCTGCCTATAGGGGGTCTAACTCACCAATCGTCAGTCGGCCGCCGCCTCGACCGCGCCACGCTCTCAGAGATCACGCCGGCAGCGTTCCAGCCCCGGCGGACGAATCGTCGCTCAGTCAGCGGTCGAGGCGGCCGGCTTCGAGTCGGGCTTCGACTCGCTCCCGCCCCCGTCCGGCTTCGACTCCGAGGAGCCCGAGCCGCCCGAATCGCCGCTCGATTCCGAGCCGCCGTTGCCGCCGCCGCGCTTGGTCCCGTAATCGGTGTTGTGGAAGCCGGAGCCCTTGAAATGGATCGCCGGGGCGCTCAGCACCCGCGCCGCCGGTGCACCGCATTCCTGGCACTCGTGCAGCGGCTCGTCGGTCATCTTCTGGATCGCGTCGAAGACGTGGCCGTTCTCGCACTTGTACTCATAGATGGGCATGGGGCTGCGGGATTATCGCAGCCGCTACCTTTCTCGCCATGGCGACCGAGCAGGGAACGCGACCGACCGAGGTAACGATGGAGGAGATCGTCGCGCTGTGCAAACGGCGCGGCTTCGTCTTCCCCTCCTCGGAGATCTACGGCGGCCTCGGCTCGACCTACGACTACGGCCACTACGGCGTCCTGCTGAAGAACAACGTCAAGGCCGAGTGGTGGAAGGCGATGCTGCAGGAGCGCGACGACATCGTCGCGCTGGACTCGGCGATCCTCCAGCACCCGCGCGTCTGGGAGGCCTCCGGCCACCTCGAAGGCTTCACCGACCCGCTCGTCCAGTGCCTCGGCAAGTGCAAGAAGCGCTGGCGTGAGGACCACCTGCGCGAGGCGGTCGAGGACGAAGGCGGCGACCCGAGTGCCGAGCTGCGCTGCCCCGAGTGCGGCGGCGAGCTCTCCGAGCCGCGCCAGTTCAACCTCATGTTCGAAACCCACGTCGGCCCGGTCGCCGAGGAGGGCTCCACGGTCTACCTGCGCCCGGAGACGGCGCAGGGGATCTTCATCAACTTCAAGAACGTGCTCGGCTTCGCCCGCAGGAAGCCGCCGTTCGGGATCGCCCAGGTCGGCAAGTCCTTCCGCAACGAGATCACCCCCGGCAACTTCATCTTCCGCACCCGCGAGTTCGAGCAAATGGAGATGGAGTACTTCGTGCCGCCCGCCGAAGCGGAAAAGTGGCACCAGCACTGGATGGCCGAGCGCGAGCGCTGGTACACGGAGCTCGGCATCCGCCCCGACCACCTGCGGGTCCGCGCCCACGGCACCGATGAGCTCTCCCACTACTCCTCGGCGACCAGCGACATCGAGTACCTCTTCCCGATCGGCTGGTCGGAGCTGGAGGGAATCGCCAACCGCGGCGACTTCGACCTCACCCAGCACGCCAAGTTCTCCGGCGAGAAGCTCGAGTACTTCGACCAGCAGACGAAAGAACGCTACGTCCCCCATGTAATCGAGCCCGCCGCCGGCGCCGACCGCGCCACCCTCGCCTTCCTCGTCGACTCCTACGAGGTCGAGGAGGTGGAGGGCCGCCAGCGCACCGTCCTGCGCCTGCACCCGCGCCTGGCCCCGGTCAAGGTCGCAGTCCTCCCCCTCGTCTCCAAGGACGGCCTGCCGGAGAAGGCGCGCGGGATCTTCGGCGACCTCCGCCGCCGCCTCCCGACCGAGTTCGACGAAGGCGGCTCGATCGGCAAGCGCTACCGCCGCCAGGACGAGATCGGAACCCCCTGGGGCATCACCGTCGACCACCAGACGATGGACGACGACACCGTCACCCTCCGCGACCGCGACTCCCTCGAGCAGGTCCGCGTCCCGATCGAGGGGCTGGGCGACGAGCTGGTGGGGCGCCTGGAAGCCCCCTGGCGCAGCCCGAAGCTGGATTGAGGTCGCCAGCTTCCATTCGGCCTGCTTGAACTCGTCCGGCTAAAGCATGAGGCTTCGGGAACCGAAGCGGCACCAGCCCCCGAACCAGGAACGGAGATCCATGGCCTACGAGATGAAGATTCGCGGCACCGAGCACGAGGTGAAGGTGCGCAACCCCTGGGCCGTGGCCCTGCTGCCGATCGTCACCCTCGGCATCTACCACTTCGTCTGGTGGTACAAGATCAACAAGGAGCTGAAGGCCTACGGCGAAGCCAAGGGCTTCGACCTCGGCCAGAACCCGACCAACTCGCTCCTGGCCCTCATCCCCGGCTTCCTCATCATCGTCCCCCCGCTGGTCAGTTACTGGCGCGGCACCAAGCGCGTCCAGGGCGCCTCGAAAATTTCCGGACGCGAGCCGGTCAGCGGCTGGATCGCGCTGATTCTCTACCTGCTGCTCTCGCCCGGCATGTGGGCCTACCTGCAGGTCTCGCTCAACAACGTCTGGGAGCAGGAGGCCGAACCGCTGCCGGGCCAGGAAGCGCCGCCGGCACCCAGCGACGCGATGCCGCCGCGCATCGACGACCAAGCTTAAGAACCGAGGTACTCCAGGACCCGCTGCGCGTCTTCTTGGAGCGCAGCGGCGTCCTTCTTCCGCACCTTGCCGAGGCGCTCGATCGTCACCTTGCCACCGGCGAGGCCCCAGCGCGCAACCGCCCGGCCGTCGACCAAGGCGAAGGGGCGGAAGATCCCGTTCGTCGTCACCAACACTTCGTGCGGGCCGACCACTTCCTTGCGCGAGGTCCAGCCGAGCAGCAGCGGGTCGAAGGCGCCGAGCAGTCGCGGCGGCGGCAGCGGCGCGGGGTCGGGGCTGCCCTTCAGCTCGACGAGACCGTCCTCGCGCTGCTCCAGCTCCGAGCCGATCGCGGCCAGGCCGGCGCGGGCGTCGCGCAGCGGTAGCCCGGCCCAGCGGGCGAGGTCGCGATCGTCGGCCGGCCCGTGGCCGACCAGGTAGCGCCGCGCCAGCTCCGCCACTGCCTGCGCCCGGTCGACCGGCTGCTGCTCGCCGAGCCAGTCGCGGACGAGGACGTAGGCGTGCTGCTTGCCGAGCATCGGCCCGCGGACGAGGATTCCGCGGGCGGCGGCGAGGAACATCAGGTGGATGAACGCCTGCCCCTCGGTCCGCACGCCGGCGGCGTCGAGGCGTGCCCGCAGGTCCTTTCCGCTCAACGGCCCCTCCTGGGCGAGGGCCGCCTCGATCGTCTTCATCGCCTTCTCTCCGGCGCTCTCGGGGACCCCCTCCTGCTGCAGCCGCCGCCTGCAGCTGGCGAAGTGGGTGGGCGCCGTCAGCGCGTGCAGCCACGGGTAGTCCTCGCTGCGGACGAGGTGGAGGGTGCCGCGGTTGAGCCAGGTGATCAGCAGCGAGCGCTCCTCGCTCAGCGCCCGGCCGACGTCGGCGGCCGTCACCCCCTCGGTCCGCGCCCGCACCGCCAGCCGCGCCCCTCGCGGGTCCTGGCCCTGCACGGCGAGCAGCCGCTCCGCCACCGCCTCGGGCGAGCGCAGCGGCTCGCCCGAGAGGGCCTGGGCGGTCAGTCGTTCGGCGAGAGGCGAGCGCGGCACGGGGCGAGGATGCTGCCCCGGCCCGCTATTCGACCGCTTCGAGGTCGACGACGAAGACGAGCGTTTCGTTCGGCGGGATCGTCGGCGGCGAGCCGGTCGTTCCGTAGCCGAGTTCGGGCGGGATGATCAGTTCGCGGCGACCGCCGACCTTCATCCCTTCGACTCCCTGTTCCCAGCCGGGGATGACCCCTCCGGACCCCAGTTCGAACGGAAACGGTTCGCTGCGCGACCAGGAGGAATCGAATTCCTTGCCGGTCTTGTAGTTGACGCCGACGTACTGGACCGTGACCGTGTCCCCCGCTTTCGCTTCGGGCCCGGAGCCTTCCTCGAGGTCGGTGGTGACCAGTTCCTTCGGCGGTGCGCCGCTCGGCTTCTCCACCTTCGGCTTCGTCTTCGTCTCCGGCGCTTCGGCTTCCTTCGAGCTGGAGGTTTCTTCGCCGGAAGAGGAAGAGGTGGTCGAGTCGTCGCTGCCGCAACCGGCGACGACGAGCGCCAGGCAGGCGCCAATGATCAAGATTAGTTTGCGCATCCGCGGCATCCTAAGCGAAACCGTCGCCCAGGTTCATCGCCGGGGTTTCGGCAGCTCGGCGGCTTCGGCGGCGTCGATCTTCAGGACCACGCCGCGCTCGTAGATCGCGCCGACCTCCGGCGCGTCGACGAAGCGGCGGCCGCCGATGCCGCCGGTGTCGAAGACGATGCCGTCGAACAGGTTCGCCTCCGGCGCGGCCAGGACCTTGACGACGCGGCCGAGCTTCTCTCCCTCGCTGTCGAAGACGGGGATCCCTTGCTGCGCCACGAGGTAGGAGACAGGGTGGCCGAGGTCCTCCATCGTGGGCGAGCCTAGCGAACCGGTTTTTCCGTTCTAGACTGGCCGCCGGGGAACTACTCGCAAGGGAAGGAAACGAATGGGCCTCAATCTCGCTTCGATCGTCACCGAGAGCGCCAAGAGGGAACCGGCGGCCGTCGCCGTGCGCCTTGGTGAGCTGGAGTTGTCCTACGCCCAGCTCGACGACCGCAGCGCCCGCCTGGCGACGCTGCTGGGCGAGAGGGGGCTCGAGCAGGGCGACCGGGTCGGGGTGATGCTGCCAAACGTCCTCGAGTTCCCGGTCTCCTACTACGGCGTCCTCCGCGCCGGCGGGGTTGTCGTGCCGATGAACGTGCTACTGAAGCGGCGGGAGATCGCCTTCTACCTCGAAGATTCTGGCGCCAAGCTGCTGCTCGCCTGGCACGGCTTCGGCGAGGAGGCTCGCGCGGGCGCCGAGGAAGCCGGGGGCGAGCTGATCGAGGTCGAGCCCCAGTCCTTCGCCGAGCTGCTCGGCGAGCGGGAGCCGACGACCGAGCTCGCCGACACCGATGAGGCCGACACCGCGGTGATCCTCTACACCTCCGGGACCACCGGCAAGCCGAAGGGTGCCGAGCTGACCCATTTCAACCTCCACCGCAACGCCGAGATCGCCTCGGAGACGACCTGCGAGATTGCCGCGGGGGACGTCGTCCTCGGCTCGCTGCCGCTCTTCCACTCCTTCGGCCAGACGGTGAGCATGAACGCCTCGATCCGGGTCGGCGCGACCCTGACCCTGCTGCCCAAATTCGATCCCGGCGAGGCCCTGGAGATCATGCAGCGCGACGGCGTCACCCACTTCTACGGGGTGCCGACGATGTACGGGGCACTTCTCCACCACCCCGGCCGCGAGGACTACGAGACCTCGCTGCGGATCTGCATCACCGGCGGCGCCTCGATGCCGGTCGAGGTCCTGCGCGGTTTCGAGGAGGCGTTCGAGTGCGAACTGCTGGAGGGTTACGGCCTCTCCGAGACCTCCCCGGTTGCCAGCACCAACCACCCGGGCCGGCCGCGCAAGCCCGGCTCGATCGGGACGCCGCTGCGGGAAGTCGAGATGAAGGTCTTCGACGAGAACGACAACGAGGTGCCGCAGGGCGAGGTCGGCGAGGTCGTGATCCGCGGCCACAACGTGATGAAGGGCTACTGGGAAAAACCGGAGGCGACCGAGGAGGCGATGCGCGGCGGCTGGTTCCACACCGGCGACATGGCCCGGGTCGACGAGGAGGGCTACTTCTTCATCGTCGATCGCAAGAAGGACATGATCATCCGCGGCGGCTACAACGTCTACCCGCGCGAGGTCGAGGAGGTTCTCTACGAGCACCCGAAGATCCGCGAAGCCGCCGTGCTCGGCGTCCCACACGACCAGTGGGGCGAGGAGATCGGCGCCGCCGTCGTCCTCCACGAGGGCGAGGAGCTGGCCCCGGAGGAGGTCAGCGAGTACGTCAAGGAGCGGATCGCCGCCTACAAGTACCCGCGGCTGGTCTGGTTCATGGACGACCTGCCGAAGGGACCTACGGGGAAGATCCTCAAGCGCGAGATCGAGGTCCCGTCACCCGCAGAACCTGGCGCGACGCCCTGATCTCTGATTTACTCAGGCGCTCCCGAGTACTAACCGGTCTGCTCGGGTCGTCCAGCAGCGCGCTTAGGGAGGCGCCTGCGCTCAACACATAGGAGAGAAAATGATCAGCAAACGTCTGACGACGTTCGTCTGTGCGATCGCCCTCTGCATTACCGGCACCGCGCTCGCCCCCGCCAGCTCGATGGCATTGGATCCGATCCTGTTCGTCCATGGATGGTCGGAGAACTCATCGCTCTGGAACACGATGATCTCCAACTTCGAAAAAGACGGGTACCCGAAATCGTATTTGAGCGCCTACACCTATAACACCTCGACTTCGAACAAAACGTTGGCCGAAACCGAAGTCAAATCCCGCGTCGAAGCCCTGAAGAAAGCGACCGGCGCGACCAAGGTGGACATCATCGCCCACTCGATGGGCAGCCTCAACAGCCGCTGGTACATCAAGTTCGTCAGCGGTGGGGAAGCGAACACCGACGACTGGGTCTCCCTTGGCGGCCCTAACCACGGAACCGAAACCGCGAACTTCTGCTTCAGCACCGCCTGTGTAGAGATGCGGGTTGGCTCCAAATTCCTCGCGGAACTAAACGCGGGCGACGAGACGCCCGGCGCAGTCAACTACGGCACCTGGTGGTCGCCTTGCGACGAAATCATCAACCCGGACTCGAGCGTCTCGCTCTCCGGCGCGACCAACACCAAAACCGCGTGCATCTCGCACGCGGCGCTGACGACGGACAAAACCGTCTACACGCAGGTCCGCGAATTCATCAAATAGCGGCCCAAAGCTGAAGTCTCTACCGCGATCCTGGCTAGCTGGCCAGGATCGCGGTAGTCTCCCGGTGGACCCGAATGCGACACCAAAAGGAGACAAAATGAGCGTCGCCTCTCAGCGCCTGATGGACAACATCACCTACGAGGACCTCTATCACCGCTGGGAGCAGGGCAACTGGAGCGCGATCGACATTGACTTCTCCGGGGACCGCGCGGGCTGGGAGGCGCTGAGCGATATCCAGCGCCGCTCGGCGATGTGGATCTACTCGATGTTCTATTACGGCGAGGACCGGGTCGCCGACACCCTCGCGCCCTACGTCACCGCCGCCCCAACCGAGGAGATGTCCTACTTCCTCGCCACCCAGCAGGTCGACGAGGTCCGGCACTCGGTCTTCTTCCACCGCTTCTTCAAGGAGGTGATCGGCGTCGGCGGCGAGTCCATCGAGCAGACGCTCTCCGCCACCCTGCCGCAGCTGAACTGGGGCTACCGGGGGATCTTCGACCGCCTCGATCGCATGGCCGCGGAACTGACGAAGGACCGCTCGGTGGCGAAGTTCGCGCAGGCGATCACCCTCTACCACCTGATCGTCGAGGGCAGCCTCGCCCAGCCCGGCCAGCACTTCATCGAGGACTTCTTCGCCTCCGAGGAGACCATGCCCGGTTTTTCCGCGGGGATGGCCAACGTCTCCCGTGACGAGCAGCGCCACATCGGCTTCGGGGTCAAGGTCCTCTCCGAACTGCTCGAGGAAGGGGCGCCTGGCTGGGAGGAGAACCGCGCCGCGGTGATCGAGCTGCTGAAAGAAGTCCTGCCCTACATGCCGGGGGTCTTCCAACCGCCGAACCTCGACCGCTCCTACACCGAGTGCTATGGCTTCTCGCTCGAGGACATCATCGCCTTCGGGTTCAAACTCGTCCGCCAGCGCTGGCGGACGATCGGCTACCCGACCGAGGAGATGCCCCCCGGCGTCTTCCCCTTCGACCCGGATAAATCGGAGGAGGAGATCGCGGCGGAGCAGGTGAAGATGCTGATGGGTGGCGTGGTCGGCAATCCGGGCACCAAGACGCCGGAAGCCTCGCCGGAGCTGCAGCGCCTCCACTTCGACATCCTCACCCGCGTCGCCAACCCCAATGTCGCCAACGGCTCGCCCTTCGTCCTGCAGTGGAGCTTCACCGACGCCGAACCGTGGCACCTGGTCCTCGACAACGGCTCGACCCGTGCCGAGGCCGGCGAAGCCCCCAGTCCGAACGTCACCATCGAGGCGAGCTGGGCCGACTGGATCGCCTCGGGCAAGCCGGACGCCGAGCGGCTGAAGATGATCGTGCAGCGCCGCATCCGCCCCCGCGGCAAGGTCCGCGACATCGCCCGCCTGCGCAAGGTCTTCGGCTAGGCGCCGCGGCCGAAGCCCGCGCTTTTAGGAGATCGGCGGGCGGGCGTCGGCCCAGGGCCGCTCGGCCTCGATCTGCGCGGCGAGCGAGAGCAGCTTCGCCTCCTCGCCGCGGCGGCCGATCACCTGGAAGGAGAGCGGCATCCCGTCGGCGCTGAGGCCGGCGGGCACCGCCATCGCCGGGTTGCCGAGGTGATTCCAGGGGACGCAGTAGGGATAGAAGCGGCTCATCCCCAGCACCGTCTGCAGGGCGCCCTTGCCCTCCCAGCGCCGGACCGGCAGCGCGGTGCCGCCCATCACCGGCGTCACCAGGACGTCGAAGTCGTCGAAGATCGCGTTGACCCGGGCGCTGTCGGCGGCCCGCCCCTCGCCGCGGGCCTTCTCGTAGAGGCCGCGGGGCAGGATCCCGCCGAGCCGGCCGAAGCCGCGGGTTCGGCGTTCGAGCCGCTCGGGGTGCGGCACTTCCTTGACCGTGTCGGCGACCCCGCCGAGGAAGCGGGCGGTGATGTTGTTGCCGATCATGCCCCAGTCGGGGTCTCGCTGGACGACCTCGTGTCCGAGCCCGCTCAACAGCTCGACGGCGTCGGCGACAGCGCCCTTGGCTACCTCATCGACGGTCGGCGGCAGCGCCGCCCGCGGCGCCAGGGTCGACCAGGCAATCTTCAGCTTGCCGGGCGAGGACTTGGCCGCCTCGACGAACGGCCGCTCGGGCGGCGCCGGCGCCTCGGGCTCGCGCGAGCCGCCGGAGACGACGTCGAGCCAGAGCGCGGAGTCGAGGACAGAGCGACTGAGGCAGCCTTCGACCGCCAATCCACCCCAGCCTTCGAGATTCGGATCGAGGGGGACCCTGCCGCGCGAAGGCTTCAGGCCGAAGAGACCGCAGGAGGCGGCGGGGATCCGGATCGAGCCGGCGCCGTCGCCGGCCGAGGCGATCGGGACCAGGCCCGCCGCTACCGCCGAGCCCGAGCCGCCGCTGGAGCCCCCCGGGGTGCGCTGCGAGTTCCAGGGGTTGCGGGTGACGCCGTAGGTCGCCGACTCGCTGAAGCCGCAGATCGCCATCTCCGGCAGCAGGGTGAGGCCGACGACGATCGCACCCGCCTCGCGCAGGCGACGCACCATCTCGCAGTCGGCCTTGGCCGGCTCGCTGAAGCCGTCGGTGCCGTGGGTGTTGACCTCGCCGGCGACGTCGACTTCGTCCTTGATCGCGATCGGCACCCCCAGCAGCGGCCGCTCCTCCCCAGCCCGCACCCGCGCCTCAGCCTGCTCGGCTTCGAGCATCGCCTTTTCAGCGAAGACCTTCCGAAACGCGTTCAGCTCCGGATCAAGCCGCGAGATCCGGTCAAGGTGAAGCCCGACCAGCTCAGTAGCCGAAACCTCTCCCGTCCGGACCATCTCGGCCTGGCGAGCAGCCCCGGCAAAAGCAATCTCATCCCCGTTCATCGGCCCATCCTAATTGGCTGGATAGCAGGGGTTGATCGGGAGGGGTCGGGTGGGGGTCCCTGGGAGCACCTCCGCCGAGTCGGATCGGGGACGGCTATCGCATCCAGCCGCAATGCTCGGTCTCCGTGCCAAGTACCCAGGGACCCCCACCCGACCCCTCCATCCAGCGGCTCCCCAGTTCCGTGGTTCCTTAGTCGTGCATAACAGGACTAAGGAACCACGGAACCCGGTTCACGCAGTTAATCCGCGTTCGGTGGTTCCTTTCGCACGTCAGCGGTGCAAAACGAACCACGAAACCTGTTGTGGGACGGAGGCGGTGGGGGTCTCCGGGCACTGAGCACGGAGCCGCGCCGTTGGCTCCCGAGGCGTCAGCCCCCAGCGATTCCGCGGCGGAGGTGCGCCCGGGGACCCCCACCGGCTCCGTCCCCACCGCAGCGGTCACGCCTTGACAGGCTCCGGCTCCGTCTCCGCCGAGCCCCCCTCGAAGCTGAAATCCGGCACCAGCCGATCGAGCCAGCTCGGGAACCACCAGTTCCAGGAACCCATCAGCTTCATCGCCGCCGGGACGAGGATCAGGCGGACCAGGGTCGCGTCGAGGGCGATCGCCACCGCCGAGCCGAGGCCCAGCTCCTTGATCGAGGGGACGCCGGTGAGGACGAAGACGGCGAAGACCGAGGTCATGATCAGCGCCGCCGAGGAGATCGTGCGGGCGCTGGTCGAGAGACCCTCGGCGACGGCGCGTTCGTTGTCGCCGTGGACCATGTAGCGCTCGCGGATCCGCGACATCAGGAAGACCTCGTAGTCCATCGAGAGGCCGAAGACGATGGCGAAGATCAGCGGGATGTTGATCGTGTCCAGCGCCCCCTGGCTTTCGAAGCCGAGGAAGCCGTCGAGCCAGCCCCACTGGAAGATCGCGACGAGGACGCCGAAGGCCGCCCCGATCGAGAGCAGGTTCATCAGCACCGCCTTCAGTGGCAGGATCAGCGAGCGCAGCATCACCATCAGGACCAGGAAGCTGAGCGAAAGGACGAAGAGGATGATCTTCCACATCGAGCCGCCGACCTGCTCGCGGACGTCGTGGCTGCGGGCCGTCTCGCCGCCGACGTTGACTTCGGCCTGCTGCGCCAGCGCTGAGGCGGGGACGACGGTGTCGCGGAGGCGATCGACCAGCGCGGTCGCGGCGTCGGACTCGCTCGGCGCGCTTGGGGTCGCCTGGACCAGGACCGCATCGTCGGCGTAGGCGGGAAGACCGACCCCGCTCACCCCAGCCGTGCCTTCGAGGTCCCGCATGAGGCCGACGACGGCGGCTTTGTCCTCGCCGGTCACGGAACCGTCGAAGCTGGCGACGATCTGGATCGGGTCGGTGCCGCCGTCGAGCTCCTCAGAGGCGAGTTCGTTGCCGACCCGGACGTCGCCGTCCTTGGGGAACTGGGCGAGCGCTTCGGTCCCGGTCTCGAGCGAGAGCAGCGGGCTGGCGAGGAAGAGCAGGACCGCTGAGACGCCGATCACCGCCGCCCACGGCCGCGCCATCACCCGCTCGGTCCAGGCGCGCCAGAAGCGGTTTCTCTCGTTTGCGTGCTCCGCCGCGGTGCGCCGCCGGTAGAAGCGGCGCTGGAAGAAGCGCTCGACCCGGCCGACGACGCCGCCGGGCAGGACGCGGTCGCCGAGCATCGCGATCAAGGCCGGCAGCAGCGTCGTCGCGGTCAGGATCGAGACCGCGACGACGGTCATCGCCCCCAGCGCCATCGAGCGCAGCGCCTGGTTGTCGACCATCCACAGCCCGGCCAGCGAGATGATCACCGCGAGACCGGAGAAGGTGACGGCTAGGCCCGAGGTCGAGAGCGAGAGCGAGCGCGCCTCAGCCGGGTCGTGCCCCGCCTCGCGCTCCTCGCGGTAGCGGGCGAGGATGAAGAGCGAGTAGTCGACGGCGACGCCGATCCCGATCATCGAGGCCATGTTGGTGACGAAGACCGAGGTCTCCAGCTGTAGCGAGAAGAAGTAGATCAGCGCGCCGGTGAGGAGAACGCTGACGAAGCCGAGCGCCAGCGGCAGCGCCGCGGCGGCGAGCGAGCCGAAGACGACGAGAAGGATGATCGCGACGATCGGGAATCCGGTCCCCTCGGCCTTGGCGAGGTCTTCCTTGGATATTTCCTGCATCCCCGCCCAGATCGTCGGCTGCCCGACCAGGTAGGGAGTGACGCCGGCGTCGGCGCTGCCCGGCTCGAGGTCTTCGCGCATGGTCGCGGCGGGGTCGATCAGCTCGTCGGAGGAAAGTTCGCTGCGCAGCGGCACCAGCACCACGTCGGTCCCATGCAGCTGCCGCCGCGCCTGCCGCGCCACCGCCCGCGGCAGGACCACGTCGTCGAGCGTCGCCACCTCCTCCTGCACCCGCGCCACCGCCGCGTCTCGCTCGGCCGCGCTCGCTCCCGCGGCCGCCTTCAGCACCACCGCGATCCCGTCGGCCTGCGAGCCGAAGTCCTCCTGCAGCGATTCGCTCACCTTCATCGACTGGCTGCCGGGAACGTCGAACCCGCCCCCGGTCAGGTGGTCGGTCTGATTCGACGCGAACGGCAGCGCGAGAAGGACGATCAAGACCCAACCCGCAACGACCCAGCGACGCCGCCGCCCCAGGAATCCCGCCAGTGAACTCATCGCGTCTCGCATGCCATCTCCCTCGTCGCCGGGTTGTGTTGGCAGAAGCCTCTCCCGCCGCCGGGGACCGGGTCTGTGAGCCGCGTCACTTCGTGAGCCGCGTCACGCCCCTTGCGTGGGGCCCCGACCATGGACCCCACGCTTGGCTCGCTACCGAGCCGAGAGCTTCAGCATGTGATTTTGACCTGGTGGTCCCAGTGAATGGTCCATGTGGTGACCAGCGCTGTTGTGAAATAGGGGGCGCCGAGAGTGTCGTTGTTCGCAATCAGATCAAGCATGGCTCCTGTTGTTGTGATCTGCTTGTACGTCTGGTTACCGACACCGGATTCGGACTTGCTGAGTTGAATGTTGTGTGTTGACACGCCAATGTTGCAAAAGGCTTCAGGCGTCTCGATGAGCCCAATAAGGCTGCCTGTAGTTGTCTTAGCCCCGTTGCATCCATATGTGAGGTTGAACCCTGTGAACGCGATACCGGGCTTTGTTCCGCCATGCTCGAGGTTTACGAAGTGAAACGTCAGGTTGTTCATCGAGATTTGGCCCATCGGTGTCCCGGGGCTGGTGCACGGAAATTGGAATGCGGTTACCTGCTCACGGCAGTTCGTGAGGGTCACGCTGGCCGTTCCTGTCGACGATGTGGTCGGGAGGCTGATATTGCCGACTGCTGCCTGGCATATGGCTTTTTCGCCGGTGCCGTATACGAGTTCAGTGGTGATACCTGTGATCGTGCCTCCGCAGGTTGCTGCGCCTTCGCAGTGCGCTTCATATTCGCCTGCGGCGGCCGCCGCCGGAAGGGCCGCTAGGGCGAGGGCGGCGAGCGCCCCGGTAGCGAGGAGCATCAACTTGTTATTCATGATCTGCCTTTCTTTTTGTATGCCCGACGGTGCAGGACCAGTCGCATCGTGGGCTTGTGATGGGTCCCAGGAATAACTGATCGCCAGTCCAACAATCAAGATCGACTGATCATGCTGTGCACACAGAAATGTGCGGAACGTCCAATACTCTGAGCCGATGATCGTCGACTGCGCGGCCTACGAGGGTGGACGGCGGCGGCAGGGCGCGCTGCCGATGGAGCGGGCCGGGGAGGCGGCGAGGGAGGAGGGGACGTTCGTCTGGCTAGGGGTGGTCGAGCCGAGCGAGGAGGAGTTCGAGGCGGTGGCGGCCGAGTTCGGGCTGCACGAGCTGGCGGTCGAGGACGCGGTGCGGGCGCACCAGCGGCCGAAGGTCGAGGAGTACGGGAAGACCGTGCACGTGGTGGTCAAGACCGCGCGGTACGTCGACCCGGAGGAGGTGATCGAGCTCGGCGAGCTCTCGGTCTTCGTCGCCCCGGGCTTCGTGATCACCGTGCGACATGGCAAGGCCGACCTGGCGCCGGTCCGCGAGCGGCTCGAGCAGCGACCAGACCTGCTGGAGAAAGGGCCGGGGGCGGTCCTCTACGCAATCCTCGACCATGTCGTCGACCGCTACATCGACGCCGCCCACGGCTTCGACCAGGACGTGCGCGAAGTCGAGCTGCAGGTCTTCGGCGAAGGGCAGAACCCGACCGAGCGGATCTACAAGCTCGAGCGCGAGGTGCTGGAGTTTCAGGCGGCGACGGCACCGCTGGCCGAAGCACTGGAAGAGCTCTGCAGCAGCAACTACGCGGTCGTCCCAGAGGATCTCCACGAGTACTTCCGCGACGTCGAAGACCACCTGGCCCGGGTCTCAACCCGGATCGAGAACTTCCGCCAGCTGCTCGACAGCGCCCTGGAAGCGAACCTGACCCAGGTCTCGATGCGCCAGAACGAAGACACGCGGAAGATCTCCGCCTGGGTCGCGATCGCCGTGGTGCCGACGATGATCGCCGGCATCTACGGGATGAACTTCGAGCACATGCCCGAGCTGGAATGGCAGCTCGGCTATCCCGCGGTGCTGATCCTGATCACCGCGGTCTGCCTCTTTCTCTACTGGCGCTTCAAGCGCGCCGGCTGGCTCTAACCCGCCGATCAGTCGGCAGCGCCGAGCAGGTACCGCGCCGAGGCGACGCCGACGGCGAAGGCGCTGGCGGTGTCGCGCGAAGGATCCGAGAGCGCCTGCAGGGCGAAGCCGTCGCCGAGGGCGAAGAGGTAGGAGACGACGTCCTCGGCCGGGAACCGCAGACCCAGGACCCCCTCCTCGTTCTTGCTGTTGAGAACGTCCGCGACGTGCGAGCGGGTGCGCTCGAAGAGCTGGCCGACCTCGCGCTGGATGTCAGGGTTGCGGCGCCCGGCGCTGAACAGCTCGTAGAGGAGGAGGAAGAAGCCGGGTTCGTTCTCGATCACCTCGGTGAGGCTGCTGACCAGGGCCTCGATGACGTCGTCGACGCTCTTTGCCGGCGCCAGCCGCTCGTCGAGGCGTTCGACCCGCAGCTCGGAGTCGCGGCGGACGACCTCGACCAGGAGCCGCTCCTTGGTCCCGAAGTAGTAGTGGAGGAGGCCACGACTGACACCCGCCTCGCGGGCGACGTGCTCGAAGGTGGAGCCGGCGGCGCCGCGCCGGGCCACGGAGTCCCGCATCGCGTCGACGATCCGCTGCGCCTTATCGCCGCTTAGCTCCCGCTCTTTCGTGGCCGCCTCCATCTAGGCGGGCTTACGAACCGTTGATGCTGGTCGTCGAGGTGTACTCGAACTCCTCTTCGGCGCCGAAGAGGGCGTCGAGAACGGCCTTGCGCGCACCCTCGCTGACGGCGAGGGCGATCACCGCGCCGACGATCGCGATCAGCAGCAGCCGGCCGAGGCCACCCTTGCGCTTCGGCTTGCTGCGCAGAGACTCGGAAGCTTCCTGCAGGCTCTCGGCGGCCTTGCGCAGGTCCTTCTGGACCTTCTTGTCGCTGGTCACCGCCTGCACGGTGCCCTTGCCGTTGCCGGTCGCGCGGCCGTAGGCGCTCTTCGCGCTTTCGAAGGCGTCCTTCAAGCTTTCGCGCAGCTCTTCGTCTTCGATCAAGCGCTGCACGTAGGGATTCTCACGGGCCGTCTCGTAGATGTCGCCGGCGCGTGCCGCCTTGGTCTTGCTCATGCCTTCTCCTCGCTGGATTCCGTGGCCGCTACCAGGATAACCCTCTACCCAGAGTGAGGGTGGCCAAGCAGGCCAAGGACGCAGTGAGCGCCGTGTGCTCTGCACACAAGCGAGCGAGGACGCCGGGATGCGCCGGCCACGGTCATTCTGGGCCGACGCCATCTAGGAGGACGCCGTTGTTGCGGAAGTTGGTGTCGGCCGAGTTCAGGCCTCGCAGGCGCAGCGGCGCCAGTTCCGGGCCCGGCACCCGGTAGCGGCGGATGTAGAGCTCGCCGGCCCTTTCGTAGGCGACTTCCCTGAAGCGCGGGCCGAGCAGCCGCTGCGGCGGTGCCGGTGCCGGGCCGAGCGAGACGAAGTTCACCTCCCGCACCAGCCAGTCGTAGCCTTCCGAGGGCTTCAGCTGGATCGCGCCGTCGGAGGGCTTGTCCTGGAAGGCGCCGCCGGTGAGGTACCAGCGCAGCGGCGCCTCGCCGATCACCCAGGTGACCGTCGCCCGCGGCCCTTCGGCCTTCCCGAGGTGGTCGGCGACCGCCCGCCAGTCGGGCCGCTGCAGGTCGGCGTCGGTGCTCGCCCAGATGCAGAAGCCGAGGGAGTAGGCGACCAGGACGGCGGCGATCGCGGTCCCGAGGCGTCGGGCGCGCTCCACCGTCAGCGCCACGGCGACGCCGACCAGCAGCGGCACCACCGCCGGGAAGAGATTGCGAGCGAGGACGAAGTCCTTGCCGGCGAAGAAGACGGCGAGGAAGAGAGGGACGCCGACCGTGGTCGCGGCGACCGCCAGCGGAACGAATGCGGCCCGGCGCTCTGCGCGGCTGCCGCGCCAGAGCAGGAGCGCAAAGACGGCGACGACCAGGGCCAACGGCAGCAGGGCGGGCCCGACCCGCTCGGCGCGGCCGATGATGTCTCCGGTCTCCCCGACCGCGAAGGTGATCGCCGCTTCCCCGAGCCTGTGCCCGAGGCTGAACTTGCCGATCCATTCGGCGTGGCCGTAGGACATCTGGTGGATCGCCAGCGGCGCCAGGAGAAGCACCGCGAGGGCGACGATCCAGAGCCCGGAGAGGATCGCGCGGCCACGACGGCGGGCGAGCAGGATGACCTCGGCCAGGAGGGGGAAGACGGCGAAGTAGTGGGTCGCCAGCGCCAGCGCCGAGAAGACACCCCACCAGACGAAGTCCCGCTTCCTCCCACCTTTCAGCGCCCGCACGCAGTAGAGCAGCGAAAGTGCGCAGAAGAGCCCGAGCAGCGCGTAGGCGCGCGCCTCCTGCGAGTACCAGAGCAGCATCGGGTTGAACGCGACCAGCGCCGCCGCGACGACGCCGGCGCGGGCGCCGCGGAGCTCGCGGGCAATGAGGTAGGCGACTGGGATCGTCGCCACCCCGGCGAACGCCGAAAGCGAGCGCAGCCCCCACTCGCCGTTACCCGCCACCTGCGTCCAGATCCAGGCCAGCGCGTAGTAGAGCGGCGGCGCCGACTCCGAGAACCCGACCGCGTCCATCGCGTGCCCGAAGCCGACCCGCAGCACCCGGCTGGCGGTGACGACCTCGTCGTGGTGGTAGGGCTGGACGCCGAGAGTGGCGAAGCGCAGCGCCGCCCCGAGGACGGTCAGCCCGGCGACGATCCAGAAGGCGCGGGAGCGGTTGCGCACTAAGAAAGGGCGACGTCGAGGGCCTGGGAGACCTCGTCGACGTAGGCGAACTCGAGGTTGCCGAGCTCGTGCTCGGGGATCTCCGCGACGTCCCCCTCGTTGCGGCCGGGGACGATCACTTTCTTGATCCCTGCCCGCTGCGCCGCCAGCGACTTCTCCTTCAGCCCGCCGATCGGCAGCACCTGGCCGGTCAGCGTCACCTCCCCGGTCATCGCGACGTCGTTGCGGACCGGCCGGCCGCTGATCAGGGAGGAGAGCGCCACCGTCATTGCCACCCCCGCCGAGGGGCCGTCCTTCGGCACCGCGCCGGCGGGGACGTGGACGTGGACGTCGTGGCCGGCGAACCAGTCGCCCTCGACATCCGGCGCGATCTCGCCGCAGTGCCCGCGCACGTAGGAGAGCGCCGCCTGCGCCGACTCCTTCATCACCTCGCCGAGCTGGCCGGTGATCGTCAGCTTGCCCGAGCCCGGCATCGCCGTCGCCTCGATGAAGAGGACGTCGCCGCCGGTCGGGGTCCAGGCGAGGCCGGTGGCGACGCCCGGGTCCTTGGTCCGCCGTCGCTGCTCGGCGAAGACCCGGCGGCGGCCAAGCAGCTCGCGGGCCTTCTTGCCGGAGATCCGCACCTTCCCCTTCGCCTTCCCCTCGGCGACTTCGCGGGCGACTTTGCGGCAGAGGGTGCCGATCTGGCGCTCGAGGTTGCGGACGCCGGCCTCGCGGGTGTACTCCTCGATGATCGCGGTCAGGGCCGCGTCGGCGAACTCGATCTGCGAGGGCTTCAGCCCGTTCGCCTCGATCTGCCGCCGCACCAGGTAGCGGCGGGCGATGTGGCGCTTCTCCTCCAGCGTGTAGCCGGCCAGCTCGATCGTCTCCATGCGGTCGAGCAGCGGTCCGGGGATCGTGTCGAGGACGTTGGCGGTGGCGATGAAGACGACGTCGGAGAGGTCGAACTCGAGGTCGAGGTAGTGGTCGCGGAAGCTGTCGTTCTGGGCCGGGTCGAGAACCTCGAGCATCGCCGAGGCGGGATCGCCGCGGAAGTCGGCGCCCATCTTGTCGATCTCGTCGATCATGAAGACGGGGTTGCGGGAACCGGCGTCGCGCAGGGCGCGGACGATCGTCCCCGGCATCGCCCCGATGTAGGTGCGGCGGTGGCCGCGGATCTCGGCCTCGTCGCGGACGCCGCCGACGGAGATCCGCTCGAACTCGCGCCCGAGCGCTCTGGCGATCGATTTGCCAAGGCTGGTCTTGCCGACCCCGGGCGGGCCGACGAAGCAGAGGATCGGCCCCGGCGAGGAGGGGTTGAGCTTGCGCACCGCCAGGTACTCGAGGATCCGGTCCTTGATCTTCTCGAGGTCGTAGTGGTCGGCGTCGAGGACCTCACGGGCGTGCTTCAGGTCGAGGTTGTCCTCGGTCTTTTTCGCCCAGGGCAGCTCGGTCAGCCACTCCAGGTAGGTGCGGATGACGCCGTGCTCGGCCGCGGCGGGCGGCAGTTTCTCCAGCCGCGAGAGCTCGCGCTCGGCGGCTTTCAGCGCCTGCTCCGGTAGTTCCGCCGCCTCGATTTTCTCCCGTAGTTCGTTCGCTTCGGCCAGCTGCTCGTCCTCTTCGCCGAGCTCCTCCTGGATCGCTTTCAGTTGCTGGCGGAGGAAGAACTCGCGCTGGCCTTTGTCGATCTCGGACTGCACCTGCGACTGGATCTGGGTGCCGAGCTGGACGACCTCTAGCTCGCGGGCGAGGATCCGCGAGAGGTGCCGCAGCCGCTTGGCGACATCGACCTCTTCCAGAAGTTTCTGCTTCTCCTCGGTGCCGATCTTCAGCGCGCCGGCAATCAGGTGCGCGAGCGCCGCCGGGTCGTCGATGTTGGCGACCGCCATCTGCAGCTCCTCGGGCAGGTAGGGGATCTGCTCGATGATCTCCGAGAAGGTGCGCTGGACGTTGCGGCTCAGCGCCTCCAGCTCGGCGCTCGGCTCGATTACGTCGGGCAGGGCGCTGATCCGGGCGACCATGTAGGGCTGCTCGGCGAGGAAATCGCCCAGCTTCACCCGCTGCATCCCCTGGACGAGGATCCGCAGGGAGCCGTCGGGGACTTTGACCATCCGGGCGACGGCGCCGACGACGCCGACGCCGTAGAGGTCGTTCGGCCCCGGCACCTCGTTCTCGGGGTCGCGGGCGGTAACCATCGCCAGCATCCGGTTGGTGCCGAGGACGTCGTCGATCAGGTGGATCGAGCGCTCCTGGCCGACCGCCAGCGGCGCCAGCGTTTCCGGGAAGGTGACGGTGTCGCGCAGCGGCAGGACCGGCAGCGCCTCGGGCAGCGGCTGGTTGGCGCGAATCGCGTCCTCCGCGTCGAGCGGGGAGTCGACCACTTCGAGGACCGGCGCGCCCTCCATCACTTGCGATCGATCGGCACCCGGCGGGTGCTCTCGTTGGGGTCGCGCAGCGGCAGGTCGATTCGCAGGATGCCCTCTTCGTAGCTGGCGCTGGCGCGCTCGGCGTCGACCTCGACCTGCAGCTCGACGACGCGGCGGAAGTGGCCGGAAGGGATCTCGATCTGCTGGTAGACCCGGCCTTCGGACTCCTGCACCTGGCGCTCGCCGACGATCGCCAGGTGGCGGCCGCTGACCTCGATCCCGACCTCGGAGAGCTCGATCCCGGCGAGGTCGACCTTGACGATCGCCCGCTGCGGTTCGCCGCAGTAGTAGACGTCGACGTTGGGGGAGAAGCCGCTGGCGCGGCGGGTGACGTAGCGGGTGCGGCTCCAGGTGTCGCCCATCACCTGGTCCATCTCGCGGCGCATGCGGGCGAAGTCTGCGAACAGGTCTCGCTGGGGCATGGGAGGAAACTTACCCCGGCTGCGGGAGAAGCGATCAGGCGGTGCGCGAGGCCCAGCGTGGGGCCCGCATCAGCAGCACCGGCTGACGTGGTGGGACGAGGCCCTCTGGTCGGTTCTGCCGAAAGGTGGTGCAGGCCTCGTTCAGCTCGAGGGCACAGAGGAGATTTTTGCGGAAATAGCAGTCTTCGCAGGTCGGGGGCTTTGGCTTGCGCGGCACAGCGGGCATGTTTGCATCCGAGTCGGGTAAGCGCGAGGGCCGTTTCCGCAAATCGGCACCTCTTTGAAACAGCTTCGTCACAGCTTCCCTGCGTCTTGCGGGAACCCGGGCTGCCGGCGCTAGTATCGAAGGCGATGGAGAGTCATTCCCGGACCGAGAAGCTCTCCGCTTCTCCCCCACTTTTCAAGAGCGACTTCCTAAATTTCTTCTCCCGCGTCCACCCCGCGGTGCCGGCGATCGTCTTCGTCCCGGTCGTGGTGGCGATGGAGTGGATCGGGGCGGATCGCGGCTACGCCGCCTGGCAGCTGGCGCTGCTGACCCTGGCCGGGGTCGCCGTCTGGACCCTGACCGAGTACTGGCTGCACCGGCTCGTCTTCCATTGGGAGCCCGACAACGCCTTCGGCCGCCGCATGCACTTCATCATCCACGGCGTCCACCACGACCATCCCAACGACAAGATGCGGCTGGTGATGCCGCCGTCGGTCTCGATCCCCCTGGCGGCGCTCTTCTTCCTCGGGTTCTGGGGGATCTTCGGCAACGCCGCCTTCCCTCTTTTCGCCGGCTTCCTGGTCGGCTACCTCTTCTACGACTACACGCACTATTACGTGCATCACTTCGTGCCGAAGAACGATTTCACGAAGCGCTTGCGCGAACACCACATGCGGCATCACTTTCAGGACCATGGCTACGGGTACGGCGTCTCTTCGCCGCTTTGGGACCACGTCTTCAGGACTTATCCCAAGAAGCGCGGCAAGTACCGCGGGTAGTTCGCGGCGTTGGGGGAGGGTCCGGTGGGGGTCGTTCGGAGCACCTCCGCCGCCAGAGTCGCCACCTGCTGACGCCGCTGGCGTCGCTGGGGCGGCTCCATGCTGAGTACCTCACGACCCCCACCGGACCCTCCTGTCACAAAGGTTCATGCTGTTTCGTCTAGGGGGCATGGACACGAAAAAGAGAAAAGCTTTGGTTGTCGGTGGCGGGCCCGCGGGGTTGACGGCGGCGGGGCGGTTAGCTGAGGGTGGATTTGAGACGGAGTTGCTGGAGGGCAGCTCCCACCTTGGAGGGCGGGCTGCTTCAGAGTGGCGGGATGGGTTCTTCTTGAACCAGGGGCCGCATGCGCTTTATGTCGGGGGGCCGGCGCGGCGGGAGCTGGATGCGATGGGGGTTGAGCTGGACTGGTGGCAGCCCGCTTCCGCCGCTTCGGTGTTTCCGCGGGCCGGGAAGGCGAAGCGGACGCTTGGGGGGTCGGCCCAGCTGGGGCGGTGGTTCCTCGGGTTGCAGCGGATCGAGCCGGAAGAGCTGGCGGGGATCTCGGCGGCGGAGTGGTTGCGGCGGAGCCTGCGCTCGGAGCGGGCGCGGGCGAGCGCGGCGGCGCTGGTGCGGGTGACGACGTTCGTCGCCGACCAGGAGAGCCTCAGTGCTGACGTTGCCGCGACCCAGCTGAAGATCGGGTTGTTGCCTGGTGTGCGCTACCTGCGTGGCGGGTGGCAGCAGTTGGTAGACGCCCTCGCCGCGAAAGCAGAGGCCGGCGGCGCGAGGCTGCGGACCCGGGCCGCGGTCCGCAGCCTCGAACGCGACGACGACGGCTGGAGCGTGGCGCTCGACCAGGAGACTCTGCGGGCGGATGTCCTCGTGGTCGCTGCCGGCGGCCCCGACGCGGTCGCGAAGCTGCTGGGCGAGAAAGCCCCGGCGGCTCCGGGACCGGCTGCCGAGCTGAGCGTGCTCGACCTCGGCTTGCGGAAGCTGCCGCACCGGTCCCGGCGCTTCGCCCTGGCGGTGGACAAACCGACCTACCTCTCACGGCACTCTCCACCCGACCACCCCGACGGCGTCCTCCTCAGCCTCGCCAGCTACGCGCGCGAACCGCGGGCGGCATTGGAGGAGCTGGCCGACACGGTGCAGCCCGGCTGGCGCCAGCAGGTCATCTTCGAGCGCTTCCTCCCCCGCATGGTCGCCGTCTCGGCGATCCCGACGCCGGCGGGCGGCGGCCTCGCCGGGCGGCCGGCCGTCGACCAGGGCGGCGGCCTCCACCTGGCCGGCGACTGGATCGGCCCGGAGGGATGGCTGGTCGACTCGGCGATCGCCAGCGGTGCCGCGGCTGCCGCGGCGGCCCTGAACAGGCCGGTGCCGGCAACGGCATGAACGGGGACGCCTTCCTCGCCTGCCGCCCGCGCCTGCTGGGCATCGCCTACGGGTTGCTCGGCGAGCTGACCGAGGCCGAAGACGTCGTCCAGGACACGTGGCTACGCTGGGAGGGGGCAGACGGCGACGCCGTCCGCAACCCGGAAGCCTTTCTCGTCACCGTCACCACCCGACTGGCGCTGGACCGGCTGCGGTCGGCGCGGGCGCGCCGCGAGGTCTACGTCGGCCCCTGGCTGCCGGAGCCGCTCGTCACCGAGATGGAGACGCCGGAGACGAAGGCGATCGAGGCCGAGCGCTTGAGCCTGGCATTGCTCGGGGCGCTGGAGCGACTTAACCCGGTCGAGCGCGCCGTCCTCGTCCTCCGCGACGTCTTCGACCTCGAGTACGCCGAGATCGCCGACATCCTCGAGCGCACCCCGGCCAACATCCGGCAGATCGCCAAGCGCGCTCGCGACCACGCCGGCGACTCGACCCGGCGCCGGCCGGTCGACGAAGAGGAGCGCCAGCGCCTCGCCAACGCCTTCCTCCTTGCTGCAGTCTCGGGCGACGTCGAGCAGATCCGCGAGCTGCTCGCCGCCGACGCGATCATGTATACGGACGGGGGCGGTGTCGTCACCGCCGCCCGCAAGCCCATCTACGGCGCCGACAGGATCACCCGCTTCATGGTCGGCGTCCAGCGCAAAGACGCCTACCCCGACAATCCCGTCTTCACCCGCGTCCTCGTCAACGGCGACCCCGGTGTGCGGATGGACAGCGAGGCCGACGGCTTCCTCAGCATCGTCGCGGTCGAAGTGGCCGACGGGGCGATCCAGAGCATTCGCTTCTTCAACAACCCCGAGCGCTTCCCGGTCGAGTTCCCGGCTTCAAGCTGAGCGCAGCGCCAGCTCCAGCTCGAAGCGGGCGTCGGAATCGTCGAGAGCGCCTCCGGCACCCTCTCCTCTGCAACAAGGAGGCGCCGCCGAGGTCCCAACTACTCCGGCCTCTGGCATGCACACACCGGCTGGCTGATGTCCCGCAGGGGGGCGCAGACTGAAAGAAGTACGGACCAGACCTCTGCGAAGACCGGAGGATGCAAACCATCCTCCGTCAACTCGGTGTGCCACTTTCTCGGCGACCGCCGCTTTGACACGGCCGACCATTCCACGAACGTCTTCTGGCTGGCTCTTCCTTTCCTGGGAGAGTCCTGGCACCACAACCACCAAGCCTTCCCCCGGTCCGCCGTCCATGGCCTGAAGCGCTGGGGGCCCGACCCTCGGCGGCGATCATCGCGGCGATGGAGAAGCTCGGGCTGGCGCGAAACGTCGTTCGCATCCCCCCCGAGCGTCAGGCCGAGCGAACCGTCCAAAGCTAGCCACATCTCTGAAATTTTCCGTTGACTTCCGTCCTGGCAGTGTCACAGTGTGTATGACTCTGAAAGACTCCGGTGCAGGTCAGCCTTAATGTTGGATGGAAAGGAACTAGATGCCCCCCACCACTAATCATCTCGACGTCGCCCGCGACGCCCTGGAGAGGACCGTTCGCGAGCTCGAGGATCAGCTCAAGCAGGCTGAGCAGGCGCTTGCGGCGCTCGGCGGCAAAGCCACCCGTCGCGGCCCGGGCCGCCCCCGCGGCAGCAGCTCCAAAAAAGCGACCAAAAGCACCGGCGCCCCGCGCCGCCGCCGTAAACGGCGTGGCGGCACCCGCGCCGACCAGGCGGTGAAACTGATCGAGGACAACCCGGGATCAGCGCCTCCGACGTCGCCAAACAGATGAAAATCAAGCCGAACTACCTATACCGAGTCCTCGGCGACCTCGAGAAAGAGGGTCGCGTGAAAAAGGACGGCCGCCAGTACTACCCTGCCGGGTAGCTGATCGGTACCCACCGTTACTGAACAAAAGAGGCCGGCATCCGCCGGCCTCTTTTTATGCCTGATGTCAAGTAGGTCTAGACCAGTCCGAGCTGACTGACGGCGTCGCGCTCTTCCTGCAACTCCATCACGCTGCGGTCGATCCGCTCGCGCGAGAAGTCAGGCACGTCAAGGCCTTGGACGATGCTCCACTCACCACCGCTGCAGGTGCACGGCATGCCGCAGACGATGCCCTCGCCGATCCCATAGGAACCGTCGGCGGGGACCGCCATCGAGACCCAGTCACCGTCCGGGGTGCCGAGCACCCAGTCGTGGACGTGGTCGATCGCCGCGTTCGCGGCCGAGGCGGCGCTGGAGGCGCCGCGGGCGTCGATGATCTCGGCGCCGCGTTTCGCCACCCGCGGGATGTACTCGTCGGCGATCCAGGCCTCATCGTCGACCGCGTCCCAGGCGCTGCCGCCCTTCGACTTTCGCATTGACGAGGTCGGGGTACTGGGTCGGTGAGTGGTTCCCCCAGGCGGTCATGTTGGTGACGGCGGAGACGGGCTTGCCGAGCTTGTTGGCGACCTGCGAGATCGCCCGGTTGTGGTCGAGCCGCATCATCGCGGTGAACCGCTCCCGCGGAACGTCGGGCGCGTTCGACATCGCGATCAGGCAGTTGGTGTTGGCGGGGTTGCCGACCACCAGCACCTTGACGTCGTCGGCGGCGCCGGCGTTGATCGCTTCGCCCTGCGGCTTGAAGATGCCGCCGTTGGCCTCGAGCAGGTCGGAGCGCTCCATGCCGGGGCCGCGCGGGCGGGCGCCGACCAGAAGGCCGACGTTGCAGCCGTCAAACGCCTGCTTGGGGTCGTCGGTGATGTCGATCCTGCTCAGCAGCGGGAAGGCGCAATCGTCGAGCTCCATCGCGGTGCCCTCGGCTGCTTTGATCGCCTGCGGGATCTCCAACAGGGTCAGCTCGACAGGGGTGTCGTCGCCGAGCATCTGACCGCTGGCGATGCGGAACAGCAGCGCGTAGCCGATCTGCCCGGCGGCGCCGGTGACGGTGACCTTGACGGGGGTGGTGCTCACTAAATCCTCTCCTCGAGTCGGGGGTTTGGAAGGTTTGGGAAGGCCGTTATGCCATCGCCCGCTGGAGGTTCTCGTCGATCGAGGCGAGGAACTCCTGCGTGGTCTGGTACTCCTGGCCGCCGCCCACCAGCAGCGCCAAGTCTTTCGTCATCTTCCCGCTTTCGACGGTCTCGACGCAGACGCGCTCCAGCGTCTCCGCGAACTGCGAGACCGCGGGGGTCTCGTCCATGCGACCGCGGGCGGCGAGGCCGCGGGTCCAGGCGAAGATCGAGGCGATCGGATTGGTGGAAGTCGGGTTGCCCTGCTGGTGCTGGCGGTAGTGGCGGGTGACGGTGCCGTGCGCCGCCTCCGCCTCGACGGTCTTCCCGTCGGCGCTCATCAGCACGCTCGTCATCAGCCCCAGCGAGCCGAAGCCCTGAGCGACGGTGTCGGACTGGACGTCGCCGTCGTAGTTTTTGCAGGCCCACACATAACCGCCCTCCCACTTCAGAGCGGCGGCGACCATGTCGTCGATCAGGCGGTGTTCGTAGGTGAGGCCGGCGGCCTCGAACTCGTCCTTGAACTCGGACTCGTAGACCTCGGCGAAGAGGTCCTTGAAGCGACCGTCATAGCGCTTGAGGATCGTGTTCTTGGTCGACATGTAGACCGGGAAAACCGCGGTCGAGGCCGTACCGCATCGAGGCGCGGGCGAACTCACGGATCGACTCGTCGAGGTTGTACATCGCCATCGAGATGCCGCCGCCGGGGAAGTCGTAGACGTCGAGCTCGACCGGCTCGGAGCCGTCCTTGGGCGTGTAGGTGAGGGTCAGCGTGCCCTCGCCCGGGACCACCAGGTCGGTGGCGCGGTACTGGTCGCCGAAAGCGTGACGGCCGATCACGATCGGCTTCGTCCAGCCCGGCACCAGTCGCGGGATGTTGGAGATCACGATCGGCTCGCGGAAGATGACGCCGCCGAGGATGTTGCGGATCGTCCCGTTCGGCGAGCGGTACATCTCCTTCAGGCCGAACTCCTCGACCCGCGCCTCGTCGGGAGTGATCGTCGCGCACTTGACGCCGACTCCGTGGCGCTTGATCGCTTCCGCCGCCTCGACCGTGATCTTGTCTTCGGTCGCGTCGCGACTCTCGATCCCGAGGTCGTAGTACTCGAGCTCGACGTCGAGGTAGGGCAGGATCAGTTGCTCTTTGATGAACGACCAGATGATCCGGGTCATCTCGTCGCCGTCGAGCTCGACGACCGGGTTCTTGACAGCGATCTTCGGCACCGGGGCGCGATGCTATCTGGCTCGCTGCCTGGCTGACCGGCCAGGGCATGCCACAATCAGCACTCGATGGCAACCGTCGAGCGCAAGACTTTCGGCAACCACGAAGTGGTCAACCAGCCGCCGCCGCTGGTCGACTACAACGTCTTCGAGGCCGACACCGTCCTGGTCGAGGCGGTGAAGCGCGAGGGCGCCGAGTGGGACCGGAGGCGGATCTCCGCCGCGGGCGAGTACGCCGGCAGCGGCGCTGCCCAGGAGCTGGGCCGGCTCGCCAACGAGAACGGGCCGAAGCTGAAGACCCACGACCGCTACGGCAACCGGGTCGACATCCCGGAGTTCCATCCCTCCTGGCATGAGCTGATGGGGGTCGGCGTCGGCTTCGAGCTCCACTCCTCGCCCTGGAAGGACCCGCGGTCGGGCGCGCACGTCGCCCGCGGCGCCGCCTTCATGTGCATGTCCCAGGCCGAGGCCGGGATCGGCTGCCCGATCTCGATGACCTACTCGGTGATCCCGGCGCTGCGCACCCAGCCGGAGCTGGCCGCCGAGTGGGAGCCGCGCTTCCTCTCCTCCACCTACGACCCCGCGAACGCGCCGGCGGCGGAGAAGGCGGGGGCACTGGCCGGGATGGGGATGACCGAGAAGCAGGGCGGCACCGACGTCCGCGCCAACACCACCGTCGGCCGCCCGGTGAACGGCGGCGGCCCCGGCGCCGAGTACGAGCTGACCGGCCACAAGTGGTTCATGTCGGCGCCGCAGTGCGACGCCTTCCTCGTCCTCGCCCAGGCCGACGGCGGCATCTCCTGCTTCCTCTTCCCGCGCTGGACGCCGGACGGCGAGCGCAACCGCTTCCGCCTGCAGCGCTTCAAGGACAAGCTCGGCAACCGTTCCAACGCCTCCAGCGAGATCGAGTTCGACGCCGCCTCGGCCTGGCTCGTCGGCGAGGAGGGCGCCGGGGTGCGGACGATCATCGAGATGGTCAACCACACCCGCCTCGACTGCGTCCTCGGCGGCGCTACCGGGATGCGCGCCGGCGTCGCCCAGGCGATTCACCACACGACCCACCGCTCGGTCTTCGGCCGCGAGCTGGTCGAGCAGCCGCTGATGCGGAACGTTCTCGCCGACCTGGCGATCGAGTCGGAGGCGGCGACGATCTCGGCGCTCCGCCTGGCCCGCGCCTACGACGAAGCGATCGCCGGCGACGAAGACGCCCAGCAGCCTGAAGCGGATCGCCAACGCCGTCCTCAAGTACTGGATCTGCAAGCGCGCCGTCGGCCACGCCGGCGAGGCGCTCGAGTGTCTCGGCGGCAACGGCTACGTCGAGGAGTCGGGGATGCCGCGCCTCTTCCGCGAGAGCCCGCTCAACTCGATCTGGGAGGGCTCCGGCAACGTCCAGTGCCTCGACGTCCTCCGGGCGATGATCAAGAGCCCGGCCTCGGTCGAGGCCTTCTTCGCCGAGGTCGAGGAGGGCGCCGCCGCCGAGCCCCGCCTGCAGTCCTTCGCCACCTCTCTCCGCGACGAGCTCCCCGGCGACCTCGAGACGATCGAGTCCCGCGCCCGCCGCCTGGTCGAAAAGATGGCCCTCGCCCTCCAGGCCTCCCTCCTCGTCCGCTACGGCGACGAGGCGGTTGCCGACGCCTTCTGCGCCTCCCGCCTCTCCGGCGACTGGGGCCAAGCCTTCGGCACCCTCCCGGCCGGCACCGACTTCAGCCGCATCATCGAGCGGCACCGCGCGGCCGTCTAGCTCACCAGGTTCCGAGCTGACCCCGGCGCTGGCCCAGAAGCCGAGCGACGCGGTCCATCACCTGCCGCGGTTCCCGTTCGAGGCGATAACCCGTGACGCGAGTCAGCTCTACTCCGGCGAGCTTCAGGTCCTCGTCGCGCCGCCGGTCCTCCTCGAACGGCTCATGCGCACCATGCGTCGCGTAGACGTCGAGTTCGACCGCGAACCGCAGCTCCGGCCAGTAGACGTCGAGCTCATAGCCGGCGACGTTGAAAGCAGTCACGGGCCGCGGCTGTCCAGCCGCCTCGAGGAGCCTCAGGAACTCCCGCTCCAGCTCCGAGCGGGTGAAACGCGGGGGCTCATAGATGGACATGGCGCGTTCGAGCGGCAAGCTGCCCCGGTGACCGCCATTCCGAGCAAGGATGGAGCGAAAGTCTGCGAGATCAAACACCTCCAACTCCTCGGAACGCCGGATGAGCCGGCGCAGGGTTCGAAACCGCACTCCCGCCGCGAGGTCGAGGGCGGTGCGAGCGACGGAAGTGACCGGGATTCCCTGCTCCACGGCCCGGTCGCAATCTATGAGGGTTTCCGAGCGATGGATTCGAGCGGCATCCCGTCGTCTACGCGGAACCGGCGTGGTCACATGCACCGGAACCGGTCGAGTAGAGATCAACCCCAGCAGCCATCCGGCGGAGTAATGGCTCAGCAGCGCGCCCGGCCCTGAGGTCAGCACCGCGGCCAGGCACCGTCCGTGCAGCGAGAGGTTCGTGTGCCCGACGGCATAGACCCCGTGATGAAGTCGATGGAGCCGTCCCATAGCCACCCCGCGCCCGACGGACCGATGGGAGTAGCCAAGCCTACGCAGCTGCCGAATCGAGACCACCCCATGCTGTCGGCGCGCCAAAGCCGCTAGCTGCTGTCCCGCCGTAGAGCTTTTCGACCCCATAGGGGTAACAAGCTCTACGGCGGCCGGGGTTCTCCCCGGGGCGAGGGAATTTGTTGCGGACTACGCGGAGGTTCAGGCGCCGGTCGCGTCGCGGAGGGCTCGGCCTACCTGCTCGATCGTGACGACCCCGCTGAGGCGTCCGTCCGCGTCGACGGCCATCAGGGCGCCAAGGCGGCGGAGGTTCTGGTTGGCGAGCAGGGAGTCGAGGGGGGCGTCGTCGCGGACGAAGAGGCCGATGTCGTGGTCGACGTAGTCGGCGACGTGGGAGTTGGCGCGGGAGATCTCAGGGACCTCGTCGGCGCGGTCGCGCTCGATCAGGCCGAGGAAGCGGCGGCCGGCGTCGACGACCGGGAACCAGGGCCAGCGGTAGCGGAGGAAGTACTCGTCGAGCGCCCGCTCGACGCTGAGGTCGCCGGGGATCGTCACCGGCTCGCGGTCCATCACGTCGGCGACGCGGACGTCGCCGATGCGGTCGGTCAGCGCCGTCTGCATCGCGGCGCCGCGGGCGGAGCCGTTGATCACCATCCCGATCAGGGCAAGCCAGACGCCGGTGAAGACCTTGCCGCTGAAGGCGAGGGCGATGCCGCCGCCGATGAAGAGGTAGCCGAAGACGCGACCGAGGTTGGCGGCGAAGCGGGTCGCCGAGTTGCGGTTGCCGGAGCGGTACCAGGCGAGCGCTTTGGCAACCCGGCCGCCGTCCATCGGGTAGGCGGGCAGCAGGTTGAAGACGAGGATGAGGAGGTTGATCGAGGCCAGCCAGGCGATCAGGGCCATCAGTCCGGCAACGCCGGAACCGTCTTCCAGCAGCGCCGCCTCGCGAAACCCGGTCCAGCCCTGCAGCAACGATGCCCAGCACGACCAGAGCGACGACGATCGCCGCCGTCACCGCCGGCCCCGCCAGCGCCACCTTCAGCTCCGTCCCAGGGGAGTCGGCTTCGCGGTCCATCCGCGCCATCCCGCCGAAGATCCAGAGCTGGATGCTGGAGATGCCGATGCCGTTGCGCATCGCCACCACCGCGTGCCCGAACTCGTGCAGGAGAATCGAGCCGAAGAAGCCGACGGCGCTGAGCAGCGAGAGCAGGAACGGCGTGGTGCCCGATTCGTCCAGGATCGCTTCGAACCTGTTCGTCATCCAGAGGATGACCAGGAAGAGGACGATGAACCACGACCAGTCGACCGTGACCTTGATCCCGCGAAAGTGGAAGAGGGTGATCGACCCACCGCCGAACATCTACCCATGGTAAGCGGCTAGCTTCTTCTGGCGATGCAAGGTGAAGCTCATTGGCTGCGGGAGCGGCTCGAGGAACTGGAGCGGATCGAGCGGCCGTCCGCCTCCGACGGGGAGCGCCAGGCGGCCGAGTGGCTCGTCGCCCAGTTCGCCGAGCTTGGGGCGGAGGCGCGGATCGAGGCCGAGGACGCGCACGGCACCTACTGGTGGCCGCTCGGGATCGGCGCCGCGTCTCGGGGCGCTCGGCGCGGTCGCGGCGCTGCGCGGTCGCCGCCCGCTCGGGACGCTCCTCGGCGCCGTCGGCGCCGCCGGGATGGCCGACGACTTCCCGCCGGGCAAACGCCGCCTGCGCCGCTTCCTCCCCCGGCGCACCACCTACAACGTCGTCTGCGAGCTCGGCGACGCCGAGGCCGAGCGCACCGTCGTCCTCATCGCCCACCACGACGCCGCCCACTCCGGGCTCGTCTTCCACCCCGCGCTGCCGGAGCTCGCCGACCGACTCGGCTTGACCGAGAAAACCGACACCAGCCCACCGCTGATGGCGCCCGTCGTCGGGGGCCCGGTGCTGGCGGCGCTGGGCGCGGCAACTGGTCGCAAGCTGCTCGCCAGGGTCGGACTCTTCCTCGGCCTCGGGTCGGTCGCGGCGATGGCCGACATCGGCCTCCGCAAGTCGGTGCCGGCGGCGAACGACAACGGCACCGCGGTCGTCGCCCTGCTCGACCTCGCCCGCCGCTTCCTTGCCGATCCCCCCCAGGGGATCCGGGTCGTCCTCCTCTCCACCGGCTCGGAGGAGTCCTTCAGCGAGGGGATCAAGGCGTTCGGCGAGCGCCACTTCGACTCGCTGCCGAAGGAGAGCACCTTCTTCCTCTGCCTGGAGACGCTCGGCGCCACCCACCTGCTGGCGCTGCGGGGAGAGGGGTTCCTGAAGATGCGCGACTACCCACCGCGGGCGCTGGCCTTCGTCGAGCGCGTCGCCGGCGAACTCGACATCTGGCTCTACCCCAACCTCCGCACCTACAACGGCACCGACGGCCTCGAGCTCGGCGGCGGCCGGCTACGAGACCGTCGCCCTCTGCAGCTGCACCGACCAAAAGCAGCCGGGCCGCTACCACTGGCCCAACGACACAGCGGCCAACGTCAACTTCTCCACTCTCGGAAGAGCCATCGCTCTCTCCGAGGCAGTGGTCCGGCAGCTCGGCAACCGCTGGCTGTAATGCCGAAGCGGCTCGCGTGGGAGGCGGGGGTGCCCCCTCCCGGACCCTCCCCGCTGTTGTCCGGGGAGGGGCACCCCCGCCTCCCCCACCACCCCAACGTGACGAATTGCAACGTGACGAATCCCGACTACGCAATCGGGATTCTCCGCTATAGCATCCGCGCCCGTGCCATCCCATGACGTTCTCGTAATCGGGGCCGGGCTCGCCGGCCAGCGGGCTGCCCTCGCCGCCGCCGAGGAAGGCGTGTCGGTCGGGATCATCAGCAAGGTCCACCCGGTCCGCTCCCATTCCAACGCCGCCCAGGGCGGCATCAACGCGGCGCTCAACCCGGGTGACTCCTGGGAGTCCCACGCCTTCGACACGATCAAGGGCTCCGACTACCTCGGCGACCAGGACGCGGTCGAAATCATGACCCGCGAGGCGCCGGAGGAAATCCTCCACCTCGAGCACCTCGGCGTCACCTTCCACCGCAACGAGGAAGGCAAACTCGGCACCCGCGCCTTCGGCGGCGCCTCCGCCGCCCGCACCTACTACGTCGCCGACATCACCGGCCAGGCGATCATGCACGTGCTCTACGAGCAGCTGATGAAGTACTCCGAGCAGATCGCCCGCTACGAGGAGTGGTTCTGCAGCTCGCTGGCGATCGACGAGAACGGCGAGTGCTGCGGCGTCGTCACCCGCAACGTCGCCGACGGCTCGATGGAGCTCTTCCAGGCGAAGTCGGTGGTCCTCTGCACCGGCGGCAACGGCGAGGTCTGGAAGCCGTCCACCAACGCCTTGATCTGCACCGGCGACGGGATCGCGATGGCCTATCGGGCCGGGGCGAAGCTGATGGACATGGAGATGATCCAGTACCACCCGACGACGCTGGCGGGCAAGGGCTTCCTGATCACCGAGGGCGCCCGCGGCGAGGGCGCGCACCTGCTCAACGCCAAGGGCGAACGCTTCATGGAGAAGTACGCGCCGAACAAGATGGAGCTGGCCTCGCGCGACGTCGTCTCCCGCGCCGAGCAGACCGAGATCAACGAGGGGCGCGGCTTCCCCGACGGAACGGTCGCCCTGGACATCACGGTGGTGCCGAAAAAGCGCGTCCACGAGGCGCTGCGCGAGATCGTCCTCGTCGGCCGCGACTTCGCCGGTGTCGACATCACCCGCGAACCGATCCACATCAAGCCGGGCAACCACTACACGATGGGCGGGGTCAAGACCGACGTCGACGGCCGCACCGACATCCCCGGCCTCTACAGCGCCGGCGAGACCGCCTGCGTCTCGGTCCACGGCGGCAACCGGCTCGGCGCCAACTCGCTGCTCGACACGCTGATCTTCGGCAAGCGCTGCGGCCGCGACGCCGCCGCCCGCGCCAAGCGGATCGACTCACCCGGCCCTCGAAGAAGGTGCTGGAGGACGAGGAGAGATGATCGCCGACGTCATCTCGCCGCGAGAAGGGCTCCGGCCGCCGCATCTCCGAGATCAAGCGGGAGCTGGGGCAGACGATGGACGGCAAAGTCGCCGTCTTCCGCGACGAGGCCGGGATCACCGAAGCGCTGGAGATCGGTTCGCCGCCTGAAGGAGGAGGCGAAGACCGCCTACATCGACGACCACGGCAGCGTCTTCAACCAGGACCTGCTTGCCGCGATCGAGCTGGGGTACATGCTCGACAACGCCGAGTGCACCTGCGTCGCCGCGCTGGAGCGCAAGGAGAGCCGCGGCGCCCAGTACCGCACCGACTTCCCGGAGCGAAACGACGAGGAGTGGCTCAAACACATCGACCTCGAGCGGACCGACGACGGCCCCGAGATCTCCTACTCCGAGGTCACGATCACCCAGTGGGAACCGCAAGAGAGGACCTACTAATGGCCGAGTACACGATCAAAGTCCGGCGGTTCCAGCCCGAGAGCGGCGAGGGGCCCTACTGGGAGGAGTTCAACGTCGACCTCGACCCCTCGCTCTCGGTCCTCGACGGCCTGCTGCAGGCGAAGGACAGCGAGGACGGCTCGCTGGCCGTGCGCTGCTCCTGCCGCGCCGCGATCTGCGGCTCCTGCGGGATGAAGATCAACGGCCAGTCCGGGCTCGGCTGCAAGACCCAGATCGGCGAGGCCCAGGAGCTGGCCGACAAGCAGGCAAGCGCCGCCGGCAAGGGCGGCGAGGGCAACTCGATCGTGATCGAGCCGATGGGGAACATGCCCGTGATCAAGGACCTGATCACCGACATGGAGTCGACCCACTGGACCAAGATCCGCCGCGTCACCCCCTGGCTGCTGCCGCACGGCGAGCCGCCGGAGCGCGAGTACATCGTGGAGCCGGAGTCGATGATCGACATCACCCAGTCGATGGCCTGCATCCAGTGCGGCGCCTGCGTCTCCTCCTGCCTCTCGATGGAAGCCGACCCCGGCTTCATCGGCCCGGCGGCACTGGCCAAGGCCTACCGCTTCGTCGGCGACCCGCGCGACGCCGAGACCCACGAGCGCCTGCACGACCTCGCCGACGACCCGCACGGGATCTACGACTGCACCCACTGCTTCAGCTGCATCGACGCCTGCCCGAAGGGCGTGGCGCCGATGGACCAGATCATGCGCCTGCGCCGCAAGGCCGGCGAAGAGGGGATCGAAGACCCCAACGCCGGCCACGCCCACGAGATCGCCTTCGTCAAGATCATCGAGAAGAAGGGGACCCTCGACGAGTCGATGCTCCTGCAGGAGTCCTTCGCGCCCGGCATCAAGGGCAAGCTGAAACCGAGCAAGCGCGGCGATCCGGGAAATGATCAGCTCGATCCCGACGGTGATCCGCGGCGATGCGAAACCGGGAAGATGCAGCTCGCTGCACAAGCTGATCCCCGGCGTCCACCAGAAGCTCCCCGACCAGGAAGACGTGAAAGCGATCTACGCCCACGCCGAGGAGCACAGCGAGGAATTCAACCTGTACATCAAGGGCGAGGAGGGCGAGCTCGCCGAGGAGAACGTCGAGAAGGGCATCGAGCGCTCGACCGACCCGGACACCCGCCAGGAGGTCAAATAATGGCCAGCGAGAACATCAAAGTCGCCTACTGGCCCGGCTGCGTCTCGCGCGGCTTCACGCCCGAGCTGCACGGCTCGATGGCGATCGTCGCCGAGAAGCTCGGCATGGGAGCTGGTCGAACTCGACCGTGCCAACTGCTGCGGCGCCGGCGTCATCGCCGAGCACAACCAGGAGCTCGCCGACACCTTGAACGCGCGGACCTTCGCGCTCGCCCAGCAGACCGGGCTCTCGATGATGAACATCTGCTCGACCTGCCAGGGCGCGCAGTCCGAGTGCCAGCAGCGGCTCGACGCCGACTCGGCCTACCGAGCCCACATCAACGAGGTGCTCTCAGGTCAGGGCCTCTCCTACGAGAAGGACAAGGGCGGCTTCACCAACAAAAACTTCCTCTGGCTGCTTGGTCGAGGACTACGGGCTCGACCGCCTGCGCGAGCAGGTCGTGCGGCCGCTCAGCGGCCTCCGCGTCGGTCCCTTCTACGGCTGCTACATCGTCCGGCCGAAGGAACGGCTCGGTTACGGCGACCACCCGGACCGCGACGTCTACCTCGAGAAGGTGATCGAGGCGCTCGGCGGCCAGGTCGTCGAGTACGACGGGGCCCGCAAGTGCTGCGGCTTCCCGGTGATCACGATGGCCCGCGAGACCTCGCTGCGCCAGGCCGGCACCCACGTCGGCGACGCGATCGACGCCGGTGCCGACTGCCTCGTCACCCCCTGCCCGCTCTGCCACCTCAACCTCGACCTGCAGCAGCCGGAGGCGGCCAAGGTCGTCAACCGCGACCTCGGCCTCGCCGTCCTCCACCTGCCGCAGCTGGTCGGCCTCGCGCTCGGCGCCGAGCCGAAGGAGCTGGGTATGGGCAAGCACATCGCCTCGACCCGCTGGGTCGAAGAGCGCCTCACCGCCGGCGCTCCGGCCTAGCCGAAGATGATCTGAGCAGCAAACGCGAGCATTACGCTCGCCATCGAGCCGATCAGCGTCTGCTGCAGCCGGTCGAACCTCGCGTCAAGCGAGTTGAAGCGAGCATCCAGTTTCGATTCGAGCCTGTCGATCCGCCCCACGAGGTCATCCAGGCGCGCATCGGTCCACTGGGCTCGGCTGCTCTCCATGCAAAGAACTCTAGCAGACAATATGTTACGTATTGCCTGCAGTTCCGCAAATTCTGTGTGTCATTTGGGTAGCCTGACGTCAGGTGAGCCGGGAAGACTGGTCGGCACACGTCTAGCCGATCCCTGAACCACCTTGGACCTCACCCCAGCCCTCCCCATCGCCGCCGCCGACGGCACCGCAGAAGTCCTCACCGACCTCTTTGTGGTCCTGCTCGCCGCGAAGCTTGGGGACGAGGTTTTCAAGTGGATTCGCCAGCCCGCGATCGTCGGCGAGATCCTCGGTGGCGTGATCGTCGGGCCGTCGGTCCTCGGCCTGGTCGAGGTCGGCGAGGTGCTGCGGGTCTTCTCGGAGCTGGGGATCGTCTTCCTGCTCTTCTGGGTGGGGCTGGAGACGCGGCTCTCGGAGATGCGGGCGGTCGGGAAGGTGGCCGTCGCTGTCGGCAGCGCCGGGGTCGTCGTCCCGTTCCTGGCGGGGGTCGGGTTCGGGCTGGCGTTAGGGGAAGACACCGACACCAGCGTCTTCCTCGGCGCGGCGCTGGCGGCGACGAGCGCCGGCATCACCTCGGCGAGCTTTCTCGACCTCGGGATCGCGCGGACCCGGGCAGCGCGCACGGTCCTCGGCGCCGCCGTCGTCGACGACGTCTTGGCTCTTCTCCTGCTCTCGGTTGCGGTCGGAATGGCGGCCGACGGCGGCGTCGACGCCGGCAAGATCCTCCTCGCCCTGGCGGTGGCGATCGCCTTCGTCGCCTTCGTCGCGCTCGGGGGGACGCGACTGCTGGGCAGCCGGCCGCGGTTGCTCGAGGCGCCGCGCTTCGCCGAATCGCCGCTGCTGCCGGCGGTGCTCCTCTGCCTCGGGCTCGCCGCCTTCGCCGCCAACATCGGCCTGGCGGCCCTGATCGGAGCCTTCCTCGCCGGGATGATCGTCGCCGAGACCAAGGACCAGAGCTCGATCGAGGAAGAAGTCAGGCCCCTCTACGCCTTCTTCCCGCCCTTCTTCTTCGCCTTCATCGGAATCGAGCTCGACCTCGGCGCGCTCTTCGACGGCCACGCACTCTGGTGGCTGGTGGCGATCACCGTCCTCGCGGCGGCGACCAAGCTCGTGCCGGCCTACCTCGCCGCCCTCCCCCTCGGGCGCCACGAAGCGGCGATTGTCGGAGTAGGCATGGTTCCCCGCGGCGAGGTGGGAATCGTCGTCGCCTCGATCGGCGCCGCCGAGGGGGTCGTCGACGCCGAGCTGTTCGCGGTCGTGGTTGGGATGGCGGTGTTGACGACGCTGGTGGCGCCGTTTGCGCTAAAGCGCCTCAGCCTCAGTTGAGCTACTCCACAGGGCGGAAATAGGCCAGGCTGCGAGCCGATCGCCGAACGAAAGCGACCTCTCACCCCCGTAGAGGACGACACCTCGGGCCACAGAGTGGGTGAAATTTACCCACTGACTGGTGGATTTCCCCTGGTTCTATCTTTGTCCGAGAAGGCGGCGCTCCACCAACAGCTCCGCCACCTGGACAGCGTTGGTGGCTGCGCCCTTGCGCAGGTTGTCGGAGACGACCCAGATGTCGAGGGCGCGCTCGTTGCCGGCGTCGCGGCGAATACGGCCGACGAAGACGTCGTCCTTGCCGGCGGCGTCGATCGCCATCGGGTAGCGGCCGGCTGCCGGATCGTCGACCACGGTCACGCCGGGGGCGGAGGCGAGCAGCTCACGCGCCTGCTCGGGATCGAGCGGCTCCCGCGTTTCGACGTTGACCGCCTCCGAGTGCCCGGTCACGACCGGCACCCGGACGCAGGTGGCGCTGACCCTGATCTCCTCGTCGCCGAGGATCTTGCGGGTCTCGTTGATCAGCTTGCGCTCCTCGTCGGTGTGGTCATCCCCCTCGGCGAAAGCTTCCCGCCTGCGCGAGCACGTTGAAGGCGATCTGGTGGGGGTAGATCTCCGGCTGGGGTACGTCGTAACCGCCGACCACGGTCCGCGCCTCGGCGCGCAGCGCATCGATCGCCGCCTTTCCGGTGCCGGAGACGGCCTGGTAGGTGGAGATCACCAAACGCTCGATCCCAGCGGCGTCGTAGAGCGGTTTCAGGGCGACGACCATCTGCATCGTCGAGCAGTTCGGGTTGGCGATGATCCCCTTGTGTCCCTCGAGGGCGTCGGGGTTGACCTCGGAGACGACAAGCGGAACGTCGTCGTGCATGCGCCAGTAGCTGGTGTTGTCGACCACGGTCGCGCCGGCCTCGACCAACTTCGGAGTCCACTCGGCGCTGACCGAGCCGCCGGCCGAGGAGAGGACGAGGTCGAGCCCCTGGATCGAGTCCTCGCTCACCGCCTGCACCGTCAGCGCTTTGCTCCCCCACTCGATCGTCTTGCCGGCCGAGCGCTCGGAGGCAAGCGGCCGCAGCTCGGCGAGCGGGAAGTCGCGCTGGGCCAGCAGCTCGAGGATCGTCGAGCCGACGAGCCCCGTCGCGCCCAGTACTCCGACTTTGTAGCCGTCGCTCATCCGCGCCTCCGCGGGCTCAGCCGGCGACCGTCGGCCGGTGGCCGGGGCCGGTCGGGTCTTCGGGCTGGATCGCGTCCTCGCCGAGCTCGAACGCCTTGTGGAGGACGTTGACCGCGTCGGCAACGCGGTCGGCGGCGATGACGCACGAGATCTTGATCGGCGAGGTGGAGATCATCTCGATGTTGATCCTCTCCTCGCCGAGGATCTGGAAGACCTTGGCGGCGACGCCCGGATGCGAGCGCATGCCGGCGCCGACGATCGAGACCTTGCCGATCTGCTCGTCGGTGAGGACTTCGAGCGAGACGTCGCCGAGGGCGGCGATCGTGTCCTTCGCGGTGGTCAGGTCGGCGCGGTCGACGGTGAAGGAGAGGTCGGCGAGCTTGTCGTCGCCCACCGGCTCGTTCTGGATGATCACGTCGACGTTGACGTTGGCGTCGGCAAGGGCGCCGAAGATGCGACCGGCGACGCCGGGCTCGTCGCGCAGGCCCGTAAGGGTGACCCGCGCCTCGGAGTCGGAATGCGTGACTGCGGTTACGAAAGGGTTCTCCATCGTCTCTTCCTCTGAGACGACGAGGGTACCGGGACCGTCCTCGAAGCTGCTGCGGCAGTGGATCCGGACGCCGTGGTTACGCGCGTACTCGACCGAGCGCAGCTGCAGCACCCGCGCCCCGGAGGCCGACATCTCCAGCATCTCCTCGAAGGAGACGCGCTCGAGCTTGCGGGCGTCGGGGACGATCCGCGGGTCGGCGCTGTAGACGCCGGAGACGTCGGTGTAGATCTCGCAGACGCTGGCGCGCAGCGCCGCGGCGAGGGCGACGGCGGTGGTATCGGAGCCGCCGCGGCCGAGGGTGGTGACGTCGCGGCTGTCGGTGGAGACGCCCTGGAAACCGGCGACGAGGACGATCCGGTCCTGCTGCAGCGCCTCGGAGATGCGGTCGGCGCGGACGTCGATGATCCGCGCCTTGGTGTGGGAGGAGTCGGTGACGATCCCCGCCTGGGAGCCGGTCAGCGAGATCGCCTCGTGGCCCATGTCGTGGATCGCCATCGCCGCCAGCGCGCAGGAGATCCGCTCCCCGGTCGAGAGCAGCATGTCCATCTCGCGAGCGACCGGGCGCTCGGAGATCTCGTGCGCCTGGGCGACCAGTTCGTCGGTCGTCTTGCCACGGGCCGAGAGCACGGCGACGACCCGTTTGCCCGCCTCGCGGGCGGCGACGATCCGCGCCGCGGCGCGCTTGATCTGCTCGGCGCCGGCGACCGAGGTGCCGCCGAACTTCATCACGACGATGTCGGAACCATCCCCAGTCATCGAAGCCTGAGGATAGTCGCCGAGGGCCTTCTACTCGGCCGCGCCCCCGAGGTTGCCGAGCATCGCCTGTTCGGCCATCCGGATCAGTCCGAGGCCGCTGTGCGGGCGCATGTCGCTGCTCCGCACCCGCACATGGGAGCCGTGCGGCCCGACCACCTCGACGATCGTGCAGACGTCGCCGATTTCGCAGTCGTCGCCGTAGTCGTTCTCGATCGCCTCCATCTGTTCAGCCACGACCCGGCCGACCTTGCTCTGGTCAAGCGACATCTCAGACCCCTTCCTCGCTGGTTGCTGTTCGAACGCGGACCGCTGACCATAAGTGATGAGGACCACACCTGTAGATATATCGAGTTGATATATAGTGTCGTCAGATGGAGCAGCTGAGCGCGACCGCCTACGTGATCCTCGGGTTCGTCCGCAACGAACCGCGCTCGGGCTACGAGATCAAAGCGCTGGTCGACAACTCGACCCGGTTCTTCTGGGCGGCCAGCTACGGCCAGATCTATCCCGAGCTGAAACGGCTCTCCGAGGCGGGGCTGATCGCAGGCACGGACGTCTCCTACGGGGGGACGGAAGCGGACGGTGTACGAGATCACCGCCGATGGCGAGGAGGAGCTGCGGGCGTGGCTGCGGCAGCCGCCGCAGACCTTCGAGATGCGCGACGAAGGGCTGCTGAAGCTGTTCTTCGCCAACGCTCTGCCCCGCGAGGAGGCGCTGGAGATCCTGCGCTCGATGCGGGCGCAGCGGCTCGCGGTCAACGAGCAGCTGCGGGCGATCGAGCAGATGAAAGGTGAGATCGAGGACCCGTTCCCGATGATCGTTTTGCGGGGCGGGCTCGAGTTCACGGAGTGGTTCGCCGACTGGTGCGAGCGGATGGAGGCGCAACTCCTCGATGCCGCTCTCGAGGAAAGGAGCAGGTGATGTTCGACTCGCTGGCACGACTCGCAAACAGCAGGGCCAAACGGGTGGGCCTGCTGGCGATCGTCTTCTTCCTGCTCGCCGGAGCGATTGGCGGCTCGGTCGCCGACCGGCTCGACCCCTACGGCGCCGAGGATCCCTCGACCGAGACGGTCAAGGCGATGGACCGACTTGAGGAAGCCGGGCTGCGGATCCCGGCGGTGATCGCGGTCGTCGAGGACGCCCCGGTCGCCGAGCCGGGGACGAAGCAGCGGGTGGAGTCGCTGGAACAGCAGATCCGCGCGCGCTCCGACGTCGCCTCGGTCACCGGCTACTACGACACCGGCTCGCAAGCGCCTTCGTCTCCAGAGACGGCCAGTCGACCTACTTCGCGGTGGCGCTGAAGGCCACCGAAGACAAGCCCTGGCAGGAAGCGGGCGCCGACATCGCCGACGAGCTGAACGAGGAGTCCGGCGTCCTCGTCGGCGGCGCCGCGGTCGCCCAGGAGCAGGTCAACAAGCAGGTCGAGGAAGACCTGAAAAAGGCCGAGATGCTGGCCTTCCCGCTGCTCTTCCTGCTCTCGCTGCTCTTCTTCCGCAGCCTCGTCGCCTCGGTCCTGCCGCTGATGATCGGCGGCCTCGCGATCGTCGGCACCTTCCTGATCCTGCGCATCGCCAGCGAAGTCGGGTCGATCTCGATCTTCGCCCTCAACCTGACCACCGCGCTCGGGCTCGGGCTGGCGATCGACTACAGCCTCTTCATCGTCTCCCGCTACCGCGAGGAGATCGCCAAGAGCGGACCGGGCCTGGAGGCGATGCGGCGGGTGATGGCGACGGCCGGGCGCACCGTCTTCTTCTCCTCGCTGACGGTCTCGGCGGCGCTCGCCTCGCTGCTCGTCTTCCCCCAGCGCTTCCTCTACTCGATGGGCCTCGGCGGCGCGCTGGTGGCGCTGTTCGCGGCGCTGATCTCGCTGACCGTGCTGCCGGCGGTGCTGACCCTGCTGGGGTCGAAGGTCAACGCCGGGGCGCCCAAGTTCCTCCAGCGCCGAGCCGCAGCCGACGCGCGGCCGGACGAGCACGGCTTCTGGTACCGGCTCTCGCGCTTCGTGATGCGGCGGCCGGTTCCGGTCGCGACCCTCAGCGCCCTCCTCCTGATCCTGCTCGGGCTGCCCTTCCTGCAGATCAAGTTCAACACCGTCGATCCGACCGTGCTGCCGGAGTCGGCCAGCGCGCGGCAGACCTACGACACGGTCAGCACCGAGTTCCCGCCCTACCACGAAACGCCGATCTGGATCGACGTCGAAGGCGGCGGCCCGAAGGCGGCGGCCGCCTTCGCTACCGAGGTCCGGAGCCTCGACGGGGTGGCGGAAGTGGCGCCGCCGCAGCGGCTGGAACGGGGCGTAACCGCCCTGCAGGTGACCTCCACCAACCCATTCATCTCCGAGGCGAGCCAATCGACGGTGCTCGCGATTCGCGACCTACCGCCTCCCCCGGGAACGGCGGTCCTGGTCGGCGGCGCCACCGCCGACTTCGTCGACTTCCAGTCGAGCCTGACCGCGCATATGCCGATCGCGCTCGGGATCGTGATCCTGGCGACGCTGGTAATCCTCTTCCTGATGACCGGCTCGGTGATCCTGCCGATCAAGTCGCTGCTGATGAACTTCCTCAACCTCAGCGCCGTCTTCGGCCTGCTGGTGCTGATCTTCCAGGACGGCCGGCTCGAGGGCTTCCTCGACTACTCCAGCCCGGGGGCGATCGAGCAGACGATGCCGATCCTGCTCTTCGCCGTCGCCTTCGGCCTCTCCACCGACTACGCCGTCTTCCTGCTCTCGCGGATCAAGGAGGCGCGCGACAACGGCGCCTCGGACTCGGAGTCGGTGGCGATCGGGCTGGAGCGAACGGGCCGGATCGTCACCGCCGCGGCGCTGCTCTTCGCGGTCGCGATGGGCGCCTTCGCCACCTCGCAGATCATCTTCATCAAGGAGAACGGCGTCGGCACGGCGCTGGCGGTCCTGATCGACGCCAGCATCATCCGCGCCCTCCTCGTCCCCTCGCTGATGGAGCTGCTCGGCAAGTGGAACTGGTGGGCGCCGCGGCCTTTGCGCCGGTTGCACGAACGCTTCGGGATCAGCGAGGCGGAGCCAAGCGCGCCTGTCGCCGCGACCCAGGAAGGCTGAGCGTGATCTACCGGGCGGTCGTCAAGCGCAAGGCGCGCGGCATCTTCGACGCGCTCAGCCGTGGCGAGGTGGAAGCGGTCACCGCTGACCTCGCCGAGGACGTCCACCACGTCTTCGCCGGCGACAACGCCCTCGGCGGCGAGCGCCACTCCCGCGCTGCCTTCGAAGAGTGGCTCCGCCGCCTCTACCGCCTGATCCCGGAGATCGAGTTCGAGGTCCGCGACGTCGCCGTCCGCGGCTGGCCTTGGGATACCGCCGTCGCCGTCGAGTGGATCGACCGCGGCCGCGCCGCCGACGGCACCCCCTACGTCAACGAGGGCGCCCACTGGATCCGCCTCCGCTGGGGCAAAGCCACCGACATCCACGGTCACCTGGACACGGAAAAGCTAACCCGCCTGCTCGACACCATGGCCGCCGCCGGGATCAAGGAGGCCGCCGCCGCCGCGATCAGCGGCTAACTCACGAAATCGCAGAAAAGCGTCGTATAGACGCCTTTTTGCGGTCTCGGTGAAACCAGGCACCCTGAACTCCTGAAGGGTGCCGGTGGGGGTCGCTGGGTACTCAGCATGGAGCCGCGCCAGCGACCCCCACCCGCACCCTCCCCCAGCGCTTTAAGCGAAGGCCTGAGTCGCCCGACGCCGCAGGTCGGCGTTGAGCATGCCCGTCACCTCGCTCGGCCGATGGCCGGCGGAGGGGACGGCGGCGCCGATCAGGCCGTCGGCGCGGAAGCCGTAGAGCGGGGCGACGAAACCGAGCTCACGGATCTTGCGGACCAGCTTGACGGCGCCCTGGGTGTCAGCGCCGGGGCCGCAGAGGACGATCGCGGTCGGGTCGAGGGCGTCGAGGGCGCGGCCGAGGCGGTCGTCGCCGAGCTCGTTGGAGAGGACGAGGACGCGGAAGCCGGCGCGGCGTAGGGCGAGGTCGAGGGCCTGGGTGTGGACCTCCTCGGCGTCCTGGCCGTGGCTGGAGTCGAGCAGCAGGATCCCGGCCGGGCGGGAGGCGGCGGAGGCGAGGCGGCGGGCGCCGTGCAGCCAGCCGGTCGCCCAGCGGGAGGCGAACTCGAGCTCGGCCTCGCGTTCCGGGTCGGCAGCGAGCTTGTCGATCGCCGGCAGTAGAAGCTCCTCGACGGTGCGCTCGAGCGAGCGCAGGGCGAGGCTCTCCTCCACCGCGCGGTCGGCGGCGGACTCGTCGAAGCTCTCGAAGGCGGCGAAGAGGCTGCCGTCGTTGGCCGGGGCCGCCTGGCGCTGGCGCGCCAGCTCGATCGCCGAGGAGATGTTGCCGGTCTCCGTCAGCGCGTCGCGCAGCGCCTGCAGCTCCACCAGCTCGTAGTTACGGTGGTTGCCCAGGGTCCGCTTCGGCGTCGGGTAGCCGTAGCGGCGCTCCCAGCTACGCAGGGTGTTAGGGCTCACGCCCAGGACTTCGGCGGCGGCGTTGGTGCGGATTCCTGGCATTGGTTAGAGAGGTCGAACGGGTGGACTGCGCGTCTATTCGACGGGCGGAAAGCATTCTCCCACTGGATTTCCGGGTTTACACCGGTTATCGACAGATTTCGCAGGAACTGTTAGCGATCTTGCAAGGCGCCCACGCCTACGGGCTGCCCAACCGCCCGTGCGCGCCACATCGCCGCGTCGGCCTTGTGCAGAAGTTCTTCGGCGTCGGCGCCATGGTCGGGGCAGGCGACGACACCGGCGGAGATGCAGATCCGTAGACCCCCCGCCCGCTCGAGGTCGTCGAGCGGTCCGAGCAGCCGCTCGCACATCTGCACCCCTTCGACGGTGCCGATGTTGGGCGCGAGCACGCAATCGCGTCCTCCTCGAGGCGGAAGGCTTCGTCGACGATGCGGATGCTGTCGCGCAGCGCGGCGCCGACGATCGAGAGCACCGTCTCCTGGCCGCCCGCGACGTCGCCAGGGCGGGTGCCGGGGCCGGAGGCGTCGAAGACAGCCAGCCCAAACGGGTGCCCATACCTGCGGTTCGTCTCCAGCAGCTGCTCCAAGCGCCGCCTCATGTGACCGGGCTGGTAGAGGCTCGGCAGTTCTTCTATCTGCTCCGGACCGACGCTGCGCTCCCGTTCGTGGGCGCCTGGGTGACGTTCGCCGGCCCCTCCCCGCTGTTAGGCCGCCGAACGTCACCCGGGCGCCCCCCGGCGCCCTGGGCAGCTTCGACCGCCTCGGCCGTCACCGAGCCGAACTCGCCGGCCAGGCGCTGCGCGGCTAGCGCGAAATGGTCTCCATTGGTCCCGATCTCTTCGTGCAACGTGCCTAAGAGATCGGCCTGCAGCTCGGACACCTTGAGGGCGATGCGGCTCGCCGGCGAGGCGTCATCCCTGCGGCGTCTGAATCCGGACTGGTCGGCCACGGAGGGACCTTGGCGAAAGCGGCGGACGACCGAATCTCAAAAAGCCGCTATTTGCGGCTCGACGGTCGTCCAGGACGGATATCCAGTACCGCTTATTCCAGACTTCTTCGGCCCGCCAGCGCCTTGCCCAGCGTCACCTCGTCGGCGTGCTCGAGGTCGGCGCCGACCGGCAGGCCGCTGGCCAGCCGAGTCACCGTCACCTGGCCGCGCAGCATGTCGGCGATATGGAGGGCGGTCGCCTCGCCGGTGGTGGTCGGGTTGGTCGCCAGCACGACCTCGCCGATCCCGCCGCGTTCGACCCGCCGCCGCAGCTCGCCGATCTTCAGGTCTTCGGCATCGACGCCGTCGATCGGCGAGAGCGCTCCGCCGAGCACGTGGTAGAGGCCGCGGTATTCGTGGGTGCGCTCGATCGGGATCACGTCGGCCGGCTCCTCGACCACGCAGATCGTCGCCCGGTCGCGGTTCTGGTCGGCGCAGATCCGGCAGAGCGGGCCCTCGGCGAGGTTGAAGCACTCCTCGCAGAGGCCGACCTTCTCCTTGACTTCGCGGATCGCGTCGCCGAGGGCGAAGGCCTCTTCGTCGGGGGCGCGCAGGAGGTGGAAGGCGAGCCGCTGCGCGGTCCGCTGGCCGATTCCCGGCAACCGCGAGAGCTCGGCGACGAGGCGCGCCAGCGGTGCCGGGCCCTCGCTCAACCGCAGCATGCCCCCGAGGCCGCCGAGGTCGCCGCCGGCGATGCCGCCCATCTTCGAGCTGGCCAGCTCCTGGGCGGCGCGCAGGCCCTCGTTGACGGCCGCCTGGACCATCTCCTGGAGCAGCTCCGCCTCCTCGGGGTCGATCGCCTCGGGGTCGATGACGATCTCCCGCAGGGTCAGGTCGCCGCCCATTTTCACCTTGACCATGCCGCCGCCGGCGCTCGCCTCGACGACCTCGTCTTTCAGTTTCTCCTGCGCCTCCAGCATCTCGGCCTGCATCTGCTGGGCCTGTTTCATCAGGGCGTTGACGTCAAAGCCTCCGGGACCGCCTCCTCGTGCCACCTAACTGACCTCCTCCGCGTCGAACTCGCTCTTCAGCCGCTCCAACATCTGGTCCTCGTCGATCTCCTCACTACCCGGCGCCGGCGTATCCGGCGGCGCCTCCCCCTCCAGCACCACATAAGTGGGTCGCAGTCCCTGGCCGGTAACCGCCGCGAAAGCAGCCGCCACCGTGTCCCGCCGCTCGGGGCTGTCGGCCTTCTTCTTGTTGAAGGTCATTTCAGGCGGGAAGCCGACCTCCAGCCCCTCCTCGCCATAGCTGACAGGCCGGGCTCCCTCGAGAGTGGCTGCCAGTGCTGGGGCGGTCTCCGCGAGCTTCTGGAGGACAGCGGGCCAAACGCGCTGGATCTCCTCGAGGGACAAAGGCTCCTGGCCGGCGGGTCCTGTCGCCGATTTGGTCCCACCATCCCTGCGCTGCAGTTGCTGCTCGGGATGGTCCCCCAAATCCGCGCCACCCGCCGGAGGGGCCGGGTCGGCTGACGCTTCGGGCTCGGCCTCCTCTTCTTCCGCCGGAGCTGGATCGTCCTGCTGGACGGCCTCTGCCGTGGGTGGCGCGGTAGGGGGGACCATCCCTGAGGAGCTTAGCTGCCGGAAGGGATGGGGGGTCCCCTGCGGCGACAGGACCCGCGGGCCGAGCGCCCCCGTCTTCTCCAGCCGCTCGATCCGCCGGAGCAACCCCGCCGTATCCGGGTCGAGATCCGGTCGAGCTGCCTTCAGCAGGGCTATCTCCACCGCCAGCCTCGCGTCGTCGCCCTCGCGCACCGCAGTAAGCGCATCTGCCAGCTCGTCGATCGTGCGGACCAGGTTGGCCGGCTTGATCGCGCTGGCCTGGGCCTGCATGCGAGCGGTGTCGGTGGCGGTGACGACGAAGCTGGTGGGGACTTCGCCGGTCGTCTGGGCGATCAGCAGGTGGCGGAGGTGGGCGAGCAGGTCGCGGGCGAACTGGGAGGGGTCGCGGCCGGAGCGGGCCATCTTCTCGACCCCGATCAGGACGCCTTTCGGGTCCTCGGCGATCACCGCGTCGACCGCCTCGAAGAGGAGGTCGGCGTCGGCGGCGCCGAGCATCTCCAGCACGTCCCCCAGCTCGACGCGGCTGCCGCCGAAGGCGACCAGCTGGTCGAGGGTGCCGAGCGCGTCGCGGAAGCTGCCGGAGGCCGAGCGGGCGATCATCGCCGCCGCCCCCTCGTCGACCTCGATCGACTCGGCGGCGGCGACCCGGGTCAGCACCTCGGAGATCTGCTCCAGCGAGGGACGCTGGAAGTCGAAGCGCTGGCAGCGGTCGGCGATCGTCGCCATCACCTTGTGCGACTCGGTGGTGGCGAGGACGAAGACGGTGTTCGGCGGTGGCTCCTCGAGCGTCTTCAGGAAGGCGTTCCAGGCCTCTTTGGTCAGCATGTGCGCCTCGTCGAGGATGTAGACCTTCCAGCGGCCGCCGGCCGGCGCATAGGCGACGCGCTCGCGCAGGTCGCGGACGTCGTCGACCGAGCGGTTGGAGGCGGCGTCCATCTCGATCACGTCGACCGAGGTGCCGGCGGCGATCGTCACGCAGGACTCGCATTCGCCGCAGGGCGTCACGGTCGGCCCGCCGCGCTCGCAGTTCAGCGACCGGGCGAGGATCTTCGCCATCGAGGTCTTGCCGGTGCCGCGGGAGCCGACGAAGAGGTAGGCGTGGTGGACCTTCCCCTGCTCGACCGCGTTGCGCAGGGTGCGGACGACGTGGGTCTGGCCCACGACCTCGTCGAAGGACCCGGGGCGGTGGCGTCGGTAGAGGGAAGTCGACTCGCTCATCGGCTCGAAAGCCAGTGTATCCACGGGTCGATACCGTCCCGCCCGTGCCGAAGGGGGCCCGCAACTGGCTTTCGCCCGCCGCCTGGGTCGCCGGGGTGACGGCGGCGCTGCTGCTGCTCTTCCCCTACGGCTTCCCGAACTACGACACGATCTACGCGCTGGTCTGGGGGAGGGAACTGGCCCACCTGGAAAGCCCCGACTACGGCGCCGCGCTGCCGCCGACGCCGCACCCGCTGACCGACCTGCTCGGGCTGGTGTCGACTCCGCTCGGCGACGGCGCGATCACGGTGACGATGATCGTCGCCTACCTCTCCCTCGCCCTGATCGGCTTCTTCGTCTACCGCCTCGGCGCGATCTGGTTCGACCGCTGGATCGGCGCCGTCGCCGCCGCCATCGTCCTCACCCGCGCCCCCTTCCTCTCCAACGGCCTCCGCGCCTACATCGACCTCCCCTACATCGCCCTCTGCCTGGCAGCCCTCCTCCTAGAGGCAAAGAGCCACAGGCCGGCTGGCCCGTCCTCGCTCCTCTTAGCCCTAGCCGGCCTCCTCCGCCCCGAGGCCTGGCTCTTCTCAATCGCCTACCTCCTCTACCTCGCTTGGGATCCAGAGAGATCCCAGCCACGCCCCGAACCATCAGAGGAGAAGGCATCCCTTGAGCGGGCGGATACTCAAAAAGCCGGCCTAATTAGGCCGGCTTTTGTCCGAGCAAGGGATGCCTTCTCCTCACCCCCGCCCGTGTTGATCGTCCTCGCACTGGCCGCCCCGATCCTCTGGGCGTTATTCGACTTGATCACCACCGGCAGCCCCACCTACTCCTGGACCGGCACCAAAGAAACCGTAGAGACCCTGGAACGCCAGACCGGCCCGTCGACCTCGTCCTCTACGGCCCCCGCCGCCTCGGCGAGGTCCTGCAGTGGCCGGGGATGGTCGGCGCCCTCGGCGGCGTCGTCCTCGGGCTCGCCTTCCTCCGCCGCCGCTCCGTCCTCGGGGTCGCCGCCGCCGCTCCTGGCCCTCGGCGCCTTCGCCCTGCTGGCCTGCGGCGGGCTCGCGATCCTCCCCCGCTACACGATGCTCGCCGCCGCGATCCTGGCGATCTTCGTCGCCGTCGGCCTGCTCGGCTGGCGACTGCTGGAGCCCGGCCACCCCTGGCGCCGCCGCTGGCAGGTCTTCGCCGCGATCGTCCTGGCGATGTTCCTCGTCTGGCTGCCGAACCAGTGGGACCTCGACTCCCGCGTCGACACCGACCTCACCAACCAGGCGCGGATCGAGAGCGACCTCACCGACCTCGTCGACGCCGGCGCCTTCGAGCCGCTCTGCGGCAAGATCGCGGTCCCCAACCACCGCGCTGTCCCCCGCCTCGCCTTCGGCCTCGACGTGAAGCCGACGCAGATCGTCAGCGCCAGCGAGGAAGGGACGCCCGCGCGCGGCTACTTCGTCGCCCCCGCCAGCGACTTCGTGATCCACAACTTCATCCTCGACCCCAACGACCCGACCAAACCCTCCTTCCCGCCCCCGAAGGGGTTCGCCAAGGTCGCCGGCAACGAGTCGTGGATCGTCTACCGTCGCTGCTGACAATGCGCCCTTGTCCCCGGTATGCGGGGACAACTACCCATGCTCGACCGCCTCGACCGCGGCGTGGGTCTCGGCCGCGAGATCCGGGTCGCCCAGCTCCACCCGCGGCGGCAGCTCGACGTGGAGGTCGTTGGAGGGGTCGATCCGCACCCGCAGCCCGCGCGAGCGCGAGTCGAGGACGTGGCCGCCGCGACGGCGGTCGGCGCTGGCGAAGTGCAGGTGGTAGCCGGCCACCTCGATGCCCTCGACGTAGGTGGGGAAGCGGAAGCCGACCATCGTCCCCACGACCTCGCTGAGCTCGAAGACGTGCTGGTCGGCGACCACCTCGGTCAGCGGCCGGTAAGGCGGCTCCTGCCGCGGGACCGAGCGAGCGCGGACGAGGTCGAAGCGGCCGTCGAGGCGAACCGCGCAGCTGGAGGCGCGACCGGGGAGGAGCGCGTCGAGGCGCGCCAGCAGCTCTTCGTGACCGAGCATCTCCTCGGGCAGCCGTTCCTCGACGCTCGGCTCGAAGCGGGTGACAACGGCAAACGGCGTCTGCTCCTCCGGCGCGACCCGGCTCAGCCGCCCGTCGACGTCGGCGCGGCGCACGGCAACGAGCCCGTCGACGTGGCGATCGTGTGCACCGAGAGCCCGCAGGCGATCGCGGGCGCCGCCGAGGCGCTGGGCGCCCGGCGGCGCGCTGTGCCTCTATGCGCCGCCGGCGCCGGGCGATCCGCTCGGCGTCGACGGCTGGACGGTGTTCTCGCGCGAGCTACGCGTGACGGCGAGCTGGTCGGCCGGCCCTGCCGACATGCGCGCGGCGCTCGAGCTGCTGCGCCGCGGCGCGGTGCCCGGTGGACGAGCTGATCACCGAGCGCTTCCCGCTCGAGCGGGACCGGCGCGGCGCTGGAGGGCGCAGCGCAAGCGGGCGCGCGCTGAAGGCTCGTGGTCGTGCCGTGAAGGCGGCCATGCTCTTCGGCCTCGAGGACCTGCGCGTGCTCCAGGTCGCCGACCCCGTGCCCGGCCCCGGCGAGGTGCTTGTGCGCGTCGAGACGGCGACCACCTGCGGCACCGACGTCAAGACCTGGCGCCGCGGGCACCCGCTGCTCGGCCCCTACCCGGCGGTGTTCGGCCACGAGACCTGCGGCGTGCGCGAGGACACCGGCGAGCGCGTGCTGGTCGGCGACTCCGTGGCCTGCGGCGCCTGCCGCTCCTGCCTCGCCGGCCGCCCCCAGATCTGCCGCGAGCCGCGCTGGATCTTCGGCGGCTTCGCCGAGCGGATCGCCGCGCCCGAGGCGGCGCTGCACGCCGTGCCGGACGGGCTCGACCCGGCCGCCGCCGCCATGGCCGAGCCGCTGCGCCGCCCCACGCGATGTCCGCGCCCCGACAAGCAGGCCGCGCCCGACGTGGCGTGCTCGGGGCGGCCCGATGGGCTAGATGCTCGCCGCGCTGCGGTCGCCGAGGGCCGACGGTACGCTCGCCGACCGCCACGTCGACGCCGAGCCCAGGCCGAGGAGACGGGCGCATGAGCGCCGACGCCTCGCCGACCACGATGCAGTGTTCAAGGCCGTCGGGCGGCCGGACGCCCGCCGCGCGGCCTGCAGCCTGCGCCCCCGGCGGCTGCGTCGTGTTCGTCGGCGGCTGCAAGGCCGACAGCGACGCCAGCCTCCCCACCCGCCCGCTCCACTACGACGAGCTCGACCTCCACCGAGCCTTCCACCAGCGCCCGACGAGGTCGACCGCGCGCTCGCCCTGCTGGCCCAGGCAGGCGTGAACTGGCGCGGGCTGGCGGCCGGGCCGATCGGCCTCGAGGACCTGCAAACCGCCCTCGCGAGCGGGAACGACGGACCTGCTCGCAAGTGGGTCGTGCACCCGACCACAAAGTAGTGCGAGGTGTAGCGACCGGCCCGTGTCGGGCATCCCGCACTGTGTCGACAGCGACGACAACGCGTAAGCCTGCGACGAAGAGGTTCTCGCAGGTCGAGGCCCTGACCCTCTGGAAGCGTACAAGGCGACGGGCGATCCGCGGCTGCGGGACCGGCTGACATGACCTACGCGCCGCTGGTCAAGCACATCGTCTACCGCAAGATCCGCGAGGTCCCCTCCCACCAGGAGGCCGACGACTACATCTCGCGCGGGCTCGAGGCCCCATCACCTCGATCGACCGCTACGACCCCGCCAAGGGCGCCACGCTCGAGCAGTTCCTGTGGACGCGCATCCACGGCGCCGTGCTCGATGAGCTGCGCCGCCAGGAGGGCGCCGCGGTCGGTCCGCCGGTTCGACCGCGAGGTCGCCAAGGCCGCGCGCTCGTTCCGGGCCATCCACGGCCGCGAGCCGCGTGACGCCGAGCTCGCCGACGCGCTGGCGGTCAGCGTCGAGGAGCTGCGCGCCCACCGCGCCGACCTCATCCGCGCCGACGTCGGGTCGCTCAATGCCACGGCGACCGAGGCGGCCGACGACGAGGCCGGCGTGGAGCGCGTCGAGCTGATCGAGTCCGGGGACGAGCGCATCGGCCGGAGCACGCGGCCATGCTCGGCGACACCAAGCGTGCCTTCCGCGAGGCGTTCGACACCCTCAACACGCGCGAGCAGGAGATCTGCATCCTCCTCTACGTCAAGCACCTCACGCTGCGCGAGGTGGGCGAGGTGATGGGCGTCACCGAGTCACGCGTCTCGCAGCTGCACTCCGGCATCCGCAACAAGCTGCGCCAGCGCCTCCATGGTCACGAGGAGGCGCTCACCCTGATGGACGCCTGAGCTCGGCCAGCCGCCGCTCGAGGAACGCGCGCTCGACAGGATTGGCGGCGAGGGCGAGCGCGCGCTCGTACGCGACGGAGGCCTCGTCGCGGCGGCCGAGCCGGCGCAGCAGGTCGGCGCGCGCCGAGTAGATCCTCCGTCTCGCCACCCACCGCCGAGAACCCGCTCCCCGCCGACCACACGGCGACCAGGAGGTTCGCGCGCACCGCCTCGAACAAGAGGAAGTGCGCGAGCGCCCGCTCGAGCGGCGCTCCCGCGGCCGCGAGGCGCGCCAGCTCGTCGCGCATGTTCGAGAGCCCAGCCGCGACGCGCACCAGGTCCTCGACCCACGCGGCGAAGGCCCCGAGACCGACAGATGGAGCGCGTCGCCCATCCCCGCGTGCATGGCCGACAGCGCCGGGAAGCGCGCCGTGTCGCGCGCCGCGTCGGCGATGCCGATCCCCTGCTCGACGGCGGTGTGCGCCTCGAACGCGAGCTTGAGAAGCTCGGCCTCGACCTCGTCGGGAAGCTCCACGGGATGATCCACCAGCGCCACGAACACGCCCCGACGAAGCGACGTTGGAGTTCGCCGCACCGCGAGGTTCTGTCCTGGAGGAACACGCTCGCCCGTGCTCCAAAAACTCTGCTTCGTTGTCTAAAGCCCCGAACATATCGCCATGTTGCGCTCGCGGCGGGCGGGCTCGTCGCCCTGCTCGCGGGCCGCAAGGGATCGCCGCCGCGGCCTCTTCACCAAGGGCCTCCTCGGCCTCGAGAAGGAATGGCCCCGCCCACCGGAGTTCGACGGCGGCTTCGCCGAGCGCTGGCAGAAGGCGCTCGAGTTCTACGACGAGACCCACCAGGACCGAGCAACCGCGAAGCTCCACATCGTCGGCATCCCGTTCATCGTCGCGGGCGCGGCGGCCTGCTCGTCTTCCCCGCGTACCGCCCGCTGTGGGGCGTGTCGGCGGCGTCGTTCGTCGGCGGCTGGGTGCTGAACTTCTCGGCCACGGCGTCTTCGAGAAGAACGCCCCCGCCTTCGCCGACAATCCGCTCTCGTCGTCGCCGGTCCGGTCGGGGACTTCCAGCAGCTCTTCGCGGCCAAGAAGGACCGGGAAGGCCCCCGAGGCGCCCGTCCCCGGAACGGCGCGCACGCCCAGGCCAGCGCCTAGGGAACCATCGCCCGATGCACCGCGCCGCCGCGGTCGCCCTGCTCTGCGTCGCCTGCGGCCACGTCTCCGCGCCGCGCCCGACCTCCGCCCCGCGAGCGTCGACCTCACGCACCCCTTCGACGACAGGACCATCTACTGGCCGACCGCGACGAGCGGCTTCGAGCTCGAGCGCGTGCACTACGGCAAGACCGACGGCGGCTTCTTCTACTCCGCGAACGACTTCTGCGCGCCCGAGCACGGCGGCACGCACCTCGACGCGCCGATCCACTTCGCCGAGGGCAAGCTGGACCGCGGACCAGATGCCGCTGTCGCGGCTGATCGGCCCCGCGGTCGTGATCGACGTCAGCGCGCGGCCGCGGCCGCGACGCCGACTACCGCGCTGACCGCGGGCGACATCGAGGCCTTCGAGCGAGCCACGGCGCGATCGCCGGCGGCGACCATCGTGCTCATGCGCACCGGCTGGGGCGCGCGCTGGCCCGACAAGAAGCGCTACCTCGGCGACGACACGCCGCGGCGACGCCTCGCAGCCTGCACTTCCCCGGCATCGGCGAGGACGCGGCGCGGCTGCCTGGTCGACGCGGAAGGTCGGCCGCGCTGGGCATCGACACGGCGAGCATCGACCACGGCCCGTCGAAGGACTTCATCGTCCACCAGGTCGTGCTCGGCGCGAACATGCCCGGCTTCGAGAACGTCGCCGGCCTCGACGCGCTGCCGCCCGACGCGGGCGCGCTGGTCATCGCGCTGCCGATGAAGATCGCGCGGCGGATCCGGCGGGCCGCTGCGCATCGTCGCGTTGCTGCCCCAATGACCCGAGGCGGCATGCCCCTGCCCTCGCCGCAACAGTCGGGATCCAGGCGAGCGCCCCGGGCACGTGCCATTGCAGGCGGTGTGCACAAATGGGTTCTTGGATTCGCCAGCCACCGTGTCATAGATTGGGACCGAAGGAGGTTCCGTGATGTTCTTGACGCAGGGAGCCGAGCAGTGAGCACAGAGCTACCGATTTCGCTCGCGGGAAAGACGCTGGACGTCCATCGGCACGTATGTGCCTTCTTTGGCTCTGCGAAAGAAGAGTACGAGGTGCTCATGCCTTTTATCCGTGAAGGATTCGAGCGCGGAGAAAAGGCATTTCACATCGTCGACCCGGACCTTCGAGCAGAGCACCAGCGGTTGCTCGCAGGACTCCGGGGGTCGCGGCCCAGCTGGCTGTAAAATCAGGCCAGCTCGAGGTCCGAGCCTGGCAGGACGCCTATCTGCGCGACGGGCACTTCGATCAGAATCGAATGATCGCGCTGATTCAGGAGGTCCTGGACGAAGGGAAAAAGAAGTTTCCGCTGACGCGATTGGTCGCCCATATGGAGTGGGCGCTCGAGGATCGTCCAGGCGTCAATGACCTGGTCGAATACGAGACCCGGCTCAATTACGTTCTTCCGAAATATAAGGATCCGGTCGTCTGCACCTATTCGACGACCAAGCACAGCGGCGGAATCGTCATGGATATCATGCGACGCATCCCGCCGTGCTCATCGGCGGGATCTTCATGGAAAACCCCTTCTATGTTCCGCCGGACCAGTTTCTCGATGAGCTCAAGCGACGGAAGACACGCCTAGCCCTGCGATGAGCGGCGAACCCTCGCGCGCGGCTCCGAACGCTCCGTCGCGCGAAGTCGAGGATCTGAAGGGCTGCCTCCGAGACCTGGTGAGCCTGGTCGCCCTGCCGGCGGTGTGGACCGGGCAATCACCGGAGGCCATCATCGAGACGATTCGGACATCCTGGTCACGACGTTGAGGCTGACGTTCGCCTACGTTCGCATGGCATCGGGGAAGGGGAAGGCGAGAGCCCCGTCGAAGCGGGCCCGCTGGGACGGAATGCCCTCGGCGCCCGACGGCGGAGATCGCGCGCTCCGCTGCAGCGATGGATCTTTCCCGACGCCCGTCGCGGAGGCCACGTGAGTGCCCAGCCCCTTCGGCGGTGGTGACATCCGCATTGTGGCGTCGCAGTTCGCCAGCGTCGGGATGCGGGTCATCATCGTCGCTGGCGCGACCCCGGAGGTTCCCCACCGACAATGAATCGATGCTCATTCGCGTCGCCGGAACCCAGATGCCAGATCGGCCTGCGCAGCGCCAGCCTCCTCGAAGAGGTGAGGCGGGCGGAGGAGAAAGCGCGACTGGCATCCGAGGTCGCGCGCGACGCCGACCGCCGCAAGGACGAGTTCCTGGCCATGCTCGGCCACGAGCTGCGCAACCCGCTGGCGCCGATCCGCAACGCCCTGAGCTGCTCGACGAGGTGCGCCTGCGCGGCGCAGGACGTCCGCGCGAGCGCGAGGTCATCGAGCGCCAGGTCGCAGCACCTGGTGCGCCTGGTCGACGACCTGCTCGACGTCTCGCGGATCACCCGCGGCAAGATCGAGCTCCAGCGCCGGCCCGTCGACCTGGCGGAGGTCGTGGCCGCGCGGTCGAGACGCCGCCCGCTCATCGACGCAGCGCCGCCACCACGCTCGACGTCAACGTCCCGCGAGCCGGTCTGCGGTGGACGCGGACCCGGTCCGGCTGGCGCAGGTGCTCGGCAACCTGCTCAACAACGCGGCCAAGTACACCCCGCCGCGGCGGACGGATCACGGTGAGCGGCCGAACGAGGGGCAAGGCCGTCGTCCGGTGCGCGACAACGGCATCGGCATCCCCGCCGAGATGCTGCCCGAGATCTTCGACCGTTCACCCAGGCGGAGCGCTCGCGACCGCTCCGAGGGGGGCTGGGCTCGGCCTGACGCTCGTCGGCAGCCTGTCGGAGCTGCACGGCGGCAGGTGGCGGCCACAGCGCGGGCCGGGCCAGGGCAGCGAGTTCGTCGTGTCACGCTGCCCCTGCTCCCGCTGGCGCGCCGCGGCCGGCCTTGCTCAGCCCGCGGCAGCGCCGCGCCGCCCCACTCCGGGCGCTGCGCATCCTGGTGGTGGACGACAACTGGACGCCGCCGAGTCCTGGCGAGATACCATGGAGGCTGTGGCCACGAGGTCCGCACGGCCAACGGACGGCCCGACCGCGCTCGCGGTGGCGGCGGTCTTCCGCCCCGACGTGGCGCTCCTCGACATCGGCCTGCCCGGGCTGGACGGCCACGAGGTCTGCGGACCGCCTCTGGCGATGCGGGCTGCGAGAGGCATCCGCGTCATCGCGGCCTTGACCGGCTACGGCCAGCCGGCCGACCGCGAACGGGGAACCGCGCATCGGGCTTTCCACGACACTTCGTAAAGCCCATCGATCTCGAGGCCCTGCGAAAGTCGCTGGACGCGGCTGGCTTGACGGGCGAGGAGATGCCTGCTCCGCCCCGGGTCTGAGCGATTTCATCCACGAGGAGCACCTGCCCCCATGAAAAACTGAGGCGCCCATGTCGCGGATCTTCAGATTCCCCGCGCGCCGCCCCCGCGCTCGCCCCGCAAACAGTTAAGATCTCAGGCGAGCGCCCCTGGCACGTGCCTTGCGGGCGCCTCCCTCTGGAGGGTCGATCATGAGATTCCTGGCTTGTCTTTCCGCGGCCGCGGCAGCGGTCGTCTTCACGTCGGGCGGCCAGGTCCGCCACGCCGACGCTTGCGGCTGCTTCACGCCGCCCGATCCCTCGGTCCCCGTGGTCCAGGCCGGCGAGCGCATCCTCTTCGCGCAGGACAGCGGCAAGGTCATCGCCCACATCCATATTCAGTACGCCGGCGAGGCCGCCGAGTTCGGCTGGATCCTGCCCCTGCCCTCCGGTGCCCACCCTCGAGCTGCTCGGCACCGACGAAGCCTTTAACACGCTCACCGAGCAATACGTAACTCAACGAGGAGCCAGACATAACATAGC
>CAVZAU010000004.1:0-217500 GCA_963773445.1 uncultured Actinomycetes bacterium
AGCTGCCGGCCAAGTCGAAGCCCGCCCGCGCCGAAATGGGCGTCGTCCCCCAGCTCGACAACCTCGACGTCGACGTCACCGTCGAAGACAACCTCGCCGTCTACGCCCGCCTCTACCGGGTCCCGGACGTCGGCGCCGCCGTCGACCTGCCTCGACCTCGCCCGCCTGCGGGATCGCCGGCGCGACGCGGTCGACAAACTCTCCGGCGGGATGCGGCGGCGCCTGCTGCTCGCCCGCGGCCTCGTCCACGAACCGCGCCTGGTCCTCCTCGACGAGCCGACGGTCGGCCTCGACCCGCAGATCCGGACCGAGCTCTGGACGCTGATCGGCGACCTGAAATCGCGCGGGACGACGATCCTGATGTCGACCCACTACATCGAGGAGGCCGAGCGGCTCGCCGACGAGGTGGCGGTGATGCACCGAGGGCAAGATCATCAGCCGCGGCCGGCCCGGCCGACCTGATCGCCGAGCACGCCGGCCGCCAGACCGCCGAGGTCTACGCGCCGCCGGAGCGCCTGGCCGAGGCTGCGCGCCGAAGCCGAGGCGCAGGGCCTGCGGGTGCGGCCGGCCGGCCCGGCGATCGCGATCGTCGGCTCCGAGCAGGCGAGCGACGGCGCCGTGCCCGAGGACGCGGTGGTGCGCGCCGCGACGCTCGAGGACGTCTTCGTCCTGCTGACCGGCGAGGAGGCCGAGTGATGCGAGGCCTCGACCCGGACCCGGCCGCGGCAGCGGACGATGCGGCGGCTGGAACCCGCCGCGATCGCCGGGGTGATGAGCCGCGAGGTGGCCAACTTCCGCACCTACTGGAGGGGCACCACCTTCTCCAGCGTGCTCGAACCGCTGGTCTACCTGCTCGCCTTCGGCCTCGGCCTCAGCGCCACCCTGGTCGACGAAGTCAACGGCGTCCCCTACATCCAGTTCGTCGGCACCGGGATGGTGGCGACGGCGGTGATCTTCTCCAGCGCCCTGCCGGCGATGTTCGGCACCTTCGTCAAGCACCGCTTCCAGAACACCTACGAAGCGATCCTCGCGGCGCCGGTCGACGTCGAAGAGCTGGTCAGCGCCGAGATGCTCTGGATCGCGATCCGCTCGGCCGTCTACGGCTGCGTGCCGCTCATCGTCACGTTCTTCTTGGGGCTCGACCCCGAGCCGGGGATGCTGCTCACGCCGCTCTTCGCCTTCGTCACCGCCCTCGGCTTCGCCGGCTTCGGGGTGGCGATGGCGGCGACCGTCGCCAAGATCGACCAGTTCAACTACGTCACGGCGCTCTTCGTCACGCCGCTCTTCCTCGTCGCCGGCACCTTCTTCCCGATCGACGGCCTGCCCGAGGGCGTCCAGATCGTGGCCCAGGTCAACCCCCTGCACCAGCTGGTCGAACTGGTCCGCGGCGGCGCCTTCGGCTTCGAGTGGGTCGACCTCGCTGCGCTTCGCCTTCCTCGTCGCCTTCGCCGTCCTCACCTGGCGCGTCGCGATCCACCAGATGCGCAAGCGCCTGATCGACTGACGACTAAGCGACGTTGACCCCCGCATACCGCGGACAACTGCGCTAAGATATGGACCGTGCACCCGTCCTTCGAAACGAGGTCACCGGGCGTGTCCGTCGCTTTTGGCTCGGGCCGGGCTCGCCTGCGGCACCCGCGGCATCCGCTTAAGGCTGCTTCCTTCCGGACCTGACCTGATTCGCGTGCCCACGTCGCGCAGGACCCGGCCGTCAACGCCGCCGCGACGCACTGACCCCGACGGCCAGTCCCTCGGAACGGTATTCGGCCCCGCTAAGCGGATTTCGGGTTACAAGGCACCGCTGATTCCCCGCCTAGCACGGTCCACTGGTGATCCTACCCTGCCGGCCATAGGATCACGTCCTTGATCGCCCTGCCGACCGCCGCGATCAGGTCGACTCCGGCTCCTTCTTCGCGATCGTCGTCGTCGCGGCGGTCGCCGCGGTCACCGTCGCCGCGGTGCCAAAGCGCTTCGCGCCGCCGGTCGTCGTGCTCGAGCTGATGCTGGGGATCGTCATCGGCCCCGAAGTCCTCGACCTCGCCCACAGCGACGACTTCGTCGAATTCTTCGCCAACCTCGGCCTCGGGATGCTCTTCTTCTTCGCCGGCTACGAGATCGACTTCGAGCGGATCAAGGGGACGCCGATGAAGCTCGGCGCCTCGGCTGGGCTGCTCTCGGTCGCTGCTCGCCTACGGGATCGGCGGCGTCCTCGCCGCCGCCGGGGTCGTCGTCTCCTTCCTCTACACCGGCTCGGCGATGGCGACGACGGCGATCGGCACCCTGATCCCGATCCTCCGCGACAACGGCGAGCTGAAGACCCGCTTCGGCACCTACCTGCTGGCCGCCGGCGGCGCCGGCGAGTTCGGCCCGATCCTGCTGGTGACGCTGGTCCTCTCGACCACCAACCCCTTCCACGAGGCGGCGATCCTGCTCGCCTTCGTCGCCCTCGCGCTGGCGCTCGCCCTGGCCTCGGTCCGCTACGCCTGGCGCGGCTGGCCGGCGCTGGAGCGGACCTTCGAGGCGAGCAGCCAGCTGGCGGTGCGGGTGACCGTGGTGCTCGTCTTCGGCCTCGTCCTGCTCGCCGGCAAGCTCGGCCTCGACATCCTGCTCGGCGGCTTCGTCGCCGGGATGATCGTCCGCCTCGCCCTCAAGGGCAGGAGGTGCAAAGTCTTCGAGTCGAAGCTGACCGCCGTCGGGTTCGGCTTCTTCGTCCCCTTCTTCTTCGTCACCAGCGGGATCGAGTTCGACCTCGCCGCCCTCGGCTCGGCCGAAGCGATCGGCAAGCTCGTCCTCTTCTTCGGCCTCTTCCTGGTCGTCCGCGGCGTCCCGGCGATGCTCCTCTACCGCAGCGTCCTCGTCGCCCGCGACCGCGCCGGCGCTCGCCTTCTACTGCGCAACCGAGCTCCCCCTCGTCGTCGCGATCACGACGATCGCGATCGACGAGCGGGCAGATGAAGGCCTCGACGGCCGCCGGCCTGGTCGGGGCGGCGATGCTCTCGACCCTGATCTACCCCTTCGTCGGCATGGCCCTGCGCAAGGACGCCGCGGCCGAGGACGAGCGCGGAGAGCGCCGCCAGCCGCCGGAGAAATCGCCCCCGCACCGTATGATTCCCCGCTCCCGGGCGCGTAGCTCAGTGGGAGAGCGCTCGCTTCACACGCGAGAGGTCGCTGGTTCGAAACCAGCCGTGCCCATCTCGGCGGCTACCGGGTAGAAGCGAGGCGTGCCTCGCACCCAAATCCTCAAACGGCAGCAGCGGATCGAGCTGCCGATCGCCGCGGTCTTCGACTTCTACGGCGACGCCCGCAACCTCGAGCGGATCACGCCGCCCTGGCTCGGGTTCAAGGTGACGACCCCGGGGCCGATCGAGATGGGGGTCGGAACCCTGATCGAGTATCGGCTGCGGCTGCACGGGGTGCCGGTGCGGTGGCGAACGCGGATCGAGGCTTGGGAGCCGCCGCGGCGGTTCGTCGACGTGCAGGTGAAGGGTCCGTACTCGCTGTGGGAGCACACGCACGAGTTCGAAGAGGAGGGACCCGAGACGACGATCATCCGCGACCGCGTCCGTTACGCGATCCCGTTCGGGCCGCTAGGGGAGCTCGCCGAGCGAGCCTTGGTGCGACGGGACCTGCGGGAGATCTTCGATTACCGGCGTGACGCGGTCGCGCGGGAGCTGGGGCGCAGGGCTCCGCAACGCTAGACGTCGATCACTTGTAGAGGGGAGTGCGCTTCGGCAATCTGTCCGTAGTCGGCGTCCTGGGTGACGACCGATAGGCCGTGCTCGACGGCGGTGGCGGCGATCAGAGCATCGGTCAGCTTCACCGTCCGGTGGACGCCGGCTCGGCGGCAGTCGGCAACAAGGCGCGCCCACGAGACCATGATCGCCTCGCTGATCGGGATCGGATCGGCAGCCCTGGCGAGCGCAAGGGTGTCCGCGCGGCGGGCTCGGACGGCGTCGTCGATTGCGTTGAGCGCTCCTACCTGCAGCTCACCGATCGTGACCACCGACACCGCGACCCGGTCGGGCAGGGCTCCGAGAGGCCGCCCGCTCTCACGGGCGATGAAGACCGAGGTGTCGAGGAGCCCCACCTTCATGGCTCACAGCTCATCGAGCGTCTGCCCGGCAACCTCGTCCAGCTCAGCGGCCAGGCCTGGATCGGCAGATCGCTCCGCAAGCAGTTCCCGCAGGTGCTCGCCGCTCAACCAGCGAGCGCGATGTCCATGGGGGACGATGTCTGCGGTTGGCTCTCCGTTGACGGTCAGAACCACTCGCTCTCCGGCTTTGACCGCATCGATCACCCGGGCAGTCCGATTACGTAGCTCGCGAACGCCAATTTCCATGTGCGACAGCGTAGCACTGTGGTTATAGAAGACATGGCCGGAGCCTAAGCAGCCGGGAACTTTGGGCGGGCTACTCCAACGCCCCGCCGGCTACTGCTGCTGCAGGACTGAGAGAGTGTTCCCCGACGGGTCCTTGAACCAGGCGATCTGGGGGCCGGGGCCGCGGACGATGCCCTTCTCGTCGTGGTCGAACCGTCGTAGCGCTCGAAGCTCGATACCCCGCTCGCCGAGCTCCGCGACGGCCGCATCGATGTCGTCGACCTCGAAGTTGAGGATCGTGTAGCTGGCCGGGGTCATCTCGGCGCTGAGGTACATGAAAACGTCGTAGCCGCCGGCCAGGTGCAGCGCCGTCACCCCGAACTCGTCGTCCAGCACCTCGACCTGCAGGCCGAGCGTTCCCTCGTAGAACTCCTGCGCGCCGCGTCCATGTCCTTGACCGCGAAGCCGCTGGTCGCTTTGCTCTCCCCAAGCATCTCCGATGCTCCTCTCGCTTGCGTCCTTCATCTATTAGACCATGCCCGGAAAAGTCATCGCTATCTCGGCGGGGGACGGCGGCCGCGCTTGCGCTCGCCGGTCCGCCGCTTCTGCTCGAGCCGGCGCCGACGGGAGGCTTCGGCTCGGCCTGGTCGGCCGCCGCTTGCGCCGCACGCGCAGGCCGGCGGCGATCTTCGCCGCCAGCCGCTCCAGCGCCAGCTCGCGGTTGCGCGACTGGCCGCGGGCGTCCTGGGCGACGGCGGTGACGACCGGCCCGAGCCGCTCCAGCAGCCGCGCCCGCTGCGCGTCGCTCAGCGCTCGCCGAGGCCTCGACCTCGAAGACCGCTTCGACCCGCGAGGCGGTGACGTTGGCGTGCTGTCCGCCCGGGACCGGAGGAGCGGCTGGTCCGCAGCTCGATCTCGCCCAGCGGCAGCGAGAGCCGCTCGTCGATCCGCAGCCCTCCGCCACGGTCAGGCCGCCAGCTCGGGGATGTGGCGCTCGAGGTGCTCGGCGATCGTCTGCCGCACCCAGCGCTGGGTCTCGGCGTCGGCCATCCGGTAGCGGCCGAGCAGCATCTTCTGGTCGTCGAGCGGCAGCCCGGCGATCTCCCAGCGGACCGCGAGCCGCTCGAAGAGGGCCTCGGAGCGGCGGTGCCAGGCGTCGTCCTGCGAGGCCGCCGAACCCGCCGGGGGCTCGCCCACCTTGGCGATCGTCGCCGGCGCTGAGCGTCTGCCGCAAGGTCAGGACGTTGCCCTCGGGGTCGACGTAGTCGATCGTCGCAGCCTTCTCCCGCGGCCGCCGCTGCTTCTTCCGCTTCGCCACCGTCGATCTCTAGGCGAGGGCGTCGATCTTGCCGGCGAGCTCGAAGTCGTTCGCCGTCAGCGCCGCCCTCGGAGTGGGTGGAGATCGTCACCGTGACGGTCGTCCCAGGAAATCGCCACGTCGGGATGGTGGTTCATCTCCTCGGCCGGCTCGACCAGGCGTCGACGAAGCGGACGCTGCCGACGAAGTCGCTCGCGCTCGAAGCTCTTCTCGATCGCGTCGCCGTTGCGCTCCCAGCCGGAGAGCCCCGCCAGCCTCTCCTCGATCTCGGCGTCACTGAGCAGTGCCACGCGCTTATGCTGGCAGGCGGACGATGAGCGACGCAAACGCAGGAGAAGCCGACCCTCTGGCAGATCGACATCTCGCACTACAGCGAGAAGGTTCGCTGGGCGCTCGAGCACAAGGGGGTCGACCACGCCCGCCGCTCGACCCTGCCGGGCAGCCACATCCCGATCGCCCTGGTCCTGACGCGGGGGGCGCAGCCGACCCTGCCGGTGCTGCAGCTGGACGGGCCGCACATCGGCGACTCGACCGAGATCATCGCCGCCCTGGAGGCCGACGCTACCCGGAGCCGCCGCTCTACCCGATCGACGCCGAGGAGCGCGCCCGGGCGATCGAGCTGGAGGACTGGTTCGACGAGAACCTCGGCCCGCACGCCCGGCTGCTTCCCTTCTACGAGCTGATCCAGGAGCCCGAGCTGTTCGCCGAGGTCGCCGCCGAATCGGTGCCCGGCCCGCTGGGCAAGGCGAAGCCGGTGGTCGGTGCCTACGCCCGCGCCTACACCAGCATCCGCTGGGGCGCGAACAGCGACGACGGACGCCGAGCGGGCGCGCGAGGCGATCGTCGCCGCCTTCGACAAGCTCGAGGCGGAGCTGGAGCAGGGCGACGGCGAGTTCCTCGTCGGCGACAGCCTCTCGCGTCGCCGACATCACCGCCGCCTCGCTCTTCTACCCGGTGGTCGTGCCCGCCGGAGGGTCCGCTCGACCCCGAGCCTCCCGCGCCCGGCGGCCTTCGAGCGCTTCCGCGAGAGCCTCAGCCACCGCCGCGGCTTCAGTGGGTCGAGGAAACCTTCCGCCGCCACCGGCACCGCTAGAAGAATTTTCAGAGAATTTACGTTCTCAGACAATATGTTGCATTTTCTTCGCTAGGTTGCTATCCATGCAGACGATGGCACCGCCCGAAGATGCCCTGAAGGAGCGCTTCGCCCGGATCGACGAACGGTTCGACGGGATCAATCGCCGCCTCGATGACCTGAGCAGGAAACCCGCGGTTCGATGAGGACGGAGATGAGCTCCCTCCATGCGTCTATTCACCGCGGCGACTACACCTTGCTTGCCGCGATCGCTCGCCTGATCGCGGCGATCCTCGCCAAAGGCGGCGTTGAGCTAGCCCCCGATCGGGGCTCTGGGGTTGGCGCCCCAGAAGACGACGGTGCCGAGCATGCCGAGGATGTGGACGGCGACGATGTTGAAGACCATCGACTTCGCGGTCGCGGTGCCGACGCCGACCGGGCCGCCGGAGGCGGTGTAGCCGTAGTAGCAGCCGACCAGCACGATCACGGTCGACATCACCATCCCCTTGATCAGGCTGAAGATCAGGTCGAGGGGGCTCTGGTACATCCAGAAGATCAGCAGGTAGCCGCCGGAGGAGACGTCGCCGACCTGGTTGACCACCGAGAGGTAGCTGGCGGCGTAGATGATCCCGATCCCGACCAGGTAGAGGAACGGGAGCGCGATCCAGGCCCCGAGCAGGCGGGTCGCGCAGAGGAAGGTCACCGGCTGGATCCCCATCACCTCGAGCGCGTCGATCTCGTCGGAGATCCGCATCGCCCCGATCTCGGCGACGATCCCGGTCCCGACCTTGGCCGCGAGGATGTAGCCGAAGGCGTAGGGCAGGCCCTCGCGCAGGTCGCAGTAGGCGGAGAAGAGGCCGGCCAGCGACGGAGCGCCGATCGAACGGTTGAAGTAGGCACCCTGCAGGCCGCACTGGAGGCCGAGGATGAAGCAGAAGGCCCAGATGATCAGCGCCGAGCCGAAGATCAGGATGCCCGCCTGCCGCAGTCCCTCGCCGAAGAACTTGAAGACCCGGCCCGAGTAGACGAGGCCCGGCAACCCTGACGCCGAAAGCGGGCGATGTCTCCGAAGGAATCGAGCCAGGAGCGCGGGATCGTCGAGCCAGCCGATCATCGGACCGCCTGCAGCTCGGGGTTGGTGGCGAGCAGGATCGAGCTGACGACGAACTGGAAGAAGAAGACCGCGACAAGCGAGATCACGACCGCCTGGTTGACGGCGCGGCCGACCCCGGCGGCGCCGCCCGAAGCCGACATGCCCTTTGTAGGAGCAGACGATCGGCGACGATCGCGCCGAACATCGTGCACATCATCACCGAGGACCAGAGGTCGGTGATCGTCGCGTTGGTGAAGAGGGTGGCGAAGAAACCGCCGAGCGGCTGGTGGTAGAGGAGCTCGGCGGCGATACCGGCGATGAGCCCCATGACGATCGCGAAGATGTCGAGCAGGCCGGTGACGACCATCAGCGCCAGGAAGCGCGGCACGACCAGGTTCTTGACCGGATCGACGCCCAGCACCTGCAGGGCATCGAGCTCCTCGCGGATCTTGCGGGCGCCGAGGTCGGCGGTGATCGCGGTGCCGGCGACGCCGGCGACGACGACCGCGGTGACCAGCGGGGCGATCCAGCGAATCGCGATGACGACGAAGAAGCCGCCGAGCCGGTCGAGGGCGCCGAACAGCGAGAGCACCCCGGCCGCTTGCAGATCCGGCGCGCCGAGGTTGAGGGCGAAGGTGGAGATGAGGAGCGGAAACCAGGAGAGTTTCAGGACGAAGAGGAACTGCCAGACCAGCTCCTCGCCGTAGGGATAGGGCGGCCTCACCGCCGAGATCAGCGTCTTGACGGTGAGGATCATCATCACCCCCACCTCTTCGAAGACGTTCTTGACGGGCAGCAGCCCGCGGCTTAGCGCTTCGTCTCGCCACCGGCTCATCGCCCTGCCCAGGGGACCGCGGCTGCTCGCCCGCCGCCGCACCTCCTGCTCGCTCTCCCGCTGCGCCGCCGCCAGCTGCGCGATCAGCGTGTCGCGCGTCTGCTCCAGCTCCTCGACCCCGGCGACGTGGGCGACGGCGCCGCCGCGGCGCCGTCGCCAGGTCCTGCCTTGAGGTGGCCGGTGTAGCTCGCAAGCTCGGCCTCCAGCCGGGCGATCTGCCGCCGCAGCTCCTGGCGCACCTCGAGCGTTTCGCTCTCCTCGGGCAGGCTCGCGCAGGCCATCGCCACGATCGCCAGGTCGCGCGGCCCGAGCCCCGCCTCGCTGCGCGCGGCGCAGCGCCTCGGCGGCGATCTCCTCCAGCTGCGGAGCAGCCTCCACCCCCTCGGCTACGAAGGTTCCCTGGCCGTGGCGGGTGACGACGAGGCCGTCGGCCTCGAGCGCCTCGTAGACGCGTGCGCACGGTGCCGACGTTGACGCCCGCCCACTCAGCCAGGCGGCGAAAGCTCGGCAACCGCTCCCCCGCCGCCAGCTCGCCGGTACGGATCAGCGCCCGCAGCCGCCAGCCGAGCTGCAGCCCGACGGGCAGCTCGTCGTTGGGATCAATGGCGAAAGGGTTTGACTCAAGCTGTGCCAACTGGATCGCACAGTAACCCTTCGTTCTGTGCGAGTCAACTGATACAGCAGGTTCGCTAAGGCGTGAGGACGATCTTCAGGGCTTCGCGCTGGTCGTAGATGTCGTAGGCCTCGCCGCCTGTTCCAGCGGCATGTGGTGGGTGACGAGCGGCGACGGGATCGAGCTTGCCGGCCTCCATCAGCGCGAGCACCCGGTCGACGTGGGCGATCACGTTGGCGAGTCCGAACCGCAGCTGCAGGCCCTTCAGCCAGGCGAGCCCGAGCGGCACCTCGCCCTTGCCGGCGTAGGCGCCGATCCCGGAGACGGTGCCGGCGTCGCGGGCGAGGCTGACGGCAAGCGCCAGCGGCCCCGGGTCGCCGACCGCATCGACGACGACGTCGACCCCCAGTCCTTCGGTTGCCGCCCGCACCGCCTTCTTCGGGTCCTCCTCGGTCAGATGCAGCGGCGTCGCCCCGAAGCGCTCGGCCATCCGCAGCCGTTCCTCGACGGTATCGACCGCAAAGACCTGGACGGCGCCGCCGGCCACCGCGGCCTGCACCGCGCAGAGGCCCGACCGGCCCGAGGCCGAGAACAGCGCACCGTGTCGCCGGCCTTCATCTCGGCGTGGGCGACAGCGTGGTAGCCGGTCCCCATCACGTCGCCGGCGAAGAGGGCGACGTCGGCCGACATCCCCTCCGGCACCCGCCGCAGGGTCAGGTTCGCCCGCGGCACCAGCAGCAACTCGGCCTGGGCGCCCTGCAGATCGCCGAGGTTGGCGCCGTGGCCGAAGGTCTGGCCGTTGCGGCAGCGGTGGTAGTCGCCGCGCAGGCAGGAGGCGCAGGTTGCGCAGGCGGTGTGGAAGGTGCCGAGGACGCGGTCGCCGACCGCCACCCGTTCGACCTCGTCACCCGCGGCAACGACGGTGCCGACGAACTCGTGCCCGATCGTGAAGCCGGGCGCGACCGGCACCCGACCGTGGTAGATGTGGAGGTCGGAGCCGCAGATGCCGCTCGCTTCGACCCGGACGAGGGCGTCGTCGCCGGCGGCGATCTCGGGATCGGCCTTCTCCTCGACCCGCACCTGCTCGGGCGCCTGGAAAGTGACAGCGCGCATACGCGGGCAACGCTACCGGACGCATTTGTCCCCGGTATCCGGGGACAACGGCCTATCGTCAGTTGACGCCGGCGACCTGGAAGCGGCTTTTCTCGCCAGCCGGGCTGGCGGTCTCTTCGATCCGCGCCTCCAGCGCCAGCTCCTTCTCGAAGTCGGCCGCCTCGCCGTGCTGGAAGGAGACGTCCTTGCCCTCGAGCAGCTCGATGAAGATCTCGACGAAGCGGGCGTCGAGCTGTTTGCCGGCAACCCGCCGCAGCTCGACGATCGCGTCATAGCTGGACATCGGCGTCCGGTAGGAATCCCGCGCGGTCATCACGTCGTAGGTGTCGGCGACGGAGATGATCCGGGCCAGCTCGGGGATTTCGTCCCCGGCCAGTCCACGCGGATAGCCTTTGCCGTCGATCCGCTCGTGGTGGGCGAGGATGATCTCCGCCACCGGGCCGTAGCCGTCGAGCGAGGACACGACCCGCGCGCCCTGCTGCGGGTGGCGCTTGATCAGCATCCAGTCCTCGTCCGTCAACGGCACGTTGGCCTTGAGGATGCGGTCGGGGAGGATGAACTTGCCGATGTCGTGGAGCAGGGCGGCGATGTGGACGAGCTCCTCCTCGCGGCGCGAGTAGCCGGCGCGCTGGGCGATAGCGCGCGAATAACGAGCGACGGCGGCGCTGTGGCGGGCGGTCATCTGGTCCCGCAGGTCGAGGGTGCGGAGCATCGCGCTCAACATCCCGACCTGGAAGCTGGCCAGCTGCTTGCTGCGCAGCTCCAGCTCCTCGGCCCGCTGCTGGGAGACGAGCAGGGCCCCCAGCAGGTACTGGAAGGTGACGAGGACGACGCCGAACATCGCGACCCCGGCGAGACCGAGCTCGACGTAGAGGTAGGCGACGCCGACCGCCATCAGCGCGGCCGCGAGCTCGGACGGCAGCAGCGGGATCAGCGCCGTCCGCACCTTGTTGAAGAAGGAGCTGCGGTCCAGGTAGCAGGAGTAGGAGGCGATCATCGTGAAGTTGATCGCGAGCGCGACGAGGAAGACGGCGAAGATCAGGCCGTAGAAGGCGGCGTCGTCTTCGGCGATCTGGGAGGAGACGACGATTTCGTGGAAGGCGAAACCGCTGACCAGCGGGAAGGTCGCGTAGGTGAGGACGTTGTTCAGCAGGTAGTGGCCGGCGTCGCGCCAGCGCAGCCAGCCGGCGAGGATCGTGAGGACGCCGATCAGCGCTGCCGGGGCGCCGCCGAGGAAGACCATCGCGAGGACGAGGGCGAGGAAGCTGCCCGATATCTTCACCTTCGAGGTGGTGCTGATCGCGGTCAGGTCGCTGAAGACCGAGAAGCCGAGCAGGATGCAGAACAGCGGCAGGTCCCAGTCGGCTTCCTGCGAACGCCAGATCGCTGCGGCGGCGACCAGCGCCAGGGCCGCGATCATGGTGACTATCGCTTTGCGGGTAGGACGGGGCTCGGCCATCTGTTTGATTCGTTCAACTGGGGGAAGCTTCGAGAGGAACCCGCGTATCAATTCACGAGCCCGCCCTTTTTCCCTGCGCAACCCACATGGATTTGAGGGTTCCGCTATCTGGAAACTCCAAAGTTAGACCGGTATCAGGGGATCGGCAACTTCGTTTAGCTGGATGGCCAATTTCGCCCAGAATCGAATTCTCGTCCGATTGTGCGGGCCGAACTTGCGCAGGGAGCTAGCGGCCGGCCCCGAAAACGCAGAAGGGCGCCCCCATCCAGGGCGCCCTTCTAGAAGTCTGGTGCAGGTCTTCGATCAAATGACCTGCTTGGAAGAACTTAGTGACGGTAGCCCATGTTTCTTGCCCCTTCCGTAGTCGTTGAAGCCCGCAACGTTGTGCGCTGCATCGTGGAAACTTCTCAATTGCTGGTCACTTTGTAGCACAGCTTTGCGGAAACTTGTGCATCTGCAGGAAAAGTTGTGCAGAAATGCAGTAATACGCCCGGCCACCTATGCCTAGCTCTCGTCTAACCGCCCCGCTGCGCCGGCCCCTCTTCCGGCGGCTTGCCGCGTCCTACGCGCTGAACGAGCTGGGGGACTGGATGGGGATCATCGCCCTCTCGGTCCTGGTCTTCGACCGCACCGAGAGCGCCCTGGCGACGGCGGCGCTCTTCCTCGGGACCCGCTTCCTGCCGGCCCTCTTCGCGCCTGTCCTCGTCGCGCACGCGGAGAAGCCGCCGCCCCGCTTCGCGCTGCCGGTGATCTACTGCGGCGAGGCTGCGGCCTTCGGCGCCCTCGCTCTGCTCGTCGATCATTTCTCCCTGGCGGCGGTGGTCGCCGTGGCCGCCGTCGACGGCGCCCTCGCCCTGGCCGGCCGCGCCCTCACCCGCGCCGTCGTCGCCACCGCCCTGGAGCCAAGCGGCGAACTGCGCGCCGGCAACGCGATCCTCAACGTCTTCTTCACCGGTGGGGCGGCGGTCGGGCCCGCGCTTGCCGGCCTCGTCGTCGCCGGCTTCGGCGTGCAATCGGCCCTCTTACTGGACGCCGCGTCCTTTTACGCCGTCGCCTGGATCCTCTTCACCGCCGGCTCGATGCCTCATGCCGAGCCCGAACCCGGGCAGATGCGCGACCGCGTCCGCGCCGGGCTTTCGTATATCCGCGAGCGGACGATGCTGCGGCGATTGCTCCTCGCCCAAGGCCTTGCCTTCGTCTTCTTCGCCGCCGTGCTGCCGGTCGAGGTCGTCTACGTGAAGGAGACCCTGGGGTCGAACGACACCGGCTACGGCGTCATGCTCGCCAGCTGGGGGATCGGGATGGTCCTCGGCAGCCTCCTCTTCGCCCGCCTGCGCCAGGCCTCGCTGGGGCTGCTCCTGTTCTTCAGCACCCTCGCCGTCGGCGCCGGCTACCTCGGGCTCGCCGCTGCGCCGACCCTGGCGGTCGCCTGCGCGGCCTCGGTCCTCGGCGGCGCCGGCAACGGGATGCAGTGGGTGACGGCGATCAGCGCCGTGCAGGAGCTGACGGCGGAATCGATGCAGGCGCGGGTGATGAGCGTGCTCGAGTCGATCGGCGCGGCGATGCCGGGGGTCGGCTTCGCCCTGGGCGGGGTCATTGCCGCTCTGGTCAGCCCCCGGATGACGTTTCTTGTCGCGGGGGCGGGGGTATGGGCCATCGTTGTCGTCATGGGCCCCCTGTTGAGGGGGAAATCGCTGGAAAGCCGCGAAATATCTGTAAAGCCGTCGCTTGACGGCCATGAAGACGTTGTGCTGGAGTTGGTCCCCGGGTCTACCGGTAAACCGAAATCGGAGGAGATGCGTTGAAGAAGCTAGGAGCGCTCATCGCAGTAATGGTCCTTGCAACGGTTGCGGCCCTGGGATTGGCCTCGTGTGGGGGCGGCGGCGATGACACCTCCGGCGGGGGCGGCGGCCAGAAAGGTGGCACCCTGAACGCAACCTACGCCTCCTTCCCCGATTACCTGGATCCAGCGCTGTCCTACACGGCCGAAGGGTGGACCGCGATGGCGGACGTCTACATCCCGCTGCTCACCTACAAGCACGCGAACGGCGAGGAAGGCAGCGAGGTGGTGCCGGGCCTGGCGAAAGAAATGCCGAAGATCAGCAACGGCGGCAAGACCTACACGCTCTTCCTCCGCCCCGGCCTCAAATACTCCGATGGAACCCCGGTCAAAGCCTCTGACTTCCCGGCCTCGGTCGAACGGATGATCGAGCTCAACTCCCCCGGCTCGCCCTTCTACCTGACGATCGATGGAGCCGAAAAGTTCGCCGAAACGAAACAGGGGCCGATTCCGGGAATCAAAACCAACGACAAGACCGGCGAAATCGTCATCGACCTCGAAGCCCCGCGCGGTACCTTCACCGCGGAGCTGGCGATGATGTTCGTGTCTCTCCTGCCGCCAGATACCCCCACCGAAGACCTGTCAGCCGACCCGCCGCCGGCAACCGGCCCGTACATGATCACCAAATCGCAGCCGGGCAAAAGCTGGGAATACCAGCGCAACCCGTACTGGGCCAAAGCCAATGGCAAGGCGATGCCCGACCTGCCCGCAGGCGTCGTCGACGGAGCCAAGGCGACGGTCGTCCGGAACGAGCAGTCGCAGGTGGACGACGTCGAGCAGGGCGTCTACGACTGGATGCAGAACCCGCCCCCCTCCTCGCGCTACGCGGAAGTCAAAGAACAGTACGAGGGGAGCCAGTTCCGGGTCGAGCCCACGATCAGCACCTACTACTTCTGGATGAACACCCAGGAGCCGCCCTTCGACGACGTCAAGGTGCGACAAGCGGTCAACTATGCCGTCGATCAGAGGGCGCTCGAACGGATCTACGCCGGTCAGCTCACCGGTTCGCAGCAGGTCCTGCCGCCTGGCATACCTGGCTACAAGGAGTTCGAACTCTATCCGTACAACCTCGCGAAGGCCAAGCAGATGGTCAAAGAAGCGAACCCGTCGGACATGGACATCACCGTCTGGTCGGACACGGAAAGCCCCAACAACGAGGCGGGCGAATACTTCAACGAGGTGCTGAAGGACCTCGGCTTCAACACGACCCTCAAACTCGTCAACGCCGACAACATCACCACGGTCACCGGCAACCTGAGCACGCCCAACCTCGACGCTGGCTGGTCCAACTGGTTCGAGGACTACCCGCACCCGAACGACTTTCTCCAGCCGCTGCTGGCCGGGGAAAGCATCCAGCCGACCAACAACTACAACTTCTCGATGTTCGACGATCCCGCGATCAACAAGAAAATCGAGGAACTGCGCGAAGAGCAGCTCGGGCCTGAGCAGGAAGAAGCCTACGCCGAACTGGACAAGGAAATCATGGAACTCGCTCCCTGGGCGCCCTTTGGGAACCGCACCGTGTCGACCTTCGTTTCCGACGAGATCAACCTCGACAGCGTCATCTTCAACCCCACCTTCGGCCACTACCTGAGCAGCTTCGAATTCAAGTAGCCGGCCTGGGTCAGAAGAACCGCGTGTCCACCGAACCGAGCGCAGAGCGAGGGCCCTGGTCCCTCGCTCTGCGGCGCTTTCTGCGCAATCGCCTCGCGGTTGCATTCCTCGGCCTCTTTCTGCTGATCGTCGCCTTCGTCCTGGCGGCGCCGCTTTGGGCCGATCACGTCGCCGAAACCGGGCCGAACCAGGAGCACACGGTCGAACAAATCACCGTCGACGGCGAGAAAAAGGACGTCGTCAGCGTCGAAGGGAAACCGATCGGGCCGCAGTGGTTCGCCGCCGGGGGCAAATTCTTCCTCGGCGCCGACGGCCGTCTCGGCCGGGACGAGATGGTCCGCCTGATGTACGGCGGCCGCACCTCCCTGCTGGTCGGAATCAGCGCCGCGCTGCTGGCGACCATGCTCGCGATCGTCCTCGGCCTGGCGGCCGGATACTTCGGCGGCTGGGCCGACAGCCTGATCGCCCGGACGCTCGACGTGATCTGGTCGCTGCCGGTCTTCCTGATCGGGCTGGCGGTCGGGATCGCGCTCGCGGTCGGTGGGTTGAAGATCGGCCCGCTCGAACTCTCCAGCGGCTCGCTCTGGATCCCGATCCTGATCATCAGCATCTTCACCGTTCCGTACATCGCCCGACCGATCCGCGGCGAAGTGCTGGCGCTGAGCAACAAAGAGTTCGTCGAGGCGGCCGTGGCCCAGGGGGCCGGGCCGATGCGGGTGATGTTCGGTGAGATCCTCCCCAACCTCGCCTCGACGGTGATCGTCTTCTTCACCCTGATGATCGCCAACAGCATGCTCTTCGAGGCCGGGCTCTCCTTCCTCGGCGCCGGCGTGCAGCCGCCGAACTCCTCCTGGGGTTCGATGATCACGGTCGGCGTCGAGCTGCTGCGGATCCAGCCGCTGCTGGCGATCCTTCCCGGTGCGATGATCATGCTGACGGTGCTGGCGCTGAACATCGTCGGCGACGGCCTGCGCGACGCGCTCGACCCGCGCGGCAAGGCCAGATTGGACGCGGCGCTGCAGTTCGAGGCACAGGCGGGCGCCACCCGGCCGGTCGGCGAGGCGAGCATCTCGTGACCCGCTTCATCGCCAGGCGTCTCGTCGGGATGATCGCCGTCCTCTTCGCGGTCTCGGTGATCGTCTTCGTCGTCTTCATGGTCCTGCCGAAGCAGAACCCGGCACAGAGCCTCGCCGGCAAGAACGCGACTCCGCTCCTGGTCAAGAACATCGAAGAGGAATGGGGCTTCGACGACTCTTTGCCGGTCCAGTATCTGACGATGATGAAGAAGGTCTTCACCGGCGAACTGATCCAGTACGAACCGCGGATACCCGTCTCCGACCGGGTCATCGAAGGGCTTCCCGCAACCTTCTCCCTGACGATCGGGGCGGCGGTGATCTGGCTCTTCTTCGGCCTCCTGCTCGGCTACCTCTCCGCGATCCGCGCCGGCGGCTGGCTCGACCGCATCCTCACCGGTGCCTCGATCGCCGGCATCTCGCTCCCGGTTTTCCTGCTGGCGCCGGTGCTGATCTACGTGTTCGCCAACAAGCTCGAAATTCTGCCCAACGGGCAATACATCCCGTTGGAGGAAGACGCGGCCGAATGGCTGAAGCACCTGATCCTGCCCTGGATCACGCTGGCGGTGCTCTCGATCGGCTTCTACAGCCGGGTCCTGCGTTCGAACATGCTCGACGTGATGAACGAGGATTACGTGCGCACCGCCCGTGCCAAGGGCCTGAGCGAGCGGCAGGTGATGACTCGCCACGTTCTGCGCAACTCGCTGATCCCGGTGATCACTCTCTTCGGGCTCGACTTCGGCGCCACCATCGCCGGAACCGCGATCATCACCGAAGCGATCTTCGACCTCGACGGCGTCGGCAACTACGCGGCCGAGGCCGTCCTCAAGTTCGAACTACCGCCGATCATGGGCGTGGCCCTCTACGGCGCCTTCTTCGTCGTCTTCGTCAACGCCCTCGTCGACATCGCGTACGCCTACCTCGACCCCCGGGTGCGCCTGGGAGAGAGCGCCTCGGCATGAGCGCACCGCTGCTCTCGGTCAAGGACCTGCGGGTCGGCTTCGCCACCGAAGAGGGGGTTGTGCAGGCGGTCGACGGGGTCAGCTTCGACCTGCGGCCGGGTGAGGTGGTGGCGATCGTCGGCGAGTCCGGCTCCGGCAAGAGCGTCACCGCTCAGACGATCATCGGCCTCACCCGTGCCAACAACGCCCGGATCGAGGGCTCGGTCGAGCTCGGTGGCGAGGAGCTGACCAGCGCCGGCGACGCCGAGATGCAGCGCCTGCGGGGAGAGCGGATCGCGATGGTCTTCCAGGACCCGATGACCTCCTTCAACCCCGTCTACCGGCTCGGCGACCAGATTGTCGAAGCGATCCGCGCCCATCGGCCCGACACCTCGAAGGAGGCGGGCAAGGAGCGGGTCGTAGAGCTGTTCGAGGCCGTCGGCATCCCCAACCCCGAGCAGCGGGTGGACGATTACCCGCACGAGTTCTCCGGTGGGATGCGGCAGCGGGCGATGATCGCGATGGCGCTGGCGCTCGAGCCCGAGGTGCTGATTGCCGACGAGCCGACCACCGCGCTCGACGTCACGATCCAGGCCCAGATCCTCGACCTGCTCGCGCAGCTGAACCGGGAGCGCAACCTGGCGACGATCCTGATCACCCACGACCTCGGCGTCGTCGCCGAGGTGGCCGACCGGGTGCTGGTGATGTATGCCGGGAAAGTCGTCGAGGAGGGGACGCTCGACGAGATCTTCTACGACCCCCAGCACCCCTACACCTGGGGTCTGCTCGGCTCGCTGACCAGGCTCGACCGGCCGCGGCCGCACCGGCTGCCGCAGATCGCCGGTTCGCCGCCCTCGCTGCTGGACCTGCCCGAGGGTTGTCCGTTCCGGCCGCGCTGCCCGCACGAGTTCTCCAAATGCCCCGAATACCCGGCGCTGGAGGCGCGGCTGTCCGACTCGCCCGGCCACCGCGATCGCTGCTGGCTGACCCCGGAGGAGAAGCGTGAGAAGCGGATGGTCGAGGGGCAGATCGGACTGGAAGCGCCGCGCCAGGTGGGCCAGGCGTGATGGAGGCCGCTACCAAGGGCGGAACGCCTCTGCTCGAGGTCACCGACCTCGTCAAGCACTTCCCGATCAAGCGCGGGGTCCTGATCGACCGAGAGGTCGACCAGGTGCGGGCGGTCGACGGCGTCAGCTTCAAGGTGGAGCGCGGGGAAACGCTGGGGCTGGTCGGGGAGTCGGGCAGCGGCAAGTCGACCACCTGCCGTGCCGTCCTGCAGCTGATCAAGCCGACTTCGGGCTCGGTCAGGTTCGAGGGCGATGAGATCGCCGGCCTCGGCCGCCGCCAGATGCGGCCGCTGCGACGGGAGATGCAGATGATCTTCCAGGACCCCTATGCCTCGCTGAATCCGCGCAAACGGATCGGCCAGATCGTCGGCGACCCGCTGAAGCGGCAAGGCGTCGCCTCGGGCTCGGAGCTGCGGCGCCAGGTGCAGGAGCTACTGGAGCGGGTTGGGCTCTCCAGCGAGCATTTCAATCGATACCCGCACGAGTTCTCCGGCGGCCAGCGGCAGCGGATCGGGATCGCCAGGGCGCTTTCGCTGAAACCGAAGCTGGTGATCTGCGACGAGCCGGTCTCCGCGCTCGACGTCTCGATCCAGGCGCAGATCGTCAACCTGCTCGACGACCTCCAAGACGAGTTCGGCCTCGCCTACCTCTTCGTCGCTCATGACATCGGCATCGTCCGCCACGTCTCCGACCGAATCGCGGTGATGAACGAGGGCGTGATCGTCGAGCAGGGGACTGCGGACCAGGTCTGCGAGACGCCGAAGGACGAGTACACGAAGAAGCTGCTGGCCGCGGTTCCGATCCCGGATCCACGTGAGAGTCGGGAACGTCGAAAGACGGAGGTGCAGGCCGGCGGGTCCTGTCACGGCAGGGGACCCACCATGTCTTCCGGTAGCTAAAGCTTCCTCAGACATGGTCCCCCCTACCGTGCCACCCGCCGGTCGTATGCTCGCCGGATGACGCTTCCGCTTTCGCCGCCGATCAAGCCCCAGTTGGCCCTGACCAGGAAGGAGCTGCCGGAGGGGGATGAGTGGGCTTATGAGCCGAAGTTGGATGGGTTCCGGGCGATCGTCTTCGTCGACGGGGACGACAGCTACATCCAGTCGCGCGGCGGCAAAGACCTCAACCGCTACTTCCCCGAGCTGAGCTTCGCGCCTGGGCGCTGGGTGCTCGACGGTGAGCTGGTGATCCGCGACGCCGACGGCAACCTCGAATTCGACTCGCTGCAGGAACGGATCCACCCGGCGCAGTCGCGAATCGAGCTGCTCGCGAAGGAGATCCCGGTCACCTATGTTGTCTTCGACCTGCTCGCCGAAGGCGACGAAGTGCTCTGCGAGCGGCCGCTGCGCGAGCGGCGCCAGCGGCTCGAGGCGATCGCGAAAAAGGCAGGCCTCGAGCTAACGCCTTTAACCCCCGACGCCGAGCAGGCGGAATCCTGGTTGGCGAACATCGAGGGGGTGATGGCCAAGGACCTGACGGCTGCCTATGTCCAGGGCAAACGCAAAGGGATGGCGAAGGTGAAGCGCGAGCGGACGATCGACTGCGTCGTCATGGGCTGGCGGCCGGGCAAAGAAGGGGGAACGGTCGGTTCGTTGATCCTCGGCCTCTACAAAGGGGACGAGCTCTGCACTGTCGGCCACATAAGCGGCTTTTCGAAAGCGGCGAAACAGAGCATGCGGACGATGCTCGCGCCCTTGGAGACGGGGAAGAGCGGGACGGCGGAGCCGAGTCGCTGGACTGGGGGGCGGGATTTGGAGTGGGTGGAGCTCAGGCCGGAGCTGGTGATCGAGGTTGGGTATGACCATGCGGCGTCCGGGCGGATTCGGCATGGGGCGAGGTTCCATCGGTTTCGGGACGACAAAAGGCCGTCCGAGTGCAGGTTCGAGCAGTTGGATGAAGGGACGACCTAGAAGAGAGTCTGCTGGCGGGCGGGTCCTGTCACGGCAGGGGACCCCCCATCCCTTCCGGTAGCTAAAGCTTCCTCAGGGATGGTCCCCCCTACCGTGCCACCCGCCCGAGGAGTGGATTTGGCTGACGGCTTTGATCCGGAGCCGTTGGCCGGGGATCTCCTTCCTCGGGAGCGGCCCCAGGGTTTTAGGGCCCGCGTGGCGTGTTTGCGCTGCTCCGGCCGCATGTAGGCGCGGTCGCCATACAAGGCCTCGTAGCGAGGTAAGAGATCAGGTCTCTTTGCCTCCAGCCAGGCGAAGAAGACGTCCTTGACCTCGTCGCGGAGGTGGAGAGCAACTCCTCCGAGGAAGGTGGCGCCGGCGGCTTTGGCGCGGTCGAGGATGGGTTGGACCTGGGCTGGGTCGTCGTTGATGCCGGGCATCAGGGGAGCGACGAGGACGCCGGAGTCGATGCCACGGGAGCGGAGCTCCTCGACGGCGTCGAGGCGAGCGGCGGGGCTGGGGGTGTGCGGCTCGGTGGCGCGCCAGGCCTCCTCGTCGAGGGTCGGGACTGAGAGATTGACCGAGACCGGCAGCTTCTTCGCCATCCGCTCGTAGATCTCGATGTCGCGGAGCACCAGGGGCGACTTGGTCAGGACCGAGACCGGCGTCGCCGCCTCCTCCAGCGCCGCGAGGATCTCAGGCATCATCCGGTAGCGGCTCTCAACCCACTGGTAGGGGTCCGTGTTCGTCCCCAGCGCCACCAATTCCCGTTTCCAGCTTGGCCGCCTCAGCTCCGCCCGCAGCAGCTCCGGCACGTTGACCTTGACGACGATCTCCCGCTCGAAGTCACGGCCCGCTCCCATCTCGAGATAGGTGTGAGTGCGGCGGGCGAAGCAGTAGGCGCAGGCATGACTGCATCCCCTGAAGGGATTGACCGTCCAGCTGAAGCCGTAGCGGCTCCCCGGCACGTGGTTCAGGGCCGACTGGGCGCGAACCTCGTGGAAGTTGATCCCCATCGCCTCGGGCGCGTCGAAGGTCCTTACAACCGTGCCCGTTCCAACGCCAGGAAGACGAAGGTCGTTCTCGACTCTCTGCTCATCCCATCTCATACGAACACATGTTCGCACATGGGAAGGCGGCGCATCCGATTTCCACCCCACCCCGCTGTGTCAAAAGTCGGCTAGGGCTTCCGCTCAGTGGTTATCCCTGGTTGGCCGGACCCCGGCTTCGCTGCTGGCCGCTGTGGCAGGGTTGGGCGGAGGGCCCCTGACTGGTGCCCGAGCCGATGACCGACCTCGCCCAAAGCCTGATCGACGCGCTGGCCCTTGGAGGCCTCTATGCGCTGATCGCCGTCGGCGTCGCCTTGATCTACACCGTGATGGGAATGATGAACTTCGCCCAAGGCGAGTTCATCATGCTGCCGGCCTACGCCCTCTACGTCCTCGCCGGAGTGCCGTTTGCCGTTGCGGTGGGTGCCGCGCTCGCCACCGGGATCGCGATCGCGGTCCTGGCCGAGCGGGTGGCATTCCGCCCGGTGCGGAACGCCGATCTGCCTGCACAGCTCGTCACCTCGCTTGCCGTGGCGACCATCCTGCAGAACGTCGTCAGCGCATCGGTGGACGCCCGTGCCCAGTCGGTGGCAACGCCCGCGCTGGTGAGCGAATCGAGCCAGGTCGGCTCCCTTTCGATCCCGAACCTCAAGATCCTCACCCTCGCCCTGACCGTAGTTGTCCTCTTCGGTTTGGGATGGCTGCTCTACCGGACTCGAATCGGCCTGGAGATGCGGGCGGCGGCGGAGAATTTCGAGATGGCCCGGCTGCTCGGCGTCCGCGCCAACCGCGTGATCGCGATCGCTTTCGCGATCAGCGGCGCCCTCGCCGCCACCGTGGGAGTGCTGATCGTCATGCAGACGGGGCAGGTCTCGCCGACGATGGGGCTGACGCCGGTGCTGGTCGGCTTCATCGCCGTGGTGATCGGCGGCTTCGGAAGGATCTCCGGCGCCGTGATCGGCGGACTCGTGCTCGGGGTCCTCTCGTCGCTGCTCGGCACCTACCTGCCGGACGGCCTGGTTCCGTTCCGTGACGCGATCGTCTTCTCCCTTCCCGTCGCGATCCTGATCGTCAGGCCCCAGGGCCTGCTCGGCGCGGCTACCGGGGAGGCGCGCATATGAGCGGCCGGGGACTGCGCTCCCCCGCCTCCGCGGCCGCCTCTCTTCTCGTCCCGCTCGCCCTCGTGGCGCTGACCGCTGTGATCGGGGCAAGCGGCACGCCCTCTTTCGAAGGGACGGTGACGCTGATCCTCTGCAACCTGATCATCGTCCTCGGCCTGCAGCTCTTCATCGGCAACAGCGGCGTCTATTCGTTCGGACAGCTGGGCTTCGCGGCGGGCGGGGGGTACGTCGCGGCCCTGCTCACGATCCCCGCGGCCTTCACCGCTCTGCAGGCGCCGGAGCTGCCGAAGCTGATCGCAGAGGCCCAGCTCGGCCCTCTGCCCTCCACCCTGATCGCCGCAGCGGTCAGCGCATTGCTGGCGGGGGTGGTCGGCTGGCCCCTGATGAGAACGTCGACGCTGGCGATTCCGATCTCGACCTTCGCCTTCCTGATCGTCGCCTACAACGTCCTCGCCAACTGGGACCCGGTCACCGGAGGCAGCAGCGGGCTCGTGAGCATCCCGAGGACCACCGACGTCACCTCAGCTGGCCTTTGGGCCGGTGCGGCGGTCGTCGTGGCGTTCGCCTTCAAATGGTCGGCAAGCGGGTACCGGCTGCAGGCGACCCGCGAGGACGAGGTGGCGGCGCGCTCGATCGGCATCGGCTTGATGCGGGAGCGGCTCCTCGCGTTCACGATCAGCGGGTTGCTCTGCGGGGTCGGCGGCGCCCTGGCGGTGCACCAATCCGGTGTCCTCTCTCCCACCACCTTCTACTTCGCCGCCTCGGTGACGACGATCACGATGCTGGTGGTGGGCGGCGCCCGCAGTGTCCTCGGGGCCGTCATCGGAACCCTCGCGGTGGCGACGGTCAATGAGTTGCTGCGCAACCTCGAGGAAGGCGCCAGCGTGTTCGGGCTGTTCTCGATCGGCGAGACGCCGGGGCTGGCCGCGATCGGCCTTGGCCTGATCCTGCTGGTGACGATGATCGCCCTGCCGGAGGGCCTGAGCCGCGGCCGCGAGGCGGGCGAGATCGAGCCGGTCCGGCGCAGGCTGCGTTCTCGAGTGCTGGCGGCGTCACCCGCTGCGGCGGAGCAAGCGGCGCCATGGCCCGCTCGAGGACCGGCTGGGAGCCTTCGCGCCGAGGACATCTCCCTTGCCTTCTCCGGACTGCAGGTGCTGAGAGGAGTGGGCCTCGAACTGCCTCCTCGCGAGGCCCTCGGACTGATCGGTCCCAACGGGGCGGGCAAGACCACTCTCGTCAACGTCCTCAGCGGCTTCCAGGCCCCCGATTCCGGAAGCGTCTTCCTCGACGCCTCCGACGTGACCAGCTGGTCGCCGTCGCGGCTTGCGCGGGCGGGGCTCGGCCGCACCTTTCAGGCGGGACTCCCCTTCGCCGGGTTGACGGTGATCGAGAGCGTCGCCGTGGGTGCGATGGGCGTGGGCGTCGGCCGGCGACCTGCCGTGGAGGTCGCCGCGAACGTGCTCGAGCGCCTCGGCCTGGGCGACCAGGCGCAAAGCCCTGCCGGACTGCAGCCGCCGGGGAACCAGCGGCTGCTGGGCATCGCCCGCGCCCTCGCCACCGGGCCACGCTACCTGCTGCTCGACGAGCCCGCGGCGGGGCTGAACGAAGAGGAGCGCCGGGAGCTGGTGGCGATCCTGCGTGGGGTAATCGAGGACTTCGGCTGCGCGATCTTGCTGATCGAGCACGACATGAACGTGGTGATGGACCTCTGCTCGCGGGTGCAGGTGCTGGACGGCGGCGGGACGGTCGTGGTCGGAAGCCCGGAGGAGGTCCAGTCCCACCCCGCCGTGGTCGAGGCCTACCTCGGCACGTCCTACGCGGTGGGCACCCATGCTTGAGCTACGCGGACTGAAGGTCGCCTACGGTGGAGTCGAGGTCCTCCACGGCGTCGAGATGAGCCTCGGCGAGGGGGAAGTGCTGGGCATGGTCGGCCCCAACGGAGCCGGCAAGAGCTCGCTCCTGCGTGCGATCTGTGGCCTCACGCGTCCAAGCGCCGGCGAGATCAGCTTCGAGGGCAGGACCCTGCGCGGGCTTGTGCCGGAGGAGATCGCCAGGCTGGGGATTGCGATGGTCCCCGAGGGCCGGCAGATCTTCGGCACCCTGACCGTGGCGGAGAACCTGCGCCTGGCGGCCAACGGCAACGAGAGCGAGGCAATGGAGTCGGTCCTGGAGCGACTTCCGATCCTGCGCGAGCGAGCCGGGCAGCGTGCCGACCGCCTCTCGGGCGGCGAGCAGCAGCAGCTCGCGGTGGCCCGAGCGTTGCTGCGCAAGCCGCGGCTGTTGATCCTCGACGAGCCCTCGCTCGGCCTCGCGCCGAAGACGATCGACGTCGTCTATGGGCTGCTCGAGGAACTTCGCACGGAGGGAGCGACGATGCTCCTCGTCGAGCAGAACGCGGCGCGGACGATCGACTTCTGCCAGCGGAGCCTGGTGCTCGCCGGCGGCAAGATCCGCGCCAGCGGGCAACGCGAGGAGCTGCAGCGCAACCCCGCGGTCCTGCGTGCTTACATGGGTAGACAGCTATGAATGCCGGAGAAAGAGATGACTGATCAATCTTCTCCTGTGCCGAGCGGGGAGGACCTGATGCTGGCGCTGCGCCATTGCTGGCAGCCGGTGGCGAGGCTGGAGGATCTCGCGGACGGACCCCGGCGAGCGGTCCTGCTCGACCAAGCCCTCGCCGTTTTCCTCACCGCGAGCGGGGAGCCTGCCGTGGTCGCCGATCGCTGCGCTCACCGTGGCGCTCTGCTCTCGATGGGCAAGGTCTGCGGCGACAGCATTCAGTGCCCCTACCACGGCTGGGAGTGGGCGGGCGACGGCTCCTGCACGCGGATTCCCTCGCTTGCCGATCAACGTCAGATCCCACCGCTGGCCCGGGTCCCGTCATACCCTGTCCGCGTTCAGTGGGGGCTCGTCTGGACGACGCTCGAGGAGCCACTGACCGACGTGCCCGACGTGCCCTGGTTCGATCCGGATGAGTGGACCTGGGGTCATGGAACGCCCTTCGAGCTGCCGGTCGCCTTCGGGCTGATGATCGAGAACTTCCGCGACGTCGCCCATTTCGCCTTCGTTCACGAGGCCACTCTGGGGCCCCAGCCGGCTGAGGTCGAGCCGTTGACACCGGAGAGGAACGGGCTCAAGGTAAGGCTCCGCCGGAACATGGAATGGGGAGACGAAGCAAGCGCAGTGTGGGGCTCGCTCCGAGAGATGTACTACCACACGATCGCGCCCAACTTCACGTCGGCGCAGTTGTTCACTGACGAAGGCGAACGCTGCCTGCTCCATGTCGCCCGCGCCGTCAGCGCGACCGAGTCGGTGCACTACTGGATCGAGGGAGGCCTCGAGAACTACGACGAGGAGCGCCTCGAGAACGTGATCGCCTACGACGCTGGGATCTACGCCGAGGACGTGGCCGTCCTCTCGAAAGTCCAGCCGCCCGAACTGTCGCTGGATCCGAATGCAGACCTCAACACCCTCGCCGATCGATACACCCTCGCTTACCGAGAGACGTTTGCTGATTTCGTCAACCAGGCCCTCGCCAAGCGCAGCGGTCTAGCCGTACCAGCGGCGATCTGATCTCATTCACCGTACTCGGGGATGAACTGCGGCTTGACCTTGGCCACTAGCTTCGGCTTGCCGTCGGAGAGGACGTACATCGGCCAGACCCGGCTCGGGTAGTGGTCGTCGGCGCTGTAGGAAATTTTCCCGATGATCGTGTTGTGGGGCTTGGCTTCGAGAGCATCGGCCAGCACGTTGCCGCTGACGCTGTGCGTTTCTTCGATCGCGCCGAACATCAACTGGCCGGCGGCGTACCAGGCCAGGAGGTTGGTCGCGATGTCGGTGTCGATGCCAGCCTTTTCGAGGTGGTCGAGCAGTTTCGCGCTGGCCTTGTTCGGCGGGTCGTAGACCGATCCGTTCGAGGTGAAGTAGATGTCTTCGGTATTCGGAATGCCCTTCAGCCAGAACAGGCCGTCGAACGCCGTCGGCCCGTAGATCGGCAGATCGACTCCTGCGGCGCGGACCTGCTTGATCGCCGCGGCGCCCCCGGGCGGATAGGAACACATGACGACGGCGTCGGCATCGGAGCTTTTCAGCTTGCTGACCTGGCTCGAAGATCGAGGCGTCGGTGTTCTCGAAGTCGACGGAATCCGTGATCGTGCCGCCAAGCTCTTCCCAGCTCTGCTCGAAGCCGGAACAGGCCGCCTTGCCGTAGATGATCGTCGTATCCCGGAAGAGGAACGGGTGCCTGATGCCCTTGCCGTAGAGGAATGAGGCCGCGGCGCTTACCTCGCTGAGGAGGCTCGGGTTCGAGGTGAAGGAGAGGCGACCGGACGTCGGGGGCCCGAAGCCCGGCTCGTTGACGATCGCGAAGTTGAGCTTGTCGTTTTCCTCGGCGAGGGGGGATCCGGCTGCCGCGGTCAGCCCCTCGCCGCTGAAGACGAGCACGTCCGCACCGTCTTCGATCACCTTCTCCACCGCCAGCACGGCTTGCTGCGGATCGGAGCGGGTGTCCACCTGGATCACCCGCAGCTTGTGGCCGTCGATCCCGCCGCGAGCGTTGATTTCCTTCGCAAGCTGTTCGAGGGCGGCGATGGCAACGTCGTAGGTCGCCATATAGCCGGTCTTGGCAATTGCGGCGCCGATCACGATTTCCTGCGGAAGCCCCGACGGCGAGGGGGCATCATCCGAGTTGCTGTCACCCCCGCAACCGCCCAGCAGTATCAGGGCAAAAATCAACAGTAGGGGGAAAAACTTCGTGCTTCGGCGCATGAATACTCCCGAAAAGGGGTGAACAGGCTCTGGCGTCGGCATCCTAAGCATGTGCACTCACCGGCCTCGCCCCCGCCCCCGCTCGAGCGAGGTGGCAGCCTCGTAGTGAAGCTGTGAAATGTCACTGCGGGCGAGGATGCGGGTCAGCTCGACAGGCCGTTCTCCGCCTTGATCCGTGGAAAACCCGTACTGGAAGAGCCGGCTGATGAAGATAGGATCCCCGGTGCGGGCGCCGAGGCTTTTGGCGGTCCAGGGGCCACAGGAGGAACTCTCGAACGAAGCGTCGATTCGGCCCAGCCTCGGGGACTCGCCAAGAACGGGCTGTTCGCCGCCCTGGAGCGAGATCGCAGCGCCCAGCAGCCAGGGCACCCGCGCGACGGGGAAAAAGGAGTCGACCAAGCAGATCGGTTTGTCGATGCGGAGAAGCGAGGTGACCTGAGCGACGGTCTCCCCCTGGGAGACGTCGAGAAAGTCGGCAATCGCCTGGTCATTGGTCTGCCGGCGAATGCGCAGAACTGCGATCCGTGACTGGCTGAAGGGATCCTCCCGCAGGGAGCGGATCAGGCCCCTGATCGGCACCCGGCGCTTCGGCGCGGAGACGTAGGTCCCTGAGCCGCGGCGGCGATAGATGTCGCCGTCGCGTTCGAGCAGGCTGAGGGCCGGGCGAACGACGGCGCGCGAGACGCCGAAATACTCTTCGATTTCGCGCTCCGACGGGAACAGGGTATCGGGCTCCCAGCCGCCCCCCTCGAGCCTCTGCTTGAGGATCTCACCGAGTTGGTAGTAGAGCGGCACCTGTCCGCCGCGCTCGGGTCGGCGGAGCCCCTCGAGGCCGATCAGGGAAGGCCGTTTGCGGCGTCCTGAAGTCTTGCGGCGGCCGCCCGAGTCGGGCTTCTCCGGCTCCAATCAACTCACCGAGCGGTCTACTGTTGGTAGATGTAACACGGCCCCGAGGGTAGGTGATCATTGGCCACGTAACCAGGGGGCCATTACTGTCAGTGAATTAAGGGCCCGCCGCAAGCGGGCTCGCGAAATTGCTTAGGCGTCAGCCGGAATGGCGACGCCCGCCGTCTGCTCCTCGAAGTGCTTGCTCAGCATCGTCACCTGACCCTGGTAGTTCGAGCCCAGGTCGGAGCCGTAGAGGCGCTCGGCCGGAGCCGACATCCACTCGAGCCCGAGCTTGCAGACCGGCTGGCGGTGCTCGACCATGAAGGAGACGTCGCGGGCGCGGACCTCGAGCGCGGCGCGGCTGCCGTGGCGGACCCCCTCGGGGTCATAGCCGAACCCGGGGTCGAAGAAGCCGGCGTAGTGGGTTCGCAGCTCCCCGGCGGTCGGGTCGTAGGCCATCATCTCGGCGGCGATCTGCGGCGGGATGCAGACGCCCTCGGCCGAGAGGAGGAGGTAGAAGATCTCCGGCTCGAGCACCACCTTGCTGCCGGGCTCGGGATAGACCGGGTCCCAGTAATCGGTCCAGCGGTAGGCACGAATCCTGCGAGAGGTCGACCGGGAGGCTGTTCTTCTTTGCCCGGTAGCCGACCACCCGGTCCGTCGGGCCAGAGAGGTCGAGGCTGAGAAAGAGCCCGTCCGACACCGCCATCTCCGACTGGCGCAGGGCGTGTGAGTCCAGGTAGAGCAGCGGGAACTCGTCCTGCAGCTCGCGAATTTCCTCGTCGGAGAGGCGGACGTCACCTCGTGCCAACCTCAACTGGTTGAGTGAAAGTCCGGTCTTCACCTGAATCGCGAACGAACGCGGGACGATCTCCAGGTAGAGGTGACCCTGGTAACCGGCGCGGATGTCGTCGAAACGGTGGTGGCGGTCGGTGATCACCCGCGTGAAGACGTCGAGGCGCCCGGTCGAGCTCTTCGGGTTCGCCTTTGCCCGCACGTCCTCCGGAAGGTTCAGTTCCTCGATCAGCGGCACCAGATAGGGGCGATCGCGCTCCAGCACCGCCCCGTCGCGCAGGTCCACGCGTTGGAAGGCAAGGCTGTCGATCTTCTCCTCCACCGTCGAGTCGACGTCGGGCAGGAAGGAGCAGCGCAGCGCCCAGGCAAAATCGCCGAGGCGCAGGTCGATGCTCGCCGGCTGCACCGCCTGCGGTCGGATCCGGTACTCGCCGGAACTGATCCACTCGGCCTCGATCGCCTGGTTCAGTGCTTGTGAGGGAAGAACGCCGGGCCTTGGCTCGCTCATCCCGCGGAGACTATTCGCCGTGCCTCCTCCGCGCCCATGTAGGCGGCGAGGGTGAACTCGAGGATCGCCGGAAAAAGCTCACTCAATCGCTCGCCTTCGCCGCCGAGGATCCGGCGGCCGAGCAGAGAGGCGATGCCGCCGATCACCGCCTCTTCGGTGGCCGCTGGCACTTCATCGCCCACCTGCGGGCGGGGGGCCCCCCTGCCGAGCACGCCGACGAACGAGTCCAGTGCAGCCTGGTAGCGGTCGTAAACGCCGCGGCCGGCCCTCAGCCCTTCGACCAGGACGATGCTGGCAAGGGCCGGCTCCTCGTCGAAGAGGCCGAGGAGCGCGGCGATCGCCGCGCTCACCCGATCCGGCCATGCTTTTCCTTCCGCCCCTTCACAGGCCGTTTCGACCTGCTCCCGGATTCGCTCGATCGCCGCGTCATAGGCAGCGACGAAGCAATCATCCTTACTTTCGAAGTGCTTGTAGAAGTCACTCTTGGAGACGGCCGCGCGCTGGCCTATCAATGACACGGTGGTCTCGTGGTACCCCACCTCGTAAAGCGCCTGGGTGAGGCCGGCGATCAGCCGTTCACGCTGATTTCGCGCAACAAACTCTGGCGAAAGCCCGTGACGTCCCCGTGGCAGCCGGTCCATTCCAGTACGGAGTCTGGCACCGTACTGTTCACTCCCGCCTCCCGGTGTCCACCACCTTCCCCACCCCAAGGTACGGCGACAAGACGAACTGGGAGAGTTCAGAGCAGCAGCTCGGGCGCCTGCTCGGCCTCACCCCGACGAATCTGCAACTGGATGATCCAGGCGACCCCACCGACCAACGACTCCTCGATCGTCTCCGGTAGGTCAACGCCCGTCGGCGCGCCCCTGTGGAGGAGATCGACGAAGTCGCGCATGGCGGCGTCGTAGAGGCGGGCCGAGCTGGGGGTTGCGGAGATCGCCTCGACCATGCACATCCGCGAAGCCTCAGGACGGGCGGCGACGAATTCGAGCAAAGCCTCCAAGCCGGCGACGATCCCTGCCTCGGCGAGATCCGTCGACGCTGCCGCAGACCTTCTTCGGCCACGACCCTCATTTCGGCCAAGGTGGCATCGACCGCCGAGAGGAAGAGGTCCTCCTTGCCGTCGAAGTTGTCATACAAGCGTCTTGCGGGCAACTGCGGCCTTGCGGACGATGTCGGCGATCTTCGTCGCCTCGTAGCCATTTTCGGCCGTCAGCGCGGCAATTGCGTCCATCATGCGCCGCCGCTTGTGGCTGGCGACGAACTCACGGGGCAGCTCCGGGCGGACCGAGCTCATGCGAGCGCCTCCATTTGGTGAGCGGCGGCAGTTTGAGGAACAGGCGTGGTGCACAAGGGAGAGCGCGATCTCCCTATGGTCTGGTACCGTGAGAAAACTTGCGTTGTTTTTAATAGAAACTTGTGAGTTATTCGGTGCCCTTTGATCGAATTCAGCTGAGCCAAGAGACCCTCCTCGCTGCGATCGGTGATGACTGGCCACCTGAGCAGGTGGAGGCGGCGCTGGATTTGCTTGCCAACAGCAGTGGCAAATTCCCGTCCGGCGTCCGCAAATTCCCCGCAGAGTTGATTCGCGCGATCCAGCGGGAGCGGTTGATCGTAGCGATGCTCAACGCGGCGGCCGAGCTTGGCTATCTCGAAACCAACGTGCAGGACGTGATCGATCGAGCCGGCGTCTCCCGTCCCACCTTCTACGAGCACTTCTCCAACAAAGAAGACTGCTTCCTGGCAGCCTTCGACACCAGCGCCGAACGGCTGTGCAGAAAAGTCGACGCCGCAGTGCGCAAAGGAGGAGACAGCTGGCGCGATCGAGTCCGCTTCGGCCTCGAAGCTCTGCTCAGATTTGCCAGCCGCGAGCCCGACACGGCCCGCACGATGGTGGTCGAGGCGAGGGCGGCGAGCGCCGCCGCGGTTAAACGCCGTGTCGAACTGATGGACGAGTTCGCTCAGTGCCTCCAAACCCAGGCGCAAGAGCTTCTTCCCGCGGGTACGGCGGACAACGCGATGACCGCTTCCGGCATTGTCGGCGGCGTCGAATCCCTGCTCTATTCTCGCCTCTGCAAGCAGGAGTACGACCAGCTGGAGTCGCTTTTGCCCTCGCTGATGTACTTCGTCGTACTCCCGTACGAGGGTCACGAGGCGGCGGGTGAGGCTTTCGCGGTCAACTAGATCCAGAGTACTAAAATTGGACAACAAGTACAGCCATTTTTTGGTTACATAGCTTGATGTCGAACAGCCGCGCGGGGACGAAATCGTAAGCGCCCTAGAATCAAGCCCGGCTTCCTGGAGGGGTGCCGGAGTGGTTGAACGGGGCGGTCTCGAAAACCGTTGGCCCTCGTAAGGGGGCTCGTGGGTTCGAATCCCACCCCCTCCGTTGATCGTGCGGTTCTCAAGGGCCGCTCCGCCGGTGCCGAAGAAACCGCGTGGACGCAGGCGAGCAGACCCGTCTTGGCCGTTTCTTCGACCGCCACCCCCAGCTGCTGCGGATGCTGGCGCTGGTTGCGCTCCTCTGGGGCGCCGGTTACCTGACCTGGCGCGTCGGCTGGAGCGGCGAAGGCGCCAACCCCGTCGCCTTCGGGATGCTGCTGGCGACCGAGGTCTACGGCCTCTACGCGCTGGCAATCCTCGCCTGGTTCTCCTGGTCCCGGCCCGAGGCGAAACGGCCGGCGCCGACCCCGGGCCGCAAGGTCGACGTCTACGTCTGCACCTACGACGAGCCGGCCGAGGTGGTGATGGCGACCCTCGCCGGTTGCCGCGCCCTCACTTATCCCCACACGACCTACCTGCTCGACGACGGTCGACGGCCGGAGATGCGCGAGCTGGCCGAGCTAGCCGGGGCCGACTACATGACCCGGCCCGACAACTCCCACGCCAAGGCGGGCAACCTCAACGCGGCGCTGCCGCGCACCGACGGCGACCTCGTCTTCGTCCTCGACGCCGACCACGTGCCGATGCCCGACTCGCTCGACGCGCTCGTCGGCTACTTCGACGACGAGCGGATGGCGATCGTGCAGACCCCTCACGACTTCTTCAACCACGACTCGGTCCAGCACTACGTCGTCGGCCGCCACGAGCAGTCGCTCTTCTACCGCGTCATCTGTCCCGGCAAGGACCGCCACGGCGCCGCCTACTGGTGCGGCTCGGCGGCCCTGATCAGCCGCCACGCCCTGCTCGAGATCGGCGGCGTCGCCACCGAGACGATCGCCGAGGACTTCCACACGACGATCCGGCTGCTGCGCCACGGCTGGCGCAGCCGCTACCACGACGAGGTTCTGGTCCAGGGCCTGGCCCCGCACGACCTCGACGGCTACCTGCTGCAGCGCGACCGCTGGGCCCGCGGCAACCTCGCCGTCTTCCGGCTGCCGGAGTCGCCGCTGCGGGCGAAGACCCTGAACCCGCTGCAGCGGCTCTCCTTCCTCGCCAGCCTGCTCGCCTACCTGGCGCCGCCGATGCGGCTGTTGCTGCTGCTGACGCTCGGCCTCGTGCTCTGGACCGGGGAGCTGCCGATGAAGATCAGCGTCGCCGCGCTGGCGGCGCTCTGGGTCCCCTACGTGCTCCTCAACTTCGGCGCCGGCGCCGCGCTGGCCCGCGGCTACATGCGCATCCCGGAGTCAGCCCACTACGAGCTGCTGACGATGGAGATCTACACCCGCGCCCTGCGCTGCGCCCTCGTTCCCGGCAAGACCGCCTTCAAGGTGACCCCGAAGCAGGGCCGCGATGGGGGCGGCCTGCACGCGGTCGGCAAACTTCACCTCGTCCTCTTCTGCACCGTCCTGCTGGCGACGGGGACGCTGATGCGCCTGCTCGACCTCGCCAGCGTCGGGCCGCTGCCAGACCTGCCCGGCATCGCCGCCTTCGTCGTTCCCGTGCTCGGCCTCTACGAGCTGCGGCGGCTGCTGGCGACGCTGACTGCCGTCGGCCGCAGACGCCAGCGCCGGCTCGTCTACCGCTTCGAGGGAGACGCTCCGGCGGACATCTACACGCCCGAGTCCCACACCACCGCCCGGCTCGTCGATGCCTCAGCCGCCGGCTTGGGGATGGTGGCAACCGCGCCGCTGCAGACCGGCAGCGCGCCCACCGTCCTCCTCGCCTTGACCGACGCCGCCGGCAGCGCCCACGAGATCGCCGCCAAGGTCGAAGTCCGCACCTGCCGCGAGGTCGAACGGGAGCTTCCTGATCGGGGCGACGATCGTCGAAATCGACCCCGACGCGCGGTTGCGGCTGATGGAGTGGTGCTACGTCGTCTGCAGCCACGAGCGCCTGCGCGGCCGCCGTCCCGAGGCTCCGATCCCGGAGTCGGAGGCGATCGTCGTCTCCCTCGACGACCACCGCGACGGGGCGCTCCCGGCTCCGGCCTCTTTCCCGGCTCTGCAGGGCTGAAGCGCTACTCTTGCTTGACGCGGCGGTTCTTGAAGCTCCGCGAGGGGAATGGAGAGGACCGGCACTATCGGCCAAGAAATGCCGGCCCTCCCGCGCTGCAACGAAGCATCGTCAGAGAGAGCTCCATTACATCGCTGAGTATAGAGTCGACCTCAAACCGGTCGACGCATTCCTCGCTAAGGAACGATGAAGTTCCGGAACATGGGGACCTTCAGCGCAGAGCGAGAACGAGCGAGAACGCCTCGTCTACTTCTCGCATCTCGCTGATGCTCAGACGGCCCTCGAAGGCATCCAGTCGACGCACGTCCAGTGCGCGTAGCTGCTCCACCAGCACCCGCGTGGGCTGACCGGCGATGACGACTTCGGGTCGGAAGCTTGCTGCCCGCACGCTTCGGGAGGTTGGCGCGACGAGTACGGTCGAAAGCCCAAGAAGCTCGTCGGCCTGGACCAACACGGCGTAGCGAGGACCGTGCTGCTCATGACCGCCCCGGGAAGGGAGGCGCACCCGGAAGATGTCGCCGCGCGTCACTCAGGCCACTCGGTGGCGACTGCATCCATCTCAGCCATCACCCGACCGCGCTCCACCCGGTCGACGGGATCGTCCGCGAGCCGGGCAACCTCCCCTGCGAGCCCCGACCGCCTCCGCTCGCGCTCGGCCGTCTCGGCGATCGCCTGTCGGGCAGCCTCCGCTTGGGTCAGCCCCCGCTTACGAGCAATGTCTTCCAAGGCACGCCAGCCGTCAACGCCAAGGCGAAGTGAAAGCGGGTGGGGAGCGGAGGCCACAAAAGCAGTGTAGCGCGATCTGCACTACGCCATCCCATATCGTGCCCGCTTGCGAACTGGTTCACGAAGCGGGGCACCTTTCAGTCGACGATCCTCGGCGGAGCGGAGAGGGTGGGATTCGAACCCACGAGGCGGGTTAACCCCGCCCACGCGATTTCCAATCGCGCTCCTTAAGCCACTCGGACACCTCTCCAGGTCCCCACAGGGTATCGGCGCTCCCACCGCGAGCGCGCTAGCCGCGGCGGCTAGCGAAGAACTCGCGCAGGAGGGCGGCGCACTCGGCTTCGCGGACCCCGGCGACGACCTCTGGGCGATGGTTGAGGGCGGGCTCGGCGAGAACGTCGAGGACGCTGCCGGCGGCGCCGGCCTTCGCGTCCGGCGTCCCGTAGACGACCAGCGGCACGCGGGCGAGGACGATCGCCCCGGCGCACATCGCGCAAGGCTCGAGGGTGACGAAGAGGGTGGTCCCGGGAGGCGCCAGCCGCCGAGCTTCTCCGCTGCCGCCCTGATCGCCAGCACCTCGGCGTGGGCGGTGGGGTCGCGGCGCCGCTCGCGCTCGTTGCCGGCGCGGGCGAGCAGCTCCTCGCCGCGAAAGACCGCCGCGCCGATCGGCACGTCGCCGTGCTCCTCGGCCTTCCGCGCCTCCTCGATCGCGACTTCCATCCCGGCCTCGAAGTTGCCTGCGCTCACGATGCGGGAGTATGTCCGCAGACAACTTCCGCGGCAGCGCGGTGTTTCGCACCAAAGAGACGATGAGACGACTTCTGCGCACCCTCCTGCCGCTGGCGGCGATCACTTCCCTTGCCCTTGCCGCCGCTCCCGCCCGGGGGCGAGCGGCATCGCGCCGGCACGCGGCTTCGCCCCCCAGCAGCTGCTGGTCAAGCTCGAGGGGCAGCGGCACGGGCAGGCGATCAGGCTCGGGCGCGGGGTCGGCGTGCGCGAGGCAGCCCGCGCCCTCCGCCGCAACCCGCACGTCGTCTACGCCACCCCCAACTACATAGCCACCGCCTCGGCCGCGGAGCTGAGTCCACCTCCTTACGACCCGGAAGCACCCCCTTACGACCCGAACGACGCCGGCAACCTTGGTGAGGCGGCGGCGGATCCCGGCAGCTGGGTCTACAAGCAGTGGAACTTCCTCGCCTACGACCCCTCGGTAGCGAACGGGATGCCGACCTCGCCCGGCGGCATCGACGCGCCGGAGGCCTGGCGCAACCTGATCGAACGCCGGCCGTCCGGGCGCCGCCGGGCATGATCGTCGCCGTCCTCGACAGCGGCATCGCCTACCGCTCGCTCGGGACCGGCTTCCGCCGCAGCCCCGACTTCGGGGCCCACCAGTTCGTCCCCGGCTACGACTTCGTCGAGCACGATCGGGTGCCGCTCGACGAAAGCGGTCACGGCACCCACGTCGCCGGGACGATCGCCGAGAAGACCGACAACGCCACCGGCGTCACCGGCCTTGCCTACCGGGCGAGGCTGATGCCGGTGCGGGTGCTCGACCGCAACGGCTTCGGCAACGCCTTCGACATCGCCAAGGGGATCCGCTTCGCCGCCCGCCACGGGGCGGAGGTGATCAACATGAGCTTCAACTTCGCCTGCGGCAAGCGGGTGCCGATGGTCGACGAAGCGCTGCGGGAAGCCTTCGAACTGGGCGTCGTCACCGTCGCCTCGGTCGGCAACCTCGGCTCGGAGACCTGCGTCTCGGCTCCGGCGACCGGGCCGCGGGTGATCGGCGTCGGCGGCACCACCGAGGGCGGCTGCCTCGGCGACTACTCGCTGGCCGGCGCAGGCGATCGACCTCGTCGCCCCGGGCGGCGGCGTCCCGCAGAGCCGCTGCCCCTCGGTCGCGGCGCGACCGATCTACCAGGTGACGCTGCAGCCGAAGAGCACCACGGAGTTCGGGATCCCGGCCAACTACGTCGGCACCTCGATGGCCGCCGCGCACGTCTCCGGCGTCGCCGCGATGGTCCTCGCAAGCGGCGCGGTCAACCCGGTCCTGCCGCCCACCAGGCGAGTCGAAACGGTGACCAGGAAGCTGCGCCAAACCGCGCGGGACCTCGGCCTGCCGCGGACCGAGCAGGGGGCGGGTCTAGTCGACGCGGCGGCGGCCTCCGGGACCTTCCCCGTGTTCAACCAAAGTCCGCTGATTACCCCCTGACGGCGGCTGGCCAAGCAGGTCAAGGACGCAGGGAGCGCCGCGTGCTCTGCACGCAAGCGACCGAGGACGCCGAGATGCGCCGGCCAGGCGTCGTCAGGTCAGGTGGTGCGGACGATGATGACCGAGCACGAAGCGTGGTGGGAGACGTTGTTGGGGACGCTCCCGAGCAGGTAGCGGCGGGCGCCCGTCATCCCCTTGTTGCCGACCACGATCAGGTCGGCCTTGACCTCTTCGGCGACGTTGAGGATCGCGTCGGCGGGGTCCGCCTCGACCGGGTGGGTCTGAACTTCGATCCCCGCCGCTTTCGCCTCCGCGGCGGCGGCGTCGAGGACGATGTTGACGTCCTCGCGCGGGCCGAGCTCGTACTGGACGTCGGCCGGCGCTTCCTGCTGCTCGGCCTGGACCCGGCGGCCGGAGGCCGGGCAGTAGGCGCTGACGATGCTGAGCTGGGCGCCCGACAGCTTGGCCAGCTCGATCGCCTGGCTGACCGCCTGCGCGGCCGTCTCGGAGCCATCGGTCCCAACCACGATGCGAGTGAACACGCCGCCTCCTTCGTCCGGATCGCTGAACGCAGCCCGATACTAATCGCTCAGCGGTCATCCTTCGCGGGCAGGCCGCGGAAGCCGTCGCCGAGGATTTCGGTCGGGGTCGTCGCGAGCCGGTAGACGGCGATCACCATTGCCAGGAAGAGGCAGGCGACGAGGACGACCATTCCCGCTTTCCAGATCCAGGGCACGGGGGAACCCTAGATGGTCACCGAGCCACGTTAAGGTGGAGCGGGATGGCGTCTGGAGAAGGTCGCGGACGGCGTCTGGCTCCTGCGCGGGGACTTCCGCGGGGCGATGAACATCTACTTCCTCGAGGACGGCGACGGGGTCGTCCAGTTCGACGCCGGCACCAAGGCGATGCGGAAGAAGGCGAAGGCGGCAGCCGAGGAGCTGGGCGGGCTGAAGCGGGTGGTCCTCGGCCACGCCCACGCCGACCACCGCGGCACCGCCCCCTACATGGACGTGCCGGTCCTCTGCCATCCCGACGAGCGGGCCGACGCCGAAAGCGACGCCGCGATCGCCCCCTACATGGACCTCTCGCAGCTGCCGGTCGCCTGGGTGCGCTGGATCTACCCCCTGCTGCTGCGGCGCTGGGACGGCGGTGCGGTGCGGATCGCCGACACCGTGATCGAAGGCGACGAGGTGGCGGGCTTCGAGGTCCTCCACTTCCCGGGCACGCGCCGGGGCTGATCGGGCTCTGGCGCGAGAGCGACCGGGTGGCGCTGGTCTCCGACGTCGTCTACCTGGTCGACTCGACGCGGCTGAAACCGCTGCCGGAGGGAGAGGCCAGCGTCCCCCACCCGACCTGGGCCTGGGACCACGCCAAGGCGAAGGAGTCGCTGCGGCGGCTGGCGGCGCTGGAACCGCGCGTCGTCGGCGCCGGGCACGAGCATCCGCTGCGGGGCGAGAACCTGCGGGAGACGCTCGAAGCGGCCGCCGAGAAGTACTGAAAGCGCCCGCTGCCTTAAGTTCCAGCGCCTGATGATCGCGACCTACGCCTCGGCGGCGCTGATCTGCGCCGTCTCGCTGCTGGTCGGCCGCGCCGTCCTCTCCCTCGCCGGCAGGCGGGAGTGGTCGTGGCTGGAGCCGGCGGTCGGCTTCGGCGCCGTGCTCAGCGTGACCGGCCTGCTGGCGCGCGCGCCGGGGCACGGCACTTCGGCGACGCTGGGCTGGTGGCCCTGATCGCGGTGGCAGCGCTGGTCGCTTGGCGAGCCGGCGTTCGTCCTGTGTGGCGACAGAGCCGACAAGGGACGAACGCCGGAGTGCCGTGGCGCGAAGGGCTGCCGGTCGCGCTCGTCGTCCTCGTGCGTGCTGGCGATCCCGTTCGCGGTCAGCGGCCGCTGGGGGCTGCTCGGCGTCGGCTTCAACAACGACCTCGGCCTCCACCTCGCCTGGGCCGAGTGGCTGCGCAGCGGCTTCGGGCCCGAAGCGGACCCCGGTTACCCGCTGGGGCCGCACGGCCTCGCAGTGGCGACCGCGGCGGTGCCGGGCATCGGCCTCGGCCAGGCGTTCCTCGGCGAGATCGTCGCGATCGGGGTGATGACCGGGCTGACGGCCCTGGGCGCGCTGCGAACGCTCTCACCCACCCGCCGCACCATCGCCGCCGCCCTGGTCGCCGTCCCCTACCTGGCCGCCTCCTACTACGCACAGGCAGCCTTCAAGGAGACGGCCGAGGCCCTCCTCGTCCTGGCCTTCGCGATCTGCCTGACCGCGTTCGATGCCGGCGCAACCCTGCCGCCGGCAGCCAGGTCAGGGGGCTCCTCGCCAGACACTCAACATCGAGCACGGCGAGATGTGTCTGGCGTGGGACCCTCCCTGACCTCGCTCCTGCCGCCCTGGCGCTAGCCGGCGGCATCTTCTTCTCCTACAGCTTCGCCGGCATCGCCTGGCCGGTGGCGATCCTCGCCCTCTGGAGCCTGACCCTCCCCGAGGTGCGCCAGGCGCTGCGGCCGCGCTCGCTGCTGCGCTTCCTGCTGCGGCCGGCGACGCTGCTGGCGATCGCCGTCCTCGCCGGCCTGGCGGTCCTGGTCACCGTCGTCGGCCCCTTCGGCTTCGCCAGCAGCTTCAAGAAGGTGGCCGGCAGCAACACCTACGGCCCGGTCTCGCCACTGGAGGCGCTGGGAGTCTGGCCCGCCTCCAACTACCGCCTCGACGCCGCCGGCGGCGCCCGCCTCCCGGGCCTGGCCGGAGCGATCGCAATCCTCGCCCTCCTCGCCGGCGTCGCCTGGTGGGTACAGCGCCGCGAAGCGACCATCCCGATCGCCCTCGGCGCCGCCTGGCTCCTCTACCTCGTCTCGCTCCCCTCCAGCGGCGACTACTCCCAAGCCAAGGCCCTGATGATCATCGCCCCCCTGGCGATGCTGGTGATCGTCCGCCCCCTACTGGAGGAATTCCCGCGTCGGGCGACCGGGGGAGGGGGTCCGCCGGACCCTCCCCGCTGTTGTCCGCCGGACCCCCTCCCCCGGCTCCCCCCGTCCGCCTAGCCTGGGCCGTCCTGGCAGTCGCCTTCATCGTCGGCGCCGTCTACTCCAGCTTCCTCGCCTTGCGCGACGCCCCGGTCGGCCCACCCGGCCACGGCTCCGAGCTGCAGGCCTTCCTGCCGATCCTGCACGGCCAGCCGGTGCTCTACGCCGGCCAGGACCGCTACGCGGCCTACGAGCTGCTCGGGAGCCGACACCCACGTGCCGCTGGTCGAGTTCCCCGACGACGCCGTCTCGCCCAATCCCGGAGAAGCCGTTCGACACCGGCGACGCCTACAGCCCGATCGACTTCGACTCCTTCTCCCGCGGGACGCTCGACCGCTTCCCCTACGTGATCACCGGCCGCGCGGCCTGGAACAGCCAGGCGCCGCCGAACTTCAAGCGCGTCGCCAGCACCCCCTCCTACGTGCTCTGGAAGCGGACCGGGCCGACGCCGGAGGACCGCCACGTCCTGCTCGAGGGGACCGAGGCGGGCGCCTTCGCCGGCTGCGCCGCGCCGGAGATCCGGATCCTGCTTGGCGCAACCCGGGCGCGCCGGCCTCTTCCCCGACGCCGTAATCGGCCAGAAAGACGACTGGGACGACGGCAGCATCCTCGGCACCGGCGCCGAGACCTCGCAGACGCTGCAGCTGCCGGCGGGCAGCTGGAACCTCTCGCTGCAGTACTTCTCCCCCTTCGACCTCACCCTCTCGGCGCCCGGCTTCAGCGAAGCGCTGGAGCGCCGCCCTCGACGGCCAGCGGCCGAACACGATCAGCCTCGGCAACAACGGCCAGTTCTGGCCCGCCGGCCGCTACGAGAGCGACGGGCGGCAACGTCCGCTTCACCGTCGACACCGCCGAGCGCCAGCACCCTGCAGAGCCTCAGCGGCTATGACGGCAAGGCCTATCGTCGGCGAGCTGGTCGCGGTCCCGGCCGAACCGCACCGCACCGTGCCACTCGGGCAGGCCTGCGACCAGTGGATCGACTGGTACGAATCCGACTGAAGCGCCCTAGCTACCCGGCGACTTTTGCGGCCTGGCGCTCCGGCGAAACCCGGACCACGTCCCAGGCCAGCCCGACCTTCTCAGGCCGTTGATGACCAGCGAAGAGATGTCGACCTGGTACCAGCGGAGGCCGTGGGTGGCGGAGGTCGGGAAGGCGTGGTGGCTGTTGTGGAAGGCCTCGCCGAGGGTCGGGATCGCGATCAGGGCGAGGTTGCGCGACTCGTCGCTGGTGTCGAATTCGCGGCGGCCGAAGGTGTGGCAGAGCGAGTTGATGCTGTAGGTGAAGTGGTGGAGGACGAAGACGCGGACCAGGCCGCCCCAGAGCAGGCCGGTGAGGCCGGCGGAGACGGTGCCGCCGATGATCCAGCCGAGGAAGAAGGGCAGCAGCAGGCCGAGGATCGCCCAGTAGATGAAGGTGCGGTCGACCCAGTTGATCACCGGGTCCTTGATCAGGTCCGGCGCGAAGCGCTCCTTGTTGCCGCGCTGGGTGTGGATGAAGATCCAGCCCACGTGGGCGTGGAAGAGGCCCTTCATCGCCCCCTTCCAGCCGCCGCCGTGGTCGACGTGGGGGCTGTGGGGGTCGCCGTGTTCGTCGGAGAAGGTGTGGTGCTTGCGGTGGTCGGCGACCCAGGAGATCACCGGACCCTCGATCGCCGCCGAGCCGAGGATGCCGAAGAGGCCGCGCAGCCACGGGTAGGTCTTGAAGGAGCGATGGGTGAGCAGGCGGTGGAAGCCGACGGTGATCCCGAGGCCGGTCAGCAGGTACATGCCGACGAAGAGGAAGACGTCGGTCCAGTTCAGAGCGCTTCCCCATACCTGCCAGCCGGCGACGATCACGGCGATGAAGGGAATCACGGTGACCAGGCCGGTGATGATCCGGTCCCGGGTCTCGTTCTCGACGGGCTGGATGTCTGAGGGAAGCGGTCCGACGGTCGTCATGGCAGCCGATGATAGGGGGCGCTGTCCTGGCCTCGCGGCCAATAGCTTCTGGGTAGGCTCCCCCGCGATGCCGTTCGCAAACACCGCGCCGCTACGGCGTGAGATCGCGACCCGCCTCCCGGAGCGCCCGTTCACGATCGAGTTTTGGGACGGCTCGAGCGTCCCCTCCACCGCCGCCGATGGCGGCCCCGTCTTCAGCGTCCGCTCGCCGCGGGCGATCGCCCACGCTCTACGGGCGCCCGGCCAGCTCGGCCTCGGCCGCGCCTATGTCAGCGGCGAACTCGAGGTCGACGACCTCGACAAGGTGATCCGCGTCCTCGACGGCTGGCAGCCGCCCTCGCTCGACAAGACCGATCAGAGGGCGCTGATGCTCGCCGCGGTGCGGGCGATGGGGATCGTCAAGCCGCCGCCGCGCCCGGCTTCGGAGCTGCGCCCGACCGGCAAGCGCCACAGCAAGGAGCGCGACGCCCGCGCCGTCCGCCACCACTACGACGTCTCCAACGAGTTCTTCGAGCTCTTCCTCGGCCCGACGATGGTCTACAGCTGCGCGATCTGGCGCGGTGGCGAGATGAAGACGCTGGAGGAGGCGCAGGAGGAGAAGCTCGACACCGTCGCCGGCAAGCTCCAGATCAAGGAGGGCGAGCGGGTCCTCGACGTCGGCTGCGGCTGGGGCGGCTTCCCGCTCTGGGCGGCGACCAAGTACGGCGCCAACGTCGTCGGCATCACCCTCTCGCCCCCGCAGGCCGAAAAGGCGCGACAGCGGGCCGAGGAGGCGGGCGTCGCCGACCGCGTCGACATCCGCGTGATGGACTACCGCGACCTCGCCAAGACCGGCGAGAAGTTCGACGCGATCGCCAGCATCGGCATGGTCGAGCACGTCGGCGCAGCCAACATCGACCTCTACGCCGAGACCCTCGCCGGGCTGCTCGACGCCGGCGGCCGCCTCCTCAACCACGGCATCACCCGCCTCCGCCACACCGACCCCGAGGCCGGCGAATTCTCCGAGCGCTACGTCTTCCCCGACGCTGCCCCCCTCCACCTCTCCCGCAACCTCCTGGCGCTCGAACGGGCCGGCTTCGTCGTCCACCACGTCGAGGACTTCGGCCCCGACTACGCGCAGACGCTGAAGCACTGGGCCCAGAACCTCGACGCCAACCGCGCCGAGGGCGAGCGCCTCGCCGGAGCCGAACGGATGCGCGTCTGGCGCCTCTACCTGCGGATGGCGAGGAACGGCTTCGAAAACGGCTTCCTCAACATCTACCAGGCGCACTGCAGCCTCAGCTGATCGAAGGCCCCGGCAGCATCAACCGTCGCGGCCTCAGCGAATCGCTGGGGAGCCATCGTCCCCGATCGTTCATTTGCACCTGAGGTTGGCTCTGCCGTGGAACCACTGATGCTGATTCGCGGGGTCCAAGTTGTAGACATCGGCTCGCACCGAATACCCCACCCTGTACTCGTGCCCCGACGTGCACTCCATGTGGCGGACGTCGTTTATGAGTACCTCTTGCTCCCAAAGCGCCGAATTAGCGGTCGGCCTCTCCCTAAAGGTAGGGGTGAACTTGTGCCATTTTCCGTTACCACCCTTATATTCAAAGGTTTCGTACCGCGTGCCAGACTGAAGCTTCACGTGCCACGCCTCGGGGCACACCATCTTGAATCGCGTGTACATCGAACCCCGCCATCGCGCCTTCTTGGCATTCGAGAGCTTGATCTGCAGTCCACATGAACAGGCAGCGGCACCGGCATGACAATCCATGGTGGTTGAGTCGGTGCCTGCCAGATCGAACGAGTTGATCGGATCGGCGTTCGCATAGTCGTAGGAATTCGCCGAGCCACCGTAAATCGGATCGACCGAGGTGAACCTCCCCAACGCTGGGACGTACCCTCTTACTCCCATCTGGATGACCCCGCTCGCTAGCGTCGTCCGCCGCTCTTTGCCCCCGAGCCAGCCATAGGTGTGGGAACCGGACCCGGTGGGGTTCCCGAACTCGTCGGCTTCGAACAGTTCGAGCGGGGCGCCTGCTTCGGAGCTAGAACTGGCGATGCCGATAACGTCTCCGTGCAGGTTGGTCATTTGAAGCTTCGTCGTCGTGGTCGTGCCGTCATAGGTGACCAGGGCACCAAGATTGCCGCCGATTCCGCCGACCGACCGTTCCCAGGAGAGCGTGCTCGAACCGGATTTTTCGGTCGTCCAGGCTGGGCTGTCGGAGTTGTCGGAGTAGTGGTAGATCGTTTCTTTTCCTTCGACCGGCATCGTCGCTCGCGGCCGCGACTGCATCGGATCCAGCAGCCAGCTGATGGTTTTCCCGTTCTGCGTCTCGGTGCGAGTGATGTCGTTGACGTAGTAGCGCATCGAGAGGGCGCTACCGCCCGCGCTTGCGGCCGGAAGCTCGAGGAGCCTGCCGTAGGCGTCGTAGGAGAACCCGGCGCCGGTGATCCGATCGCCGGAGTCATAGGTCGAGGAGGCTTCTTCGCCCGCGCCGCTGGTTACGCATGCACCGCCGATGCCCGGCGCACGGGTGATCTTGCTGAGCCGGTTGGAGTCGGCGTCAAAGCTGTAGGACCGCGTGGTGCAGCCTTTGCCGGCCGGCGTTTCGCTGACCTGGGTCAGACGGCCAACCCCATCGTAGGTGTAGCTGTGGCTGGACAGCGTCGTGTCGTTCTGCCTCCATTGCCCATGCGCAGAGGACTTGACCGCCTGGCTGTACCATGCGCAGGACGGACATCCCGCTTTCGTGTATTTCAACGAGATAGGGGCGCCGGTCTCGTCGTAGCTGTAGCTCGCCGACATCCCGTTGGGATATTTTTCGACTTGAAGCTGGCCGGTGCTGTCGTATTCGGCGCTGAAGCTTCCAGCTAGTGAGTCTTCGAGCGTGGTCAGCTGCCCAGTGCTGGTGTCGTATTTGTAAGTCTGGCTACCGAGGCCGTCCGTGGTTTTAGTCGTCCGCCCGTCGATGTCATAGGTGGTCGTCGAGGTATTGCCATCGGCATCCGTGTAGTTGATCGCCCGGCCGAGTTCGTCGTATTCCGTGCTGAGGGATCGCGTGACCACCCCTTCGGTAGTCGACCCTTTCACCGGCATACCGGTGCTCGAGCTGTATTCGGTCGTCACCGTCGGCAACGGGGTTCCGTTTGACGGCGCGCTGGAGGCAGCGACGATTGGCGTGGCGAAGTCCGCTTTGATTTCTTCGAGAGTCAGCGCCCGGTTGTAGATGCGAACCTCGTCAGCACGTCCGACGAAGGGATTGAGATGGAAAGATTCGACGTCGGACGTCGAACCCGCTGGAACACTGCCGCTTCCGCGAAGAACGCCGTCGATGTAGATCTTCGCGCTGCCGCTGCCATATGTCAGTGCGATCGAATGTGCTTGGTTGATCGGGAGCCAGTTCGTACTGGCTGCGGCCGAGCCTGAACCCGCCTGGAACCTGAGGAATTCCCCTTCCGTGTACAGCAAGTACGACAGTCCCATATACATCAGGGTCGTTCCCGATGGCACAGTCTGGGTCGGGTAAAGCCACATCTCATAGGTCATGCCGCTCGCGACTCCGAATTTATTGGACCCTTTCGCTTCCACCGACATTTCGCCTGAGCCGAAAGAGAGAAGCCCGGAACCGTGCCGCCCGCCAGGGTAGAGTTCCCCGGCGAACGTGCCGTTCCGCCCGCTTCCGGAGGAGTCGACGGCCTGCGTTGACCCTTCCGGACCCTCGAACGCGTACGCAGCAAGCAGCCCTGACCGGGGAGTGAAGGTGGGCGACGGAGTTTCGGTGTCGACCGCCATCGTCATGTCGGTGTGAACCTGCGACTGAGACAGGGCGCGGTTGTAGATCCGCACCTCGTCGATCAAGCCTTTGAAGTCCAGGCCTCCGATCCTCAAGGATCCGGTTGAGGCCCCAGGGGCTTTTTCGATCGTCCCGCTGGCGATTTGGCTCCCGTTCACATAAATCCTCGCGGTGCGGGCCGAGTCGATCGTCACCACGAGGTGACTCCACATCCCCACCGGAAGCTTGTAAGTCGAGGGGGCTGCAAAGTTCGAGTTGCAGGCGTAGGCCCTCGGCTGCGGCAGCGTGGAGGAGGAGGACGCGTAGAGGCCGTACGCCGTGGTCGAGCACCCGGTAACGCTGCCTTCCTTGTTGACGATTCTCTGGTTGGTCCCACCGACGTCGGGACGAACCCATGCCTCGATCGTGATTTCTCCGCTCGAATCGAGCGAATTGGAATCCGGCACCGTCACGTAGTCGGAGGTGGAATCGAATTCGAGGGCGCGCCCGAAACGGCCCTGCACGGTGTGGGTCAGGTTCTGCAGCGTTCCGTTGTTCCCGTTCCCGGAGGAGTCGGCCGCGGTCGTGCCCGTGCTCTCCTCGAACCCATATGCCGCCACCAGCCCTTCGGCATCGGTCGAGGACGTGAGATGGGACGTCAGCTGCCGACCGGCCGCGTCGTAGGTCGTAATCTTCGACTTGGTGCGATCGCTGATTTCTTCCCTCGCCGTCACCACCTCGTTCAAGCGGTTGTATTCGAAAAACGTTACCGGCGCCTTCGGATCGGCCGCACTGCTTTCTCGGCAAAGGAGGTTCGCGAACTGTGGCTTGTTTCCACAGGCAGGAATGCCTTTGTCTTCTCCAGCGGTGTAGTACCGCTTCACCCGGTCGGGCCCACCCGACCCACTGCTGGGGTATTTGGGCTTGTAGACGAGGTCGACCAAGCCGGTTTCCGCCTTGTAGGTGGTACTTCTGGTGATCGCCAGGCCGCCGTAGTCCTTGATCGTCTTGATCGGCCGCAGCAGATTCCAGTCGTATTCAGTTTTCGTCACCCTGGGATCGGCCGTGGCCGACCCGCCGGTGACCTTGGCCTCCGTAGTGCTCGTCGTCGGCAGATGCGGGTCTTTGCCTTCCGGCGCGCCCACGTCATAGGTGACGACGGTCCTCGAGCGGGCTTTCACGGCTTCGCCGTTGTCGAGCTTGATTTCGTGCTCGGGACCGAGTTCTTCTTCCATCTCCGTCCCGTTGCTGCCGAAAACCCGGTCGGTGTCGAGCTTCTGCGCCACTTCGACCGAGCTGCCGCCCGCTTCCAAAGCGCGCTTGCGGTTTGCCGGCGCGAGTTCCCGGACGAGGTTGCCGAATTTGTCGTGTTCGACGGTAGCGATACCGCCACCGGGAGCGGACGTATTGACCTCCATGCCCATGCGGTTCAGGTAGTGAACCGTGGCGCGGGTATAGCTCGCCGGCGGGCTCGAGGGGACGGTATCGGGAGGAAAGACCGCGGTCGCCCCGACCGGGACATCCTGCTGCCCCCATGCCGCGACATCGCTCAAGCCCATCGCGTTCGGCGCCCCGGAGCCGGAGAGCGGCACCCCATAGACCAGGCTCGTCGTCGCGGTGCCCTGCGGGGTGGCGCGGGAGACGCTCTGGAGGCGGCCACCGTCGCCGTCGCCCGGGAGTGCCGCATAGGTCATTTTCCAGGCGCTGACGCCGGGGGGTGCGATTTCCGAGAGGCGGCCACCGCTGTCATAGGCGTACCGGGTCATGAGAGCCGGCGAGATCCGTGGGTCCCACTGCGCCCGCAGCCGGCCCGCGTTGTCGTAGAGGTACTGCGAGACGGTATCGGTTTTCATTGCGCTGCTCGCTGGGTCAAAGGCGGTGAACTGAACCTTTTCCAGGCGGTCTTTATAGGTGCCCCATTCCGATTCGGACGTGCCTTTGGCAGTGGTGCTGGTGGCGTAGACCAGTTTCAGGCTGCGGCAGCCGACGGTATTGAGGTTTGCGCAGCTGACGCCGGCGGGAACCGGCGCAAGCAGCGTCGCGATCCTGGGCACGCCGCCAACGACTTCATATGAGACGCTGCTGGTGTTGGCGGAAACCTGCTGCTGGATCTGAGTCGGGACGTAGAGGCTGTCACTGGTGCCGCTCTGTTTTTTGAACACGATCATGTTGCCGTCGTCGCCCTTGAGGAGGAATTCTTCCGCCCCCGGCTTCGTGAGCGTCACCGCCTCGTAGCCGACCTCCGGTACGTATTGCCCGCCTTCGAGGTAGAACTGGATCGCTTCTCCCCCGCTGAGGTTCAGTTCGGCCACGACCGAGCCGTAGGCGTCCGTGATCTCCCTCAGAGAAACGTATTCGGACGCTTCTTCGACCGGCACACTCAAGGTCCAGCCCGGCCCCATCGGGCCGGTCGGGTTCGCCCCCGGGTCCCTGGAGTTGAACGCCCGCGAGACGCCGATGCTCGTCTCCCAGCTCTGGACCGAGGCGTCGGCTGCGCCCACGGTGAGGTTGCCGGTCGCCAGGTTGACTTCACCAGGCCCGACCCCGGACTTCGCATCGTCGGTGGTCAAACCGCGTGGGTCCAGCGTGATCGGGACGGCTTTCGAGCTGCCGCTGCCGCCGCCGCTGTAGCGGGCGCGGACCTGGATCTGGTTGAGGCCCCCGGTGAGAGCTGGCGTGAAGGCTTTTGCGACCTCGAAGTTGACGACCGGGCTGACCGAGCCGGAAATCGGGAATTCGATCGAGGACGGTTGTTTGCCCGCGCTATCGGTGAGCGCGGCGAGGGGGATGTCGGCCCATGTCGTCCCCACTTTCCGGGCCTGGAAACGGACGGTCGAAAAGCCCGCATCCACATGTGCCTTCAGCTGCACCCAGCGCGAGGTCTTCGTCCCCGCCAGTGGGAGTTCGAGCTCGCCGGCCGCCGGGACGACGACGTGGAAGCTCTTCGACATCTGATTGCCAACCTGGTCTTTGGCGATCACCGTGATCGTCCGCGTTCCGGCTGGGTATTCGGCGGTGGAGAAGGTCCATTCCCGCGTGTCGGGGCAGCTTCCGCCCGGGCAGGAGACGGAGTCCGCGGCGAGAGCCGTTTCACCGTCGACTTTCACTTCCACGCTTTTCACGCCAGACCTCTGTTGAGCTTCCGTGCCGCCTGCGACGCCATCGGTAGCGGGGATTTTCAGCGTGTAGCCGCCGGGAAGAAGCGTTGGTGCAACCGCGGTCGGGTTGCCTTCGGCGTTAGGTTTGTCGGATTTTTCCCACAACGAGCCGGAGAGCGGTTCGACGTTCGGACCTTGCCTGTCGAGCCAGATGTTTCCCCAAGAGTAAGAAGCTTTCTGCCCTAGTGCATCTTCCCCTTCGATTACGACTTTGTGCTTGCCATCCGGCAGTTCGCTGTCGTTGATGGGATAGCTGGTGGGCATGTCCCGGGGACAGGGCGCCCACCAGGTGCCTTCACACGGTTCTTCATAACCGTCTGCCCACGAACTATCCGAAATCGAAGCGTGCTGCCAGACCATTCCAACGCCGTCGTCGCGAATCGGTCCGGAGATTTCTCCAGCGAAGCCTTTCACCCAGGCGCTCGAGCCCCCGCTGTTGACTGCGCCGAAGCTGGGTAGGTCGCTGTCAGAGTAGTAGACGGCCGCGTATCCAAGCGCACCGATGAGCTTGTTCGCGCTGGTGCGCTGAACGTTCGAGGTGGATTCGAGCCGGAACAGCGCATAGTTGTCGGCGGTCCCGGCATTCGGGTCACAGGTTCCGATGACGCAGAAGGTCCAAAAGTTTTCGGCGATCGAAGAACTACAGCTGCTCGCGCTGCCACCGTCGCTGATGCCGAAGCGCCAGCAACCGCTGTTGAGCTGGGCGCTACCGACCATTTCTGAGCGGTAGACCTTGGTCGTCGTGCCTGGGGGATTGAAGCGCCACTCGGTGTAGTCCCCGGTGAGGGTGCTATTACCCGGTTCGGGGGTGAAGGTGTAAAGACCCCCTCCCCATCTACCAGGGAGATACAGCGGGGCCGTGTTGAACGCACCTGAGTGGTTGGTGAAGGTGGTCCAGCCATCGGCTTGGGGTTCGTGTTCAGATTTCCATGGGGTGCTGATCCAATCCCATTCTTCTTCCGTATACGCAGGGTCGACTAGCAGGGGATAGCGAAGGTCCCGAGAGCGGTGGGGAATGTGTAGCACGAGCGCTGATCCGGTCACCTTCATCGAAACCGGAACGGAGACTCCATCGGCATCGATGGCGGTCGGCGGGGCGATCGACACCAGCGGCTTTCCGTCCCGTCGCACCTCCGCTGCTCCGGCGGTCGATTCTTCCAGCTTGGCACCGGCCGGCATCCGGAGGTCGAAGGTCAGGCTCTGGGGACTCGCCGCCGAACGCAAGAGGGCAAAGTTCTCGAAGCCGCTGAAGGTCGGGACCGTCCACAGGTCGGTGTCCTTGACGGCGCCAGGCGCGACGATGCGGTCCCCCGCCTCCCGGGCTGCGACTCCTGCTGCCATACCGTGGAGCCGAACCTCGACACCTGCGTCGACCAGGGTTACCCCCCGTCGTGGATTCGTGGAGTAGACGACGTCCACGATTGGGTTTCGGGACTCGTACCCGGCGGCCTGCCTCTTCAGCGTGAGATCAACCGGCGCCTTCTTCCCGCGGCGGTTGCGCGCTCGGAGCGGCACGGTCGACTGGGCGATCCCCTTTGCGCCTCCGACCTGTGAAATCTCGGCCGCAAAATCGCCGAGGTACCGAACGACGCGTGCATTGCGGCCGAGCCGCAATACGCGTCCGACCTCATCCCCGAGCGGGCTCGGGAATGCGGTCTTTCCCACGGATATCGACCGGGAGTCGCTCAGGCCGCGGAATTTAGAGCGGGAGTGGCGTCGCTGAATGCGCGCAAGCGGGGTCGCCCTCTGCTGCCAAAGATCCGAGCCGATATGCCGGGAAGCGGCTGGGAAGTCGGCCACGGTGAGTTCGTCGAGGGTCCGGCCGCCGCCGCGGGCGTCCTCAGGTTTGGAGCCCGCCACGCTGATTCCAAGCGAAAAGGTCAACATTGCAATTAAGATCAGGAGCCCTAGGAGACTCAGCTGGCGCCCCATCCGAGCCTCAACACGTTTGCCGAACTTCAAGGGTTCTCCTCCCGATCGTTACCTGGTTGCGACACACGAACGGTTTCGTACTGCGCCCCTTTCGGCAAGGGTTACGACCAAAGTTGAGCGAAACTCCGTGCCGCGGGGTCAGACGGGAAAGTCTTGTTCGACCGTTTCCAGAGACCAATTGGCGCCGGCCCGCCGCAGGTCATCGACCGTGAAGTTGCCGGTGGCGACGCCGACGACCTCGATGCCGGCGCCATGGCCGGCGGCGACGTCGCGAGGGGTGTCGCCGACCGAGATCGCATTGCCGGCATCGAGGATGCCGCCGGAGACGAGCTTGCCGCGGTCGAGCGCGCGGCGGGTCAGCTCGGTCCGCTGATTGGAGTCCGAGCCGTAGCCGCCGAAGGAGAAGAAGCGGTTGAGGCCGCTGCGGGCGAGCTTGATGTGGGCGGCTGACTCGACGTTGCCGGTGGTAAGGCCGAGCAGGTGACCGGCGTCGACCAATCGCTCGAGCAAATCCTCGATCCCCGGCATCACCCGATACCCGTCCGATTCGTCGATCGCGGTCGAGAGGTGACGTAGGTAGTGCCCCATCGCCCCCGCCAGCTCCCGCGGGTTGGGGTCGCGGCCGAGGATGTTCTGCAATGCCACCCGCCCCACTTCCGGGTCGGTCATCCCCGACTCGGTCACCTCACGGATGTCGAGCGGGCTCCCGTAGAGCTCGAGGAAAGCGCGTTTCCAGGCCTCACCACCGGCGCCGCCGGTGGTGATCAGCGTCCCATCGATGTCGAAGAGAACCGCCTCGATCACACGGCTCAGCCTAGTGCTCTGACTCGAGCATGTCCCGTTGAGCCAGCGTGTAGAGCAGCCCCAGCGACGGCAGGACGACGATCGCTGCGGCGGCGAAGACGATGAAGATGATCGTCATCGTCGGGTCGGGGGCGGCGGCCTGGTCGATGCGGAGGCTGGTCGGCAGGAGGTAGGGGAACTGGGCGACGCCCCAACCCCAGATCACCGCGACGACGGCGCCGGCGGCGAACGGTCGCAGGAGCCGGCGGCCGCCGCGAAGGAGGACGGCGAGGAGGGCGATGCCGCAGAGCAGCGAGAGGATCACCAGCGGCAGGCCTTGGTCAGTAAGGCGGTCGAAGACGTAGCGGGCTTCGGAGTGGAGGGCGAAGATGCCGGCGATGGCGAGGGCCCCGGCGACCACCGCGGCCCCGAGAGCGCGGCGCTCGAAGTAGCGCTCCATCTCGGCGTCGCCGGCGCGCCGGGCGTCGCCGACGAGGAAGACGGCGGCGAGGTAGGCGCCGCTGGCGACGAACATCGCCCCGATCAGCAGCGGCAGCGGCTGGATCCAGCTCGAAGAAGGCGTCGCCGTTGCCCTCGGCCGGGACGTTGCCGGCGGCGATCGCCCCCACCACCGTGCCCATGAAGAACGGGGTGAGGACCGAGGAGATCGCGAAGGTCGCGCCCATCGCCCGCCGCTCGCGCAAACCGACGATCGACTTGCGGAAGGCGAAGCCGGCGCCGCGGAGGACGATCCCCAGCGCCGCCAGGGCGATCGGCACGTACAGCGTCGTAAAGATCGCGCTGAAAGCGGTGGGGAAGGCGGTCCAGAGGACGACGAGGACGAAGATCAGCCAGACGTGGTTGGCCTCCCAGACCGGCGTCAACGAGCGCTGGATCGCGTCGCGCGGCCGCTGCCCGCGCTCGTCCCAGCCGGCCACAAGGTCCCAGAAGCCGCCGCCGAAGTCGGCGCCGCCGAAGAGCGCGTAGAAGGTCGCCCCCACCCAGAGGGTCGCCGCCGCGGCGTCGGCCTTGCTCACCCGACCTCCTCGCTTTGGGGCGCGTACGGGCTCTGGACGTTCTCGGCGCCCGCCTCACGCCAGCGGCGCGACATCGAGCGCAGGACCAGGACCGCGCCGGTGCCGAGCCCCGCGTAGAGGAGCAGGACGAGGGCGAAGCTGAACCAGATCCCCTCCGCCTCGGTGACCGCTTCGGAGGTGCGCATGAATCCCTGGACGATCCAGGGCTGCCGCCCGACCTCGGTGACGATCCAGCCGCACCAGAGCGCCAGGATCGCGCCAGCCCCGGAGACCGCTACCGCGCGCAGGAACCAGGGCGTCTGCGGAATGTCCCGCCGTTTCCACCAGACGAAGCCGAACCAGGCGCCGAGGGCCAGCAGCGCGGTGCCGATCCCGACCATCGCGTCGAAGGCGAGGTGGAGCATGGTGTGGGCCGGCGGCTCTTCGTTATCGGGGATGTCATCGAGCCCGGTCACCTCGGTGTCGGTGCTCCAACCGACGAGGAAGGAGTCGAGGCCGGGGATCCCGATCGCCCCCTTAACCCCGTCGTCGGTGCAGATGCCGCCGAGGTACTCGGTCTGGTTGTCGCCGGTCTTTTCGATGCACTCCATCGCCGCGAACTTGGCGGGCTGGTGGTCGGCGACTTTGCGCGCCGCGGTATCGCCGACGAAGAGCTGGATCGGGGTGGCGAGGCAGGCGATCGTCAGCGGGATCACCACCCCCAGCCGGTGCAGGCGGTCGCGCCGCCCTTTCAGCATCCCGACCGCGTAGATCGAGGCAACCAGGAACCCGACGACCATGTAGGCGGCGAGGATCATGTGCGGGACCTCGTAGCCGGTCGCCGGGTTGAAGAGAACCTTCAGCGGCTCGACGTCGGTCACCGTGCCGGCGGCATCGAGGGTGAAGCCCTGCGGCTGGTTCATCCAGGAGTTGGCGGCGACGACCGAGAAGGCGCCGCCGATCCCGGTGACGACCATCGGCACCCCGGACCAGAAGTGGGTCCACGGCCGCAGCCGCTTCCAGCCGTAGATGTAGACGGCGAGGAAGATCGCCTCGAGGAAGAAGAAGATCCCCTCGATCGCGAAGGCGATCCCGAAGACGGAGCCGAAGCGATGCTCGAACTGCGGCCAGAGCAGGCCGAACTCGAAGCTGAGGACGGTGCCGGTGACGGCCCCGACGGCGAAGGTCACCGCCATCGCCTTCGACCACCGCCGCGCCAGCTCCATCGCCGCCCCGTCTCCCTTTTTCAGCCCGAGGTAGTTGGCGACCAGGATCGTCGCCGGCAGCGCCACCCCGAGGCAGGAGAGGACGATGTGGAAGCCGAGGGTGAAGGCCATCTGCTCGCGGGCGGCGAGCAGGTTCGACTCGGACGCTGCCAGCGGCAGCAAGTCGAGCGGTGGCATGCGCCTGAGGCTAGCGCCGCTGGCTGCGGTAGCGGCGGATCAGCGCGTTGGTGGAGCTGTCGTGGCGCAGCTCCGGCTCGGACTCGGCCTCGAGCTCGGGGATGATCGCCTTCGCCAGGACCTTGCCCAGCTCGACCCCCCACTGGTCGAAGGAGTCGATCCCCCAGACCGCCCCCTGGGTGAAGACGCTGTGCTCGTAGAGGGCGACCAGCGACCCCAGCGCCGCCGGCGTCAACCGCTCGGCGAGAATCGTGTTCGAGGGTCGGTTCCCCTCCATCACCCGGTGCGGGACGACCTCCTCCGCCGTGCCCTCCGCCCGCACCTGCTCGGGCGTTTTGCCGAAGGCGAGCGCTTCGCCCTGGGCGAAGACGTTCGACATGAGGATGTCGTGGTGGTTGCCGAGCGGGTTGAGCGAGTTGGCGAAGCCAATGAAGTCACAGGGGATCAGCCGCGTCCCCTGGTGGATCAGCTGGTAGAAGCTGTGCTGGCCGTTGGTCCCCGGCTCGCCCCAGTAGACCTGGCCGGTCTCGTAGTCGACGCGGGCGCCGTCGAGGGTCACGTGCTTGCCGTTCGACTCCATCGTCAGCTGCTGAAGGTAGGCCGGGAAGCGGTGCAGGTACTGGTCGTAGGGGAGCACCGCCTGCGTTTCGGCGCCAAAGAAGTCGGCGTACCAGACCGATAGCAGGCCCATGATCAGCGGCAGGTTGGTGGCGGTCGGCGCCTCCCGGAAGTGCTCGTCCATCGCGTGGAACCCGGCCAGCATCTCGGCGAAGCGGGCGGGGCCGATCGCCAGCATCGTCGAGAGGCCGATCGCCGAGTCCATCGAGTAGCGGCCGCCGACCCACTCCCAGAAGCCGAACATGTTCTCGGTGTCGATCCCGAACTTCTCGACCTCCGTGGCGTTGGTCGAGACGGCGACAAAGTGCTTGGCGACGGCGGCCTCATCGCCGCCGAGGCCCGCCAGCGCCCACTCGCGCGCGGTGTGCGCGTTGGTCATCGTCTCCAGCGTCGTGAAGGTCTTCGAGGAGATGACGAAGAGGGTGGTCTCGGGGTCGAGGTCGCGGGTCTTCTCGGCGAAGTCGGTGCCGTCGACGTTGGAGACGAAGCGGAAGGTCATCTCGCGCTTTGCGTAGTGCTTGAGCGCCTCGTAGGCCATCACCGGGCCGAGGTCAGAGCCGCCGATGCCGATGTTGACGACGGCGCGGATCGGCTTGCCGGTGTGGCCGCGCCACTCGCCCGAACGCACCCGCTCGCAGAAGGCCGCCATCCGGTCAAGCGTCTCGTGCACCTGCTTGACGACATCGACCCCATCGACGATCAGGGAGCGCTCGCGCGGCATCCGCAGCGCCACGTGGAGCACGGCGCGGTCCTCGGAGACGTTGATGTGCTCGCCGGCGAACATCGCTTCGCGCCGCTCGAAGACGCCGCGCTGCTCGGCCAGCGCCCCGAGCAGCAGCAGCGTCTCGTCGCTGACGCGGTTCTTCGAGAAGTCGAGGTAGAGGCCGGCGCCCTCGGCTCGCAGCCGCTCGCCACGCTCGGGGTCGGCGGCGAAGAGGTCGCGCAGGTGGGTACCGCGGATCTGCTCGAAGTGGGCCTGAAGCTCAGCCCAGGCGGGCGCCTGGCGAAGCGCCGAGGGCTCGGTCACCCGGCCGCGACCCCGCTCTGCGACTCGATCGCCTTCAGCAGCTCTTCCCAGGCCTTGTTGAAGCTCCCTTTGCCCTCCTCCTGGAGGCGCGTCGCGAGGGCGGCGACGTCGATCCCGGCCTCGGCGAACTCGTGCAGCACCTGCTCGGCATTGCCGCCGTCCTTCGGGAAGAGGTCAGTCACCTCGCCGTGGTCGGCGAAGGCGTGCAGGGTCGGCTCCGGCATCGTGTTGATCGTAAGCGGCGAGGCGAAGGCCTCGATGTAGAGCGTGTCGGAGGCGTCGGGGTCCTTGGTCCCGGTGCTGGCCCAGAGCAGCCGCTGCGGCCGCGCGCCCTCGTTCATCAGCCGCCGCATCCGGTCGGATTCCAGCAGCTCGTTGTAGGCGCGGTAGGCGCGGCCGCCGACCGCGATCCCGAGCCGGTTGACGAGGTGGTCGGGGACGTCCTTGCCGACGGCGACGTCCCAGCGACTGATGAAGAGCGAGGCGACGGAGGCGACGTCGGGGTCGAGCCCGGCCTCGATCCGCCGCTCGATCCCGCGCATGTAGGCGTCGGCGGCGCCGAGGTACTGCTTGTCGTCGAAGAGCAGGGTGACGTTGATCGGCACCCCGGCGAAGATCGACTCCTCGATCGCCTCGCGCCCGGCCTGGGTGCCGGGGATCTTGATGAAGAGGTTGTCCCGTCCGCCCTTGGCGTGGAGCGCCTTCGCCTCCTCGATCGTCGCCGCCGCGTCGTCGGCGATCAGCGGCGAGACCTCGAGCGAGCAGAAGCCGTCGACGCCGGCGGTGCGGCGGTGGACGTCGGCGAAGAGGTCGCAGGCGTCGCGCAGGTCGGCGAGCGCCAGCTCGAAGAAGACCTTCTCGTTCTCGTTGGCGCCGACGCCCTCGCCCGCCGCAGCCTTCGGTGCCAGCTCGGCGATCTGCTCGTTGTAGGCGTCGCCGCCGGAGATCGCCTTGTCGAAGATCGACGGGTTCGAGGTCAGGCCGGTGACCGAGAGGTCGCGGATGTAGCCCTCGAGCACGCCTTCGCGCAGCATCGGCCGGGTGATGTTGTCGAGCCAGAGGCTCTGGCCCAGTTCGTGCAGACGCTGCGTCGGCTTCATCTGGAGCTCCTCTAAGTCGTTGACTTCGGCCGCCCGCTCGGCGACCTCGCGCGCCACCTCGGTGACGTTGTCGACGGTGAACCCGAACTCCGCCTCGACGTCCGCGAACGGCGCCGACTGGCCGAAGGTGGTCATCCCCATGATGGCACCGTCGGTTCCCGTCCATTTCTCCCAGCCGAGCGGCGAGGCCTCCTCGATCGCGAGTCGGGCGACGATCTCCGGCGGCAGCACCTCGTCGCGGTAGGACTGGTCCTGCTTCTCGAAGATCTCCCAGCAGGGGAGGCTGACGACGCGGGTGCGGATCCCCTCCTCCGCCAGCCGCTCGTGGGCGCCGAGCGCGAGCTGGACCTCGCTGCCGGTGGCGATCAGGATCAGCTCCGGGTCGCCGTCCTCGGGGTCGGCGAGGACGTAGCCGCCGCGCTGGACGCCCTCGGCCGAGGCGTACTTGGAGCGGTCGAAGACCGGCACGTTCTGGCGGGTCATCACCATCGCCACCGGGCAGTGGGTGCGGTTGAGCGCGACCTTCCAGGCCTCGGTCACCTCATTGGCGTCGGCGGGACGGATCACGTCGAGGTGCGGCATCGCCCGCAGGGCGGCGAGCTGCTCGATCGGCTGGTGGGTGGGGCCGTCCTCGCCGAGCCCGATCGAGTCGTGGGTGAAGAGGTGGACGACCGGCAGCTCCATCAGCGCCGAGAGCCGGATCGCGGCGCTGCCGTAGTCGGAGAAGGTGAGGTAGGTCGACCAGAGCGGGCGCAGCTTCGCCAGTCGACATCCCGCTGCAGGCCGCGGCGGCGCCGTGTTCGCGGATCCCGAAGTGGACCTGGCGGCCGTCGTAGCTGCCCGGCTCGTACTGGTCGGCGTCGCTGAGCCGGACCGAGGTCGAGTCGGTGAGGTCGCAGGAGCCGGCGATCAGCCACGGCACCTTCGCGGCGATCGCGTTCTGGACCTTGTTCGAGGCCTTGCGGGTCGCGAGGCCCTTCTCTTCGTCGGCCTCGAAGCTGGGCAGGTCGGCGTCCCAGCCGTCGGGCAGGCCGCGCCGCTGCATCATCTCCAGCTCGGCGGCCTTCTCGGCGTTGCCACTCTTGAAGTCGTTGAACTTCTCCACCCACGCGGAGTGGGCCTCGGCGCCACGCCTGCCGATCACCTCGTCGAAGCGCTCGCGGACGCCGTCGGGGACGAGGAACTTGGCGTCCTTGGGCCAGCCGTAGGCCTTCTTCGTCAGTTCGATCTCCTCTTCGCCGAGCGGTTCGCCGTGGGCGGACTCGGTGTCCTGCTTGTTCGGCGAGCCCCAGCCGATGTGGCTGTCGACGACGATCAGCGTCGGCCGGCCGACCTCGACCTTGAACTCGTTGAAGGCTTTGCCCAGCAGTCTGCGCGTCGTTGGCGTCGCCGACCCGGAGCACGTTCCAGCCGTAGCCCTCGAAGCGGCTGAGGACGTCATCGCTGAAGGCCAGCGCCGTGTCGCCGTCGATCGAGATGTGGTTGTTGTCGAAGATCCAGCAGAGGTTGTCGAGCTTCAGGTGGCCGGCGAGCGAGGCGGCTTCGTGCGAGATCCCCTCCTGCAGGCAGCCGTCGCCGGCAACCGCGTAGGTGTCGAAGTCGAAGAGCTCGGCGCCGTAGGTCGCGCCCAGCCACTTCGAGGCCATCGCCATCCCGACCGAGGTGCCGACGCCCTGGCCGAGCGGGCCGGTGGTCGTCTCGACGCCGGTCGTCCAGCGGTACTCGGGGTGGCCCGGGGTGCGCGAGTGCAGCTGGCGGAAGCTTTCGATCTCGCCCAGGTCGCAGGCCGGCTCGTCGGGGACGTTGTAGTCCGCGTCGACCTTCCTGACGCCGGCGAGGAAGATCATCGAGTAGAGGAGCATCGAGGCATGGCCGGCCGAGAGCACGAAGCGGTCGCGGTTCGGCCAGATCGGGTTCGCCGGGTCGTAGCGCAGGTGGTTCTGCCAGAGCTCGTAGGCGACCGGAGCCAGCGACATCGGCGTCCCCGGATGGCCGGAGTTCGCCTTCTGGACGGCGTCCATCGAGAGGGTACGGATCGTGTTTATGGCGAGCTGATCGATGTCCTGGGTCATGGGGGCCGATCCTAGCCGCAACGCACCATCGAATCCGCACCCGTCACGGATAGACCGCAGAGACGGCCTCGCCAAGAGCGCTAAGGTCTACCTTTGATGAAAGTATTCTTTCTGTATAGATACCTAACTGATATTATTGTTTCGAACTGATGAAGAATGCAGCCAATTACTCTCCACGCACCGTCGAGGCGGCGGAGCTCCTCGGCACCCAGATCCGGATTGGGCGTCTCGAACGCCGCTGGACCATCCAGGAGCTGGCCGAACGGGTCGGGGTCAGCGTAGTCACCCTGCGCAAGATCGAGCGTGGCGATCCAAGCGTCGGCCTTGGCGTCACCTTCGAGGCCGCGACGCTGACCGGCGTGCCCCTCTTCTACGAGGAGCGGTCGCGCCTCGCGAGTGAGCTGGGACGGGCGGCGGACCGGCTCGCGGTTCTGCCGAGCCGAGCCCGCAAGCCGCGCGAGATCGACGATGACTTCTGAGCCGGAGGTGGCCTTCGTCTGGGTTTGGCTGCCCGGCGCCGCCGAGCCGGTGATTGCGGGACGGCTCGATCCGGTCGGCCCCACCGTCACCTTCACCTACGGCCAGAGCTATCTCGAACGTGAAGACCCGATGCCCCTCTACCTGCCGGAGCTGCCGCTCAAACGCGGCGCGATCTCCTCGCCCGTAGGGGAGATCCCCGGCTGCATCGCCGACGCGGCGCCGGATGCTTGGGGTGAGCGGGTCATCCTCTATCGCATGACCGGCCGGGTGGATGCTGAAACCACCGAGCTCGGCCCGCTCACCTATCTGCTTCGGTCCGGGTCGGACCGCATCGGAGCTCTCGACTTCCAGACCTCCCCGCGCGAGTACGTCCCGCGGGCGATGAACCATGCCGACCTCGACGACCTGGCGGAATCTGCCGAACGCGTCGAGCGGGGTCTCCCCTTTCCCCGAACTGGACCAAGCGCTTCTGCATGGCAGCTCCGTCGGAGGAGCTCGACCGAAGGCGTTGCTCGACGATGGCGAGGGCACGCTGATCGCCAAGTTCAGCTCGACCACCGACACCTTTCCGGTCGTCAAGGGCGAGTTTGTGGCGATGGAACTGGCGCGGCGCTCCGGGATCGAAGCAGCGCCGGTGCGGTTGGCGACCGCCCATGGCCGGGATGCCCTCCTGGTCGAGCGCTTCGATCGGCCGGGGGAGGGAGGCGTCGGGCTCTGATATCGGCGCTGACGATGCTGGAGCTGGAGGAGGCAGGGGCCCGCTACGCCAGCTACGCCGACCTCGCCGACCTTGTCCGCGCCCGCTTCACCGAGCCGGCGAAGACCCTGCGGGAGCTGTTCTCCAGGATCGTCTTCAACATCCTCTGCAGCAACAACGACGACCATGCCCGCAACCACGCCGCCTTTTGGGATGGGAAAGCCCTCACCCTCACCCCCGCCTATGACATCTGCCCACAGTTGCGCGGCGGCGGCGAGACGGCGCAGATCATGGCCATCGGAAGGGATGGGTGGCGCATGAGCCAGGTCGCAGGGTGCATAGAGCGGGCCTCCACCTATCTGCTCTCCGAAGAGGAGGCGCGGGAGATCGTCGACAATCAGGTCGAGACGATCGAAGGACAGTGGGATGAGGTCTGTGACCTTGCAGGCCTCACCCAGGTCGAGCGGGCGAACTTCCGAAGCCGCCAGTTCCTCAACCCCTATGCGCTGGAGGGCTACCGGCCTGTTTAGGGCTCGATCCGGGTGACGGTGCCATCTCCGTTATTTGCGACCCAAACCGCGTCGCCGCCGACCGCGACCGCGCCCGGTTCGGGGCCGACCTGAATCGGCGCCCCCTCGACCTCGCCGCTCTCGATGTCGATCTTCCGCACCGCGTCGTCTTCGCGGTCGGCGACCCAGACGGCGCTGGTGCCGCCGTCGATGCCGCCGGGGTGGCCCTCGACCTTGATCCGATCGACGACCTGGAGCGAGAGGGGGTCGAGCTTGGAGACGACGCCCGCGCGGCTGCTCGCCACCCAGACGTAGCCGCCGGCCACGGTCACGCCGGCGGGACCGCCTCCGACCCGGATCGGGTCGCTGGTCGCAAGGGTCGTCGGCGCGATCCTGCGAACGACGTTGGCGTCCGCGACCGTCACCCAGAGGCTTTCGGCGCCCCAGGCGAGTCGCAGGCCGGGCGCCTGGGGCGGCAGGCCGCGGCCCTGGGGGGCGATCTCGCCGGCTTCGGCGTTCACCGCGGTGATCCCCTTGCCGTCCTCGTCGGCGACCCAGACGCGCTGGCCGCCGAGGGCAATCGGGCCGGGTTCTCCGGGCAACGGGATCCGCTTCAGGACCTTGCCGCTGAAGGGGTCGAGGCGCAGCAGCCGGCCCTGTCCCGGGTTCGTCACCCAGGTCCACTTGCCGCCGACGGCGACCCCCGCTACCCCCTTCTCCACTTTGTGCGGGTTGCCGACGACCTCGCCCGTCTCGGGATCGAGCCGGGTCACGGTCCCGTCGTTTTCGCTCGACACCCAGACCGCCTTCGGTCCGGCGTCGAGCCGCAGCGGCGGCGTCCCGACCTCGATCGGCGCCGAGACCTCCGGCCCGTCGTCTCCCAGTACCAGGAAGAGGGCGGCCGCCACCATCGCGGCGAGGAAGATGACGCCGCCGCCGGCGATCCAGGCCGTCGCCCGCCCGCCGAGCCGGCCGAAGAGGCTTTGCGAGTGGTTGGGGGCGGTGCTGCGCTCGCTGCGGTCCTCGGAGAGGATCGCGGTCGGCCGCACCTCTGAGCCCTCGGCGGCGCGGGCGGCGGTGATCAGGGCGCCGGCGGTCGGGTAGCGCGCGGTGGGGTCTTTGGCGACGGCGCGGCGGATCGCCGCCTCCACCCCGTGCGGCATCCGCGGCGGCTCCTCCGCTTCCTCGCGCTGGAACGGCGGGATCCCGGTGAGCGCCTCGTAGAGGACGCAGCCGAGCGAGTAGATGTCCGCGGCCGGCCCGATCGAGTCGCCCCGCCACTGCTCCGGCGACATGTACTGGGCGGTGCCGACGACCGAGGCGCTGGAGGCGGCGTCGCTCTCGTCGACGGCTTTGGCGAGGCCGAAGTCGGATAGGTAGGCGCGGTCGCCCTCGACGAGGATGTTGTGCGGCTTGACGTCCCGGTGGACGATGCCGGCGGCGTGGGCGGCGTCGAGCGCGTCGGCGATCTGGGCCAGGTAGTTGAGCGCGCGGTGCGGGGGCAGCGGCCCCTCGCGGTCGATCAGCCGGCGCAGGTCGCCGCCCCTGACGAGCCGCATCGCCACGATCAGCTCGCCGTCGACCTCGCGCGAGTCGTAGACCGGCACCACCGAGGGGTGCTCGAGCCGGGCGGCGAGGCGGGACTCGCGCAGGAAGCGCTCGCGGAAGCCGCGCCGGTCGACCAGCTCGCGGGCGATCACCTTCAGCGCCACCGGCCGCTCGAGCCCGAGGTGGGTGGCGCGGTAGACGACCCCCATCCCCCCGCGCGCGATCTGCTCCTCGATCCGGTAGCCGGCGACTTCATCACCAATGGAAATGTCCCCCACCAGCGGCATTCTGCCGGACCCGGATGACCACCAGGCTGTGTCCTCGGTCGCCGAAGTAGCGCTGCTACTCCGGCTCCCTCGTCCTTGCCTGCTGGCCCCCGGGCCTCGGCAGAAGACCCCTGGCTTAGCGAATCGGCTGCCAATCGATTACCGGGCCGAGCACGGTGCCTTCGCCTTCGTCGAAGTTGTAGCCGGAGGCGAGCTGGCTCTGGCGGCGGGTTTCGACGTTGATCGAGACCAGCTGCTGCTCGTCTTCGGCCTGGACGAAGGCGGCGACGCGCTTGCCGTCGGAGGAGAAGACGGAGCTCGTCTTCGACTGGTCCGGCAGGGTGCTCAACTTGCGGGCTTTGCCAGGGCCGATCTTCTTCGCCCAGAGACCCTGAGCGCGGCGGAAGATCAGCATCTTCCCGTCGGGGGAGACGTCTTCGACGTAGGCGGAGCCGACGCCGGCGACCTGGGGCTTGGGGCGGGTCCCGTCACGACGCATCGTGTAGATGTCAGCGTAGGCGGCCGGGCCTTCGCTGCTCTCGCCGCGGCTGTAGATGACGCCACCGGCGAAAAAGCGCGGGGCGAACTCGTCGAGACCCCCGGTTTTCGTCAACCGCGCCAGCCCGGAGCCAGTCGGTCGAATCGAGTAGACGTCGTCGTTGCCGCCTTCGGCACCGGCGGCGGTGCGGACGAAGACGATCGTCTTGCCGTCGGGCGAGAAGGCGGCGTCATGGTCGTCACCGCTGCTGGTCAGCGCCCGCAGGCCGCCGCCGGTGGCGCCGACGGTGTAGAGGTTGGCGGGGCCGCCGAGAGCGCCGCGCCGCTCGAAGACGACGTAGCGGCCGTTCGGGGCGACCTTCGGCAGCGAGTCGACCTCGGGGCCGCTGGTCAGCTGGCGCTGGCCGGAGCCGTCGGGCCGGACCGAGTAGATGTCGCCGCCGCGGGCGAAGGCGATCGTGCGCCCGTCCGGGGAGAAGTTCGGTTCGGTGTCGCTCGGGTCTTCGGTCAGCTGGTTCAGGTGGCCCTCCTTGACGGCGAAGAGCCCGCCTTTGGCGACGCCTTCGACGGTCGAGGCTTTGGAGAAGACGACCGCGCCCGAGTTGGACGCCGCCGAGGCCGCTGCCGGAACCAAGAGGGCGAGCAGCGCGGATATTGCGATCAGGGTCTTCTTGAACATCGGATGCTCCTTTCACGAGCAGTCGGTGACTTGATGCACCAATGCTCGGGTCCAGAGCCGTGCCGGCCAATGACACCCGGTTCACCCACCGGGCCACGGGTGGCCTGGTGCGGGTCACTGCACCGAGTCCGCAATAAACGTCGTATATCGACGGTTTTCGCGGACTCGCGGAAATGCCAAGAGCAGATCAGCCGATCGCCGATCTCTGGTGCGGCATTTGCGGTCTCTTCAATGACGTTGAGTGATCGCTGGCCGCGATCGATGAGCGCAAGGGCAGTCTGATCAAGGGCCGGAAATAGTTGGCTCAAACCCTGCTGGAGATCAATAGATCCCACTGCACGTGCGTTAGCAATCTGGCCGAGCCACGATCACCTTCACCTCTTGCATGGCGGCCTGAATATCCGCCTGTGCCATCGCCGCTCCAGCAGCGTCGGCCTCACTGGAGATCACGACAAGACGGCTCCGCTTCTCATCTACTCCGACAGCCGCGAATTCGTGTTCGCCGTACTAGCGTGGGCGGTCGAGGCCCAGCTCGATGATCTTTGCCGCGATTTGGCGGGGCCGGTCGCGGCCCGCGTCGCCGGGGACGTCGAGCTTGGCGGCGAGGGCGTCGAGGCGGCGCTGGGCGGTGCGCTCGGAGACGTGCAGCTCGGCGGCGATCTCGGCGCGGGTGGCGGGGCGGCCGGCGAAGGCGCCCTCGCTGCGGTAGGGGGCGACAAGGGCGGCAGCGGTGGCCCGCTCTTCCTCGCTGAGGGCGACGGAGGGCTCGCCGGCGGCGACGGTGGCGCCGACTGGGGTGACCGATCCCGTCTTCACTTCGAGGCGGTGGCCGCCGACGATCAGGGTGTCGCCGTCGCGCAGGCGCCGCGGCTTGTCCAGCGGCTCGCCGTTGAGGGCGGTGCCGTTGCGGCTGTCGAGGTCGGTCGCCATCAGCACCTCGCCGCGCCGCTCGATCTCCAGGTGGTTCCAGGAGACCGCCTCGTCCTCGAGCACGACGTCGGCCTCGGGCGACCGCCCGACCACGGTCTTATCTCCACTCAGCGCGATTGAGTGTGGAGCCTCCCCAGTCGAGGAAATCCAAAGTCGTGGATCCATCGACGCAGATTAAATCTAGGGGCGGCCGCTGCTAGGAGGGATTGGCGAGATTGGCGTGCGTGGCTGGCGGACGCCGGACCAAGCGTGGCCAGGACGCAGGGAGCCCGAATAGCAGCGCTATTCGGGCGACCGAGGACGCCGCCACGCGCAGCGTCCGCCGCCGCCAGACGCGCGCGGGAATCTTGTCCAAGCCCTCCTAGTAGCGGTAGTGGTTGGGCTTGAAGGGGCCCTCGACCGGGACACCGAGGTAGGCGGACTGCTCGGGGGTCAGCTCGGTCAGCCCGACCCCGAGAGCGGCCAGGTGCAGGCGCGCGACCTTCTCGTCGAGGTGCTTGGGCAGGACGTAGACGTTGGGCTCGCCACCGTATTTGTCCTCGCGCTTGCCGAAGAGCTCGATCTGGGCGATCACCTGGTTGGTGAAGGAGTTCGACATCACGAAGCTCGGGTGCCCGGTCGCGTTGCCGAGGTTCAGCAGCCGGCCTTCGGAGAGGACGATGATCGAGCGGCCCTCGGAGAACTTCCACTCGTCGACCTGCGGCTTGATCGTGATCCGTTCGGCGCCGGAGCCTTCCAGCGCGGCCATTTCGATCTCGTTGTCGAAGTGGCCGATGTTGCCGACGATCGCGTTGTGCTTCATCCGCCGCATGTGGTCGAGGGTGATGATGTCCTTGTTGCCGGTGGCGGTGACGAAGATGTCAGCGGTCTCGACCACTTCCTCGAGCTTGCGCACCTCGTAGCCCTCCATCGCCGCCTGCAGGGCGCAGATTGGGTCGATCTCGGTGACGATCACCCGTGCGCCCTGGCCGCGCAGCGAGTCGGCGCAGCCCTTGCCGACGTCGCCGTAGCCGCAGACGACGGCGACCTTGCCGCCGATCATCACGTCGGTGGCGCGGTTGATCCCGTCGACCAGCGAGTGGCGGCAGCCGTAGAGGTTGTCGAACTTGGACTTGGTGACCGAATCGTTGACGTTGATCGCCGGGAAGAGAAGGTCGCCGGTCTCGGCCAGCTGGTAGAGCCGGTGGACGCCGGTCGTCGTCTCCTCGGTGACGCCCTTGATCCCGGCCGAGGCGCGGGTCCAGCGCTGCGGGTCCTCCGCCAGCGAGCGCTGCAGCGTCTGCAGGACGATCTTGAACTCTTCCGATTCGGCCGAGTCGGGGTCCGGGACCGAGCCGGCCTTCTCGAACTCGACGCCCTTGTGGACGAGCAGGGTGGCGTCGCCGCCGTCGTCAAGGATCATGTTCGGCCCCTCGCCGTCGGGCCACATCAGCGCCTGCTCGGTGCACCACCAGTACTCCTCCAGGGTCTCGCCTTTCCAGGCGTAGACGGGGATGCCGGCCGCGGCGATCGCCGCGGCGGCGTGGTCCTGGGTGCTGAAGATGTTGCAGCTGGCCCACCGCACCTCGGCCCCGAGCGCGACCAGGGTCTCGATCAGGACCGCGGTCTGGATCGTCATGTGGAGCGAGCCGGTGATCCGCGCGCCTTTCAGCGGCTGCGCGGCGCCGTACTCCTCCCGGGTCTGCATCAGACCGGGCATCTCGACCTCGGCGAGGGAGATCTCCTTGCGGCCGAAATCGGCGAGACCGATGTCGGCGACCTTGTAGTCCTGGGTTTCGGTGGCGGTTGCCGTGCTTGAAGTCATTGGAGCAATGTACCGTGCCGGTCGTGAGCGCGGCAGACACGGAGAAGCGGCTCGCCGCCGAGGCGGCCGCGGAGCTGGTCGAGAGCGGGATGACCCTCGGTTTGGGCACCGGTTCGACCGTCGCCCACCTGCTGCCGGCGATCGCCCGGCGGGGGCTGGAGGGGATCCGCTGCGTCGCGACCTCGGTTGCGACCGAAGAACAGGCGCGCGAGCTGGGGATTCCGGTCGAGGAGTTCGACAGCCTGACCCGACTCGACCTCGCCATCGATGGCACCGACGAGGTGACCCCCGACGGCTGGCTGATCAAGGGCGGCGGCGGCGCCCACCTGCGCGAGAAGATCGTCGCGGCTGCGGCTGAGCGCTTCGTCGTCGTCGCCGACTCGAGCAAGCCGGTCGAGGCGCTGGGCGGGCCGGTGGCGCTGGAGCTGTTCGGCTTCGGCGCCGCCTCGACGCTCGAGCGGCTCGGCACCGAGGTCGAGTTGCGGGACGCGCCGCGCAGCCCCGACGGCGGCCTGATCGCCGACTACCGCGGCGGCGGGCTCGAAGATCCGGCGGCCCTGGCGGCGCGCCTGGAGGCCGATCCCGGCGTCGCCGCTCACGGCCTCTTTCCCCCGGATATGGTGAGCGAGGTTTTCGTCGCCAGGGGAGACGCCGTCGACCGCACGACCTTCAGTTGAGCCAAGGGAGGCTTCCTCGATGACCGACTTCAGCGAGCTGGACATCGCCGGCCGCATCGCCACCCCCGACGACTCCGACTGGGATCAGGCGCGAGCGGCCTGGAACCTCGCCGCCGACCAGCACCCCAGCGCGGTGGCCCTGGTCGAGGGCGCCGCCGACGTGCAGGAGGTGATGCGCTTCGCGGCCGGGAACGATCTGCGGGTGACCGCGCAGGGCAGCGGCCATGGCGCGCTCTCGCTACGCATCCCGGAGGGCACGATCCTCGTCAAGACCGAGCGGATGCGGGGCATCGAGGTGGACCCCGGGGCGCGGACGGCACGGGTCGAAGCGGGGGTCCTCTCGCTGGAGCTGGTCGAAGCGGCCGCCGCCCACGGCCTCTGCTCGCTGCCCGGGTCCTCGCCGGACGTCTGCGTCACCGGGTTCACGCTGGGCGGCGGGCTGAGCTGGCTCGGTCGGCGGTACGGGTTCGCCTGCAACCGGCTGCGGGCGGTGGAGCTGGTCACCGCCGACGGCGAAGCGCGGACGGTCGACGCCGAGAACGATCCCGACCTCTTCTGGGCACTGCGCGGGGGTGGTGGCGGCTACGGCGTGGTCACGGCGCTGCACGTGGACCTGGTGGAGATGGCGGACGTCTACGCGGGCGCGCTGCTGTTCCCGGCCGAGGTCGGAGCGGAAGGGGTGCGCGCCTACCGCGACTGGGCGGCGGGCGTCTCCGAGGACGTCACTTCGATCATCCGCTTCCTGCGCCCGCCGGAGATCCCCGACGTCCCCGAGTTCCTGCGCGGCAAAGAGCTGCTGGTGATCGACGCCGCCTGCATCGGCGACCAGGCGGCCGGGGAAGCCGCGATCGCTCCGCTGCGCGAGATCGGCGAGCCGGCCCTCGACACCCTCGGTCAGATCCCCACCCCCGGCATCTGCAAAATCCACATGGACCCCGAGCAGCCAGTCCCAGGCTTCGGCCACCACCGAGTCCTGCGCGAACTGTCCGACGAGGCGATCGAGGCCTGGGTCGCCGCCGTTGGTCCCGGCTCGGGCACGCCGCTGCTGCTCTCCGAGCTGCGCCAGCTCGGCGGCGCCCTGGGGCGTCCCGACCCCGATGGCGGCGCCCTCACCCACCTCGACGCCGGCTGGGTGATGTACGGGGTCGGCATGGTGATGGGCCCGGAGATGGCCGAAGCGGTCGGTGCCGGCCTCGACCGCATGCACGAGGCGATGGAGCCGTGGGCGGCCGACGGCGGCTACTTCAACTTCGCCGACCGCCCCTGCGACACCGACGCGATCCTCCCCGCCGACGTCTGCACCCGCCTCGCCGGCGTCAAGCGCCAGTGGGACCCCGACGGCCGCGTGATCGGCAACCACGTCGTCTCGCTCGATCCGGCGGCGTAGCGCCTGTCGACTCAGGGGGGATTCGCGGCTGAAATCTCCGCCAAGCGCTTGAAGGAAGCGTCGTCTTGGCCGACGAGGCCGGCGACGGCTTCGGCCGCGGCCGCCACGTCCTCAGGCGTCGCCAGCGCAACCTCCTCGATGTCACCCCAGTCCTTGGTGCGGGCGAAGAAGGACTTGAAAATCACCAACGAGGCGCAATCGAGGACGGGGACCTGCGTCCCCTGCATATCGACCCAAACGACGCCGTTCGCGACCTCCTCGTGCAGCGGCAGGTTGTTGAGAAAGACATCCACCGGAACGCCGTCCCAAAAGAGGCGGGTCTGTCCGTCTCGGACCACCTTCTCGATATCGCTCTCCTCCACCCGCACTCCATCTGGCAGCGCCGCCAGGACCTCAGCGGCCCTCCCGGCGTCGATGAAGATGTTGACGTCGAGGTCGCGAGTCCCGCGCGGCTCCTGAACGCAGTAGGCGAGGGCGATGGCGCCGCCGAAACCATGCGGGAGCGAGCTTGCCTTCAGCGAAGCATGAATCGCCAAGAGCTTTTCGACGAGCTCGGCGTTCATGCCGATGCCGGCTTCGCGAGCCGATCCTTCAGCGGTGGATATGCCATTTCCGCCCGCGGGCGATACGGCAGCGCCTCAGCCAGACCGAGAACCTGGTTGAGGATGTAACTGGCGCGGTGAGGATCCACCGGCGGCCTCCGCTCCTCGAGTTCCAGCTTCACGCCAGCGGCACCGGCAATCCCCAGCAGGGCATCGACCCCAGGCTCGCGACTCCCCCGCAGGTATGCGTTGAGAACCGAGCGAGGCAACCCTGCCCGGCGCGCGAGCTCAGCCTGAGTCAGACCGCTTTTCTGCAGGATCCCGGCGACAAACGCTGCGGCAGACATAACGGGAATGTTAGCGAAAACGATTACTTTGTGTTCGCGAATTCGGTTACGCTGCCGCAGTCTCATCTGCGACCACGATCATGTTCTCGTTGCGGACACTGCCGGCGGGGATCGAGTCGTCGCCGGCGAGGAGCTTCTGCAGCGGCTCGCGCTTGTCGGGGCCGGTGACGAGCCAGACGATGCGGCGGGCGTCGTCAATCGCGGGGTAGGTGAGGGTCATGCGGGGGTGGCCCTGGTACTCGCCGGTGATGGCGACGCGGCGGTCGCCGACCGCGAGGACGGGGTCGCCGGGAACCAGCGAGGCCGTGTGGCCGTCGGGGCCGAGGCCGAGGTGGACGAGGTCGAGGCGCTCGGGCAGCGAGGTTTCGTACTCCCGCGCCGCCGCGTCGAGGTCACGCTGGGTGACCGGCATCGGCCGCAGGGTCGCCTGATGGTCCATCGAGAGGCCGAGGACCATGTGGGTGAGGTTGCGGTCGGGGCTGCCCGGCGAGGCGACCCGCTCGTCCACCTGGAAGAGCTCGGTCCGGTCCCAGGGCATCGCCGCGAGTTCGCCGAGGATCGCCAGCATCGCCCAGGGCGAGCGGCCACCGCTCATCGCCAGTGTGAAGTAGTTGCGCTCCGCCGCCGCCTCGTCCCCGGCCTCGGCGATCAGCTCGGCGGCGCGGCGGGCGGCGGCCTTTTCGTCACCGGCGACCTCGAGCTCGATCGGCACCTCGAGCTCGCCTTCTCGTCGTGGCCGCCGAACTGCTTGCGCATCGCCGAGAGGACTTTGTCGCCGAAGTCGCCGAGCCCGCGCGAGTAGAAGCGCTCGTGCAGGGCGGTGGTGAGGACCGGCGTCGGCACGCCCTCGTCGATCGCCGCGATCGCCGTCCAGCGGCCCTCGCCGGAGTCGGAGACACGGCCGGTGAACTCCTCCAGGTCGCCGGATTCCCGCAGCGCCGCCGCGGTCAGGTCGAGTAGCCAGGAGCCGATCACGCTGCCGCGGCGCCAGACCTCGGCGACCTCCGGCAGGTCGAGATCGTACTGGTAGTACTCGGGGTGATCGAGGGGCGCCGTCTCGGCGTCTGCCTCGCGTTTGACCTTGCCGGCGTTGGCGTTCTTGAGGATGTTGAGACCCTCGGCGTAGGCGGCCATCACCCCGTACTCGATCCCGTTGTGGACCATCTTCACGAAGTGACCGGCCCCGTTCGGGCCGCAGTGCAGGTAGCCGTTCTCGGACGGCGAGGGATCGCCGTCGCGGCCCGGGGTGCGCTCAGCCGCCTCGACACCCGGCGCCAGGCTGGCGAAGATCGAATCGAGCCGCTCGACTGCACGGTCCGGGCCGCCGATCATCAGGCAGTAGCCGCGCTCGAGCCCGAAGACGCCGCCGCTGGTCCCGCAGTCGACGTAGTCGATCCCCTGCTCCCCCACCTTCTCCGCACGGCGGATATCGTCGCGGTAGTAGGAGTTGCCGCCGTCGATAATCGCGTCGCCGGACGCCAGCACCGCCGCCACCGCTTCGACCGTCTGCTCGGTGATCCCGCCGGCCGGGACCATGATCCAGACCGAGCGCGGCGCGCTCAGCTTCGCGGCCATCTCCTCCAGCGACGATGCGCCCTCCGCCCCCTCGCCCGCCAGCTTCTCGACCGCGTCCGGGTTGACGTCGTAGGCGACGATCTTGTGCCCGTCGCGCATCAGGCGCCGGGCCATGTTGGCCCCCATCCTGCCGAGACCGACGATTCCGAGTTCCATGAGACCTCCGCTGGGTGGCGATGCAGGGACAGGCGGACGATAGCCTCCTGCCGATGAGCGACGCGGCCGACGCGCTGGCGATCTTCGGGATCAGCGGCGACCTGGCGAAGAAAATGACCTTCCGGGCGCTCTACCGGCTGGAGGAGCGCGGCAAGCTCGACCTCCCGATCGTCGGCGTCGCGATCGACGACTGGGACGACGAGCAGTTGCGTCGGCACGCCCGCGACGCGATCGGCGCCACCGTCGGCGACCCCGACGAGGACGTCTTCGGGCGCCTCGCCGAGCGGCTCACCTACGTGCAGGGCGACTACGAGGACCCCGAGACCTTCGAGCGGGTTGGCGAGGCACTCGGCGAGGCGAAGCGGCCGGTCTTCTACCTGGAGATTCCGCCGGCACTGTTCGCCACCGTCGTCCAGGGGCTGGGCAAGGCGGGGCTGACCGAGAACGCGCACGTGGTGATCGAGAAGCCCTTCGGCCACGACCTCGAGTCGGCCCGCGAGCTGAACGACGAACTGCGCGAGGTCCTGCGCGAGGAGCAGATCCTCCGCATCGACCACTACCTCGGCAAGGAGCCGGTGATGGACATCACCTACCTGCGCTTCGCCAACGCCCTGCTGGAGCCGGTCTGGAATCGCGAGCACGTCTCCCACGTGCAGATGACGATCGCCGAGGACTTCGGGGTCGCCGATCGCGGCCGCTTCTACGACGCGGTCGGGGCGATGCGCGACGTGATCCAGAACCACGCCCTGCAGGTGCTGGGGATCGTCGGCATGGAGCCGCCGACCGGCAACCATCCCGACAGCGTCCGCGACAAGAAGCTCGAGTTCTTCAAGGCGATGTGCGCGGCCGACCCGAAGCGCTACGTGCGCGGGCAGTACGAGGGCTACCTCGACGTCAAGGACGTGGCGCCGAACTCGAAGACCGAGACCTACGCCGCGATCGAGCTCGAGGTCGACAACTGGCGCTGGGCGAGGGTGCCCTTCTTCGTCCGCGCCGGCAAGTGCCTGGCGGTGAAGGCGACCGAGGTGACGGTCTTCTTCAAGCGGCCGCCGCGGCTCGGGGTCGGGCACGGCAAAACGCCGGAACCGAACCAGCTGACGATCCGGATCGAGCCGGAACCGGGCGCTCGGATCCGCCTCTATGCGAAGGAAGCCGGCAAGGAGGCCTTCCAAGCGGCGGACATGGAGGTGCTGTTCGAGAAGGTGCCCGGGGAGGACCCCGAGCCCTACGAGCGCCTGCTCGCCGACGCGCTCGCCGGCGAGCACCAGCTCTTCACCCGCCAGAGCTCGATCGAGGAGACCTGGCGCGTGGTCCAGCCGCTACTCGACGAACCGGGCCCCGTTCATCCTTATGAGCAGGGAACTTGGGGGCCGGAAGAGGCGGAGAAGCTGGTCGCCGGCACGGGTCAGTGGGCCAAGCCGTGGCTGCCTGACCAGGAGGAATAGGGACTAAGGTTTCTGGCCGGGCGGGGCCCGTCGCCGGCTGTTCGGGGGTGCCTGCGCTGGATGCTCGGCACCCCCGGCGCCGACGCCACCCGCCGGAGAAGTGCCTATGGTGGCTCGTCTGATGGACCAGGCAGGACAGAGAGCCGATGAGCTGCTGCGGGACCTTGGTTACGCCGAGTGGCGGGCCGGCCAGCGAGAGGCGGTGGTGGCTGCTCTCGAGGGGCGGGACAGCTTGATCGTGATGCCGACGGGCGGGGGAAAGAGTCTTTGCTACCAGCTGCCGGGGCTGGCTAGCGAGGAGCTGACGATCGTGGTCAGTCCTTTGATCGCCTTGATGCGGGATCAGTGGGGGAAGCTCAATGCGCTGGGCCATCGGGTGGCGATGATCACTTCGGGGATGGAGGAGTGGGAGGTCTCCGAGGCGCTGGCGATGGTGCGGGGTGAGGCGCGGATCGTCTACTGCGCTCCCGAGCGCTTCGCCTCCAACGTCTTCCTAGAAGCGCTCTCTCAGCGCGAGGTCGATCTCGTCGCGGTCGACGAGGCGCACTGCGTCTCCGAGTGGGGGCACGACTTCCGGCCCGACTACCTGCGTCTGCCGCAGGTGGTCGAGCGGCTGGGGCGGCCGACGGTGATGGCCTGCACGGCGACGGCGACGCGGCCGGTGGCGGCCGAGATCGCCTCACGGTTCGGGATGCGGGACCCGCTCCAGGTCCGCTCCGGCTTCGACCGCCCCAACCTCTCGTTCGACGTCGTCGCGCTCGAGGGCAAGGGCTGCACGGCGCGGCGGCAGGCGCTGCTGGAGGCCGGGCTACGCGACCCCGCGAACCTGCCGGCGATCGTCTACTGCGGCACCCGCCGCCAGACCGAAGAGGTGGCCGGGGAGCTACGCGACGCCGACATCGCCGCGGTCGCCTACCACGCCGGCCTCGAACCCGAGCACCGGACGGCGATCCAGGAGCGATTCATGGCGACCGACAGCGGCGTCATCTGCGCCACCAACGCCTTCGGGATGGGCGTCGACAAGCCGGACGTGCGCTCGGTCTGGCACGTGACGATCCCGACCAGCGTCGAGGCCTACTACCAGGAGGCCGGCCGCGCCGGGCGCGACGGCCTGCCGTCGCGGGCGGTGATGCTGGCACTGAAAGCCGACCTCGGTCGCCTCGTCCGCTTCAACGAACAACGGGCCGGCGACCCCGACCTGGCGGTCGCCCGCGAGCGCGGCTGGCGCGCCTACCACGCGATCAAGGCCTTCATCTACGGGACCGAGTGCCGCCGCCGCGCCCTCCTCGACCACTTCTCGGACCGCACCGCGGGGGCACCGCTGGAGCGCTGCTGCGACGTCTGCGACCTGCTCGAGTGGCTGCCGGACCCCGACACGATCGCCGTCCGCAAAAACGCCAAGACCAAGGCCGCCCCCGCACCGGCGCCCGACCTCTCCCCCGCCGACACCCCGCTGTTCGAGGCACTCAAAGCCTGGCGCCTGACCACCGCCGCCGGCAAGCCCGCCTTCACCGTCGCCGCCAACAAAACCCTCGCCGCGATCACCGCGGCGCGGCCGGGGGACGACGACGCCCTGCTCGCGATCAGCGGCGTCGGCCCGGCCTTCATCGAAAAGTACGCGCCGGAAGTACTGGCGCTCGTCGCTGAGCACGCCACCCCGGCAGCCGAAGCCGCCTAACCCCCTGCCGACGGGACGATTTCGTCCCATATCGGGCCGTCATCGGCCCGTCGGCCTAGCGCGGCTTCGGCTTTAGGGTCGGCAGCGTCACCCGCAGGTTCTTCACCTTGACCGTGAAGGGGGTGTTGCTGACCTGGTAGTAGGGGGCGTCGCGGCCGAGCAGTTGCAGCCAGACGCGGTGTCCCTTGGCGAAGCGGTAGCCGTTGCCGTGCAGCTGGAAGAGGAGACGGCCGCTCTGGTTGTCGAAGAGCTTGTAGACGCCGCGGTCGACGAGGAGCATCGTCCCGTCCGGGGAGACGTCCCAGAGGCGGCCGACGATCTGGCCGTGCTGGCCGCTGCTCTGGATTTCCGCGTTAATCGTCGGGCGGCCGAGCATCGTGAAGCCGTCGACGACCCGGCGCTCGTACATCGCCACGTTCGGCTCCGTGTTTTCGGCGATCGTCTTGCAGGCTTCGGTGGTGCCGAAGACGGGGTCGAACTCCCGGGCCACGGTCGGGTTGCCGCCGGCCGAGGTGAACTCCTGCACCGGGTCGCGGCCGAAGCGGAAGGCGCCGGGGTGGAGCTTCTTCCAGCCGATCGCCTTGAACGGGCCGACGTCGGGTTTGTCACTGGGACAGGTGGTGAGGGTGGCGGTGACCTGACCGGGCGCCGGCGCCCCCTTCTTCGCCCCCAGCAGGTGGGCGGCGAAGAACTTGGCCGCCTGGTCGTTGAAGAAGTGGTTCATCCCCGGCTTGTTGGAGCCGCGGCTGTGGCCGAGGTCGCCGAGCTGCAGCGCCACCGGCGCTTTGCGGTAGCGCTTGCGCAGGTAGGTGTAGGCGCGGAGCGCCTGCTCGATCGGGAAGAGTTCATCGGTGAAGCCGCTCTGGATCAGCAGCGGCGCCGGCTGCGAGGCGCCCGGGAGGAAGCGCAGCGGGTAAGCGCCGTGGTTGGCGTAGATCCCCTTCAGCGCCCGCACCGCCTCCGGCGCCAGCGGCGGGCCAGCGTCGATGTAGGCCTTGTCCTGGGTGATGTCCGCTTCGGGGTCGGCGCAGGGGAAAGACTCCGGGGCGCCGCCACAGTAGTAGCCGTTGAGGACCCCGGTCAGGTAGAGGCCGTTGAGGAAGCTGCCGATCGGGACCCCGTAGGGACGCAGGCTTTGTTCGGCCCCGGCGATCGCGGTGTCGAGGTAGCGCCCGTTCGGGATCAGCGCCGAGACCAGGTCCGACCAGGGCCAGCGCGGGTAGGCGGCGGCGATCCGCATCTTCAGCCCTTTCGGGCTGCGCCAGGGGACCAGCTTGCCGTCGGGCCGGCGCACCTTGTCGCGGAGGAGGGCGAGCTCCATGCTCTGGCCGCCGCCGTAGGAGATCCCGGTGACGCCGATCGCCCGCGGCCGCACGACGCCCTCGTCGGCGAGCAGGCCGAGCAGGTACTGCGTGTCCCGCGCCTCGTAGCGGCTGTCGCCGAGGCGGATGTAGCCGGTCGCGCAGGCGCCGGAGTGGTCGCCGTTCTCGCCGCCGCCGCAGGAGTCGCCGAAGCCGCGGGCGGTGTAGTTGACGACCGCGTAGCCGCGGCGGGCGAAGAAGTCGTTGTTGTAGTGGTAGATCGTCGAGCCGCTGCCCGCTTCTTCGGGCGCCGGGCCGGCCGCGGTCGCCGTCTCGAAGTCGGTCTTGCTGCCGCCGAAGCCGTGCAGCATCACGATCGCCGAGTAGGGCGCCTTCCCGGCTTCCGGCAGGGTGACGTCGACGTCGAGCGGGACGCCGTCGAAGGAGGGAATGCGGGAGGCGAGGTCCGGCGTCGGGCAGAAGCGCACACCGTTCTCGGCCGTGCAGGCGTGACCGAAGGGCGCCGTCGCCGAGCCGGCGGCCGGCCCCGCCCAGACCAAAGCAATCAGCGCAACCGCGGTTGCAATCCCCAGGCGCAAGTTCATCCCGAAACCCACCGCTTGCGAGCATACGGACCTCCGGTGCCCGGCCCGTCAAATCTCCGAGCCGCAGTTGCGGTTGCACTCCTCAGCGCGCTCGCGCTGGCGCTGCTGGCCGCTCCCACCGCCGGCTTCAGCCCGCTGAAGCCGCCCGGCAAGAAGGTCTACTGGGGCGTCTCCGACACCGGCGACCCGGCCGACTTCGGCCAGTTCGCCGAGGACCTGAACAAGCACCCGGCGGTGATCCAGTCCTTCCGCACCTGGGGCACCGACTTCGACGAGGTGATCCGCCGCTGGCAGATCGCCCGGGCGCGGCCGATGATCCACCTCTCGACCGCCGACAACAACACTGGCGCCGAGCTGATCACCCCCGCCCAGATCGCCGCCGGCGCCGGCGACCGCTACCTCGTCCGTCTCAACAAGCTCTTCTACGAAAAGGAGATGCGCGCCTACGTGCGGCCGCTAGGCGAGCCCAACCGCTGCCTCAACGTCTGGGCCGCCTACGACTGCGCCGGCGCCTCGCGCGGGTCCGAGCACAGCCCCCGCGCCTACAAACGCGCCTTCCGCCGCGTCTACGTGATCGTCCACGGCGGCGGCAAGGCGGGCGCGATCAACCGCCGCCTCGCCGAAGCCGGGCTGCCGCCGCTGACCGTGAGGCTGCGGGCGATGCCGGAGGCGCCGGTCGCGGTCGTCTGGAGCCCGCTACCGGCCGGGTCGCCGACCGTCCCCCACAACCGGCCGAAACACTTCTACCCCGGCTCCCGCTGGGTCGACTGGGTCGGCACCGACTTCTACTCCGGCTATCCCGAATGGAAAGCGCTGACCGGGCTCTACCGGCGCTTCTCCGGCAAGCCGTTCGCGCTCACCGAGTGGGCGGTTGAAAGCGGCGACGACCCCTCCTTCGTCAACAAGCTCTTCGCCTGGACCAAAAGCCACCGCCGCACGCGGATGCTCGTCTACTACCAGGACTTCGGCGACAGCAACAGCTACCGGATCCAGAACTACGGCGCCAGCCTCAACGTCCTCCGCGCCCGGCTGCATTCCGGGCTTTTCCCCGCTTACGCGCGGGGTGCGCCTCACCTACCGCCGCCACCCCCCGGTGGGGTTGGAGCGCCGTGATCGACGAGTAGCCGGTGAGGTAGATGCGGCGGCCGTCGGAGACCACCGGCGTGTAGGTCCCCTTCGGGTAGCGGAAGACGCGCTTGCCGCTCCTCATCATGAACCCGCTCGTCGTTTTGTGGGTGAACTCGGCGGCGTAGACGATGTCGCCGACCGCCGAGAGCGAGCCGACCACCTGGCCCCCGGCGGAGCGGCTCCAGCGGACGCTCCCGTCCCTGGCGTCGAGCGCGTAGACGTTGCCGTCGAAGGAGCCGATGAAGACGGTCGGCGGGCTGTGCCTGGTGTTGGCGACGGTCGGGCCGGAGTAGGCGTAGCCGCCGGTCGAGTAGGACCACGCGAGCTCGCCGTCGGAGGTGTCGTAGCTGTAGACGCGGGCGTCGTTGTTGCCGGCGTAGACGCGGCCGTAGGCGACGGCTGGGGTCGAGTAGAAGGCGCCGGAGCCGCCAAAGCCGGGACCGAGGGAGCCGCTCTGCCAGACCAGCTCCCCGCTCTTGGCGTCGACCGCGTTCATGTAGCCGCCGTAGTCGCCGACGAAGAGCTTGCCGTCGGAGTAGGCGGGGGCGGCCTTGATCGGGCCGCCGAGCGGGGTCGACCAGCGCACCTGTCCCTTGCCGGTGCTGATCGCGAACAATTCGCCGTTCTCGCAGCCGAAGTAGACGGTGCGGTCGATGACCAGCGGTGAGGACTCGGCTCGCCCCGGCAGGTTGCGTTTCCAGATCACCTTGCCGGTTTTCGCGTCGAGCTTGACGATGTGGCCAGGGACGAGGTTGACGATGTAGAGACGGTGGTTGTAGTAGGCCGGCGAGGAAGCGTTGAGGCGGCCGATCCGCCGCTTCCAGAGCTTCTTGCCCGTGTCGGCGTCGAGCGCGTAGGCGTAGCCGCTGTTGTTGACGAAGTAGAGCTTGCCGCCGACGTAGACCGGCGGGAACTCGAGCAGCGGTCGGTCGGTGAAGCGCCAGAGTTTGTCGAAGGGCGGCTTGATCCCCTTCACCGGCAGGTAGCGGGTCCTGGCCAGGTTCTGGCCGAAGATCGGCCAGTTGACGGTCTTCGGCTCCTTCGGCGGCGGCGGCTTCTGCGGCTTGAACTTGCGGATCGCGTCCTCGTTGTGGACATCGGCCGGGCGCTTCAGCAGCTCGTAGGCGAGGACGACGCCGCCGACGGCGACGAGCACTCCAACGATCAGCCCGATCGCCCAGGGACGGTGCTCCTGCCAGAGCCGCTTCGGGTGCGCCAGCAGCCGCAGGGCGTCACGCAGGCGGGCCAGGGCGCGTGAAGAACGGGCGGGCCCGCCCTCAGGCATTTATCGCGCGGCTTTCCGACTCTTTCGCGACGCCGCCGATCAGGTCCCTGATCGCTTTTTTCAGGACCAGCATGAAGACCGGTCCCGCAAGGGGGATCGTCGGCGTCGTCTTCACCGCGTAGACGATCTCGGTGCCGCCGTCCTTCGGCTGCATTTCCACCGTCCCGACGTGGTCGCGGACCGGGAGGCCGGAGAGGATCTTGTAGGCAAAGCGGAAGGGGGGCTCGTAGGCGATCACTTCCTCCCGCATCGACGGGCCGGCGACGGTGAGGACGCGGATCGCGCCGAGCCCGTTCGGCGCCGGCTCGCCCTCGCGCTCCAGCTCGGCCTTGCGCAGGGCGGTGATCTCCGGGTAGCGGCGGTGGTCGGTGAGGACGTCGAAGACGACCTCGGGCGGGGCGGCTACCTGGCGGACGTAAGTGAAGCTCGCCATCGCCCGACAGGCTACGTGAGCCGCCAGCGTTGCGGGTCCGAGCCGTCGAGGGCCTCGACCTCGCCGGCGAGCGCCAGGCGGTCGAGACAGGAGCGAACGATCTGCAGGACCCAGGCGCTGGCGGGAGAGTTGGTGTTGTCGGGGCCGATGATCTCGGCGACGATCTCGAAGGCGGTTCGTTCCTCGCCGCCGGCGAGCGCGGCCCGCACCTTGGCCAGCAGCTCGTCGACCTGGCGGCGGGACTCGGCGATCTTCGCCTCGGGGTCGCGGAAGGTGCGGCCGTGGCCGGGGAGGACGAGGTCGACGTCTGAGGCCCTCCACCTCGTCGAGGCCGGAGAGGAATTCGCCCACCGGGTCGGGGCTGTGGCCGTAGTCGAAGAAGAGGACCGTGCGGCCGAGCAGGTGGTCGCCGCTGATCAGCAGCTTGCGCTCGGGTTGGTGGAGGACGACGTGGGACGGGGCGTGACCGGGGGTCTCGTGCACCTGCCAGGTCCCGAGGTCGGTCTCGACTTCGACCCCCGGGACGAGCTGGCGGTCGGGCTCCTTGAGGACGTCGATGCCGGATTCCTCGTCGCTGCGCGCCTCGCGGTAGCGCTCCAGCGCCGCTGGCGGCACCCCGCTCTGGCGCGCCGTCTCGATCCGCGCCTCCAGCGCCGCCTGCGGATCGTCGGCGAGCAGCCGCACGTGCTCCCAGCGCGGGTGCATCCAGAGCTCGCACCCGGCCCGCTCGCAGATCGACCCCGCGAGCCCATAGTGGTCGGTGTGGGAGTGGGTGCAGACGACCAGCCGCACGTCCTCGACCCCGAACCCCGCCTGTGCCAGGGCGAGATCGAGCTGCCGCAACCGCCCCCTACCCCCCATCCCAGTGTCGAACATGACGATCCCGCCATCACAGGCAACCGCCCAAGCGTTCCCGTGCGGCACCCCCGGCCAGGGCAACGACAGCCGCAGCCGCCAGACCCCCGGCAGCACTTTCTCGGTCCTCGGGGCCTCTGCCTTTCCAGCCACGCCGGCATCCTTTCAACTTGGCCAGCTGGCCAGCCCGTCCATCGACACTCGTCTCCGGCGGGTGGCGCGGGCGCCGGGGACCCCGAGCATCCTGCGCAGGGGTCCCCGAACAGCCCGCGACGGGCCCCGCCCAGGCCGCCTACGCCATGTCGAACGAACCCGGATCGGGACCAGTGCGCTCGCCGGCATCCAGCCGCTCCAGCGCCGCCATGTCGTCCTCGCTCAGCTCGAAGTCGAAGACTTCGAAGTTCTCGCGGATCCGCTCGGGGTTCGAGGATTTCGGGATCACGACGTTGCCGATCTGCAGGTGCCAGCGAAGGATCGCCTGGGCGGGGGTGCGGTCATGGTGGGCGGCGACCGTTTCGATCGTCCCGTCTTCGAGCAGGTCGCCCTGGGCGAGCGGGCTCCAGGCCTCGGTGGCGATGTCGTGATCGGCGTGCCAGCTGCGCTGCTCCGCCTGCTGCAGGCGCGGGTGCAGCTCGATCTGGTTCACCGTCGGTCGCTTCTCGGCCTCGCGCTCGAGCCGCTCGAGGTCCTCGACGCGAAAGTTGGAGACGCCGATCGAGCGGGCGCCGCCTTCCTCCTGAATCCGTTCGAAAGCGCGCCAGGTCTCGAGGAAGAGGTCGCGCGAGGGCAGGGGCCAGTGGATCAGGTAGAGGTCGACATGGCCGGTTCCGAGCCGCTCGATGCTCTTCTCGAAGGCGCGCAGGGTCGAGTCGTGGCCCTGCTCGGAGTTCCAGAGCTTGGTGGTGACGAAGACGTCCTCGCGCCGCACCCCCGTCGCCGCGATCGCAGCCCCCACCCCGGCCTCGTTGCGGTAGGCGGCGGCGGTGTCGACGTGGCGGTAACCGACCGCCAGCGCCTCCTCGACCTTCTCCTGCGTCTCCTCCGGCGGGATCTGGAAGACGCCGAACCCGAGCTGGGGCATTTCGACGCCGTCGTGCAGGGTCAGGACAGGGACTTCGGTCGTATTGGTCATGCGACAGCGGCTACCCCCAGGTTGAGACCTTCATGCCAGCCGCTCCGAGATTGGGGCCCCTATGAGGGACCAAAGTTCGGAGACGTTCGCGCTTAGCTGGTTGCTAGCCCTATCGCCAGCAACGGGAAAGCGCTCATAACGCCCAGGTAGGCGCCCATCGCGGCGCCGCTGCCGAGGCTGGCCGTGCGAGAGCGGGCGCCGGCGATCGCGCCGATGAGGACAAAGGCGGCGGCGATTCCAAATCCAAGCCAGAAGACGTCGGGCATTGCGGCGGCGAGAATACCCGAAGGCGGGGAGGAATCGCCGCCCGCGCGGCAAAGGGCGGCGCATGAACCAGTCACCCGCCCAGAACAGCAAGCTGATCCTCGCGGCGATGATCTTCGCCGTCTCGATGACCTTCATCGACCAGACGATCGTCGCGATCGCGATCCCGACGATCCAGGACGACCTCTCGCTCTCGGCGACGGGAGTGCAGTGGATCATCAACGGCTACCTGCTCTCGCTCTCGGCCCTGTTCGCCTTCGGCGGCCGCCTCGCCGACATCTCCGGCCACCGGCGCATGGTCGTTCTCGGCGTCGTCGTCTTCGCCGCCGCCTCCGCCCTCTGCGGCGCCACCCCGACCGGCTCGCTCGACGAGACCTGGCTGATCGTCTTCCGGGTGATCCAAGGGGCTGGCGCGGCGATCATGTTCCCAGCGGCGCTGGCGATCGTCCTCAACGCCTTCCCAGTCTCGGAACGCGGCAAGGCGATGGCGATCTTCTTCGCGATCGCGGGTGGCCTGACCGCGATCGGGCCGCTGGCCGGCGGTTACCTCGTCGAGATCACCTGGCGGGCGATCTTCTGGGTCAACATCCCGGTGGCGGTCATCGCCCTGTTCCTGATCTGGAAGTCGAAACCGGCCGACGAGAAGCACCCGGCGGAGCTCGACTACAACGGAACGGCGCTGATCACCCTGGGGATGGGCCTCTCGGTGCTGGCCCTGCAGCAGTCGAGCATCTGGGGCTGGGGCGACGTCAAGACCTGGGCCTGCCTCGCCCTCGGGCTGGCGATCCTCGCCGCCTTCGTCCGCTACGAGCTGCGGGTCGAGAACCCGCTACTGCGGCTGACGATCTTCAAGAACAAAGCCTTTGCGGTGGACAACATCGTCCTCTTCCTGCTGATGATCCCGTTCGTGCCACTGTTCTTCTTCGCCAGCATGTACGCGCAGATATCGCTCGGCGAAAGCGCTTCGGAAACCGGGCTCTACCTGCTGATCTTCTTCGCCGGCTTTGCCACCGCCTCTCAGTGGGGCGGGAAAATGCTCGACCGGATCGGAGCGCGCCGACCGATAGTCCTCGGCTGCGGGGTCGCCGCAATCGGCTTCTATCTCTGGGGGCACTCGCTGACCGAGCTCTCAGTCTCCGACCAGTGGTACTACATCGTCATCGCCGGAGCGGGGGTCGGACTGATCCTCAGCCCCGCCAACACCGACGCGCTCAACCGGGTCTCACGCGACCGCTACGGCGAAGCAACCGGGATCACCCAAACGGTGCGGAACTTCGGTTCCAGCCTCGGCCTCGCGGTGCTCGGCTCGATCCTGATCCTCGAGAACCGCTCCAACCTCGAGGCGACGGCAACCGAAAACGGGATCCCGAAGCGCATCGGCACCGAACTCGCTGACGCGATCAGCCAGGGCAGCACCGCCGGCGAATCCCCCCAGCACCTTCCGCCCCCCGTCCAGAAGGTCGTCGACAGCATCCCCCACGACTTCGCCCTCGCCTCCCGCACGGTCTTCTACGGAATGGCGGCGGTGATGGTCGTCGCCTTCCTCGTCTCCTTGGTCGGGATGCCGGCCGGCAAGGTAGAGGAAGTGCCTGAGGGCAAAGCCCCCACGGCATAGGCACTGACCTCTACGCTTTCGGCGATGGCAGACGTGGCATACGAAAGGTTGCCCGGAGCCGAGATCGTGCTCGCCGGCATCGCCGACATCGAAGCCGGGCGCAGGAGCATCAACGCAAGCGCCGTGCGGTGCGCGGCGCCACGATTGCGCCGGGCTGGCCTGAAGGCGCCAAGCGCCCAAGGGGACGTCCCCGCGGCCCACGATCTTTACGGGCAGCTGCGCGAGGAGTATGGAGACGCGGCTCACTCCCGCTACAACGCGATCCTGGCCCGCGTCGCCAGCTTCGCCGGAGCAGTGGAACTTGCGCGACGCAGCTGACGCCGAACGGATCCGGCGCCTGGCTCGAGAGCTAGGACGATCGGTGCCACCCGGCACCAGGATGTACTTGACCGGCGGCGCCACGGCTGTCCTCGAGGGCTGGCGCCAATCCACCGTCGACGTGGACGTGCGGTTCGAGCCGGACTCTGATGCCGCCCTACGGCGGCTGGCGTCGCTGAAGGAGGAGCTCTCGGTGAACGTCGAGCTTGCATCGCCACTCGACTTCCTACCGCCACTCGCCGACTGGCAAGATCGGTGCCGCTTCCGCTTCCGCGAGGGCAACCTCAAGGTCTTCGACTTCGACCCTTACTCGCAAGCTCTCTCCAAGCTGGAGCGAGGCTTCGAGCTCGACCTGAAGGACGTGGCCGCGATGGTGAAGTCAGGGCTGGTCGAGCCCGGCCGGCTGCTGGAGCTGTTCGAGGGTGTCGAGCCGGAGCTGTACCGCTTCCCGGCGGTGGACTCGAGCGCCCTCAGGAGCGCAGTCGAATCGCTAAGTTGAGGCCCGTGAAGATCCTCGCCTTCTCCGACCTCCACCGAGACCTCGGGCAGGGCGCGCGGCTGGTCGAGATGTCGGCCGAGGCCGACGTGGTGATCGGGGCCGGCGACTTCGCCTCGATGCACGAGGGCCTGGAAGAGACGATCGGCGCCTTGACGGCGATCGAGACCCCGACCGTCCTCGTCCCCGGCAACAACGAGACCGTCGAAGCGCTGCGCGAGGCGGTGGACGGCTGGGACGCGGCCACGGTCCTCCACGGCGAGGGGACGACGATCGACGGGACCGAGTTCTACGGCCTCGGCGCCGGCATCCCGGTCACCCCCTGGAACTGGAGCTTCGACCTCGACGACGAGGCCGCGAGCGAGATGCTCGCCCCCTGCCCCGACGGCGCCGTCCTCGTCCTCCACTCCCCGCCCAAGGACCACTGCGACTCCGCCGGCGGTGGCGGCAACTTCGGCAGCCCCGCCCTGCTGCGGGCGATCGAAGAGAAGCGCCCCCGCCTCGCCGTCTGCGGCCACATCCACGAGTCCTGGGGCTGCGAGAGCACGATCGGCTCGACGCCGGTCCGCAACCTTGGCCCCAAAGGCACCTGGCTCGAGGTCTAGTGTCGCTTTTGTTACCCATAGGAAGACAAAAGCGACACTGAGATGGCTTACCGGTTGCTTAGAAGCGACGATGCCTTCTGGCGGCGGTCGAATCAGATGAAGACGCCGAACACGGACCTTGGCGGGCAGCTCGAGGCGACGCAGCTGGGGGCGCGGATGTGGCGGCTGGAGCCGGGGAAAGCTTCGACCAGGCACCGGCACTTCACGCAGGAGGAGCTCTACGTGCTGCTGGAGGGCGAGGGGCGGGTGCGGATCGGCGAGGAGGTGCTGACGCTGGCACCGCTGGACACGCTCCTGGTCGATCCCGACACCGATCGCCAGCTCTTCAACGACACCGCGGCCGACCAGCTCTGGCTCGTCGTCGGGGCGCCGCGGGAAGAGATCACCAGCACGCTGGAGATGAGCGAGGAGCAGCTGCGGCACATGTACCCCGAAGGGCCGAAGGCGCTGCCGCCGGAGCTGGGCGGCGGCCAGGCCGACTGACCCGAACTGCATCAACTTCGCTACCCACCAGGTAGTCAAGGTGATGCAGTTCAGAGGGCCAAGGAAACCGGCTCCTCCAGAATTGCCCTTACACGGGCGAGGAACTCGGCGCCCTCGGCGCCGTAGAGGATGCGGTGGTCGCAGGAGAGGGTGGCTTTCATCAGCTGCGCGGGGACGATCTTGCCGGCGCGGACGGCGGGGACCTCGCGAATCGCGCCGACGGCGAGGATCGCCGCCTGGCCCATGTTGATGACGGCGTCGAACTCGTCGATCCCGTACATCCCCAGGTTGGAGACGGTGAAAGTGCCGCCTGAGAGCTCCGGCGGGGTCACCGACCCGTCGCGGACCTTGGCGGCGACGGCGCGGGTGTCGGCGGCGATCTGGCGCAGGCCCTTGCGGTCGGCGTCGAAGACGGTCGGCACCACCAGCGCTTCCTCGGCGGCGACGGCGACGCCGACGTTGACCCGCGAGTAGAGCTCGAAGCGGCCGTCGCGGTAAGCGCCGTTGGCTTTCGGGAACTCTCGCAGGGCGATCGCGCAGGCCTTGACGATCATGTCGTTGAACGACGGCACGACCTCGCCCTCCTTCGAGGCCGCTTTGAGCGCCGCCCGCGCCTCGACCGCCTTCCCCATGTCAATCTCGATCGTCAGATAGAAGTGCGGCGCCGTCGCCTTCGACTCCGCCATCCGCCGCGCGATCGTCTGCTGCAGCTTGTTCGGCTCCCGGATCTGGAGGTCACCTTTTGCCGTTCCAGGACGCAAGCGCTGCTGGCCGGCGGGTCCTGCCGGAGGAGCCGCTTCCTCCACATCGTGTTTGATGATCCGCCCGCCAGGCCCGGAGCCATGGAGGTCTTTCAGATCAAGGCCCTTGTCACGCGCCAGGCGACGCGCAAGCGGCGAAGCTTTCACCCGCTCCCCATCTCCATTCCCGCCTCCATCGGCAGCCACCTCGGCCGGTCCCTCATCATCAGCCTCTGACGCTTCTCCCGCGGGTGGCACGGTAGGGGGGACCATCCCTGAGGAAGCTTTAGCTACCGGAGGGGATGGGGGGTCCCCTGCCGTGATAGGACCCGCGGGCCTCGCGCTCTGTCCCTCATCCGAATCACCCGCGCCATTCGACCCCCCGATCCGCGCAATGGGACTGCCGATCGGCAGCGTCTCCCCCTCCTGCGCCAGGATCTCCTGCAGCGTCCCCGCAACGTCGGATTCATAAGCCATGTTGGCCTTGTCGGTCTCGATTTCGACCAGCTCGTCCCCGACCGCGACCTCGTCGCCAATCTGCTTTAGCCAGGTCAGGATCGTCCCCTCCTCCATCGAGTCGGAGAGGCGGGGCATTACCACCTCACTCACGGGGCAACTCCATGCCTACAGGTTGCCACTTCCGGCACCCGGCCCTCACCGGCCCGCGAGCAGGGTGCCGGCGACGAGCGAGGCGGCGGCCTGGCGCAGGACGTCGACCCGGATCCGGTCCATCACCGCCTCCTCCCGCGCCTGCAGCCGGCCGACGGTGGCGATCGGCTCGACGTCGGTGCGCGGTTCCGGCGGCGCGCTGGCGACCGCGTCGCCGTAGGCGAGGCAGCCCTGCACTCCCTGGGCGATCAGCTGGGCGCGGTAGTCGGCGCCCTCTTCGATCGGGTGCAGGTTGTCGGCCTGCATCAGCTCCGGATGGGCGAACACCGCCCCCTGCCAGTCGGGCACCTGCGTCCCCGGCCGCGAGGCGGCGAATTCGGCGACGACCCGGTTCTTGCCGCTGTCGTCGACGCCGCCAGGATGGAGGCCATGGATGGTCGGCACCACCATGCAGCGGTTGCCGACGGTTTCCGCCACCTTGGCGAGGTTGCCGGCGAGGATCTCCGGATAGGAGGGGTTGTCGTCGGTGCCGGCGTCGAAAACGACGACGTCGACCGAGGGGTCGTAGCTTTCCTGGAAGAGGTCGAAGATCTGGTAGCTGTTGTAGCCGCCGACGGCGTTCACCGTCAGTTCGACACCGGGCAGGTAGTTGCCCAGGTAGGGGGAGGTCAGCTCCTCGAGACTGTCCCCCACCACCAGCACGTGCGGACGCGCCTGAGCTGCGGGCGCGCACAGACAGAGGACAAGCGCTGCCAGCGCCGCCACCCCGAGAACGCTGATCCGCCGCACGGGAGCCTTTTTACACGACGCAGTCCTCCTAGACTGCGCTGGTGCCCGCCGCCCTCCGCCTTCAGCTGATCGGGTGCGCGCTGCTGGCGGCGCTGGTTCTCGCCGGCTGCGGAGGCGGCGACTCCGACTTCACCGGCGCCACCCTCACTAGCCAAGAAGGTGGTCCCTTCCGAAGTTCGGGCCCCCATAGGGGCCAAAAGTTCGGAAACGATGCTGACCCCGCCAAGCAGGCCGGCGATGACAGGCGTGCCGTTCCCGCCGGGGACCTCTGCCAGAGCCAGCTCGGCAGCTTCGTCGGCTCGATGGACGGGCTGCGGCGGCGGCTCGCGGTCGGCGTCACCTACGACCAGTACGTCGCCGAGGTGCGGGGGATCCGCGCGACCTACGGGAAGATCCCGGTCGAGCGTCTGCAGGTCGACTGCCTCACCGCCGTCGCCACGCCCGGCGAGAAGGCCTTCAACCGCTACATCGAAGCCGCAAACGACTGGGGCGAGTGCGTCTCCGAAGCCGGCTGCGGCTCAGAAGAAGTCGAACCGGTCCTGCAGCGCCGCTGGCGAATCGCGTCTCACTTCCTCACCGAAGCGAAAGAAGGGCTGGGAGCGTAGGACACACTGCGCGTGGCCGCACCCGCGCTTGGTCCTACACACCCAGGTAAAAAAATGCCGGGCCGCCCAATGGACGGCCCGGCCTGGTGCAAAGGAACGAGCGCGGGAATTGCTACCGGGCGGGACAAGACCCGGCTCCCAACGCGTCGCCGGTGCCCGGGGTGGAATCCGCCGGGCGCCCAAACCAGTGCGGCGCCTAGCGGCCCTGCACCTCCAGAGTCCCATCAAGCATGTGATTCAAGTTAGGACCACCTCCTTTCTCTGGTCTCGGAAGTGAAGCAAACCCTGGGGTCGGCCTCTACACCGCGGACATTGCGCCCGGGTGACCTCTGGTGGCAGTGCGACCGCCGGGGATGAAGCGGCCGACGCCGATCAGGATCGTCCCGCGGCGGTGCAGCGCTTCCTCGGCCCACAGCAGCCGCGCCTGCCCCTTCTCGTCGCTGAAGAGGCGGTCGCCGGGTCGCCGATCCGGCGGCCGAGCAGGTAGCAGAGGTTGTCGCCGGCGAAGGCGCCGAGGGCGACCGCGGGGACGATCAGCCAGATCGCCAGGTCCCCCTGCGCGGCCAGCACCGAGGCGGTGATGACGATCGTCTCCGAGGGGATCAGCGGGAAGACGACGTCGAGCCCGGCGGCAGCGAAGACGACCGGGTAGGTGAGCGCGCTCTGCGAGACCTCATGGGTGAGCCAGTCGAACACTGTCCACGCCTACCCGGATTGGCGTGGTTTACCAGTCCCTGGACGGGTAGAGAAGAAGCTATGTCCACGGGATTGATCATCGCCATAGTCGTCGTCGTTCTCATCCTCCTGGTGCTCGCCGCAATGGCCGCGCGCAAGCGCCGCGCCCGGCGCGAAGCCGAACGCCAGCGGCTCAGCGAACAGGCAGGCGGCCACCGTCAGGAGGCCGACCTCCACGCGAGCAAGGCGCAGGAGCACGAGGAGACCGCCCAGGAAGCCGCCGAACGCGCCGAGCGCGAGCGCCAACTGTCCCAGCGCCACGGCCAGAAAGCCGACGACCTCGAGCAGAAGCTCTAGGTCTCGCGAGAAGCTGCCGTTCTAGGAAGGCTGGCCCTCCCCTCGGCGGAGGGCCTCGGGGAGCTGGCGCCGGGAGCCGATATCGAGCTTGTCGTAGGCGGCGCTGAGGTGGGCCTCGACAGTCTTCACCGTGACGAACAGCGACTGGGCGATTTGACGATTGGTCATCCCCGAGGCCGCCAGGTCGGCGACGCGTCGCTCGCTCGGGGTCAGCGATTCGACCCCAATCGGGACGTAGCGGCGGACTTTCTCGCCAGTCGCTTCCAGCTCGGCGTTCGCGCGCTTGGCGATTCGGGCGGCACCGCAGCGACGGGCGAGGTCGAACGCTTCGCGCAGGAGCACCCGGGCGTCGGCGCGGCGGCCCTGTCGTCGCAGCAACTCGCCTAGATCGACAAGTGCGTGGGCGACCTCCAAGCGTCGCGGCGAGCCCATAGCCCCGGCAAGCGCTACTTCCAGCAGCTCGATGCCTTCCTCCCCGCCTCGCGAGACAGCGGCCGCCCGTGCGACGTGCAGGATCCCGCTGACCGTACCGAAGTGGCGAGCCCACGGGGTGATTTCATCCACCAAGGCACGAGCCTCCTCATCCCGTCCCAGGGCCACCAGCCCGCGAACCGTCCAAGGGCATGCCGACGCGGCCGGTCCGAGCCCCATCTTCGCCTTGACCGGGTCGCTTGAAATCGCGGAGACATCTTCCAGGGCCCGCTCGAGTTCCCCCCTTTCGAAACGGAGATGAGCGCGCATCAGCAAGATCATCCCGGCCGGGGAGAGAACGGGGACCTCTCCCTCGACCATGCCCACGCCGCGCAGTTGGGCCTCAGCCTCATCCAGTTCGTCCCGCTCGATCAGAACCTCGACCAGCGGGCCCGTGTAGACGACCGCCAAGGGCATCAGTCCCGCCAGCCGCGCCAGGTCGACCGCCTGACGCATGTCCGCCTCGGCGGTGACCAGGTCCCCTTCTCCCCAGGCGACGAATCCACGCAGATAGCGAGCACGGGTTAGCTCCGGAGTGCCCCCACTTTCCTCGGCGATGGCAAGTGCCCGTTCGGCACCGAAGCGGGCGCTCTCGATCTCGTCCGTGGCGACGAGCGTCATCACCGCCAGCGCGGCGGCGGACACCTCAGGCTCCTCGGCGAAGATGCTGCCGTTGTTGCCCAACGCCCGCTTGGCGGCGTCGGCAATCTCGGATGCAGTCCCGTGCGCGGCAGCAGCACGCGCTTCCATGGCTGCAACCAATCGGCCCGTGGGGCTATCGGGGTCGATCTCGAGCCGGATATCGGGGCTCGTCACCTCCGGAATGGAAGGCACGATCGCGGCCAGCGTGCTCAACTGTGCCTGCAGCTGGTACGCCCGATCAACGTCACCTTCGGACCTCGCGACTTCGACTGCCTCACGAAGCATCGACCCCGCCTCATCAAAGCGCCCGTTAAAGGCCATCATCATCGACAACTGAATCCCCCAGCGACTCCTGACCGAGGGATTTCGTATCCATTCATCGAAGACTTCTCCTTCGGCCGATGCGAAGGCTGACTGATCCGCTGCCCGCGAGATCGCCGTGAGCAACGGATCCAGCACCTCTGCCCGCAGGTCGACGGACGGGGGCTCCTGCAAGGCGCGGCTCAGATAGGCGATCGCGGAGCGAGGAGCGCCTGAGGCCAGTGCCTGATTGCCCGCTTCGAGGAGCGTTTCGACCGTCGCTCGCTCTCCTCGAGCCTCAGTTGCCAGGAGCTGGGTGCCCAGTTGCTCAGGGCTGGCACCGCGTCCGCGCAGAAGCGCAGCCGCATGAGCATGAGCCCGCGAACGCTCACCGACCGACATGTCGGCGTAGATCGCGTTGCGGACGAGCGGATGGATGAAGCGCAGCGAAACCCCTCTGTCGAAGATTGCGCTGGCGCGAAGTTCGTCGGCCGCTTTCAGAGCAGCTTCCGAGTCGCTGCCGTCCATCGCGGTGAGCAAGCCGAGGTCGCTGTCGTCGCCAAGGACGGCAAGCGCTCTCGCGACCTTCACAGTCTCCTCCGGGAGCCGGGCCATCCGGGCCAGGACCATCTGGCCCACTCGATCCGGCACCTGGTCCTGGACCAGCTGAGCCTGCTCGACCGTGGGCTCGATTCCGTGCGCCGCCAGGTTGTGGACCAACTCGCAGAGTAGGAACGGATTGCCTCCACACGCCTCATGGCAGGCAGTGGCAAATGCGGAGTCCGGTTGTCGCTCCAGCTCCTGCGCGAGCAGCGTCGTCGCCGCCGACGGACTCAGCGGTCCGGGGGTCAGATGCTGGACAAGCGGGTCGAGGAGGACCCGCTGCAAGCTAGGTGAGGAACCCGGCTCGTTTGGTCGGGCGGTCAATGCCAGCAGCACGGGCAGCTCCTCCAAGCGGGGCAGGAGGAAACCGAGGTAATCGAGCGAGCCGGAGTCGGCCCAATGGGCGTCGTCGATCGCCAGCATCAGAGGCTGGCGCTCTGCCAATGCGGCGGTCACCCAGTAAAGACTGTGGAGCACGGCGAAGGGATCCTCGGTCTCGCTATCAGCGGGCTCGAGCCCGAGAGCCGCCTCGGCCGCAGTTGCTCCCTCGAGCATCGCCTGGCGCGCCTCTGGCGGAAGTGCCGTGAGCTGGGATTCGAAAAGCTGCCGAACCAGCGCGAAGGGAAAATCCCGCTCGAGCTCCGTGGCTCGCGCGAAGAGGACGTTCAGCCCGGCGTCGCCTCCAATTCCCCGAGCCTCCTGCAGGAGCCGGGTCTTGCCCAATCCGGCACCCGCCTCGAGCGTTATGGCACGACCGCTGCCGGCACCGACCTCGGCGACGGCAGCACGGATCCTCTCCACCTCCCGATCCCGCTCCAGCAGTTTCGTCACTCCGAACCCTTTCCGCAGTACCTATTTGGGTACTAGGGGATATTAGGGGCGATATTGGGGTTGCACCCGGTGGCGATCTGACTCGTGGGACGAGAAGGTGCGTTCTGCATGAGGCTGACAGCGATCCCAAAGGGTGTAGTGCTTCCCTCGCCTTCGCTTGCAGGCGACACTCACCCACACCGCCTGGAGGAGGGACAGGCCAAGCAACTCGCTGCCACCCCAGCGGCAGGGAATGGCGCCCTGCCTAACACTGCCCGAGGGCGCCAGCAGGAGAGCTCCGGGGTCGGGAGACTGGACCGGCCCCGGAGGTCCTCCTAGCAACGTCGAGCAGCCGTAGGTAGAAACTGGCCAGCTAGCCAGTATGATCCCCCGGCCGTGGCAGACCAAGCCGAGATCGCCGCCGGAGGAGGGAACGTCGAGGACGCTCTCGTGCTCGAGCGCGAGCACTGGGAGAACGGGCCGCCGCTGGAGCTGTTCAAGCGGATGCGCAGCGGGTGCCCCGTCCACTGGACCTCGGAGGTGACCGAACTGCCGCAGGCGAAGGGCTTCTGGTCGGTGACCCGGGCCGACGACGTCCACGCGGTCAGCCGGGACTTCGAGACGTACTCGTCCGAACTCGGCGGCGTGGTCGTGATCGACGAGGTCTTCCCGATCGAGCTGGCGCGGGCGATGTTCATCGGCATGGACCCGCCCAAGCACGATCGGCTGAAGGCGCTCTTCCAGGCCGGCTTCACGCCGAAGCGAATCGCCGCGCACACCGACGCGATCCGGGAGATCGTCATCGGCGCCCTCGACCGGCTCGAGGGGCGCGACGCCTGCGACCTCGTCACCGACGTCGCCCAGCCGGCGGTATCGCGGGTGATCGGCAGCTTCATGGGCATCCCCGAGGAGGACGACGCCGCTTGGGCCGAGCTGATGAACATGGCGCTGGCGGCCAACGACCCCGACTACAGCCCCGACGTCGAGAGCGTCGAAGAGACGATCCAGGCGGCGATCCAGCAGGTCTTCGAGCGCTGCGGGGCGATGATCGCCGAGCGGCGCGAGAACCCGACCGACGACCTGACCAGCGTCCTCGTCCACGCCGAAGTCGAAGGCCAGCGGCTGGAGGAACACGAGATCGTGATGGGCTTCTTCCTCCTCGTCGCCGCCGGCAACGACAGCACCAAGGCGACCTACAGCAGCGCGATGCGGGCGCTGATGGAAAACCCCGACCAGCGGGAGCTGCTGCTCGAAGACCCGGCGCGGATCCCCGGCGCGGTCGAGGAGGCGCTGCGGATGTTCCCTGCCTTCGCCCACTTCCGCCGCACCGCGACCAGTGACACCGAGCTCGGCGGGCAGCAGATCAAAGAGGGCGACAAGGTGGTCATGTGGTACGCGTCCTCCAACCGCGACGAGACTCGCTACGACAGCCCCGACCGCTTCGACGTCCTCCGCAACCCCGACCACCAGGCCTTCGGCGCCGGCGGCCGCCACTTCTGCCTCGGCGCTGCGCTGGCGCGGCTGGAGCTGAAGATCCTGCTCGAGGAGACCCTCGCCCGCTACCCGCGGATGGAGATGGCGGGGGACCCGGTCTTCCTCGAGTCGGGCTTCCTCAACCAGCTGAAAAGCCTGCCGGTCCGGCTCAACGGCTAGCGGGGAGGATTTGCCGGTGCCCCCTGCGATCGTCGCGGCGAGCGCAGCGGACCTGCGGCAGACGGTCGACGACCTGCATGCCGCCTTCATGGACGACCCGGTCCTCAGCTGGGCCTTTCCCGAGGAAAGGAAGCGGCAGCGCTACGGCAGGCACTTCTTCGAGATGCACGCGCGGCGTCTGGTGCCGGGCGGGCTGGCCTGGCGAGCCGACGGTGGCGGCGCCCTCTGGGCCGCGCCAGGGCGCTGGCGGGAGTCGCCGCTGGAAATGCTGCGCCTGGCGCGGAGCACCATCCGCGGTCTCGGCATCCACGGCGCCCGCATAGGGCGCGGCATGCTCGGCATCGAGTCGAGGCACCCGAGGGAGCCCCACCTCTACCTGGCAGTCGTCGGCGTCCGTCCCGAGCAGCAGGGACAGGGCCTGGGCTCCGCCCTCCTCCAGCCTGGCCTCGCCCACGCCGACCGCCTCGGCCTGCCGGCCTACCTGGAGAGCAGCAACCTCCGCAACGTCCCCCTCTACGAACGCCACGGCTTCGAGGTGAAGGAAGAAGCGCACCTGCCCCAGGGCCCGCCGATGTGGCTGATGTGGCGACCGGCCGGAGCGAGCGCTACGACAGCATGACCGGCATCGCTGGCGGCGCCCCCGTCTTCAGTTTTCGAAGAAGTCCTCATTCCTAAGACTTCTGCCTCTCAGCCTGAAGCCATTCGAGGGTGTCCTCCAGGATGCGGGCCTCGGAAAGGGTGGCGTCGATGACATGGGCTCCGGGTGGGAGCGGCCGAAACCGTCCATGTACCGCATGCGGGAGGGACTCGTCCCGGTCTTCAGCCATCGGGACCGTCGCGACGCGCTGCTCGGCGATGCGAGTTGCCGCAACCCGGGGGTCGATATCCAGGAACAGCGCGGCGGCACGCGCATCCAGCGGCGACAAGGCGTCGTTGACGGCCTCGAACTCGCCGACCCGCGAGAACGGCATGCCCTCGGCGATCGTGAAATGTCCGAGTTCGCAGTTGGCGGCGATAGCGACGAGCATCGCCTCGAATGCAGCCATCTTCTCCCGGTGGGTAAAGCTGCACGGCTCGAACAAGGCGAGCCGAACCACGTCGCGCGAAACGATGCGAGCTGAGAGGCGAGCCGCAAGCGCCTCGGCCAGGGTCGTCTTGCCCGCCCCCGGGAGCCCCATGATTGCGACTGCTGCGAGTCTCACCTCGAAGAAACGTAGAGCAGGTTGCGACCCGAAGGTCTTGAAAGACATCTGCCTGACATCGCGCTCTCGATGATCGAACTAGGCTTACGTCGATGAGCTTGCAATCGCTGGTGACGCTGCCAGCTTCGCTCTCTCAGCCGCCCGGTCCGGGGGAGGGCGGCCAGTTGCTCTTGGGAGTCGATGGCGGAGCGACGAAGACTTTGGCCGCCGTGTACGACGTCGGCTCGGAGCAGCTCAGCCTGGGCCATGGCGGCCCCAGCAACCCCGACGCCGTGGGGGCCACCGCGGCGGCTTCGGCGGTGTCCGCCGCCGCAAGCGAGGCGATGGACGGAGCGACCCGCAAAGAGGAACCCGACAGTGCCGTTCTGGCCATAGCGGGCACCGATACCGCCGCGGTCGACCGGTCACTGCGCGACTTGGAGGGCAAGGGCTGGATCGTCGTCAACGACGTCGTCGGCGCCTGGGCGACGGCGACGAGTTGCAAACCCGGAATCGCGGTGATCGCGGGCACCGGCAGCAACTCGTTCGGCGTTGGCTTGGCGGGGGATCCATGGCGGACGGGTGGCTGGGGGCACGTTCTCGGCGACGAGGGCAGCGGCTACTGGCTCGGCCTCCACTCGATCAAAGCCTGCCTTTTCTACCGCGACGGACGCGGTCCGGAGACCAGCATGGCCGAGGAGGCACCGGGGTTCTTCGGCCTCGATTCGCTCGAGGAGCTTGCCGGCCTCGTCTACTCCAAACCGCTGACCAAGGGCGAGATCGCCGCCTTTGCGAAGGCGACCGGCAAGGCGGCCGCAGCCGGGGACCCGGTTGCGATCGATCTCTACAAGACCGCCGCCGACGACCTGGCCGCCCACGTCGACGCGGTCATGCGCAAGACCGACCTCGCCGGGCGCTTTCAGATCGGGCTGGTGGGGAGCGCGTTCAGGGCCGGACCGGTTTTTGTCGATCCGCTGATCGAGCGCATCCGAGGGTTCGCCCCGGAGGCGGAGGTGTCGATGGTCGAGATGGCGCCCGTCGGCGGTTCGCTGCTGCTGGCCGCGCGCGCGGCCGGCCTCGACCCTGAAGCCGTCAGGCACTCGCTGGAGCCCGCGCTCGACGACGCCTTGGCCAAGGTCGCAGCGCCGCAGGGCTGATGGCCGGGCCACGGGTCGCAGTCGGCATCGTCGGGGCCGGCTTCATCGCCCGGGTGCACGCGGCGGCAGTCTCCTCTTGTCAGCGGCTGATGCCGGTTGCGGAAGCGACCGCTGAGGTCGTCGCCTATTGCGGTCGGCCCGAGACCCCCGCAGCCGCACTGCCAGGATGGCCGGAGATGGCCGGGGCCCCCCGCTTTCAGGGTTGGGAGAGCCTGGTCTCCTCGCCGACGGTGGATTTGGTCTGTATCTGCAGCGGAAACCGGTCGCATGCCGAGATCGCCCTCGCCGCCCTGGAGGCAGGGAAGCATGTGCTCTGCGAGAAGCCAATGGCCGATTCGCTCCGCGCGGCCCGCGCGATGGCAGCCGCCGCGAAGCGCAGCACGGCGCAGGCCGGGGTGAGCTTCAACTATCGCCGCGTCCCGGCAATCGAGCTTGCCCGCCAAATCATCCGGTCCGGGGAGATCGGGGCGCCGACCGGAGGCCGCTTCGCCTACCTGCAGGACTGGGCTCTCCAGGCACGGCAGTCCCCGGGTTGGCGGTTCGATCCAGCCGAAGCGGGCGGTGGGGTTCTCGGCGATCTAGGCAGCCACGCGTTCGACCTCGCTCACCACCTGCTGGGCGAGCCGGCGGTTGCGGTGGCAGCGACGGCCGCTCCCAGCCCAGCCGCCGGGCCCGGCGCCGCCGCGGAGGCCACCGCGATCATCGACGACGCAGCATCGGTGCTGGCGCGATTCGGCAGCGGCCTGACCGCCACCTTCGAGCTCTCGCGTGTGACGAAGGGGCAGCGCAACGGCCTGCGTTTCGAAATCGAGGGAAGCGAGGGCTCGCTTCGCTTCTCGCTCGAGCGCTTGAACGAGCTCGAAGTGGCAAAGAGGGGGCACCGCGGTGAGACCTACACCCGCCTCTACGTGACCGAGCCCGACCATCCCTGGATGGACGGCCGACGACCCCCCGGCCATCCGATCGGCTGGGAAGACACCTTCACCTTTCAGTTCCACGACTTCCTCGGGGCGGTGACCGAGGGGAAGCGGTTCGCACCTTCGTTCGCCGACGGCCTGGCGGTACAGTCGGCGATATCCGCCGCCTACGAGGCGGCGGCATCCGGGAGCTGGCGCGAGGTCCCGAGCGGGGATGAGTGACGGCGTCGACATCGGGCTGATCGGCTGCGGCCTGATCGCGCAGTTGTCGCACCTGCCGCATCTGCTGGACGATCCCGCCGCGCGGGTGAGCTTCGTCTGCGACCAGGATCCCGCTCGGCTCGGCCTGGCTTCGGAACTGGTGCCGGCGGCGACGGCCACCGCCGACTCCGCAGACGTTCTCGACTCCGACGTCGATGCGGTGCTGATCGCAACCCACGACCTGGACCACCACTCGCTCGTGCTCGATGCCCTCGCGGCCGGCAAGCACGTCTTCGTCGAGAAGCCGATCGCCCTCTCTGCCGCCCAGGCGGAGGAGATCGCCGCCCGCGCCGCGGCGGCGGAGAGATACGTCGCGGTGGGGTATCAGCGAGCGCACGACCCGGCGCTCCCGAGGCTGGCCGACCTGCTCGGCGAAGTGGGAGGGATCGGCTTGGTGCACATGCACGACGTCTGCCATGACAACGACCTGGTCGTCGGCGAGATGGTGGGCGATCGCCTGGGCGGCCAGTCTTTTCGACGAGGCCGCAGCGACTTCGGCGACCAGGAGGCCTGGTATCGACTCGGCCGGAGCCTCTTCGGGGAGCTGCCGGAGCCGCTGCTCGACACCTATCGCCTGGTCCACAACTTGGCCTGCCACGATCTCGCCGTCCTGATCGAGCTGCTCGGCGAGCCGCTCTCAGTCGAGTTCGCCGAGTTCTGGCCGACGCACTACGGAATCGTGGTCTGGCGCTTCGCCGAGGCACGATGCGTTCTCGAGATCGGTCAGACGGCGCGCAAGTGGTTCGACCAGCAGCTGATCCTCTACGGCCGCGAGGGGACGTTGAAGGCATCCTGGCCCTCGCCGTTCGTCGTCGGCACGCCCACCACGGTCGAGCTGCGGCGGATGCGCGGCACGAGCGAGGAGAAGGTGACCGAGCGGGTCTCGCACCAGTCCTCGTTCCGGATCGAGATGAGGGACTTCGTCGACCGGGTCAGGGAACGCCGTTTCGACGATCGCTCGCTGAGGCAATCCGTCGCGGTGGCCCGCTGGCTGGAGCGGGCGCTTCTCCAGCACGCAGAACAGCTGCGCTGAAGTCAGCCGACCAGAGCCAGCAGCTCTCGGGAGAGGTGGGGTGGACAGACGAGGACCCGGGGCCGACCGCCGTCCGGGGCCGGCTCCAGATCGTGCACCGCCAGCCCCGACTCGCTGCAGATCAAAAGTCCCGCCGATTTGTCCCAGACCTTGATCTTCGACTCGTGGTAAAGCGCGTCCACCCGCGCGGCGGCGGTCCATGCCAGCTCCAGAGCGGCAGCAACGAGTTCCCGGCTACTGCCGAAGCACGCCGCGAACCGGCTCAGGCGCTCCCCCCTCTCGGCACCAGCCTCCACCGCCCGCCTGTGCGACCCGGTAAGGATCATCTCCTTCAGCTGCAGGCTCCGATCCCGCACCGGCAAGGCCTCCGAGCCGAGCCAAGCGCCGGCGCCCCGGACCGCAACGAACGTCTCCTCGTGGAGCGGATCGTGGATCACTCCCACTCGCGGGCCCGAAGAATCCTCGGCGGCGATGCTGACGCACCACATCGGCAGCCCGCGGAGAAAATTCTGGGTGCCGTCGAGCGGATCGACGACCCACGAGATGGTTGAGCCTGCCCTTCCGCGAAAACCCGTCTCCTCACCGAGCAGCGCGTCCTCCGGCCTGCGCTCGGCGATGCGGCTGACGATCAGCCTCTCTGCTTCGAGGTCGGCCTCCGAGACGAGGTCCATCGGGTTCGCCTTCTGGTGAACCCCCTCGGCCGGTTTGGCGAATCGTCCGATCAGGAACGTCCCTGCGGCGACGGCGGCGTCGACCGCCAGATCGAGCAGTTCTGCGTCGAGCGCATCGGCGGGCTGAATGCCTGCCTCAGCGCTCATCACGGACCTCGCATCTCGGTGATCCGTCCGCTGATCGCATCGCCCGGCATTATGGCGCCGGGGCCGTGGCCGCCCACCCGCAGCGCGGCGGCGGCCTGAGCGAAGCGGGCGGCCCGCTCCAAATCCTCGCCGGCCGCCAGCGAGCAGAACAGCGCCGCAGCGAAGACGTCGCCCCCGCCGACGTCGTCGACCGCGGCGACGGGGAAGGTCGGCATCGCGAAGCTCTGCCCGGCGGAGCGGATCTCCGCCGGCCGCTTGCCGTGGGTTATCGCCGCGACCCCGCCCCGCTCGACCACGAGGGCGGTCGCCTCCTCGCAGTAGGCGCGCTCCGCCTCGCTGATCACCACCGCGGCGCACCGACGGGGGAGGTCGGCAATCGGCATCTTCGCCGCACTCATCCACCCCTGCTCCGTCCAGCGTCGCGTCAGCCCCTGGGGGGTGAGACCGAGGAAGCAGGGCTCTGCGACGACGCTATCGGCGGAGACCTCACGGGCGACCGGGGCCAGGTGGACGAGCGGGCAGTCGCCGACGTCGACCGGATCGATCTTCCCGGCCCAGGCGAGCACTCGCTGCCTTCTTTCCGTGCCCGCTCCTCGGGTGAGCAGGGTGGTCGTCTGGTCGCTTTCCTGAACCCGGACGTCCAGCTCGGCGGCGAACGGCTCGAGCAGGCGCTCCACCACCGCCCGCTCGCCGCGGGTGACGATCAGCGTCCGCCGGCCGAGTCGGGCGGCCTGGATGCCGCTGTAGAAGGCTCCGCCGCCGGGCTGCTCACCGCCATCCTCGAAGCGATCGACGGTGACGTGCCCGATCGCCACATAGTCGTAGCCGCGCACGCGGGCATCAGCTCCGATTTTCGCCGGGAGCGTGGCTGGCCTGGTCCTGCTGACCGAAGTCTCCTGCGTAGGCGGCGATCACCAGGGTGGTGCCCACCAAGGCACCGCCGGCGATCAGGAGCTCCTCTCGAAGGCCGGCGACGTTCAGCACAGACAGCGTGATCGCCACAGCGCCGAGGCCGAAAAGCAGCGAGCCCGCCTTCATCCAGATCCGCTTTCCCACCGGAGGTGCCTGCCGGCTGAGAATCGCCACCAGTCCCCCGACGGCGACACTGCCGATGACCAGCAAGGCGGCCACAGCGAGAGCCTTCGACATCGGCAGGAACCGGGCGTCCTCGCTGGGTATCGCCGCCACCGCAGCCGAGACACCGACCGCGGCGACGAGAAGGGTCACCACCCCGGCGACCACGGCCGCGCTCCGTGCCGACTCGGTGCGATCGAGCAGGGCGCGCACCGCGAGCAACTGGCTGCCGGTATCGGCGGTGGCGAGAAGGGCCATCGACTGATGCACCTCGGTCCGCAGGCTGCGCAGGTCGTTGCGCACCTGGTAGAGGCGGTCGACCAGGTGTTCGCTGGCCTCGCTCCCGTCGGCTTCAGGCAGCCAGACCGCCCGTTTGAAGGGAAGCCCCGGGGGCTTGAAGTCATCGAACCAGCGACGCCAGACCGTTGCCACCTGCTGAACTGAGGCGAGCCTCCGGCGCGTCTGTTCGACGCGGTGGCCGGCCTCCCGCGCCGCCCGCGCCACGTCCTGGCTGCGGAGATCCGAGCTGGCCGCCCGCGCGCGGGAGGCGATCAGCTCTTCGAAGTAGTGACTGTCGATCGCCACCTTGGCCTGTCCCAACTCGGCCCGCGCCCCGAACAGAGTTACTACGAGGCCCCCGAGGAGGGCAAAGAAAACGGTGCCCCGGTCGATCTCATCGCCCGGCCGCACCAGTGGAGCAAGGGAGCTGGACGCGGCGGCAAGCATTCGCTCCAGGCCGAGCGGCGGGGCCGCGGTTGGCTTGCACTCCTGCGAAGTGATCGGGCAGCAGATGCCTTCCTGCCGCCTGGTGACGATGACGCTTCCCTGTACCAGGACGCCCACAGGGTGCAGCAGCACGGCAAAGTCTTCTTCCTCGATCGAGCCCTCGACAGAGGCGCCAAACGCCCAGAAGCGCATCGGCCCGCCCTGGCTGGCGGCGCAGGCAAGCTGGGGCGGCGGTCGGTCCGCCGGGTCCGAAAGCGCCCTCGCCAGCTCCGGCGTAACCGACATCCCGACGGCGGCGAGGGTGGTGGCTACCGCCTCCGGATCGGCCTCCGGGGAGACGTCGAGCCACACCGGCTCGTCATGCCCAACCAGATTGTCGGACTGCAGCAGGGCAACGGACTCCTCAAAAGCGGACGTACCGTCGCTGCGACAGGTGTAGGGGGTTAGAAGCCGGGGCACTGGGCGAAGGGGACAACGACGTCCGCTAGAGGCCCTCCCGAACGATCCATTCCTGGACCTTGGTCTTCATGCCCGCAACCCTATCGTCGGTTGTAGCCCTAGGACGGTCAGCGGAGCAGCTCCTCGATGCGACCTTGGACGAGCCGGGCGCGCCCGGCTCCGATCGGACCGTAGGAGGCGGTGGCGCCCTCGACCGCGTAGTCGAAGTAGGGCTCGCCTCGGAGGTTTAGTAGCTCGTCTCGAATATAGGTGCGGAGAGTAGGGGAGGCAGCTTGGAACTCGGCAATCAGCTCCGGGCGACCGTCAACCAGCGTCAGCACGTCGTGGACATCGAGACTCCGCAGAAGGTCTCCTCGGCCGCGCCCCTTCCAGGCGCAGAGCTTGGTCGCCACCAGCAGCACCGGGGTCGCAGCTCGGATCTCAGCGCCCGAGTCGAGGACGATCGCCGCCGCGGTCGTGATGGCCTCCTCGTACCACGGGTTGGAGAACCCAAGGATGTCGGGGTCGGTCGGCATGACATCAAGGACCAGGCGTGGCTCAGCGCTCTGCCATCGACACAGAATCGGCGCACCAACCGCCTCCTCAAGACCACGCTCGCGCAGCTTCTCGCCCAGCCGGTAATACTCGGCGCGGCTGGCGACCTCGCAGATGACATCGACATCCTCGGTGGCGCGAGCGGGCGGCGCGCCGGGATCGGTGAGCCAGAGGTGGACCGTGGCGCCGCCGACGAAGACGACGTCGTCCAAGAGGGGGGCGAGCAGCTCGGCCGCGATCTCGAGCTGCTGCGCGCTCAACGTTTCCTCTCCCCCCGCTCCCCCAGCAGGTGCATGAGAAGGTCCTCGGCCACGCGCTGAACACGCGAGTCGCCGCCCCGCAGGCTGTCGAGCAGCGCCAGGATCGCGCCCAGCTCCGGCCAATCGTTCACCGCCTCCGGTGCTGCGGGATGAAGCGGCTCGATCGCCTGGCCTCGCACTCGTCCCGGCGCATAAGGCCACACCGGCGGCGGCTCCTCGCCGGCGGTGCGGACCGCGCTCGCCATCGGCTCAGCCGCCCACGCAGCCGGAACCCCCGGCACCAGCGGCCCTAGCTGAACCGGCGCGACGAAACGAAGCGCGTGGATCGCGAACTCCTCAAAATGCGGAACGTGAACCTCCTGCCGTCTTCCCGAATACAGGTCCGCTTCATGAGCGCGTGACAGTGCTCGCTGGACCACCGGATGCGGAACGCGCAAGCGACTGGCCAAGGACCTGTAACTCCATTCCCCGTCGTGAGCGAGCAGACCACTGAGGACGTAAATATCGGCCAGCTTAACCACTGGAATACTGTATCAGGTATCAATACGAGATACGGCCGGGCCCTTCAAAGCACAAACGTCTCATCGAGAACGCGGTCGCACACGTAGGGCCCCGCTACCCCGCTTCCCAAGCGACATCACCCGAACGCGCCCGACAGGATTTGAACCTGTGACCTTCGGTTTCGTAGACCCAAGATCTGACGAAATGAACCCAAGTCGCAGGGCCAAAAGGCGGGCGAGCGTGCCGCCGACCGTAGCGAAGAAGTAGCGATCAGCGGTTGCATATTTCGAGAGAGCCACGGTAGCACCGCCAAGCGCTATCACCAGAACTGGGGCGGGGCGAACCCGGTAGCGCCTCCTCCTCTCGAGGCAGCCACCAATCGCTACCCTCTTTTGGATCAGCCGTCGTGTACCCGAGCCACATAACGCCGGAGCTGCGACGGAAACCGCCACATGTCCAAGGAGGACGCATGGCAAAGCCAATCGATCACCTGATCCGCAGCACGCCCAAAGGCGTCGTCATTGACTTGAAGCGACTGTTCGTCTATCCGGATGGGCACGCGCATCTGACGTTCAAGGACGACACGAACTGGCCTATGAATGACCCGTATGAGGTCATCGACATCATCGCGGGGGAGCTGCTCCGCCCGATGCATAAGAGGGCGCGAGCCGAGGCACGTCAAAGGAAGTCGTAAGGCACGGCGAGGCACCCCGTTAAGGGGCGGGGGGCCTTGTGTCTCAAGGAGCTTTGGTCCACTCTTCGACGTCGATGGCCTCTACCCGAGACTCAGGAAGCAGCCGATCGATGAACACCGCCAGAACGAGTCCCGACCCCGTCGCAGACGGGGCGAGAATTGCCTCGCGGCCAAGGTATTGAGCCGCCTCGCCAACGGCCTGCGTGGCACTTAGATCCTCTGCGGATAGATCGAGTTCTGCGAGTGCGGGCGACAGCGAGGCAGGCTGCGTCACATCGACTACCGCTTGGAGTTCGACCTCGAGGCGGTAGATGCGCCGTGGCAGGAACTGTTTCGGATCGAGGCCCTGGCGCTCGGCCATCCGCAGGAACTCGGCCTCAACAGTGGTCTTTTTGTCAGCGAGATAGAGGGTCGCAAAGCTCTGTGGAGGGTTCCAGCGACCGCCCATCGAGCGGGCTCCCGCGCCCGAAAGGGGATGCCGACCGGAGGCAACGTGCCGGAACACGCCGCCCGCGTAGGCGATCGGCTCAAGCCGATCGACTGCGTCGACCAGATTGGAGGCCGGCACGTGCCCTAGACGAAGACGCCCTCAGCGATGGCGTCTATAGCGCCGAGCACCCGCCGATACTCCCCGTCGCGCAGCAGGTCCACCGGCTTGTAGTGGTCGAGCATTTGGTTCGGAGAGAAAAGCCAGTCGTGCGCCGCCTGTGCCTGCACTACTCCCGAAAGCTGTTCCAGGACGGCGATCAGCTCGAGGACTCGCTCGCGCGAATCAGGGCGCGGTGAGGCCTGTCGGTGCAACCAGCGGGCGATGGTGCGTGGGTTCGTATCGAGGACTCGCGCCAAATCGGCCTGATCGAGCTCTACTCGCTCACTCGCCTGCTCTAGTCGGTCAGCTAGATCCGCCGCCACTTCGTCTCCTTTTTGTCGTCCACTACGTCCTCTAGTTTGTCAGATCCGATGACTGAGAGCCTAGACGCAACCCCGGACTTCCTTAGCGAGCCAACCTTCCTGCCACGAGTCACCCAGCATGACGGCCGTGCGATCGAGGAAGCGCTCGCGGCAACCCTCTTCGACCAGGGGGTACGACTGCAAGCCGCGGTGGTCGAGGCAAGCTACGCGGCCGCCGATCCGCCGCTGATAAAGCGCCTGCGTGAGGATGGAGTCACGCGCTTGGTAGAGCCCCAGACCCAGCGGTTCACGACTCGGCGCTTCCTCGAGGTCGAGCAGCTGTCTTCCTTGCCATACGCCCCAGACGAGCCGATCTCAGCGGAGAGCTTCGACGCAGACACGGCCAAGTCAATCGCGCTCGGTGCCCTGCGCTTCGAGCAGGAGCAGCGCTGCGAGTACTACCTCTCCGCCGCCGTCCCCTACTACGACCGGGACTTCCAGAAGTGGGTCGCCCATAACGACCGCCTGCTCGACGAGGCATGCTCGGCGAACGGAGGAGCGGAAATCGACCGGCGCCCGCTGATAGCCCAGGTCTTCCCCGGACGTGGAGCCCTGAAGCAACCGGAGTTCGTCATCAACCGCCTGCTCGATTATCCGATCGCCGGCGCCTACGTTCAGCCACTGCTCTTCGATCCGGTGCGTGACAGCCCCGAAAAGCTGCGCCTATACGTCGAGTTTCTGCTCGCGATCGCAGCCGAGAGCATCCCGGTGATCGCCAGTCGCATCGGCGCCTTCGGGCTCGTGCTGGCGGCGCTCGGCATCAATGCCTTCGACTCCGGCCTCGCCCAGGCCGAGGCGAGCAACCTCGCCCAGCTGAACCGGCCTCTGACCGAGCGCGAGCGCGAGCGTCGCCGCGAAGGAAAAGGAGGAGGCCCCGACAAGCGGATCTACTTCGAGATTCTCAAGACGACGATGAAAGGCGCTCACGCGACAGCAATCCTGGACCGAGCGGGGCTGCGCTCACGATTCGTCTGCAACCACAGCTGCTGCCAGTACCGAGGATTTGACGATCTGGCTGCCCGCCGCCGCCAGCATTTTCTTTGCAGCCGCGACGCCGAGGTCGCAGACCTCCGAGGCCGCCCAAGCGGTGATCTGCGACTGGATCTGGTGCGTGAGCGACTGCGCGACGCTCAGGAGACCGGCAGGGTGGTGCGCAGGGCGCTCATGGATATGGGTGGCGCTGCACCGCGCTTCGAGCACCTTGACCGCTGGATATCGCTGCTGGCTTCCGATCAGCTGCTCTCCGGCGTCGCACACTGAAATAGTTACCTTCTTGGCCGAACTCCTGCGTGAGATCGAGCGGCGTTGGCCGGGACCAAATCTGCCCCCATGCAGAAGGGCGGCCCAGAGTCGAGCGGATCAGTAGCAGGAGGCTTGGAAACTGCTTGCGCCGCATGGAGCTGTTGGGGGTAGGTGGTACCCATCACCGTCGCCGACTGAGCTATGCCGCATTTTCCCACGCAATCCGACCCCCATTCGACGACAGCGTCGCCGACAAGTTCGTAACAGCGGCGCTCGTCCGCGAGCTCGGTCTCCGGTGTGCCTTGCCTATCTGCGTCGAGATGCGCGTGCCCGAGCCCAGATCTCGAATCTCCGGCAGAAGTCCTCTCGGCCATCGAGACGGTCATCCGCGCTGGACTTCTTGTGGACGCTGTACTCGCAACAGTCCTCGGGCAAGTCGAGGACGTACTCATGGGGCGCCTGAGCGCCTCCGGCCTGGCACGCGACGATGAGATGCAGCGACTTCCGAGCGCGCGTTAGCGCAACGTAGAAGGCCAGCGGCGTCGTCGCGCTGAGGTTTACGTTGTCGCAGCCAAGCACGATCACGTGCTTCGCCGATAGTCCCTTTGCGCCCACGATCGACAGGAGTTCCACCGGAGACATTTGGGCTGGTCCGCCGATTTCGGCACCCTCATCTTTCGCCTCTCGCCTGATGGGATCTGCCGCCAACTCGGTCGCGAGCCGATCGGGATTTGACACCTCCAGGATCTCGGCGCACGAAGATGCGACCTCCTGAGGCTGGAGCTCGTCCGATTCGACGAGCTCAGCGAGCTCTTTGCAGCGGTGGAGTGCCTTGGCGAGCTTGGCACCCCCAGCCTCGCTCAACGGCAGACCGCGGTCGAGCGAAGCGACAATCAGCTCATGCACGTCCGCATAGGAGACACCCTCGTAAGAGAGGACCTTCCTCACGGCGAAGTTGTCAGCGGGGTACCAATCGGCGGCGCAGTAGGTCGCGACCTTCCAATAGTCGTCCGAGTGCTCGAAGCGCTCGGCAGACCATTGCTCCAGCAGCGCAAACAACTCTTGATCCGCGCCCTTGGTCTTGAAGAAGCGCATCCCCGGACTCTGGGCAAGGACGAGGAGGAAAGGATCCGTCTCCCGGCCCTCCTCCATCGCCACCTGATGAGCCGCAAGCTCATCGCGGTGCTCCTCCACGAATTGCCTGACGTAATCGACGGCAGCGCTGGGAACCGAAGTAGCGACGACCTGAACTCTTTTGGCGTCCGGCTCACTTTTCAGGGGAATGAAGACCTTGGCTATCCCCTCCTCTGTTCGATACCTTTCAATGAACGCCGAGGCAGCCCGACAGATGTGGTAGCTGCACCGGCTGCAGTACGGCAGCATGGCCTTGGCAAACCGAGGATCGCCGTAGTACCTCACGATGATCTCGGGGTGGCTCCCCTTGAGAGCTTGGTACAGCGCTTGCTCGTCGTCCCCGGCAATTAGCACTCCTGCTGCTTCCTCGGTGACTGCCACGACCAAGTTCGCCTCTGCGTTGTTGAAGTCTTGAAACTCGTCAAAGATCCAAAACTCGTGCTCGACTAGACCTGGGTTCTCTTCAACGGCGCCCCGGGCGGTCACGATCATGTCCGCGAAGCCGATGGCGTTGTAGAAGCTCCGTAGCGTGTCATAAGTCGCCAGCAGCACTTGCCAATGCGGATTTGGTGAGAAAGCGTCATCGTGAAACTGCCTCTCCATCTCCGGGACTCCGAACTCGCCTTGGATCTCCGGGTGAAACCGCCGAACATCACGCCAGACCATTTCGCTCCACCTCCGAGGCGACATGACCTTCACATGTGGTTTCAGCGCCAAACCGTCCCCACCGCCGTTCCGCTCTACGAGGCTTCGGGCGAGCGCGTGCAGGGTCGTCGCCGTTACATGTCTTGGACCGTCCTCGGGAATCTCAGTGGCGATTTCGTTCTCTAGATCCGCGACGAGCTTGCGCACAAAGCTCGCCACGTAGATGCGTGGAGTCTCATGCTTGGCTATCCAATGCCTGATCCGGTCCAAGAAAAGGAAGCTCTTGCCAGCACCCGGACCGGCGACTACGAGTAGATGGGTTGCGTCATGCGTTGCGATTGCACTCGCATTCCCATTGCGAAATGCCTCACGCTCATCGTTCAGAAGCGCCGACAGGGAACACTTCAGCTCATGCAGTTCGTCGGCAAACGGCGCCCCATCGGGGTTCAGCAGCGCAGGCAGGCCTCCAGCCAATTCGGAACCAGGCATAGCCACTGTCTAGCGGACAGTGCGGCGGTCTATCAATACTCCCCGAGTCTTGGATCGCGAATCAATTAGTGCTTCCCAGTGGCAATGAGGGCAGGAACGGTCAGCTGACCGCTGACAACTCGACGCCCAAGTCCAGCGCTGGCGCGAGCTCTGCGTCGATCAGATGGCCATAGACGTCGAGCGTGTAGGCGGCAGAGTGGTGTCCCATCCAGCGCTGGAGGCGCAGGGGCGAGAGGCCGCGCTCGACCAGCATGGACGCGCAGGTGTGGCGAAAGGCGTGGAAGCCGACCCGGGGAATACCCGCTCGCCTGGCGGCTGGCACAAGGACTCGGTAGCGGATGTTGCTTGGGTTCAACGGCATGCCCTTGTCGTTGGGGAAAACGAGATCATCCTCGCCCGCCTCGGGATCTCGCTGTGCCTTCAGGCGACGCGCTAGCTCTCGGTCGATCGGGACGCAGCGTTTGCCGAAGCGCGACTTCGGCGCCCCCACCACGCCTTTGACGATCGAGCGACGCACCCAGAGATGGGCCGGCCCCTCAAGTTCGAGATCGCACCAGCGCAGAGCGATCGCCTCCGAGAGTCGTAGTCCGGTGGAGCCAGCAAATCGAAGAAAGGTCGCCAGTCCTCTGGAATCTCAGCCAGCAGTCTTCCCAGTTGTGTCCGCGTCAAGAAGCGCCCCTGATCGAAATCCCAGCCTCGCCCGCCCCGCCGACGCGGCAGCAGCAGGCCACTCGGCACATCGTGTTCGACCAAGCTCTCCTCAGCGGCGGCAAGCAGACACAGTCGAAGCGGCGCAACCGCGTTTCGGATCGAGCGATCCGAGAGCCTCCCTCGCTCGCCGCGGTAGGCGATGAGCCAGCTGACGAAGCCCTGCAACGCCTCGCGGTCGAGTTCGGCAAGACGCAGCTCGGTGGGGAAGTAGCGCAAGGCGAAGGTGACGAGCAGGCGGCGATATTCGCGCCGGGTTGCCTCGTTGACGGTGTCGTGCCCGCTGCCGTTGTAGGCATCGACCCAGGCCAGCGCGTATTCGTGCAGTAGCGGGCCAGCGCGCTCGGCGCGCTCTTCCGCGTCGCGGGCGATCTTCAGCGCCCGCGCCTCGGCGAAGCTCGCCGCCGACTCTTTGCGCTGGCGGCCGTCACGACGGTAGACAGCGACAAAACGGCTTCCACGGCAGTAGACACCGGGATGCCCGGTGCGCCGCAGCGGTGCGCTCACCTCAGCGGCCGGGCGTTGCCCTGTTGCCACCTCCGTTGCCACCCCAATGGTTTCGGGGGCAGGTCCCAAGGCCTCGAATCCCGCATACCAATGCGGTTTCTGAACGGCTACGGCGGCGACACGCGAACGCGCCCGACAGGATTTGAACCTGTGACCTTCGGTTTCGTAGACCGACGCTCTATCCAGCTGAGCTACGGGCGCAAGAGGCCGGGTGGCACCGGCGAATGACGAGATTAAAGGATGCGGGGCGGTTTTAGGTGCGCAAGGCGATCTCGGGTCAGCTGCCCGATTTGAGGCGCACGTGCCAGCGCACGTTGGCGGCGGCGACCAAGGTGCCGTTGGCGTCGGTCAGCTCGATCTCGCAGGGGAACTCGACCTTGCCCTCGGCGTCGAGGGTCTCCAGGGCCTGCGCCGCCGGGACGGCGAGGCGGGCCTTGACCGTGATCGCGCCGTTGGCGATCTTCTCGTAGGAGATCTCGGCGCTGCGGCGAGCGGCGTCACGTCGCCCATCCGCTCGGCGAAGGCGCCGACGAAGGCCGCGCCCGAGGCGGTCTCGGCCGCGGTGAAGAGGGCGCCGGCGTGTTGGGAGCCGACGTGGTTTTGAGCTCGGCCGGTCGGGAAGGACGACGGTCGCCTCGCCCACGCTGACCTCGATGATCTCGAGGCCGAGGTGGCCGGCGAAGGGCACCGCCAGGGTCATGCCCTTTGGCGATCGGGTCGTAGTCGACGTTCGGCATCGGACTCCTGGCATCGGCCCACCCTATCCGGCGCTCCGCGGGCTGACTCAGCGCCCATCGAACTCGGCGTGGCCCGGTCCGCCGTGCTCGAGGAAGGTGCGGACGGCGTTCTGCAGGTCCTCGGTGGCGAAGAGCTCGGCGGCTTCGGTCCGCACCGCCTCGTCAGCGGCCGGGATCCCGCCTTCGCGGAATCGGCGGAGGATCTGCTTGGTCATCGCGTGCGCCTTCGTCGGCCCTTCGGCCAGCTCCTGCGCCAGCTTGCGCGAGGCCGCCTCGAAGTCGTGGTCCTCGAAGAGCAGGTTGACGACGCCCCAGCGCTCCATCTCCTCGGCGCCGAAGATCCCTCCCGACATCACGAAGTGCCGGGCCCGGCCGCTGCTGGCGCGCTCGGCCAGCCGCTGGGTCCCGCCCATCGACGGAGTCAGCCCGACGACTTTCTCGACCAGGCCGAACTTCGCCTTCGGCGAGGCGACGACCAGGTCGCAGGCGAGCGCCAACTCAAAGGCCGCGGTCAGGGTCAGCGCGTGGGCGGCGAAGACGACCGGCGCCGGCAGCGTTTCGACCTTTTCGATCATCTCCAGCAGGTCGGTCCAGAGCGCGCTCCCCTGCTCTGGCGTCAGCCCGGCGAAGACGTGGACGTCGACGCCGCCAGAGACGGCACGGCCCTCGGCGCGGATCAGCAGCGCCCGCGGCGGCTCGGCGGCGACCTCGTCGATCGCCGCCCGCAGGTCATCGATCATCCGCTGGTCGAAGAGGTTGAGCGGCGGGCTGTCGAGCGTGATCGTCGCCAGGCCGCCCCTCCCGCTCCAGCCTCGCCGCCGCGCCCATATCCCTCACAACTCCGGAACCCTATGGACCTCGAACAGGTTCGTGCCCAGTTCCTGGCCGTCGAGCCCGGCGGTGATCGCGACCAGATCGCCCGGCGCGGCGATCCCCTGCTTGGCCGCCTCCCCGGCGCAGTGGCCGAGCAGGCTGCGCAGCTCGGTCCCGAAGTCGCTCTGCACCGCCGTGATCCCGAAGAGCAGGGCGACCCGCCGCACCGTCTCTATATACGGGGACACCGCGAGCACCGGCACGTCGGGCCGGTGGGCGGAGACGAGGCGGGCGGTGCGGCCGGTGTTGGTCGGGACCACCAGCGCCTTCAGCCCGAGCCGGTAGACAGCGCCGACGGCGCTCTGGGCGACCGAGTCGGCGACGTCCTGCGTCGCCTGGTCGGTGCGGCGGAACAGCCACTCGTCGTAGGGAAGATCGGGCTCGGTCGCACGCGCGATCCGGTCCATCACTTCCACCGACTCGACCGGGTTGTGGCCGACCGCCGTCTCCTCGGAGAGCATCACCGCGTCGGCGCCGTCGTAGATCGCATTGGCGACGTCAGTCACCTCGGCCCGGGTCGGCCGCCGCGCGGTCACCATCGAGGCCAGCATCTGCGTCGCCGTGATCGCCGGTTTCGAGACCTTTCCGGCCGCCCGGATCAACCGCTTCTGCTGGATCGGCAGCTGCTCCAGCGGCACTTCGATTCCGAGGTCTCCGCGGGCGACCATGATCCCGCCGCTGGCGGCGCGGACGATCTCGTCGACGTTCGCCGCCGCCTGCTGGCGCTCGATCTTGGCGATCACGGGAATGCGGGAGCCGAGCTCTTTCAGCCGCACCGAGACCGGCTCCAGGTCGGCGGCGGTGGAGACGAAGGAGACCGCCAGCAGGTCGACGCCGTTTTCGACCGCGAACTCGACCCAGCCGAGGTCGATGCCCGTGGTCGCCGGCAGGTCGGCGCCGCCGGGGATGTTCATCCCCTTGTGGGAGGAGAGCGTTCCCCCCACCTCGACCTCGGCGCCAACGCCCTCGCCGCCCTCGCCGTCGCTGACCCGCAGCCGGATCGCGCCGTCGGCGAGGTAGACGAGCTGATCCTCGCGCAGGTCCGAGACCCCCGCCCACTGGACCGGGATCGTGTCGCGGTCACCCTCGACCTGCTCGGGCGTCAGGGTCACGTGCGTCCCGGTCTCCAGCTCGGCGACGTCGTTGCGCAGCAAGCCGATCCGCAGCTTCGGCCCCGGCAGGTCGCCGAGGATCGCCACCTCGCGTCCGACCCGCTCGGCCGCCCCACGGATCGCCGCGATCGTTTCCGCCTGCCGCTCGGGCCCCGCGTGGGAGAAGTTGAGCCGGAAGACGTCGGCCCCAGCCGCGACCAGCTGCTCCAGCACCGCCGGCGCCCAGCTCGCCGGGCCGACCGTGGCGATGATCTTGGTGCGGCGCCCTTGGTGGTTGCCGGAGATGTGGCCGCTCGTGTCCATCTCCGCGGAGAGTAGACGGGAGCTGTCCCGCTCGGCCTTCAGTACCTACAATCGTCCTCAGCGCGCCGCGCGCGCACGTGGAGAGGTGGCCGAGTGGCTGAAGGCACTCGCCTGCTAAGCGAGTAGGGGGCGCAAGCTCTCTCGAGGGTTCGAATCCCTCCCTCTCCGTCCGAATCGAGCGCGCAGTATTTGCTCGACTCCAGGAGCCGCCCGTCGGGGGCGATGCGACGCCAAGGCGTCGAAGCCCGCCTCGGAGCAGAGGATTGGTCGTAGGCCGAAGGAGACCCTGCCCGTGAGCACGGGTCTGATGGACGTGCTTGTTCAGTCGGCCTGTAACGACTTCAAGCCTGCTATAAGTGGCTTGTGGCTGTTTCTAACCCATTAGGAGGATCATGACCAGACCAACCGATGAGATGTTCGGGCAGATTCTTCGGGCGATGGTTCGCGAGGAGGTGACCGCAGCACTCGAGGCATATAAGCCGCGGGAGGGGACCAAGCACGACGGCGGAGTCCGGAACTCCGGAGGATTGGACGTCGAAGTCCCTCCACCCGGCCTGGATCCATACGCCCTCGCCCCCTTCGCCGAGTATGTGCTGAGAATGGCGGGGGGCGGCCCCCTACATGCCAGCGTCATCGCGGAACGGATGTACGAGCAAGGCTTCCGTCACCGACGGCCACCGAAGTACCGAGATCAGCTGGTCCGCTCGGTCAATTCGCTCGCCTCCCCGAGCCAGCACCCAGACGTTTTCAAGCGCGTCGGACCACGGTTGCTGGAACTGGCTTGATGCTCTCTGGCATAAGTGGCTGGCAAGCGACAACCGGCAAGCGGAAAAGCGTGGGACGCCGCGGATAGGCTGGCAGCGTGTCCGCCCTCGCCCAGACGCATGAGCGGTACGAGCGGGTTTTCGCCGAGGTCGAGGCGCCGTTCGCCTTCGTCGACCTCGAGGCGATGTGGGGGAACGCGGATGCGATGCTGGAGCGGTCGGCGGGAAAGAACGTCCGGGTGGCCTCGAAGTCGGTCCGCTGCCGGGCGCTGATGGAGGCGATCCTCGGGCGGGACGAGCGCTTTCGAGGGCTGATGACCTACACCCTGCCGGAGACGCTGTGGCTCGCCGAGCAGGGGTTCGAGGACCTGATGCTCGCCTACCCGACCGCCGACCTCGGGGCGCTGGAAGAGCTGGCGCTGCGCTCGGCGGCGAACCCGGAGGGGGCGCCGATCGTGATGGTCGACTGCGTCCGCGCACCTGGAGATGATCGAGTCGGTGCTGGGGAAGGGGGCGCCGCCGCTGCGCGTCTGCATCGACGTCGACGCGAGCTGGTGGTGGCTCGGCGGGCGGGTCAAGATCGGGCCCAAGCGCTCGCCGATCCACTCGGTCGAGCAGGCGGTGGCGCTGGCGCGGGAGATCGAGAAGCGGCCGCAGATCGAACTCGACGCGCTGATGGCCTACGAGGGGCAGATCTCCGGCGTCGGCGACCTGCCGCCGGGGCAGCGCCTGCGGGGCGCCGCGATCCGCTTCATGCAGAAGCGCTCGGCTTCCGACATCGCCGAGCGGCGGGCGGCGATCGTCGCCGCCCTGAGCGAGTTCGTCGAGCTGGAGATCGTCAACGGCGGCGGCACCGGCAGCCTCGAACTGACCGCGGCCGAGGAGGCGGTGACCGAGGTGACCGCCGGCTCCGGCTTCTACGCCCCCGTGCTCTTCGACCACTACAGCCGCTTCAGCCTCACCCCGGCCGCGGCCTTCGCCCTGCCGGTCACCCGCAAGCCCTCGGAGTGGGTGGCGACCGCGCTCGGCGGCGGCTACCTCGCCTCCGGCCCCGGCAACGCCGGTCGCCTGCCGGGCCCTGGCTGCCCGAGGGGTTGCGCTTCGACGAGGAGGAGGGCGCCGGCGAGGTGCAGACGCCGCTAATCGGGGAAGCGGCGGGGGCCCTCGACGTCGGCGACCGCGTCTACCTGCGCCACGCCAAAGCCGGTGAGCTCTGCGAGCGCTTCGACACCCTCTACCTCGTCGAGGGCGACGCGATCGTCGACGAGGTCCCGACCTACCGCGGCGAAGGCAAGAACTTCCTCTAGGCGGCTGCAAACCTGCGCCTGGCGGTGTCCTCGGTCGGCCACCTGCGGGTCACGCACCTAAGTGCGTTCCCCTTGTCGTCCTCGCTGCGTCCTTGCCAGGCTTGGTTTTCGCTCGCCTAGGGTCCTAGAACTCGTTCGGTGTACTCGTTGGCGAAGGTGCGGCCGGGGTCAAGGGTGTCGCGGGCGCGCTGGAAGTCTTCCCAGGCCGGGTAGCGCGGCGCCAGGGTCGCCGCCGTCTGGAAGTGGCGCTTGCCCCAGTGGGGGCGGCCACCGTAGTCGTCCATGATCGCCTCGACCGCCTCGAAGTAAGGGCGCCACTCCATCCCCCGGTACTGGTGGACGGCGATGTAGGCGGTGTCGCGTTCGTGCGAGGGGCTGAGGAAGGCGTCGTCGCCGGCGGCGACCCGCATCTCGATCGGGAAGAAGACCGGGTAGCGGTTCGAGCGCACCCACTCGATCACCCGCCGCGCCGCCTCCGGGCCGGCCTCGCGCGGCACCCCGTACTCCATCTCCGTGAACCGCACCCGCCGCTCGTTGACGAAGACGCGGTCGCTGCGGTCGCTGGTGCGGCTGCCGGTGGCGAGGCGGCCGGCCAGCCGGGAGAGCGCCGGGATCGTCCGCGGCAGCGCCTTCCCGGTCCGCGCCAGCGCCCCCAGCGCCCAGTTCTCGAGGACGACGTCGTTGAGGTAGGCGGGCGCCGCGGCCGCGCGGGCGCGGCGGCCGTCGATCCGGTTGCGCTCCAGCACCAGCGCCGAGTCGTCATAGGGGAAGGTGAAGAGCTCGAAGTGCTCGTGCGCCTCGGCCCGCTCGGCGAAGGAGTCGAGGACCTCTTCGCGCGGGTGCGGCGAGTCGACCCGCAGCAGGTTGAAGGCGGGGACGCAGCGCAGGGTGACGGCGGAGATCGCGCCCAGCGCCCCCACCCCGACCCGCGCCGCCCGCAGCAGCTCCGGGTGGGTGGCGGCGCTGAGGTGGCGAACGCTGCCGTCGCCCAGGACCAGCTCCATCCCCTCGATCTGGGCGGAGATGTTGCGCAGGCGGGCGCCGGTTCCGTGGGTGCCGGTGGAGATCGCGCCGGAGATCGTCTGCCGGTCGATGTCGCCGAGGTTCTCCATCGCCAGCCCGAGCGCCGCCAGCTCCTCGTTGAGGTCGGCGAGGACGGTGCCGCCGGCGACCTTGACCAGGCCGGAGCCAGGATCGGCGTCGAGCACCCCGCTCAACCGCCGAGGTCGATCATCGTCCCCTCGGTCATCGCCGCCTCGGTGAAGGAGTGCCCGGAGCCCGCGACCTTGACCCTCTGCCCGGCGCGCGGCGCGGCGATCGCCTCCGCCAGCTCGTCGCGGCTCGCCGGGCACAGGATCCGCGCCGGCCGGCAGCGTTGGTCGCCCGCCCAGTTGGCCCACTCGCCGGCAGTGCGGCGGCGACGCGCCGTGCCATCGGCCGACCCTAGATCCCTGCCGCCGCGGCGTGCAGGTCGCCCCCCGGCTGCATCGCCCGGTAGGCGTAGAGGACGGTGACGAGCAAGAGGACGGCGATCGCCAGGCTCGGGAGGACGTTGCCGGTGAGGCTGGCGACGACACCGCCGCCGATGCCGCCGATCACCTGCCCGGAGGCCCAGGCCATGTTGGAGAGCCCGGCCGCGAAGCCCTGGTGCAGGCTGCTCGACTCGGCGACGTCGGAGATCAGCGTCAGCGCCGGAGCGAAGCAGAGGCCGGCGCCGAGCGAGGTGACGATCAGCGCCGCGAGGATGCTGCCGAGGGTCGCCGCCAGCGCAACCCCCACCATCGCCACGGCGCAGATCGAGAGCCCGATCACGTAGGGCAGCCGCCGGCCGACCCGGTCGGAGATCCGCCCCGCCATCGGCGCCAGCGTCGCCTCCAGGGCGGCGCCGGCGATGAAGCCGCCGGCGATCAGGCCGTGGCCGCCGCCGAGCTCGTCGATCCGCAGCGGCACCAGCACCTCGATCGCGCCGAACATCACCGAGGGGACGGCGACGAAGGCAGCGGCCTCGAGGACTGGTCGGCTGACCAGGGTTGTCATCACTTCGCGCAGGCTCTGGCGCTCGGGCGCTCGCGTCTCCGGCAGGCGCGAGGCGGCGATCGAGAGGAGGATCGTGATCACCAGCACCGAGCTGAAGACCAGCTCGGTCCCGACCGAGCCGGCGATCGCGCCCAGCGCCGGGGCCGAGCAGGGCGCCGGCGACCGCGGTGCCCAGCGCGGTGCCGATGACCGAGCCGCGTTTGTCCTCCGGGGCGGCGGTGATCAGCCAGGTGAGCGCGCCGGACCAGATCAGCGCGCCGGCGATCCCCTGGACGAACCGGGCGCCGTCGAGCAGGAGGATCTCATCGGCGAAGCCGAAGACGAGGCTGGAGACAGCCGAGCAGGAGGAGGCCGGCGATGACGGTGCGGCGGGGGCCGGCCCGGCTGGCGACGAAGCCGGCCGGCAGCGACATCAGCAGCGTCCCGGCGGCGTAGGCGGCGGAGAGGATTCCCGCTTCGGCCTTGGTGAGGCCGAGCTCGTCGACGTACTCCGGCAGCAGGGGCGCGATCGCCGCAAAGAAAGCGACGTCGAAGAAGATCATCGCCGAGGCGAGGATGAGCAACCTGCGCACCCCTGCATACAATCAGTGGAGCAGGCCGAGGCTCGCTGCCTGATCTCTAGCATTCGCCTGAGGGCTCTCGGAGGGGTGGCAGAGCGGTTGAATGCGGCGGCCTTGAAAGCCGTTAGGCCGCGTAAGCGGTCTCGTGGGTTCGAATCCCACCCCCTCCGCCACTTGCATAGATCCCGGCCGCTCTCTGTGAGAGGGTGACCCCGATGGACATCCTCAAGATCCTGCCGCTGGCGTTCGTGATGGTCGCCGGGCCGCAGATCATCAGCGCGTTCTTCTTCGCCACCAGCCCGTCGTGGAAGCAGGTCTCAGGGGCGTTACGTCCTCGGGGCGGCGATCTCGATCCCTCTGGTTATCGGCGCCGCCTACCTGCTTACCAACGGAGCCGGCGAAAACGACGAATCGAGCGGTTCCGGCCTGAGCACGACCGACTACGTCGTCCTCGCGCTGCTCCTCCTCGCGCTGTTCCACATCTACTCCAGCGCAACGCGAGCGAGCCGCCGAAATGGATGGGCGAACTGCAGAACGCGACTCCGAAAACCATCTTCGTCCTCGGCTTCCTCCTGCTCGGCTTCTTTCCCAGCGACCTGATCACCTCGATCCGCATCGGCGGCTTCCTCTCCTCGCACGGGGATCCTTACCATGAATGCCCTTCCCTTCATCCTCCTCACCCTGGTCTTCCTGGCGGCTCCGGCGCTGATGGTGGTGGCGCTCGGAGAGCGGGCGCGAACCCTGCTGCCCAGGGTCCGCGACTGGCTGGATCAGAACTCTGGTCGTCAGCGAGATCGTGCTCGCACTCTTCGTCGCGATCATCCTCAGCGGATGATCGCGACCGCTTAGCTCTCGTCGAGCTCGACCCGTTCGATCGTCTGCGCCTCGAGCGGCTTGTCGCCGGCGTCCGGTCGGAACCGACTCGATCGCGTCGACGACGTCCATGCCGTCGATCACCTCGCCGAAGACGGTGTGCTTGCCGTCGAGCCACGGCGCCGCGCCGGTGGTGACGATGAAGAACTGGGAGCCGTTGGTGTTCGGCCCCGCGTTGGCCATCGCCAGCGCCCCGCGCACGATTTTGTGGTCGTTGATCTCGTCCTCGAAGGTGTAGCCCGGACCGCCGCGGCCGCTGCCCTCGGGGCAGCCGCCCTGGATCATGAAGTCCGGGATCACCCGGTGGAAGACGAGCTGGTCGTAGAACCCGTCCGCGGAGAGCTTGCGGAAGTTCTCGACGGTTTTCGGCGCGTCCTCGTCGTGAAGCTCGAGCACGATCGCCCCGGCGCTGGTGTGAAGGGTCGCTTGCGACATGGCCGAAACCCTACCCACCCTGGACCCGGACGGTGACCGGCGGCGAGGATCCGGGCGCGTAGGGCCAGCGCTCCTCGGCCAGGGCGGTGGCCCGGAGCCGGATCGCCGCCCGCCCGCTGACGTAGCGGAACCGGTAGTGGGCGCGAAAGCGGCCGTGGTGGTCGCTGCGGGTGACGAGCACCGGCCGCCAGCGGTGGGTCGCCTGCTCCAGGTACTGGATCGCGACCAGCTTGCCGCGGCGCGGGATCGGCGCGCCCCACGCTCTTCACCTTGCCGGCGAGGCGGAGCGCCTGGCCGGTGCTCCAGGTTCGCTGGCCGGACCCGCAGGGAGACGCCGCTGCGCACGCGCAGCTCCAGGCCCGCCCGGCTCGCCGGCTCGAGGCCGCCGTCGCCGGCGAAGATGAGGGTGACGCGGCGCGAGGGCCCTGGCGGCAGGCGCAGCTCGAAGCCGCCCTGCTCGCCGGTCTTGACCGCGGCGGCCGCGACCGGGACGAGGGCGCCGCGCGAGGGGTGGGAGACGATGCGGACCTCGCGACCGGCGATGCCGGCGCCGTCGGCGGCGCGGGTGAGGCGGCCGCTGAGGAGCGCCGGCGCGCCGAAGGGGACGGTGAGCGAGTCGCCGCGACCGTGGCCGCCGCGCAGCCGGGCGAAGAGCCGGGACTTCCCCTTGGGGGCCGGCTGCTTGGCGAGGTGTGGCGGCGGCACCCGGCGGATCGCCATCTGGGTGCCGTCGGCGCGCAGAGAGGTCGAGGCGGTGTTGCCGGCGGCGTCAGCGGCGTCGGCGCGGAAGACAAAGGTGCCGAAGCCGAGCTCCGGCATCGGCGCGACCAGGCTCGCCTCGCCTTCGGAGCCCGGGGCGAGCTTCGTCGGCAGCTCGTTCCAGCGCGCTTGGTCGACGCGCCGGTAGAGGATCTGACCGCTGGCGGGACCCGAGTGGGCGTCGGCGACTTCCGCCCTCACCGCCCCTCCAGCTGCTCATTCGCAAAGGCCAGCTCGGGGTTAACGTCGTCGAAGCGCAGCGGCACCGTTACCGCCGAGCTCGGCGCCTCGTTCCCGGCCTCGTCCCGCAGCCACAGCTGCAGCGAGTAGGTGCCGGCGGCGGGAACGGTAAGGTTGGCGAGGCTGCGGCGGTCGCGCCCGGCGGCGAACTTGACGCCGCTGTCGTAGCCGGCGTCGCCGACCAGCCGCCAGGAGGCGCCGCCGATCGGGCTCGCCGCTCCCTGGTCGGGGTTCTCCCAGCCGAGGTCGAAGTCGTTGACCCGGCGCCAGCCCTCGCCGCCGGCGAAGGCGACCGCCTTCGGATGGGCCGGCGGGTTGTTGTCGATCAGGACCGTGCGCGCGGGGTGCAGCGCCGGTTGCCGGCGAAGTCGGTGGCGCAGTGCGAGCGCCTGGTGCGGGCCGTCGCTGAAGCCGGTGGTGGCGACCGTGATGGGCCTAGGCAACGCCGGGACACGGCTGCATCCGCGTCCCCCGCCACTCGCCGCCGACCAGCGCCTTCGCGCAGGGGTACTCGGTGAGAGCCGACGCGGGCGCCGTCGAGCATGGTTTCGCCGAAGCGGACGCCGGCGCCGGCGTCGAGCCGACCGACCGCGACCGACTGGACGCCACGGCGCCAGCCGCCGGCGAGCAGGTCGCCGCCGATCCGCGCGTTCGGGGCGTCGGGTCCTCGACCGTGATCGTCAGCGCCACGCAGCGACGACCACGATCCCTGCTCGAGCGAGCACCACTTGCTCTCGGCGCGGGCGCAGAGAAGGCGGTCTTCGAAGCCCGGGACCGGCGACGGGAACCCCTTGCTGAACTCGCGCAGGGCGGTGTCGGTGGTCGCGGCGCTGAGGAACGGTTCGAAGCCGCCGCCGCCGTTGACGCTGCCGAGGCGCTGCTCGATCCCGTCGTGGAGGGCGTGCCACCAGGTTCCGCGCACGGCGGTGATCCCGGTCCCGGCAGGCGCCGTCCAGCGCCAGCGGGCGAAGCGGGTTCCGGAGACGGTCCCTTGGCCGTCGCGGGTGAGGCTCTTGACGTGGACGCCGGCGAAGGGATCGCCGCCCGTCGGAACGCAGAAGGCGTCGGGGCGGAACTTGGCGCCGCCGGTGGTGTCGCCCCAGCTCGCGTCGGCCCCGACGTACCAGCCGCACTGGGCGACCGCGTACTTCCCGGCCTCCGCCTTCGCCGCCGCCAGCAGCAGCACGCTCAGGGCCAGCAGCAGCCCCAGCGCGACGGTTCTTCCCACGGCAAGTCTCGTCCCAGACATCGGTCCTCCTTCGCTCGGGTGCGTATCGGAGGTCCAAGGGCGGGCGGCGCGAACTCTCCCCCCTCTGCGCCCCGAACCAACGGCTTTGCGAGAATCGAGCCAATGTCTCTTCCCACCAAAGACCAGATAACCGAGAAGCTGCGCGCCGTCATCGACCCCGAGCTGCGGCGCTCGATCGTCGAGCTGGGCATGGTCCGCTCGATCGAGGTCAAGGAGGACGGCCGGGTCGAGGTCGTCGTCTCGCTGACCACCGCCGGCTGCCCGATCCGCTCCCACTTCGAACAGGCCGTCGCCCAGAACGTCTCCCAGCTCGAAGGGCGTGACGGAGGTCGCGGTCGGCTTCGACGTCCTCTCCGACGAGGAGAAAGGCAACCTCCAGCAGACGCTCGGCCGCGGCAAGCTGCCGCAGGGCGCGCTGGCGAAGGTGAAGAACGTGATCTGCGTCTCCTCCGGCAAGGGCGGGGTCGGCAAGTCGACGATGACCGCCAACCTGGCCGCGGCGCTGACCGCCGAAGGGCACCCGGCCGGAGCGCTCGACTGCGACGTCTACGGCTACTCGATCCCGCGCATGCTCGGGGTCAACCGCAAACCGGAGGTGAACGGCGAGCGGAAAATCCTGCCGCTGGACTCGCCCAGCGGGGTCAAGGTGATGTCGATCGGCTTCTTCGTCGAGGACAACTCCGCCGTCGTCTGGCGCGGCCCGATGCTGCACAAGGCGATCCAGCAGTTCCTCGAGGACGTCGCCTGGGACGAGCTCGAGTACCTGCTGCTCGACCTGCCGCCAGGGACCGGGGACGTCTCGATGACCCTCGCCCAGCTGCTGCCGCAGGCCAAGTTCCTCGTCGTCACCACGCCGCAGCCGGCGGCGCAGTCGGTCGCCCAGCGCGGGGCCGAGATGGCGAAGAAGTTCGACCTCGAGATCCTCGGCGTGATCGAGAACATGTCCGGCTTCACGACGCCGGACGGCGAGCGCTTCACGATCTTCGGCGAGGGCGGCGGCCAGCTGCTCTCGGACGAGCTCGACGTGCCGCTGCTCGGCAAGGTGCCGCTCTCGGAGCCGCTGCGCGAGCACGCCGACAACGGCTCGCCGCTGGTGATCGCCGAGCCCGACGCCCCCGCTTCGCAGGCGATCCGCCAGGCGGCCCGCGGCATCGTCGCCGCGACGCCGCAGGAGCTGCCGGTGCTGCAGGCGACGCCTAGCGCCGCCGAAGCGCCGCCGGTGAGCGGCACGCCTCTGCCGGTCGTCCAGTAGCACTCGCGCGGCGCGTGACGAAGCGCACACTCCGCAACCGAAACTTCCGCCACCATCTAGGTTAGGGTCTGCACATAAACGCCTAATCCCTGGCTAAGACGTCAGGGAGCGGGGGACCCAAGTGTCCGGGGCTAGCCCACCTTCGAGTGGGGGCGCAGGCTCCTTCAGCGCCAGCCCGACAGCTAACCCCGCCGGCCGACGAAGGAGGAGTGAATGACGAACGCCCTTGGGGCGGCACGAAGAACGCCCGCCCTCTGCATCTCCATAGCTGTTCTGGCCTAGCGGCGATCGCATCGTCTTCGCGGCTCCGGCTCAGGCGGAAACCCCGGGAGGGGTCTCCACGACTACCCCGGAAGTTCGAAATCCGACCGCACCGCCTGGCAAGGCGATCCTCGTCGGCGGCCGGGCGATCCCGCCCGCCGACGCGCCGCCGGCGGTGAAAAAGGTGATCGCCGCGGCGAACAAGATCCGCACCAAGCCCTACATCTACGGCGGCGGCCACGGTCGCTGGTGGGACGCCGGCTACGACTGCTCGGGCGCGGTCAGCTTCGCCCTCCACGGCGGCAGCCTGATCGACACCCCGATGCCGTCCGGCTCCCTCGCCGGCTGGGGCAGCGCCGGCAAAGGCCGCTGGATCACCGTCTACGCCAACGGCGGCCACGCCTACGCAGTCATAGCCGGCCTCCGCTGGGACACCGCCGGCAACACCAGCGGCACCGGCCCCAGGTGGCACAAATCCCTAAGAGCGCAGCGAGTGGCCCCTTCACGGCCCGCCACCCGGACGGGTACTAAGTCAGCTCCCAGGCGACCAAAACGATGACCAGGGAGGGGCGGTACCCCCTCTCACAGAGGCTCCTGAGACGACAAGTCGAGCCCAGCAAGCCACTCCAGCTGCGCGACGGTCTCTGTGGGAGGGGGTACCGCCCCTCCCCTACCCCATCAAGCAGCCTGGTTCTTGAAGTAGTTCGCGTTGATCTCCGCGTATTTGGCCCACTCGGCCGGAAGCTGGTCCTCGGCGAAGCAGGCGTCCACCGGGCAGGCCTCGACGCAGGCGTCGCAGTCGATGCACTCGTCGGGGTCGATGTAGAGCTGCTCGACGTTGTCGTAATCGGCCTCGTCAGGCGTCGGGTGGATGCAGTCGACGGGACAAACCTCGACGCACGAGTTGTCCTTCTGGCCTATGCATGGCTCGGCGATGACGTAGGTCATTCGGGCAGTTCTCCTAGCTCGTTTTTCCGGGTGCCTGCCGGGGGCCCCGGCCAAGCGCGAGCGCACATTTTAGGGATGATGCGGACATGCTGCTGCTGACGGGGGCAACTGGAAGCATCGGGTCGCGCCTGCTGCCGCTGCTGCTCGAGCAGGGCGAGGAGGTGCGCTGCCTGGTGCGGGAGCCCCGGCGGCTGGGCGAGCGACGGGTCGACGTGCAGATCGCGCTCGGGGACCTCGGCGAGATGTCGGACCCCTACCTGGTGCGGCAGGCGCTGCGGGGCGTCGATCGGGTGATCCACCTGGCGGCCTCGATCCGCGACCAGCCGCCGAAGCGGATCGAGGAGTTGAACGGGCTGGCGACGGTGCGGCTGCTGCGGGCGGCGGAGCGCAGCGGGGTCGAGAGCTTCCACTTCTTCAGCGCCCTCGAGGCCGAGGCGGCGCAGCGGACCCGCTTCTTCCGCGCCAAGTGGCTGGCCGAGCGGGCGGTCCTCTCCTCGCCGCTGCGCTCGACCGTCTTTGCGCCCTCGATCGTCTACGACCACAGCGATCCTTGGATCACCCTGCTGCGCCGCTTCTCCTTCCTGCCGGTGCTGCCGGTCTCGGGGGAGGGGCAGGCACGCTTCCAGCCGATCTGGGCGGCGGACGTGGCCCGGTGCGTGGTCAATGCGCTGGCGCTCGAGCGCGGCGACGAGGGGCGGACGCGGCGCTACGAGCTGGCCGGCCCGGAGACTCTCACCTACGACCAGATGTCCGACCTGGTCAGCCGCATCGCCGGCCGGCCACGGCCGCTGGTCCACATGCCGCTGCCGTTCGTGCGGGCGGGGCTGATCGCGCTCCGCAACCTCTTCGGGGAGGCCGTGTTCGCAACCTGGGAGGAGGCCGAGCTGATGGAGGTCTCGATGGTGAGCGAGCGGGGACCGGCTGACGCGCAGGCCCTTGGCGTCGAACCGCGAAGGATGAGCGATGTACTGGAGAGTTCTTAGACGGCTGACTGTGGCGGTGGCTTGCGCCGCCGCTCTGGTCGTTCCCGCGCAGGCCGAGGCCGTCTCGCTGGTGCCGCCGAAGCCAGAACGTCTTCCTCGGGGTCAGCGACCGCGGCACGACGACCGAGTTCAACCAGTTCGCCGAACTGACCGGCAAGCACCCGGCGCTGCTGCAGACCTTCCACCCCTGGGGGAACAGCCTCAACGAGGCCTACGAACGCTGGCGCGAAACGGCGACGCGGCCGATCCTCCACATCTCGACCGCCGACGACCAGACGCTGGCGGAGCTGATCACCCCGCAGCAGATCGCGCTCGGTTACGGCGACGACTACCTGCTCCAGCTGAACGACTTCTTCGCCAGCAAAGGCCTGCCCGCCTACATCCGGCCGCTGGGCGAGCCGAACCGCTGCCTCAACGCCTGGTCGGCGGTCGAATGCGACGGAACCCAGAAAGGCGGCGAACACACGACCGGCTGGTACAAGCAGGCCTTCCGCCGCATCGCCGCGATCGTCCGCGGCGGCCAGAGCCTGGAAGGCGTCAACGCGACGCTGGCCGAAATCGGGCTGCCGCCGCGTCACCCGGACCAAAGGGCCGCCGCCGACCGAACTGCCGGCGGCGCCGGTGAGCATCGTCTGGAGCCCCCTCCCCGGCGGCTCCCCCCGCGTCAAAGGCAACTTCCCCGGCAATTACTGGCCGGGCCGCCGCTGGGTCGACTGGGTCGGCACCGACTTCTACTCGCAATATCCCGTCTGGCAGGACCTCAACCGCTTCTACGCCGGCAAGCAATGGCGCGGGATGCCGGTGGCGATGACCGAGTGGGCCGTCTCCGCCGCAGACGACCCGCGCTGGGTCAAGCAGGTGATCGCCTGGACCGTCCACCACCCGCGGGTGCGGATGCTCGTCTACTACGTCGGCTTCGGCACCGGCAACCCCTACGACCTCGCCCTCTACCCCCGCACCCTCAACACCCTCCGCAAGAAGATCCGCCGCCCCAACTTCCTCGAAACGGCCGACTACAACGCCAGCCTGTTTCCGCCCCTCCCCCCGAAGCCGCGGAAAAAGTAGGACCAGTTCGCCGAGACCGCAAAAACCCGGCCTCTATACGGGTTTTTGCGGTCTCGACAATAAGAGAGGCCCGGTTGCCCGGGCCTCTCGGAAACTGCTCCCCGTTGGGGGTGGCTTACATCATCCCGCCCATGTCCGGCATGCCGCCGGGCATGCCGCCGCCGGCGCCGTTTTCCTCCGGCGGTTCGGCGATGATCGCCTCGGTCACGAGGATGTTCTTCGCGATCGAGGCGGCATTCTCCAGAGCGGAGCGGGTGACCTTGGTCGGGTCGATGACGCCGGCCTTGATCAGGTCGCCGTACTCGCCGTTCGCCGCGTTCAGGCCTTCGCCCTCCTTCAGCTCGCGGACCTTGTTGACCACGACCGAGCCCTCCAAGCCGGAGTTCTCGGCGATCTGCCGTACCGGCTCCTCCAGCGAGCGGTGGATGATCCGGGCGCCGGTGACCTCGTCGGGCTCGTCCAGCTTCTCCGGATCGAGGCCGGCCTGCGCGTTCAGCAGGGCGACGCCGCCGCCCGGCACGACGCCCTCCTCGAGGGCGGCCCGAGTGGCCTGCAGCGCGTCCTCGACGCGGTGCTTTTTCTCCTTCATCTCGGTCTCGGTGGCGGCGCCGACCTTGACCACGGCAACGCCTCCGGCGAGCTTGGCCAGACGCTCCTGGAGCTTCTCGCGATCGAAGTCGGAGTCGGTGTTGTCGACCTCCGATTTGATCTGCTTGATCCGGCCCTTGATGTCCTCGGCCTCACCGCCGCCGTCGATGATCGTCGTGTTGTCTTTGGCGACGACGACCCGGCGGGCCTTGCCGAGCTGAGCCAGCTGGGTGTTCTCCAGTTTCAGTCCCATCTCCTCGGTGATCACCTCGCCGCCGGTGAGGATCGCGATGTCCTCGAGCATCCGCTTGCGGCGATCACCGAAGCCCGGGGCTTTGACGGCGACGCCGGTGAAGGTGCCGCGGAGCTTGTTCACGACCAGGGTCGCGAGGCACTCGCCCTCGACGTCCTCGGCCACGATCAGCAGCGGTTTGCCGCCCTGCATCACCTGCTCGAGCACCGGCAGGATGTCCCGCACGGAGCCGATTTTCTGGTTCGCGATGAGGATGTAGGGGTCGTCCAGCACCGCCTCCATGCGGTCCTGGTCGGTGACCATGTACGGCGAGATGTAGCCCTTGTCGAACTGCATCCCCTCGGTGAACTCGAGCTCCATCCCGAAGGTCTGGCCCTCCTCGACGTTCACCACGCCGTCTTTCCCGACTTTCTCGATCGCGTCGGCGATCACGTTGCCGATCTCGTCGTCACCGGCGGAGATGGCGGCGACGCGGGCGATCTGGTCTTTGCCGGCAACCTCTTTGCTCTGCTTGTTGCGGAGGTTGTCGACGACCTCTTCGACCGCCTTCTCGATCCCGCGGCGCAGGGCCAGCGGGTTGGCGCCGGCGGCCACGTTCTTCAGGCCCTGGCGGACGATCGTCTGGGCCAGGAGGGTGGCGGTAGTGGTGCCGTCACCGGCGACGTCGTTGGTCGCGGTCGCGACCTCGCGGACGAGCTGGGCTCCCTGGTTCTCGAAGACGTCCTCGACCTCGACCTCGCGGGCGATGGTGACGCCGTCGTTGGTGATCGTCGGCGCGCCGAACTTTTTGTCGAGCACGACGTAACGGCCTTTGGGGCCGAGGGTGACCTTGACGGCGTTGGCGACGGAATCGACGCCGGCCTGCAGGGCCCCGCGGGCCTCCTCTGCGTACTTCAGCTCCTTGTGAGCCATCTGTTTCCAGTCCTCCTTAGTTGCGTAAGTCCGGTGGGGGCTAGCTGATCTTGGCCAGAACGTCCGACTCGCGAAGCACGAGCAGCTCGTCGCCCTCGACGGTCACCTCGGTGCCGCCGTATTTGGAGTAGAGGACCTCGTCCCCCTCCGCGACGTCGAGCGGGATCCGCTTCTCGCCGTCCTCGTCCCATTTGCCGTCACCGACGGCCACGACCTTGCCCTTCTGCGGCTTCTCTTTGGCCGTGTCGGGAAGGACGATGCCGCTGGCAGTCGTCGCCTCCTCCTCGATCGCCTTGACGATCAGCCGGTCCCCGAGGGGCTTCAGCTTCATCCGTGAACCTCCGTTATCGGTCTGGGTGGTGAAAGTTGAGAATCGCCGCTCCAGAGCCAAATCTCGACTCTTGCGACGTTTGGCACTCTCGGTGTGAGAGTGCCAACAACCTGGAAAGATAGCGAAGTCCTAATCGATCGCCAAGAGACGGCAGCCCAGAAGATCGGCGATTCCCTCGCCGCCGCGCCGCATCACCCAGTCGTGGTTCCACTCGAAAGCGGGACGCAGGAGCGGCGCCAACAGGTTCATCCAGGCCTTCGTCGTCCGCACGTTCCACTCGTAGAGGACCGCGGTCACCCCGTCCTGCTCATACAGGCGCCAGCGGCCGAGCCCTTCCAGCTCCCCCACCGCCTGCCCCTCCATCAGCGACGGGTACTGGATCCGCGTCGTCGTCACCTCGAAGGAGACCCGGTAGGGCAGCAGGCTTTTCCAGACCATCCGCGAGACGCTGCCGAGCCCTGTCCCGTCGCCCTGGCGCAGCTCGGTCGCCTCCTCCACCCCGCGCCACCAGCTCGGCCACCTTTCCTGGGCGTGGATCGCCTCCCAAACCGGCTCCCGAGGCGACTCCAAAAGCCAGGTCGTGAGGAACGCGTATTCGGCCATCGCACTAGATGTTGACAAAAACTTCCTGAGGGCGTGCCTGGCCAAGCAGATCAAGGACGCAGGGTGCAGCCTTTGCTGGTTGCAAAGGCAAACCCGAGGACGCCGATATGCGCCGCGCCAGGCGCGTCCTCAGTTGTGGTGGGGGGTCTCGCCGTTGCCTAGGTGGGAATGCGGCGGCTCGGTGATCTGCGAGAAGCGGATCACGGTGACCACATCGCTGGCGTCGACGGGGCGGCTGTAGATCTGCTCGAGGAAGCGGATCTCCTCCTCGAGCCGGCGGAACTCGGGGTTGTCGTGCTCGATGTCGCGACGGCTGAGGTCGCCTGCCTTCTTGACCTCGACGTCGTCGATCACCGCGGTGAAGATCTTCTCGCGCGGGCTGTGGCGGAACCCGACAGTGATCCAGACGACCTGGCCGCGCTCGTACTTGTTGCTCTTGTCGCCAAGGCGAATCGTCGCGCTCTTGCGACCGCGCTTCAGCTGGTCGATGAAGACCGCCGAATAGAAGTTGAGGACGTAGATCCCGCCTCGCATCAGGCTGCGAGCGTATAGGAGTGCGGATGCAGGCAGGTACTGGACACCTGTCCTAGGCGAAATCAACAAATTTGCGGTTTCAACTTGCGCGGCTCCAGATCCGGGCGTCGCCCGCCGATGGAGGCAGGGATGCGCAACCTCACCGGTTCCTCCCGCCCGCTCCTCACCCTGCTCGCCGCGACCGCGGCCCTGCTCCTGCTGCCGCTGGCCGGCTCCGCCTCGGCGTTGAAGTGCGACGGCAAGAAGGTGACGATCAAGGGCACGCCCGGCAACGACCACATCGTCGGCAAAAAGGCCAGCGACGTGATCTACGGCGGCGGCGGCAACGACGTCATCACCGGTGGCCCCAACGGCAACGACACGATCTGCGGTGGCCCCGGCAACGACAACATCGACGGTGGTCGCGGTTTCGATTCCCTCCACGGGGACGGCGGCAACGACAAGCTCGAGGGCGACACCGGCTCCGACAGCATCGACGGTGACGACGGTGACGACGCCCTCGCCGGCTCGAAGGGCTCCGACGGCCTCCACGGCGGCGGCGGCAACGACATCCTCATCGGCTTCAAGGGCCCCGACACGCTCGGCGGCGGCGCCGGCGACGACTACCTCGACGGCCAGCAGGGCAGCGACAAGATGGACGGGGACGGCGGCGAAGACAAACTGCTCGGCGACAAGGGCAACGACAAACTCGACGGCGGCGCCGGCTTGGACCACGTCGAAGGCGGGCCCGGCGACGACAGCGACCTCCAGGGCGGCGGCGACGCCGACGAAGTCTTCGGCGGCGCTGGCACCGACCATGTCGACGGCGGCCCCGGTGACGGCGACATCGTCCGCGGCGACGCCGGCACCGACGACCTCTTCGGCGGCGAGGGGGTCAACGACATCGTCTCCTACGCCAGCGCCACCCGCGGCGGCGTCATCGTCAGCCTCGGCTCGGGGAAGGCCAAAGGCGACGGCCACGACAACCTCAGCGGCTTCGAGGACGTGGTCGGCTCGCCGCAGGGCGACGAAATCGTCGGCGACGGCTCCCCCAATCGGATCGACGGCGGCGTCGGCGACGACGACCTCCAGAGCGGCGGCGGGGGCGGCCAGGCCTTCGGCGGCCCCGGCACCGACTCCTGCGAGGGCTTCAGCACCGAAACCTCCTGCGGCCCGGAAGAGCCGCCGCCCCCAAGCCTCGCCTTCGGGACCCTCAACCTCGGCCTCGACGGCTCCAGCCTGATCGTCCAGGGCAGCCCCCAGAACGACGACATCCACATCTCCCGCGGCAACGGGGCCTGGGTGATCACCTCGGTGATCCCGATCTTCTCCGGCGACGGCTGCGAAACCCCGGCCTCCAATGGCAACGCGATGATCTGCCCCGACACCGGTGGCAAAGTCCCGCTGATCGTCGTCACCGGCGGCAACGGCAACGACACGATCGTCGTCGACTCCAGTGTCCCGGCCGGCGCCAAGGTGCGGATCAACGGCAACGCCGACGACGACAACCTGGTCGGCGGCGACGGTGAGGACGTGCTGGAAGCGGGCGAGAACTACAACAGCCCGAACAACGGCCACGACCGGCTCGAGGGCAACGGCGGCTCCGACGTCCTTTACGCCGATCCGGGCGGCGACAACTTGCTGGGTGGCCCCGGCAACGACCTTCTGGTCAACTCGGTCCCAACCTGCCAGGGCCACGTCTACGACGGCGGCCCCGGCGAGGACACCGTCTCCTACGCCCGCTCCAACGACAACCTGCGGGTCACCCTCGGCGGCAGCGGCGGCCCCCCCGGCTGCGGTAACGACGACCAGGTCCTCGGCGACAACGAGAGCCTCGAGGGATCCGACGGCCCCGACGTCCTCGTCGGCGACGGTGGCTCCAACAGCATCATGGGCCACATCGGCAAGGACACCCTGATCGGCAAGGGTGGCAGCGACTTCATCGAAGCCCTCGATGGCCAGCGCGACAAGATCGACTGCGGCGGCGGTGGCGACGACATCGTCAAGGACGGCATCGACGTCGCCTCCAACTGCTGAGGGCTAACTGTCTTCGAACCCCTGCTCGCCGATCAGCGGCACGAAGCGGCAGGGGGTGAGGGGTTCGGCTTCAAGGCGATCGTCCTGGCGCCGGTAGAGCGTCAGCACGTCGGCGTCGCCGGCCTCGAGCGGGACGACGAGACGGCCCCCGTCGGCAAGCTGGTCGAGCAATGCCTGCGGCGGCCCCGGCGCGGTCGCATGGCAGGCGATCGCGTCGAACGGGGCTCGTTCGGGAACCCCGAGGCTGCCGTCGCCGACGAGGGACTCGACGTTGTTGACTGCGAGCGCCGCGAGCGCCTGCGCCGCGCCTTGCGAAAGCGCCTCGTGACGCTCGATGCTGACAACGTGGGCGGCGAGCCGCGCGAGCACGGCGGCCGAGTAACCCGAACCGGTACCGACCTCGAGCACCAGCTCGGAACCGTGGAGCTCCAGCGCTTCGCAGATCGCGGCGACGATCCAGGGCTGGGAGATCGTCTGCTCCTCGGCGATCGGCAGGGCTTGGTCGGCGTAGGCGCGGCTCCGCAGCTCCACCGGCACGAACTTCTCCCGCGGCACCTCCCCCATCGCCGCCAGCACCCGCTCGTCCTCGATTCCCCGCGCCCGAAGTTGGCGCTCCACCATCCGGGCACGAGCCTTGATGCGGTCGGTCAATAGATGTAGTTGCGGAGCTTGTCCGGCTCCAGCACAGTGACGCGGCCGCGGCCGGAGCGAACGACGCCGGCGCGCTCGAGCTCGGCGAGGAAGCGGCTGACCGACTCGCGCGAGGTGCCGGCGAGCTGGGCGAGATCGGTCTGGTTCATCTGGATCGTCACCTCTTCGGTCGGCTCGCCGTCGCCGTCGTGAGCCTCGCGGCTGAGCTGGGCGAGAATGCCGGCGACGCGGCTGGGGACGGTCTGAAAGGACTGGCGCGAAAGGCGGACGTTGGCGGCGCGAAGGCGGCGGACGAGACCGGCGACCAGCTTCAGCGAAATCTCGGGGTGACGCGCGAGCAGCGCCCGCACGTCGTTGGCCGGCAGCGCCAGCAGCTCCCCGTCGCTCAGCGCCTCGGCGCTGGCCGAGCGCTTGTCGCCGTCGAGCATCGCCAGCTCGCCGAATATCTCCCCCGGCCCCAGCGTCGCCAGCGTGATCGCACGGCCGTCGGAGTGTTCGCGGGTGACCCGGAAGCTGCCCTCCTTGACGATGTAGCAGGCGTCGGAATCGTCGCCCTCGTGGAAGACCCTGGTTCCGGCCGGAAAGGTGCGCGGCACGGCGACGTGCGAGAAGCGCTCAAGCTCCCCCTCCTCCAAGTCGGCGAAGAGCGTCACGCTCTTCAGCAGCTCGACCGCGCTCTGATCTGCCTCAGGCACTGCACCGATTATGGCAATGGCTTGGCCGGCGAGCCGAATACCGGCCTCCTAGCGCCGGCGGAGCCACTCGGCCAGGAGCGGATCGAGCAGGTGGGGGTGTCCGTTCTCGTCCTCGCCGACGAGCTGCTGATCGGTCACCAGGCGCAGAAGGGCGTCGCGGAGGCTAGAGCGGGGAATCCGGTGCTGCTCGGAGACGATGCTCCCAGCCGGCGCCTGGCCATCGGCGAAGGCGAGAAGGACCACCCGCTCGTTGCGGTCCAGTCCATCCCAGACGGCCTGGTGCGCATCCGCGGTCTCGGCCAGGGCGAGGTCGACGGCCGCCGATGCGGGGTCATCTGAGGTTCCTCCGTCCAGCACCTCATAAAGGTGGTGAGCCAGCAGGATCGTGCGCTGGGGGTGACCGCCACTGAAGGCAAGTAGTTCATCGACCGCACCTACCGGCTCGAGGCCATCGCGCTCCAGTATGCCTTCGATGTCCTCTGCTGCCTCAGCCGTTGGCAGCGACGGCAGCGTCAAAGGTCTCGCTTGGCCGTAGAACGGGCGCTCGTAATCCGAGAACAACGCCTTCATCAAGGAGGGCTGGCTGCCGGCAAAGACGTATGCCGCCGACTTGGCGTGGTACTGAATCACAGAGCGAACGAGGCCGTCGAGGGCATCGTCGGCGACCAGCAGGTCTTGGAACTCGTCAAAGCAAACGACGGTCAGCCCCTCGTCCAGGTCGAAGAGTGCTTTCGGCACATCGAGAAGCTGGAGCAGGGCAGTGCGGGCCTCATCCGCGCCCATGCGCGGTGGCGCCGGAGCCAGGCTTACCCCGACGCCGGCTGGCGCCGCGGAGATCCCAAGTCGCGCCGCCCAACGCCGTACGGTACTCCGCGGATCCGCTGGGAGCTCACGGTATGCGTGAGCGATCCGGGCGGCGACGTCACCGACGGTCGCGACCTTGGCGAGATCTACCCGCACCGCCCGATGCCCCGCTTCGCGCATAGCGGCGATGTGGGCTTCGAGCAGACTGCTCTTGCCGAACCGGCGAGGAGCCGCAAGCCGAATCGCAATGCGATCGGCAGCAGCCTTTTGCAGCGCATCGAGCTCGGCTCGGCGGTCTATGAGATGCGTACGGGGAACAGGGCCCTGATAGATGAACGGATTCACCGTGCATTAGTGTACGGGAAATCCGTACATGCGTGTACGGGACATCCGTGCACTAGGCAGAAGCGGTCAGTTTGCGCGGGCCTCGGCTGAAGCCGGCGCCGACGAGGGCGTCCTCGTGGCCGGAGCCGATTACGGGTTCGCCGTCGAGTTTCTCGACTGAGAGCTTGGGGAGGTGGCCGTCGCGGACGGCGTCGGCGAGGGCGCGCATCGCCTCTTCGAGGTCAGGGCCGTCGAGGGCTTTGAGGCGCAGGAGGCCGCGGCCGCCGCGCTCGACGAAGACGAGGGGCTCGCCGTCGCGTAAAAGAAGGTGCGCCCCCGGGGTGCGGCCGGGGCGGCGGCCGCCTTCGAGCTTCGGCCAGGGCAGGGAGGCACCGTAAGGGTTGGCGGGATCGGTGGCGGCGAGGACGAGGTAGGAGCCGTCGCGTTCGGGCAGGGAGCGGAGGCGCTCGACGGCGCCGGGGAGGGCGAACTGGGCGCCGCCGAGGCCCTCGACGAAGTAGCCGCGGCGGGCGGTGCCGAGCAGCTCGAGGTTGCCGAGCTCCCCGTAGAGGGTCGAGAAGCCGCCGGGGATACCCTCGGCGAGGACGGTCTCGCGGGTGACTATCCCGTAGCGCTCGAGCATCAGCTCGGCGGTGGCGCGGAGCTTTGCGCCGGGGCCCGGGGCGTTGGCGAACAACGGCTGCGTCAATGACCAGCGGCCCTGGACGGCGGCGCCGGTGGTGCTGCGGCGGCGGGCGAAGCGCCGACCCGGACGTTCTGAGGGCGGCACCGCGCGCAGCCGCGGCGCCCGCAGCGGCGCGAAGGCATCGTTGGTCGCCTGGCCGCTCCAGACCAGGTCCCAGAGGGCGTTGTGGATGTCCTCGGCCGGGTGCTCGAGCTCGACGACGAGGTCGAGCCAGAACGAGGGACCGGCGCCGAGGCGCTCGCGGATCGCCTCGTGGACCTCGCCGCTGGGCGGCTCCAGCTTCGAGTTGGCCGGCGGCGGGCCGGCGAGGCGGACGTCCTCGCGGAAGTAGAGGGCGACGCGGCCGTCGTTGCGGCCGAGGGCGCCGGCGCCGATCCAGACCAGCTCGCCGCTGGTGCAGAGCTCGTCCAGCCAGCTCTGCGAGTAGGCGCCGAGGCGGCGCGGCAGGACGTCGGCCTCCCAGACTTTCGGCGTCAGCGCCACCCCCTGCAGCGGCACCAGCGCCTCGCGCAGGCGATCGAGGCCGGCGCCGGTGCGGCGGAAGGCGTCGACGTTCTGCCAGCTGGGGAGGAAGCGGGCGAGCTCGCGGGTGTCGGCGGCCTCGACCTCTTTGCGCAGGCGGGCGAGGCTGGCGCGGCGGACGCGGCGCAGGACTTCGGCATCGCACCACTCGCGCTCGGTCCCGCCGGGGAGCAGCTCGCCGCGGACCATCGCCCCTTCGGACTCGAGCTCGCGCAGTGCGGGCGTCGGGTCGACCCCGTAGCGCTCAGCCAGCTGGGCGGTCGGGAAGGGGCCGTGGGTGCGGGCATAGCGGCGCACCAGGGTGCGCATCGCGTCGGGGTGCTCCTCGAGGAAAGTCTCCGGCAACCCGGGCGGCTCCGGGACTCCCAGCGCGTCGCGGTAGAGGCCCGCGTCCTCGCCGGCGATGTAGCGCTCTTCGCCAGCGACCCGGACCTTGGCGACGCGGCGCTCGCCGACCAGTTTCTCCAGCATCGACTTCGCCGAGTAGCCCTCGGCGACCCGCTCCTCGCACTCCGCCAGGGTGAGGTCGCCGAGGTTGCGCAGCAGCTGCTGGAGGGCGTCGCGGTCGCCGGCGCGGCCGGCCTCGGTGCGGTGCTGGAGCTGTTCCTCGACCTCTTCCAGCGCCTCGGGGTCGATCAGCTCGCGCAGCTCCTCCTGCCCCAGCAGCTCGCGCAGGAGGTCGCGGTCGAGCGCCAGCGCCGCGGCCCGCCGCTCGGCGTTCGGCGTGTCTCCCTCGTACATGTAGGTGGCGACGTAGTCGAACAGCAGCGAGGAGGCGAACGGCGAGGCCGTCGGCGTCTCCACCTCGACCAGGCTGAGCGCCCGCGAATGCAGCTTGCCGAGCAGCTCGGCCAAGGCCGGCAGGTCGAGCACGTCTTGCAGGCACTCGCGGTAGGTCTCGAGGATGACCGGGAAGCGGGGGAAGTCCCGCGCCACCTCGAGCAGGCTCTGCGACTTCAAGCGCTGCTGCCAGAGCGGCGTGCGCTTGCCGGGGTAGGCGCGGGGGATCAACAGCGAGCGCGAGGCGTTCTCGCGGAAGCGGGCGCCGAACAGGGCCGAGCCGGAGAGCTCGGAGACGATCAGGTCCTCGATTTCGTCGGGGTCGATCAGGACCAGGTCGGCGGAAGGTGGCTCGTCGGCGTCGGGGAGGTGGATGACGATGCCGTCGTCGGACCAGATCGCGTCGGCCTCGAGGTCGTGCTCGGCCCGGATCTTCGCCGCCAGCGCCAGGCCCCAGGCCGAGTGGACGCGGCCGCCGTAGGGCGAGAGGATGCAGAGGCGCCAGTCGCCGATCTCGTCGCGGAAGCGCTCGACGACGATCGTCTCGTCGGAGGGGACGACGCGGGTCGCCTGCTGCTGCTCGCGCAGATAGGAGACGAGGTTGTTGGCGGCGCGCTCGTCGAGGTCGTACTCCTTCGCCAGCTCGGCCGGGTCGCGGGAGACCGCCTCGCGGGCGAAGGCGCCGATCGCCCGGCCGAGCTCGGCCGGGCGGCCGATCCCGTCGCCCTTCCAGAAAGGGACGGCGCCCGGGGCGCCGGGGGCGGGGGTGACGATGACCCGGTCGCGGGTGATTTCCTCGATCCGCCAGGTGCTGGAGCCGAGCAGGAAGGTCTGGCCGGCGCGGGCCTCGTAGACCATCTCCTCGTCGAGCTCGCCGACCCGGCGGCCGTCGGGGAGGTGGACGCCGTAGAGGCCGCGGTCGGGGATCGTGCCGGCGTTGGTGACGACCAGCTGGCGGGCGCCTTTGCGGCCGTGGATCGTGCCTCCGGTGCGGTCCCAGACGATCCGCGGCCGCAGCTCGGCGAAGCGGTCGGAGGGATAGCGGCCGTCGAGCATGTCGAGGACGTTCTCCAGCTGTTCGCGGGAGAGGTCGTGGAAGGACTGGGTGGAGGTGACCAGACGCTCGACCTCGTCGACCTCCCACTCTTTGTGCGCCGCCAGCGAGACCAGGTGCTGGGCGAGGACATCGAGCGGGTTCTGCGGGATCGTCGTCTCCTCGATCTCGGCCTCGCGCATGCGGCGGGCGACGACCGCGCACTCGAGCAGGTCGCCGCGGTATTTGGGGAAGATCCGGCCTTTGGAGACTTCGCCCATGCGATGGCCGGCGCGGCCGATCCGCTGCAGGCCGCGGGTCACCGACTTCGGCGACTCGACCTGGATCACGAGGTCGACAGCGCCCATGTCGATTCCCAGCTCCAGCGAGGAGGTGGCGACGAGGCAGGGGAGCTCGCCGGACTTCAGCATCTCCTCTACTACCGAGCGCTCCTCGTGGGACAAGGAGCCGTGGTGGGCGCGGGCTATCTCGACGTAGGGCTGCTGGCCCGCGGGTCCTGTCACGGCAGGGGACCCCCCATGTCCTCCGGTAGCTAAAGCTTCCTCAGACATGGTCCCCCCTACCGTGCCACCCGCGGGAGGAGCCGAGTCGGCAGACGCGTGCCCCCCATGCTCGGTGGCGGGGAGCTCAGATTCCCCCTCGCCGTTCGCTAGCTCGTTGAGCCTCTTCGCCAAGCGCTCCGCAGCACGGCGGTTGTTGACGAAGATCATCGTGCTCGTGTGTTCCTGGACCAGCTCCAAGAGCTTGGGGTAGATCGCCGGCCAAATCGACCTCACATGAGCAGAGGGCTCGATTTCGGTCGGAGGGGGACCGTCCTCGCTGGGGTAAGCCGGCGCCCCCGGATCGGCCATGTCCTCCACCGGCACCACGATCTCCAGATCCAGCGCCTTCTTCTGCCCCGCATCGACGATTCGGCACTCCCGCTTCGCCCCCACCAGGAACTGCCCGATCCGCTCCAGCGGCCTCTGGGTCGCGGAAAGCCCGATGCGCTGAATCCCCGGGAAATCCGCATCTGCGGCGGGTGGCGACGATGCCGAGGACTCTCCCGCTAGGGAGAGTCCGGGATCGGAGACAGGACCCGCCGCCCCCAGCGCATGGTCCTTCACCAGATGGTCCAACCGCTCAAGGGTCAACGCAAGATGAGACCCCCGCTTGGTCTGCGCGACAGCATGGATCTCGTCCACGATCACCGCTTCGACTCCCGTGAGGATCTCCCGCACGCTCGAGCTCAGCATCAGGTAGAGCGACTCCGGCGTCGTGATCAGGATGTCCGGCGGCTCTTTGGCCATCGCCCGCCGTTCTTTCTGCGAGGTATCGCCGGTCCGCAGCCCGATGGAGATCTCGGCGCCGATCCCCCGCAAGGGGGCACGCAGGTTGCGCTCGATGTCGTAGGAGAGCGCTTTCAGCGGCGAGACGTAGACGAGCTTGACGCCGGTCCCAAGCGAGTCGGACCGGGCCAGCTTGTCGATTCCCCAGAGGAAGCTGGCAAGCGTCTTCCCCGACCCCGTCGGGGCGCAGATCAGCGCGTGCTCGCCGCTGGAGATCGCCTCCCAGCCACCGGCCTGCGCCGGCGTCGGGCCCTCGAAGGAGGCCTCGAACCAGCGCCGCACCGGCGCGCTGAACGGCGCCAGTGAGTCAGATTTCGCAGTGCCTTTCGCCTTGGCAGCCAACCCACCGATCTTACGCACGCGCACGCCTGGCGGCGGCGGACACTGCGCGGTGCGGCGTCCTCAGTCGGCCAAATAGCGCTGCTATTCGGCCTCCCTGCGTCCTTGCCCCGCTTGGTCCGGCGCACGCCAGCCGCACGCGTGTGGGTCGCTTAGGGGGTGCCGCCGGCGAACTTGACGTATTCGAACCACGACTTCTTCGGCGTGAAGCCGGCGCCGAAGAGGCCGGAGCCGTTGCAGAAGTTGCAGGCGGCGCCGTAGTCGTCGATCGAGAACCAGTAGACGCGCTGGATCCGCCACTTGCGCTGGTTCTTCTTCAGCAGCGAGAAGGCGCCCCGCAGCTGCTGCGTCTGGCCGTTCATGCCTTTCGCGAACGAGTTGCCCGGCGTTTTCGGTTCCGAGCTCCAGCCGAGCTCGGTGATCCAGATGCCGGTACCGGCGTCGTGGCGCTTCTTCAGCACGTCGCGGACTTCTTCGACCTGCGGAGTCAGCAGCTGGTACTTGGTCGAGTAAGGGTGCAGCGCGATGCCGTCGAACTTGGACGCGATCCCCGGGGCCTTGTAGAGGCCTTCGAGGAAGTCGGCGGCGAACCAGTTGTGATTGCCGCTCTTCGCGTTGCCCCCCTTCGGCCAGGCGAAGAGGCCGGCGAGGATCACCTTGGCGCCGGGGTCTGAGCCTTTGATCGCGGTCGAGGTGACCTTGACCATCTGCGCGTATTCGGCCGGGTTCGGCTTGTAGACGAAGAACTTGAAGTTCGGCTCGTTCCAGACCTGCCAGTCGCGCAGTGGCCGGAACGGGACGCCGGGGTTTTCCGTCCAGAAGGAGCCTTTGGGGCCGTAGCGAGCAACGGCGGCTTTGACGAAGGCGACCCAGCCGGCCTTGGCCGTGCCTTTCACCGGCAGGTGCGCCGGCACCTGGACGCCGCCGCCAACCGAGACCAGCCGTTCGGCCCAGGCCGGGACCCCGGCGAGGAAGGGCAGGACGTCGATGCCGGTACGCGCGGCCTCGGAGATCTGCGAATCGGTGGCGCTCCAATCAAAGGCAGCGCCCTGGCTCGGCTGCGCGGTCGCCCAGTTGACCGGGATCCGGATCGTGTCGACGCCGCCGAGGTGGACCCGCTGGTACTGCTCGACGCTGAGCGGGGATTGCGGCACCGCGCCCCAGAACTTGGCCGGCAGCGCCTGCGCGGCAGAAGCCGTGCAGGCGAGGAAAAACAGCGCCAGCAGCCCGGTGAGGATTACGCGCGGGCGCACGCCGAGACGAATGTCACTGCTTGCTCCAGCCATCGTTCAGCCCGCCTTGGGGGAAGCGGGGGAATCCGGCTGGCGACGCTGGCGCATGATCACGATCCCGGCCGAGATCGCCGCCAGCAGCGCGAGCACGATCAGAATCGGCACCACAGGCGAGGAACCGCCGTCGTCGTCGGTGGTACTGCTGGCCAGCTTCGTCGCTTCCTGCAGCGCCAGCTTGCCGGCCGCGTCCTTGCCACCGTTCGCGTGTTGAGGGTTGGTGGAACCGTTTCCGGCCTTACCCCCAGCCGCGCCGTCTCCGGCGCCCGTGCCAGGATTTCCACCCGATGAGCCGCCAGACCCAGAGCCACCGCCGGGGCCGCCGGCCGAACCGCCGGATTCGGTGGAGGCATGAGCCTTGCCGCCTTCGTCACCGCCGCCGACTACCGTCGGGGCCTTATGGCTGCCGTAGGCAGAGGGTTCTTCGGTCCCATATTCAGCCCCGGACGAGTCCGCGTTAGCGGCGACCGGAAGACAGGCAAATGCCAGCAGAGCAAGCACTGACAGAAGCGAGAAAACGGATCGGTTCCAGGCGTAGCCCTGGTGGCGGCTCCCAAGCATGGCGCGCAAGATTAGAGGAAAGCGCGGCGGCTTTCTCCCCAATTTTGCTGATAGGTGGTTTGGCCCTGACGGGGGGTGGTTTTGAGCTCGGCGACCGTCATCTCGCCGGCCTTGCCGTATGGCTCCTGGTTGCAGGACTTTTAGTACTCGGTGCCGCTGGCCGTGCCTCATTGGGGAAACCCTTCTATTGGGGGACGGGACTGGTTCTTGCCTTGGCGATTTTCTCTGGGGTCTCATCTTTCTGGTCCGGGTCGGTTGAGTTGAGCGTGACCGAGGCCGATCGCGTTCTCGTCTACCTCGGCGTCCTCCTTGCCGCGTTCCTGATCGCCCAAACCGACCAAAGGCGCCAACGTTTCGCTGAAGGAATTGTTTTTGCATTGATCCTCGTCGGGGTGCTGGGGCTCGCCACCCGCCTCCTCCCCCACCTTTTCCCAGTCGTCGAGGGCCTGGGGAGCGGTCCGCGGCTGCGTTATCCGCTCGGTTACTGGAACGCGAACGGCGTCGCCTGCGGGATCGCTGCGGCGCTGATCCCCTGGCTGAGCCGGCGCTCGCTGACCCCGGCGCTGCGCTGGCTCGCGGTCGCCTGTTTGCCGGCGGTGCTGCTGACCCTCTACTTCACCTACTCGCGCGGCGGCGTCCTGGCGCTGCTGGTCGCTGGCGGCTGCCTCCTCGCCCTCTCCCACGACCGTCTCTGGATGTTGGGAACGCTGGGGGCCGGCGTGCTCGGGGCGCTGCCGGCGGTGCTGGCGGTGCAAGCGCGCACCAACCTCGCCGACAACGTCGACAACGCCGCCGCGGTCGACCAGGGCCTGACCGTACTGCTGATCCTGCTGGCGGGGACGGCGCTGACGCTCGTCCTCTTCGCGCTGATGCGGCGGCTGGCGCAGCGGCGCGGCACCCTGACCGGGCGAGCGGTCGCGGTCTCGCGCGACCCGCGTGCCCTGCGGGCGGTCGCGATCGGCTTCGCCGTGCTCGCCCTCGCTGCCGTGGTCGCCGTCGGCGGCCGCGCCTGGGATCAGTTCTCGAGCTCCGACATCGAGTTCCCGAACCAACCCCAGAAGCACTTCGGCGAGACCTCCGGGGGGGGTCGCCACGACTTCTACCGCGTCGCCCTCGACGCCTTCCAGGAAGAGCCCGTCGCCGGCAACGGCGCCGGTACCTATCAGTTCTCCTGGGTGAAGCTGCGCACGCTCGACACCCCCGTTCACAACGCGCACTCCCTCTATCTCGAGGCCTTCGCCGAGCTCGGGCTGATCGGCGGCCTGCTGGTGCTGGCCATGGTCGGCTTCCTGCTCTGGATGGGCTTCTCCGCTTGGCGGCACTCCAGCGGCATCGCCCGCGAGCGCAACGCGGCGCTGCTGGCGGCGGCGCTGGCTCTAGCGATGGGGATGGCGGTCGACTGGTTCTGGGAGATCGCCGCCCTCGGCGCCGTCTTCTTCCTCGCCAGCGGCGCCCTCCTCGCCGCCCGCTGCGGCCAGCTCGCGAGCGCCCGGGCCGCCGCCAATGGGCAGGGTGAGAACCGCGGCGGCATCGGGTTCGCGATCGCCGGTCTCGCCGTCGCCTGGATCACGGCGCTGGCGCTGATCGGGCCGCTCCTGGTCGACCGCGAGATCGACTCCAGCCAGGCCGCCGCGGCGGAAGGCAACTTCGGCGTCGCCGTCGAAAAGGCCGATACCGCCCGCTCGATCGAGCCCTGGGCGGCGAACCCCTACGAACAGCTGGGGCTGCTGGCCGAGGTCGAAGGCGACTACGCGGAGGCGACGAAGCAGATCAGCAAGGCGATCGACCGCGAGGAAGGCAATTGGCTCCTCTACTACGTGCGAGCACGGATCGAGCATGAGAACCGCGACGAAGCGGCAGCGCAGGCCGACCGCGCCCGCGCGCGGGAGCTGAACCCGCTGGAGCGCTGCCTGCACGAAGGGTGGGACGGATGCGGATGACCACCAAGCCCCCGCAGCCGGCCCGCGTGGACGTCGAGAGGCCCCGGCTCGGCGACCAGCAGGGGCCGTGGGGCTCGCGCCGGCGGGGGATGATCCTGCGCCGGCTGCTCGCGGCCGGCGACTGGCTCTCGCTGGTGGCGACGCTCTGCGCCGTCACCGCCGCCACCTCGACCACCGACATCGCCACGCTCTTCTGGGCCGTCCTCTTCAGCCCGGCCTGGATCCTCGTCGTCAAGCTCCACGGCCTCTACGACAACGACCACCGCCGGATCCGCCACAGCACCCTCGACGAGCTGCCCTCGCTGGTCTCGGCCAGCACTCTGGGGACGCTGCTGCTCGACGGCCTGCTGGCGCTGAGTCCGGTCGGTCCGCTCTCGCCGCAGAGCGCGATCGCCGTCGGTGTCGCCACTCTCGCCGCCAGCTTCGTCCTGCGGGGGATGATCCGCTTCCTCTGGCACCGGCTGACCCCGGTCGCGACCGGCGTGGTCGTCGGCCCCTCCGCCGTCGCCGACCTGATGGCGCGGCGTGTCTCCACCCACCCCGAGGCGCGGCTGGACCTGGTCGGCTACCTCTCGGCCTCGGAGGAGCTGCCGGCGCGGGAGCTGCCGCGGCTCGGCTCGGTCGAAGACATCTCCCGCGTCGCCGGCGAACACGCGATCGAGCGCGTGGTCGTCACCGAACACGAGATGGGCGAGGCGGGAGCGGAGCGCCTGATCGAGGAGTGCAAGGCGGCAGGACTGGCGCTCACCTTCCTGCCCCAGCACTACGGCCTGCTCGGGCCGGGGATCGAGCTGAACCGGCTGGCCGAGTTGCCCGTCCTCGACTTCCGCTTCAGCGATCCGCCGCGCTCGACGGTGGCGATGAAGCGGGTGATGGACCTCGTCGTCTCGGCGCTGCTGCTGCTGCTGCTCTCGCCGCTGCTGCTCGCGATTGCGCTCTGGATCCTCCTCGACGACGGCCGCCCCGTCTTCTTCCCCCAGCGCCGCGCCGGCAAGGACGGCGTCCCCTTCACGATGCTGAAGTTCCGGACGATGGTCACCGACGCCGAACAGCGGCTGCCAGAGCTGGTCGACCTCGCGACCCTCGACCAGCCCGCCTTCAAGATCCCCGACGATCCGCGAGTGACCCGCGCCGGCCGCACCCTGCGCCGGACCAGCGTCGACGAGCTGCCGCAGCTGATCAACGTGCTGCGTGGGGACATGTCGCTGGTCGGGCCGCGGCCGGAGGAGGAGAGCGTCGTCGCCCTCTACGACGAGCGCCAGCGCAGCCGCCTGGCGATCAAGCCGGGGATCACCGGGCCGATGCAGGTCTATGGACGCAGCGACCTGACCTTCGAGGAGCGGCTGGCGATGGAGCGGGACTACCTCGACAACCTCTCGCTGCTTACCGACCTGGAGATCCTGATGCGCACGCCGCGGGCGATGGTCCGCGGCGAGGGCGCTTACTAGCGGCTCGTCTGTTCCTTCTTGGGGAATGGCAACAGAAAGGAACAGGCGAATGCTCGAGGTCGTGATCGTCAGCCATGGCGCCGAAGCGCTGCTGCGGCGCTGCCTGCGTTCGCTGCGGGAGCACCCGATTGCGGGTGAGATGGGGGTCACCGTCGTCGACAGCGGCAGCCCGGACGGGACGCCGGAGATGGTCGAGCGCGAGTTCCCAGAGGTACAGCTGCTGCGGCACGGCAACGTCGGCTTCTCGGCCGCCAACAACCTCGTTCTGCGCGAGAGCGAGGCCGAGGCGGTGCTGCTGCTGAACCCCGACACCGAGGTCTACGCGGGAACGCTCGACGCGGCGCTGGCGCGGCTGCGGTCAGAGCCGCGGATCGGGATGGTGGGCGTGAAGCTGGTGACCGAGAGCGGCGAGCTCGACCACGCCTGCAAGCGCTCCTTCCCGACCCCGCTCGCCGCCCTCGCCCACTTCACCGGCGTCGGCCGCGGCGAGGGCGTCGGGGCGTCGCTAAGCCAGTACCGGGCGACCCACCTGGGCAACGACGAGGCGGGCGAGGTCGACGCCGTCAACGGCGCCTTCATGCTCTGCCGCCGCGAAGCGGTCCGCGAGGTCGGCCTCCTCGATGAGGGCTACTGGCTCTACATGGAGGACCTCGATTGGTGCCACCGCTTCTGGGACGCCGGCTGGAAGGTCTTCTACGAGCCCGCCGGCACCGCCCTTCACGTCAAGGGCGGCTCCAGCGCCTCCCGCCGCGCCCCCAAACAAGAGATCGCCTTCCACCGCGGCATGGCCCGCTTCTACCGCCGCTTCGACGCCCCCAAGAACAACCCCCTCCTCAACGCCGCCGTCTACGCCGGCATCGCCGCCAAGCTGGCGACGTCCTTGGCGATTACCGCCGTCCGTGGTCGCTAGGCGGCGGCTCGACGACCCAAGAGGGAACCGCGGACCTTCTTCAACTCGACGACCTTGCCGAGGTCGTTCTTGATCCGAACCTCGCCGCCGCCCTCCTTGCGGACCATCGCCCGCGCCTTCCTCACGGCTCCCGCCCTGGTCTCGTCGAACGCAGATGCGCGCCTACTGCCGGCTCTGAGGATCTCCCAGCCACCCAAGCGCTTGCTCGGCTGGACGTTGCGGTTGGCGGTATGAGGTTCCATCGTCATCGAAGATACCCGTCGCTCCGGCGGACCCTCCCGCGAGACCATCAGCGCCCGCAAGCCAGTGGGTGCGTCGAAGAGTCGAAGAAGAACAATGGTGCGTCCAGGCCGGCGCGGATCTTCCTTTTGGCATCCCGGATCTCCTTCTCGCTTCTACCCTCTTTGCGGACAGAAACAGCAATCGGCCGGGTGGGATTGCGATTCAAGGCATCCACGAGATGCTGGTCCTGCTCGCTCAAATCGCTCCCGAACACGACAAGGGGGAGATCGCACTTGCCCAACTGGTCGAGCGCGTGGGAGAGATAGTCGTTGCCCTCGATTCCCTGCAGCTTGTGCTGAGCAGAGCCCTCCGTGATCAGCAACGGCCGAACCTGCTCGTCGCCGTCGAGAGGCTTACCGAACTGGTCGAGCAGCGTCTCGAAGGTTCCGGCTCACGAGCTTGCGAGTGACTCCGGACCCCATGACCACGAGGTGAAGTGCGCCGTGGAGGAAAAAGACTGGCGTACGGGAAGCAGGCACGTCGCAGTTCCCTCGGTCAAACGACTGCTTCTCCGACCAGAAGCAGTCGCAGAGCCCCTGGTAGCCGACTGCCTGCATCGACCAATAGAGGCCAACTCGCCCAGCACCCGCTCGAAGTTCCTGGTGCTGAGAGCCTCGAACAGGCTCCGGTCTGGAGCGGTGAGGTTGCCGGCTTTGTCGAACAACGACGGATACCCGAAGCCGTCCCAGACATTTCTGCTCAACCCGTTGCCCAGGAGCAGAGCGGACCAATCGTCACGCTCATCGGTCACCTCCTCCCAACCCGCCAGGGTGCCGTCGATCGGCTGGCTTTCGAGTGCCATGAGAGACCGTTAGAAGCGGAGGGCGTCGCCGACTTCCGAGAGCTTGGGGGCGTTCTTGTCGCGCTCGCTGAGCAGCGGGTCGTCGGTTTCCCAGTCAACCCCGACGTCAGGGTCGTCCCAGGCGATGCCCTTCTCGGTGGCGGGGTCGTAGTAGCTGGAGACCTGGTAGGCGACGTCGGCTTCCTCGGAGAGGACGGCGAAGCCGTGGCCGAAGCCGACCGGGACGAAGAGCTGGCGGTGCGCGACGTCGTCGAGGCGGTGGGCCTCCCACTGGCCGTAGGTGGGGGAATCGCGGCGGAGGTCGACGGCGACGTCGAGGATCTCGCCGCGGGCGCAGCGGACCAGCTTCGCCTGGCCGGGCTCGGTCTGGAAGTGGATCCCCCGCAACGTCCCCTTGCGCGAGCGCGAGTGGTTGTGCTGGATGAACTCGACGTCGACGCCGAGCTCGCGCCAGGCGTCGCGGCTGTACGACTCGACCATGAAGCCGCGCTCGTCCCCGTGGACGACCGGCTCGATCAGGACCACCCCGTCGAGCTTGGTCGGCAGCCGCTCGGCCACTAGCCGAGCGCCTTCCCGTAATGCTTTTCGTAGTACTCGCGATATTCGCCGGAGCGAATCGGGCCCCACCACTCCTCGTTGTCGCGGTACCAGTTGACGGTGCGCTCGAGGCCCTCGGCGAAGTGGACCTGCGCCTCCCAGCCCAGGTCCTCCTTCAGCTTCTCGGAGGAGAGCGAGTAGCGGCGGTCGTGGCCGGGGCGGTCGGTGACGTACTCGATCAGCGACTCGTCGGCGCCGACCAGCTCGATTACCCGCTTGACAACGTCGATGTTCTCGCACTCGTCGGGGCCGCCGACGTTGTAGGCCTCGCCCGCTTTCCCCTTGGCCAGCACCGTGTGGATGCCGCGGCAGAAGTCCTCGACGTAGAGCCAGTTGCGCACCTGGCGGCCGTCGCCGTAGACCGGCAGCGAGTCGCCGTGGAGCGCGTTCAAGACCATCAGCGGGATCAGCTTCTCCGGGTATTGGCGGGGGCCGTAGTTGTTGGAGCCGCGGACGATCGAGGCGTCGATGCCGTAGGTGTGGAAGTGGGCGGAGACGAGCAGGTCGCCGGCGGCCTTCGTCGCCGAGTAGGGCGAGGAGGGGTCGAGCGGCGAGGTCTCGGTGAAGGAGCCCGACTCGATCGAGCCGTAGACCTCGTCGGTCGAGACCTGCAGGTAGCGGGGGACGCCGAGCTCCCGCGCCGCGTCGAGCAGCGTCCCGGTGCCGACGACGTGGGTGCGGGCGAAGGCTTCCTGGTCGTCGATCGAGCGATCGACGTGGGACTCGGCGGCGAAGTTGACGACGGCGTCGGCGCCCTGCATCGCTTCCCGCACGACCGCCGGGTCCTCGATCGCCCCCTCGATCAACTGCGTCCCCTCGGGCAGGTTCTCGCGCCGCCCCGCGTAGGTGAGTTTGTCGAGGACGACGACGTCGTGCTCGTCCCCCACCAGCCGCACATAGGTGGAGCCGATGAAACCCGCCGCTCCGGTGACCAAAAGCCTCATTCCGAACCTGCCTCCGCTTGTCGTTGGGCGAGATAGCCTGCCAGCCCGTCCTGCCAGCTTGGCAGCCGGATCGCGTGCTCGCGCTGGCTGACCAGGGCCGAGAAGGACGGGCGCGGCGCCGCGGCGCCGAATTCCTCGCTGGTGATCGAGAGCACCCTGCACTCAACGTGCGCCTGCTCGAAAATCTCGCGGGCGAATTCGTACCAGGAGCATTGCCCCGAAGCCGCCATGTGGTGGATGCCGTACTCGATTCCCTCGATCAGGCGGACGATCCCGTAGGCGAGGTGCCAGGTGTAGGTCGGCGAGCCGACCTGGTCGCGGACGACCGTGACCTCGCTCCGATCCTCGGAGAGCTGGAGCATCGTGCCGACGAAGTTGCGGCCGCCGACGCCGAAGAGGCCGGCGGAGCGGACGATGAAGTGGCGCTTGTTGGCAGCGGCGACCGCCTCCTCCCCGGCAAGCTTGGTGCGCCCGTAGGCCGACAGCGGCGCCGGCTGGTCGCTCTCGACGTAGGGGGCTCCCTTGGCGCCGTCGAAGACGTAGTCGGTGGAGACGTGGACGATCCGCGCTTCCACCTTCGCCGCCGCTGCGGCGACGTTGCCGGCCCCTTTGCCGTTGACGGCGAAGGCGGCCTCCTCGGCATCCTCGGCGCCGTCGACGTCGGTCCAGGCGGCGCAGTTGATGACGATGTCCGGGCGCTCCAGCTCCATGCGGCGGCCGAGCTGGGCGGGATCGGCGACATCGAGCTCGGCGCGGCCGTAGCCGACGACCTCGTGGCCGGCGTTGCCGGCGGCGAGCATCACGTCGCGGCCGAGCATCCCGGCGGCTCCGGTGACGAGCAGCTTCATAGAGACGGCAGGGTAGTGGCGCGGTTCAGGCGACGAAGGACCAGAGGGCGAACTGGGCGGTGAATACCGCCATCCCAGCCGCGAACAGAGCGACCGCCCGCGTCGTCCACCCGCGCTTCTCCGTCACCGTCGCCAGCCAGAGGAAGAGCGGGAAGAGGACGACGATGAAGCGCGCAGCGGACCAGAACGGGTCGCCATCCACCTGGGAGACAAAGGTGGGGGCCAAGGAGAGCAGGACCCAGGTTCCGTAGGCGGCCGGCAGCGCGCGCAGCATCGCGATCCCGCCGACGACGGCGAAGGCGACGAAGACCAGCTGCATGATGTTGAGGTAGTCGAGGGTGCCGTGGTAGGAGCCCGTCGCGAGGTGCCCGACCCCCTTGCCGGCTTCGCGGAAGCCTGCCCAGATCCCCGTCAGCGGATCGACGGTGTGGCGCCCGAACAGCTGTTGGGCGTCGTTCCAGGCCATCCAGTTGTCCAGCGTGAAGTGGAGGTAGGCACTGAAGGCGAGGAGCCCGAGTGGCGCCAACAGCAGCCAGAGGAAATCGGGGCGCAGCCGGTAGCGCGGCCAGCGCCCGTCGTGCAGCTCGCGCTCGCGGTCGGTCCTCGGCCCGTAGAGGTAGAGCATCGCCACCGGCACGACCAGCAGCAGCCCCGGAACGCGGGTCGCCGAGGCCAGCGCGAGGACGATCCCGGCGACGGCCCAGTGGCCGGTGCGGGCGGCGAGGAAGGCGCCGACAGCGAGCAGCAGGAACATCGACTCGCTGTAGGGGATGCCGAAGAAGAGCGCGGTCGGGAAGAAGGAGAGCAGCAGCAGGGTCGGCGCCGCGAACTGCTCGCCGAGCTCGATCACGGTCAGCCGGTGCAGCAAAGCCAGGGCGCCGAAGAAGCAGGCGAGGGAGACGGCGTAGGCGACGATCAGGATCAGGCCGGGGCTGGCGCCGAAGCCGCTGAAGAGGTGGACGACGCCGGGGTAGAGCGGGAAGAAGGCCGGCCGGTTTTCGACCGGGGGCAGCCCTTCGTAGCTTTCGACGTAGCCGTCGTAGGCGATCGCCAGGTAGTGCTGGGTGTCCCACTTCGCCATCGGCGAGAAGACCAGGTCGAGGAGGTTGTGCCCCGGCCAGGCGGCGAAGGGATGGGAGAGCGAGGCCGATTCGCCGACGACGTTGGGGATGAAGCCGGAGATCGTCACCCAGATGGCGACACCGAAGACGACGAGCCGGCTGGGCCAGAACGCAGCCCAGGCCGCCCGAGCGCTGGCGCGCCAGCCCACTAGACGAGTTTGATCTCGGAGCGATCGCCGACGAGGAGGCGCAGCGTCTTCGGCATCCCCTCGCTGCGGGTCAGCTTCACTTCCTTGCCCAGCAGGCTCGCCTCCATCCGGGTGCCTAGGTCCTCGACGACCGAGCCGGAGAGGACGATCGAGTTCTCGACTTCGGAGCGGCGGACGTGGACGTCGTCGCCGATCGAGGTATAGGGACCGACGAAGGCGTCCTCGATTACGGCGCCGGCGCCGATCACGGCGGGGCCGCGGACGACCGAGCGCTCGAGCCGGGCGCCGGGGCCGAGGACGACCCGGCCCTCGACCTTGGAGGCCTCGTCGACCTCGCCCTCGATCTCGGTCACCAGCTCCTCCAGAACGAGTCGGTTGGCCTCGAGCATGTCGGCGAGCTGGCCGGTGTCCTTCCACCAGCCGCGGACGACCTCGGAGCGAACGGTGCGGCCGTCGTCGATCAGCTTGTCGATCGCCTCGGTTATCTCCAGCTCGCCTCGCCAGGAGGGCTGCAGCGAACGGGCGGCATCGAAGATCAGGCTGCTGAAGAGGTAGACGCCGACCAGGGCCAGGTTCGAGGGCGGGTCTTTCGGCTTCTCGATCAGGCGGACGATGTGGCCCTGGTCGTCGAGCTCGGCGACGCCGTAGGACTGGGGGTCGTCGACCGGCGTGAGGAGGATCAGGGCGTCGGGGCCGTGCTCGGTGAAGGTGCTGACGAGGCCGCGGAGGCCGTCGCGCAGGAGGTTGTCCCCCAGGTACATGACGAAAGGCGAGCCGCCGATGAACTCCTCCGCGGTGAGGACCGCGTGGGCGAGACCGGCGGGCTTGTCCTGGACGATGTAGGTGATCTCGGCCCCGAACCGGGAGCCGTCGCCGGCGGCCTCGCGGATCTCGTCGCCGGTCTCGGGGGCGATGATGATCCCGATCTCCTTCACCCCCGCGTCGACCAGCGCCTCGATCCCGTAGAAGAGGACCGGCTTGTTTGCGACCGGCACCAGCTGCTTGGCCGAGGTGTGGGTGATCGGGCGCAGCCGCGTTCCGGCGCCGCCGGAGAGGATCAATCCCTTCAGGGCCTCCATCGGGCAGGAACCCTACCTCGCCAGGGGACGGCAGCCGTACCTCGCCTAGGATTGGGGGTTCATGGTCGCCGCCACCGATCAGCCGCAGGACGAGCTGACGGCGCTTCGCGAGCAGCGCGAGGCGCTGCACCGCGAGCTCGTCCGCAAGACCTACCGCATTGGCGAGCTCGAACAGGAAATGGCGGAGGTCGGTCGCAAATACGAAGAAACCCTCAGCTGGAGCCTCACCCGTCCCATCCGAGCCCTGAAGCCGATGCTGAAGAAGCTCCTCGGCCGCTGATGCGACGCGACCTGCGCGTGCTGAAAAGCATCCTCCCCGCCTGGGCGATCGCCTTCCTGCGCCGACTCCGCGACCTCCTCCGCCGCGGCCAGCAGCTGCGCCTGCAGACGCCGCGAGCCCGCCGCGAAGCGGCCCTGCAGGAACTGGAAGCGCTGCCGCGGCGGCCGCTGATCTCGCTGGTGATGCCGACCTACAAGACCGACCCGAAGTACCTGCGCGAGGCGGTCGACTCGGTCCGGGACCAGCACTACCCCGAGTGGGAGCTGATCGTCGTCGACGACGGCTCCGAAGACGTGGCGCTGGAACAAGCGATGAGCTCCTACGCCGCCGACCCGCGGATCAGGTTCCGGCCGTTGCGCCAGAACGGCGGCATCTCCGCCGCCACCAACGCCGGCATGGAGCTGGTGCAGGGCGAGTTCGTCGGCTTCCTCGACCACGACGACACGCTCACCCCCGACGCGCTGCTGCGGGTCGCGCAGGCGCTTGCCGAGGACCCCGAGCTCGACGTCGTCTACTCGGACTCCGACAAGCTGACGATCGGCGGCGTCCGCGCCGACCCGTTCCTGAAGCCGGACTGGTCGCCGGTCTACGCGCTGGGGGCGATGTATATCGGCCACTTGCTGATCGTCCGCACCTCGGTCGCGAAAGACGCCGGGGGGTTCGACTCGGCCTTCGACAAGATCCAGGACTTCGAGTTCATGCTGCGGGTCTCCGAGCGAACCGACCGCATCCACCACATCCCGCAGATCCTCTACCACTGGCGGGCGATCCCCGGCAGCATCGCCGCCGGCACCGAGCAGAAGAGCGGCGTCGAGGAGCTGCAGGCGCGGGCGGTCTCCCAGCACCTGGAGCGGCTGGGGCTGCCGGCGCGGGCCGAGCCGCACCCGGCGATCCCGCACCGGGCGGTGCTGGTGCCGGCGAACGGCGCGACGCCGCAGCCGAAGGTGAGCATCGTCATCCATGGCCGCGAGGGCAGCCCCGAGCTGGAGCGGCTGCGGCGCTCGCTTGAGAAGACGGCCTACCCGGACTGGGAGACGATCGTGGTCGCGGAGGGCAACCGGGCCGAGGCCCATAACAAGTGTGCCGCCGAAGCCTCGGGCGAGTACCTGCTCTTCCTCGCCCCCGATACCGAGATCGCCGATCCGGGCTGGCTCTCGCAACTGGTCCTCCACGCCGCCCTGCCCGGCGTCGCCGCGGTCGGCCCGAAGCTGGTCCGCTCCGACGGCAGGGTCGAGCAGGCGGGGATCGCGATCGGGCTGCGCGACCCGGCGGCACCGATGCTGGCGGGGGTCGACGCCGAGGGAGACGGCTACTACGGCGCCCTGCCCTGCTCGCGCGAGGTCTCCGGGCTCAGCGCCGAGTGCATGCTGGTGGCGCGGAACGACTTCGAGCGCGAAGGCGGGTTCCTGGAGCTGTATGCCTGCGAGTACGAGGATCTCGACCTTTGCCAGCGGCTCGCCCGCAGCGGCCGCAAGTGCGCCTACGCAGCGACCGCGGTCGTCGTCACCCATCGGAGCGAGGTCTCCCGCCGGGCCGGCAGCGACATCGTCGACCGCGCCCTCTTCGTCGACACCTGGTACGACCAGCTCGCCGCCGGCGACCCCTACTTCAACCGCGGCTTCGCCCGCCAGCGAGCCGACTACGTTCCTTCCGGCTGGCTGGAGCCGGTCTACCGGGCGGTCGGGGCGGTGAGAGCGCGGTGAACCGGGTCATTTTCGTCATGTACGGGCCGCTCGACGTCAACAGCGCGATCCAGGCCTTCCACTTCGGCGAGGAGCTGACCGAGCAGGGGTGGGAGGTGACGCTGGCGGGGGTCGGCGACCCGAGCCGGATCGAGGCGGTCGGACATCCCCTCTTCGAGTGCGTCTCCCACGAGACGCTGGAGGAGCGAATCCGGGCCGGCTCGATCCCGCGCGAGGGGACGATCGTCTGCGGCTGGACGCCGCGCGAGCGGGTAAACCACCTGACCACGCGCCTGGCCTCGGAGCTGCAGGCCCCGTACGTGGTCCACCTGGAGGACAACGAGAACTACCTGCTGGAAACGATCACCGGGATGACCCTGCCGGAGCTGCGGCGACTGCCGCTGCGCGCGCAGGACCGGATGAGCACCCTGGACACGATCCACCCCACCCATTACGAGGAGTTCCTCCGCGGCGCTGCCGGGGTTACCGTGATCACCGAGGAGCTGAACGACTTCAACTACGGCGATCGCCCCCATCACGTGGCGCGGCCGGGGATCGACAGCGAGCGCTTCAGCCCGGAGCGGCCGACGCGGAAGACCCGCGAGCAGCTGGGGTTGAAACCCGAGGAGTTCGTCCTCGTCTACCACGGCACCATCCACTACGCGAACCAGCACGAGATGATGAGCCTCTACGTCGCCGTGCAGCTGCTGCGGCGGCGCGGGCACGCGGTCCGGCTGGTGCGGCTCGGCCACAGCGAGTTCGGCGGCGTCGACCCGCGCGCCTTCCGCGCCGTCAGCGACGGGGTGCTGGAGCTGGGCCGGGTCGACTGGCGCGAGATGCCCGACTACCTGGCCCTGGCCGACGCCTTCGTCCAGCCGGGTGCCTGCGACGACTTCAACCGCTACCGGCTGCCCTCGAAGCTGCCGGAGTTCCTGGCGATGGGGCGCCCGACTATCGTGCCCCACTGCAACATCGGCCACGACCTCACCCACGGGGAGAACGCACTCTTGCTCGAGCAGGGCAACGCAATCGAGATCACGGCGCGGGTCGAAGACCTGCTCGGCGACCGCGAGCTGGCCGGCAGGCTCGGCGAGGGCGCGCGCAAGTTCGCCCTCGAGGAGCTGAGCTGGTGCGACAACGCCACCGCGCTGGGCGAGTTCTACCGCGAGCTGATCAGCGCTCCCCTGGAGCAGGCGGCATGAGCCGGCTGAAGGAACAGGCGGCGCGGGCGCGGGCGGTGGCGCGGAGCTCGCCGGTCGTGCGCAAGGCGGCGAGCAGAGTGCTGGGCCGGGTCCCCCCGCCGGGCGGCGAGAACGCCTCGGCCTGGACGATCAAAGACACGCCGCTGAAAACGCTGGTCGACCGCTACGGCGGGAACTTCCCGCTGCCGGCGGCCTCCTACGGGACCGTCGAGGACTTCGCCGACAGCGTCGACAACATGCCGGGGCTGGCGGGAGCCAACTTCGACATGAAGGACCTGCAGCGCTGCTGGATGTTGAAGGCGATCCTCGGCAACGTCCCGGTCGGGTCGCGGCTGCTGGAGATCGGCGCGGGCGAGCCGCTTGTCGCCGGTGCCCTCTCGCGGATCGGCTACGACGTCACCGTCGTCGACGCTTACGACGGCAGCGGCAACGGGCCGAGAGAATTCGAGACCTTCCGCACCGCCTACCCCGACCTCACCTTCGTCCGCGAACACTTCCCGCCGCAGACCGAGGTCGGCGACGATTTCGCCGCGATCTACTCGATCTCCGTCCTCGAGCACGTCCCCCTCGACGTCATCGACTCGGTGATGAGCCGCTCCCGCGACCTCCTGGCCAAGCAGCAGGGCATCAGCATCCACGCCGTCGACCACGTCCTCGCCGGCTGGGGCGCCGAGGAGCACCTGGAGAAACTCCGCCGCATCGCCACCGGCATGGGCCTCACCGACGCCCAGCTCGACGCGGCCCTCGCCGAGCTCAGGGACGACCCCGAGACCTACTTCGTCTCCGCCGAGTCCCACAACCGCTGGCGCGGCGCCCTCCCCTACGGCCAGTACCCGATGCGCCGCATCGTCTCGGTCAACTTGTTCGGGGCGTAAAGCGCGTGCGGCGCCAGGGCAAAAGCGAGAGCCTGAGGAGACATGACGGCGAGCAGCGGCCCAGGCTGACCAGCCGAGTCCGCAATGGGTTTCGCGCCCTGCGGGGCCAGGACCTGCAGCCGCCCGCCCCGCCCGCCGAGGTCTCGATCGACGAGGCGATCGAGACTCTGGCGGCGGCATCATTCAAGGAGATACAAGATCGCGGTTATCACTTCCAGAAGCGCGATTACTACAGCGCGCTGAACGACCTTTCGTTCCTCGCTGACAACTGGGATCTCTGGCACGAACGGCCACTTCCCAGGGACATCGCCTGGGACCTCGATGCCCAGATGGAGCAGGTGCGACTACTCGCTCCGCACTTCGAGGAGCTGGCAGATGTGCCCTGGGATCCTCCTGGGGGACCCCCCAGGTACTACTGGAACAATGATTTCTGGCGAGGCTGTGACGCCCCCGTCCACTACGGGTTGCTACGGCGCTTTCAGCCGCGCCGCGTGGTCGAGGTTGGCTCCGGCTGGTCGAGCCTGCTCCTAGCCGATGCCTTGCGGCGCAACGAAGAGACGGGAGCTCCGGCAACCGTCGTGGATCAAATCGAGCCCTTCCCGAGAAAAGACCTGCTCAGCGCCCTTCCCGACCACTGGACCCTTCACGAGGTCATCCTGCAGCGCGCCGATCTCGAGCTATTCGAGTCGCTCGGCCCACACGACGTTTGCTTTTACGACGGGTCACATGTGGCCCGCACCGGTAGTGACGTGGCCTGGTTCTTCTTCGAGGTTCTACCGCGGCTGAAGCCGGGTGTCCTGGTCCATGTCCATGACATTTTCTGGCCCGGCGACTATCCCGACGAGTGGATCATGGAGCGGGGGCAAAGCTGGAACGAGCAGTATCTACTTCAGGCGTTTTTGATGCACAACGATCGCTTCGAGCTGTTGATTTGCAATTCCGCGCTCTATCGCTGTCGAAAAGCGGAGCTTCTGGAGCTGTACGCCGGGCTGCCGGACGACTGCTCCGGGGTGAGCGTCTGGCTCAGGAAGACCGGCCCCTGAAAGTGGACCGAGCTAGTTCGAATTGGGCGGATCCAGGATCGCCCCCAGGACACCGTCCATGACGTAGCCGAGCGCGGCCGCTTCGTCGAGGGAACGGGTGACGAGCTGGTCACCGGTGAGCGGGTGCACGGTGCTGAAGAGGGGGCTGGTTCCCGGGCCGACGTCCTGTCGAAGCCAGCCGACGAGGGTTCCCTCGTCAGAGGAGCGTCGCCGCGAAGCCGGGCTGCGCAGCAAGTGGGCGGCCCGCGCTTTCCGGCTCGGGCCGGGAGCGGCATGGCCACGCCGAGCCGCGAGGTAGCGCCGAGCCGCCCAGGCTCCCAGCTTCCGCGGGTGGCGAGTGGGGCGGTTCGGGATCATGACGTCGGACGCGAGGCGGCCGTCGGCACGCAGTCGCAGCGCCACCAGTCCGGGCCCCCCGTGCCGGAGCAGAGCACCCAGGGGGACCCCCTCGGAGGGCTCGCCATCGGCGCTCACCGAGTAGGCGTGCCGCCAGTTGCCCTCTTCGTCATGACGCAGCAGAATCTCCAAGCGCCAGGGGCCGGTACGCAGCACGTCGCCGGCGCGCGGAAGAATCGGCATCGGTTCGACGTAGCCAAGACCTTCGATCGGCTCGGCCAGGTGAAAAAGCGGGTCGTCGGGCCCGGCGACCAGGACCTCTTGCCCGTTGTGGGGTAGGCGGCGCAGCTCCAGGCCCTCGAGCAGAGGCAACGGCTGCTGCTCGAGGTACCCCAGCTCGTAACGACCCTCCGACAGCCGCCCCTGCTCGTCGATCGTCTCGAAGCTGTGGTTGGCATGGACCAGCCGCCGCAGTCCCGGCGCCGGGAACATGTGGATCGAGCCGAGACGGTGCTCGCAGGAGAAGCTCAACGGCGGCGTCTTATGAGGGGTCACCATGCGCAGGCCCGAGAGCGGGTCGAAGTGGCGGTAGAGCGGTGTCGTCCGGGGTGGCGTCCAGTCCTCTTCCTTGTCCCAGCGCCTGACGGTGCCGGGGGTCAACTCCGGCAACCGCGGCGCCTGGTGGCCGAGCATCTCGAACGTCGCTGCCTCTGACGGGTCCGATCCGTCCGGGCGATTGAGATCGAGCAGTCTCGGAGATCGACTTCCCCGAGGTGGATTCCCCCCCCAGGGCGTATTCCCCGTCGAGCCGCTCGGGACCACCCGCCACTGCATCGGCCCATGCGCCTGCAGGCCCACGGCCAGATCGACGAGCAACGAGTCCTCCATGCCCATGGTCACTTCCGCCATGTCGGCTGAGGGCGGTCGTTCGAAAGCGATGGCTGCGGGACGGGCCGCTCGACGCTCCTCGTCGCTCAATTGCCCGAAGAAGTGGCGGGGAGACCCGTCGACCTCCGCCAGAACCGCGGTCCGGGTGCCGGGATTGGCGAGAAAGCTGTGAAGCAGGCGCTCGACGAAGGATGTGAAGTCGAAGACCGATGCGGAAGCGCGGGGCAAGATCAAAACCCAGCGACCCCGGGCCCGTCGAATCGCCGCCTGCAACCACGAGTGGGGGTCGTCCACCCCAACCTCCTCGCCAAGCTCGTCTCGACCGACCAGCTCGAAATCGCTGCACGTCTGCGCGGGCAGCCTCTCCAGATCGGCCGGTTCCCATGCGCGACCCTCTTCGTCGAGCAGCAGGACGCTCAGCGCCGGTGCCCAACGCTGCTTGATCCGATCGCGATCCTGGTACAGCCGCGGGTGCTTGGCTTCGATTTCCTTGAAGAAGGTGTCGGGGCCGAAGTCAACCGCGTTTACCCGACTCAGGCCCTGCTTGCGGTACAGGAAGGTCGGGTGGTCGGCATGGATTCCTCGTATCCCCCGTTCGGCCAGCCGCAGTACCAGGTCCCAGTCCTCGTGGCCGACGACGATCTCCTCCGGATAGCCAACCCCGGTTCCCTCCTCGAAGAGGCGAAGGTCGAACAGCGCCGGGGCCGGACAATAATTCTGCTGGAGCAGAAGCCACAGGTTGTAGGCAGGCGAACGGAGGTAATTCGACTGATTCCCGATGTGCTGGGCGTGCGGGTAGACGTAGCCGACATCCTCCGCGGCCCGCTCCAGCTGCTGGATCATGTTCTCCAAAGCGTCCGGCAGCAGCTCGTCGTCGGCGTCGATCGGCAGGAAGTAGTTGCAGTCCGAGAGCTCGGCGATTCCCCTGTTGCGGGCGGCGCTCGGCCCTCGGTTCTCTCCCTGCCGCAACACCAACACGTCGGCGTCCTCATCCAAGCGGGCCAGAGCTTCGATGGTCTCCGGATCCTCGGAGCCGTCGTCGACCAGCACGATACGCCGGGGAGCGAGCGTCTGAGCCTTGATCGAGGCGATGCAGGCGTCGAGGAAGAGCCCGTGGCCGTAGCAGGGGACGACCACGCCAACCGTGCGCTCCGGCGGCGGGTCCCTCCGCAGCTCCAGCATCGGCATCGGCGGTGGCGGAGCATGCTCCCCGGGCTCCTCGTCGCCGAGCAGCATCTTGTTCCGCCAGCGGCTGCTCGCCGTCTGCCGGGCCAGCAACCGTTCGTAGAGCTCGTCATGGCGGCGACCCATCTGCGCGAGTGAGAACTTCTCCCGCATACGACCCCGGGATCGCTGCCCCATCTCGCGCCGCCGCTCCTCTTCGCGCAGGAGCGAGACGATCGCCTCCGCGTAGGCGTCGGCGTCGTCTCGCGGATCGACGAGGACGCCGCTGTCGGCGTCCATGAACTCGCGGTTGCCGGGCAGGGCCGGAGCGACCACCGGCACTCCCATCGCCAGCGACTCGTAGATCACGTAGGGGACGCCCTCGTAAACGCTGGTCATCAGCAGCAGGTCGCTGCTGCGGTACCAGCGCGCCATCTCCTGCGACGGCGGGTGCCAGCAAATCGCCTCGGCGACGCCCAGCTCCTCGGCGCGCTCGCGCAGGGGGGCCGCCAAATGCCCGTCGCCGACGAAGTCGAGGACGAAGTCGACGCTCCCGCGGGCTCGGCTGAGCACCTCCAGGGTCAACATCGGGTCCTTCTGCTCGACGAGCCTTCCCGGCCAGAGGATGCGGGGGAGGCCGTTGCCCTCCAGCTCGAGGGGCTCGACCCGCTCGGGGTTGAACTCCTCCTCGGCGTCGACGCCGGAGTGGATCACCTCGATCTTGCTGGGCGGGATCTCATAGCCCTCGACGATCTCCTTCAGATGCTCGCTGGTCACCGAGAAGGAGTCGACGAGGTTCCCGTAGCGGCGGGTCACGTAACGGACGTATCCCGCCTGGTTGGGTTCCTCGGCGTGGAGCTGCACGACCACCGCCGGCGGCTCCGGAAGGCAGGTCATGTCGGCCAGCAGGTCGAAGCCCAGGCGCGAGTTCATGATGTGGACGACGCGGACGCCGCGGCTCTCGATGAAGCCGAGGATGAATTCGGGGAAGGAGGCGCCAGGCATCAGGTCCGGGAGGTCCCACACCTCCTCGGCATAGGGCTCTACATGGTGCACCCAGCGGTTTGGCGATGGCTGAGTCGTGATCAGCGAGGGCGCCCAGCGCTCCCGATCGATGTGCTTGAACCAGTCGATCGTCCCCTTGTCGGAGCCGCCGAGGTCGATCCAGGGGGCGAGATAGAGGATGGGGGTCCGCCTGCCGCTCACGAACCGCATCATAAGAATTTGTCCGCTACAGCAACTCGGCGATGCGCGGCGCCTCGCGGCGAAAGACCCAGACGCCGAGGACGCAGACGGCGATGTAGATCGCCGTCGCGGGGAGGAGATGGAGCCAGCCGCCGGCGGCGGCTACGGCGCTTGGGGCTCCCGGTTCGATGATCCAGTGGCGGGCCTGCTCGAAGATCAGGGTCAGCGGGTTGGCAAGGAGTACTTCGCGCAGGAAGCTCGGCCCGATGATCTCCAGCGGGTAGATGAGCGGCGTCGCGTAGAAGAGGACGGTCGCCAGGACCGTCCAGATGATCGCGACGTCGCGGAAGCGGACGTTCAGGGCCGAGAGCAGCAGCGAGGCCCCGCAGGTGAACAGCAGCAAGAGGACGAGGATGACGGGGAGGAGCAGCCAGGTCCAGGTTGGATCCACCCCGAAGGCGAGGATGAAGACGAAGACGACGATCAGGTTGAGGCCCAGCGTGAAGAGGGCGATCGTCACCGAGGAGAGCGGGATCACCAGGCGGGGGAACTGCGTCTTGCGGACGATGCCCTCCTGGGCGAGGACCGAGCCGACGGCGGCTCCAGTCGCTTCCTGGAAGAACCCGAAGACGACGACGTTGAAGAGCAGCAGCACCGGGTAGAACTCGACGTCGCCGCCCAGTTTGATGATCCTCGTGAAGACGACGAGCAGCACCGCGAAGAGCAGCAGCGGCCGCATCAGCGACCAGATGTAGCCGAGGAAGGTGCCGAAGAACGTCTTTTTGAATTCGTTCAGGGAGATCAGCCAGAGCAGGTCGAAGAAGCGCCGCGACCCGCCGCCGAGGGCCGAGGGCCCGCGCACCTCCTGCAGCTCCAGCGGCGCCCCCTCACCGTTCACTCGACCACCGCCTTGAGTGAGTGGTCGAGGGAGACGACGCCTGCCGTCTGGGGCCCGAAGACGACGAAGTCGACGACGTGGGGAGAGTGGAAGACGAGGTTGGCGTAGTTGTGGTTGCGGTGGACCCAGCACTTGACCACGTAGCGGCCGGGGGCGAGCCGGTTCTCCATCTCGCCGCTGACCCGCACCCGCTGGCCGGCCTCGAGCCGATCAGGCAGGCCGTCGGCGCGCTCGATTTCGAGTCCCACCCCGGTTACCTCGATCCCGTCGGCGTTGTCGAGGGCGAAGCCGAAGCTGGGGCCCTCGACCGCGCGCTGGGCTTCGAATTCGGCGCAGAAGCGGAGCGGCGAGCGCGCCTCGACCGTGGTCGCCCGCCCGCCCTGCTCGTCTTCGAGATAGGCGTCGAGGAGGATCACGTCCGCGGTCCCACCGGTCTCGCCGACGGTGGTCGGCGCCTGTTCGAAGTTGAGGCGCAGGTACCGGCGGGCAACCTCCTGCGGGTCGCCGCTCGCCTGGACGACGCCGTCATGGATCAGCATCGCCCGATGGCAGTAGTGCTCGACCGCGTTCATGTCGTGGGTGACGAGGACGACGGTGCGGTCGTCGTCGCGCATCTCGTGGAAGACGTCGGCGCACTTCTGCTGGAAGGAGGCGTCGCCGACCGCCAGCACCTCGTCGATCAGGAGGATCTCGGCATCCGACTGGATCATCACCGAGAAGGCGAGCCTGACCAGCATCCCGGAGGAGTAGTTCTTCAGTTTCATGTCGACGAATTCCTCGAGCTCCGCGAACTCGAGCACCGTGTCCAGTCGCCGCCTCGCCTCGGTCCGGTCGAGACCCATCATCACCCCGTTCAGCTCGACGTTCTCGCGGGCGGTGAGGTCGGGGTTGAAGCCGACGCCGAGCTCGATGAAGGGGGCGAGGCGACCGGCCATCCGCACCGTTCCGGCGTCGGCCGCGTAGATGCTGGCGAGGATCTTCAGCAGGGTGCTCTTGCCGGAGCCGTTGCGGCCGACGATGCCGAAGAACTCGCCGCGATGGACGTCGAAGGAGACGTCGCGTAGGGCACGCAGCTGCCGGTATTCCCCCTTGCGGAAGGTGGTGAGGCGCTCCTTCAGCGAGTCGATCTTGTGGGTCGGAAGGCGGAAGGACTTGTCGATGCCCCGAGCCTCGATCACCACGGGCGCGTCCGCGGGAGCCTGCTCGGACCGGCGCTCGCCACCGGCCTCTTCGACTTGCGTCGCCATCACCCGAATCATCGTGCATCGCTGACCCCGGCGCGGATTGACCGCTGACCGCGCCGGCTCGCGGGCGGTTAACTTACCCGCCGTGGCCGCCGGCGCAGAGGCTCCTCGGGAGGGTCGAACGAGTGTGATCCCAGCCCCCAGGCGGCTCGACAGCCGGGTCCTGGTGGCCCTGGTCTGGCTCTTCGGCGCCTCGGCCTGCCTGCTGCTCTACCTCGGCTCGAAGCTGACCTTCCTGCTCGACGACTGGGAGTTCCTTCTCTACCGGCGGGGCTTCAGCGCCGATGCGATCCTCGATCCCCACGGCGAGCACATCGTCGCCCTCCCGGTCCTCATCTACAAGGCGCTGCTGGCCACGGTCGGGATGGGGTCGGCTCTGCCCTACCGGATCGTCTCCACCGCCCTCTTCCTGCTCAGCGCCGCCCTCCTCTTCGCCTTCCTGCGTCGGCGGGTTGGCGACTGGCCGGCGCTGGCGGCGACCGCGGTCGTCCTCTTCCTCGGCGCCGCCTGGGAAGACCTGCTCTGGCCCTTCCAGATGACCTACTTCGGCTCGGTCGCCGCCGGGCTCGGGGCGCTGCTGGCGCTGGAACGGGGAGACCGCCGCGGCGAGGCCGTCGCCTGCGCGCTGCTGGTCGTCTCGGTCCTCTTCTCCAGCCTCGGCCTCTCCTTCGCGCTGGGTGCGGCGGTGCACGTCCTCCTGCTCGCAGAACGGCGGCGGCGCCTCTACGTCTTCGTCGCGCCGCTGGCGGTCTACGGGCTGTGGTGGCTGGGCTGGGGCCACGACGCGGAGTCCACCCTCAGCCTCCACAACGTCGCCCGCACCCCCCTCTACGTCCTCGACAGCCTGGCCCACGCGGTCGGCTCCGCCACCGGCCTGACCAACTCCGCGATCCAAGTCCACGACCGGCTGCTCTGGGCGCGCCCGGTCACGGTCGTGCTCGCCTTCTTCGCGATCTGGCGCCTAACCCGTGGCGACCGGGTCCCGCACTGGTTCTGGGTGGTGCTGACCGTCGCCGGCTCCTTCTGGATCCTCGCCGGCTTCGACCAGATGCCCGGCCGCGATCCCGGCGCCAGCCGCTACCAGTACCTCGACGTCGTCTTCCTCTTCATGCTCGCGGCCGAGGTGCTGCGTCCCGAGCTGGAGCGGGGGCTGCGGATCGGCGGCAGGGCGCTGGCCGCGATCGCGATCGTCACCGCCCTCTCGCTGGCCGCCAACCTCGACATGCTGCGAGACGCCTTCGAGCGGACCTACCACCCGATCAGCCGACTCGAGAAAGCCGGCCTCGGCGCTCTCGACATCGCCGAGGGCACGGTCGAGCCGAACTTCGTGCTCAGCGAAGACCTCGTCGACACCGGCTTCGTCAACGTCGACGCCGCGCACTACCTCTCGGCCCGTGACGAGTACGGGTCTCCCGCCTATGACGAAGCGGAGATCGCCTCCAGCCCCCAGTTCGTCCGCTACGCCGCCGACAAGGTGATCTTCGGCGCCCTCGGCATCGAGCTGGAGCAGTTGCCGGGCGACTCGCTGCCGCGACGGGACTGCTCGACCGTCCCCAGCGACGGCGCCTCCTCGCCGCTGCTCGAAGTGCCGCCGGGCGGGATCGCGATCGTCGCCGGCGAGCAGCCGATCGAGAAATTCGAGCTGAGCCGGTTCTCGACCGGCTCGGCGCCGATCCTGATCGCCGGCGTCGGCGCCGGCGAAGCGGGGCAGCTGGCGATCCCGAGCGACGAGGCGGCCGCGCCCTGGAAGCTGCGCCTGGCGACCGCCGGTCCGACGCTCGCCTGTGCGGTCGGCGGAGGCGGCGGATGAAGCTGTCGGTCGTGATTCCCGCCCACGACGAGGAGGGCTCGGTGGGGGCGACGGTGGAAGGCGTCGTCGCCAGGCTCGAAGAGGAGGCGGTCGACTACGAGGTTCTCGTCGTCGACGACGCCAGCAGCGACCGCACCAAGGAGATCGTCGACGCGATCGCGGTTGAGAACCCGCGGGTCCGCTGCCAGACGTCCTACCACCCGCCCGGGTTCGGGTTCGCGGTCCGCTGCGGGCTCGAGCAGTTCGGCGGCGACGCGGTGGCGATCATGATGGCGGACGGATCCGACAGCCCGGAGGACCTCGTCGCCTACCACCGGCTGCTCTCGGAAGGCTACGAGTGCGCCTTCGGCTCGCGCTTCGTTGACGGCTCGAAGGTGGTCGACTACCCCCGCGCCAAGCTGCTGCTCAACCGGATCGTCAATTTCGGCATCCGCGTCCTCTTTCGCCACCGCTACAACGACACGACGAACGCGTTCAAGGCCTACCGCCGCGAGGTGATCGAGGCGGTCCAGCCCTTGCTCTCGCACCATTTCAACCTCACCGTCGAGCTGCCGCTGAAGGCGATCGTCCGCGGCTACAGCTTCGGCGTCGTGCCTATCTCCTGGACCAACCGCAAAGCCGGCGCCTCGAAGCTGGCGCTGACCGAGATGGGCAGCCGCTACCTCTTCATCGTCCTCTACGTCTTCCTCGAGCACCACCTCAGCCGCGGCGACTACCGCCGCCGGGGGGCACCGTGAGCGCCCGCCGCGTCGGCGCCACGCCGCTGCTGCTGGCGGCGATGGCGGCAGCCGCTACCTACATCGTCGTCCTCGGCTCGAAACTGACCTTCCTGCTCGACGACTGGGTCTACATCGTCTACCGCCCTGGCGACGAGCTCGAAGAGCTGGGTGCGGCCCGACAACGAGCATTTGGTCGCCGGCCCGGTGACGATCTGGAAGCTGCTGATCGCGACCTTCGGGATCGACTCCATCCTGCCGTTCAAGCTCGTCTCGACGGCGCTCTTCCTGGTCGGCGTCTGGTTCCTCTTCCTCTGGTGCCGGCGCCGGGTCGGCGAGTGGGTGGCGCTGATCGGAATGGTCGCGCTGCTCTTCTGCGGCGCCGCCTTCGACGACCTCCTCTGGTTCGCCTCGATCACCTTCCTCGGCGCGATGGCGGGGGGCCTGGCGATGCTGGTCGCGCTCGACCGCCGAGATCGGTGGGGCGACCGGCTCGCCTGCATCGCGCTGACGCTCTCGCTGATCTTCTCCAGCCTCTGGGTCGCCTTCGCCGCGGGCGCCGCCTTGGACATCTTCCTGCGCCGCCGCGAGCGCCCCTGGCTCGGCCGCGTCTTCATCGTCGCCTTGCCGGCGCTGATCTACGTCGCCTGGTGGATCGGCTGGGGTCACGAGGCCGAAAGCGCGCTCTCGCTCCACAACGTCGTCCGCTCCCCGATCTGGGTCTTCGACTCGATCGCGGCGGCGATCGCCGCCCTGCTCGGGCTGGCGGTCCCGGCGGAAGGGATCACCACCCCCAACGGCCTCGACTGGGGGCGGCCGCTGGCCGGCGCGCTGCTGCTGCTGGCGCTATGGCGGCTGTGGAAGATGCCGCGGATCCCGCGGTCGCTCTGGGTCGTCCTCGCCGTGGCCTTCGTCTACTGGTTCCTCGGCGGCTTCGACGTCAAGCCGGGCCGGGCGGCCTCGGCGAGTCGCTACCAGTACACCGGCGGCGCCTTCGTGCTGATGATCGCCGCCGGCCTGCTGACCGGGGTCCGCTTCCAGCGCCGCTTCCTCGTCCCCGCCCTGATCGTCCTCATGGCCGCGGTGCTGCCGAACGCCGTCTTCTTCCACGAAGCCTACGAGAGCTACCGCCGCACCAGCCAGATCGAGAAAGCCGACCTGGCGGCGCTGGAAATCACCCGGCCGCGGATCCAGCCCGGCTTCCGGATCGAAGAAGAAGACGCCGACACCGGTTACGTGCCGATCGAAGCCACGCCCTACTTCGAGGCCCGCGACGCCCACGGCTCGCCGGCTTACGACGAAGCCGAACTGACCGCGGCGCCCGAGCACGCCCGCCTCCCCGGCGACAAGGTGATGGCGGCGGCACTGGGCGTGGCGCTCGCTCCCGGCAAGATGGGCAAGAGCTGCCACCCGGCGCCGATCGACAAAGGCACCGTGCTCCTGCCACTCGACCGCGGCGGCGCTGCCCTGATGGCGACCAAGCCGCTGCAACTTGCGCTGGGTCGGTTCTCCGAATCCTTCCCGGTCGCTTTGGGCGAACTGGCCCCCGGGGCCTGGACGAGGCTGCAGATCCCAACCGACCTCTCGCCGCAGCCGTGGAAGCTGCAGGTGAGCGGCGAAGGGCAGCTGACGATCTGCCGAGCGCCCGGAGCATGACCGCCAGGCGCGCCACCGAGATCGTCCTGGGAGTGGCAATGGCCGCCTCCCTCGGCCTGATCGTCGCGGCGACGAACGGCCAGGGCTTCGCGATCGACGAACTGTATTACTACGCCCGCCTGGCCGTGTTCGAAGGCGGCCTCTTCCACTACGACAACCCCTTCAGCCCCCAGTACCTGCTCGCGCCCTTCAACGGCCACCTCGCGCTCGGCGGCCGCTTCGTCTACGAGACCGTCTTCGCCACCGTCGGCGCCCACTACACGGTGTTCGTCGTCGTCAACGCGCTCGGGATCTGCGCCTCCGCCGGCCTCCTCTTCGTCTTCGCGCGGCGGCGGATCGGCAACGTCGCGGCGCTGGCGCCGGCGCTGCTGATCCTCTTCTTCGGGGTCGCGCGGGAGCAGTTCCTCTGGCCGCTCGACTTCAACACCTCGGTGGCGCTGGCGGCCGGTCTGGCCGCGATCCTCTGCCTGCAGCGCGAGAACCGCCGCGGCGACGTCCTCGCCTGCCTGCTGCTGGCGGTCTCGGCGGCGATGATCGAGGTCGGCCTCGCCTTCATCGTCGGCGCGGCGCTGCTGATCGCGATGACGCCGGAGCGCTGGCGGCGGGCCTGGATCGTCGTCGCGCCGCTGGTCCTCTACGCGATCTGGTGGATCTGGTCGGCGAAGTTCGGCCAGGGCGAAACCGAGCTCTCGAACATCACGGCGGCGCCGAGGACGTTCTTCGACGCGGTCGCAGTCTCCCTCGGAGCCCTGACCGGCACCAACCCCGTCCAGGCCGAATCCTTCGGAAGCGAAGTGACGACGCTGGGGCGGGTGCTGGCAGCGATCGGCCTGGTCGGCCTGGCGGTGCGGATCGCCTTCGGCAACCTGCCGCGGACGCTCTGGGTCTGGATCGCCACCGCCGCCACCTACTGGACGCTGCTGGCGGTCGCAGCCCGCTCGCCCCAGAGCACCCGCTACCTGCTGGTCAGCGCCGTGCTGGTGCTGCTGATCGCCGCCGACTGCTTCCGCCGCCCGCTCTCCAACCGCGCAGGGGCCGTCCTGGTGGTGCTGGCGCTGCTGCCGCTGCCGGCGAACGTCGACGCCCTCTTCACCGGCAAGGACCAGAACGTGCTGCGCACCGACATCGCCAAGAGCCGAGCCGAGTTCGCGATGCTGGAGCTGGCGGGCGAACGCGTCGACCCCGGCTACGTCGTCTCCGCCGACCCCCGCGTCGGCGAGCTGGGCGGCGGCCTCTACCTCGGGATCCCGGCCGGCGCCTACCTCGACTCCGCCAAGGAGAACGGCTCGATCGCCTACAGCCTCGAGGAGCTGCGCGAGCAGCCGGAGGAAATCCGCGAGATCGCCGATGCGGCGCTGGCTGGAGCGCTCCAGCTCGAACTCGAACCCGCGGACCCGCCCGGAGCGGCCGAGACCTGCCGCACGACGAAGTCAAAGGGTGGACGCCCGGTCGTGGAGATGGCGGGCGGCTTCAACCACGTACGGGTCGCCGGGCGGGGCGCACCCCTGATCGGGCTTCGGCGCTTCGCCAGCTCCGGTCCCGGCGTCCCGATCGCGAAGTTGCAGGCGGGCGGCTGGGCTGTTCTGCGACTCCCGCAGGACGCCGCGGAGCACTGGACCCTGGTCACCCGAGCCACCGTCACCACCTGCTCCTAGTTCTCGGGCGTCTGGGGACCGTCGGCGGTGGGTCAGACGATTGCCACGCGGGCACCTGAAGGCAGGATCGCCTCGAGCTTGATACCCATGGCACTGAGCAGAAGGAAGGCGTTCTCGGTGGTTGGATTCGCCGTCTCCGCCGTGAGCATGCGGCGCACGCTGGATGCGTCGAGTCCGGCTCGATCAGCAAGCTCTTTCTTCGAGAGCTGCCCTTCCTCCCGAGCAGCCTCCAGCATGTTGAGCAGCGTGTTGCGGGCGACAAGCGCCTTGACTCGGCGTTCGTAGTCCACCTTCTCACCGCTGGGTATCAGCCGGCTGAGGGCGGCGTCATGGGCGCTGGCTTTCGGCATAAGCCGAAATTAGTCGACTCGTTGCATAAAAGCAACACCTGATTTTGAAGTGCCTCTTTGCCTTATGCAGACAATATGATGCGGAGATGCGCTGGACTGTGGAGTGGCTTCTGGACCGGAGCGGGGATTCACCCTCGATTCCCGCCTCGGCGGACGACTTCATCCGAGCAGATCTCGGCTGAGACTGCGATGGCTGGCGGAAGGGCACCTCCTCGATATCGTCCGCCGCTGCCCGAGCCCACATCGAGGAGAAGATCGAACTGAACTACGAGCGCCTCTACGCCTACCGGTTCCGCGGCATCGACCAGGGCGCCCGCAGGGCCGTCTGGGAGGAGATCGCCCCCCACGTCTACGGACTGATGGGCTCCCCCGGCCGGGTCCTCGATCCCGCCGCCGGGCGGGGAGAGTTCATCGAGGCGATCCCCGCCCAGGAGCGGGTCGCGGTCGACGAGGTCGCCTATCCCGAGGCCGACCACAGCTCCGGCGTGCGCCGAATCACCTCGAAGATCGAGGACGCGGAGCTGCCGGCGGAGCACTTCGACGGCGTCTTCGTCTCCAACTTCCTCGAGCACCTGCCGAGCCAGGAGGCGATCTCCCGGTTCCTGGAACAGATGCACGGCGCAATTGCCCCCAGCGGCCGGATCGCGGTCATGGGGCCCAACTACCGCTACTGCTCGAAGGAGTACTGGGACATGGCCGACCACATCATCGCCCTCACCCACCTGGCGATCGAGGAGCACCTCTACACCGCCGGCTTCGAGCCCGAGCGCACGATCCCCCGCTACCTCCCCTACTCCTTCCGCGGCGTCCTCCCCCCCTCGCGCAAGCTGACCGCCGCCTACCTCCGCACCCCCCTCGCCTGGCGCCTGCTCGGCAAGCAGTTCCTGGTGATCGGGCGGAAGTAGCAGCGAGAGACAGCGCCTTGCTGTGATAGGTGCAGCACCTTGAATGACAGGTGCTACACTCGGCGCCATGCCGACCACTCGCCCTCGCTACACGCTCACCGACACCGGAGCGCTGCGCGAGCAGCTGGATCAAGCACAGCGCTATTGGCCCCGCGTCAGAGACCGAAAAGAGCTGCTGCTCAAACTCGCCGCTGCCGGACGAAAAGCGATAGAGCGCGAAGCAGAAGAACGCAAGAGGGCAATCGCAGAAACCGCTGGAGCGTTTACTGACGTCTACCCGCCGGACGCGCTTGAGCGTCTGCGCGAAGACTGGCCGGAGTGATCGTCCTCGACGCCAGCGTCCTGATCGCCCACCTCAACGGCTCTGATCCGCACCACGCCAGAGCTCACAATCTGCTGGAAGCCCACAACAGCGAGCCGTGGGGAACCGGCTCGATAACCCTCGCCGAGACCCTGATCTACCCCGCGCGGGCAGGGCGCCTCGTGGACGCGGAAGCGGCTCTCGTGGGGCTTGACCTTCAGGAGCTCCCGATGGGATCAGGCGCCCCGGGGCGGCTGGCTGAGATGCGCGCCGACCTGGGCCTGAAGATGCCGGACTGCTGCGTGCTTCTGACGGCACAAAACAACGAAGCCGCTTTGGCAACCTTTGACGCCGGCCTGCTCTCCGCAGCCGGGAAGCTGGGGGTCGAGGTGGTTCCCGACCCTCCCCGATAGAAGTCTCAGTTCTTGCGGCGGCCGTTGAACCGCATCCGCGGCACCCGCCACATCGCCTCGCGGACGATCGAGCTGTCCATCTTCGATTTGCCGACCTCGCGGTCGCGGAAGACGATCGGCACCTCGGCGACCTCGAAGCCGGCCTGCAGGGCGCGGTAGGTCATCTCGATCTGGAAGGCGTAGCCGCGAGCGTCGACGGCGTCGAGGTCGATCGCCTCCAGCACCTCGCGGCGGAAGCACTTGAAGCCGCCGGTCAGGTCCTTGATCTCGACCCCGAGGATGAAGCGGGCGTAGGTGCTGCCGCCGCGGCTGATCACCCGCCGCAGCGGGCCCCAGTTGCGGACGCCGCCGCCCTCGACGTAGCGGGAGCCGATCACCAGGTCGGCCCGCTTCGCCGCCTCCAGCAGGCGCGGCAGGTAGGCGGGGTCGTGGGAGAAGTCGGCGTCCATCTCCAGCACCAGCCCGGCGCCCTCGGCAAGGGCCTTGCGGAAGCCGGCGATGTAGGCGGGGCCAAGGCCTTCCTTGTGCTCGCGGTGGAGGAAACGCACGCGTTCCTCCCCTTCCTCCAGGCGCCTGGCGATCTTGCCCGTCCCGTCAGGCGAGTTGTCGTCAACGATCAGGATCCGCGCCTCGGCCGGGAGCTTGGGAAGGACGGCCGCGACGAAGGGCTCGAGGTTCTCGGCCTCTTCGTAGGTCGGCAGGACGAGCCAGGGCGGGCCCTGCGGGGCGGCGGCGGTCACGGCGCTAGGGCCGGGCTCGCCCGCCGGTGATCTTCACGAACGCGTGCCAGGAGGGCTTCGGCTTGAAGCGCGGGCCCTGGCGGAAGAGGCCGACCGAGTCGCAGAAGTCGCAGAGCATCTCCGCGTCCTTCCAGGAGAACCAGACGACCTGCTTCAGGTTCAGCCGCCGCTGGTTGGCGATCAGGTAGCCGTAGGAGCTCTTCAGCTGGCGGACCTGGCCGCGGACACCCTGCTCGAAGGCGTCGTGCTCGAAGTTGTTCTCCGAGCCCCACCCCATCTCGGTCACGTAGAGGCTCGGGCGGTCGCGGTTTTCCTTGCTGACACCGTGGAATTCCTCGACCATTTCTTCGAGTTCGCGGGTGTCGATCGCGTAGGGGTGCAGAGCGACGGCGTCGAACTTGCTCTTGATCCCGGGCTTGCGGTAGAGCTGTTCGAGGAAGGTGGCCGCCGGCAGCCCCTTCTTGCCGCGCGCGTTCGGCCGCGCGAAGAGGCCGCTGAGGAGGATCTTGGCGCCGGGCTGGACCGACTTGATCGCCCGCTGGCTGATCGTCAGCAGCTTCGCGTAGTCGTTGACCGAGACAGGGAAGGCGAAGTAGAAGAAGTTGGCCTCGTTCCAGATCTGCCAGGTCCGCATCGGTTTCGGCGCCGCGATCGCCGGTTCGTAGTTGACGCCTTCGGTCCGGTGTTCGCGCCAGAACTCGCCGCCGGGGCCGTAGCGTTCGACCGCGGCCCTGACGAAGGCGCTCCAGCCGGCGCGCTGGCGGGCGTTGTGGACCGGCAGCGTCGTCAGCTTGCCGGCCCAGGAGGGGGTGCCGGCGAGGAAGGGGAGGATTTCCAGGCCGCCGCGGGCGGCGACTTCGACCGTGGTGTCGATCGAGGACCAGTCGTAGCCGCCCCTGCGGGTCGGCTGAACCGCCGACCAGGCAATCGGCATCCGCATCGCTTCGATCCCGCCGGCGCGCATGTAGCGCACGTCTTCGTCGGTGAGGGACGTCTGCGGGGCGACGCCGAAGAAGCCGCGCGGCAGCGGCGGCGTCGGCTTGGCGCTGCCGCCGCCGGTGAAGAGGGCAAGCGCGAGGACACCCGCGAGGACGAGGGCGGCGAGGATCCGCAGCTTCACGCGTTGACCGTCCAGCGGTCGAGGTTCTGCTCGTACATCTCCTGCAGGATCTCCTCGATCCCGTAGCGCAGGTTCCACTCGGGGTAGTCGGCCTGGAAGGGAGCGAGGTCGGAGATCCACCAGCGGTGGTCGCCGATCCGCGGCTCCTCCCCCATCTCCCATTGCAGCTCGCGGCCGGCAATCCGCTCGCAGACGCCGATCGCCTCCAGCATCGAGCAGTTGCTGAAGCGGCCGCCGCCGATGTTGTACACGGCGGCGGGACGCGGCGCCTTGCGGAAGGCGTCGAAGGCGGCGATCAGGTCGGCGCTGTGGATGTTGTCGCGGACCTGCTTGCCTTCGTAGCCGAAGACGGTGTACGGGGTGCCGGTGACGACGCACTTCATCAGGTAGGCGAGGAAGCCGTGGAGCTTGGCGCCGGCGTGCTGGGGGCCGGTGAGGCAGCCGCCGCGGAAGGCGACGGTGGGCATGTCGAAGTAGCGCCCGTACTCCTGCACCAGCAGGTCGGCGGCGGCCTTCGAGACCCCGAACAGCGAGTGGGTCGAGGAGTCGATCGACATGCTCGTGTCGATGCCCTTGTAGTAGGGGTGGTCCTCGGGCAGCTCCAGCCGCTTCTCCAGGCTCTGCAGCGGCAGCCGGTTTGGGGTATCGCCGTAGACCTTGTTGGTCGAGCAGTGGACGAAGGGGGCATCGGGGCAGTGGGCGCGCGCCGCCTCCAGCAGGTTGAGGGTGCCGTTGGCGTTGACGCTGAAATCGGTCTGCGGCTCGCTCGCGGCCCAGTCGTGCGAGGGCTGGGCGGCGGTGTGGACGACGAGCTCGATCTGGCCGGCTCGCTCGCGGAAGATGCGGTCGACGGCGTCGGCGTCGCGAATGTCCGCGTTCTCCCAGCGGAACTCAGCGGGGTAGGCCTCGATCAGGCGCTGGGTGACGTGCGAGGTCGAGGACTCGGGGCCGAAGAAGCGGGCCCGCATGTCGTTCTCGATCCCGACCACGTCGAAGCCTTCGCGGACGAAGTGCTCGACGGCCTCCGACCCGATCAGGCCTCCTGCACCCGTGATGATCGCCACCGGCATACGCGTTTATTCCCTTTCGCTCACTGGGCTTGAATTTGGAGGGCGTCGGCGATCCGCGCCTCGTCGGCGGCAATCCACTGCTGGATGTCCGCCAGCACCTGCTCGGCGCTGCGTCGGGGTCGCCACTCGTCGAGACCGAAGAGCCTCGCGCAATCGGAAAGGTACACAGGCACGTCCCCGGAACGAGTCTCCGGCACCGCTGCAATCGGGATCTCGTTCCCGGTCAGGCGCCGGCAGATCTCCGTCGTCTCCAGCAGCGAGAGGCTGCACTCGCGGCCGCCGCCGACGTTGACGGTGCGCCCGTCCCAGTCCGCGCGGTTCATCAGCTGCCGCTCGACCAGGTCGACCAGATCCTCGACGTGGAGAAGGTCCCGCACTTGCTTGCCATGCCCCCCGAACCCGATGTAGCCGAGCGGGTTGCGGAAGTGGTGGGCGAGCATCCAGTGGGTGAAGACCCCCTGGTCGACCTTGCCCATCTGCCAGGGGCCGGCGATCACTCCACAGCGGTCGATCGCCGCGGGGAGGCCGAAGGCCGCCCGGTACTCCTCGATCAGCAGCTCGGCGGCGAGCTTCGTCGTCCCGTAGAGGGTGCGGGCCCCTCCCAGCGGGAAGTCCTCGGAGATCCCGGCCGGGGAGACGCCGGGGACGTCCTGCTCGGCGGCGATCTCGAAGCGGGTCTCCGCCTCCTCCAGGTTCAACTCGACCTGTGGCGCCACGGGGTAGACGCGGCTGGTCGAGAGGAAGAGGAAGAAGGCGCCGTCGCGCCGGGCCAGCTCGAGGCAGTTGTAGGCGCCGGTGAGGTTAGTGTGGAGGAGGTAGGAGGTGTCGCCGTCGACTCCGCTCATCACCGAGGGCTCGGCCGAGCACTCGACCAGCGCCGTTAGCGGCGGCAGCGCCGCCAGGTCCTCGGGCTCGCGGACGTCGCCGCGGACGAACTCGACCCCGGCCTCCCGCAGCCGCGGCAGGTTCAGCTCCGAGCCCTTGCGGTAGAGGTTGTCGAGGGCGATCACCTCCCAGTCCGGGTGGCGGGAGGCGAGAGCGACCGCGAGGTTGGAGCCGACGAAGCCGGCGCCGCCGGTGATCAGCAGCCGGGTCAAGGCTGGCGAAGCTATCACCTAGGATCGGGCTACTTGGAGTTCGCCCCGCCCCCCGACAACCTGGACCTGCGCGACGGCGAAATGCACGTCTGGCGTGTGACCCTGGGGACGGTTCCCGCGGACCTGACGCTGCGTCGCGTGCTTGCCGTCTACCTGGACGAAGCGCCTGAGGAAATCGAGCTGGATCGCGGAGACCATGGCAAGCCGCGGCTCGCCGAGGACCCCCCTCGCCTCGCCTTCAACCTCAGCCACTCCGGCGACCTGGCGCTGGTCGCGGTCGCCAGGAATCGCGAAGTCGGGGTCGACGTCGAGCGGGTCAAGCCCGAGCGCGACCTCGTTGCCCTCGCCGAGCGGGCGCTGGCGCCGGAGGCCGCGGCAGCGGTGCGCGAGGCGGCCGAACCGGAGCGGGCGCGGCTCTTCTACGAGCTCTGGACCCGGCACGAGGCGCGGCTCAAGTGCCTCGGCGTCGGCCTCGCGGCAAAGCCGGCTGGGCCAACCCCCCCTGTCGCCGTGCAGGCGCTGCCGATCGACCCCGGTTTCGCCGCCGCGGTGGCCGTGAGCGGCGACCCGATCCCGGTCCGCCGCTGGACGATTGGCTAACCGCGACCATCTCCCGGGTAGGGGGTTAGCTACCTTGAGCACCTTGATCAGGGCAGCGAGAAAAATCGCCATCGTCGCCATGCTCCTCTCGGGGCTGTGGTGCGCCAGCGCGCAGGCGCTCTCGCTGCAGCAGATCGGCAGCTTCGACGAGCCGGTCTTCGTCACCTCCGCCCCTGACAACCCCGACCGCCTCTTCGTCGTCGAGCGCCAGGGCAGGGTCATCGAGCTCGAAAACGGGGACCGCAGCGTCTTCGCCGACATCCACACGCTCGTCTCGACCGCCGGCGAGGGCGGCCTGCTCTCGATCGCGCTCGCGCCCGATTTCCAGACCAGCGGCCGGCTCTTCGCCTACTACACCGGCAAGGAAGAGAGTCCCGGTGAGATCCACATCGCCGAACTGACGGTGAGCGGCGGCACGGCTTCCCTCTCGCGGAACCTGTTGACGATCTCCCACCCCAAACACACCAACCACTACGGCGGCCAGCTCCAGTTCGGCCCCGAAGGCGGCCTGTTCGCCGGTACCGGCGACGGCGGCGGCGAAGACGACGTGGAGCACAACGCCCAGAACCCGAGCAGCCTGCTCGGCAAGCTGCTCCGCATCGACTTCGACGCGGCGATCCCGACGGCGCAGGTCTGGAGCCTCGGCCTCCGCAACCCCTTCCGCTTCTCCTTCGACCGACAGACGGGAGCGCTGACCATCGGCGACGTCGGCCAGGGTGCGCGAGAGGAGGTCGACTACGCCCCCGCTCCGGGCCTCGGGCTCGGTGCCAACTTCGGCTGGAACTGCCGGGAGGGGCTGATCGCCGGCCCGGCCACCGACGAAGGCTGCGACTCGGCGCCCGCGGGGACCTTCACCGACCCGATCATCGACTACCCGCACAAAGATCCCGGCGACGGCGGGGCCCATGGCTGCGCGATCATTGGCGGCTACGTCGCCCGCGGCGTCAACTACGGCGATCTCACCGGCCGCTACCTCTACGGCGACCTCTGCGTCGGCGAGCTCCGCTCCCTGGTGCCGGCGGTTCCGTCCGCCAGATGCGACCGCTCCGAGGGGATCTCGGTCGCGGGCCTCAACTCCTTCGGCGAGGACACCAGCGGCCGCCTCTACGCCGTTTCCGGCGACGGCCCCGTCTACCGAATCGTCGGGCCCGGCGGCGACTCCTGCGTTCCGCCAGCCCAACAGCCCGAGCTGAAGTACTCCTTCGTCGGCGTCCGCGCCCTGCGGAGCAAGGTGAAGCGCAACCGGCGCGCCTTCATCACCGCCTTCGTCTCCCCCTGCAACGGCCGCCGCGGGCAGCCGGTCAGTCTCTGGCAGGGCCGGCGCAAGATCGGCAGCCGCCGGCTCGACCGCGTCTGCACCGTAAGGTTCAGGCCGCGGATTAGACACCGTGTCGCTTTCCGGGCCAAGATCCTCTCCGATGGCACCTACGTCGAAGCGACCTCGCGGCGCCTGAACATCCGCATTCTGCGCCGGCCCCGCCACTAGCCCCGTTAGCTAGTAGGTGCCGCCTAGCTTGCGGTGATCCCAGGTCGCGGTGCGCAGCGGCCGGAAGCGGATCGCCACCCGCTTCGGCGCCTGTGCTTCCAGCGCCGCCTTGGCGTCGCCCTCGACCGAGGAGATCCCCTCGGCGTAGCGCAGGGTCAGCTCCTCGGCGAAGCCGATCACGGTCTCGAAGTCGCTGTGGATCTCCGCCTCGGCCTCGATCATCGCCCCCCGCAGCTCGCCGTACTCGTGGCCGGTCTCGACCAGCACCGTCGCCCGCGGGTCGCGTTCGAGGTTGCGGACCTTCTGCGACTTCGCGTAGGTCCAGATCCAGACCTCGCCGTTGCGCGGCACGAACCAGAGCGGCATCGAGTGCGGCCAGCCACGCGGGCCGAGGCTGGAGACGACGGCGATCCGCTCCCCCTCGAGCAGCTCCAGCAGCTCCCCGTCGCTGAGCTTGATCTGGTCCCGCCGGCTCATCGCCGCCCACTCTACGTCCCAGGGGGTGTCTGAACTGAAGGGGTCGTATGGACCCGTTTGCTCAGACACGTCTCGCATGAGACGGTGTGGCGGTGAAGGTCGCGATCCTGATCTACGACGGGTTCACCGCCCTCGACGCGATCGGTCCCTACGAGGTGCTGCGCTCGGCGCCGGGCTGGGAGGTCGAGTTCGTCGGCAAGACCCGCGGCGAGGTCCGTACCGACAGCGGCGCGGTCGGGCTCAGCGCCGACCGCGGCATCGCGGAGTTGACGAGCGCCGGGATCCTCCTCGTCCCCGGCGGCCCCGGCAACCGCGAGCTGCTGGAGGACCGCGAGCTGCTCGCCTGGCTGCGCGAGATCGATCGCACCACCACCTGGACGACCTCGGTCTGCACCGGCTCGCTGCTGCTCGGCGCCGCCGGGCTGCTGGAGCGGCGCCGCGCCACCGGCCACTGGCTCTACCTCGAGCAGCTGCGCGAGTACGGGGCCGACCCGGTCGGCGGCCGCTACGTCGAGGACGGCAAGGTGATCACCGCCGCCGGCGTCTCGGCGGGGATCGACATGGCCCTCTACCTGGTCGGCCGCGAGGTCGGGCCAGAGGTCGCGCAAGCGGTCCAGCTCGGGATCGAGTACGACCCCGACCCCCCCTTCGACGCCGGCTCGCCGGAGAAGGCGCCGGCCCCGATCGTCGAGATGGTCAGCGCGATCGAGCGCGCCGAGTGATTCGAACGAAGGCGTGCCAGGCCGGCTTCGGCTTGAAGCGAGCGCCCTGACGGAAGAGGCCGACCGAGTCGCAGAAGCTGCAGAGCAGCGGCGCGTCCTTCCAGCTGAACCAGTCGACCTGCTGCAGGTGCAGCCGGCGGCGGTTGCCGAGCAGGTAGCCGTAGGCCGCCCGGAGCTGCTGCGCTTGGCCGCGCAACCCGACCTCGAAGGAGACCGGGCTCCGCTCCTGCGAGCCCCAGCCCATCTCGGTCAGGTAGAGGCTGCCGCGACGGTCGCCATGGCGCAGCATCACCCGCCGCACCCCCTCGACCAGCACCCGCAGCTCGGCCGCGTCCCGCGCGTAGGGGTGTAGCGCCACAGCATCGAAGTCGGCCTTCACCCCGCGCACCCTGTACAGGCGGTCGAGGAAGTCGGCCGCGTCGATCGCCGCCGGCGGGCTCTGCTTGGGGTTGCCGAAGAGACCGCCCATCACCACCGTCGCCCGCGGGTCGGCGCGGTGGATCGCCCGGTGGGAGATCCGCAGCAGCTTCGCGTAGCGGCTCGGCGAGGCGGGACGGGTGAAGTAGAAGAAGTTCTCCTCGTTCCAGATCTGCCAGGCGTGGATCGGCAGCCGCGGCAGCGGCTTCTTCGTCCCCGGCGCGTGCTCTTCCCAGAAGGTTCCCCGCGGCCCGTAGCGTTCGACCGCGGCGCGAGCGAATTCTTCCCAAGCGAGTCGCTGCCGGGCGTTGTCGATCGGCAGTCGCGTGTCCCGGGGGCTGATCCAGTTCGGCGGTGCGCAGAGGAACGGCAGCACTTCCAGCCCCCCTTCCGCCGCGGTTTCCACGATCTCGTCGAAGTAGCTCCAGTCGAAGCCGCCCGTCCGCGTCGGCTGCACCCCGCCCCAGAACAGTGGCGCCCGGATCGTCTCCACGCCCCCGGTGCGCATCCGCGCCGTGTCCTTCGGCCCCAGCCCCGTCTGCGGTGCGATCCCGAAGAAACCCCGCGGCAGCGCCTGCGCGCTCGCCGGCAGCAGGAGGAGGGCGATGGTCAGAAGCAGGGGAAAAGCAGCTTTGGTCCGTGGCATCCCTGGAGAAACCCGGGCGCCGGGCTCAAGTCGCGCTCGGGACCAGCTCCAGCTCCGACCACGGGCCCTCGCCGCACATCGGCTGGGTCCGGCCCTGCAGCCAGTCGACCTGGAGGTCGTCGTAGTGGGGGCTGGCGGGGTGGCCGGACTGGCCGGTGAAGGCCTGCCAGCGGGAGCGGTCGGGGTCGGCCGCGTCGGCGACCATGCGCCAGCTCGGGGCCCAAACCGCGTTGTAGGGGTCGTTGGGGTCGTAGGCGATCTGGCTCACCGTCTCCTGGGCGCCGCCGGCGCGGAGGCGGCGGTTGAGCAAGTGATCGAAGAGCGGGTTGGCGTCGCCCAGCGGGTGCGGGAACTTCAGCTCGTGGACGTGGCCCCAGCGCCAGCCCTCGGGATCCGTTCCGAAGCGGTCGCCGAGGTCGTCGAGGGCGCCGGCCAGGGCCTCCAGCACCAACTCGTCCCAGGGGCGGCCGATCAGCTCCTCGTCGCCTTCGGCCCAGAGGTCCATCAGGTGCGAGTGCCAGCGCCAGGGCGAGGTGACGTGCGGGAGGAAGCCGTTGTCGGCGCGGTCGAGCCAGCGCTCGCAGAGGTCGCGGTCGCCGATCGCGCAGCGGGCGACTTCGCGCGCCAGTCGCAGCAGGAAGGCCTGGTAAATCGTCCCGGCGATCGAGTCGGGGCCGAGGCAGCCGTCCCAGCTGCGCAAGCGCTCGATCGCGCTGCGCTCCCGCTGCCCCCGCGGGTGCAGCCGGGCGAGGCGCGCCGCCGCCTCCACCCCCGGCAGCGAGAAGTTGTCTTTCTGGATCGCCTCGAAGCTCTCGAGGTCGTGCTTCTCGGTCTGCTCCAGCAACTCTTCGATCCGCTTCGCCCGGTAGCCGTCGAGCCAGTCGCTGGTGATGTGATGCGGGTAGGAGTCGCCGACGATGCGGTTGTTGGCGGTGACGAGGTACCCGCTCTCGGGGTCGACGACCTCCGGCAGCTCGTCGTAGGGCACCGTCCCCTCCCACTCGAACTCGCCCGTCCAGCCGGGCTTCGGCAGGTCGGGGCAGCCGCCGCGCCGCAGGGGCAGGCAGCCGATCAGCTTGTACCCGATCGAGCCGCGGCTGTCGGCCCAGATCATGTTCGACGGGGGCGAGGTGTGCTCCTCCAGGCTCGCCACCAGCTCAGGGCCGGAAGAGATGTCCAGCAGCTCGAAGGCCGCTTCGAAGGCGGTCGATTTGCGCAGGGCCTGCCAGGCGAGCGCCAGCGGCTCCCCTTCGTCGGCTCCCAGCGCCTCGTTGACGAGCGGCCCGTGGTGGGTGCTGCGCACTTCCAGCACCACCGGCTCGCTCCGGCCCTTGACGGCGATCTCCTCGCGCACGACCTCCAGCGGCCGCCACTCGTCTTCAAACAGGTACCGATCCCCCTCTACCCGCTCGACGAAGAGGTCCTGGGTGTCGGCCATGACGTTGGTGATCGTCCAACTGACGTCGTTGTTCTGGCCCATGTAGACGCCGGGCATTCCCGGCAGCGAGGCGCCGCGGACGAAGCGGTCGCCGTGGCGGAGGCTGACCTCGTACCAGATGCCGGGCATGCTCGGAGAGAGGTGCGGGTCGCCGGCGATCAGCGGCGTCCCAGTCTTCGAGCGGGCGCCGCTGACGGCCCAGTTGTTCGACCCCGAGGCCTCGGCGGCGAGGCCGAGCGAGCGCCGCACAGCGTCGATCTGCTCGACCAGCGGCATCCCTTCGCCGCTGAACGGGAGTTGATCGACGACCGGGTTGCCGGCCGGGTAGACAGGGTCGAGCCGCGCCGCCAGCTCCGGCCCCAGCTCGCGCACCAAGTCGGCGCGCAGCAGCTCCCGCTCCCAGTTGGTCGAAAGCCCGAAGGCGAGCAGCTTGCCGAGGCTGAGGATGTCGACGGGCCGCCACGGGGAGAAGCTCTGGCGCAGCACCTGCATCTCGAAGGGCAGCGCCCGCGCGTCTCGGGCGGCGGCGTTGACGCCGGCGCAGAAGCGCTCGATCCGGGCGCGCAGCTCCGGCTCAAGCTCCTCCACCTCACGCTCGGCGGCCCGCCGGATCCCCAGCGTCCGCATCAGCCGGTCGAGAGCGAGGCCCTCCTCGCCGGCCATCTCCGCGACCCGGCCTTCGACCACCTGGCGGTAGAAGTCCATCTGGAAGAGCCGGTCCTGTCCGTGGCAGTAACCCTGGGCGAAGAAGAGGTCCTCGCGCTCGGCCGCCTCGACGTGCGGGACGCCCCAGCGATCACGGCGCACGCGCACCCTTCCACGCAATTGCGGAATCTCGATCGTCCCCTCGACCTGCGGCAGCGGCCGCCGCGCCAAGCGGTGCCAGGCGACAGCGGCGGCAGACCCGGCCAAGCCGGTTCCCACCGCGCCCGCAAAAAGCCCGACTCGCGCTGCCCGTCGCATCGATCCAGAGTACTGGCTAGCCAGCCAGGATGCCTTCGCCTGTTCCTTATCGGTGCATAGGAACGAAAAGGAACAGACGAACTGCCGCTAGGCCTTCAGATCCTCCGGCAGCCGTCCCTCCCCCTCGAGCTTTTCGAGGTGGGCCTCCATCACCATCGCCGCCATCGGCAGCAGCTCGATCGGGATGTCGTCCCAGACCGCGGCGAGGAGCTTGGCGCGGGAGCGCTCGCCCTGCTCCAGGGCGGCGAGCAGGCGGCGCTCGCGCATCAGCCGGTGCTCGACGTACTCGGCCAGCTTGGCCTCGGGGTCGGTGACCCAGGGTCCGTGGCCGGGGGCGATCAGCTCGATCTCCTCCGCCTGCAGGAGGGCGAGGGAGTCCATGAAGGCGGCGAGGGAGTTGCCGCCCGGCGGAACGATCGTCGAGCCGAGCCCGAGGACGAGGTCGCCGCTGAAGCAGACCCCGGTTTCGGTGAGGAAGCAGACGTGGTCCTCGGCGTGGCCCGGGGTGGCCAGGGCGCGAAGGCCGAAGTGCTCCTCGCCGCCGGAGGGCAGCACCACCTCGGCCTCGAGCTGATCGGCGCCGGCGGTGTGGTCGCCGTGGGAGTGGGTGAGGAGGACGAGGCCGATGCCGCCGCGCTCCGCCGCCGCGGCGCGGATCGCATCCAGGTGACCGGGGTCGTCGCTGCCCGGGTCGATCACCACGCAGGGATCGCCGCCGAAGAGGTAGGTGTTGGTCCCTTCCAACGTCATCGGCCCCGGGTTGGGGGCGACGATCTTCAGGACCTCGGGATGACCGGGCGCCTCGCTCATCTACAGCCTCACCGACGATTGGCGAGTTGATCCGCCTATAGCGCGACTAATTCGCCAATCACTCAGTTGGAGGCCGCCTCGACCTCTTTGGCGATCGCCTCGCGCGCGTCGGATGGCTCCAGCACGACCAGGTCGCCGGCGCCGCGGAGGATCTCCCGCACCAGCCAGGGCTTGCCGGCGTAAGGCAGCTCGACGACGACGGCGCCGTCGGCCAGCTCCTCGACCACGGTGCGCTCCTCGCGCAGCCAGCGTGCTCGCTCGGGGGAGACCCAGACCCGGGCCACCTCGGCGGTCGGCACCTCGCCATGGGTCATCCAGCCCTCGACCCCGGCGAACTCCTCGACTTCGGGCCGCGGCTCGAACTTCTCCTCGGAGAGGCGCGCCTCCTTGACCCGGTCGAGCTTGAAGTGGCGGACCCCTTCTTTGGTCAGGTCGTAGACCTCGACATACCAGCCCTCTTTGCCGTTCTCGAGCCTGTAGGGCTCGACCCGGCGCTCGGTGAACTGGTCCTCGTTCTCCTTGTAGTAGCTCAGCTCGAGTACCCGGCTCTCGGCGATCGCCTCGTTGACGATGCGGGCGACCTCGGCGTCGCCGCCACCCGCCGAGGCGATCTCCAGCCCCTCCTCGGAGGGATCGTGGCCGAGCGCCTTGACGATTTTGTCGCGGGCGGTCTGCAGGTTCGACTGCGGCAGGTGGTCGCCGAAGAGGTCGATCGCCGCCACCAGCGCCTTCGCCTCCAACGGCAGCAGGCGGGCGGGACGGGCGAAGTTGTCGCCGTAGGGCTGGGAGTCGACCTCGATCTCGTCACCGAGGACTTCGGCGTAGAGGACGTAGGTGCCGCCGCCGAAGTTGACGACGTTGAGTAGGTCGATGTCCTCCTGCAGCTCCTCCCGGGTCAGCTCCAGCCGCTCGCAGAGGTCGGTGACTTCCAGCCGCTCGCCCCTTTTCGCCGCTTCGATCAGGAGGCCGGCGAGGGTGACGAGGCGGGCGAAGCGCTCGGGCCGGATCGCGGCCTCGCCGCGGCCATTGGAGCGGCTGCGCTTCGGCTGCTCCTTGAGCGGGCGATCGACGACCTTGGCTGGGCGGAAGCCGTTGACGTGGCGCTCGAGCAGCAGGTCGCGGCGCTTCTCCGCCTCCTCGCGGAGGTCGTCGGGAGCCAGCACCTGCGCGTTCTGGCGCCAGCGCAGGACCCAGGCGATCAGCTCGCGCTCCGAGGCGTAGCTGGTCTCGAAGACACGCCCCTTACCGGGCGCATTGTCGGATTTTTTCGCGTTGCGGAGCTCCCCGTAGGTGCCGAAGTCGCGCTCGATCAGCCAGGCGATCCGTTCGCGGATGAAGATCTTCGCCGTCCCCTGCGTCTCCCCCAGCTGCCAGTCGGCGCGGCTGCCGTAGTCGCGGCGGTCGAAGTCCTCCGGAGGAGAGAAGTCATGCTCGGCCTTGGAGGCGTAGCCGACCTTGCCCTGGATGCGTGAGAGGCGGAAGACCCTGACCGCATCGCGCTCGTGCGAGTGGCCGATCAGGTAGAACTGCCCGCCGCGGAAGACCAGGTGGTAGGGGTCGACCTTGCGCTTCTCGGTCTCTCCCCGCTCCATCGTGTAGTAGGTGAACTCGATCGTCTTCCGGCGGCTGATCGCGGTCTCGATCTTGGAGAGGCGCTGGGAGAGGTCGCGGCCGCCGGCGGAGGCGGTCATCGCCATCTCGACCGGGGCGCGCTCCCCCTCGGCGAGCGGGTTCGGGTGGCCCCAGGCGACCTGCTGCAGGGCCAGCCGCAGCGGCTCGGCGTAGGCGAAGCCGCCGTCGGTCAGCAGCATCAGCGCCGTACTGAGAGCCGCGAGCTCGTCGTCGGAGAAGGAGATCGGGTCGAGGTAGAAGTTCTCCGGCGGCAGCGAGTAGAGCTCGGCCTCGAAGAAGCCCTCGCCCGGCTTCTCGACCCCGAGCTGGATCCCGAGACTCTCCAGCTCGGCGCGATCGGCGTAGAAACGGCGCGCGAAAGCGTCGTCGTTCATATCGCTGTAGCCCTCCACCTCCCGCTTGATCTCGAGGGCCGATACCGGCCTCCCCTGAGCCATCAGGAACGAGATCAACGAAAGCTGGCGAATTAGCTTCTCGGTGTCCTTCGCCACTGCTCGGCAGGATAGTCTGCGCGCCACGCATGGACGTCCTCCGAAACCTCTTCGGCAACCTAAGCGCGGGCATTATCCGGCTTTTGGTGACCGTCGGGATCCTCGCCGCGGTCTATTTCTTCATCGTCAAGCCGACCCTGGAGACGACCGAGAAGGTCAGCCACGAAGTCAACGTCAACGTCCAGAAGGGCTTCGAATCAAGCGACTTCAACGAAATCGGCGACGTCAACAGGCAGATCGAAGACGTCAACCGGCGGGTTCAGAGGGAAGTCCGCAAGTCGCTGCGGCAGTCGCAGCAGCAGGGCAGCGCCGACAAGCTGATCAGCTGCATCCAGCGCGCCCACCAGAACGTCCACAAGATCCAGCGCTGCAACGAACGCTTCCAGTAGCTGCGCTCTAAAGCTGGGTCGCGATCAAGCCGATCAGGGCGGCGATGATCCCGGCTGCGCTCCCGATCAGGACCTTGGTGAGCCCGTCGAACTTGGCATCGAGGCGGGCTTCCAAATGCTCGAAGCGAGCGTCCATCCGGGCAAAACCGAGATCGACTTTCTTGTTGAGGTCGTCCAGCCGCTCGTCAGTCCGCTTTTCCCTCGGGCTCATCATCACCGCCATGAGCTTAGCGTAACTGATTGTCTACGGCAATGCTTTGTCTTCAGGCGGCGCGCTGGGCGAAGAAGGCGCTGCCGGAGAGGGCGCGGTCGAAGCTTGACCAGACCTCGCCGGCGGGGAGCTGTTTCTCGAGGCGGTCGAAGCTGCCGAGGCGGCCGCCGAGGTTGTCGATCATGTGGACGAGGACGGCCTCGCGGGTGGCGGGGACGACCGGTGAGCCGTGCTCGAGCGAGCCGTGGTGGCTGAGGATGATGTGGAGGACGCACTGGGCGAGGTGGGGGTCGAAGCCCGGCAGGTCCTCGATCGCGCGGCGGACGGTGTAGTAGCCGAGCGGGATCTCGCCCTGCAGGCGACCGGCGTCGGTGAGGTCGATCGCCAGCGGGTCGTCGTTATAGGCGACGCACTTGCCGATGTCGTGCAGGAGGGCGCCGGTGACGGCGACGTCGCGGTCGATCCCGGGGAAGAAGTTGGCCGCGGCGGAGACCGCTTGGGCGACCGAGAGGGTGTGCTCGAGCAGCCCGTGGCGGTAGGCCTGGTGGTAGGTCTTGGCGGCCGGGGCGACGGAGAAGCGCTGCCAGGTCTCCGACTCGGCGCCGAAGAAGAGGTCGAGCAGCTCGCGCAGGTGGGGGTTCTGGACCGTCGCCAGCAGTTCGCGCAGCTCGCCCTCGAGCTGCTCCAGGGAGACGTCGGACTCGGCCGCAAGGTCCGCCGCCTCGTACTCGTGCGGCTCGGCCTCGCGCAGGCCGCTGACCTTGATCTTCGCCCCCCAGCGCTCGCTGATCTCGAAGACGCCGGTGACGAAGACGGGCGTGCCGCTGCAGCAGAGGGCGTAGTGGGCCTCTGCCTCCTCCCAGCAGACCGCCTCGGCGGCGCCGGTGGCGTCGCCGACCGAGAGCCGCAGCCAGGGGTCGCCGTTGCGCTTGCGCCGCAGCTCCCGCTCGCGGATCGCGTAGACGCCGCTGACCCGCTGCCCGTCCTCGAGGTCACGGAGCGGGACGCGGGCCGCCGGCTCGACGGGCGTGGACTCTGCGGGCGGCGTCTCCACGGCCTCCGGCACGGGCTCGGCGAACGCCTCGATCTGCGTCTGCTCGCTCATCGGTCCGCTCAAGGTAAAGACGGGGGCGGACGCAGCGACGACCTAATAAGCCCCCGCCGCATCCGCGATTACAGCGATCCACATACCGACGATCGCCAGCCAACAGATTGCGAAGCAGGTCCGCAATGGCATGAGGCTCTGCCAATTCTCGACTTTCCAGGTCCGGCTCTCCACCTCGTTCAGATCGTCGCGAAGTCGCTTGATGTCTTCCTTGAGAAAGTCGTAGCGCCAATTGTCCACTTGTCCTCCTTCCGTAGCTTAGGACCAAGTGTAATGTTTTGTCTGTCTCATTGTTGAGCCGATACCGCCCGCTCAAGCCGGCGGCGGCTCGATCGCGAAGAGGCGCCACTCGCCGGGGGCACCCTTGAGGGTCTGGGTGCCGCGATCGATGAACTCGAGACCGGAGCCGACCACCAGCTCCCTGACCGTGCTGGAGACCAGCACCTCGCCGGCGTCGGCGATCGCCCCGATGCGGGCGCCGATGTTGACCGCCATGCCGCCGACGTCGTCGCCGATCAGCTCGACCTCGCCGGTGTGGATTCCCGCCCGCACCTCGATCCCGAGGCTGCCCACCTCGTCCTGGACCGCGCGGGCGCAGCGGATCGCCCGTGCCGGGCCGTCGAAGGTGGCGAGGAAGCCGTCGCCCATCGTCTTCACCTCGCGCCCGCGGTGGAGGGCGAGCTGGTGGCGGACGGCGGCGTCATGGCGCTCGAGCAGCGCCCGCCAGCCGCGGTCGCCGAGCTCGGCCGCCCTCTCGGTCGAGCCGACGATGTCGGTGAAGAGGATCGTCGCCAGCGCCCGTTCCGACTCCGCGGCGCCGCGGCTGCCGAGGAGGAACTCTTCGACCTCTTCGAGGATCGGGTCGAGCTCGCCGGCGAAAGGCAGGTGGTCCTCCCCGGCCAGCTCGACGTAGCGGGCGCCGGCAATCGTCTCGGCGAGGTAGCGGCCCTGCGCCGCCGAGACCATTCGGTCGCCGGCCCGGTGCAGGACCAGAGTCGGGACGTCGATCGCGGGCAGGATCGAGCGCACGTCCATCTCCCGGTAGAGGTCCATCAGCGCGATCGCGCCGGCCGGGCTCGTCCCTTGGCGCAGCAGCCGCGCCCACCAGCGTTCGAATCGCGGTCGCCGACCCGGCTCGGCGCCCAGACGTTGAGCGCGACGGCCTTGCCCCAGTCCCGCTGGACGACTTCCCCCCAGCGGTTCAGCGCCTCCTCGGTGGTCCCGGCGGGAAAGTCAGGCGCCTTCAGCATCCGGGCGAAGGTCCCGAAGAGGATCAGAGCGGAGACGCGACTGGGATGGGTGGCGGCGTAGAGGGTGGACATCGGCCCTCCATCGGAGATGCCGAGCAGCGCCGGCCGCTCGAACCCGGCGGCGTCGATCACCGCCTTCAGGTCGTCCATCGACTCCTCCAGCGTCGGCGGGCGGCCAGGCCGGTCGGAGAGGCCCTGCCCGCGCTTGTCGAAGACGAGCAGCCGCGAGAAGGCGGCGAGCCGGCGGAGGAAGCGGGCGACCCCGGGCTCCTCCCACAGCAGCTCCACCTGGGAGACGAAGCCGGGCACGAGGACCAGGTCAATCGGTCCGCTCCCGTGCACCTGGTAGGCGATGCTGACGCCGTCGGAGTCGGCGTAGCGCGTCTCGACTTCCATGCGAGTGGAAGTATGGCGGCGTGGCTCTTCCCTGGCTACGCCTGCGGCGAGCGATGGCGAGCTTCGCCATCCTCGCCTTCACGGCGCCCGCGCTCCACCACGCCGGCGCGGGCTTCCACGGCACCGCCGAACCGATCGGCGCGCAGTTGCGGCAGCGGATGACCGGCGTCTCCTGGCACCGCGGCTGCCCCGTCGGGTTCGCCCGGCTGCGCCTGCTGGAGGTGACCCACTGGGGCTTCGACGGGCAGGTGCACCACGGCCGCCTCGTGGTCCACCGGGACTCCGCGCAGCCGATGCTGCGGACGATGCGGAGGCTCTACCGCCTCCGCTTCCCGATCCGCCGCATGCGCCTCGTCGACGCCTACGGCGCCGACGACCACCGCAGCATGGCCGCCGACAACACCTCCGCCTTCAACTGCCGCTTCGTCGCCGGCACCAGCCGCTGGTCCGAACACGCCTACGGCCACGCGATCGACGTCAACCCCGTCGAGAACCCCTACGTCACCGCCGACGGCTATGTGTCGCCCGCCGCCGGGGCGCCGTACCTCGACCGCTCACAATGAGCGAGAGGCCTGATCCACCGCAAGGGCCCGGTCGTCGCCGCCTTCGCCGAGAACGGCTGGGAGTGGGGCGGTAACCGGAGCTGGCCGAAGGACTACCAGCACTTTTCGGCCGGCAGAGGCTAGCGGCTGCTGCGCGGGTACACCCGGAGCTTGCGCAGGCTCTCGATCGCCTCCTCCAGCACACGCTCCCGCGCGAGGACCGAAAGTCGCGCGTCCACCCAGCCTGCCGTGGTGGAAGAGTCGGCCAGGCGGGCATAGCTCTTCGCAGCCCTGCCGGCGCTGGAAATGACATCGCGAACGGTCCTCCCGACCTGCGCATTGACCGGGATCGCCTTCATCTGCCGGGCCAGAGACCGGGTCATCCGAGCCAGGAGGAGGGCGGCGCTGGAGGACTCCGAGGGATCGGAGGCGGCTGCCAAAACGGCCCGGGCCCGCCTTCGCTGCTCGCCAAACCGGTTGACGACGATGCGGATGCGGCGCGCCGTCCCCTGGTCAGGGGCGAGGGGCTGCGGATCACCGTCGGCCAGGGTGACGTCAGCTGCCGCCTGCGCGCAAATCCTCGCGAGGGTCGGCGTCGGGCCGCCGCAGCGAACGACCAGGACTGAGTTAGCGAGGGGCAGAGCCAGGACCTCCACCGATCCGCCGAACTGGCTCGCAGGGCCATAGCTGAGGGCAGAGCGGGGACCGACCTCAACCGCCCGCGCCGCGCGCGCGTCCCGGGGCAAGGCTTTCCTCGCCTGGGGAGGAATCAACCCGGGGCCACCGAGCGGGGCGCGGCCGGCGACGACGGTCGTCCGTCCCCTGACGGCGGCGGCCGGCTTCCGCAGCCGAAGCGCGGGAAGATCGGGGGGATCTTTGCCGCGCCACTCCCCCTGAAGCCGAAGGGTGACCCCGTTCCGGGTGACGGAGGCCGATGCCGCGTCCACCGGCTTCGGCTTCATCACCTGGCCGAGGAGCAAGGCCAGGAGCAACCCAACCAAACCGACGGCGATCAGGGCGGGAACGGGTGAGCGCCGCCGTCTAGAGGCTCGCAACCTCCAATCCTCAGCCGCCCCCGCCCACTCCTTTTCCAGACTTTCGGCGAAAAGGACCGCAGACTGGACCGGGGACTCGCCCCACCGCAGAGCGGCTTCCAAAGGGGCACGCAGCTTTCGGCTTGGCAGTTCGCGCCGGCGCGCCTTGGCCCAATGCGCCGGAGTCCTCGCGGTCAAGCAGAACCAGAGGACCGCCGCCAGGCTGTAGAGGTCGTCTTCGGACGTCCGCGCCGTACCCGGCTCGCGAGGAGCGCGGAATCCGGCGGTTCCATGCGCATCACCGCTGGTCGCGATCGGCGTCGTCTCGATTCTCTTGCTGAAGCCGAAGTCGGCCAGAAACGCGCGCCCGCTTTCGTCCAGCAGGATGTTGCCGGGGCTGATGTCGCCGTGGACCTCGCCCCGGCCGTGCATGTAGGCGAGCGCCCCTGCGATCCGGATCCCGATCGAGCGAACGGTGGCCAGCGAGGGCGTCGGGTCATTTCGGAGCATCTCCCAGACCGAGCCCGGCCGCAGTCGGCGGGTCACGATGTAGACGACGCCGCCCTCGGTGTTGTGGTCGAGCAGCGGCAGAATCGCCTCGTGGTCAAGCGCCTCATGGAGCTTTGCCTCGCGCTGGAAGCGGGCCTTGCCCCTCCCCCCGTCGGAGTCGCTGAAAATCTTGACGACGACCTCTTCCCCCGTCTCGAGGTCTCGCCCTCCGTAGGTATGGGCGTTCATTCCCGAGGAAAGCCGATCGTCGAGGTCATATGCCCAACGACCGGCCAGGACCTGGCTGCCCGACAATCCTTCTACCGTCACCCTTCGAAACCGATGACGGACTCTTCTTCGCTACCACCGCCGGAGGATGCGCCCTGGCCGGAGCCACTTTCGGTCGGCGCCGCCGCCGACGATTCGACTTCGAGAGGCACGGCTTCGGATCCTTCGCTTTCCGTGGACCCGGCTTCTTCCCCGGCCGCCGCCGCGCCTTCCGCCGCAGTCGCCTCAGCGCCTGAGCATCCGAGCCGGCAGGGCCGGCACCCGTCCGAGCGAAGCAACGCCCAACTGCCCCCCGGAGGGGGCCGCCCGAATCGGGGTCCGGGCCGGGTCCTCTACCTGGTCGTCGCTCCAGAGCGGGGAGAGCAGCAGAACGACAGCGGCGAGGTAGACGAGCGCGATCAACGGCAGCCAACGGCGGAGAAAGCGGCGTCTCCTCATTGACATGCGACCTTCACCCTCGGCTTCCCGGCGGCCGTACACGATTCTCGGACCAGGCTCACCCCCTGGGATGAGAGTCGGTAGAGCTTCCTCATCCCGATGTAGCCCGCCTGGGTGGCCGTGACCGCCAAGAGGGTTCCGTCCGGGATCCTGGGCGCAAACGCATTCTCGAACCGCAGGCGCTTGCCGCGGGCCCTTCTCGTCTCTCTTTCACAGGCGTGGCCGTTACATGCGAGTACCACCCTCGCGCCGGCGTGCGTACGGATAGAGAGAGAGGCCATGTGCAGGGCTCCTCTTTTCAAGGTGAGTCGGATCTGCGCCAGGAGCTCCAGCTGAACTGGATCGCGACAACCGTCGTCGTTCTTGTCAACACCTTTGCGCGAACGGAAGGGGCAGGAATCGCGAAAGTCGGGAACCCCGTCCCCATCTGAGTCGCGGTGGGCATCGCCGCCGTCGCAATCCTCGTCGACACTGTTATCGGGAATCTCCGGGGCTCTCGGATAGATAGAAACATCGCGGTCGTTGCAGTCGCTCGGACGTGCATGGCCGTCTTTGTCGACGTCCGGGTCTATTTCGAATTCGGTCCGGACATCCCACCCTTCCTCTTGAGGCTGCCCTCGAAGTCCAGCCGCGGCTGGAAACCGCGAGTGACTTCCACGGAATAGGAGCCTTCGCGAAGGTAGGTGTCCAAGACGGGCTCCCCGCCGACGGCGCAGGAAACCGGCGTGTCGCTGCCCGACGGGTACAGCGACACCATCCAGATTTCCCAGTCGCGGTCCGGTTCCACTTCGACGTGGAGAGTCCCTGGAACGGGAACGTCGATTCTGCCCCAGCCGCTGCGATCGCCCAAGAACCACTGCTCCCCGATGGAGCACGAACCCCGGTCTTCGGGGTCGAGCAGGGGAGCGCCCCAGCTGTCCAGGTGAGCGTGGCCCTCAAGCGAGAGCGGAAGAGGGTGGTCCCGATCCCCATGAGTCGTGATGGGAAATAGGCTGACGAGGTAGCTGCCGAAATCAGATGAAGGCGCTTCGGCCCGGCTACCGACCTGTATTCGGTAAAGCGTGCCTAGCTCGGTGTCGAACTGATAGCGGATCGGTTTCCAACCCCCGCAGTGCAACAGGGCCTCCGGGACCGGAAGCTGGTCAACCATCAGGCCATCGACCCAGTAGATGCCGAGGCCTGCGTCGAAGTCATCGTCGACCCTGACGACGACTGGCTCACCAGTACCCCAGAATGAGTACCAGCGCGTGCTTTTCAGGGTCCAGGGGTCCATCTGCGGATCGAGGCACGAAGAGCCGGAGCCGAAGGTCAGGGGCTCTTCCGGATCGGTCCCTTCACCGCCGTAATAGCCCCATCGTTCGGTGGGGACCGTGATCGCTTCCGGTTCGTACATCGTCGCTCCTGGAAGCGCGAAAGCTACGCCGGGAAGCAGCAGAACCGACAGGCCCGTCAAAATTGCGATGTGCGCAATATTTTTCCGTTTAGAGAACAAAAGCCGGGTAATGCTATCCCTACAGAGCGGGACGGGCATCGGGTACCGGCGCAGATGACGGACCAAAAACCGGACATCGGCTTCGTCTGCGTGGACGTCGCAAACGTGGTGAGGGATGACTCGCTGCCGTACTCCGGCCTCGACCGCTTGGAGCTGATCAGCTCCGCTTGGCGAGCGCAGATCTCGAGACATGCGGAGATCAAGCTGGTCGTCGACCGCTCCTTGCTGGGTGACCTGGGGAAGGACGAAAGGCGACGAGTACGTCAAAGGCGCAGCCGAGGAGAGCTGCTGGTCGTGGGAGATGGTGACGATCTGCTCCTGGATCTCGCGGAAGCGCACCGTGGATGTGTCCTCTCCAGGGACCGCTTCCTGGACAAGAGGGAGGGTCGCCGATGGGTAGCAGGCCGCTTCTTCACCTGGTCGATGAGTGACGGGGAAGCGAAGATCGGCCCGCAGGAGTCGCGCAACACCCAACCGTTTGACATCTCCCGAAAGAAGGAGCAGAAGCTGGCCCAGGCCCTTGGCCTCCCGGACCTCCGACATCCTGTCGCCCGCCGCCGCTGGGCCTGTCGGTCCGAAGGGCCCTGCGCTACCCGGGAAGCGACGCCGGACTTTCTGCAGGCATTGCCTCTCCTCAGGTGCGAGGAAGCACTCTGTCCTGGCTGTCGGCACCCCCTGCACGACCTCGGTCCGCGACCCGCCGAAGCCGAGATCAAGCTCGTAGTCGACGGCGTCGCCATCTCCCGTTTCTCGATCGAGCAAGGGGAAACGATCCGCTTCGGCCGACTGGCGATGCCGGATTCTCCGACTCTTGCGGAGCTGGCATGGGAGGGGGCATTCGACGACATCGGCAGGACGCACGTCGACCTGCGGCTGCTGGGGAAGCACCTCGCCGTGCAGGCGGTGGATGAAGCGCACCCAATTTGGGTGCGGCACTGGAAACAGAAGGGGCGTCTGTTCGCCAGAGAGCGAAGGCTGCGACATGCTGATGGCATCACCGCGATCGGCCTTCGTGACACTCTCCTCCTGGGGGAGCGGCTCGAGATGCAGCGATCCGGGCGTTCGATTTCCGAGGCAGAGGCGATTGACGCGACCGGGTCCGACGCCGCCTGGCGCCACCGGGTCACTGCCAGATGAAGAAAGCCCCCCGCCTCAGCGGGGGGCAAAGGACCGGGGTTCTGCCGTTGATATACCTCGACGGTCGCGAACTGCTGTGCGCCGCGAGACCGGGGACTCGAACCCCGGACCCCCCTGGCTGACTGACGCTGCCGGACTCGAACCGGCTATCCAGCCGTACCTGGACGTCGAACTCCAGCATAGGGCGTCCGCAGGCGGCGAAAGACTCAGCCGCGATGATCACCTTCGACCTGGCAGGTAGGGACGTCGGCGCTCGCTTGGTGCGATCGATTCGCCGCGCGGCGGCCAGCGGACCGATCGCGCTGAGGTGTGCCGAGGCGAGGTTCGTCGCGGCCCTGGAGCTCAACGGCGCGCAGATCCTGGATGCCGATTTCTCCGCCGCTCGGTTCCCCCGAGGATTGCGCCTGGTCAACGTGTGCTTCAGAAAGGAGGCGAACTTCGAGGGGGCCAGAGGCTCTGACCTCTGGCTTACCGATGTCAGCTTCGAGGGGGATGCCCGCTTTCGGAGTGTCCGCGCGGCCAACCTCGGAGTGAAAGCAACCTCGTTCGAACGTTACTCCACGTTCGACGGCGCGATCCTGGGGTTTGGATCTTTTCGCGATGTGACCTTCGCGGCTGACGCGCGTTTCAGGAAGGTGAAGGGCCGAGGCCCGCTGACCTTCCGATCTGCCCGGTTCGCCGGAGCGGCGAGTTTCCAAGGATGCGAAACCCGGTCCCTGAACTTTCTAGGGTGTGAGTTCGAAGGCCCATTTCAGTCACGGGACCTGGAGACGAAAGACGTCCTCAGCTTCGTCGGCGCCGCCTTTGCCGACACCCGGACGCTTGAGGTAAGCGCCGGCCGCGAGCTCGTGCTGCGCGAAACCAGCTTCTCGCAACCGTTGGGACTAACCGCTGCCTCTCCCTCGGTGGACGCCTCGAGGGCCTCTTTCGAGCGCGGTGCCGACATTCTCCTGGAGCCGGGCGCCGTGGCCGACTTTCGGAGCGCCGCCTTCCTCGGACCGAGTCTGGTCAGTACTCGGGGAACCGGCGAGAACGGCGCCAGGATCGTCTCGATCGACCGGGCCCGGGTCGACCGCCTGACGCTGCAGGGTCTCGATCTCTCGAAATGCAGCCTGGCGGGCCTGCACCGTCTCGACGATGTCTTGATCAGCGGGCGCGGGCAGCTAGCTCTCGCTCCTGCTCTGGTCAAGGGCTCATACCGACGAGAGATCCTCGCCGACGAGGCATTGCTGCGGTCGAGACGCTCCGGCAGGTTCCGGTGGGCCCGGACGCCTTGGACGACACCACCTTCGATGGAGGATCGGGAGCCGTTGAACAGCCAAGAGATCTCCGACACCTACCGGGCGATGCGAAAGGCCAGGGAAAGCTCACGCGATTTTCCCGGCGCGGCCGATTTCTATTACGGCGAGATGGAGATGCGCCGAGAAGGTGCCGGCGCGCTGCTCGAGCGGTTGATCCTGAACCTCTACTGGCTAGTCAGCGGCTATGGGATGCGCGCCGGGCGGGCGGCTCTCACCTATGTGATCGCGATCCTCGTCTTGACGGCCGGCTTCCAGACGATCGGCCTCGAGAATCCACCCGATTTCTGGCGGACTCTCGGCTGGACCCTGACGGCCTCGGTCTCGCTGGCCAAGCCTGTGGAGGACTTGAGCCTCACCACTGCCGGCCTCTATCTCAACCTCGTGACTCGCGTCGTCGGTCCGGCCCTAATCGCCCTCGTCGTCCTGGCCCTCAGATCCCGGGTCCGGCGCTGAAGGACGAACAGCGATCAGTGGCCAGGGCCGGATTCGAACCGGCGACACCACGATTTTCAGTCGTGTGCTCTACCAACTGAGCTACCTGGCCGGGGGCGCCTGAACGGCTTGCGCAGCGGGAAGGCTAGCGGTCCGGCAGGGGGCGTGGCTGATTGCATGGGGGCGATGAGCTGGGTGCGGGCTGTGGTGGGACTGGTGGCTGCGTCGCGGCCGGGGCGCTGCTGCTCTCCGGGGGGTCGGGGGCGGATCCCGAGACGCCGGCGGGGCTGCCGGGGATGCCGCCGCCGTTCCTCGGGGTGGCGGTGCTCGGGGAGGGAAGGCTGACGGCGGCGGTCGATGCCTATGGGGACGTGGTCGACCTGCGGGCGCCGGGGCCGGCGGGACGGGCGCTGATCGAGAACTCGGCGGAGCGGCAGGCGGCGGGGACGGTGCCGGCGGACACAGGGATCCAGGTCTGGGTGCGGGTCGGCGGTGGGCGGCGCTGCCGATGTGGCGGGCGGACGAGGTGCGGCAGCGCTACCTGCCGGGGACGAACGTGCTGCGGACGGTGGCGCGGTTCGGGTCGGAGCGGGTCCGGATCGACAAGCAGCGCGGATTCGCTGGCGATGATGGTCGCGGCGGGATCGCCGTGCGTGACGGATGATCGAATGCGCCGACGGCGGTGCAGTCTGGCGGGTCAACGCAGCCGGGTCTGCGCGTCGTGGACCAACGCATCCCCGGCAGCGGAGCCTGCGACGATCATCGACGCCGCGGCCTCCGATCGGCGCTGGCTTCGGCGCAACCGGCAGCTCGGAGCGGGCGCCCCAGCCTGGGCCGAGCAGATGTACGAGCGCTCGCTGCTCGTCCTCCACGCGCTCACCGACCGCCGCACCGGCGCCGTCGCCGCCGGCGCTCGCGACGGCTGGGCCTACGTCTGGCCGCGGGACGCGGCTGCCGTCGGCGATCGCCTGCGCGGCAGCCGGGCTACCAGCCGGAAGCCGAACTGATCGTCCAGTTCCTGCTCGGCCTCGGGCTCGAGCAGGCGGCACGCTTCCACGGCGACGGCAGCCCCGTCCCCGGCCGGGAGGCCCAGGGCGACGCGATCGGCTGGGTCGCCGCCGCCGCGAAGGCGGCCGGGCATCAGCGGCAGCGCCCGCCAGGCGGCGGCCATCCTCGCCGGCGGCCAACCCGTCCCCTGGCGCGACCGCGCCGACTACTGGGAGGGAGGGCCCGGCGACTACCTCGGCAACGCCCTCGCCTCCGCACCCGCCGACGTGTCTGAGTTCAAGGATCTATATGACCCCTCAGCTCAGACACCCCCTCGGGGCGGGGGCTGGTGCGGGAGGCTGGGCGAGCCGGAGTCGGGTCTGGATTCGGCGGCTGCTTGGGCGGTGCGGCCGTTCTCCACGCCGCGCCTCTATCCCGGCGGTCGCGCGCGACCTTGAACCGCCTCATGTCCCAGGCGACCACGTACGGCATCACGCCCGGCGAAGGCTGGGCCGGTGGCGAGGACCCCTGGTAGCGCCCCGACGGCCTGGATCGCCTGGTCACTCGCTGCGCTCGGCGAGCGCCGGCAGGCGCTGCGGCTGATGCGGGGCGCTGCGCCGCAGCGCGACGCCCGCCGGCGATGCTCCCCGAGCGCGTCGACGCCCAGACCGGCATCCCCCGCTCGACCACCCCGCTCGCCTGGTCCCACGCCTTCGCAGATCCTCGCGCTGCGGGAACTCTGGCCCTCGCTGAGCACTGCTAGCTGGTCTACAGCTCGCCCCGCATCAACCCCATCAGCTCAAGTGCGCCGGCCTTGTGCAGCGGTTCGTTGAGGTTGCCGCACTTCGGGCTCTGGACGCAGGAGGGGCAGCCGGACTCGCAGGGGCACTCGGCGATCAGCCGCTCGGCGTCGCCGAGCAGGCGCTCGAACTGCTCGTAGCCGCGCTTGGTGATCCCGACCCCGCCGGGGTGGCCGTCGTAGACGAAGATCGTCGAGCGGCCGGTCTGGAAGTGGACGTTGGTCGAGAGGCCGCCGATGTCCCAGCGGTCGCACATCGCGATCAACGGCAGGACCGCGATCTGGCTGTGCTCGGTCGCGTGCAGGGAGCCGAGCAGCGCCTCGGTCGGCAGCGCCCGGGCGAGGCGGGTCCGGCAGCACGTACCAGAGCGCCTGGGTGACGAAGTTCTGCTCCGGCAGCTCGAGGGCGACGATGTCGATCGGCTCCTGGTCGGTGACCGAGACGCGCTGGAAGGCGATCACCTGCTCGGTCACCGAGACCTCGCCGAAGTTCAGCTGCACGCCCGCCACCTCGCGCTGCTCGTGGACGCGCTCGATGTAGATCTCGGTCTCCTTTTTCGGCCGCGTGTACCAGTCGCCATCGAAGGCGGAGACGACCGCGCGCCGCTCCTCGATGTCGAGGCGGTCGACCTCGTAGGAGCGGCCGAGGTGGAGGTAGACGGCGCCGGGGTGGATCGTCGTGAAGGCGCGCTCGGCCTCGACCAGGCCCAGCATCTCGCCGGCGTCGCGCTCGATCACCGCGACCGAGTCGGCCGAGGCCGAGCGCAGCGGGATCCGGTTGGCGACGAACTCGCGCGGCGCGGCATCAGCTTGCCGCCGACCCCGCGCAGCTCCCCCGCCTCCAGCAGCCGCTCGGCCCGCCCGCGCCACTCCGGCCCGAAGACCTCGTCGTCCTCGTCGGTCAGCGGCAGCTCATAGGCGGCTGCGATCAGGTGGCGAGAGGCGATCTGCTCGTTGCCGTGGTCGAGGATCGCCGCCTCGACCGGCCGCCCGAGGAACTCCTCCGGGTGGCGGCAGAAGAACTGGTCGAGCGCGTCCTGGCCGGCGACGTAGACGGCGAGGCCGCGGCGGCGGCGCCCGGCTCGCCCCCACATCTGCCGCAGGCTGGCGACGGTGCCGGGGAAGGTGACGCAGATCGCCGCGTCGAGCTCGCCGACGTCGATCCCTAACTCCAGGGCGTCGGTGGCGACGACAGCGAGCAGCTCGCCGGCGGCGAGCCGGGACTCGATCTCGCGCCGCTGCTGCGGGGTGTAGCCGCCGCGGTAGGGAGCGATCCGCTCTCGCCAGCTCCGGCTTGCCCCGGCGCTCGAGGTTTTCGCGGGCGAAGCGCTGGATCAGCTCGATCCCGCGCCGGCTTTTGAGGAAGCAGATCGTCCGCACGCCGTGGCTGACCAGCTCGGCGAGCAGGTCGGCGGCCTCGGACAGCGCCGAGCGCCGGGTACCGCTGCGCTCGTCGATCAGCGGTGGGTTCCACATCGCGATCTCCCGCCCGGCACGCGGGGCACCGTCGTCGTCGACCAGCTCGAACTCGGTCCCGACCAGCCGCTCGGCCAGCTCGACCGGGTTGGCGATCGTCGCCGAGGCGAGGAGGAAGCGCGGCTCGCGAGCCGTAGGCGCGGGCCAGCCGCCGCAGCCGCCGCAGCACGTTGGCGACGTGGGAGCCGAAGACGCCGCGGTAGGTGTGGGCCTCGTCGACGACGACCCAGCTCGAGGTTGGCGAGGAAGTCGCCCCAGCCCTTGTGGTTGGGCAGCAGGGCGACGTGGAGCATGTCGGGGTTGGTGAGGACGAGGTTGGAGCGACGCCGGATCGCCGGGCGCTCCTCGCGCGGGGTGTCGCCGTCGTAGATCGCCTCGCGCAGGTTCGGCGGCCGCAGCTGGGCGAGCTTGCGCGCCTGGTCCTGGGCAAGGGCCTTGGTTGGGTAGAGGTAGAGCGCCCGGTCTTTCGGTCGCGCTGCGATCCCGTCCAGCACCGGCAGGTTGAAAGCGAGGCTCTTGCCCGAGGCGGTGCCGCTGGTGATCACCAGGTTGGACTCGGCGGCGGTCTCGTAGGCGCGCAGCTGGTGGGTGTAGAGGGAGTCGATCCCGACCCGGCCGAGCGCCTCGGCCAGCCCGACGTTCACCCCGTGGGGCAGCGGCGCCGGCCGCGAGCGCTGCTCCTCTTCGGCCGCCTCGGCGACGATCCGCCCGTCGCGGCGGGCAGGATCGATCGCAACGGCCCACTCCGAGGCGAGCAACGAACCCGCGCGCGCCATCAGACCACCCCCCGACGGGACGATTTCGGCCCTATATGGACCGTTTTCGTCCCGTCAGCATCGAGGGTGCGGCAGATCGAGGCGGCGACCCGCATCGCCTGCAGGGAGCTGCGGTCGTGGATGCGGAGGACGTCGGCGCCCTCGCGAACGGCCAGCGTCACCGCCGCCACGGTCCCCCACTCCCGCTCGCCCGCCGGCAGCCGTTCCTCCCACGATCCCGCCAAGACGGCGCCGATGAAGTCCTTGCGGGAGAGGGAGACGTAGAGCGGCAGGCCGAGCGCGCGCAGCTCGCCAAGCCGCCGCAGGATCTCCAGGTCCTGTTCGGGGCTGAGGTCGAAGTCGAGTCCGGGGTCGATGGCGATCTGCTCCTCCGAGACACCAAGGTCTCGGGCCACCTCGACTCTCCCCTCGAACCAGGCCCGCAGGTGGTCGACGACGTCGTCGTACCCGCGAAATGGGCGATCTACCCGCGGCGGCCCCTCGATGTGCATCAGCACGTAGCCGCAGCCGCTCTCGGCAACCAGCTCGAACATCTCCTCCCAGCCGCCGGAGATGTCGTTGACGACCTCCGCCCCCGCCGCCAGCGCTCGCCGCGCCACCTCAGGCGAAAACGTGTCCGCCGAAACCGCCACGGCGGAGTCGTCTCCGAACTTTTGTCCCCCATAGGGGCCCGAAGTTCGGAGACGACGCGGCAGCTCGGCGACGAGGCCTTCGATCGCCGGGACCAAGGCTGCGGCCTCCTCCTCTGGCGGCACCGGGGGGCCGACCCTGGCGGCGACGGCGCCGACGTCGAGCATCTCGAAACCGGCCTCGGCCAGGGCCAGGCCATCGGCCACCGCCTGCTCGGGCGTGCCGCTGCGCGCGCCCTCGAACATCGAGTCGACGGTGACGTTGACGATCCCGGCCGCGAGCGGCCGCTCCAGCCCGAGCTCGCGCTCAGCCAGCTTCCAAGCTCTCACCCGACGAGCTTAAGTGGCGGGCTCAGCCGACGCGGAGGACGACATCGACACGGCAGGCGTGGCACCAAGCCTTACCGGCATTTCGTCACCCTTCGCCATCCCCACGGCCCAGACCAGGCCGACCAGGAAACAGGCGAACGCGGCGCCCCAGCTTCTCCCCACCATCTTCATCACTACGGTTAACAGCCACCTTGGGACTGAGTTGCGTCTACACGGATCTCGACGGGACCCTGCTCGGCCGGGGCAGCTCGCTCTTCCGCGACGCCGAGGGTGGCTTCTGGCTGGCGCAGGCGCGGGCGCTGGAGGCCTGCCACCGAGCCGGCGCCGAGGTCGTGGTCATGTCCGGCCGCCGCGAGCCTCAGGTGCACGAGGCGGCGCGGCTGATGGGCCAGACCTCCTATATCTACGAGGCCGGCTGCGCCTTCGCGATCGAGGGCGAGACGACGCTGATGACCGGCGCGATGGCGCCGAACGAGGACGGGACGATCTACGAGCAGATCGAGCAGCGGAGGATCCCGAAACTGCTCTTCGAGCACTTCGAGGGGCGGCTGGAGTACCACTCGCCCTGGCACCACGGCCGCGTCCTCTCCCACCTCTTCCGCGGCAAGGTCGACGTCGAGGAGGCGAACGCGCTCCTGCACGAGCGCGGCGACGACGACCTGCGCCTGCTCGACAACGGCGCCATCGGCCGCCCGATGCCGACCGTCGAGGGCCGCACCCACGCCTACCACCTGGTCCCGGTGCAGGTCAGCAAGGCGGCGGCGGTCGCCGGCCACGCCCGCGCCCGCGGCTACGACCCGCGCGATTGCATCGCCGTCGGCGACTCGGTCGAGGACCTCGAGGTCGCGGCCGCCGTCGGCCGCTTCTTCCTCGTCGCCAACGGCCCCGAGCACGACGCCGGGCTGCGGGCCGCGCTGCCGAACTGGGACAATGTCACCGTTACCGAAGGCAGCATGGGAGACGGCTTCTACGAGGCGGTCGTCACCTCGCTGATGGAAAGCCGGTCCTAAAGGAGAGCTTGTGTCGTCTGAGAACGCGACCGTCGCGGAGCAGGAGTACCTGGAGATCATGTTCTGGCTGGAGGAGGCCGGGCTGCCGATGACGGGCGCCAACATCGCCCGCGCGATGCAGCTCTCGCCGCCGACCGTGCACGAGATGATCGGGCGGCTGATCGACGACGGCTACGTCGAGCGCAACGCCGACAAGACGCTCGCCTTCACCGAGTCCGGCCGCGAGCACGCCAGCTACATCGTCCGCCGCCACCGGATGATCGAGCGCTTCCTCACCGACGTCCTCCACATCCCCTGGGACGAGGTCCACGAGGAGGCGGAGCGGATCGAGCACGCGATGAGCCCGGTGCTGGAGGAGCGGATGCGGGCGGCGATCGGCGACGCCACCACCTGCCCCCACGGCCACCCGATCGTCGAGGGCATCCGCGAGCAGGGATCGCTGCTGGCCGACGTCGAGGTCGGCGCCGACGTCATCGTCCTCCGCTTCGAGAACGAGGCCGAGGAGCTGCTGCACTACCTGAAGGCGGCGGGGCTCGACCCCGGCCTGGAGGGCAAGGTCGAGACCTCCGACGACGATCGCGTCGTCATCGCCTCCGCCGACGGCAACCACGAGGTCAGCCGCAGCGTCGCCGAGACCGTCTCGGTCCGCGCCGACCCGGCGCCGCCGCCGCGGGCGGCGATCCCCGAGCAGCTGGTCCTCTCCTCGACCGCTACGGTCGCTGAGTTAACCCGGCTATAGGCGGGTCAACTCAGCCTACTGCGGGACCGCCATCGTCATGATCGGTTCCCCCGTCGGGGTTTCGCTGCCGCCCTGGGGCTCTTCGGTGACCATCACGGTCTCGACGCCGCTCATGTCGGCGATCGTCGTCTCGGCGTGGCCGTTGCGGTCGGGGACGAACAGCGCCGGCACAGCTTCGACCTGGCCTTCGCGTTCGACCCAGGCCTCCAGCACCTTGTCGGCGGCAGCTGGTGGACGCCGGATAGCTGCAGCGTGCCGCCGTCGCCTTCCTGGACCATCTCTCACGTTGATCCCGTCGATCTGGCGTTCGACGGTGCTGGGCGCCACCGCCTGACCGAGCCGTCGTCTTTGCCGACCTCGTAGCCGACCACGCCGGCGACCAACAGGGCGACGACGGCGAAGCCCGGCCGCCGGCTTCAGCAGCCAGCGCCAGGACCGGGACCGCGCCTGGCGCTCCGGCGCCTCGCCGCCTCGCGGCGTCGGCGCGCACCTCGGCCATCAAGCGTCTCGCGCAGCTGCCGCGGCGGCTCGGTCCGCTCGACCGACTCCGGCAGCGTCTGCACCGCCGGCTCCAGCCAGCGCATCTCCTCCTGGCAGCGCTCGCAGCCTTCGAGGTGGCGCTCGAAGGCTCGCCGCCTCGTCGCGCTCCAGCGCGCCCAGCACGTAGGCGGCGAGGTCGTCGTTCCAGCGGCTGTGATCGGGTCAGCGTTCATGCCAGTCCCTCCGCAAGCTCTCCCCGCGAATCTTCTCCAAGCCCAGCCTCATCCTCCCCTTCACCGTGCCCATCGGCAGGCCGAGGATCCGGGCGATCTCCGAGTGGCTGAAGCCGCCGAAGTAGGCGAGCTCGATCACCTTCGACTGCTCCCCCGGCAGCTTGCCCAGCGCGCCGCGCAGCTCGGCCGAGGTCTCGCGCTGCAGCGCTTCCTCCTCGGTCCGCTCCTGCGCCGGCCGCTGCTCCAGCGCGGCTCGTCATCGAAGGTCCAGCTTCGGCGCTTTGCCGGCGCGACTGCGGAGGAAGTCGATCGCCCGGTTGCGGACGACGCTGAGCAGCCAGGAGCGGACGCTGCCGCGGGCGGCGTCGAAGCGGGCGCCGCTGCGCCAGACCGAGATGAACGCCTCCTGGGTGACTTCTTCGGCGGCGGCGCGGTCGCCGACGATCCGGTAGGCGAGCGAGTAGGCGGCGCCGCCGTGGCGGTCGTAGAGGACCTCGAACGCCTCCGGGTCCTTGCGGCCGACGAGGGGCATCAGCTCCTCGTCGGCCAGCCGCTCCGCCTTCTCTCTTCGCACCGCCATCAGCTACCACGTTGCCATGCCTACACGATGAACGGTTCGACGGCCTTCAGGACCTGCTTTTCGCTCAAGCGGGCTGTCGAAGGCCGCGGGGGCCGGTTCTTCCTTGTTCTGCAGCCGGATCGCCGCCGCATGACGCGCCTCGACCTGGACGATGCCGCCGGCCGCCGCCAGCACTTCTTTGGACTTGATCATCGGCCCGGCACCGTTATAGGCGCTGACCCCGGTGTCCTCGAAGGTCTGCGCCAGCTTGAGGAAGCCGGCGGTGTCGCTGTATTCGAAGTTGAACTTCGGCTCCGCGACCGGCTTGCCGCCGAGTTTCTTCACCGTCGCCGCCAGCGCTTCGACGTGCTGTTGCTCGTCGCTGTCGATGAGGTTGACGAGGCCCTTCAGTTCGCCCTCGCCTTGGCGCGGCTCTTCGCTTCTTCGTAGAACTTCGCCTCCAGGTACTCGAGGGTGAGGGCGAAGTTGAGGATCCCGACGTCGCCGGATTCCGACATCGCCAGGGCCTTGCGGACGAAGGGGCTGACCATCGCCGTCCCGTAGATGGCCCCGGCCGCCAGCGCGCCCTTGAGGATCACGTCGCTGCGGGAGAGGTCCCCGCCCTCGACGTCGACGTCGACGGCCGCGAGCTCGGGAGTCTTCAGTTGCTCGTTCATCGCTTTATCTCCTTCTTCTCGCGGTCTCAGCCGACCAGGAACGGTTCGACGGATTTGAGGACGGTCTTCACGTCGGCCGGCTTGGCGAAGGCGCCGTCCGGGGTGATCGATTCGCCCAGCAGGGTGTTGAGGACGGCGGCGTGCCGCCCCTCGACGCTGTGGATGGCGAGGGCCGAGGCGAGCACTTCCGGGCTCTGGATGTTCGCCGCCTGGCCGAGGTAGGCGGCGGCGCCGAGGTTCTCGACCGTCCCCGCCAGTTCCAGCACCGACTTCGCGCTCTTCAGCGGGAATTCGGCTTTCGGTTCCGGCGCCGGCTTGCCGCCGAGCTGCTTCACCGCCGCGTTCAGCGCCTGCACGTGTTCGGCCTCCTCGCGGCCGAACTTGCGGATCGTCTCCAGGTCGGCGCCCTTGAAGAGGCCGCTCTTGACGACGTCGGCGTAGAAGGCGGTCTCCAGGTACTCGAGGGTGAGGGCGTAGTTGAGGATGCCGATGTCGCCCTTGCCGAACTGGGCGGTTTCGCTGGCGCCGCCGCCCGAGCCCATGGCATCGGTGGTCGTCGTGGTCGTGCCGCTGTCGTCGCCGCAGGCGGCGAGGAAGGCCGCCACCGCGGTGGAGCTGCCGCCGACCGCGAGGAACCTGCGCCGCGATACGGGGTCTTTGAGCTGCTTGATCTCAGCCATTTGGAGGGTGCCTCCTGGTCGTTTACTTGCCCCCACCTACGGGGAGCGGACGCCAGGTGGATCAAAATCTCGCGATGGCGACCACTGCAGGGGAGACGACCGAGACCCGCGGAGCGGCGCTGCTGGTCCTGGCCTCGATCGTCTCGGTCCAGTGCGGCGCGGCGCTGGCGACGACGCTGTTCGACGAGATCGGCGCCGTCGGGGGCGGTCTTCCTGCGCGCCGGCTTCGGCGCCCTGGTGCTGGTGGCGGTGACGCGGGGGGCGGTGCTGCGGGTGCGCGAGTGGCCGCACCGGGACGTCTTCCTGCTCGGCGTCGCGGTCGCCGCCGTCAACCTCTTCTTCTACGCCGCGCTGGAACGGCTGCCGCTGGGAATCACGGTCACGCTCGAGTTCGTCGGCCCGCTCGGGGTGGCGATCGTCGGCTCGCGCCGGCGCGCGCGACGTCGTCTGGGCGGTGCTGGCCGCGACGGAATCGTTCTTCTCTCCGACGGCGTCGGGCGGCGAGAGCAGTCGACGCCCTCGGCGTCGTCCTGGCGCTGACCGCCGGCGCCTTCTGGGCCGCCTACATCGTCCTGAGCGACCGGGTCGGCTCGCTCGGGCCGGGCGCCGGGCGGAGCGACGATGGCGGCGGTGATCTCGGCCCTGCTGGTGGCGCCGCTCGGGCTCGCCCAGGGCGGCGGCGAGATCTTCGTCCCCTCGCACCTGGCGATCGGCGCCGCGGTCGGCGTCCTCAGCACCGCCGATTCCCTACGTCTTCGAGATCGAGGCGCTGCGACGCCTGCCGCGGGCGGTCTTCGGGGTGCTGATGAGCCTGGAGCCGGCGGTCGCCGCCGCAATCGGCTTCATCGCCCTCTCGCAGGACCTCGACGCGATCGAAGTACTAGCTATCTCCTTAGTAGTAATCGCCTCGGCAGGCGCCCTGCGCTCACCGCAACGCCGCCGCGTGACTGAGGGGGAGGGTCACCTCCTCCAGACACTCAACATCGAGCCATAGCGAGATGTGTCCGGGAGGAGGTGACCCTCCCCCTCCCCGCTATGCAGGAGAACCGGCGCGCAGACGCTCGAGCGCCGCATGCGATTCGGCGCACGCCCTCGGCAGCGCGATCGGCCGGCACAGGGGCGAAGGAAAGCCGCAGGCTGTTCTCGCCGCCCTCGATCATGAAGTCGGGGCCGGCGACGAAGGAGACGCGCGCCTTTCGCCTCGGCGAGGAGGGCGGCGCTGTCGGTGCTCTCGGCGAGGTCGAGCCAGAGGAAGTAGCCGCCGTCGGGGACGACGAACTCGGCCTCGGGGATCTGCTCGCGCAGCGCCGCCACCAGCGCGTCGCAGCGCGCCTTCAACTCCCCTTTGACGAACTCGATGTTGCGGTCGAGCTCGCCGCTGCGGCAGAGCTCGAGCACGATCGCCTCCGCCAGCATGTTCGGCGAGATGTAGGTCTCGTTCGCTTTTTTCGCCAGCTTCTTGATCTCGTCGACGGGACCGGCGAGGTAGCCGACGCGCACCCCGGGGCTGACCGTCTTCGAGAAAGAGGAGGCGTGGACGACCTTGCCGCCCTCGTCCATCGAGAGCATCGTCGCCAGCGGAGAACCGCTGAAGGGCAGCTCGCGGTAAGGGTCGTCCTCGAAGATCCAGAAGTCGTGCTCGGCCGCAAGCTCGACCAGGCGCCGGCGCTTCTCCACCGAGAGCGTGCAGCCGGCCGGGTTGTGGGCGTTGGCGATGACGTGGGCGAGCTTGATCGGACCCTCGGAGAGCGCCGCTTCCAGTTGTGCGACGTCGAGCCCGTCGGCCTCCAGCCGCACCGGCACCAGCTCGACGCCGAGCTGCTGCAGGAGCAACAAAGTCCGATCGTAAGTCGGCTGCTCGACCACGACCCGGTCGCCCGGACCGAGCAGATGCTGGAACAGCATCGCCCCCGCCTCGAGCGAGCCGTTGGTGATCATCACCTGGTCGGCGCCGAGGTGCCCATGCCGCTCCGCCACCCACTGGCAGAGCCCCGGGATGCCCGATCCCGACCCCGTAGGAGAGCGCCGTTTCCCAGTCGGAAGCAAGCGCCCGCGAGGCCGCCTCCCGCACCTGCTCGTGGGGAAGGATGTCGGCGCTGGGAGCGCCGCGCGCGAAGGAAATCGTGTCGCCTGCCATCGGCCAACGACCCTAGCAACGCACCGCCAGCCACCGATCCCCGGTCGTTGCGCCAATTCCAGCCGCCAAGGGGGGGCGAACCGAGGCGTGTCTGAGCTTGACCCACATATATGTCGGGAAATCTCAGACACGCCCAGCGAGAGGGGACCTGCGAGCGCTTGCTACCCGGCAGCACGGAGTCGTTGCGCACCGGCAGCTACTCGAGTTGGGATGGGAACTCAGATGGATCGAGAGACGCTTGGCGGAGGGGCGCTTCGAGGTGGTGCATCGCAACGTCTACTCCGTCGGTCATTCCCGCCTCTCCAAAAAAGGGCGCTGGTGGGCGACCGTACTCGCCTATGGACCCGGCACCGTCCTGAGCCACCTGCGCCCGGTGCGCCGGCTGCTGGTCGAGCTTCGTGTGCCGGCTGAAGGGCGCTCGCCGCTGGAGATCCGTTTCGCCGAATTCCTCCGCGCCCACCGCATCTCACCGCCGGTCCAGAACGTCGACGTCCTCGGTCACGAGGTCGATGCGCTTTGGCCGGCCGCCAAGCTCATCGTCGAGCTCGACAGCTGGGAACACCACGGGCACCGCACCGCCTTCGAGGGTGACCGCACCCGCGACACGAAGCTGCTGATCGCCGGGCTACCGCACGATCCGCGTGACCCATCGCCGGCTCGACCGCGAAGGGGACCAGCTCGCCGCCGAGATCCGGCAGCTACTGGCTGATTGAGCGGAGGGTCTCGGCCGCGATCGCGGCCGTCTCGGTCGGGCTTTCGCCGACCCGCACGCCCTTGGCTTCGAGGGCGTCTTTCTTCGCCTGGGCGGTGCCGGAGGAGCCGGAGATGATCGCGCCGGCGTGGCCCATCTGCTTGCCGGGGGGGGCGGTAAAGCCGGCGATGTAGGCGACGACCGGCTTGGAGACCTCGGCGGCGATGAACTCGGCCGCCCGCTCCTCGGCGTCGCCGCCGATCTCGCCGACCATCACGATCAGCTCGGTGTCGGGGTCGGCCTCGTAGAGCTTGAGAATGTCGATGAAGTCGGAGCCGACGATCGGGTCGCCGCCGATCCCGACGATCGAGGAGTTGCCGGTCCCGGCCTGCTTCAGCTCATTGCCGATCTGGTAGGTCAGGGTCCCGCTCTTTGAGACGACGCCGATCGGCCCCGGATCGAAGAACTGGGCGGGGATGATGCCGACGTTGGCCTTGCCCGGCGAGAGCACGCCAGGGCAGTTCGGGCCGATCAGCCGCACGCCCTTCTCCTGCGCCTTCCAGTAGGTGGAGAGCATGTCGAGGACCGGGATCCCCTCGGTGATCGCGATCACCGTCTCGACCCCGGAGTCGATCGCCTCGTTTATCGCGGCAGCGGCGAAGCGCGCCGGGACGAAGATCATCGAGGTGTTGGCGCCGGCCTCGCTGACCGCCTCGGCGATCGTGTCGAAGACCGGCACGCCCTCGACGTCCTGGCCGCCCTTGCCCGGGGTCACCCCGGCGACGAGGTCGGTCCCGTAGGCCTTGTTGCGCAGCCCGTGGAAGGAGCCCTCGCGGCCGGTCAGACCGGAGACGGCGAGCTTCGTGCCCTCGTCGACGATGATGCTCATGCGGCGCTCCCGGCGAGCTCGACGACGCGGCGGGCGGCCTCGAGCATCGTCTTCTCCTGGTGCAGGTTCGGCAGGTCGGCCTCGGCGAGGATCTTCAGACCCTCCTCGGAGTTCGTCCCGTCGAGGCGCACCACCAGCGGCACCCCGAGGTCGATCTGCTGCGAGGCGGTGACGATCCCGTTGGCGATCTCGTCGCAGCGGGTGATGCCGCCGAAGATGTTGAAGAGGATCGCGCTCACCTTCGCGTCGCTTTTGATGACTTCGAGCGCGTTGACGATCGCCTCGGCTTTGGAGCCGCCGCCGGCGTCGAGGAAGTTCGCGGGCGCGCCGCCGGCCTGGGCGACGACGTCGAGCGTCGACATGCAGAGGCCGGCGCCGTTGGCGAGGATGCCGACGTTGCCGTCGAGTTTGACGTAGGTGAGCCCCTTTTCCTTCGCCATCTGCTCCTGCGGGTCGTCGACGGTGTCGGCGATCTCGGCCAGGTCCTGGTGGCGGAAGAGGGAGTTGCCGTCGATCGTCACCTTCGAGTCCAGGGCGACGACCTCGCGGCCGGCGGTGACGATCAGCGGGTTGACCTCGATCAGCGTCGCGTCCTCCTCGCGCGCCACCTCGGCCAGCTTCACCAGCACCTCCGCCGCCTGGTCGAGCGCGTCCTCGGCGAGGCCGGCGTCGGCGACGATCGAGCGCGCGGCGGCGGCGGCGAACCCGCTCGGGTCGATGTGCCGTTTGACCAGCGCGTCGGGATCCTCGGCGGCGACCGCCTCGATGTCCATCCCGCCTCTGGCCGAGACCATCGCCAGCAGCTTCTTCTCACCGCGGTCGAGGATGACCGAGGCGTAGTACTCCTCGGCGATGTCGGAGCCGCCCTCGACCCAGACCTGGTCGACGCGGAAGGGGCCCTCGCCGTGGGGACCGACGATGTCCATGCCGAGGATCGCGTCGGCGTACTCGCGCGCCTCCTCGGCGTTCTGGGCAATCTTGATCCCGCCCGCCTTGCCGCGGCCGCCGATCAGGACCTGCGCCTTGATCGCGCACGGGTAGCCGATCTTCTCCGCCGCGGCGACGGCGTCCTCGACCGTGCTCGCGACCTCGCCGCTGGGCACGGCGATGCCGTGCTTGGCGAACAGCTGCTTGCCCTGGTACTCGAGGAGGTCCATAGAAGGGGTGGCGCGAGGGGCGCGGCGGCGCAGACTACCGAATGGCATAATGCGCCGCCGCCATGCCCCTTCCCAGCCTCAAAAACGTCAAATGGGTGACCACCGACTGCTACGGCACCCTCATCGACTGGGAGAAAGGCATCGTCGAGGCCTGCAAGAAAGAGGCGACCAAAGACGGCTTCTCCTTCGAGGAGGGGCCGTTCCTCGAGCGCTTCATGGAAGTGCAGGCGGAAATCATGGCCGGCTCGTATGAGCTCTACGCCGAGGTGCTGCGCCGCACGATCGTCAAAGTCGCCGGTGAGATCGGCTGGGAGGTCGAGCCCTCCCGCGCCCAGTTCCTACCCAACAGCGTCGCCTACTGGCTGCCGTTCCGCGAGGCCAACGCGGCGATGGACCGGCTCGGCAAGAAGTACGACATCGGGATCATCTCCAACGTCGACGACAAACTGCTGGGGATCAGCCGCCGACACCTGCGGACCGAACTCGACCTCGTCGTCACCGCCCAGCAGGTGCGCAGCTACAAGCCGGACCCCGTCCACTTCAAAGAGTGCGCGCGGCGGATCGGCGGCAAGAAAGGCTGGCTCCACATCGGCTCCAACTACGCGACCGACGTCGCCCCGGTGCTGAAAATGAACGTGCCGGTGATCTGGGTCAACCGCCACGGCGAGAAACTGGAAGGGCGCAAAGCCCCCAGCGCGACGGTGAAAAACTTCCGCGAAGCAGTTAAAAAGCTCGGCGCGTCCTAAGCGTCTTCTAGCTTTCAGGCCGCAACTCAGGCGTGAGGCGCCGGTTTCGGAGGTAGTGCGCCCCGCGATTCGATGATGCGGATTCCCCTTCTACATCCCAGTCACCTGCTTGCCCGTGCGCGGATGCGCTTCGCGGTCGCCCTCGGCCTCCTCTTCCTGCTCGGCAGCATCGCGCTCGCCAGCCGGCCGAGCGCCGAAGCGGCAGAACCCTCGGCGCTGCAGAAACCGAGCTTCGTCGTCATCCAGACCGACGACGAGACCCTCGACCAGCTCTACGCCAGCTTCAACGTCGGCGGCATCGAAGTGCAGGCGATGCCCTACACGCACGCGCTGCTCGCCAACCGCGGCATCACCTTCAACCGCTATTACGTCCCTTACCCCCTCTGCTGCCCCTCGCGGGTCAGCCTTCTGACCGGCCGCTATTCCCATAACAACAACGTCCGCGGCAACGTCCCGCCCAACGGCGGCTATACCGGCTTCAAAGCCCGCGGTGCCTACAGCCACAACATCGCCACCTGGCTGCAGGGGGCTGGCTACCGGACGATCCACATCGGCAAGTTCCTCAACGGCTACGGCGACGAACCGTTCGACAGCGGCACCGACGTCCCGCCCGGCTGGAGCGCCTGGCACTCGGTGCTGAAGGCCGACACCGAGCACTTCTTCTACGGCTACAGGCTCAACAACAACGGCTCGATCGAAGGGCCCTACGGGGATCCCGGCAGTTGGGAAACGCGCGAATACGGCGAACGCGACGACTTCGGTTGCCCCAGCGCGCCGCTCGAAGGCAAGCCCTGCTTCTACGCAACCGACAGGTTCAACACGATCACCTGGGAAGAGCTGACCCAGACCTCACCCGAACAGCCCTTCTACCTGCAGCTCGACTACACCGCCCCCCACGGGGACTTCCGCCGACCCGCCGGGCCGGAGCCTGCGACCCGCCACTACGGCACCTTCAGCCGGTGCCCCCTATCCGCACGGGCGATCTGAAGGATTCAACGAGGGGAACGTCAACGACAAGCCGCGCTTCATCCGCGAAGCCCCGTACCTCTCAGCGGCAGGAGATCCACACCTACCGCGTCTACTACCAGAAGGCGCTGGAGTCGCTGCGCGCTGTGGACGAAGGCGTGAAACTGATAGTCGACACCCTCGGCGGGCTGCACCGGCTGCGCAACACCTACATCATCTTCACCTCCGACAACGGCTTCTTCTACGGCGAGCACCGCCTCACCGGCGGCAAGTTCCTCGCCTACGAGCCGGCCACCCATCTGCCGCTGCTGATCCGCGGGCCGGGGATCAAGCCCGGCACCTCCACCGGGGAGTTGGCGGCGAACATCGACATCGCGCCAACGGTGCTCGAACTGGCCGAAGTCAAACCCGACAAATCGATTGACGGCCGCTCGCTGGTCCCGTTCATGCGCGACCCGAGCCTGCGCTCGCGCCGCCCGATCCTCTTCGAGTCTTTCGTCGAGACCGCCGACGTCGAAGCCAACGGCGAACCGCCGGCGCAGCGGGCCCGCCGCAACACCGGCGACGGCGCCAGCGCCTCGATCGTGGCCCCGCCGAAGGACTATCTCGGGATCCGCCTCGGCCCCTACAAGTACATCGAGTGGCCGAGCGGCGAGAAAGAGCTCTACGACATCACTAAGGACCCCTACGAGCTCAACAACATCGTCCGCGTCCCCAACCTCTCGCCGATCCGCGCCTTCCTCCACGCCCAGCTTGTCCGTCTCGAGACCTGCGTCGGCCGCGCCTGCCAGGAAGTAACGCCGAAATTCCCGCTCACCCGCGAGCAGCAGCGCAAGGTCGACAAGCAGCAGCGGGAAGAAGAACGGCAGAAGGAACGGGAACGCGAAGAAAAGCGGCACCACAAGCGGCAGGGCTGAGGGTCGGGCGGTGGGAGGAGGGTCTGACCCCCTCCTCTCTCAACTTGCTCGGGTGGATCGCCGGTTGCCGTCCGAGGGCGTGCTGCCCGAGAAGTACAAGCCGTTCGGAGGGGGTCAGACCCTCCTTGATAGTTCGTGAGGTCAGCCCTGCCGCTTGCGGCTAGAGGAAGCTGGGATGGTTATTTGATGACGGCGAGGGTGTCGCCTGAGCTGACGGCGGCGCCTTCGGCGATCGGGAGGTCTTCTACTTTGCCCGATTTGTGGGCGGTGATCTCGTTCTCCATCTTCATCGCCTCGATCACGCAGATCAGGTCCCCCTCGTTGACCTCGGTGCCCTGCTCGACGGCGACTTTGAGGACGGTGCCCTGGAGCGGCGAGGGGAGGGCGTCGCTGGAGGCGCTAGGACCAGAGCCGCCTTTGCGCTCGCGTTTCGGCGGCTGTTTTTGACCTCGGCCGCCGCCCGCGGCGGGTGCGGCGACACCACCTGCGGGGGCCTCGCCGATCACCTTGACGTCGAAGAGCTTGCCGCCGACCTCGACCTTGTAGTCACGGGTCAGCATCTCGCCGCCGTCCTCGGAGGGCTCGGGCGGCTTGGGGTCGGCCGGAGCGGTCGTCTTCAGCCACTCCTTGTCCTCCATCAAGTCGCGGCAGGTCTCGCCTTTGGCCCACTGCTCGGTGGCGAGGATTGCTTCGTGGAAGGGGATCAGGGTGGTGAGGCCGCCGGAGTCGTATTCGCCGAGCGCCCGCAGCATCCGCTGCGTCGCCTTCTCGCGGTCCACATCCCAGACGATCAGCTTGGCCACCATCGGGTCGTACATCGGCGTCACCTCGGAGCCGCCCTCGACGCCGGAGTCGACGCGCACCCCGGGCCCGGAGGGCTCGCGGTAGGACTCGCCGATCGGCCCCGGGGCGGGGGCGAAGTTCTTGTGCGCGGCCTCGGCGTTGATCCGGCACTCGATCGACCAGCCGTTCAGCTTCACGTCCTCCTGGGCGATCGAAAGCGGCTCGCCGGCGGCGACCAGGATCTGCTCGCGGACGATGTCGATCCCGGTGACCATCTCGGTCACGCAGTGCTCGACCTGGACGCGCGTGTTCATCTCGAGGAAGAAGTACTCGTCGCCGACCTGCATCCCCTCGATCGTGCCGGCGCCGCGGTAACCGACGGCGGCGGCCGCGTCGGTGGCGATCTTGCCGATCCGAGCCCGCATCTCCTCGTCGACGTGGGGGCCCGGGGCCTCCTCGATCACCTTCTGGTGACGGCGTTGGATCGAGCAGTCGCGCTCGCCGAGGTGGATCACGTTGCCGTGACCGTCGGCCAGGACCTGGACCTCGACGTGGCGCGGGTCCTCGAGGTAGCGCTCGATGTAGACGCGCGCGTCGGAGAAGAACTTCTCGCCTTCCCTCGCTGCCCCCTCGTAAGCCTCTTGGAGGTCATCAGGCGTCATCGCCACCCGGAAGCCCTTGCCGCCGCCGCCCCCCGCGGCCTTGCAGGCGACCGGGTAGCCGGCTTCGTCGGCCTGCCGGCGGGCCTCGTCGAGGTCCTTAGCGACCTCGGTCGAGCCGGGGACGATCGGCACCCCGGCCTGCTCCATGATCTCCCGCGCCCTGGTCTTCGAGCCCATCGCTTCGATCGCCTCCGGCGGCGGCCCGATCCAGGTGATCCCGTACTCGGCACAGGCCCGCGCCATGTCGGCGTTCTCGGCGAGGAACCCGTAGCCCGGGTGGATCCCTTCGGCGCCGGCCTCCTTGGCGGTGTCGATGATCTTCTGGATGTTCAGGTAGCTCTCGGCCGGGACAGCGGGGCCGATCAGGAACGCCTCGTCGGCCGCGCGCACGTGGGGGGCGTCGCGGTCGATCTCCGAGTAGACGGCGACCGAGACGATGCCCATCTCCTTCAGCGTGCGAGCGACGCGGATCGCGATCTCGCCGCGGTTGGCTATGAGGACCTTCTGGAACACGGCGGCGCAGTCTATTTATGTGAGCGGGAGAGGCGCATGCCGCCCTGCCCCAGCCCCTAGTCCCGCTTGTAGCGGCTCGCTTCGTACTCCTCTACCCACGCCGTCGAGCTGCGCCAGGTCCCATCGGCGGCCTTCGCCGCCTTCAGCCTCCCCCTCGTCGCCGCCACCCGTAGGGCGTTGGCCGAAAGCTTCGCGGTCGCCAGCGCCGGAAGTGGGACAAGCCGTGCGGGACCGGCTATTGCGGGAACGACGAACTTGTGGAGGTTGTCCAGGATCGCCCGCGCCAGGAACTCCCCGAGCGGACCGAGATCGCCCTGGTCGGCGCGCCGAAGAGCATCGAGGTAGCGGCTCCGTTCGCCTTTGTAGATGATCGCCGGTGGGTAGCCCAGGCGCACAAGGAGAAGGTTGAGGACGAGTCGACCGGCGCGTCCATTTCCGTCGAGGAATGGATGGACCTGCTCGAACCTCGCATGCATCTCCGCCAAAGCCTCCGGGAACTGGCCCTCTCCAACCTTCCTCAGGGCCTGCGCGTCTCTGATCCAATCGCGGATAAGAACCGGGACGTGTGGCCAGTCGGGTGGCCGCATCCCTCCCGGAAATGGCTCGATGTCGTGCTCACGGAAAGAGCCGGGACGCTCCTTGGCGGTTGCCTGCGGATGAGGCGCCACCTCCCACACAGGCGCCATCGCCAGGGAGTGGATCTCTCGAACCTCGGCCAAGGTGATCAATTTGCCACCGCTCCAGTCTCCGGGGTGGATGCCCTGCCCATAAACCCAGGCGGCAGCGTCCGCGTAGCCCCGCACCTCGAGGTATTCGCTCAGCTCTTTACTGCCGACAGCCCGCCCCTCGGTGAGAAGTTGCTCGACCTGCTTGAGGACGAGCGTGTTTCCCTCGATCGCCGTCGAATGATGCGCCTCCTCCAGCCAGATGCCGCGCCATATCCCATCTGCCTCGTCCGGGGAAGGTAGCCCGCCGAGGCGCTCGCGGAGTTCAACGATCTGAACCTTCAGCCGCTCGTAGACGGCTTCACGCGGAGGGCGCCCGCGCCGCGCTCTCGGAGATTTGTTCGGGTGATCCACAAGTCAAATGTACCGAACAACTTCATAAGTTGTGCGGCTGCATCGCAATTAATTGTTCCGAACACATTCGGAAGAAGCCTGGGACAGCTAGGGTGCGCGCCGATGCTGATCGAGCTGCAGAGCCATTCGACGGTTTCCGACGGGCAGCTGCCTGCCGCGGAGGTGGTCGAGAAGGCCGCCGAGGCCGGGGTGACGACGCTGGCGCTAACGGACCACGACGCGATCGCGGGCGTGCCCGACGCGCTAGACGCCGCCGAGCGAGTTGGGATTGAGCTGGTGCCGGCGATCGAGATGTCCTGCGTGCACGAGTACGCGGAAGACCTGCATGTGTGCGGCTACTGGATTGGCCTGGAGAAGATCGCGGCCGCCTGCGACCGCGCCCAGCAGGAGCGGCGAGACCGGGCCGGGGAGATCGTCGAGAACCTGCGGCGCGAGGGCTTCGACCTGACGCTCGAGGACGCGATCCGTGAGGCCGGCGCCGCCGACTCGATCGGCCGCCCCCACATCGCCCGCGCCGCCGGCGCGACCGGGGACCTCGGCCCCTTCTTCGAGGAGTACCTCGTCCCCGGCGCCAAGGCCTTCGTCCCCCGCCGCTGGCCGACCGCCGAGGAGGCGGTGGCGACGATCCGCGAGGCAGGCGGCGTGGCCGTGGTGGCGCACCCCTACTGGGACGTCAAGGACCCGGCCCAGGTCGAGGACCTCGTCCGCTCCCTGAAGCCGGACGGGATCGAGGCCTTCTACCCCAGCCACACGAAGGAGCAGACCGAGCACCTGCTGCGCCTCTGCGACGAGCTCGGCCTCGTCCCCACCGCCAGCTCCGACTACCACGGCCCCACCCACAAGACCTTCGCCGAGTTCGGCGCCTACGACACCTTCGGGCTCGGCGAGCCGCAGGTGCCGGCTAGGCCGTAGCGCGACGCTTGTACCAGTCGGACTCGCCCCGGCCGACCTTGGCCCGAACCCATAGGACGAACTCGGGAACGCCGATCGTCCCGTCCCCCAGTCCGTTCAGCTTCTCCGCTATCTCTTTCCGGGAGGCGGCGAACCACTTCCATTCGTAGCGGCTCAGCAATTCGAGCATGCAATCGAAGGCGACTTTCTTGTTGTCCTCGTCGAGCGGGCGGAGCCGGATTAGTTCCGCGCAAAGGACCCCCGCCTGCCCCACCGGCTCGGGATAGAGAACGATCTCTCCGGTACTCCCGAACGCCGCCGCCCGGGCCGCTTCCACCTTCGATCTGTCGATCCTCGGTTCCAACTCTTCGACCGACAGGTCCCGCTTTTCCGCCGCGATGACCACGAACCAGCTGTAAGTAAAATCCGTCATGAGGTGACATTATAGCATATATTCGTTAACTGAACCTCGTTGAGATGGCATCTTGATCGTTCGGTAGCTGTCTTACAGCTGGAACTTTACGGCATATATGCTTGGTATGGTTGTAGACGGAAAGATGCCAAGCAAAGCCATGAGCCTCCGCCTACCCGAGAAGATGGCGGCAGAACTTGCCGCCATCGCTCGCACTGACGACGTACCCGTGTCCGAGGCAATTCGGGAAGCGATCGAGAACCACATCGTCTCGCGGCGAGCCAGCAAAGACTTCCAGGCGCGCCTCAAGAAACGGCTCGAAGAGGACCGCAAAATCCTCGAACAGCTCGCCGAGAACGACTGACGGTCCCACTCCGTCCCCGGCAAAAGAAGAGGGGCCCGGCAGGCCCCTCTTCACGGAAACGCTTGTAGCTACGAGACTACGCCGCCGCGGCCTCCTTGGCCGGGATCAGGCCCCGCTGCTCGAGGTAGGCCAGCAGCTTGTCGGCCGATTCCTCGGGGGTCTCGTTTTCGGTGTCGCAGACGAACTCCGGGTTCTCCGGCTCCTCGTAGGGATCGGAGACGCCGGTGAATTCCTTGATCTCGCCCTTGAAGGCTTTCTCGTAGAGCCCCTTGACGTCGCGCTCGGCACAGGTCTCGACCGAGGCCTTGACGAAGACCTCGACGAAGCGGTCGCCCATCAGCTCGCGCGCCTCGTCGCGGATCTCCTTGTAGGGGGAGATCGCGGCGGTGATTACCGGCACGCCGTTGCGGCTGAGCAGGTCGGCGACGAAGGCGATGCGACGGATGTTGGTGTCGCGGTCCTCCTTCGAGAAGCCGAGCCCCTTGGAGAGGTTTTCGCGGACGACGTCGCCGTCGAGGATCTCCAGCCTCGAGCCGCGCTCGAGCAGGTGCCCCTCCAGCAGTCGGGAAATCGTCGTCTTGCCGGACCCGGAGAGCCCGGTGAACCAGAGGGTGAAGCCCTTCTCACCAGCCATGCTTGTCAATCCTCCTTGTAAGCGTCGATCAGGATGTCGGCGACCTCGTTGCGCGAGAACTCCTGCGGCGGTCGTTCGCCGTTTCCGAGCATTTCCCGCACCTTCGTGCCGCTGAGGAACACGTGCGCCTCGTTGCCGTGGGGGCAGGTCTTGCCCGAGGCCATGCCCTCGCACTCGTTGCACCAGAAGCTGTGCTCGAAGAACAGCGGTTCGATGCCCAGCTCGGCGATGTCGAGGTCGTCGAAGATCCGCTGCGCATCGTAGGTGCCGTAGTAGTCACCGACGCCGGCGTGGTCGCGGCCGACGATGAAGTGAGTGGCGCCGTAGTTGCGGCGGACGATCGCGTGCAGGACCGCCTCGCGCGGGCCGGCGTAGTGCATCTTCGCCGGCTTCACGCCCAGCATCACCCGGTCGTTCGGGTAGTAGTTCTCCATCAGGACCTCGTAGCAGCGCATCCGCACGTCGGCGGGGATGTCGCCGGCCTTGGTCTTGCCGATCAGCGGCTGGATGAAGAGCCCGTCGCAGGTCTCCAGCGCGGCCTTGGTCAGGTACTCGTGGGCGCGGTGGATCGGGTTGCGGGTCTGGAAGGCGACGATGCGCTTCCAGCCGCGCTTCTCGAACTCGGCCTTCGTCTCCGGCGCGGTCAGATAGCGGCGCATGAAGGCGTCCTCGTGGTCGGGCAGCGCGTCGACCTCGATCGGGCCGGCGATGCAGCGGCTGCCCTCCTCGAAGATCGCGGCAACCCCCGGGTGCTCCTTGTCGGTGGTCAGGTAGACCGACTGGGCCTCGCGCTCGAGGTCGCGCTCGAAGATCTCCTCGACCTTGATCCGGCCCAGCTTCTTGCCTTCGTCGGAGGAGAGCTCGATCACGTCGCCGACCTCGCACGCGAGGTCGCTGGCCAGCGTGATCGGGATCGGCCAGTACTCGCCGTCGGCGGTCCGCATCTCGCTGCAGACGCGCTCCCAGTCGGCGGAGCCCTGGAAGCCGGTCAGCGGCGCGAAACCGCCGTTGCCGATCATCTCGAAGTCCGCCGTGTGGCGCTCGGAAAGGGTCAGGGACAGCTCAGCCATCGTCTCGCTCATCTCACCTTGGGGGTTGGGGGAAGGGTCTTACTTAGAAAGGGCCGTAGGGGGCGGCTTGCCGGTCGCCGCTAGTTGATCCCGCACTCGGTCTTTGCCAGGCCCGTCCAGCGACCTGCGCGCAGATCCCCACCCGGTTCGACCGGCTGGGTGCAGTGGGTGCATCCGATCGACGGGTAGCCGCGATCGTGAAGCGGGTTGTACGGGAGGTGGTGCTCACGGATGTAGTTCCAAACGTCGCGCTCGGTCCAATCCGCGAGCGGGTTCAGCTTCCAGAGGTTGAAACGCTTGTCCCAGCCGAACTTCGGCGTCTTGGAACGGCTGCTGGAGTCTGCCCGGCGGACGCCGGCGACCCAGCAGTCTACGGAAGAGAGGGCCTGGCGCATCGGCTCGACCTTGCGGATGCCGCAGCAGGCGTCGGGGTCGCGGTTCCACAGCTCCGGGCCGTGCTCGGCCTCCTGCTCCTCCAGGGTCATGTTGTGGAAGCGGTCGAACTCGATCCCCAGCGCCTCGGCGAGGCGGTCGCGGGTCTCGTAGCTCTCCTCGAAGAGGACCTCGGTGTCGAGGTAGAAGAAGCGCGCCTCGGGGTTGATCGTGCTCGCCAGGTGAGCGGTGACGCTGCTCGTTTTCTGGAACGAGCAGGCGATGTAGTGGTTGCTGCCGAAGTTCTCGAACATCCAGGCGAGCGCCTCCTGGGCGCTCGCGTCCTCCAGCTTGGCGGCGATCTCCTCGTGGTCGAGGTCGGCCGGTGTAGGCACGGTGCCGGAGAGGGTGACGGGAGGCGGCTTCATCGCGGGCATGCGCGATTCAGATCGCGCACTCCCCCTCTCCGCGCACGACCTCGTACGGGCTCGAGCGGTTCCAGTCGATGAACTCCTGCATCGTCTCGAGGCTGAACTCGGCCGGGAGCGTCAGCTCCTTGACCGCCGCTTCGAAGGGCTCGGCGCCGACGCGCTCGACGAAGGGGTTGAACTCCTCGCCCTCGTTACGCTCGGTCTCGTAGAGCTGGATCCAGCGCTCGACGGCCTCGGGGACGCGCTTGGCCGGCAGGCGCGATTTGAGGCGCTTGCCGAAGACGACCTCGCCGCCCTCGAAGTTACCGCCGATGTGCGGGATGTAGGCGGGCATCTGGCGGCCGCCGACTTTCAGGGAGGCGCCGTAGAAGCCGATGTTGGCGATGTGGTGCTGGCTGCAGCCGTTCGGGCAGCCGCTCATTTTGATGTGGATCCGCTTGGTCAGCTCGTCGGTGATCTGCAGCGAGTCGACCCGCTCCTTGATTGCCCGGTTGAGGCCCATCGAGGAGGTGATCCCGAGTTTGCAGCTGTCGGTGCCGGGGCAGGAGACCACGTCGGTGATCTCGCGGGCGCCGGCCTCGCCGAGGCCGAGGGCGGTCAGCCGCTCCCAGACGTCGTAGAGCGCCTCGTCGCGGACCCAGCGCAGGACGAAGTTCTGCTGCACGGTGCTGCGGGCGGCGCCGCCGGTGTACTCGCGCATGATCTGGGCGAGGCCGCGGAACTGCTCCGGGGTGAGGTCGCCGCGGGTGACCTTGACCTCGACCGTGTTGAAGCCCTCCTGGCGCTGCGACTCGACGTTCCCGGCGAGGAAGCGCTCGAACTCGGTGCGGTCGCCGTTGGGGGACGACTGCTGCAGCGGCGGCTCGGGCGCGTTGGCCTCCTCGTCGACGGCGAAGCCGAGGCGCTCGACCAGCTCGGGGCCGAATTCGCGCTCCGCCACCCAGTCGCCCTGCAGCTCCTCGTCGACGAGCTCGCGGAAGGCGTCCATGCCGATCTTGTCGACGAGGACCTTGATCCGGGCGCGGGCGCGGTTGACCCGCAGCCAGTCCTGGCGGTCGAAGATGCGGAAGACGGCCTCGCCGACCTTGAGGTAGTCGCCGTTGTCCGCCCCGACGAACTCGTAGAGCGTCGGGGCGACGCGGGCCATGATCGAGGTGCCGCCGCCGACCCGAACCTCGAAGCCCTTGACGCCGTCCCTTTCGACAGAGAGGAAGGCGATGTCGTGGATGCCGCTGATCGCGCGGTCCTCGGCGGAGCCGGTGAACGACGTCTTGATCTTGCGCGGCATCAGCTGCGTCGTCGGGTGGCGGACGAAATAGCGGACGTAGGCGGTGCCGTAGGAGGTCGGATCGAAGACCTCGTCGGCGGCGATGCCGGCCCAGGGGTCACCGGTGACGTTGCGGACGGTGTTGCCGCAGCCCTCGCGGGAGGAGAGGCCGACTTCGGCGATCTCCCGCAGCAGCAGCTCGGTGTCACGCAGCGGCACGTGGTGGATCTGGATGTTCTGGCGGGTGGTGATGTGGCCCTTGTTCAGCGGCGCGTACTTCTCGACGACGCTGGCGAAGGTGTCCATCTGCTCGGGCGTGACCCCGCCGAAGGGAAGCTTGATCCGGATCATCTGGACGTCGGGCTGGCGCTGCCCGTAGACGCCCTGTTTGAGGCGGAAGCCGATGAACTGGTTCTCTTCCAGCTGGCCGCTGAGGAACTGCTCGGCTTCGTTGTCGAAGTCGTCGAACTCGCGCTCGATGATCGGGATGACGTGGCCGGGGACGTTCTCGTAGGTCTCCGGGTTCGTCAGGGTCCCGACCCGGCCCTTGCCCCGCTGCTCCTTGTTCTCTGCGACGGCTACCTCCATGGGCAAAAAGGTAGCAAACCTGATTGGGATTCAGGTATTAAATTTTTTGAGCAGAAGAAGAGGCAGAGAAAGGCCCTGCTCAGAGGAGTTTTCAGCTGTGGGACGGTTTTTTCTGCGCCTGCAGAATTGCCGAGGCCTCGCCGGAATCGGCGACGTAGCCGCCCTCCGGCTCCAGCGGCAGGTCTTCTCCGCTCCAGCCGACGATCCCCTCGCTCAACTTCACGGCGTCGTAGCCCGCGTCGGTGAGGGCGTCGGTCGCCATGGTCGAGCGGTTGCCGCCGCGGCAGTAGAGGACGACGGGGCGGTCCTTGTCGATCTCGCCGAGCCGGTCGGGCAGCTCCGGCAACGGCACGTGGGTGGCACCGGCGATGCGGCCGACCTCCCACTCGTGGTCGGCGCGGACGTCGACCAACTGGGCGCCCTCGTCGATCAGCTTGCGGGTCTCCTCCCGCGAGACCTCCCTGGTCTCCCCCTGCGGTGCGTCTGCCATCAGTCGACCTCCGTTCCCTCGATCAAGAATGCGACGCGGACGTGGGCGCGGTACTCGTCGAGATTCTCGCCGCGGATCCCGGTGGAGACGATGTCGACGGCACGGATGTTGCGCAGCGAGCCCTGGGCCTGCAGCAGCGCCTGTTTGGCGGCATCGTCGGTGGACGTCTTGGAGCTACCGACCAGCTCGATGATTTTCACGACAGCCATGCGGATCCTCCTCGTAGGTCCTCGATGGTCTCCTTGGCACTGATCCCCTCGAGCAGGGCCGCCCGC
>CAVZAU010000005.1:0-413606 GCA_963773445.1 uncultured Actinomycetes bacterium
TGCCAGGCGGGCACCTGCGGGTCCCGGGGCGCCGGGGCGGCGGCGAACTCGGCCTCGAACTGGGCGATCGCGGCGGCGACAGCCGCGGCCTCGTCCCCTTGAGCGGTCTTCCGTGCCACGGGACGAAGCCTAGTTCAAGGGCGGTGCAGCTCGGCGCGGCGGCGCCCGAGGAGCCGTGACAGGTTGCGCATGACCGCCTCGGGTTCGCGCTGAAGGCGCGGCCGGGTGATCCGGATCATCTCGATCCCGAGCAGCTTCAGCTCCTCCTGGCGGAGGTGGTCGCGCTCAAAGGCGGCACGGCTGCCATGGGTCTCGAAGAGGTCGAGTTCGACCGCGAAGCGGAGGTCCGGCCAGTAGGCATCGAGCTCGTAGCCGTGCGCGTTGTAGTTCATCGAGGGAACGGCGAGGCTGGCGCGGCGGACCTGGCGCCGGAAGAGTTTCTCGAAGCGCGATCGGGTGAAGGAAGGGTCCGGCTGGTAGAGGGCAATCGCCCGCCGCAGCCGGCCGCGACCGCGGTGGCCGCCTGCCCGATCGAGCACGTCCTCGATCGCATGAAGATCGAAGAGGCCGAGTTCTTCGGTTCGCTCCAGGAGGCGATCCAGCTGATCGGGCCTCGCCCGGATCGCGAGGTCCATCAACAGCCGTGCCACCGACGTCACCGGAATCCCTTCCCGCTCGCTTCGGTCCTCCGGTGCCAGGATCGACGAGAAGTGGACGACGAACTCCCGCTTCGCCCTGCGGCGAATCGGTGCCGTCACATCGATCCGTTCCGGCGCATAGCGGTAGATCCCCCACAGGTAGGCCGCCGACCCATGACTAGCCACCGCCGGCCAAACCACCTCATCCACCTCATTCGCTTCCGCCCCCAGCACCGCCGCCCAGCACCGCGAGTGCCAAGAAAGCCGCCGATGCCCAACGGCATAGACCCCCTGGTGCAGCCGATGGAGCCGCCCCATGGCTGCCCACTCGAGCACGGCGTCATCCGAGTAGCCCAGATCGAGCAACTGACGCATCGAGACCACGCCGTGCTGCTGGGTCGCGAGGTCGCGGAGGCGCTGATGTGAAGCCGGCGTTCGTCCTTTTCCGGGCATATGCCCGGAAAAGGACGAACGCCACCTAGGTTCTCCCCCTGCGGCCCGTCCCGCGGGCGCGGCGTTGGCGGAAATTGCGGCGGGATGCGCCCTGCAGGCGCTACGAGTTAGCCGTTGAGGCCGGGGACGGGGGTGCCGTACTTGACGAAGGCGCAGTTGTAGGGGCGGGGGTCGAAGGAGTCGGTGATGGCGCGGCCCGCGGGCTCGCCGGTGCCCTCGATTTCCTTCGTTTCGGTTTTCCCGCCTTTGCCTTTGACCTTGATCTTGCGCGGGGGTTCGCCGCGGCCGCACTGGATCGAGAAGTCTTTGTCGCCATCGCGGGCGTCGATGATGTCTTCGCCGCCCATGCCGTAGAAGCGGTCTTCGCCCGGCTGGCCGAGCATCGCGTTCGGGCCGGCATCGCCGATCAGGACGTCCCAGTCGAAGGAGCCCTCCATGTCCTCGTTGGTCTTCGAGAGGTGGACGTGGTCGCAGCCTTTGACGGTCGTCACCCACGCCGCGTGCGCCATGAAGGAGACGATCAGGAGGCCCGGGTGAGCCTGGGTCTCGGCGAAGGAGGCGTCGTCGCGGCCAGGGCCGCCGACGATCGCGCCACCGGCGCAGCCGCCCCCTGCCGCCAAGAGGTCGCCGTCGCCTTCGCCGTAGAGGAAGGTCGGCCCCGGCAGGCCGCCAACGAGCCCGTCGGCGCCATCGCCGCCGTAGAGCTTGTCCGCCCCCGGCCCGGACTCGACCAGGTCGTCCTCCGGGCCGGCGTGGATCGTGTCGTTGCCGATGCCGCCGGCGAAGCGAACGCTGCCGATCGACTCCAGCGTCCCTTCGACCCGCAGGCTGTCGTTGCCCGGTCCGAGGTCGGCCATCAGCCAGCGGCCGGGGCCGTTGGCGGGACAGGAGACGGTCGTCGTGCTGTGCGGAGCGTGTGCGCAGCCGGCTCCGATCGCGAGGCCCTTTCTCGCCGTGATGCCGAAGGTCTGCGTCGCTCCGTCGAAGGCGACGACGAACTGGTCGCGACCGCCGCCGCCGATCACCTGCAGGCCGGCGCCGCCGCCGGGCGTCGGGTTGAGCTGGACGTAAGCCGAGCCTTTCGGCGCCGGTTCCTTGCCGCAGGAGCTGGTCCGTCCTTTCGCTCCCTCGCAGCCGTCGACCCCCTGGCCCCCTTCGAGGACGTCCGCGCCGCCGCCGCCGACGAGGTGGTCGTCGCCGAGGCCACCGTCGATCACGTTCGCCTGCGGGCTGCCGATCAGGGTGTCGCGGAAGGCCGAGCCTTCGAGGCTCTCGAAGCCGAAGAGCTTGTCGTGGCCGTCGCCGCGCGCCTTGTGCTCCTTCAAGGAGACCCAGACCCCGCTGCCCTTGCCGCCGGCCCGCGCCGTCGCGAAGGAGGCGATGTCGCCCGCCCCGGCGCCTCCCGACATGCGGTCGTAGCCGTAGTCGCCGTGGACGAGGTCTTCGTCGCCGGGCCCGCCGTTGACGATGTCGATCCCGAGATCGCCGGCGACCTCGTCGCGGTCGCCCGCCCCGCCGACGATCTTGTCGTCGCCGAGGTTGCCGTTCACCTGGTCCTCGTCGCCGGCGTCGCCGAAAACCTCGTCGTTGCCGCGGCCGCCGTGCATCTCATCGGTCCCCGCGCCGCCGCAGATCAGATCGTTGCCGAGGCTGGCGAAGATGACGTCGTCGCCCGGTCCGCCCCAGATCACGTCGCGCTCCGGCGTCCCCCGCAGCTCGTCGTCGCCGTCGGTGCCGACGATCTCCGCCTGCCTGCCGTGGCAGCGCGGCACGTCGTCCCCTTCGTTGTCCGCGGCACTGGCGATCGCCGCGAATGCGGCGGACGCCAGCAACAGCAACGCGATGACCCCCCGGAAACGTCTGCTCACGAGAGCTGGATCGTAAACGTCACGTCAGGCGCTGCGGATCAGCTTCTTGTTGACGAACTCATCTGCCCCGTAGCGGCCGAGCTCGCGGCCGAAGCCGGAGCGCTTGAAGCCCCCGAAGGGGAGCTCGGGGGCGTCCGCCCCGACCAGGTTGACGTAGACCATCCCGGCTTCGATCCGGTCGGCGACCCGCTCCGCCTGCTCCTTGTCGGTGGTCATCACGTAGGAGCCGAGGCCGAACGGGGTCCCGTTGGCAAGCTCCACCGCCTCGTCCTCGGAGGAGACCTTGTAGACCTGGGCCACCGGGCCGAAGAACTCTTCCTGGGAGGCCTCGTCGCCCGGCTTGATCCCGGTGAGGATCGTCGGTTCGAAGAAGTTGCCCTCGCGGTTGCCGCCGACGACGACCTCGGCCCCGTTCTCGATCGCCCGTTTGACCTGGTCCTCGAGCCGGTCCGCCGCGGTCTGCGAGGAGAGCGGGCCGACGGCCGTGTCCTCAACGGACGGATCGCCGGGCTTCGCTTCCCCCAGCTGTTGCCTGAACTTCTCCAGGAAGTCGTCGTAAAGCTCCTCGACGACGATGAAGCGCTTGGCCGCGTTGCAGGACTGGCCAGTGTTGTCGAGCCGCGCTTCGGCTGCCGCCGTCACCGCTTCGTCGAGGTCATCGGTGCCGAGCAGGATGAACGGGTCCGAGCCCCCCATCTCGAGCACGACCTTCTTCAGGTTGCGACCGGCGATCTCGGCCACCGCGGAGCCGGCCCGCTCCGAGCCGGTGACCGACACCCCGTGCACGCGCGGGTCGGCGATCACCCACTCGATCTGCTCGTTGGTCGCGTAGATGTTCTCGTAGCACCCCTCGGGGAAGCCGGCGTCGTCGAAGATCCGCTGCATCGCCTCCGCCGATTCCGGGCACTGCGGCGCGTGCTTGAGCAGGATCGTGTTGCCGATCACGAGATTCGGGCCGGCGAAGCGGGCCACCTGGTAGTAGGGGAAGTTCCAGGGCATGATCCCGAGCAGGACGCCGAAGGGGCTGCGCCGGATCACAGCGGAGCCTTCGCCTTCCGACAGCTCGATCGGCTCGTCGGCCATCAGGTCCTCGGCGTTATCGGCGTAGAAGCCGTAGATCATCGCCGCGAAGTCGACCTCCATCAGCGCCTGCTCGATCGGCTTCCCCATCTCGCGGACGATGATCTCCGCCAGGTCCTGGCGGCGCTCGGAGTACAGCTCGCTGACTTTGCGGACCAGCGCGGCGCGGTCGGCGACGGAGGTCGAGCCGGGCCAGGTTCTCGAAGCCTGGTCGCAGCGGTCGATCGCCGCGCGGAGCTCGTCGTCGGAGATCTCCGGGTACTCCTTGACCGTCTCGCCGGTGGCCGGGTTGACAACTGCGTAGGTGCTCATTCAGCTCCCCCCAGTGTGGATGCTCGTTTCCAAAATTCCTCTACCCCTTCAAGGTCCGTTCCAGCCCGAGGGCTTCCTCGACTGGGACGTACTCCATCCCCACCCCCTCGGCGACCGCCGGGTGCGTCACCGTGCCGCCGGCGACGTTGACTCCGAGCCGCAGGCCTGGGTCGCGCCGGATCGCCTCGGCGACCCCGTGGTCGGCGAGGGCGATCGCGTAGGGCAGCGTCGCGTTGGTGAGGGCGTGGGTCGAGGTGATTGGGACCGCGCCGGGCATGTTGGCGACGCAGTAGTGGGTGATCCCGTCGACTTCGAAGGTCGGTTCGCGGTGGGTGGTCGGGCGCGAAGTCTCGAAGCAGCCGCCTTGGTCGATCGCGACGTCGACCAGGACCGCCCCCGGCTTCATCAGCCCCAGCTGCTCGCGGCGGATCACGTACGGCGCTCGCGCCCCGTGCACGAGCACGGCGCCGATCACGAGGTCGGCGTGGGGCAGCATCTCCTCGATCGCCAGCGTCGTCGAGTAGACGGTCGAGCAGCGGCCGCCAAAGTCGACTTCGAGCTCCCGCAGGCGGTCGATCGAGCGGTCGTAGACGAAGACGTCGGCTTCCATCCCGATCGCGATGAAGGCCGCGTTCATCCCGACCACGCCGCCGCCGATCACCATCACGTTGGCAGCGGCGACCCCCGGCACCCCTCCCAGCAGGATCCCCCGGCCGCCCATCGGCTTCTCCAGCATGAAGGCGCCGGCCTGGGTCGCGATCTTCCCCGCCACCTCGCTCATCGGCGCCAGCAGCGGCAGTCGGCCGCGCGCGTCCTCGACGGTCTCGTAGGCGATGGCCGTTACCCCGGAGCCGCAGAGCCCGCGCGTCTGCTCGGGATCCGGTGCCAGGTGCAGGTAGGTAAAGAGCAGCTGCCCCGGCCGCAGCATCTCGATCTCGCTCGGCTGCAGCTCCTTGACGTGGAGGATCATCTCCGCCGCCTCGAAGACGCTGGCCGCGTCGGTGACGATCGACGCCCCCTGCGCCTCGTAAGAGCCGTCGGCGATCGCGCTGCCCTCGCCCGCTCCTGCCTGCACCAGCACTTCGTGCCCGTGCTCAGAGAGTTCGCGCACCCCGGCCGGGGTGACTGCGACGCGGTACTCGTCGGACTTGATCTCGGTCGGGACTCCAATCCTCACGTGACCAGCTCTCTCGCTCGGAGGGCCAACCAGAACTCGATGCGGTCGTGGGCGCGCGAGAGGTCACGGCCCGTCAGCTCCTCCACCTTGCGCATCCGGTAGCGGAGCGTGTGGCGATGGCAGTAGACCTGGCGGGCCGCCCGCTCCCACTGGCCGTTCTGCTCGATGAAGGCCTCGAGCGAGCGCAGCAGCTCGCCGCCGTACTCCTCGTCGCCGTGCTCGATCGGGCCGAGGACGCTGTCGCAGTAGAGGTCGAGCGCGTCGTCGTCCTGGATCGAGAGCAGCAGCGTGAAGGCGCCGAGGTCGCGCCAGGAAGCGACCTCCGGTGCGGAGCCGTTGTCGAAGGCGGTTGCCTCGAGGGCGCAGCGCGCCTCGTGGAAGGAGTGGCGCAGGCGCTCCGGCTGCGCCGGGCGGCTGGCGGCGGCGCGGACCGGCCCACGCTCCCGGGCGAGGTCGCGCCGCGCCTCGGTCGCGACCTCGATCGGGTCGCGCTCGGCGCAGTCGACCACGGCGCAGAGCACCTCCCGGGCGCCGGCGCGGTGGGGAGCGACCACGGCCGAGCAGGCGTCGGCGGCGAGCGCCGTTTCCAGGGGGCCGGCCGCCTCGCCGGGGTCGTCGAGCTGGAAGACGAGGACCGCGGCCTCCTCGCCGATCCCGAAGGGCTCGAGCCGGCGCCGCAGCTCGGCCGGGTCCATCCGGCCGCCCAGGGCCGCGGCGAGGACGTCCCCGGCCAGCCGCCGCTCGGTCTCACGCGCGACCCGGCGGCGCATCAGCTCCAGCGCCACCACCGCCACCGCCTGCTGCAAGATCAAGCGCTCGAAGTCGCCGAGCCCACCGGAGTCGCGGACGATCACGACCCAGGCCTGGGGCGGACCGCCGCCGGGGGAGATCACCGGATGGGCCAGCGCCCGTCCGGCCACGTTCGGGTGCGAGGGGACGAAGGGGTGCCCGTCGCCGGCGTGGCTCAGCGCTTCCTTGCGGATCGTCGCGATCGCCTCGGCCGAGAGCTGGCGGCGAAAGCCCTTGCCGGCCAGCCGCTCGCCGCGGCCGTCGAGGACGGCAACCGTCCCCCCGACCGCAGAGGCGACGGTGGCGGCGATTTCCTCCAGCCCGCGCTCCTCCAGGACCAGCCGCTCGAGCCGCCGCTGGACCGCGATTCCCCGCTGCAGCACCTCGTACTGCTCGTTGACGAGGCGGGCGAAAGCCTTCTCGGTGATCGCGATGAACGGCACGGAATAGGGCACCTCGAAGAGCGGGAACTCGTGCTTCTCGGCCTCGTCGACCATCGCCTTCGGCAGCGATTTGTGGTTGAAACCGGTCCCGAAGCCCAGACCGGCGAGGTTGCGGTCGGCGAGGATGCGGATGAAGGCGCGCTGTTTGGCGGCGCTGTCGAGCGGGATCCCCGTGGTCAGCATCAGCTCGCCGCCCGAGAGCCACGGGGTCGGGTCCTCCAGCTCGGAGATGTGGACCCAGCGGACCGGCGAACCGGCCGCGTCCGCGCCGGCCGCGAGCTCGAGGTCGAGCTCGTCGAGCAGGCTCTGGACGGTGAGCACCGCCGCCCCCTCTAGAGCGACGACCGCCGTCGGGGTTCTGCGGAGGAGCCCTTGCGCGAGCCGCCGACCACCTTGTCCCACGCCTCACCGAGGACCGAGTGGAGGACGTCGTGGATCTCTTCGAACTGCTCGGTGTCGGCGATCAGCGGCGGCGAGAGCTGAACCACGGGGTCGCCGCGATCGTCGGCGCGGCAGATCAGCCCGCGCTTGTAGAGCTCGCCGGAGAGGAAGCCGCGCAGCAGTTCCTCGGACTCCTCGTCGTTGAAGCTCTCCTTCGTCTCCTTGTCCTTGACCAGCTCGATCGCGTGGAAATAGCCGGCCCCGCGCACGTCGCCGACGATCGGCAGGTCGTGCAGGGACTCGAGCATCTGCCGGAACTCGCCCTCCTTGCGCAGCACGTGGCCGCAGAGGTCCTCGCGCTCGAAGACGTCGAGGTTGGCCATCGCGATCGCGGCGGCGATCGGGTGGCCGGCGAAGGTGAAGCCGTGGGCGAAGGAGGCGTCGCCCTGCATGAACGGCTCGGCGACCTTGTCGGAGGCGACGACGCCGCCCATCGGCGCATAGGCCGAGGTCAACGCCTTGGCGATCGTGACCAGGTCCGGCACGTAGTCGAAACGCTCGCAGCCGAAGTAGTGGCCGAGGCGACCGAAGGCGCAGATCACCTCGTCGGAGATCATCAGCACGTCGTACTGATCGCAGATCTCCCGCACCCGCTGGAAGTAGCCGTCGGGCGGGACGAAGCAGCCGCCGGCGTTCTGCACCGGCTCGAGGATCACCGCGGCGACCGTCTCCGGGCCCTCGAAGACGATCCGCTCCTCGATCGCGTCGGCGGCCCAGAGCGGATCGCGCTCCTCCGGCCAGCGATAGATGTTGGTGTTGGGGACATGGCAGCCGCCAGGCGTCAACGGCTCGAACTGGCTGCGCAGGTCGGTGATCCCGGTAGCGGAGAGCGCCCCCAGCGAGGTGCCGTGATAGGCCACCTCGCGGGCGATCACCTTGTGCTTCTGGCCTTTGCCGTGGATGCGGTGGTAGTTGCGGGCCAGCTTCAGCGCCGACTCGACCGCCTCCGAGCCGCCGGAGGTGAAGAAGACGCGGTTGAGGTCGCCGGGCGCCAGCGAGGCGATCCGCGCCGCAAGTTCGATCGCCTTAGGGTGGGCGTAGGACCAAAGCGTGTAGAAGTCGAGCTCTTCGACCTGGCGGGCGGCCGCCTCGCCGAACTCGGTGCGGCCGTGGCCGGCGTTGACGCAGAAAAGGCCGGAGAGGCCGTCGAGGTAGCGATTGCCGTGCTCGTCGAAGACGTAGCAGCCCTCGGCGCGGGTGATGATCGGAACCTCGTGGTCGGGCCCGTAGACGCCCATCCTCGAGAAGTGCAGCCAGAGGTGATCGCGGGCCAACTGCTGAAGATCGGTTGCTGCTGGGGCTTGGGACGCGGTGGCCATGGAGCCCTCCTCCTCGGATTACGACGTTCTGGACAACGCTAGACCCCAAATCCAACATTCGCAAGTGGTCATTGGGTCAAGCACTGGGACACCGCTTGTACGTCGTGTACAAGCCACTCCTGTGCTTTTAGGACATTCGCCCCTTGCGCGTTGATCCACCGGGGCTTACCGTCGCGATTGGTAGTTAGTCAGGGCTTCCGGGTACCCGAACCAGCGAGAGGGGGCTGATAGACCGGAATGGAAGACCGAGGAGAGACCCCCAGCGTCGAGCTGCGGAGCGTGACCAAACGCTTCGACCAGCTGGCCGCGGTCGACGACCTAAGTCTCCAGTTCGGGCGCGGGGAATTCTTCACCCTGCTGGGGCCGAGCGGCTGCGGCAAGACGACTACGCTGCGGATGATCGCCGGCTTCGAGCGGCCGACCGAAGGGGAGATCCGGATCGAGGGGGAGGACGTGGCGCAGCTGCCGCCGCACAAGCGCCCGACCAACACCGTCTTCCAGAGCTACGCGCTCTTCCCCCACCTCAGCGTCGAGGCCAACGTGGCCTTCGGGCTGAAGCGAAAGAAGGTGGCGAAGGGCGAGATCCAGGAGCGTGTTCGGGCCGAGCTGGAGCGGGTCGGTCTCGCAGCCCACGCCAAGCGCCGTCCCTCGCAGCTCTCCGGTGGGATGCAGCAGCGCGTGGCCCTTGCCCGGGCTCTGGTCAACCTGCCCAAGGTCCTCCTCCTCGACGAGCCGCTCGGGGCCCTCGACCTGAAATTGCGCAAGGGCCTGCAAGTCGAGCTGAAGCGGATCCAGCGGGAGGTCGGGATCACCTTCGTCTACGTCACCCACGACCAGGAGGAGGCGCTGACGATGAGTGACCGGATCGCGGTGATGAACCGCGGCCGGGTCGAACAGGTGGCGGCGCCAGAGGATGTCTACAACCGTCCCGCCACCACGTTCGTCGCCGGCTTCATCGGCGTCTCCAACCTGATGCCGGCGACGGTCAAGGGGCCCCAGGAGGTGGAGCTCGACGAGGGCACGACGATCGCGACCGCCACCGACGGCTTCTCCCCCGGCGATCGCTGCCACGCGGTCGTGCGGCCGGAGAAGCTGCACGTCGAATTGGGGCAGAACGGCGACGGGCGACGGGGGCTGCCCCGCGTCGAGGGGATCGTCGCCAGCTCGCTCTACCTCGGCACCGCGACCCAGATCGCGGTCGACCTCGGCGAGGACGTGCGGATGACCGTCCTCGTTCCCAATGCCGACGAGGCCGAGCGCCAGCGCCTTCCAGGCGGCGGCGCCCGCGTCGCCCTCAGCTGGGAGCCCGAGCACATGCACCTTGTCCGCGAGTCAACGAACGGGGTGGCCGCGGGGAGCGGCGACGGCGCCAAGGCCGCCAACCAGTCGCAACTGGAAACGACGCACGGAGGTTGAGCCCAAGATGAGCAGCGAGAAGGATCAACGTAGGTCCCCGGCGGTCCTCGCCGTCCTGATCGCAGCGACGCTGGCCCTTGGGCTCGCCGCCTGCGGCGGCGGCGCCGGCGGCGGCAACGGCGGCGAAACGACCGTCGCCGAAGGGGGCAAAGCGAAGGGCGAACTGGTCTTCTCCAACTGGCCCGGCTACATCGACCCGGGCGAGAACGGCACTATCGCCGAGTTCGAAGACAAGACGGGCGTCAAGGTCGACTACATCGAGGACATCAACTCCAACGATTCCTTTTTTGGCAAGTTGCAGCCCCAACTCGAACAAGGCCAGTCGGGAGGGCGCAGCCTCTTCGTCGTCGCCGACTACATGGCCGAGCAGATGCACGACCTCGGCTACCTGGAGGAGATCGAGAAAGACGACCTGCCGACGGTCTTCGAAAACATCCTGCCCAGCCTGAAAAGCCCGTCATTCGACCCGGAACGCAGGTTCTCGGTGCCGTGGCAGGGCGGTATGACCGGGATCTGGGTCGACACCTCGAAGGCGCCGGAGATCAAATCGGTCAACGACCTCTTCGACCCGAAATACAAGGGCAAGGTGACGATGCTCGACGAACTCCGGGAAACGCCGGCGCTGGTGATGCTCGCCGAAGGAGTCGATCCCGCCAAGGCAAGCGCCGACCAGTGGCTGACGGCGATCGACAGAGTCAAGGCAGCCGCCGACTCGGGCCAGATCCGCCGCTTCACCGGCAACGACTACACCGAGGACCTGACCGCGGGCAACATCGTCGCGGCGATCGGCTGGTCGGGAGACGCTTCGCTGATCGAAAACCCGAACGCCGAATGGCGAATGCCTACCGAGGGGTGCGTGAGGTGGTCGGAAAACATGGTGATCCCGGTCGGCGCCCCCAACACGCCCACGGCGATCGCCTTCATGAACTTCGTCTACCGGCCCGCGGTCGCTGCCGACATCACCGAATGGGTCGAATACATCTCCCCTGTCGACGGCGTCCAAGAGATCCTCGAAAAACGCGGATCGGAGCTGGCGAAGAGCCAGATCGTCTTCCCCAGCGACCAGTTCACCCGCAACTGCACGGGCCAGAACACCCCACCGGAACTGGACCGAGTCAACGAAGCCTGGCAGAACGTGCTGACCGGCTGATCTGATGAGGAGCTGGAAGCAACGCCTGGTCCCGTACTGGTTACTGGGACCGGGCCTGCTCTGGCTCCTCTTCTTCTTCGTCGTGCCCATGTACTTCATGGGCGAACTGGCGCTCTATTCGGGCTCGCTGACGAGCGGGGGGTTCAATTTCACCTGGGCCTGGTCGAACTTCCCTGACGCGCTCTCGGGCCACACGGAGCAGATCTTCCGCTCCTTCCTCTACGCCGGCACCGCGACGCTGCTCTGCCTCCTGATCGGCTATCCGTTGGCCTACGCAATCGCCTTCCGCGCCGGCCGCTACAAGTCGCTGCTGCTGTTCGCCGTGGTCGCGCCATTCTTCACCACCTACCTGATCCGGACGATCGCCTGGAAGACCATCCTCAGCGACGACAGCCCGGTGGTCAGCGTTCTGCAGACGCTGTCGCTGACGCCCGGCGACGGGCGGGTGCTTGCGACCTCGGGGGCTGTGATCGCCGGCCTCACCTACAACTTCCTGCCGTTCATGATCCTGCCGCTATACGCGAACCTCGAGCGGCTCGACCTGGGATTGATCGAGGCAGCCAAGGACCTCTACTCCAGCTCTCGCACGGCCTTCCTGAAAGTGACGCTGCCGCTGACGATGCCCGGCATCGTCGCCGGCGTGCTGCTCACCTTCATCCCCGCCTTCGGCGACTACGTCAACGCCCAGCTGCTGGGCGGGACCGGGCAGGCGATGATCGGCAACGTCATCCAGTCGCTCTACCTCTCCCAGCGCGACTATCCGGAGGCGGCGGCGCTCTCCTTCTTGATGATGGCGCTGATCCTCGCAATCGTCCTGGTCTACATCCGCTTCGCCGGGACCGAGTCGTTCATGGGCGACGAAGACGAGGAGACGGCCTGAGATGAGCGCGTCGGCGAGGGCCTGGGACTGGCTGCGGCGAAACGCCCTGGTTATCTACGCCGGCCTCGCGGTTGCCTACATGCTGATCCCGATTGCCGTGATCGCCATCTTCTCCTTCGGGGCGACCCCGAAAGACAAACTCACCTTCGGCCTCGACAACGGCTTCACCCTCGAGTACTGGCGGACGATGTTCTCGAAACCGGAACTCAACGAAGCCCTCTTGACGAGCCTGCGGCTGGCCCTCTTCGCGACCCTGATCGCGACCGCGATCGGCACCGCGATGGCGATCGCACTGGTCCGCCACCGTTTCCGCGGCAAGCGCCTCGCCAACCTCCTGATCGTGATCCCGATGGCGACGCCCGAGGTTGTCATCGGCGCCTCCCTGCTCTCGATGTTCATCTACTACTCGTTCGCGCTCGGCTTCACGACGCTGCTGATCGCCCACGTGATGTTCTCGATCAGCTTTGTGGTCGTAGTCGTGCGCTCGCGCCTGATCGGCTTCGACCGCAACATCGAGGAGGCCGCGGCCGACCTCGGCGCGAGCCCGCTGACCACCTTCCGCACCGTCACCCTGCCGCTGCTGGCGCCGGGCGTCGTCTCCGCCGCGCTGCTCGCTTTCGCCCTCTCGATCGACGACTTCGTGATCTCCAACTTCAACTCCGGCACGACGGTCACCTTCCCCCTCTACGTCTACGGCGTCAGCCTCCGTGGGATTCCGGTCCAGGTCAACGCCCTGGCGACCCTGCTCTTCCTGACTGCGGTCGTGGCGGTGGGTCTGGTGCTGTTCCAGCAGCGGCGAGCGGAACGGATGGCGGCGGTGCAGCCGGAGCCGGAAGAAGGCGGTCCGATACCGCTGCCGGGGACGGCGGCGGCGCAGTAGGGGGTGGAGGAGTGGGGGTCACTCGCCCTGACAAAAGCCGAGCTAATTAGCTCGGCTTTTTGAGTATCCGCCAGTTCGAGTGACCCCCACTCCTCCTACGACAGCTAGGTGCAGCTATCGGCCGATGTGGAAGCCGATTAGTTCCGGGACCTTTGAGATAGCTGAGGCGACTCGGCCGGGGGGGTGGTTCTGAAGCTCGGCTTCCTCTTTTTTGAGGAGGGCGAGGCGGATGGATTCGCCGCCCAGCCATTGGAAGGGCTCGGGGGGGACGCGGGGGGTCTTGGGGTCGACGAAGGCGAGGTGGGTGTGGTCGTCTTCTTTGCCCAGGGCGAGGGAGGCGAGGGTGCGGCCGACCATGTTCGAAGGGCCGACGCCATTGCCCGTGTAGCCGGCGGCGACCCAGGCGCGGTGTTGGGGAAGCTTCGTTATGGCTGGGAGGTGGGTCGGGGAAGCGTCGATCGGGCCGCCCCAGGCGTGGGTGATGCGGCGGCCGCGCAGCGCGGGGAAGTAGTCGTGGAGGTGCTCGGTGGCGGCGGCGACCACATCGGCGTCGACCTCGGCGCGGCCGCGGGTGCGGGCGCCGGCGGCGATACGGCCGCCGCCCCAGCCGAAGGCGATGCGGCCGTCGCGAGTGGCGCGGAAGTAGTGGAGCAGCGAGCGGGAGTCGGTGATGCAGTCGCCGTTCGTCCAGCCGATCTGCTCGAGCACGTCGGGGACCGGCTCGGTGAGGACGATGTGGGAGGAGGCGACGGTGAGGCGGCCGCGCAACGGTCCGCGGCGATTCGTGGCAGCGCTGCCGATCGCCAGCGCGCCCCGGGCAGCCCGAACCGACCCGCCGGCGGTTTCCGCCTCGACGCCGTCTCCCCTCTCGCGGAACGAGCGCACCGGGGAGGACTCGAAGACCTTCACCCCGGCCGCCAGCAGCTGGGCCCGCAACCCCAGGGCCAGCCGCGCCGGCTGCACGGTCGCCGCGGTCGGGGAGACGGCGCCGGCGCGAAAGGCCGGCGATTGACAACGCTCCTGCACCTCCGCCTCGCTCAGCGGCTGCAGCATCTCCGGCACGCCAAGCTCGCGGCAGGCCGCGAGCGCCCGCTTCCAGGCTCCGTCGTGCGCCGGCGCGGTCGAGACCTGGACGTAGCCGGCGGGCCGGAACCAGGCATCGACGCCATGCTCCTCGCAGAAGGCGCCGATCCGCGCCACCGCCTGCTCGGCCGCCTTCGCGACCGCCAGCGCCGGCACGCCCCCCCAGCGCTCGCGCATCGAAGCGAGCGAGAACCACATCGCGTTGCAGAAGCCGCCGTTGCGCCCGCTCGGCCCGCGGCCGCAGAGCGGTTCGGACTCGAGCAGGACGACCCGCGCCCCGGGTTCCAGTTGCTTCGCGTACCAGGCGCTCCACATCCCCGTGTAGCCACCGCCGACGACGAGCACGTCCGCCTCGACCAGGCCGCTCAGCGCCGGCCGCGGCTCGACCTCACCGGCCTCCTCGATCCAGTAACCCAGTCGGGTGTGCTGCATCACTGGATTCTCCTGCACTCGGATCGCCGTCTCTGTCCAGAGATCGGCCTCGGATCTGTCCGGTCGGCCTGAGGTCGACCCGTAGACTCGGATCGATGCCAGGAGATGGTCAGGCCTCCACTCCTTACGTCGACGCGATGCTCGCCTACGCGAGGCGCGACCCCGGGCGCTTCCAGGTGCCCGGCCACAAGGGCGGGATCGGCGCCGACCCGGCGATGGTCGAGTTGGTCGGCGAGCGCGGCTTACGCCACGACATCCCCTCGGTCACCGAAGGAGTCGACATCGGCCCCGAACCGACTCCCTTCCAGCAGGCGCAGCAGCTCGCCGCCGAGGCCTGGGCCGCCGGCCGCACCTGGTTCCTCGGCAACGGCGCCTCGCAGGGCAACCACGCCGCCTGCATGGCGCTGGCCCACGGCGGCAACCGGGTCGTCGTTCAGCGCAACGTCCACTCATCGGTGATCGACGGGCTCGTCCTCAGCGGCATGCGCCCGACCTTCGTCGCGCCCGAGCTCGACCCCGAGCTGGGGATCGCCCACGGCCTGACGCCGGACTCGCTGGCGGCGGCCCTGGGCGAAACCCCGGAGGCGGTGGCGGCGATGGTCGTCTCCCCCACCTACTTCGGCGCCTGCGCCGACGTCGCCGGGATGGCCGAGGTGGCGCACTCGCGCGAGGTGCCGCTGGTCGTCGACGAGGCCTGGGGGGCCCACCTCCACTTCCACCCCGAGCTGCCGACCGACGCGCTCGCCTCCGGTGCCGACCTCGTCACCTCCTCGACCCACAAGATCATCGGGGCCATGACCCAGGCGGCAATGCTGCACCTCGGGCGCGGCGGCCGCATCGACGGCGCCGTCGTCGACCGCTGCGTCAGCCTGGTCGAGACGACCAGCCCCAGCGGCCTCCTCGCGGGCTCGCTCGATGCGGCCCGGCGGCAGATGTACGTCCACGGCGAGGAGATGCTGAGCGAGGCGCTGGCGGGATTGGCGAAGACCCGGGAGATGATCAAGGAGATCCCGGGTCTCGACGTACTCGACGAGCGGATGGCCGGCCGGCCGGGCGTGGCCGGCTTGGACCCGCTGCGGCTCGGGATCGACGTCCGCGGCACCGGCTCCAGCGCCCAGCGGCTCTGGAAGACCGCCTTCCACGTCGCCGAGATCGACCTCGAGCTCTACTCCGGCAACGTCGTCGTCGCGATCTTCGGGGTCGGCGAGGAGGCCGAGCGCAGCGGCGAGCGGCTGGTCACGGGGCTGCGCAAGGCCGTCGCCGAGCTGGAGGAAACGCCGGGGGCGCCAGACGAGAAGCTGGCGCCGGCGCCGCCCTGGGGCGAAATGGTGCTGACGCCCCGGGAAGCCTTCCTCGGGCCACAGGAGGTGGTTCCCTTCGACGCCGCCGCAGGACGCGTTGCCGCCGAGGGGTTGGCCGCCTATCCGCCGGGGATCCCGAACGTGCTTCCTGGCGAGCGGCTGACGGAGGAGACGCTCGACTTCATCCGCGAAAGCCTGGCGCATGGCGGCTACGTCCGGGGTGGGTCGGATCGGGGGTTGAAGACGTTGCGCGTTGCGCTTTAGGGGACCCGGGTGAGGGGGTCGGCGGGCAACAGCGGGGAGGGCCCGGCGACCCCCTCACCCGGGTCCTTTACGCTGCGAGGGTGTCCAGCTTCGATGCGATCGCGGGGTTGCCGCTTCTTATTGAGAGCTGTGGGTTCGAGGGGCTGAGTTTGGATGCGGGGGCCTTCGAACGCTTGACGACGATCGTCAAGTTGCGCGGTGGTGGGCATGAGGGGATCGGGGAGGACGTGGTCTATGACGCCGTCGATCACATCGGGCAGCAGGATCATGGGCCTCCGGAGGGGCTGAACGGCAGCTTCACCTTCGGCGAGTTTTCGGATCGACTGGACGGGATCGATTTGTTTCCGGCGGGAGAGCCGGTGCGGGAGGACGTGTCGCGGGACTACCGCCGCTGGGCCTTCGAGTCGGCGGCGCTCGACCTGACGCTGCGACAGGCGGGGACGAACTTGGCGGAGGTGCTGGGACGTGAGCCAAAGCCGGTGAATTTCGTCAGCTCGATGCGACTGGCCGGCTGGGAGGAGGGCGCTCGCTCGTCGATCGAGCCGCTGCGCTTACGCCTCGCCGCCTACCCGACGCTGCGCTTCAAGCTCGACCCCGCCAACGACTGGGACGACGAGCTGATCGCGGCGCTGGCCGAGACCGGCGCGGTCGACTCGCTCGACCTCAAGGGCTTCTACAAAGGCACCCCGGTCGACGTCGAGACCGACCCCGAGCTCTACGCGAAGCTGATCGAGACCTTCCCCGAGTCCTGGCTCGAGGACCCCGACGTGACCGCGGAGACGAAACCGCTGCTCGACCCGGTCTCCGAGCGGGTGACCTGGGACGCGCCGATCCACTCGATCGCCGACATCGAGGCGATGCCCTGGTCACCGCCGAAGGTGGTGAACGTGAAGCCCTCGCGCTTCGGCCCGATCCGCAACCTCTTCGCCGCCTACGACTACTGCGAGGAGCGCGGGATCGGCGCCTACGGCGGCGGTCAGACCGAGCTCGGCCAAGGGCGCGGACAGATCCAGTACCTCGCCTCGCTCTTCCATCCCGACACGCCAAACGACGTTGCCCCGGGCGGCTACAACGACCCGCGGCAGGCAACGAAGCCCGGACTCCCGAGCAGCCCGCTGGAGCCGGCGATCGAGGAGATCGGCTTCCGCTGGAAACTTCCCTAGAAAAAGAAAGACGCCCACAGTGTGGACGTCTTCTCCATGGACCCCTGCACGGAGCGTTAGCTATCGATGCGCGTGCGCATTCTCTGGAGGTGCGGTCAATTCCGGTTGACGGCTAACGCGCTCTTGCGAATGGCCTCGACGACCTCGCGCACGAGCTCGGCATCGCCGCCGATTTCGAGGTCGGCGTCCTGCCCGTTCATCCGGCGCATCCAGCTAACCGCGCTGCCCGAGGCCCAACCCTCCGCCTCGCCCTCGAGGCGGGAGGAGCAGGAGATGACCTTCCCCTCCTCGACGCAGATCAACACCCCGGCGAAGACGGGAGAGGAGCCACCCTGAATTTCCACCGCCAGCCGGCACTTGCCGGTCAGATCGGCAGACAGCTCGATCAGCGGGATCGCCAACAGGAACGCCGCCTCGACGTCGAGGCGGCCGATCTGCGGGGGCTCAGCGAGATGGCGGCGCTCCCACCAGGCGCCGGCCGCCAGCGGGACGATCGCCCGTCGCAACCAGGGGGTCGCCCGATAGGGCGTGCCGCGGCCCTCACCGGGGTGCGGTTCCACGAGGTCGGCCAACCGCAAGGCACCCAGCCGCCGCTCCAGGGAGGGGTAGCTGATCCGCGGGATCAACCGGTTCAGGTCCGTCAAGGAAAGCGGTTTTGCCGCGAGCGCCCGGATGATGTTCGTCGACCAGCCCTCGACCAGGGCCTTGGTCGCGCTCTTGCTGGCGGTGGTACCGAGGGTGATCGCCCCGGCGGGGGCCTCCTGCAGCCAGCGCTCGAGGACCTGGCCGATCGCCAACAACGAGCGCCCGGACTCGGTGCTCGCGTATTCGACGGTGCCCGGGAAGGAGGCCTGCCGCTGTCGTTCCAGCGTCCCGATCTCCACCAGTGTTCGCGAGTAAACCCGCATCGTGCTCTGGGGGGGCGAGCCGACGGCTCGGCGCAAATCGATCAAGGGCAGGGGGCCATCCTCCAGCGCCTGCAGGAGGTGGACGTTTAGCGGCGCCGCTAGCAGGGAAAGTGCAGTAGCTCCGGCGCGTTTCATGAGCTTCTTCCTATCTGAGGAGTTGTGGACGAAGAGTCGGATTTGAAGCCGAGCAAATTTGCACGGGCATCCTTTGCTGCCCTGGTCAAACCTTCAAGCGGCGTTCCTGGAACCCACATGCCCACAGCCTTGCTCGACTTCTCGATTTGGTGAAAGTCCTGCAAAGTGCAGGTGGGCATCTTTCCGCGTGGTCAAGAAATCACCCGCACTTACATGCACACCATACTGCTTTGGGTACGTCACCGGTACGAATTTTCGTTAAGCCAGCCAGCCGGCGCGTTTTCGCATGGTCTTGACCCGCCTGAACTCGGCAATGTCCTCGCGCAGGGCGGCCGGTGCCGGTGCGGGCAAAAAACGGGCCGGAAGGGGCGACTCGGCCACCTCTCCCTCACGGCTGCTGACGCGGTAGGCACGCGCGCCGCGCCGCGCGGTCAGGGCGGAGGGTCCGCCCTCCCCCTCCCAGAGGAGGCCGGCATAGTCGTCGAGCCCGTAGCCGCTCGGCATTCCCGCGCCGATGGCATCCAGGTAGGCGGCGCGGCGCTCCGGCTCGTTGTTGTAGTGGACGCAAAGGCTGCCGTGAAGGAGACCGAGGCCGGCGGCGGCCAGGGGCTTTCCGGAGGACTTGGTGATCCCCGCCTCGAACCAGCACATCGCTCCGGCGCTCTGGCCGGCGAGGACGACCCCCTGTCGCCAGGCAAGGGCGAGGATCGAGGCGAGCTCGTGCGCCTCCCAGACAGCGAGCAGGTTGACCATGCTGCCGCCGCCGACATAGATCAAGTCTTGGGCAAGGAGGTGGTCGCGCAGCGCCAGCGGCCGCCGGCCGAGGCGGAAGAGCGAGACGTCGGAGGGCTCGCATGGCCGTTCGCCGAAGGCCGAGTAGAAGCTGGCGATCTGCTCGGAAGTGTCGCCGCTGGCGGTCGGGAGGATGCAGATCCGCGGCCGCTCGCCGCCGCGCTCGCCGGCCAGCCGCAGCAGCAGCTCGCGGACCGCTCGGTCCGCCGGCCGCGAGCTGAACTCGTGCCCGCCAAGGGCGAGGATCCGCCGCACCGGCGTTGCCGTCGCCGCGGGGCCTGCGGCCGCCATCAGGCAGCGGGGGCGGTCGAGAGCGCCTCCGGCAGCGGCGCCCGCGGCAGCGCATCCCGATCGCCCAGGTAGGTCGTCGCAATCCGCATCTCCACCACCCGGCTGCCGGCGGCGTCGAGCCGATAGCCGCGGGCCTGCGGCCGTGAGGCTACGACGCGGCTCAGTTCCTCGCCGCGAAAGTGCAGCGCCGCCCCGTCCTCGGCGGCGTAGCCGCCGCACATCCCTTCACGCAGGAAGCGGTGGAAGGACTCACCGCGCCCCGAGCCGCGCTCGTAGTGGACGCAGTTGCTGAAGGGCAGCAGCCCAAGGCCGCGCAATCGCTTCGGCTGCCCGTGGAAGCCACTGACCGCCTCGGCGAACCAGCAGAGCGAGCCAGCAGAGAGGCCGCAGAGGATCACCCCGGATTCCCAAGCTTCGCGCAGGACCGAGTCGATCCCGTGGGCTCGCCAGACCCCGAGCAGGCTGACCACGCTGCCGCCGCCGACGTAGATCAGATCCTGGGAGAGGAGGTGGCGACGGAGATCGGCCGGTCCCTGCTCACGACGGAAGAGGGAGATGTGGGTGGGCTCGCAGCGGTGGGCCGAGAAGGCGCGGTAGAAGCGGACGATGTAGTGGTCGGCGTCACCGCTGGCCGATGGGAGGAAGCAGACCCGCGGCCGCTCCGCCTTCGTCAGCCCCAGCACGTAGTCGTCGAGCAGCGGGTTGCCCGACTCCATCGAGAAGCCGCCGCCACCGAAGGCGACGATCTGCCGTGCTGCCATCTCCATGTACAGATGTTCGTCGCGTCAAGTCGCGTCGCCGTTGTACAGCGGTCCGAACTTCAGCCTGGCGCGCTCGCCCCCGCGTACAGCAGGCGCAGCTTGTTGCGGGCGCGGTGCAGCCGCACCTTCACCGTCCCTTCCGGGATGCCGAGGCGTGTGGCGATCGTCGCCTGCGTCAGGTCCTCCTCGTATTTCATCTCCAGCAGCCGGCGGTCGCGTTCGCTCAAGTGCGCGAGCGCGGCATGCAGGTCGGCGAGCTCGACCGCCGCCAGGACCCCCTCGTCCTCAGCCCCCTCGTGGAACTCGATCGTCGCTGTCGGGTCGGGGCGCACGCGGGCGTGCTGGCGGAAGGCCTCGTTGCGGACGATCGTCGCCAGCCAGTAGTTGCGGCGGTTGGGATCGCGCAGGGTCGAGCGCCGACGCCAGGCCCGGAGCAAGGCATCCTGAGCTATGTCCTCGGCCTCGCCCGGATCGCTGGCGTAGCGATAGGCCATTCGAAGACAAATCCTCTGTGCCTCACCCCACTCCCAGCCATCGTCGTTCCCGCGGCGATGCCCTATCGGAGTGTTGATTGAACGAACCTACATAAGCAGTGCGCGAAATTGCCAGTTTCGACCTGGAAACTGTCCTGAACTTGCGCAGGTCCTTTCATCGTGGCCAGGGACGAGGGGGGAGAGCTGCCGCGTTGGGCCGAGATCGCCTATGAGGCGATAGCGCCTGTATACGACGCGTTCACCGCTCATCACGACTACGAACTCTGGCTCAGCCAGCTGATGCCGAAGCTGGAAGCGCACGGGATCGCAAGCCACCGCCTGCTCGACGTCGCCTGCGGCACCGGCAAGAGCTTCATCCCGATGCTGGAGAAAGGCTGGGAGGTGACCGCCTGCGACATCTCGCCGAAGATGGTGGCGATCGCCCGCGAGAAGGTCGGCGACCGGGCGAAGCTCGCGGTGGCCGACATGCGCAAGCTGCCTGTCTTCGGCGATTTCGACGTCGTCTTCTGCCTCGACGACGCCGTCAACTACCTGCTCAGCACCGAGGAGCTCGAGCGGGCGCTGACCGGGATGCGCCGCAACCTCGGTCCTGATGGCCTGCTCATGTTCGACGTCAACACGTTGGAGGCGTACCGCCACTTCTTCGCCGAAGAAGTCGTCGTCGAGCGCGAGGGCAAGAAGCTGATCTGGAAGGGCCTGACCGATCCCGACGCCTCCCCTGGCTCGATTGCCGAGGCGAGCTTCGAGGTCGAGCCGCTGGAGGGGTCCGGCGGCCAGGCGATTCCCCCGGAGCTGCACCGCGAGCGCCATTTCCCAGAGGCCGAGGTGCGCGCCGCGATGGCGGTCGCCGGGCTCGAGTGCCTCGACGTCTACGGCCACCACCACGACGCGATACCCCAACAGCCGCTCGACGAGGTCGCCCACACCAAGGGTGTCTACATCGCCCGCGCCGCGCGATAACGCAACGCGGGCCGCGACGTCGGCGAAGCTCCGCTCCTTGTCACCCCGGGGAGGCTTGAACTGAAGTTGGAGGGGGAAACGAGGAATATGACCGTAGCTGGGATCTGTGAGCTGGTCCTCGAGACCGATGACGTCGAGCGCCTGACCTCCTTCTACCGCGAGCTCGGGCTGGAGCTGGTGTTGAAGGAGGGCGATCGGGTCTGGCTGGCGGCGGGGGAGCATTGCCGGCTCGGGATCTGGGCCCCCGGGGAGAAGGAGTACTCCGACCGCGGCGGTCGCCACGTCCACTTCGCCCTCTCCGTCGACCACGACCGCCTAGACGCGCTGACGAACGACCTGCGCGAGCGCGGGATCGAGGTCGAGGGGCCGATCGAGCATGACGGCGGCGACCGCTCCGTCTACTTCTTCGACCCGGTGGGAAACAGGGTCGAGCTCTGGGACTTCTTCCGCGACGGCGACGGTGCCGAGGGCGGAGTGATGGCGCTGGCGGAGGATGGCGATGGCACGTAACCGCATCCACATCCACGCCTCCCCGGAGGAGGTCTTCACCGTCCTCGCCGATCCGGACTGCTACCCGCGGTGGGTGGTCGGCGCCGCCGGGATCCGAGACCACGATGAGGAGTTTCCGGCGGTCGGCTCGCGCTTCCACCACAAGGTCGGCTCCTGGCCGGTGGGGGTAAAGGACTACACCGAGGTGACCGAGATCGACCCCCCCAACCGGATCGTCTTGAAGGCGAAGGCGCGACCGCTGGGGACGGCGACGATCGCGCTCGACCTGCGAGAGAGCGCTGGCGGCACCGAGGTGAGGATGGAGGAGGTGCCGGGCGACCGCGTGACCTCGCTCCTCGTCGGCAACCCCGTCGCCGATACGGCCCTGCGCATCCGTAACGCAGAGGCGCTGATGCGGCTGAAGCGACTGGTCGAAGGCGTGCCTGAGGGCGACCCGATGCACGAGCGCGACCTGGACGGGCAGCGGGTTCTGGTCACCGGTGGCAGCAGCGGCATCGGCCTCGCCGTCGCCGAAGGACTGGTGCGGGAGGGGGCGCGCGTCGCGGTCCTCGCTCGCAACGAACTTGGGTTGGCGGCGGCAAAGCGCAGGCTCGCGGAGGAAGGGAGCGAAGCGATCGCCGTCAGCGCCGATATCACCGACCGCGAGGCGCTCACCGCCGCGGTGGACAAAGCCGCCGCCGAGCTGGGCGGGCTCGACGTCCTCGTCACCTCGGCCGCGAGCCTCTCCTTCGGCCGCTTCACCGAGACCGACCCCGACGACTTCGATGCGACGATCGAAACCGTCCTCGGCGGCACCGTCGACACGATCCGGGTCGCCCTCCCCCACCTCGAGGAGTCCCGCGGAGCAATCGTCTGCGTCGGCTCGATCGCCGCCCGGATGCCACTGCCGGGGATGGCCGCCTACACCACCTCCAAGCACGGCCTCGTCGGCTTCCTCGACACGATCCGAATCGAGCTGGAGGAGAGCGGCTCCTCGGTGACCCTGTCGCTGGTTAACCCCGGCGCGGTCGACACCCCGCTCTGGGACAACCTCCAGAGCTCGACCGGCCTGCTGCCGCCCGAACCGCCCTTCCCCTCCCTCTACTCGCCCGAGTCGGTTGCCGATGCGGTACTCAGCGTCATCCGCCACCCCCGCGACGAGCTGACGGCTGGCGGCCTCGCCCGCGCCCAGGTCCTCTTCTACTCCTACTTCGGCGGCGTCGGGAAGCGGGCGATGCAGGCTCTGGCGCGGCTCGAGCACAGCGCCGGCGACCGTCCCGCCGGCGAGGGAGCGCTGCGCGACGGCAAGGGCGCCGGCGAGACCGAGGGCGGCTTCGGCGGCCGCCCGAGCATCGCCGTCAAGGCGCTCGGCGCTTGGGACGGGATGCTGCGGGTAGTCGGACGGGGCTGATGCATGCAGACGCCGTCGTCATCGGCGCCGGTCCCAACGGCCTGATCGCCGCCAACCACCTCGCCGACCACGGTTGGCAGGTGACCGTCTGTGAGGAGCAACCGGAACCCGGCGGCGCCGTCCGCAGCGGCGAAGTGACCGAGCCGGGCTTCGTCCATGACCTCTACAGCGCCTTCTATCCCCTCACCCTCGCCTCCCGCCACATCGCCCCGCTCGAACTGGAGCGCTACGGGGTCAACTGGCTCAGCGCCAGGGGAGTCGTCGCCCATCCGCATCCCGACGGCCGCTGCGCGTTGCTCTCGATGGACCTCGACGAGACCTGCGCCTCGCTCGACGCCTTCGCGCCCGGCGACGGCGAGGTCTGGAGGCGACTCTTCGACCTCTGGCGCCGCGCCGGTCCCCACCTGGTCGGGTCGTTGCTGACGCCGCTGCCGCCGATCCGCCCGGCGGCGGGGATGCTGGCCGCGCTCGGGCCCCGCGGGCTCGCCGACTTCGCCCGCTTCTCGTTGCTGCCGGCGCGGCGGATGGCGGAGGAGAACTTCCGCGGCGATGGCGGCAGCTGGCTGATCGCCGGCAATGCCCTCCATGCCGACCTGACTCCGGAGAGCTCCGGCGGCGGCATGTTCGGCTGGGTCCTCTGCGGGCTCGGACAGCAGCACGGCTACCCGGTGCCGGAGGGCGGCGCCGGCGAAATCACCCGGGCCCTGGTGCGGCGGCTGCGCGACCGCGGCGGCGAAGTGATCTGCGAGACCCCGATCGAGCGAATAGAGGTGCGGGGTCGGCGCGCGCACGCCGCCGTCGCCGCCGACGGGCGACGGTTCGAGGCGCGGCGCGCCATCCTCGCCGACTGCGGTGCGCCGGCCCTGTTCCTGAAGATGCTGCCGCCCGGGGTGGTCCCCGAGCGAGTTCGCGACGACTTGCGCAACTACCAGTACGACAACTCGACCTTCAAGGTCAACTGGGCCCTGCGCGAGCCGATTCCCTGGAGTGCCGAGGAGGCGCGCCGCGCCAGCACCGTCCACGTCGCCGAGGGGATGAATGGGCTGACGCAGGCGACGACGCAGCTGGCGGCAAGCGAGATTCCCGACCGGCCCTTCCTCGTCCTCGGCCAGTACTCGATGGTCGATCCCTCGCGTTCGCCGGAGGGCACGGAGACGGCCTGGGCCTACACCCATGTCCCGCAGAGCCCGCGCACGGACGCCGCCGGCGAGCTGAGCGGCGACTGGACGCGCGAGGAGGAGGGCGAGCGTTTCGCCGACCGGATGGAGGAAGAGGTCGAGCGGCTGGCCCCCGGGTTCCGCCAGCTGATCCTCAAGCGCCACGTCCAGACCCCGCTCTACCTCGAGCGCCACAACCGCAACCTGGTCGGCGGCGCGATCAACGGCGGCACCGCCCAGCTCTACCAGCAGGCGATCTTCCGCCCCTTCCCCGGTCTCGGCCGGCCGACGACGCCGGTCCGAGGCCTCTACCTCGCCTCCTCCTCCGCCCACCCAGGCGGCGGCCTCCACGGCGGCCCGGGCGGCAACGCGGCGCGGACGGCGCTGCGGACCGAGCGGGCGCGCTCGCTACTGCGGCGTTAGCCGGGCGAAGTACCCGAACCAGTTGCCCGATCGCTCGGCGAGCTGCAGCCCGGCATCCGCACCCATGCGCTCGAGGCTGGCACGGGTGGTGAAGTGGGGGTCGCCGAAGAGCTCGCCGACGACGAGCCTGCCGCTCGGCTTGAGGACGCGCCGGATCTGCCGCAAGGCGGCGGCGGTGTCGGGGATCTCGCCGAGGACGGCGGTGAGGACGACGGCGTCGATCGAGGCGTCTTCGAAGGGCAGTTGCGTCGCGTCCCCCTGGGTCGGCACGAGATTGTCCAGCCCGCGCTCGCCCGCGGCCCGCATCACGTGGTCGAGGAACTCCTGCTGCAGGTCGAACAGCTCCAGCTTCCCCTCCGGCGCCACCCATTCGGCGAGGTCGAGGCTGTAGTAGCCGGTGCCGACGCCGATCTCGAGCAGGCGCTCGCCGGGCTGGGGCCGCAGGACCGAGCGCAGGCGCTCGCGGGTGATGATCGGGTGCGGTGCTTCGACCCAGAACCGCTGGCCGTAGGGACAGGCGGAGGGGTTCTGGCGCCACCAGAGTGCCGCCGCCAACGTCGCCGCAGCCGCCGCGCCAGCGAGGTGGCGGGGGCGCATCGCTCTAAGCGCCGAGCCCGAAGCCGACCCGGTGCTCGCCGGATTCGACCCGGAGGAACTGGACCTTTCCGAGGTAAAGGGCGATCGTCCCCTCCTCGGTGTGGAGGTCGTACCAGCCACCCTGCTCGAGGCGGGCGCGCAGGTCCTTCAGATCCTGGTCGCCAAGGCGGGTGGAGACCACCTGGCCGCCCTCGAAGCCGATCTCTACTCGCTGCGCCTCAGCCATCAGTGCCCTCCCGCGGGTTCGACGATCTCGGTCAGGACCCCGCCGGTCGAGCGGGGGTGGAGGAAGGCGACGCGGCTGTCGCGGATCCCGACCCGCGGCTCGGAGTCGATCAGCTGGATCCCGGCGGCGGCGATGCCCTTCAGGGCCGCATCGATGTCGTCGACCGCGTAGGCGACGTGGTGCAGGCCGGGCCCGTTCTTCGCCATGTACTTGCCGACGGGGGTGTCGGGGCCGAGCGGCGCCAGCAGCTCGACGTGGCCGTCGCCGACGTCGAGCAGGACCGCCTCGACCCCCTGCGACTCGACCCTCTCGCGGTGGGCGAGCTCCATCTCGAAGCTCTGCCCGTAGAGGGCGATCGCAGCGTCGATGTCCTCGACGGCGACTCCGATGTGATCGATCCTTCCGAACAAGAGCGCGAAGTCTATGCGGCCTCGGCCCTGAGGATCTCCTCCAGCGCCGCGATCCCGACCTCGAGCTGCTCGGGGGTCGGCTCCTTGGTCGCGACCAGGCGCTGGATCCCGCGACCGGGGGTGTGGAAGGCCTCGGCCAGGGGCTCGCCATGGTGGCGGTCGCTCCAGGCGAACATCTCGACCGCGAGGGAGGCGCCACCGAGGCCGACGCCGGCGCGCGCCGCCGGGCTCGGCTGCTCGACCATCCGCTCCAGGAGGAGGGTGCCGCCAGCCGACAGCAACATCATCGGCACGATCAGGTTGGAGCCGCAGCGGTCGTGCTCCTTCGGCACGGACGCCACCTCCGTCGCGGCCGGGCTCCCGTCGCCGCGCTCGTAGGCGGCGATCGCCTTGTGCTCGACCCCGTGGTAGGCGGCGAGGTCGCGGTCGCTCAGCGCCACCATTGCCGGGACCGCGCCAAGCGCCTGCACGACGCTCTCGCGCAGGGCGCCGGCCGGCGCCCGCCTGCGCAGGAGCGAGGTCGCGGCCAGCGTCGTCACCACCGCGGCCAAGACCCGTGGATCCTCGAACGGCAGCCGTGCCGCCGGCATCCGCCGCCGCACCAGCGGCAGCACCAGCATCGCCTCGGCGAGTTTGATCGGGCCGCGCAGGCCGGGCAGCTTCGCCACCACCCCCGGCGCCAGCTCCGGCTTGCGCTCGGAGGCGACTTCGACCCCGCCCTCGCGATCGCGGACCGCCGCCGCCCAGTGGCTTGGCCCGTGGATCAGCAGCCCGTTGCGGAGGGCCATACCGCCGAGACGGAGCTTCTCGCCAGCCATCGATCCAAGATAGCTGAGAGGGCGTCGAGCCCAGTCCACTCGACGCCCTCGTCCCCCTTGTTGACGACCCCGGCCGGGGCCCCCAGTCCTGACCTCCGGCCGGGTGGTCGGCTCTCCCTGGCTACTAGCTCGGTGAGCCGACCCTAAGAACCCCGGGGGGACCGAAAGGTTGCGGGACAACTTTACGAGTTGTCTAATTTTTTCCTTAACGCTGCGAGCCGCTCGCCGAGCTCGATCTCGAAGCCGCGATCGGTCGGCTCGTAGAAGCGCCGGCTACGCAGCTCCTCCGGTAGCAGCGGCTGGCTGCTGACCCCGCCAGCCTCGTCGTGGGCGTAGCGATAGCCCTCGCCGCGGCCGAGCTTCGCCGCCCCGGGGTAGTGGGCGTCGCGCAGGTAATCGGGCGGGGTTTTCGCGCCGTTCGCGCGGACCTCGGCACGGGCGGCGGAGAGGGCTTTGTAGGAGGCGTTCGACTTCGGCGCCAGCGCCAGGTAGACGGCTGCCTGGGCGAGGTTGAGGGCGCACTCGGGCAGGCCGACGCGATCGACCGCGCGGGCGGCGGCGTCGGCGACCAGCAGCGCCTGCGGGTCGGCGTTGCCGACATCCTCGGAGGCGAGGATGACCATGCGGCGGGCGATGAAGCGCGGGTCCTCGCCGCCCTCCAGCATCACCGCCAGGTAGTAGAGCGAGGCATCGACGTCGGAGCCGCGGGTCGCCTTGATCCAGGCGGAGACGAAGTCGTAGTGGCGGTCCCCCTGGCGGTCGTAGTCGATCGCCTTGCGCTGGAGCGCGTCTTCGACCGCGGCGACGTCGACCGTAGCCGACTTCGACCCCACCCCGCTGTGGTCGAAGTCGGCTACGCGCTCGGCAGCTCGCTCCAGTGCACCAAGCGCCACCCGGGCGTCGCCGCCGCTGCGCAACGCCAGCATCTCCAGGGCGGCGGGAGCGATCGCGGGCGGATCGGCAATTCCCCGCTCCGGGTCGCGCAGCGCCCGCCGCAGCAGCTCTTCCACCTGCGCCGGCTCCAGCGGCCGCAGCTCGTAGATCTGAGTCCGCGAGAGCAGCGCCGAGTTGACCTCGAAGTAGGGGTTCTCGGTCGTCGCCCCGATCAGCGTCAGCGTCCCGTCCTCGACCGCCGGCAGCAGCGCGTCCTGCTGGGCCTTGTTGAAGCGGTGGATCTCGTCGAGGAAGAGGATCGTCGGCCGCCCATTCGCCCGCCGCCGCTCCCGCGCCCGCTCGATCACGCCGCGGATCTCGGCTTTGCCGGCATTCACCGCCGACTCCTCCTCGAAAGCCCCGTCCGCTCCCGCCGCCGCGATCCGCGCCAGCGTCGTCTTCCCCGCCCCCGGCGGCCCGTAAAGGATCGCGCTGTGAGGCTTGCCGCTCTCGATCGCGCTCCGCAGCGCCGACCCCTCTCCCAGCACGTGCTCCTGCCCGATCACCTCGTCGAGGGAGCGAGGGCGCATGCGGACGGGAAGGGGGGCGTCGGCAGGCGGCCGCTGCGGCTCCCGCCCCGCCCCGTCGCCCGTATCGAAGAGTTGATCGGCCACCGTGGCCGTTAAGGCTAAGCCGCGATGGGCTTCCCCGAGGAATCCCGCGTCTCGATGCGGGCACCACCGCTGGGATCGGGATCGATCAGCAGCTCGCTTCCGTCGGGGTAGATCAGCACAACGGGATCTCCACGCAGCAAAGTCTTCGTTGCCATCTGATCGTGTTCGGGGTGCTCAATCCCGATGAAGTGCGTGCGATTCGGATAGCGGTTGAAGCGCTCAGGGTCTTGCCCCCAGGCGATCGCCTTCTGGCTAGCGAGGTCGACTGCAGCTTCCCGGTTCATGACTCCCGCCATTGTCTCACGATCTCCTGCGCTCTCTCACGGGCTTCTGCGTTGGCCACGGCCATCGCTTCGTTAACTGAATCGAACTTCCGGATCATCGGCTTCTGCTTTCCCCCTTGCCGGGTGTATTCATGCACGTGATGCTCATGCACATCGTCGGCGTTGTCCCAAAGACGCACCGTGGTCCACACGTCCTTCCCCTGTTCGACCTCCAAAGTGACGGCATAGGTGTACGGGCGGGGTGGCTCGCTCCGGCGATAGCGAACGCGAGCGTTGGGCGCTTCGGCGTCATAGACAACCTCTCGTTGGGTCGCAACCACCCTCTCCCAAGGGCGTAGCGCTGGAAATCCTCCCCCTGTAGGGCCCTACAATCGCCCAATATGGAGATCGCAACCGCAGCCCCGACGTCCGCGTCCACCTCGACCCTGGAGTCGTTCAACACGACGACCGGGGAGCTGATCGGGTCGGTGCCGACGATCGTGCCCGAGGAAGTGCAGGGCGTGGTCGACGACGTGGCGCGGATCCAGCCGACCTGGGCGGAGCTGCCGGCGAAGACGCGGGCCGGCTACATGAAGCGTGCCGCCGATGCGCTGCTCGACGACATCGACGAGGTCGCGAAGCTGCTCTCCGAAGAGCAGGGCAAGCCGCTGACCGAGGCCTACACGATGGAGCTGCTGCCGACGGTCGACGCGCTGCACTGGTGCGCGAAGGCGGGGCCGAAGATCCTCGCTGACGAGAAGGTGCCGATGACCCAGGCCTTCACGCTCTCCAAGAAAGGCCGCTTCAGCTACGAGCCGATCGGCGTCGTCGGCGTGATCGCGCCCTGGAACTACCCCTGGTCGATCCCCTTCGGCGAGGTCGCGATCGCATTGATGGCCGGCAACGGCGTCGTCCTCAAGCCGGCGAGCCTGACGCCGCTGCTCGGCGAGAAGATCCGCGAGGTCTTCGAGAAGGGCGGGCTGCCGGAGGGCCTGGTCCGGGTCGTCCACGGCGGCGGCCGGATCGGCGACGCGCTCTGCCGCTCCAGCGTCGGCAAGGTCTTCTTCACCGGCTCGGTCGACGTCGGCCGCAAGGTCGGCGAGGTCTGCGCGGCAGACCTAAAGGGCAGCGTGCTCGAGCTCGGGGGCAAGGACCCGATGATCGTCTGCTCCGACGCCGACCTTGACAACGCGATCTCCGGCGCCGTCTGGGGCGGCTTCGCCAACGCCGGCCAGACCTGCTCGGGGATCGAGCGCGTCTACGTGATGCGTAGCGTCGCCGACCGCTTCGTCGAGGGCGTCGTCCGCGAGGCCGAAAAGCTGCGGCTCGGCAACCCGCTCGACTGGGACACCGAGATCGGGCCGATGACCTCCGAGGACCAGTACGAGATCGTCTGCGACCTGATCGAGGACTCAGTCGCCTCCGGGGCGACCAGGCGCTGCGGTGGGCCGACCGATCCGCCCGGCCTCGCCAGCGGCCGCTACATCGCCCCCACCGTCCTCACCGGCGTCACCCACGAGATGCGGATCATGCGCGAGGAGATCTTCGGCCCGGTGCTGCCGATCGTCGTCGTCGACACCGAGCAGGAGGCGATCGACCTCGCCAACGACTCCGAGTTCGGCCTTGGCGCCTCGGTCTGGACCAAGGACCGCCAGCGCGGCGCCCGCATCGCCCGCCGGATCGAGTCGGGCATGGTCTGGGTCAACGACCACTCCTTCAGCCACGGCGCCTGCCAGTGCGCCTGGGGCGGCGTCAAGGACTCCGGTCTCGGCCGCTCGCACTCCAAATTCGGCTTCTACGAGTGCGTCAACATCAAGATGAACGCCTGGGAGCCCGGCCTCACCCGCGACTTCTGGTGGCACCCCTATGACCAGACCCTCGGCGAAGCCGTGAAAGCCTCGGCGAAGATCCTCTACGGCAAAGGCGAGATCCGCGCCAAGGCGCTGCGCGAGGGAATGGGCCCGCTGCTCAAGGTCGGACGGCGGACGCTGCAGAAGCGCCGTTGAGCCGGCCTGGGCTCAAGGCGGGCATTCCGCCCAGAGCCCGAGCGCGTGCTGCCTTGCCCACGTTTCGGCTGTTTCCAGATGCTCGGCATAGCGTTCGTTGTCGACCCCGTTTTCGGTCGGATCAGAGCGGGTGACCACCGCACCGCGCTGAACCAGCAGTTGGTTGACGAACCTTCCGTCGCGCGCGAAGAGATAGAGGAGCTGGCGGTCGAACTTGTCGGCGCGGTCTTTGTCGTAAACGAACGAGACCCGGGAGCCAGGCGGGATGAGCTGGCGCAGCGTGTCCCTGGCGGCGGCGCCGCCGGTGCCCCCGAGTTCCGGGGCGTCGATGCTGCTCAACCGCACCGGCAGCTGCCCGCCGGGGGTGTCGAGCAGAACGGTGTCGCCGTCGAAGACGGTAGCCACGCGGCCGGATTCGACTCCACCGCGGGGAGCGCTCACGATCGGGGGCCGATCTGCGTAGCCGGGAGCGGTCAGCTCTCGCGCCCGCGCGGCGAAATCGGGGGGCCACTGAGCCTCTCGCGCGTTCTCGGCGCCGTCCAGCCCGACGTCTTCGAGGTAGGCCGGGCGCAGGTCGAACCAGAACTGCGCGCCCTCCAGATCGGCATCGGTCAGCGCGGCCTTCTCGAGGTGGGCGTCAGGCAGGGAGGCGTTGGCCAAGCTCCCGCCCGCGAGGCAAACGCCCTGCATCTCCGCGCCGCTCAGCTCCGCCCCCGAGAGGTCGGCCTCCACCATCCGCGCTTCGCGAAAGCGGGCCAAGGAGGCTTCGGCGCCGCGCAGATCGGCGCCGGAGAGATCCGCTCCCATGAGCTTGGCCCCCTTGAGATTGGCGCCCGAAAGGTCGGCACCAGCCAGGTTGGCTTCCCTCAGGTTGGTCCCCACCAGAATGGCGTCACTGAGCCCAGCTCCTTCGAGATCGGCCCCTTCCAGGTTCCTGCGCGCGAGGTTGAATCCGTCCAGGTCCTTCCCGTGGAGGTCTATCCCCGGCATTTCCTGCTGAAGACCGAGCGTGATTCGCAGAGCGTTCCGTTCTTCGACCGGGTGCCGCAGCTCGCCGACCAGCCAAACCGCGAACGCCAGCAGTCCAGCGACGAGAAGGCTGCGTCCCAGCTCCCCCCAGACCTTGGCCCGGTCGGGCTTCTCTCTCGCTTCGACCGAGGCGGCCAGCGCCAGGACGATCCCGAGCACGAAGATCCCCAGCAGACCCCAACCTGCATATGCACGGATCTCGCGGTCGAATATGAGCAGCGCGACGAAGACGACGACGATCACCGAGCCGATCGCCCATACCCATGGCAACGGCCGGCGATCTTTCAGTTCCTCCCAGATCTGCCCCACCCGCTTGATCAAGAAGCTGGAGCTTAAGGAGGATCGGGGCTCTCGACAGGCTCGAAGCGAAACAATCAGCCTTGATGCCCCTCACCGTGGAGAAAGCCGGGCCCGCGGTCGCGGTCGCCGACCTGCGGCGCGACTACGGCGACCGGCCGGCGCTGGACGGCGTCGGCTTCGAGCTGGCACGGGGCGCCTCGCTCGTCGTCCTCGGACCCAACGGCGCCGGGAAGACGACGCTGCTGCGGGTCCTGGCGACCCTGCTGCGACCGAGCGGTGGCGAGGTGGCAGTGCTCGGCTGCACCCTGCCGCGTGAGGCCTGGAAGCTGCGGGGGCGGATCGGCTACCTCGGGCACGAGCCGCTGCTCTACCGCGACCTCAGCGGCCGCGAGAACCTGCGCTTCCAGGCGCGCCTGCACGGGATCGAGCGGGGGACGGCGGAGACGCGGATCGAGGAGCTGCTGCGCGCGGTGGGGATGGAGCGGCGCGCCGACGAGCGAGTGGCCGAGCTCTCGGCCGGGATGCGGCAGCGGCTCTCGATCTGCCGCTGCGTCCTGCATGAGCCGGAGCTGCTGCTGCTCGACGAGCCCGACTCCAACCTCGACGTCCAGGGGCGCGAGCTGGCGCGCGAGCTGATCGGTCCCGGCGGCGGCCGCACCCGCGTCGTCGTCACCCACGATCCCGAGCGCCACCTCCCCGACGCCGACCAGGTGCTGCAGCTGGGGATCGGTGAGCGGGCGGTCGTCTCGTGACCCCCTCGCGCGCCGCCTTCGCGGCGATCCTCGCCAAGGATCTGCGCTCGGAGCTGCGGACCCTGCAATCGCTGCCGGCGATGGCCCTGTTCAGCGTCACCACCTTCGTCATCTTCCGCTTCGGCCTCGACCGCACCAGCCTCTCCGGCAGCCTCGCCGCCGGGGTGCTCTGGGCGACGCTGCTCTTCGCCGCCGTCCTCGGCATCAACCGCCTCTTCGTCGCCGAGCGCGAGGAGGGCGGCTTCGACGCGATCCGCCTCGCCCCGATCGACCGCAGCGTCCTCTTCACCGCCAAGGTCGCGGCGCTCCTCGTCTACCTGCTGGGGCTGGAGCTGGTCGCGGTGCCGATCTTCGCGATCTTCTTCCTCGAAGACGCCGCCGGGCTCGGCCCGCTCGTCCTCGTCCTCCTCTTGACCGACCTCGGCCTCGCCGCCACCGGCACCCTGATCTCCTCGATGGCGGTCAACTCGCGCGCCCGCGACCTGCTGGTGCCGCTGGTCCTGCTGCCGCTGGCGGTGCCGCTGATGATCGCCGCCACCGGCGCCACCGAGCCGCTGCTCTCGCTGGGCGGTCCTTCTTACGACCGCTTCGGCACCTGGCTGATGGTGCTCGGTCTATACGATCTGATCTTCGGCCTGGTCGGCTACGCCGTCTTCGACTTCCTGCTCGAGGACTGACCGGGAGTCACCCGTCACCCACCTCTTTTGAGCATGTACGGCAAAGGACTCAAGCCCCTCTCGGTCGCCACCGTGGCGATGCTGGCGCTGTCGCTCTCGCTGGTCTTCTTCTACGCCCCGCTCGACGCCGACCAGGGCTTCATCCAGAAGATCTTCTACCTCCACGTGCCGCTGGCGATGGTGGCGCTGGTCGGTTTCATCGTCGGCGGCGTCTTCGCCGTCCTCCACCTCCGCAGCGACGACCGCAAGTGGGACGCCTATTCGTACGTCGCGATCCACATCTCGGTCATCTTCGGTGTCGCGGTGCTGATCACCGGCGCGATCTGGGCCAAGGCCTCCTGGGGACACTGGTGGGTCTGGGACGAGCCGACGCTGGTCAGCTTCCTGATCGTCTTCCTCCTCTACGCCACCTACTACCCCTTCCGCTACGCGATCGAAGACCGCGACCGCCAGGCGCGCTACGCCTCGGTCTTCGCGGTCACCGCCGGCGCCTTCGTCCCGCTCAACTTCATGGCGGTACGGATGGCGCAGAGCCTCGTCCACCCGCGCACCTTCGCCACCGCCGACGGCGGCCTGCCCGGCGAGATGATGCTGACCTTCCTCGTCTCGCTGGCCGCGATCGCCCTGCTCTGGACGACGCTGGTCAAATTCGAGCTGACCGCGAAGAGCGCCTCCGGCCAGGTCAAGCGCCTGCGCCGCGCCCTCGACGCGCCGGTCAGCGGCGGCAGCTCCCGGATCGCCCCGGAGGTGAGCTGATGGAGCTGCTCTTCGCCGCCCCGGCGCTGCCGCTCGACGAGGCGGGCAAGTACGTCGCCGGCGCCTACGTCGTCTTCCTCGTCCTCCTCGTCGTCTACCTGGCGATCATGGCGGCGAAAGTGCAGCGAATCGAGAAGGAGCTGAAGGACGTGGCCGCGATCGCCGAGGAGAGAAAAGAGGCCCAGGCCGCTCCCGGACGCGGGAGTGAGACGCCGTTGGCGTCTCACGGGAGCGGAGGAGGCGGCACTGATGTCTGAGCTGCTCGCCCTCGGCGTCTCCCACAAGACCGCGCCGCTCGACCTGCGCGAGCGCCTCTCGCTGACCGAGGGGCGGGCGGTCGGCGCTCTGGCCGAGCTGACGGCGGCGGCCGGAATCCACGAGGCGGCGGCGATCTCGACCTGCAACCGCACCGAGCTCTACCTGATCGTCTCCGACCCGGTCGAGGCCGAGTCGACCGCGCTTGGCGTCCTCACCCGCCAGGCCGAGATCCGCCCTACCGAGCTGCTCGGCCACCTCTACTCGCTGCGCGCCGGCGAGGCCGCCCGCCACCTCCTGCAGGTGACCGCGGGACTCGATTCGATGATCCTCGGCGAGGCCGAGATCCAGGGCCAGGTCAAACGCGCCTACGAGCTGGCGCTGGTCGAGGGCGCGACCGGACCAATCCTCAACCGCCTCTTCCGTGGCGCCCTGACCGCCGGTGGCCGCGCCCGCGAGGAGACCGGGATCAGCCAGAAGGGCGTCTCGATCCCCTCCGTCGCCGTCGAGCTGGCGCGGCGGGCGATCGGCGATCTCTCCGCCAAGCGCGTCCTCGTCGTCGGCGCCGGCGAGACCGCCGAGCTGGTCGCCAAGGCGCTGGTCGCCCGCGGCGTCGCCACCGTCTTCGTCGCCAACCGCCATTACGACCGCGCGATCGGCCTCGCCCAGCGCTTCGACGGGAGCGCGGTCCGCTTCGAAGAGCTGCCCGAGCAGCTGACAAGCGCCGACATCGTCGTCTCCGCGACCAACTCCCCGCACCACATCGTCGAGCGCGACGGGCTCGAGCAGGTGATGGCGGCGCGGCCGGGGCGGCCGCTGCTGGCAATCGACCTGGCGGTGCCGCGCGACATCGAGCCGGCCTGCCGCGAAATCGCCGGCGTCACCGTCCATGACATCGACGACGTCCAGCAGATCGTCGAACGCAACCAGGGCGGGCGCGAGGCCGAGGCGGCGCGGGCTGAGCGGATCGTCGACGCCGAGCTCGACCGCTTTCAGCGCTGGCTCGCCTCGCTGGAGGTGGTGCCGACGATCAGCGCCCTGCGCGAGCACGGCGACGAGGTCGTGCGCCGGGTCCTGGCCGAGAACGAGAGCCGCTGGGAGAGCCTGAGCGATTCCGACCGCGAGCGGCTGGAGACGATGGCGAAGGCGATCGCCTCGCGTCTGCTGCACGAGCCGACGCTGCGGTTGCGCCGCTCCGCCGGGTCCGATGACGGCTACCACTACGTCAGCGCCCTGCGGGAGCTGTTCGGCCTCGACGTCGAGACCGAGCCCGAGGCGGAGGGGCGGGGCGACAACGTCACCGAGCTGCGCCGCGATCGCAAAAAGGGCTGACGCCTTGCGGATCGGAACCCGGGGCAGCAAGCTCGCCCTGACCCAGGCCCAGTGGGTTGCCGACCGGCTCGGCGGTGCCGAGCTGGTGACCGGGACGTCCGACGGGGAGCCGGGGGACAAGTCCCGCTTTGTGCGCGGGGTCGAGCGGCTGCTGCTGGCCGGCGAGGCGGAGCTCGGCGTCCATTCGGCTAAGGACCTGCCGGGGACGATGCCGGAGGGGCTGGAGATCGCCGCCGTGCCCGCGCGCGAGGACCCTGCCGACGTCTGGATCGGCGCCGGCAGCTCGCTGGAGGATGCGCCCGAGGGTGCGCGGGTGGGGACCGCGAGCCTGCGCCGTCGCGCCCAGCTGCTGGCGGCGCGGCCCGACCTCCGCGTCTCCGAGCTGCACGGCAACGTCGACACCCGCCTGCGCAGGCTCGAGGAGGGCGAGCTCGACGCGATCGTCCTCGCCGCCGCCGGCCTGCGCCGGCTCGGGCGGGAGGATGAGATCGGCTTCGTGATCCCGGTCGACCGGATGGTCCCTGCCGCTGGCCAGGGCGCGCTGGCTCTGCAGGTGCGGGGCGAGGACGAAGCGACGAGCGAAGCGGCGGCGGCGATCGGCGAGCTGAAAGCGATGCGTGAGCTAACCGCGGAGCGGACGGTGGTCGCCCTGCTGGAGGCAACCTGCGCCAGCCCGCTGGGGGCGCACGCCCGGGTCGATGGCGACCGGATCGAGATCGACGCCTTCGTCGGCCTCCCCGACGGCAGCGAGTGGCTGCGCGACCGCCTCGAGGGTGACGCCGAGCAGCCCGCACTCGCCGGCGCCGAGCTGGTCCAGCGCCTGCTCGGCGCCGGCGCCCGCGAGCTCCTCGACCGCGCGGAGGAGGCGCGGTGACCCGCACATCCTTTGCCTGTTCCTTATGACTGCTATCCGACCAAAAGGAACAGCCGAATGAGTGCGCGCGCCGGGATCGTTTACCTCGTTGGCGCCGGACCCGGGGACCCGGGGTTGATGACGGCGCGCTCGCTGGATCTGATCGCGAGCGCCGACGCGGTCTTCTACGACCGGCTGATCCCGCCGGGCGCGCTCGACGGCGCCCGCGACGACGCCGAGCTCGTCTATGTCGGCAAGCAGCCCGGCGTGCCCTCGGTCCCGCAGGAGGAGATCGGCGAGCGGCTTGTCGAGGCGGCGCGGGCGGGCAAGAGCGTCGTCCGCCTCAAGGGCGGCGACCCCTTCGTCTTCGGCCGCGGCGGCGAGGAGGGCGAAGCGCTGCGCGGGGCGGGGGTCGAGTTCGAGGTCGTGCCCGGCGTCACCGCCGGCGTCGCCGCCACCGCCTACGCCGGCATTCCCGTCACCCACCGCGACGACGCCTCCGCCGTCGCCTTCGTCACCGGCCACGAGGACCCTGAGAAGGAGGAGAGCGCACTCGACTGGGAGGCGCTCGCCCGCTTCCCCGGCACCCTCGTCTTTTACATGGGGGTGAAACGGCTGGGGCAGAACGCCGCCTCGCTGATCGCCGCGGGCCGCGACCCGGAGGAGCCCGCCGCGGCGATCGAACGCGGGACGTGGCCGGGGCAGCGGACTGTCTCCGCGACGCTGGGGACGATCGCCGAGGCGGTCGAGCGCGAGGCCGTGAAGGCGCCGGCGCTGATCGTCGTCGGCGAGGTGGCGCGGCGCCGGGGGCAGCTCACCTGGCTCGAGCGCCGGCCGCTGCACGGCCGTCGCGTCGTCGTCACCCGCGCCCGCGCCCAGGCCAGCGGCCTCGCCGCGACCCTGCGCGGCCTCGGGGCCGAAGTGGTCGAGCTGCCGGCGATCCGGATCGAGCCGCGGATCGAGAGCGCGGAGGTCCGCGAGGCCGTCGCCGGCCTGGGCGAATACGCGCTCGTTTGCCTGACCAGCCCCAACGGCGTCCGGCTCCTCTTCGAGGCGATGCGCGAGGGCGGCCGCGACGCCCGCGCCCTCGCCGGCGCCACCGTCGCCGCAATCGGCCCCGGCACCGCTCGCGCCCTCGCCCAGCACGGCGTCGCCGCCGACGTCGTCCCCGAGCGCTTCGTCGCCGAGGTCCTGGTCGAGGCGCTGGCCGGCATCGAGGTGGGGAGAAAGCGCGTCCTCGTCGCCCGCGCCGCGGAGGCCCGCGACGTCCTCCCCGACGCCCTGCGCGAGCGCGGCGCCGAGGTCGACGTGGTCGCCCTCTACGAGACCGTCCGTGAGCAACCCGGCGAAGAGGAGATCGAGGCCGCGCAGAGCGCCGACTACGTCACCTTCACCTCCTCCTCGACCGTGACCAACCTGACCGCGGCCCTCGGCGACCGCTTCCCCAGCGGCGCGCGCATCGTCTCGATCGGCCCGATCACCAGCGAGACCGCCCGCAGCTGCGGCCTCGAGGTCGCCGTCGAAGCCGAGCGCCACGACGTCGACGGCCTCCTCGATGCCCTCCTCCGCGATGCAACGTAGTTCCGTGGTTCCTTAGTCCGGATATACACGACAAAGGAACCACGGAATGACCTTCGGCACCCCGCACCGGCACTACCGCTCGACGGACTCGACCAACACCCGCGCCCGCGAGCTGGCGGCAGCAGGCGCGCCCCACGGCACCGTCGTCACCGCCGCCGAGCAGACCGCCGGCCGCGGCCGCCAAGGCCGCACCTGGACCGCGCCCCCCAACAAGGCCCTCCTCTACTCCGCCATCGTCCGCCCCCTAGAAGACCGCCACGCGCTCCTCCCCCTAGCCGTCCCCCTAGCCGTCTGCGAAGCAGCCGAACACCTCAACCCCGCCCTCGACTGCAAAGTCAAGTGGCCAAACGACATCCACGTCGAAGGCCGCAAGCTCTCCGGCGTCCTAATCGAGGCAAGACCACAAGACGGCTGGGCAGTGATCGGCATCGGCTTGAACCTCAACATCCAAGAGAAAGAGTTCCCCCCGGAACTCCGTCGGACGGCCATCTCGATCCACGGCTCCGATCACAGGGCCCGAGGGAGGGGGTCCGCCGGGCCCTCCCCGCTGTTGCCCGCCGGACCCCCTCCCTCGGGCCCTGCCCAAGCAACCGAAGTTCTCAACCAGTGTCTGGACCGCTGGGTCAGAGCAGAGCCATCCGAAGTCCTAGATGAGTGGCGGAAACGCGACGCACTACTTGGCCGCGAGATCGCCTGGGAGAGCGGCTCAGGAGTCGCCGACGGCGTCGACAACCGGGGTTACCTGCTCGTCCTCGTCCCCGGCGGCAACCGCATCGCGGTTGGCGCCGGGGAGATCCACCTGACCCGCTTTTGAGGACTCCGGCGCGGCGCCGTTGCCGCCCTGGCCCTTCTGGGCGTCTTTCCGTTTCCGCTTGCGCCGCCGCTTCCCCCCTTTGGGGAAGTTCTTCAGCAGCTCGCGCGCGACCGCCGAGGGTTTCCGCGCCATCCGCATCCGCGCCCCGCGCAGCACCTCCTCGCCCTCGGGCGTGTGCGAGACCGCGGCGGCGAGCAGCGCCACCGCCAGCCGCCGGTCCTGTTTGCGCGCGGCGTGGACGAGCCGGCGCGCGTTGCGCCCGTGCGCCCGCCCGGAGGAGTTGACCAGCAGGCCCAGGAGCCGCTTCGTCTCCGGCCAGCGCTGCACCGCGTACTCCTCGTGCAGCTCGCGGGTGTAGGAAGCGAGCCGCCAGACCCACGCCTGCGCCTGATCGCGGCGGCCGATCCGTTTGTCGACCAAGGCCTGCAGCAGCGTCTTCGTCCCCGCCCGCTTGTCCTCGCGGCTCCAGGTGCCGACGATGTCGATCGCGTCGTCGAAGGCGTCGGGGTCGCCGAGGTCGGAGATCTCGCTCAGCGCTTTCAGCCGCAGCTGCGAGTTACGGTTGCGCTGCACACAGGTCAGCAGGAAGCGCCGGCGCAGCTCCTTGGTGCGGTCGTTCTGCAGCATCGCCCGCGCTCGACGCCAGCCCTGGGTGTTGACGCGCGCCCCCGCCAGCGCCGCCCAGGCGTGCTGCTCGGGATAGTCGAGGTTCTCGACCGCGGTCCGCCAGATCTCCCGTTCCAGCACCTCCATCCGCCGCTGCTCGTTATCGGAGACGGGGACGATCCGCCGCTCGACCCGGACTTTGCGCCCGCGCCCGCGCCGCACCGGGCCGACGACGATCGCGCCGCCGCGGTAGACGTCGCGGTCGAGCAGGCTGTGCAGGGTGACGATCGTCTCGTCGTGGGTGGTCGCCGGGTGGACGAAGTCGAGCACGATCCCTGCCTCCTTGCCCGGCGCGCGGCGGGTGACGCGGCCGACCCGCTGCTGATAGATCCGGCGCGAGGCGGTCGGCGCCAGGTGCATGCAGATCGTCGCCCGCGGGCTGTTCCAGCCCTCGGCCAGCAGCATCGCGTTGCAGAGGACGTCGACGGTGCCGCGCTCGAAGCCGGCGAGGATCTCGGCCAGCTCGCGCTTCGGCGTTTCGCCGGAGACGGCCTGGGCGTTGATGCCGGCGTCGCGGAAGGCTTTGGCAACGTTCTTCGCGTGCTGGACACCGGCGGTGTAGACGACGCCGGGGATCTTGCGGAAGCGCGAGCGGTAGAGGTCGGCGATGGCGACGTTGAACGGCTCCTGGTCGAGCAGCGCCGCCAGCTCCTCCTGGTCGAAGTCCTGGTCGACCTCGCCTTTTCGCAGCGGCACTTTGGCGATCGTCCGCACCCCCGGCCCCGGCGGGATCCGCAGGCAGCGCAGCGGCGCGATGACGCCCCGGCGCGCTGCCTGGGCGAGGTCGAAGCGCGAGGTCTGGGTCGGGAAGAGGTCGGCGACGTGGCGGGCGATCAGCGCCCCGGTCGCGGTCATGCCGATGTAGACGGGCCCCGTCCACTCGCGGATGCAGGCGCTGGTTTTCTCTCCCAGGGCGGTGTGCGCCTCGTCGCAGATGACGATCGAGTAGGCGTCGGAGATTTTCTTGTGGTTGCGGACGAACCACTGATAGGTCTCGACCGTGACCGGCCCGTCGGGGTCGTCGCGACCGTCCATCAGCGGCGGCCGCAGCCGCTCCTTGTAGCCGCGGTCGGAGATCTCACCGATGAACTGGTCGACGAGGTTGCGACGGTGGGTGAGGATCAGGACGCCGCCGGTTTTGGTCGCCTCGACGAAGCCGACGGCGGCGACGGTCTTGCCGGCGCCGGTCGCGTGCTCGAACCAGAAGCGGCGCTCGGCGCCGGGGTCCTCCGGCGCCTCCTCGACCACCTCCTCGTCCTCCTCGACGGGCTGTTCCTCCCAATCCTGGGGCTCCTCGTCTGGCGCGACCTCGTCTTCGTCGACCTCGTCGCCGCCGTCGGCCTCCGCGTCTGGCACGGGGGCGCCGGCACCGTTGCCGCCGCCGTTCTCCCCCGACTCCTCGACGGCGCCGGTCTGCTGCTGGCCCATCAGCTCGGCGAGGGTGCCGGAGAGAGCGTCGACCTGGTGGGGGTTGAGTTCGGCGCCGTCGCGCAGCTTCGGCGGTTCGGTGGCGAGGAAGCGCTCCAGGCCGAGCAGGAGTGAGAAGTCCCGGCGCCACTCGATCGACGGGTACTCGGCACCGCCGTCGAGCTCCTTCAGGGCGGCATCGAGGGCGCGCCTGCGCGCCGTCCCCGCGGCAAGCGCCTCGGGCCCCTCGCCGTCGAGCAGGAAAGGCTCGCGCGCGAATGCCGCCGCTCGCTTGATGTCGGCGCTTGAAGGAACTGCCGCATCTGCGGCAACGTCGCTGGTCTTGGCCATAGAAGGCTTCCGGGGCTTCAGTCTCTGCCGCACACGGTGATCCGGCCGGGACAAGGTGAACGAGGCTGCGGGGGCTCGACTGGCGTCCCCCCCGAGTACTCAGTGCGGTCCGCGAGCCGCGAACCGAACGTACGTATTGTACCCATGCAGCGGATGAGTGCACGACTTAGACCACTGTTGGCGCTTGCCACCCTGGCGCTGGCAATCCTCCTCGGCAACGGCTGCGGCGGCTCCGCGGACGAAGAATTCGACGGCTCCCACCCCGACTACGCAAGAGCGCTGGCCGGGTCGCCGGCGCCGCTGGCCGCTCTGCACAAACTGGGGAACGAGCTGCTCGACGGCGGCAAGGACGCCTACGAAAAGCGGCTCGCCGAGCTGCGCGGCTACCCGGTCGTGGTCAACGTCTGGGCCTCATGGTGCGTCCCCTGCCGGCAGGAGTTCCCGATTCTGCAGAAGCTCTCCGCCCGCTACGGAAAGGAGGTCGCCTTCCTCGGCGTCAACTCCGAAGACTTCGAGCGACGCCGCCGCCACCTTCCTCAGCGAGGTGCCGGTGCCCTACCCCAGCTACACCGAAACCGGCAAAGACATCCTTTATTCAGTTGGGGGCTCCGGGGGCTTTCCCGACTCCGCGTTCTACGACCGCGCCGGCAAGCTCCTCTTCCTCCACCAGGGCCCTTACCGGGACGAGTCCGAACTCGAAGCCGATGTTCGCCGCTACGCGCTGAAGAGCGGATAATCCGTGGGCATGGAAGCCTTCGTCGTCATCGCGATCATCGGCACCGGGCTCCTCCTGGCCGAGCTGCTGCTGCCCACCGGCGGCGTCCTCGCGCTGCTCGGCGTGATCGGCCTGACCGCCGCCGGCGTCGCCGCCTTCGGCTCCGACAGCAACGTCGCCGACTACGCCGGCGGGGCGCTGCTCGCGCTCGGCCTCGCTTCGGGCGTCACCTTCTACTTCGTCAGCCGCAAGGTCCTCGCCGCCCATCGCAATGAGGCGGTCCGCACCGGGACCGAGGAGATGGTCGGCGCCGCTGCCGAGGCCCGCAGCTCGATCGACCCCGAGGGCAGGGTCTGGCTCGGGGGAACGCTCTGGAGCGCGCGCTTGGCCGCTGGGGCGAGCCCAGTCCGGCTGGGGGATAGAGTCCGGGTCGAGGCGGTCGACGGGTTGACCCTGGTGGTGCGCCCGGAGCAAGAGGCCGCGGTCAACGCGAGCGAAGGAGCAGGTTGATGGACGTCGTCGCAGGAATCCTCATCGTCCTCCTCTTCTTCGGCGCGATCTTCCTCGGCTCTTCGGTCCGGGTCCTGCGCGAGTACGAGCGCGGGGTGATCTTCCGCCTCGGCCGCCTGATCGCCCAGAAGGGGCCGGGCCTGATCCTGCTGATCCCGCTGATCGACCGGATAGTCAAGGTCGACCTGCGAACGGTGACCCTGAACGTACCGCCGCAGGAGGTGATCACCCGCGACAACGTCCCCTGCCGCGTCAACGCCGTCGCCTACTTCCGGGTCGTCGACCCCAACCGGGCAGTGGTCGAGGTCGAGAACTACCTCGTCGCCACCTCGCAGATCTCCCAGACGGCGCTGCGCTCGGTGCTCGGCAAGGCGGAGCTGGACCAGCTGCTGGCCGACCGCGAGCGCCTCAACGAAGAGCTGCAGAAGATCATCGACGAATCGACCGAGCCCTGGGGGGTCAAGGTCACCGCGGTCGAGATCAAGGACGTCGAGATACCCGAGCAGATGCAGCGGGCGATGGCGCGTCAGGCCGAGGCCGAGCGCGAGCGGCGGGCGAAGATCATCAACTCCGAGGGCGAGTGGCAGGCGGCGCAGAAGCTCACCGATGCCGCCGACATCATCAGCACCAACCCCGCCTCGCTGCAGCTGCGCTACCTGCAGACGCTGCTGGAAATCGGTTCCAACCAAAACACGACCGTCGTCTTCCCGCTGCCGATGGACGTGCTCGAGCCGTTCATCGGCAAAGGCTCGGCGGAACGCGCCAAAGGTACTCCGCGGCCTCCGGCACCGCCCACCCCGCCGGCACCGCCTCCCGTGGACGAGCCTGACGCGGACGACCTCCCCCCCTCCCGCTCCTGAGCCAGCCAGAGATCCGCATCGACCAGCTGACGGGGCTGAGGACGATCCTCGCCCCCGGCCGGGCCGCGCGCCCGGACAGCTTCTCGGCCCGGGCGAGCGAGCCGAAGGGCCCGGAGAACTGCCCCTTCTGCGAGGGTCGCGAGGACCGCACCCCGCCCGAGCTCTACGCGACCCGGCCGGGAGGTGGCGAACCGGACGCGCCCGGATGGACGACGCGGGTGGTCCCGAACCTCTACCCCGCCCTCGGCCAGCCGTCCCCGGATACCGGGGACAACTCGGTTCACGGTTCCGTCGCACCCGCCGCTGACGCGGGCTCCTTCGCCAGCGCCGGCGACCCGCTGCTGGCGACGAAACGGGCGGGCGAACCGGACCTCTTCTCCTCACGTCCCGCCGAAGGGGCGCACGAGGTGCTGATCAACTCTCCCGAGCACCTGACCGCGATGGCAGAGCTGAGCGACGACCGGTTCGCCGCCGCAATCGCCACTTGGCGCGAGCGAATGCGCGCCCATCCCGACGCCTCCTACCTGCAGCTGATCGTCAACGAGGGCGGTGGCGCCGGCGCCTCGCTCGAGCACACCCACGCGCAGCTCTACGCATTGCCCTTCGTCCCAACGGCCGTCGCCCGCGAGCGCGAGCGGGTCGGCGCCTACGGCGAACGCACCGCCGGCGGCGGGCTGCTCAGTGACGTCCTCGTCGAGGAGGTGCGACGGCAGGAGCGCCTGATCGCGATCGACGACGAGGCGGCGCTGATCTGCCCCTGGGCTTCGCGCTCGCCCTTCGAGCTGCGGGTGATCCCGCGCCGCGAGAGCGCCCGCTTCGAGGAGGACGAGGGCGGCGCGGCGATGATCCGCACCGCGATGCGCGCGCTCGCCAAGCTCTTCGACGGCCCGCCCGAGCTCAACCTCTGGGTCCGCACCGCTCCCCGGGGCGCCGAGCAGTTCCACTGGCACGTCGACATCGCCCCCCGCCTGACGATCAAGGCCGGTTTCGAGCTCGGCACCGGCGTCGACATCAACGTCTACCCGCCCGAGCGAGCGGCTTCGGATCTGAGGGACTGCATCTGATGCGCCCGACCGAACGGCCGATTCCGCGCTTCATCGCCGACACCACCCAGGAGGGCATCCCGCACGGGCGCTTCGCCGGACGGCTGCGGGAGGAGTTCGCCAAAGCGATCGACGCGTTGGAAGACCTCCCGGCGGGTATCGAGATTCCGGCCGAGCTCGACTGGTTCCCGGAGCGGACCTGGGGCGGCCGCGCCTGGGTCCCCTGCTCGACCTACGCGGAGAGCGAGGAGGGGCGGCTGGAGCTGTTCGGCCACGTCTCCTACGTGCAGCCGCCCGAGGGCGAGCCGAGCGACTTCGCCGCCAAGGCCGACTTCACCGACATCCTCGCCGCCGATAACCCCGACTGGCGGATCGACCTCAACGACGACGTGATCGGCCGCTGGCGCGGGGAGAACGGCCGAGCCGGGGCGGTGACCCTGGTCTGGGGTCGCCCGCTCGTTCGCGGCGCCGTCGCCGCCACCGCCGTGCTGGAGAGCGAGACGGTCGACCAGGAGCTGATCTCACAGGACCGCTTCACCCTCGTCGCTCTCGATGCCCTAAAGGGTTACGGCGACGACCTCTTCCTGGAAGTGAAGCTCTGGAGCCGCCGCGCCGATGAGCTCGCCTCCGAGACCCTCTACGCGTAGGCCGCTCCAACCACAAGGCCTAGGCAAGCACCTCGACCGGAAGATCGAACCCCGATCGCCCCAATCGGGCGTCGAAGGTGAGCAGCGGTTCGTCGAGCATCAGCGCCAAAGCCACGTAGAGCCCGTCGTAGAAGGTGAAGTTGTCGCGCAAACCCCAGGCGACGTGGATCAGGTGTTCGTGCTCCACCCGCTCGATCGGAAGATCATCGACTTCCCAGAGCGCCCTTCCTGCGGCCTCGGCGGTGAATTTTCCCCGGCGAACCCCTCGTCGCAAGGCGTGACCGATCTCCGCATCGATCAGGTGCGGCGCCCACAGCGCGTATTCCTCGGAGTCAAGTCGCTCTTCGACCGCCTCCTTGTGCTCTCCGTCGCTGAGCAGTTCAACGAGGACCGACGCATCCACGACGGGCATCAGTCACCACGAGCTTCCCGGATGGCGTCAACAATGTCCTGGGTAGTCAGGGTCGAGCCGGCGCTGCGCCCCCTGCTCCTCGCGCCGATCTCTTTGATCGTCGATTTGCGGCTTTTCCGATCGAGCTCCTGCTTGATGTAGTCGGACATGCTCATCCCGGCGAGCGCCGCCCGCTTCTTCAGGTCCCGGTGCAGCTGGTCGGGCACGTTTCTGATCTGAATCATCTTGGACATGTGCAAAACATTATCCCGTGCTCCGGACATGTCGACCACCGTTGCGGTTCTCATGCAAGCGATCCTGCCGAGACAAACCGCACCTGTGGTGCGCACTCCATGCCAACTTGGCAAATTCTCTGCCAACTAAGAGACAATTCGGCTCCTGCCCCGATAGCTCAGCTGGATAGAGCGATCCCCTCCTAAGGGATAGGCCGCTGGTTCGAATCCAGCTCGGGGCATCTGCGGTGCTGCAGGCTTTCGCCCGCGACCCAGCAACTTTTGACCCCCCGGGCTGGTTGTACCGAGAGTGCAAATAGTGAACTCTCGCTGCCGTTTCACCTTCGCGCTGGTCCTCGCCGTCGGGATGCTGGGCCTGATGGGGGCCTTCACGGCCAGCGCCGGTGCGGCAACGCGGAGCGTCCACTTCAACGGCCAGACGGTGCGGACGCCGGGGAACTGGCCGGTCTACCGGATCGCCGAGCACCCCGGAATGTGCGTTCGCCTCGACCGGCAGGCGGTCTACCTCGGCACTCCATCCCCGCACCAGCGCTGCCCCGCAGACGCGATGGGGCGGCGGCGGGCGATCCTCGTCGAACCCGATGGCGGCGCGCACACCTCCGCACTCGGTGCCGCAGCGCGACGAGCCACGGCATCCGCTGGCGGTGCGGTGTTCACCGGCCTTGGCTTCGACGCCTGCACGGCGCCCTCCTCCAAGGCGATGGCGGCCTGGAGGGAATCTCCCTACCGGGCGGTCGGGGTCTACATCGGCGGCGTCAACCGCGCCTGCTCGCAGCCGAACCTGACCGCGAGCTGGGTCGCCGCCCAGACCGAAGCCGGCTGGCACCTGATCCCGACCTACGTCGGCCTGCAGGCGCCGACCAGCAGCTGCTCCAGCTGCGCCAAGCTCAGCCCCAGCCAGGCTGTCGCTCAGGGCAGCGCGGCGGCGCTCGACGCGGTCGAAGAAGCGGGCGCGGTGGCAATGGGCCCCGGCAGCCCGATCTACTTCGACATGGAGTCCTACAGCCAGACCTCCAGCGCAACCGCGGCGACGCTCGCCTTCCTCGAGGCCTGGACGCAGAAGCTGCACTCGCTCGGCTACCTCTCCGGCGTCTACAGCAGCAGTGCCTCGGGGATCGAGGATCTCGCCCGCCAGATCGGCACGGGGTACGAACTGCCCGACCACATCTGGATCGCCAACTGGAACGGGCAGCAGAACACGGTCGACTCGGTCGTGCCGGCGAGCGCCTGGAACCCGCACCGGCGGATCCACCAGTACCAGGGCGGCCACAACGAGACCTATGGCGGGGTGACGATCAACATCGACAACAACTACGTCGATGCCGCCACCGTCGGCTCCGCCACGCTCGTCAGCGGCGACAACCCGGTTGGCTACCTCGACCTCGCCACCTCTCCCGCCCCCGGTCAAGTCCGCGTCCGCGGCTGGGCGTTCGACCCGAATGTGCCGACCGAACCGCTCCCGATCCGCCTCTCGGTCGGAGGGAAGGAAGGCACCGCCGGCGCCGCCACCTACGAGCTCGGCGCTGTCGCAACCCGCTCCCGCGGCGACGTGGCCGGTGAGTTCCCCGAAGCGGGCCCCCGCCACGGGTTCGACCTCAGCCTGGCGACGATCAAGTCCGGCCGCCAGCGGGTCTGCGCCTACGCGCTCAACATCTCCTCCGGCGAAGACCGCCTGCTCGGCTGCAAGGGGGCGACGATCCCGGTGGCGCTGCGTCTCTCGAACCTGAAAGCAAGTGGCAACACGGTACGGGTTCGGGTCACCTGCCTCTGGCCGGCTGGAACCGAGTGCCCGGGACAGATCCTCCTCCGCGCCCGCTACCGCGTCGCCACTCACTCCCGTGGCGGGCCTCGCACGCGGCCGGTCAGCCGCCTGCTCGGCCGCACCGCCTTTCGCCTCAGCGGCGGCGGTTCTAAGACCTTCCGCGTCCCGCTCAGCGCCGGCGGCCGCAGCCTGCTGCGCCAGCGCAACAGGCTGAAGACGCACGTCGTGGTGGCGATCCCCGGCGGACGGCGGACCGTCATCGTCGCGCTCAGCCGCTAGGAGGGATTGCCCAGCGCCTCGCGCAGGCGGGCGACCTCGGCCCGCAACTCGCCCAGCTCGCGCTCGATTCTGTCGAGGCGTTCTCCTTCAATATCGGGAACCGGGGAAGGCGCGGGCTCCGGCGCCGCGCCACCACTCGCGGCCTCCTCACCGCCTCCTTCGCCAGCCTCCTCGTCGCCGACACCACCGAGCATCTGCTCGAAGCGGTCCTCCTTCTGCCCCGGGCGCCGCGGGTGCCGAACCACGAGCTCGCGCTCGAGCAACCGGTCCAGCGTCTCCTGCACCGCTGCCAAGCGGGGAAAGGAATGGAGACGCTCGCTGCGCTGCTTCAGCTCGCCGGGGGTCTGCGGGATCAAGCAGCCGACGACGCGGGTCTCGACGGCGTCGGGCTCCATCAGCCGCGGTCGGGCCGGTCCGGGTAAATCTCGTCGATCGTGACGAGCGCCCGGTAAGGCGCCTCTGCAGCGGCTTCGATCCGCTCCGCCCCCCCGGCGAGCCGGTCGACCACGGCGACGACCCCGGCGACCTCAAGCCCCTCCTCGCGCACCCGCTGGATCGCCGTTGCCGTTGACCCGCCGGTCGTGACCGTGTCCTCGACGACGACACAGCGCACCCCCGCCTCGACCGGGCCCTCGACCCATCGCTGCAACCCGTGCTCCTTGCGCGAGCCGCGCACGAAAAACGCCACCAGATCCTCGCCTCCCGACACCGCGATCGCCGCGCAGGCGGGCGGGATCGCCGCCGTCGCCGGCCCCCCGACCGCTTCGGCCCCCAGCTCGTGAGCTGCCGCCGCGATCAACTCCCCCGCCGCTTTGAACCCAGCGGGCCGCATCAGCGTCCGCCGCGCATCCACGTAGTACTGCGCCGTCGCCCCACTGGCCAACGTGACTTCCCCAATGATCAGCGAGTGCTCCCGCAACTCATCAAGCAGCGTTCGCTTTGCAGCCGCGAGATCGGTCACTGGTGAGTGTGTGTGACCAAGCAGATCAAGGACGCAGGGAGCGTGGCGTGCTCTGCACGCGAGCGACTGAGGACGCCGATATGCGCCGCGTCACACGCGTTCACCAGATGAAAATGTCCTCGCCGTAGTGAATGCGATTGTAGATCTCGGGCTGATCCGAGATGAAGGTGCGGAGGCAGCCGTGGCTGGCGGGGTAGTCCGGGACCGAGTTGTAGCCGTGGACCGCGTAGCCGCCGTAGAAGTACCAGGAGTAGTACATCCCATGCGAGTTGTAGCCCGGTTCGGGGCGGATGAACTCGTAGTGGCCGGTCACCGTCGGGGTCGAGTACTTGCCGGAGGAGATCGGGTAGATCGCGAATGCCTTGCCGCCTTTGGCGAAGACGAGGACCTGCTTGGAGAGCGGCGCCTCGACGTGTTCGCCGGCGCCCGGGTGCTGGACCTCGTAGCCGCCCTTGCCGGAGAAGGCTTTCTTCACCAGGCCGGCACCGGCGCGCTCGCTGCGGGTCATGCCGTTGACCTTGCGGTAGGCGAGGACGCCGCGGCCGGTCTTGCCGCCATAGCAGCGCCCGTCGTTGGCGATGTAGCCCATCTTCCGCATCGCCTTCTTGAAGCCGACGACGACGTCGCCGCACTCGCCCTTGTGGAGGGCCGGGAAGCTCACCTTCCAGCTCTTGCGGACGCTGCTGTCGGCGCCGAGCTGCGGCGTCGCCACGTGCTTGGCGGCAACCGCGTACTTGCCGTTTTCGCGCACCTCGATGCTGGTCTTGAAGGCGCCCTTGCCGCCCGCCTTGCTGACCTTGAGGTTGCGGCTGAAAAGGATGTGGCCGTCGAGGTAGAAGGTGACCTTTACCTTCTCGCCGGCGACGAACGGTGAGAGCGTGCCGCTGACGGGCACGGTCTGCATGATCTCCGCCCGGCCCTTCTTCAGGTTGCCGACCTTGACCTTCACCGTCGCCTCCGGCGCAGGGGTCGGTGCCGGCGGAGCGGGTTTCGGCTTCGGGGCGGCGGCGGCAGTCGCAGGAAAAGCAAGCACACAAGCGACGGCAAGCAGGGACGAGAGACGGCGTCGATTCACGCGCGGCATCCTACTGAGCAAGGAGGGCGACAGAGTTGTTCAGGGCGTGCAGCAGGATCCCGGGGACGATCGAGCCGGTCTTCTCGTAAAGCAGGCAGAAGATGACGCCGAGGATGGCCAGCGGCGGCACGGCGCTGAGACCGGTGAAGGCGTGGAGGAGGCCGAAGATGGTGCCGGCGATCAGCGCCGCCGGGACCATCGGCAGCCGCTCCCGCAGGCCGCCGAAGAGCATCCCGCGGAAGCAGAGCTCCTCGGAGAAGGGGGCGGCGATCGCGATCAGCAGGACCTGGATCGGCACCGGGCCGAAGCTTTCGGCGATGTCCTCCTGTTCGGGTTCGACGACGAGGAGCGAGTAGAGCCCGAGCAGGACCAGGTAGGCGATCAGGGCGACGACCATCCAGAGCAGGGCGGAGGGCTCGAACCGCCTGACCCCGAGGCGCCGCAGCGCCACAGCGAGCGAAGTGGCCCCGTTGGAGCGGGCGACGAAGAGGGGCACCAGCACCAGCCCGAGGACGAGCCCGAGCTGGGCGACGACGTTCCCCGTGGCGGTGAGGTCGCCGTCGGCGTCGGTGAAGGCGATCGCCGGGAGGCCGAGGATCAGCCCGACGACGATCGCCAGCACGGCGCCGATGACGGCGCCGCGCGGTCCCCAGTTCGAGGGCGGAAACCCGCGCTCGGAGGTCGCGGCGACGGGCGGGGCGGCTAGGTTGCTCTCCATGTCGCCCGCAGTCTCACAGGTCTCCCGCACGACCCGGACCCGGCTGCGGATCCTCCGCCGCCTCGCCTTCCTCGGCGTTTTCCTCGTCGTCGCGATGCTGGCGCTGAGCCAGTTCACCGAGCTGAAGGAGCTGGCGACCGGCGTCCTCGCCTCGACCGCGCTGGTCGTCGCGGTCGTCGGCTTCGCCGCTCAGCGCACCCTCGCCAACATGATCGCCGGGATCCAGATCGCGATCTCGCAGCCGATCCGGATCGGCGACCGCGTCAGCTTCGAAGAGCGGGAGGGGCGGGTCACCGACATCACCCTCTCCTACACCTACGTCGACCCCGGCGACGGCAGCTCCGTAGTGATCCCCAACCAGCTGCTGACCGAAGGGGTCATCCACAACCACTCGACCGAAGACACCGTCGCTTAGCGGCCTTCGACGCGAAGTACCCTCTGCTGGATGACGCAGCGTACTCGGCGACGTCAGCGCCGGCACGGGGGGATCGGCGCCAAGCTCCTGCTCGTCTTCGGCTGCGTTGCCGCCCTGCTCGGGATCGCCGCGATCGCCGTCACTTCCTGGGTCCTCGACGTCGCCGCCGACGCCCCCTCGCTCTCCACCTGCGAGCCGATCGCCAAGGGCGGCAACACGGTCCTCTACGCGGCCGACGGCTCGAAGCTGGGCGTCGTCGCCTCGCCGCAGGTGCGCTCGCTGGTCTCGATAGAGAAGGTGCCGAGGAACCTGCAGCTGGCGACGGTCGCGATCGAGGACCAGCGCTTCTACGAGCACGACGGGCTCGACTACGAGGGGATCCTGCGGGCGGCGCTGAAGGATCTCGAAGCCGGCGAAGCGGTCGAGGGCGGCTCGACGATCACCCAGCAGCTGGTTCGCAACCTCTGCATCCGCAACCCGAAGCGGACGCTGGAGCGCAAGATCGTCGAGGCGCAGCTGGCGATCGAGTACGCCGAACGCCACAGCCGCAAGGAAATCCTCGGCTCCTATTTGAACGTCGCCTCCTACGGGACGGTCGAAGGGACGACCGCGGTCGGGGTCGGCGCCGCCGCGAAGGTCTTCTTCTCGAAGCCGGTCTGGAAGCTGAAGCTGCCGGAAGCGGCGCTGCTGGCGGGCCTGCCGCAGGCGCCCTCCGAATACAACCCGCTGCTGAACCCGAGGGCGGCGAAAGCGCGCCGCAACCAGGTGCTGGGGAAGATGGCGAAGCTTGGCTACGTCAGCGAGGAGCGGGTGCGGGCGGCGATGGCGAGCGGCCTGCGGGTCGACCTCGACGAGAGCTACTTCGAGCACCGCGAGCCCTACTTCTTCGACTACGTCGAAAACGAGCTGATCGACCGCTACGGGGCGAACACCGTCCGCCGTGGCGGGCTCGAGGTGCAGACGACGATCGAGCCCGAGCTGCAGGAAGTCGGCCTGGAAGCTATGCGCTCGGCACTTCCTTACTCCACCGACCCCTCCTCGGCCCTCGTCTCGATCGATCCCCGCAACGGCCGGATCCGGGCGATGGTCTCCAGCTCCAGCTACGAAGAGAGCAAGTTCAACCTTGCCGCCCAGGGGCACCGGCAGCCGGGCTCGACCTTCAAGACCTTTGTCCTGACGACGGCGATCCGCCAGGGGATCGACCCCTACCACACCTACTACACGTCGAAACCACTGGACCTCTACCTGCCGCGGTGGGGCCACTGGACGGTCCACACCGCCGACGAAGGCTATTTGGGGACGGTCAACCTGCAGCAGGCGACGGTCGCCTCCGACAACACCGTCTTCGCCCAGCTCGACCTCGACGTCGGCCCGAAAGCGGTGGCGGCGACCGCGCACCAGATGGGGATCGTCTCGCCGCTTGACGGGATCCCGGCCGAGGGAATCGGCGGGCTGCGGATCGGCGTCTCGCCGCTGGAGATGTCGAGCGCCTACGCCACCCTCGCCGCCGGCGGCGTCCACCGCAAGCCGATCGCCGTCACCAAGGTCGTCTTCCCCAACGGCCACGTCGACCACCCCGACCGGGCGAAGCCGCGGCAGGCGGTCTCGCCGGCGGTGGCCTGGCAGGTGACCCGGCTCCTGCACGACAACATCACCGAAGGGACCGGCACCGGCGCCTACACCGGCTGCGCCGGCCAGGCCGGCAAGACCGGGACGACCGACGAATACACCGATGCCTGGTTCGCCGGCTACCAGCCCAACCTGGCGACGGTGGTCTGGGTCGGCTACCCCGAGTCCAACGAGGTCTCGATGTCGAGCGCGCACGGGTCGATCGTCTTCGGCGGCACCTTCCCGGCCGACATCTGGCACTCGCTTTACGCCAACGCCGGCGTGCCCTGCGAGGAATTCAGCGAGCCGAAGCAGCGGATCAGCTGGGCGCCGTTCTACGGGCGCTACGCCCGCTCGAGCCCGCGGGACAACACCAACCTTGGTGGCGGCCCCGGTGGCAGCGATGACGAATCGCCGCCGCCCGGCAGCGCCGCGGTCGGCGGCTACGACCCCAACGCCTACGCGCCCGGAGCGGGGCAGGAACCGTACGTGCCCCCACCGCCCCCGGGCCCGCAGAGCGTCGGCGGCGGCGAGAACGCGGGCGGGTAGCGCCGATCGACCCCGGCCTCGCCTTCGGCTTGATGTGGGCCGGATTCGCCGGCTACCTCGGGTTCCTCGCGGCGGCGCCGCGGTTGGGTCGTCCTCTCGTCTGGAGCACGATCCTCGTCCTGGTCGCGGCCTTCGCCCTCGCCCCGGTCCTCCTCTCCCACGACGTCTACAGCTACGTCGACTACGCCCGCCTCGGCGTTCGCCACGGCCTCAACCCATACGTGCACCCGCCGCTTTCCGCACCTGGCGACCCCGCCTACTCCCACGTCACCTGGACCGAAGCGACCAGCGCCTACGGCCCCCTCTTCACCCTCCTCACCTACCCCCTCGCCTGGCTGCCGGTCGGTCTCGCCGTGGCCGTGCTGAAGGGGCTCGCGGCGCTCTCGGTTCTGGGCATCAGCGCCCTCACCGCCCGTATCGCCGCCTGGCGCGGCGCCGACCCCCTCCGCGCCGCCGCCTTCGTCGCCCTCAACCCCCTCGTCCTCGTCCACGTCGTCGGCGGCGCCCACAACGACGGCCTGACGGTGCTGCTGGCGATGGCCAGCGTCGCCGCCCTCCTTGGCGCCCGCAACCTCAGCGCCGGCGCCGCCCTGGTCGCCGCTGTCGCCACCAAGCTCTCCGCCGCCCTCCTAGCCCCCTTCGCCCTTTTCGGGACCAGCTGCGACCATTCGCCTGTTCCTTTTCGGCCTCCAGCAACGAAAAGGAACAGGCGAGGGGTTCTCCGCTTCTTGTTGGGGGGCTTGGGGGCAACCATCGCGTTGGCGGGGGCGGCGTGGCTCGGGTTCGGCTGGGACTGGCTCCATGGCTTCGGGCTCGCCGGGGAGAACCAGAGCCGGACCAGCTACATGAGCATCCCGATCCTGGCCGCCCGCCTCACTGGCCTCGACTCCAACGCGACTCGCTTCGCCGCGGCCCTCCTGTTCGCCGTCGCGATCGTCGGCCTCCTCATCTGGACCTGGCGAGGCGCCGACTGGCTCCGCGCCAGCGCCTGGGCCACCCTCGCCCTCCTCCTCGCCACCGCCTGGCTCCTCCCCTGGTACCTAATCTGGCTCCTCCCCTTGTCAGCCATTTCAAGGGACCGCCTTCTCCAACTCCTGTCCCTAATCCTCACCGCCTACCAACTCGGGGCCAGGATCCCCCTCTAACGCTCGCAGGAGGGACCTGACCCCCTCCAACGGCTTGTACTTCTCGGGCAGCCCAATCTCGGACGGCCAGCGGCGCTTCACCCGAGCAAGTTGAGAGAGGAGGGGGTCAGGTCCCTCCCTACCAACCACCTAGGTCAACCAGAGGAAGCAGCCGCCTCCCTTTGCGCCTCTTCCTCCTCCGCCGAGGCATGCAGGATCCCGGTCTGGATGCTCCACCCCTCGCGCCGCCCCAGCGCCGTCACCAACCCGACGTAGATCAGTTCCGCCACCGTCAGCACCCCCCGCACCGCAATCGCGATCAGGGAACCCAAGGCGAAGCTCCTGCTCGGCAGCGCGGCCTTCAGCCCCCAGGCGAAGGCCGCGTCCCTGGGACCGAGCCCGGCCGGCGCGATCAGAGTGACGAGCGCCGCGAAGTAGCCGATCGCCTGGGCGGAGCCGACGAGGAGGATGTCCTCGGAGGGGATGAAGGTGACCGAGCGGGCGACGCAGTAGAGGCCGACCGCAATCACCAGCCAGTTGAACGAGTAGAAGGCGATCAGCGCGATCACGCCCCGCAGCGGGATCACCGCCGGCAGCGGCTCGCGGCCGAACAAGCGAAGGACGCGGTTCGCCAAGGGCCCGAACACCTTCGGGTGCAGGAGGGTGATCGCCGCCGGGATCAGCAGCAACACCGCCCAGCGGTAGGCGTGCCCCTGCAGGTCCGGGTGCTCGATGAGGAAGTAGGAGGCAACGACGACCGCGGAGGTGGCGGAGACCGCCTGTTCGTAGACGATGCTGGCAATCGTGATCCGCCGTGGGATCCCCGCTTTTTCGGAGAGCAGCACCCGCCCGAGCACGTAGAGGACGCTGCCGGGGACGTAGCGCGCCAGCAACGGCTGACCCCAGGCGACTTGTGCCCGGCCGAAGCCGATCCGGTAGCCGAGGAAGCGCAGTGCCAGGTCCCAGCCGTAGGCGCTGAGGGCGAAGAAGATCGGCAGGATGACGATCGCCGGGACGAGCCAGCCGACGTGGAAGTGAATGCCCTCCTCCTTGATCTCCCCCCACTGGTTGATCACGGTCAGCACGAGGAAGCCGAAGACGACAACGGCGAGGCCGATCTGGAGGGCGAGGCGGACTTTGCGGCTGCGCGGCGGCTTTTTGCCGACCTGCGCTCCCGCCTCGCCTACCCGGTGCAGGAATGGTTGGCGGCTCTCCACGTCCGGGCTCACCTTAGTGCCTGTCCGAAGGCCCGCGCGTGCGGCTGGCGAGTGCCGGACCGAGCGGGGGTAGGACGCAGGGAGGCCGAATGGCAGCGCCATTTGGCCGACTGAGGACGACGCCCCGCGAAGTGTCCGGTGCCGCCAGGCGTGCGTGGGGGTCTTTGGACAGGCACTTTCTCTGGGATAGTCGGGTGATGGGCGAGTTCGAGCTGCTGGCGAAGTTGCGCGGGCGCCTCCCCCGGGCAGGGGAGCGGGTGGTCCTGGGAAGCGGCGACGACGCCGCGGTCACGGTTCCGGGAGGAGCCACCGCCACTTCAGTCGACGCGATCGTCGAGGGCGTCCATTTCCGCCGCGACGAGGCGGACCTGCGGACCGTCGGCCGCAAGGCGCTTGCCACCTCCCTCTCCGATCTGGCCGCAATGGGGGCCGAGGCAGGAGAGGCCTACGTCGTCCTCGGCGCTCCGAGCGACCTCGGCGAAGAGGACCTCGGAGCCCTTCTCGACGGGATGGCCGAGCTGGCGGAGGCCACCGGCACGACGATCGCCGGCGGCGATCTGACCCGAGCACCGGTCTTGACCCTGGCGGTCACGGTGGTCGGCCACGCGCCCATCACGGCGGACCTCGTCAGCCGCGGCGGCGCCGAGCCCGGTGACGTCGTCGTCCTCACCGGCGAGATCGGCGGGGCCGCCGCCGGGCGTCTCCTCCTCGAGGATCCAAGCCTCGCCGGCGCCGTGCCCGAGGCCACCGCCGCTCGGCTCCGCGCCCGCCAGCTTGACCCTTACCCGCGCCTGCGCTCCGGCCGCGCCTTGGCCCAAGCAGGCGCTCGGGCGATGATCGACCTCAGCGACGGGCTCGCCGGCGACGCCGGCCACATCGCCCGCGCCAGCGGGGTCGGCCTCGAGATCGACGCCGGCTCGCTGCCACTGGCCAAAGGCGTTGCCGAGATCGCCGCCGCGGCGGAACGCAACCCCTTGCAGCTCGCCGTCGCCGGCGGCGAGGACTACGAGCTGCTGGCAGCGCTGCCGGTGGACGCTCTCGCCGAGGCCTCGCTGCGGATGGGCGAGGCCGCCGAGACGACCCTCACCCCCATCGGCAAGGTCGCAAGCGGAGATGGTGTCCAGCTCAGGCTGCCCGGGGGCGAACTGCTGGAGGCTGAGGGCTATGACCACTTTGCGGAGCCGTAGCGTGGATCCCCGTCAGCAGCTCGCGAACGCCCCGACGGGAGAGCATCGCCATCGCGACCTGCGCGGGATCCGGCTTGTAGCTGCCGGCCTCGACCAGAGATTTCAGTTCCTGGGGCTCCATAGCCTTCGCGGTCATTATCGGCCTCGATACCCGGATCCTTAGTTCTTAGTACTCGCACATGCGTCCAAACTGGTGCGGTGATTACCCTTTGAGGTTGTGCCGAATGGATCAGCCCGCATCCTCCTGGTCGACGACGAGCAGTCGATCCAGACGCTACTCAGCTACCCGCTGCGCAAGGACGGGTACCACGTCACCTCTGCCCTCGACGGCTCAGAGGCCCTGCGCCGCTTCGAGGAAGGGCGCTTCGACCTGGTCATCCTCGACCTGATGCTGCCGCAGATCGGCGGCGTCGAAGTCTGCCGCCAGCTGCGCTCCCGCAGCCAGGTGCCGATCATCATGCTGACCGCGAAAGGCAGCGAGACCGACAAGGTGGCCGGGCTCGAGGTCGGCGCCGACGACTACATCACCAAGCCCTTCTCGATGCGGGAGTTCCGCAGCCGGGTCAAAGCCGCGCTGCGCCGCTCGCGGATGGGCGGCGAGGCCAGCGAGGACGGGCCGATCGAGTGCGGCGAGCTGACGATCGACTTCGACCGCCGCACGGTCTGCCTCGCGGAGGAGGAAGTCAAGGTCACCTACGTCGAGTTCGAGATTCTCGGCGCCCTCGCCCGCTCCCCCGGCCGCGTCCTTACCCGGGAGACGTTGTTGGAGCACGTATGGGGGGACTCCGAGTACCGCGACCCGCGCACGGTCGACGTGCACATCCGGCACCTGCGCGAGAAGCTCGAGCGGGATCCGAAAGAGCCCGAGTACCTCTTCACCGTGCGCGGGGTCGGCTACCGCTTCCGGGACTAGCCAGGATGCGACGGCTCCGGTCTCCCGTTTCCGGCGGTCGCGTCACGATCACTTGGATCGCGATCGCGGCCGTAGTCGCCGAGATCATCTACCTCTACACGGTCGCGATTGGGATGGCTGCCATCCACGATGGCTCGGTCAAGGCCCAGATCCTGGTCGGTGGCGCGATTGTGGGCCTGCTCGTGATCCTGATCGGCCGAAGCTATGTCCGGATCTACACCAGCAACATCCAGCGGCTTCAGGAAGCTGCACGCAAAGTCGCCGACGGGAACTTCGAAACGAAGATCCCGGTCGCCTCGGTCGGTCCCCTCAGACCGCTCGCACGCACCTTCAACGAGATGCAGCGGCGCCTGGCCGAGCTCGACAGCGCTCGCAAGCAGTTCATCGCCAACGCCTCGCACGAGCTGCGGACGCCGATCTTCAGCCTCGGCGGCTTCGTCGAGCTGCTCGAAGACGAGGATCCGAGCCCGGAGGAGCGGGGCGAGTTCGTGCGGACGATGCGTCAGCAGATCGAGCGGCTGACGAAGCTGACCACCGACCTTCTCGACCTCTCCCAGCTCGACGCGGGGGCGGTGGTGATGCGCGCCAGCACCGTCGACCTAACCGCGCTGGCGCGGGAGGTGACGAAGGAGTTCGGGGCCCGGGCCGACCTGCGCGGCTCGCGCCTGCAGTTGCGGACTCCGGACCAGGCGGCGATCGCTCTCGGCGACCCGGATCGGGTGCGGCAGGTCATCCGTATCCTGCTTGACAACGCCCTCACCCACACTCCGGAGGGGACCGACGTCACCGTGACCACCTATTCCGCCAATGGCCGCGCCGAGCTGACCGTCTCCGACGCGGGATCGGGGATCCCTCAGCGCGTCCAGAAGCGGATCTTCGAGCGTTTCTACACGGCGGACAAAGCGGGTGGCTCCGGCCTCGGGCTGGCGATCGCCACCGAGCTCGCGCAGCGGATGCAGGGAGAGATCACGATCAGCTCCAGCCGTCGCTTCACCGCCTTCACCCTGGACCTGCCACCGGGAACGCGCCAGGTAGCCGCGCCGAGAGCACCACGGACGCCGGTCAGGGCCGCTTCGTGAGGCGCTCACTCGCTCTCCTCGCGCTGCTGGCCTGCCTCGCGCTTCTCGCCGGCTGCGGCTCGGGGGGTGAGGGCTCGACGCAGAGCTCCGACTCCGACTCGGGCTCGGCTTCGAAGGTGGCCCAGGACCCGAAGCCGGAAGTGGTCGTCGAGGCCTCGAGCCCGGGCTTCGACGCCACCCGGATCTACGAAGAGGCCGCCCCCGGGGTGGTGACGATCCGTTCGGTCTTCGACGCCGGCGCCGCCGAAGGTTCCGGCTTCGTCCTCGACGGCGACGGCGAGATCGTCACCAACGCCCACGTCGTCACCGATGAATCGAGTGGGGACCGCGAGCCGGCGAAGCAGGTGTACATCGAGTTCCCGGACCGCAACGTCGTCCCGGCCGAGATCGTCGGCTTCGACCCCTTCGTCGACGTCGCCCTGCTGAAGATCGCCCCCGATGGGTTCGACCTCCACCCGCTCGAGCTGGGGAACGACAGGGAGCTGCGGGTCGGTCAGCCGGTCGCCGCCATCGGCAGCCCCTTCGGCGAGCAGCAGTCGCTCTCGGTTGGCGTCGTCTCCGCCACCGACCGCGCCGTCAAATCCCTCACCCGCTTCGAAATCTCCGGCGCGATCCAGACCGACGCCTCGATCAACCCCGGCAACTCCGGCGGGCCGTTGCTTGACGCCGGTGCCCGCGTGATCGGGATCAACCAGCAGATCGAGACCAACTCCGGCGCCAACGACGGGGTCGGGTTCGCGGTGCCCGTTTCCGCGATCAAGCGCTCCGTCGCCCAGCTGCGCGAGGACGGGGAGGCCGAATACGCCTACATCGGGGTCACGGGCCAGCCGCTCTACCCGCAGCTGGCGCGCAAGCTCGGCCTCGACGCCACCTTCGGCAGCCTTGTCGCCGAGGTCGTCTCCGGAGGGCCCGCCGAGAAGGCCGGGATCGAGGGGGGCGACGGCAAGCTGCGCTTCCAGGCCGCCCAGTACCGGACCGGGGGCGACGTAATCCTGCAGGTGGAGGGGAAAGACATCATCCGTCCCGACGACCTCGCCGAAGCGATCTCCGCCAAGCAGCCGGGTGACGTGGTGACGCTGACGGTGCTCCGCAACGACAAGCGCGAAGAGGTCGACGTCACCCTCGGCAGGCGTCCTGACAGCTCCGGTTCGGGCTGAGCGCCGCCCGCCGCGGCGGCGGCTGGACACCATGTCGCCGCCCATCGGTGTAGAACTCCAGCCTTGCTTCAGGAAGTCGCCCTCGGCCACAAGACCCTCGCCGACTACACCCACATCGTCGGCAAAGACCTAACGGAGCGGATCCGAGAGCTGGCCGAGCCGCTGAAAGGCAAGCGGGTGCTCCACGTCAGCGCCACCGCCTTCGGCGGCGGCGTCTCGGAGATCCTTTACACGCTGGTGCCACTGATGCGGGACGTCGGGATCGACGCCCACTGGCACGTGATCTTCGGCAAAGAAGAGTTCTTCAACGCGACCAAGCTCCTCCACAACTCGCTGCAGGGCGCGGAGGAGACCCTCAGCGACGAACAGTGGGAGGTCTTCGACGAGATCAACGCGATGAACGCCGAGGGACTGCAGGGCGAGTGGGACGTCGTCATCGTCCACGACCCGCAGCCGATCGGCCTCCGCCGCGGCGCCCTGGCAAAGGGGGCGAAGTGGATCTGGCGCTGCCACATCGACCTCTCGACGCCGAACCCGGCGCCGATCGAGCGGCTGCTGCCGATGATCGAAGAGTACGACGCCAGCGTCTGGCACATGGAGCAGTACGTACCCAACGACATGGGGCGCCACCGCGAGGCCGTCAACATCGTCCCGCCGGCGATCGACCCGCTCTCGCCTAAGAACATGGCCTTCTCGCCCGAGGACGCAGCCTTCGTCTGCCGCCAGTTCGGGATCGACGTCGACCGGCCGCTGATCACCCAGGTCTCCCGCTTCGACCCGTGGAAGGACCCGATCGGCGTCATCGACGCCTACCGCGAGGTGACCGAGCAGGTGCCGGAGGCACAGCTGGCGATGGTCGGTTCGATGGCCACCGACGACCCCGAGGGGATGGAGTACTTCCAGAAGACCTTCGAATACGCCGGCGGCGACGAGGACATCAAAATCCTCAGCAACCTCAACAACGTCGGCGCGATCGAGGTCAACGCCTTCCAGTCACAGTCCGACGTCTGCCTGCAGAAGTCGATCCGCGAGGGCTTCGGCCTGACCGTCACCGAGGCGCTCTGGAAGGGGCGGCCAACCGTCGCCGGCAACGTCGGTGGCATCCCGCTGCAGATCGAAGACGGGGTCAGCGGCTTCCTCGTCGACTCACCTTCAGAGTGCGCGCAGCGCTGCGTGGAGATCCTGCGCGACCCCGGCCTCGGCAAGCAGCTCGGGCGCGAGGGCAAGGAGCACGCTCGGGGCCGCTTCCTCACCCCGCGCCTGCTGCGCGACTGGCTGCAGCTCTTCGGCGACCTCGACAGCTGAGCTTCCGCGCCGACTACCCTTGTCGGGACCCCCAGATGGTCATCTAGTCTCTGCGGGGTGAGCTCCTCGCCCCTGATCATCGTCTCCAACCGGGGCCCGCTCCAGTTCGACCGCGACGAGGGCGGCGAGCGGACCGTGCGCCGCGGCGGCGGCGGCCTCGTCACCGCGCTCTCCGGCCTCGTCTCCCATCGAGACGCCCTCTGGATCGCTTCGGCGATGACCGAGGAGGACGTTGCCGCCTCCGAGGAGGCGGGTGGGCCGATCGAGCAGGAGCTGGACGGGATCGACTACCGGGTGCGTCTGGTCGGCAGCGACCCCGACGCCTACGACCGCTTCTACAACGTGATCGCCAACCCGATCCTCTGGTTCATCCAGCACTACCTCTGGGACATCTCCAACGCGCCGGACATCCGCCAGCAGGAGATCGACGCCTGGGACTACGGCTACCAGACGGTCAACCAGGACATCGCTCGCGCCGTCCTCGCCGAGATCGAGGGACAGGCGGACCCCTTGGTAATGCTGCACGACTACCACCTCTACACCGCCCCGGGGATGATCAAGGCCGAGCGACCGGACGCCTTCCTCCACCACTTCGTCCACATTCCCTGGTCCCAGCCCGACAGCTGGCGGATCCTGCCGAAGCGGATCCGCGAAACGATCTACGCGGGGATGCTGGCCAACGACATCATCGGCTTCCACACCCACGCCTACTGCATCAACTTCCTCCGCTGCTGCGACGAACTGCTGGAGGACGTGGAGGTCGACTACCACGCAGCCGAGGTGCGGCACGCGGGCGGCAGGACGATCGCCCGTGCCTATCCGCTGGGGATCGACGCCCAGCGGCTCGAGCGGGCCGCCGACTCGCCCGAGGTCGCCGAGGCCGAGCGCGAGGTGCTGGAGCGCCGACGCCAGCACCTGATCATCCGCGTCGATCGCGCCGACCTCTCGAAGAACGTCCTGCGCGGCTTCACCGCTTTCGACACCTTCCTCACCCAGCACCCCGAGTTCCGCGAAAAGGTCACCTTCATCGCCCACCTGCAGCCCTCGCGCCAGGACGTGCCCGAGTACGCCGAGTACCTGGAGCGGATCGAGGCCCTGGTCGCGGTCGTCAACCACCGCCACGGGACGACCGACTGGATGCCGATCGACCTGAAGATCTACGAGAACTTCTACGACGCGGTCGCCCGCTACAAGCACTTCGACCTGCTGATGGTCAACTCGCTCTTCGACGGGATGAACCTGGTCGCCAAGGAGGCGCCCGCGGTCAACACCCGCGACGGGGTGCTGATGCTCTCGGAGAACACCGGCTCCCACGAGGAGCTGACCGAGTACGTGCTCTCGGTCAACCCTTTCGACATCCAGGAGCAGGCCGACGCGATCCACCGGGCGCTGACGATGGCGCCCGAGCAGAAGCGCCGGCGGGCGGAGGGCCTGCGGGAGATCATCTTCTCCCGCAACCCCGGCGACTGGGTCGACGACCAGCTGAAAGACATCGAAGCCGCGCGCTCGCGCGCCTGAGGGGGGAGAGTTTTGCCTCCCCGTCCCTTAGGTAGGGGTGCGGGGCGTACGAGTTCGATGGGCCGGGATGTGGAAGGTAGCGGCGGTCGCCGTGGGCCTGCTGGCCACCCTGCAGGCACTACCCGCCCTCCTGCGCCCACCCGAGCCTCCGCCGCTGGCCGCCGACGTCGGCCTGCCGCGGGTCGTCCCAGCGCCTGAGGAGCCCCCGCCGCCCGACTTGCGGTTCGAAAGTCGTCATATAAACGACAAAGGAACCACGAGATCGCGGGGCGAGGGGATGCGGCGGTGGACTGGATCGGCGGCAATCGACGTGATCGGCAGCAAGCCGCGGCCTCAGCGCCGCCACAGGCGCCATCGGACCGTCAAGCCTTCGGCGGCACCGGCGCCGCACACACCTCCTTCGGTCGAACCGGTGCCCTATGAACCGCCACCCTCAGCGGCGACTTCGCCTGCCCCCGCGCCTCCAAGCGACGGCTCTGAGGAGTTCGCGCCGCGCTAGCGCCATCCCGCCGCTATAGTCCTTCGCCGTTTTGGCCGCACCCCGCGAATACGAGCTGGTCCTGATGCTGGACCCCCAACTTGACGCCCCCGCGCGCGACGCGCTGGCGCAGGACGCCCGTGGCCAAATCGAGGCCAAAGGCAACCTCAAGCACGAGAACACCTGGGGCCTGCGGAAGATGGCTTACGAAATCAACCATCGCACCGAGGCGGACTACCGCTGGATGCGGTTCGAGGCCCCGAGCGACCTGCTCGATTCGCTCGACCACAACTTGAAGATCGCCGACGGCGTCCTCCGCTTCCGGATCTTCAAAGTCGACGCCGACGCCCCGGTGGTCGTGCCGCCAGCTGTCACCGCCGCACCCGGTCCACGCGAGCGCAGCGCCCAGGGAGCCCGCGAGGACCGCGGCGACTCCCCCGACGATTCCGAGGAGTAACTCGACGTCTGTCGCTGTTTGCGGGAAAGCCTCTCCCCGAGGGGGGAGAGTAGAGCCGGCTGCCTCCTTAGACTGGAATCCAGACAAGCGAATCCAGAGGAGTGAGTGATTTGGCAGCTTCGAACGTGAACGTGGTCGTGATCACCGGGAACCTGACCCGGGATCCGGAGCTGCGTCATCTCGGCAGTGGAACCGCCGTCTGCAAGCTCCGCGTGGCGGTGAACAGCCGGCGCAAAGACGGGCAGAGCGGCGAATGGGTCGACAAGCCCAACTACTTCGACGTCACCGTCTGGGGCGCCCAGGGTGAGAACTGCGCCAACTACCTCGGCAAAGGGCGGCCGGTAGCCGTCGAAGGCCGGCTCGACTGGCGCGAGTGGGAGGATCAGGGAGGCAACAAACGCCAGAGCGTCGAGATCATCGCCAACACCGTCCAGTTCCTCGGCTCCCGCGACGGTTCGGGTGGGGGTGGCAACGCCAGCGGCGGCAATGGCGGCGGCTTCGCCCCGCCGCAGAGCGACGTCCCCGCCGACACGTCCGACTTCGGCGGCGCCCCGGCACCCGCAGGCGCTTCAGAAGACGACATCCCGTTCTGATGGTCCCAGCGGCCGCCAGGCAGCGTCCTCGGTCGCTCGTGTGCGAAGCACACCACGCTCCCTGCGTCCTTGCCTGACGGCCGCTGGACCTCATCAGCCTGTACCATCCGCCGCCGATGGCTAGAGCAACTGAGAGTTCTTCTTCGCGAGGCGGCGCCCGCCGTGGCGGTAGGCGCGGTGCCGACCGCGCTCGCCCCCGCAAGTACACCCGGGTCAACTCCGAGGTCGTCGACTACAAGGACCTGAATCTGCTGCGCCGCTTCCTCTCCGACAAGGGGAAGACGCGCGGGCGCCGGGTCACCGGGCTTTCCCGCCGCCACCAGCGACAGCTCTCGGTGGCGGTGAAGCGGGCGCGCGAAATCGCCCTGCTTCCCTACGTCGGAGAGCGCTGATGGCGCAGGCGATCCTGCTGCAGGACGTCGATTCGCTCGGCGAGCGCGGTCACGTGGTCGACGTCGCCCCCGGCTACCTGCGCAACTACCTGATCCCGCGCAGGCTCGCCCAGCCCGCGACCGCCGGCGCTCTCGAGGAAGCGAAACGGCGGATGGAAGCGGCCGAGCGGGCCGCCAAAGCTCGTACCGAACGCGAAGCGGAGGCCGCCGGCCTGCTCTCGAAGACCGTGCTGACGATCCACCAGCGGGCCGGCGAGGACGGCAAGCTGTTCGGCTCAGTCGGGCCGAAAGAGATCGTCGACGCCCTGAGCGACGCCCGCGGCCTCCGGTTCGAGAAAAAACAGATCCAACTCGAGCAGCCGCTGCGCGAACTCGGCACCTTCATGGTCGAGATCGAACTCTCCGACGGTACCACCGCGGCCGTGAAGACGATCATCAGCGAGGAGAAGTAGTCCTCCTTCGTCGTCGCAGGTCCGGCTGGGTTCGCTCCGAGCGGGCGACGGTCGGCCTCGCGACCGTGGCGATCGCCGCGGCCGGCACCGTGATCGCAGGCCAGTTCAGCCGCATGCTGGCGCGGCGGGCGAGCGAGGCGCACGACCCCGAAGCGCTGCTGGAATCGGCTCCCGCCGCCGCCGCCGACACGGTCGGGGTCGCGGTCCGCGGCTACGAAGAGGCGCCGCGCTACGAAACCGTCCTCTTCAACCTCCTCGCCGGCTTCCTCGGCTCCTTCGCGATGGTGCGGCTCTCGACCTGGGCGATCCGCGACGGCCGCGGCCCTTTCCGCAACGTCAGCATCGGCGGCCGCCACATCCACCACTTCGTGCCCGGGATCCTGCTCGCCTTCGGCTCCGGCGCGGCCGGACTGCTGACCGACGACGATCAGCTCGAGCAGAAGCTGGCGATCCCGATGGGCGCCGGCTTCGGCCTCACCTTCGACGAGGCGGCGCTGTTGCTCGACCTCCGCGACGTCTACTGGAGCCGCGAAGGGCTGCTCAGCGTTCAGCTCAGCCTCGGCGCCACGGCGATCCTCAGCATCGCCATCCTCACCCTGCGGATGCTGCGCCGCGGCGAGCGGCGCCAGGAGCAGGAGGGCCTGATCCCTCCCGCCCATCACCATCAGCTCTCCTTCGGAACTGCCGCATAAAGCTGACCGAAGTGTGAATTCTTTTTGGCGGCTTTTGCACGGAAGCCGTGCGCCAGGCACGGCTGCCTCTGGTTTGCTTGCAGAGCGCCCCCGCAAGGGCCCGGTTCCGCCGACCCGGCTCCTTTACTGAGAGCAATGCCGCAGCCCCCCACCAGCCACATTCCCCCGCAGAACATCGAGGCCGAGGAGTCGGTCCTCGGTGCGATGCTGGTCGCCGAGTCGACGCTGACGCGGGTGATCGACGAGGTGAAGCTGAACGCCGCCGACTTCTACCTCGACAAGCACCGGCTGATCTTCGAGGTCGTCCACGACCTATATGCCGCCTCGAACCCGGTTGACGAGCTCAGCGTCAGCGAGGCGCTGACCCAGCGCAACAAGATCGACGAGGCGGGTGGCCGCCACTACATCTCCGAGCTGGCGGCCAAAGTCCCCGCCGCCGCCAACGCGAAGCACTACGCGGAGATCGTCCAGCAGAACTCGCTGCTGCGCAGGCTGCTCGGTGCCGGGCAGGAGATCCAGGGCTGGGTCAACGAGCGTGACGGCGAGCCGAAAGAACTCTCCGAGCGGGCCGAGAAACTGCTCTTCGAGGTTGCTCACAAAGAGCAGGCGAGCGACTTCAAACTGCTCTCGGAGATCCTCCACGACGAGGTCGACAGGCTCGAGAAGCTCTCCACCGGCGAGACCGAACTGACCGGCACGCCCTCCGGGTTTCGCGACGTCGACGCGATCACCGGCGGCTTCCAGCCCGGCAACCTGATCATCGTCGCCGCCCGTCCGGCGATGGGCAAGAGCGCCCTCGTCGCCAACATCGCCGAAAACGTGGCGGTGAAGAAGGGGCAGGCGGTCGCCTTCTTCTCGCTGGAGATGTCCGAGGTCGAGCTGGCCCAGCGCTTCATCGCCTGCCGGGCGCGGATCTCCGGCGACAAACTGCGCAAGGGGCAGGTCTCCAAACGCGACTGGCCGAAGGTGCTGCGTGCCTGCAACGAGCTGGAAGAGGCGCCACTCTGGTTCGACGACTCCTCCGACCTCGGGATCCTCGACCTGCGGGCGAAGGCGCGGCGTCTGCACGCCCAGGAACAGGAGCGCGGCGGGCTCGGCCTGATCATCCTCGACTACATCCAGTTGATGCGCTCCGACGACCACCGCGCCAACCGGGTCGAGCAGGTCGGTCAGATCAGCCGTGGGCTGAAGATCCTCGCCCGCGAGCTGGAGGTGCCGGTGGTGGCGATCTCACAGCTCTCGCGCGCGCCCGAGCAGCGGACGCCGCCGAAGCCGCAGCTCTCCGACCTGCGCGAGTCCGGCCAGATCGAGCAGGACGCCGACGTCGTCGCCTTCCTCTACCGCGAGGACTACTACCGCGACCCCGACGAGGAGCCCGACGGCCTTGCCGACCTGATCATCGCCAAGCACAGGAACGGCCCGATCGGGACCAGGAAGCTGGTCTTCCTCGACCGCTATCCCAAATTCGCCGACCAGGCCCACCAGGAGGCGCCGATCGAGCAGCCCGCCGGTGAAGCGCCGCCGTTCGAGGACGCCGCCGCGGCCGGCCCTGACTTCTGATGCCCGCGATCGCCCGTTCCGAGCCTTTCCGCGAGCAGGCCTGCCCGCTCGGCGTCTGCGACGGCTCCGGCTGGATCCTCGGCCCCGAAGACGTCGCCCGCCCCTGCGACTGCCGCGGCCAGCGGCTCGAGCGCGGGCGCAGCCGCGGCGTCTCCTCGGCGATACCGGCGCGCTACCGTGGCGTCTCCTTCGACCGCCCCCCGGTCTCCGACATGGCGCGCGACATGGAAAGCCGCCACGTGGTCCAGGCGGCGCGCAGCTACCTTGAGGAGCTCGACGCGAACATCGTCGCCGGCCGCGGAATCTGGTTCATGGGCGGCACCGGCACCGGCAAGACGACGCTGGGGATGCTGATCGCGAAGGAAGCGCTCGCCGCCGGAAAGACGGTCGGCGTCTACTTCACGCCGAAGCTGCTGACCCGGATCCGGCAGACCTACCAGGAAGCCGAGAACAAAGATGCCTACGGCCAGTTCTTCAATCGGGTCACGTCGGTCGACCTCCTCTACATCGACGACCTCGGCTCCGAGCGCCACACGGACTGGGTCGTCGAGCAGCTGTACGCGGTGGTCAACGAGCGCTACGAGAACCAGCGGCCGATGATCGTGACGAGCAACGCCGATGGAGATGACGTTGACGAGGGTCCGAAGCAATTGAAGGAGCAAATCGGCTCGCGCACCGTCTCACGACTGATCGAGATCTGCGGCGATCCGCTTCCACTCTTCGGTGAGGATCATCGCTCGAAGACGCAGCATCGCATCGCCCCGACCTGATCGCTCCGCATCGGTTCTAGTCACTCGTCACAATCTCCCGCGGCATGCCAGGAGTGGTGATAGTCGGAGCCCAATGGGGCGACGAGGGCAAGGGGAAGGTCGTCGACCTCCTCGCCGACCGGGCTACCACGATCGTCCGCTTCCAGGGCGGCAACAACGCCGGCCACACGATCGTCCGCGAGGGGGAGGAGTTCAAGTTCCACCTGATCCCCTCCGGGATCCTCTACGCGGAGAAGACCTGCGTGATTGGCAACGGCGTCGTCGTCGACCCCCGCGTCCTGCTCAGCGAGATCGACGGCCTCAAAAGGGCCGGTGTCAGCGTCAACAACCTCCGCCTCTCCGCCAACGCCCATTTGATCATGCCCTACCACGTGCTGCTGGACAGCGCCGGGGAGACCAAGCTGGGGAAGCTCTCGATCGGGACCACTCGGCGCGGGATCGGCCCCTGCTACGCCGACAAGGCGCTGCGGCTGGGGATCCGTGTCCAGGACCTGCTCGACGAGAAGATCCTGCGGACGAAGATCCGCGCCGCCCTCGAGCCGAAGCAGCAGGCGCTGCGCGAACTCTCGGTGCAGCGGCGCAAGCAGCTGAAGGAGGCCGGCGAGGAGGCGAAGGCGAGCGATGCCCCCGTCGGCGTCCCGGACCCGCGGCTCGACCTGCACGCGATGGTCGAGGAACACATCAGCTTCGGCCACCGGCTCGAGCCCCACATCGCCGACACCGCCCGCCTCTGCTGGGACGCCCTCGACCGCGAGGAGACGGTGATCTTCGAGGGGGCGCAGGCCGCCTTGCTCGACTTGGACCACGGCACCTATCCCTTCGTCACCTCCTCCAACCCGATCGCCGGCGCGGCCACGGTCGGCGCCGGCATCAGCCCGAAGGACATCGACGAGGTCTGGGGGATCGCCAAGGCCTACGCGACGCGGGTCGGCGCCGGCCCCTTCCCGACCGAGCTCTTCGACGAGACCGGCGAGCAGATGCTGCAGCGAGGGCACGAGTTCGGGACCACGACGGGGCGCCCGCGGCGCTGCGGCTGGATGGACCTGGTCGCGCTGCGCTACGCGGTCCGGCTCAACGGGATGGACGCGCTGGCGATCACCAAGCTCGACGTCCTCAGCGGCCTCGGCCCGCTGCGGGTGGCGGTCCGCTACCGCTCCAAAGAAGGCGCCGAGCTCGACACCTTCCCCTACCACCAGTCAATCCTCCACTCGGCGACACCGGAGTACGAGGAGCTGCCCGGCTTCGACCTCGACCTCACCGCCTGCCGCAGCGCCGAGGACCTGCCGCGGGAGGCGCGCGACTACCTCGGCTTCATCGCCGACTTCGTCGGCGTGCCGGTTCGCCTCGTCGGGGTGGGACCGGACCGCGAGCAGGTGATTTGGCTGGACGCCTGAGGGCGCCCCGCGTCAGCTTTCCAATTCGACGGGAGCGGCGGCCGCAATCCACCAGCTGCCACCCTCCTTGTACATCGGCACCGCCCAGTCGTTGCCGTCGCGGCCGTGGTAGAGGGCGAAGCCCTGGGTGCTCGCGACCCTGAGGCTGTCGATCGGTCCCGAGAGGGTGTTCACGTAGTCGCCGGAGGCGGCCGAACCGAAAAAGGCAAGGGCCTGGGGGCAGTTTTCGACTTCTCCATTCGATACGCCCACGGCGTCTTCCGCAACCAGCTGGTGCCTGTAGCGGCGGGCGAGGTAGCTGCAGTCCCGCGCGTAGTCTTTGGCGGCCCGAGCCCGCATCCAGCCCTGGATCCTCCGCGACGCCTGTTCCCGTTCGGCAATCGAAGCCTCCTTGCCGTGAGACGCAAATGCGTTTTCGCCGTCCGAACCCAGGAATTCGCGGGCCGGGGCAACTGACCCGGGAACGGGCGGATCCTTCTCGACGGCGGGCGAAGACCTGGGTTTTGCCGCCGGGGGGGCTTCCGACTCATTTGAGGCTCCGGTCTGGCCCGTGGATTCACTCCCCCCGCAGCCGGTGGCGAAGGTGAGCAGTGCAAGCAACATCAACCCCGCCATCGCCCTCCCTGCTTTTCCCATGAAGACATTTTAGGAAAAAAGCCCCTAGCGGTCACCGCCCCTGCTCTACAGTCTGTCGGTGGCCTCCAGTAGACGCTCGACCAAGTTGAACGAGCGGCTGCCCCGGGGCAGGCATGGGTTGCCGAGGGAGGCGGTGACCGAGTCCCAGCGCAACCGCATCCACCGGGCGATGATCGAGGTCGTCTCCGACCGCGGCTACCCGGAGACGCGGGTCGTCGACGTGATCGGCGTCGCCGGGGTCTCCCGCAAGACCTTCTACGAACTCTTCGAGAGCAAGGAGGACTGCTTCCTCGCAGCCTACGACGTGCTGCTGGAAAACCTGCTGGGTGAAGCAACCGAGTCCTTCGAGTCGAAGGCCGGGTCCCCCTGGGCGGAGCGGATCGCCGTGACCCTGGAGAGGCTGCTCGAGCACCTTTCCGCTCATCCCGACGAGGCACGGTTTGCAATCGTCGAGGTCCTGGCGGCGGGTCCCAAGGCTTTGGCCCGGCGCGACGCTGCGCTGCGGCAGTTCACCGGCTTCCTGGAGTCGGGAAGATCGGAGACCACGGTCGAGCTGCCGGGCATCACCTCGCTCGCCATTGCCGGCGGAATCAACGAGCTGCTCTACAGCGAGATCCTCCACGGAGCTGCCGGCCGCCTCCCTGGCCGGCTGCCCGACCTGATCTTTTGGGTAACCCTCCCTTTCCTTGGTGCCGAGGGCGCTACCGCCGAGCGGGAGCGGGTCCGGCGCGCGAAGCTCCCTTCCTAGGCTCCGTTAAGCCGCTCTTCTCGCGAACAAACGGGTTTACGAAAAAGGACGGGGTGGTAGTTTGACCCGCTGGAGAGACGTTCAAGCAACTGTTCCACGGCATCGGACCCGGGATGGGCAGGCCGCAAAGGAGAGATATAGGGATATGCGTAAGTACCTGATGTTGTCGATGGCCCTCGCGGCCCTGATCGCCGTCAGCGTGGCTGGCATCGCCACCGGCGCAAACAAGCCGGTGACGGTCGAAGCGGGCAATCTCGTCTTCACCTTCAACGGCGGCTTCAGCCCCAGCAAGCTGCCGAAGAAGAAGCTTGCCCCGATCAGCCTCACCGCCTCGGGCAAAATCGCGACCAAGGACGGCACCCACCCGCCGGCGCTGAAAGAAGCGATCGTCGAAACCGACAAGAACGGCGCCATCAACGTCAAGGGCATTCCGGTTTGCAAGTCAGGACAGCTGCAGTCGCGCGACACGAAGGCCGCCGAAAAAGCCTGTAAGAAGTCGATCATCGGCACCGGGCAGACGACCGTTGAGGTCCAGTTCCCGGAACAGAAACCGATCGACGTCGACAGTAAGTTGCTGGTCATAAACGGCGGCTTTAGCGGCGGTACGACGACCCTCTTCATCCACGCCTACTTCTCGGCGCCGGTGACCGGGTCGGTCGTGACCACGCTGAAAATCAAGAAAATCAAGAACGGCCGCTACGGCCTGAAAACCGTCGCCACGATCCCCAAGATCGTCGGCGGCAGCGGCTCGGTGAAGTCGTTCAACCTGACGATCAACAGGAAGGGCGTGCTCACCGCTAAATGCCCGGACGGAAAGCTCCAGGCCAAAGCGGCGGCGATCTTCGCGGACGGCACCAAAGCCGCTGCGACGATCATCCGGACCTGCACCGGAACCTGAGGAAACAGCCACGCTGCACGAGGAACGGGCGGCCTCCGGGCCGCCCTTCTTTGTGCCCTTAGCGGTTGCGCCCGCGGAATGCCCGTAGTACAAATAGGCGCATCCAATTAAATCCAGTTGTCTAGATTGGCGGCGATGTCCTTGGGAAGCGACAGCTTGCCGACGGCGGTCGAAAGCGCGAAGGAGCGGGATCTGAAGCCTCTGGCGGAGGAGAGCGCCAAGAGGCTCCACCTCGACCGCCGTCAACTGGAGGTGATGGAGAGTTACCTGCACGACGCCTGGTTCTTCGGCATCCGCACCGGGCACACCGTGATGGTCGAGACGAAGATGGGGCAGACCGATCCCGCGCCGGTGATCCTCGGCATGCAGGACGAATTCCAGGAGCTGATGGAACGCTGCGGAGAGGCGCTCAACACCACGGTCGGCGCCACGGTCCAAGCCTGGAACTACCTCGGTGAAGCTTGGGTGGCGGGCGCCAGGTTCTGGGAAGTCGAGATCGCCGCTCGCCTCATCGAATCCCGGATCGGGGGATTCGATGAGGTCCTGCAGCGGCTGAGAGGGGTCGACTGAACGGGCCGCCCTAGAGGCGGAACTCCTGACTACTCTCTATCCTTTGATCATGGGCTTGCGTCTCGTCACCCTGGGACCGGAGGGCACCTGCCACGAGCGTGCCGTTCGCCGCTACATGGCCTTCCAGGGGATCGAGGACTTCGAGATCGAGTTCATCGCCGACTTCCTCGACGGCCTCGAGCGGATCAGGGGCCAGGAGAACGCCTTTCTGATCCAGTGCAGCGCCCATCCCAGGGTCCATGAGGTGACCGAGCGCTACTGGCGCGAGGTCTTCGTCGTCGACACCTTCATCTATCCGACGAAGCACCTGGTGCTCCTGGCCCGGTGCGACGTCGAGCGCCCACGCTCCCTCGGCATCGTGCCCGCAACGAAGGGCTACGTTGACCTCTCGGGCTGGGAGGAGGTGATCGACGTGGTCTCCAAGCCGGTCGTCGGCGAGGAGCTCCTCGCCGGCCGCTACGACGCCGGCTTGACGCACATCGAGCACCTGGAAGAGCACGAAGACCAGCTGCGCCTCGAGCTCGACATCGGCGAAATCGACACCACCTGGCTCGTCTACGGAACGAGAAAGCGATTCGCGGGCGAGGTGATCGGGATCCCCTCGCGAGAGGTTTTGCTTGGCGGGTCGGGTCGTTACGCGGTTCCCAGCGCGCTTAAGTCCGCCGGATAGCGGGAAATAGGATCGTGCGATGCAGCAGGAGAAGAAGTCGGTCAACTGGCGCGCCTGGTTGGTCGGCGCCCTCAGCGCCCTGGTCCTGATCGTCGCCCTGCAGAACTCGCAGGAGGTCAGCTTCGACGTCCTCTTCGCCAGTTTCAAGGCACCCCTGATCGTCGTCATCCTCCTTGCCGCGCTCGTCGGGGCGCTGATCGGCTACGTGGCGCCGCTCGTTCGCCGGCACCACCGCGAGGAGAGGCACCACAACCCTTGATCTTTTAAGCTTTCCTGTGTAACGGGAAGCCAGCGAGGGAGAGGAAGATGACGGTTCTTCAGGAGGAGATTCCGCAGGACTGGTACGAGACGGCGTTCACCGGGATGAGCGCCGACATGGCCTGGACCGAGCGCACCGAGTCCGAAATCAAGCGCGCCCTAACGATGCTGCGGCCGCAGGGGGGCGAGCGGGTCCTCGACCTTGCCTGCGGAACCGGCCGCCACTCGCTGGAGCTGGTGCGCCAGGGCTTCTCCGTCGTCGGCGTCGAGATCGGCGAGGAACTGGTGGAGATCGCCCGCAAGGACGCCGCGGAGCAGGGGCTCGAGGCCGAGTTCGTCCAGGGCGACCTGCGTGAGCTCGGCTACGAGGAGGAGTTCGACATCGTCCTCAACCTCAACGACGGCGCGGTCGGCTACTTCGAGACCGACGAGGAGAACCACAAGACCTTCGAGGTGATCTCCCGGGCGCTGAAGCCGGGGGGCCAGAACCTGATCCAGGTCCCCAACATCCTCTACGCGCGGGCCCGCCTGCCGCAGCGCTCCTGGATCCCCAGCGAGAGCATGGTCGAACTGGTCGAGCACCGCTGGAACAAGAAGAACAGCTACATGGAAGGGGCGATGATCCCGCTCCGCTTCGGCGAGGTGCTGGAGAACCTCGACAAGCGGATCGAATTCCGCCAGCGCCTCTACACGGTCGACGAGCTGGGTGATATCTACGACTCGGTCGGGATGAGCCTGGAGCGCGTCTTCCACGGCAACGGGCGGCCGAAGGAACCGACCGAGAACCAGTTCGAGATCTTCGCCTCGGCGCGAAAGGGCTAAGCGGCCTCGGACAAGGCGGGCTCGGGCTCGGGCTCCTGCGGCACCGGCATCTCCTCCGGCCGCGGCGAGCGCAGGACGAAGACCGCGATCGCCACCGCGATCGCCGCCAGGCCGGCGCCGATCAGGTAGGCGACGTGGTAGCCGGAGTTGAGCGCCTGCAGCTGGCCCTCGCCATCGGCGAGCAGCGAGTTGGTGCGCTCGGTCGAGAGCGTCGCCAGGACCGCGAGGCCGATCGAGCCGCCCACCTGCATGCTGGTGTTGACCAGGCCGGAGGCGAGGCCGGCGTCCTCCGGCGTCGCCCCCGACATCGCCAGGGTCATGATCGCCGGGAACGAGGTGCCGACGCCGATCCCGATCAGCAGGAAGGGCGGCAGCAGGTCGGTCAGGTAGTTGCCGTCGACCGGCGTACGGGCAAAGAGAAGGAGGGCGACGACGACGAGGCAGACGCCCGGGATCAGGGTCGTGCGTGGGCCGAAGCGCATGATCAGTTTTTCCGAGAAGCCGAGGGAAAGCGACCCCATCACGATCGTCGTCGGCAGGAAGGCGAGCCCGACCTCGAGCGGGCTGTACTTCAGCACCCGCTGCAGGTAGAGCGCCCCGAGGAAGAACATCCCGAACATGCCGGCGACGAGCAGCGCCTGCAGGACGTTGGAGCCGGCGACGTTGCGCGAGCGGAAGAGCCGCAGCGGCATCAGCGGGTTGGCGATCCGGGACTGGCGGAAGATGAAGAGCGCCAGCAGCACCGCGGAGATCGCGCTGAGGATGAGCGTGCGGCTGTCGCCCCAACCCCAGGTTTCGATCTGCAGAATCGTGAAGACCCCGAGCATCAGCGAGCTGGTCAGCAGCACCGCGCCGGGGAAGTCGGCGCCGGCGCTGAGGCCGATCCCGTCCGGGTTGGCGACCAGGCGCCGGGCGAGGATGGCGACCGCGATCCCGATCGGCAGGTTGATGAAGAAGATCCAGTGCCAGCTGATCGCGTCGGTAAGGACGCCGCCGAGGAGGAGGCCGATCGAGCCGCCCGCGGAGGCGACGAACCCGTAGACGCCGATCGCTTTCGCCTGGTCGGCCGGCTGCGGGAACATCGTCACGATCATCCCCAGGATCACCGCCGAGGCCAGCGCCCCGCCGAAGCCCTGGACGAAGCGGGCGCCGACCAGCATCTCCTGGTTCTGCGAGGCGGCGCAGAGGAGCGAAGCGGCGGTGAAGACCGTCAGCCCGACGAGGAAGACGCGCCGCTGGCCCAGCAGGTCGCCCATCCGCCCGGCCAGGAGCAGGAGCCCGCCGAAGGGGATCATGTAGGCGTTGATCACCCAGGCGAGGTTGTTCTGGGAGAAGCCGAGGTCGTCCTGGATCGAGGGCAGGGCGACGTTGACGATCGTCGCGTCGAGGACGATCATCAGCATCCCCGCGCAGAGGACGTAGAGGGCAAGCCAACGGGTGTTGTCGTTCGTACTGGTGTGCATTGATCCGGTAGGTCGAACGCCGGAAGGTGGTCTCCACGCGGCTGGGGACGGCTGCGTGGTCGGGGCGACTGAGGATAGCTATCCGGCGCGGCCGGCGTTGTTCCGGGGTGACGTTTTCTGCGTGCTGAATGAGTCACCCCGAGTTGATCCCGAAGTCACCGGGGAGCGCCGAAAACGGCGTCTATTGTCGCCTCGGCGCCCATCCTGGGCGATGCGGAACAAGCCAAGGGCGGGGCATTGAAGAACGGGCGAGCGGTAACCGAGCTGACGACGGCGAATATGCTGCGGCTGCTCAGCGTCGGTGCCAGCGGCGCGATCCTGATGGCCCTGGGCGAGGGACCGCTGCGGACCAAGGAGCTGACCGCGCGGATCGCCGGCTACGCCCCCCGGACCATCTACCGCTACAGCACCAGGCTGGCCGAGATCGGCCTCATCGACCGCGACGAGGAGCCGGGCGTTCCCTCGAAGGTCGTCCACACCCTCAGCGAGCCCGGCCGCGAGCTCTTCGACCTGCTCGGCACCTACGCGAGCGCCTCCCTCAAGCGGCTGCCGAGCGGAGAGATCGCCGCCCCGGACTGGGGGGCGCTGGCTGTCGTCGCCGACTTCTGGGAAACGGGGATCCTCGACGCCCTCAGCCTCGAGCCCCGCTCCCTCACCGAGCTGGCCCACCGCCAGCATGCCCTCAGCTTTCATCAGATCAGCCGCCGCGCCACCCTGCTGAGCAGACACGGGGTCATCGAAGTGGCCGCGGGCAGCGGCAAGGGTCGCCGCTACACGCTGACCCCGAAGGCGCGGCGGACGACGGGCCTGATCGCCGGCATCGGTCGCTGGCGCCGACGTCACGTGGTGCCGGAGGGGAGCGGCCTCAGCACCGTCGAAGCGGCCGGGCTGATGCGGACGGCACTGCCCTTGGTCGCGCTGCCCGACCACGGCGGCAAACGTTTCGAGCTGCGGATATCGCCGGTAGTTGAACGGGTGGCCGTGGAGGCCGTCTGGGGCGTGGTCGAGCGTGACGGAGCGATCGTCAACTGTGCCGACCCCCTGGAGGAAGTCGACAGCGCCGTCCACGGCGACGTCACGGCCTGGGTCGACTCGGTCCTCGACGGGCCGCGCAACGGACTGAAGATCGACGGGGACAGCCAGCTGATCGCCGACTGCCTGCAGCAGCTGCACGCGGCGCTGTGGCAGAACGGGAACGGCTCAGCGGCCACGGCGGCCAAAGCTGTGGCCGCCCGGCGCAACGGCGCGTAGCTCGGCGACCGCCCGTTCCCGCGGCTGCGGCGAGGGGCTGCTCGACTTCGGCGCCGGCGGCGCCGGCTCCAGCGGCGCCAGCTCGGAGACGACGACGTTGACCGTTCCTTCGCGCTGCTCGAGCCGGCCGCGGGCGCGGAGCAGGGGGGCGCTGCGAACGAGGGTGCGGTGGCGCTCGTAGACCGGGGGCGGGACGACGAGGTTGACCGCGCCGAGCTCGTCCTCGAGCAGCATGAAGGTGATCCCGTTGGCGGTCTCGGGCCGCTGGCGAGCGGTGACCATGCCGGCGATCTCCACCGTCGCGCCGTGGTCGATCTTCGCTAGGTCGGTGCTGCGGGCGAGCCTGGGATCGAGGCGGGAGCGGAGCAGCTTCATCGGGTGCTTGGCGACGGTCATCCCGGTCGAGCGGTAGTCGGCGATCAGGCTCCCCCACTCGTCAAGGGGCTCCAGCTGCGGCGGCCGCGGCGGCTCCATCGGCAGCGCCAGCTGGGTGCCGTTGCCACTGATCCGGCCGGCTGCGGTGACGCCGACGCGCCAGAGCGCCTCGCGGCGATCGCCCTCCGAGCCGGCGGGGATGCCGTCGAGGGCGCCAGCCCAGGCGAGCCGTTCCAGGCTCGGCAGGCCGGCGCCGGCGCGGGAGGCCAGTTCGGCGATCCCTTTATATGGACCACCGCGCTCGCGCTCGGCGACCAGGGCCTCCACCTCCTCCTTCTTCACGCCCTTCACGTAGCCGAGGCCGATCCGGACCACGAGGCCGCCACGAACCTCCTCTTCCTCCCGCGGCGTTTCCACGTGGCAGAGGGCCTTGCTGCGGTTGGCGTCCGGCGGCGCCACCCGGATCCCGCGGCGCTGCGCCTCGTGGACGAGCGAGTCGGGCGGGTAGAAGCCCATCGGCTGCTCGTTCAGCAGCGAGCAGAGGAACTCCGGCCCGTAGTGGATCCGCAGCCAGGCCGACTGGTAGGCGAGCAGGCCGAAGGCGGCCGAGTGGGCCTTGGGGAAGCCGAAGCCGGAGAAGCCCTTGATCTGGTTCCAGACCCGTTCGGCGATCTCCTCGGAGACGCCGTTGGCGGCCGCTCCGGCGAGGAAGCGGCGGTGGTGCTCTTCGATCGCCTGCTCGGAGCGCTTGCGGCTCATCGCCCGCCGCAGGCCCTCCGCCTCGGAGGAGGAAAAACCGGAGAGCGCCATCGCCACCTCGATCACCTGCTCCTGGAAGACGATCGTCCCCAGCGTCTCCTCCAGTACCGGCTCCAGCAGCGGGTGCTCGTAGGGGATCTCGTACGCGGGGTTCTCCCGCCGCAGCTTCCGCCTCTCTATATAGGGGTGGATGGCACCGCCCTGGATCGGCCCCGGCCGCACCAGCGCCACCTGCACGATCACGTCGTCGAGGTCGCGTGGCTGGGTCCGCGGCAGCATCTGCATCTGCGCCCGGCTCTCGATCTGGAAGACGCCGGTGGTGTCGGCGGCGCGGATCGATTCGAAGGTCTCCTCGTCGTCGAGCGGGACCCGCGAGAGGTCGAGCCGCTCGCCGCGGGCGCGGCCGATCTCCTCGACGCAGCGCTCGACCGCGGAGAGCATTCCCAGCCCCAGCAGGTCGATCTTGAGGAAGCCGGCGTCGGCGCAGGAGTCCTTGTCCCACTGCACCGTCTGCCGCCCCTTCATCGCCGCCGGGACCACCGGGCAGACGTCGATCAGCGGCCGGGTCGAGATCACCATCCCGCCGGGGTGCTGGGAGGAGTGGCGCGGCAACCCCATGATCTCCTCGGCCAGCGTCAGCAGCACCCGCCAGCGCGGCTCCTTCGCCCGCTCGGCCCCGAGCGCGGCGACCAGGTTGCGCTCGAGCTCGGCCGCGCTCTCGTGGAAGCCGACCGTCTTTGCCACCTTGTCGATCTCCGCCGGCGCCAGCCCCAATGCCTTGCCGAGGTCGCGCACCGCGCCCTTCGACCGGTAGGTCGGGAAGGCGGCGACGAGGGCGGAGTGCTCGTGGCCGTAGTGCTCGTGCACCCGCGGGATCAGGACCTCGCGGATGTCGCGGGGGAAGTCGAGGTCGATGTCCGGCATCGAGGTCGTTTCCCCGTTGAGGAAGCGGCCGGAGAAGAGATCGGCCTCGACCGGGTCGACGTGGGAGAGGCCGGTCAGGTAGCAGACGATCGAGCTGACGCTGGAGCCGCGTCCCCGCCCCGGCGGCAGGACGGCGCGGGCCGACTCCCGCCCGCGTACCTCGGCGGCGACCTCGCGCGCCAGCTCGAGCAGGTCGCGGTGGAGGAGGAAGAAGCCGGAGAGGCCGAGCCTGCGGATCGTCGCCAGCTCCTCCTCCAGCCGCCCCTGCGCCTCGAGCAGGCGGGCGCTGCCGGCGTAGCGCTCGCCGAGGTGGTGGTTGCAGAGGCGGGCGAGCTCGGCGTCGGCACCAGCGTCCTCGCTGCCGGGGTAGCGATAGCCGAGCTGCTGGGTGAGGTCGAAGCGCAGCCGCTCGGCGAGGCGCTCGGTCTCGGCCACCGCCTCGGGGTATTCGGCGAAGCGGGCGGTCATCGCCCCCGGCGAGGTGAGAGCTGAGGTCGAGTTGCCGCGACGGAAGGGCTCGGACTCCTCCAGGGTCTCGCAGCGGCCGATCGCGACCAGCGCGTCCTGCAGCGGCGCCCGGCGGCGGTCGTGGGCGTGGACGTTGCCGGTGGCGACGCAGGGAACATCGAGCCGCTCGGCGAGCCCGGCGAGCCAGCGGTTGCGGGCGCGGTCGCGGCGCCAGTAGGGACGCTGCAGCTCCACCCGAAACCGCTCCGGGCCGAAGATCGAAAGGAGCCGACGAGCCAACTTCTCCCCCCCGGCGGTGTCTCCTCGTTCGAAAGCTCCGGCGACAGCCCCGTCCCGAGCGCAACCAGAGAGACAGACCAGCCCCTCCGCGCGCTCTTCGACCTGCTCCAGCGTCGCCCAGGGCTGCGTCTGACTACGGGGGGTGTTGTCCCGCGTATGCGCATGGGCCAGGGTCAGCAACCTGCACAGATTCCGGTATCCCACCTCGCTTTCGACCAAGAGAGTCACGTGAGCGTCTCTGCCGGGGGGTGGCGCGGATTTGGGGGACCATCCCGAGCAGCTACTGCAGCGCAGGGATGGTGGGACCAAATCGGCGACAGGGCCGGCCGGCCCGACACGCATGGTCAACTCAGCTCCCGTGATCGCCCGAATCCCGAACCCCCCACAGGCGTGGGCGAACTCCATCGCCCCCCAGAGCCCGTCGTGGTCGGTGAGGGCGAAGGCGGGGTAGCCCTGCGCGCCCGCGCCCGCGGCCAGCTCCAGCGGGGTTGAGGCGCCGTCGAGGAAGGAGAAGGCGGAGTGGGCGTGCAGCTCGACGTACATCGGCCTACGCCCTCTGTCGGTACCAGCGCTGGGCGCGGGCGGTGCGGAAGACGGTGAGGGCGCGGCCGTCCCCCAGCGCCACCTCGAAGTAGTGGCGCCGCAGCGGCTGCGGCGTCCACCAGCGGTCCTCGACCAGCCACTCCTCGCGAACGGACTCGACCGCGATCCCCTCGACGGTTGTCGGGGCGCCGCGGGGGTCGGTCCGCACCGCCACCCGCTGGGGGGCGTAGAGACGGCGGAGGCCCGGCATCAGAGCTCCGGGTAGGGAGTGAGCATCGCCCAGCGCTCGGGCACCCGCGAGGTGGCGTCGACCGGGAGGATTTTCAGCAGCGCCTCGGAGCCTTGTACCGCCCGCACCTCGCGCACCGCCGCCCCGAGCCGGCGCCGCCGCGGCTCGACCCCGCCGACCGCGAGCTCGAGCTGGTCGCGGGCCGGCGGCCCCAGTCCCACCGCCCGCAGCCGCAGCGCCGTCGCCGGGCCGGGCAGCTCCTCGAGGCGCGGGGCGAGGACGTCGCGCAGGACCCGCGGCGCGGCACTCGGCCGGCCGAGCCCCTGCTCGACGCTCCAGCTGCCGCCGGCGGCGAGGCGGGCACCAAGGCGGAGGCCGAGCAGGGTCCGCCCCCGGCGCCGGGGCGCCGCCAGCAGGCGGTCGACCAGCAGCTCCAGCGCCCGGTCCAGCTGCCGGCCCGCGGTCCCCTCCGGCAGCTCGATCTCCTCGCTCAGCTCCTCGTGCGGAGTTCGCGGCCGCAGCGGCTCCTCTTCGCCGCGGCAGATGCGCAGCGCCCGCAGCCCGAGCGGTCCGAAGCGGTCGGCGACCTGGTCGGGGGCGAGGCGGACGAACGCCGGGATCGTCTCGATCCCGAGGCGCTCGAGCGCCGCGGTCAACTCCTCCGCCTCGCGCTCATTCCCGAGGCGCGTCCGCAGCGCCGCCAGCGGAACCGGCCGCGGCCAGCTGCCGGCGGCGAGAAAGGCACCGAAGCGGGTCGAGCCGACGCCGATCGAGCTCTCTCCCCCCAGAGCCCGCCGCGCCGCCGCCGCGACCCCGGCCGCGGATCCTCCGTAAAGACCGCGGAGGCCGTCGACGGCGAAGAACGCCTCGCCGGGGCGCTCCGACTCGACTTCGGCCCCGAGCGCCTCCAGCGCCCGCACCATCGACTCGGTCGCTTCAGCCGCCGCGACCGGATCGTGAAGATCGGCGCGCCCGGACCAAGGCCCCCCGGCATGATCCGGACGCACCGGGATCGCCAAGCGCTTGTCGATGCCGCAGGCGATCTCCATACGAACGTATGTTCGTGTTCAGAACAGGATAGCGCCATAGAGCGAACTGCAAGTTCTCGGCCGTGACGACGGGCTCAGCCGCGGGCGGCTTTCGCCGCCTCGACGCTGCCCAGATATGGGGTCAGCGTGAACTCGACCAGGTCCGGAAGCAGCGCCTCGAGCTCCTCGGTGCGGTCGGCGAAGATCCGGCGGGAGATCAGCGAGACCATGCCTCCGACCAGCGCCTCCTCCGTGGTGGGCGAGAGCCCGGCGAGGACGTCGGCCGAGCGGCCTTCCCGGCCGGCGGCGAAGTACGGGACCAGGTCCTGGATCGCCGCGTCGTAGCGCTCGACCACCACCGGCCCGGCGACCAGCGCCTCGACCATGCTCAGGCGGGCGAGGTGGGGCTCGGCGACTAGGAACTCGAGCATTGCCGCGATTCCCGCCCGCACCGCCTGCGGCCACTCATCCTCCTGCTCGAAGGCCTCGGCAACCCGCTGGCGCAGTTCTGACATGACCGCGTCGTAGGCGGCGACGAAGCAATCGTCCTTGCTGTTGAAGTGCTCGTAGAAGGTGCGCCGCGAGACGGCGGCGTGACGGGTGATGTGCGCGATCGTCGTCCCCGCGTAGCCGTTCTCGGAGACGGCCTCGGCGAGCCCGGCGACCAGCCGCTCGCGCTGGTTGTGGCTGACGAACTCGCGCGGGAGGCCATGCCGCCCAGGAGGAAGCCTGGCCAACTCAGGCGGGTACTCAGGTGAGTCCACTGGAGGGTTGACTGGATCGCTCAAGAGAACCGACGATACCGATCCAAACGAGCCGAGCCCATTTTGGCTAATTGGCCAGTTTTTTGAATTTCGAAGCTCTCACGCTGCGCAATCTCGCCACTAATTGGCGCCCACGGCGACCTCGCGCGCGGCCTCGGCTCCGATGTAAGGGGTCAAAGCGAACTCGGCGACTTCCGGGAGCAGCTCCACGACGGTGCCCGCCTCGGAGACGGCGAGGCGCTGGTAGACGATCCAGAAGACGCCGCCGATGAGCGCTTCCTCCAGTGTCTCGGGCAGGTCCGTTCCGTGCGGCGAGACATCGCGTCCAAGCCGAAACAGGGAGACGAACGCCTGCTGGGACTCCTCGTAGTGCTTCACCGCTCCCGGCCCGGCCGCGAGCGACTCGACCAGGCAGGTGCGGGCGAGGGCCGGCTCGGCGGTGACGTACTCGAGGAAGGCACCAAGCCCGGCATGGACCCGCTGCGGCCAGCTCTCCAGCTCGCCGGCGGCGGTGACGACGCGCTCCAAGGCCGCTGACATAGCGAACTCCTGAGCCGCCAGGAAGCAGTCTTCCTTCGAGCTGAAGTTCTCGTAGAACGTGTTGCGGGCGATCGCGGCGCGTTTGACGACGTCGGCCACGGTGACGCCGCGGTAGCCCTTCTGGGAGGTCTCCTCGGCGAGCGCGGTGATGATCCGCGCCCGCTGGTGGCGGACGATGAACTCGCGCGGGAGCTGCTGCCGTCCCGGAAGTGGACGCGTTGTTGACTTGTAACTCACGAACGAAACAGTACCGCAGTCGAATCTCGGGGTTGTGTGGAGGCGGAACCGGATACCGTTTAGGTACCGAAAGATAGACAGACTTTTTTATCAATCCAATTCGACCGGGCGGGGAATTTGACCGGAAAGCGTCAGCGCATTCTCAGAGGGATGCTCGAAGCCGTTGGCACACAGGGGTACGAGCAGACCACGGTTCAGGATGCGATCGCCATGGCTGGGCTCTACCGGCAGGCCTTCTACGACAACTTCCGCGACAAGGAAGATTGCTACCTGGAGGCCCTCGATGCCGGTTCGGCCTGGGTCGAGTTGGCGATGCGGCGGGCGGTAGGCGACGAGATCAGCTGGCGCGGGCAGCTGCGCGGCGCCCTCAGCGGGCTGCTCGGGTTCCTCGAGAAGAACCGGCAATCGGGCGGGCACTCCTGGTCGAGGTCCACGCGGCGGGACCGCGCGCGATCGCGAAACGAACAGAGGCGATGGAGCGGGCGGCGAGGGCGGTTGACCTGGCGCGAGAGGAAAGCGAGGACGACGCGCCGGCGATCTCCGCCGAGGCGGTTGTCGCCGGCATCCTCGCGGTCCTCCACAGCCGCCTCGCGGGCGGCGAGAGCCAGCGCTTCCTTCGCCTGCTCCCGGAGTTGATGTACCTCGCAGTGCTCCCGTATTTCGGTGCCGACGCCGCCGCCGCCGAGATGCGAGCGGGATTGGCTTAGCGTTAGGCGCCCTCGCCGTGGCGGCCCTCGCCGCCGGCGAAACGAGCGGCGCCACGAGCCGCGACGTCGAGCACCTCACGTCCGAGGCGGTGCTCCAGCTGCAGCCCCTCGGCAAGCGGGAGGCCGGCGCCCTCGATCGCCGCTCGCCGATCGCTCAGCATCGTCTCCTGGGGGAAGGCCGCCAGCCGCTCGGCCAGCTCCAGTGCCCGCTCGAGGGGGTGCCCGGGCTCAACCACCTCGGTGACGAGGCCGATACGCAGCGCCTCCTCCGGGCCGACGGGCCTGCCGGTGAGGATCAGGTCGAGGGCCCGCCCGATCCCGACGATGCGCGGCAGCCGCTGGGTTCCGCCGTCGATCAGCGGCACCCCCCACCGCCGCTCGAAACAGCCGAAGGTCGCCTCGGTGCTGGCGATCCGCAGGTCGCACCAGAGCGCCAGCTCCAACCCCCCGGCGAGGCACCACCCGTCGATCGCCGCGATCGTCGGCTTCGACGGTGTGAGGCGGGTGAAGCCCATCGGGCCACCGGGATGGTCGACGTCGAGGTCGATTGCCTTGAGGTCTGCGCCAGCGCAGAAGGCTCCGCCGGCGCCGGTGAGGACCAGTACCCGCGCCTCCCCGTCGGCCTCGAAGCGCTCGAGGCCCTCCCGCAGCGCCGCCGCCGTGGCGGCGTCGACGGCGTTGCGGCGCTCGGGGCGGTCGATCGTCAGCACCGCGGCTGATCCCTGTCGCTCGTAGCGCACCTCCTCGCCGCTCATCGGCAGATCGTTCCACAGGCGTGGGCGTCAGGCCTGAACCGATCGCGGCCGGCTACCCTCAGCGGGTGCGAATTGACGAGATCATCGCTGAGCAGGGGCCGACCTTCTCGGTCGAGTTCTTCCCGCCGAAGACGGCGGAGGCGACCGAGCAGCTCTACGAGACGGCGCGCGAGCTGCGGGCACTGGAGCCCGACTTCGTCTCGGTCACCTACGGGGCCGGGGGCGCCACCCGGGACGGCACTGTCGAGGTCACCAAGGCCCTGAAGGACGAGATCGGGTTCGAGACGATGGCCCACCTCAGCTGCGTCGGCGAGACCGCCGAGGGGCTCTCGGCGACGCTCGACCAGATCGCGGCGGCGGGGATCGAGAACATCTTCGCTCTGCGCGGAGACCCGCCGCGCGGCCAGGAGGACTTCGTCCAGCCCGAGGGCGGGCTCGGCAGCGCGGCGGAGCTGGCGGCGTTCATCTCCAACGGTTGGGACTTCGGAATCGGCGGCGCCTGCTTCCCCGAGGTGCACCCCGAGGCGCCCGATCTCGCGACCGACCTGCGCTACCTGAAGACGAAGGTCGACTCCGGCGCCGGCTTCCTGATCACCCAGCTCTTCTTCGACAACCAGGTCTACTTCGACTTCGTGCGGGCGGCCCGGCAGGCGGGGATCGAGGTGCCGATCCTGGCCGGAGTGATCCCGGTCGCCAGCTTCGCCCAGACGAAGCGGATCTGCGACCTCTGTGACGCGACGATCCCCTCGCGGCTGGAAGCAGCTTTCGAAGCCGCCGGGGGCGATCCCGAGCGGGAGTTTGAGCTCGGCATCGCCTTTGCCGCGCAGCAATGCGCGGAGCTGCTGATCGCCGGGGCGCCCGGGATCCACTTCTACGCGCTCAATCGGGCGCCCGCAACCCGAGCCGTGCTGGGAGCCTTGCGGGCATCTCGACCCTGGGACCGGGTACGAGCCGACGCCGCCGAGATGGAGCGGGCAGAATAAGGACCCATGGGTAAGGGAGAGCGCGAAAGGGAGCGGCTTCGCCAAGAACGGATCGAAGCCGAAGAACGCGAGAGCCGCAGCGGTAATAACCGCTTGATAGTCACCTACGCGATCGTCTCCACCGTCGTCCTCGCGGTGGCGGTCCTGGTCTTCGTCCTCGTCAGCGGTGGTGGCGACGACAGCGAGAGCGCCAGCGCCCACATCAACGGCAACCAGGCGATGGGCAATACCAACGGCATCCAGCCCGATGAACGCGCCGGCATCGTTCCCCCGCGAACGAAAGTCTTCGACCTCGACCAGGCGGCCAAAGAAGCGGGCTGCGTGGTCGAACTGAAGCTGAAGGACGAGGGCCATACCCACCTTCCCAGAAGCTCGCCGGAACCGAACTACGAAACCAACCCGCCGACCTCGGGCAATCACGTCGAACCGCCGTATCAGCAGGCGGACGGCGCTTACAGCAAAGAACCGAAACAGCTCGACGTCGTTCACTCGCTCGAGCACGGACGCTTGGCGATCCAATACTCGCCGGACCTGCCGGAAAAAGTCCAGCTGGAACTGAAGGGCCTCTACGACACGATGTACGGTGCCGCGCTGCTCTTCCCCAACGGCAAGATGCCTTACGACGTGGCAGCCACGACTTGGACCAACCTGCTCGGCTGCAAAACCTACAAAGGCGCGAGCACCCTCGATGCGATCCGTGCCTTCGGCCGGGAAACCTGGGGCAAGTACGGCGGTGAGCCGGTGGAAGCCTTCACCTTCACCGGGCCGACCCCGGCCAAACCGGACGAACCGAGCAGCGAATAGCTCAGGCGCGGTAGGCGGGGAAGAAGCCGTTGAGCGGGCAACCGGCGCTCAGTTCTGCGTAGGCGCGCTCGTCGCAGATCAGCTCGGAGGTCAGCCAGGCCTGCTGCCGATTGGCGAAACCGCGCTTGAACTCCTCCAGGGCGTCGCCGGGGGAGATGCCGCCGCCGAGGTTGAAGGGCAGGCCGAGCTCGGTCGCGTGTTCGACCAGGCAGGTGACGACGTTCTTCATCGGCGCTGCGCGGAGGTGTGAGTCGGCGCTGCCGCTGAGGTAGTAGTGGAGGTAGCCGTCGCTGACGGCGGCGATCGAGGCGGCGGCGAGGTCGCCATCGGGGCCGGTGGCGAGGACGAGCCAGGTGCGGTCGGCTGCGAGTACCCGCTCGAAGTACTCGGCGGCGAAGAAGTAGTGCTGGGCGGCGCCGGTGCGGCGCATCGTCTGCACGTAGACGTCGAGGAAGCCGGCTCGTTGGTCGGGCGTGGTCTCCGACCCAGGGACGAGGTCCAGCACGTAGCCCGCCTCGAAGTTGCGGCGGACCTGGCGACGGTCGCTCGGCCGGCTCTTCCGCGGCAACGCAGGGTCGGCAATCTGAACCACGTTCCGCTCGGTGGCGCCAGCCAGCGGCGACGGCCCCAACGCGTGACGAAGGAAGACACTGACCAGCCCCGTCCCAGAGAAGTCAATCGCCGCCGGATCGAGGGGCCGGGGGGTCTCCGTACGGACACTTGGAGCGAGCGAAGCGAGCGGGTCCGGTCAGGAGGCCCCCCGGCCCCTCCCCCCCGATGAGTCCCGGATAGCCGTATGGAGAGACCGCGTCCCTCTCCCCCGTCCCCTCGATCTCGCGAACGATCAGCGGCGCCACCAGCACCCCCTCCTCGCTCTCGATCCGCAGCGTGTGGGTAGCGCCCTCGGCCTCGAGGAACTCGGGCGAACGGAAGAACTCAGAGTCTGCGGCCGCCGCGCCGCGGTCCTCGATCAGGGTCGCGGTCGCGCCGTTCACTCGAGCAGGTCCGCCGCGGCGGCGCGGAACTCGTCCGGCAGCACGCCCCAGACCTCGCAGTCGTCCGGCGGGCCGTCGCGGCGAGCGAGATGCGCGCGCATCGTCCCCTCGTGCTTCCAGCCCAGGCCGGCGACGGTCTTCTTCGCGACCTCATTGCGGGCGGGGATGCGGCCGTAGACGCGGTGGGCGCCGAACTCGTCGAAGGCCTTGGCGATCGTCAGCGCCTCGGCCCAGCGCCCGACTCCCTTGCCGCGCACGTCGTCGCCGATCAGCGCCCCCAGCTCCGGCGCGGTTTGGCGGAAGAGGCCGTAGAGGGCGGTGAAGCCGACCGGCTCCTCGTAGCCCTCGACGACGATCGCGAACTTGCGATCCTCCCCCGAGTCGTCCATTGCCCGCCGCGTCCAGGCCTCGGCCTGCTCGAGGGTGAACTCGTCGCGCTGCTCCATCAGCGACTGAACCGCCGTCGGGTTGTTGAACCAGCGGTGCACCGCGGATGCGTCCCCCGGCTCAAACCGGCGCAGGCTCACTTCCGGGCGATCCGTCACAAACCGAACCCTACTTCACCGCCGACGGGACGAAAATACGCCTATATGGAGGGAAATCGTCCCGTCAGCCGCTAGTCGGGGGCCAGCCCCCGGGCGGTCACGACGAGCCACAGCGTTTTGAGGAGGATGCGGAGGTCGAGGGCGAGGCTGCGGTGGTCGACGTACCAGACGTCGAGCTCGATCCGCTCCTCCCAGGGGATGCCGGCGCGACCTTGGACCTGGGCCCAGCCGGTGATCCCGGGGGGCACCTCGTGGCGGCGCTTCTGATGGGGGGTGTAGTCGTCGACCTGGGCCTTGATCGTCGGGCGGGGGCCGACGATCGCCATCTCACCGCGGAGGACGTTGACGAGGTTGGGGACCTCGTCGAGCGAGGTTCGGCGGAGCAAGCGGCCGGGGCCGGTGACTCGGGGGTCGTCGCGGTAGACCACCTTGCCGACCCCGACCGGATCCGAGCCCTGGACCATCGTCCGCAGCTTCCACATCTCGAACTCGCGACCGCCGAGGCCAACACGGCGTTGGCGGTAGACGACGGGCCCGCGGCTGGTCAGTTTGATCGCGATCGCGGCGACCAGCAGGATCGGCGAGAGGATCGCCAGGGCGAGGGCTGCGATGAGGAAGTCGAGGGTGCGCGGCATCAGCGGGTCCCGGCAGCCTTCTCCCAGCGGCCCCCTGCTCCATGGCGCCAGCGGTCCCAGAGGCCGGCGGCGATCGAGGCGGTGGTCATTGCGTAGTAGCGGGCGACGCGGAACGGGGTCAGTGGCAGGACGCGGCCGAGCAGCGCCGCCGCGAGCAGCGCCAGCTGCAGGGCGAAGGTGAGGACGTAGAGCCGGCCCTCGCCGAGGAGGAGGGCGTTGGCGAGGAGCGCTAGCAGGTGCAGCAGCGGGCTGAGGTAGCGGAGCACGCGGTGGGAGAGGATCTCGAAGGCGAACAGCGGTGGGTAGCCGCGGGGAGAGAGCATCCCTTCGCCGGCGACGATGTCCCAGAGGCCGACCATCATCCGCCGTTTGCGGGCGAACTCGCCCTCGACCGTCGGCACCATCTTCTCCTCGGCCCGGGCCGCGGGCGCGTAGAGGGAGCGGAGGCCGCGCTTGGCGAAGACGAAGGGGAAGCTGAGGTCGTGGCTGCCGGAGGGCGCGAGCGGGACGTAGGCGCTGCGCCGAACGGCGTAGATGGCGCCGTTGCCGGCGGTGACCCCGGCGAGGGCGGACTCCATCTCCCGCACCGCCATCTCGTAGCGCCAGTAGGCGCCCTCGAGGTTGTCGCCACCGGGATCGAGGAAGCGGACTTGGCCGCAGACGTAGCCGACCCCCGGGTCGGCGAAGGGGGCGATGAGCCGGCGGAGCGCGTCGGGGGCCCAGGCGCTGTTGGCGTCGGAGAAGGCGAGGATCTCGCCGCTAGCCCGCTCGGCTGCGGCGTTGAGGGCGTCGATCTTGCCGCCGCGCGGCAGCTCGAGGACGAGGTCGGCGCCCGCCGCGCGGGCGCGCTCGGCGGTGGCGTCGGTGGAGCCATCGGAGGCGACGATCACCTGCAGGCGCTCGCGCGGGTAGTCGAGCGCCAGCGCGTCGGCGACTTTCGCCGCGATCACCTCCTCCTCGTCATAGGCGGGAACGATCAGCGAAACCGCCGGCAGCCTCCTCCCCCCGGCGTCGTTTCCAGACTTTGGGGCCCTATAGGAACCCAAATGCTGGAAACGACCGGCCCGAATGAGGGCCCAGAGGAGGACGGGGTAGCCGAGGTGGGTGTAGAGGAGGGTGCCGGCGCTGACCCAGAAGACGATCGCGGCGGCGGTGCTCATCGCCGTCCTCCGTCCTTGCCCGCCTTCTCGACCAGCTCGCGGTAGAGATCTAGGTGCAGGCGGGCGGCCCCGTCCCAGGAGTAGGGGCCGGCGGCGGCGCGGGCTGCGGCGGCGGCGAGCTCGGCGCGAGCGGGCTCGTCCTCGATCAGGTCGGCAAGCGTGGCGGCGAGCCCAGCGACGTCGCCTGGCGGGACGAGGCGGGCGGCGCCGGTCGCCGCCACCTCTGGGAAGCCGCCGACCGCGCTGAGCAGGAGCGGCTTGCCGAAGGCGAGGCCGGTGTAGAGGACGCCGGAGTGCTCGGCGTCGAGGTAGGGGAGGACGACGAGGTCGGCGCGGCGGAAGATCGCCGGGATCTCTGCCTCGTCGACGAAGCGGGTGACGAAGCGGACGCGGCCGCCGGCCTCGCCCGCCCGGCGACGCAGCGGCTCGACGTCCATCCGCGGGTTGCCGACGATCCAGAGCTCGGCCTTGGAGGTGGCGTCTTTGCCGGCAATCCGCCCGTAGGCCTCGATCAGGTTCTCGATCCCTTTATATGGGCGGAGCAGGCCGAAGCAGAGGATCACGGGTCCCTCCGCCCCCTCCAGCTCAGCCGGCAGCGGCTTCTCCGCCGGCAGCTTCGTCAGGTAGTCGAAGGCGCCGTGGGGGATGACCCGAACCTTCCCGGGGTCGATCCCGACTACGTCGCGCAGCCGCGCCGCGCTGTGCTCGGAGTGGGCGACGACCGCATCCATCGCGCCGAAGACGCGGCGGGCGGAGCGGACCTGGCGGCGGCTCGGCTCAGGCGGCAGGATGTAGTGGGCGGTCATCGCCCGCGGCCGCTTCGGCGGCAGCAGGCGCACGTCGAGCGAGGGGATGGTCAGCCACTGGTAGTGGAGGACGTCCGCATCGCCCGCGCGGCGGCGGAAGCGGAACAGGTCGGAAAGGTGCTCGGCGGCCTTGTGGGGGAGGCGCGCAGGGACGTCGAGCCCGCGGACGGCGCTGCGGCGGTAGAAGGCCTCCTCGACCCGGTAGCCCTCCGCTGCCGGCACCGGCCCGTGGAGGAAACGGCTGGTCAGCAGCTCGACCTCGGCCCCGGCGCGCGCCAGCGCCGCCGCGAGCGCGCGGTCGTAAGGTGGCGTGAACGCCGAAGGGTCGACTATCTGCACTTTCATTCGGTCTGTCCTGGTAGAGGTGGAACGTCTTGTACTTTTTCCGGGGCAAGGTCGGCGGACAACCTCCGACTGTGTTCGGAAAAAGTTAAGTGGAACCTCTACCGGGACAGACCCTGCCACCTCTGCTCTCCTACTGCGTCGTGAACACGAACGGCCGCGAGTACCTGCTCGCCTGCCTCGCCGCGATCGAGCGCACCCACCCGGCCGGAGTCGAGCGCGAGGTCCTGGTCCTCGACAACGCCTCCGAGGACGGCTCGGCCGAGGCGGTGCGGGCGCTCGGCGGCGAGATCCGGCTGATCGCGCTGGAGCGGCGGACCGGCAAGGCCGAGAACGACTCGACCCTGATGCGGGAGGCGAAGGGGAAGTACTGCTTCCTGCTCAACGAGGACTCGGAGCTGAAGCCTGGAGCCACCGAGGCACTGCTGTCGGTGCTCGAGCGGGAACCGAAAGCAGCCGCGGCGACGCCGCAGTTGCTTGACTCAGAGGGACGCCGGGTCCCCTGCGCGTGGCGCTTCCCCGGGGTCAGTACGGCGGCGATCGGGGCGCTCTTCCTGCACAAGAGGCTGACCGTGCAGAGCACCGGCAAGGAGGTTCGTCGCGTCGACTGGGCGCAATCGAGCGCGCTGATGGTCCGCCGCGAGGCGGCCACCGCGGTCGGCTACATGGACCCCGACTTCTTCGTCTACTACGACGAGTGCGACTTCGCCAAGCGCCTCGCCGACGCCGGTTGGCACTCGCTCTTCGTCCCGGACGCCGAGGCGGTCCACCACGATCAGCTCTCCACCAACCTCGCCAAGGGCCTGCCGCGGATCGTCGAATTCCACCGCAACCGCGACCTCTACATGCGTAAGCACCACGGCCCCGTCGCGGCCCTGACCGTGCGCCTCCTCACCGCCTGGACCTACGCCCTGCGCGCCCTGGCGGCGGCGGTCCTCCCCAAGCGCTCGCCACGGATCATGTGGGCCCATACGCGCCAGGCCCTCCTCCCCAGCCATGGGCGGTCCCTCCGGGACAGAGCGGGTTCCGCGGTTCCTTAGTCCGGATATCCACGACTAAGGAACCACGGAACTACAAACGGAGGTCCTCGTCGGCGCGCTCGACCTCATAGGCCTCGGGGATCTGCCCGTTTACCGCGGCCGGTCGGGCGCGGAGGGAGGCGAGGCTTTCCAGCAGCTCCCGCGGGCGGCGCAGGCGGGCCAGCCATTCGCGCTCCTCGTCGCTGAAGAAGCCGCTGAGCCAGAGGACGAGCGGGTAGGCAGCGAAGAGGGCGATGCGGATGAGCAGGCCGAGCGCACCCTCGGTTGGGACCAGCAGTTCGGCGACACCGACCAGCATCGCCACCGTCAGCACGACCCGCAGCAGCCTTCCCCACTCGTACGGCACCGGGAAGAGGCGCTGGGTGAAGGCGTACATCAGGGCCAGCACGACGAGGTAGGAGGCGACGAGGGCGAGGCCGGCGCCGACGATGCCCAACGGCGGCACCAGAACGAGGTTGAGGACGACGTTGACGACGAGGGCGCCGATCGCGGCGGGGAGGTTGAACTCGGTGCGGCCGGTGCGGCCGAGGATGACGACGAGGACGAGGTAGAGGGCGTAGAGGGTGACCGCAACCGAGATCAGCCCGATCACTTCGAAGGAGTCGAAGAACTTGGGCGCCGCCAAGCCGCGGACGATCCAGCGACTGAACAGCCACATCCCGGCGACCACCCAGGCGCAGCCGGCGACGAAGAGGGTGACAACGGTTGCGTAGACGCGGCGGGCCTCGCCGTCGTCGCGGATCGAGTAGGCGAGCGGCGGCCAGGCCAGCTGGAAGCCGCGGACGAGGACGTTGACCGCCTGCGCGAACTTCACCCCCAGGGAGTAGAGGCCCGCCTCCCGGAGCCCGAGCGAGCGGACGATGATCAGGCGGTCGACGAAGTTGAGCGCGTAGAGCGAGACCTCGGCCGGCATCGTCGGCAGGCCGAACCGGAACAACCGCCGCAGGAGGGCGGGGTCGGGCCAGAGCGAGAGCCGCCGCCACTGCAGGGCGATCAGGGCGAGGACGAAGATGCCGCCGGTCGCATAGCTGCCGATCAGCAGGCCGCGCGCGCCCTCTTCGAGGCCGACGACGAGGACGACGGTCAGCGCGATCGCCGCGACGACGTTGAGGATCGTCGTTGCGAAGAAAGCCCGCGCCCGCTCGTCGAGCCGGAACAGGGTCAGCATGAACTCCCACATCGTCAGCACCCAGAGGCCGCCGATCGCGATCCGGACGAGTTCAGCACCCGAGACGCCCGGCGGCAGTTCCGATGGGTCTAGGAGCGCTTCGGAGAGCGGGCCGGCGAAGGGCAGTGCGATCAGGGCGCCGAGGGTCGAGAGCCAGAAGAGCCCGGCGAAGGTCGCTTTCACGACCCGCGCGGAGTCCTCCTCGTCCAGGTAGTAGAAGCGCAGGATCGCCTCCAGCAGGCCGAAGCGAACGACGATGCTGGCGGTGACCACGGCGGCGAAGAGGATCTCGGCGGCGCCGTAATCTTCCGGCGCCAGGTATCGCGTGTAAAGCGGCAGCAGCGCGACCGCGATGACCTTGCTGAGGATGCTGGCCGCCGTGTAGGCGGCGCCGGTCGTCGCCAGGCGGCGCAGGTATCCCGACATGGCAGGAGCCTAGGCGGGGCGGCGGATCACGGGATCCTCGCCGGCGACCGCGTGGGCGAGCGAGGCGCCGACCGCCAGCAGTACCCAGGTGATCGGGTCCTCGAAGAAGCCGGCGTAGGCGAGGGTGTGGACGAGTAGCGCCACGAAGGCCGCTAAGACTGCGGCGCGAGCCGCTAGGCCGGCGGGTCCTGTCGCCGATTTGGTCCCACCATCCCTGCGCTGCAGTAGCTGCTCGGGATGGTCCCCCAAATCCGCGCCACCCGCCGGAGTTGCGGAAAAGAGGCCTCGGCTCAGGGTTCCGAGCGCTACTGCGATGAGGGCGAAGTAGGTGAGCAGTCCTAGGAGGCCCTGCTCAGCCGCCACGGTTACCGGCTCGGTGTGGGAGACCGTCACCGGGGTGTCCTTGTTCTCGCGGTGGTCGCGGTAGGCGGCTTGGAAGCTGCCGGAGCCGTAGCCTCCGATCGGCTTTTCGGCGAAGAGGTCGAGGCCGCCGGAGACGAGGCTGCCGCGGCCGCTGAGGTCGACGTTGAGGCGGTCGCTGGTGAGCTTGCCGGAGCCGCCGACGAGGAGGACGACGAGGACCGCGCCGACCAGGCCCACGGCGACCGCCGCCAGGGTCCAGCGCGGGCTCCAGCGGATCGCCGCCAGCATCGCCAGGCCGGCCAGGAGGGCGAGGAAGCTCGACTGCGAGAAGGTCGGGACAAGGCCGATCCAGAGGATGGCGATCAAGCCGGTGAGAAGCCAGAAAGCGTCGCGGCTCCGCGCCCACAGCATCGCCGCGGTGGCGATCGTCGTCACCAGCGCCAGGTAGCGCCCGTAGACATTCGGGTCCCAGAAGATCGAGTTGACGCGGAAGTAGGTGTGGAATTCGTTCGACCTGATGATCTGGTCGTTCCAGAAGAGGCTGCGGGTCAGGAGCTCGACGCTGCCGACGAGCACGAAGGCGCTGGCCTCGACCCCGATCACGATCAGGGCCCATTTCAGCAGCCGCCGGTCCCAGACCACCTCGCGCAGGAGCCGGTAGGCGACGGTGAAGGGGACGAAGAAGAAGCAGACGTTCTGCAGCCCCTTCGAGAAGTCCTCGGAGTAGAGCGCCTGCAGGGCGTACAGGACGACGACCGCCGCCAGCAGCCAGGCGAGGGGGCGGGGCGCATGGCCGGGTGGTGGGTCGGACCAGTCGCGCAGCAGCGTCGCCAGCACCGCCGCCGCGATCACCAGGTACAGCGGCACCAGCAGGTTGGCGGTGTCGCCGCCGGCCTCCAGCGGCACCCGGAACGGGATCGCGAAGACGATCGCCAGCGGCATCAGGATCTCCCAGCGCCGGAAGGCGTAGGTGAGGACGCCGATCACCGCTGCGGCGAGCGCCAGCAGGGCGACGACGCGGCCCCCGTCGTGGCGGAGGTCGACGATCTGCGCGGTGTGCCACTGGTCGCCGAGGATCAACACCGGGAAGAGCGCCATCGCCGCCGCCATCAGCAGTGCCCGAGGCCGCCCCGGCGGCAGCAGGATCGCGCCGGCGCTGGCCGCTGCGGCGAGGACCAGCCCCGCCCCGGCGAGGAAGTCACTCACGGCGTCGCTCCGCCGGAGCCGCCGCCAGCACCACATCTCGACTTCGCCTTCTCAGGCGCCGGGTGCAGGCGGATCGTCCCCGGCGTCACCAGCGTCCGCTCGCTGCCGAGTTTGACCCGCAGCTTGTAGCGGCCCGGCTTCGCCGTGCCGCCGCCGCGCTGGCGCCCGTCCCAGTAGTAGACGTGGAAGGTGTAGCGCTTGAGGAAGCTGTCGCGGGCGAGGGTGACGACTACCCGCCCCCCCGGCTTGATCACCTGGACGACGCCTTGGCCGCTGATCGTGGTGCGGAATTTGATCCGGATCCGGTCGCGGCGGCAGTCGCCGTTGGGGGTGAAGCTGTGGACCTTCGGCGTCCCCTTGCGGTGAGGCGGGGCGATGAAGGTGACCCGGTCGAGGACCAGCGGTTCGCGCTTGGCCCGCTGCGAGTAGGCGAAAGCGGCTAGCGTGCCGAGGACGAGGAGGGCGAAGACGATCGCGGCTGGGGAGATGCGCTCCCGCAGCTCATTCCGCCGCTTCGGCATTGTCCTCGCCGACGATCAAGGCGACGTCGGCGCCGGCCGAGGCGGATTCGATTTCCCCACTCATCAGCTGCACCTTCCCGATCCCCAGCTGCTTCGCCACCTTGCGGGCTTCGGGTTTGTGCCCACGTTTGAACATGACGACGCTCGCTTCGAAGCTGGCGCTGCTGTTGGTGACGGCGCCGAGGTCAAAGCCCTTGCCCTCAACTTTGTCGCCGTAGGTGGCGGCGAGGCCGACGACCGAGGTGCCGTTGAGGACGGTGACTTCGATTTCGCTCGGCTTCACCTTCGCCGCCGCCTGCTTGGCGTTGCCTCCACCGTTGCCTCCCTCGTCGCCACTGCCGAGCAGGAGGTAGGCCGTCCCGCCGACGATCGCCAGCAGGACGACGAAGAGGGCGACCAGTGAGCTCGGGCGCGATGCGGTCTCGCCGGCCCCGGCGAAGCGGCCGCGCAGGCGTTCGCCGCGCGACTGCTCGGGCAGCCCTTCCTCACGACGCCGGCGGCGCTCCTCGCGGCTCGAGAGGGCCTCCTGGTCGGCCGTCCGCGCCTCCTCCAGGGCCCGCAGCTCCTCGGCGCGCTGGGCGGCGATCGTCGAAGTCTGCTCCTTGCGCTCGGCATCGCGCTCAGGGGCCGACCCGGCCCACTCGCGGAGGCGTCGGATGTCGCGCCCGTGGGTGAACGAGAGAAGCGCCAGGACCGCTAGCCCGAGGAACGCGGCCAGCCCGGCGAAGGCGCCGATTTGTTCGATCGCGTGGACCAAGGTGGCTGCGAGAGGCTATTCGTTGGGGACGACCGTCGCAGCGTCGCCGCCCGGCGAGGCGATCATCTCGACCACCCGCTCGGCCAGATTGGCCTCGTCGCCGGCCATCACCAGGTGTTCGAGCTGGGCCAGCGTCGAATCGACCCACTCCTGGTCGATCGCCTGCTTGCGGACCGCCCGGTTGATCCGCCGCGCCGCCGTCGGCTGCACCTCCTCGCCGTCGGAGAAGAGGACCTCGTGCAGCTTCTCGCCGGGCCGCGGCTGCGTGAACTCAACCGCGATGTCGGCCTCCGGCTCGTAGCCGGCGAGCCGGATCATGTTGTGGGCGAGGTCGACGATCTTCACCGGCTCGCCCATGTCGAGGACGAAGACCTCGCCCTTGCCGGCGCCGATGTCGCCGGTGCGGATCACCAGCTGCACCGCCTCCGGAATCGTCATGAAGTAGCGGGTCATCTCCGGGTGGGTGACGGTGACCGGGCCGCCGCGCTCGATCTGGGCCCGGAAGATCGGCACGACGCTGCCGGAGGAGGCGAGGACGTTGCCGAAGCGGACCGAGGCGAAGCGGGTCTCCGGGTACTTCTCCCCGGCCGCCTGGACGATCCACTCGGCCATCGCCTTCGAGGCGCCCATCACCGTCTGCGGGTTGACCGCCTTGTCGGTGGAGATGAGGACGAAGCGCTCGACTTTGGAGGCGGCGGCGGTCTCGGCGGTGACGCGGGTGGCGATCGCGTTGTTGCGGACCGCCTCCAGCGGGTTCGCCTCCATCAGCGGCACGTGCTTGTAGGCGGCGGCGTGGAAGACGACCTCGGGCTTGAAGCGCTGCATCACCTCGAGCATCCGGTGCGGCTCCTTGCAGTCGGCCAGCACCGACTCGCAGCTGGCGAAGTGGCGCTCCTCGACCATCTCGCGGTCGATCTCGAAGAGGTTGTCCTCGGCATGGTCGAGCATCACCAGCAGCCGCGGTTTCACCTGCGCGATCTGGCGGCAGAGCTCGGAGCCGATCGAGCCGCCGGCGCCGGTGACGAGGACGATGCGGTCGCGCAGGTAGGCGCCGACGCGGTCGAGCTCGCGAACGATCGGCTCGCGGCCGAGCACGTCCTCGACCCGCACCTCGCGCAGCTGTTTGTTCAACTGGACGCCGCCGCGGAGGAGCTCGAACACGGTCGGCAGGGTGCGGACCGGGATCTCGCGGTCGCGGCAGGCGGCGACGATGCGGGCGCGCAGGGTCCCCGGCGCCGAGGGAATCGCGATCACCACCTCGTTCGGTTTCGTCTCGTCGAGGATCTTCTCGATCTGCTTGGTCGAGCCGAGCACCTTCAGGCCCAGCATCCGCATCCCCCGCTTGCGCGGGTCGTCGTCGACGAAGCCGATCGCGGTGGCGCCGAGGTTGGGGTTGAGCTGCAGCTCGCGGACGACCATCTGGCCGCCGGAGCCGGCGCCGACCACGAGGACCTCGTGCCTGGGCAGGCGGGCGCCGCGGGTCGGCCGTTCGACGATCAGCCGCACGGCGAGGCGGGCGCCGGCGATCAGGATCAGGGTGAGGATGAAATCGATCACCTCGACCGAGCGCGGCAGCGTGTGCTCGAAGGGCTTGGCGACGGCGAAGACGACGACCAGGAGGGCGCTGGCGACGGCGACGGCGCGGAAGATCAACATGAAGTCGCGACCGCTGACGTAGCGCCACCACTTCTGGTAGAGCCCGAAGGCAGCGAAGACGACGAGCTTGCCGGCGACGACGAACCCGACCGACTGCGCGAAGAGGACCTCGTAGCGGTGCGGCCAGCCGTGCGGCTGGTCGAGGAAGCGCAGCTGGAAGGCGAGGAAGTAGGCCAGCGCGACGAGCACGGCGTCGGCCGCTACCTGTAGAACCCGGTTGCGATAGACGGGGTGGTTCAACCGGCGCATGAACACCCGAGTTTAGTTGCTGTTTGGCGCTCCTCCTACAATCCCCGCTTCACGAATGCCGCCCATCCTCCTCGCCAGCATCACCGACTTCTTCCTCGACCCGATCGTCAACTGGGGAACCGACTTCATCAGCAGCACCGGTCTGCCGGCCGTGTTCATCCTGATGACGCTCGAGTCCGCCTGCCTGCCGGTCCCGAGCGAGGCGATCATGCTCTTCGCCGGCTCCAGCGTCGCCGCCGGCGACCTCACCTTGTTCGGGGTCGTCGCCGCCGGCGTCCTCGGCAACCTCGTCGGCTCCTGGATCGCCTACGCGGTCGGCTACTACGGCCGCATCGACCTGCTGGAAAAAAACAAGCTGATCCACATCAGCCCCAGGCACCTGAAATGGGCCGACGACTGGTTCGCCCGCCACGGCGACGCGACCGTCTTCTTCTCGCGGATGCTGCCCATCGTCCGCACCTTCATCTCGCTGCCGGCGGGCGTCGCGAAGATGCCGTTCTGGCGCTTCACCGCCTACACCCTCGCCGGCTGCATCCCCTGGGTGCTGATGCTGGCCCTGGTCGGCAAGAGCGTCGGCGAGAACTGGGAAGAGTGGCGCGACCACCTGCACTACCTCGACTACCTGGTCGTGGTCGCCATCGTCGCCGGCATCGCCTATCTCGTGATCAAGCGTCGCCGCCGGCCGCCGGCCGAGGCGGCGAGCGCCAGCGAGGCTTGAGCAACCTTCCGGCCGCGCGCGCCGTCGCGCTGGGCCTGGTTCAGGGCCCGGCCGAGCTGCTGCCGGTCTCCAGCTCGGCCCACATCGTCCTCGTCCCCTGGCTCGCCGGCTGGGACTGGGAGGCGATCGACCCGGAGCTGCGCAAGAGCTTCGAGGTGGCACTTCACACCGGCGCCGCGGTCGCCCTGCTGATCGGCCAGCGGCAGACGATCGCCGAGGAGCTGCGGCAATTCGACGGCCGGCGAGCCCTGCTGCTCGGCCTCTCCTTCCTGCCGGCGGCGGTGGTCGGCTACACGCTCGAGCGCCCGATCGAGCGTCACCTCGGCGGGCCGCGGGCGACCGCCTACGGCCTGCTCGCCGGCGCGACGGCGATGCTCGTCGCCGACCGCCGGCCCCAGTGCCGCGGCCGCGGCGAAGCCACCGCGGCGGACGGCCTCGCCCTCGGCGTCGCCCAGGCGGCGGCGCTCGCCCCCGGCGTCTCCCGCAACGGCGTCACCCTCGCCGCCGCCCGCTGGCGCCGCTTCTCCCGCGACCAGGCGAACCTGCTCTCGCGCACGATCGCCCTGCCGATCATCATCGGCGCCACCGCCCTCAAGGGCACCCGCCTGGCCCGCCGCGGGACGACCCCTGCGATCCGCCGTTCGCTGGCGGTCGGCATCGGTGCCTCCTTCGCCTCCACCCTCGCCTCTCAGCGCCTGATCGAGCTGGTCGAGCGCGACCGCGCGCTGTGGCCGTACGCGGCCTACCGAATCGGGTTGGCCGGGGTAGTGCTCCGGAAGCTGCATAAAGCCTAAGTCCAGATTCTGGAGAAATTTGGAGTTAGCTTGGAGTTCTGCTACAACTCCAGATTCTGGAGAAATTTGGAGTTAGCTTGGAGTAGCCGTGCATCTCGAGACCGCCCCGCAGTACCAGGAGCTTGTAGATCGCCTAGGACCCGAAGCGCTACGTCGGGCGATTCTGGCCTTTGGTCGTGATCAGCAGGCAAATCAGTATCCGCACTGGGACAAGCTGCGCCACCTGCAGCCCCCGGAGGGACTGAGCAGCGAGGAATGGTGGCTGGCCATAAAAGTTGCGAGGACTGCCGAAAAACGGAAGCTCCCACTCCGGGATACCGGAGGCACGCCATTCACGTACGGGCTCCCGGACCTGGTCTTGGAGCGCCTCCATCGCATCGACCAGCGCTGCAGTGGGGAGGTTGCGATGGATGAGGTGGTGACCTCAGAGCAGCAGGCCGGAAAGCGGTTCTTGGTCAACTCGCTGATGGAGGAGGCGATTCGCTCGAGCCAGCTGGAGGGCGCCACCACCTCTCGGCGCGTTGCCAAGGAGATGCTCCGCACCGGACGGCGCCCGAAAAATGACAGCGAGCGGATGATCGCCAACAATTACCGGGCGCTGCAATTCATGCGGGAGGAGATGGGCGAGGTTCTCACGCCGGATTCAATTCTGGAACTGCACAGGATCGTCACCGAGGGGACGCTTGACGATCCAAGCGCGGCGGGAAGACTTCAGCAGCCTGGTGAAGAACGGGTCGCCGTGTTCGATCGAGATGACCGACCGCCTATCCACATCCCTCCCCCCGCCGAGCAACTGCCGGAACGGATGCGATTGCTCTGCGCCTTCGCCAACGAAGAAATCGCTGAGAACTGGTTCGTCCATCCAGTGGTCCGGGCGATTCTCCTGCACTTCTGGCTCGCCTATGACCACCCCTTCGAGGATGGGAACGGGCGGACCTCCCGGATCCTCTTCTTCTGGCTGCTGAGGAAGCAGGGATATTGGCTGGCTGAGTACCTCCCCATTTCGAAGTTCATCCGCAAGGCGCCGGCACAGTACGCGCGAGCTTTCCTGGAGACGGAGACCGATGGCGGTGACACGACCTACTTCATCCTTCACCAGCTCAAGATCATCGAACGTGCCATCGACGACCTCCACCTCTACCTGAAACGAAAGATCGCTGAGCTTCGTGACATCGAGCTGCTGCTGCAGGGGAGCGACGGACTCAACCACCGCCAGCTTGCCCTTCTGACCGACGCTGTCCGGCATCCAGAGGCCTTGTACTCCTTCAATAGTCATTCGATTTCTCACCGGGTCACCCACGAGACGGCGAGGGTGGATCTGGCGGAACTGGCGGACATGGGTCTGCTCACCCGGAAGCAAAAGGGACGGCAGCACTGGTTCGAACCCGCCCCCGACCTTCCGCAGCGCCTGAAAGAATCGGCGTCGTGACCGACGCCTACGCAAAAGCCGGGGTCGACCAGGGGGCGGCTGATGCGGCGGTGGCCGGGTTGGTGCACGCGCTGGGGGCGATCCAGCTTGGGCGGCCCTCGGCGCAGGTGCCGCTGCCGGGGCACTACGCGAGCGTGATCAAGATCGACGAGCGGCTGGGGATCGCGCTCTCGACCGACGGCGTGGGGACGAAGCTGGTGCTGGCCGAGCAGCTCGGGCGCTTCGACACGATCGGGATCGACTGCGTGGCGATGAACGTCAACGACGTCATCTGCGTCGGCGCCGAGCCGCTGGCGATGCTCGACTACATCGCGATCGAGAAGGCCGACCCGGAAGTCTGCGAGGAAATCGGCATCGGCCTCGCCCGCGGCGCCGAGAAGGCCGGGATCGAGATCCCCGGTGGCGAGCTCGCCCAGCTCGGGCAGCTGGTCCGCGGGGTCGATGTCTCCGGCGCCTGCTTCGGCACCGTCGCCCTCGACGCGATCGTCGACGGCTCCGCCGTCCAGCCCGGCGACGTCGTCATCGGCCTCCCCTCCACCGGCCTGCACTCCAACGGCTACACGCTCGCCCGCTCGGCGCTGGCCAAGATCCCGCTCGACGACGACCGCCTCGGCCGCCCCCTCGGCGACGTCCTCCTCGAGCCAACCGAGATCTACGTGCAGCCGATCGTCGAGCTGCTGCGCTCCGAGGTCGAGGTCCGCGGCCTCGCCCACATCACCTCCGGCGGCACCAAGAACCTGCTCCGCCTCGCCGCCGAGGTCGGCTACGGGATCGACGACCCGCTGCCGGTGCCGCCGGTCTTCGACCTGATCCGGGAGCACGGCGGCGTCTCCGACGAGGAGATGAGCGAGGTCTTCAACATGGGCTGCGGTTTCTGCGTCGTCGTCCCCGCGGGTGACGAAGCCAGCGCGCTGGAGCTGCTGCGGCGCCACTACCCGGAGGCGAAGCGGGTCGGGCGCGCAACCGATGGACCACGCAGGATCCTCTAACCCGCCCGACAGGGCGCGGCATCGTAACGTTGGCGGCGTAAGTGCCCAACCGCCCCTCCACTAGCTCGCAGATGATCGGGACCGTGCTCTCCGGCCGTTACAGGCTGGAGGCGAAGCTCGGAAGCGGCGGCATGTCGACGGTCTACCTGGCGCGGGACACGACCCTCGACCGCTCGGTCGCGGTGAAGGTGATGCACCGCGAGATGTCCGAGCAGGAGGACCAGCTGCAGCGCTTCCGCCAGGAGGCGCGGGCGGTGGCGAAGCTCTCGCACCCCAACGTCGTCGCCGTGATCGACGCCGGCGAGGACGGCGGCCATCCCTACATCGTCTTCGAATACGTCGAGGGCGAGACGCTGAAGCAGCGAATCAACCGGGTCGGCGCCCTCGACCCGCAGGAGGCGCTCGCCTACGCGATCGAGATCGCCCGGGGCCTCACCGTCGCCCACAACCGCAACATGGTCCACCGCGACATCAAGCCGCAGAACGTCCTCATCGACTCCGAGGGCCGGGCGAAGCTGACCGACTTCGGGATCTCGCGCCAGCTCGAGCAGGACGGGATGACGGCGACCGGCCGCGTCCTCGGCACCACCGACTACGTCGCCCCCGAGCAGGCGATGGGCCACCCGGTCGACCAGCGCTCCGACATCTACTCGCTCGGTGTCGTCCTCTACGAGATGCTGGTCGGGCAGGTCCCCTTCCACGCCGACAGCCAGGTCGGGGTGGCGATGAAACACGTCAACGAGGAGCTGCCCGACGTCCAGCAGCGCCGGCCCGAGCTCTCGGCCGCGACGGCGATGGTGGTCGAGCGGGCAACCGCGAAGGACCCGGCGCAGCGCTACCAGGAGGTCGGCGAGCTGATCGACGACCTCGGCACCGCGCTCGAGGTCGAGGCAGCGCGCGCCGGGGCGACGACGAGCGAGGCGACGAGCGTGCTGGAGGCGGTGGCGCCGGCCGAACGCAAGCTCTCGGGCGGTGGTGGTCGCGGTCGCTGGTCATGGCTGCTGATTGCCCTGCTGGTCCTGGTTGCCGCCGCGGTGCTGGGAGTGCTGCAGCTGATCGGCAGCGGCAACGGGGGTGGTGGTGGCGCCCTCAGTGGCAAGGGCTCGCCGGTGGCGCTGTCGGGAGCCTCGGACTACGACCCCGAGGGCGATGACGAAGAGGACCCCGAGACGGTCAGCTTCGCGATCGACGGCAACCCGACGACGACCGCCTGGAGCAGCGAGCACTACGACTCCGACACCTTCGCCGGCACCAAGAGCGGCGAAAACCCAGGGGTCGGCCTCTACGTCACCGCCACCTCGACGACGAAGCCGGCGGAGATGATCGTCAAGACCCCCACCCCGGGCTGGGACGCCCAGGTCTTCGCCAGCCCCTCCGGGCCACCGGAAGAACTCGCCGAATGGGGGGAACCGGTTGGCGCGGTGACCGATGCCGGTGACAGCGAGGAGATCGAGCTGCACCTCGGCTCGCCCGCCAAGTACTTCCTGGTCTGGTTCAACCGCGCTTCCCCCGCCCGGGATCAGGAAGGGCGCTACCAGATCGAGATCAGCGACCTGAAGCTGGTCGACTGATTCAGGGGCCCCGTGGGTAGTAGGTCCGGGGGCGGTCCGGAGGATCGTCACAAAACCATTACACCGATCTGTGTAACATCAACCAATGGCAGAGCGAGGCGCCGTACCCAATGTCCCGAAGGCGCGCCAGCGCGCCCTCCATGCCGTGCGCTCGCTGTTCACGCCGCTGCTGCCCGACGACTACCTCGAACTGATCAACCCGCTCTGGTCGACGCAGGAGCTGCGCGGCCGGATCGAGCGGATCGAGCAGGAGACGCCTGACGCGGTCACCGTCCTCATCCGCCCCGGCTACGAATGGATGGGGCACCGCCCGGGCCAGTACCTGCGGATCGGGGTGATCGTCAACGGGGTCCACCACTGGCGGGCCTACTCGCTGACCACCGAGCCCGAGCGGCCCGACGGCCTGATCGGGATCACCCCGAAGCTGGTCGACTCCGGCAAGGTCTCCCCCTATCTCGTGCACCGGGCCCGACCGGGGGACATCGTCCGCCTCGGCGGCGTCGAAGGCACCTTCGTCCTTCCCGACCCGCCTCCCGAGCGACTGCTCTTCATCAGCGCCGGCAGCGGCATCACGCCGATCATGAGCATGCTGCGTAGCCTCAACCGCACCGACGCGGTGGCCGACGTAGTCCACATCCACTCGGCGCGGACGCCGGACGGCGTCATCTTCGGCGCGCAGCTGCGCGACCTCGACCAGCAGCAGTCGGGATACCGACCGCACCTGCAGATCACCAGCGAGGCGGGGCGCGTGGCGCCGGCCCATCTCGACGAGATCTGCCCTGACTGGCGGCGGCGCCGCACCTACGCCTCCGGCCCCGGCGAGATGCTCGACGAGCTCGTCCGGCACTGGGGCGAGGAGGGCGACCCCGAGCTGCTGGAGATGGAGCGCTTCCAGCCGGTGATCGGCGGCAGCGCCGTCGCCGGCGAGGGCGGGACGATCCGCTTCACCAAGAGCGGCGTCGAGACCACCTGCGACGGCGGCACGCCGATCCTCGTCGCCGGCGAGGAGGCCGGCGCAGAGCTGCCCTTCGGCTGCCGGATGGGGATTTGCCACACCTGCATCGGCAGGCTCTGCTCCGGAGAAGTCAGAGACCTGCGAACCGGCGAGGTCTCCGGCCAAGAGGACGAAATGGTGCGCACTTGCGTCCACGCACCCGAAGGTGACGTCGAAATCGCACTATGAGAAAGAGGTACTGAAAGAGATGACCACGACTGCAACCCCCCCTGTCGACACCCATGTCGAGAGCCCGCTCGCGCACCTCACCGAGGAGCAGCTGGACGAGCTCGGGCGCGAGTTCGACGCGATCCGCGACCGGGTGATGGCCGAGCTCGGCGACCGCGACCGTCGCTACATCGAGAGCATGATCGAGATGCAGCGCCGCCTCGCGGTGCTGGGCCGGATCCTGCTGCTTGCCTCCCGCAGCCGGACTGGCTGGTGGGCCGGAACCGCCTCGCTTTCGGCGGCGAAGATCCTCGAGAACATGGAGATCGGGCACAACGTCATGCACGGGCAGTGGGACTGGATGAACGACCCGCGGATCCACTCCTCGACCTGGGACTGGGACACCGCCTCAACCGCCGAGGCCTGGAAGCACTCCCACAACTACGTCCACCACACCTACACCAACATCCGCGGCAAGGACAAGGACCTCGGATACGAGATCATGCGGATCGATCCGGCGCAGAAGTGGCATCCGGTTTACCTCGCGCAGCCGATCTACAACCTGATCCTGGCGGCGCTGTTCGAGTGGGGCGTGGCGCTGCACGACCTCGACTTCGAGGCGATCCGCAAGGGCCACAAGCCGATGCACCAGGTGAAGCGGGAGCTGAAGGGGATCGCCGGCAAGGCGAAGAGCCAGATCGTCAAGGACTACATCGCCTGGCCTCTGGTCAGCGCTCTGGCCGCGACCGCCGTCGACGTCGTGGTGGAGACGCGGCGGCAGCGCCAGCAGCCGCGCGGCATCCTCGGGCGGGTGAAGCGCAGGCGGCGCGGCCGCTGGGCGCCGGTGGTCGAAGCCGCGCTCGACGGCGGCAGCAAGACCTTCCGCGCCACCGCCAAGGCCGACGCCACGGCGAACGTCGTCCGCAACGTCTGGGCCTACGCGATCATCTTCTGCGGCCACTTCCCGGACCAGACCTACACCTTCTCCCCGCAGGAGGTCGAGAACGAGAGCAGGGGGGGCTGGTACATCCGCCAGCTCACCGGCTCGGCCAACATCGAAGGCAGCCCGCTCTTCCACGTCGCCAGCGGCAACCTCAGCTATCAGGTCGAGCACCACCTCTTCCCGGACATGCCGAGCAGCCGCTACGCCGAGATCGCCCCGCAGGTGAAAGAGGTCTGCGAACGCTACGGCCTTCCGTACAACACCGGCCCCTTCAGCCAGCAGCTGGGGATGGTGCAGCGGACGATCCTGCGGCTCGCCTTCCCCGGCGGCAAGCCCCGGCCGAAGCCGGGGCCCTACCGCAGGGAGAGCAACGGGAACGGCTCAGTCCACTGAGCCGTTCCCTCAACCGCCCGCCGTCGGGGCGATCGGGGTGCAGAGGAACCCGCGCGGGTGCAGCGGGTCGAGCGCGGTGAGCACGTCGGCGCCGACGATGTGGTCGTACGGCATCGAGAGGTGGTCGCCGAGGTCGAGGATGCACTGTTTCTGCAGGAGGATGTTCTTCACGTTCGGCCCGGAGAGGAAGGCCGAGCTGTACGGGGTGACGACCTGGTCGTAGAGGGTCTGGATCACCGTGTAGTCGACCCCGGGGACGGTCTCGCCGCCTGAGTTCAGTTCTGTGATGAAGGCGGAGTCCACCCGCTGCTGCTCGCAGGCCGGGCAGAGGGCGCCGGTGAACTGGTTCGCGCCGGGGAAGAAGTTGGCGAGAATGAAGAGCCCGTCGAGGGTGGTGCCGTGGTTGGAGGGCGAGAGGCCGACGAGGGTGTGGACCTCTTCCGCCCCACCGAGGAACTTGAGGTAGTAGCGCGGCATCATCCCGCCCTGCGAGTGGCCGACCAGGTCGACCTCGGCGGCGCCGGTAGCGGCCCGGACTTTGTCGACGAAGGCGTTCAGTTCGGCGGCCGAGGTGCGGATGTCGTCGACGCCGTAGACGCCGATCGCGCCGCTGCCGTTGTAGTCGCCGTAGTTGAGGGCAAAGACGCAGTAGCCGTTGTTCTTCAACAGCGGCGAGATCGCCTGCCAGCTGTTCGACATGTCGGCAAAGGTGCCGTGGACGAGGACGACCGGGCGCGGATGCGCGGCCGTCGGTTTGCAGGTCCAGTCGTTGGCACCGGGCGGGCTGGCGGTCGGGCTGGTGTGGGAGTAGCCGTAGACGCCGTTCCAGATCACCGGCAGGTCGGCACGGGCAGGGGCCGCGAAGACCGCGAGCAAGGCGATGAGGAGGAGGGACAGGGAAAGGCTGCGACGCATGAGGATCTCCTTCGGACTGGTTCTTTACCGATGGTTAGTAACCGTTTGCGCGATTTTCTAACCGCAAACATTCTTGAGCATAGGCGGATTTGCCTCAGCGCTTTTCGGACGTCGTGAAATAGTCGTCCCATGAGAATTGCCAGCCTCGTCCCGTCCGCGACCGAGATGCTCTTCGCGCTCGGCCTCGGAGGGGACGTCGTCGGCGTCACCCATGAGTGCGACTACCCGCCGGAGGCGACCGAGCTGCCGCAGCTGACGGCGACCGTCCTGCCGCCGGGCCTCGACGCCGGCGAGATCGACGCCGCGGTGAAGGAGGTGGTCGGCGAGGGCGGCGCCCTCTACACCCTCGACGAGGAGCGGCTCGCCCAGCTCGAGCCCGACCTGATCGTCACCCAGGCGGTCTGCGAGGTCTGCGCCGTCTCCTACGAGGACGTGGTCACGGTGGCGGCGCGCCTGCCGGGGAGGCCGCAGGTGCTGCAGCAGGACCCGAGCACGCTGGGCGAGGTGCTAGAAGACGTGGCCCGGGTTGGCGAGGCGGCGGGCATCGCCAAGCGAGCGACCGCGGTTCGCGCCGAGCTGGAAGCGCGGCTGGAGGCGGTGCGAAACGCGGTGGCTGGCGCGCCCCGCCCGCGGGTCCTCGCCCTCGAGTGGCTCGACCCGCCCTTCCTCGGCGGCCACTGGGTGCCGGAGATGATCGAGCTCGCCGGTGGCGAGGACACCATCGGGAAAGCCGGCCAGAAGTCGCCCCAAGTCGAGTGGGAGCAACTGCAGGGACTCGATCCCGACATCGTCGTCGCGATGCCCTGCGGCTGGTACCTCGACGATTCGAGGGCCCAGGCCCTAGAGCACCGCGACCGGCTGGACTCCCTCGGCGCCCGCCAGCTCTTCGCCGTCGATGCCGCCTCCACCTTCTCCCGCCCCGGCCCCCGGCTCGTCGACGGCGTCGAACTCCTCGCCCACCTCTTCCACCCCGGACGGGTGGAGCCGCCACCCGGAATTGAGTTCGCCGAGCTCAGCGTTCAAGCTTTCTAGCCACACTGGCTGGCGTCAGGAGGGGTTGACGAGCCGACCCGCGAAAAGAACCGCCCCCGTCTCTCGATCGCGAACGAAGAATAAGAACGGGCGATTGGCATTGAACGGGATGGTCCCGCTGGGGATCGCTGGTGCGGAGACAGCCCTGATCCCAACGGCGGTAGCCGCCGCGGCCACCGTCCCTTCCTCGTCGACGCTGAGGTCGGCGGCATGCTCGACCATGTCGATTTGCAGGGCTTCTGAGGCCGTCATGCGGGAGAAGTCGGCGGCGGCGCTGAACGCAGCCTTCATGCCTAAGGACTTGAGGATCGCATTGAGTTCGAGATGCGCGGTCAGATGGAAGCGGGGGAGGCTGAGTTCGACCGTCTCGGGTTTAAGGCCGCGCACGACAGGAGCGAGTCCTCTGACGCTCAATCGGCGCTGCAGAGCGGTGAGGCTTTTCCCCACTGGCAGGACGACCAACAGCGACAGCGATGAGGCCCGGTAGGGCAGTTCGACCGCCCTCCAGGCTCTGCCGGCGCCGTACCGCAGCTGCTCGAGCTGGTTCATGAATTCGATCCGGGTCTTCCCGCTGCGACGGAAGAAGGGAGCTGGGTCGGTGTCCATTGGATCGAACTGATGACGCCATTTCGCTTTGAGGTACACGGCGTTCGTCAGCATGAGTCGCGTTTCCGCCGCGACCGAGTTGAGAAGTTGGGGGATGATCCCGCCCGTGTGCTCGCTTACCCAGGAGTTGATCGCATCGACGGAGCCTTGAGGATCGCCGGCGAAGTCAACGACGTCCGGAGCAGCTTCGAAGTGCTCCTGAAGGCCACCGAGGAACCCGGGCTTCAGTTGAAAGCCCCGCTGCACGAAGAGCCCGTTCGCCAATCCAAGTGTGGGCGCACTGGGATCACCCTCTCCGGCGGAGGCCTGTCTCGCCGCGATGGCACGCTGGAGGTCTCCGACGGCGGTGAACGTCTCCGGGCCGGTCAAGCGGAGGACGCGGGCGATCTCGGCAGCGGTCGTTCGGGTAGCCCCGGTACCCGCCATGGATAGCGCCGTGGCGACGCTGTCGGGGGACACCACTGCGTTGCCAGGCGGCAGCGCGTCGATCAGGTCGAGCCCAAAGGCCCCCGTGGCCGCAGCCGGCCCGAACCGCGCCGGCCTGGAACCCGCTTTCGTCGGAACCTGAGCTTCTCCACTGCTCGTCAGGTCACCGACCAACGCGCTGAGGAGAAGGAAGGCGGCGCAGATCCCGAAGACAACGGAACGCTGTCGAAGCGACGGCTCCATGTCGATCTCTCTCAGCACTTTCACCAGAACCCGCCAGACGACTCTTCGTTGCTCAAAGCTCGCGCTCGTAGAAGAGCATCGAGGGGCCGTCGGGCCCGCCTTCCTTGTTGGTGAAGCCCATGCTCTCATAGAGGGCGCGGGCGGTGGTGTCGGTCTCGCCGGTGTTGAGGTCGATGCCGGAAGCGCCGGCGGCGCGGGCGAAATCGATCGTCTCTTCGAGGAGGCGACGGCCGATGCCTTGGCCGCGGAGGTCGGGGACGACGTAGAGCTCCTGCAGGTACGTTTCCGGACCGTCGGCCCAGAGCGCGGGACGGAAGCGGAAGAGGGAGAAGCCGTCCGGCCCGTCGCCGGCCAACAGCACCACGATCTCGCTGTCCTCGAGCAGGCGGCGAACGGTGTCGGTAAGCGTCGCGACCTCCGGGGTCGGTTCGGAGAACTCGAGGTTGAAGTCGTGCAGGAGGCGGGCGATCGCGGCAGCGTCCTCCGCCGTTGCCTGGCGAACGTGTATCTCTGACTGGTCCATGCCCCCAGTCTCCCTCCCCGACGAAGTGCGTGCAGCCTGCGCCTGGGTGCTGGAGCGGGCGCGTTACGTGCGCGTGGAGGGAGGCGAGATCGAGGGGTACGCGGCGGCGCTGGTCCGGGAGGCAAACGAGCAGCCAACCGAGGTGGCGGCGACCGATGGCGACCCGGAAGCCGCCGCGGGCTTCGCGATCTGCATGAACGCGATCAACTTCGGCTCCGGCTGGTGGCCGACGATCCGCAAGCGCCACGGGCTGAGCGGCTACGGAACGATCGCCGCCGGCGTGCGAGATCGCTTCGACGCCGAGGGCCCGTGGCGTCCCGGGGAACTGGCGGCGATCGACGCCGAGGGGATCGCCCGGGTGGTGGGGCAGGATCCGGACCACCCGCTGATGGCCGAGTTCGCAGCGGCGCTGCGCGACGTCGGCGCCCACCTCCTCGCCGATCACGGCGGCCGCTACCTGGGCGTCGTCGAGGGGAACGACTCGATCCCGGCCCTGGCGGCGCGGTTCGCCGGCTGGGACGCCTTCGCCGACGTCCAAATACGAGGGGCGCGCAGTCCCCTTTTACAAGCGCGCCCAGCTCGCCGCCGCCGACCTCGAGCGCGCCGGCGTCGCCAGGCTCCCCGGGGGCGAGCGGCTCACCGCCTTCGCCGACAACCTCGTCCCCCACGTGCTGCGGGTCGACGGCGTGCTGCGGCTCGACCTGGCCCTTACCGCAGCGATCGAAGCCGGCGAGCTCCTTCCGCACGGCTCGCCGCAGGAGGTCGAGCTACGTGCGGCCGCGGTCCATGCGGTCGAGCTGCTCGCCGCGGCGAGGCAGGGCGCCCTCTCCCCCGCCGAAATCGACAGGGCCCTCTGGAACCGCGGCGCCGACCCTCACTACAAGTCACGGCCGCGGCCGCGTTCCCGCAACACCGCCTACTGACCCAGGGGTCGCGTCTAGAACGGCGCCGGGCTCCAGAGGATCTCGTAGAGCCCATCGAGGGCGCCGCTGAACAGGCTCTCCTCGCCACCGATCAGGACGCTGTCCGTCTTGCCGTCCATCAGTGCCGGGATCCAGGCCGTGACCTTGCCGCGACCCCAGGCGCTCGGGTCCGCCGGCGCCTTGGCGCAGCTGTGGACGCTGCCGTCGCCTTCGACCTCCACCCAGACCGATTCGCCTTCGGCGCCGGGCGCATCCTCCTCCTCGAGCACGTTCAGCTGCAGGCACTTGCCTTTGTGGTCGGGGAGCTCGACCAGCGGCAGTGCGGTCCGCAGGGCAGTCGCCATCTCCGCCGCCAACATCCCTTCTTCGCCCTCGCCGACTACGTGGTGGTGGCACCAGCGCGCAACCCCGATCACCAGGCCCATCTTGCGCCTGGCCTTCTCCGTCAGCCCGTAGCAGCGGCGACGGCCCGTTCCCTGCCACTCGGTCAGCAGGCCGCCCGCTTTGAAGAGGCCGGCGCGGCGGTTGACCTGGTGGTAGCTGAGCCCGTGCTCCCCCTGCGCGAGTTCGGTGGGGGAGCGGCCGTCGCAGGCCAGCTCCTCGATCATGCCGGCCTCCCAGAGGTCCGCGAGCAGGCCGAGAGACGCCCAGGCGTGGGCGTCGATGCGGCCGTCGGGAAGTCGCGTCAGGGAAGCGTCGGCGAAGCGGTTGACGAGTTCGTAGAGCTCTGTCCCGCAGGGGTCGCTGAGGGCGTGGGTGACCTTCGAGGGAACGCCCGGCTCCTCTTCGCGCTCGACCACTTCCAGTTCGGCCAGCTTGTTCGCGTAGCGGTAGATCGTCCGCGGCGCATAGCCCGGCACCTGCTCGGTCAGGGTCTTCGTCCGCAGCGGCCCTTCGCCGAGCGCCATCAGGATCGCCCCGGTGGCGCCGGTGCTGAGCAACCGTAGGACGTCTGCGATCGAGGCGCCGGCGACGCACTCGTCCGCGCCCTGCGCGGGCTGGGCATCGATCCCTTCGACTCCAGTCGTCATCAGTCCACCTCCAGCGGCTTCAGTCCACCTCCAGCGGCACCGCTGCACCCACGGCGCCGTTGATTGACCGGCTCCCTCTCGGTACCCGCCGATTTGGCTTGCTAATCCCTAAAACTCGAAGGAGCGCGCCTCGCGATGGCGCTCGACCGCGAGCTTGACGAGGCGGTCGCAGAGGGCGGCGTAGCCGACCCCGGTCGCCTCGAAGAGCTTGGCGTAGACGCTGGTGTCGGTGAACCCCGGCATCGTGTTGATCTCGTTGACGAGGACCGAGCCGTCGGGCTCGACGAAGAAGTCGCAGCGGGCGAGGCCGGAGCAGCCGGCGAGGGCGAAGACCGAGACGGCGAGCTCGCGGACCCGGGCGATCGCCTCCTCGCCGATCGGGGCGGGGACGCGTAGCTCCATCCCGCCCTCGGTGTACTTCGCCTCGAAGTCGTACCAGACCCCTTGGGCGACGATCTCCCCCGGCAAGGAGGGCTCCGGCTCGTCGTTGCCGAGGACCGAGCACTCGACCTCGCGGCCGGCGGCGGAGGCCTCGACGATCACCCGCGGGTCGTGGCGCAGCGCCAGCTCGACCGCGGCGTCGAGCTCGTCGAGCTTCTCGACTCGGCTGATGCCGACGCTCGATCCCATCCGCGAGGGCTTGACCCAGAGCGGCAGGCCCATCTCCTCGCAGCGGCCCCACCAGTCATTGCCCTCCACCGCGGTGAACTCGACCTGCGGCACGCCGCGAGCGGCGAAGAGCCGCTTCAGCGTCAGCTTGTCCATGCAGATCGCCGAAGCCAGCACGTCGGACCCGACGTAGGGGACCTCCAGCCACTCGAGCAGGCCCTGGATGCTGCCGTCCTCGCCGAAGGCGCCGTGCAGCGCCGGGAAGACGGCGTCCGCTCCGAGCAGGCCGCCCCCCGGGACCAGCTCCACCGTGCCGCCGCCGGCGGTCCAGCCGCCGTCGCGGCCGATCGTCACCTCGATCCCTTCGTGGCCCGCCTCGCGCAGGCCCCGCGCGACCGCGGCGCCCGAGCGCAGCGAGACCTCGTGCTCGGAGGAGCGGCCGCCCGAGAGGACCGCCACCCTCATTCCACTTCCCCTTCTTCTTCGGTCGCCCCGGCGATCGCCTTGCCGACGGTGATCGTCACCGTCGCGCCCGGTTCGAGTTCCTGGCCGGGGGGCGGGAACTGGTCGATCACGCGGCCGACTTTGCCCTGGACCGGCGTTTCTTCTTCTTCGACGCTGGGGGTGAGGCCGGCGGCGCGGATTTCTTCGACCGCCTGCCGCCGTTCCTTCCCGATCACGTTCGGGACCTTCGCTTCTTCTTCGGCTTCTTCGCCGCTGGAGACGACGATCGCCACCGTCGATCCCGGTTCGACGCTGCTGCCGGCGTTGGGCGACTGCCGAATTACCTGGCCCTTCGGTTCGTCGCTTTCCTCTTCGGAGATGCTGGCTTCGAGGCCTTTGCTGCGCAGCCGCTGCACCGCCACTTCGCGCTTCGCGCCGACCAGGACCGGGACCTTCACCAGCTTCGGCCCGCGGGAGACGAAGAGGGTGACGGTCGATCCTTTCGTCGCCGTGTTGCCCCCGCCCGGTTCGGAACGGACCACCACGCCCGGTTCGACCGACTCGGAGTTGACCCGTTCGACGCCGACGTCGAAACCGGCCGCCTCCAGCTTCCGCTTCGCCGGCGCCTCCGCTTCGCCGGCGACCGAGGGCACCTTGGCGCTGCCGGGCCCGGCGCTGACGGTCAGCGTCACTTCCGGCTTCGAGCAGAAGAAGGTGAGGAAGGCGCAGTCTTCGGAGGCCTGGTCGGCCGGCGGCGAGGCGGCGGGGTCCTGCTCGAGCACTTCGTTCGCCGGCGCTTCCCGCTCGACCCGGATCACTTCGCCGACGCTGAAGCCGTCCTGCTCGAGCAGGGTGATCGCCACCCCGAGCTGGTTGCCGGTCACGTTCGGGACCCTGGTGCTGGTGTCGCGGGTCAGGGCCAGGCCGACGAGAATCCCGATCACGATCGCGGCGACGAGCAGCCCCCAGAGCCACCAGTTGCGCCGGCGCTCATCCTCCACCTCCTCCTCGGGGATGCCGACGATCGGCGGGGCGGCGGCGAAAGCGGCGGTGTCCTGGGCGACGCCAGGGTCTTTCAATGCTGCGTCGAGGGCGGCGATGAAGGCGTCGGCGCTCTGGAAGCGCTGCCCCGGTTCCTTCTCCAGCGCCCGCATCACCACCGCGTCGAGCGCCGGCGAGACCGCCGGGTTGATCGAGCTCGGCCGCTGCGGCACCTCGGAGACCTGCTTCATCGCCACCGCAACGGCGCTGTCGGCCTCGAAGGGGACGCGCCGCGTCAGTGCCTCGTAGAGGATCACCCCGATCGAGTAGAGGTCGGAGACCGGGGTGACCTCGAAGCCCTGCGCCTGCTCGGGCGAGAGGTACTGCGGGGTCCCCATCACCGAGCCGGTCTGGGTGATGTCGGAGATGCCGGCGCGGGCGATGCCGAAATCGGTGACGACGGCCTTGCCCTCCTCGTCGACGATCACGTTCTGCGGCTTCAGGTCGCGGTGGACGATCCCGTTGCGGTGGGCGAAGCGGGCGCCCTCGAGCACCTGCCGCACCAGCGCCACCGCCTGGTCGGGCGCGAGCCCGCGGTCGATCAGCTCCTTCAGCGTCGGCCCCTGCACGTAGCGCATCGCGATGTAGTTGACCTCGCCGTCCTGTCCGCGGTCGAAGACGGCGACGATGTTCGGGTGCTGGAGCCCGGCGGCGTGCTCGGCCTCGCGCTGGAAGCGGCCGACGAACTCGGCGTCCTGCAGGTAGCGGCGGTGCAGGACCTTCAGCGCCACCTGCCGCTGCAGGTGGGTGTCCTCCGCCAGCCAGACGTCGGCCATGCCGCCGCTGCCGATCCGGCGCAGTACCCGGTAGCGGTTGTCGACGATGCTCCCCTCGGCCACCTCAGCCACGCGCCATCCTCCTCATTCTCCGTTCAGGATTGATTCCGCGACGTCGCGGAAGATCGGGGCGGCGACGTCGCCGCCGAATTCCGGGGTGCACTCGATCGAGACCGCGATCGCGGTCTGCGGGTCGTCGGCCGGGGCGAAGCCGATGAACCAGGCCTGGTTTTCTTCGCTGCCGCCGCCGCAGGCCAGGTTGCCCGGCGTTTCCGCGGTGCCGGTCTTGCCGGCGACGGAAACGCCGGGGATCTGCGCGTTGGTCCCGGTGCCTTCGGTGACCACGCCTTCCATCGCCGTCGTCAGCTCTTCGGCCGTCTCCTCGCTGACCGCCTTGCTGTAGACCGAGGGGTCCATGGTGTCGACCGTGCGCCCGTCGGGGTCGATCACCCGCTTCCAGATCTGCGGTTTCATCAGCTCGCCGCCGTTGGCGACCGCGGCGGCGACCTGCGCCATCTGCAGCGGCGTCGCCAGCAGCCGCTCCTGGCCGATCGCGACGCGGGCGAGGTCGACCGGGTCATTGGCGCGCAGGAGTCTGTCGTTTTCGATGTCGTAGACCCCGCTCGGTAGAACCTCTTCTTCGGGCAGGTCGATCGCCGGCTTGGCGTTGAACCCGAACCGTTCCATGTATTCGAACAGGGTGTCGTTGCCGAGCTGCTGGCCGAGCTGGCCGAACCAGGTGTTGACCGAGTTGGTCAGGGCGGTGTCGAGGGTGGCGCCGAAGAAGTCCTGGTTGAAGTCGTTCTGCAGCGGCGTCCCTTCGACTTCCAGGGTCCCGGGAGCGTCGATCGTCGTTTCCGGCGTGATCGTGCCGCTGTCGAGACCGGCGGCAGCGGTGACGACCTTGAAGGTCGACCCAGGCGGGTAGCGGCCCTGAGTCGCCCGGTTCAGCAGCGGCGTTTCGATCGTGTTGTTAGCGAGCTTCGAGTACTCGTAGGGCACCCGGTTCGGGTCATAGGGGGCATTGGAGGCCATCACCTCAACCGCGCCGGTCCTCGGGTCAAGGGCCACGACGGCGCCGAGCCCGGCTTCCTCCAGCTCGGCCATGGCCAGCCTCTGCGCTTCGGTGTCGATGTTGGTGACGATGTCGTTGCCTTCCCGGGTGTGGCCGAGCAGCTCGTCGGCGATCGAGGTGAACTCGGAGCCTTCGCCGATCAGTTCCTCGTTGTGGAACTGCTCGAACTCGGAGTCGCCGTACTTGACGAAGCTGTAGCCGATCGGGTGGCCGAAGAGCGAGCCTTCGGGGTAGCGCCGCACATAGCGTTTGCCGGCACCCTTCCCCTTCGGCACCGACTTCGCGATCAGCGTCCCGTCGGCGGCGAGGATGCGGCCGCGGGGAATCTGCTGCTGCTCCAGCAGCGGCCGCTTGTTGGCGTTTTTTTCCTTCAGCGCTTCGGCGTCGAAGACCGACCACCAGGACGTAAAGCCGATCAGGATGCCGAAGAGGACGACGATGAAGGCGAACAATTTGACGATCTGCCGGTTCACGCGGCCGCTCCGAGGGCGGCGGTGCGGCCGGCCGGTTCGCCCGCCTCACGCCGGGCGCGGTCGGAGACCAGCAGCAGCAGCGCCAGCAGCACGAAGTTGGCGACGATCGAGCTGCCGCCGTAGCTGATCAACGGCAGGGTGACGCCGGTCAGCGGGATCACCCGGGTGACGCCGCCGATGATCACGAAGGCCTGGATCGCGAAGACCGAAGTCAGCCCGACGGCGAGCAGCTTCGAGAAGCCGTCGCTCGCCAGCAGGGCGATCTTGAAGCCGCGGGCGGTGACCAGCAGGTAGACGAGGACGACGCCGACGGCTCCGAAGAGGCCGACCTCGTTGACGATCAGGGCGTAGATCATGTCCGTCTGCGCCGCCGGCAGCAGCGGCCCGCCACCCCCCGGCACGTTGATCAGCGCCTGGCCGAAGCCGACCCCGAAGAGGCCGCCGTCGGCCTGGGCGAAGATCGAGTTGAGGATCTGGTAGCCGCTGTCCTGGGGGTCGTTGTAGGGGTGGAGCCAGATTTCCACCCGGTCGTGGACGTGGGGCACGGTGCTGGCGAAGAACCAGGCACCGACGAGGAACATCAACATCCCGATCACGACGAAGGAGAAGCGCCCGGTCGCGACGTAGAGCAGGGCGAGGAAGGCGGCGAAGAACATCAGCGAGCTGCCGAGGTCGCGGATGAAGACGAGCATGAACATCGAGGCGCCCCAGACCACCAGCAGCGGCCCGAAGTGCTTCAGCGGCGGCAGCGTCACCCCGAGCACGCGGCGGGCGCCGACGATCAGGACCTCGCGGTGCTCGCGCAGGTAGCTGGCGAGGAAGACGATGATCGCGAGCTTGGTGAACTCGGCCGGCTGGAAGGCGATCGGGCCGACCTTCACCCCCAGGTAGGCGCCGTTGACCTGCTGCCCGATCCCTGGCAGCCGCGGCGCCAGCAGGAGCAGCAGCCCGCCGATCGCGATCGTGTAGCGGTAGCGCTCGAGCACCTCGTAGTCGCGCAGGAAGTGGATCGTCAGCGCGAAGAGGACCAGCCCGAGGACGAACCAGTTGGCCTGGTCGCGGGCCAGGGTCTCGTCGATCCGGTAGATCATCACCAGCCCGAAGGCGGTCAGGGTGGCGACCAGGGGGAAGAGGTAGGGATCGGCGTTGGGGAGGCGGATCCGCAGGTAGATGTGGGTCGCCAGGCAGATCGCCAGGAAGTAGGCGCCGTAGACGAGGCTGAGGTTCCCGAGCTGTTCGTTCTCCTGCGAGAAGACCCCGGCGAAGCCGGCGGTGAGCAGAACGGCGACGGGAACCAGGGCGAGCAGCTCCCGGTTCCTAGCGGCCGTCAACGAAGGCCCTCGGTCTTTTCGATGTCTTCGATCAGGGAGACGGCGTCGTTGCGCGAGCGCAGCTTGTGGCCGGTGACCGCGTCCTGGCGCTTCGGTCGCAGCGACCCGGTCTGGACCGGGCTGGCGTAGCGCTGCGAGTAGAGGTCGATTCCGAACGGCAGCTCGTAGGGGGCGCCGCGGTAGAGGGCGACGCGGCCCGAGTCGTCGGTGCCGAGGAACCAGATCTGCCGGTTGGCGAACCAGGCGCCGAAGGCGACCGCGGCGATGACGAGGAGGACGGCCAGCACCTTGAGGGCCGTGCGCAGGCGGTGTCGCGGCGGCTGGGCCTGCTGCTCCTCGCGGCGCTTGCGGGCGGCCTCGGCGGCGGCGCGGCGGCGGACCTCGGTGGCGCTGAGGCCGGCCTCCTCGGCGCCGGAGCCGATCAGGGTCGCGCCCTCGTCCGGCCCGCCGCGAGGGTTGCCGGCAGCCGGCGCAGCCGTGTCTTCCAGCCGGAAGGCGACGACGGTGATGTTGTCGCGGCCGCCGGCCCGGTTGGCTTCGTCGACCAGCGCCCGCACCGCCGCCTGCAGCGAGGTGGCCCGAGTCAGCAGGCGGGAGATCTGCTCGTCGCCGAGCATCGTCGTCAGCCCGTCGGAGCAGATCAGGAAGACGTCGCCGTCCTGGGCGGGAACGGTCTGCACGTCGACCTGGACCTCGGGTTCGGGACCCAGCGCCCGGGTGATGATCGAGCGTTGCGGGTGGTCCTCGGCCTGGGCGTCGGTGATCTGGCCTTTGCGCCGCATCTCCTCCACGAGGGAGTGGTCGCGGGTCAGCTGCTCGAAGCGGCCGCCGCGCAACCGGTAGGCGCGGCTGTCGCCGACGTGGCCGATCGCCACCGCTTCGCCCTCGAGGTCGATGATCGCGGCGGTGGTCGTCGTCCCCATCCCGGCCAGGCCCGGATCCTTGCGGGCGAGCTCGTGGATCGTCCGGTTGGCCCCCTCGATCGCCTCCTGCAGCACCTGCTCCGGCGGGGCTGCGGGAAGCTCCGCGGGAAACGACTCGACCGCGGCCTTGGAGGCGACCTCGCCGGCCTGCGCTCCGCCCATCCCGTCGGCGACGACGAAGAGTGGCGGTTTCGTGAAGTAGGAGTCCTCGTTGGCGTTGCGCTGGCGGCCGGTGTCGCTACGCACGGCCTCCTCGGCGATCCGCAGGCTCATCCGCTCACCCGACCTCGAACCTGAAGACGGTGTCGCCGATCTGCACGCTGTCGCCGTCGATCAGCTCCGCCTCCCCCTGCAGGGTGGCGCCGTTCAGCAGCGTGCCGTTGGTCGAGTTCATGTCCTCGACGAAGAACCGTCCCTCGCGCGAGAAGACGCGGGCGTGGAGACCGGAGGCGTAGCGGTCGTCGATCCGCACGTCGGCCTCCTTCGAGCGGCCGATCGAGAGGCCGCCGATCAGGTCGAAGCGGTGCTCGCGCTCGAGCCCGCCGCCGCGCTCGGCGACCAGCCAGCCGTCGGGCCCCCGGGGCGCCTCGGCGAAGCCCGGGGCGGCGTGGAAGCCGGTCGAGTCCGGGGCCGGGGCGAGCGTCCGCCGCAGGTCCTTGAAGGCGCTCCGCGCGATCACGAGCACGAACAGGTAGAGGACGGCGAGGAAGCCGAACTTGAGGGCTACTGAGATGGGGTCATAGTCCACGCGTCCAGCACCTTAATGAGGGCGGCAGCCGCCCTACTGCTCGATATCGAAGCTGAAGGTGGTGGTGCCGACGGTGACCTGGTCGCCGGGGCTGAGCCGGGTGGAGGGGACGCGGCGGCCGTTGACCTTGATCCCGTTGGTGGAGCCGAGGTCGACGATCTGCCAGTCGCCGTTGTCGCCGCGCCGCAGCTCCGCGTGGCGGCGAGAGACATTGGGGTCGGAGAGCACGCACTCGACCGACTTCGAGCGCCCGATCGTCGCCACCGGACCGTCGAGCACGTAGCGGCGATCGCCGAGCGAGACGACAGCGCGGGTGGAGACCAGCGCCCCGACCGCCTGCTCGGGGCGCTTCGGCCGGCCGCGGTCGCGCTCGCGCACCGCCGAGTAGACCATCGTGTGGCCCTCTTCGCCCTGTTCGGGCGCCTGGCCCTCGTGAGCCGGCGGCTTCACCAGCCGCGCCTGGATCCCGAACTCCCCCAGCCGCAGCCGCTCGTCGGTCTTGAAGTCGACCGCGGGCCGGGTCAGCAGGTCGTAGCCGCGGCGCCGCGCGTGCTCCAGGAGGTAGCCGGAGAGCTCCTGCTCGAGCGAGCGCTCGTAGCCTTCGAGCTTGCCGCGGTCCTGGCGGCCGAGGAAGACCGTGTACTCGTTGGGGACGTAGACGCGCTGGACCGAGGCGGTCTTGTGGGCGTCCATTTCCTTCGCCAGCTTGCGAGCCAGTTCGACCGGCTGCACCTCCGAGCTGAAGGCACGGCTGAAGACCCCCTCGACGAGGCCTTCGAACATCGACTCCAGACGACTCAGCGCACCGATGGCGAAATCCTACGGAAGGACCATCACGGGAGAGCCGCCCCGTGCAGGGCGAGGAAGCCGCCCGCCGCAACCGCCGCGGCAAGGGCGCCGAGGCGAGTGACGACGCCGTGGCCGTTGGCGCCGGGCGGGTGGTCGCTGAGCGCTTCCAGCGCCTCCTCGATCGTCGTCCCCAGCTCCTCCAGAGAGGGGCGATGGTTGGGGCGCGGCGCCAGGCAGGCGTCGATCGTCTCGGTCAGCTCCCGCGGCAGGTCGGGACGGAGCCGGCGCAGCGGCCGCACCCGGCCGCCGATCGCCCGGGCCGTGGCAGCCGGCGTGGCACGCCGGTGCGGGTTCTCGCCGCTCCAGCACTCATACAGGGTCAGGGCCAGCGAGTAGACGTCCGCCTCGGGCCCGGCCGGGCGCCCCTCCGCCTGCTCGGGTGCCATGTAGGCGAGGGTCCCGACGACGTCGCCCACCGCGGTCAGGGGGGCATCGTCGGCGAGGTGGGCGACGCCGAAGTCCATCAGCTTCGCCCGTGGTTCGGAGTCCTCCACCACCTGCACATTCTGCGGCTTGATGTCGCGGTGCACGACCCCGCGCGAGTGGGCGTGGTCGAGCGCCTCGCAGAGGTCGGCGCCGATCTCGCCGATCTCGCGGTCGGAGAGCTCCCCGGCGTGGGCGAGCCGGGCCAGGGTGGAGCCCTCGACCAGCTCCGTCACCAGGAGCGCATTGCCGTCCTCCTCCCCCAGCTCGTAGAGGGTGACGATCCCAGGGTGGTTGAGCCGGGCGGCGGCCTGCGCCTCCCGCAGGACGCGGCGGCCCGCCTCCCCCCGCTGCTCGATCGCCTTCACCGCCACCGGCCGCTCGAGGCGGCCGTCCCAGGCCTCGTAGACAACACCGAACCCGCCGCTGCCGATGCGGCGCTCGATCAAGAAGCGATTGAGGACGAGCGAGCCAACCATCGCTCCTCCCACTTCGCCGGAAAAGAAAGCCTTCCTGCCCGGCCAACGTTTGGGAAAAACTCACCGTTTGCGGGCTGTCCTGGCGTTGAAACGCCGCCAGAAGTCATACTCTCGCCCCCGTGGAGGACTTCACCTCACGACGCCCCCCCCGGCGTGAGCGGCCCCAACGTCGACCGGAGCGCCAGCAGATCATGCTGCGGCGCCTGCTTGCCCTTGGCGGCGGCCTCGTCCTCCTGATCCTGATCGTGCTCGGCATCAAGGGCTGCCTCGACGCCCGCGCCAACCGCGAGCTCGGCGACTACGCCCGCAACGTCACCTCGATCGTCGAAGAGACCCAGCACACGAGCGGTTCGTTCTTCAAACTCCTGGAAGATCCGGGCAGCGCTTCGGTCACCGACTTCGTCGACCAGGTCGAAGCCGACCGCAGCGCCGTCGACAGCCAGGCCTCCCGAATCGACGACCTCGGCGCCCCGGGGGACATGTCACGCGCCCAGGCCAACCTCGAGCTCGCCTACCAGTTGCGGGCCAGCGCGATGGACGAAATCGCCGGCAAGATGAGCACCGCGCTCGCCGAGGCCGGCGCCGAGAAGGCGATGGGGGCGATCGCCAAGCAGATGCAGAAGCTGCTCGCCTCCGACGTCGTCTACGAACAGGTGGTGCGGCCGGAAGTCGACGGCGTCCTCGCCGACAACGGGATCTCCGACAGCGACCTGCCGGAGGGCGCCTTCCTACCTGACGAAAAGTGGCTCGACGAAGACACGGTCAGCGAAGCGCTGAGCGCGGTCAGCGGCGGCACCAGCGCCGACGTCAACGGCGTCCACGGCACCGAACTGGCCAGCGTCCTCGTCAACGAAACCGAACTGATCGAAGGGGCGCCGACCACGATCGCCGGCGAAGAAGGGGTCGAAGTCGAAGTCGGCGTCACCAACCAGGGCGAATCGACCGAGAGCGGTGTCACCGTCGCCGTAACCTACGAAGGCAACACCGTGACCGGGGAAATCGACGAACTCCCGGTCGGCGAAACCGGCACCGCGGTCATCCCGCTGACGCCGGCGCCGTCGGGCGAAGTCACGCTCGAAGTCGAAGTCGAGGCGGTCCCGGGCGAGAGCCTGACCGAAAACAACGAAGCGAGCTACACGCTGCTGATCGAATAGGGCAGGCTGTGGGCATGCGAATCGCCTACCTGGGACCTGCCGGGACCTTTACCGAGGACGCGCTCGGCGAAGCGCTCCCCGAGGGCGGCTTCGAGCCGCTGCGGACGGCGACGATCCCCGACGCGATCCTCGCAGTCGAGCGCGGCGAAGCCGACCGGGCCCTGGTCCCGATCGAGAACTCGCTCGAGGGCTCGGTCCGCCCGACGCTCGACACGCTCGCCTTCGAGGCACCTGCGGTGACGATCGTCGGCGAGCACGACTACCGCGTCCGCATCCACCTGATCGCCCGCGAGGGGACACGGACCGAGGACGTCGAGGCGGTGCTCTCGCATCCGCAGCCGCTCGCCCAGTGCCAGCACTTCCTCCGCGAGCGCTTTCCCGAGGTCGAACTGCGCAACGCCAGCAGCACCGCGGCGGCAGTGCGGATGGTGAGCGAGTCCTCGCGGCCGTGGGCGGCGCTGGGGGCGCGGGCGGCGGCGGCGCTGTACGGGTGCGAGCTGCTGCTGGAAGGGGTCGAGGACCAGGACGACAACGTCACCCGCTTCGTCTGGATCGCCCCGGCGGGAAGCGAGCCGGTGGGCTCGGGCTCGTGGAAGACCTCGCTCGTCTTCGCCGAGGTCGGAGCCGACCACCCCGGCGCCCTGGTCGAGTGCCTGAGCGAGTTCTCCGACCGCGGGATCAACCTCACCCGGATCGAGTCGCGGCCGCGGCGGCAGGGGCTCGGTCAGTACATGTTCTTCTGCGACCTCGAGGGCAGGGAGACCGATCTGGCGGTCGCCGAGGCGATCGCGGCGCTGCGCACGAAGGCCGCCTCGGTGCGGATCCTCGGCTCCTATCCGCTCGGCTGAAACTCCCCCGATTCGGCCCCGAAAACGGGGACAGGCGCCAAGGTGCCTACAATTTCCGGTCAGTTATGGCCAGGGTGCTGGTACTCAACGCGACGTATGAGCCAATCAACGTCTGCACGTTGAGACGAGCCGCTGTCCTTCTTCTCAAGGAAAAGGCCGAACTTCTCGAGCAGCGGGACGGCGCCGTGCTCCACTCCGAGCGGATGACGATGGAGCGCCCGGACGTGATCCGCCTCGTCAACTACGTCCGCATTCCGCGCGAGGCGCACCGCCGCAAGATCACCCGCCGCGCCGTCCTCGCCCGCGACTCCTGGACCTGCCAGTACTGCGGCTCGACCAAATCGGGGTTGACTGTCGACCACGTCATTCCCCGCTCCCGCGGCGGCCTCTCGGTCTGGGAGAACATCGTCGCCGCCTGCCCCCCCTGCAACCGCCGCAAGGGCAACCGCTTGCCACGGGAGATCGAAATGCACCCGGCGAACACTCCAAAGGCACCGCCGCCGACCGTCTTCATCCAGGTCGCCAGCCCGAAGATCCCCTCGGCCTGGGAGCAGTACCTGCCGCAAGCGGCGTAGAACCGCTCGACCAAAAGAGGCTTCTGGGCGCATAGCTCGAATCCAGCGCTGATGAATGCGAGGGCTGGCGGGATTGGGCGCGCGGGCGCGGCTGCCGTGTGTGGAGCAATCCTTGTCTCGGCCGCGATTCCGGCCGGCGGCGCGAGCGCGCGCAGCGGCGTCTGGGTGAAGCCGACCTCGGCCCGCAAGGCCGCCGCATTCTGGACGCCGGCACGGATGCAGGCGGCGAAGCCGATCGAGGTGTTCCCGCGGCGACAGTCGCGGGCGATGCTGCGACGCGGGCGGCGCGGTGAGGCCGGGCGATTGGCGGCCTTCGGTGTCGCCGGCCCGAGTTTCGGCGCCGACTTCGAACAGGTGCCGGACCCGACCCTTCCCGAGTTCCGGGTCAACGGCGCGCTCTTCCTCTCCTTCGGACTCTTCGGCTACGGTCGCTGCTCCGGCACCGCGGTGCGTTCCCGCAACAAGAGCGTCGTCATCACCGCCGCCCACTGCCTCAACAGCGGTGGCAAACGCGGGCGCTGGTTCACGGGACGGATGGTCTTCATCCCCGCCTACCGCTACGGCCAGCGGCCGTTCGGCGTCTTCCCCGCCCGTTGGATCGACACCACCAGGCAGTGGCGCGCCGACGGCAGCGAGAACTACGACGTCGGCGCGATCGTGGTCGGCCACAACGAGGCCGGGGAAAAGCTCGAAGAGGCGGTCGGCGGCACCGGGATCGCGTTCAACCAGAAAGCGAACCAGACCTTCGACGTCCACGGCTACCCGGCCGAAGCCCCGTTCGACGGCGAAACCCAGCGGATCTGCCGCGGCACCCGCTTCCTCGGGCACGACGCCAGCTCCTTCGTCTTCCGCGGCCCGCTCAACCTCGCCGTCGCCTGCCAGCTCACCGGCGGTGCCTCAGGCGGCGGCTGGACGATTGCGGGGAGCAAGCTGAACAGCGTCACCAACTACGGCTACCCGGACGAAACCTCCCCCACCTACGGGGCCTACTTCGGGAAGGAAGTCGCGCGGCTCTACGTTCGCGCGACGAAGAAGAGATGAAGGGGCGGTTCACCGACGTGGTCCTGCTGGCCCTGGTGCTGGCCCTGGCGGTTGCGCTCGCGGGCGAGGCGGCGCCGAAGAAGCATCATCAGCCCCGGAAGGCACATCAACCCCGGCTCAAGCACCACCGCGTGGCGCCGCCCGTGCTCCTGCTCCCCCCGCCGCCGCGCAGCCGCCTGCTAAGCCAGCACGGCAAGCCGGTCAACCCGACGCCGTTCTTCCGCTCCGGGTTCGTCCTCAAGGCCGACGGCTACAGGGTCGGCGTCAGCACGTTCGGCAGCGCCGTCTTCCTCGAGGTCTGGCGCGGTCGCCGCGGCAAGCGCATCGCCACCTCCTACATGGCGCGCGGCGTCGCCCGGCCCGAACGCCTGCAGGCGACCTTCGGCAACTTCGGCAAGGTGAAGATGCGCTTCCGCCCCTCCCGCCACCGCACCTGGGTCGGCCAGAAACGCAGCTGCCGCGGCGCCAACCGCTTCATCAAGAAGCACGGCGTCTTCCGCGGCAACCTCCGCTTCAAGGGCGAAGGCGGCTACGTCACCGTCCGCATCCACCGCGCCAAGGGAGCGGTCGTCATCCCGGCTCCCAAATGCCGGAAGCGTCGCGGCGGAGCGGGGCCCAACTTCAACTTCAACCCCTTCGACCCGCAGGCGGGCATCCTCTCCGTCGTCCGCGAAGGCATCGACTCCACCGCCTTCATGGCTCTCGAAGGCAGGCACAACACCCAGTTCGTTGCCAGCACCGAAGACTCCCGTCCCCACGTCGCCATCGTCCGGACCGCCGTCCTCCGCAAGCACAGCCCAATCCGCATCGACGAAGCCCTCACCACCGCCAAGCTGACCCCCCCGGCCCCCTTCCACGGCACCGCCCGCTACCGCGCCTACCCCGACGGCGCCACCTCCTGGTCCGGTGACCTCAGCGTCAACTTCCCCGGCGCCCCCCACTTCCCGCTCACCGGGCCGGCCTGGGAAACGTTCCTCGAAGTGCCGTTCTAGGCAGTAGCCATCGGGGTTACTCGCCGGCGCCGTCGGACGAGGCCTCGGCGAGCTCGGCCTGGCCGTCGTCCTCGGGCGCGACTGAATCGCCTTCCTCGGACTCGACGACGAGGGCGACGGCGCTGACGCGGTCGTCGTCCTTGATGTTCATCACCTTGACGCCCTGGGTGGAGCGGCCCATCTGGGAGATGCCACCGACGGAGGTGCGCTGGACCATGCCGTTTTGGGAGATGAAGAGGAGGTCCTCGTGCTCGTTGACGATCAGGGCGCCGGCGAGGCCGCCCTTCTTCTCGGTCAGCTTCGCGGTGAGGACGCCTTTGGTGCCGCGGCCCTTCACCGGGTACTCGGAGACCGGCGTCCGCTTGCCGTAGCCGTTCTCGGTGACGACGAAAAGTTCGGTGTCGTTGCGGGCGATGTCCATCGCCAGCACCCGGTTGTCCTTGCCGGAGACATTCATCCCTTTGACGCCGCTGGTGTCGCGGCCCATCTCCCGCACGTGCTGCTCGGAGAAGCGGGAGGCGTGGCCGGAGTGGGAGACCATGAGGATGTCGTCTTCGCCAGAGGTGCGGCGCACCTGGACCAGCTCGTCGCCGTCCTTGACCTTGATCGCGATGATCCCGTCGGCGCGGATCGGCGTGTTGTAGGCGAGGAACTTCGTTTTCTTGATCTGGCCCTTGGCGGTGGCGAAGGCCAGGTACTTGTCCTCTTTGAAGTCCCGGGTCGGGATCACGGCCATCACCCGCTCGCCTTCGCGCAGCGGCAGCAGGTTGTTCAGGGAGCTGCCTTTGGCCTGGCGGGCGCCCTCCGGCAGCTCGTAGACCTTGAGCCGGTAGACCTTGCCCCGGTTGGTGAAGAAGAGCAGGAAGTCGTGGGTCGAGCAGATGTGGAGGTGGGCGATGTAGTCGTCCTCTTTCAGGTTCATCCCCATCACCCCGACGCCGCCGCGGTGCTGTTGCCGGTAGGTCGCCAGCGGCAGCCGCTTGACGTAGCCGGAGGCGGTCAGGGAGATCACCATCTGCTGGTCGGCGATCATGTCCTCGATCCCGACGTCGCCCTCGAAGTGGACGAGTTCGGTGCGGCGCTCGTCGCCATAGGAGTCGACGATTTCCGCCAGCTCGTCCTTGACCAGGCTCATCACTTTGGCTTCGTCGCCGAGGATCGCCCGCAGCTCGCCGATCCGCTCCATCAGGTCGCTGTGCTCGGCGCGGACCTTGTCGGCCTCGAGCGCGGTCAGACGCTGCAGGCGCATGTCGAGGATCGCCTGCGCCTGCTCGCGCGAGAGCTCGAACTGGTCGATCAGCCCTTCGCGGGCGCTGTCGGGGTCTTTGGAGGCGCGGATCAGTTTGATCACGGCGTCGAGGTTGTCGAGCGCGACCAGCAGCCCCTCGAGGATGTGGGCGCGTGCCTCGGCCCGGCGCAGTTCGAACTGGGTGCGGCGGGTGACGACCTCGCGCTGGTGTTCCACGTAGTGGTGGATCAGCTCGCGCAGGCTCAGCGTCTTCGGGACGCCGTCGACCAGCGCCACCATGTTGGCGCCGAAGGTCGTCTGCATCGCCGTTTTCTTGTAGAGGTTGTTGAGGACGACCTTGGCTGGCGGGCCGCCCCGCTTCAGCTCGATCACCAGCCGCATCCCCGAGCGGTCGGACTCGTCGCGCAGGTCGGAGATCCCCTCCAGTTTCTTGTCGCGGACGAGGTCGGCGATCTTCGTGATCAGGCCACCTTCGCCACCCTTCTTGACCATGAACGGCAGCTCGGTGACGACGATCGCCTCCTTGCCCCCCTTCAGCGGCTCGACGTGGGCCCGGGCCCGAACCCGGATGCTGCCGCGGCCGGAGGCGTAGGCGTCGCGGATCCCCTCGCGGCTCATGATCCCGCCGCCGGGGAAGTCCGGGCCTTTGACGAACTGCATCAGTCCCTCGAGGTCGATCCCCGGGTCGTCGATGTAGGCGGTGACCGCGGCGGCAACCTCGCGCAGGTTGTGCGGCGGGATGTTGGTCGCCATCCCGACCGCAATCCCGGAGGTGCCGTTGACCAGCAGGTTCGGGAACCGCGCCGGCAGGACCAGCGGTTCGCTCGCCTTCTCGTCGTAGTTGGGGCCGAAGTCGACGGTGTCGGTGTCGATGTCCCGCAGCAGCTCGGTCGCCAGCCGCCCGAGGCGCGCCTCGGTGTTGTGGCTGACGAAGCCGTTGGTGAGGAAGGAGTGGTCTTCGCTGTCGACCCGAATCGAGTAGACGGGTTGCACGCCAGCGTCCGTTACCGACTCAACCTCGGCGTAGAAATAGTCGCCGGTGACAAGTGGAGCCACGACGTCGCGCACCTCGGGAGACTGGATCCGCTCCATGATCGCGGTCCCGCCCTGCTCCCAACGCTCAATCCGATCAATGTTGTGCCGACGGAGCCAAGCTCCCCCATCATCCGTTCCAATCTCCTCGCGAACGTAGTCAGCCATGAACGGCACGTGGTCCTTGCTAAGGGCTCGGCTGGCTCGCGGAAGCGTTGCCAAGTCTGCACAGAGCTTCGCCTGCTTCGCCCCGAGAAAGCCGACGTTGCGCTCGAAGATGCGGGCGTCGCGTCGGTTGCTGATCACGACCTTGTACTCGCCCTTCTCATAACGGCAGATGCGGGAGACCACCCCAGCCTCGAGTAGAAGGATTTGGACATCACGCGCCAGCTGCTCGCTGTAAGTCGAGTAGGAGATCTGGATCGTGTTCCGCGGAAGGAGAGACGACGAGCCGTCGCCAGTAAACAAGGCCCGTAGAAACTCCCGCTTGAGCGCTGCGGCGCCCTGCCAAATGAACTCCGGCACCGCCTTCTGTCGAGCCCTCCCCTTCAGCTCGGCCAATGGCGAGCGGCGGAAGTGATCGAGATTCTGCACGTCCAACTCGTGCAGCAGACTCCCCGACGCGATCTGCCGTGAGTACACGTACCGTGGGCCCCCCACTACGGCGTCATAGGCGGCAACAACGGCATCGAAGAAATCTTTGTCGACATTGTTGAAGCCGACCCTTTTGGGACCTACCCAGCCCTCTGACACGAGAGCACCAGAAAGGAGGGCGAGTTGCCGCTCCTCGTCAGTCAACTCCCCAGCCTCCTGCTCGGTGCGGGAAATGAGGACTCGATCTCCGGGCTCGATCTCCTCTAGGAGCTTCCAGAGCAGCAGCGGGACTCCGGCCATATCGACGAGACAGAGGACGGGATGGTTATGCGTCCCCGTCACCTCATGTCCCTGCGCGGTGCGCAGGCGTAGCGTGGGGTGCTCGCCGGAGTGGAAGAACTTGCTGGCGTGAACAGGGCGGCCGAGGCGGTCTAGGACCTCTAGGTCGATATCTGAATCGGACTCCGGCGCGCTGCCCTCGACAATCGAGTCGATCCGGACGGTGCCTTGCGTAGTGGCAATTCGGGTGTCGCCAGTGACGCAGTACCTCATCGCCGCTGCGGGGTCGTCGTCGATCGAGCCGAAGTTGCCCTGGCCGTCGACGAGCATGTAGCGCAGGGAGAAGTCCTGCGCCATCCGCACCAGGGTGTCGTAGATCGCCGAGTCGCCGTGGGGGTGGTACTTGCCCATCACCTCGCCGACGATGTAGGCGCACTTGCGGTAGGACCGGGTCGGCTGCAGGCCGATGTCGTGCATCGCGTAGAGCACCCGGCGGTGCACCGGCTTCAGCCCGTCGCGCACGTCGGGCAGCGCCCGTCCGACGATCACGCTCATCGCGTAATCGAGGTACGACGAGCGCATCTCCTTCTCGAGCTCGCGCTCTTCGATCCGGCCACCGGTGAGGACGTTGGCGTCCATCATCAGCCCTCCCCTCCGTCGAAAGCGCTGCCCTTACACGTCAAGGAACCGCACCTCCCTCGCGTGCGCCTCGATGAACTCTCGCCGCGGGCCAACCTGGTCGCCCATCAGCATCGAGAAGATCGTGTCGGCGGCCGTCGCGTCCTCGAGGGTGACGCGGGCCAGGGTGCGGCTGGCCGGGTCCATCGTCGTCTCCCGCAGCTGGTCCGGGTTCATCTCCCCGAGTCCCTTGAACCGCTGCACGTCGACGCCTTTGCGCGCCAGCTCCAGCACCGCCCCGCGCAGCGCCTCGAAAGAGAGCGCGACGTTGCGGCGCTCGCCGAACTCGATCTCGAACGGCGCCCGGCCGACCTGTTTCAGCAGCGCTTCGTGGACCTCGGCGAACTTGCGGTAGTCGTGGTGGTCGAACAGCGCCGCCGGCAGCTGGTGGGTGCGGGCGAGGCCGGTCCTGCGTTCGGTCGCCTTGACGACCAGCAGCTCGTCGTCCTGCGAAACCACCTCGGTTTCGAACGGCTCGCTCTCCGGCGCCTCCTTCGCCAGCAGCGCCGCCGCCGACTTCAGGGTCTTGATCCCCTCGTCGAGCAGGCTCGACTCCTCGAGAAAGCGCACCGCTTCGTGACCGAACTCGGCCTGCAGCGAGGAGCCCCACCCCTCGTACTCTTTCGAGCGCCGGATGTAGCCCTGCCAGCGGCTCGCGGTGAGTTTCGTCTTCTTCCCGTTGGCGTCGGTCAGCTCGAAGTCTTCGAGCTTGTCGCGCAACAGCACGTCTTCCAGTTCGGAGTCGCGCTCGAGGTAGGTGATCTGGTTGCCCTGTTTGACCCGGTAGAGCGGCGGTTTCGCGATGTAGACGTAGCCGGCGTCGATCAGCTCCGGCATCTGCCGGTAGAGGAAGGTGAGGACGAGGGTGCGGATGTGGGCGCCGTCGACGTCGGCGTCGGTCGCCATCACGATCTTGTGGTACCTCGCGTCCTCGAGGTTGAACTCGTCGTGGACGCCGGTCCCGATCGCCGTGATCAGCGCCTGGATCTCGTTGTTGGCGAGAACCTTGTCGATCCGGCTCTTCTCGACGTTGATGATCTTCCCGCGCAGCGGCAGCACCGCCTGCGTATTGCGGTCGCGCGCCTGCTTCGCCGAGCCGCCGGCGGAGTCGCCCTCGACCACGAAGATCTCGGCCAGGCTGGGGTCTTTGACCGTGCAGTCAGCGAGCTTGCCCGGTAGCGTCGAGTTCTCCAGAGCCGACTTGCGGCGGGTGAGGTCGCGGGCTTTGCGGGCAGCGTCACGGGCGCGGGAGGCGTCGATCGCCTTGTTGATCACCCGGCGCGCGTCGCCCGGGTTCTCCTCGAAGTACTCGGCCAGCTTGCGGTTGACCGTCTCCTCGACCAGGCCTTTGATCGGCGGGTTGCCGAGCTTGGTCTTGGTCTGGCCCTCGAACTGCGGGTCGTGCAGCTTGACCGAGATCACCGCGGTCAGCCCCTCGCGCACGTCCTCGCCGGCGAGGTTGTCGTCTTTCTCTTTCAGCAGCCCTTTGCTGCGGGCGTAGGCGTTGAGCGTCCGCGTCAGCGCCGCCCGGAACCCGGAGAGGTGCGTGCCGCCCTCATGGGTGTTGATGTTGTTGGCGAAGCTGAAGATCGACTCCTGGTAGGAGCTGTTCCACTGCATCGCCAGCTCGACTTCGCCGGCCTCCTCGCTGCCCTCGAAGTAGATGACCTTGCGGTGCAGCTCGTCCTTGTTCTCGTTCAGGTGGCGGACGAAATCCTCGATCCCGCCCTCGTACTGGAAGGTGACGCTGTTGGTGGCGCCGCGCTCGTCGACGAGCTCGATCTTCAAACCGCGGGTGAGGAAGGCGGTCTCGCGCAGGCGCTCGGCCAGCGTCTGGAAGTCGAACCCGATCTCCTCGAAGATCTCGAGGTCCGGCAGGAAGGTGATCTTCGTCCCGTGCTCCTTGGTCTTCGCCCCCGGCGCCAGCTCGTTCTGCGGTTTGCCGCGCTCGTAGTCCTGGGACCAGACGCTGCCGTCGCGGCTGATCTCCAGGTGCAGGCGCTCGGAGAGCGCGTTGACGACGGAGACGCCGACGCCGTGGAGACCGCCGGAGACCTTGTAGCCACCGCCGTCGCCGAACTTGCCGCCGGCGTGGAGCACGGTCAGCACGACCTCGGCGGCCGGCCTCCCCTCCTTCTCCATCGTCTCGACCGGGATGCCGCGGCCGTTGTCTTCGACCGTGCAGGCGTTGTCGGGGTGCAGGACGACGCGGACGCTGTCGCAGTGACCGGCGAGGGCCTCGTCGACCGAGTTGTCGACGACCTCGTAGACGAGGTGGTGGAGGCCACGCGGGCCCGTCGAGCCGATGTACATGCCGGGGCGTTTGCGGACCGCTTCCAGGCCCTCGAGGACGGTGATGTCCTTGGCGCCGTAGGAGTCCCCGCTGGCTTTTTTCTCAGGCAATGAATCCCTTCCGGTTGACACAGAGACACACAAAGCCCCGACTCCTGGAGAGCTCGCTCCACGGCTGTCGGGGCGTCATGCGAGTTGCCATAAGAATACCAGTTGAAGGCCTCGGACAAGCCGGACGTCTAGGCCGTTTTCCCTGCAAATCGTGCAGAAACTGTGTTCAAAAACGCTCTGAGTTGACACGGAAGCGGAGTGCTTCGGGCGCCTGCTCCCCAACTTCGCTCCGCAGCCGCTCCAGCAGGGCCCTCTGCATCAGATCGAGCTCCTGCGCCCAGACCGCCTCGGCGACCTCGATCATCAGCGTCCCGTCGCGTTCGGAGACGGGTACCGCAACTGCCGCGAGGTGCTCGCCGACCGCACCCGCCCAAGCGGCCTGGATCGCCGCCAGAGGGGTCTTCGGCGCCACCTGCTCGAGGGCGGCCTTGAAAGCTCCGGCGGCGGGGCGGGGAGCACGGCGTCGGCTCATGCCTCAGAACCTTCTGTCTGCGGCGGCGGCATCGGCACCACCGTCGCCCGAGCCGCCGCCGGAACCTGTTCGGAGTCCGCCGCGGTGATCAGGACCTGGCCGCCGTCGCCGAGGCGGGCGACCAGCCGTTCGCGCCGGCCGGGGTCGAGCTCGCTCATCACGTCGTCGAGCAGCAGCAGCGGCGTTACCTGCCGGGCAGCGAGCAAGGCCTCGCGCTCGGCGAACAGCAGCGCGAGGAGCGCCGCCCGCTGCTGCCCTTGAGAACCGAACCGGCGCAGCGAGCGTTCGGCGCGGTTCAGCTTCAGCTCGTCTAGATGAGGGCCCCAGGAGCTGCGCCCGAGGCGGATGTCCTGCTCGCGACGCTCCTCCAGGCCGGCCCGGATCTCCTCCGCCGACCCCGATGCCCGCGGCGCGTATTCGAGCGCCGCCCTCTCCAGGCCCAGCTCGGCGGCGGCGGCGGCGAAGGGCTGGGCCAGCTCGGCGACCGCCTCTGCTCGCGCCTCGACCAGAGGCGCCGCCGCGTCGGCCATCCCTGCGTCCCAAATCCGCAGGTCCTCGGGGGATCCATAGCCGGAGGCGAGCCGCGAGAGCAGCGCGTTCCGCTGCGCCACCGCCTGCCCGAAGCGCTTGCGCAACTCTCCCCGCGCCGGCCAGCGCGCCGCGATGAAACCGTCGAGGTGGGCGCGGCGCTCCGCCGGAGGTCCCTTCACCAGCGTCAGCCGATCAGGCGCGAAGACGGCGACAGGCGGGCGGTTGCGGGCGATCGTTGCCGGGTCGGCCGGGCTGCCGTCGAGGAGATGGCGGCGCCCTTCGGTGCGGCTGACGGAGGCAAGCAGCCTGCGCTCGATCCCGTCCTCGTCGCGAATCGTCGCCTCCGCGCGAGCAAGCGAGCCGCCGAAGGGGATCAGGTCGCGTCGGTCGCTGGTGCGAAAAGAGCGACCGGTGAGGGCGAAGTAAAGCGCCTCGACAAGGTTGGTCTTGCCGGTGCCGTTGGGGCCGATGACGCTGACGATCCCCGGCGCCAGCTCGACCCGGACCCGCTCGAGGCTGCGCAGCGGCTTCGCCTCGATCGCGGTGACGAGCACGGCGCGCTCACCCGGCCGGCGGCGCCATGTCAGACGTTGAGCCGGATCGGCATCACCAGGTAGCGGAAGTCGTCTCCCTCCACCGGTTCCAGCAACCCCGGCCGCAGCGGCGAGATCAGGCGCACGAGGATCTCGTCGCCGGCCACGCTTTCGATCCCTTCTTTGAGGAACTCCGGGTTGAACCCGATCTCCAGGTCCTCGCCCTCGAACGCCGCCGGCATCGCCTCCCGCGCGTCCCCCACGTCGGGCGTCTCCGCCGCCACCGTCAGCTCGCCCGAGCTGAACGAGAGCCGCAGCGGGGCGTTGCGCTGAGCCAGCTGGCTGACCCGGCGAACGACGTCGAGGAGGTCGGAGCGCGGCAGTCGTACGTCGTGCTCGTAGGACTCCGGCAGGAGCTGTCGAAAGTTGGGGAATTGGCCATCGATCAGCCTCGTCGAGAGGAGAATCGACCCTGCCTGGAAAACGGCTTGGTTGGTCAGCAGCGAGATCGAGGCCTCGCCCGCGCCTTCTGAGGAGAGGATGCGACCGAGCTCACGCAGCGCCCGGGCCGGGATGTTGGCCTCGAGCTCACCGCCGAGGTCGGCCTCGAGCTCGGTTCGCTTGACCGCCAGCCGGTAGGAGTCGGTCGCGACCATCGTCATCTCCTTACCACTGGCGGAGACGAAGACGCCGGTGAGGACCGGGCGCATGTCGTCGCGCGAGGCGGCGCGGGCGACCAGCTCGATGCTTGCTTCCAGTGCCGCGGCCGGGATCTTCAGGCCGGGGCTCTCCTCCGGCTGTGGCAGTTTCGGGAAGTCCTCGGCCGGCAGCACCCGCAGGTGGAAGCTGGAGCCGCCGCTGCGGATCTCGACGTCGTGCTCCGCCTCGCGCGACTCGATTTCCACGCTCGGGTCGGCCAGGGAACGAGCGATCTCGGCAAAGAGGCGGCCGGGGAGGAGGACCGAGCCCTCGTTCTCGACGTCGGCCTCGAGCGTCGTCTCCAGTCCGAGGTCGAGGTCGGTGGCGGCGAGGGTGACGCGGCCACCCTGCGCACTGAGAAGAACGCCGGAGAGCGCCTGGGTGGCGGCGCGGGTGGAAACAGCTCGGGAGACGATCGAGAGCTTGGAGACGAGGTCTTCGCGTTTGGTCGTGAGCTTCAAGTTGATGTGCCTTCTTAGGTTTGCCTTCTTGAGTTGAGGTAGGTCTTGTTGAAAAGGTTCTGGTCGCGGAGGATTTGGCGGTGCGATGCGGTTTGCCGGTTGTGGAAGGCGCTGTGGGAGGCTGGGGATTCTTACAGTGCCGGCGGCTGTCAGCGCTCCTCGGCCACAGGGTTGTGGATAGCTCCCCGCAACTCCCGGACCTTCTCCGCCAGCTCGACGTCCTCATCGAGGCTCGCTTCGACGCGGCGCAGGGAGTTGAGGACGGTGGTGTGGTCGCGTCCGCCGTAGAGGCGCCCGATCTGCGGCAGGGAGAGGTCGGTGAGGTCGCGGGTGAGGAAGATCGCCACCTGGCGGGCCCGCAGCGGGGTGGCGGCGCGGCTGGAGCCGACGAGCTCGGCGCGGGAGATGCCGAACATCTCGGCCACCCGCTGCTGGATCTCCTCGACCGAAGTCGACTCGCGACGAGGGTGGCGGGGGATCACTTCGGAGATCAGCTCGGTGCTGAGCGGCCGGCCCATCAGGGAAGCGTGGGCGATGACCCGGGTAAGGGCGCCGTGCAGCTTGCGGACGTTGGCGTCGATCCGGTTCGCCAGCTCGGTCAGCGCCTCAGTGTCAGCGATCTCGACCCCGGCCTCCTCGACCAGGCGCCGCAGAACCGTCAGCCGGGTCGCCAGGTTGGGAGGCTCGACCGCGACGGTCAGCCCCCACTCGAAGCGGTCGCGCAGCCGGGCGGCGAGCGTCGAGAGCTCGCTGGGGATGCGATCGGCCGAAAGGACGAGCTGGCTGCCGGACTCGTAGAGGGCGTTGAAGGTGTGGAAGAACTCCTCCTCGGTCGCCGGCTTGCCCTGGAGGAACTGGACGTCGTCGATGAGGAGGACGTCGATGTCGCGATAACGCGCCTTGAACGCGTCGCTTCCCTTGGCCTTGAGAGCGGCGACGAACTCGTTGGTGAAGGACTCTGCGGTGGTGTAACGGACGCTGAGACCGGGGGCGTTGTCGCGCAGGTAGTTGGCGATCGCCGCCAGGAGGTGGGTCTTGCCCAGCCCTGGTGGGCCGTGCAGGAAGAGCGGGTTGTAGGCCTCGGATGGGGCCTCGGCGACGGCAAGAGCGGCACCGTGGGCGAGCCGGTTGCCGGGGCCGATCACGAACCGCTCGAAGGTGTAGCTGGGGTTCAGCTCGGGGTCGTGGCCGGCGCTTCCCTGCAGCAGCTGCGGCTCGGCGAAGCTCACCTGCTCCAGACCGCTGTCGGTACTGCGTAGGGCTTCCGCGATCAGCGAGGAATAGCGGCGCTCGGTCCAGGCCCGTTTGTTCTCGGGAGCGGCAAGGAAGAGGGTGTCGCCCTCCGCTGCAATCACCTCCAGCGGCTCCAACCAGAGGCGAAAGGTCGATTCAGGGACCGATGCCCTCAGTCGCTCCTGGGCGGCCCGCCAAAGGGCTTCGAGGTTGGATGGGAGGGAGTCATCGGGCACCGGGCGGCGACCATAGCGCCGTGCCTGAGCAGGCAGCTTTGGTGCCTCGCAAATCCCGCAGAAAAGATTTTCGGAGCCGCTCCCTATACTTCCGCCGGCATGAAGCGCACCTACCAACCGAAGAAGCGGAAGCGGGCGAAGACCCACGGCTTCCGTGCCCGGATGAGCACCCGCGGTGGCCGCGCCGTCCTCAAGCGCCGTCGCCGTAAAGGGCGCAAGCGCCTGACTCCATAGGCGATGGCGTCGAAGCGCCGACGCCTCTCGCGCAGCGGTGAGTTCGACCGCGTCTATCGCGACGGCTCCTCTCACGCCACCCGGTACCTCGTCCTCTACACCTTCCCTCGCAAGGACGAGGAGCGCGATGAGGTTCGCCTCGGCGTCTCGGTCAACCGCAAGGTCGGCGGCGCGGTAGAGCGCAATAAGGTGAAGCGGACCATGCGCGAGGCCTTCTGGAGCCTCGCGGACCGCCTGCCGCCGCGCCACGATTTCGTCATCGTCGCCCGCGCAGAGATCAAGGACCTGATCGACCGCGAGGGAATGCAGGGGGTTTCGGCCAACCTCGAAGAGGCGCTGGCCGGGGGCCGTTCCACGTGAAACGCTTCCTCCTCGCCCCGGTTCGGGGCTATCAGCGCTGGATCTCCCCTGCCTTTCCCAGGCGCTGCCGCTACGAGCCGACCTGCTCGAGGTACACGGTGGAAGCGGTCGAGCGCTTCGGCGTAATCCGGGGCTTTCTCCTCGCCAGCTGGCGGATTCTGCGCTGCAACCCCTTCAGTCACGGCGGCTTCGACCCCATCCCCGATAGATTCACGCTCCGCACCGGTCCGGTACACCCCGCCGACTGGCACGAAGCCCATCGATGACGCCCCTCACGGCCAACATCTTCCAGCCCCTGATCGACCTCGCCAATGGGGTCCTGCAGTTCTTCCACGACAGCGCCGGCCTCAGCTGGGGGATGTCGATCATCGCCCTTACGGTCGTCACCCGCGCCGTCCTCATCCCCCTTACCTACAAACAGCTGAAGGGGATGCGGGCCATGCAGGCCCTGCAGCCGCAGATCAAGGAACTGCAGGAGAAGTACAAAAACGACAAACAGCGCATGCAGCAGGAAATGATGCGCTTCTACAAAGAGAACAAAGTCAATCCGCTGGCCTCCTGCCTGCCGCTGTTGGCCCAGTTCCCGGTCTTCATCTCGCTCTTCTTCGTGCTCAAACACGAGCTGCCCGACGACATCGGCTGTGAGGCGGGCCATTGCGGCAGCGAAGCCTCGTTCCTCTTCATCCACGACCTCACCGCGAAGGCGACCGGGGGCGAACTGATCGTGTTGCTCGTCCTCTATGTCGGCACCCAGCTCGTCTCCAGCATGGTCATGATCGATCACGGCTGACAAAAGCCAGCGGACGATGATGATGCTCCTGCCCTTCATCTTCGTCCCCTTCATCCTCAGCTTCCCGGCCGGCCTGATCCTCTACTGGATCACCACCAACTTCTGGACGATCGGCCAGCAGCTGGTGATCAAACGGATCGTGCCACCGCCGGTGACGGCGACGCCCGAGGGGGCCGCGGCGATTCAGGAGGCAAAGCCGCCCCCTCCGCCGCCGCGGAAAAAGAAGAAGCGGCGCTGAGGGCGTGGGAGGAGGGTTCGGGACCCCTCCTCTCTCAACTTGCTCGGGTGGGGCCTGGACTGCCGGTCCGAGATTGTGCTGCCCGAGAAGTACAAGCCGTTCGGAGGGGGTCCCGAACCCTCCTTCGAGGCTGGGCGGTAGATGGGCTAGCCCTTGGGGCGTTTCTTGGCGATTCCGGGCTTTCTTGGCAGGTTAGGCGGGGTGGGGCCGGACTTGCGGATGACGTGTAGATGGCGGTGCTGGCTGCCGGCTCGGGCGCCGACATCGAGGACCGCCTCAGGTCGCATGGCGAGAGCCTCGGCGGCGTTCTCAAGCTGCCTCTCCTCGTCCTCGTCGCGTTTTCCCTTCCAGGCGACCAGGACTCCATTTGGCTTCAGCAGTGGGCTGGCGAGCTCGGCCAGGGTCGAAAGGCGGCCGACGGCGCGGGCGGTGATGGCGTCGTAGGCCCCCCGCCCCTCTGCCGCAGCCAGGTCCTCGGATCGGGTGTTGCGGACGCTGGCGTTAGCGATCCCCGCCGTCTCGATCGCGCGGCGCATGAATTCGCACTTGCGGCCGATCGACTCGATCAGGTCGACCTGGGCCCCGGGCAGCGCTACCGCCAGCACGAGGCCGGGGAAGCCGGCGCCGGCGCCGATGTCAGCGATCTTCTTCGCTTCCCGCAGCTCCGGCACCTCGAGGCCGGTGAGGCTGTCGGCGACGTGGACCTGCCAAGCCCGCTCGTCGACCACGGAGCTGACCGAGGCTCGCTCCTCGGCGAGCAGATCGAGGACCGTCTCCAGCTTCGCGCCGAGCGAGCGCGGCGTCGATCACTCGGGCAGGAGCGGAGCGACGATCACGCAGCGACGGGGCTCGTCGCCCTCGCTGTAGGTCTCGATTCCAGCGCGCTCTTTCAGCCGTTCGTGGACCACGCGCCGTTCCTGCGCGCTCATCGGGTCCATCTCGACGACGCTGTTGTTCGTCAGCGCCTGGTCGGCGGCCCGATCTGCCCTGCCCTCCAGGGTCTCGCGGCGCCGAGCGCGGTAGCCGGCCGCGTCGACCACAACCCGCTTGCGCTCGCGCAGGCCGCGGAAGGCCGCCTGGTAGCAGAGCAACTGCAAGGCGTCGATCGTCTGGCCGCGTTTGCCGATCAGGAGGCCGTAGTCGTCCTCGCCCTCGACGGTGAGCAGGATCCGCTCGTCGTTCTCCTCGACGACTACCTCACCGCCGAGGTCGAGCTCGTCCAGCACGCCCTCGACGAGCTCTTGTGCTCGCTCGGCTGGGTTGTCGGGCCACTCGTAGCTCTCGGACACGGGCAGGAGGCTATCCGACTGCCGAACAACGCGTTGCAGCAGCGCAGACGAAGGTGCGGGCGGCGCGTTGACTAGGCTGGCCTGCGATGGGCAAGGTCTACGCCGTGGCGAACCAGAAGGGCGGAGTCGGAAAGACGACGACTGCCGTCAACCTCGCTTCCTGCGCGGCGAAAGAGGGTAACCAGACGCTGCTCGTCGACCTCGACCCCCAGTGCAACGCGACCGTGGCGCTGGGCGACGGGCGCGATCTGCATCCCTCCTCCTACGACTGCCTCACCGGCGAGACTTCGGTTGCCGAGGCAGCGCGGCCCGCGGGTCCGGACAACCTCTGGATCGCTCCCGCCAGCAAAGACCTCGCCGGTGCCGCGGTGGAGTTGCCGCGGATGCAGGGATCGGAGACGCGACTGCGCGAACGCCTGGGCCCGGTGCGAGAGCGCTTCGCCGTCACCCTGCTCGATTGTCCTCCTTCGCTCGGGCCGGTCAGCGTCAACGCCTTGACCGCCGCCGACCGGGTTATCGTGCCCGTGCAGGCGGAGTACCTCGCGCTCGAGGGGTTGGTCCAGTTCCTGGAAACTCTGGGCCTGATCAGGCGTGAGCTTAACCCTCAGCTAGAGGTTGTCGGGTCTGCTCATCACCATGCACGACGAGCGCACCAGGCTGGCTCAGGACGTCGAGGCGGAGCTTCGCGACCACTTCGACGGGATGGTCTTCGAGACGGTGATCCCGCGCAGCGTCCGCGTCGCCGAGTCCCCGAGTTATGGTCTGCCCGTGACCGAGCACGCCCCCGCCTCTCACGGCGCCGTCGCCTACCGGGCCCTGGCGAAGGAGCTGGCAAGCCGTGGCTAGTACCCGCCGCGGAATCGGCCGCGGTCTTTCGGCGATCCTGCCCGAGTCGGAGGCCTCGGCGGCGGGGGAGCTGCGCGAGCTGCCGGTCTCGCTGATCAAGCCGAACCCTTCGCAGCCGCGGACCAAGTTCGACCCCGAGGCGCTCGCCGCCCTGGCCTCCTCGATCGAGGCGAGCGGCGTCGTCCAGCCTTTGCTTGTCCGCCCTCTCCCCGACGGCAGCTACGAGCTGGTCGCCGGCGAGCGGCGCTGGCGCGCGGCCCAGCAGGCGGGGATCGAGAAGGTGCCGGCGGTCGTCCGCGACCAGGAGGAGGCCGAGCGTCTGCAGGCGGCGCTGATCGAGAACATGGTCCGCGAGGACCTCAACCCGGTCGAGGAGGCGAAGGCCTGCGATGCCCTGGTCCGGGAGCTCGGTCTGACCAAAGAGGAGCTGGCCCGCCGGGTCGGCCGCAGCCGCCCTGCCGTCTCCAACCTGATCCGGCTGCTCGAGCTGCCGGACGAGGCGCTGGAGATGCTCGAGTCCGGCGATCTCAGCGAGGGCCACGGGAAGGCCCTCCTCGCGGCCCCCGGCAACGACGTACGACGCCGTCTGGCCCGCGATGCCGCCCGTGGCGGCTGGTCGGTCCGCGAAACTGAGGAGAGGGTTCGGCTGGCCAGCCAGCCAAAGGCAAGGCCGAGGCGAGCTGCTGGCCGATCCCGACGCCCAGGCCGCCCTCCGCGACGCCGCCGACGCCCTCGAGGAGGCCCTCGGCCACGAGGTCACCACCCGCGCCAAGGGGAGAGCATCGTCGCCGAGCTCCGCTTCGACGACGTCCGCGAGGCGCACGCCCTCGCAAGGCGGCTGCGTAAGCGCTCGAGCTGATCCTGATCAAGCCGGCGCTGCGGCGGACCGCAGCACCGGCGAATTCCACCAAGGCATTTGCCTGCCGAATTGCGGCCTGAAGATCCTGGCCACCGACGTCGAAGAATCCGTACTGCGCCTCGTCCTTCAGACTTAATAGTCGCCGCAGGGCTTTCGCGGCCTTGGGACCGCCAGGCTCAACCTGCTCAACGAGCCTGGTGGCCTGCTGATGGTCGTCACCCCGGGAGCGGCGGCCAAGCGCAGCACAGCAGGCGGCATCGGAAGCAGCGATGCCCGCCAGAACTGCAAGCGCAGCGGCGGCGCTCGCGTATTCCACATCTCCGGACTCACCGGCGGTCATCTCCGCGGCCTCGAGAAATTTGCGGGCGTGCCCGAGGCGGTTCCGGGCATGTTCCCTGGAGCACGTCTGGGTCCGTACGCTGCTGCGACTGACGGTCATGCAGCCGCCAGGAGAGTCGAGACCTCAGGGCCCGCGAGATTGATCGCGTCAGTAACGATTTGATCCACCACAGGGGGCCGCTCCTTCCGCAGGCGGGCGATCTCGCGTTGCTCGAGCTCGACGATCCTGGCAGGGTTGCCGGTCCAGCGCTCGACCTGCCAGGCGAGCAGGTCGAGCTGTTCTCGCCAGACCGGTTCTTGGGACTCGATTGCCGTTTGTCTTACGACGAAGAGGTCGATATCGCTGTCCGGGCCTCCGTCACCTCGCGCCGCCGATCCGAACAGGGACAAATGGTGCGCCTCGATCCTCCAGGAACCTCGACGGTGTCGCGGATGCGGTGAAGAAGCTCCTCGCGCATGTCCGCCAATAATTCGACGGCGGGAGCGGCCAGGTGCTCGCGGTTCAGGGTGAAGAGGAAAGCGCGCCCCGCTTCCTCCCGATCGACGAGGCCCTGCACGACGAGCCGATCGAGCACGGCGATAACCCCGCTATGGGAGGCACGCCCCATGAGGCGGGCGATCTCGCGCCCGGTGAGTGGACGAGTGGTGCCGGCGAGAAGGTTCAGAACCCCCGGGTCGAGAGTCGGACCGATCGCAGCGTAGGGTCGCCCCAAGTCCATACGGACACATTACCAGCCATATGGACGCTATTTCGTCCATATGGGACGATCTAGTGCGTGACTCCAGAGTTCCGCTCCCCGCCCCCTTGGCGGCAGCCCGAATCTCTCCCAGCTACGATGTGCGGCGGCTCGCAGCACGCCATCCCGGGCGATTAGCTCAGTTGGTTAGAGCGCGTCTCTGATAAGGACGAGGTCCCTGGTTCGAATCCAGGATCGCCCATCGTTTCTCGGCTCCTCCGAGCGGGTAGAGGCCCGACCTATACTTCGGCTTCCATCCACGGTCGGGAGTTCTTTTGCAGCAGATGCAGATCTATGGCGTCAGCTTCGACATGGTCGGCAAGCAGCCGATCGTGTTGCTGAAGACCGTCGACGGAAACCGCTTCCTGCCGATCTGGATCGGCCACCCCGAGGCGGCCGCGATCCTGATGAAGCTGCAGGGCGCCTCGACGCCGCGGCCGATGACCCACGACCTGCTCTCCGACATGCTCGAGAACCTCGACGCCAAGTGCGAGCGGGTCTCCGTCACCGAGCTGCGCGACAACACCTTCTACGCCTCGATCACGGTCTCGGTCAACGGCTCCGAAGTCGAGATCGACTCGCGCCCATCCGACGCCCTCGCCCTCGCGGTCCGCGTCTCGGCCCCGATCTTCGCGGCCGAGGAGGTGATCGAGGAGTCGGCGATCGAGTTCGAGCACGAGGTCGAGGACACCGAGGAGGTCGTCGACAAATTCAAAGAGTTCCTCGACGAAGTAACGCCTGAGGATTTCGCGCAGGGCGATTCTTAGGGCTGCAAAGCGGCGCATTTCGGCGTCGTCGCTCGGTCACGTGCAGAGCACGCTCCCTCGCTCCTCCTTGAACTGCTTGCTTTTCGCTCCTAAGAAACGGGGGCGTGAGAGCCAGGTCGAGGATCCGCTCGACCAGCTGCTCGAAGCGACAGTCCCGCCGCCTCGGCGGCCTGGGGGAGGAGGCTGGTGTCGGTGAGGCCGGGGATCGCGTTGGCCTCCAGCAGCCAGGGTCCGTCCTCGCCGAGGATCAGGTCGATGCGGGCGAAGCCGGTGCAGCCGAGGGCGCGGTATGTGCCGAGCGCGGCCTCGGTGACGGCCCGCTGCTCCTCGGCGCTCAGCTCGGCGGGGCAGGCGAAGCGGGTGCGGCCGATCTCGTAGCGGGCCTCGAAGTCGTAGCGGTCGCCCTCCAGCAGGATCGCCTCGACCACCGGCAGCGGCTCGTCGCCGAGCACGCTGACCGCCAGCTCGCGGCCGTCGACGAAGCGCTCGAGCAGGACCCGGTCGTCGTAGCTGAAGGCCGAGACCAGCGCCTGCGGCACCTCGCCCGGCGAGCGCGGCGAACTTGACCCCGAGCGAGGAGCCGCCGCGGCTCGGCTTCACGACCAGCGGGAAGCCGAGCGTCTCCTCCAGCCGGCCCAGCGCGTCGGCGGCGCCGAACTCGCGGAAGGCGGTCTGGTTGAAGGCGAACCAGTGGGGGGTCTAGGCGGAGGCGCTTCTCGCTCTGCGAGCTCGATCGCGTCCTTCGCCTGCACCTTGTCCATGCAGCGCGCGCAGGCCGCCGCGCCCGGGCCGGTGAAGGGGATGCCGAGGATCTCCAGCAGCTCCTGCACGGTCCCGTCCTCGCCGCCGACGCCGTGCATCGCGACGAAGGCGACGTCGGGCCGCTCGGCGACCAGGCGCTTGACCAGGTCCGGGCCGACGTCGATCGGCAGCACCTCGTGGCCGAGCCGCTCCAGCGCGTCCTCGACCCGCGCCCCCGAGCGCAGCGAGACCCCGCGCTCCAGCGAGCGGCCGCCCTTCAGGACCGCGACCTTCATCCCGCCTCGCCCGCCTTGCGGAAGGGGACCACGTTCGGGGCCGACTCCTGCTGCGGCCTCGGGCAGCCGCTGCTCGCCGGTCAGCGCCCCGTAGAGGTCGACCTGCTCGGCGATCACCTTGCCGATCCGCCGCACCCCCTCGCGGATCTCGTCCTCGTCGACGCCGGAGAAGTTGAGCCGCATCGAGTGGCTGCCGCGTCCGTCGACGTAGGCGGCCTGGCCGGGGACGAAGGCGACGTCGGCGCGCAGCGCCTTCGCCAGCAGGTCGCTGGTGTCGATGTAGTCGGGCAGCGTCGCCCAGATGAAGAGCCCGCCCTCGGGCTCGGTCCAGGTCGCCTCGGCCGGGAAGTAGGTCGCGCAGCGCCTCGACCATCGTGTCGCGGCGAGCGCGGTAGATCTCGACCAGGTCGTCGACGTAGTGCTGCCAGCGCCGTTCGGCGAAGTACTCGCGGACGAAGTACTGGGTCAGGGTCGAGGTGCAGAGGTCGGCCGCCTGCTTGCCGAGGACGATCTTCTCCATCACCGGCGGCGGCGCCACCGCCCAGCCGAGGCGGATCCCGGGGGAGAGGATCTTCGAGAAGGTGCCGAGGTAGATGACGAAGTCGCCGCCGTCGAGCTGGTAGAGCGGCGGCATCGGCTCGCCGCCGTAGCGCAGCAGCCCGTAGGGGTTGTCCTCGACGACCAGCAGCTCCTGCGGCGCGCGCCAGCTCGACCAGGCGGTGCCGGCGCTGCAGCGACATCGTCACCCCGGCCGGGTTCTGGAAGCTCGGCACCGAGTAGATGAACTTCGGCCGCCGCCCTTCTGCCGCGCAGGTCCGCCAGCAGCTGCTCCAGCACCTCGACCTGCATCCCGTCCTCGTCGCATTCGACCTGGACGACGTCGGCCTGGTAGCTGCAGAGGGTGGGGATCGCGCCGGGGTAGGTCGGCGCCTCGCAGATGACGACGTCGCCGGGGTCGATCAGCGTCTTGCAGACGAGGTCGATCGCCTGCTGGCCGCCGGTGGTGACGATGATGTCGTCGGGGTCGGGCAGCATCCCCTCGGCGCCCATCACCTCGAGGATGCAGTCCTTGGTCTCCTCGAAGCCCTCGGTCGGCCCGTACTGCAGCGCCTTCGCCGCCGACTCCTGGGCGATCCGGGTCATCTGCGCGGCGAAGCTCTGCGGCGGGAAGGTCGAGGTGTCGGGCAGGCCGCCGGCGAGCGAGATCACTTCCGGCCGCGCGGTGATCGCCATCAGGTCGCGCATCGCCGAGGAGCGCATCACCCCGGTCCGCTCGGCGAACAGGCCGGCGTAGCGCTCGAGGTCGCGGGTGCCGGCGTGGGAGCGCCTGCGGTGGGTCGGCTCGGGCACTTCTGCCATCGCTGAAGTGTGGCGGATCGACGCGCCGGCCGCCGCAACTCGGTTAGGTTTCGCACGTGGACGTTCTCACCGAGCTTGGAATCGGGCTCGCGATCGGCATGCTCGCCGGCACCACCGGCACCCACGGATCGGCCCGCGGCCGGATGACGATCCTCGCCGCCGTGATCGGCTTCGTCGCCGGCTTCCTGCTCGAAGGGATCGTCGGAGCGGCGCTCGGCCTGGCCGGCGCCGTCGCTCGCCTGCATCGTGATCAGCGACCTCGTCTACGGCGCCAGCCGCCGCGAGGGCAGCGGCGGCGGAGCGCTCGCCTTCATCGTCAGCCTGGCGGCGCTGGTCGTGATCGCGATCGCGCTCCTGCTCGCGACCGCTGGTCGATCGTCGTCGTCCTGGCGCTGATCTGGCTGGGGATCTCCCGCCACCGCCGCGCCCAGCGCAAACACGCCGGGCTCCGCGTCCTCCGCTAGCGCTCGCCTGTTCCTTTTCGGGCTCTGGCAACGAAACGGCGCCGGCCGGCCGCGATCATTCGGGCACGATGCCGGCCCGCAAGAAGCTCGTCCTCACCTACGTCGACTCGCTGCGCACCGACATGCTGCGAACGGGCGATCGAGGAGGGGCGGGCGCCGACCTTCGGCGCCCTGGTCGAGCGCGGGGTGCTGATCCCCGACTGCGTCTCCAGCTTCCCCTCGGTGACCCCGGTCGCCAGCGCCGAGATGGTCACCGGCGTCGGCGCCGACCGCCACTGGATCAGCGGCATGAACTGGTACCACCGGCTCGAGCGCCGCTACGTCGAGTACGGCTCCTCGCTGGAGGCGACCCGCGCCTTCGGCGTCTTCCTCGCCCTCTACGACCTCGTCTACAACATGAACCTCGCCCACCTCAGCCCCGAGGTGGAGACGGTCTTCGAGAGCCTCGAAGACGCCGGCGCCCGCACCGCCTGCACGCCGTTCCTCATCTACCGCGGCCGGCAGCGGCACGAGGTCTCGCTGGAGGGGCTGCTGCGCCGCGCGGTCGACGCGACCAAACTGAAGTTCCACCACCACACCTGGGGCCCGACCGACCTCTTCTACGGCGACCTCTACGCCAGCCGCAAGGTGCCGTGCCGCTCGACCTCGATCCCCGGCAACCGCGACGGCTACGCCGCCTGCTGCGCCGCCGAGCTGCTGAAGCGAGGACCTCTACGACTTCCTCCTCCTCTCGCTGCCCGACAACGACAACTACTCCCACCAGCACGGGCCGGAGGCGAGCGTCGAGTCGATCGCCAAGGCCGACGCGCGCCTTCGCGACCTACGCCGAGGCGGCCGGCGGGCTCGACGAGTTCCTCGAGAGCCACGCGGTGATCCTGCTCGCCGACCACGCGCAGACCGACGTCCACCGCGGCCTGCCGCTGGCCGAGCTGCTGGCCGCCGAGTGGTCGGTGCTGCAGCCCTCCGAGGAGCGGCCGGAGCGGGCCCAGCTCGCGGTCAGCCCGACCGGCCGCGCGGCGCACGTCTACCTGCTGCCGGGGGAGGGGGAGCGGGCCGAGCCGCTCGAGGTGGCGGCGCGGCTGGGGGTGATCGAGGGGGTCGACCTGGTCTGCCGGCTCGAGGGCGAGGACGGGATGCCGCTGCGACGCGAGGGCCCGGGGATGCCGGCCGCCGGCGGCGAGTGGGCGGTGGTCGAGCGCGGCGAGGCGGCGCTGCGCTTCCGCCCCGGCGGCGAGGTCGCCGACCTGCGCGGCGGCAGCTGGGAGGTCGAGGGGGAGCTGGAGGCGCTCGAGGCCGCCGTCGAGGACGGACGGCTGCGCAGCGAGACCTACCCCGACCCGCTGGCCCGGGTCTGGTCGGCGCTGGCCGCGCCGCACGCCGGCGACTTCGTCGTCTCGCTGGCGCCCGGGTTCGAGGCGGTCGACTGGGGCGGGGTCAGCCACGCCGGCGGCGGCAGCCACGGCGCGCTGCACGCCGGCGACTCGCTCGGGCCGCTGCTCTTCGTCGGCTGCGGCCCGGACTCGGCCGACGAGCGCGAGCAGTGGGCGCTGCGCGACGTGGCCCCGGTCATCCGCGAGCACTTCGGGGTGCGCGACGGATGAGGGACGGGGGGCTGTCGCGCGGGGAGGGGCGTGGGTGCCTCTACCGGACCCGCTCGCTTCGCTCGCTCCAAGTGTCCGTACGAAGACACCCACGCCCCTCCGCGTAATGGCCGTTGCGTCCCTCCTCGCTGCGCTTTTGATCTCAGTGGCTTCCCCGGCCGCGACGAGCGCCGCCGAGCAGGTCACCCGCGCCGAGGCGATCGCCGCCGCCGACCAGGACCCGAAGGTCCGCGCCGAGGAGCGCGAGCACGGCGAGCTCGGGCCGACCGCCTCGCTGACGACGACGGCCACTGGGAGGTCGCCTACTTCGCCGGCGGCGACGAGCTGGCTGCTGGTCCTCGTCGACGCCCACAGCGGCGAGGTGACCGAGTCGTGGACCGGCTACCAGGTCGCCTGGAAGATGGCCCGCGGCTACTCCGGCGCCTTCGGCCACAAGCTCAACGCGCCCTACGTCTTCCTCCCGCTCTGCCTGATCTTCCTCCTCGGCCTGGTCGACTGGCGGCGGCTCTGGCGGGTCGCCAACCTCGACCTCCTGGTCCTGCTCGGCTTCGGCGTCTCGCACTACTTCTTCAACCGCGCCGACGATCGGCGTCTCGGTCCCGCTCGTCTACCCGGTGCTGCTCTACCTGCTCGGCCGCTCGCTCTGGATCGGGCTGCGGGGGAGGGGGGAGGGGCTGCGGCCGGTCTGGCCGGTCGCCTGGATGGTCGTCGCCGCCCTCTTCCTGATGGGCTTCCGGGTCGGCCTCAACGTCGCCGACTCCGGCGCGATCGACGTCGGCTACGCCGGCGTGGTCGGCGCCGACCGCATCGCCCACGGGGAACCGATCTACGACAACTTCCCCGACGACATCTCCTCCGGCGACACCTACGGCCCGGTCAACTACCTCGCCTACGTCCCCTTCGAGCCGATCTGGCCCTGGTCCGGCGAATGGGACGACCTCCCCGCCGCCCACGGCGCCGCGATCCTCTTCGACCTCGCCGTCTTCACCTTCCTGATCCTCCTCGGGATCCGCATCCGCCCCGGCCCCGAAGGCCAGCGCCTCGCCGCGACCCTCGCCTTCGGCTGGGCCGCCTACCCCTACACCGCCTACGCCCTGGAGTCCAACTCCAACGACTCCCTGGTCGCAGCGCTGCTCCTGGCGACCCTGCTCCTCGCCGCGAAGCCCCTGGCCCGCGGCGCGCTGCTCGCCACTGCGACCTGGGCCAAGTTCGTCGCCGCCCCGCTCGGCGCCGATGTACCTGACCTATGACCAGGCCCGAGTTCGGCGGCGGTGTCCGAGTACGACCCCGCACGCAGGCACTCCCGCCGCCCAGCCGTGCTGTTCGCCCTCGGCTTCTTCCTGGCGCAGTCGCTCGTCCTGACCTGGCCCGCGATCGACCCCGGCCTGAAGACGTTCTACGACCGCACCATCGCGCACCCAGGCCGGCCGCGATTCACCATTCAGCATCTGGGGCCAGACCTCTCTGGAACCGCTGCGCATCGTGCTGCTCGTGGCGTACCGGCGTCCTGTCCGTCGCCTTCGCTTTCGTTCCGAAAGCGCAAGTCCCTGATCCAGCTGGCGGCCCTCTCAGCCGCGCTGCTGATCTTCCTCCAGCTGACCCTGCACCACTGGTTCTACCTCTACATCGTCTGGTTCTACCCGCTGTTCCTCGTAGCACTGTCATGTCGAGAAGGGCGCCGGTACCCCCTCCGAACGGCTTGTACTTCTCGGGCAGAAGCAATCTCGGACTGACAGCCCACGCCCCACCCGAGCAAGTTGAGAGAGGAGGGGTACCGGCTCCCTACCTAGACACCGGAACCATCACCTGCTCGAACGAGTCGGCCAGTCCCTGCTCGTTCACCTCGACAACCGCGCCCATCACCCAGACGTCCTCCTCCGCAGTCTCGAACCGAGTGGGCATCTGCGTGATCAGCGACCGCAGCGCCTGCTCCGGCTTGACCCCGAGGACGCTGGTCCGCGATCCGGTCATGCCGACGTCGGAGACGTGGGCGGTGCCGCCGGGAAGGACGCGCCCGTCGGCGGTGGGGACGTGGGTGTGGGTGCCGAAGACCGCCGCGACGCGGCCGTCGAGGTGCCAGCCCATCGCCACCTTCTCGCTCGAGACTTCGGCGTGGAAGTCGACGATCACCGCGTCCTGCTCGTGGTGGCTGAGGATCGAGTCGACGGTGTCGAAGGGGGAGCGGGCGACGCGCAGGCCGACGCCGCCGCTGAGGTTGATCACCCGCACCCGCATCCCGCCCACCTCGACCACGGTGTGGCCGCGGCCGGGGTTCGACTGCGGGTAGTTGGCCGGCCGTACCACCCGCTCCTCGCTGTCGAGCAACTCGTAGGCCTCGCGGTGGCGGTAGACGTGGTTGCCGCTGGTGATGACGTCGGCGCCGGAGTCGAAGAGGTCGTTGGCGGTGCGTTCGGTGATGCCCATGCCGCCGGCCGAGTTCTCGCCGTTGACGATCACCAGGTCGGGCTCGTGCCGCTCGCGCAGCGCCGGCATCGCTTCGCGCAGCCCCTGCCGCCCCGGGCTGCCGACCACGTCGCCGATGAACAGGACCTTCATGGTGAGCCGACCCTATCTGCGAGATTGAGCGGGATGGCGGATCCTGGGGAGGCGGCAGCGATCTTGAAGCGGGCGCTCGAGTACCCGTACGCGACGCCGGACCGCTCCTACCTCTACCGCGAGGGCGAGGCGCTGGAGCTACCAGAGGACGGCCCCGACCTCGCCGACCGCACGCCACTCCTCTCCTACGGTGCCAACTCCGCGCCCGAGGCGCTGGCGCGAAAGCTGGCGGCGCTGCCGGGGGTGGAGATGCCGGCCCTGCAGTCGCAACTGCAGGGCTACGACGTCGTCTATTCCGCCCACGTCTCCCCTTATGGCGCCGTGCCGGCGACGTTGCACGAGAGCCCGGGTACCACCGCCCCCGTCTTCGTCCTCCACCCGACCGAAGAGCAACACGCCCTCCTCACCGCCAGCGAGCTGAACTACGACCTGGTCGAAGTCGAAGGCATCGCTGCCTACCGCAGCAAGCACGGCTGCCTCCGGCTCGACGGCACCCCGGTGGCGCTCGCCGCGGTGCGCTCGCAAGGAAGGACGCTGCCGGAGCTCGACGAGCCCGCGATCCTCGACCGCGTGCGGGCGAACGTGGAACCCGATGCGGACATCGAGACCTTCGTCTGTATGTGCGTCGAGCGGGGCGGCATCAGACCGCTGCGAATCGACGCAGCGCCGCCCGCGCGATAGCGGCGTAGGCGGCGAAGAGGATCGCCAGGTGGAGCAGTGGGCCACCGATCCCGGGGCCGGCCTCGTCGAGCGCGGCGGTGATCGCTTCCAGCGCCGGCTTGAAGGGGAAGACGCGCGGTGACGATAGCGGATCAGCGTCGAAGACCGCGGGGCCGACGGCGCCGGAGGGGACCAGCGAGAGGAAGGCGATCGGCAGCGTCACCATGAAAGCGAGCAGGGAGACCGCGCGCACCTCGCGCGCCGCCGCACCCAGCGCCGCCCCGGCCGCCCCCAGCGCCGCCCCGGCGAAGAGGATCGCCAGCAGCCAGAGCCCGAAGCGGCCCCAGTCCAGCGGGACGAAGATCGGCATCCCGAGCAGCATCAGCAGGGTCACGGCCAGCCCGACCGCGACCCCGAGCAGCACCTTCTCGCCGAGCAGCCCGCTGCTGGAAACGAGGCCGCGGGTCAGCCGCGGGAAGGCGTTCTCCTCTCGCTCCAGCGCCAGCGACCCAGCGACCAGGAGGACGACGACGAAGGCGAGGGTGAGGGTCGCGGCGACGGCGATCGCGAAGATCTCCAGCGGCGGGGACTCCCCGCCGACCACCACCTTGTCGACCTCGATCGGCTGCGCGAGGCGATCGATCAGCGGTTTGGCGACGTCGAGGTTGTCGCGCGCCTGGCTGGCGAACTCGTTCACTTCTTCCAGCGCCGGCCGCAGCTGTTTCGGCAGCGCCGGCGCCACCGCCGCGAGGATCCGCGCGCTCGCCCGCAGGCCGAGGATCGGGATCGTGTCCCCGAACACGCGGAACCTGCCACCGTTGACGATCAGCCCCAGGTAGCGACTGCCTTCGGAGCCGATCCGCCGCGCGATCCGCAGGTTCGCCTGCGCGAGCAGGCTGGTGATCCGGTCGTCGACCAGTTCGGCCTTGACCGCGTTTTCCTCGTTGACGAGGACTTCGACTTCCGGCACTCCCGGCGTCAGCGTCGAGAGCGAGTTGATCTTGTTCACCAGGTCGTAGGGGAGGATCAGCGCCGCCAGGACGTCGCCGGATTCGACCTTCTCCCGCGCTTCGTCGCGGCTGTCGACGAATACGCACTCGACCCGCTCGCAGATCTGCTCGCGGACGTTCGCCTTCGGCAGCTCCTGCCCGCCGACGTTGATCCGCGTTTGCGGCGGCACTTCGTTGAGGAAGGCGACCCGCGGGTCCTCGGGCCCGCGGGAGATCGCGAACCCGACCAGGACCGCGATCAGGATCGGATAGGCGACGAGAAGCACCGCCTGCAAGGGAGAGCGCCGCAGGATCTGCAGGTCCTTCAGCAGCAGCCAGCGCACGCCCCGCATCAGTGGCCCCGGTGGTGGAGGTAGGCGACGAAGGCGGTCTCGAAGTCGCGGTCGGCGGCCTCCGGCGCCTCCCGCCGCACCGCCTCCCGCAGCTCCCCGGCCGAGCCATCGAAGAGGGACTCGCCGTCGGCAAGCACCAGCACCCGGCCGCCGTAGCGCTCGGCCTCCTGGATGTCATGCGTGGAGAAGATCACCGTCGTCCCCCGCCCCGCCAGCCCCGAGACGAACTCCCACAACCGCGCCCGCTGCCGCGGATCCAGCCCCACGCTCGGCTCGTCCAGCAACAGCACCGCCGGCCGCGACAGCAGCCCAATCGCGATGTTGATCCGCTGCTGATTCCCTCCCGACAACCGCGCCACGACCTCCCCCCGCCGCTCCCACAGGCCGGCCAGCTCGAGCATCTCCTCCGTAGAGGCGTGCGGATCCTCATGCCCCTCCAGCCGAGCAAACAACAACAAGTTCTCCTCCACCGTCAGCCGCCTGTACAGACCCGCCTGCTGCGGCACCCACCCAACTTCGCCCTCAGGAGAATCCACCTCTCCCTCATCCGGCCTGGAGATCCCAGCCAGGATCGACAACAGCGTCGTCTTCCCTGCCCCATTTGGCCCGATCACCGCCACCAGCTCACCGGGACCTGCCTTCAGTGAGACGCCCCGCAGCGCCTCCCTGCTCCCGAACCGCTTGACGACGTCCTTCGCCTCCACGAGCGAACAAGCTACTGCGCCCGCACGGAGGGACCGGGGGTGTCTTCGTACGGACACTTAGAGCGAGCGAAGCGAGCGGGTCCGGTAGAAGACACCCCCGGTCCCCGCCCAAACGAGGGAATCGCCTCTCCGCTAACCAAAGCCCCTCCCCTAAACTCGGAAGCCCATGCCGTTCCCAAGCACCCGTCTGCGCCGCCTGCGGCGCACCGACACCTTGCGCGCCCTCGTCCGCGAGACCGAGCTGTCCCCCGCGCACCTGATCCAGCCCGCCTTCGTGGTGGCCGGCGAGGGCGTTCGCGAGGAGGTTCCCTCGATGCCGGGCATCGAGCGCTTCTCGATCAACAACCTGGTCGAGGAGGCCGGCGAGGTCGCCGCGGCGGGGATCGGCGCCCTGATGCTGTTCGGCGTTCCCGCAGTCAAGGACGACTTCGGCACCGGCGCCTATGACGACGAGGGGATCGTGCAGATGGCGGTACGGGCGCTGAAGGAGGCGCATCCCGACCTGGTCGTGATGACCGACGTCTGCCTTTGCGAGTACACCTCGCACGGCCACTGCGGCGTCCTCCGCGAGGGCAGCCGCGAGGTCGAGAACGACCTCACCGTCGAGCTGCTGGCGAAAACCGCGATCTCCCACGCCGAGGCCGGCGCCGACGCGGTCGCCCCCAGCGACATGATGGACGGGCGGGTCGGCTCGATCCGCCACCAGCTCGACGAGGAGGGCCATCCAACCGTCCCGATCGTCGCCTACTCGGCCAAGTACGCCTCCGCCTTCTACGGGCCCTTCCGCGACGCCGCCGAGTCGACGCCGGAGTTCGGCGACCGCCGTGGCTACCAGATGGACCCGGCCAACGCTGCCGAAGCGGTGCGCGAGGCGGAACTCGACCTGGAGGAGGGCGCCGACATGCTGATGGTGAAGCCGGCACTCCCCTATCTGGACGTCGTGCGCCGGGTCAAAGAGGCGACCGGTGCCCCCGTTGCCGCCTACCACGTCTCCGGCGAGTACTCGATGCTGAAGGCCGCCGCCGCCAACGGCTGGATCGACGAGCGCGCCGCCGTGGTCGAGGCGCTGACCTCGATTCGCCGCGCGGGCGCCGACGCGATCGTCACCTACTACGCGAAGGAGGCCGCCCCGTGGCTTCGGTGAAGGTCCCGCAGTCGAAGGCGCGCAGCCGCAAGGACGGCTCCGCGATCCCGCTCGACGAGACCGACAAGCGGCTGATGAACCTGCTGCAGTCGAGCTTCCCGCTCGACCCCGAGCCGTTCGCGCTCGTTGCCGCCGAGGCGGACCTCGAGCTCGACGACGTCCTCGCCCGCACCCAGCGCCTGCTCGACGGCCGCATCATCCGCGAGATCACGCCGATCTTCGACACCCGCGCCCTCGGCTACGAGTCGATGCTGGTGGCGGCGAAAGTCGACGCCGAGAACCCGCAGCGGGCGGCGAAGATCGTCAACGCCCACCCGGGCGTGTCCCACAACTACCTGCGCACCCACGACTTCAACATGTGGTTCACGATCGCCACGCCGCCGGACTCGAAGCTCGGCCTGAAGGGGACCCTGGAAGCGCTGATGGAGGAGACCGGGGCGGAGTCGATGCGGGAGCTGCCCACGCTCACCCTGTTCAAAATCAACATGAACCTGGAGATGGAGAAGGGGACCGATGCGCTCGCCGCGCCGGTCGAAGCGGCGCCGCCGCGGGAGCTGGAACCGCAGCCCTACGATGAGGACGACATCGCCCTGATCCGGGCTCTGCAGGGGCCGATGGCCGCGGTCGCCCGCCCTTACGACGCGGCAGCCGTCGAACTCGGCATCTCGACGCAGGAGCTGCTCGACCGCTTGCGGGGAATGATCGACCGCAAGATCCTCCGCCGGGTCGCCGCGATCCTCTACCACCGCCGTGCCGGCTTCTCCGCCAACGGGATGGGGGTCTGGAAGGTGCCCGAGGACGAAATCCTCGAGGTCGGCGGCCGCATGGCGTCCTTCCGCGGCATCTCCCACTGCTACCAGCGTCCGACCTACCCAGACTGGCCCTACAGCGTCTTCACGATGGCCCATGGTCGCTCCAAGGAGGAGTGCGACGCGATCCTCGACTCGATCGCGGCGGAGTGCGGGATGGGGGCGGACGACCGCGCCACCCTCTACTCCTCGACCGAGTTCAAGAAGATCCGCCTCCACTACTTCACCGAGGACTACGCGCGCTGGGAGGCGGCGCATTCGTGATCTTCAGCTGTTCCTTTTTGGCGTATAGCAACGAAAAGGAACAGGCGAACCGATGACCAACCTGTTCCAGAGGGCGCAGCAGGTACTGCCCGGTGGGGTGAACTCGCCGGTCCGGGCGATGCGGCAGATCGGCCGCGACCCGATCTTCGTCGAGCGCGGCGAAGGCTGCTGGCTCTTCGACGTCGAGGGCAACCGTTTCATCGACTGGATCGGTTCATGGGGCCCGATGATCCTCGGCCACGCCGAGCCCGCCGTCGTCGCGGCGGTGATCGAAGCGGCGAAGCGAGGGACGAGCTTCGGCGCCGCGACGCTCGAGGAGGTGCGTTTGGCCGAGGAGGTGGCGGCGCGCTTCCCCTCGGTGGAGATGCTGCGGATGACCAGCTCCGGCACCGAGGCGGCGATGAGCGCGGTGCGGCTGGCGCGGGCGGTGACCGGCCGCGAGGTCGTGGTCAAGTTCGCCGGCGCCTACCACGGCCACTCCGACGGCCTGCTCGCCGACGCCGGCTCCGGCATGGCGACGTTGGGGGTGCCCGGAAGCCCGGGCGTCACCGCGGCCCAGGCGGCGGCGACCGTGGTGGCGCCGTGGAACGACCGCGAGGCGGTGGCGCGGGCGCTGCGCGAGCACGAGGTCGCGGCGCTGCTGGCCGAGCCGATCGCGGCGAACATGGGCGTCGTCCCTCCGGCCGAGGGCTTCCTCGAGTTCCTCCGCGAGGAGACCCGCGAGGCGGGGGCGCTGCTCGTCTTCGATGAGGTGATCACCGGCTTCCGCGTCGCCCGCGGCGGCGCTCAGGAACTGTTCGGGATCGAACCGGACCTGACCGTGATGGGCAAGGTGATCGGCGGCGGCCTGCCGGCCGCGGCCTACGGCGGCCCGCGCGAGCAGATGGAACGGATCGCGCCGGCCGGCGACGTCTACCAGGCCGGGACGCTCTCCGGAAACCCGCTCGCGGTCGCCGCCGGGCTGGCGACGCTGGCGCAGCTCGACGCCGCTGCCTACGAGCGCCTCGGTGGCCTGACCGACCGCCTCGCCCAAGGATTCGAATCGCTTGCCGCCGGTCGCCCCCTGCAGGTCGCCTCCGCGCCCGGCCTCGTCACCCTCTTCTTCAGCTCCGTTCCCGTCGTTGACTTCGCGACGGCCACCGCCTGCGACGCCGAGGCCCACGCCGCCTTCTGCCGCGCCCTTCTCGAGCGCGGCGTCTACCCGCCCCCGGCCCAGTACGAGGCCTGGTTCGTCTCCCTCGCCCACGACGAGGCGACGATCGACCAGACTCTCGAAGCCGCCGCCGAGGCCCTCGACGAGGTCCTGCGATGAACGCCCTCCAGGCCCTTGCCGACCAGCTGCGCGGCGAGGACACACCGATCTCCTCCTACGTCGTTGACCCCGCCGAGCCCCCCACGCTCGGCGAGCTAGCTGCCGCCGGCCCCAAAGCCGCCGAGTACGCCCTCGTCGTCGAGGCGGTTCGCGAGGGTTACCTGCTCCACTACGAGGAGCCCCGCCTCCTCGCCGGCCACGATCCCGACCTCGCCCTCCTCGCCGGCGATTACCTCTACGCCCTCGGCCTCGACCGCCTCGCCGCCTTCGGCGACACGCGCGCCGTCGGCGTCCTCTCCGACCTGATCAGCGAGTGCGCCAGGCTTCAGTCCGAGGGAGACGTGGCGGGCATCCCGGTCCTGTGGCGAAAGGCCGCGGAGGAAATCGAGGCCTCTGTGACGCAGGTCACACCCTCTAAGCAATAGACTTCATCTCCCTACGCGAACCGACCTGTGGCAGACCACGCGAACAAGGTAAACGGGGCCGAAGAGGCCCCCATCAAGGAGCGGGTGAAGCCCGACCCCCCCGGCTATTTCGAGGGGGAGTCGATGACGCGCCGCCACGTCTTCACGGTCGCGTCGCAGGCGCTCGGGGGGCTCGCCGCGGCCGGAATCGTGCTCCCGGCCGTCGGCTTCGCGGTCGCCCCGATCTTCCACCGCGGCAAGGAGCGCTGGGAGGCGGTCGGGCCGGTCTCCGACTTCGTCGAGGACACCTATCGCCAGGTCGTCTTCACCGAGACCGAGGGGATCGGCGACGCCGGCAAGACCACCGCCTACGTCCGCCGCAGCTCCGAGGACCTCGGGGAAGAAGCCGGCAAGTTCGTCGCCGTCTCCAACCGCTGCGCCCACCTCGGCTGCCCGGTCCGCTTCGTCGAGGCCGCCGGCAACTTCATCTGTCCCTGTCACGGCGGCGTCTACGACTTCCAGGGCAAGCGGATCGGCGGCCCGCCGGTGCGCCCCCTCGACCAGTTCCAGACCCGCGTCCGCAAGGGACAGGTCGAGCTCGGCCCCCGCTACTCCGTCACCTCCCAGATGGAGCCGGTCCGCGCTCGCGATCCCGGGGAGTTCACCGGCGGGATCTGGGAATACCTCTACCCGCCGCGTCCCTCTACCTTCCCACCGCCCTGATGCCGAGCTTCCCGAAACCCAAGATCCCGGACGCGATCGTCCCGCCGCCGCTGCGCAAACCGGGCAAGCCCGGCAGCGCCGGCACGCCCAAGGGCCAGGCTCCGTCGGACCTGAAGACCTCGCCGCCGGAGCGCCAGACGGCCGGCGACAAGCTGCTCGACCGCGGCAAAGAGGCGCCGATCGACGCCCTCGGCTGGGTCGACCAGCGGCTCGCCGCCAGCGGCTTCCTCACCGGGATGCTCTTCCGCAAGGTGCCGAAGGGGACCAACTGGTTCTACACGCTCGGCTCGGCGACGCTCTTCGCCTTCATCGTCCAGGCCACCACCGGCGTCTTCCTGGCGATGTTCTACACGCCCTCCGCGACCCAGGCCTACTCCTCGATCGCCCACATCAACAACGAGGTCCCGCTCGGCCAGCTCGTGCACGGGATGCACAAGTGGGGATCGAGCGTGATGGTGATCCTGATCTTCCTCCACATGGGGAGGACCTTCTTCTTCGGCGCTTACAAGTACCCGCGCGAGCTCAACTGGGTGATCGGCGTGGTGCTGCTGATCCTGACGATGACGATGGCCTTCACCGGCTACCTGCTGCCGTTCGACCAGCGCTCCTTCTGGGCCTCGATCGTCGGCATCAACATCAACGGCACCGGCCCGGTGATGGGCCCGTACCTGAGCGACTTCCTCCGCGCCGGTCCTGAGCTCGGGGCGACGACCCTCTCACGCTTCTACGCGATCCACATGCTGCTCGTGCCGGGCGCGATCATCGCCCTGATCGGCGCCCACATGTACCTCGTGGTCAAGCTGGGGACGACGGCGCCGCCGTGGGTCAAAGCCGACCGCCCGAAGGTCGCCGCCCCGGTCGCCCAGCTCGACGCCGGCGGCAACGGACGCGTCAACGGGCACCGCGTCAACGGCGCCCCGGTCGACGGTGAGGGGAACGGAGCACTGTGAAGCCCCAGGATAAGCAGGCTTATCTGGAGGAGTACGAGCTTCTGAAGAAGAAGGGGAAGCCGTTCTTCCCCTACGCGGTGATGAAGGACTCGGTGATGGCGCTGATCGTCGTCGCGGTGATCATCGCGATGTCGATCATCCTCGGCGCCGAGCAGGGCCCGAAGGCGGACCCGACCTCGACCACCTACGTGCCGCGCCCCGAGTGGTACTTCTTCTTCCTCTTCGAGCTCCTCCGCGTGATCAAACCGCCGGAGCTGGTCCCGATCGCGACGATCGGGATCCCGACCATCTGCATGGTCCTGCTGCTGCTGCTGCCGTTCTACGACCGCGGCCCGGAGCGCCGTCCGGAGCGGCGCCCGATCGCGACCACGGCCGGGATCATCACGATCATCGCGATGGGCTACCTCACCTACCTCGGTGCCACCGGCGGTGCCCCAACCGAGGTCGAGATGCAGGTCTCGAAGAAATACGAAGCCGGCAAAGAGGTCGTCGCCGGCGCTGGCTGCCTCGCCTGTCACAAGCTGGGCGAGAACGGCAACAACGGGCCGGGTCCCGAACTGACCCACATCGCCTCCCGGATCCCCCGGGCTGCGATCATTCGCTCGGTCGAAATCGGCCCGGGCATCATGCCTTCGTTCCGCGAACTGCCGCCGCAGAAGATCGAACAGCTCGCGGACTTCCTTTCTTCGCTCGACTGAGGGCTGGTGACGTGATTCCTGCGGCGCCTGGCGGCGGCGGACGCTGCGCGCTGCTGCGTCCTCGGTAGGCTGAATAGCTCTGCTATTCCGCCTACCTGCGTCCTTGCATCGCTTGGTCCGGCGCTCGCCAGCCACTCGCATGAATCCCGACACCAGCCCTCAGTCTTCGCGGCCAACTCGTGGGTCGGTCGACTTCGCCAACAACGTGAACTCGATGTTCGATCGGGTGGCGACGAAGTACGACGTCCTCAACTCGGTGATGACCGCCGGGCTCCACCATCGCTGGCGCGAGCGCGGCGCGGCGAAGGCGCAGCTGGGATCGGGGGACGCGGCACTCGATATCTGCTGCGGCACCGGCGATCTTGCCCTGGAGCTGGCCAAGCAGGTCTCCCCCGGCGGCCACGTGGTCGGCTGCGATTTCTCCGAGCCGATGCTCGACCTCGCCCGCGACAAGGCGGCCGGGCGCGGCGCTGATGGCGTCCGCTTCGAGTGGGCCGACGCGCTGGAGCTGCCCTACGACGGCGAGCGGTTCGACGCGGTCACGGTCGGCTTCGGCGTCCGCAATCTCGCCGACCTCGACCGCGGCCTACGGGAGATGGCGCGGGTGCTCAAGCCCGGCGGCCGCGCCGTCATCCTCGAGATCACGCAGCCGACCCGCCCGCCCCTCTCGCTCTTCTACTCGCTCTGGTTCGACCGCATCGTGCCGCTGCTCGGCGCCTTCTCCAGCAACCCCGAGGCTTACTCGTACCTCCCGGAGTCGGTCCGCAGCTTCCCCAGCCCGCGCGGTCTCGCCGAGAAGATGGACAGCGCCGGCTTCAAAGGGATCCGCTACACGGTCCTGGCGGGCGGGATCATCGCGATCCACAGCGGCATCCGCGCGTGATCGCGGACGCCCCTTCCGAAGTTTGGGCCCCTATGGGGGACCAAATCTCGGAGCGATGACCCGACCGTCTTCCGTGCCCCCGCCCGTGACGGCGGTCCTCGACGCCTCCAGCCGCTGGCTTCCCGCCCGCTTGGGCGAGGTCGAGGGGCTGCTGCGGGAGGCGGTGGGTGGCCACGGCGAGCTCCTTGGCGCCGACGCTGGCGCCACCCTCGACGCCGGCGGCAAGCGGCTGCGGCCGATGCTGGTCCTCCTCTGCGCCGGCCCCGACGGGAACGAGGTCGCCGTCCGCGCCGCCGCGGCAATCGAGCTGATCCACATGGCAACGCTTGTCCACGACGACGTCCTCGACGACGCGCCGCTGCGCCGCGGCCTGCCCACCGTCGCCGCCACCTCCGGCCGCGACCGCGCCGTCGCCACCGGCGACCTCCTCTTCTCCCGCGCCTTCGCTCTGCTGGCCGAGGCCGGCGATGCGCGCTCTGTCGCCCTCCTCGCCGACGCCTCCGTCGCCCTCGCCCGCGGCGAGCTGGCCCAGCGGCGTGACGCCTTCGACCTCGACGTCGACGAGCAGCGCTACCTGCAGCGCTGCCGGCTGAAGACCGCCCGTCTCTTCGAGTGCGCCTGCCTGCTCGGCCAGGAGGACGAGCGGCTGCGCGAGTTCGGGGCCGGGATCGGCCTCGCCTTCCAGCTGCTCGACGACGTCCTCGACGTCAGCGGCCCGCCGGAGCGGACCGGCAAGGCCCGCGGCACCGACCTCCTCGACGGCACCGTCACCCTGCCGCTGATCGAGGCGGCGCGGAGCGACCCGAGTGTCCGTGAGGTCGACCTGGGCGCCCTCGACGCCGCCGCCGCCGAGTCCCTCTGCGACCGCATCGCCGCCACCGGCGCCCTCGAGCGCGTCCGCGCCCGGGCGATCGAGATGGTCGCGAACGCGAAGGCGGCGCTGGAGGAGGCGGAGTTCGACGCCGAGCAACGCCACCTCCTCGCTCTCGTCGCCGACGGCGTGGTCCAGCGCTACAGCTGACAGCTACGTCGTTTCCACCATTTGGGTCCCTATAGGAACCAAAAGTATGGAAACGATGAAGGCAGTGGCGGCTACTGCTCCTGCTGGGTGGGGCGCACGAGGATCTCGTTGACGGCTACGTGGCGCGGGCGCGTCACCACGTAGACGATCGCGTCGGCGATGTCCTCGGACTGGAGGATGTCCATCTCGGCGAAGCGGCCGCGAATTTCCTTCTCGATCTCCGGGCGATTGTGGCTCTGCAGCTCGGTGTCGACTGCCCCCGGCTCGACGAGCGAGACCCGCAGGTGCCGCCCGGTCACCTCTTGGCGCAGGGACTCGCTGAAGGCGCCGATCCCGTGCTTGGTCGCGTTGTAGACGCCGCTGCCCTTGCGCGCCATCCGGCCCGCGACCGAGGAGATATTGACCATGTCGGCGACCCGGCGCGGCTCTTCCTCGGCCGCGTCCTGGTCGAGGGCGCGAATGAAGGCGCTTGCCGAGTCGCTCATGTTCGCGTGTTCCATCGCCCGCAACTGGTCCGCCAGCTCCTGCGAGCCGAGGTCGAGCTGCTCGTCGAAGGCATCTATCGCGTTGCGGTGATCCGTAATCCGCCCATCGCTGCCCCAGAAACCCCGCAGGAGAGGAACGAAACCCGCATCAGGGTGATCCGGGCGGCGAGCCGCCTCGTTACCATGGGTTAGATGCCAGGAAACATCGGACTTCCAGAGATCGCGATCGTCCTCGTTATCGCCCTCCTCGTCTTCGGGCCGAAAAGGCTTCCGGAGCTCGGCCGCAGCCTCGGCCGCGGCATCCGCGAGTTCAAAGGCTCGGTCAGCGGCGACCACGACCACGACCGTGACGAGGACGACGACAAGCCGAGCCTCGAGTCCGAGTCGGCGAAGGTCCACGGCGACCCGGCCGACGCGGAGATCGTCCGCAACAAGACCAGCTGAGGCGCGGGATGGCCCGCCGAGTCAGGGCGGTCTCTCACGACGATCGCCTCACCCTGGTCGAGCACCTGGACGAGCTGCGCTCTCGCCTGATCGTCTGCCTCCTCGTCCTCGGCGTCGCCCTGGCGCTGTGCTTCTGGCAGAACCACCTACTGCTGGAAATCGCCCAGGGCCCGCTGCCCAGCGACCACGACCAGCTGATCACCTTCGGCGTCACCGAGCCGTTCACGACCACCCTCACCGTCTCCGCCTACGGCGCCCTCGTGCTCTCGCTGCCGATCGTCCTCTGGCAGCTCTACGCCTACGTCCTCCCCGCCTTCAGCGAGGCCGAGCGGCGGACGATCCTGCCGATCCTCCTGCTCTTCCCGGTCCTCTTCCTCGCCGGGATCGCCTTCGCTTACTTCGTCGTCATGCCGGCGGCGCTCAACTTCCTCCTCGACTTCAACGACGGCCAGTTCAACATCCAGCTGCGCGCGCGCGACTACTACAGCTTCTTCTCGATGACCGAGATTGCCTGCGGGTTGATCTTCCAGCTGCCGCTGGCGATCATCGCCGTCACCAGGCTGGGAATCGTGCGGGTGGAGCAACTGACCCAGAACCGCCGCTACGCCTACCTGATCATCGCGATCGTCGCCGCCGCACTGCCGGGAGTCGACCCGATCACGATGCTCATTGAGATGGTTCCGCTGCTTGTTCTGTTTGAGCTGAGTATCCTCCTCGCTCGGGTCCTGGGACGGCCGGGACACAGCGGAGGAGTGGCGCAGCCCTCTCCGCAGGAGTAGAGGGAGAGACAAAGTGGCGTCAGGCAAGCAAGAGCACAAGATGCTGTTCGACCTGCGAAGCGGCCGCCGCCGCAGCCTGGTCAAGGTCGTCTACGGGATCCTCGCGGTCCTGATGGGCGCCAGCCTCTTCCTCACCGTCGGCCCGGTCAACATCGGCGAAATCTTCAGCAACAGCAGTGGCAGCTCCACCGACGCCGCCGAGATCTACGAAGAACAGGCGGAGCGGCTGGAAGCCAAACTGAAGAAAGACCCCGAAAACCCGGAGCTGCTGCTCTCGCTGACCCGCGCCGACATCAACGCCGGTAACGCCGGTATCCAGGAAGAACCCAACGGCGAAAGAATCATCTCCACCGAAGCCGTCGAGTCCTACCAGAAGGCCGACCAGGCCTGGACCGAATACGTGAAGGCGACCGACGAACCGAGCCCCAACCTCGCCCAGCTGGTGGCGCCGATGTACTTCCAGCTGGCCGAAGTCTCGCGCAGCTATGCAGAGGCGGAAACGAGGCTGCAGGCGGCAACGGACGCGCAGACGATCGCCGCCGAAAATCGCCCGAACCTCAACTCGTTGGCCACGCTCGCGCGCTACACCTTCTTCACCGGGGACTTCCAGGCGGCTGAAAAAGCCGGAGCGGAAGCGAAGAAGAAGGCCAGCAGCGCCGCCGAACGGGAAGCGATCGACGAACTGCTCAAAGAATCGAAGAAACTCGCCACCGGCTTCGTCAAAAACGCGAAGGCGGCCGAAAAAGCCGAAAAAGCCGGCGGAAAACCCTCCGAAACGCTGGGAAACCCCCTCAGTGGCGGCGGCTTGACCGGCGGCGGACTGGGCGAATAGCGCGGATCTGGGTCAGCCCTTCTTGCGCTTCACCTTTTCGGCGGCATGGTCCAGAAGCTGTGGGTGGTCGTCACCGAAGAATCGAACTCTTGCGAGAAGGCCGGTCGGCGGGTGACCTACAGCCAGTCTTTGGGCTGGGACCGCTGAAGAGACTCCTGGCCTAGCGCCCCACCGCACTTCAACCCGCTGCCCGAACAGGGTGAGATTGGTGCTCCCTGGAAGAGCGGCAGAAGGGGTGAGCACGCCACGTGCCCCTAAGTCCATCAGCCGTTGAGCCTCCCTCTGGCACCGCTCGTAATCGTCGTCGACAAGGGCCTCGGCTGGGAAGCCTGCTTCTTCGGCTTTCTCGAACGTCCCGTAGTCGACCACGAAGCCCTCATTCACTTCGAGCTCCCAGAGGGCGACGGTGTAGGTGCCGACTTCATGCTCGGTTCGCAGATCCTCATGACGGATCTTCTCGGCGTAGGGGGCTTCGGCGTCGAGGCAGAGGTACTGCACAGTCCCCGCTCCCGCGATGTTCCAGCGGCCGGATCGCCGATTTGCGGCAACCCTTACTGGGGCGTCATAGCTCGTCGCTCGGTAAACCCGGGCCTGCAGCGAAAGATGAGGGGGGAGGGTAGACCTAGGCATCCTGTGATCGTCCTCCGCGCGCCTCTGAGAGCAGCCTCTCCTCTGCCGTCGCGTCGTCGAGCAGCACGAAGGGCTTTCTTCCCTCCAATCCGCGCCGCGGGCGGTCGAACCACGAGACGATGCCCTCTTCCGTCCAGTTATGGCGCAGGATGGCGACCAGATGCGCGACGAGCTGAAGGCGGCGTGACGGCTCCCTGCGTTCCGTCGCCCACCTCGTCAGCGTACGCCGGTCCACACCGACGAGTTGCGCGATCACTTCGTTGGACGTCTTCGGAAGCCACTTCTTCAGCTCGCCGACGACCAGCCCGGCATCGTTGGGAAGCCCGACGACATGCTCGTCGAGGGCATCGCGGATCACGTGGCGTACGCGCTCGATGGCGACGAGAAGTTGGTCGACCACATCGAGGTCAGATGGCGCACCCTTCTCGCCGTGAAGAAGCCGATTGATCTCCCAAAGGGCTCCGTGGAACTCGAACAGCTGCGCCTTATCCAAATCCTCCAGACGCAGCGAATCGCGCAGAGCCGCAAGCCGCTCGTCGATGGCTTCCAAGCGCCCACGGAAGGAGCCGTCTACCTCCGGATGATCTTGGAGTTGCGTTATGGCTTCTACGAAGCCGTTCTTCAACTCCTGAAGCTCTTCGTCCGCCTGTCCCAGCCGCTGCTCCGGGGTCAGAGTCGCTGCCACCTTAAGCCCTCCTTTCGTCACACAAAAGCGCGCTACTTGGGACATTATAGGGACACAGGCAGACGACTCTCGCCGGAAGCGGGCCTCGAGACGAGAAGCCGCACTTCGCGATGGGCCGTGTAGGGCTCGAACCTACGACCTTGAGATTAAGAGTCTCCTGCTCTACCAACTGAGCTAACGGCCCGTGGACGGAGGAGTATAGGAAGGTCGGCTGCTGCGGTGAAGGCAGCGGCGGCTATTTGGAGCGGCAATATTTTTCGACGAGGCCGTCGATGATCGTGCCGTCGTCGAAGGTGAAGCGGCCGTGGGTCTGGAGGATGTTGTCGCTGCAGCGGGCGGAGGCGTAGCTACGCTGCTTGCCGCCGGCGCGGTAGCGGCGGCCGATCGCGACGTCGAGGTGGGTGATCGTGCCGAAGCCGGCGGCGATCGGGGGGACGTCGATGCGGGCGCGGTAACGGAAGCCGCCGCGGCGCTGCTCGATCGGGACGACGATCGCGTAGGTCTGGGTGCCGGGGACGGTGGTTCGGGCATGGAGGACCGCGGTCGGCCGCCCTTCCAGGCGCGGCCCGTTGAAGATCGTCAGCGACGAGCGCGCCGGCACCGCTCCGCTGTCGAGGAAGATCAGCGCTTCGACGTGGCCGGTACCGACGATCGCGCCGCGGCAGATCCGCCGCGCTTCCTCGGTGCTCGCCTCGTCGATCGCTTCCGGGGCGCAGCTCGGCAGGCCGGCGACGCTGAGGCGGCCGTCGCGGTCGAAGTCGATCAGCGCCTGCTGCAGCTTCGGCGGCCTGGCGCCGCCGCGACCGGAGATGTCGAGGTGGCCCTGGAAGTCGATCGGGGCGAAGCGGTGGCGCGGCAGCACCTGCGGCTGGAAGCCGCCGTCGGCGCGCAGGACGACGTCGTCGACTTCAACCACGGCGCCACTGGCACTTCCCGCGACCAACGCGACCGCGAGCACGGCGAGAAGGATGAATCTCAGCGCGGGAAGTGACATGGCGAAGTCAAGGTCGCCGGGAAGAAGTCGCCGTTGGTGAAGCGGAGGTCGCCCTCGACCTGGAGCCGGCCGCCGGCGCAGTAGGCATCGATGAAGCCGATCTTCCTGCCGCCGCGCTTGCGGACGGCGCCGACGTGCGCTTCGGCCAGGGTGGGGGCGCCGAAGCCGCCGGCCACTTCCGGCATCTTCACCTGGACCTGGTAGCCGTACCGCCCTTTCGCGATCCGTTCGATCACGATCGGCACCAGCAGCGCCTTCGGCTCCGGCACCCTCTCATAGGCGTGGGCGATCAGCGTCGGCTTGCCGCCGGTCGGCGGCGCGTTGAAGAAGGAGACCGGCGAGGTGATCGTGAACGGCTCCCGGCCCGGCATCGTCACCAGCGCCCTCCCGGTCCCCTTGCCGACCAGCGCCGCGGCGCAGCGCTTCCGCGCCTGCGAGGGCGTCGCCCGTTCGAGCTTGGCAGGCTTGCAGACGGGGAAGGCCTTGCTGTTGACCTGCCCGTGCTTGTCGATCAGGAACCGGATCGATTCCAGCGTCGGCGGCGTCGAGCCGTCCTTGGTCTTGACCCGGGTGATGCTGCTGAGGGTAATCGGGGCACCGCCGCTCTTCGGCAGCTCCCGCGGCTGCATCGTCGCCGTCGAGCTGACGCAGAGGGGACCGATGCAGCTGTCGATGCCGGAGGCGCTCGCGCCGAGACCCAGGGTCAGCAGCCCCGCCAGCACCATGGCTCTCCGCAGCGGCCGGCTCAACTAACGCCCCTTGCAGGCTTTGAACACCGAGCCCGCGAGGGTGGTGCCGTCTTTGAAATCGGCTTTGACTTTCGCCTGCAGGCGCCCATCGGGGCAGCCGGCGTTGGCGAAGCTCAGCGTCTTCCCCTTGTACTTCCATTCGCGCCCGACGGTCAGCCGCGCGTAAAGCGGGATGCCGGCGCCGTTGGCGATCTTCGGAATTTTCGCCACGGTCTTGAACCCGTACCGACCCTGGTGGACCCGCTGGATCTCGATCGGGACGACGAAGGTCGCCGGTCCCGGCACCGTCAGGTGGGCGTGAGCGAGGATCATCGGGTTGCCGTTTTTCGGCTTCGCGTTGAAGAGCGTGATCGGCGAGGAAGCCGGGATCGGCGCCTGTTCGGGGAAGATGATGACGGCCTTCCCAAAGCCCTTGCCAATGATTGAGCCGGGGCAGAGTTTGCGCGCCTGCGGGGTCGTCGTCGCCGCCAGTTTCCCCGGCGTGCAGAAAGGCAACCCCTTCGTCTCGACTTCGCCGTGCTTGTCGAACCAGATCGTCACCGTTTCGGCGATCGGCGGCGGGGTGCCGTCCTTGGTCGAGATTTTGCCGTAGCCGTGCAGCTTGATCGGCGCGAATCCCTTCTTCGGCAGCGTCGTCGGCGTGAAGCCTCCGTCGGTGGTGACGATCAGGTTGCCCGCTTCGAGCTTGAGCGCAGCAGCAGTAGCCGCCGCAACCGCGAGGAGCAGCAACACCAGCCCGAGTACATGCGCTCTTAACAGAGTCTTCCGCACCAAATCTCCCTCCCGTAGGCGTCTACCGGCAAACTACCAGCCGTGGGAAGGAGGATCGGCAGGGCACGCAGAGGGTCCTCGAAGGAAAGGGCCGCATCGAGACCAGCCGTTTTTGCTGCGCCATCCGCGGGCGGTGCTGGCGATCGCGGCGGTGCTGCTGGCCGCACTGGGGATTATCGGCACCGGCACCACCGACCGCCTCGACCCGACCACGATCGACGTCGAGGGGACCGAATCCTTCCGCAGCAACCAGCTCCTGCGCGAGCACTTCGGTGAGACCGCCCCCTTCGTGATCCTCCTCCGCGGCCCCGCCGCGGCGATCGACCGCCAGGGCCCGGAGCTGATCGACGCCCTGCGCGAGGACCCGCGGGTGAAGACCCTCTCGCCCTGGGACAGCGGCTCGGTCCAGCGGCTGCGGCCGAACCCGGAAAAGGCACTGATCCTCGCCGACTTCCACGTCGACACCCGCACCGCGGTCAACGACACCGTGCCGCACCTCAACCATGTCATCGAAGAGGAGATCCACGCCCCGGTCGACGCCACCCAGACCGGCTACGCCAGCCTCTCGCGAGCCCTGCAGGAAGAGAACCTCGAGGCCAGCCACCGCGGCGAGCGGATCGCCCTCCCGTTCCTGCTGATCATCCTCCTGCTTGTCTTCCGCTCGCCGATCGCGGCGGCGATCCCCCTCTGCTTCGGCGCCATCACCGTCGTCGCCTCGCGCGGGATCCTCTACTTCTTCACCAGCTGGTTCGAGATCGACGCCTTCGCGGTCACCGTCTGCTCGATGATGGGCTTGGCCCTCGGCGTCGACTACGCGCTGCTGATGGTCTCCCGCTTCCGCGAGGAGCTGGCCGAGGGCGCCGAGCCGGTCGAGGCGGCGCGGCTGACCCGCCGCCACGCCGGTCGCACGGTGATGTTCGCCGGCAGCACCCTGCTGCTCTCGATGATCGTCTCCCTCTTCATCCTCCCCGGGTCCCTGCTCGCCTCCCTGGCCGGGACCGTCTGCATGGTCGTCATCCTCAGCGTCCTCGTCGCGACCATCGCCGGGCCGGCGATCCTCACCCTGCTCGGCCCCAACGTCGACCGCTGGCGGCTCGGGACCAGCGCTCCGGCCGGCGGCCGCTCACGGTTGATGGTGCTGGTCGGCGCGGCGCTGCGCAAGCCGGCGCTGGCGGCGGTGTTGATCGGCGGCCTGCTGCTGCTGTTGGCGACGCCGGCGCTGGGGCTGAAGACGGGGCCGCCGAGCACCGAGCAGCTGCCCACGGACTCCCCCGCCCGCGAAGACGCGGAACTGATCGGCAAGCAGTTCGGGCCGGGCTACGAAGCGCCGTTCCAGGTCGTCGCCGTCTCCGGCGAAGGACCGATCACCGACGCCAAGAACCTCGCCGCGCTGGAAAACTTCCAGCGCAGGGTGGCGGCGATCCCGGGCGTGCGGACGGTGATCGGACCGGGCCCGGCGGTCAAGCAGGTGGCACCGCTGCAGAAACTGGGCAACCAGATCCTCTCCAGCGAAGGCAACATCGCCCAGGTCAAACAGCTGACCCGGCTCGGCCGCAGCCTCAACGTTGCCGCCGGCGGGGTGGGGCAGCTGCGGGAAGGGATCTCCGAAGCCAGCGACGGTGCCGGCCTGCTGGCGCTCGGCTCCGACCGGGCCGGCGAGGGCGCGCAGAAAATCGCCAGCGGGCTCAGCCGCGCCCTCGCCGGCAGCGGCGAAGCGACCGTTGCGCTCGACCAGTTCTCAAAAGGCTCGCGGCAGCTCGAGAACGGGCTGGAGCGAGCGGTAGTCGGCGTCCTCAGCGTCAAGCTGCCCGTGCGGGACTCGATCCTGCCCGGGGTCCGCCAGAACATCCTGCCGCGGGCGAAGAAGCTGCGGAAGTCCCTCAACGCCGACGCCAACGAAAAGCTGCCGCAGCTGATCGCCCCGGCGCAGGTGGCGGAGGCCGAACTGAACGCGGCGCTGGCGCGGCTCGATGAAATGACGGTCGGCAAGACCGACCCGCGTTACCAGGACACGCTGGAAGCGGTGCGGAAGGCGAGCGCCGCAGTGAGCGGGACCGACCCCGTCACCGGCGCCCCCTACGACCCGCTGCCGGCGACCCCCGAGGTGGAGCCCTACGCCGGCCTGCCGACGGAACTGACGGCGCTGGACGAACGCCTGCTGGATGACTGGGAACAGGCGAAGCAAATCTACTTCTGGTCGATCTCGATCAGGAACTACATGAAGGAAGTCCTCAGGGGCCTGGAAAAGCTGGAAGAGGGCCTGCGCGAACTGCACGGAGGCAGCAGCCGCCTCGCCGCCGGCTCCGCACGCCTGGCCCGGGAAGCGAAGCGGCTCGGCGACGGGTTCACGCAGCTGAGCGGTGGCGCCGTGCGGCTGGCCGGCGGCCTCGACCAGCTCGGCGACGGGGCCGAAGCGCTGCAGGAGGCGCTGGCCGGCGGCGTCGGCGAAAGCGCCCCCCTGGAAAGCGGGCTGGAGCGGGCGAGCGTGCAGGTGCTGAACGGCCGCGAGCGGATCCGCGACCAGGCGAGGCGCATCGCCGACTCCTCTCCCGGTCTCTTCAACTCCGGCTACTTCGTGCTCTCGACGCTCGACGGCACGCCGCCGACCACCCGCGCGGCGATCAACGAAACGATCGATCTCGACCGCGGCGGCCAGGCGGCCTCGGTCCTGGTCATCTCCAGCCACAGCCTCAACTCGCCGGGCTCGATCCGCCTCAACAGGCAGCTCGACGAGGAGGCCGCCGAACTGGCCGAGAAAGCCGACCTGACGACCGGCGTCGCCGGCGGCGCCGCGCAGCTGAACGACTACAGCCGGGTCACCCGCGAGCGCATCCCCTGGGTGGTGTTGGCGATCACGATCGCCACCTTCCTGGTGTTGATGATCGTCCTGCGGGCGATCCCGCTGGCGGCGATCGCCGTCGGCCTCAACCTCGCCACCGTCGCCGTCGCCTTCGGCGTCCTCACCATCCTCTTCCACATCCCCGACGACTGGCCACTCGGCGGCCACAGTTACGTCGACGCGGTCGGGGCGACGATGATCTTCGGCCTCGTCTTCGGCCTCTCGATCGACTACGCGGTCTTCCTCCTCAGCCGCATGCGCGAGCACTACGACGCCCACGGCGACAACGCCGCCGCGGTCGAGTTCGGCCTCTCCCGCACCGCCGGGGTCATCACCGGCGCCGCGCTGATCATGATGGCCGTCTTCATTGCCTTCGCCGGCGCCTCGATCGCCACCGTCAGCCAGCTCGGCATTGGTCTCACCGTCGCCGTCATCCTCGACGCCACCATCGTCCGCATCGTCCTCCTCCCCGCCCTGATGCTCCTCCTCGGCGACCGCGTCTGGTGGCTGCCGAAGCCCCTGCAGCGAGTTATCCCCAAACTGAGCGTTTAACCCTGCTAGGCGGTACCTCTCGCCGGATCCTTGCAAAATTAAACGTGGCCTTTAAGATTGCAAGGATGATCGAAAGGAGACTTGCGCCCGAAATCGCGTCTCTCTTGCAGCACAGCCCAGCCGTCGCCCTCCTCGGGCCGCGGCAAGCAGGAAAGACCACGCTTGCGCTGATGCTGGCGGCGAGGCGACGATCCAGCTATCTAGACCTGGAGTCCCCTTCCGATCGCGCCCGCATAGCCGAGCCGGAGCTGTATCTGGCCGATCACGAAGAGGAGCTCGTGATCCTCGACGAGATTCACCGCGCACCGGCGATCTTCGAGGCGCTGCGCGGGACGATCGACCGCGGCCGGCGTTCGGGGCGCGGCAACGGCCGCTTTCTCCTGCTTGGCTCCGCTGCCATCGACCTCCTCGCCCAGAGCGGAGAGACGCTTGTCGGGCGGATCGCCTATGTCGAACTCGGACCGTTCGACATAACCGAGGTGGGGGGCGCGAATCTGGACCGTCTCTGGTTGCGCGGCGGCTTTCCAGAGAGTTACCTGGCCGGCGATGACGCAATCAGCTTGCGGTGGCGCGAGGACTTCATCCGGACTTACCTCGAGCGCGATATCCCTCAGTTCGGCCCCCGCGTGCCGGCCGAGACTCTGCGCCGGCTGTGGACGATGCTTGCCCATAACCAGGGGCAGCTCCTGAATGCGTCTTCGATTGGCCGCGGCCTGGGAATCAGCAGCCCAACCGTCGCCCACTACCTCGACCTGCTTGTGGACCTGCTCCTGGTTCGCCGCCTGCAACCTCGCCTCACCAACGTCGGCAAGCGCCAGGTCCGCTCGCCGAGGATCTACGTCCGAGACTCGGGCATCCTCCACGCGCTGCTCGGCCTCTCCGACAAGGAGGCTCTGCTCGGCCACCCGGTCCTGGGCCCGAGCTGGGAGGGCTACGTGATCGAGAACCTGGTCGCCCTTGCCGGCGAGCGCGTCTTGCCCAGCTTCTATCGAACTGCAGGCGGCGCCGAGATCGACCTCGTCCTCACCTGGCCCGATGGCCGCGAGTGGGCGATCGAGATCAAGCGGACGCTTTCACCGCGGTCCAGCCGAGGAATGCAGTCCGCCCTCCAAGACCTCAAGCCCGAGCGAGCTTTCATCGTGTATCCCGGCGAGGACCGCTACCGCCTCTCGGAGGGGATCGAAGTGATCACCCTGCCGGACCTGTGCTCAGAGTTGGCGCCGGTTATTCCCAAACTGAGCGTTTAGCCGCGGGAGGAGGGGGAGAGTTTTGTCGCCCCGCTCCTCAAGGAACTGGATGGCACCGATTCCTTGCAGACGAAAGGTTGCGATACACTCATGAGCACGACGGTGGAGAACGAGAAATCAAGCGGCTCGCGGCCCGCCGAGCTGAAGGTCGAAAAAGTCATGCGGGATGGGTTTGTCCGCATCGATCAAGACATCCGCGATCTTCGCGGCGAGATCAAGGTCCAAGGGGAGAGCCTGCGCGGCGAGATGACCCAACTCGGTAACGAACTCCGCGGCGAGATCAAAGCGCAGGGGGAGACCCTCCGCGGCGAGATCAGCGGCATTCGCACCGAACTGAAAGAGGAGATGGGCAGCCAGAAGGCTGAACTCAAGGAGGAGATCGGCTTCGTGAGGGGCGAAGTGACGGGCCTGCGAGGGGAGGTGAACAACCTCCGAACCGAAATGAACACCCGCTTGGTCGAACTGAACACCCGTTTCGCGGCGCTCGAGGCGGGCATCAGCGGCCTTCAGCGCACCCTGCTCGGGTCGGCCATCTGCTCGGTAGGCGCCATCGTCGCCGCTCTGATCGGCGTCAAGGTCTTCTAGTCACCCTCCAGCTCTCCCAGCACCCGCCGGCAGACCTCCAGCAGCTGCGCGGTCCGCTCTTCGCGCCCGCGGAGCTCGGCGCGCTCCTCTTCCTCCACCTGCCGCCGATCTTCCCCCCGCTTCTGCAGGCGGGTGAGTACCCGCCGCAGGACGTCGGGCGGCGTCTTCAGCTCGAGCGCCTCGCCGGCGCCCTTACCCCGCCCGAGGTCTTCGACGGCCAGCCGCAAGTCCTCGGCGAAGCCCTGGGCCACCCTCTCGGCCCGCTCCCACTCGCCCGCGTCCGCCGCCCGCCACACATCGTCGATCGCGGTCAGCCGGGTGTGGACCTGTTCGAGGAGCGCCTCGCGCTCGGCAGCAGTGATCCTCACGTTCACTCGCAGGAGAGCGAAGGGCTAGCGGGCTCCTTCGCCGACAGTGAGTAGAAGGTTTGCAGTGCTCCCCGCACCGACTGCTGCCGGACCTTTTCCACCACGCCTACGTCGGCCAGCGTACGCATGTGGTAGGCGACCAGCGACAACCCGAACTCTTCGTCGAAGATCCGATCGAGCTCCCGCGGCGACACCGGCACCTCGATCCACTCCATCGCCTCGATGATCGCCACCTTGACCGGGTGGACGAGGTATGGAACTAGAGAGTCCCAGCTGAATCTCCAACTCTCACCATTGGACATATGCGTCTCCAAGGGAAGCCTTGTCGTTCTTTGCAATCTGAGGAAGAGATGGCAGGAGCATGGAGTCAAAGGTCCGGACTCGCGTAGGTCCGAGCGAATCGAATAATTAAGACTCCTAGATGCCCGAGGCTCTGGTCAATCGCAAACCGAATTCCGATCTTCAAACTATGAGGAAGGAAACTCTCGGGCCCTTCGCGCTCGTTCGAACACCGCAAGGTTTAGAAGCATGGAGGTGCTCTCCTCGCCAGATCGCGCGCGCCGGTTGGTCGATTCCGCCTCGATCTCACGTACGCGTTCCAGATACCGGTCATTCTCAGCTTCTAGATCTTGCCGTCCTTGCCGATCAAGGTGGTACCAATCCCAGTAGAGGACGCTCCTCGGATCCCGCAGCTTTCCTGCATAGAGGCCAGCAAAAACCTCGGCGGTCCCAGATTGGACGATGGCGCCGACGGTCATCTGCTGCTGGAGCGGCGTCATTTCTTCGGCCACCTCCTGCGTATAACAAGGGATCTCTACAGCTTTGTACCAGTAAAGGACGAAGTTACCCCTGCGCTCTTCTTTAGCGATTTCTATCGAGCCATCGTCGAGCATCTTCCTCAGATGGTTGGAGACATTGTTCAGTGGCTCCTCAATCATTTGAGAGAGTTGAGCCGCAGTGAATATTCCTTCGTTCAGGACGATCAGGATTTGGACCCTAGTTCGATGACCTAAGGCGTACTGAACGACTTCCTCGATCCGCTTTGGCTGGTTGGGGCGTCTTCCAGTCTTGAGTTCCACCTTCGTCCTCCTGTCCAGGTTGCTAGCAGTCCCTCATCTACTCAGTAGATACCGAGCATAGGGATACTTCGCCTCGACATGAAATAGCCATCGAGCTTCAAACGAAAGATGCCGTGAAAAATCCTTAGCATCTGCCCTCCCCCTGGCGGCACGCGCCGGGCTGAATCAACGAGAGGGGGTGAGGCTGATGAAGATCGCCAAGGTGTCGCCTATTCAGGCGATCCACATGACTTGGAAGGGCGCCTAGCCTTGCCAGTCGAGGGCCGATCCTGCGGCCTCGCGTGGTTGAGCGGTTGAGGGTCGGCCCTCAAGTAGGGGCAGGCCTCTAGCCACTCAAGTCTTGTGAACGGCCCTATGGTGTTCGCGGTCCCCAGCCTTAACGATCCTCTGCGTGGGCAAGCTGGGGCCAAACCTGCGAGCGGCTCGCCTTAGATTGGAACTCAGCCAGGAGCAGGTATCCGAGCGGAGCGGGGTGCATGCGACCGAGGTCAGCCGGATCGAGGCGGGTAAACGGGACCCGCGGGTCTCAACGGTGGAACGGCTTGCCAGAGCGGTGGAGATGAAGCCCGGTCAGTTGCTCGAATAGCCGCTGAGGCGCCGGTTCCTGGAAACTATTCATGGTGCCGCTTAAATGGGGGACCGTCTGCCAACGGTCCCCCTGGCTCGTTGACCGACGGCTATTTCGCCTGCTTACAGCTCTGCGTCGAGAGCGCGGTCAGCGATTCGCCGTCGCGGAAGTCGAATTTGCCGCGCGCCTTCAGCTTCTTGGAGTTCGGGCACTTGGCGGAGATGAAGCTGCGTTGGACGCCCTTGTAGCGCCATTTTTTGTCGATCTTGACGTTGAATTCCTTCAGCGCGCCGGTGCCGCCGGCGAGCAGCGGGACGGTGAGGTCCAGGCGCGGCCCATAGCCTTCCTTGTTGTAGTTGGAGACGGGGCCTTCGAGGACCAGGCTGACCTGCAGCGGGGTCGTCCCGTAGGTGTGGAGGATGATCGTCGGCTTGCCCCCCTTGGGGACGCCGTTGAAGACGGTCACGGCCTGCGGCACTTCATAGACTTTGCCGGCCCTGAGGTAGGCGACCGCGGTTCCGCTGCCGATTTTCGCCTTGGCGCAGACCCGTTCGGCGACTTCCGTCGATTGGTTCTGCAGCTTCCCCGAGTTGCAGGTCGGGAGGCCCTTCGTGTAGATCCGCGCGTTGCGGTCGAAGTCGATGGTGGCGTGGACGGCGGGCACAGGCACCCCGCTCGGATCCGTCGTCGAGGTCGTCAGGGTCCTGACTTTGAGGCTCCCCGGCGTCAACTTCGTTTTGGAAAGCTTTTTCGGTCTTATCTGCGAGTCGATCGACTGGGTGTTGCCGTTTGGGCCGCTCACGGTGGGTCCGGCCCACGCGGCCGTTGCTGCGATCGCGGCCGCAAGAACGGCGATCGTTGCGATCAGAAATGGACGTCTGCGCATTGCTTGCTCCTAGGGTCGGATTTAGCGACGCCTCTCCCATCTCTCATAACCGCTCCCGAGGCTCAGAGTAGCGCGTTGATTTCCAGTTAAGTCCCTGCTCGGACGGGTCTTGCCGGGGACCCCCTCGGATACGATCTCGAAGCCGTTCTACCGGGTCGGAGGGGCCGGGGAACCTGAAAGCAAGCGACGATCCGTGGCTGCCAAACCATTAGGCGAGGAGAGGGGCCCGGCCGCGAGCCGGGGAACTACCCCAGCCCGCATTGCGGTGATCGCCGCCCTGGCAGTGGCGGTGATCGTTCTGGCGGTGGTCTTCTTCTCCGGTGGCGACGGCCACAAGTACACGCTGGTCTTCCAAAACGCCGGCCAGCTGGTGCCCGACAACCAGGTGCTGATCGGCGGCTCTCCGGCGGGGACGGTGGAAAGCATCGGCCTCACGGACGACAGCCTCGCCGAGGTCCACGTCTCGGTCGACCAGGAGCTGCACGAAGGGACCACTGCGGTAATCCGCGCCACCTCCCTCTCCGGCGTCGCCAACCACTACGTCTCGATCAGCCCCGGTCCCAACAGCGAACCGGCGCTGGACGACGGCGCCGAACTCGGTCTCGCCTCGACGACGACGCCGATCGACATCGACCAGTTCTTCAACACCTTCCCGCCGCGGGTGCGGCAGGGCCTCAGCGACTTCATCCGCGGCAACGCGGCGTGGTACTCCGGTCAGGGCGAGAACGCTAACGAGTCCTACAAATACTTCGGCAGCGCCCTCAACCGGGCCGGCGCCTTCGCCCGCGAACTGAACGCCGACCAGCGCCTGCTCGCCCGCTTCGTCGTCAGCTCCTCGCGGCTGACGACGGCGGTGGCCGGCCGCGGCGAGCAGCTCTCGAGCGCGATCGGCAACGCCAGCACCGCCTTCAACGCGATCGCCGACGAAACGGCGGCCTTCGACGCCACCCTGCGGCGGCTGCCGCCGGTTCTGCGGCAGTCGAACACGACCTTCGTCAACCTGCGGGCCGCGCTCGACGACCTCGAACCGCTGGTCGACACCGCGAAGCCGGCGACCAAGAACCTGGCCCCCTTCCTCGCCGAACTGCGCCCGGTCTTCCAGAAACTGGTCCCGTTCACGCGCAACCTGAAACTGATCGTCCACCAGCCCGGCAAGGGCAACGACGCGGGCGACCTGCTCGCGGTCCTGCCCAAGGTCCAGGACCTCACCTCGAGCGCCTTCCCGCACTCCGAACAGGCGATCTCCGACTTCCAGCCGAACCTCAAGTTCATCCGCGCTTACACCCCGGACTTCTTCAACGGCTTCAGCAAGCTGGGACAGGTCGCCGGCTACTACGACGGCAACGGCCACTACGTCCGCGCCGTGACCGCCGGCCAGAACCTCTTCCGCTACAACGCCGAAAGCTCCGAACTGGAACCGATCACCAAAGCGGAACAGTTCGCCCCTTTCGGCTCGACCGACGTCAACCGCCGCTGCCCGGGCGGCGCCACTCAGCCCGCCGCCGACGGTTCCAACCCGTGGGTCGGCGACGGCAGCGTCGACTCCTCTGAATGCGACCCCGGCGACGTGCCCCCCGGCCCATGAGCAAACGACTCCTACTCGCACTTGCCCTGGTGGCTGCCGTCGTCGCGGTCGTGCTGATCGCCTCCGGCGGCGGTTCCTCCGACGACTACCGGGTGCGGGCGATCTTCGACAACGGCGGCTTCATGGTCAAGGGAGAGCAGGTGCGGGTCGCCGGAGCCAACGTCGGCGAGATCGAATCGGTCAACGTGACGATGCCCGGCGACGTCGTCGCCTACAAGAATGGCGAGCCGGTCGAAGAGCCCGGCAAGGCGGTGATCGTGATGAAGATCACCGATCCCGGTTTCCAGGACTTCCGCCAGGACGCCACCTGCCTGATCCGGCCGCAGTCGCTGATCGGCGAGAAGTTCATCGACTGCCGGACGACGCTGCCGCGGGCTCCAGGCAGCGAGCCGCCGCCGCCGCTGAAGCAGATCGAAGACGGGGAAACCGGCGAAGGCCAGTACCTGTTGCCGCTCGGGAGTAACGGCACCAGCGTCGACCCGGACCTGATCAACGACATCCAAACCCTCCCCTACGCGCAGCGCTTCCGGCTTATCTTCAACGAACTCGGCGCCGGGCTCGCCGGCCGCGGCGAAGACCTCGAAGTCCTGGTCAAGCGGGCCAACCCCGTCCTCCGCGACGCCGACCGCCTCTTCGGGATCCTCTCCGCCCAGCGCAAGCAGCTGACGCAGCTGGCGGCCGACTCCGACGAAATCCTCGGCCCGCTCTCGCGCGAGCGCCAGGCCCTCGCCGGCTTCTTCACCAACTCGGGTGCCGCGGCTGAAGCGAGTGCCGAGAAGGGGCCGGAACTGGAAGAGGCGCTGCAGAAGTTCCCCACCTTCCTCGTCGAGTTCCGCAAGACGATGCGGAGCCTGCAGACCTTCTCCAACGCGGGCACCCCGCTCTTCGAAGACTTCGGCACGGCGGCGCCGGCGCTGACCGATGCAACGAAGACGCTGACCCCGTTCTCCGAAGCGCTGACGGTCGCGCTCAAGAGCCTGGGCGATGCGGGCGAAGCCTCGGGGCCAATCTTTGTCGAAGCGGATCCGGTGATCAAGAAGGCCCGTGACCTTGCGAAGTCGGGGGTGAAGCCGACCGGGGAACTGGCGAAGCTGCTGGTGGACATCAAGAAGACGGGCGGTTGGGATGGGCTCACCAGACTGATCTACAACACGACGGCGACGACCAACGGGTTTGACCAATATGGCCACTTTGGACGAGCCCGTGTCACGCTCTCCACTTGCCTTGAATACATAGTTGCGCCTAAGGGTTACTCCGGCTGTGTTTCGAACTTCAACGGACCGGAAGCGAACGCATCGGCGAGTACCGATCCTTCAGCGCTTCTACGTCTCCTTGAACAGGGACTGGAAGAAACCAATGGCGGCAGTGGCGCTGGGTCAGGCCCTGCCATTGGAGTAGGCCAAGGCGATAGCACCGAATCGAAGCCTGAAGGTAACGCCGGCGTAGCGCAGTCCTCGAAAACCGAAGGGACCGAACCCCTTCTCGACTATCTGCTGGGCCCATGAGGAACCGCAGCGGACTTAGCGGCGTCGCCAGCAGCCCGATTCTCGTCGGAGCGGTGACGATCCTCGTCGTCATCGTCGCCGTCTTCCTCGCCTACAACGCCAACAACGGCCTTCCCTTCGTCTCCACCTACAACCTCAAGGCGCGGGTGCCGAACGCCGACGCCCTCGTCAAAGGCAACGAGGTGCGGATCGGCGGCGTCCGCGTCGGCGTCGTCAAGAAGGTGGTTCCGGTCCAGCTCGAAAACGGCGAGGTCGCAGCCGAACTCACCCTCAGCCTCGACAAGAACGCCGAACCGCTCCCAGTGGACTCGACCATCACCGTCCGGCCCAAGTCCGCGCTCGGCCTCAAGTTCCTCCAGGTCACCCCAGGAGATTCGAAAAAGGGCTTCAAGGCCGGCGAAACCATCCCAGTCACCGCCGCCAGGCCGGAACCCGTCGACATCGACCAGTTCTTCGACATGTTCGACAAACCCACCCGCGACGCGATCCGCCAGAACCTCGCCGGCTTCGGCAACTCTCTGGCCGGCCGCGGTCCGCAGCTGAACGAAGCCATCGGCGCCCTCCGCCGCGCCGCCGTCAGCGGCCAGCCCATCCTCCGCAAGATCGTCGAACCGAGCTCCAACTTCGCCGGTTTCTGGCGAGCGCTGGAGGCCCTCTCCGCCACCGTCGCACCGGTCGCCGAGACGCAGTCGCAGATGTTCGTCGCCCTCGACCGCACCTTCGCCGCCTTCGCCCGAGTCTCCCGTCCCTACATCCAGGAAACGATCGAAAAGAGTCCGCCGACGCTGGATGAGGTCAACGCCGACCTACCGGCGATTCGCCCCTTTCTCCGCGATACCGGCCGTTTCTTCACTGCTTTGCGCCCGGGCGTCAAAGCGCTGGCCAAGACCTCACCGATCATCGCCGAATCGCTCCACGCTGGGATCCCTGTGCTCAACGCTTCGCCGGTGCTCAACAGCCAGTTGCAACCGACGGCTGAAGCCCTCGTCGACTTCCAAGAAGCGCCAGGCGTCTTCAACGGCCTTGACCTACTTACCGATACCAATCGCCTTCTAAAGCCGTCGCTGTCCTACATCACGCCGAGCCAGACCGTCTGCAACTACTGGACCCTCACCTTTAGGAATCTGGCCGACAGCACCGGTGAAGGCAATAGCAACGGGCATTGGCTCGAATTCATCTCGTACGGAGCTCCAGAAGGACCAAATAGCGAGAGCACCTTCGCCAGTTCCCCGGCGAACCAAGAGGGCAATGTGGAAAACCACACTCACTACAACCCGAACCCGCAGACGGCAGCACCTGGGCAGGGAAAAGTGTGCGAAGCCGGTAATGAGAAATACGTAAAGGGCGAGACCGTCATCGGTCATTCTCCTGAACTTTGGGGTACGACTACTCGCAGGCAGGTGTCGGAATGAGCCGCCTCCCCGAGCGTGATCGCCGTGCAGCCGCTGCCGGTAGGGGCCGTATCAAGTGGCGGCCGAGCAACGTCACCATCGCGATCATCTTCATCCTCATCTTCACCATCGGGCCTTACCTGGCTTTCACCAAACACGTCCCGTTCACCGGCCACGGCTATGAACTCAACGCGACCTTCTCCAACTCCGCCAACATCGCCCTCAACTCGCCGATCCGCATCGCCGGCGTCAACGTCGGCAAAGTGATCAAGACCGAGCGCGACGGCGACAACACCAAGGTCAGCTTCACCGTTGACTCGTCCGGCCGGCCAATCCATGACGATGCCTTCGCCGCGATCCGCCCCCGCATCTTCCTCGAGGGCAACTTCTTCGTCGAACTCGACCCCGGCAGCCCGAGCGCGCCGGAGATGGACAGCGGCGGCACGATCCCCGTCAGCCGCACCTCGACCGCGGTTCAGATCGATGAAGTCTTGAGCGCGCTGCAGTCGCCCGTCCGCGCCGACCTCAGCCGCCTGCTGGAGAGCTACGGCACCGCGCTCAACCACGAACCCACCACCGAGGAAGACGTGACCCAGCTACCCGAGGTCAAAGGCAAGTCCGGTGCCCAGGCTCTCAACGGCGCCTTCCAGTACGCGGGCGACGCCGGCCGCTACAGCGCCCAGGTCACCAACGCCTTCCTCGGCACGCAGCAAAAGGATCTCTCTCGCTTGGTCTCCAGCGCCAGCCGCGCCTTCGGCGCCTTCGCCAGCCGTCAACGGGATCTCCAGGGCCTGATCGTCAACTTCGATGTCTTCACGGGCGCCCTCGCCAACCAGGCGACCAACCTCTCGGCAACGATTCATCTCCTCGCTCCCACCTTGCGCATCACCCACGCCTCCCTCGTCAGCCTCAACCGCACGTTGCCGCCCCTGCGGACCTGGGCGATCGAGTTCCGCCCCGCCGTCGCCGAGCTCCCTGGCCTGATCAGCGCCTCGAAACCCTTCCTCGCCCAGGTCCGCCCGCTTCTCTCGGGCAAAGAGGGGGGTGGTGCGGTCAAGCTCCTGCGTGAATCAACCCCTGCTCTCGCGGGCGCCGCGCAGGCGAGCAAGCAGACCACGCTGCCGCAGCTCAACCGGCTTAGCCTCTGCACCTCGAAGGTGATAGTTCCGACCGGGAACCAGGTGATCAACGATCGCTTCAGCACCGGCGGCCCCAACTACCGCGAGTTCCTCTACAACCTCGTCAACTTCGCGGGTATGGCACAGAACTTCGACGGTAATGGTCCTTACGCGCGGGCGCAAATTGGCGGCGGAGATGTCTTAGTCGGGGAACCGAATCCGAACGCGAACAAAAAAACCCTCAGCGACAAATTCAACTACGCCCACACGATCGAAGACCCGCTGGGCACCCAACCGCAGATAGCAACGGCCCCCCCGCTGAAGCCTGAAGTCCGCTGCTACACGAATCCGGTTCCCGAGGTGAATGGCCCGCTCGGCCAGCCTGGCCCACCGTCTCCTTCGGTCGCGGGGGTGAATCCATGACCGCCCCCGAACCAGAAGTGAGCCGCTGGACCCACTTCCGCGCCTGGCTGGGGCGGCAGGCGCGCGGGCACCGCAAGGACACGATCGCGATCATCGTCCTTGCCTTCGCCGGCATCGTGATGATGCTGGGCATCTTCACCCAACAGAAGGCCTCGCTGCCAGCCTGGCTGCCGCTGGTCGGCGAAGAATTCGACCACATCACCGCCGAGTTCTCGACCGCGCAGGCCGTCACCCCCGGTCAGGGCCAGGCGGTCGACATCGCCGGCATCCAGATCGGAAAGGTTGCCTCCGTCGAACCTGGAGAAGGGCCATGCCGTCGTCGGCATGGACATCGAGCCGAAATACATGGAGCTGATCCACCCCGACGCCAGCTTCCTCCTGCGGCCGAAAACCAACCTCAACGACATGATCGTCGAGATCGAACCCGGCACCGCCAAGGGGCAGGTCGAAGACGGCGACAACTTCACCCTCGCCCAGACCGAACCGAACACCAACCTCGACGCCTTCCTCGCCACTCTCGACGCCGACACCCGCCAGTACATCCAGCTGCTCGTCGCCGGCGGCGCTCAGGGCATCGGCGGCCGCGGCAAGCAGCTCTCCAACGCCCTCCGTCGCTTCCAGCCCTTCGTCCATTACACGGCCAAGCTCAACAAGGCGGTAGCTGCCCGCCACGTCGCCCTTTCTCGGGTCATCCACAACTTCAGCCTGGTCACCGACCGAACTAGCTCGCCACGACGCCGCGGTCAAGCGCTTCGTCACCTCCTCCAAGGACGCCCTCGGCAACTTCGCCAACCAGCAGCAGTCGGTCCAGACGGCGTTCGAGGAGTTCCCCTCCGCGCTCGCAGGCCGCTCAGGCCGGTCTAGCCAGCTCCAACCGCTTCTCTCAGGCGGCGTATCCCACCTTGATCAAGCTGATTCCCGCAGGCCCAGGCATTGACGCCCGCGTTCAAGGCCACGGAGCGGCTCTTCAGCGAAACCACTCCTCCGATCCGCGACCAGATCCGGCCCTTCACCCGCGAAATCCGCCCGGTCTTGACGCACAGCGCCGAAGCGGCTCAGCCGTTTGAAAAGACGGTGCGTAGCTTCGGCAACGCCCTCGGCGGTTTCAACTCTTTCCTCAACGAGCTCAGCCTACAAGCCGAAAGGCTCGCGGCAGAGCTACCTCTTCTACCTCCCCTGGCTCAACCACAACTTCAATGCGTGCGTTCAATCTCGAAGACGCAGGAGGGCCGATCCTGCGGGGCCTGACGTGATCTCCTGCACGGGAGCCGATCTTGGTTACGGATTTGCAGGATTGACGACCGCGAAAGGCAAGCCGTACCTCCAGACTCTGCTGGAAGCTGATCGGACTTCCTCGCGCGGAGAGAAATTCCTGTGTCATTTCCGGTTGAAAACCCAAATGGCACCTGTGAATACGTGGAAAAGCCGAAATGAGCAAGCGCGCCCCCAGCACCACTCAGCTCCTGGTCATCACCGGCTTCGCGCTGTCCTGCTTCGGGATCCTGCTCTTCCTCTGGGTCACCTTCGGTGGCCCGACGCCGTTCCGGGCGAAGACCTACGAGGTCAAGGTCCCCTTCAACGAGGCGACGCAGCTGGCCGAACAGTCCGACGTCCGCATCTCTGGCGTCAATGTCGGCAAAGTCCAGAGGATCGAGCTGGCGCCGAACGGCAAGCAGGCGCTGGCCATCGCCGCGATCGACGCTCGCTACGCGCCGCTGCCGGAGTCGACCCGGGCGATCCTCCGCACCAAGACCCTGCTCGGCGAGACCTACATCGAACTCACGCCGGGCTCGCGTGAGGGGCCCGAGCTCGAGGACGGCGGCACTCTGCCGGAGGCCAACGTCGCCGAATCGGTCCAGCTCGACGAGATCTTCCGCACCTTCAACGCCCAGACCCGCGCCGCCTTCCAGGAATGGATGCAGGAAGCCGCAGTGGCGATCAACGGCCAGGGCCAGAACCTGTCCTACGCGATCGGTGGCTCTCGAGCCGACCTTCACCGAATTCGACAAGCTCTTCCGCGTCCTCGACAGCCAGCGCCTGGCCGTCGGCCAGCTGTTCCGCAACGGCGCCACCACCTTCCAGGCGCTGCGCGGACGCGAAGGCGAGCTCGCCGACCTGATCCAGAGCTCCAACGCCGTCTTCCAGACGACGGCCCGCCGCAACCGCGACATCGAAGCGCTCTTCCGCGCCTTTCCCGACCTTCCTCGACGAGTCGAGGCTGACCTTCGCCCGCCTCAAAGACTTCTCTCTCAACGCCGACCCGTTGATGCGTCAGCTGGTGCCGGCGGCGGAAGAACTTTCGCCCACTCTGATCGCCCTCTCGAAGCTGGCGCCCGAATCGAAAGCGTTCTTCGAAGGTCTCGGCCCGGTGATCAAACGTGCGCCAGCCGGATTCTCCGCTTTGCGGACGATCTTCCGCGACGAATTCCCGCCACTTCTGCGAGCTCTTGATCCCTTCATCCGCAACCTCAACCCCATTCTTGTGGGCCTGAAGCTGTATCGGGTCGATCTTGCCTCCTTCTTCGGCAATATCGCAGCGACCTTCAACGGAGTGGTTACCACCGAAGACGAAAGGGAAAATCCGCCGCATGCTCTACGCGCAATAGGTGGAATGACTCCTGAAACGTTGGCTACTTATCCTCGCCGCCTCGCGATTAACCGATCCAGTCGCCTACAGCCCTCCAAAATGGGCGGAAGGGCTTGTTGCGGGACTGCCCAGCTTTGACACTCGTCAGTGCACCACCGGCATCCTCGCGACTCTTGATCCAAACGACTGGGAAGACCCCTGCTTTCAAAGAACGGGCGGCTGAGAGCAAGAACGAGGAAACCGGCGAGGTCACCAGGACTCAGGACGAAAACGCCAAGCTCCTCTTCGAACGGATCCAGCAGTATGCCTTCGCCGGCCAGACCAGCACTGCCGGCATAGCCGCCCCGCCCTGCAAGCAGCAGGAGCCCTTCAACCCGATCTACGGCAGCGGCCCCGCCACGCAGTACCAGCACACGTTCGAACAGCGATAGATATCTGATTGAGGTTAATTCCGAGGCGCGTGCCGCGGCCTATCTCTCATAACGTCCATTTTCGCTTTGCCCTAGCGAAGCCGTCCTTCATCTCGAAGGAAGACTCATCCCAACGCCCTGGGCGCTAACACGAACTACAAGCCGTTGGCCTTGATCAACACGCCGATAATGATGATGGCGGCGGCCAGCAACTCCCTGCGAAGGCCCCTCACGTCGCCGCGGACCTCGCGGATGTCTGCATCTACCCTGGCGAAGCCGGCGTCCACGTTGGCGAAGCCGGCGTCGACCTTCTTGCTGAGGTCGTCGAGACGGGGGTCGTTCCAGACTCGTTCGGGGGTCTCCACGGTCATGATCTTAGCGTAACCTTTCGTCTACACCAGCTTAGAGCGATGTTATGGCGCCTGAAGCTACGCCAGCTGGACGCACGTGTCGCGCGCAGAAAGTGAAAAGTTAGGAACGAGAGTCGGGCGGATCTGGGCTTCCAGGGCGCTCCTGAGCGGGGCCGGCGCGAGGTCCGGCATCGCCGACGCCTCGCTCAGCACGAACCTGCCTCAGAGCGGATCCGCTTGCCAGCGGGAGAAAACAGATTGTCCCGTCATCGACCGGAAGGCTCGGCGCACGCGTGGCGCGCGGGAAGCAAAAATTAGAGACGAGAGTCGTGCAGATTCGACGATGTCAGCTCGAGGCCGCTCTAGAAGGCGTTGGTGCCGATCAGGGCACCAATAACGCCGAGCAGGGCGGCGACGATGGCAACGGCTGCGGCCAGTAGGCCCCAGGTCAACCGGTCGATCTTCCTGTCGAACTTCTCGAACCCGCTTTTCATTTCCCCTCGGAGCTCTCGAATGTCGGCGTCGACGTGGGCGAAGCCCTCGTCCATCTTCTTATCGACCCTGGCGAACCCGTCATCTACCTTCTTGCCGAGGTCATCGAGGCGGGGGTCGGTCCAGGTTTCCCTTGGCGTCGTCACGGCCATGATCGTAGCGCAACCTTTCGTCTACATATACTTATGAGCGAAATCTACGCGCGAGCCTAGGAGGGCTCGGCGCACGCGTGGCGCGCAAAAAGTAGAAAGTCAGAAACAAAAGACCTGCAGATGAGCTCGAGCTGCCGGTCAGCGCATGCTTCAGAGCGGATCCGCCTGCCAACGGGAGAAGTTGGAGCTGTCCGGTTCGATCGCCTCGCGCACCTTCGCCAGCGCCTCGTCCTCCGAGGTTGCCTCGACGGTGACGGTGTAGATCGGGCGGCCGGTGCCGACGGTCCCGCTCTCCGGATCGCCGACCACCATCGAGCGTTTGCTGCCTTCGAGCTTGATCCCGGCCACGGTGAGCCGCTCGCGCTCCTGCCCCGTCATCATCCCCTTGAAGCTGACGGCGAAGGTTGGCATCGCACCCAGCCTATCTACCGGTTAAGAATTCCTAGCCGGTTGTCCTAATCGCTCTTGCGCCGCGGCTCGTAGCGGAACCTGAAGAACAACAAGGCGCGGGCGGGGTGGAAGCCCGGGCCTAGCCGCTCCTTCCGCGGAAGTCACAAATCCGCGGCGCAGAATTTCCACAAGCGACCCTTTCGCGTCTTGTTCGGTCACAGCCTCCTCGGGAGGTTGTGGCCGTGCCAGCGCCGAAACCCATCCGCGGCAAACTCCTGCGAGTCGACGCCCCCGAATGGGAGCCGCTGCTCAACCTCGCCCCCGATCACGTCGTCGACTTCATGTGGATGGGAACCGTCCAGCTCGTCGACGGCACCCGCCTGCAGATGTACAAGCACTACTGGACGAGGCACTACCTCCACCTCGCCGACGACGGCCGCGCCTTCGTCTTCGTCCCGAAGACGAGGTACGAAGAGGTCAACCCGCCGTGGCTGTTGATGCGGGTCTTGCGGAAGGAGCTGGATCCGGAGGGGCTCTATTCTGTCAGACAGAATGTTTGGCCAGAGGACGCACGCATCACCTTCGCTCGCTCGGCTACCAAGCACCGCATCTCTCGAGAGCGCTCGCTATATGTCATCGAGCACTGCGGTCTCCAAATCGTCAAGTATCGCCACCGAATCGCAGCGAGCTCTGCTGTCGACCAGCGAGTTGTATTCATCGGGGATGATCTCGAGGGAGTCGCCCTTGAGGTCATCGCGATCGAAGAGGACGAGGAAGCGTTCGTGGTGATCCACGCGATGAACATGCGGAAAAGGTTCCGGGGTGTCTATGAGGAGGTGCGTCAGTGGGCAAAGTGAAAAAACAAGGGAAGAGGGATCCGGAGAACGAAGTTCTCGGGGTAACCCGGTCCGGCCTGGTCATCACGGAGAAGGTCGCCGAAGAAATGGCGGAAGACTTCGAGAAGAACCCGCCGGATCTGTCCACGTGGAAGCGCCGCTATGTCGGCCGCCCCTCGCTCGGTCCCAACGGGCTCTCCCCTCGCGTCAGCTTCCGGGTCCCACCAGAGCTACACAAAGCCGCCTGGGCCCGTGCCGACAAAGAAGGCAAGTCCCTCAGCGAACTCGCTCGCGAGGCGTTCAACCGCTACATGGATTCCTAACCGGCGGTACGGTTCCTTATATGGAGAGGGACGTGGCGCTGGAGGCTGTGTTCATGCCGGTGCGTCCGGCGAGCACTTTCGAGGAGACGGTTGAGCGCCTGGGGAGCGCGATCCGGTTGGGGCTGTTGGCGCCCGGGGACAAGTTGCCGCCGGAGCGGGAACTGGCGCAGCGGCTGCGGATCTCCCGCTCGACCCTGCGGCAGGCGCTGACAGCGCTGGTGCAGAGCGGGCACCTGGTGTCCTCCCGGGGGCGGACCGGCGGGACCTTCGTCGCCGAGCGGCCGCCTCTTGCCGAAAGCGCCGGGGAGCCGCTCGATCAAGGCGCTTGGGCGGTGCTCGACTACCGGGTGGCTATCGAGTCCGGCGCCGCGGTGCTCGCGGCCGAGCGCGGGGAAGAGGCGCAGTTCGACCGGCTCGAGGAGCTGGTGGGGAAAATGGCTGCGGAGCTGGAGGACTTCGAGGAGTACCGGCGGATCGACATCCGCTTCCACATCGGCATCGCCGAGGCCGCGCACTCGCCGCGGCTGCTGAGCGCGATGACCGACGTGCAGGCGCAGATGAGCGACCTGATCGCGCTGATCGCCCACCCGCCCGAGGTCTTGACGATCTCCAACGAGCAGCACGCGAAGCTGCTGAAGGCCCTGCGCAAGGGCGACGGAGCCAGGGCGGCGAAGCTGATGCGCGAGCACACCGAGGGGACCGAGCACATCCTCGCCGGCCTACTGCCGGCACCGGTCGCGGTCTAGGCGCGGACGCGCTCGCCCAGCCGCGCCGAGATCCGTCCCCAGGGTGTCTGCCAGCGAAGCCAAAGGCGGAAGAGGCCGATTCTCTACCTGCTCGTTGACATGGGTCAAGGGGAGGCTTATGGTCGCTCCACCAGACCAAACCCGAGCGAATACGCACAAGGAGGTTGGTGGAGTGGCTGATCAGGACAGACGCAAGGTAGGAGCGATCACCTACCGGGACGCTGACGACGACTACTTCGCCAAACGGACGCTCCGGCGTCACGCGGGTGTCTGGTCTCTCTGGGCGTTGGGAGTCGCCGCGGTGATCTCCGGCGACTTCTTCGGCTGGCAGTTCGGCCTCGCCTACGGCTTTGGCGGCCTGCTGATTGCGATGGTCGTGATCACGGTCATGTACTTCGGCCTCTGCTACTCGATCGCGGAGATGTCCCCGGCACTGCCCCACACCGGCGGCGCCTACTCCTTCGCCCGCTCGGCGATGGGTCCGTGGGGAGGGTTCGCCACCGGCGTCGCCGAGACGATTGAGTACGTGGTCACCCCAGCCGTGATCGTGGTCGGGATCAGCAACTACATGAACTCGATCACCGCCGACCTCTTCTCGTTCACCCTGACCCTGCCCTGGTGGTGGTTGATCTTCTACTCGATCTTCGTCGGGCTCAACTACATCGGCGTCGAGGCCAGCTTCCGCTTCACCGTAATCATCTGCTTCACCTCGCTGGCGATCCTGCTCGTCTTCTTCATCGGCGCGATTCCCAACCTCGACTTCCAGCGATGGGCGATCGACACCAACGGCGGCTGGTTCATCGACGGCGTTCCGGGCGTCTTCTACGCGCTCCCGTTTGCGATCTGGTTCTACTTGGCGATAGAGGAGTTACCCCTGGCAGCCGAGGAGTCGGCGGACCCGAAACGCGATATCCCCAAGGGCACGATGTGGGGCCTGCGCACGCTCGTCGTCACCGGCTTCCTCATCCTCTTCCTCAACTCGGGGATCGAGCCGGGGGCGAAGACGCTGGCCGAAAACGAAGAACCGCTGCTGGAAGGCCTCCAGACGATCTTCGGCTCCGGCACCTCGGCCTCGATTCTCGGCCTGGTTGCCGTCGCCGGCCTGGTGGCCAGCTTCCACACGATCATCTTCGCCTACGGGCGCAACATCTTCAGCCTCTCGCGGGCCGGGTACTACCCGCACCCACTTTCCGTCACTGGCGGCAAACGCAACACGCCGCACGTGGCGCTGATACTCGGCGCCGTCCTGGGGTGGATCGCCGCCTACATCATCTGGAAGAACAGCGATTCTCAGCTCGGCGCGTCGCTCCTCTACATGGCGGTCTTCGGCGCGGTCATCTCCTACTTGATGCAGTGTGTCTCCTTCATTCTCCTCCGCCGCCAGCGGCCGAACATCGACAGGCCGTACCGCAGCCCGGTCGGGGTCGCCGGCGCGGCCGTGGCCGGGATCATCGCCCTGATCTCGCTCGGCGCAATCCTTTACAACGACGAATACCGGCCCGGGGTGTACGGCGTCGCGGCCGTTTACATCGTTGCCCTCGCTTACTTCGCGATTGCCGGACGCCATCGCCTCGTCTACTCGCCCGAGGAGGAGTTCGCGATGAACATGCGCGAAGGGAAGGACGACGGGGGGCTCGCACACACCCGGCTCGAGGGTTGGGAGCACCCGGATCCGCCGGCGAGCGAGCGTGCGGGAGTGGCGGATCCGCCAGACAAATCGCCCCCGGCGTAACGTTCCGCGGGTGACCGTCGAGGAGCTGAAGAAGGCTGTCGCGGACGGCACGGTCGACACCGTGCTGCTCGCGATCGCCGACATGGAGGGGCGCCTGCAGGGCAAGCGGCTGACCGCAAGCCACTTCCTCGGCGACGTGCTCGAGCACGGGGCAGAGGGCTGCAACTACCTGCTCGCGGTCGACGTCGACATGGAAACGGTCGGCGGCTACGCGATGTCCTCCTGGGACACCGGCTACGGCGACTTCGAGATGGTCCCGGACCTGGAGACGCTGCGGATGGTGCCGTGGCTGCCGGGGACGGCGATGGTGATGGCCGACGTGCAGTGGGGGGACGGGCGCGAAGTCGTCGCCTCGCCGCGGCAGATCCTGCGCCGCCAGCTGCGGCGGCTGGAGGAGCGCGGGATGAGCGCGAAGGCAGCGACCGAGCTCGAGTTCATCGTCTTCCGCAGCACCTACGAGGAGGCCTGGCGCAAGGGGTTCCACGAGCTGGAGCCGGCCAACCTCTACAACATCGACTACTCGCTGCTGGGGACCTCGCGGGTGGAGCCGCTGATCCGGCGGATCCGCAACGAGATGGGTGGGGCGGGGATGGAGGTCGAGAACTCGAAGGGCGAGTGCAACCTCGGCCAGCACGAGATCAACTTCCGCTATGACGGGGCGCTGCGGAGCGCCGACAACCACGCGATCTACAAGAACGGGGCCAAGGAGATCGCCGCCCAGGAGGGGCACGCGATCACCTTCATGGCGAAGTTCAACGAGCGCGAGGGCAACTCGTGCCACATCCACTGCTCGCTGGCGGGGGAGGACGGGGGGAACGCCTTCGCCGCCGACCAACAGCTGTTCGAGCGCTTCGTCGCCGGGCAGCTCGCCTGTATGGAGGAGCTGACGTTGCTCTACGCGCCGCACGTCAATAGCTACAAGCGTTTCGCCAAGGGCTCCTTCGCGCCGACCGCGATCGCCTGGGGGCGGGACAATCGCACCTGCTCGCTGCGGGTGGTCGGGCACGGCGAGGGGCTGCGGGTGGAGAACCGGCTGCCGGGGGCCGACGTCAATCCCTACCTGGCGCTGAGCGCGATGATCGCCGCGGGGCTGCATGGGATCGACGAGGAGCTGCCGCTGGAGGAGGTCTTCGAGGGCAACGCCTACGAGTCCGACAAACCGCGGGTGCCGTCGAACATCTACGCGGCGCGCGACGCCTTCGCCGCGAGCGAGGTGGCGCGCGAGGCCCTCGGCGGCGAGGTCGTCGACCACTACCTGAACCGCGCCGGGGTCGAGATCGAGGCCTTCGAGGCGGCCGTCACCGACTGGGAGCGCTACCGGGGCTTCGAGCGGCTATGAGCGAAGGAGATCCTCATTCGTCTGTTCCTTATCGGGACATTGCAACGAAAAGGAACAGACGAGCGGCGATCGGGATCTGCGCGGCGGTCGAGCGGGTCAGCTGGGGGGTTTGGGAGGGCTACGAGGTGACGCTTGCCCCGCGCGGGTACGTCAAAGCGGTGCAGCGGGCGGGGGGAATTGCGATCGTGCTGCCGCCCGACGAGGCGGCCGTGAGCGACCCGGACCTGCTGCTCGACCGCGTCGACGCGCTGATCCTTGCCGGCGGCGCCGACATCGACCCGGCCAGCTACGGTGCCGAGCCGCACCCGGAGACGCGCGGCACCTGGCCCGAGCGCGACGCCTTCGAGCTGGCGCTGGCGCGGCGGGCGCTGGAGCGCGACCTGCCGGTGCTGGGGATCTGCCGCGGCATGCAGCTGCTGAACGTGGCCCTCGGCGGGACGCTGGTCCAGCATCTGCCGGAGACGCTGGGGAACGAGGCGCACCGCACGGTCGCCGGCACCTTCAGCAAGCACCACATCCGCCTCGAGCCCGACTCGCTCGCCTGCACCGCGGCCGGCGTCGAGGGCTTCGTCGCCTGGTCCCACCACCACCAGGGCGTCGACCAGCTCGGCGAGGGGATGCGGGTGACCGGGTGGTCGGCCGAGGATGACCTCCCCGAGGCGATCGAGCTGCCCGGCAAGCGCTTCGCCCTCGGCGTCATCTGGCACCCCGAGGAAGACGAGGACTCCCAGCTGATCGGCGCCCTGGTCGAGGCGGCGCGTCAACACGCAACCAGTTCTTCGTCTGTTCCTTTTGGGGGGATAGCAACAAAAAGGAACAACTCAATGGGCGAGCAGGCCTGATGAGTGCGATCGAGGTGATCGAGCCGGCGACGGAGGCGGTGATGGCCGAGGTGCCGCGGGCCGGGGCGGAGGAGGTCGACGCGGCGGTGGCGCGGGCGAAGGCGGCGTTCCCTGCCTGGCGGGCGGTGGCGCCGGCGGACCGGGCGAAGCTGCTGCGCGGCCTCGCCGACGCGATCGAGGCGCGGCACGAGGACCTGTCGACGCTGGAGGCGCGCAACGCCGGCAAGCCGATCGGCGACGCCCGCGGCGAGATCGGGATGGTGGTCGAGACCTTCCGCTACTACGCGGGTGCGCCGGAGCGGCTGCTGGGGCAGACGATCCCGGTCGCCGGCGGCGTCGACATGACCTTCCGCGAGCCGCTCGGGGTCGTCGGCCTGATCGTCCCCTGGAACTTCCCGCTGACGATCGCCTCCTGGAAGGTGGCCCCGGCACTCGCCGCCGGTAACTGCGTCGTCCTCAAGCCGGCGGAGCTGACGCCGTTGACCGCGCTGGAGCTGGAGGTCCTCGCTTTGGACGCTGGACTGCCGGAGGGCGTGCTGAACGTCGTCGCCGGCCCGGGCATCGTCTGCGGGCAGCGGCTGGTCGAGCACCCCGACGTCGCCAAGATCGCCTTCACCGGCTCGACCGAGGTCGGTCGCGGGATCGCCGCCGGGGCGGCGCAGACGATCAAGCGGGTGACGCTGGAGCTGGGCGGCAAGTCGGCCAACGTCATCTTCTCCGACGCGGACCTCGAGGCCGCCGCCGCTGCGGCGCCGATGGCGGTCTTCGGCAACGCCGGCCAGGATTGCTGCGCCCGCTCGCGGATCCTCGTTGAGCGCAGCGCGGTCGACGACTTCCTGGTGGCGCTGCAGCCGGCGGTCGAGGGGATCGCGGTCGGCGACCCGCTCGAGGACTCGACCGAGATGGGGCCGCTGATCTCGGCCGGGCAGCGCGAGACCGTCGCCTCCTACGTCCCCGGCGACGCCCCAGTTGCGATCCGCGGCAGCGCCCCCGATGGCCCCGGCTACTGGTTTCCGCCGACCGTGCTGGCGCCGGTCGCCAACGACGACCGCGCCGCCTCCGAGGAGATATTCGGCCCGGTCGCCTGCGTCATTCCCTTCGACTCCGAGGAGGACGCGGTCCGCCTCGCCAACGAGACGATCTACGGACTCTCCGGCTCGATCTGGACCGGCGACGGGGCGCGGGCGCTGCGCGTCGCCCGGGCAATCGACACCGGCGTCATCTCGATCAACTCCAACACCTCGGTCCGCGTCTCCACCCCCTTCGGCGGCTTCAAGCAGTCCGGCGTCGGCCGCGAGTTGGGCCCCGACGCGCTCGAGCACTACACCGACGTGAAGAACGTCTACTACGCGACGGGAGAGGGAGGCTGATCGTGGGCGACAGGCTGGCGGGGAAGATTTGCGTGATCACCGGGACGGCGAGCGGGATCGGCGCCGAGTCGGCACGCCTCTTTGCCGCGGAGGGGGCGACCGTCGTCGGCATCGACCTCTCGACCGAGGCCGAGGGAGCGCTGACGATCGAGGCCGACGTCTCCGACGAGGGCCAGGTCGTCGAAGCCTTCCGCCGCGTCGACGTCGAGTTCGGCCGCATCGACGTGCTGCTCAACAACGCCGGCATCAACCCGACTGATGACGGCTCGGTCCTGGAGACTTCGCTCGACTCCTGGCAGCGGGTGCAGGACGTCAACCTGCGCAGCGTCTTCCTCTGCTGCAAGCACGGGATACCGCACCTGCTCGCGGCCGGCGGCGGCTCGGTCGTCAACGTCGCCTCCTTCGTCGCGACCATGGGCGCCGCGGTCTCCCAGATCTCCTACACCGCCTCCAAGGGCGGCGTCCTCGCCCTCTCGCGGGAGCTCGGCGTCGAGTTCGCCGACCGCGGCGTCCGCGTCAACGCCCTCTGCCCGGGGCCGGTCAACACGCCGCTGCTCAAGGAGCTCTTCGCCAAGGACCCCGAGCGCGCCGCCAAGCGCCTCATCCACATCCCCATGGGCCGCTTCGGCGAGCCCGAGGAGATCGCCAAAGCGGCCCTCTTTCTCGCCAGCGATGACTCCACCTTCGTCACCGCCAGCACCTTCCTGGTGGACGGCGGCCTCTCGGCGGCTTACCTCACGCCAATTCAGGTGGACTAGCAAGATGCTATAAATTTAGCTATTGCACTTGATTCAAAGGGGTAGCTAAATGAGCGTTGATCCTCCCGCGGCTTTCGATAATCCCTTTCGGCCCGGCGCGGGGCACAGGCCGCCCTATATGGCGGGGAGGCTGGCAGAGCAGACGGAGTTCGAAAAACTCCTGGAGCAGAAGATCATTCTGGAGAACCCCCTGCTTACCGGCCTGCGCGGTGTCGGGAAGACGGTTCTCCTCGAGACCTTCAAGCCATTGGCTTTGCAGAAGGGATGGATCTGGGTAGGGACGGATCTGTCGGAGTCCGCGAGCGTAAGCGAAGAGGCTCTCACCACCCGCCTCATGGCAGATCTCTCGGTAGCGACCTCCACCCTGGTGATAGGGGAGGCCGACGCCGTCGGCTTCGCGGGCGGGAAAAAGGAGATCCACCTCGATTTCGAGGCGTTGTCCACGATCTTCGCGGCCACCCCTGGGTTGATCGAGGACAAATTGAAGGCGGTCCTAGAGGTGGCTGCAACGGCCATAGCGCGGGATGGCAATCGCGGGGTCGTCTTCGCCTATGACGAGGCCCAGAACTTGGCGGACGCGGCGAAGCGGGACCAGTTCCCCCTCTCCCTCCTCCTCGACGTTTTCCAGTCGATCCAGCGGAAAGAGATCCCGTTCATGCTTGCCCTCACCGGTTTGCCGACTCTTTTTCCAAAGCTGGTTGAAGCCCGGACGTTCGCCGAGAGGATGTTCCGGGTGATCGTTCTAGACAAGCTCGATGCCGAAGCGAGCAGGGAAGCGATCTTGAAGCCGATCGACGACGCAAAGTGCCCGGTCAAGTTCACCGAGGAGTCGGTGGAAATGATCGTCAACCAGTCGGGCGGATATCCCTATTTCATCCAATTCATCTGTCGCGAGGTTTTCGACTCGTTCGTGCTGCTGCAGCGACAGGAGGCCCCGGTTCCGTACGCGGTCCCTCTCGACGCGATAACCCTGAAGCTCGACTCAGACTTCTTCGCCGGCCGTTGGGCTCGCGCCACCGACAGACAACGAGACCTTCTCTGGTCCATCGCCGTACTCGGCAAGCCAGATGAAGAGTTCACCGTTCAGGAAGTCGTGGAGGCCTCCAAGAAATTGGAGAAGCCCTTCACGAGCAGTCATGTGAACCAGATGCTGGTGAGCCTCTGTAAGGCTGGCCTCGTCTACAAGAATCGGTTCGGGAAGTATTCGTTTGCCGTCCCTCTGTTCGATCGCTTCATCCTCCGGCAGGGCTAACACTCGAGCCAGCGCATACACAGTTCCCGCCCCAGCTCGTTGAACGCCCCGATCTTCGCTTCGGTCTCCGGGCCCAGCAGCGCCGGGTCGATGCCGATGCGGACGGCGTCGGGGTCGGCCTCGTAGTCGTCGACCCAGTGGAGGGCGTCGGCGCCGCTGACCTCGGGGTGGAACTGGAGGGCCCAGGCCCGCTCGCGAAGGCGGCAGGCCTGGAGGCATACCTCGCTGCGGGCGAGGGGGACGGCGCCTGGCGGCAGGGGGAACTCGTAGCTGTGCCACTGGAAGGCCTCGAAGGCGGGGGCGAGGGGGCCGAGGAGCGGGTCGTCTTCTCCCTCCGGCGTCACCTCGACCTGGTGCCAGCCGATCTCTGGGCGCGCCGCGCGCCGCGGCTCCGCTCCGGCGGCCGAGGCCAGGAGCTGGCCGCCGAGGCAGAGGCCGAGCAGCGGCACCTCGCGCTCCAGCAGCTCGCGCAGCAGTGCCTCCTCTTCGGCGATCCAGCCGTGCCGTTCGCCTTCGTCGACGTTCATCGCGCCGCCGAGGACGATGACCGCGTCGTAGCCGAGGGGGTCGGCCGGCGGCTCCGGCCGCTCGGCCAGCGTCCACTCGTCGAGCTCGCCGCCGGCGCCGGCAATCGCCTCGGCAAAGACGCCCGGGCCGGCGTCGCGCTGGTGGACGATCGCGAGCACTCGCACCGGCTCAGTCTCTCACCCGGCGATCGAAGAACTTCAGTGGAGGCTCGCCGCGCTCGGCCTGGCTCTGCGAGCGGCGCGACCTCGCCAGTCCCTCCTAGCGAGCCTCCGCCAGCGTGCGCCCCGCCTCGCGCATCTCTCCCGGCTTGCTCGCCTGGCTGATCGAGGAGACCGTGGCCGGCGGTTCCCCCTCGAAGGCGTTCCCGCCGACCACCAGGTGCAGGGGCTTGGCAGCGACAGTGCAGCGCTTGGCGATCTCGCCGACCACCTTTCCCGCCAGGCTCTGCGAGTCGAAGCGGCCCTCGCCGCTGACCACCGCGTGGGCCCGGGCGAGCCGCGCGTCGAAGCCGACCGCATCGAGCACGAAGGCGGCGCCGGGGCGAAGCCGCGCTCCGTAGGACCAAAGCCCGCCCGAGAGCCCGCCGGCGCAGCCGCTCATCGGCACCCCGCGCGGGTCGCGCGGCAGCTCCGCCGCCGTTGCCTCGAGCCGTGCGCTCAGCCGCTCGACCGCCGCCGCGTCCGCTCCCTTCTGCGGGGCGAACAGCCGCGCCGCCTCCTCGTAGGCGGCGGTGACGTCGCAGAGCACCTCGATCTCGACGTGACCCAGAAGCCCCGCCTCCCGCAGTGCCTCGATCGCCCCGCCGCCGCCGTCGGTGCTGGCGCTGCCGCCGACCGCGAGCAGGACCCGCCCCGCCCCCGCCCCCGCGGCTGCCGCGATCAGCTGGCCGGTACCGAAGGTGCTGGCACGCTCGGGATCGCGTTCCCCCGGTGCGACCAGCGGCAGGCCCGAGGCCTGCGCCGTCTCGACGATCGCGGTTGCTCCGTCGCCAAGTAGCCCGAAGCTCGCCTCCAGCCACCGCCCCAACGGGTCGTGCGCCCCGGCCCGTCGCCTCTCCCCGCCCAGCGCTGCGAGCAGGATGTCCATCGTCCCCTCGCCGCCATCGGCAACCGGGCAGCGCTCGACCTCTGCGCCGCCTTCCTCGAGTCCGCCGGCGATCGCCTCGGCCACCGCGGCCGCCCCGAACGTCTCCTTGAAGGAGTCGGGCGCGACGAGGAACCGCATCCGCTAGGCAGTCGGGCTGGCAGGGAGGAGACAGGTGTGGAGGCGCCGTCGCGTCACGGTTTCCCCCGTTGATACAGCCAGCGCTGGAAGAGCCCGTCGAGTCCGCGGCCGGAGACGCGCTCGGAGAGCTCGATGAACTCGCGGGTGGTGGCGCTGCCGTGACGGTGTTCCGTCGCCCAGGTACGCAGCACCCGCAGCATCGCCTCGGTGCCGATCTCCTGCCGCAGCGCCTGCAGCGTCATCGCCCCCCGCAGGTACACCGACCCGGCAAATAGATATTCGGGACTGCCGGGCCGTCCGGGCGGCGGCGCCCAGATGAACTTTTCGTCCGCAGGCACTCCCAGCCAAAATTCGAAGATCCGCTGGGCGCTGGGGCCGCCGTGGCGCTCGGAGAAGTACCACTGGGTCCAGGTCGCGAAGCCCTCGTTGAGCCAGATGTCGGGCCAGCGCTTGAGACCGACCGAGTCGCCGAACCACTCATGCGCCATCTCGTGGACGAGGATGCTGCGGCCGGGGGGGAAGGTGTAGATCGGCCGGCTCTGGGTCTCCAGCGCATAGCCGAGGCCGGGTGCGTAATCGAGGATCGAGCCGGCGGCCTTGAACGGGTAGCCGCCGAAGAGGCGACTCTCGAAGCGAAGGACCTCCGGCAGGTCGCGCCGTACCTGCCGGCCCCCGCGCTCCAGGCGCGGATCGATCAGGGACCAGGTCGGGAGGCGGCCGATGCGGCTCTTGGCGATGCGACCGCGGCCGATGTCGAGGACGGCCAGGTAGGGGCTCATCGGAGCCCTTTCGATCCAGTGAAAGGTGACTCCCGCATTCCTGTTCTCGCTGCGAGCCCGGCGGCCGTTGGCGATCGCCTTCAAGCCGTCGCGGACGGTGATCGCGAACTCGAAGCTCGCCTTGTCGGCGGGGACGTTGTTGCAGGGGATCCAGGCGGCGGTGCCCTGCGGCTCACCGACGGCGAGGGCGCCGTCGTCGGTCGGGATCCAGCCCTCGTCCATGCCGTCGGGGTCGACGATCTTCGGCGGCCTGCCGCTGTAGCGGACGTTGGCGGCGAATCGCTGCCGGCGGCGATTTCCCCGCGCGGATAGACGATCAGCTTGCCGGGCCGTCGCCGGAAGTTCACCGGCATCCGGTTGACCCGCACCTCGCTGACCCGCGGACCGAAGAAGTCGAAGGAGAGCCGGCCGAGGTTTTCGGTCGCCGTGGCGTCGACGGTCGCCGAGGCGACTATCGCCCCCTCCTTCGGCTTGAAGGTGAGATCGACGGCGTAGTCGAGGGCGTCGTAGCCGCGATTGCCGGCGTGGGGGAAGAACGGTTCCCCGGCGGCAACGGCGATCGGCGCCGGCAGCGCACACGCGAAAAGGACGAAGAGGAGGCTGAGGCGGGTAGAGCGCAAGAATCGATCCTATGGCTAAGGCGAAGGGAAAATCGAGCAAAGTCAAACTGGCCGAGTACGAGCGCAAGCGGGACTTCGGCAAGACCGCGGAGCCGGCGCCCAAGAAACGGCCCAAGAAGAAAGGCGCGCCGCGCTTCGTCGTCCAGGAACACAGCGCCCGCCGCCTGCACTGGGACCTGCGGCTCGAGCACGACGGGGTCGCCGCCTCCTGGGCGATCCCGAACGGGATCCCCGAGGACCCGGAGGAGAACCGCAAGGCCGTCCACACCGAGGACCACCCGCTCGAATACCTCGAGTGGGAGGGGGAGATCCCGAAGGGCGAGTACGGCGCCGGGACGATGAAGATCTGGGACGCCGGCACCTACGAGCTGGAGAAGTGGGAGCCGGGGAAAGTGATGGTCGAGTTCCACGGCGAGCGGCTGCAGGGGCGCTACGCGCTCTTCCGCGCCGGCAAAGCCGAGAAGGACTGGATGATCCACCGGATCGACCCGCCGGCCCGCGAGCGCGATCCGTTCCTCGAGAACGTGGTGCCGATGCTGGCCCGGCTCTCGACCCTGCCGCGCGACGACGACAAGTGGGCGGTCGAGGTGAAGTGGGACGGGGTGCGGGCGCTCGCCTACTGCCAGCCCGGCCGGGTGACGCTGCAGACCCGCAACCTCAACGACGTCAGCGCCCAGTACCCGGAGGTGCGACGGATCCCCCGCGCGCTTGGGTCCTTCGACGCCGTCCTCGACGGCGAGCTCGTCGTCTTCGACGAGGACGGCAAGCCGAGCTTCGAGCTCCTGCAGCAGCGGATCCACCACACCGACCCGAACGTCGTCCGGCGGCGGATGAAGACCCATCCCGTCGTCTACGTCATCTTCGACCTCCTCTACTTCGACGGGGAAGACCTCACCGGCGAGCCCTACGAGCGCCGCCGCGAGCTGCTCGAAGGGCTGGAGCTCTACGGCGAGAGCTGGCAGACGCCCGGCTACTCGGTCGGCCACGCCGAGGAGCTGCTGGCGGCGAGCAGGGAGCAGGGGCTGGAGGGGGTGATGCTGAAGCGCCTCGACTCCGTCTACTGCCCCGGCAAGCGCACCGGCACCTGGCTGAAGGTGAAGAACACGAGCCGCCAGGAGATGGTGATCGGCGGCTGGACCCCCGGCGAAGGCCGCCGTCGCAACCACCTCGGCGCGCTCCTCGTCGGCTACTTCGAGAGTGACGGGGGCAAGCCGGTGCTGCGCTACGGCGGCAAAGTCGGGACCGGGTTCAAAGAGCAGGATCTGACCGCGCTGGCCGCGCGCCTCGCCCCGCTGGAGCGCAAGACCAGCCCCTTCGGCGCCGGTACCAAACCGCCGAAAAGCGCGCTCTTCGTCGAGCCGCAGCTGGTCGCCGAGTTCGAGTTCCGGGAGATGACGAAGGAGGGGATGGTCCGCCACGGCGCCTTCAAAGGCCTGCGCGAGGACAAGCCCGCCGACGAGGTCGAGCTCGAGCAGGCGACGGACCCGCAGGGCGAGCGCCTGACCGCGACCGCGGTGAAACGGCCGCGCAACAAAGCCGCGGTCACGGTCGAAGACCACGAGCTCGAACTCTCCAACCTCGACAAGGTGCTCTACCCGAAGACCGGCTTCACCAAGGGCGAGCTGATCGACTGGTACGCGCGGATCGGCGAGGTGCTGCTGCCGCACCTTCGCGGTCGGCCGCTGACCCTGAAGCGCTATCCCGAAGGGGTCGAGGGCAAGCACTTCTACGAGAAGCGCTGCCCGAAACACCGCCCCGACTGGGTGAGCACGGCGAGCATCTACAGTGACCGCCACAAGGGGGAGATCGATTACTGCGTAGTCGAAGACACCGCGACGCTGGTCTGGCTCGCCAACCTGGCGGACATCGAGATGCACACCTCGCTCTCCCGCTGCTCCGAGATGGAGCGGCCGACCTCGATGGTCTTCGACCTCGACCCCGGGCCCCCCGCCGACGTAGTCGACTGCGCCCAGGTCGCGGTCTGGCTGCGGGGGATGTTCGAGCAGCTCGGCCTCAACTGCTACCCGAAGACCTCGGGCTCGAAAGGGATGCAGCTCTACGTCCCGCTCAACTCCGGGGTCACCTACGCGGAGACGAAGCCGTTCGCGAAAGCGGTTGCCGAGACCCTGGAGCGCAAGTTTCCCGACCGCGTCGTCTCGCAGATGTCGAAGGCGAAACGTCCCGGCCGCATCCTCGTCGACTGGAGCCAGAACGACCGCCACAAGACCACCGTCTGCGTCTACTCGCTGCGGGCGAAAGAACGGCCGACGGTCTCGACGCCGCTGGAGTGGGTCGAGGTCGAGGCGGCGCTGGCCGCCGCAGACCGCGAGGCCCTCGTCTTCGACCACGCCGCCGTCCTCGACCGCGTTGCCGTCAAAGGCGACCTCTTCGCTCCTCTCCTCAGCGAAGGGCAGCAACTACCGCAAATCTGAAGATCGTTTCCAGACTTTTGGTTCCTATAGGAACGCAAAAGCTGGAAACGACCCTGGATTAGGGGGTCGGCTGAGCGGGCAGGTAGGGCTTATGGAAAGCAACGGTGCCGAGGCAGCGGCGTCCGCCGCGACTACAAGCCCGAGGGCGAGGCGCCCAAATCGGGCGTGCCGTCGACCTTCAAGCGGACGCTGACCGAGTTCCGGGAGGACAACCTCACCGATTGGGCGGCGGCGCTCACCTACTACGGCCTGCTCTCGCTGTTCCCGGCGCTGATCGCGATGGTCTCGCTGATCGGGATCTTCGGCGATCCCCAGACGACGACCTCGAAGCTGACCGAAATCATCACCGAAATCGGCCCCGAATCCGGCGCGGAAACCTTCGAAGGGCCGATCAAATCGATCGTCGAAAACCAGAGCGCGGCCGGGTTCGCCTTCGTCTTCGGCCTGGCGGTGGCGCTGTGGTCGGCCTCCGGCTACGTCGGCGCCTTCACCCGCGCCTCGAACATCATCTACGAGACTCCCGAGGGCCGCCCCTTCTGGAAGCTGCGGCCGCTGCAGATCGGGGTCACCCTGGCGATGATCATCATGATGGCGCTGCTCGCCGTCGGCCTCGTCCTCACCGGGCCGGTGGTCGAAGCGGTTGCCAACCCGATCGGCCTCAGCAGCACCGCGGTCGACGTCTGGAACATCGCCAAGTGGCCGGTGATGGCGGCGATCTTCATCCTCATGGTCGACGTCCTCTACTACACGACGCCGAACGTGAAGATCCGCGGCTTCAAGTGGGTGACGCCGGGAGCGCTGGTCGCGATCGTCGTCTGGGCGATCGCCTCGGCCCTCTTTGCCTTCTACGTCTCCAACTTCGGCTCCTACGACAAGACCTACGGCACCCTCGCCGGCCTCGTCGTCCTGCTGCTCTGGTTCTGGATCACCAACCTGGCGATCCTCTTCGGCCACCAGATGAACGCCGAGCGCGAGCGCAGCGCCGAGATCGAGGAAGGGCGGCCGCGGGCCGAGAAGGAGATCCAGCTGGAGCCGCGGGACGACCCGAAGGACCAGAAGACCACGTGAGAAGGAGCGAGCGATGCGAGGAACGAAGACGATGTCGAAAGCGGCATCCCAGATCCCGGCCTACGTCAAGGAGCTGGCGGAAAACGAGTACGCGCGGGAGAACCTCCGCAAGGGCGCGGAAAGCCTGCGCGAGGGCGCCCTGGCGGTGGCCGACCAGCGGGAGCACCCGAAGCGGAAGTGGCCGAAGCGACTGGCGGCGATGGGCCTGGCCGGCGCCGCGGCAGCCGGCGCGGCGATCGCGGCGAAAGGGTCGGGCAGCTCCAACGGCACCGGCACTGCGCAGCAATGAAGATCGTCTTCGCTCCGATCAGCATCGTCCTTGGCCTGATCGCCGGGATCCTCGGCAAGAAGGTCTTCGAACAGGTCTGGGGCCTGATCGACGAAGAGGAGCCGCCGAAGCCCGAGCACCGCGAATTCTCCTGGCCGAAGCTGGTCGCGGCGCTGCTCGTCGAGGGGGCGATCTTCCGCCTCGTCAAAGGCCTGGTCGACCACGGCACCCGCACCTCGTTCGCGAAAGTGACCGGCAAGTGGCCGGGCGAGGAGTCCCCGGAACCGGAGTGAGAAACGGCGCCGCGGGGTATCCGTTGGACCAGACCAGTCGTCTAATGGCACTGCACGCGTCGAAACGGAGGAGCGGATGAACACCAGAGCGGATAGAGGAGCCGGCATCGGCGGGATCTCGTTGGGGGGCATCCTCGTGATCATCGGGATCGTGCTGATGATCGTCTGGAGCTTCTGGATCGGGCTGATCATCGCCTTGATCGGGCTGATCGCATTCGGCGGCTTCGCCCGCGGGAAGTGGTACTAGCCCTGCCTGTCTAAATCCTCCTTCACCGAGGCTGACCCTGCGGTAGGGTCAGCCTCAAGTGCCGGCGGCCGCATCGCGAAACGTTCGCATCGCCTGGATCGTCTTCGCGATCGTCCTCGTCTTCGTCGCCTGGCTCTCGGCCGCCAGCGCCTCTTCCGGGATCGCCTTCTTCTACTCGGTCCCGATCGGCCTCGCCGCCTGGTGGTTCGGGTCCCGGGCCGCCTTCCTCACCGCGCTCGCCAGCGTCGCCTTCTACGTCGCCGGCCACCTCGTCCACAACGTCCCGCACTTCGCGCTGGCGCTGCTGATCCGGGCCGCCTTCCTGTTCGGGGTAGCCGCGTTCGCATCCTGGGTCAGCGAGCGGCTGCGGACGCTCGAGCACTCGGCGGAGGAACTGGAGGCGATCCGGGCGGCGCTGACGCCGGCCGATCTGCCGGAGCTGCCCGGCGTCGACGCGGGGGCCGCCTTCGTCCCTTCCGAACTCGGCGTCTCCGGCGACTTCTACCTGCTGACCAACGGGCCCGACGGGTCGGCGATCGCGGTCGTCGGCGACGTCGTCGGCCACGGGCCGGCGGCGGCCCGCCTCGCCACCTTCATCAGGGCCCGCCTCGCCACCTTCGCCGCCAACACCAGCGACCCGGCTGAGCTGCTGACGCTGACGAACTCGGCGCTGGCCGACCGGCCGGGGCGAAGCCGCGAGCTGGTCAGCGCGATCTGCGTGCGGCTGCGGCCGGGAGAGGACAAGGTGTGCTGGGCGAGGGCCGGGCACGCGCCGCCGCTGCGGTTGCCCGAGCTGGTCGAGCTCGCCGCCGACGGCACGACCTTCCTGCTCGGCGCCGAGCAGAAGCTGGAGTTGGAGAACACGGAGAGCTCGCTGACGGGCAGCGAGGGCCTGGTCGTCTACACCGATGGCGCCACCGACGTTCGCCGCGGCAAGCAGATGCTCGGACTCGAGGGCCTGTCGGGGATCCTCGCCCCGCTCACCGGTCTCGCCGCGCGCGTGATGGTGAACGAGGTCGAACGAGCGATCCTCGACTGGGCTGATCGCCCAATCCGCGACGATTTGTGCCTGGTGGTGCTGAAGCCGGAAGCGAGATGATCTTCGCGGTCACCAACCGCCTTCCCGAGCGGGCTGTCGCCTTCCTGCGGGAGGCGGGGGAGGTGCGGGGGGACGAGCGGGAGACCGCGATCCCGCGCGCTGACCTACTCGAGCTGGTCGCCGGCGCCGACGCGATCTTGACCCTGCTCGGCGACCGCGTCGACGCCGAGCTGCTGGGGGCGGCGGGCCCGCAGCTGCGCTGCGTCGCCAACGTCGCCGTCGGCTACGACAACGTCGACGTCGAGGCGGCGCGGGAGCGGGGGGTCGTCGTCACCAACACCCCCGGCGTCCTCGACGACGCGACCGCCGACCTGACCCTGGCGCTGATCCTCGCGGCGACGAGACGGGTGGTCGAGGGCGACCGGCTGGTCCGCTCCGGCCGCGACTGGAGCTGGGGGATGCACTTCATGCTTGGCAGCGGGCTGCAGGGGCGGCTGCTCGGGATCGTCGGGCTGGGCGGGATCGGCAGGAAGGTGGCGCAGCGGGCGCGCGCCTTCGGGATGCAGATCGCCTACCACTCGCGCCACCCGGCGCCGGCCGAGGTCGAGGCCGAGCTGGAGGCGGAGCGGATGCCGCTCGAGCGGCTGCTGGCCGAGGCCGACGTCCTCAGCCTCCACTGCCCGCTGACGCCCGAGACCCACCACCTGATCGGCCCGGCGGAGCTGGCGGCGATGAAGCCGAGCGCCGTCCTCGTCAACGCCGCCCGCGGCCCGGTCGTCGACGAGGCAGCGCTGGCCGCGGCGCTGGAAGAGCGGCAGATCGCCGCTGCCGGCCTCGACGTCTACGAGCACGAGCCGCAGGTGGAGCGGCGGCTGCCGGAGCTAGACAACGTCGTCTTGAGCCCCCACCTCGGCTCGGCCACGGTCGAGACCCGCACCGCGATGGCCGAGCTGGCCGCCCGCAACGCGATCTCTGTACTCAGTGGCCAAGGGCCGCTGACCCCGGTGGCGTCACAATGACCCGGTGACCCCAGGAACGCCTCCCACCACGCGAACTGCATCAACTTCACTATCTGCTGGGTGGTCAAGTTGATGCAGTTCGGGCGGGTGGTTCGGCACTGGGTGGCGGGGGAGGAGAGGGGCGGGTCAGCGACCCGCACCGGCCCCGTCTGGGACCCGGCGACGGGCGAGCGACAGGCCGAGGTGTTGTTGGCCGAGCCCGCCGACGTCGACGCCGCGGTCGCGGCGGCGCGGGCGGCCTTCGCCGAGTGGTCGGAGGCCTCCCTCAGCCGCCGCGCCAAGGTGATGTTCGCCTTCCGCGAGCTGCTCAACGCAAACGTCGAGAAGCTGGCGCGGATCGTCTCCTCCGAGCACGGCAAGGTGCTGGAGGACGCGAAGGGAGAGGTGCTGCGCGGCCTCGAGGTGGTCGAGTTCGCCTGCGGGATCCCGCAGCTGCTGAAGGGCGAGTACTCCGACCAGGTCTCGACCACCGTCGACGCGTACTCCTTCCGCCAGCCGCTCGGGGTCTGCGTCGGAATCACCCCGTTCAACTTCCCGGCGATGGTGCCGATGTGGATGCACCCGGTCGCGATCGCCTGCGGCAACGCCTTCGTCCTCAAGCCCTCCGAGCGCGACCCCTCGGCCTCGAACCTGGTCGCCGAGCTCTACGCCGAGGCGGGGCTGCCGGAGGGGGTCTTCAACGTCGTCCACGGCGACAAGGTCGCGGTCGACGCCCTGCTCGACCACCCCGACGTCGCCGCCGTCTCCTTCGTCGGCTCGACCCCGATCGCTTCCTACGTGCATGCCCGCGCCACCGAGAAGCGCAAGCGCGTGCAGGCGCTCGGCGGGGCGAAGAACCACGCGATCGTGATGCCGGGCGCCGACCTCGGCTACGCCGCCGACCAGCTCGCCGCCGCTGGCTTCGGCTCGGCCGGGCAGCGCTGCATGGCGATCTCGGTCGCCGTCGCGGTCGGCGAGTCCGGCGACGCGCTGGTCGAGGAGGTCGCTGGCCGGGCGCGGGCGATCAAGGTCGGCCCCGGCCTCGATCCCGGCTCGGAGATGGGGCCGGTGGTGACGCCGCAGGCGCGCGAGCGGATCGTCGACTACATCGGCCAGGGCGCCGAGGCGGGCGCCCGGCTCACCGTCGACGGCCGCGAGCTCGAGGTGGACGGCGGCGGCTTCTGGGTCGGGCCGACCCTGATCGACCAGGTGCAGCCGGAGATGTCGGTCTACACCGACGAGATCTTCGGCCCGGTGCTCTCGGTCGTCCGCAGCCGCAGCCTCGACGAGGCGATCGAGCTGGTCAACCGCAACTCCTACGCCAACGGCGCCGCGATCTTCACCGGCTCCGGCCACGAGGCCCGCCGCTTCCAGCGCGAGGTCGAAGTCGGGATGATCGGCATCAACGTCCCGATCCCGGTCCCGATGGCCTTCTACTCCTTCGGTGGCTGGAAGGACTCCCTCTTCGGCGACCACCACATCCACGGCCCCGAGGGCGTCCGCTTCTACACCCGCGGCAAGGCCATCACCAGCCGCTGGCCCGCCGGCAACAGCGCCGGCCCCGGCGATGCCGGCTCGATGCATTTCCCGACTTCGTCCTAAGCTCCCCGCGTGGAGCATCTCGGGACCACGCCCCTCCACCGCGGCAAGCACGTCGATTTCGTCGCCAAGCGCTACCGGCGCGCTGACGGCACGGAGATCGAGCGGGAGGTCGTCGAGCACCCAGGCTCGGTGGCCGTGCTGGCCCACGACGAGGAGTTTGCCTACCTGGTGGCGCAGCCGCGGGAGGCGGTGGAGGAGGACGAGCTGCTGGAGATCCCGGCGGGGACGCTGGACGTCGATGGCGAGGACGAGCTGGAGTGCGCGCAGCGGGAGCTGGCGGAGGAGGCGGAGCTGCGGGCCGAGCACTGGACTCTGCTCCACGTCGTCTACCCGAGCCCCGGCTTCCTCAGCGAGAAAGTGACGATCTTCGAAGCCACCGGCCTCTCGCCGGCAAGCGGCGACCGCGACGACGACGAGGAGATCGAGATCGTGCGCCTGCCGCTGGCGGAGATCGACGAGGCGCTACCGGACATCCGCGACGCCACCACGGTGATCGCGCTGCTGCGGCTGAAGGAGAAGCTGAACAGATAGGTCGCCGACTCCCGAGGTCACCGACACCAACTGTCGGTGACATCCAATGTTGGTAACCTCATCTCGTGGCCTTCGTCAACAGGAAGCAGGAGCTCAACCAGCTCACGTCCTGGTGGTCCTCTCCAGGTGCCGGAATGGGAATCGTCTGGGGCCGCCGGCGGGTTGGCAAGACCGCACTGCTGCAGCATTTCGCTGACGACCTACCGACCATCTTCCATACTGGCGCAGGGCGACCGGCCGAGGCGGAATTGGCCGCACTCTCGCGAGCTGCCATTCCTCTCGCCGGAGTGGAGTTCCGCGATCTTCAGGACCGGCCGTTTTCCGATTGGGAGGACGCTCTGGAAACCCTGGCGCAAGCGGCACACAGCAAGCGGTTGCTGCTCGTGCTGGACGAGATGCCGGCCCTGCAGGAGAGCTCACCGGAGCTTCCCAGCCTGATTCGTGCTGTTTGGGACCGGGTGCAGGGTCGGACCAAGCTGAAGCTTCTGCTCTGCGGATCGGCCGTGCGGACGATGGAGGCCATGCAAGAGGAGCGAGCGCCGCTCTATGGTCGCTCTGACCTCTCGCTTCTTCTCCACCCGTTCACTCCCCACGAGGCAGCCCTGATGCTCCCGGCCCTGAAGCCGGCCGAGCGTGCCTTGGTCTGGGGTCTCGTCGGTGGTATGCCGTTGTATCTCCGTTGGTGGGACCAGAGCGCCAGCGTCCGAGCGAATCTCCTTCGTCTTGCCTGCACCCCCGGCGGCCACCTCCTCAGCGAGGGACAGCTCGTCCTTGCCACTGAGGCGGAGGCCGGTGACCTGGCCCGGAGGACCCTCTACGCGATCGCCTCCGGGCGAACCAAATTCAACGAGATCGAGCAGGCGATCCGCGCGGATCCAGCTCGCACGCTCGACAGGCTGGTCTCGCTGAGGCTGGTCGACCGGGTGGCTCCCGTCACCGAGGATCCTCGCCGAACCCGCCGCCGCGTCTACCGGATCGCCGACAACTTCCTCGCCTTCTGGCTTGGACTGCTGGATCGCTATCGGCCAGAGATCGAGCGCGGCCTGGGGGAGAGCATCCTCTCGGTCCTGACGAGCTCTTTGGATGGACATATGGGGATGCCTTGGGAGGACGCTTTCCGCGCTCACCTGAGGCGCCTTGCAGCAAGTGGGGAGCTCGGTGAGGGGATCGTCGCCGTCGGGCCCTTTTGGACCGCGGCGAAGGATCCTGGAGAGATCGACGTCGTCGCACTCGCCGGCCGAGGGAAAGAGGCGGTGCTGCTGGGGGAGGCGAAGTGGAAAAAGCGGGTCGACGGCGGGCGCATCCGTGCCGAGCTCGAACGCAAGGCAACGGGGCTTCCCACGCTTGCGGCAGAGCCCCGTTTCGCCGTCTGCGCCCGTGAGACCGTCGACGGTGCGGAAGACCTCCTTCGGGTCACCGCCGAGGACATCTTCTGATCTCCCCGCCGGTTTCCGGCTCCCACCCCGGGGGTAGCGAGCGTCGGTGTTCCTCTTCTTCTCCAACAACCTCGGCTGCGCCGGCTCGCTGCTGGTCTCGGCCGTGGTTACCCTGATCCTCTTGCTGCTCTTCGGTGTGATCGAACTCGGTTAGGCCACTGCCGCGGCGAGGGCTTGCCTTGCGTCTGAGAGGACGGGGGCGCCGTGGGAGGTGATGACCAGCTCGACCGGGAGGTCGAGGGCGGGGCGGAGCGCCTGACGCAGGCCGGCGAGGGTTGCGGACTGAGGCAGCCAGGAGACGGGGCAGGTGTGGAGGCCATCGCCGTTTCACCGTCGCCGAGGAGGGCGTCGCCAGCGATCAGCGCCTGCGAGCGCGGCTCCCAGAAGAGGACTTCGCTGCGGGGGCGCGCCTCCAGCGCGACCAGTCCCTCCGGTAGCTCGCGGCCAACCCGGAAGACGTCGGCCGCGACCTCTCGTTTTCACTCCTCGTGATGGGCGGTCCAGCGCCAGAGCCCGGGGCCGCAGCTCTTCGCCGAGCATCGTCGCTAGCGCCGAGGGCGCTGGCGGACCTGGCGGTCGCGCGCGGCGGCTTCCCGCAGTCGCCGCTGCGACTCGGCGGCGTTGGCGATGGTGAGGTTTGCGAGGAATCTCATGATGGCCTCCTCTTCTTGGTAGACACTGGCTAAAAGCGATTGCTGGTGTCTCCAACACTAGCTATACTAGATAGGTAGTGTCAACCTCTCTTAACAAAGTTGCGGTGGAGCAGGAGTCGGGTCTGCTCGTCGATTTCGTCAACACGCGCGATGTCGAAGAGAAGACGGACTCGATCGCAGATGCTCGGGGGTTGCAGGTCTGGATCCGCGATCGCACCGGCGACTATGTGGAGCCCCCCGACGAGGAAGGGCTGGCCCGGCTGCTCGCTCTACGCGAGTCCCTGCGGGCGCTGCTGGGGGCCAACAATGGCGAGGAGGTCGAGCCGGGCGAGCTTGCCCCGCTGGAGGAAGCCGCCGAGCGCGGTCGCTTCCGCACCACTTTCGCCGACGGCCGGCTCGACCTCGCCCCGGCTCGCTCGGACCTCAGCGGCTTCGAAGCCCGCCTCCTCCTCGCGATCGAGCGCCTCCAGTCCCACGGCGCCTGGCCCCGCCTCAAGGCCTGCACCAACGACGAGTGCCAGTGGGCCTTCTACGACACCACCCGCAACCACTCCCGCAGCTGGTGCTCGATGGACGTCTGCGGCAACCGCGAGAAGACGCGGCGCTACCGCGAGCGCAAGGGCACCGGCTCCTGAGCCGGCCGTTCCTCGACCTCGCCCTCACGGGCCGGTTTGGTCCGCTCGCAGAGGTCGGCGAACTTGTCGAGCAGGGCTTCCAGCCGGGTCAGGGCGGGCCCCTCGCGGCCGAGGGGTTCCTGGTGGGCGGCGCCGGAAATCTCGCGCATGGCGACGTCGATCTCCTCGGCGAGCTCGGGCGTCCAGCGGATGCCGTGCAGTTTCTGGACCCGGATCGGGAGGGACTGGCGCTCGACGACGCTGTTCAGCAGGTAGACCTCGATCAGCCGCTCGTAGCCTTTGCGCAGGTCCAGCAGCCAGAGCTGCGCCCGGCGCTCGTAGGCGGAATCACGGCCCTTGTATAGACCGCGCAGCTCGGTCTTCAGCTCGTGCCGCAGCGCCTTCAGCCGTTGCATCGGCGAGCGCGCCTCCCAGGGCAGGTTGTCGCTGACGACGCCGACCTCGCCGGCGGCGCGGGTCAGCGCCTGCGCGTGCAGCTCCAGCCCCAGCTCCTCCGCCCGTTCCAGCAAGTAGTAGACGAAGACCAGGTCGTGGGTGAGGACGACGACCTGCCGCTTGTGGGCTTCCTCGGCGAGCCGGGCCGCCAGGTGCTCGCGGCGCTGGTGGTCGAGCGAAGAAATCGGATCGTCCAGGATGATCGTGCTGCGCTCGTTGCTGACCCGTAGCTCGGCGAGGAAGAAGGCGGTCGCGAGCGCGGTCTGCTCGCCGGTGCTGAGGACTTTGGCGACGCGCTCGCGCCCCTCGCTGCGGAGCTTGAAGCGGACCGCCGGCTTGCCCTTGCTGGCCGAGGCGTTGAGTTCGACCCGGTCGGCGATCGGGTCCAGCTCCTCGATCTCCTCGGCGAGCGCCTCCTGCAGGCGCCCGGTGATCGCCAGCCGGCTCAGCTCGCCGATCCGCTGGGAGATCTTCCTGGTCGAGAGCTGGGACCGCGCCTCTTCCCAGGCGGCGACCTGTTCCAGACCCTGCAGGTGCTCGATCAGGTCGTCGAGCGATTCTTCGACCTGACGGTGCTCGCGCAGCTCCCGTAGGCGCCGCTCGATCCGCTCGCGTTCCTCCTCGTCGCGGAGGACCGCGAAGCCTTCGGCTTCGGCCCCCTGGACGGCGACGTAGTCGCGCAGCGGCCCGAGGTCGAGCGCATGGCCCGGGTGCGGCTCGCTGGCGCCGATCGCGATCGAGAGGCGATCGGCGAGAGCCTCCAGCGCCGCGTCGGCCGGGCCGCGCAGGTGCTCGCCCCCAGCGGCGACCGCGACCTCAACCAGGTTGGCGAGCTTCTCCAAGTCGGGCAGGTCTTGCATCCGCTCCGTCAACGCCAGGTCGACCAGGCGAACCTGCTCGCGCAGCTCGCCGGAGACGAAGGCCTCGAAGCGGTGCATCCGCTCGTGCGCCTCGTCGCCAAGACCCTGCTGGCAGACGGGGCAGGTCGCGTCGTCGCCGTCGTCGGGGAACGAGCCGCCGCCGGATTCGACGAAGCGCCGAGCCGCCTCCCACATCTCCCGCCAAGCCTCGCCGCCGGTGCCCGGCTGCGGCTGGTCGGAGAACGCGTCGACGGCGAGCCGGTCGACCGCGGTTTCGGCCCGCGAGAGCCGCTCGCGCAGCTCCGCTACTTCCGTCAGCGCCTCGTCGTCGAGCCGGTCCCAGGCATTCTGCAGCCGCTCGGCCAGCCTCCCCACCGCGCCGGCCCGCTGCCGCGCCTCCCGCTCGAGCTCCTCGCTGCGGTGGGCGGCGATCGTCGCCTCCGCCCGCTCCAGCTCGGCCAGCTCCTTCAGCTCCGCCTCGTCGAGGCGCTCGAAGCTCCGCGCCTCCTCCTCGGTCATGTCCCCCGGCAGCTCCGGCAGCGCCGTGCGCCGCTCCTCGATCCGCCGCGCCAGCTCCTCCGCCAGCGCGTCCTGGGCCTCGGCCAGTTCCTTCAGCAGGCGCAGCGGCCGCGGCGTGTGCTCGATCGTGTTCGACTTCGAGACGTGGACATCGGCGCAGCTGGCGTCGAAGGCGGTCATCGCCGAGAGGATCCGCGGCGCTTCCGCGTTGAGATCGACCTCGACGGTTCGCTCCTCGCCGTCGACCGCGAGCACGAACTCGGCCGTCTGCGGCGCCTCCGCCTTGCCGGGATCGAAGACGTCGTGCAGGACCTCGCCCGGTTCGGCCGAGCGGCAGACCCGCCGGCAGAGGCGGCCGTAGCCGCTCTTGCCCGCCCCGTTCTCGCCGAAGACGATGTTCAGCCCCGGCCCGAACCGCAGCACCTGGTTTTCGGCCAGGCGGTTGACGTTGCGCAGGTCGCGGATCTGCCGCAGTTCGACCCGCCCGTGCTCGGTCTCGTCAGCCGGCAGGTTTGCCGGCTCCAGCGGCGGCAGCGCCTCCGCCGCCGCCTCTCCGCAGAGCACGGCAAGCACCTCCGCCCGGCCCGCCTCGTCGAGCGGGCCGTCGCAGAGCTTGCGCATCAGGCCGCGCTGCCAGCCCGGCAGCTTCTGCGACCAGTTGAGGATCCTCCTTTGCAGCAAGGCGTCCTGGTCGGTCATCGACCAAGAAGCTTCTCAGAAAGCCATTCCCGCTCCTTTCGGCGCATCACCGGCGTTGCCAGGAGGCTGCCGGCGCGGCGCTGGAAGGCGCGCAGGCGGGAGTCGTGGTCGGGGGGCAGCAGCTTGGCCAGCTGGCGGTACTCCTTCGAGACCTGGCTCGTGCGGAAGACGGTGGCGATCGCGGTGAGGAGGTCGGCGGGGTCGACGACGACGGCGCGGGCAATCTCCTCGCCCTCGACCTTGACGACCAGCTCGGCCGGGTAGTCACGGGCGGGTGGCGGCTCGAGCGGCGAGGAGAGGGCGGCGGCGATCGCGCCGCGCAGGGCTAGGTGGGCGTCGGCGGGAGGAACCGAGCGGGCGCGGGCGCGGCCTTCGCCCTCCTTGGTCGTCACCAGGCGGGCGCTCCCGAGCTCCCCGTCGCGCATCTCCTCCAGCAGCCAGCGGTCGCCGGCGGCGACGAGGATCGGGATGCCCTCCGCCGCCAGCGCCTGAGCGTAGGTCTGGGTCTCGCTCAGCGAGTCGCCGCCGAGCAGCACCTCCATCCCCCAGACGAAGGTGTGGGAGCAGAAGCCGCGCGGGCTTGGGGTCTTCGCATGGTGGCCGATCATCACAACGGCGTCGAGTGGCCCCCCGTGCGCCTTGGCCATCGAGGGTTCCGCCTCGGCCAGCGCCAGGTCGGCGATCGGCCGAACCTCGACCCCGGCCGGCATCCGCTCGCGTTCGACGTTGGTGCCGACCATGTGCCAATCGCCGACCGAGATCCGCTCGACGCCGCCGGCCCGCAGCGCATCGATCGCGACCAGGACTTCATCGGTCATCTGCCGGCGTCCACGCGCGTAGGCGGCGGGGTGGGAGGGCAGGCAGTCGCGGTAGTCCTCGATGCCGGCGATCCCCTCCATGTCGGCGGCGACGAGGACGTTCACGCCGCCAGCCTATTGTGGTCACGCATCGCATCGGATTCTTGCCCCAACGGGCTGGTGTCCAAGCCGGATGCGTTTTCGCTATGGCGGGACCCGCCCAGTGGCATCCTTCACCCGATGTGGTTGCAGCGCCCGATCCAATTGACGGCCCGGCCACGCGGCTTCCATTTGGTCACCGAGGAGGTCGTCGAGGCCCTGCCGGAGCTCGGTGAGGTCTCCGTCGGCCTCCTTCACCTCCTGATCCAGCACACCTCGGCTTCGCTGGCGCTGAACGAGAACGCCTCGGGGGAGGTGCGCCGCGACTTCGAGTCCTGGTTCGACCGCGCCGTTCCGGAAGGAGCGCCCTACTGGACCCACACGCTCGAGGGCGCCGACGACATGCCGGCCCATATCAAGGCGGCGTTGCTCGGCCCCTCTTTGACGCTGCCGATCGCCAACGGCCGGCTGGCGCTGGGGACCTGGCAGGGGATCTACCTCTGCGAGCACCGCGATCACGGCGGCGGGCGCTCCCTGATCGCGACTTGCTGGGGCGAGAAGGCGGAGTAGCGGCGCTAGGCGGCGAGCCGGCGGTCGTCGCGCCGGCGCAGCTGGATTACCTGCCCGCCCTTGATCTCGACCGGCTCGAACTCGGCGACGGAGAGGATCACGTAGCTGTAGCCGCAGGCGCAGACCTCGCGGCCGACGTCGTCGAGGTCCTCGACCAGGACCTCCGACTCCTCGGCGCAGCTGGAACAGACAACGCTCACTTGCAACATGACTCGATGGTGTCGAGGCGACCGGACGGAGTGGCGGTTCCTGCAGGGCGTCTTGCAGCCGGACCTCCGGAGGAGCAGATAGCGTCGGCGCCGTGGCGGCATCTGTCACCCGCAAGCAACTGCTGATCGGCCTCGGGGTCGCGATGGCCGGGTTCTACGTCGCCTTCGCGATCATCGACGCGGGCCTGAAGGACACCGGCGGTCCCTCGATCCTCGGGCTCGAGTTCGCCGGCAGCGCCGACCGCTTGGAGGAGATCTTCGCCGAATGGGGCGCCCACGGGCGCGACCTCGCCCGCCTCTCACTCTGGATCGACTTCCCCTTCATGGCGGTCTACGGCGCCTTCTTCGCCCTCGCCTCGCTCGCCACCCGGGACTTCGCGCGGGCACATGACCTACACGCTCTCGCCGCGGCCGGCACCTTCGCGCCGGCCTTCGCGATCGCGGCCGCCCTCTTCGACGCCGCCGAAAACATCCTCTGGCTGCTCCTCCTCGGGGGCCGCGGGGGAGACGCCGCGCCGCCGATCGCCAGCGGCTGCGCCGTGGTCAAGTTCATCCTCATCGGCCTCGCGATCGCCTACGTGCTGTGGGGGCTGGCGGCCCGCCTGCGGCGCTGACCCGCCCGCCTGGCCACGACGCGGATAGGCGCAACTGTGGCGCTCACCAAGGGTTTCATCAGCGACTGGTCAAACGTGCTGGGTACCCCGGCGAACAAGGAGGCGGTATGAGATCTATGGGTAGGGGGACGCGGGCGCAGCTGGCGTTCGCGTCGATGGTGGTGGCGCTGGTGGCGCTGGTCGGAGTCGGCAGCGCGATCGCGGAGAAGCCGGTCACGGTGGAAGCGGGCAATCTCGAATTCACCTTCAACGGCGGCTTCGCGCCGAAGAAGCTGCCGAAGAAGAAGATGGCGCCGATCACGCTTAGCGCCTCCGGCAAGATCAACACGAAGAACGGCGAACACCCGCCGGCGCTGACTTCGGCGATCGTCGAAACCGACAAAAACGGCGCCGTCTTCGTCAAGGGTCTGCCGGTTTGCAAGTCCGGCCAGCTGCAGTCGCGTGACACGGCTGCCGCGAAGAAAGCGTGCCCGAAGTCGATCATCGGGTCCGGCAAAACCACGGTCGAGGTGAAGCTCGCGGAACAGAAACCGATCCTCGTCAACTCGGCCCTCACCGTCTTCAACGGCGGCCAGCGGGGTGGCACGACCACCTTCTACATCCACGCTTTTTTCTCGGCGCCGGTTTCGGGTGCGATCGTGACCACGGTCAAGATCAAGAAGATCCACCGTGGCCGCTTCGGCCTCAAATCGGTGGCGACGATCCCGAAGATCGTCAGCGGCGCCGGCTCGGTCCTCTCCTTCGATCTGAAGATCGGCAAGAAATACACCTACAAAGGCAAGAAGGTCAGCGTCCTCTCGGCGCGCTGCGCTGACGGCAAGCTGCAGGCATTCGCCAGCGCCCTCTTCGCCGACGGCACGAAAGCATCGGCCGGCATCATCCGCACCTGCACCCCCCAGGGCTGAGGAGCGGAGCGAAGCAGTCAGCAGGGACGGTCCGGGTACGCATATCCCCCGGACCGCCTTTGCTTTCGCCGGCAACTGAGGCTGCGCTAGGACCACCAGGTCCAGGCGGCGCCAGTGGCTCCCTGGGCGAAGAGCTCGACCTGCCCGCGCGCCCGCGAAACGGCGCCCAGCCCGTCTCGCGGTCCGGCCGCGAATGGCTCTCCGCCGCTCCCGACCGTCTCCCAGGCGCCGGCGGAGAGATCGCCGTCGCTGCGTTTCAGCACCCGCACCGAGCCGTCGCTGCCGCAGACGAAGAGCCACCACTGGCCTGGCTCCGGCGAGGCCCAGGCAAGCTCCGACCCGGGTGCCGGCGCCCAGCCAGTTGCGGTAGCCGGGGGCGCCCAGGCGATCGCGGCGCCGACTCGCAGCTCCCCCACCCGCACCTCACCCTCCGAGCCGCCCACCGCCAGGTGCAGGCGGTCCCATTCGCCCGTCACCGCGAGCCGGCCAACCGGGAAGCCCGGATTGCCGAGCGCCCGCCAGCCTTGGCCGAGGAACTCGAACCCTTCCAGCGGCCGCAGCCAGACGTCGCCGCCGGCGTCGCGCACGAACAGGCGCCCAGCCGCAAAGTGGGCGGCGCTGCCAGGGGCGATCGTCGGGCCTCCGGCTGCCGCCACCCGTTCCCAGTGGCCGGCGTCTTCCTCGGGCCGCCAGGATGGGTGCGTGTAGACGTTGCCGTCGGCGCCGGTGATGCAGAGCCGGACGCCCGGGGCTTTCTCGAAGCCGGCATTCGGCACCGCCGTGACGACGCTCCCCGGCCCCAGCGGAACCGGGATTGGCGCCAGCAGCCCGGCCCGCGGCCGCAGGTCCTCCCAGCCGCCGCCGGCGTCGACGTCGTGGCGGAGCAGGCGCCCCCCGCTGATGACGAAGATCGCCGTGATCCCGCGGCGGTCGCTCGCCGCCGCCCACGAGAACGGCTGCGACCAGTCCGGCGGCCCGGCGCCCCCGAGCCGGCTCCAGACGCCACCGGAGTTGCCGCACCTGAGCCGTCGGTGCCAAAGCTGGCGCCGGTCGTCGAGGGCGAAGAGGTCATTGTGCCCCTGGCGACCCTCGACGTAGCTCGGGACGCGGGCGAGCAAGGCCCTGCCGGGGGCCGGCGCGTTGAGCACCCGCGCCCACTTGGCCCAGCGCTCGAGCGTCACCGTGAACGGCATCGGCCCGCTCAGCGGGCCTCGCCCGCGAATCTGACCCCTGGGATCGAGACGGCGCAATCCCTGACGGCGTGGTCACCCATCAGCGCTCTCAGCGTGTAGGTGGCCTGCCACTCCGGGTCATCGTCCTCCCGTCCGGGAGGGTGGCTGATGGTCAGCGTCATGTCAGGGCTGCGCGGGGCCGAAGCGTCGAGGAAGATCCACTCGCAGTCGTGCTGGATGCCCTTCTCGACCGGGCCGGCGGCGACCACTTCGTCGCTGGTCAGCTGCCTGCAGCCGACCTCGACGGCCGCCGTGGCGACGGTGAAGGCGTCCATGTCCTCCCTGGTGCGGAGGAAGATCGCCAGCGCCTTGATCGTCTCCGCGTCGCCCAGCTCCTCTTTGGGGCCCTCGAGCCGGACCGGATGGGCGCCGTCGGCGTAGTCGTGCAGCAGCGATTTTCCCGCCCACTCCAGGCAGTACTCCCGCTGCCCCCACTCGACCCGCCCGCCGCGCACGAAGGGGTTTTCGAAACGCGGATAGAGGCCGGTCTCGAAGCCGTGGCCGTTGAGCTCGAACTCGCGCTCGCCGTAGTCGAGGCGCAGCCGGTCACTGGAGCCGTCCGGCTTCGGAATGTCGTAGGTGCACTCCAGGTCACCGGCGTCGTCGAGGTGGATGCGGGCGGCGGAGACCCTGTCCATGAACGCCTCGAAGCTGCCGAACTCGGCCTTGCTTCCGACCTGGAGGATCCAGACGTTCTTGCCGTCGACGTACCAGTCGCGGTCGGCGAAGAGGTCCGGGATCGGCTCCTTCCAGATCCGTTCCTGGTCGGCCAGCTCGATGTAGAGGCCCGCCAGCTCCTTGATCTCCGTCCGGTGGTTGACGATCTCGTGCGCGCGGACCCCGTCCAGCTCTCTCTCCACCGCCTGGAGCCAGAGGTCGTGCCTGAGGTCGTGCCGGTAGGTGGCGCTGACGGCGCGGGTGACGACGACTTCGATCACCTGGCGGCCGCCGTACCCGACGTCGTCCTTGTCCTCGAGGTCATCGAGCTTGTCGTCGATCTTGTCGCGCTTGGCCTCGGGGTCGGCGACATCTTCCAGCTTTTCCTCGTAGGGGTCGGACTCCTTGGTCAGCCACTCCGGCCGCTGGTTGGAGAACACGCCGACGTAAGCCCTCGTCGCGGCTCCTCCGTCGAGCCCTCGGGCACCGGGTGGACGACCTTGCCGAACAGCCAGAACCCCTTCGGCCCGATGTCGGCCGATGTCGAGCAGCGGGAAGTTGGCGTCGTCGTAGGCCGAGGTGCGCCGTTCGCACGACCTGGTCGAAGCCGCTGCGCGGGAACCACGCGTGCGAGCCCGGTCTCGGCGAGGAAGTCTCTGGCTGTCGTGGAACTCGGAGGCATGATCGCCGCGCCGCCGTGCTGCACGATCAGCGGCAGCGCCCAGTAGCCCGTCCACCAGCCGGGGCCGTCCTCGTCGCCGGCCGAGCGGGTTCGTCGCCTGGACCAGCGCCTCGTTGGCGATGACGGAGCCGACTCCCCCGACGACGCGCCCCGATCGGCCCAGCGACCGCAGACCCGGCGAGCGCCGCCGCCGACCGGCGAAGAGGTCGGAGATGTCGAACCCTCGAAGCCGGCGTGGACGAAGACGTTGAGCGCGCCGTTCAGGGTCGCCTGGTGGACGCTGCTCTGGAAGTTCAGCTGGCCGGGGCGGAAGTTCTGGAGGCTCGACAGCATCGACGTCCGGGCGTGCGGTAGGTGAGGATGTTGGCGCGCGTGCGGGTGGAACCCTCGAGAAACACGGAGAGGTCGTCGGCCGCCGTGTCCTCCAGTTCGTCGGCGAGGATCTCGCTGGCGACGAAGCCCAGTCCGGCGCCGGCGGGCCCGCCGAGTGCGCCGCCGACCGCCGCGTAGCCGGCCCGGTAGAGCAGCGGCCAGATCAAGCGCAGCGTCGCCCTGATGAAGGGGCGCGAAGATCTCGGACTTCTCCAGGCCGAACTTTTCCATCGCGTAGAAGGTGTTGCGCACGACCTGCTTGTTGAAGAACGCCGACATCCCCCAGAAGAAGACGGTGTCGTCCTCGATCGCGCCGTAGCCGTCGTGGGTGCGCGCGATCTCTCGTTGACCTTGCCCAGCGAAGGCGAGTAGCTGCTCGCGCTTGGCGGCGTATCCCGACAGCAGCGAGTCCTTGGCCTCCGACTCCTGCGACCAGGTGATGCCGTATTTCGGCGACTCGTCGAAGGTGATCGAGACCCGCGAGCGGTCGGTGAAGGGCTGGGTCGGGGGCGCGGCCACGATCTCCAGCAGCACCTCTGGCACCTCGTAGGTGGAGGTCGCGAAGATCGCGGCGACCTGGCGAGCTGCCGTCGACGAAGATGCCACGCTCGCCCCAGCATGATCTCGACCACGTCGCTCAGCCCGTTGTCGCAGCCGCTGTTCTTGGACTTGAACTGGCTGCGGCCGCCGGCGGCCCCCCATCGACCCCTTGTGCAGGTAGCGGGCGACGTCGAAGAGCAGGAGGTCGATGGCCATCTCCGCCTTGGTCCGCACCTCCTCGTCGAGGGCGAAGTCGACCAGGTTGAGCAGCGCCCAGAGGTGCTCGCGGTAGTAGCCGGAGGAGTTGAACTCCATCCAGCCGAACATCAGGCGGTTGTTGAGCCACTTCAGCACCCGCGCCCGGCCGCGGTCGCGGCGTTCGGACCCCTTGCGCACCCCGATCTTGCCTTCGGCGGCGAAGACAGCCCTGCCCGGCTGGAAGGTCTCCCGCTCCCAGAGCTGGCCGAGCAGGTACTCGGAGGAGGCGAACATGATGTAGTGGTTCTCCGACCAGAACTCCATCTCGGTGTCTTCCGCGCCGACGCCGAGCCCCGCCTTGACCTGGTTCAGCTTCTGGTTCTTGTGGGCCCTGAGCGGCTCGTCGAGCCAGAACTTGTATGACTTCAGGCCCTGCTTGAGAACCTCCTCGGCCAGCACCGAAAAGGTCGGGGCGGCGCTGCGCGGTCGGGCCGCCGTCTCCTCGAGCAGGATCCGCAGGCGAGTGCCCGCCACCCGCAAACGCTGCAGCAGGTCTGGATCGGCCTTGATCTCCGCTTCCTTCGCCGTCAGGAACTGCTCGAACTTGGCGTCGGGAGTGGCTCGTTTGCGCCAAGCCAGATCGGAGTCGGCGTCGAAACCCTCGGGCAGGGTGCCGTAGAGGTAGAGCAGGCGCACCAGATGGGCCAGGCCCATGTCCGAGTCGGGCTTGAGCGCGATGCACTCCTTCAGCGAGCCGAAGAAGACGCCCGTCCAGTACTGCGTCCGTTCGGGAAGCCCGGAGGCGGCGATGCGAGCCATCGGCGACCCCTTCGTTTCCAGGGCGGGGGCGTAGGCGTAGTGCGTTTCCTTCTCGCCGTCCTCGTTGACGGACTCGCTCGTCTCGACCAAGCGCACGCCCACCGTCTCGCTGATCGGGTGCTTCGCGCGGGCGTCCAGCAGCGCCGCGACCCAGGCGCGGTACGCGGCGGGCGTCTCCCGATCCTGCGGCAGGTCGACCCCCGGCGTCCCGGCCAGGGACAGCTCCAGGTCACGCTCGAACTCGGAGACGAACTGCTCGAGGCTCGCGACCCAGGCGGCGGGCGTGGCGGCGTCGGAGCGGCCGTTGTACAGCTCGGGGATCAGCCACGGCTTCGCCACCGCCAGCTCGGCCCTGCTGATCGCCGGCCCGGTGCCCTCGTCGGGCTCAGCGGGCGGGTCGGCGATCGGCCCCAGCGTCGGGCGCGAGCGCGGGAAGCCCGCCAAGGCGCCTTTCAGGTCGGCCGCCGAGGCGAAGGCGCTCAGCTCGTACTCGTGCTTCAGTCCGCGCAGCGCTTCCTGCAACCGGGTGGGCTGCACGTAGTCGAGCCAGTTGCCCATCAGTCCCGTCAGCGTCTTCTCGAAGGCGTCGTGCCGCACCCGTTCGTCGAGCGTCCAGACCGGCTTGCCGCTGTCGAGGTAGACGGGGCCGTCGTCGCCCGGGTCGGAGATCAGGTCAAGCAGCTCCGGGCTGGGCGCTGACGGGGTGACGTTGCGAAACGCCTCGAGGTTGAGGTGACGGAGCTGCGTCTCGTAGAACCAGGTCTTGCGCTGCTCCAGCGCTTCCCGCAGGTCCATCGACCCTACGGCGGTGCCGGCGTGCCGCCCGTAGACGGCTCCCAGTTGGGCAGCTCGGCGTCGCCCTTGAGCCGCACCAGCGTCGTCGGCAGCTTCACCTCCCAGCGGTCGACGCAGCACCTCCTCACCCGGCGCCCGGTTGTTCGCCTTGATCTCGGCGATGATCGAGACGTAGTTCTCGCCGAACATGTCGGGGATCTCCTCCCCCATCCAGACGTCCCCGGTCTCCTGGAAGTGGGCGAGCGCGGCCTCGAAGCCGGGCCGGACCGGGACCACCACCCGCGCCGCGCCGGCCTTGAGGAAGGCCTCGAACCGCGGGTTGGCGTCGCGGAGCAGGATCGTCCCCTTCCAGCGCGAGCGTCGGCCCCAGAAGTAGGGGTGGAAGACGTACATGAGGTTGTCCCACTCGAAGGCGCGCTCGAAGAACGCGACCACCGCGCCCCAGTCACGAACCTTGGCCGGGTCCGGCAGGGAGCCCCAGTCGGGCACCGGGGTCGGCAGGGCCGTCGCCGCGTGTTCGCCGAGCAAGCAGAAAGATGAACGCCTTCTTCAGCTCCTCCTGCTCGATGGCCGGGTCATGCCCGTAGTTGCCCATCGACGCGACGTAGCGCTTCAGCTTGTCCTCGTAGTCGGCGAGCTGTCGCTGGTAGCCGCTGACGATCGCCGCGTGCGTTTTCAGCTGCCAGTTCCTGTAGGCCTCCTCGGTGCGGCGACAATTGATCCCGACCGCATAGGTGAACTGCGACCACCTGGTCGAAGCTGCGCAACGTCACCGGGATCTCGCCGGTCTCCCCGTCCATCGTGAACGAGACCCTCAGCTTCGTGCCGTACGGAAAGGAGACGAAGTGCGACTCGCCGATGTAGAGGTCGAGCGTCTTCTCGGGCGCGGGTTTGAAGATGTGGGCACCGACCCGCTGGACGTAGCCGCCGACTGCCATGTAGCCGTCGGGCACCTGCAGCTTGAACGACCCGTGGTGGGCGACGCTGGGTTCTTGACCATAGGACGTGATTTTCCCCCCGCCCTCCACAGCACGCGCTTCGGCGACCGTCATCTTTTGTTCGGCTGGCGGCGGCGAGACCGAGCCGGTGACGCCGTAGAGCGTCGCGTAGTAGGCGTAGTTGAACTCGTTGAGGTCGGACGGCTCGATCGAGGGCTTCGACGGCTTCGAGAGCTGCAGTCCCTCCGGCTGCACCGCCTCTTCCAGCGCCGTGAGCAGGAAGGCAGCCGGCTCCGGCACGATCACGTCGTAGAGCAGCCGCTTGCCGTAGTTGAGCACGCGAACGTCGTAGCGCCTGTCCACCCACTGGTAGACGCCGCGCACTTTTTTCTCCCCGGCGCGGTTGTCGAATTCGTGCCGCGCGCGCTCCACGAACACCTTGCGCTCGTGTTCGATCCGCTGGCGCCGAACCCGCTGGGTGACGCTGTCGACGGCCCTGGCGGTAACGGTCTGGGCGAAGTTCGTCTTGTTGTTCTCGACCAGCTTGCCGTAGTCAGTGGCGCTCGTATCGCCAGCCGTAGTGGTCGACTGCCGGCCCGCCTCCTTCTGGCTCTCGCCGGCCAGCTCGTTGCGGCTGGTCGACTGGTGGTCGCGTTCCTGGGACTGGGTCGTCTCCATCTCCTCGGCCAGGGTCAGTTCGCTGACTTCGGCCCGGCGGGTCGCCCGGCGGAGCAGCTCTCCCTCGAGCACGTTCTCGATGTGCGAGACGTCGCCCATCTCGTAGCCCAGCAGCCGTTGCCTGACCACCAGCAGGTCGCCGACGCCGATCGGCCGCGTAACGGCGTGCGTGAAATCGGGCGTGGCGGCGGGGCCGGCCTCCGGCTGAACCGGCTCCCCACCGTCTTCTCCCGGCTTGCTTTCGGACCCGATGAAGAGCTGAGTGCCGATCCGGAAGACCTTTGCCGGGCCCTCGACCTCCAGCGGCAACAGCTTCGCGTTCAAGGCCTGCAGGCGCATCTTCAGCTCCTCCATCACCGTGCCCACAGAGGCGTGCCGAGGGTCGGCATCGAGCCGGGACAGCGCGCTGGCGTGGGCGCCGGTCAGCATGGCCAGAGCCGCAGCGCCGATCTTCACCTCAGTCGGCGCGCCGGCGCCAGCGGCCTCGTCGTCCGGGTCCTGGGCGCCTTCCGCTCCTGCGACTGGAGGGCTGGCCGGGGCGAGGGTGGGGCCAGCAGGCTGCTCGACCGCTTCCAGGTGAGTAGGCGGCAGCGCCAGCAGCGCCTCGTAAGCGGACAGCAGTGCGTCCCGCTCGCCCTGCATCTCCTTCACCCTCTCCCGTTCGCCGTTTTCCGCGGGCGCTCCAATGGCCCGCTCCGGAGGCGTCGCCCGGGCAGCCGTCAGCAGCTCCTGCGGAATCCGCACCGGCCGCAGGAGCAGCGCTTCGAGCGAGGCTCGGTCGAGGTCGGCCAAGCCAGATCCGGCGAGGTCGACCAAGAAGGTAGCGGCCCGCAGCTGGGCGACCAGCCGGGCGCTGTCCACGGCACCGAAGCCGGTCACGAGCTTGACCGCGAGCACGGCATTCTGGAGCAGCTCCACGTCTGCCTTGAAGTCGGCCCCTGCCACCACTTCCCCTGCCGGCTTGCCGAACAGTTTTTTCACCGCCTGGTGCGCCGCGCCGCTGTCGACGGCGTCCAGTTTCCGCAGCCGCCTCGGCAAGGCGTTCAGCGCCTTGCCGAGCGTCGCCGGGTCGGTGGTGGGCGATGGGAAGTTCGCGGCAAGGAAGCCCTCGGCCGCGTCCCGCACCCGCTGGCGCGGCTCGTCCAGCCCCCTCGCCGCGTCGAGCGACTGCTGGAAATCGGACCCGTTGCCGACGTCGATCGCGTCGACCCGCACCGGGACTGCGAAGCCGTGCTCGATGTAACGAAATAGGTCAGCCACCGCTTGCTCCCGCTGGGTCGTGGCTCTCGCGACTCTCCGGTCGCCGCTGCTTTAGATAGGAATTCTTATCAGGATCAAAAAACTTCGATGAAAAAACCTCACGCCGACTCCCTTTGAGCACTCGACCAGTTCCTATTAGGAATAGGGTGCCGCGCGTGCGCATATTGCTCTACCACCGGGTCGCCCTCGACCCGGTGGACCCCAACCAGCTCTGTGTTCGACCCGAGCGCTTCGCGGCCCAACTCGCTGTCCTCGCTCGCTCCCGGACCGTGGTCCCGCTTGGGACGCTGCTTGCTGAGAGCGCCGCCGAAACTGCCGATCAATCCATGGTCTCGATCACGTTCGACGATGGCTATCGCGACGTGTTCGAGACGGCGCTGCCAATGCTTGCGGACCACGGCTTCCACGCCACGGCTTTTGTATCTGGGCCGGCCTTGGCGGGACGACGTCCGTGGTGGGATTGTCTCGCCCATGGCTTCCGGACGAAGCACGACGGCGCCGAAGGATTCGACGCGATGCAGGCTGTCGGGCGCGACCTTGCGCTGGCGCCAGAGGCGGCGAAGCTTGTAGATCAGTTCGTAGATCCCGCCGCTCCTTGGCCGCTTGACTATGCGCCGATTGCCAGCGCTCCCGAGCTGCGGGACGCTTGGTCGCGATACCGGGAACAGCTGGAGCTTGCGCCGCACGGCTCCAGCCACGTCATGCTGAGCCGCCTCAGTCCTCGAGACCTTCGAGACGACGTCGCGCAATCGTGCCAGTACGTTTTCGACATCTCCGGCGAGGCGCCGACGCACTTCGCCTACCCTTTTGGCACTCCGCCCGCGATCTCGACTGCTGTCATCGCCTGTCTCCGCCGGAACGGGATCCGTGCGGCCTGTACGACTGATCAGCTTCCGCTCGCGCCCGGATTCGACCCGTTTCGAGTCCCGAGGATGCTTGTCCGAGACTGGGATGGGGACGAGTTCGAGGCCTGGTTGCAGAGCTCGGACCCGGCTCCTTTTCTCGACCGCGCGACCAGTCACACCCGTGGCCGCTTCACAAGGACCTCACCTGACACCGGGGTACGGCGATGAGGATTACTCATGTCAACACCGTTGCGGGACGCGGTGGCGCTGCCATCTACGCGGAGCGCCTTGCTGAGGAACAGCGCGCGCACGGCCACGATGCCCGGCTGCTGGTCACGGCCTCCTATCACTCCAGGACGCCGGAGTTTTGCTCGGTTCACCTGCCGACGCTTGCGGATGACTCGGTAGTCGAGGGCTATGTGGGATACGGCGTTGCCGCCAACCCTGGCATTTTGGACAACCCGGTTCTTTGCACCGCAGATGTGGTGCACGCCCACAACCTGCATGGCAACTATCTCCCGCCCTCTGCGCTGTCCCAGCTATGCGCCCGGGCGCCCTTGGTCTGGACGTTGCACGACATGCAGCCACTGACCGGCCGGTGCGTCCACCCGCTGCAGTGCAGCGGGTGGCTGACGGGCTGCGGGTGCTGTCCCTCCCTCGATACGCCTCCAGCGGTAACCATCGACGCCAGCGCCCAGATGTACCGCGACAAGCAGCGCCTGTACGCCAGCTGCGATCCGCTGGTTGTAACCCCGTGTCGCTGGCTTCAGGGCATGGTCGGCCAGAGCCTGCTTCGGCACCTCGACGTCGAGGTGATCCCGGCCGGGATAGACACCGATCTGTTTCGACCAACGGCGCTACGCGGTCGTTCGTCCGTGGTCACGTTTGGCATTGCGGCCGACCGTCTCCTGACCAATCCGTTCAAGGGCTTCGCCACCTTCTCGAAGCTGATCCAGGACTTGGGCGACACGCGACATCAGGTGGAAGGCCTGGCACTGGGCATTGACGAGTCCAGGGACCTGCCGCCGGCCATTCGGACCCTGCCAGCCTGTGAACCTGGGCCCGCGATCGTCGAGACGTTTTTCGATCAGATCGACGTGTACGTCAGCACGTCTGTCGCGGAGACGTTCCCGCTGGTGCTCGTCGAGGCAGCCGCATGCGGGATTCCAGTGCTCGCGTTCGACGTCGGCGGCATCTGCGAGATCGTGGAGGACGGCCGGACTGGCTACCTGGTGCGGCCTGGCCACTACTCGTCGCTTCTTCGTGCGGCAACAGCGCTTCTGGACCCGACGCTTCGACGGGATATGGGAGCTGCCGCCCGCTCGGCCGCCGTCGAGCGGTTTGGCCTCGACAGAATGGCCCGCGCCTACGACGCTGCATACGCACGGGCCATGAGGGTTCGCGGCGATGGGTAGGGCAGGCGAAAACCTCGAGCTTCGGTTCGGCCTCGAGCGCGTCCTGCTCACGCACGTTGCCGTGCAGGCTTTCTTGTTAGACGGTGGCGGGCACGCCGATGGAGTCGTCGTGCTCAAGGCGCCTCGGTGGCTGGACGACTCGGTCATCCTTGGCGTCCCGCGCTCGGGCTCCTGCGCCGGCAGTGACCCCCGGCCGGCGGCGAAGTTGCTGCCCGACCAGTATCCGGTCGCATCGCACATCCTCGCCTGTCGCGGTCTGCTCGACGAGATCGCGCAGGCTGGTTTGGCGCCGGCGATTCATCGCGTTCGCCATGTGCGCAGTGGCGATGCACGCCCTTTGCTGGTCGTCGAATTCGACTTCGTCTCCGGCACGCCGCTGCCCACAGCACTGCACGAGCTACCGGAGCAGTCCGCAGCCATCAAGGCGGCGGTCCACGCTTGCATCGCAGGGCTTCTCGACCACGGAGTTCATCCCTTCGTCCGCGACCTCTCGGATTTCGTCCTCAGTGAGGAACGGGACGGCTGGGTCTGCCGGATGGTGGATCACAACGCCATGTGGGATTGCAGGAGGTCATCGCCGGCTTCGCGCTCCGCAGCCTTGGCGAACGTCCTCTTTGTCCTCGAACGCCAGATCATCAATGGCACCCCCTACCGCGGCGTCAGGGACGGGGCATGACGACTGTCGTCGGGTTCTGGTCGGATCATGACCCGTGTTTCACGGTTGCGGTCGATGGTGTGCTCGAGATCCACGTCGAGCTCGAAGCGTTGGCAGCGGATCAAGGAGCGTCCCGCCGACGCGGCGCAGGAAGCCCGAAGATATCTCGAAGCAACGGGGCGATCCGTCGAGGACGTCGACTGCTGGCTCACTGCGCCACCGAGTCGCGTGGCGCAAAGTTGGCCATCGTGGGCGTGGCTTCAGCACCGTCCCTTGCAGTTCTTCGGACACCACCACGCGCACGCGGCACACGCATACCTCTCCTCGGCTACGACCGAAGGCCCGGTCCTGGTCGTCGTCGTGGACGGAGGCGGCTACGAGACGGATGGTGCCCCCCTGGAGGCAGCAACCGCCTGCTCTGTGTGGAGTGGCGAGAACGGCGTTGTAACGCCGCTTGAGATCATGCCGTTGGGGGCGTCGAACGTCGGGTCGGTCTGGAACCGCGTGACGACGGAGGTTTTCGGCTTCAGCGCGGGGCCGCCGCAAGGCGATCAGGCCGGGAGCATCATGGCGATGGCCGCCTTCGCGAGCCCCGACGCGTTGTTGCATACGTACGAGCAGGCACTAAGGGATGACCTGAGCGACGCGCTCGGCTATGGCAATCGGGGGTTGGCGTACTGGGCTGAGCAGGCAGCGGCTGTGCGCGCAGACTTCGCTTTCGGGCTCCGCGCCGCCTCGGCGCTGCAGACGGCAACCGAGGAGTACGTCCGCGAGCTTGTTCACGAGTGGTCCGGCACACGACCGTGGGCCCGGCTCTGCCTGAGCGGAGGCGTCGCCTTGAACAGCGTGCTGGTCGGGAAGTTGAGCGCCGAATACCCTCAGCTAGGTGTCTTCGTGCCTCCGGCGCCGCACGACGGCGGCTTGAGCCTGGGCCTGGTGCAGGCGTTCCTGCGGGCGAAGGGGGATGTCGCCTCCGGTCCGCTGACGCCGTACCTCGGTCGGGCGACGGAGGAGGCGGAGGTGCATCGAGCGGCGCGGCAGCAAGGAGCTCAGGTTTCGTCGGCCGACCTCGACTGGGTGGTCAGTGCCCTTGCTCGCGGTGCGGTGGGAGGGTTCTTCGGCGGACGGTCAGAGGTCGGACGTCGAGCGCTGGGGAACCGCTCGATCATCGCATCGCCCTCGTCGGCCTGGACGCGTGATCGCGTCAACCACCTCGTCAAGGGCCGGGCGTGGTACCGCCCGCTTGCTCCGTCGCTCCCGGTCGAGGGTCACGGTGAGTGGCTGGCGGCCACCCCCAGTCCATATATGTCCTCTGCCGTGTCGGCAACCGATGCGCTCCTGCAGTTTGCCCCGGCGGCGGTGCACGTCGACGGCACCGCTCGCGCGCAGGGAGTGCGGGAGGCATGGACCCCAAGCTTTAGTGCACTGCTCCGAGCCTGGGCCGACGTCTCTGGCTGCCCAGTGCTCGTCAACACCAGCCTCAATCGCAGCGCACCCATTTGCGATACGCCTAGCGACGCTCTTGAGACGATGAAAGCCGCCCGTCTGGATTTCATCTACTTCCATGACTACGGCCTCGTCGCAAGAGCTGACACCTGAAGGCACCATCGGGCCGGGCCTGCACGGAGACCTGACGCAGTGAGCGGCGTGGGCACCCGGCCCACCTCCAGGGCCGAGATCAAATCCTTGCAAGCACGCCGCGCCTCATCGAGTTCGGTACAGGGAGTTCTGAATGGAGTTAGCCGAACGATTCTCGAACCCGGACTTCTTGGCCAAGATAAACCGGCTGCTCAAGGGGTTGGAGGACCTCAACAAGCGATAGCGATCAGCTTCACTGCTACCTCTAACCTTCCCGAGCGCTCGCGGATACTTCTCGGCTAGGTAACGGCTTGTCCCTCCTGCCATAGGGCTTGGAAGAAGCCTTCAAGGTCCGCCCGGACGCCAGCATCAGCGCTGAGGCGAGCCCCATGAATCTTGTAGGACCGCTCATCAACGTCCGTCAGCAGCACCATCTTATGGTCGATAATTGAAAAGTCGAGTTGCCCGACCTTTTTTCGCCACTCCCGAAGGATCTGATGAGTGCGCAGCTTCTCGCGGAGGATGTACTTCACCATTGCCTTCGCCGTTTCCTTTCGCGACTCTTCTAACCGATGGCGGAGGCTTGCCCAGTTCACGATGCTGTCTATGCAAAGCGCCAGAAGGGCAGCGAGACTAATCTCGATTAATTCCTCCGTCTGAGTAGCAGGTGGGAATAGGCGGATCAGAGCAACAGCCACGGCCACGCCTGATAACGCAACTAGGACCCGCCCTGCAACAAATCTCATCAGGCTGCCTCGCAACCAACTCAGCGGCAGAGCATTGCTAGGCGATGTGTCGCTCTACGTGCCGGAACGTATCTGCGAACGGGGGCTTGCCCCTCCACACTCCCCCCTCAAGCAAGCTAGGACCAACCGGGTGCCGAACCACGCTCGCGTTCTCGGGCGGCTTTGGGTCGCCACCAACCCAGGTAACAAGAATCGGCTCCATATGCCAGTGATCCTTATCGTCTACATACGAATACATATGCACAATGCGCGTCTCTAGGACCTTCATCCCGAGTTGCGCACTAACAAGACGAGAGGCAGTGTCTTCAAACGTCTCACCAACATCATCAGTCCATGCGGGAAGCGAATCGCTCGATTTCCTGGCGCGTCATGGCGGGGTAGGCCTTCCCGCCGGTCTGCGAGTACGAACTGATCGCCCTCGATGCAGATGCAATGCGGCGCTATATGAGCCCCACCAACAACCTCCCGGGTTAAAGGCGGCCCAAAGTTTGCCGCGCCTTCAAGTGGCTGGAAGTCTGATGCAAGCGGCAGATCATCAGCACCCCGCCTCAGCGGGAGCAGTCCAAGTTGCATAGCCATTGGGAGTCTCGAATACCCGAACCGGACTAACACGGATCGAATAGTCGGTCAGCAACCCTTGGGCAATCCGTCCCAGCTCTCTTGCGATGTACTCGGCCGTGGGCGGATTGTCCAATAGGTAGATTGGCTTACCCAGGCGGGCATTTTCTTCCACAAGCTCTGGCACTATCGGGCTGTCGTCGCCTTTAAATAAGATACCGGTGTGGTCCCAGTGGGAGTCGATCCAGGTTCCCACCACGGATTTGATAACGCCAAAGTCAATGATCATTCCTGACGCGGCAATCTGGCCACTGCACGTTATCTCTGCCGTGTAACGATGCCCGTGAAAGCCTCGACACGCTCCATTATGCCCAGGCACACGATGGAAGCTGTCCCATTCAAGTCGGCGAGTGCACGTGATCAAGTCTATAGCTAGCCCGCTTGGAGCCGCAACTGGAAAGTAAGGGGAATCTTTGGAGCGTCTGCCGGAGCTTCAAATCGACGCTCTGCAAAGGCCAGCAACCACGGCAGGCATTTCTCCTCCCAGGAAGAGAAGTGCTCTACCAGATCAAGAACTTGGAAATGCCCGTCCTTCACAGCTGCCGTAACTACAGCGCCCAGGGAATGTTCTGAAAACCAGACGCGATGAGGGTTGTTGTAGTTCTTGAACCCGCTTTGGCGGTCGTGGGCAAGCAGCGCATAAGAAGCTCGGTCATGCACATAATCACGAACGCCCGTGTCACGTAGATAGGTAATAAGAGCCGTTGGGGTAATCTCGCGCCACCTCAAGGTTCCCCTCGAAGCACCCTATGAGCGGATGAAAGTCCCACACCACGACAGCAACCCCAGAGGGCACGGCTTGGCCCAGGCGCTCAAAGAAGCCGGAAAGGTCCGATAGCCACCGTAGTGAACCAAGCGTAAGCATCACCTTTGATGGTGGGGTTTGGTCGTCCCGCGATTAGGTACTCTAAGACGTCTGCACATACAAATTCATTTGAGAGTCCTAGATCATCATTGAGACCTCGAGCAAAAGCGATTGCCGCCTTGGAAAAATCAACGCCGACGACCGTTGCATTCGTGGCGTAGGAGAGGTATGCCGCTTCACGGCCGTCGTTGCACATTAGATGCAGGATGCGATCGGTAGGAAGTGGGGTTAGAGACTCCAGCAACTCCTGCGGAAGCGCAGGAGTTCCGAAACTGATGGACTCGGCGAAGTCACCTTTATAGGAGGCGAAAGCACGATTGGCGTAATCCCAAGACAAAGCGTTGCGATTGTCCTGGTCAGGTCTTGGCGTCCCTGCGGCGGTTGGCTTAGTCATTGGAAATACGAGAGGAGAGCGTTTGGTACGGCGGAGAAGTTTACCGCTCAACGGGGGCTGGCCTGATTCCAGGCGATCAGCCAAGAGGGTCTCTGCTCAGAGATCACATCCGCCAGGAATTGCAGACCGCTGCGCTCGAAGGAATGGCTGGGTCCGGCGGTGGCGGAACTGCCTCCGAAATCAATGACCTTGTCGCGCTCCGTGATGCCGGGGAGCTATCGCAGGACGAGTTTGAGGCGGCAAAGGCACGGCTTCTCGGTGGGGCATAGCCAAGGGCCTCTACCAACCCTCACGAAAGTAGCCCGCGCTTCTTCTCCTCGAACTCATCCTCAGTGATGATGCCTTTATCTCGCAGGGCAGCGAACTTCTCAAGCTCGTCTGCGGCAGAGTTGGATTGAGAGGCCGCCGGGGCCGGCTTGTGCGCCTCACGGATCGCATCCGTAAGAGCCTGGATGAATTGACCCCGCGTCTCCTTCTTGTAAGGGGACATCCCGAACTCGTGATACCGGTCGCCGCCCCCGTCGGTGAAGATCCGCAAGGTTCCGATGCTGTCGGTCTCCAATCGGCTGACGCTGAGCTCCCGTAACGGCATCTCGGCTTTTCCGCTTTGGCCGCCGAACAGGAGCCTTTCAGAGGTCAATACGAGCATTCCGCGCCCGTCGGCGACCGTCGGTGCTGCGGCCAGGATCGGCTCCTCGGGAGGTACTGCCGCTACGTCAGCTCCCCAGGACCGATACGGACCCAGGAAGCTATTTCGATCAGCCGGGTGAATCCGCTCGACGCAATCTCTCAGGTCCGGGCGCAACTCCTCGATATCAGCCGGAAGCCCACCGACAGCTTCCTGCGCGGCCTTTTTGCCCTCCCGCAATCGGTCCCGTAGTCCCATGAAACCGACCCTATATGTGCAGAACGGTAAGTCGCTAGTTGCGCCCGCTTCTCGGCTCATTGAAGCCCGGAAACTCCGACATAGGTATTCACGGAGTGCTCTCTCGGACCTAGACTGGGATATAGGGCTCGGCCAAGCCACCTTCAGCCGATCCTCCAACCGAAGGCAAGGACGAACAACGACGACGTAGCCAAATTCTTCTCGGAAACTCCCGTCTCAATTGACGGTAATCCCAGGCTGCGCGCTCCCCAGGTCGAGGGATACGCAGCAGCAGCAGACCATTTCTCGGGAGCGGGCCCGTGGGAGCCGGCGATTGAGCAGATTCCGGTCGGCTGCGGTAAGAGCGGCCTCATCGCGATCCTGCCGTTCGGCATCGCAAAGGGGCGCGTGCTGGTGATCGCTCCGAACTTGACGATCCGGAGTCAGCTGATGGACGACCTCGACGTCACCCGCCCCGACTCCTTCTATCGCAAGACGCGCGTAATCCAAGACTAAAGGCAGTCCCTAGCCTGGCGCTGCTCGACGGTGATGCCAATCTCAGCGATGCCGAGGAGGCCCACATCGTCGTCACGAATATCCATCAGCTCGCGGAGCGGGTGGAGCGCTGGCTGCCAGCCTTTCCCGAAGACTTCTTCGACCTGATTGTCGTCGACGAGGGCCATCACAACGTCGCCCCTTCGTGGCAGGGCGTCTTCGACCGATTCTCCAGCGCAAAGGTCATCAGCCTCACGGCAACGCCGGCTCCTGTTCAGAAGCGGGCGCGACCAGGCCGGTGGCCCATTGTCACCCCACCGGGCGGCGGTCTGGAAGTTCAGGAGGTCTTCCGAGTCAAGCCCGAGATGAGCGCCTCCGTCCTCAAACTCGCTGCCGCCATCTCGTCGACCTTTGAGCCGGAGGTTCCGGCCTTTGAGGTCGATGAGCCAGTCAGCCCCCGCGCGCCCCCGCCGCGCCCCACTGTTCGGAACGAGCTACAGCGCTCCGGTTGGCGGAGGACACCCCAGCCTGAAGATGGAGCTAGGCGGATTCGAACCGCCGACCTCCTGGGTGCGATCCAACGGGGCGAAATCGGAGCGGCAGCTTCAGAAGTCCGCGATTAGCAGGGAATTAGCCGTAGTCCGCGACCACTCGGCGCGCCGGCATTTCGCAGCGGATACGCAAGGATATGCGGCGATATGAAGGGAGTCGGGCACTCCTAGCGAGAAGTGCCCGAAATTTGCGCAGGGTGGTTGGAACGGGTTTCCGCCTCCCAAGGAAGCTTTGTTGTGGCCGTCTATCCCCAAGGAAAACGCCTAAACCTTGGGATAGACGGGTGGTACCGTTTGATGCCTGATGACTAAGACCGAGCTACATCAGCTTGTGGATGCGCTCCCCGATGAATCGCTGCCCGCCGCAGCGATTTTGCTTCGCCGTGCCCAGGACCCTGTTGCGGCCAAGCTGGATGCCGCTCCTTACGACGACGAGGGGCTGACCGACGAGGATCTGCGGGTCGTCAAGGAGGCTCGGAGCGAACCCGGCATCTCTTGGTCAGACGCCGAGGCGGAGCTGAACACTGGCTGATCCAAGCGGATGGCGGATCGAGATCCGCCCCGCTGCCCTGAAGTCCCTTCGCAAGCTGGGGCGAAAGGACCGCGAGCGCATCAGCGCCGCAATCGGCAGCCTCCCCGATGGCGACGTCAAACGCCTCCGGGGCCCTGAGCGTCTCTGGCGACTGCGCGTCGGCGAGTGGCGCATCATCTTTGATCGTCGAGCCAGCGAGAAGGTGATTGACGTCCTGGCGATTCGGCCTCGAGGTCGTGCCTATCGGTGATCGACGGCGGACTTAGCCTCGCACTAGTCCCAAACGGCGAGTGCATCCGGCCAGAGCAGTTGGACGTCAAGGCTGTCGCAAAGCGCATGCCAATCGGGGTCTAGGGGTTTCCACTCGACCATCAGCGTTGCCTTTACGGAGCTGTGCGTTTGCTTGAGACGCTGGCGGTAGATGAGGACTTGGCCCAGGCCGAGGCGTAGCTGTCGCTCTTCGTTAGTCGTGGTGAGGCTCTTGACCTCGGCTACCCAAGCCTCCTCGCCGTTGAGCCAAAGAAGATCCCAAGGCGGGTCTAGGGGCTGCGGTCGTCGGGGTTTGCAGCCGATCTCGGCAACCTTCTCCGCGAGCATGTTTTGCAGTTCCCGGTGGCTACGCAAGCCCCGTTCGACCGCCGCCGGGTCGACGGAGAACGGATCCCGCTCGACCTGCGAAACGGCTACGTCAACGGGTATGTAGTCCTCGCCTGGTTCGCTGTTGGCCGGGGATGCCGGGGAGACCGGAAAGGCAGCCGGCACGTCATCGAGGAGGTCGGGCAGGCTTGGGAGCGCATCCACTAGATCGAGCGGCATCTTCATCAAGTAGCCCTGGGCCGCTCGGAGCCCATCGCCTCGAAGCTGAAACGGGAAGTAGAGGGGCCTGCCGTGTTTTGCTTCCAGCTCGGCGTGAACGTCGACGACTCGGGATTCCAGACCGCGAATTTTGGCAAGGGTCAGAGGCTCGTCCAGGTAGAAGGGACCATGAAGCCCGTGCCAGAGCCCTTCTCGTGGATACGGCTCGACCGGTGCACCGCTGGGTCCCGTTGAGCGGGGCGTCCCCCAGACGGTCTCTTCTTCCCAAAATCCACCCTGAGCTATCGACCACGCGGTAATCGCCGAGACATCCCTCTTCTCGTAGTGAAGAACGATGTCTCCGTCCTGCACTTCTCGGACTAGCGCGTAGGTCGGGTTTTCCTCGCCGCTGTCGTCAAGGCGCGGCGCATGCAGATCAGCTCCGAGGTCTGGCCGTCCGGTGATCTCCATCCAGTAGCGCTCTAGGGGATCGGCCTGCCACCAGCGATGAAGGTCCATTAACCAAAGCTATCTGAGCTTCTCTCGATTGAAGTTAACCCCACGGTCACTCATGAGATAGTGCTCCGAAAGGCAGCTTGTATGGGCAGCGCGCCAAATGCCGTCCGAAGTGAAAAACAACGAGACAGACGACGGCCTCTTCGCCCGGGTCGTCCCCGAGGAGCGTCTTCACCCGAGCTTCGTGGCCCTTCGCGACGATGGGCCCCGCGAGCCCGCCCGCCGCTCGCTTGACGAGGTCTACGCTCGTATGGGCGAGCGTGACGGCGGCTTCCGCGAGCACTTTCAGAGCACCGGCTTCGACAGCCGGGTCTGGGAGCTGTACCTCTATGCCGCCTTCGAGGATGCCGGGCTCGACGCCCACCTGCCCGATCCGGCGCCCGACTTCCTGGTGGCCCGCGACGCCCTCCGGTTCGCGGTGGAGGCGACGACGGCGAACCTCCGCGACGGCGAGCAGAAACCCAAGGTGGCGAGCGAGGGAGACCTCCTCGACTTCTTGAGCCAGGAGCTGCCGATCCGCCTCGGCAGCCCGCTCTTCACCAAGTTGAGTGCCGACTACACCGCCGCGCCGGAGCTGCGGGAGATTCCTTCCGTCCTCGCGCTCGAGTCCTTCGTGTCGCCGGATGCGATGTTCCCCTCGGAGTCGCCGCTCGGCTCCTACCTGTACGGCCTCCAGTCCTCGCCCGAATTCGACGACGGCGGCCATCTCACGATCTCCTACGAGCCGATCACCGAGCATCGGGTGGGCGGAAAGGTGATCCCTTCGGGCTTCTTCGCCCAGCCGGGAGCCGAGGAGATCTCGGCGGTCCTCTTCTCCAACAGCGGCACGATCGGCAAGTTCAGCCGCATGGGCTACCAGGAGGGCATCGGGCGCGACCGCATCTGGATGGGCCGCTTCGGGATGGTCGCCGACAACGACCCCGACGCAGCGGCGCCGAATTTCTTTGTCGAGGAGGTCGGCGACCGGACCGAGCGCTGGAGCGAGGGCCTGGTCGTCTTCCACAATCCCGGCGCAGCCCGGCCGCTCCCGCACAAGGCCTTCGGAGAGACGGCGATTCAGTACAAGCTCGAGGAGGGCCAGATCCGCCATACGACTTCGCCCTTCCACATCTTCAGCTCACAGACGATGACCATCCCTGCGCCGGAGGGGCGAGACGTCGAGATCGCCCGGTTCATCGGCCGGAGAAAACTCCAGGACCTCGTCGAGGCGGTGCGGGCGGCATACGGCGGCGAGGAGGGGGATCCCGGGGGCGCCTAGCGCCGTCGCGCCCGTCCGAGGAGACGGGCCCCGCGACCCGTGGGTCGATCGGGATCCGTCGGGCCCGCGGCGCCCACGCCCGCCAGCTTGTGGAGGTCGTCGTAGATGGCCCTCGCCGCCTCGTCGCCGCGGTCGAGCTCGATGCATGGCATGTCGTCACTGTCGGTCCGCGCCAGATACGTCGCGGTGACGAGCCGCGTCTCGTTACCGACCACCATGTAGGGGATCGCTCCGTGGTCGTCCAGCTGCTTGACCCGTAGCCTCGCCCGATGGGCGGGATCCAATGAGCCGCGAAGCTCGGCGAGGGCGGCGCTCGTGTCGGCGATCCGGCCGCTGTAGTTCTTGCCCGTGGCATCGAAGAGGATCGGGACCTGGGGGCTGTCGGGGCCCAGCATCACCAGGGTCACGGTGCCTCCGGCGCCGAGGAGGCGGCGGATCTGGGCCACGAAGGCGCCCCTGCGGCTCGGGTCACACCACTTGCCCATCGTGTGCCCGGCGACGTAGAATTCCTTCTCTGCCTCTTCGAGGAAGGCGAACCACTCCTCGAACTCCAGGTCGCACTTGCGCCGTGAGCTCCCCCCGCTCACGTCGGAGCCGGCGGCGCTGGCGGAAGGACCGACCGGCTCGGTCAGCGATCGGATCGCGCCGAAGAGGGCCACGACGAGGCCGCCGGCGACACCGATGACGATGCCCACGCTCACCGCGGAGCTGATGCCGAGCATCCCATGCCCGGATCAGCGAGGAGGCCAGAAGCGTCGCCGTGGCGATCAGGACGGCGTAGATGGCCGACAGCGCGAGGAGCCGCCATCGTCCGGGGTCCGATGCGATCTGGGCCATGCCTCAGAAGAGCGACGCCGGTCCCGGCGCCAGGGTCGGGTCGACGGACAACCGCTCGCCTGCGACCGACGCGAGCTCCATCACCAGGGCCGAGTGGTCGCTCAGATCCGTCTCGCGGGTCTCGTGGAGGTACTCGCAGCGCCGCAGGGCCGGGCGAAGATCGGCGGTGATCAGGCAGTGATCGAAGCGATGGCCGCGGCCTTCGGTGTCGGCCCAGCTGACCTCGATACGGTCGGGGTGAAGGGCACGGTAGGCGTCGAGCCATCCGACCCGGGGCAGCGCCTCGTATAGCTCGTACTCCCACTCCTGGAAGCCCCGCTCAGAGCCGCGACCGCTCCGCTCGACGATGTTCAGGTCGCCGATCAGGACGCTCGAGCGCGGCTCGCGCGCGCCCACCAGGGTCAGCAGCTCGGCCAGGAAACGACGCTTGCGCGCGATCCGCTCGGCCGAGTCGTCACGCGAGGGGGCATAGACGCCGATGATTTCCAGGGCTCCGACCGACCCCTGGGCGATCCGCTCGGGAAGATAGGACTCGACTGGCGCCTCCGTGCCGAGCGCGACCCTCGAGGCGATGAGGACCCCACGCTCGCCCTCGCCCGGACGGCGGGTGCGGAGCGCCCAGCCCGACCCGCGAAACCGCTCGGCGAGCAGCTCGCTTCCCGCGCCCACGCCGATCTCGGTCAGGACGAAGACCTGCTCGGGACGGGCGTCGAGCCATTCGAGCTGGCGTTTGGCCCGCGCGAGCGAGGGACTGCAGACGTTTAGGGTCAGGACCGAGAGCCCCGGCTCAGCCATCTGCCCGACCCCTCTCACCCTCGATCAACGAGGCGACCTCCGCGCCCAGCTCCACAGCGTCGGTCTCGGTCGTGTCGAGGACCAGCGCGGGCAGGCCGTAGGCGTCCTCCAGGAAGCGGTCGGCCTCCTTGTAGAGGGCCAGCTCGCGCTCGCCGCCGGCCGTCTGCTCGAAGCGCCGCGCGGGGTCGGGCTCGCGGGCCGACAGGCGCTGATGGATCGTCGCCGCCTCGGCCCGCAGGCGGATCCGCAGGTCGGGTCGCGGGATGCCGGCGTTGACGGCGACGATGAACTCGACCTCGACCCCGTCGAGACGCTGGAGGACGAGCGAGGACTCGATGTAGCGGTCGCAGAGCACAATCTCTCCGGCGGCGAGATGATCGGCCACCTCGCCCTCGACCTGCTGGTGGCGGTCGGCGGCGACGAGGCAGGCGAGGCCTCGACCGCGAAGCCCCGCCTCCGAGTCCCGGGCGAACTGCCCGAGGAGCCCGGCGGAGGGCTGATGGGTGCTGTAGACCGGCGCACCTCGGGCCTGCAGCTCCGCCGCCACCACCTCGGTCAAGGAGGTCTTGCCTGAGCCGTTCGGCCCGTCGATCGTCACCAGCATCCCCGGCCTGTTGGAGGCGGACCTGAAGAGCTTTTCGCTCATGCCGCGTCCACTACCGGGCACTGCTCGCGGTCGCGTTCCCCGACCCGCCCGCCGGCGGCGATGACCGCCGCCGGGCAGCCCCTTCCACATCCCTCTGCGAGATCGCACGACCCACAGACAGGGTCGCTTCGCACCGTCACCCGCTGCTCAAGGGGATAGCACTCGAGGCGGGCGGCGATGTCGGGATCGGTGAAGGCGTTGCCGACGATGAACTCGTCAGGGTCGTGGCGCGAGCCTCGCGTGCGGGCGGCGAACACGAGGTAGGGGCAGACGGTCAGCGAGCCGTCGGCGAAGACGTACAGGATCCGTCCCGCCTCGCAGGCCGAAAGAGGCCGTGAGTCGTTCGGGAAGCGGATTCGCACCAGCTCGACCTCCTCCTCGCAGGCCGCCGTGTCGAGGGCGATCGCCCGCATCAGCTCCTCGGAGGCGCCGAGCCGGCGGACGCCGCCGACGCCTCGCCCGAGTGAGGAGAGCGGGTTCATCAGCACGTACTCGGCCCCGCACTCCGCGGCGAAACGGCAGAGGTCGTCGTACTCCCCGGCGGCGGCGAGCCGGTTGGGGGTGACGAGGACGCCCTTCAGGAGGCCCGCCTCGCCAAGCGCCCGCATCGTCTCCACCGTCGTCGCAAAGGAGTCCGGCGAGCCGCGGAACTTCCCGTGGCTCGAGGCGGAGAAGCCATCGAGGCTGACATTCAGTTTCACACCGCCGAGGCTCGCGAGATTCTCTGCCGCCTCGCCCGAGACGAGCGTCCCGTTGGTGCAGATCGTCACCGTCATCCTTTGCGATCGGCATGCCTCGACGATCTCCAGGAGGCGCGGGTGGGCGAAGGGCTCCCCGCCGGTGAGCGTCACCCTCGACACCCGCGCCTCGGCTAGGCGCGGCAGGAGCTCGGCCTCGATCCGGGCGAGGTCCATGTCGTCGCCCTCCCGGGTCGCGGAGACGAAGCAGTGAGCGCAGTGGAGGTTGCAACGCTCGGTGATCTGGATCAGCGCCTTCCGGTCGTCGGCCGCGGTGGAAGTGCGGAAATAGCAGGCCGAGGCGGCACCGCCGCCGGCGATCGCCCGCCGGCTCATCGTGGACCGCACGTCAAAGGGGACTGCGGACGGCTGTAGAAGTTGCCCCAGGGAGCAGGCGCACCTCGTCGCCCTCCCGTCCGCGATCGATGCCACAGAACGTCCTCATCCCGACGAAGCCGACGCCGCGCCGGAGATCCGGCGGGGGTGCCCCGCGTCGCCCGACCCGGACGGGCGCGAGCATCCTCACCTTCAACATCTCGGTGGCCGCCGAGCCGCGCGCGGAGCGCATCCTCCGCTGGCTCCGCGGCAGGGGTGACGAGGTGGTCGTCCTCAGCGAGATCAGCGCAGGTGCCGGGACCGAGCTGATCCGGGCCGGCCTCGAAGACGACGGGTACGCGACCTTCGGCAGCGTCGAGGGCCGCGAGCGCGGCGTGATGATCGCCACGCGTCTCCCAGTTGCCCGCCCGCTCGCGGTCGGAGCGGTCACCGTGCCCGCGCGTGCCCACGGCGTCGTCCTCGACACCTCGCCCCGCCTCGCCGTCCTCGGGGTCTACGTCCCCTCGCGCGACCGCAGCCCCGAGAAGGTGGCCCGCAAGGAGCTCTTTATGACCTCGCTTCTCGGCGCCCTCGACGCGCTGCCGAAGAAGACGCGCGAGAGCCTCCTCCTGCTCGGCGACTACAACGCGGTCGCCCGCGACCACGTCCCCGCGCTGCCGGGCTTCTTCCCCTACGAGTACGACTTCCACGAGCGGCTGCGCGAGCTGGCACTCTCCCCGGCGCACGAGCTCCGCCCCTACGGTCCGCGCCAGCCCCATAGCTGGATCGGACGGACCGGCCTCGGCTATCTCTACGACTACGCGCACCTCGGCAGCGACATTGGCGCACGGCTCGAGAGCTGCCGCTACCTGCACGGTCCGCGCGACCGACGTCTTTCCGATCACGCGGCGCTCGCCGTGCGGATCGGCCTCGACCGGGACGGCTAGCGGGCTCACTCGAACACCACCACCCGGACCAGGGCGGCGTCCAACTCAGGCATCGAGTCGACTTCGATCCGCTCGGCGAAGGCCGCCTGCATGATCGGCATCGCCTCTCCTTGTTCCTTGGCGATGTTCTGGGCCGAGCCCCAGCGATCGACCTCTTCGGCGACATCGGTCAGCGCATTCGCCGCCGTGGTCGCCACGACGGCCGGATCCAGGCCCTCCTCCTCGGCGACCTCGATCGCCTTGAACTTGAAGTTCCGTTTCTGGAAGTCGAGCGATCCGGCGCTGCGCCGACGGATCTCGGCGAAGAGGCGGGCGCTGTCAGGGACCAGCAGATCGAGGGCGAAGCGGTTCGCTTCCTCCTCCTGGCGGTCGTCGATCTCCTTGCCCGGTTTGTCGATCTCGACGACCCCTTCCGAGGCCAGGTGCCCGAGGGCCAGGTGTCCGATCTCGTGGGCGAGATCGAAGAGCCAGAAGGCGGGCGAGCGTTGTGAGGAGCTCAGGACGACGACGGGGCGGGGGCCTACATACCAGGCCGCCCCGTTGAAGTTCTGACTCCACGGCGTCGGGACCACGACCACACCCCGATCCCAGGCCCACCCCGTCAACGTCTCGAGTGTGACGCCCCCCTGGGCCTCGAGCTGTGACCTGATCTTCCCCGGGTCGGCCGGCAGGCTCTCGACTGGCGCCTCATAGACGGCGGCGCTCGCCTCCGAGATCGTCCGCGCCAGTCTGATCAGCGGGGAGGACCGCGCCCTCTCGGGGTCGCGGGACTTGAAGTTGACCGCCACCCCGAGGTTGCCCGAGGTCGGAGGCCCGGCGAGGAGACCGTCGACATCCCACCCGAACCCGTGGGCGATCACGGTCGCGAACCTTCGCGGACCAAGACGGCTCGCGAGATCTTTGAGCGCGGCGCTAGGTGCGCCGGACTTCTGCGCGTTCAGCCTCACCTTCTTCATCGAGACCTCCGGCACGTCGGGACCCGCGATGTCGCCGAAGTCGGCGTTCAATGCTCGCAGGACCGCGCTCATGGTGGAGATCCGCAGGTCGCTCTCGCCCTTCTCGATCTTCGCCAGTTGCGGCGGGGCCATGCCGGCCGTCTCGGCGACCGTCTTCTGGGACATGCCACCGTCTTCCCGCAACGCACGCAGCCGGCGGCCGATCCGCCGCGACTCTTCGGCATCGCGCTCTCGCAGCTCGGCTGCGAAGGCCGGGTCGCTTCGCGCTCGCAGGCCCATCCAGTCGATTTCGCGCTCGCCCTCCGCGTTCACCGCGTGAAGCGAACCCTCCCCGTCGAGCCTGAACGTGGTCTCGGCGTCCGCCCCCAACGAGGCGAACGTCGCGTCGATCCGGTCGCCGTCGGCGAACGTGACGACGAGCGTGTCGGGGCGTTCCTCGATCTCGACGATCTCGCCGTAGGCGGGCTCTTCCCAGAAGCGCCTATCGGGGCTCATCGGGATTCAGCCTTCCCCATTCGGCGAGCATCTCCAGCTGATGACTCTTCAGTTCCGCGAGCAGCCCGGCGTCGAGCTTGATCCCCTGCTGCAGCGGTTCCAGGTCGAACAGATTGACGCTGCAGACACCCGAACCACGATCCTTGATGTGGGCATGAGGCAGCTGATGCGGCTCGCCGCGGGCGTCGGCGACGTAGACGCCGAAGTTCCGGTATTTGAAGATGCGGGGCATTCAAATTAACCAGTATGTTAATCACCGCGCCGACAGATTTCGGTACAGGAAGAGTAAGTCCGCTTTCTGGAGCGGATTGTCGGTTCCCAAACCGGAACGAAAAGAACCTAGCGGTCGATCTGGCTGACGCAAATCCTATAAGTCGCGAACGGGAACGCCAGAGTCCAAAACTTATCCCCAAGGCTCGCGATCATCTGATCTCTTAGGCGTCGTCCGGCGCAGGTGGAAACCGTGACGCGCTGATAAGGAGAGCGGGCGCCTTTCGATGAATCAAGGGAGATCGGTGAAGAGGGAGAGGAGGGGTAGGGACCCCGAAGCGTTCCGAGGTCAGTGCCCGTCGCCCAGGCCGTTCGTGAGCTCGCCGGGTTCGACCCCGAGGCCCTTCGCCAGTTTCTGGATCGTCGTCAGCCGCGGCTCGCGTCCCCCTCGCTCGATCCGCCCGATGCTGGTCAAGTGGATCCCGGAGGTGTGGGCCAGACCGTCCTGCGAGAGGCCTTCCCTGGCGCGCAGCTCACGGACCCGCTGACCGAAGGCTTTGCTGGCGCGGTCGGGATTCTCATAGATAGGAACGGCCACCGGGAGAGCGTTGCGGCTACCGACCGATTGGACCAGAGCGTAATGGCCGTATACCATTTGGCTTAGAGCGTATTGGTCTAACGCAATTCCCTGCCAAGGCGGTGGTTCAACCGGGAACGGGCCGATCTTTGAGAGAAAGGTGCGAAAACCATGTCCTCGAGCGGCCGCATGGCGGTTCGAAGGTGTTCGCCCTGAGGTTCCGCGCTTACGGTAGGCGGCGATATCTGACGCTGGGCACTCCGGATGAGGGCTGGACGCGAAGGCGCGGCGAAGAAGAGATGGACGTGATCCGCGCAGAAGTCGAGCGCGGTACCTGGGTGCCGCCACCGCCGCGACACCGGGCGGCCTTCGGTGATCGCAATCGCGGTGATGACGCCGCGCCGTTCGGATCGTTCGCCACATCGCAGATCAAGGAGCGCCGAAGCGAAGTCAGGCCCGCGACCTCCGAATACTGGGATTGGCACTCGGACATCTGCTTCCCTTCTTCGCGGACTGGCCGTTGACGAAGATCGACGTCCGGGCCGTTGACGCATACCGGCTCCACAAGCTCAAGGAGTCCGATGACCGCTGCCGTCGCCTCGCCGAAGGCAGGCCGCGCCCCGACCCGCTCGGTCGCCCTCTTCGACCGCTCTCAGCCACTTCGATCAACAAGACCATCGAGGTGCTTCGTTGGCTCCTCTCCTTCGCGGTCGAATACGGGTGGATCGACGACAACCCGGCGGTGGGAAGACGCCGCCGGATCAAGATCGAGAGATCTCCGGCACCGCATCTCGAGTCGGCAGGACAGATCGCCGCGGTGCTCGACGCGGCCGCCAAGCTTGACGCCGACCCGGGCTGGCTGATCGACGACCGTCTCCCTGTCATCGCCACGCTCGTCTTCTCCGGCCTGCGCGTCCATGAGCTCGCTGCCCTCCGCTGGGGAGACCTCGACTTCGCGACCTCGACGATCCACGTCCGGCACTCGAAGACGCCGGCGGGAATCCGTGAGGTCATGATGTGCCCAGCCCTGCGAGGCAACCTCATCCTTTACCGCGACCGAGGCGGCCGTCTCGGCTCGCGCGAGCTGGTCTTCAGGACGACCAGGGGAGGGCCGCGGACCAAGGACAACGTCCGTCTGCGGATTCTCCTGCCGGTCCTGGCCCGTGCCGAGGAGCTGCTCGAGGCGCGCGACTTATCGCCGTTGCCGCCGGGGATCACCCCGCACTCGTTCCGCCACACCTTCACTTCCCTCCTTTTCGCAATCGGCGAAGACCCTGTCTCGGTGATGAGGCAACTCGGCCATGCCGATCCGGCCTTCACCCTCCGGGCGTACGCCCACTCGATGAGCCGAGACGCCGGAGAGCGCGAGCGGCTAAGTGCCCTGACCGACGGCGATCACGGAAGAGTCGGCGGGGCGATCGGATCCGAGAAGAACCGCCGCGATGCCGCCTGCGGTGCGGAATTCGTGGTCGGTGTTTCGAACCGCCGACCTCCTGGGCAGCGTCCAAGCGCTCGTCTGGCTGAGCTCTGAAAAGGCCTGCAAACGACGGGTATGTGCTTCGAGGGAAGCCGAGGATTCGACCGGAGAAGGGGGCCCAATTCGGCGATTTCGGGCACTCTGTGCCCGAAGCTTGCCAGCGAAACCAGCGGGGTGCGAAACGAAAATCGCCGATTTACAGGGAGAAGTCGATGGAGCTAGGCGGATTCGAACCGCCGACCTCCTGGGTGCGATCCAGGCGCTCTGCCAGCTGAGCTATAGCCCCGGGCTTTGCGGGTGGGAAGTTGCTCCCAGTTCCTCGCAAGCGACAGGATAACCGCATAGTCTTTGACAGCCTCCCCGCGGAGATGGCGAGCATGAGCATTCTCGACGACGCAATCCGAGAGCATCTGGAACTGAAGCGCGCCCATGGCGCGGACGATGCCGAGATCAAACGGCTCGAGGACGAGGCGTTCGGCCCTCCGGGGCGGCCGGAGGCGCCGGATCCGGCTAGCCGAGGCGCCGACCGAGTTCATGGCCACGCCCGAGGCGGAGGCGGCGCAGGCCGAGGAGGCCGGCGGCCGGCGGATCAACATCGCCGACCTGCAGGAGCCGCCGCCAGCCGATGCGCCGGTCGCGCCGGCGGAGGACGCCGCGCAGGCAGCGCCCCCGGCCGAGGAGGAGCCGGCGCTGGAGCACGAGATCGTCGTTGAGCCCGAGTCCGAGGAGCCGTCGGTCGCCGATCCGGACCACTCGACCGAAGAGCGCCACGCGATCGCCGAGCAGCCGACCGAATTCTTCGACGTCGAGGCCGAGATGGGGACCGAGGACGCGCCCCCGGTCGAGGCGCCCAGCCCCTCCGACGAGGAGATCGTCGAGGCCGAGGCCGCCGAGCCGCCGCTCGCCCCGGTCGAACCGGCCACCGAGATCCATGCCTCCCGCGCCGAGGCGCCATTCGAGGACGCCGAGGAGGAGGACGACGATTTCTGGAGCGAGCAGCGCCTCTCCGACGAGCTCGACCAGGCGCTCGAGGCGCCCCTCGCCGAGGCGGACGAGCCCGCGGCCGAGGACGACCACGAGGCAGCCTCCGAGGAGCACGAGCTGCCCAAGCCTCAGGCCAACTACGACCCCGACACCGGTCACGAGGACGTGCTCGAGGACACCCCCGACTTCCTCGAGGACGCCCCGGAGGACGACGAGCTCTGGTTCGAGCAGAAGCCTCCGAAGGACTTCGACTTCGACGACTAGCGGCGAGTCGTTTTCCGACTCAGTAGACCGTCCGGCAGTAGTCGGTGCCGCGTTCGATCCCGGCCCTGAATGCCGCCTCGCGTTGTTCCCTGGTCCCGTGATCGCCTGGTGCCGTCCAGGGTGAGCTTCCTGCTTCGTACAGCCAGTTGAAGATGGCCTCCGCGTCGCCCGTTTCTTCGATGATCGTGCCTTCTTCGATGCTGCGCGAGAGAAAGACGCCGGCGAGGCAGTCCGCGTTCAGCTCCATGTTCGGCGTCACCCAACGGTCGGTCCCGCCGCTCTCGACCCAGGAATCCTGGACGGCGTGTCCCCACTCATGAGCAAGGATCAGAAAGGTGGTCGCTCCGCCCGGGTGGGTTTCGAGGTACTGCTGGAACCAGTCGATGTCGAAGAGGACGCTCTCTTCCAGATCCGAGGGGCAGTAGAAGGCGTTGTTCGCCCCAAGTCTTTCGCCCGCGCAGTAGCTCCCTTCCACGCTGTGGTAGTAGCCGAAGAAGTCCGGCGGGTCGAAGCGGATCCCGTAGAGGCGCCCCAGCTCCCGGCCCCAGAATTCGTTGAGTACAGGTTCCACACCCGCCGCGTCGTTTAGGACCTTTTCCACACGGGCCCGCCGTGCTGCTTCCACTTCTTCTTCCTGGGCGATGCCCACTTCACCGAGCACTTCCCCGGGCGCGGCCGCTTGGGCTTCGATGGGGACCTGCTGCTCTTCGCTGGTGGTGCTCCCGTCATCTCCGTCTCCGCCGAGACTGCACCCTAGGAAGAGCAAGGGGCTCGAGAGGATCAGGAACAGCAGTGGCGCCCTCCAACGCATGCGGCGATCCTAACCGAATACTCAGAGCGTTCCAAAATCGAAGTGGAGCCAGCCGGGATCGAACCGGCGACCTCCTGCTTGCAAAGCAGGCGCTCTTCCAGCTGAGCTATGGCCCCGTGGAGCGGATTGTAGGCGCCGCGCGTCGGTCTGCCGGTTGAAATCTCAGGAAACGAGCAGGCTCTCAGCCCGGTGGCTCTCGGGCAGATTCTGGTCGGCGTGGTAGCTGGAGCGGACCAGGGGACCGGCGGCGACGGACTCGAAGCCGAGGTCGTAGGCGGCCTTCTCGAGCGCGGCGAACTCGTCGGGGTGCCAGTAGCGGACGACGGGGAGGTGGTTCTCGGTCGGGCGCAGGTACTGGCCGACGGTGAGAACCTGGACCTCGTGCTCGCGGAGCAGGCCGAAGGTCTCGACCATCTCCTCGAAGCTCTCGCCGAGGCCGACCATCAGGCCGGACTTGGTGACGACCTCCTCGCCGCCCATCTCCTTCGCCATTCGCAGCACCCGCGCCGAGCGCAGGAACTGGGAGCCGCGGCGGGCGAGCGGGTAGAGCCGCGGCACCGTCTCGACGTTGTGGTTGAAGACGTCGGGGCGCTCGTGGACGACCTTCGCCAGCGGCATCTCCTGGCCGCGGAAGTCGGGGGTGAGGATCTCGACCTTGCACTCGGGCGCCAGCATCCGGATCGAGCGGATCACGCCGACGAAGGCGCTGGCCCCGTAGTCGGGAAGGTCGTCGCGATCGACCGAGGTGACGACGGCGTGGCGCAGCCCCATCGCCTTCACCTGGTTCGCCACCCGCAGCGGCTCCAGCGGGTCGTTCCAGGTCGGCTTGCCGGTCTGCACGTTGCAGAAACCGCACCGCCTAGTGCACACATCGCCCAAGATCATGAAGGTCGCCGTCCCGCGCTCCCAGCACTCGCCGACGTTCGGGCAGTTCGCCTCCTCGCACACCGTGTGGAGGTTGTCGCTGCCGATCTTCTCCTTCAGTCGCCGGTAGTTCGGCCCCCCCGGCGCCGGCACCTTCAGCCACGGCGGCTTGCGGGCGCGGCGGAAGGGGACGGTCCCCTCGGCCTCGGCAGCGGTCCCGCCCGGCTTGGCGCGGGAGCGGGTGACGTGGATGCGCTCGCTGCTGGACACCGAGGCCTACGTTAGCTGAGCGGCTTCACCCGCCAGCCGAACCGGGCAGGCAGCCTACGCGGCGAGGCTGGTGTCGGCAACCGGCTCTTTGCCGAAGACGCTCGCGTAGGCGGCGACGAGCGCGTCGGCGAACGCGCCCATGTCCTGCTCGGCCCCGAGCTCGCGGTTGAGCGAGGTCATCGAGACCCCCTCGATTCCGCACGGCACCACCCACTCGAACGGCTGCAGGTCGTTGTTGACGTTGACAGCCAGCCCGTGGGTGGTGACCCCGCGGCTGACGTGGAGCCCGATCGAGCCGATCTTGCGGGTGCCGACCCAGACGCCGGTCAGGCCCTCGATCAGGCTCGCGCGCACGCCGGCCGCGGCGAGCGCGTCGATCATCGTCCGCTCCAGTCCCCGCACGTAGAGGTGGACGTCGTCGCCGTAGCCGCGCAGGTCGACGATCGGGTAGGCGACCAGCTGTCCCGGACCGTGGTAGGTGACGAGACCGCCGCGGTCGGTGTCGCAGACTTCGATCCCCTGGGCTTCGTACCAGGCGGCGCCCATCGGCAGCTCCTCCGGCTTCGAACGGCGGCCGCGGGTATAGACGGGGGGATGCTCGAGCAGGAGCAGGACGTCGCCGATCTCGCCGCGCTGGCGCCGCTCCGCCAGCGTCTTCTGCAACTCGCGCGCCTCTTCATAAGGGACGACGCCGCGGCGCGCGACGAGGATCTCACCGCTCATCCACGAATCGTTGCACCAAGAGGAACTGAAGGCGCCCTTATCCTTTAGGCCGCCGACCATGGTCCAGTCCAAGCCCCTCCGACCCGAATGGCTGCCGGCGGTAGCGCTTTCGTCGGCGCTGGCGCTGCTGATGCTGCTGTGGAGCCCGCCAGTCGGGGACCTTGCCGCGCAGGTTTTCCGCACCGAGCTGTTCGAGAGCGCCGGCCTCGCAATCTGGAATGGCAGCTGGTACGGCGGCCACTACACCCTCACCTACAGCTTGCTGTTCCCGCCGTTGGCGGCGCTGCTCGGCCCGCAGCTGGTCGGGCGGCCTCGCCGTCGTCTCCTCCTCCTACCTCTTCGACCGCCTCGTCCGCGACCGCTGGGGGGTGGAGGCGCGCTGGGCGACGCTCTGGTTCGGCGCCGGCGTCGTCACCCTGCTCGCCGACGGCCAGCTCACCTTTGCCCTCGGGGTCGCCTTCGGCCTGGCGGCGCTGCGCTGCCTGCAGACGGGACGGGCGCCGCTGGCCCTCGCCGCCGCCGCGGCCTGCCCGCTCGCGAGCCCGGTCGCCGGCGCCTTCCTCGCCGGGGTGCTGCTCGCGGGCGCGGTCGAGCCCGGCCGCCGCGCCAGCCGCATCGCCCTCACCGCCGCCGCCCTGGCGCTGGGCCTGGTCCTGGCGCCGAAACTCGCCTTCCCGGAAGGCGGTCACTTCCCCTTCGTCTTCTCCTCCTACGTCGCGATCCCGCTCTGGTGCGCCGGCGCCCTCGTCCTCACCCAGGGTGTCCGGGACGAGGAGCGGCAGCTGCGGCGCGTGCTCGTCGCCTACGCCCTCGCCTCGACCCTGATCTGGCTGGTGCCTAACGCGATGGGCGGCAACGCGGTGCGGCTCGGGGCCCTCTTCGGCGGTCCGGTCCTGGCGGCGGTCCTGCTCTCGCGGCGCCCGCGCCCGACCGTCCCGACCTGGTTCTTCGCGCCGCTGCTGGCGCTGGCGATCGCCGGCAGCCTCTACTGGCAGCTGACCGCGAGCGTCGCCCAGATCGCCCGCTCGGTCGGCGACCCCTCGACCGCCTCCGCCTACTTCCATCCGGTGGCGAAATGGCTGCGCGACGAGGGCGCGGCGGGCGCCCGGATCGAGGTCCCGCCGACCGCCAACCACTGGGAGTCCGCCTACCTCGCCGACCGCTTCGAACTCGCCCGCGGCTGGCTGCGCCAGCTCGACACCACCCGCGAGGACCTCTTCTACGACGACAAAGCCCTGACCGAGGCGAGCTACGGCCGCTGGCTGCGCGCCAACGCGATCTCCTACGTCGCCCTGCCCGACGCTCCCCTCGACTACTCCTCGGTGCGCGAGCGGCGGCTGATCCTCAGCGGCCCCTCCTACCTGACGCCGCGCTTCCGCTCCGGGCACTGGCGGATCTACGAGGTGCACGACCCGAAGCCGCTGGTCGCGCCGATGAACGGCGCCGCCGCCGAGACCCTCTGGTTCGGTCACCAGGGCTTCGCTCTCGACGTCGAGCGTCCCGGCAAGTTCCTCGTCCGCGTCAGCTTCACCCCCTACTGGTCGATCGCCCGCGGCCACGGCTGCATCCTCCGCCGCGGCGACTGGACCGTCGCCCGCGCCAGCCGCTCCGGCATCTTCCGCGTCGCCGCCGACTTCAGCGTTGGCCGTGCCTGGAACGCGGCGACCGGCGCCAGCAAAACGTGCTGAAAGTGTGAACCGATCTGACCCCGGTATGCGGGGACAGATGCCTATCGTCCGCGGGTGCCCTCGAGGGTGGCGAGCGCCGCCTTCACCACGTGCTCCTCGTGCGGGATCGCGGCCTGCTCCAGTCGCTTGGAGTACGGCATGTGGACGTCGGCGCCGGTGACGCGCTGGACGGGGGCGTCGAGGTGGTCGAAGGCCTGCTCGGTGATCAGGGTCGAGAGGTTGGCGCCGACGCCGCCGTGGGGCCAGCCCTCCTCGACGATCACCGCGCGGTTGGTCTTGCGGACCGAGGCGAGGATCGTGTCGAGGTCGAGCGGGCGCAGGGTGCGGGGGTCGATCACCTCGGCCTCGACGCCGTGCTCGTGTGCGAGCTGGCTCGCCGCGCCCTCGGCGACGTGGGCCATTTTGAGGACGCCGACGATCGTCACGTCGCTGCCCTCGCGCCGCACCGCCGCTTCGCCGAACTTCAGCGGCTCGGTCCCGTTCTCGCCCTCGGGCACATCGCCGCGGGTCCCATACAAGGACTCGTGCTCGATGAAGACGACCGGGTTGTCGTCGCGGATCGCCGCCTTCAGCAGCGCCTTGCCGTCGGCCGGGGTCGAGGGGCAGGCGACCAGCAGCCCCGGGACCTGCAGGTAGAGCGCCTCGAAGCTGTGGGAGTGGGTGGGTCCGAGCTGGTGGCCGCCGCCCCCCGGCATCCGGATCACCAGCGGCACCCTCGCCTGGCCGTTGAACATGTAGGGGATCGCGGCGGCGTGGTTGACGATCTGGTCGAGCGCCAGGAGGCTGAAGTTGACGGTCATCAGCTCGACGATCGGTCGCAGCCCGTTCATCGCCGCGCCGACGCCGGTGCCGACGATGGTGTTCTCGGAGATCGGCGTGTCGCGGACGCGGCGCTCGCCGAACTCCTCCAGCAGCCCCTCGGTCACCTTGAAGGCGCCCTGGAAGACGCCGACGTCCTCGCCCATCACGAAGACCGCCTCGTCGGCCCGCATCTCCTCAACCATCGCGTCGCGCAGCGCCTCCCGCATCCGCAGCTGCGCCATCAGCCTTCGTCCTCCCCGCCCTCGCCGCGATCGGACCGGATCCCCTCCGACTCGTCCTCGACCTCGCGGTCCGGCGCTTCGACTCCCTCGGCCTCGCCCTCCTGCACGTCCCCGCGCGCCGCCGGGTTCGGGCGCGGCCCCTCGGGCTGCCCGGCGTAGGCGGCGCCGGCCTCGGCCAGCTCGCGGGCGGCCTCGGGCATGTGTTCCTCGTCCTCGCCGCGGTGCGGCTCGGGGCTGCGCTCGTCGACCGCGTACCAGCCCCCCGGCTCGGTGTGGGCGTAGAGGTTTTCGTACATCGTGTCGAGCGCCGGCTCGGGCGAGGATTCGGCGAACTCCACCGCCTCCTTGACCGCCGCGTCCGCCGCCGCGCGCGCCTGCTGCACCTCGCGCTCGCCCAGCACGTTGGCCTCGCGGCAGCGCTGCGCGAACTGCTCGATCGGGTCTTTCTCCTGCCACTCCTCGACCTCCTCGCGCTCGCGGTAGACCTCGGGGTCGGCGGCGGAGTGGCCTTTGTAGCGATACGTGAAGGCCTCCAGCAGGGTCGGCCGCTGCTCCTCGCGCGCCAGCCGGATCCCCTCGGCGACCCCCTCGCGGACCGCGATCACGTCCATCCCGTCGAGCCGCTCGCCCGGGATCCCGTAGCCCTCGGCCTTCTTCGAGAGGTCGGTCTGGGCCGAGTGGCGCTCGACCGAGGTCCCCATCCCGTAGAGGTTGTTCTCGACCATGAACAGGACTGGCAGCTTCCACAGCGCCGCCAGGTTCATCGTCTCGCCGAAGTTGCCGGTGTTGGAGGCGCCGTCGCCGAACATGCAGACGGTGACCGCGTCTTCGCCCTTGTACTGGGAGGCGAGGGCGATGCCGGCGGCGATCGGCAGGTTGCCGCCGACGATCCCGTAGCCGCCCATGAACCGCTTCTCCGCGTCGAAGATGTGCATCGACCCGCCGCGGCCGCCGCTGGTCCCGTCGACCCGGCCGAAGAGCTCGGCCATCACCCGCTTCGGCTCGGTCCCGCGGGCGATCGCGTGCCCGTGGGTGCGGTAGGTGCCGATCAGGAAGTCCTCCTCGCGCATCACCGAGGTGGTGCCGACGATCGTCGCCTCCTCGCCGATCCCCAGGTGCAGGAAGCCGCCGGCCCGCGCCCGCTGGTACTGCCGCCCGGCCTCCTCCTCGAAGCGGCGGATCAGCGCCATCCGCGCGAGCAGCTCGTAACAGGTGGCGGCGTCGGGCAAATTCGCCATCGCAGTCACCTTAGATGACATCCCCCATGGCCGAACTGCAGTTCGAAGACCGTGGCTTTGTTAGGTGCGAGCCCTCGCTTCGACTGCCTCCTCGAGGCGATCGTCGCCCCAGAAGACCTCCTCGCCGACGATGACTGCCGGGACACCTTCGACGCCGAGGTCGCCGGCGCGGTCCGTCGCCTCGCGGAGCGCGCTCTTTACCGCTTCGGTTTCGACCGCTTTCAGCAGCGCCCGCGGGTGCAGCTCGCAGGCGGCGCCGGCGATCGTCACGTTGTCGGCGTCGGAGAGGTCGCGGCCGGCGGCAAAGGCCTGGCGGAAGCCCGCGAGGGAGAAGGAGATGGCCCGCCCGGTCTGCTTGGCGAAGGTCGCCGCCCGCATCGCCACCAGCGTGTTGCCGGGCCACGGCGTCGGCCAGGCGATCGGCGGCAGCCCGTACTCGGTGGCGCGCCGCTCGACCTCGGTCATCCCTTCCGCTCGCGCCTCCGTCTCCGCCCAGGAGCCGCGGTCGAAGCGCCGGAACAGCCCTCCGAGCAGGATCGGCTGCCACTCCGGCTGCTCCAGTTCCGCCTCGGCGAACAGCCCGCTGATCCGCTCGGCGGACAGGTACGCGTAGGGCGATCCGAGGTCGTAGTAGAAGACGGCGCGCTCGCTCACCGGACGATTATCTCCTGTTCCTTTTCGTTGCTATCTCACGATAAGGAACAGACGAAAAGTGGGCTCCAAATTCGCCTGTTCCTTTTCGGTCCTATTCGACGAAAAGGAACAGGGGAAGGCTAAGCGTGGATGGCCCAGCCGTCGACGGCGCGCGCAGCGTCGAGGACCGCCTCCGACACCGTCGGGTGCGGGTGGACGATCCGGCTCAGCTCCTGGTAGCCGCCCTCGAGGGCCATCGTCGCCACCAGCTCGGCGATCATGTCGCAGGCGCGGTTGCCGACGATGTGTACGCCGAGGACCTCGCCGTACTTAGCATCGACGACGAGCTTGACCAGGCCGTCTTTGTCGTCGTAGACGACGCCGGCGCCCTCGCCGGAGATTTTCTGCTTCCCGACTTTGACCTCGTGGCCGGCCTCCTTGGCCTGCGCCTCGGTGAGGCCGACACTCGCCACCTGCGGCTGGCAGAAGGTGGCGCCGACCATCAGCTCCTGGTTGACCGGGTGCGTCTCGACGCCCGCCGCGGCCTCGACCGCGACGACACCCTCCTCGGCGGCCTTATGGGCGAGCGCCTTGCGGTTGACCAAGTCGCCGATCGCGAAGACCTTCTGGTTCGTGGTCCGCCCGTACTCGTCGACCTTGATCTTGCGGCCGCCCTCCTCCAGCTCGACCCCGGCCTCCTCCAGCCCCAGCCCCTCGGTGTCGGGGGCGCGGCCGCCGGCGATGCAGAGGTAGTCGACCTCGGCGCTGTTGTCGCCGTAGGTGAACTTGACCGAGGAATCCCCGGCCTCGACGTTCTCCACCGGCGCCCCGGTCGAGATCTCGATCCCCTGTTTCTTGAAGACCCGTTCGACGACGCGGGCGACGTCCTTGTCCTCGGCCGGGAGGATCTGGTCGAGCATCTCGATCAGCAGCACCTCGGTGCCGAAGCGGGCGTAGGCCGAGGCGAGCTCGGCCCCGGAGGCGCCGGCGCCGACGACGGCGATCCGGTTCGGCCGCTCCGGCAGCGACCAGGCGCCCCAGGTTTCGACCACGCGACCGCCGAACTCGACGCCGGGGATCGGCAGCGCCACCGAGCCGGTGGCGAGGGTCACCGCCTTCGCCTCGTAGACCTCGTCGCCGACCTTGACGTTGCCATCACCGGTCAGCGAGGCGTCGCCGTGGATGAACTCGACCTTGTTTTTCTTCCAGAGCCCTTCGACGCCGCCCGAGAGCGTCGCCGAGACGTCCTCGCGGCGCTTGTGCAGGGCGCCCCAGTCGAGCTGGACGTCGTTGCCGATGACGCCGAGCTCGGCGGAGCTCTGCGCCTCGTGGAAGATCTCGGCGCTGCGGAGCACCGTCTTCGCCGGGATGCAGGCGTAGTTGAGGCAGCGGCCGCCGGCTTTGTCGCGCTCGACCACCGCGGTCTTCTGGCCCAGCTGCGCGGCGCGGATGGCGGCGACGTACCCGCCCGGGCCCCCGCCGATGACGATCTGGTCGAAGGAGTCGGCCATGCGTGCTGAGCCTATAGAAGGTGGCTTCCGGAGATGGTGAGGATGCTCACTGGCGCTCCCGGGTCGGCATCTGGATCCGCGCCATCGCCTTGACCATGAAGTAGAAGAAGGTGCCGGCGACCGCGAGCAGGGCGAGCGTGCCGAGTATTTGGCCGACGCTGGAGGCCCCGACGACGAGGCCGAAGAAGGCGCTGAAGAGGACGATCACGAGCACCAGCTGGAAGCCGAGCACGGCCCAGTAGCGGGCGTGCCACATCCCCCAGGCCATCATTCCCATGATCACCGCCGGCGCCACCACCTGCGCCAGTCGCGGTTGTTCGCCGTTGACCTCGACCCCGGCGGCATAGCCGACGACGATCGAGAGGACGATCAGCGCGGAGACGATCGCGCCGAGGGTGACGACGGTCGGCCGCTCGCCCTCGGCCAGCGGCTCCAGCGCTTCCCGGGCTTCCTGGTTGCGCTGCTCGGCGCGGGCGTAGCCGCGGGCCATCCGCTCGCTGCCGCTGCCGCGCTGCTTGCGCTTGACCTTCTCGTCAGACACCGCACACCTCAGCCACCCGGCGCCACGCCCCTCTCGCCGGCGGCGAAGGCCTGGCGCAGCTCGGTCGCCGCGGCCTCGGGGTTGGCGGCGTCGCGGATCGCCCGCACCACGCAGAGCCGCTCGGCTCCCGCCGCGACGACCTCGGCGGCGTTGCCGGTATCGATGCCGCCGATCGCGAAGAAGGGATGGGGGGCGCTCGCGGCCGCATGGGCGATTAGCTCCGTGCCGACGCCCGGCCGTCCCTCTTTCGTCGGCGTCTCCCAGATCGGGCCCACCGAGATGTAGTCGACGGGGCGCCCGGCACTGGCCGCGATCTGCTCCTCGGAGTGGGTCGAGAGGCCGACGATCGCGTTGGGCCCCAGCAGCTCCCGCGCCTGCTCGGCGCTGACGTCGTCCTGGCCGACGTGGACGCCGTCGGCGTCGCAGGCGTGCGCCAGCTCGGGGTCGTCGTTGAGGATGAACAGGGCGCTGAAGGTGTCGGCGACGCGGCGGAAGGTCTCGGCGGCGCGCTGAATCTCCACCCGTCCCAGCTCCTTCTCCCGCAGCTGGACGATGTCGGCGCCGCCGGTGAGGGCCGCGCGCAGCAGCGCTTCGAGGTCGGTCGCCGGGCGGGCGTCGCAGACGAAGTAGAGGCGGCCGGTCCGCAGGCGCTCGCGGCGCAGCGGTCCGTCGCCCTCGGGCAGGGACAAGCTCATGCCTGGATTATGGACAGGCCCCCCGGCCGGGCGCGCCGGAGGGGTAGCATCGAGGGGCACGGGAGCCCGCGAGGGCTGAGAGGGTGGCATCGAGGCCACCGACCGTTTCGACCTGATCCGGGTAATGCCGGCGGAGGCAAAGGCTTTGAGCTGAGAAGCGCAGTTTCGATGTGGTGGTCGTTGGCGGCGGCGTCATCGGGCTCGCCTGTGCCTGGCGGGTGGCGCAGCGCGGGGCGCGGGTGGTCGGTGCTGGAGCGCGGCGAGCCGGGCGCCGGGGCGACCCGCGTCGCGGCCGGGATGCTGGCGCCGGTCGGCGAGCTGACCTTCGGCGAGCCGGAGTTGCTGGAGCTGACCCTGGCGGCCGCGGGGCTGTACCCGGAGTTCGTCGCCGAGCTGGAGACGGCGACGGGGGAGACGACCGGGTACGAGCGGCTGGGGGCGCTGCACGTCGCCCTCGATCGCGACGAGGCGGCGCAGCTGCGGCGTGTGCACGACCTGCAGCGCTCGCTCGAGCTGGCGGCGGAGTGGCTGCCGCCGCGGCGCTGCCGCGACCTCGAGCCGGGGCTGACCCCGTCGTTCCACGGCGGCGTCTTCGCCGCGGGGGAGGCGGCGATCGATCCGCGGGCGCTGACTCGAGTGCTGCTGGCGGCGGCGCGGGCTGAGGGCGTGGAGGTGCTGACGGGACGCGAGGTGGTCGAGGGCATCTTCGACGGCGAGCGCCTGACGGGGGTGCGAACGCGAGGTCGTCACGAAAGCGAGGAGGAAGTGCGGCGCGAGTTGTCCCCGCATACCGGGGACAACTCGATCCGCGCCGAGGCCGTCGTCCTCGCCGGCGGCGCTTGGTCGGGAGCGATGACCTGGCTGCCCGAGCACGCCCGCCCGCCGGTGCGGCCGGTCAAGGGCCAGGTGGTCGAGCTGCGCGGGCGGGACAGCGAGCCGGTCGCCCGCCACATCCTCGCCTCCGAGCGCGTCTACCTGGTGCCGCGCCCCGACGGCCGCCTCGTCGTCGGCGCCACCGTCGAAGAAATGGGCTTCGACACCGCCGTCACCGCCGCCGGCGTCCACGAGCTGCTGCGCGAGGCCTACCGCCTGCTCCCCGACGTCGCCGAGATGGAGTGGGTCGGCGCCACCGCCGGCCTCCGCCCCGGCACCCCGGACAACCTCCCCCTCGTCGGCCCCGGCGCGATCGACGGCCTCGTCCTCGCCACCGGCCACTTCCGCAACGGCATCCTCCTGGCGCCCCTGGCGGCCCAGGCCGTAGCGGATCTCTTAGGCGGCGTTCGTCCTTTTCCGGGCATATGCCCGGAAAAGGACGAACGCGCTGTTGCGGGGGTGAGGCAAACGTCATGAAACTCATGAAGATCGAGTTGAACGGGGGGTCGGTCGAGCTGGCGGACGGCGCCACGCTCGACGCCGCCGTGCGCGCCTCGGGCGTGGGGGAGGGGGCCCGCGGGATCGCCGTCGCCCTCGACGGCGAGGTTGTCCCCCGCGGCGAGTGGGAGACGACGCCGCTGCGCGAGGGGCAGGCGGTCGAGGTGCTGGCGGCGATCCAGGGCGGCGCCGACGCCTGGGAGCTGGGCGGGCGCGAGTGGGGCTCGCGGCTGATCGCCGGCACCGGCGGCTTCCGCTCGCTGGAGCAGATGGAAGCGGCGCTCCGAGCATCCGGGACCGAGATCGTCACCGTCGCCCTGCGCCGCATCGACCCCGCCGCCGAGGGCTCGGTCCTCGACGTGATCGACCGCCTCGGCCTCTTCGTCCTCCCCAACACCGCCGGCTGCTACACCGCCCGCGACGCCGTCCGCACCGCCAAGCTCGCCCGCGAGGCCTTCGGGACCGAGTGGATCAAGCTCGAGGTGATCGGCGACGACCGCACGCTGTACCCCGACGCGGTCGAGCTGATCGATGCCGCCGAAGAACTCGTCGCCGACGGCTTCACCGTCCTCCCGTACACCAACGACGACCCGATCCTCGCCCGCCGCCTCGAGGAGGCCGGCTGCGCCGCGGTGATGCCGCTCGGCTCCCCGATCGGCTCCGGCGCCGGCATCCGCAACCCGTACAACATCGCGATCATCACCGAGCGCGCCGAGGTCCCGGTCATCCTCGACGCCGGCATCGGCACCGCCTCCGACGCCGCCCAAGCCCTGGAGCTCGGCTGCGACGCGATCATCGCCGCCAGCGCCATCTTCGGCGCCGAGGACCCGGTCGCGATGGCGACCGCCCTGCGCCGCGGCGTCGAGGCCGGCCACCTCGCCCACCGCGCCGGCCGCATCCCCCACCGCACCCACGCCGAGGCCTCGACCGCCTACGAGGGCCTGCCGGACCTCTCCTGAGCGGTTCCAATAGGGTCCGAATACCGGAACGTTCCCTAAGCGAGGAGTTGAGCTTGTTCGGTCGAATAGCGAAGTACCTGACGTTCTCCAATGTGATCGCGTGCCTGGCGCTCTTCGTCGCGCTGGGCGGTTCCGTCTATGCGGCCGGAAAGATCAGCGGCAAGCAGATCAAGCCCAGTTCCCTGCCGGGCAACCGGATCAAGCCGAAGACCCTTCCGCCCAACCGGATCAAGCCGAACTCCTTGGCGAGGCAAGCAGATCAACGAGCAGACGCTCACCGGCGTCAGCGCGGCGGCCCTCGCCGACGTGCAGTACCAGGCGGCGACGGCGAGGTTGTCGAGCAGCGGCAGACCGACGACCATCACGGCCAACTGTGGCCCCGGCGCCTACGCGATCGGCGGAGGGGCGACCGTCAGCAAGGACGAAGTGGCCTACGTCAACGGCAGCGGGCCGAGCCCGCTGCGAACCGGTTGGACGGCCACCGGTATTCCTGGTCCTTCATCTGGCGCCCGACGATGACCGTCACCGCCGTCTGCGTGGTCGTGCAAAAGCCCGGCGGCAGGGTCGATAACGTGACCGGCGAAACCCTGCCGGGCGGCCCGGTGTACGAAACCGGCGGCTAGGACTTCGAGCGGCCTCGGCCCGACGCCGACTCGAGCCGAGGCTCTACTCTGCTGAATGCGCCCCTGTAGCTCAGCTGGTTAGAGCGGCGGCCTTTTAAGCCGCGCGGCGCGGGTTCGAGTCCCGCCGGGGGCACTTCAAAGCGGCTCCCAGAGCCAAATTATTGGCGATCGCGCGGCGGCCCGTTAGGCCGCAGGGTTTGAAGGTCCAGGCGCCAAAAGGTCGAAAAGTGGCCTCTCCTGCCTTGCCCCTTCCCTTCGCCTTCCCTCGAGAAGCGTGGCATTGATCGCCATTGAGAGCACTCGAAGCGGGAGGAGTCGACCAACCTCCCGGTGTGATGGCCCAAACGGCCTGGCTGCGGCGCTTTCTAGTTGCGGACCTGCCGTCGAGAGGCATTGTTCGTAGTTAGGTGACGTGACCCGAGGGAACTCCAGCAGTTCCTATGTATAGAGTGCCCGGCCGTGGGGAGGGGCGTGGGCAGAAATCGGGAGAGCCCGAACAACGAATCGGTGGTCGGGCACGGCATCGGCAAGGGCAAGAACGGACGCTACCTTCCACGTAGCAGGCGGCTGCGGCTAGCGATCGCGGTTTTGTTGGCGCTGCTGGCAGGCGTCGCTTACTACATCGGGGAGGACGTCGGAGTCGAACAGGACGTCGAACTCGCCATCAGCGCTGACCAAGGCAAGGCGACGGTGGCGATCGCCGGAGAGAGGTTCGGAGTCAGCCCTGGCTGCGGCTGCCAGAACCCCGAAGGCGGCGATCTCGACTGGACTGGCCTCGCCCTGCCGTCGGAGGGCTTCCGGCTCGGGGTCACGGCCGCGCCTGCGGACAACGTCTCCGAGGGCGTGTGGCAGCTGACGGCAATGGCTCCCGAGGCCGACGTGATCGACTGGTACGCAGCGCCCTACGCGACGGTCGAGATGCGGGCGACGGTCCATCGCGGTGGCCACGCCTTACGGTTATTCGACGGCCGAACTACCTTCCTCTCCCTGATCGGAGCGGGCCCGGTCCAAGTCGAACAGGACCGCCGCTTTCCCTACGCGGCGCTGCTGCCGGCAGCGGGAGGCGAGACCACGACGACCTCGCGCTCTCCGGTCCGCCCCGGCGCAGGGGGATCACTTGACATCGCCACCTCAACTCCCGGTCGAGAGGCGGAGACTCCTCCCCTGCGTTCCTTCGACGGCATGGGTATCGACTCCACCCAACGTGGCCCGATGATCGACGTGATCGGGCCGACCACCTTCCGCATCGAGCGGGCGGGGGGCTTGCAGATCTATGCGGGAAAGCAACTGATCCCCGGAGTGCTCCCGCGGGACGAGGTGACGGTGCGGCTGCGGACCCCTTACTCGCTGCGGCTATTCCCCAGCCCCGCGCCGCGGCTCTGGGTGGACGCCCAGCCGACGGTCTGGCGAGAGGAACTCGCTGGGTCCGATAACGCCGCGCAAGTGCGTCGGGAAAAACGGCGCGGCCCAGCCCTGACCGGGCGCAACATCATCGACTACAGCTTGCCCGAGTTCACCGTCCACCTCTCTGACCTCTCGGTGCCCGATGAACGGACCTGGTCGAGCTTCGCCACTCGCTCGGCGAACAAGGTGACGATTCACCGCCTGCTCCCAGCCAGCCTCCACGACACCTACATCCACGGCATCTTCGGGTTGCCCCCCGTTTCGGTCCGGCCCGAGGTGGGCGTCTTCGGCAGGGTCACTCGCTACGAGTCGGATGCCGTGCGCGGTGAGCTGATTGCTGACTCGGGCACCACCCGAATCAGCGACGGCGAGAAAGTGTCGATGGACTCCTCCGGCGGCCTCGACGCGGGTAAATACCGCTTCACTCCACTGATCGCGGCAGGGGTCCCGACGGAGGAGGCGACTATTGCCGGCGAGGGTGAGGTAGCGGTCGACGGCGACCCGCGGACGAGGCTGGATTGGCTGCGCTGGGTCGCGGCGGCAATCGCGGCGGCGGTGATCGGTCTGGCGATCCACGCGCTCGCCTCCTGGGTCAATCGTGGCCACGCGACTGACAGCCGCTCGGTCTAGCTATGCGGGGAGCCTGGAAGGAACTTTCCGCCAAAGAAAGGCTGCAGTACGTATATATCCCCTTTGCAATCACGATCCTCGCAACGCTCGCGGCAGTGGCGATCGGCAAGGGCTGCTCTAGCCTCGAGTCTCACGGGGCAGAGCTAGAGATGGTCGACGTCGTCGTTGGTAACAAGCCCGGCTACAGCGAAAAGGCGAAAGCACACGTCGAGGTAAAGCTCCACAACACTGGGGACAGGAGGGCAATCCTGACTCGGCTACACACTGAGGTAATCCGCTCGGCGCTCCTTCCCTCGTGCCTAGTCTTCGGAGGCGACGGGACGTATGAGACGGGCCGCTATAGCCTTCTGCTGCCGGCCTTTCCCCCTGATGGCTATCAGCGGGAGAATGTTCTAAATCAGGAGCTTGGCCCGGATCGTGTTGATCGCTTTCGCGCGACCTTCGAGCCGGAGGACATCGATGTCTTCACGAAGGTCCTCTACGAAGTGGACCTTGCTGTTGAGGCGAGCGACCGCTCCTCGATCGAGCTTGGTCGTTTTGTGGTGATGACGCCTTTCGCACTTTTTCGTCCCAGCTGGCCGTTCGTCGTTGCAAAGCCGCTCGAGCAGAGGCAGCTCGAGCACAAAGGAGCCTCCCCGTCGCTGTTGCCGAAGCGGCTGGGCAAGATGAGTACGGCGGGCTGCTACCGCCGAAACCTGCGGCTCGTTGCGGGATTTGCCAATAGCAGTGCCGAGCGTTCCAGTTCGGTCGACGCGCTTCTCCGTCACGCCACGGCGATATCGAGTTGACCGGCAGGGTCTACCTAACGCCTCTTACCAGGCGTAGACGGCGATTTTCTCGTGGGCGGTGGTCCGCCTTCCACATCGATGCTCGTCAACAACGCTTGCCTTCTCCCAATTGTTTTTGGGGTTGCGCACGGGGTTGCCTGGTGAGTTCGCGCGTATCGCCCAGCTCGAAACCCGCCGGCAAGCTACGCCAGTGCGGCACTTGGCCTTTCATCTTGCGTTCGAGTCTATTTTCTGCTGCGTGGGTAGGCAAGGCGACGATCAGCACGTAGTGCTTCCCGGCGGAGCTGGGATCTGGCACGCCGAGATACGCGTATCCACACCAGCTTTGATTGGCACGATCGATCATGACGTTGTTGCCGTTGCCGCCGCCCTGCGGATAGAGATCGCCGTCATTCGACTGCACGAACAACCAGGGTCGGGAATCGAGGGGGACCCCATTCGAAGTCCCCGTCACGCGCACTCGATAGGGAACCTGAGCATCTTCGGCTGGCGTGGTTATCGACGCGGTGGGAAGGTGATCGTCACCGGTTGGGTTGGAGTCGAGTGTCCAGCCGATGAGCGCCCCCAGCGCGCCAGCCACAACGACGATCACAATCGCGCTCAGTGTGGGTGAGCCTTGCCAGAGCCTACGGTGAAGGGGGGTTGCCGTGAGGATCACTCCGACTGCCAAGCCTTGGAGCCAGTGTGGGCCTAAGACGACTGGAGTGAGCGAGGCGACGGCCACCGCGATTGCGAGTGGAACCTTGAGCCAGGTTAGCTGGGCTTCAGCTCCGACGCCCGAATGGCCGGACTGTATCTCCTCGGCGGGTTGAGCCCGCTGGGGCTTGGCGCTTTGTGCTCCAGCTGGGCCACGAACATATGTGTCGGTCACATCAGTCGCGGTCTTGACAAGCCACTCGCCGACCGACCTCCGATCTTGACTCCACATCCTTTGCAGTTGGGACAAGGGATGGCCGCCGACATGATCATCTGCCTTGGTCACGGTGATCTCAGCGACCTCGTCCGGCGGCAACGTCCTGCCTTGAAGAGTGATCGGCTCACCGCGCTCATACGGCTGGATTACTCTCTCGAGCAACTGGCTCTCGGACATGTCAAAGCCGTAAATTGCTCCATCCAGACGCTCACGGGGAGATCTGGGGATGATCCTGACGAAGTAAGGCACTTGGATGAAGGATATGAGTAGGAGTCGTGAACGCTTGAGTCGCACCGGGGCATCGGCATCGCCAGCCGAACGTCAGAGAACGTGATTCAAGCGGTTCGAAGGAGAAGTTTCCGAGGGGGCGAGGATCTTGCCGGCGCGAAGAAGCGGGTTCTAACTTATGTAGCCCAGCGGAGACCGAAGCGCGGGCTCATGAACGGACCGTCTTGGAGGCACAGACAGTAATAGGGCTTCCCTCGTCGAATCCGCGCTCCCCGCCTTCGGCCGAACAAGCAGAAAGAGGGTAGCGCGGTCAATGACCGAGCCGAGGGCAGGTACGCGTGTCCATAAGAGGGGGTTATCGGGCGTTGAACTGCGGCGCACCACAGAGCATAAAGTCGGGGGGAGATCGATCCAGCGGGTCTTGCAGTTAGTTTTTTCTTGTGAATCGGATCTTTCTCAAAGACCTCAGAGACCTGGACTGGCAAAGATCTCGAAGAGTTCGTCGCCGCGAAATTTCCGGAGGGACTTCGTCTCGAGTACAAGCGCGAGCTGGGCCTAGAGCGCAAGGCGCAACGGGCCGAGGTCGCCAAGGACGTCAGCGGGCTTGCCAACGCGCAGGGTGGACTACTGATCTACGGCATCGAAGAGGACGACAGCGAGGATCCGCTACCGAAGGCGATCGTGCCAATTACCGAGGAGGGACTGCAGACCAGGCTCGAGAACGTGCTGGACGACGCGCTTGCGCCGCGGGCCAGTTTTCACGCCGCGACGGTTCGGATAGGCGATGGCGTTCTCATCGTCGTTCGTGTCGAGCCCCGGCGAGGAGGGCCGATCATGGTCCAGGGCTACGGCGAGTATCGGTACTACCGGCGGAGCGGCACCCGCACGATTCGCATGTCGGCAAGCGAAGTTGCCGAAGCGCATGCGAGCGCAAGGGGGTCGGAGGAGGAGCTGACCGAAGTTCTCCACTCCGTGCCCCTCCGGGCCCGCATCACTCGGCTGCGGTCGGTTGACGAGGCAAAGCTGGCCCTACAGGGACAGGTCAAACCGGAATGGCGCCCACTAGCAACCGTCGTTGTTGCTGCACTCGACTGCCACCGCCCGCTTCTCACCCCCGACCGTGTTTCCCCTGATGCCTTCCCAGAGGTCTGGGAGGGAAAGCGAGGGCAATCTCCTAGAACGGTTCGACCCCCGGCCGCTGGATTCTGGACGGCCATGGCCTCCACCATGAGGAGACCTATGAGGAAGGTCTGATCGCAAGGAGGGTTGCCGTCTATCGGCCGGGCGTGTTCGAATGGGCGCGGAGGTATCGCGGGGACGAACCCCAGCTGCCGGGCAAGTCGCTCGCCGATGACACCCATGACGTACTGCTCTATGCGGCGGGGGTATTCGCTGAACTCGGTTACTTTGGCCGCCTGGCCATCTACGTGCGAATCGAGAACGCTGAGCAAGCGATTCCCGAAGTGCCAGCTGACTGGGATCTCCCTCTTCGGCCCGCCGGAGTCGAGTGGATTGGCTTGCGCCAAGACGTGGCAGTAGATGAGCTTCAGCTGGATCCCACCCCTACGGTGCGCAAGGCCATGCACGTGCTCTGGCAGGGCTTTGGAGTAACGCGGTGTCCCTACTTCGACCAAGGTGGCAACTGGGTCTATGACTAGCGGTCTCCTTTTGGGCGTCAGTTATTACTGCTATCATTGCTATCACAATGGCACAACTCCTAGTACGAGACATAGAAACCGACGTGGTGCGCAAGCTGAAGGTTCGGGCCGCGCGTAACGGCCACTCAGCCGAGGAGGAGCACCGCCAGATCCTGCGCGAGGCGCTTGGCCCGAAGGGGCCGGGACAGTCGCTGAAGGAGATGCTGTTGGCGATGCCCGATGCCGGCGAGGACCGCGACTTCGAGCGGCCTGAGGATCGCGGCCGCGCCGTCGAGCTTTGAGCTACCTACTCGATACCAACGTCATCTCGGAGCTGCGAAAGGGGGAGCGCGCCAACACCAACGTCAAGGCGTGGTTCAGCGCGCTCGATGACGAGCAGATCTACCTGAGCGTCCTGACGATCGGCGAGGTCCGCCGCGGTGTCGAGAACGTACGCCGCCGCGACCCTGATTCCGCCGCTGCCCTCGACAGTTGGCTAGCCCGACTCGGCGAGGCGTACCGCGACCGGATCCTGCCGGTAGATCGGGCGATCGCGGAGGAGTGGGGGAGGCTGAATGTCCCGGACCCGCTGCCGGTTGTCGACGGCCTGCTGGCAGCCACCGCCAAGGTGGCCGGGCTGACCTTCGCGACCCGAAATGTCGCCGACGTCGAGGGCGCCGGCGTGGAGCTCGTCGACCCCTTCTCGACCTAGCGCTCTCAGAGCATCGAGAACTCGCGCGGTATCTGCCCTTCTGCAAGGCGGCGGCTGTGGTGGGATTCTGGGTCCATGGAGAAGGGCCATGCCAAACGGCAGCCCGGACGCTACGTCGACACCCGGACCCGCCATAAGGGTGTCTATGCCCGCCATCGCATCAGCTGCTCCCTGGCTCTCGGCGGCGAGGAATGCGATTGCAGGCCCGCCTACTACGGCGCAGTCTGGGATCGCTCGATTGACCTCAATCGCCGAACCCAGCGCTCCCGCTGGATCGGCGAGGCGAGACGGTTGCATTCCGAGCTCCAGACGGAGATCCGGGCGTATGCGATCGGGGGCCGGCAACCCGATCTGGGGTTCGCTGAAGCCCACCGGCTCTTCGTCGACTCCTGCGCGAAGGGCGTGGCCCTGAACAAGCAGGGCAGGCCCTACAAGCGCCAGGCGATCATCAGCCTCGACTCTGCCCTGAGGAGGCTGCCGCAGGCATTGCGTCGCCGGCGGTTGATCGAGGTATCTCGGAAAGATTTTCAGCGAGTGATCGACGACCTTCGAGGGGATGGGCTCTCCGGCTCGCGGATTCGCTCAATCATCAACTCGTCCCGCGCCCTGTACCGATGGGCTGAAGCCCGCGAACTGGCATTCTCCAATCCCGCGAGACTGGTTCGATCGCCGGCAGCCGAATCGATCGAACGCAACCGCGTCGCGACTCCGGGCGAGTTCGCGCAGCTGTTGAGATGTCTCGAGCCTGCTGAGGCGTTGCCATTCGCGCTGGCTGCCTACGGAACCGCCCGCTCTCAGGAGATCCGTGCCCTTGATTGGCCTCAAGTCGACCTCGAGCAGCGGCAGATAGTACTGGCCGACGAAGAGCGTGCGCGCAAGTCGAGGGCAGCCCATCGAGCCGTGCCGCTGGTTCGGCCCCTGCTCAGCAGGCTCCGGGTCATGTGGGACGCAGCCGGCCGTCCCGATGAGGGCCGCGTCTGCCCGCCGCTTCGTAACTCTCGCTCTGGCATGCTCGCGCTCGGGCAGTTGCAGGGGCGGGCTCGGAAGGTGTGGCAGGCCCACGACCTCGACCCGATCGGCTTGCAGGACTCGCGCCATACAGCTGCGACCTGGCTCGACCACGCGGGCGTGAGCCCAAAAGTCGCCTCGGTGATAATGGGCCACCAAATACCTCAAGGCCGATATGGATCAGCTCCGATCACCCTCCGCCGCTATACCCACGTTCTCCCTGGCGAGTTGGAGCGTGCCCGTGATCGACTAGACGCCTTCTTGGCAACCCGAGAAAAGGAAGAAGACCGTGGCAAATCGTCGTCGCCAAATTCCGGTCTCCTTCCCTTAGTCATTCCCTTTGCCCCCTAACATGCGGATATCCGCCCATGTGAAGGCCAAGTAGTGCCTGGAGCCGTGTGCCCCCGCGCGGCGCGGGTTCGAATCCCGCCGGGGGCATCGCCGCAGCAGCAGTCGCCGCCTCCCCGCGCAACCGTTCAGCGAGGCGGGTGCATCACCTTGAAGCGGAGGGCCGTGGCCGGGCCGCGCAGGCCCGTCCGCCCGATCGCGCGGACGCGCAGGACGTGGTGGCCGATCGGCGCCCAGTAGCGCAGCGGTGAGTGGCAGCGGCGCCAGGGGGCGCGGTCGCGTTTGCAGAGGAAGCTGCGGGCGCCCTCTCGCGAGTAGAAGCGGAAGCGGGCTTTGACGCGGTGGCGGCGGGTGGTGCTGTTCTCCCAGAAGTTCTCGGCGAAGATGAGGATCGTCCGCGGGCGCAGCCGGCCGCGCTTGCGGGAGTCCCCGGTGGAGGGGGACGCCGGCGCCGCGAAGGGATCGATGGCGGTGAAGATGCGGCTCTCGGCGCCGACCAGGACGCAGAGCGAGGTAGAAGTGCAGGAGGCGCCGAAGAGCGCGTTTCTCACGAACCGGCTGCCTCCCGTGCCCTCGGCCTCGAAGGGAACAAGGTTCTCGAAGGTCCAGGAGCTCGAGCCCCCGATGGGGTCGGTCGAGGTGAGGACGTCGGCGTTGTTGGTGACCGCGACGCAACCGGTCGCCGTCGGGCAGGTGAGGCCGGTGATCTGGACCGAGCCGTCCGGGTTGGTCGCCGTGAAACCTCCCCCGGTCGGGTCCGTCGAGGTGAGGATGTTGCCGCCGGCATCGCCGGCGGTGCAGAGAGTCGACGCGACACAGGAGACCGCGAAGAGGTCGCGGGGCGTCGCCGCGCCGACCGTGCGCCAGGCGGAGACGCCGCCGGGCGGATCGCTCGAGACGAAGATCCGGCCTCCTGCGGCTACGGCAACGCAGAGCGATGGGACCGCGCAGGAGACGCCCCGCAGGTCGGGGAAACCGTCGAGCTGGGTCATCCGCCAGGTCCCTGAGGCCGGGTCGGTCGAGGTGAAGACCCTGCCAGCCGCGCCGCCGTAACCACCGGACACCGCGACGCAGAGAGACGGAGACGGACACGACACCCCGGTCAGGTGCGAGGCACCGGGCCCTTCGTTGAGGTCGCTCACCGACCAGGCTTTGGCGCCACCGGTCGGATCGGTGGAGGTGAAAACAGAGCCTTCGTAGCCGACGGCGACGCAGAGGTCCTCGGTCGCGCAGGAGACGGCGCGGATCGACCCGCGCGGCGAAGTGCAGAACGCCTCGGATTCCCCTTCTTCCAGGCAGCGTTTTTTCGGTTCGTCGTACTCGGGCTTGACCACATGCCACTCATCGACGCCCGCAGTCGGCGCCCGCGAGAAGGCGATCGTGTCGAAGGATCCAACCGCGAGGCAGAGGGAATCGCTCGGGCAGGAGGCGCCGTAGAGGCCCCCCCGGTAGGGCGATCCGTCTTCGAGCGGCTGCGGCGGCAGCTGGCGCAGCGTCCATTTCGCAGCGGTCGCCTCGCTCACGGGGGCGGTGACGGCAACGAGCAGCGCGACGGCAAAGCAGAAGAGCACGGAGGCATACCTCGCCACCGTTTTCGTCGTTTTAAGGAGTGGCACCTGATGGCCTTTCGTGGTCGGAGTCGACGATCCCGGACTGCAGGTAGGCGGTTTCGCGGAACGCGGTGTTGTCGGGGACTCCGGGATATTCCGCGGCCTCCGCGTCGAAGATCACTTCCGCCTGGGCGAGGTGCCTCGAGGTCCGGGGGTCGAAGATCAGCCGGCGGCCGAAGCCGCGTTCGCGGTCCCAGACGATCGCGTCGCCGCGTCGGCCGGCGGCGTCGATCACGCCGCGTTCGAGCTCGATGCCCGGGATTTCGGCCAGGGCGGCGAAGGCAGCGCCCTGGAGTGCCACGCTCGTGATCGGTTCGCCGAGGATTTCGATCAGCCGTTCTGCGGTCGCCGCGCCCACCTGCGAGTCGGCCGGCGCCGCCTCGGCGGTCGAACCCCCGCCACCGCGGTTTTCGATCGCCTGGCGAAGCGCCTCGGACTCGGTCGGCAGCCTGGAGAGCTTGCCGACGTAGGCGAAGGCGTTGCGGCCGCGCCAGGACCGGGACGCATATTCCTTGACGAGCCGGCCCGAGCTGTCGCGCTCCACCTCATGTTCGGCGGGGTCGTAGGCGAAGGGTGGGGGCGAGCCCGCTTCTTCCCAGCGCCGCTGATCCTCCTGCGAGAGGAACCTGATCCGTCCCAGGGTTTCCCGCTCATGGGTCTTCCCGTCCCGCGCCATCCAGACCTCCTTCAGGGTCGGAACCAAAGCGGGGACCGCATGGCTCTCGGGGCCCAGGAGGTTTGCCGTGAAGTGCCTGGGGTGGGTCCTCGAGCCCGCCCCCGGCCCGTCGGGTTCCCAGCCCTGCAACTGGACGACCTTCGTCTTCGTGTAGAGGAACTTGCCGGGGCCAGGGGGCGCTTGCGGCGTTTGATCCGCCGCTCCCGCTCCCGGAGGAATCGCGATCGAGCCGATGCTGCCGGCCGCTGCCGAAATCGGCCTGCACGGTTCGACCGGCCCTTGGGCGACCTGGAAATGGGCTTCGTAGCCGCCTTCGGGGTCGCCGCTGAAAGGCTTGGGAGACCCGTAGAGGACCACGCTCTGATCGGGGCGGAACGCCGCCGGATCGAGGTTGACGTTCGCGAGCGAGGCCTCGTACTCGTCGTCGGAAATTTCACCACGTCGGTATTCGCCGGAGCGTTCGCGCGACAACTGGGTGCTGCCGACCGAGATCGTCAGGGCGCCGGGCCCACCCCCGCTGAAGCCGCTGAGGCTGCCGCCTCCGGGCAGCTTCACGATCGAGGGGGTGAAGTGCGGTTCTCGACACAACATTCCGGGTCGCAACCAGGTGACCTGCGCCCGGATCCCGGCCTCCTCCAGGGCGTCCTCGAGACCGGAGGCATCTTCGAGGCTGTAGACCTTGATCGTGACGCCGCCGCCCTCCTGCGGTTCGACCGCAAAGGCCGCCGGGGTCGGGTCGCCACCGGCGCGGAAGACCAGGACCGCGACGATGACCGCCACCGCCGTCGCGGCGCCCAGGGCCAGGCGAGGCGCGCGCCGACGCCATCCGGGAGCGCGCTGCGGACCCTGCTCGCCCGGACTCACCGCGTCGACGAGCGCCGACCGCCGCGCCTTCATGGCGGCATCATCCGGGAGCAGCGGCGACAGGTCGGGTTTGGGCTCGCTCACAGGATCTCCTCCGCTGGTCTGGTCTCGGTCAAATCGGGAAAGGCGTCGCCGAGGCGGGTGCGGGCGCGCGCGAGGCGGGAGCGCACGGTCCCGATCGGCAGGCCGAGGGCGGCGGCGATCTCGCCGTAGGAAAGGTCGCTCCAGGCGAGCAGGGCGAGCACCTCGCGCTCGCGCCGGGGCAACTGCCGGATCGCCTCGCCGCCGTCGCGCAACTGCCGGATCGCATCGACGCGGGCGATCGCCTCGGCCTCGAGGTCGCCGGGGATCTCGGCGACGTTCCGCACCCGCTCGAGGGCGTCGCGATGGCGGCGCTGGCTCCGCCACTGGTGGCGGACGACGTTGTTGGCGATCCCGAACAGCAGCGGCGCGGCGCTGTCTGTGCTCAGGGTGAGCCGGCGGCGCTGGCGCCAGGCTTCGAGGAAGACGGTCGCGGTCGCGTCCTCGGCAATCTGCAAATCGGCGGTGCGCCAGAGGCAGTAGGACTGCACAGCGCGCGCGTGGCGCTCGTAGAGGTCGCCGAACGCCTCGGCGTCACCCGATCTGGTTCGCTCCCAGAGCTGCAGGTCATCTGCCATCACGTCTATATGCCCGCGGGCAGCGATCCGGTTCCCGGCAGGCGGGGAACCGGATCCTCTTCTGCGGACATAACCAAGCGATGGGCACTCTGACCGATGGTGAGCTCTGGCGGCGGGTGCGCCTCGGCGATGTCGCCGCTCTCGGCGAGCTCTACCGCCGGCACGCAATCGCGGTCCATCGCTATTGCCTCTGGCGCACCGCCGCCAAGCAACTTGCCGAGGACGTCAGCGCCACCGTCTTCCTCGAGGCCTGGCGTCGCCGCCGTCGCCTCGAGCTGACGACCGAGAGCGCCGCACCGCTGCTGCTCGGTCTCGCCACCAAGGCCCTGCGCAACTACTGGCGCATCCAGCGCAGCCATGCCGCGACCCTCGAGCGGATCAGCCAGGCCGACGTCTCCCCCTGGGACGAGGATGAGGTGGTGGCTCGCGTCGACGCCATGTCAGAGGTCCGCGAGGAGGGTGAATCGATCAGGTCCCTCCCCCCGCGCGACCGCGAGGTGCTCGCCCTCCTCGCCTGGGGTGGGCTGAGTCAGGAGGAGACCGCCGCGGCCTTGGGGATCCCAATCGAGGTCGTGCGCTCGCGCGCGGCGAGGCGGCGCTCGTGCCTCGACGAGGCGACCCAGAACTCGGACCTCCCACTCCTGCTGCCCGACGATCCCACCCTCGCCGCCCGTCAGCCGGTCCTCGAAGCCGGCTGTGGCGCTGGCGGTCGTGGCAGGCTTGCCCCATGGAGACGAGTGCAGGTGCCGGCATCTCGGGAGCGCTGATCCTCACCGGCCCGCCGGGGGTCGGGAAGACGACCGTCGCCAGGATCCTCTGCGACCGCGAGCCATCTTCGGCCCACCTCGAGGCCGACCGCTTCTTCTTTTTCATCCGCAGCGGTCTCATCGCGCCCTGGGATCCGGTCTCCGATGCGCAGAACCAGCTGGTGATGAGGATCGCCGCCGCGGCCGCGGCGAGCTACGCCCAGGCGGGCTACTCGACGATCCTCGAGGGCATCGTCATCCCCCGCTATACCCTGGCGGCGATTCGCGAGCCGCTCGAAGCGGCGGGTATCGCTGTCGCCTATGCGGTTCTGCGGGCGCCGCATGATCTCTGCGCCGGCCGCGTCCACGAGCGCGAAGGCAACCCCGAGGCCTTCGAGCCCGGGGTCCTCGCCGCGATCGGCTCGGAATTCGACGACCTCGGCGAGTTCGAGCCCCACGCGATCGACGTCGCCGGGATGGATGCGGACCAGGCGGCCGCCGCGGTTTCCGCCCGGCTCGCCGACGGAACGCTCGAACTCTGACCTCCGCGGTCTGTTCTACTTCGATCCATGGAGAGACGGGGAAGCGAACGGGCAGACGGCAACGACGGGATGCGGCACGACCAGAACCTGCTGCGTGTCCCGGTCGACAAGGCGAGCGACGACGAGCGCCGGGTCAACCGCATCCACAAGGAGATCGAAGGCGCCTTCACGGCGTTGCGCGACATCGACGAAGGCGTCACGATCTTCGGCTCGGCCCGGGTCGAGGAGGGACACCGCTGGTACGACCTCGCGCACGAGACCGCGACCTGCCTCACCCACCACGGCTACACCGTGATCACCGGTGGCGGCCCCGGCCTGATGGAGGCCGCCAACCGCGGTGCCGCCGAGGCGGGCGGCCTCTCGGTAGGCCTCAACATCGAACTCCCCCACGAGCAGCACGTCAACCGCTGGGTCAACCGCCAGTACGAATTCCACTACTTCTTCGCCCGCAAGCTGATGTTCGTCCGCTTCGCCCGCGCCTTCGTGATGATGCCGGGCGGCTTCGGCACCCTCGACGAGATGTTCGAGTCCCTGACCCTGATCCAGACCCATCGCATCCACGCCTTCCCCACGATCCTCGTCGACTCCGAGTTCTGGGACCCCCTGCTCGAGTGGATCGACCGCGGCCTCGAGGACCAAGGCCTGATCTCCCCCGGCGATAAAGAGCTCCTCGTCGTCGCCGACGAACCCGATCAGGTCTGCAAATACGTGATGCGGGCGAGCGAGGAGCAACGGGCCGCTAACGCAGGGGCTGCCAGCTAGGCGAGAACTCGCTTCTGATCAGGGGGCGGTGCGGTTCAAGAATCTCCAGCCCGCTGGCGCAGCCATGGAGGACGTGGCGACTGAGGAACCATTTGATGGTGCCCGACGTCAGCTTGCGCTGGGGTGGGGGGCTCGGAGACCGTCGGGATCGTCCGGCGCGGGTCTCCCACCTCCTCGGCTGGTTTTTCGGCGGGCAGCTTCGGTGCCTTCGGCCGCCACTCCGAGAGGCCTTCGACCAGGTCGCCGTAAAAGTTAACGACCTGTCGCCGGGTCTCCAGTACGAAGGAGCGCTCACCTCGCCCGCGCTTGGTACCCAATGGTCGCGCCAAAGAGAGGGTGAAGCCACGGGGCTCGCGCTTGGCGTCGGTTGGTGACAGCAGTCCCGCCGGCTCCTCCCGTGCGTCCTTTAGGAGCAGCGCAGTGGTCTCTTTGGTGCGCGCGAACTGAACCTCGACCCGCAGATCTTCGGGAGCCTTCTTCAGCTGACGCAGGATCCAGTTGATGCGCGTCTGCGGTCGCCCCTCCTTCGGGGCAGCCACTTTGACGCTGACGCGCGTCAGCCGGGCCCGCAGGTCCGCCTCTACCTCGATCGGACCGACCGCTCCGGGAACACGGAAGGAGCCGGAGAGAGTCCCTTCGCTCACGAGTCCCCTCAGCAGAGAGTCGGTCCAGGCCTGTCCGTCTCGCGTCCTCGAATGAGCCGACGCCACCTGGACCCCTAAGTCCTGACTGAGGCCGAGGCACAGGTACTCGACGAACTGCTCCCAGCGCTCCACGACGTCTTCGACGCCGGGATCGTTGGAACGGATGGTCCCGTCACGGGCAGCGTTGCGGACCTGGACCCAGCTCTGGCCCATGTCTTCGAAGCCGACCGCCCCTGACTTCTCGTGCTCCAGATAAGCGATCAGCTCGCCGAGAATCCAAGCCTGGTCAGGGTCACGGATACCCCGGTGCTGGTGCTGCATGATCGCCTCGGTGAGGATGCGCCACCAAGAGAGGTGCCGCATCTGAACAGAGCGCAGCTTCCTCCGGTCCACCGTCACCGGCACGTCGGCTGGGCTGTTGCTGATCTGGTTCGAGATCGTCAGCAGTGCCTGGAACTCGTGTTCGCGAGCGAGCTCCAGGTAGGCGGATATCTGGTTGGCCTCCAGCGGCGCGTTTCCGGTTTTTACCTCAACCAGACACCTCCAAGAAGTCTTTCCTCGCTCTACTGCGATCGCGCCGTCGGGTCGCCAGGTCTTCCCCTCGCCGTCCCGCAGTGGTACCTCGGTGAAGGTCGAGATGCGGCCCGCGGGAGCACCGATCTCTTTCAGTAGCGCCCGCCCGAACTCGTCCACTGCTCCCATTACCGCGAGCAGGGAGGAGGCGGCGCGGATCTCCTGCTCCTCCTGCCCTCTTATTCCAGCAATCGGAATCAACCGCGCGGGCATCCACGGCTTGGTTTCACCGCCCGCACCATTCCCATTGCCGGCCATCCGCATACCCTAAGCAGAGCCTCCTGACCCCTGCGCTTCGTCGAAGCGATCGGAGAAAAAGTTTCAGCGCGGCTCAGCTAGTGCCGAAAATGCCGGTGCTTGGTGAAGACCATCGCGACGCCGGCCTGCTCGCAGGCCTCGATCACCTCGGCGTCTCGTTTGGAGCCGCCGGGTTGGATGACGCTTGTGGTGCCGGCCTGGATCGCCAGCTCGGGGCCGTCGGCGAAGGGGAAGAAGGCGTCGGAGGCGAGGGCGGAGCCGGCTAGGAGCTGGTCGGCGTCGGCGCCGCGGGCCTCGCGGCACTTCTCGACGGCGAGGCGGACCGAGTCGACCCGGCTCATCTGACCGGCGCCGATGCCGAGGGTCGCCCCGCCCTTGGCGATCACGATCGCGTTGGAGCGGACTCGGCGGCTGACGGTCCAGGCGAAGAGCATGTCCTGCCACTGCTCCTCGGACGGCTCGTTGCCGGTGACCGCCTCCATGATCTCGCGCGGCTCGGGGTCGCCGTCGCGGTCCTGGATCAGCAGCCCTCCCATCACCCGCTTGACGTCGCGTTCGGTCGGGTCGGGTTGGCGGCGCTCCTCTTCGCAGAGGATCCGGATCGCCTCCTTCTGCGTCAGCACCTCGAGGGCGCCATCCTCGTAGCCGGGCGCGCTCAGCACCTCGACGAAGTTCTCGTGCAGCTTCTCGGCCAGCTCGCGGCCGATCGGTCGGTTGATCGCGATCACGCCGCCGTAGGCGGAGAGGGGGTCGCAGGCGAGCGCCTTCAAGTAGGCCTCGAGCGCGTCGGCGCCGATCGCCGCCCCGCATGGGTTGTTGTGCTTGACGATCACGCAGGCCGGCTGCTCGAAGTCGCCGACCAGGCTGCGGGCCGAGTCGAGGTCGAGGACGTTGTTGAAGGAGAGCGCCCGCCCGTGCAGCTTCGAGCAGCGCGAGAGGATGTGGCTGCGCAGTCCCTGCTCGGCGTAGAGCGCCGCGCGCTGGTGCGGGTTCTCGCCGTAGGAGAGGTCGAGCACCTTCTCGTAAGCGACCGCCAGGTGTTCGGGGAAATCCTCGTACTCCATCGAGAACCAGCGGCTGATCGCGGCGTCGTAGCGCGCGGTCTGGGCGAAGGCCTCGTTGGCGAGCCAGTGGCGGGTGGCGGCGGATATCTCGCCCTCGCCCTCCTCCAGCTCGGCGAGGACCGCGTCGTAGGACTCCGGTTTGACGACGACGGCGACGCTCTCGTGGTTCTTTGCCGCCGCCCGGATCATCGTCGGCCCGCCGATGTCGATGTTCTCGATCGCTACGTCGTGGGCGACTTCGTGCCCGGAGACGGTCTGCTCAAAGGGGTAGAGGTTGACGCAGACGACGTCGATCGGCTCGATCCCCTCGCGCTCCAGCGTCGCCATGTGCTCGGGGTCGCCCCGCCGCGCCAGCAGCGCCGCGTGCAGCCGCGGGTGCAGCGTCTTCACCCGCCCGCCGAGGATCTCCTCCTGGCCGGTGAACTCGGAGACGTCGGTCACCTCGACCCCCGCCTCGCGCAGCGCCGTCGCGGTGCCGCCGGTGGAGAGGATCTCGACCCCCAGCGCCGCCAGCCCCTTGGCGAAGTCGGCGACGCCGGTCTTGTCGGAGACTGAGATCAGCACCCGCCGCACCCGCACCTGGCCGTTGCCGAGGCTCTCCTGCTGGGTTTCGGTGGCGGGGTCAGTCATCGATCACGACCTTGCGCGGGTCGCTGGGATCGATCCTAGCCCGGCCCTCCGCGATCATGCGGATCGCCTCCGGGTAGAGCTCGTGCTCGACCGCGTGGACGGCCGCCTCCAGCTCCTCCCGCGCCACCCCGGCGGGCACCGGCACCTCGCGCTGGGCGATCACCGGCCCGCTGTCGACGCCCTCGTCGACGAAGTGGACGGTGACGCCGGTGGTCTCGACGCCGGCATCGAGCGCCTGCCCGATCGCATCCAGGCCGGGAAAGCTCGGCAGCAGGGCAGGGTGGATGTTGACGACGCGGTTGCGGAAGCGGGCGACGAAGGGAGCGCTGAGCAGCTGCATGTAGCCGGCGAGGACGACGAGATCCGCCCCCCGCGACTCGATCCAGTCGCCCATCGCCTCGTCCCGCGCCGCCCGGTCGGCGTAGTCGTCACCAGCGAAGACCGCGGTCTCGACCTTGGCCCGGTGCCCGCGCTCGAGCGCCCCCGCGCCGATCTTGTCGGACCCGACCCCGACCACCTCCACCAGCCCCTGCCCGTGCAGCTTGTCGAGGATCGCCTGCAGGTTGGTGCCGCTGCCCGAGGCGAGGACGACGATCCGGAACGAGCTCACGCGCGCATCTTCCCGAAACCGCAACGGAAGTGCGAACGCAGTTGTCCCCGGTATGCGGGGACAACTCGGTTCACAGCCTCATTACGCTTTCGTGCGGAATGAGCGGCTTCTGGCAAGCAGTTCTCTACCTGCACCTGCTGGCGATGGCGTTCTTCGTCGGCGGCCAGCTCGTCTTCGGGGTCGCGGTCGTGCCGATTCTCCGCGGCGACCCTGATCCCGAGCGGACCCGCATGCCCGCCGCTTCGGCTACGGGTCCCTGGCCGCCCTCGGCGTCCTCCTCGTCACCGGCTGGGCGATGGCCTCCCACCACGACCTCTGGGACAGCTCGACCCTGCAGTGGAAGCTCGCCCTGGTCGGGTTGGTGATCGCCCTCACCCTCGTCCACCTGCGCCGCCCGAAACTGCACGCGCTCCAGGGCGCCATCCTGCTCGCCTCGCTCGTGATCGTCTGGCTGGGCTTGCAACTGATCGTCGGCGGCTAGGAGGGATTGGCGAAACCCCCGCGCACGTCTGGCGGCGCCGGACACACTTTGCGGGGCGTCGTCCTCAGTCGGCCAAATAGCCGCTGCTGCTGAGTATCCGGCTCGCTCAGGTCCACTCCCGGCCAGCACAGCGCCCCATCTGTTCGTCTGTTCCTTATCGGTGCATGGCAACCAAAAGGAACAGGGGACAATCGAGACCTGATTTGCCGTGTTCCTTAAGCGTCCATGGCAACAAAAAGGAACAGATGAGCGAGATACCTGACGGAACCGGATACTCATGAGCGCTGCTATTCGGCCTCCCTGCGTCCTACCCCCGCTCGGTCCGGCGCTCGCCAGCCGCACACGCGGGTTTCGCCAATCCCTCCTAGGGCGCCGCGGCGATCGTCTCCAGCGCGTATTTGCTGTCAGCCTCGTCGGGATCCCCGAGCGGGTAGTCCCCCGTGAAGCAGGCGTCGCAGTGTTCGCCGGGGTCGCCGCCGATCGCCTCGTAGACGCCGGCGATCGAGAGGTAGGCGAGGCTGTCGGCTTCGAGCTCGGCGGCGATCTCCTCGATCGAGCGGTTGTGGGCGATCATCTCCTCGCGGGTCGACATATCGACGCCGTAGTGGCAGGGGTTGCGGATCGGCGGCGCCGAGATCCGCAGGTGCACCTCGCCGGCGCCGGCGTCCCGCAGCATGCCGACGATCTGGCGGGTGGTGTTGCCGCGGACGATCGAGTCGTCGACGACGACGAGGCGCTGGCCGGCGACGATCTCCGGCAGCGGGTTGAACTTCAGGCGCAGCCCGTGCTTGCGCAGCTCCTGCCCCGGCTGGATGAAGGTGCGGGCGACGTAGCGGTTCTTGATCAGGCCGTCGTCGCGGGGGATCCCGGAGGCGCGGGCGAAGCCGGCGGCGGCGGGGTTGCCGGAGTCCGGCACCGCGATCACCAGGTCGGCTTCGACCGGCGCCTCGCGCCAGAGGATCTCGCCCATCCGCCCGCGGGCCTGCTGCAGGACCTTGCCCTCGAGGCGGCTGTCGGGGCGGGAGAAGTAGATGTGCTCGAAGACGCAGGTGGCGCGGCGCTCGGCCTTCACCACCTGCCGCGTCTCCAGGCCCCCCTCGGTCAGCGAGATCATCTCGCCGGGGTGGACCTCGCGCATCAGCTCGGCGCCGATGATGTCGAAGGCGCAGCTCTCCGAGGCGACGACGAAGCGGTCGTCGAGGCGGCCGAGGCTGAGCGGCCGGATCCCGTGCGGGTCGCGGAAGGCGACGATCGCCCGCTTGGTCATTACCACGGTCGAGTAAGCGCCCTGCAGCCGCGGCATCGTGTCGGCGACGGCGTCCTCGATCATCTTCCCGTCGTGGGAGGAGAGCAGCGCCGCAATGATCTCCGAGTCGGAGGTGCCGCGGAACTTCAGCCCCCGCTCCTTCAGCTCCCCCCACAGCTCGACCGCGTTGGTGAGATTGCCGTTGTGGGCGAGCGCGACCTCGCGGCCGTCGTCGCGCCAGATCGGCTGCGCGTTCTCCCAGGAGCCGCCGCCGGTGGTCGAGTAGCGGACGTGGCCGATCGCCATGTCCCCCCGCATCGCCGCCAGCTTCTCCTCCGAGAAGACCTGCGAGACCAGCCCCTGGTCCCGCATCGTCGTGATCATCCCGCCCTCGCAGGTGGCGATCCCGGCCGACTCCTGCCCCCGGTGCTGCAGCGCGTAGAGCCCGAAGTAGGCCAAGCGGGACACCTCGTGCCCGGGTGCGTATACGCCGAAGACGCCGCATTCATCTCGCGGCCCCTCACGGTCGAAGCTGAACCCCTGTTCCGGAGTCAAAGCGCGTATTCCTCGCTGCGGTCGAAGACGGACGCGCAGGCAGACAACCTGCCTACCGTCGGAGAGTAGCAGCGCCCTGCGGCTGCGCGATCCGTCTCCAACTGTCGCTAGTTGCGGGCTAGGCAAGCTGTAGCGCACCCTCCACCGGCTCGCCGATCACCAAGCCGAAGCGCTCCAGCAGCTCCGGCACGGTCTCCGGCTGCATTTCCAGGCCGTAGCGGTCGTTGAGGGCAGTGAGCTCCTCGGGGGTCGCTTTGAGGACGCCGCCGAGGTCGACGAGCTCCTCGAAGAAGTGCTCGAAGCCGGCGGGGGCGATGATCTCGAGGATTCGGCAGGGCTCCTCGCCGGCGTTCCAGAAGGTGTGCCACTCGTTGCGCGGCTTGAAGACGAGGTCGCCGGGGCCGGCCTCGACCACGTCGTCGCCGAGCAGTCCGCCCATCCGGCCCTCGAGCACGAAGCTGTACTCGTCCTCGCGGGTGTGCCGGTGCAGCGGCGCCGCCAGCGCGTGGGGCGAGAGGGGATGTTCGACCAGCGAGAAGTCGCCGCCCGCGTCCTCGCCGTCGATCATGAAGCGGACCCCGATGCTGCCGAGGAAGCCTGCCTTGCCGTCGCTGGGACCGATAACCGTTGCCATGTCAATCTCCTTCAAATTCGTAGGACATATCTGTCTTGCGAAAAGAATAGACACATCCGAGGGCATCTGTCAATATTGGTCGTACACCTATGTCTCCTAAAAAGTCCGAGAAGCGAAAGTACGAGAAGAAGCAGCGGGCCGAAGCCGAGGCGCAGACTCGCCTGCGGATCACCGAAAGCGCCGTCGAGCTGCACGGCACCCTCGGTCCCGCTCAGACGACGATGAGCGCGGTAGCCGAGCACGCCGGCGTCCGCCGCTCGACCCTCTACCGCCACTTTCCCGACGAGCGGGCGCTCTTCGGCGCTTGCTCAGCGCACTGGGCCGAGGCCAACCCGCCGCCGGACATCAGCCGCTGGGCGGGGATCGAGGATCCAAAAGAGCGCCTCGATCTCGCGCTCGCGGAGCTATACGCCTACTACCGGCAAGCCGGGGGGATGATCGACAAGCTCCTGCGCGACGAAGACGCGGTGCCGGTCGTCGCCGAGAAGTTCGAGGCCTACCACCAGTTTCTGGCTATGGCCGCAGAGATCCTCGCCCGCGGCCGCGGCCTCCGCGGTATCGCCGCCAAACGCACCCGAGCCGCGATCGGCCACGCCCTCGCCTTCCGCACCTGGCAGGACCTCACCGGCGCGCAAGGCCTCCGCGACAACCAGGCAGCCCAGCTGATGTCAGCTCTGGTCCTCGCTGCGGGCTAGCATCCTGTCAATGGAAGGGCACGGAAAAGTTGAGCCGCTGCCCGCTGCCAAAGCTGAGGCCATCCGCAGGCAGCGGCTACGCGAAGACGCGCAGCGGTCCATCAGCGTGAACCTCGCCGAAGGCATCGCCCTCAGCCACAAGCTGATGCGGTTCACCGGAGCCGCGCGCCAAAGTTGACCGAGCCCGCCTTCGACGAGCTCCTGCGGCGTCTTGCGGCTGCGCAAGCCGAGTTCGTCGTGGTGGGCGGTCTTGCGGTCAACGCTTGGGGGGTCGTCCGTGGTACTAAGGACGTGGATGTCGTGGTTGCCCCTGAGCAGGAGAACTTGAAGAAGGTGGCCGCGGTGGCGGCCGAGGCCGGCGGGCACGTACACCAAGGGGAGGCTCTGCTCGGCAGCCCCTTCTCGATTGCCGCGGCCCTAGCGGAGGGCGAACAGGTAGCGATCGAGACCGACCTCGGCCGACTCGACATCGTTCAAGGGCTCGACGGTGTCCCAACCTATGCGGAATTGCGCCCCCGAGCCAGCGAGGCCGAGATCCTCGGTGTCACCGTCCTCGTCTGCTCGGTCGAGGACCTAAAGGCTATGAAGCGGGCAGCTGGTAGAACCCGCGATCTCGCCGACCTCGAGGACCTGGAAGCCGCAACCGGCTGAGCGCTACGCGTTGCTTTTCGAATCGGCCCGCAAACTCTCGCCGCTCTGCGGGTCGAACAGGTGCAGTCTCGCGGTGTCGGCCCAGAGTTGGGCGTGCTCGCGGCGTTTGACTTTGCTGGTCGGGTCGAGGCGGGCGACGACCTGCTCGTGGCCCTCGCGGATTTCGCCGGCGCCGGTTTCGTCGAGGCTCTCTTCGACGATGTCGGCGAGCTGGTCGGACTGGACGCCTTCGGACTCGATGTGGAAGTAGGCGTAGAGGTCGGAGCCGAGCGACTCGACGAGGTCGATCTCGGCCTCGAAGGTGATCCCGCGCTCCTCCTTGAGGTCGCCGATCACCTCGACGTCCTCGAAATTCTCCGGCCGCAGGCCGACGATCACCTGGCCCTCGCGCCGCCCCTCGACGTCGAGCTTGTCGAGGTCGACCTCGCCGATCGGCAGCTGCAGCCTGCCGCCGCTGATCTCTCCCGGCATGAAGTTCATCGCCGGGGAGCCGATGAAGCCGGCGACGAAGAGGTTGACCGGGTTGTCGTAGAGCTCGGCCGGGGTCCCGACCTGCTGCAGGGCGCCCGCCCGCATTACCGCCACCCGGTCGCCGAGGGTCATCGCCTCGGTCTGGTCGTGGGTGACGTAGACGGTCGTCGTCTCCAGCTTCGACTGCAGTTTCGCCACCTCGGTCCGCATCTGCACCCGCAGCTTCGCGTCGAGGTTGGAGAGCGGCTCGTCCATCAGGAACGCTTTTGGGTCGCGGACGATCGCCCGGCCCATCGCCACCCGCTGGCGCTGGCCGCCCGAGAGGTTCGCCGGCCGCCGGTCGAGGTGCTGCTCGAGGTCGAGCGTCCGCGCCGCCTCTTCGACCTTCTGGTCGATCTCGCTCTTGTCGGCGCCGGCCAGCTTCAGCGCGAAGCCCATGTTCTCGCGCACGGTCATGTGCGGGTAGAGCGCGTAGTTCTGGAAGACCATCGCGACGTCGCGGTCCTTCGGCGAGCGGTCGTTGACGGTCTCGCCGTCGATCTTCACCTCGCCGCGGGAGATGTCCTCGAGCCCGGCGATCATCCGCAGCGCCGTCGACTTGCCGCAGCCGGAAGGGCCGACGAGGATCATGAACTCGCCGTCCTGGATGTCGAGGTCCATGTCTTTTACGGCTTCGAAGCCGTCGGCAAAGGTCTTGGTGACTCCGTCGAGGACTATCTCTGACATCGGTGGCTCCTTTATCCCTTGACGGCGCCGGCGGTGAGCCCGGCGACGATTCGGCGCTGGAAGATGAGGACGAAGACGATGATTGGCACCGTCACCACCACCGCGGCGGCGGCGATGCTGCCGGTCGGCGCGGTGAAGGACGATTCCCCGGTGAAGAAGGCGAGGGCGGCGGGGACGGTGCGCGAGGCGTCCGAGCTGGTCAGCGAGATCGCGAAGAGGAAGTCGTTCCAGCAGAAGATGAAGACGAGGATCGCGGCGGTGAAGACGCCCGGCGCCGCCAGCGGCACGATCACTTTGGTGAAGGCCTGGAACGGGGTCGCGCCGTCGACCTGGGCCGCCTGCTCGAGCTCCCAGGGGATCTCGCGGAAGAAGGCGACGAGGACGTAGATCGCCAGCGGCAGCGAGAACGTCAGGTAGGGGATGATCAGCCCGAGCCAGGTGTCGTAGAGCCCGAGCGCCCGCCACATGTCGAACAGCGGCCCGACGGTGGAGATCGGCGGGAACATCGCGATCGCCAGCGCCCCGGCGAGGATCACCCGCTTGCCGGGGAATTCGAGCCGCGCGATCGCGTAGGCGCAGAAGGAGGCGAGGACGATCGAGATCGCGGTCGTGATCAGGGCGATCCCGATCGAGTTGATCAACGGCTTGATGAACGGGCTGTCGTCGATCCCGCCTTCGAACAGGCTCTTGTAGTTGTCGAAGGAGATGTCGGCGGGGATGAACTTCTGGTCGGTCAGCGCTTCCGGCGGCTTCAGCGAGATCGAGATCAGCCAGAGCACCGGGATCAGCGCGAAGATCACCACCAGCGCGATGGCGATGGTCCAGAGGGCGTAGTCGCGTCCGCTTCGTTCCATCTCAGCCTCCCGGTCGTCCTTCCTCGACCCTTGCCCCGAATCCGCGCACGAAGACGAAGGCGATCAGGAAGACGCAGAGGAAGATCAGCACCGAGACCGCCGAGCCGAGCCCGAGGTTGAGGCGGCTGATCAGCTGGTTGTAACCGAGGATCGAGACCGATTCGGTGTCGAGCGCACCGCGGGTCATGACGAAGATCGTGTCGAAGACGCGGAAGGCGTCGAGGGTGCGGAAGAGCAGCGCGACGAGGATCGCCGGCTTCATCAGCGGCAGCGTGATCCGGGTGAAGCGCTGCCAGGCGGTGGCGCCGTCGACCCGCGCCGCCTCGTAGAGCTGGCTGTCGATCGTCACCAGCCCGGCGAGCAGCAGCAGCGCCATGAACGGGGTCGTTTTCCAGACCTCGGCGAGGATGATCACGGCGAAGGAGCTGAAGCGGCCGCCGAACCAGTCCATTTCGTCGGAGATCAGCGGCAGGTTGTTGACGAACCCGGTTTCCGGCGAGAAGGCGAACTGCCAGGCGAAGGCGGCGACGACGGTGATGATCCCGTAGGGGATCAGGACCGAGGTGCGGACAACGCCGCGGCCGAAGATCGCCCGGTACATGACCATCGCGATCGCCATCCCAAGCACCAGCTCGACCGCGACTGAGATCACCATGATGAAGACGGTGTTGAAGATGTCCGTCCACCAGAGGTCGGAGGTGAGGACGGAGGTGTAGTTGCTGAGCCCGGTGAAGCCGCCCTCATCGGGGAAGCGGAGGTCGACGTCCTGCAGCGAGAGGACGATCGCGTAGGCGATCGGGTAGGCGGTGACGAGCAGCATCGCCAGCACCGCCGGCGCGCAGAGCATCCAGGCCAGTTTGCGCTCGGAGCGGGTGCGCGAGGACGCCTTCGGGGCGGCCTCCGGCGGCGCGGGGTTGGCGGGCGCGTTGACAGTCATCAGAGCAGCCCTTCCCGCTTGACGGCGTCTTCGACCTTCGACTTCAGTTCGTCGTAGACGGATTCGGTGTCTTCGGGGTCGATCTTGTCCGGCGGGTGCAGCGAGCGCTGGACCGCGAGGCTGACGTCCTGGTAGGCGGGGGTGGTCGGCCGCGGACCCGAGGCTTCGATCGATTCCTTGACCAGCCCGGCGAAGCCCGGGTAGGCGGAGGTGACGGTTTTGTCGGTGTAGAGGTCAGAGCGCGAGGGCGGTAGGCCGTCGAGTTCGACCGCGGTTTTCTGGCTGTCCTTGTTCGCCAGGCAAGTTGCTGCTTCGAAGGCGACGTCCTTGTTGGCGGAGTAGGAGCTGACCGCGAGGTTGAAGCCGCCGAGCGGCGGTTTGCTCGGGGTGTTGGCGTCGACCCGCGGGAAGCGCGCGTAGCCCATGTTCTTGAATACGTCCGGCGCTTCTTCTTTGGCGCTCGCGTAGGCGAAGGTGTAGTTGGTCATGAAGGCCGATTCCCCCGCCTCGAAGCCGAGCCGGGCGGTGTCCTCGTCAGAGGTCGAGAGGCTCGGCGGCGCGGCGCTCCCGTTGGCGAGCTTGCCGATCACTTCCAGTGCCTTTTCGGTCGGCCCCTGTTCGAGGTCGACTTCTTCGGGGCCGGAGAGGATTTCGGTGCCGGCGCTCTCGATCAGCGCGTTGACGAGGACCATGTAGCCCTCGTAGCGGTTCGCCTGGACCTGGATCGAGCTCGCTTCTTTCAGCCCTTCGGCCTCTTCGATCATCTGGTCCCAGGTTTTCGGCGGCTGTTTGACCAGGTCTTTGCGGTACCAGAGCAGCTGGGTGTTGGTGTTGAACGGCGCCGCGTAGAGCTTGTTCTCGAAGGAGGCGGTTTCGATCACGTTGGGGAAGACCTTTTCGGTGACCGCCTCCTTGTCGGCCCCGGTCCACTCTTCGACCCATCCGGCGTTGGCGAACTCGCCGGTCCAGATCACGTCCATGCCGACGATGTCGATCGAGGAGTCCTCGGCGCCTAGCCGGCGGACCAGCTGTTCGCGCTGCTGGCTGGCGTCGGTGGGGAGGAATTCCGGCGTGATCGTGTACTTGCCGTTCGATTCTTCCGAGCACCGTTTCGAGACTTCCTCGATCGTCCCGCCCGGCTGGATCGCGACGAAGAAGGTCAGCTCCCGCGGCCCCGACCCGTTCGAGCTGCCGCCACAGGCGGCGAGGGCGGCCGCAGCGAGGGCGGCGAGGGCAAGACAGGCGGCTCGCAAAGCCCAAATGGATTTCACGGTCTCTCCTCCATCCCCGCACCCCTTCCCAGGGGTGCATTGATGAAGCTGCCCGCGAGGGCCTTTGTCTAAACGCCGCTTCGTCTGTTCCTTTTCGTTGCTAGAGACCGAAAAGGAACAGACGAACTGCTAACCGTTGGCGAGCAGCGCGGTCAGGGCCCGATGCAGGCCGGCGACGGCCGAGTCGAGCGGTGCCTGGTCGCCGGCGGCGCGGGCGCGGATCAGGGCGCCCTCGATCGTCGTGACCACGAGCCCGGCGAAATCGTCCGCGTCCTTCTTCGTCACGCCTTCGCTGCGCAGGGCGGCGGCGATCGGGGCTTCCCAGCTTCCAAAGGCTGCGGTCGCCGCGGCGGCGAGCGCCGGGTCCTCGGGTCGGGCGAGCGCCGCGGCGGCGACGGGGCAGCCGAGCCGCTCCGGCTTGTCCTTGACGCGGCGGCGGAACATCTCGCCGAAGGTGCTCAGCGTCTCGGCGAGGCCGAGCTCGGCCAGCGAGCTTTCGATCGCGGCGCGGATCTCCCGCCCCTCGAGTTCCGCCGCCTCGACGGCGAGCTGCTTCTTGCCGCCGGGGAAGTGGTGGTAGATCGAGCCACGCGGGGCCTTGCCGCGGTCGGCGACGTCGCGCAGCTCCATCCCGGCGTACCCCTTCTCGGCCAGCAGCTTGCGGGCGCCGTTCAGCAGCCGTTCGCGGCCGTCGCGGCGCGTCGGCTCGGCCGCTCTCGCATCGGCGATTCGCGTTATGCCCATGGTCATAGTATAGTCGCGGCCACAATGTATGACCGTGGTCATAAAGTTGGCGTGCTGATCGCCTGCACCGGCGCCTTTCTCGCCTTCCTCGACACGACGATCGTCAACATCGCCTTCCCGGACATCGCATCCTCGTTCCCGGAGGCAAGCCGGGGATTGCTCTCCTGGGTGCTTGACGGCTACTTCGTCGTCATCGCCGCGCTGCTTGTCCCGGCCGGCGGCCTGGCCGACCGCTTCGGCCACAAGCGCGTCTTCCTCTGGAGCCTCGGCGGGTTCACCGCCGCCAGCCTGCTCTGCGCCCTCGCGCCCTCGCTGGAGATGCTGATCGCCTTCCGAATCATCCAGGGGATCGGCGCGGCGGCGATCGCCCCGACCTCGTTGGCGATCGTCCTCGACAGCTTCCCGCCCGAGAAGCGCGCCACCGGCGTCGGCATCTGGGGTGCCGGTGCGGCGGCGGCGGCCGCGGTCGGCCCGACCCTCGGCGGGGCGCTGGTCGAGCTCTCCGACTGGCGTCTCGTCTTCCTCGTCAACCTGCCGCTCGGCGCCGCCGCCCTGCTCGCCGGCAGGCGCCTGTTGCCGGAGCGGCCCGTCTCCGACAGCCGCCTGCCCGATCTTCCCGGGGCGCTGGCGCTGGCCCTCGGCCTGGCCGCAATCACCCTCGGGATCGTCGAGGGCAACGACTGGGGCTGGGCCTCGGCCGGCGTGCTCGGCTGCTTCGCTGCCGGCACCTTCCTGCTGGCTGCCGTCGTCATCCGCAGCCTGCGCCACCCGCGCCCGATCGTCGAACCGGACCTCTTCGCCCACCGTTCCTTCGCGATCGGCAACCTCGGCACCCTGCTCTTCGCCACCGCCTTCTTCTCGCTGATCCTCGGCAACGTCCTCTTCCTCACCTCGATCTGGGGCTACACGGTGCTGCAGGCTGGGGCGGCGACCCTCCCCGGGCCGGCGCTGACGACCGTCGTCTCCGGCCCCGCCGGCCGCCTCGCCGACCGCTTCGGCCACCGCGCCGTGGTCGTTCCCGGCGCCCTCGTCTTCGCCGCTGGGGTGATGGTCCTGCGCTCGGCCGGGTCGGAGCCCGACTGGCTCGGACTCTGGCTTCCCGGGGCGGTGCTGACCGGCATCGGCATCGGTCTCGCTTTCCCGACCCTCAGCTCCGCTGCCGTCCGCGATGTCGCCGACGACCGCTTCGCCACCGCCAGCGCCGTCAATGCCGCCTTCCGCCAGGTCGGCGCCGTCCTCGGCACCGCGATCCTCGTCGCCATCGTCGGCGAACCGGCCAACCTCGCGGAGGCCCTGCGGGTAAGCGACGCCGCCTACCTCTTCGCGGTGATCGCCGCGATCGCCTCAGGCGCGGTCGCCTTCGGCCTCCGCGGACGGCCGGCGCGAGCCCCACTCGAGATCGGTGAGGCCGTGCCCGCCGGCTACGGCGAATAGGTCAGCGTTTCGCCTGACCCTTCAGCTTCACTTTCAGCGTCTTCTCGGTCACCGCACCGGCGACGCTGGTGCCGGTGACCGTGGCCTTCAGCGTCAACCTTTGTTTCGGGCTGAGCCGCGCCAGCTTCGCCTTTACCCTTTTGCTGAATTTGAGCGTGAACTTGCCGAGGGTTCCGGCGGTGAGGTTCTTGGTCCCGCCGCTGAGTTTCGCTTTCTTGCCTTTGCCGAGCTTGACGACGCCGCTTACCGTGACCGGTGCCGCCGTGTCGGTGGCGACGACGATCAGGACCGACCCTTTCCTCACCTGCTTGCTGGTCGAGAGCGTGACCGGCGGGCAAGCGCTTTGGAGAGCCGCGCTCTGCGGGCAGGCGTCCTGGGTCTCGTCGCCGAAACCGTCGTTATCGACATCGGGCTCGAGGACGGCTACGGCGGGGACGCGCGCCCCGGCGCCTTCTTCATAGGCCGCCGTGCCACCGACCGCAACGCTCCCGGGGAAGCCGCCGTACAGGTCGCTCGGTCCCGCGATCCCTTCCCCGCAGAAGAGGGTGCCGATTTCGCTTTCGCTCCCTTCGAAGGTGATGGTCCCGCTGCCGAACAGAGCCAGCCGGTCGCCGGCCTGGACCGGGATCCGGGTTGCCACGGTGTTGAGGCCCGAGCCGACGATGCCGCTCGATTCGCCGATCGCCCGTGCGGTTTTGGCCGCGGTGTCCAGGCGCATCACCTTCAGGGTCTGCGGGATGATCGTGGGGATCGGTTTGGAAGGCGGAGGCGGAGTGACCAGGCTGAGCTTCCAGGCGGTGATCACGCCTGCCGATGGGGCTGCCAGGGGCATAGCCGAGGACGGGGAGTTGAGGCCGAAGAGCGTTATCTGCGTTTTGCCCGTCGTGTTGTTCGCAGTGCATGAGTCGCCGAATTCAGAAGCGGCCATGGCACCAGCGGGGGCAAGCATCGCGACAGCCAAGCAAGCGCCGAGGGCGCTGGAAATCAACCTGCACTTCATCTGTGTCCCTTTCGATCGAGCGGTTCAGCCAGCATAGCCGTGATCGACCTATTTGGTTCGGAAAACCTACCTTTGTGGCTCAGGCTGGATCGAGAGAGCGCCAGGCGCTCTTCGCCTCGGTCAAGCTGACCGAGAGGCTGCGGTCGCCGGCTCCGATCGCGATCTCCTCGCCGCCGACCGTGCCGATCAGGACGGCGCCCAGCTCTTCGAGATCCGGTCGGTCGCCGCTGACGAGGAAGCCGCCTGGACCCTCGCCGAAGAGGGCTTCCTCGGGTTGGGCGCCGCGCTCGCGCAGGTGTTCGACGTTGGCGTCGCACCCGATGCCGCCGGCGATCGCGGACTCGGCGAGGGCGCAGGCGAGGCCGCCGTCGGAGACGTCGTGGACGGAGGAGAGCCTGCCGGCGCGGACCGCGTCCCGGACGACGTCGCAGGCGGCGGCGACGGCGGCGACGTTGGGGCGGGGGAGGCCCATCTTCAGCTCGCCCCGCTGCTTGGCCAGCTCCGAGCCGGCGAGGCTCGGTTCGAAGGGGCCGACGAGGCCGATCGCGTCGCCTTCCTTGACGAAGGCGCTGCCGGCGACCTGGGCGGCGTCGGGCAGCTCGCCGACCATCGCCACGACCGGGGTCGGGTAGATCGGGCCGTCGGGCCCCTCGTTGTAGAGGGAGACGTTGCCGCCGACGACGGGGACGCCGAGGGCGTTGCAGGCGTCGGCGAGGCCGCTGACGGCGTGGTCGAGCTGCCAGGCGCCGGCCGGCTTCTCGGGGTTGCCGAAGTTGAGGCAGTTGGTGAGGCCGAGCGGCTCGGCGCCGACGCAGGCGAGGTTCTGCGCGCACTCGAGGACCGCCTCGATCGTCCCCTCGTAGGGGTCGCAGGCGACGCGGCGGCCGTTGCCGTCGATCGAGACGGCGATCGCGTTGCCGGCCTCGGGCAGCTGCAGGACGGCGGCGTCGGCCTGCTCGGGCCGGCGCACCGTGCGCGAGCCGACGATCGAGTCGTACTGCTCGAAGGCCCACCGCTTGGAGGCGATGTTGGGGGAGGAGAGCAGGGACAGCAGCTCCTGCTCGGGCGCGGCGCCCGGCGCCAGCGTCTCGCGGTTGCCGTAGATCCAGCCGTCCGGCTCGGCCGGATCGAGGTCGTAGAGGGGGCAGCCGTCGACCAGCGCCTCGACCGGCATCTCGCCGACGACGTCGCGCTCGCGGAGGATCCGGATCTGGCCACCCTCGGTGACGGTGCCGATCTCAGCCGAGCCGGTCTGCCATTTCTCGCAGATCGCCCGCACCTCCTCGACCCGGCTCGGCTCGACCACCGCCAGCATCCGCTCCTGGCTCTCGGAGACCATGATCTCGAAGGGCTCCATGTCGGACTCCCGCAGCGGCACCCGGGCGACGTCGATGTCGATCCCGACCCCGCCGGCGCTCGCCATCTCCCCGGCCGAGGAGGTCAAGCCCGCGGCGCCGAGATCCTGCAGCGAGACGAGCAGCCCCTTCGCCAGCAGCTCCAGGCAGCACTCCAGCAGCTTCGACTCCTCGAAAGGGTCGCCGATCTGCACCGTCGGTCGCTTCGCCTCGTCGCCCTCGCCGAGCTCGGCCGAGGCGAGGACCGAGGCGCCGCCTATCCCGTCGCGCCCGGTCGAGGCGCCCATCAGGACGATCGAGTTGCCGACGCCGGCCGCCGCCGCCCGCACCATGTCCGCGGTCTTGGCGAAGCCGATGCACATCGCGTTGACCAGGCAGTTGTGCTCGTAGGGCTCCTCGAAGTAGATCTCGCCGCCGACCGTCGCCACCCCGATCGAGTTGCCATAGTGGCCGATGCCCCGCACAGCGCCGTCGAGCAGGTGGCGCGAGCGGACCGAGTCGAGCTCGCCGAAGCGGAGGCTGTCGAGGAGCGCGATCGGCCGCGCCCCGATCGCGAAGACGTCGCGCATGATGCCGCCGACTCCCGTCGCCGCGCCCTGGAACGGTTCCACCGCGCTGGGGTGGTTGTGGCTCTCGACCTTGAAGGCGACCGCGTACCCCTTGCCGACGTCGACGGCGCCGGCGTTCTCGCCGGGCCCCATCACCACCCGCTCGCCCTCGGTCGGCAGCCGCCGCAAGAGCTTGCGCGAGTGCTTGTAGGCGCAGTGCTCGGACCAGAGCAGGCTGAACATCGCCAGCTCGACGTCGTTCGGCTCCCGCCCCAGCTTCTCGACGATCAGCTCGTACTCGGAGTCGGTGAGCCCGAGCTCGCGGTATTTCGGCGTCTCAACCGTCATCGAGGCGGGTTTCCGTCCCCCTGGGACGCAAAAACGCCCCGGCTCAGCCGATCGAAGACGCGCAGCCCGTCCGTGCTTCCCGTCAGCGGATCCACCGCGTGCTCGGGATGCGGCATCAGGCCGAGGACGTTCCCCCGCTCGTTGCTGACGCCGGCGATGTCGCGGGCGGAGCCGTTGGAGTTGTGGCCGTCGGCGTAGCGGTAGGCGACCTGGCCGTTCGCCTCGAGCCGGTCGAGCATCTCCTCCGGCGCGTAGTAGCGGCCTTCGCCGTGCTTGGCCGGGATCGAGAGCCTGGAATCGCCCCCCTCTTCGATCAGCTCGACCTGGTGGCAGCGGAAGCGCAGCTCGACGTTGCGCAGCAGCGCCCCCGGCAGCAGCCCCGCCTCGCAGAGGACCTGGAAGCCGTTGCAGATGCCCAGCACCGCCATCCCGCCCGTGGCGGCCTCGGCCACCGCCTCCATCGCCGGGCTGAAGCGGGCGATCGCCCCGGCCCGCAGGTAGTCGCCATAGGAGAAGCCGCCGGGGACGACGACGCCGTCGACGCCGTCGAGGTCGCGGCTCTCGTGCCAGATCAGCCGGGCGCCGTCGCCGTGCACCTCGCAGGCGTGCAGCGCGTCCCGCTCGTCACACGAACCAGGGAACTGGAGGACCCCCCAGATCACAGGGTCTGGATCTCGTAGTCCTCGATCAGGGTGTTGGCGAGGAGCTTCTCGCAGAGCTCGCCGAGCCGCTCCGGGTCCTCGGCCTCGAGCTCGACCATCCGCCCAACGTGGACGTGCTCGATTCCCTCGAAGCCGAGCGCCGGCAGCGCCCGCTCCACCGCCTTGCCCTGAGGGTCGAGGATTCCCTCCTTGGGGCGGATCAGCACCCGTGCCTTCAGAACGTCTCTCCGGTGATCCGCTCGTAGGCCTCGATGTATTTGGCCCGCGTCTGCTCGACCACGTCGGCCGGCAGCTCCGGCGCCGGCGGCTTCTTGTCCCAGCCGGTCTCCGAAGCCCAGTCGCGGACGAACTGCTTGTCGAAGGAGGGGGGCGTGGCGCCCGGCTGGTAGCTGGCGGCGGGCCAGAAGCGCGAGGAGTCCGGGGTCAGGACCTCGTCGCCGAGGACGACCTCGGCGCCGGCGTGGCGGCCGAACTCGAACTTGGTGTCGGCGAGGATGATCCCCCGCTGGACCGCGTGCTGGGAGCCGCGCTTGTAGACCTCGATCGAGACCCGGCGCAGCTCTTCCAGCAGCGCCCGATCGCCGACGATTTCGGCGGCGCGGTCGAAGTCGACGTTCTCGTCGTGGTCGCCGATCTCGGCCTTGGTCGAGGGGGTGAAGATCGGCTCCGGCAACTGGTCGGACTCGACCAGGCCGGAGGGCAGCTCGATCCCGCAGACCGCTCCCTCTTCCTTGTATTCCTTCCAGCCCGAGCCGGAGAGGTAGCCGCGGACCACGCACTCGACCGGGTACATCTCCAGCTTCCGCACCCGCATCCCTCGTTCGGCGACCTCCTCGGGCACGTCCTCGGAGATGAAGTGGTTGGGGACGATGTCCTCGGTCAGCCCGAACCAGAAGACCGACATCCGGTTCAGCACCTTGCCCTTGTCGGGGATCGGCGTCGGCATCACCACGTCGTAGGTGGAGATGCGGTCGGAGGCGACCATCAGCAGGTCGTCCTCCCACTCGTAGATCTCGCGGACCTTCCCCGAGGAGAGGAGGTTCATCTCGGCGACGCTCGGCACGAAGCCGATGCTAACCATCCGCGGCGGCGGACCGATCTGCGGCCTGTCTGCGACTTCGCTCACAGCGGAGAAGAACCTCCTCTGCGATGCTCTTCCCGTGGCCCTTCCGCCCGAGCCGAGCAGTTCCCCGCTGGTGCAGACCCTGCGCTGGGCCTTCCGGCCGATCCCCTTCATGGAGGACTGCCGGCGCCAGTTCGGCGATTCTTTCGGCGTTCGCTTCCTCGGCTTCGAGCGGCCGATGGTGCTGATCTCCGACCCCGAGGCGATCAAGGCGCTCTACCGCGAGCGTGAGCACGGGTTGCCGCCGGGGCGCAACGCCGTCCTCAAGCCGATCGTCGGCTCGAAATCGCTGCTGATCCAGCAGGGGGCAGAGCACCTGAGCCGGCGCCGGTTGATGCTGCCGCCCTTCCACGGCGAGCGGATGCGCTCCTACGAGGCGACGATGAACGAGATCGTCGGCGCCGAGATCGACTCCTGGCCGCTGAACAGAGAGTTCCCGATCCACGCGCGGATGCAGGCGGTGACGCTGGAGATCATCCTCCGCGTCGTCTTCGGCGTCTCCAGCGGGCCGCGGCTGGACCGGCTGCGGGAGATGCTCGCCACCGTCCTCACCGAAACCGCAACGCCGGGGCGGCAGGTGCTGGGGCTGGCGCTGCAGCGCTTCGGCATCGGCGGCGGCATGTTCGCCCGCTTCGAGGGGCAGCTGCGCGAAGTCGACGAGCTGCTGCTGGCGGAGATCGCCGAGCACCGGGAACGGCCGGACCTCGAGCAGCGGGAGGACATCCTCTCGATGCTGATGGGGGCCGAGTTCGAGGACGGGACGCGGATGGAGGACCGGGAGCTGCGCGACCAGCTGATGACGCTGCTGCTGGCCGGCCACGAGACGACCGCGACCGCGCTGGCCTGGACCTTCGACCTGCTGCTGCGTCACCCGGCGGTGCTGGGGCGCCTGCGCGAGAGCCTGCTGGCCGATGAGGAGGAGTACCTGCGGGCGACGATCTCGGAGTCGCTGCGCCTGCGGCCGGTGATCCCGCTGGCGGGGCGGCGCCTCGCCAAGCCGCTCGTCGCCGACGGCCTTACCCTGCCCGAGGGGACCGACGTCACTCCGGCGATTTGGCTCACCCACACCAGGGCCGACGTCTATCCCGAGCCATTCGCCTTCAAGCCCGAGCGGTTCCTCGAGGATGGCCCCGACACCTACGCCTGGATCCCCTTCGGCGGCGGCGTCCGCCGCTGCATCGGCGCCACCTTCGCCGAGTTCGAGATGCGCGTCGTCCTCCGCGAGGTCCTCACCCGCTGCGAGCTGCGCAAGGCGAGCCCGATGCCCGAGCGCACCGGCCGCCGCAACATCACCCTCTCCCCGAAGGACGGCACCCCGGTCCTCGTCACCTCACGCGAGCCGGCCCGCGAGCCGGTTGCGGTCTGACAACACGTTACGAACGTTTTTGTCTACACTTCTCCCATGGAGGCACTTCTGGAGAAGGAGGCGGACGTGGAGAGCTGGAACGACGAGCGAATGGACGAACTCAGCCAGCGGGTGGATGCGGGGTTCGAGAAGACGGCTACCAAAGAGGAGATGGATCGCCGCTTCGGCGAGGTGAGTGGGCGGTTCGATCGCTTCGAAAGAACTGTCAGTTCCCGGTTTGACGAAGTCGCCGGAGAGCTCCGTCATCTGAACGAACGCTTCGACCGCCTCTTGAACACGCTCACCGTCGGTCTGATCGGGGTGGTCGCCGCCCTCTTGGCAGGCGGAATCTTCGGCTGAGGCTCAACCCCCGGACTTGGCCGGCGAGTGCGGATGCTCCTTCGCCCAGCGGGCGATCGTGCCGGAGCCGGAGATCACCTCGCCGTCGTCGAGGACGAGGATCGGAACCTCGTTGGTGCCGCTGAGGCGCTTGATCTCCTCGCGGTCGGCGCCCCGCGAACCCCAGGTCCAGGCGGCCATCCGGTAGCCGCCGACGGTCTTGACCTCGTACTCATAGCCGGCCGCGTCGAGTGCCTTGCCGGCCTTGGCGCAGGGATGGGCAAAGCCCGGCCCCCGCTTCTCCTGCCCGCACGTGTAGAGGATCATCGCCCGCAGCCTATCGCCACTCCCGGTGCTACATTCGTAGCATGAACGTAGAAGCTGCTCCCCGGAATAAGGAAGTTGCCTCCCGAGAGTTGCGAAACGACACCGCGGGGCTGCTGCGCAGGGTTGAGGAGGGGGAGACGATCGTGATCACGCGGCGAGGTAAGCCGGTGGCTGATTTGGTTCCACACAGACCGACGGTGGGCCGGGGGTTGACTCCAACTGAGGTGATCGAAATTCGCGAGATCGCGTCCGGTGACCCGACCTGGGCAGCGGACCTGGCGAAGTTGCGAGAGGAAACCACCGACGATCTTGGGCCGATTCGATGAGTGCGGAGCGGGCGAACGTAGGGTTACTTGACACCTCCGCAGTTATTGCTTCGGAGGAGGGTCGCCCACTCAGAGAGGAGGCGCTGCCTACCGAAACCGTGATCTCCATCATCACGGTGGCCGAGCTGCGTGCCGGTGTCCTTGGGGCACCGGATGTGGGAACGCGGGACCGTCGTCTCGCGACCCTTGAGCGAGCCTCAAAGGCTGCCGTTTTCCCGATCGACCATCGAGTCGCCGAGACCTGGGCAGGGATGCGCGCCTACCTTGCTGCTTCAGAAGGGCGGGTGAGCGTCAACGATCTCTGGATCGCTGCGACCGCTGCTGCCAATCGGATGCCGGTGATCACCCAGGACCGCGACTTCTATGCCCTTTCGGGCGTCAACGGCCTGACGGTGATCGAGGTCTGATCAGGACCGCAGCGCTTCCAGCCGCGCGAATATCTCGGGAACGTGGGTGAGGTAGGCGTTGTAGTCGAAGACAGCGTCGAGGTCGAGGTCGGGCGCGGCCTCGGCGAGGAGGTCGCGGAACTCGGTGCGGGTGTCCCAGGCGCGCTGGGCGTTCTCCTGGACGACGCGGTAGGCGTCGTCGCGGGTCATCCCGGACTCGACCAGCGCCGTCAGCGCCCGTTGGCTGAAGAGGGCGCCGTAGGTGATGCCGAGGTTCCCGCGCATCCGCTCCTCGTTGATCTTCATTCCTGACGCCACTTTGGCCGCCAGGTCCTGCATGTAGTCGAGCGCGATCGTCGCGTCGGGGAGGATCACCCGCTCGGCGCCGGAGTGGGAGATGTCGCGCTCGTGCCATAGGGCGACGTTCTCGACCGCCGCCTGCGCGTAGCCGCGGAGGACGCGGGCCAAGCCCGTGATCCGCTCGGTGCGGATCGGGTTGCGCTTGTGCGGCATCGCCGAGGAGCCCTTCTGGCCGGCGGCGAACGGCTCTTCGACCTCGCGCACCTCGGTTCTCTGCAGGTTCCGCACCTCGGTCGCGAAGCGCTCGAGGCCGGCGCCGGCGATCGCGACCGCGCTCAGCAGCTCGGCGTGGCGATCGCGCGGGACGACCTGGGTGGCGACGTCCTCGCGGCCGAGGCCCAGCTTCTGCATCACCCGCGCCTCGACTGCGGGCGGGACCGAGGCGTAGGTGCCGACGGCGCCGGAGAGCTTGCCGACGGCGAGCTGGGCGAAGGCCTCCTCGAGCCGATCGAGGTTGCGGTCGGCCTCGAAGGCGAAGCCGGCGAGCCGCAGGCCGAAGGTCGTCGGCTCGGCGTGGACGCCGTGGGTGCGGCCGACGCAGAGGGTGTCGCGGTGCTCGAGCGCCCGCGCCACCAGCGCGTCGCGGTAGGCGCAGGCGCTGGCGAGGACGACTTCGCCGGCGCGGCGCAGTTGCAGCGCCAGCGCCGTGTCGAGCACGTCGGAGGAGGTGAGGCCGTAGTGGATCCAGCGGCCGTGCTCGCCGACCGAGGCGGCGACGACGTCGACGAAGGCGGCGACGTCGTGGTCGGTCACCTTCTCCCGCTCGTCGACCGCCTCGACCGTGAAGGCCGCCCGCTCGCGCGCCTCGCGCGCCGCCTCCTCCGGGACGACGCCCTCCGCGGCCCAGGCCTCGGTGGCCGCCAGCTCGACCTCGAGCCAGCTCTCGAGCTTCGCCTGCTGCGTCCAGACCGCCCCGATCTCGGGGCGGGTGTAGCGGGGGATCACGCGTTGATTATCCGCGCGGCGAGGACGCCGGCGTTCTTCGCCCCGTCGATCGCGACGCAGGCGACCGGAATCCCCGGCGGCATCTGCACCGCCGAGAGCAGCGCGTCGAGCCCGCCCAGGCTCTTGCCGAGGATCGGCACCCCGATCACCGGCAGGTCGGTGTGGGCCGCCGCGACCCCGGGCAGCGCCGCCGACATCCCGGCCCCGGCGATGATCACCTTCAGCCCCCGCATGCGGGCGTTCTGGCAGTACTCGCGGACCATCTCGGGGTCGCGGTGGGCGCTCATCACCCGCACCTCGTAGCGGATGCCCGCTTCCTCGAGGGATTTCCCGGCCGGTTCCATCTTCGGCTTGTCGTTCTTCGAGCCCATGATGATCCCGACGTGCGGCTCGTCGACGTCGATTTCGGTGAAGGCTTCCTCGACCGTGGCCATCGTCGCGGTCTCGGTGGGATCGGCGGGGCCGCCCCCTGCGGGCGTCGCGGTCCCGGTCGGCTGCGGCTCCTCTGAGATCTCGCTCATCTCGCTCCTTCGGATTCTGTTGGTGAGATTCTGTTGATGAACTGGGTTAGCTAGGGACGCGCTCGACGGCGCGGGCGGCGATGTCGGTGCGGATCTGCATTCCCTCGAAGGTGATCCGGCTGGCGGCATCGTATGCACGATCGCGCGCCTCGGCGGGACTGCTACCCAGCCCCGTCACGTTCAGCACCCGGCCACCGGCGGTGACGATCTGGCCGCCGCGCTCGGCGGTACCCGCGTGGGTCACCTCGGCGATCTCCGCCGCCTCGGCGAGGCCGCTGATTACATCCCCCCTGGAGGAGGACTCCGGGTAGCCGGCGGAGGCGAGGACGACGGTCACCGCCCAGTTGTCGTCGAATTCGGCGGTGACGCCGGCGAGGCCGCCGGGCTCGCGGGAGGCGAGGAAGAGCTCACCGAGGTCGGAGCGTAGGCGCGGCAGCACCGCCTGGGTCTCGGGGTCGCCGAAGCGGGCGTTGAACTCGAGCACCTTCAGTCCCTCGGGTCCAATCATCAGCCCGGCGTAGAGGACGCCGTGGAAGGGGACGCCGCGGGCGGCCATCGTCGCCACCACCGGGCGGTGGACCCCCTCGACGATCTCCTCGACCTCGGCGGCGCCGAAGCCGGGGACGGGGGAGTAGCTGCCCATGCCGCCGGTGTTGGGTCCCTCGTCGCCGTCGAAGATTCGCTTGTAGTCCTGGGCGGGTGCGAGGGGGACGACGTTCTCGCCGTCGCAGAGCGCCAGCAGCGAGAGCTCCTCGCCCTCGAGGAAGTCCTCGAGCACGACCGTGGTGCTGCCGAAGCGCTGCTCGGTGAAGAAGACGTCGACCGCCTCGCGCCCCTCGCCCTCGTCCTGGCAGATGATCACGCCCTTGCCCGCGGCGAGTCCGTCGGCCTTGAGCACGGTGGGATAGGAGCAGCTCGCCAGCCGCTCGAGCGCTTCCTCGCGGCTGCGCAGCAGCAGGTGTGAAGCGGTCGGCACTCCGGCCTCCTCCATCAGCTCCTTGGCAAACGCCTTCGACCCCTCCAGCGCGGCCGCGTCCCTGAGCGGGCCGAAGGCGGGGATGCCCGAGCCCTCCAGCGCGTCGACCGCTCCGGCGACCAGCCCAGCCTCGGGGCCGATCACGACGAGGTCGACGCCGTTCTCCTTGGCCGCGGCGACGATCGCGGCGGCATCGTCGGCCGCGACGTCGGGGAGGCAGCCGGCATCGGCCGCGATGCCCGCGTTGCCCGGCGCGCAGAGGACGTCGGTGACCTGCGGCGAGCGCCGCAGCGCCCGCACGATCGCGTGCTCGCGCCCGCCTCCGCCTACGACCAGCGCCTTCAACGCGGCTACAGCGAACCGGCCAGGTCGCCGGCCGGAATCGCGGCCAGCGTCTGGCTCGTCATCGTCCCGCGTGAGCCCAGCTCGACGGAGACCTTCGCCATCGTCTTGTCATCAGGCGCCTCGACCACGGTGACGAAGTCGTACTGCCCGAGCGTGGCGTACTGCGAGACCACCTTCACCCCCATCTGTTCGACCTCGCGGTTCACCTCGTCGATCCGCCCCGGGTTGTTCTTCAGCGTTCGAACGCCCTCGGCGGTCAGGTTGGTCAGCATCAAGAAAGTCGGCATCTCCGCCCCCTTCAGATCAATGGTCGAACCTCTGCTTCAACCGTACTGCTTCCGGGCGGGTGAGGGGACCGGGTGCCCCTCTCCCGAAGACCGTCGCGCAGCTGGGACGTGCTGCTGGGCGCCACCGTGGTCTCAGGAGCCTTCGTGAGAGGGGCACCCGGTCCCCTTGCTCCTCCGATGAGGGGGCATGGCGCTTTTGTTACCCATAGGTTCACAAAAGCGCCAATGGATCTAGCCGGCGGAGTCGGAAGGAGGGTTCTATGCCCCTCCCACAGAGGCTCCTGAGACCACAAATGCGCCCTGCACACCGCCCCAGCTGCGCGACGGTCTCTGGGGGAGGGGCATAGAACCCTCCACCCACGCCCTAGTACGCGTAGTAGCCGGCGTGAATGTGGTCGCAGTGGTCCGGCAGGGCGAAGGCCGGGCCGAGGCCGTCGAGGTCGAAGCAGTAGATCAGCTCGGTCGGGTGCAGCGGGTCCGGCAGCTGGGCGAGGGCGTAGCCGAGCTCGGCGCAGGGGGCGGTGGTGGAGGTGTCGGTGCAGGAGACGCCGTCGACGGCTGCGATGTCCATCGCCCGGCCGTAGAAGTGGTTGGAGACATTGCCCGAGGCGGTCATCTGCGAGTGGTCGGAGCGCAGGGCGGTGATCGTGATCTGGTGGTCCTTGGTCATCAGCGCCAGCAGGCCGACGACGCGCTGGTCGAGGAGGCCGGCCTGGATATCCCGCAGCTCGAGGTCGTTGGAGAGGGTGAGGTTCTGCCAGTTGATCTGGGAGGCCGTGTCGCCGGGGAGGACGATCGTCCACTCCTTGCTGGTGACCGCGCACTTGCCGGCCAGCTGGTCGGCCTCGCTGGCGACGGCGTCGACGTACCAGGCGGCCTGGTTGTGGGTGAAGACGCCGGCGTCGATGCCCCCGCGCGACCACATCAGGCGGGCCAGGGTCGCCGCCGAGTCGTCGACGTCGCCGTGGCGGATGCGGCCGTCTTCGTCGCCGTCGACTGCGTAGTTGCTCCACTCCATCTTGTCGAGGCCGAGTGGCCCGAAGGTGCGCAGCTGCTGCTTGCTCATGCCGCGTCCGAAGTTCGACTCCAGGCGGGTGATCGCCGCCAGCGTCCAGACGCCGCGCTTGCCCAGTTCGTAGCGGCCGGCGGCTGCCTCGAAGGCCCCCAGGTAGTCCTCGGGGATCTCCTTCTTCCAACCGTCGGACGGGGTGCACTTGAGGACCTGGATCTGCGGCGTCAGGGTCAGCGTCGTGTAGCTGCCCCCGACTTCGTCGGCGTAGCAGCCGGCGTTCTGCAGCACCTCTTCGACGTACCAGTCGGCGTGGTTGTAGGCGAAGATCGCGCCCCAGACGTCTGCCGGCATGCCGGCGGCGCTGAGGTAGCGGGCGGCGGCGTAGATCGCGTCTTCGGGGTTGTTCGGGTCCGTGACCCCGTCGCCGTTGGCGTCGACCCCGTACATCGCCCAGGTTTCCGGCATGAACTGCATCCAGCCGACCGCACCGGCTGAGGAGGGGCCGAGGTTGGTCCCGAAGGCGGTCTCGATTGCGTTGATCCCGGCCAGGATCGCCGGCCCCTGCGGACCCAGCGCGTACTGGTCGGAGGCGCGGTGGTAGATCGGGATCAGCACCGGCGGCACGCCGTTGATCGCGCAGCTGGAGCTCGGCAACGAGGGGATCGTGAAGGCGCCGGGGCCGGGCGCGGTGGTGGCGCCGATGCCGGGGGTGGCGTCGGCTTCTTCGGGGGCTTCGGCTTCGACCCCGCCTTCGCCGTCGCCGACTCCGCCGTTGGGGGCGGGCGATTCCGTTGCCGGGGCCGGCGGCGGGACCAGAGTTTCGTTCTGCTTGACCGGCGGTTGGTTTGCTTCGGTCGGACTGCCGGCGCCTTCGAGGGCCGATCCCGGCACCAGGCCGCTGGCGGGCGCCGCCCCCTCGGCTTGTGCCACGGCGATCGGTACCGCCAACGCCGCGGTCGCCGCCGCGGTCGCCAGCGCCGCCTTGATCTTGCGCGTGTGCTCCATCAGCCGAGGACGTTGACCACTCGCCACTGCTTGTCTTTCAGCCGTTCCATTTCCAGCCGCAGCTCGCTGGTGGCGCCGACTCGCAGGAGCGAGACGCTGACCGGATAGATGCGGTCGTGCGAGGGGGCGGGGACGACGTTGAGGACTTTCGCCTTCGGGACCTTGACCCCGGCAGGCTGGCGCGGCGGCCGCTGCAGCAGCGCCTTCGTCACCTGCGGCGTCGCGGTTGCCTTGAAGGCTTTGCGGACCTCGCTCTTCCCAGCGCCGGTCTCGTAGACGACGAAGGCGTCGGCGAACTTGCGGGCGACGGCGATCGCGGCGGGACCTGCGGGCGGGCCGTCGACGCTGGCGGCGGCCGAGGCGGTGGCGCCGGCCGCGGGCTGGGCGGAGGGGTTGGTTGAGAAGGTGTCGGTGGCGGGGTTGCCGGTGTTGCTGGCGGTGGCGACCGGCGCTTCGCTCGGGTGGGCCTTCGACCCCTCGACCTGGGAGCGGTCATCCGCCGAAGCCTTGAAGACCGGGGTCGCCCCCTGCAGGGTCGGGACGGGGTCGGGCTTCGGCGCTGCTTCGACCGGCGCGGGCTCGGGTGCCGGCGCGCTCGTCACGGCGACCTGGGGCGCGGGCGCCGGCCCACTGCCGCCCGATGAAGCGAGCGAGTAGCCGCCGATGCCCAGCGCCAGCGCCAGCACCACGGCGCCGCCGGCGACGAGGGCGCGGCCGCCCTCGCCGAGACTGCGGAAGTAGTCCTCACCTCGCCAGAGCAGGTTGTCGCGCAGGGCCAGCGAGAGGTCCTCGAGGGCCTCCTCCCGGCGCCGCTGCGGGCGCGTGTTGATCGGGGTCTGGTCGTCGTTCATCTGGTCTTGCCGGGGCTCTCCCTAAGCCTACGGTGGCTGGCCTTATTAAAGAGCACCTATATGAGGTTCTTGTTTCGGCAGCAATCGCCGCAAAGATGAGCCCCGTTCCGATCTAAACAGCGGCTGCGGCTTGGACCCGCTCGAAAACAATCTCTCCTTCGGCGGCGTCGACGCGAACCCTGTCGCCCTCGCCGAACTCGCCCTCGAGGATCTTCAGCGCCAGCTTGTCGACAAGCTGCTTCTGGATCACCCGCTTCAGCGGCCGCGCCCCGTAGGTGGGGTCGTAGCCGAGGTTGCCGAGCAGGGTGCGGGCGTCGTCGGAGAGTTCGATCGAGATCCCGCGCTCGCGCACCCGCTCGACCAGCTGGTTGACCTGGAGCTCAACGATGCGGCCGATGTCGGCCTTCGAGAGGCGGTGGAAGATCACGGTGTCGTCGATCCGGTTGAGGAACTCCGGCTTGAAGGTCGCCGCCAACACCTCTTCGATCCCCTCGCGGATCTTCTCGTCGACCGCCTCGCCGACGATCCGCTCGGAGCCGACGTTCGAGGTCATGATCAGGACCGTGTTGGTGAAGCTGACGGTGCGGCCCTGGCCGTCGGTCAGGCGCCCGTCGTCCATCAGCTGCAGCAAGGTGTTGAAGACGTCGGGGTGGGCCTTCTCGATCTCGTCCAGCAGCACCACCGCGTAGGGGCGTCGCCGCACCGCCTCGGTCAGCTGCCCCCCCTCCTCATAGCCGACGTAGCCGGGGGGCGCGCCGATCAGTCGCGCGACAGTGTGCTTCTCCATGTACTCGGACATGTCGAGGCGGACGATCGCCTGCTCGGAGTCGAACATGAACTCGGCCAGCGCCTTCGCCAGCTCGGTCTTGCCGACCCCGGTCGGGCCGAGGAAGAGGAAGCTGCCGATCGGTCGGTCGGGGTCCGAGAGCCCGGCGCGCGAGCGCCGCAGCGCGTTGGAGACGGCGGCGATCGCCTCGTCCTGGCCGATCACCCGGTCGTGCAGCCGCTCCTCCATCTGGATCAGCTTCTGCACCTCGCCCTCCATCAGGCGGCTGACCGGGATCCCGGTCCATTTGGCGACCACCTCGGCGACGTCCTCCTCGGTCACTTCGTCGGCGAGCATCACTTCGCCACCGGAGTGCACCTCCTCCAGCCGCGCCTGCTGCTCTTTGACCGTCGCCTCCAACTCTGGGATACGGCCGAATTTGAGTTCGGCGGCTCGCTCGAGGTCGGCATCGCGTTCTGCCCGCTCAACCTCCAGCCGCGCCTCCTCGAGCTCGGCGTTCGCCGCTTTGATCCGCTCCAGCGGCTCTTTCTCGTTCTGCCAGCGGGTGCGCAGCTCGGCCGCCTCCTCGCGCAGGTTGGCGAGGTCGCCCTCGAGCGCTTCCAGCCGCGCTTTCGAGGCTTCGTCGGTCTCCTTCTTCAGCGCCTCGCGCTCGATCTCCAGCTGCTGGATCCGCCGCTCGACCTCGTCGATCTCGGTCGGGACCGAGTCGATCTCGATCTTCAGTCGCGAGGCCGCCTCGTCGATCAGGTCGATCGCCTTGTCGGGGAGGAAGCGATCGGCGATGTAGCGCTCCGAGAGGGTGGCGGCGGCGACGATCGCCGAGTCGGAGATGCGGACGCCGTGGTGCTGTTCGTAGCGCGGTTTCAACCCGCGCAGGATCGCGATCGTGTCGTTCATGTCGGGCTCGCCAACCAGTACCGGCTGAAAGCGCCGCTCCAGCGCCGCGTCTTTCTCGATGTGCTTGCGGTACTCGTCGAGCGTGGTCGCCCCGACCGCTCGCAGCTCACCGCGGGCCAGCATCGGCTTCAAGAGGTTGGCGGCGTCGACCGCTCCTTCGGCGGCGCCGGCCCCGACGATCGTGTGGAGCTCGTCGAGGAAGAGGACGATCTGGCCCTCGGCCTGCTGCACCTCGGTCAGCACCGCTTTCAACCGCTCCTCGAACTCGCCCCGGTATTTGGAGCCGGCGAGCAGGGAGCCGATGTCGAGTGCGATCACGCGGCGGTCGCGCAGGCTCTCGGGGATGTCGCCTTTGACGATCCGCTGCGCCAATCCCTCGACGATCGCGGTCTTGCCGACGCCGGGGTCGCCGATCAGCACCGGGTTGTTCTTGGTCCGGCGGGAGAGGACCTGGATAACGCGGCGGATCTCCTCGTCGCGCCCGATCACCGGGTCGAGCTTGCCGCTCTCCGCCTCGGCGGTGAGGTCGCGGCCGAATTTCTCCAACGCCTGGGCGTTGTCCTCGGCGTTCGGCGAGGTCACCTTCGCCGGGCCCTGGACCGCCTTCACCGCCCGCTCCAGCTCCTCGCGGTCGGGCAGCAGGTCGGAGACGCCGGAGCCGTCCTCGGCCAGCGCCAGCAGCAGGTGGCCGACGGTGATGTAGCTGTCGCCGAAGGCCGCCATCGCCCCCTCGGCGCCGCGCAGCACCCGCGCCAGGTTCGAGGACATCTGCGGGTCGGCGCCGTCGCCGAGCGTCGGCAACGAGCCGACCGCGCCCTCAGCCTCCGCCCGCGCCGTCGCCGGGTCGACCCCGACCTTCTGCAGGACCGGGATCGCCATCCCTTCGGCTTGGTCGAGCAGCGCCAGCAGCAGGTGGGCGGAGGCGATCTCCGGGTTGCGCCGGGCGCGCGCCAGCTCCTGTGCCGCCGCCACCGCCTCGCGCGATTTCTCGGTGAACCTGTCCGCCTGCATCAGCTCGTCCCCCCGTTCTCGCTGCCGCTTTTCGCTCCGACTTCCTCCAGCCGCTTGCGCAGCCGCGCCACCTCGGCCCGCAGCCTCTGCACCTGGCTTTCCAGCGCCAGCACAGTTTCCACCCCGGCCAGGTTCAGCCCTTCGGCGGTCATCTCCTGGATCCGCCGCAGCCGCTCGACGTCCCGCTGGGAATAGAGGCGGGTGTTCTTCGGCGAGCGCTTCGGCGCGATCAGCCCCCGCTGCTCGTACATCCGCAGCGTTTGCGGGTGCATCTCCGCCAGTTCGGCGGCGACCGAGATCATGAAGACGCCCTGCTCTTTGTCGAAGGTCGCTTTGACCCGGCGGCGGTAGGTGGCCATCAGCCCCCCGCCTTTCGCAGCAGCTCGGCGCGCGGGTCAGACCCGTTGAGCGCCTCGGCGAGGGTCTCCACCGCCTCGTTCTGCTCCTCGCTGAGGTCAGCGGGGATCGCGATCTCGAGGCGGTAGCGGATGTCGCCGCGGCCCGAGCCCTTCGGCTTTGGCGGGCCCTCGCCGCGCAGTCTCTGGATCGTGCCGTGCTTGGTCCCGGGCGCGACCTTGATCCGTTTCGTCCCGTTCAGCGTCGGCACCTCGATCGTGCCGCCGCGGATCGCCTCGACGACCGAGATCGGCACCGTCACCTCGAGGTTGCCGCCGTCGAGTCGTTTGAAGACGGGTGAGGAGGCGACGCGGGTCGTCACGTAAAGGTCGCCGGCAGGACCGCCGCGCGGCCCGTCCTCGCCCTTGCCGGCGAGGCGGATGCGGGTGCCGTCCTTGACCCCGGCCGGGATGTTCACTTTGTAGCGCTTGGTCTGCTGGGTGAGGCCGGAGCCGCCGCAGGTCGGGCAGGGCTCCTCGATGATCTGGCCCGAGCCGCCGCACTGCGAGCAGGGCTGGCTGATCGAGAAGAAGCCCTGGCCCTGCGCCTCGACGCCGCGCCCTTCGCAGCGCGGGCAGGTGGTGGGGGAGGTGCCGGGCTTGGCGCCGCTGCCATGGCAGGTGCCGCAGCGGGAGGACTTGGGGACGGTGACGCTGACCTGGGCGCCGTTGATCGCCTGGTCGAAGCTGAGCGACACTTCGGTTTCCAAGTCGCGGCCGCGGACCTGTTGCGCCTGCGCCCGCCCTCCCCCGCCGCCGCGGTTGAACACGCCGCCGAGGATGTCGCCGAAGTCGAAGCCGCCGAAGCCGCCCGGCCCGGTCCCGAACGGGGCCCCACCACCACCGCCGGCGAAGCCGGCGAAGACGCCGCCCTCGTCGTACTCCTTGCGCTTCTCGGGATCGCCGAGGACGTCGTAGGCGGCGGAGATCTCCTTGAACCGCTCCTCCGCCTCAGCGTCGTCCGGGTTGCGGTCAGGGTGGTACTTCCGGGCCAGCTTCCGGTACGCCTTCTTGATCTCCTCGTCGGTCGCCTTCTTCGAGACGCCGAGCGTCTTGTAGAGCTCGTCAGCCACGGTTCACCTACGCGCTCACGACCACCCGCGCGGGCCGGACGAGCTGCTCGCCCATCCGATAGCCCTTCTGCATCACCTCGACCACCGTCCCGCCCTCGGTTCCCTCGACCGGCATCGTCGAAAGCGCCTCGTGCTGGTTGGGGTCGAACTTCTCCCCCTTGGGATCGACTACGTCGATCCCGTTTCGATCCAGGGTCTCGCGAAGTCCCTTCAGCACCATCTCGACGCCCCCCCGGAGGCCGTCTCCATCCTGAGCCTCCGCCTCCAGCGCCCGCTCGAGGTTGTCGACCGCGTCGATCACTTCCCGCGCGACTTCGATCTTCCCCCGCGACTGCGCAGCCTGGATGTCCACGGCCACCCGCTTCCGAAAGTTCTCGAAGTCGGCCTTCGTCCGCCTGGCGAGATCGAGGTACTCCTCCTTCTCGCGGTTGGCGTCTTCCAGCAGCTTCTCCAGGTCCTCCTGGACGGCCTGAGCCTGAGACTCATCCGCCTCTCCCGCGGGTGGCGACGATGCCGAGGACTCTCCCGCTAGGGAGAGCCCGGCATCGGAGACAGGACCCGCGGGCCGAGCGCCTGGACCCGCGGGCCCCGCGCCTTCGTCCTGAAGGTCGTCCCGAGGCTCCTCCTGAGGAGACCTCATTTGCCCTCCTCGTCGACCACCTCAGCGTCGACGACCTCCTCCTCGTCAGAGGCAGCACCGTTCTCGGCCGGCCCCTCGGAGGCGGCCTCGGCCGAAGCCGCCGCGTAGATCTGCTCGGAGACTTTGGTCATCGCCGTGTTCAGGGCTTCGACCTTGGAGTCGAGCTCCTCTTTCGAGCCGCTCTCCAGCGAGTCACGGACCTCCTTGACCGCCGAGCGCACCTGCTCCTTGGCGTCCTCGTCGATTTTGTCGCCGGCCTCCTCGATCGCTTTCTCCGCCTGGTAGGCCGAGTTCTCGGCGAGGTTCCTCGCCTCCGCCAGCTCGCGCTGTTTGCGGTCCTCGTCGGCGTGGGCCTCGGCGTCGGAGACCATGCTCTGAATTTCCTCGTCGGAGAGCCCGGAGCCGGATTTGATCTCGATCTTCTGTTCTTTGCCGGTGCCTTTGTCGGCGGCGCTGACGTTGATGATCCCGTTGGCGTCGATGTCGAAGGTGACCTCGATCTGCGGGATGCCGCGCGGCGCCGGGGGAATCCCGGTGAGCTGGAATTTGCCCAGGCTCTTGTTCCCGCTGGCCATCTCGCGCTCGCCCTGGAGGACGTGGATCTCGACCGAGGGCTGGTTGTCGTCGGCGGTCGAGAAGACCTCCGACTTCTTCGTCGGGATCGTCGTGTTGCGCTCGATCAGCTTCGTCATCACGCCGCCTTTGGTCTCGATCCCCAGGGTCAGCGGGGTGACGTCGAGCAGCAGCACGTCCTTGACGTCGCCGGCCAGCACGCCGGCCTGGATCGCGGCGCCGACGGCGACGACCTCGTCCGGGTTGACGCCCTGGTGCGGCTCTTTGCCGGTCAGCTCTTTGACCTTCTCGCGGACCGCCGGCATCCGGGTCATGCCGCCGACGAGGACGACGTGGTCGACCGCGGTGTCGGCGTCGGCCAGCGCCTGTTTCACCGGCCCGACGACGCGGTCGAGCAGGTCGCCGGTCAGCTCGTTCAGCTTCGACCGGCTCAGTTTCAGGTCGAGGTGCTTCGGCTGCCCCTCGACGGCGGTGATGAACGGCAGGTTGATCTGCGTCTCCTGGGTCGAGGAGAGCTCGATCTTCGCCTTCTCGGCCGCCTCGTAGAGGCGCTGCAGCGAGTTTTTGTCCTGGGAGAGGTCGACGCCCTGGTCGCGCTTGAACTCGGCCACTAGCCACTCGACGATCGCTTTGTCCCAGTTGTCGCCGCCGAGGTGGTTGTCGCCGGCGGTCGCTTTCACCTCGAAGACGCCGTCGCCGATTTCCAGCACCGAGACGTCGAAGGTGCCGCCGCCGAGGTCGAAGACGAGGATCGCGTGGTCGGTCTCCTCTTTGTCGAGCCCGTAGGCGAGCGAGGCCGCGGTCGGCTCGTTGATGATCCGCTTGACGTCGAGCCCGGCGATCTTGCCGGCGTCCTTGGTCGCCTGCCGCTGGTCGTCGTTGAAGTAGGCGGGGACGGTGATGACGGCGCTGTCGACGGTGTCGCCGAGCTTCGCTTCGGCGTCCGCTTTCAGCTTCTGCAGGATCATCGCGCTGATCTCCGGCGGGCTGTACTGCTTGCCGCGCGCGTCGACCCGGACGTCGCCGTTGGGGCCGGCCTCGACCTTGTACGGGACGATCGTCTCCTCCTCTTTGACTTCGGCCTCCTTGCGGCCCATGAAGCGCTTGATCGAGAAGATCGTGTTCTCCGGGTTCATCACTGCCTGGCGTTTGGCGACGGTGCCGACGAGGCGCTCGCCGCTCTCGGTGAACGCGACGACCGACGGGGTGGTACGCCCGCCCTCCGCGTTCTCCAGAACGGTGGGCTCGCCGCCCTCCATCACCGCCACGCACGAGTTGGTCGTGCCGAGGTCGATACCGATCGTCTTTGCCACTTTTCCGCCTACCTCCAGCTGGGTTGGGTTGTTGAAGCTCTAAAAATCTAAGTGGCAGTATGGCAGATTCCTGGGGAAGTTCAAGCGCCGGATTTTCTGCTCTCCGATTCGTTCTGGCCCGAAGTGGGTTACAGATAGAGCAGGCTGTGGGAGGCCGGAACCGACGAGGAGGAAGACCCTTGAACCGCATTTCCAGAAGCGCACTTCTTTTGGCGCTTGCCGTCCCCCTGATCCTGAGCCTGTTCGCTGGCACCGCCGGCGCCAAGTACGGCCCCGGACACCAGGTCAACGTGATGACCCGCAACCTCTACCTGGGCGCCGACCTGACCCCGGCGATCGCCGCCAAATCGACGAAGGAATTCGTCGAAGCGAACGGGAAAATTTTGCGCGACGTCACCGCCAACAACTTCCCCGTACGGGCGAAGGGGCTGGCGAAGGAGATCAACAAGAAGAAGCCCGACCTCGTCGGCCTGCAGGAGGTGGCGCTATGGCGGACCGGCCCGCCGAGCCTCGAACCGCTGCTCGGCACCACCGGTGCGACCGCGACGACGGTCCGTTACGACTACCTGGACGAACTGCTCGACCGGCTGAACAAGGGCAAGAAGCGCTACCGCGTCGCCGTCGTCCAGCAGGAGTTCGACTTCGAGGCTCCGGCGGACGAGAACCAGGTGCCGAACGACGGCCCCAACGGGTTGATCAAAGACGCGGAGATCAACGGCCGCCTGACCATGCGCGACGTGATCCTCGTCCGGCTCGGCGCCGGCGTGGTCACCAGCCACCCGCAGAAGGGCAACTTCCAGAACATGCTGACCGTGCAGCTCTCCGGGGTGGAAGTACGCGTCCTGCGCGGCTGGACCGCGCTCGACGCCAAGGTCCGCGGCAGCAAGAAGTTCCGCTTCGTCAACACCCACCTGGAGGCGTTCGACGACTCCAGTCAGGTGCCGAGCATCCGCGCCCTGCAGGCGGGCGAGCTTGTCGCCAAAGGCGGTCCGGCGACGACCAGCCTGCCGGTGGTCCTGGTCGGCGACCTCAACTCCGATGACAACACCGTCGAGGGCGGCGACCGCCAGGCCTACCAGGCCTTGGTCAAAGCTGGGATGCGCGAGCGCAGCACCGCCAAACCGCTGGGCTGCTGCCTGAAGTCGAGCCTGCTCGCGGTCGGCGCCGGCGGCAGCGTCGCCGATTTCGACCACCAGGTCGACCACGTGATGACCCGCGACCCGAAACAGGTGAAGCTGATCACCTCCGGGGTCACCGGGCGCCAGCCGGTCAACGGCTTCTGGGACTCCGACCATGCGGGGCTCTTCAGCTCCCTGTGGCTGCTCCGGTAGGGGCAGTCCTCGCCGAGACCGCAAAATTCCTTCCTCGAGAGGGAATTTTGCGGTTTCGCGGGGGGCTCAGCCGTTGCCGGCGGTGCGGGCGACGAATTCGGAGACTTCCTTCGCCTGCTCTTCGTTGAGGATGCCGCCCGGCATCCGGCCCGGGGTGGTCGAGCTGTCGACGCCCTGTTCGATCGCGTTGAGGACGCGGCCTTCGGTCTGTTTGATCGTTTCCTCGGCGGTTTTGCCTTCCGGCGGACCGTTGGGTGCGAGCAGTTCGTCGAGGTTAGGCGCGTAGTTGCCGTCGGTTCCGGCGCTGTAGAGCGCGTGGCAGGTGCCGCAGTTGGTGACGAAGAGGGACTGGCCGTCCTCGAGGCTCGCCGGGACCTTGTCCTCCCCGTTCTCCCCGTCGCCCTTGGCGCGGAAGGCGGCGAAGGGGATGACCACGGCGAGGACGAGGACGAAGACCCCGAACCAGATGAAGGTGCGCTTGCTCATTCGGCGGCGCGCATATTACTGCCGGTCGCCGCTGCGCGGTTCTCGCGGTACCAGGGACACATCCGGCGCAGGGCGCACTCGCCGCAGCGCGGTTTCGGCCGGCAGACGGCGCGGCCGTGCCGGATCAGGTTGACGTGGAGCTCGTGGGCGTCCTCGGACGGGACGACCGCCAGCATCTCGTCATGGGCTTTTTCGAAGGAAGCCTTGGCGGGGAAGAGGCCAAGGCGGCCGCCGACGCGGTGGACGTGGACGTCGACTGGGATCTCCGGGATCCCCCAGGTGAAGATGAGGACGCAGGCAGCGGTTTTGCGGCCGACGCCCGGTAGCGAGAGGAGGAACTGGAGCGACTCCTCGCGCGGCGCGGTCTCGGTCCAGTCGAGGTCGGGCGGGTCGCCCAGCCGCTCGAGGATCGCCTGGATCCGCGGCGCCTTCTGCTTGGCGAGGCCGCCGGGGCGGATCGCCTCCTCCAGCTCCTCGACCGGCGCCTCGCGCACCGCCTCCCAGGTCGGGTAGCGCTCGCGCAGCCGTGCGAAGGCGACGTCGCGGTTGCGGTCGTTGGTGTGCTGGGAGAGGACCGTCTTCACCAGCTCGGCGATCGGGTGCCCGTGCGGTTCCTGCGGCGGCACCCCGTACATCTCCCGCAGGCGGTCCCGAATCGCCCCCACCCGTCGCCTGTCCGGCCGCTTCCACGTCATCGAGCGGACCCTAGTCATCGGGCTGTTCCTTTTGGTCGCATAACAACAAGAAGGAACAGCTGAATCGCCTCATCGCCGTCAATGGCGGAGCTACAATCGTTTGTTCGTGTCGCGTGCCTTCGCCGCCATAACCGCCCGCCTGCCCAAGGGCTGGGGCGACCTCGGTCGCCAGGTCGCCGTGCTCGTCTCGGTCGACCTCGCCTACACCTTCGTCCGCGGGATCGCCGACGGCGAGCGGGGGATCGCGATGACCCACGGGCAGCAGGTGATCGACCTCGAGCAAGCTACTCACACCTTCTTCGAGCCTAGCCTGCAGGCGTTTTTCTTGCCGGCGCAGGGCCTGATCGACGTTGCCAACCAGATCTACCTCAACGCCCAGTTCTCGATCGCGCTCGGGTTCCTCGTCTGGCTCTACCTCTTCCGCAACGAGTCCTATTACTTCGTGCGCAACATGTTCGTCGTCTCCATGGGCCTGGCGCTGGTCGGCTACTCGCTGTTCCCGACGGCGCCGCCGCGGATGTTCCCGGAGTACGGCTTCGTCGACACCCTCAACGCCTTCGCCGGGGTCAACCACGACTCGGCGCTGGCCAAGTCGTTCATCAACCCCTACGCGGCGGTGCCGAGCATGCACTGCGCCTTCGCGATGATGATCGGCGGCAGCGGGATCATGGTCTGCCGCCACTGGTGGTCGAAAGCCTGGTGGGCGTTTTGGCCGCTGCTGGTCTCCTGGGTGACGATCGTCACCGCCAACCACTACTGGGTCGACGCCGCCCTCGGCTGGATGGTGGCGCTGACCGCCGCCGTGGTCGCCCACCGGCTGGCGCTGGCCCGTCCCGAAGCCTGGTCTTTCCGCGGAGCTCCTGCCCCGCAAGAGGCCGAGGCGTAATAGCCTGACGCTGGATGGGACCCTCAGCGCCGCCGCGGCGCGGTAATCGCGGCAACGCCCGTAACGGGCAGGAGCTGCGCGCCTACGCGCGCGACCGGCTGATCGAGTCCCGCCTCACCCCGAACGCGATCTCGATGATGGGCCTGGTCGGCAACCTCGTCGCCGCCGCGCTCGTCACCCAGCGCCTCTTCTTCCTCGCCGGCGTCGCCTTCGTCCTCGGCTCGGTGATGGACACCCTCGACGGTCGCTACTCGCGGATGTCGGGCAAGGGAACCCTCTTCGGCGCCTTCCTCGACTCGACCCTCGACCGGATCGAGGAGGGGATCGTGCTCGCCGCCGTCGCCGGCTACTTCGCGGCCGAGGGCGAAGACTTCGCGGCGGCGATGTGCGTGGTCGCCGTCCTCTTCTCGCTGATGGTCTCCTACACCCGCGCCCGGGCCGAGGCGCTCGGGGTCGAATGCAAGGTCGGTTTGGCCACGAGGCCGGTGCGCGTGGTGATACTTTCGATCGGCTTGATCTTCGCCAAGGGCGCCGGTTTGGGCGACTTCGAACTGCTGGCCCCGGCGGTCTACGCAATCGCCGCCTTGACGATATTCACGACGTTCCAGCGGGTATGGCATGTGAGAAACGAGCTTTCCGGCGAGGTCTCCGGCGTCAAGGACGACGGCGGCGCCGCTGGGGACGTGTAACCAGCGAAGCCGCCCGGTGTCTTCAGCCACCCAGCGCAATCCAGGAGGACTTCCGAATCAATGAGTGAGAGCAACGGAGCCAACGGCCACAGCAACGGCGCCGCCCGCCCGGACGAGAAGGTCCGCGTCGCGATCGTCGGCGTCGGCAACTGCGCCAACAGCTTCATCCAGGGCGTCCAGTACTACAAGGACGCCGATCCGGGCGACGAAGTCCCGGGTCTCATGCACGTCGACCTCGGCGGCTACCACGTCCGCGACGTCGAGTTTGTCGCCGCCTTCGACATCGACGCCGAGAAGGTCGGCAAAGACCTCGGCGAGGCGATCTGGTCGGGGCAGAACGACACGATCAAGTTCGCCGACGTCCCCAACCTCGGGGTCACAGTCCAGCGGGGGATGACCCACGACGGCCTCGGCAAGTACCTGAAAGAGAAGATCACCAAAGCCCCGGGCGAAACCGCGGACGTCGTCGGCATCCTCAAAGAGACCAAGGCCGACGTCCTCGTCTGTTACCTGCCGGTCGGCTCCGAGGAGGCGACCAAGTGGTACGTCGAGCAGGCGCTCGCCGCCGGCGTCGGCTTCGTCAACTGCCTGCCGGTCTTCATCGCCCGCGAGGACTACTGGGACAAGCGCTTCCAGGAGGCCGGGCTGCCGATCATCGGCGATGACATCAAGAGCCAGGTCGGGGCGACGATCGTCCACCGCTCGCTGGCCCGTCTGTTCCACGACCGCGGCGTGCGGCTGGAGCGGACCTCGCAGCTCAACGTCGGCGGCAACATGGACTTCTACAACATGCTCGAGCGCGAGCGGCTGGACTCGAAGAAGATCTCGAAGACCAACGCCGTCACCTCGATCATGGGGCACGAGCTGCCGCCCGAGAACGTCCACGTCGGCCCCTCCGACTACGTGCCGTGGCTGACCGACCGCAAGTGGGCACACATCCGGCTCGAGGGCAAAGCCTTCGGCGACGTGCCGCTGACCGCCGAGCTGAAGCTCGAGGTCTGGGACTCGCCGAACTCCGCCGGCGTCGTCATCGACGCGGTGCGGCTGATCAAGCTGGCCCTGAACAACGGCATCGCCGGCCAGCTCGACGGGCCCTCCAGCTACCTGATGAAGAGCCCGCACACGCAGCGGCCCGACGACGAGGCCCGCGAACAGACCGAGGAGTTCATCGCCGCCAACGCGCGCGGCACCTCGCTGCCGGGCCAGCTGGACGAGTCGCCGAGCACGGCTTCCGCTTAGTCCAAGCCCAAACGCCGAGACCGCAAAAACCCGGGTTGTAGACGGGTTTTTGCGGTCTCGCGCTTTTCTGGGCTCTTATTCTGCTCCCGTGGCCTCTGAACCCCTCTCGATCGCCCAGGTCTTTCCCGTTCGCCGGGCGGGTGAGAACCCGGCGGCGCGATTTGCCACCGCCGTCAGCGAGGAGCTGGAGCGGCGGGGGCACGAGGTGCTGCGGGTCAAGACCGGGGACCCGGTCAGACGGCTGCTGAAATCCCGGCCGCTCGACGTCGTCCACGTCCACGACCCGTTCGCGCCGAGCGCCCCCTCGGCGGCGCTGCGGCACTCGTTTTCACTCAACGTCGCCACCTTCCACGACCCGCGGGAGCGGGTGCTGGCGACCCAGGTGGCGCGGCCGCTGGTCGAGATCTTCTTCGGCCGGATCGACGCGCGAACGGTGACGCGACCGGAGACGGCGCAGCTGCTGGAGCAGTTCTTCCCGGCCGGATACGAGCTGCTCAACGGGGTCGCTCCCGATGGCGACCAGGACTGGGGGCGGATCGCCGACGAACTGGAAGCGACCTACCGCCGCCTGCTGGCGCGCCGGCACGATCCGACCGGAGACCCCGCGGTGCGCGAGCGGATCTCGAAGCGGCCCTTGATCGAGGTCGACCTGCACATGCACACCGACCACTCCGGCGACTGCGCGACGCCGGTCGACGTCCTCATCAATACCGCCCGCGACCGCGGCCTGGGGGCGATCGCGGTCACCGATCACAACGAGGTCTCGGGCGCGATCGAGGCGCGCAGGCTGGCCGAAGAGCTGGGCGACATCAAGGTGATCGTCGCCGAGGAGGTGAAGACGGCCGAGCAGGGAGAGGTGATCGGCCTCTTCCTCGAGGAGAAGATCCCAAAGGGGCTGACGATGGCGGAGACGATCCGCGAGATCCGCGCCCAGGGCGGGCTCGTCTACGTTCCCCACCCGTTCGACCGCTTCCATTCGGTGCCCGACTACGAGCACCTGCTGGACATGGTCGAGGAGATCGACCTGCTCGAGGTCTTCAACCCGCGGGTGGCGGTGACCGCGTTCAACGAGGAGGCGGTGCGCTTCGCCGCCAAGTACCGGATCGTCCCCGCCGCCGGCTCCGACAGCCACGTCGCCCAGGGGCTCGGCAGCGTGCGGCAGCGGATCCACGACTTCGACGGGCCGGCCGAGTTCCTCGAGGCGATGCGGGATGCCGACATCACCCGCAAGCACAAGAACCTCGTCTACGTGCAGACGCTGAAGTTCCTGCAGACGACGGGGCGGCCGAAGGCGCCGAAACGGCGGGTGCCGGACGCGAAACCGGTGCGGGGCGGGCGGCCGCGGAGGGGCAAAGAGGGGCGGCGGGCGAGCAAGTCCTGATGCAGACGGACCGTCGCAAAGGAGCCGCGTCCGCCCTGTCAAAGAACGCCCCGATGCGCAGCATCGACGACGAGATCCGAGAGAAGTACCTGGAGCGGGCGATCCGCGAGCTCAACCAGATGAGCCGCGAGGTCCAGGAGTGCCAGCACTGCCCGCGGGGCAAGCTGATGCCGGTCCTCGGCTCCGGCCATCCGCAGGCGGACATCTTCATGCTCAAGCAGGCGCCGCTGGCCTCGGAGATCGAGGAGGGGGTGGCCTTCTACGGCCGTTCCGGCAACGCGCTGATGAAAAGCTTCAAGCGGCTCGGCATCGACCCCCTCGTCGTCTACGGCACCCTCTGCGTCAAATGCCCAATTCCCGAGCCCGACCTGGCGGCGGGCGAGTGCGTCGGCCGCCTGGTCGAAGAGCTCGCCATAGTCCAGCCGAAAATCGTCGTCGTCATGGGCGAGCCCGCCCTCCGCATCCTCAACGGCCTTTCCGTCCCCCTCTCCCGCCCGATCGAGCAGCGCGAGGGGGAGATCCAGCCCTTCACCCCCACCATCGACGCCCTCTACGTCCCCGACATCGACGTCTCCCTGGACGAAGAGGGCGCCAAGCAGCGCTTCTGGCGAGCGTTCAAGGCGCTGGGCGCCTGGTACGACGACCTGCCCCCTTACTGATTTCCGGAAACCCGCCGATGCTCCCGAGGTTGGGAATCGGGATGTTGCTCTCGTGGGTGACAATTCGCTTGGGCAGGGGTTCGCCCGAGCTCGAGCCGCTGCCATCCAGCTGCTGTCCAAGCAGAAAGCCGGAGGCGCCGATCAGGAGGGCGCATACTGTTCCTGGAAGTGCCCGGCGCCTCACGGTCCTCAACATAAACTGGCGGAGTGCTGCTCGCTGGGACGATGGTCCGCGGTTACCGCGTCATCAGGACGATCGGCAAGGGCGGGATGGGCACGGTCTACGAGGCCGAAGAGGTCGCGCGGGGGCGGATGGTGGCGCTGAAGGTTCTCTCGAACGAGGCAGCCGGTGGCGACCCCACCTTCCCCCGGCGTTTTGAACGGGAGTGCCGGGCGCAGGGGGAACTCGACCATCCCCACATCGTCACCATCTTCAACAACGGCAACAGCCCGCAAGGGCGGTGGCTGGCGATGCAACTGGTTGAAGGGCGGACCCTCGAGCAGGTGCTCGAGGCGGAGCGGCTCGCCCCGAAGGAGGTCTTGGAGCTCCTCGCGCCGATTGCCGATGCGCTCGAAGCTGCTCATGCGAAGGGCTTGATCCACCGCGACGTCACCCTGCGGAACATCCTCGTCGCCGACGACGGCACATCGTTCCTCGCTGACTTCGGGGTGACGAAGAGAGTCGACGAGTGCAGCCTCACGAAGGCCGGCGACTTCGTCGGCAGCTTGAGGTACGCGGCGCCGGAGCAGATCCTGCAGGCGACGGTGCCGCGCAGCGACATCTACTCGCTGGCGGTCGTCCTCTACCGGTGTCTGTGCGGCCGCTTCCCGTTCGAATCGCACGGGGAAGACGCCCTCTTCGTCGAGCAGTTGCTTCGGGCGCATCCGTCGCCCACCTCGGTCAACCCGGGCCTGCCCCGGCCCCTCGACGATGTGCTCGCAACAGGCCTCGCCAAGGAGGCGACGGAGCGCTACCGAAGGCCATGCGAGTTGATCGATGACGCACGGGCGAGCCTCGAAGGGAAAGAGCTGAGGCATCTCGCGGCTCGGTCCGCTCTTCCCGCAAGGTCCCTGGTGATCGTGGCGGTGGTCCTGTTCGTTCTGGGGCTCGGAGCCGGAGCGCTTGCCAGCGGGTCGGCTCGGCACAAAGGACACCACGTTCGCGCCGGGTCGCTCGAAGTCGCGGTTCCGAGAGGATGGGTCCGCGAAAATGGGGTCGTCGCCCGATTTCCACACCTTCAGCTCGCCGACCCTCTGACGCTGGTCCCTGCGAGTGGGAGAGGGAAGGAAGCCGCAATCGTCGGCATGTCCCTCACCCGTGGAAAGACGCTCCTGCCCTTTTATCTTCGGCCCTATGCGAGTAACCCACCGGTTACGGCCCTTTCGCTGGGCTCGCTGCAGGCTCTGCGCTACGACGGGATGGGACCGAAGTCGAAGACCGACCCGTGGACGGTGATCGTGTCCCCGACGAGTATCGGGGTCGCCACGATCGCCTGCAGACCAGGTCCTCGCCAGGTTGACTCGCGCCGCATCTGCGAAAGGCTTGCCGCCAGCCTGAAGCTGCTGGATGGCAGCTCATACCCGGTTGGTCCTTCAGCCCAGTTCGCGGCGCTTCTGAGGCAGCAGTTCCGCGATCTCAACCACGGAATCCGGCGGCTCAAACGGCAGTTGCAGGAGGCGGAGGGAAGCGGGGCTCAGGCGGACGCATCCGGTGCTCTGGCAGATCTGTTCCGCCGCTGTGCGAGGACGCTCGCCGCGGCCTCGGTCTCTCCTCAAGCCGCCGCTCACCTGACGGGGTTGGTCACGGCTCTCCTCTGGGTCCGGGACTCCTATGAGGATCTAGCCGCCGCCTATAGAACCGAAAGGCCCGAGGCCTACAGCACCGCCCTCGGCGAGATCGGCATGTCGGAATCGGTCCTCTACAACCGGATCCATTGGCTTACCGGCCTTGGCTATCGTGTCCTGGAGGACTATCCCTATTAGTCGAGGCGATGGTGTGTGGCGACTTATAGGTCCTATAGGGACCAAAAGTCGCCACTCGTCACGAGGCTGTGGGGGCGGCGGACTCGGCCAGCGCCGTCATCGCCTCGACCTTGGCACTGGCCAGGCCGCGGACGACGATGGTGTCCAGGGCGCTGTAGGCGCTGAGGGCTTCTTGGGCTGCGGCCGCGTCGGGGGCGGCGACGCCGACGGTGCCCTCGGGCTCGGCGAGGCGGTCGAAGTGGTCGCGGTAGCCCTTGTGGAGGTCGCGGTAGAAGGACTCCTCCTTGGCGAGGCGGTCGGCGGCGTCGGGGCCGACGGCGGTGCGCACGTAGCCGAAGACCGGTGGGGTGGGGCGGTCGGCGGCGGCGGCGCCGGCCTCGACCTTCTCGCGGGCGCCGGCGGCGAAGCCGGGGGTCATCCAGTTGAAGAAGACGCCGTCGTAGGAGCTACCGGCGAGTTCGCACATCTTCGGGCCCATCGCGGCGAGGACGAGTTTCACGCCCGGCAGCAGCTCGCGCAGCTCCGGCAGCGCCTCGCGCATCTTCGTCAGCGGCTTCTTGGTGAAGCCGGCGCCGACGCCGAGCCAGAGGTTCGCTGGATCGATGCCGAACTCATCGAGGTCGGCGGCGATCTGCTCGGGCGGGGTGCGGTCGAGGGCGATTACGGCGACGCCGAGCTCGAGACCGGGCGCCGCCGCGGCGAACTCGGCCAGCGTCGCCAGGCCTTTCGCCCCCGGGTGGTCGTTCGACCAGATCGAGTCGTAGCCGAGCTCGGCGCAGCTCGCGGCCAGCGGCCGCGCCACCTCCGGGTCCAGGCCCGCTGCCACTCCGAACGCCCTACTCGCCATCGCTCGCCGCCTCCTCCGTTTCGCGTCCCGGGGCGGGTATCCGCTTCGGGTCGCGCTCGAAGAGTGCCACGCACTCGATGTGCGGGGTCTGGGGGAACATGTCGACCGGCCTCACGCGGGCCAATCTATAACCGGCCTCTCCCAGCTGGGCGGCGTTGGGGGCGAGCGTGGTCGGGTTGCAGGAGACGTAGACGATCTTCCGCGCCTCGCACTCGAGCACGCGGCGGACGATTTTCTGCGAGAGCCCCGCCCGCGGCGGGTCGACGATGACGACGTCCGGCTTGCCGGCTTTCTCGACCAGCGGCCGTACCCCGGTGCGCGCGTTCCCCGCCATGAAGTGGGCGTTCTCGATCTTGTTGCGGCGGGCGTTGCGCTCGGCGTCTTCGATCGCCTCGGGGACGATCTCCAGGCCCCAGACCTCACCGGCCTGCCCCGCCATCGTTAGCCCGATCGTCCCGATCCCGCAGAAGAGGTCGAAGACCCGCTCGCTCCCGCTCAGCCCCGCGAACTCGGCGGCGACGGCGTAGAGCTTCTCGGCCATCTCGGTGTTGGTCTGGAAGAAGGCGCCGTGGGACATCTCCAGCCGCAGGCCGCAGAGCTCCTCCCGCAGCCGTTCGGAGCCGAGCACCCCGGTCGGGCCGTCGCTGCCGCCGGCGTTGCCCTCGACGATCGTGTGCAGGTCGACCGGTGGTCGCGGGAAGCGCGCTTTCACCGTCACCAGCCGGGTCTGGATCTGCCCGGTCCGCCGCCCCTCGCGCACCGCGAGGTTGCGCAGGACGCCGCGGTGGGCGCGGCGGTCGTAGGCCGGGATCGCCTCCGCCCGCGCCCACTCGCGCACCGCGTTCCGCGCCTCGTTGCCCGCCGCGCTCCCGAGGTGGCAGTCGTCGACGTCGACGATCAGGTCCCAGCGGCCGCGGGCGTGGAAGCCGAGCGCCAGCTCGTCGTCCGCTTCGCCGAAGGAGTATTCGAGCTTGTTGCGGTAGCGCCACTGCTCCACCGCCGGCACGATCTCCTCCAGCTCGTAGCCCTCGAGGCCGCCGATTCGGTTCAGCGCCTCGCCGACCTGTTCCTGCTTGTAGACGAGCTGCCGCTCGTAGGGAAGGCCCTGCCACGGAGCACCCGGACAGGGCTCGCCGCCGTGGACGCAGACGTCAGGCAGGCGGTCGGCGGCGGCCTCGACGACCTCGACCGCCCGCGCCTCGGCGAAGCGCTTCTTCGCCTTCGTCACCTCGGCGCGGACTCGGTCCCCCGGCAGCGCCCCGGTGACGAAGACGACGAAGCCGTCGCTGCGGGAGATCCCTCGCCCGCCGAAGGCGAGCGAGTCGATCTCCAGCTCGAGCTGATCCCCGGGGGGTAGGGGTATGGGAGGCGCTTTATGGCAGGGCTTTGCGCGCCTGGTTGACCAGCCGCTCGAGTTCTTTGATCAGCGAGTCGCGCTGTTTCTTGCCCCGTTTGACGAGTTCAGAGAGCAGTTTCTCGGCGTCGCTGCGGGTCATCCGGCCCCGTTTGACCGCGTCGTCGACAACGTCCTGGATGCGGTCGCGGCTCAGGGTCACGCTCTGCTCGAGGCTCTCGCGGAACTGGGCGACGCTCTTGTCGAGCCCGCTCGTCGCTTTGCTGGAGGCTTTGCCTTTCGTGGTCCTGTTGGAGGCGCCTTTGCTGCCTTTTTTAGAGGACGATTTCGAGCTCGATTTGGATTTCGAGGGTGAGGCGCTTTTCCTGGCTGCTTTCGAAGTCGCTTTTCTGGCTTTGGTCGCTTTGCCTTTGGCTTTCGATTTCGTCGATTTCGCCCCTTTGGCCGATTTCGTCGATTTCGATTTCGCGGCGGCTTTCGCTTTTGATTTGCTGCTTTTCGATTTGCCGGTCGCTTTTTTCTCCGCCATCTAGGTCTGCCTCCGTTGTCGGTTGTCCCGCTGGTGGGACTCGACTATCTCAATTCCGCAGGAGGTCTGGCTCGGCGGCGCGAAATCGTGCCTGCACGGGTGCATGATCGGAGAGCCGCAGCGCCCGTCCCTCGTACGGCAGCTCGCGCTGCTCGGGGGGCCAGCGGGTCGGGTGGTCGATCACCTCGAGGCCGCGGCAGAGGATGTGGTCGATCGCGTCCGGCGCGGTCGAGGGCGCCAACCCGAGCTCGTTCTGCAGCTGCTCGAACACCTGCGGGTTCTTGCCGGGACGGAGGTTGAGGTCCCCGCCGAAGATCAGCGGCGCGCCGCCGGCCCACTCGAGCGCCACCCGCGCCGCTTTCTCCACGTCCTCGGCCGCCAGTCGCGGCCAGTCGTTGGTCGCGTGCAGGTTGGCGACGCAGAGGCCAGAGGCGGTGCGGACGAAGCCCATCGCCCGCCGCTCCGGCTCGCCTTCGTGGATCGCCATCTCGCGCCGCTCGGCGATCCCGCCGAGCTTGCCGGGGACGCGGACGAGGATCAGGTTCGAGCCGCCCTCACCGGAGGCCATCAGGTCCGGGTTCTGCCGCGCCAGCAGGCCACGCAGGGCGCCGAACCCGTTGCGCGAGGTCAACGTCCGGTGCCACTCGGCCCGGCAGGCGCGGGCCAGCGGCCCGGCGAAGCGCGGCGGGCACTCCTGCAGCATCGCCACGTCCCACTCGGCCCGCGAGAGCAGCGTCGCGAACTCCTCGCTGAGGTCGCGGTTGACCTGGACGTGGGTCGCGTTCCGCTCCTCCAGTCGCAGCAGCCGCGAGCGCCGGGTGCGCAGCGCCGGGTCGGGCGGGAAGTCGCGCCCGTGGAAGAGGTTCCAGCTCAGTGCCGTCAGCTCCATCCGCCGTAGTCCTGTGTTGGGTGACGTTCGCCCGGTTCTGGCTCAGGCATCGCCGTGACTGGCAAGGACGCAGACCCGAAGGCGTGGCGGCGCCACGCCGAGCGGTCGAGGACGCCGCCAGGCGCGGCGAGGGCAAGCCAGAGAGGGGGAACGTTGCCTGACACAGGACTAGTATCCGCAAGCTTGTTGATCGCGAAGCGAAGCGGAGCGCACTCTTGATGAATTTCCTCACCGGCGAAGAGCTCGGAGCGTTCGAGCTCGGCAAGCTGCTCGACCGCGCGGCCGAGCTGAAAGCGGGACGGCGCGACGGCGTCGGCCGCGACTCGCTCGCTGGCCGCAACATCGCGCTCGTCTTCGAAAAGCCCTCGACGCGGACGCGGATTTCCTTCGACGTCGGCGTCGCCGAGCTCGGCGCCCACGGGGTGATGCTGCGCGGGGACGAACTGCAGCTGGCGCGCGGCGAGTCGACCGGCGACACCGCCCGCGTCCTCTCCCGCTACGTCGACGCGATCGTGATCCGCTCCGGCTCCCATGAGGTGGTTGCCGAGCTCGCCGAGGCGGCCGAGGTGCCGGTCGTCAACGGCCTCACCCCGCTGCACCATCCCTGCCAGGCAATCGCCGACCTGCTGACGATGCGGGAGCGCTTCGGCGACCTGCAGGGCTTGCGCCTCGCCTACGTCGGCGACGGCAACAACGTCGCCCGCTCGCTGGCGATCCTCGGCGAGCTGACCGGGGTCGAGGTGGTCGTCGCCGCGCCCGAGGGCTACCAGCTGGAGGAGGGTCACGGGGCGAAGCTGACCGGCGACCCGCGCGCCGCCGCTGCCGGCGCCGACGCCCTCTACACCGACGTTTGGGTCAGCATGGGCGACGAGACCGAGGCCGAGCGGCGACGCGCCGACCTCGCTCCCTTCCGGCTTGACCGCGACCTGCTCGCCGCCGCCAAGGAGCGGGCGATCGTCCTCCACTGCCTGCCCGCCCACCCCGGCGAGGAGATCACCGCCGACGTCCTCTACGGCGACCGCTCGGCCGTCTGGGACCAGGCCGAGAACCGGCTGCACGCGCAGAAGGCGCTGCTGGAGATGCTGCTCACCGAGTAGCGGCGCCCGATGCACCCCGAGATCCAGATCGGCCCGCTGACGCTGCAGACCTTCGGGCTGATGTTCGCGCTCGCCTTCCTCGCGGCGGGCGCGCTGATCTGGAAGCGTTTCGAGGAGATCGGCAGGCCGGTCGACTGGGCCTACGAGATGGGGTTCGCGGCACTCGTCGGCGGCGTCATCGGCTCCCGCGTCTATTTCATCGTCGACAACTACAGTGAGGTCAAGGACGACCTCCTCGGCAACATCTTCAGCGGCTCCGGCCTCACCTGGTACGGCGGCGCGATCGGCGGCGCCATCGCCGTCTTCCTCTGGGCCTGGTACCGCGGCTTCCTCGGCTTGGCTCTGCTCGACGTGGCGGCGCCGGCGCTGGCGCTCGGCTACGCGATCGGCCGCTGCGGCTGCCAGCTCTCCGGCGACGGCGACTACGGCAAGGCCTGGGACGGTCCCTGGGCGATGTCCTACCCCGACGGCACCGTGCCCACCGACCAGACCGTCCACCCGACGCCGATCTACGAGACGCTGGCGATGGGGCTCGGCGCCTGGATGCTGTGGCAGCTGCGCGACCGGGTGCGCCCGGGGATCCTCTTCGCGATCTACCTGCTCTACGCGGGGACCGAGCGCTTCCTCGTCGAGTTCCTCCGCCGCAACACCGACGTGGTGCTGGGGCTGACGCAGGCGCAGCTCGAGAGCCTGGTGATGATCGGCGCCGGCGGGCTATGGATCGCTATCGTGAGCCGCCGCTACGGAGGCATCGGGCGGCCGGCGGCGAATGGAGTGGCTCGCGCTGGGGCTTAGAACTCCCAAGAGCCTCGTATCACTGGTATCTTGCGCAAAATCTTTGGAGCGGTACGGACAGGGAGGATTGGCGGTAATGGCGGCTATCGATGTTCAGAGCGAGGGGCCTTCGGCTCGCACCGTGGGAGCGATCCTCGACGACGCGGCTGAGCGGATCGCCGCCGCCGGGGTCGAGGACTCCCGCACCGAGGCCGAAATCCTGGTCGCCGACGCGCTTGGCGTCGCGCCCAGCGAACTCAGCGTCGAGAGCGCCGGCGAGGTTGGCGCCGAGGCGGCCGAGAAGATCGAGCGCAACGTCCAGCGCCGGGTCGAGCGCGAGCCGATGGCCTACATCCTCGGTCGCGCGCCCTTTCGCAACCTCGAGATTTACGTTGACGAGCGCGTGCTCTGGCCGCGCCGGGAGACCGAGCTGCTGGTCGAGGTGGGAGCGTCGCTCCCCGAGGGCGCGCGCGTGCACGAGATCGGCACCGGCTCCGGCGCGATCGCGCTGGCGCTGATGTCAGAGCGCCCTGACCTGAAGGTGACCGCCTCGGACCTCTCGCCGGAAGCGGTCGAAGCGGCGCGGGAGAACGCCGAGCGGCTCGGGCTCGACCTCGAGGTGACGGTCGGCAAGGGGCTGCCGGAGTCGGTCGAAGCCGAAGACGTCGACCTCGTGATCGCCAACATGCCCTACGTCACCGACGAGACCATCTTCGAGCGCTCGCCGGAGATCCAGAAGGAGCCGCGGATGGCGGTGACCGGCGATTGCGGCGAGGACGGCCTCGGCGTGATCCGCGGCGTCATCGCCGAAACGCCCTCGGGCTGGAAGCTGGCGATGGAGCACGACACCCATCACGGGCCGGCGATGCGCGAGCTGCTGCGCGACGCGACTACCCTTCAGGACTATGAAGGGGATGACCGGGTCACCGTCGGCTACGCGCCCTGAGGGGTTCCGGCGACCGCTCGGTTGCCGTCTCCACCGAGGAGCAGCGCCGGGCCAAGGTCGAGCGCCTGCGCGCGGAGGGGGTCGATCCCTACCCGCACGCGTTCCCGGGGCGGACGCACGTCGAGGAGATCGAAGCGAAGCACGACCCGGCCGAGCTGGGGGAGGGCGAGCACGAGGACTTCAGCTACCGGGTGATGGGCCGGGTCACCGGCAAGCGCGGGCACGGCAAGACGGCCTTCCTCGACGTCCGCGACATCACCGGCACGATCCAGGCCTACGCGCGGCGCGACGCGCTGGGCGAGGAGGCGTTCGGGCGGGTCGAGGAGCTCGACATCGGCGACCTGGTCGGCGTCGAGGGGCCGCTGCACGTGACCAAGCGCGGGCAGCTGGCGATCGGCGTGCGCGAGTGCACGCTGCTGGCAAAGGCGCTGAAAGACCCGCCGGACCTCTTTCACGGGATCTCCGACCCGGATACGCGCTACCGCCAGCGCGAACTCGACCTGATGGCGAACGCCGACTCGCGGGAGATCTTCAAGAAGCGCGACGACCTGCTGTTCGCGATCCGCTGCCACATGCACGAGCGCGGCTGGGTCGAGCTGGAAACGCCGGTGCTGCAGCGGCTGACCGGCGGCGCCGCGGCGCGGCCGTTCGTCACCCATCACAACGCGCTCGACCGCGAGCTGTTCCTGCGGACGGCGACCGAGCTGTATCTGAAGCGGGCGATCGTCGGCGGCTTCGAGGACGTCTACGAGTTCGGCAAGTTCTTCCGCAACGAGGGAATGTCGCCGCAGCACAATCCCGAGTTCACGATGCTGGAGATGTTCGTCGGCGGCGCCGACTACAACGGCGTCATGGAGTTCATCGAGGTCCTGGTCGCGACCGTGGTCGAGAAGGTGATGGGGACGACGGTGGTGGAGCGCGACGGAGTCGAGATCGACTTCGCGGCGCCGTGGCCGCGGGTGCGGCTGCGCGACGAGCTGCTGCGGGAGATCGGGCTCGACATCTACGAGGCGAGCCGGGACGAGCTGGCCGAGGCGGCGGGGGACGCGGTCGACGAGAACGACGACTGGGCCGGGGTGGTCGACACGCTGCAGGGCAAGTTCGTCGAGCCGAAGCTGATCCAGCCGACCTACATCATCGACCTGCCGGTCGACATCTGGCCGCTGGTCAAGGTCCACCCCGAGAGCCCGCGCATCTGCGAGGCCTTCGATGGCATCGTCGCCGGGATGGAGATCGTCGGCGGCGGGACCGACCTCAACGACCCGATCGAGCAGCGCGAGCGCTTCATCAAGCAGCGCGAACGGCAGGAGAAAGGCGCCGAGCCCGATCCGCATCCACACGACGAAGAGTTCGTGCGGGCGCTCGAATACGGGATGCCGCCGGCGAGCGGCTGCGGCCTGGGGATCGACCGGTTGCTGATGATCATGACCGGGGCGAAAACGCTTAGGGATGTGATCATCTACCCCGCGATGCGTGAGCAGAAGGACTAGAACACTGCGCCATGCCGCACCGTCGGCTTCGCGTCGTGCAGAGCACTGCCGCTTCGCCGCCGGCACGCCCTTGCTTGGTTCTACTCCTTCTGCTGCTGCTTCTTGCGCCAGCGGCAGCTGAGGCAAAGCCGTGGTACCCGGACGTGGCGGCGGCGCGGCACTACGCGCAGAGGCGGGCGGGGGAGGTCGCGTTTGCGGTGATCGACCAGCGCGGGCGCTTCCGCGGGTACCGGGTGGCGGACACGGCGCCGGCGGCGAGCGTCTTCAAGGTGATGCTGCTGGCCGCGCTGTTGCGCAAGCGGAACGAGCACCCGCTGCGGCGCAGCGACCGGCGGCTGCTGGCGCCGATGATCCGCTGGAGCGACAGCGTCGCGGCGACGCGGGTGCGGGACATGGTCGGCCCGCGGCGGATCCGCCGCCTGGCGCGCGTCGCCGGCATGCGGGACTTCCGCTACCGCTCCTGGTGGGGCCTCAGCCGGACCAGCCCCCGGGACCAGGTGCGGTTCATGGCCCACCTGCAGCGCTACGTCCCGAAGCGCCACCGGGCCTACGCGCGCGACCTGCTCTCGCACGTGGTGCCCCCGCAGCGGTGGGGCGTCGGCCGGGTCGTGCCGCGCGGCTGGAAGCTCTTCCTCAAGGGCGGCTGGGGGAGCGGCAGCGGCCGGGTCGACCACCAGGTGGCGCTGCTGAAGCATGGCCGGCGACGGGTCGCCCTGGCGATCTTCACCGAGTTCGACCCCAGTCACGCCTACGGGAAGCGGACGCTGCGCGGGGTCGCCGCGCGCCTACTACGCGGGCTCTGACCACAGCGGTGGGAGTTATCGCTGTATAGCGGCGATAAGTCCCACCGCTACACGGTCGAGCGCATCAAACCGCCGTCAATCGGGATCACGGCGCCCGTGATGTAGGCGGCGCGCTCGGAGCAGAGGAAGGCGACGAGGTCGCCGTACTCCTCGACCGTGCCGAGCCGTCCCGCCGGCACTTCCTCCCGGGCGGCTGCTTCGACCGGCTCGATCGAGCCGGCGAGCTCGGCCATGCGGTCGGTGGCGAAGCGGCCGGTGGCGACGTTGTTGACGGTGATCCCGTCGCCGGCGACCTCGCGCGCCAGCGTCTTCAGGAAGCCGACGGTTGCCATCCGGTGCGCGTTCGAGAGGCCGAGGGACGGGATGAGCTCGATCGTCGTAGTCGAGCCGACGTTGACGATCCGCCCCCAGCCTTCGCCGCGCATCCCGGGGACGACGGCGCCGGCGAGCACCCGCGGCGCCAGGACCAGCGAGCGGTAGGCCTCCTCCCATTCCTCGAAGCCGTGGTCGAGGGCCCCGCCCGGCGGCGGCCCGCCCGTGTTCGTCACGAGGATGTCGACCGACCCCAGCTCCTCGGCGACCTCGAGCGGCAACCGCGCCAGCCCCTCCAGGTCCGTGGCGTCGGCGACGAAGGGAGTTCCGCCTCCGATCTCCGCCACCGCCTCCTCGAGCCGCCCCCGCGACCGGCTCGCCAGGGCGACCCGCGCCCCTTCCCGCGCCAGGGCGCCGGCGATCCCCCGCCCGATCCCCCGGCTCGCGCCCATCACCAAAGCGACCTTCCCCTCGATCCCAAGCTCCACCCCATGGACTCTAGCCGCGCTCACGATGCTCAGAACCCCTTGCGCGGGTATCGTTCCAGTCGAGCGCCCGTAGCTCAGTGGTCAACGGGTCCCTTCGGGGGCCCAAAGAGCGTCGGTCTTTCAAGCCGAAGGTCGCCGGTTCGAATCCGGTCGGGCGCATTCTTTGGTGTTCCGCTTTGCACCGCGCGTTGCCAGGTGCAGAGCCAAGTCTTCGGTCTATCGTCGGATCGGCGTTCCGGTGGCGTCCTGGCGATTCCCCCGGGTTCCGGGGCGTCATGGTCTCATCTCGGTCTCATTTGTCCGCGCCGATTAGGGTCTCAGCGGTGCCGCCAGAGAAGGCCAAATCCCTCAAAGCTGTCCGCGCTGCGCAAAAGCAGTTCGAGCGCGACTCCTCTGCGGCTCAACGGGCACGCCGCAAAGCCTTCACCCAGGCTCAGAAAGAAGGGCTCTCTCTTCGCGAGATCGGCGAGGTGGTCGGCCTGCACCACACGCGCATCAGCCAAATCATCCGGGGAGAGTAGGGCGAGTTTGGAGAGTTTGACTCTCCAAAACTGCTAGCCTGCTGACATAAAACAAAAAGCGCCCCCGCGCTGGTGGAACAGCCGGGGGCATGGCACAGGAGGGGTTAGCTCCCATGCACGACAAGCCTAGAGGCGGCGGCGATGACGGCGCCGCGACCACCGCCGAATTGGACGCTCGCGACCAAGCGGCAGTTCTGAGACACGTCCTCTCGCTCCACCCGCAGACGCTTACGGAGCTTGAGTTGCTGAAGGAAATGACCGGGGGAGGGGAGGCGACCTTCGCCGACCGCGACCGGTACCGGCGAGCGGTCCGCGATCTCGCCGCAGGCGGCCTGCTCAGGCCGGAGGGAAGCCTGGTCGTCCCGACGAGAGCCGCCGTCCTCTTCCACGAGCTGGCCGAACTCTGATGGACGGCAGAAGCGTGGACCGCGAGGTCGCCGGGCAGCTCGGAAGGAACGTGTGGCTGGCGCGTCGCCGCGCCGGCTTCTCCCAGGAAGCGCTCGGCGCCATCGCCTCGCTCCACCGCACCGAGATCGGGCTGATCGAGCATGGCCAACGACTGCCGCGCGTGGACACGCTGATGAGGCTCGCTGGAGCCCTCGACGTGCGCGTGGAAAGCCTGCTGGAGGGCATCGCCTGGATTGCGCCGGGTCCGAGCGCACGAGGCAGCTTCGTCGTCAGGAGGTTCGGATGAACCCCAAGAACCAGATGAACACCAAGCTCACGAGCGTCCGGCTTCCGAAGGACCTGGCCGACGAACTCGATGCCGTCGCCAGGGCGGACCACCTCCCGGTCTCAGAACTGGTCCGCGCGGCGCTCTACCGCTTCATCGCGGAACGACGCACCGAGCCCGACTTCAAGGAGCGACTGAAAGAGGTGCTTGAAGAAGACCGCAAGACCCTAGAGCGGCTGGCGACGTAAGAGCGATCACTTCATGGATCGCGTCGCGCGGGGGGGAAGGAGGACCGCCCCCAGTCCCCGCCGACTTTCAAAGAACCCCGAGACCCGAATCAAAGACCCCGATCCAGCTCTGAGGATGCAACCACCGAGCCCGAACCTGATGCACGAAGCACAGACTCCCCACGAAGCTTCGCTACGGGCCTATGGCCCTACTCGAAGCCCCGACACACTACGAACCCTCCGGATTCGGCTATTTCAAGCTGCCCTTCCCGCCCCTCCGGGCGGCCGATTTTGGCACGGCTTCGCCGTGCGGAGGCCGCCTTTAAGGAGGGCCGGGAGGGGTCTGACCTTCGGTCGGATTTCGATGCACACGCCGGTCTTGCCGGACAGAAGGGGCATGGCGGCAACTCACCCCGTGCAGATCGTCTTCTCCGGTGGCAAGGAGGGCATGCAGACCAAAGCCAGCGACCCGACCTTCTTCACCGAGCGGACGCTTGCCGACTACCTGGCGGTCTCGGATCGGACCGTCCGCAACTGGATCAGACGCGGCGAGCTGCCCAGCTACAAGCTCGGCGCATCCAGACGGATTGACCCTGCCGACGTCGAGGACTTCCTCTTGCGCCACAGGGACGAGGCATCGTGAGGCGCGACTCTCCCGTCAAGCGCCAAAACCCGTCCGGCCAGGTCGTGTGGGTCGCCAGGTACACCGGCCGCGACGGCAAACGCCATATCGCCAAGCCGACCTGGAACCGAGGCAAAGGAACCTTCGCCAGGAAAGGCGATGCGCAGAAAGCCATCGACGAGGCATACGGGCTCTCGGATCGTCCCGACACCCTCGGCGACTATGGCGCCACCTGGACCGAGCGGCATCCGCGATCCGAGCGCACCAACGCGACGAACGACCACCGCATCAGCCGGGTTGCCGACGTCGAGATTGAGGGCATCCCGTTGAAGGACTGGTCGCTCCGCGAGCTGCGCCGTCGTCACACGCTCGCCCTGGTGGACCACATGTTGAGGACCGAAGGTCGAGCAACCACCGGAGCCGTGGGCATCCTCCGCGCCCTCTCGGCGATGGCCGAGGACGCGATCACCGACGAAGTCTGCGACCTCAACCCGTTCAAGGGCGTCCGCATCCGAGCCAATGATCCGAGAGCGCAGAAGAAGCCAAGGCCGATCCGCGTCTTCAACTTCGAGGAGATGCACCGCTTCGGAAAAGCCGCCGGTCGCTACGAGGCGATGGTCCGCGTCTTCACCGACTGCGGCCTCAGGCTGGGGGAGGTGCTGCCGCTGCGCCGAGAAGACTTCGACGGCGAGACCCTCCAAGTCCGCCGCACCGCCCACGAGGGTCAGATTCTCGAAGGCACCAAGACCGACCACGGCGAGCCCGACGCGGGACGCATCGTCCCCGTGCCGGCGACCCTTGCCTGGATGCTCGAAGCTCAGATCAACCTCAACGGCGAGGGCTGCGAACTGCTCTTCACGACCCCGAGAGGCCGCCTCTGGCGTGAGCGCACCTTCTACCGCGACCTCTGGAAACCGACCCAGGAATCCTCCGGACTAGACATCCGCCCCCACGAGTGTCGCCACAGCTACATCACGCATCTACGGGCAGCTGGCGTTAACGACGCCGATTTGGCCGAGATTGCAGGGCACCGGGTTGAGACGATGTTGGCCCGCTACACGCATGCGATGCATATGAGCCATCCGAGAATTCGGGAAGCAATCGAGCAAATCGACCCCTGAGCCGGCGAACTTTCATGAGCTAAATGATTTCGGAAAATCGATCAGCCATATAGTCGAAGACGGCACTGGCTCCGTGCTCGTCATCTTCTTTTCGAGCTTCGACTAGATCCTGCAAATCATTGTCGTCTAGGACGATGACAAAGCCTCGATCATCGCTTGCCGTGTCGCGGCATTTCTGAATGAAACGCGGCTTGTCTTTGAAGCTCCGACAGACCAAGAGACCGAAAGTGCCCCTCGCCTTGCTGAAGCGACCGGAAATCTGGTCAAGCGCGTCGTTTTTCAGATCACCTTTGTAGTTCTTGCACTCTACGAAGCAGTAGGGCTGGGGCTTGTAGTTGGATTGTGCCCAGCCGAAGAAGCCGCCGATCCCGTTATTGGTGTATCGGATATCAACCCTCTTTCGACCCTGGTGCAGCTCCGACTCAATTCTGGGGGCCGAAAGCGATGGATAGAACATCGCCGTCAGAAATTTCTCTACCGCTCGATGGTAGTCGGACGCAGCGGCGCTTCCAGTTGGAACTTGAACCACCCTGGCGAGAAGCGAATCCCAATCCGGCGCAGGGGCCCCCGTTAGATTCTCAAGGTCGTCGTAGGAGAGCGGGGGGTCGCGAAATGCCTGTTTCGACTTGTCTTTCCTGTATTGCTCAAGAAGGCCAGGTTCTTCCAGCGTGGTTTCTTCGTTGGCGGGCTTGATAGCAGGGTTGACCCCAAAGTATTTCTTTTGCACGTCCTTCTTGTAGACGCGCTTTTCCCCGCTTTTAAGCGTATGGACGAGGTTAGTTCCCGCCGAAAGCTCGCGGTTCTGAAGCGCCTCCAGAATGTATCCACGGAAGTACTCGCCAGGGTTGAAATCCAGGCGCGTCCGCACGATCACTTTGGGGACGAGGATTAAAGGACCAACCGGCGTCATCGGTAAGTGCCCATATTCTTCGGAGCTCCAAGCACCGGTGGCCGTGTCCCAAATATGCCCAGTGCCCACCTGCTCAATTGGAATGCCGTAATGCTCGGCCATCTCTTGCGTATAGTCGATGAGAGGTTGACGAATAATGTTGGTCGTAATGTCTGAGATGCGGTCTACATCGATCCCGTAGATCACCAGAGCAGTGTCCTCAAGATCCTTCAGTAGGCCAGTTTTGGCCGCCTCGCTCTTTCTCATTCGCTCCCAAACACGATCCACTAAGCCCGGCCCTAGACCGCTTCCCCGGGGGCGATCTGCCGAAAGGCCAAGGTGCGTCTCGTTCGGCTCTCGCAACCCTTCAAGGAGGTCAAGGCCCCGATCGCGGTCGTCGTTGCGAACTGCTTTCAGGACCTGCTTGAAAAAATCCTGAAGCAGTCCTACGCAGCCTTCCGCCCACTCGCTTTCTATCCGGCGAATTGCACGCGGCTCTACAAATGCCCGGGTATCTCCTTCCAACTCAACATCGATGAAGTCGAGTGCCCCTTGGGACTGGTCGAGACCGAAATGCTCTGAGATTCGCATTCAAGCATCTTACTGTGCTGTGAATTATCTAGAATACTGCAAGTAATTTTACACGCGAGTTCTTCTTCCTAACACCATGTTGGTCATGGTCGCGCGCCTGAGAGTGGCGGGGCAAGGTCTAGCGAGTCGAGAATGGTGCGAATCGGCGAAAGTCGCGGCAGATTGGGGTCGCATGGTGTGAGTCTTTGGCGCGCGCCATTACCCGATTCGTTCAGTGGCCATTACGATTTCGGGGGCATGCAGCTAGTTGATGAGACTTTGATCGCTGAGGCCGGGCGTCGCCTGGCAGCGGCTGCTCCTGACTCCCAGGTCATTTTGTTCGGCTCCCACGCTCGTGGAGATGCGACTCCGCACAGCGATGTCGACTTCTTGGTCGTGGAGCCGGAGGTCGCTAACGAGGCTGAGGAGTCGGTTCGCCTTCATCGCACCCTGCGCGATCTGCGCCTGCCGGCCGATGTCATTGTCGTCAGCCGCGAGTACGCCGACCGGTGGCGAGAGGTGCGCGGCGGCGTTGTCCACGCTGCTCTTTCGCAGGGGCGGGTGCTGGCCGGATGAGTGCCACGCCGGACCTGCCCGCTGATCTTCTCGCTCTTGCCCGTGAGGATCTTGCATCTGCCGAAGCGCTTGACCGGGCGGAGCAAGTGTCGGATGCGCCGGTCGGGTTCCATGCCCAGCAGGCCGTCGAGAAGGCGCTGAAGGCGGCCATCGCGAGGGGCGACCAAGATTTCCCCTTCACCCACGATCTCGGCCTTCTCATGCAGCTCTGCCAAGACGCGGGGCTTGAGCTGCCCGCTGATCTCACCGACGCTGATCGCCTCACCCCTTACGCGGCGGCTGTTCGATACGGCCTCGGCGACCCGGGTGCTGTCGCTACCGCTGATGCTCTGCGATGGGCTGGGCTCGCCGTCGAGTGGGCTGACACTCAGCTTCGCTCGGATTCCTAGTCTCATCCCGGTCGCATCGCCGCCGCAATTCCGCTGCCCGCGCGGAGGACCTTTCTCCTTTCAAGCCGAAGGTCGATCCCGCACATCCCTTGTGTAATGAGGGAGAATGCAGGTATGCGGGCCGGCGGCGGTGAGGCGAGATGGGGAGGTCGGGAGCTGCGTCGGGCCGTGGGGCTCGGGGCGGTGGTTGTTTTGATGCTTTGGGTCTGGGCTGGATCGGCGTCGGCTACTGAGCCGGGGACGAATGGGCCGATCGTGTTTTCGTCCGGTGGGAAGATCTACACGATCCAACCTGATGGGTCCGGGTTGACGCCGGTCGTTCGTGAGGAAGAGGAGTACAAGTACGACTTCTATCCGAGCTGGGCGCCTGATGGCCTGCGGATCGCGACGAGTGGGCAGAAGCGGGAATCGAATGGCTACTGGACCGTCTCGGGGCTGCACGTGTTCGCGCCGGACGGGTCGGGTTTCGAGCGGCTACCGATCGGGGGGTACATCGAATCCCCGGCCTGGTCGCCCGACGGCGCCCACATCGCCTTCATCAGGGACCGTGAACTCCTTAGCACGACCCCCGAGGGTGCTCCGCCAACGCTGATCATGAGCAACGCTTGGTCTCCGGCCTGGTCGCCGGACGGGCAGCGGATCGCGTTCATCCGTCCCATCGAGTCAGACGAGGAAACCAACCTCTATGTGATGGCCGCCAAGGGTGGCCCTGCCCAGAAAATCCTCGATCCTCCCGGGCGGGTATCGTCCCCCTCGTGGTCCCCCGACGGCTCCACGATTATCTTCGACTTCAGGGAACTGGTTCCCCGCGAGGACCCGGGTCCCGGTGAGCCCCCGTACACCTACTCAGGGCCCAACGTGTACGCGATCTCGGCGACTGGCGGAGAGCCGGTCCAGCTGACCGAGTCGGGCGTCGACCAGGATCCCGTCTGGTCGCCCGACGGCTCGACGATCGTCTTTCAGAGCGACCGTCCCTCTGTGTCCCCGACCGCAGGGCCGCATCTGTACCTGATGGACGCGGACGGAAGCAACGAGCGCCAGCTGACCACTACCATCAACTGCTCGCAATGTGGTCCGGACTGGGCCTCGCTCCCGCCGCATTCCCAACCGTCTCCTGCCCCGCCGGCGGCAGCCGACGCCGCGCCGCGCCGCAGGCAGAAGTTCTCCCACCTGTCGCTGACGCGCTCGCGGTTCGCCCGGCCCGCGGGGGTTTGGCTCCGTTTCCGGGCAGCGGTCGCCGAGAAAGTCAGCCTCACGATTCGCCGCGCCGTTCCGCCGGCTCGCGCCTCCCGCTGCAGCAGGAGACCCGGCACCTGCCTGTGGGTGGGGCAAAGGAAGCGCCAGGCGCATAAGGGGTTCAACCGGATCTCGCTGGGCGCGCTGCTGAGCGACGCACCGACTCCCGGCTGCTACTGGCTGCAGCTTGGATCCTCGAGCGACGGCGCCCGTGCTGGCATCGCCTTTCGGGTGATGCCGCCGCACGGGGCGCAGCGGCGCGGTCACTAGCCCTGCCAGGGGTCATAGCTTTAGAGCGGCGCCGCTAATGTCATCCCATGGCCAAAGCGAGGGTGCAGCGGCGTGGGAGCGGCTCGCGTTCAGGGGAGCCGCGGACGCTGCTGGCACGCCGCCTGCGCGAGCGGCTGCCGGAGCTGCAGAAGGCGGTGGCGACGCGGGTCTACGCGATCGCGGACCCATATGAGGTGGCTGATCCCACCTACCTGGAAGGTCTGAACGCGGCGGTTGCCGCGGCAGTCGACTACCGGCTCGCGGTGCTCGAGGTGGGGGAGCGGCGGGCGCCGGCGGTGCCGGAGGTGCTGCTGGCGCAGGCGCGGCTGGACGCGCGGGACGGGGTGGCCCTGGACACGGTGCTGCGGCGGTACTTCGCGGGCAACAGCCTGGTCGGCGACTTCCTGGCCGAAGAGGCGGAGCGGGCGGAGGTGCCGAGCTCGGAGCTGCGGCGGCTGCTGGCCGAGCAGGCGACCCTGGGTGATCGGCTGATCGCGGCTGTCAGCGCCGAACACGCGCGGGAAGCGACGAGCCGGCCGAGCAACGCGGCGGAGCGGCAGCGGGAGCTGGTGAAAAGCCTCCTCGCCGGCGAGCTGGTCGACGCCTCCGAGCTGGGATACGACCTCGACGCGCACCACCTCGCCCTGATGGCGAGGGGGCGGGGAGCCGCGGAGCTGATGCGGGCGCTGGCGACCCGGCTCGACCGGCGCCTGCTGATCGTGCAGCGGGAGGAGGAGCCCAAGTGGGCCGCCTGGCTCGGCGGCCGAGCGCCGCTCGACGCCGCCGAGGCGGTCGCGGCGCTCCGCCAGCTCGCCCCCGGGGGCGTCTTCGTCACCGTCGGCGAGCCCGGCGAGAGCCTTGCCGGCTGGCGCTTCAGCCACCACCAGGCGAAGGCAGCGCTACCGGTCGCCGAACGCCGGAGCGAGCCGGTCCTCCGCTACGGCGACGTCGCCGTGCTGGCGGCGATCGGGCGCGACGATCTGCTCGAGGCCTCGCTGCGCCAGCTCTACCTGGAGCCGCTCGAGCACGGCCGGGACGGCGGCAAGGTAGCGCGCGAGACCCTGCGCGCCTACTTCGACGCCGACCGCAACATCTCTTCGACGGCGGCGGCGCTCGGCGTCGACCGCCGCACCGTCCGCAACCGCATCCGCTCGATAGAGGAGCTGCTCGGCCGTCCCCTTCGCGGCTCCCTCGCAGACCTAGAGATCGCGCTGCGGCTCGACGACTGACGGCGCTGCTGCGCAGGCCCCGCTTCCCACATTGGCGCATCGGTGCCGCCCGAAGGCTCAGATTGGGGAGGAAGCGATCACCCCGGCTCAGCGAGGATCGGGGCATGAGGAAGAACTTGCTCCGAGCCACCCCCATCGCGCTCGCCGCGGCGCTGGCCCTTGCGACCGGCGCCACCGGCGAGCCCAAAGTCGAGTGCGCCGGCAACATCTGCGTCAGCGACGACGGCGGCATCTCCCCGACCAAGCTGCCGCGGCACGGCAAGGCTCCGGTCACGGCGCGCCTGCTCGCCGGGGTCGAGACCCGCGACGGCAGCCATCCCCCGGCGCTGCAGTCCGTACGGATCGACGTCGACAGGACGATCGCCGTCGACGCCGTCGGTCTCCCCACCTGCCGCAAGTCCCAGCTCGAAGCAAGCAGCTCGACGGCCGCCCGCCGCGCCTGCCCGGACGCGATCGTCGGCTCGGGCGAGGCCGAAGTCGAGGTCGCCTTCCCCGAACAGGCGCCGTTCCGCTCGACCGGCTCCTTGATCCTCTTCAACGCCGGCGTCCATGGCGGCACCACCACTGTCCTGCTCCATGCCTACGTCAACGTCCCGGCCCCGACTGCGATCGTTACCAAGGCGACGATCACCCGCATCCACCAAGGCCCCTACGGCCTGCGCATCGAGGCCCGCGTCCCCCGTATCGCGGGCGGCTCCGGCTCGGTGACGCGCTTCGAGCTGAAGGTCGGCCGCCGCTACACCTACAAGGGTCGCAAGAAGAGCTTCCTCGAAGCCGGCTGCCCGACCGGCACCTGGCCGGTCAAAGGCCACGCCGAGTTCGCCGACGGCACCGAGCTCGGCCTCTCCCACCTGTTCTCCTGCACCTCGACGGGTTGATCCTTCAGGACGGCGGAGCCCCAGCGCCTGATTTCTTGCGAGCTAAAAAGCCCAGCACCCAAAGGATCGTCACGATCTCGACACCGCAGTGAACGATCCACCAAAGAGCTACAGCTCGTGCGTAAGCACCCCCCGTTGCGTAATAGCCGCGGGCGCCGGGATCTCGTAGCCGGCCATCCTGCCGGTCGACCTTCTGGGGATACGGGAAGAGAATCGGCGTTGGACCGCCTGATGCCATGGGGAAATCATAGGGCGAGCAACAGGGCTACGGTCTCGACAACGACGGCCGCGCTGGCGAGCCGTCCGTAGAGACGCAGTTGGTCCAGCACCCGCTCGTTCGTCTCGTGGTGTTCGTCCTGGCGACGGGCGAGGAAGTCGAAAAGCTCGGTGACCGAGGACGCCGGCTTGCCGGCATGGTCCTCGAGAATCACGGTCGCGCCCAGCCGGAAGATGAAGCTGCGTGGCCACAGAACGGCGAGCACCAGCACCATCACCACGACCAGCGCAGCGACCCCCACCGTGACCCAGCCTCCAAGGGAGCCCGCATTCGCTCGGATCGCCTCCGGTCCGACGAAGGAGGCCACGAGCGCTGCGGCTGCCAGGATCGTCGCGCTCTGCGCCCTTAGCCCGACCAGCGCTTCGTACTGCCGGTCGATCGCTCGCACGGATGCCTCGTAAGCGACCTCCTCCACCGATGCCGGCACGGCACCGACGATATCCGTGCTCGCGGATAGCTCAGCCGGTGCGCAGCCGGTCGGCCAGGCTCGTCAGCTCGCCGACTTCCGTCCCTAGCGCGTCGGACAGTCGCAGCAGCGTCGTGTAGCTGGGGTTGCGGACGCCGCGCTCGATGCCGCCGACCTGGGTGAGGTCGGTGCCGGCTGCCTCGGCCAGTTCCTCCTGGCTCATCTCCGCCTTGGCGCGGAGTTGGCGGACCGCCTCGCCGAGGGCAGCGTGCTCGGGCGAGCGGGGTTTGCTGCGGCGCGGGGGCGGCATCGCGCCCCGGAGCCTCTCTATTAAAAGACTCCAGTGTTAGGGTATTTATGGCATAACATCCGGAGCGCCGGAAATGGGCTGAACGGTCGGCCTTTCCGGGTCCCTCATGCCACCCTCTTCTTCAGAGCTGATCAGCGCCGTCGGCCATCCCTTGCGCCGGCGGATCCTCGGTGCCTATCTCGACGGATCGCTCGAGTGCGCCTCGGCGCGGGAGCTGGCGGAAGCACTCGACCAGCGAGTGGGGCAGGTCGCCTATCACCTGAAGACGCTGGCGAGGAACGAGATCCTGCGGCCGGTCCAGCGCCGCGATGGGCAGGAGGCGGAGGACGCCCATTGCTGGGCGCTCGACGTCGAGGCGGTGTGGCTGCGCGTGGTGCTCGAGGTCTGGGTCGAGTCGGACCTAGCCAACTGAGCCGTCGACCAGGTGGAACGGAGCGCGCAGGCGCGAGCGCAGTTCTTCGGCCGCGCCGGCGCCGGTACCGGGATCGGCGACGAGGAAGACCTCGGTCGCCGGGTACTCGCGCAGCTGGTCGGTGACCGTCTGCACCACGTCCTCGTCGCCGATCCGGGCGGTGGCGGCCACCCCGACGCGGGCCAGCGAGGCGAGGCTGAGGACGAGGCTGCGCTGGGCGCGTTCGCGGCCGGGGCGGGTGTCGGAGGCCCAGCGGTCGAGGAAGCGGTTGGGGGTCGGGGCGAGGACCAGGACCTCGGGCTCCGGCTGGGCAGGGTCGCGCCGCTTGGAGGCGGCGGCGATGCGTTCGATCGCGGCGCCGTCCTCAAGCGGCTGCTCGACGATGACCAGCAGGTGCTCCCGCAGGTCCGGCGCCGGCGCCGGGACGATCGGCACCAGCGGCGGCTTGCGCACCGCCATGACGATGATCGTCGCCGCGGCGAGGGCGCCAACCGCCATCCCCAGGCCCGGCCCGCCGAGGTAGAAGCCGCCGACGATCGAGAGGATGATCACCAGCACGATCAAGGGAAGCTTCCATGCCGCTATGCCCTGATCGCCCATGCTTCGAATGTAAAGGGTCGGCGGCGCCAGTCAATCCTTTTGGCGATCGACGAGGTCGCGGAGGCTGCGGAAGTCCTCGGCGCAGGCGGGACAGCCGTCGAGGTGGGCGCGCATGCCGGGGACCCGCTCGTCGGCCCGCTCGCCGGCGAGGACCAGCTCGACGTAGCGGTCGAGCTCGGCGAAGCACTCCTCGCAGGTCAGCTCCGGGCCGCCGGGGCCGAGCGACCCGGCCGAGCGATCTGGGCGTCGCGGTCGTCGCTGGCTCATCGCTCCTCCTCTCCGCGCCGACTGCGAAGCCGCGCACGGCAAGGGCGCCCCGCAGCTTGCGGCGGGCGTCGTGCAGGTTCTTGTAGAGAGCGCCGCGGGTGCTGCCGAGGCGCTCGGCGAGAACGTCGATCGGGACGCCGTTAAGGGCGACGGCGACAGCACCTCGCGCTGGCGCGGCGCTGAGGCTGCGCTCGATCTCCTCGCGCAAGGCGCGCGAGGAGCTCGCGCGTCCTCGGCTCGGCGGCCGGCGCCGAGCCGGCGTCGGCAGAACGCTGCCAGGCCTCGTCCTCGAGCGGGACCTCGCGTCCCTGCCAGGCACGGCGCCGCACCTTGACCGCCGCCTCGAGCAGGGCGAACTTGTAGGCCCAGGTGGTGAAGCGGCTTTCGCCGCGGAACTCGTCGAGCTTGCCGAGCACCGCGACGAGCGCGTCGTCGGCGCTCTGCTGGGCGAGGTCCTCGTGGTCGCCGCCGCGCAAATGGGCGCAGCGCGGCGCGGCGGCGGCCGACCTCGAAGCGGGCGGCCTTCAGCAGCAGCGCGTGGAGCTCGGCGACCGCGGCGACGCGCGTCGGGCCCCGGGTCGCCGGGCGCGCAGCCGCCGACGGGACCGGTCGCTCGGCGGCCGGCTCGGCGGGTATCTGCGTCGGCGTCGTCATAGCGCGGTCGCCATGAATTGTTAGCGACCGGCGGCCGCCGACTCCTTACCCGTGATGTCGCATCCTTTGTGTTGCACAGAGCAACTAAAAGTCGAGGAAACGACGCGGGAGGGGAGGTAAGACGGCGGGCGGGCGACGCAGAGGGAGCACAAGCCAAACGACTAGGGAGGTCCCATGTCCACCACCGCCACCCTCGACCCGCGCGACGCGACGCTGGCGCCCGTTCGGCGAACGCCTCAAGGCGGACCCCGCCTACCAGGCCTTCCTGCTGCTGCGCATCGCCTTCACCGTCGCCCCGATCCTCTTCGGCCTCGACAAGTTCTTCGACGTGATGGTCGACTGGGAGAGTACCTGGCGCCCTGGATCAACGACATCGTCCCCGGCAGCGCCTCGACCGCGATGCACCTCGTCGGCGCGATCGAGATCGTCGCCGGCATCGTCGTCGCGCTGAAGCCGCGCTACGGCGCCTACCTCGTCGCCGCCTGGCTCGGCGGCATCATCGTCAACCTGCTCACCTACTCGGGCTACTACGACATCGCCCTGCGGGACTTCGGGCTGATGCTGGGCGCGCTCACCCTGGCGCGGCTGGCGAGCGGTACGACCCGCCGGGAGCCGAGGTGAGGTTCTAGGGCGCTCCTAGACTGGGAGGGATGCCGCCGCTGCTCGAGCGCCTCGGGGTGGAGCTGCCCGTCGTCCAGGCAGGGATGGGCGGCGGGCTGAGCCGGCACGAGCTGGCGGCGGCGGTCTCGGAGGCCGGTGGCCTGGGGACGATCGCGGTCAGCGGCGCGGCGGCGATCCGCCGCGAGCTGGCGGCGGCGCGGGCGCTGACCAGGCGCCCGCTCGCCGTCAACGTGCTGCTGCCGTTCGCGCGGCGGGACTGGTTCGAGGCCGGAGCCGCGGCGGAGGTCGTCGTCACCTTCTGGGGTAAGCCGCGGCGCCGCACGCCGGGCGCTTGGCTGCACCAGTGCGGCTCGGTCGCCGAGGCGCGGGAAGCGCAGGCGGCGGGCGCCGACGGCGTCATCGTCCAGGGCGTCGAGGCGGGCGGCCACGTGCGCGGGACGACGCCGGCGCTGGAGCTGCTCGAGCGGGTGCGCGAGGCACTGCCGCTGGACTATCCGCTGCTCCTCGCCGGGGGCATCGCCGAGCGCGCCGACGTCCACGCCGCCCTCGAGGCGGGAGCGACGGCGGCCGTCGCCGGCACCCGCTTCCTCCTCAGCGAGGAGAGCCGCGCCCACGCTCTATATAAGGAGCGCCTCCTCGCGGCAGACGAAACGCTCCTCACCGACCTCTTCGGCGCCGCCTGGCCCGCACCGCACCGGGTCGTCCCAAACGCCGCGACGGCCCGTTGGTTGGGCGGCGTTCGTCCTTTTCCGGGCATATGCCCGGAAAAGGACGAACGCCGGGTGGTTTTGCGCGCTCCTTCCGCGAATCGCGCCCTCAACCGCCTGCTGGCGCCTGGGGCTCGCTACACGCCGCCGTCCCTGCAGCTGCGGATGATGCGGGGGCAGCGGCCGGGGAGCCGGCTGCTGACGCCGGCGGGCCCGACGGACGACGGGCCGGCGACGCTGGTCGACGCCGGGGCGCTCTACGCGGGGGAGACGGTGGCGCGAATCGACGCGGTTCGTCCCGCCGCCGACCTCGTCCGAGAACTTGCGGGTTGAATCGGCGGCTTCCTCGACATCGGCGACCTCGTCTTCACCACCCAGGCCGGCGCGCTCTTCCGCTACGACCTGCTCTGGGCCGTCGTCCTCGGCGTCCTCGGCATCGCCGTCTACGCGGAGATGTCGGGACGGGTCGCCGCGGTCAGCGGCCGCCCCGTCTTCGACGTGATCCGGATGCGGATGGGTTTCGGCCTCGGGCTCCTCGCCCTCCTCGCCAGCACCGCGGTCAACCTGCTCACGCTCGCCGCCGAGCTGGGCGGGATCGCGATCGTCCTCGAGCTCCTCCTCGACGCCCCCTACAGCATGTTCGTCGTCACCGCGGCCGCCGCCCTCGTCCTCATCGTCGCCCTGCTCCCCTTCGGTCGCCCTGCTCCCCTTCGGCGGCATCGAGCGCGTCTTCGCCAGGCGTTTCCCTGGGAGGCGGTGGTCGAGCTGACCGGCGATGCCGTCGTGGTGCGGACCTAGAAGACGGGCCGGCAAACCGCTCCTGTGAGAATTGAGGGCATGGCGGGGGGACGGATCCTGCGGATCGCCGAGCGCGATCTCGGCGCAGACCGGTGCGAGCTGCAGCTCGACGGCGAGCTCGACCTCTGGAGCGTCGAGCGCCTGCAGGCGGTGCTGCAGCGGGTGGCGCGCGATAACAACGCAGTGGTCGTCGGCCTCGAGAGCTGCGAGTTCGTCGACTCGACCGGGATCGCCCTCTTCCTCCAGGTGCGCCGCCAGCTCGAAGACGAAGGCGGCCGCCTCGTTCTCTACGGCTGCTCCGAGCAGGTCCTCCGCATCTTCACCGTCGCCGGCCTGACCGACGCCGGCATCGTCTTCGGCAGCCGCGGCGAAGCACTGGCCGAGCTGGCCGCGGTCGAGTAGGGGCGTCAGTACTCGCCGGCGCAGAGGATCCAGTGGGGAGGCTCATCCCCGCCGAGGCTATTCGACGACGATCTTGCCCTTCATGAAGGAGTGGATCTTGCAGTGGTAGGCGAAGGTGCCGCGCTTGTTGAACTGGACCGTCTTCGTCTTCCCGGGGGCGATGTTCTTGGTGTCGAAGACGCCGCCCTTGGTCGCGGTGTGGGTCGTGTTGGCGGTGTTGGCGAAGGCGACGCGGGCGCCGCGCTTGACCTTCAGCGTCCCGGGCTTGAAGGCGAAGTTGACGATCGAGACCTTCTTCGTGGCGCTCGCCGTGGCCGTTGCCGGTCCGGAGGCCTCGCTCTGCCGCACCGCAAGGGAGCCGAGCAGGGCCAGTCCGAGCACCAGGGCGAGAGCCCCCCATCTGTATCGCTGCAGTGAAGTTGTCATGACCGGGGTACGGCTGGCACTCGCAGGGGGTTCACCGGCCCGCTCCGGCGGGCCATAATGGCGCATGGGCGGTTAGCTCAGTTGGGAGAGCACTTCCCTTACAAGGAAGGGGTCACTGGTTCGAGCCCAGTACCGCCCATTCGTGAATCGTCCGGCGCAAACGCAGACCACGGTCATCGAGCGTCTCTTCAAGAGGGTGCTCAAGGGGGAACCCGAGCGAGTTCTCGCTCTGCTGCACCCGAAGATCGAATGGACGCCGACCGTCTGGAGCGGCGAAGCGATGTACCGCGGCCACGAAGGGGTCCACCTCTGGCTCTCCCAGTTCGGCGAGAGTCTCGAGCACCTCGACATCCGGGTCCTCGAGGTCGAGGTACGGGAGGGCCGCGGCGCCGTCCTCGGCATGGTCTTCGACACCCGCGGCGAGCAGACATTCGCCGTTGAAGTTCCCTGGAGCTACGAGATGGAGGAGGACCTCCTGCGCCGCGGCCGCGCCCACGGCAGCTGGGAGGAAGCGCTGCAGGCGGCCGGCCTCAGCTGAGCGCCTGCACGGCCAGCACCGCTGCCACCACCAGCCCGATCACCGCGATCGAGATCCGCAGCGGGTTGGCCGGGACGCGGCGGGCGTAGTGGGCGCCGATGCGGCCGCCGGCGAAGGAGGAGACCATGATCGTCAGCGCGTAGCGCCACTCGACCGGGGCGAGGAAGGCGTAGGCGACGGCGGCGAGGAGGTTGGCGCAGCCGGCGAGGAGGATCTTCATCGCGTTGACGTGCTGGATGGTGTCGGCGACGAAGAGGGTGAGGAGGGCGAAGAGGAGGATGCTGACGGCGGAGCCGAAGTAGGCCGCGTAGGCGCCGCAGAAGAAGATGCCGGCGGTGAGGTAGGGAGAGTGCTCGTTGCCGGCGTGCGAGAGGCGCGGGCCGATGCGGGGCTGGAGGAGGAGCAGCAGGCAGGAGAGGGCGATCAGGAGCGGGACGATCGCTTCGAAGGCGGCATCGGAGGTGAGCAGGAGGAGGACGGTCCCGGCCACTGCGCCGAGCAGCATCGGCACCAGCAGGCGCGCGAACCGCTGGCCCTGCTCGCGCAGCAGATCGCTGTAGCCGAGGGCGCCGCCGACCGAGGCAGGGACGATGCCGACGGTGTTGGTGACGTTGGCGGCGAGCGGCGGCAGCCCGAGCGCGACCTGGGTTGGGAAGGTGATCAGGGCGCCGCCGCCGGCGATGGAGTTGGCGAACCCCGCCGCGGCCCCGGCCGCCGCGACAGCGAGGAGCTCGAGCATGCGCCCCAGTCTCGCCGAAAACGGTCAGGCGACGGCGCGCGGGACCGGGGTGCCGCCGCGGCGCTTCTCGCCCTTGGTGACGACGTCGAAGAAGTAGTCGTTGCGGCCGCGGCGCAGGGGGCGCGGCATCGCGCGGCGGGCGCGGCGGTGGGCGGCGGTGACCGAGCGGAAGGCCCGCTCGTGGGTCTGGCCCCAGCGGATCCCGAAGACCTCCCGCACCCGCGGCGGCAGGGTTCCCTTGAGGATCAGGTTCTGCGTCTCCAGGTTGAGCCGGGCGTGCCGCGGCACCGGCTGGCGGAAGGCGACCAGCGGCGCCATCTCCAGCGCGTGTGCGGTCGCATGCATCTCGGGGGAGGCAAGCTTGCCCTCGAACCAGGCGCGGAACTCGCGGTAGCTGGCGGGGACCTCCGAGCGGGGCAGGCCGAAGAGCTCGCCGAAGCGGACGTAGTCCTGCCAGAGCGCCTCGCGCTCGCCTTCGTTCAGCGGCGCCGCCATCGTTTCGTACATCGCCCGGCCGGAGTCGGCGATCACCGCCAGCGTCCACAGCATCAGCTCCGGATCGAAGGCGGAATAGGCGCTGCCGGCGGCGTGGACGCCCGCCGCTTCGGCCAGCTCGCCCTTCACCCGCTCGTGCAGCCGGTGCACCGCCGCCAGCGCCTTGTCGGCTTCGTCTCTAGTGCCGAGGAAGACGGTCTCCTGGATCTTCGCCGTGCGGGCAAGCCGGGTGAAGGGATGGTCGCCCGCGTTGCTGCTCTGCATCGTGCCGGTGTAGGTGAGGGGTTCCAGCGCCCCGATCAACAGCGCTCGTTGCCCGTAGAGCAGGCCGACGGAGCGCTCGCCATGGACGCGGCGGGCCATCGATCGGCCGGGCGGGAAATAATGCTCAGAGTCGCTCACTGGTCGTCTGGCCAGCCAGTCTAACCGCCCGAGTGCCAGATTGGACGATTAATCAAACCATTGCCCATTGCAGCGCCCTTCTACCGGGGCGTGTCGCGGCTCATCGCCACCAGCGCCGCGCCGGAACCTGCCGACTCGACCAAGCCGCGCAGCTCGTGCGCGTCGAAAATCTCGTCCAGCTCCTCCCGCGTCAGCGTCTCCCGCTCCAGCGCCAGGACCGCGAGGTGGTCGAGCACCTCGAGGTTGGCGGAGAGCAGGGCGCGGGCGCGGCGATAGGCCTCGCGGGCGAGCGTCATCGCCGCCTGGTCGACCTCGCGCCGGGTCTGGTCGGAGACCGCGTAGTCGCCGGTCGGCAGCGCGATCGGCGCCGGCCCGTCGTGGTCGAGCGCGACCCCCATCCCGAATTCGGAGACCATCTGCTTGCAGACGAGGTGGACCCGGTTGAGGTCGTCGGAGGCGCCGGAGTAGGACTCGCCGAGGACGATCTCCTCGGCGGCGCGGCCGCCCAGCAGCGTCACCACCTCATCCAGCAGTTCGTCGCGGGACTTCAGGTAGCTGTCCTCCTGCGGCGAGTGGGCGACGAAGCCGAGCGCGGGGCCGCGGGGGACGATGCTGAGGATCTCCGGCGGGTCGAGCCCGAGCAGCTTGCGGCAGAGGGCGTGGCCGGCCTCGTGGTAGGCGACGATCCGCCGCTCCTTGGCGTTGAGCCGGCGGGCCTGCTGGGAGCCGACCGCCTGCCGCAGCAGCGCCTCGTCCAAGTCCTCGCGGCTCATGTAGAAGCGGCCGGCGCGGCCGGCGATGATCGCGCCCTCGTTGAGCGCGTTCGCGAGCTGGGCGCCGGTCATCCCGGTGGTCTTACGGGCGACGTCGCCGAGGTCGAGGTCAGGCGCGAGCGGCTTGTCCTTGGCATGGCTGCGGAGGATCGCCTCGCGGCCGGCGCGGTCGGGCGAGGCGACGAGGACGCGGCGGTCGAAGCGGCCTGGCCGCAGCAGCGCCTTGTCGAGCTTTTCGACATGGTTCGAGGCGGCAATCACGATCACCATCCCCGGGTCCTTCTCGAAGCCGTCGAGCTCGACCAGCAGCTGGTTCAGTGCCTGCTCGCGCTCGCTGGTGCCGCCGTCGCCACCGCCGCTGGAGCGGGAGCCGCCGATCGCGTCGAGCTCGTCGATGAAGATGACGGCGCGGCCGGAGCGGCGCGCCTCCTTGAAGAGGCGGCGGATGCGGGCGGCGCCGCGGCCGACGAACATCTCGACGAAGCTGGAGCCGGAGGCGGCGAAGAAGTCGACGCCGGCCTGGGCGGCCACGGCGCGGGCCAGCATCGTCTTGCCGGTGCCGGGCGGGCCGTGGAGGAGGACGCCGCGGGGGGCCTTGGCCCCGAGGGCGGAGAAGCGGTCGGGTTCGCGCAGCCAGGCGGCGACGTCCATCAGCTCCTCCTTGGCGGCGTCAACGCCCTGGACCTGCTCCCAGAGGACCGGCTCGGTGCGGGAGGACTTCACCGTCTCCGGCTTGGTCGATCCCATCATCCCCCGCATCATTTTCAGGAAGACGAAGCAGAGGATCGACATGAAGAGGACCCCGAAGACGGGGTACCAGTTGAAAAAGAATTCCTGCACGTTCGCCGCCATCCACGCAGTGTGGAGACATAACCGCGATTCCCCCATCGCACATCCGTCCAAATGCGGGCGCAGGGCTAAAGGTCGTGCCTAGTCCCGTTTCGCGAAGCCGCAAAAACCCGGGCTGTATACGGGTTTTTGCGGTCTCGCGTTATTTCTCGACCTGGGAGCCGCCGACGATGGCGTCCTCGCCGGAGTCGCCGAAGACGACCCAGGCCTTGTTGCCGCCGTCGTAGTCGGGGGCCCAGAGCTTCAGGGTCGCCGGCCGGCCCCAGACCGTCACCTGCTCCTCGCCGGTCGAGTCGAGGCCGCGCCAGATCCGCACGAACGGGTTGCGCTCCCACTCGGCGGCGATCGTCGTCGGCTCGCGGTGACCGGGATGGACGGTGGTGTTCGGCGGCAGCTCCAGCAGCCGCATCACCGAGGCCTGGAGGTCGGCGAAGCCGCTGGCTCCGGGCGCCATCGTCCCGCCCACCGTCCCCTTGAAGAGGACGTCGGCGGTGAAGACGTCGGTGCCGTTGACGAGGTAGGCGAGGTGGCCGGCGGCGTGGCCGGGGGTGTAGATCGCTTCGATCTCGAGGCCGCCGGCCTCGAGCTTCTCGCCGTCGCCGAGGACGATCTCGACCTCCTCGTCGAGCTCGGCGGCGCAGTCCGCGTGGGCGACCAGCGGCGGGTTGCCGAGCTGCGCCCGCGCCTCGGCGAGGCCGGCGACGTGGTCGCCGTGGGGATGGGTGACGAGGACGTGGGTGATCTCGATCCCCTCGCGCTCGGCCCGTTCCAGCAGCGGCCCCAGCTCGTCGTTGCCGTCGACGAGGACGCCGCTGCCGCGGCCGGGGTCGGCGACCAGGTAGGCGTTCGACAGCCACATCGGGTTCTCGGTCCTCTCGACGATCACTGCTCCTCCTCGGGTCCGCGCTTCAGGGGTGTCTGAGATTAACCGTCATATATGGGGGTCAAGCTCAGACACGTCCGCGGCTGGGGGTGGCGCTGCCGTCGAGCAGGGTGCGCGCGACGAGCTCGGGGTTGTCCCAGGTGGGGGTGTGGCCGACGCCGGGGAGGACGAGGAAGCGGGCGTGGGCGGGGCGGCGGTGCGGCTTCGGCGGGCCGAGCAGGCGGTCCTTCTCGCACCAGGCGATCGTCACCGGCACCTCCTCCGGGTGCCCCGTCGGGTCGAAGACGTGGTTGCGCATTGCCCGGTTGGCGGCGTCGTAGCCCTCGCCGTCGAGCCAGCCGAGGGCGAGGGCTCGCGCCGCGTCGGGCGGGATCCGCTCGGGGTGGGCGGCGATCGACTGGAAGGCCGCGGCGCGGGTCTGCGGGAACTGCAGGGCGAGGCCGAGGAAGGGGCGCGCCGCCTTCAGCCAGGGGGAGCCGCGCAGCAGCATCCGGGCGCCGCCCCCGGCGGGGTCGCCGAGCGGGCGTTGCCAGAGGCCGGCGGGGGAGAGGGTCGTGACCGAAGCCGCCCAGCCGAAGCGGCCCATTTCAAGCGCCACCCAGCCGCCGAGCGAGTTGCCGGCGATGTGCGGGCGCTCGACCCCGTTGCGGGCGCACTCCGCGTGGACGGCGCGGGCGAGGTTGGCGGCGGTCGGCTCTTCCCCCTCCGGCAGCGGCGACGTCTGCCCGAAGCCCGGCATGTCGATCGCGTGCACCTCGAGCTCGCCCTCCAGCAGCGGGACCACCGGCTCCCAGATGCTGCGGGTGCCGCCGAGGCCGTGGATCAGCAGCAGGTCCCGGCTCATCGCGCGCGCGGCTTCGCGAAGAGCGCCTGCACGTCGCCGATCCGCCGCTCGCGGAAGCCCGCCTCCGAGGAGCTGAGGTAGAAGTCCCAGAGGCGGCGGAAGCGCTCGTCGTAGCCGCGGTCGCGCAGCCGCTCCCAGGCGGCGAAGAAGCGCTGCCGCCACTCGGCCAGGGTCGGCGGGTAATGGGCGGTGATGTCCTCGAGCCAGACCTGCTTCATCGAGGTGACGCGCTCGAGGCAGCCGCTGATCAAACCCTGCGAGGGCAGGCAGCCGCCGGGGAAGACATGGGTGTTGGCGAAGCTCTTCGCCGCCTTCTCGATCTCGTAGATGCGGTCGTCGATCGTGATCGCCTGCAGCAGCATCAGCCCGTCGTCGCTGAGCAGCTCGTCGCAGCGGCGGAAGTAGGCGTCGAAGTACTGCCAGCCGACCGCCTCGATCATCTCGACGCTGACGAGACGGTCGAAGCGGCCCTCCAGGTCGCGGTAGTCCTGCAGCAGCACCGTCACCTGGCCCTCGAGGCCGGCCTCGCGGACGCGGCGGCGGGCCAGCTCGTACTGCTCGCGGGAGATCGTCGTCGTCGTGACCCGGCAGCCGCTGCGGCGGGCGGCGTGGATCGCCATCCCGCCCCAGCCGGTGCCGATCTCCAGCAGGTGGTTCTCCGGCCCGAGTCGGAGGCGCTCGCAGATCCGGTCGAGCTTCGCCAGCTGCGCCTGCTCCAGCGTCGCTGCGGCGTCGGGGAAGTAGGCGCAGGAGTACATCATCCGCTCGTCGAGGAAGGCCTCGAAGAGCTCGTTGCCGAGGTCGTAGTGGGCGGAGATGTTGCGGCGGGAGCCGGGGCGGGTGTTCTCGGGGACGAGGTGGCGAACCCGGTGCCAGAGGCCGCGCGGGCGGGCGATCGCGCCACACAGCCCATCCATCTCGCGCAGCTCGCGGGCGGCGATCCGGATCAGGGAGACGAGGTCGTCGGTCTCCCAGAGGCCGGCGACGAAGCCCTCGCCGAGGCCGACGCTGCCGCGCAGCGGCCCGCGCCACGCGGCTGGGTCGTTGACCTGGATCGTCGCCGTCAGTTCGGCCTCTGGCGGGCCGAAGCTGCGTTCGCGGGAGCCTTCGACGACGTCGATCCGCCCCTGGCTGACGCGGCCGAGGACGGCGCCGACGCCGGCACGGGCGAGCGCGTCCCTCACCGCGCCGCCTTCGGGTGCCGGTGGTAGCGGGCGCCCTTCAGCTTCAGCCGCAGCGCCTGCGCGTAGATCTTCGTCACCACCTGCAAGGACATGGCGGGGTAGCGGGCGAGCATCCGGGTGAGCGTGCCGCTCGAGAGCTCCCGCCGACGCATGTTCAGCGTCGCGTCGAAGGTCTTCGGTATTTGGCGAGACCGCAAAAACCCGGGCTGTATACGGGTTTTTGCGGTCTCGCGCGGGCGCGACTCGATGTGGACGGCGATGCTCTCGCCGGGCTCGGAGGCGCGGAAGGAGTAGGTCTGGTCCATGCTCATCAGGGGGGAGACGTGGAAGGTCTTGTCGAGGTCGTCCGCGAGCACCGTACCCCGCCGCCCACCGCGTGCCAAGACGTAGGGATGGCGCTCGCCCCAGGGGGTGTTCTCGACGTCGGCCACGATTGCATCTACCCGCTCCCCGCCGCCGTCGAAGCAGTAGTAGAAGGAGACCGGGTTGAAGCAGTGGCCGAAGTAGCGCAGGCCAGCGAGGAGGCGCACGGGACCTGCGGGGCGCTCGCCGGTCGCCGCGGCGACAGCTTCGCGCGCGCACTCGTCCAGTGGGCGGTCGGAGTCGCCGAGGAAGTCCTCACGCCGGAAGCGCGCCGGCGCCGCCCGGCGCGCGGAGAAGAGCGGAAAGGGATCGAGCACCTCCGGCAGCTCCCCGAGGTCGAGGTACATGAGGAAGAGCCGGTAGCGAAACGAGTGCTCGACCGGCTCGAATCGCCGGTGGCGGATGGTGCCCTCATAAACAGCTGACGCGAAGGGGCGGGACGAGGGGCGGGGGTCGGCGGGCAACAGCGGGGAGGGCCCGGCGACCCCCGCCCCTCGTCCCTTGATCGCGGTCGTCATGCCGCCACCTCCTCCTCGACGCTCTCCTCGCGAACTGCATCAACTTGACTATCTGCTGGGTGGCGAAGTTGATGCAGTTCGGGTGAGCCGGCTGCGATCGCCTCGCAGGCTCGTTCGGCGCTCACTACTCCGTCCTCATGGAAGCCCCAGCCCCAGTAGGCGCCGCAGTAGTGGGTGCGATGGTTGTTCCCGGAGATCTCGGCGTGGCGGGACTGGGCGGCGACGCCGTCGGCGGTGTAGACCGGGTGGTCATAGGAGACGCGGCGGATCACCTTCGCCGGGTCGATCCGCCCGCCCTGGTTGAGGGTGACGAAGTAGTGGTGGCGGGAGCGCAGGCGCTGCAGGTTGTTCATCCAGTAGGTGACGGTGCTGCCGGCGGCGGGCTCCTCGCCGAGATGGAAGTTCCAGCTCGACCAGGCGGCGCGCCGGCGCGGCATCAGCGAGGCATCGGTATGGAGGACGGCTTCGTTGCGCTGATAGGGGATCGCGCCGAGGACCTCGCGCTCGGCCTCGCTGGGGTCGCCGAGCAGCGCCAGCGCCTGGTCGGAGTGGGTGGCGATCACGACCTGGTCGAACGCCTCGCTCTCGCAGCCGTCGGCCTCGATCCGCACCCCGTCGGCCAGCCGCTCGACACGCCCCACCGCCGCCCCCAACCGCACCCGGTCGCGCCAGGGCGCCGCAATCGCCTCGACGTAGCTGCGCGAGCCGCCGCTCACCGTCCGCCACCGCGGCCGGTTCCGCAGGCTGTACATGCCGTGGTTCTCGAAGAACTCGGCCATGAAGCTGGCCGGAAAACTCCACATCTGCGCCGGGTCCGCCGACCAAACGGCGCTCGCCTGGGGGACGATCAGGCGCTCGACGAAGTGGCGGGAGAAGCCCTGCTGCTCGAGCCAGTGCCCGAGCGAGGGCGCGGTCCCGTTCATCCCGATCAGCGCCCGCGCCTCGCGGTTGAAGCGGCGCCAGTCCCGGAGCATCCCGAGGAAGCTGGGGCTGACGAGGTGGGCCGGGCGGGCGAAGAGGCCCCACGGAGTCCCGGAGTACTCGAAGCGGCCACGGCCGTCGGCGACCGAGAAGCTCATGTGGGAAGGCTGGCTCGCCACCCCCAGCTCGGCCAGCAGCGCTTCGAACTCGGGGTAGTTGCGGTCGTTGAAGACGATGAACCCGGTGTCGATCCAGTGGGTTCCGTCCTCGGCCTCGACCGGCACCGTGTTGGTGTGCCCGCCGATCCGGTCGCTCGCCTCGTAGACGACGATCTCGTGCTTGGGGTGCAGTCGGTGCGCGGTCACCAACCCCGCTATCCCGGTGCCGACGATCGCGATCTTCATTGCCTCTCCCTACGGAGAAGAAGACGGATCGGTTGCATCAGAACCCCGCACCATCTGGCGTTCGTCCTTTTCCCGACTTATGCCCGGAAAAGGACGAACGCCGAGCGAGTTAGCCATAGGGGCGGTAGAGGATCCGCTCGCCGAGCAGCTCGGTGACGGTGGCGAAGCGGTAGCCGCGCCCGCGCAGGGTGTCGATGATCCGCGGCAGCGCCGCCAGGGTCTCGCCGCGGGGGCCGCCGCCGTCGTGCATGAGGACGATCGAGCCCGGTTGGGCGTGGCCGACGAGGTTGGCGTAGATCGCCCCGGTGCCGGGGGTCGACCAGTCCTGCGGGTCGACGTCCCAGGTGACCGTGCGCATCCCGAGGCTGCCGGCGGTGGCGATGACCCCGTCGTCGGCGCCACCGCCGGGCGGGCGGAAGAGGCAGGGCTTGAAGTGGGTGTAGGCCTCGATCCGCTGCGCGGCACCGGCGATCTGCGCGTAGCCGGGGTATTCGACGTGGTCCATCGTGTGGTCGCCGATCTCGCTCCCCTGGGCGAGGATCTGCCGCATCGCGTCTTCGCGCCCCGGCATCACCTGGCCGATCTCGAAGAAGGTCCCGGGAACATCCTTTGCGCGCAGCACCCGGAGGAAGTCGTCGGTGTAGTCGCTGGGGCCGTCGTCGAAGGTGAGGGCGATGACCTTGCGGTCCCGCGGGCCGTTGGTGACGAGCCCGGCGCCGCCGCCGGTGCAGCCGACGGCGCGGACGGGGCGGAGGCGGAAGCTCCTGGTGGTGCCGTTCGGGAAGGAGTGAATGCAGCGCCGGGGGACTTTGCAGCCGTTGCTCTGCAGGACGACCCACTCGTAATCGCCGGGGGAGAGACCGGTCTCTCCCGGCTCCACCGCGACCACGAGCTTGTCCGGCCGCGGGCGCTTGACCGTGGCCCGGGCGCTGCCTTTCTCCAGCGGCTTCCCGTTCTTGTCGAGGACCACGAACCCGACCCGCCGGTAGGGCTCGCGGCCGTCGAGGCAGAGCAGGCGCAGGCTCTCGGGTCTGTCGGCGCTGAAGCTGATGCAGAGGTACCGGGTGTAGGGCCGGCGCACATCCGGCCGCGGTTCCAGCTGCGCCAGCGGCACCGGCTTCGCCGTCCGCACCGTGAAGACCAGGTCTCGCCCCGCCTGGAAGAGGTCGGCGTGCTCGAGCCGCTGCCGCCTAGCGCTCGCCGCGACCGGCACGAGCAGCAGCACGCTCGCCGCGAGGGCGGCGGCGCACAGGATCTTGCGGGAGGTGGCGATAGGCAGCTGGTCGGTGGTGGCTTGCGCGAGGCTTGTTGATGTTAAGCCGGACCGGGCGGATCCGAACGAGCCGCAGCGTCCCGGCCATTACCGTGTTCAGAGCAGACGTGAGTCACCCACTTCGCAGTCGATGTGCCGCGCCGGCGCTGCTTCTCCTCCTTGCCGCACTCGTCGCCGCCGTCCTGGCGACCTTCGCCGGCGCCGAAACCGGCGGTGCCGGCCAGGTCGAATCAGGCGGTAACGTCAGCAACAGCGCCTTCGACCGGCAGGGGATGTGGGTCTGGTACGTCACCCGATCCGAGGGCGGCAGCATCGGCGAGATCATCGCCCGCGCCAAGCGCAACGACGTCGGCACCGTCTACGTGAAGGCGGCCGACGGCGGCGGCAGCTGGAGCCAGTTCAGCCAGGGCCTGGTCCAGGCGCTGCACCGCGGCGGCCTCAGCGTCTGCGCCTGGCAGTTCGTCTACGGCGACGCGCCGGCGGCCGAGGCCAGGGCCGCGGCCGCAGCGGTGAAGAAGGGCGCCGACTGCTTCGTGATCGATGCCGAGGCCGACTACGAGGGCAAGTACGCCGCCGCCGACCGCTACGTCCGCGCCCTCCGCGCCCGCATCGGCGACACCTTCCCGGTCGCGCTCGCCGGCTTCCCCTACGTCGACTACCACCCCTCGTTCCCCTACTCGGTCTTCTTCGGGCCCGGCGGCGCTACTTACAACCAGCCGCAGATGTACTGGAAGACGATCGGCACCTCGGTGCGCACCGTCTACGAGCACACCTACCTCTACAACCGCGTCTACGGCCACCCGATCTACCCGATCGGACAGACCTACGAAGCCCCCGGCGGCGCCTCGATCCGGCTCTTCCGCCGCTTCGCCGCCAGCTACGGCGGCCTGCCGCCGAGCTGGTGGTCCTGGCAGGAGACGAACGGCCAGGAGTGGGGGGCGGTCGGCGCCGACAGCGCCCTGCGGCCGGTCGCCGGCTACCGCCAGGAAATCCTCCACCCGCTGCTGAAGCGGAAAAGCAGCGGCGACCTCGTCGTCTGGGCCCAGGAGCACCTGATCGCCGCCGGCGCCGACCTGCCGGTGACGGGCATCTTCGGCCGCCAGACCGCCCGCGCCGTCCGCCTCTTCAAGGAAGCCCACGGCCTCCCCGCCAACGGCATCATCGATACCGAAACCTGGAACGCCCTCCTCGCCTTCACCCCGTACCGCCCCCGCTGGACCGCCGCCGGCGCCAGCACCGCGAGCACGCGCGCAGTTGTCCCCGGTATGCGGGGACAACTGCGTCCGGCAACTCGCCCGCTCTCGGCGAGCCTGCCGGCAAAGGCCTACGAGATCCCGCGGGGTCCTCGCCCCTGATTCGCCTGTTCCTTTTTGGTGCAGAGCACCAAAAAGGAACAGGCGAAGCGGCTCTAGGCGCTGATCCGCGTCGTCAGCCGGCCGAGGGTCGGCGACTCGATCACGACCTCGTCGCCGTCGGCGAGCCAGACGCGGGGCTTGCGGCCCATGCCGACGCCCTCGGGGGTGCCGGTCGAGACGACGTCCCCAGGCTCGAGCGTCATCAGCCGCGAGAGCTGGGCGACGAGCTGCGGGACGCTGAAGATCAGATCGTCGGTGGCGCCCTTCTGCATCTCCTCGCCGTTGAGCGTGAGCCGGACCCCGATCTGGTCGTGCGGCCCGGCCTCGTCCGGCGTCACCAGCCACGGCCCGCAAGGCGCCGAGCCGTCGAAGACCTTGCCCGCCATCCACTGCGGCGTCGCCCCCTGCAGATCCCGCGCCGAAAGGTCGTTCAGCAGCGTGTATCCGGCGACGTACTCGAGCGCCTCAGCCTCCGCCACGTCCTTCGCCCGCTTCCCAACCACGAACGCCACCTCCGCCTCGTAGTCGGTCTTCCCCGTCGGCACCCGCACCGTCGCCCCATCCGCCACCAGCGCATTCGGGTACTTGGCGAAAATCGTCGGCACATCAGGCAGCGAATCGACATCCACCCCCACCTCCGCCGCGTGCCTCCGATAGTTCAACCCAATACAAACGATCTTCCCGGGATCCGGAATCGGCGCCAGCACCCTCACCGCCGAGAGCGGATGAGAGGGAGCGCCGGTATCGCCGAGACGGCTCCGAAGATCATCGACACGCCTCGCAGCGACCAGCTCCTTGAGCGACCCCCGATGCGGCTCCCCCAACAAAGCCCAGGCATCGACAACCCGCCCTTCCTCAAGCACCCCGGCCCGCGCCCCGTCCCCAGCATCAAACGTCAGAAGCTTCATGCGGCGGACCCTAAACGAGTGAGGTGGGTGCCCCTCTCCCAGAGGCTCCTCAGACCACATCGGCGCCCAGCACCACGATCAGCTGCGCGACGGTCTCTGGGAGAGGGGCACCCACCTCGCGACCTACGCTCGAGCCGGCTCGATCTCCGGCTCCACCTCGAACGCGGTGTCGACCAGCGTCTCGCGCTCGATCTCCGACTCCCGCACCAGCCAAAGTGCCAGCACCGCCCCGGCAAACGAGAGCAGCGCCCCCAGCACGAGGATCTCGTTGAGCCCGTGGATGAACCCTTGTTCCGCCGCCTTGCGCGCCGCGTCCTGCGCGCCAGCCGGCAGCCCGGCCACCGCCTGCGGCAGCGCGCCCGAGGAGGTCGCCTCGACCAGGTTCCGTGCCTGCTCACCGTCGAGCGAACCGCCCGCGACTTCCTGCGTCTTCGACGCTCCCGTGCCGAGGAAGATCGCGCCCCAGGCGGCGATCCCGACCGCGATCCCGACCTGGCGGAAGGTGTCGTTGATCCCGGCCGCCATCCCGCTCTGCTCTTTTGGCACCACGCTGAGGGCGACGTCGGCGATCACCGGGTTCAGCAGGCCGACGCCGACGCCGGCCAGCAGGAACCCGAGCAGCAGCGCGGTCCACTCCGAATCGAGGTTCAGCCCCGACATCAGCAGCAGCCCGAGGCCGGTCAGCGCCAGGCCGGCGCTCATCAGGTAGCGGGCCTTGACCTTCGCCAGCGCCATCCCGGCCATCGGCGCGACGATGAACGAGGCGACGGTGATCGGCAGGTAGCGCAGGCCCGCTTCCACCGGCGAGTGGCCGAGGAAGCTCTGCAGGTAGAGCGTCAGGTAGAGGAACAGCGCGAACATCGAGCCGGAGACGGCGAAGGCCGCCAGCTGCACGCCGGTGAAGGCGCGGCGGCGGAAGAAGCCGAGCGGCAGCATCGGCTCCGCGACCCGGCGCTCGATCGCCAGGAACGCCGCCAGCAGCACCGCGGCGCCGGCGAACAGGGAGACGATCGTCGTGCTCCCCCAGCCCTCGGCGTTGCCGCGGACCAGCGCCAAGACGAGGAGGAAGAGGCCGAGCGAGAAGGTGACCAGCCCGCCCCAGTCGATCCGGGTCGCGTTCGGGTCGCGGGACTCGGCCAGCTTCCAGTAGGTGACGGCGATCGCCGCGATCCCGATCGGGACGTTGATCAGGAAGACGGACTCCCAACCGAGGCCGTCGGTGAGGAGGCCGCCGACCAGCGGCCCGATTGCCACCGCCATCCCGATCGTGCCGCCGTAGATCCCCATCGCCATCCCCCGTTCGGGACCGCTGGGGAACTCCTGCGCGACCAGGGCCAGGGAGACGGCGAACATCACCGCGCCGCCGATGCCCTGCAGGCCACGGGCGAGGTTGAGGAAGGTGGGGTCGGGCGCCAGCGCGCAGAGCAGCGAGGCGAGCGCGAAGACGCCGAGCCCGAAGGCGAAGACGCGGCGCCGGCCGAGCCGGTCGGCGAGCGAGCCTGCGGTCAGGACCAGCGCCGCCAGCGAGAGCGCGTAGGCGTCGATCACCCACTGCAGGTCGGTGAAGCTGCCGCCGAGGTCCTGCTGGATCGCGGGCAGCGCCGTGTTGACCACGGTGATGTCGAGGAGAAGCATGAAGGTGGCGACGCAGACCGCTCCCAGCGTCCACCACTTGCGATTGGTTTCGGTGCCCATTTGAGGACCTCCAGACCGTCGAGTACAATTCGTAAGGCAACCTTGTAAGGCTCCCTGACCAGGTCACCTTATCAGGCTCCCTGACGAAATGACCGCCGATTCCAAAAATCCCCTCTGGATCCCGCTCCCGGGCCTGCTCGACATTGCGTCCGAGGCGCTCTTCGCCGAGTTCCGGAGGGAGCTCGAGCGGTCGGAGTTCGGCGACATCCGTCCCACCCACGGCTGCGTCTTCCGCTTCGTCGGCGGCGAAGGGCTGCGCCTCACCGACATCGCCGAGCGGGCGAAGCTGACCAAGCAGTCGGTGGGGGAGATCGTCGACGACCTGGTCGAGCGCGGCTACGCCCAGCGCATCCCCGACCCCGACGACCGCCGCGCCAAGCTGATCTGCCTGACCGAGCGCGGCGAAGCCGCCCAGGCCCACGGCCGCAAGCTCTTCGCCAAAGTCGAGAAGCGCTGGGCCGAGCGCTACGGCGCCGAGCGGATCGTCGCCCTGCGGGAGATGCTGGAAGAGGTAGCCGCCGCCGAGGCTCCCTTCGCGGTCCCCGAGATCGCCCAGCCCGCCGCCGCCTGAGCGGAGCTGCCCCACCCAGAAACGCGGGCTTCTACGGATGGCGCCCCGGCGCCCAGCCGCGAGGATGCGGTTGCGTTCGGAGAGGGCACCCGGCCTGGGAATGAGAGAGAGGCTGCGGGGGCTGGCGGATGGTGCGGCTCGGGGTGGGACCGGCACCGCCCGCCGCCCTCGCAGGTTGCCCCAGCCGCCGCGCCAGCCGCCAAAGTTGCGCCCACGCCCCACCGACCCACCTCTCCTGAGATAATCCCCGACCCCGGGCATCCCAGCCCGTCCCTGGGGGCGTAGCTCAGTTGGTTAGAGCGCCGGCCTGTCACGCCGGAGGTCGCGGGTTCGAGTCCCGTCGCTCCCGTATCGCGGAGCACCTCAGGGGCTGGATTGCTGGCCCTCGATCTGCTCGATCCACTCGCTGATGGCGGCGGGGGTCGAGATACCTCTTGCTCTGAGCAGCTCGGCGATGTCTTTGCCGCAGACGACGACTACGGGGTGTCCGTCTTCCCGGAGCTCTCGATATGCCTGCTGGCTTACGTAGGAAGTGGTTACGAAGACTCCGAACTGGCGGTGGCGGAGCCGGCTTATCAGGCGAGAGGTATCGCGGGTCCCTGCGCCGCGGTCTGGTTGGTAGCACTTCGCCTCGAGCGAGAAATCGAGGTGGATCCGGTCGGCAGCAGGCCCGATCGAGTAGAGGCCGACGGCATCGCGGCCGCCGTCTGCCGTGGGCCGGGTCCCGGTGATCTCGCTGACCGCCTCGTTGGCGAGCATCCGCCAGATCTCCATCGCGCAGGCCTCAAAGCGGTGCGGCTTGGCGTTGTAATGCCCGTAGATGACGTCGATCAGCTGTCGCTCCTGAGAGTCGAGGGCCTGGTCTTTTGCAGTGCGGTAATCGATCGTCCTAGGAGCTTCGAGCGCCTCATACGTTCCGTCCTCCACCCAGTTTCGAAACGGCTCCGGGCAATGAGGGCCGAGCCGATGACCATCGAGAAGTTCGTCGATCCAGCTGCGGCTTATCGTGACTACGTCCAGCACGGTGAAAAGGGCGCGGTAGTTCTGGAATCGCTGGCCGAACGAGGTGCGCCAGAGGGCAATGAGGTCCGCGATCGGCTCTACTGCCTTGGTGCCTGGCGCGGCAAGACCGAGGAACTCCACGTCCCGGCTGCCGGGACCCGCCTTGCGAAAGACGAAAAAAGGCGGGATGCGGTGCCGCCGAGGTGGATCGCTATGTACGCATTCGAATACGAACTGCAGCATCTCGTTGCCTCTGCGCGGAGTGTCATGCAGCTCGGTCCCGGGTATCTTGTTATCCCCAAAGTAAGTGAAGATTCCGGTCTCTGGATCGAGCGAATCGGGCCAGTCGGGATCTTCTCCCGATGAGTAGATGAGGGCGATGCGGTAGTCGTGATCGGTCCGGCTCCCTTTGATACGAAACCCTCCCTGATTGCCGCAAGGCAAGAGCCGAGCGAGTGGGTCGGCTGCTGCATGAGGCTGGGTCCCGCCCTCGTAAACCGTGCCGACGATCAGATCGGTCTGAGACAAGCAATCAAAGGAGACCCGGCTGCTCATACGCAGCATTATCGCTAGGTGCGTGAACAGATCCGACACTGCACCCTGGCCTACATGAAGTGCAGGCTGGTTTTATCTCCAGTTTCGGTACGGAGCCTTCGCTGCCAAATTGGCTCAGGAGACTCCGGCAGGCATGAACGCAAAGCATCCTGGATCTCCTCGACCACCTTGGGAAGCTCCCGGCGGATTTCGAAGTCCCAGACTCTGATCACTTGCCAGCCATTCGTCGCGAGGCTAGCGTCAACCGCTCGATCCCGTTCGACGTTTCGGGCGATCTTTTTGTCCCAGTACTCTCCGGAGCGACCGGGCCGATGCCGGGAAGGATGCCCGTGCCAAAAGGCCCCATCGACGAAGAGAGCTACGCCGAGGCTGGGCCAAGCGAGATCTGGGGTCCCCGGTGCCTTTTTGTAGTGGGTTCTCCAGCCACGGATGCCAGCCGCGTGGAGCGCCCTCCTGAGGGCAAGCTCTGGGTTCGTATTCTTGCTCTTGACAGCAGCCATGATCCGGCTGCGCTGGGCTTGGGTACGCGTGTCCATCGTCCTGCTGAGCCGGCGTCCGGCGCGAGAAATAGTCTGCCAAAGATGCCTGCGTCTAACGATGCGCGATCAGACGGCGCTCAAAGCCGTCGCCCTCTGGCCGTGGACCTTTTTGCGGGAGCCGGAGGACTAACTCTCGGACTTGAGCAAGCTGGGTTCGATGTCGTAACTGCCGTCGAGTATGACCCGGTCCATGCTGCCACCCATGAATACAATTTTCCTCACTGTAAGGTTCTTTGCGCCGATATCGCAGCACCGCTGCAATCTTCTACAGTGGAAGCGGCAATCCGTGAGGGTATCGCTAGTCACGGCAAAGATCCGAACGCATGGGATGGGGAAATAGACCTTATCGCCGGCGGCCCCCCTTGCCAGGGATTTTCGATGATCGGTAAGCGCTTGGTAGATGACTATCGGAATCAATTAGTCTTTCACTTCTACCGGCTGATCTCGGCGCTGCGCCCTAAATACTTCATTATGGAGAATGTTCCTGGTATGGCAAAGGGTGGCCACGCTGGCATTCTCGACGGCCTTATCGCTGAATTCGAAGATAAAGCCGGGTACCGCTTTCCCGCCGATCAGCCGTACGAGATCCTCAATGCCGCTGATTTCGGGGTGCCTCAGGAACGTCACAGGCTTTTTCTAATCGGCACGCGGAAGGACCAGAGCAAGGTTGCTAAGCCCCCAGCTCCTACAGTTCAACCTGTTCCGAAGCGAGCCACGGGTGAACACGTTCTGGGTACTGAGCTCCCGGGAGGCCCGACGGTTGCAGATGCGATCCTCGACCTACCCAATCTAGCCCGATTCGCTTCGCTCGCGAAGAGAGACGAGACGCGACTTTCGTCCACTGCACTGCAGGAGATGGAAAGGGAGGCGAGTCCATATGCGCGCGTACTGCGCGGTGCTCAGCTCGATCCGCAGGATTTCTCCCGACCACGCAAGTGGGATAAGCCATTGCTGACTGCGTCCATGCGCACTGACCACACGCCGCAGTCGATCCGCCGCTTCAAAGTGACTAAGCCAGGCGAGACCGAGCCAATTAGTCGCTTCTACAAACTAGATCCAATGGGTCTTTGTAATACCTTGCGGGCCGGAAGTGGTAGTGAGAGAGGCGCATTTACTTCGCCACGTCCCCTACATCCATTTGCCCCTCGTGTCCTCTCGAATCGGGAGGCAGCGCGTTTGCATTCGTTCCCCGATTGGTTTCGACCGCACGCCACTAAGTGGCATGGGTTTCGTCAGATCGGTAATGCCGTTGCACCGCTTGTTGGTCGAGCCGCTGGGAGCTGCGTCCTCGAGGCCCTCGAGGTGAGGCCATGCCGACCCAAAGAAGACTTCGAGCTCGGTGACCCGACGCTCTTGACCTTCAGCATGCAGGAGGCGGCGGCGCACTTCGAGGTAGATCTCGATTCGATCCCGGCTCCGCGACAGCGGGGGGCTGGGCGGACGCGTCTAGCCAATTCCCGGCACGGACGGAGTCAGCCGGTAGACGCCTTCGCTGACCTTCGCTAGCGGTCGTTCGTGCGGATCGAATTCTACGATCCAGACTAGACCGCCGTTCAAAGATTTGACTCCCATCGGGACGACGATGTCCACCTCGGAGATCTTCGCCAAACGGTCTGAGCCTCTTTCGATCTGGTCCTCGTCTAGGACCTCTCGCGTTCCCTTCATCTCGCAGCTGATGAGCAGGTTTTCTTCATCTTCGAGAACTCCTAGGTAGATCGCATCCACCTCGGCTTCCCCCATCTCGACGTTGGACTGAAGGAGCTCCAAGCCTATGAAGTCGAGAGGACTGTGAAGGGCGACGTGGGTTTGCACTATGCCGAGATTCGTCGCCACGTGAGTTAGCCAAGTCTCGTCCGGCCTCCCAAACTGGCGAGACGCCGGTGGGAGGCTAAGGCTCTGCACCGGGTGAGGGTCGGACAGAAGGACCGGATCTGGATCGTTAATCAGGAACGCAGTGGTTTGACCTGGAGGCAAAGGAACGAAGCGAAAGCATCGACCGGATCCTGGATCTTGACGAGCGGTCCAACCAGCTTTGACCACTGACTTCGGAAAGACGTTATTTCGGTTGCTATTGCGAACTATGTCCTTCATGAAGTTCGCGGGATTGCGATCCGATAAGCCCGCTCCCCACTTCCGGATTGCCTCAGAAACATCCTCGAGGGTAACGATGTCCTTTCGGAGAATTCCGGCTTTAGGGTCGAATCTTTCCTCAAATAGGTTCTCTATGACTTTGGTCTTTAGGCTTGCCATGGCTCGAACGACAGTATCTTCTTGTCCAGTCGTACATTCTTCCCTGCGAACGACAGTCCCTCGCGCTTGAGAAGAGCCTTCGTCAAGTTGTTCGGCCTGGGACTAGTCGGGCTTCAGGTGCTCGACGTCGAAGCCGAACTCGCTCTCGAGGCGGGCGGCGAGGAGGGAGCGGTGGCAGGCCTCGGGGTCGCGCTCAACGCAAAGGAGGGCGGGGTGCTGGGAACCGATCCACTTGACGATCGGCTCTAGGTCGACCTGGTCGAGGATCTCCTCGGTGTAGCGGCGCGCGTACTCGGGCGCCAGCGCGGTGCGGGAGCGTTTGCCCTCGCCGCGCCGCTCGTCCTCGCGGTACTGCAGCTGGCGCATCTCCGTCGTCGGCGCCAGCTCGGGCAGGTGGCCGTAGGCGATGCCCGCCTCCGCGAGCGCGGTTTCGAGGCGCCGCGCGTTCGCCCAGGCGTACTCGCTGCCGCGCACGCCGCGGCGCTGGCGCACGTCGAGGAGCAACGTGATCCCGGCGCCGCGGAGGGCTCCGACGAAGCTCGTTCCGTCGAAGCCGTAGACGCCGATCGTGACGAGGGCTCGGCTCAGTAGCGGGGCGGCGTTTCGCGATAGGCCGGATCCCGGACTTCGCGCCGTTCTTCCACGGGCGGCGCTTCGCCGGGCGCCAGCGGTCGGGCGCGGCGGGACCAGACGATTTCCTGGAAGAGGCCGATGAGCAGACCGGCCGCTCCGGCGATCATCAGGATCACCCCGATCGTGTCGACGTAGACGTCCTGGATGTGGAAGTTGGTCGCGAACTTGAGGATCGCTCCGACCGCGATGAGGAAGATTCCTGCTCCGATAGTCATGGCAGCCGGATACCCCGGGGTTGGATCAACAAACCGAACTGGCTATCCGAGACTCGTCCAGAGGCGGCGCTCGGCTTCGAGCACTCCTTTGGTGCCCGCGCCGACCTCCCGCCAGAGCCGCGGCTCGGCCTCGTCGCTTTCGCTCGCCGCCTTGAACGCCTCGGCCAACTCGGTCCAGCGCGCCGCCGCCTCCGCCGCCAGCGGCGCCTCCTTGCGCTCCGCCTCTTCGAGGAAGCGCGAGTACATCAGCCGGAAGCAGCCGCCGCCGGTGCCGCGGCGCTCGATCACCTGGTAGGCGAAGCGGGCGCACCACTGCCAGTCCGCGACCGCCTTCGGCCAGGACCCGGCCTCGGCCGCCAGGCGTTCCAGCGCCGGCACGCCGGCGAACGCTCCAAACGGCGGCTCCAGCATCTCGCTGACCGCCCGCTCGATCGCCCGCGGCACCGCCCGCTCCAACTGCTCGCGGTCGATCGCCTCGGCGACGGTGAACATGTGGCCTTCCAGCGGATATGCGGGGTGGCTGCTGTGGCGGGCCCGCGCCAGGTTCTCCAGCCGGGTCGCCTGCAGCTCCTCGAAACCGGTGTCGGAGAGCTGGGCGGCCTCGTCGTCGTAGCCGGCCAGGACCACCGCGTGGCCCGGGAAGTGGGCCGAGTTGCCGTAGTGGTCGAGGTAGTAGATGTCGGTGAGGAGCAGCGCCGGGCGGCCGGCGTCGACGGTCTCGCGTGCCGCCGCCCAGGCCGCCTCGCCGTCCCCGTCGGTAAAGGTCCGCAGCTCCAGCGCCGCCCCGGTCAGCTCGCGGAAGCTCTCCTCCAGCCGCGCGGTGCGGCCGTTGAACCAGCGGCTCGGCGAGGAATCGTCCATCGCCAGGTAGTAGAAGCCGGCGCCCGCCCCGAGCCCGAAGGCCATCTCCTCGCTGATCTCGACCCCGTGGAAGGCGAGCAGGTTGCGCAGCGCGGTCGAGCCGCAGTGGTTGCCGGGGGTGTGGACGAAGCCGCGAACAACTGGCATGGCTTGATTCTGACGCGCCCCCGCCTAGGCGGGGGCCCCTTATGGAATGCTCTCGCGGCGATGCAGGAACTCGACCTGAAGCTGCTGCGCTGGATGCGCACCCACGGCCACACGCCGGGCATCGAGGGTGCCGCCGTCGCCCTCGGCAAGGTCGGCAACAACGGCCTCGTCTGGCTCGGCCTCGGCCTCGTCCTCGTCGCGATCGACAGCTCGCGCTGGGAGCAGTGGCTCGTCTGCGCCCTGCTCGGCCCCTTCGCGATCGGCCTCAACTACGCGATCAAGCTGCTGGTCAAGCGGCCGCGGCCGGTGCTCGCGGGCCTGCCGCCGCTCGGTGGCGCCCCCAGCTCGCTCAGCTTCCCCTCCGCCCACGCCACCTCCTCCTTTGCGGTGGCGACGGCGATGGTCCGGGTCGACCCGGCGATGGCCGGCGCCTTCGCCGTCGCGATCCTGATCTCGCTCGGCCGCCCCTACCTCGGCATGCACTACCCGTCCGACGTCCTCGCCGGCGCCTTCCTCGGCGTCGTCCTGGGCCTGATCGTCCCCCTGCCCTCATGAGGGAACGCGCCTGATGAAGGTCGGGATCGTCGGGCTGCCGAACGCGGGCAAGTCGACCCTCTTCAACGCCCTGACCAAGGGCGGCGCCCAGACCGGCGACTACCCGTTCACGACGATCGAGCCCAACGTCGCCGTCGCCCAGGTACCGGACGAGCGCCTGGAGCAGGTCGCCACGACCGTCAAGAGCTCGGAGCTGGTGCCGGCGAAAATCGACTTCCACGACATCGCCGGCCTCGTCAAAGGCGCCTCCGAGGGGGAGGGCCTCGGCAACCAGTTCCTCGCCTCGATCCGCGAGACCGACGCGATCTGCCACGTCGTCCGCTGCCACACCGAATCGGACGTTCCGCACCCCGACGGCCGCGTCGATCCGCTCGCCGACATCGAGACGATCGAGACCGAGCTGGTCCTCGCCGACTACGACCAGGTCGAACGCCGCCTGCCCCGCGTCGGCAAGCAGGCGAAGTCGGGGGATAAAGAAGCGCAGGTCGAGCACGAGTGGCTGCAGGCCGTGCACGAGGCGCTCGCCGCCGGCCGTCCCGCCCGCTCGATCCCCGTCCCCGAGGGGGCTCCGCAGGCCGCCCAGAACCTCCAGGCACTCACGACCAAGCCGATCCTCTACGTCGCCAACGTTGACGAGGGGGACGCCGAGGCGCCGGAAGCGGTCATCTCCCACGCCAACTCGGTCGGTGCCGGGGTGGTTGCGGTCAGCGCCCGGATCGAGGGCGAGCTGGCCGAGCTCGACCCCGCCGAGGCCGAGGAGATGCGCGAGTCCTACGGGGTCGAGGGCTCGGGCCTGGCGCGCTTGGTCCGCGCCGCCTACGACCTGTTGGAGCTGATCACCTTCTTCACCGCCGGCGAGGACAAGGAGGCGGTCGCGCGGCCGCTGCGCCGTGGTGCCACCGCCCTCGAAGCGGCAGGAACCATTCATACGGAGATCATGGAAGCGTTCGTGAAAGCCGAAGTGATCGGCTGGCAGCAGCTGGTCGAGTGCGGCGGCTACGCGCCGGCCCGTGACAAGGGGCAGCTGCGGATCGAGGGGCGCGACTACCTCGTCGCCGACGGCGACGTGATCACGATCAAGGTCTGAGCCCCCGCCGCTCCCGCGGCTGAGACCTGACCGCCCCGCCGATCGGTGCTGCATCGGGGCGGTAGCTGTCAGGCCTCAGCCACCCTTGTGAATGGAGGTGGCGGGATAGGCATGGCCGCATCCGCTGAACTGCATACGCATCACCTCCTCTCCGCGCCGGAAGCGTCCTTCTCAGCGACAGACTGGTTCCTATTACTTCGACCGGCCTCAGTAAAGGGCTCTGGCTAGCCATTTTCCTGCAATGTCCGAGCATTTATGCCCTATCGTGCCGCTCCTGTGCAGTCGATCAATCGAAAGGGCTCGGGGATGGCGGAGAAGGGCGACGAGGGAAAGAGGCGCGGCGACCGGACGTCCGCCGAGACCATCTGCAACGTGCTCAAGCACCCGCTGCGGGTCCGGATCCTGGAAGTCCTCAACGAAGGCACGCGCAGCCCGAGCCAGTTCGTCGAGGAAGGGCTGATTCCGAAGGAGCACTACAACAGCTACCAGCAGGCGCTCTCGCTCGCCTCGTATCACTTCCGCGAGCTGGAGAAGGAAGGCTGCCTGGAGGTGATCGAATCGATCCCCCGCCGCGGCGCGGTCGAGCACGTCTACCGCGGCCTCGCCAAGGTCTTCATCAACGACAAGGAATTCGAAGGGATGCCGCGGCCGGACCGGCGCCGGCTCTCGCGGATCTCGTTGCAGGGGATGGTGGCGCGTGCCGACCGGGCGATTCGCGAGGACACCTTCGATGCCCGGGCCGACCGCCACCTCACCTGGATGCCGATGCAGCTCGACGAGCGCGGCTGGGGGGAAGTGATCGCCGCGCTCGCCGCGACCTTCGCCGAGCTGACCCAGATTCGCCACGACGCCAGCGACCGCATCGCCGCCTCCGGCGAAGAGGTGATCCCGGCGACGGTGGCGATGCTCGGCTTCGAATCGCCGTCGCCACCGCCGCTGCGCGGCGGCAACTGACCGTCGCCTTTGGCGTCCGTACGGGCGCCAAAGGCTACGCGCCCTTAGGGTTGGGGCATGGAGGAACGGGCGCGGTTCCCGGAGGTCGCCGCCAAGGCCGGCCACTACGAGAGCTTCTACATCAAGGCCTGCCGGCCCGATGGCGGCCAGGGGGTATGGATCCGCCACACGGTCCACAAGCGCCCGGGCGCCGAGCCGAACGCCTCGATCTGGTTCTGCCTCTTCGACCGCAAGGCGGCCGGGCCGCGGGCGACGAAGGTGACGCAGCCAGCGAGTGAGCTCTCGACCCCGCCCGGCTCCTGGATCCGCGTAGCCGATGCCGAGATCGGTCCAGGGCGCGCCGAGGGCTCGGTCGAGACCGAGGCACTCAGCGCCGCCTGGTCGCTCACCTTCGCCGGCGAGGCCGAGCCCTGCAAGTACCTGCCGGCCGACTGGCTCTACAGCGCGCCGCTGCCGAAGACGAAGTTCCTGGCGCCGTTCCCCGACGCCCGTTTCGAGGGGCGGCTGGTGATCGACGACGAACCGTACGAGCTGAGCGGCTGGCCGGGGATGATCGGCCACAACTGGGGGAGCGAGCACGCCGAGCGCTGGGTCTGGCTCGAGGGCACCGGCTTCGCCGACGCACCCGGCACCTACTTCGACGCGGGCGCCGCCCGCGTTCGACTCGGCTCCCGCGTCAGCCCCTGGATCCCCTCCGGGATGCTCGTCCTCGACGGCGAGGCGCACCGCCTCGGCGGCCTCGGCGCGATCCGCTCGACCCGAATCGAAGAGCAGCCCTCGGTCTGCGGCTTCCTCCTCCCCGGCAAGGGCGTCGTCGTCCGCGGCCGCGTCTCGGCCCCCGAGAAGGACTTCGTCGGCTGGGTCTACGCCGACCCCGCCGGCCCCGAGCACAACACCGTCAACTGCTCGGTCGCCGACCTCGAGTTGACCGTCGAACGTCCCGGCATGCCCCCACGCCAGCTGTCCCTCCCCGGCGGCGCCGCCTACGAGCTGGGGATGCGGGAGACGGATCACGGCATCCCGATCCAGCCGTATCCCGACGGCTGAGTGTCGCGTTTGTACGGCATAGCCGAACAAAAGCGACATACGACTGGGCGTGGCCACACCGCGACGCCGGCTCCGTCGCCGGGATGACCTTGATCCCCACCTGGCCGAACCGCGGCCACGACCTGCCCTTCCCCGTGATCACGATCGACCACGTCCTCGCCGACGACCGGCTCGACTTCGTCACCTACGGGGTCGAGAACCTGCCGGGCTCCGACCACCGTTCGATCCACGCCGAGCTAGCGCTGCCCTGAGACCACCTTCTCGAAGCTCATCCAGGTGTCGTAGCCGCCGAGCGCGACCGAGAGTTGCGACCCGGTGACGGTCGAGTTGCCGGCGGTGCCAACGAGGGTGGCGCTGACGATGCGCGGCGAGACGCCGGTCTTGGTGATCACCACCCGTTTCAGCTTCCCCTTCAGGTAGCCGCTGAGGCGGGAGCTGATCTCCGCGCCGCTGAAGTCCAGGGTCCACTTGTGCAGCGGGCAGTAGTAGTCGTAGGGGTCGGGGACGCCGACCAGGTAGGGGACGGGGGAGCCGAAGACGTTGACGGCGCTCTCGGTGTGGCCGCCGGAGCAGGCCGAGTAGAGAGTCTGGGCGATCGCCCCCTTGTAGGTGACGACCTGGCCGCGGGTGGCGGCGACGGCGTCGTTGGTGCGGTCGTACTCGCTTTCCAGCCCCCCGTAGACCTGGCTGCGGGTGTCGGAGTAGAGGTCGAAGCCGTTGCCGCCGACGTCGCCGGTGAGGGCGATCGAGCGCACCGCCACCGCCTGTGCCTTCAGCTCCTCGGTCGGCCAGGAGGGCGGCACCTCGTTCGGCATCACGCCTTTCACGTACTGCTCGAGGGCGAGCGCGTTGACGACGTTGAGCGAGCCGGAGTCGCTTTCGGTCGCCACCGTCTCGAGGGCGCCGCGGTAGGTGCCGTGGCCGCCGATCGCGATCTTGCCGCGCCCGGCGGCCCGAAGCTTCCGCCCGCAGTCCGCCAGCGTCTTGCCGCCGCTGCTGCGCAGCCGCACCGAGTTGCCGTTGCGGTGGGCCTCGTAGCTGCGGCGGGGGTCGAGGCGCTCGCCGCAGGCGCTGGTGGCGCCGCTGAATTCGACGTCGCCGGGGGAGATGTCGAGGAGGACGCGGACGACGCGCCCTTGCGGTGCCGTGGCGAGGCTGGTCCCGGTGTAGTAATGGCCGAGGATGAAGCGGTAGCCCTTGCCCGCCTTGGCGTAGCCGTAGGCGCCGTAGGCGCTCATCCCGACTCCGTGGCCGAAGCCGCGGCCGTGGACGACCCAGCTGACGCTGGCCTGGGCGGAGACCGGGTAGAGAAGACTCAGCAGCAAACCGCACAGAAGTGCGAACCGAGTTGTCCCCGGTATGCGGGGACGGGAGCCGATCGTTCTCACAACCTTGGACATCTCTAGGCCAACAGATTCAACGCTGCGGAGTAGCGGCCTGCACGAGCGGGGGCGTACCCTGGATGTGCACGCAATCTTGAGGAGGACGCGATGGCGACGCAGACCGTAGAGGCAACCGACCACAAGCTCCTCGCCGCCGGTAAGTGGACCGAGACCGGCGAGTGGAGCGAGGTGAAGAGCCCCTACGACGGCAGCGTCGTCGGCCGGGTCGCGCAGGCCGACGAAGCGCTCGCGGAGCGGGCGATCGAGGCCGCGCACGAGGCCTTCGAGGGAGCCGACTTCCTGCAGCACCGGCGGGCGGCGGTGCTGGAGCGGGCGGCCGAGCTGGTCGCCGAGCGCTCCGAAGAGCTGGCGGCGACGATCGCCGCCGAGGCCGGCAAGCCGATCAAGACGGCGACGCTGGAGGCCGAACGCTGCGTCTCCACGCTCGAGTTCTCCGCCGTCGAGGCCCGCAAGCTGACCGGCGGCACGGTGCCGATGGACGCTTCGCCAGCCGGAGTCGGCAAGCTCGGGGTGATGCTGCGCGTCCCCTACGGGGTCGTCGGCGCGATCAGCCCCTTCAACTTCCCGCTCAACCTCGTTGCCCACAAGCTCGGGCCGGCGATCGCCGCCGGCAACGCGATCGTCCTCAAGCCGGCCGGGCAGACGCCGATCTCGGCCCTGAAGCTGGCCGAGATCCTGCTCGAGGCGGGGCTGCCGGAGAACTGGCTCTCGGTCGTGCCGGGGCCCGGCTCGAAGGTCGGCAACAAGATCGTCGAGCACCCGCTGACCAAGGCGATCACCTTCACCGGCTCGGCTCCGGTCGGCTGGGACATCCGCTCCAAGGTCCCGCACAAGAAGGTGAACCTGGAGCTCGGCTCCAACGCGCCCTTGATCGTCAACGCCGACGGCGACTGGGAAGCGGCGGCCGACAAAGCCCAGCTGCACGCCTTCAGCCACGCCGGCCAGAGCTGCATCTCGATCCAGCGGATCCTCGTCCACGAGGACGTCGCCGATGCCTTCACCGAGCGCCTCGTCGCCAACGTCGAGAAGCTGACGGTCGGCGACCCGCTCGACGAGAGCACCGACGTCGGCCCGCTGATCACCCCCGACGACCGCGACCGGGTGAAGGAGTGGGTCGAGGAGGCGGTCTCCGGCGGGGCCGAGCTCTTGACCGGCGGCGAGCTGGTCGACGAGGGCCGCTGCCTGGCGCCCACCCTGCTGAAGGCGCCGCCGAAAGAGGCGAAGGTCTGGTGCGAGGAGATCTTCGGCCCGGTGGCGACGATCGACATCTTCGCCGACTTCGACGAGGCGCTGCGCCTCGCCAACGACTCGAAGTTCGGCCTCCAGGCCGGCGTCTTCACCCGCGACATCGGCCGCGGCCTCCAGGCCGGCCGCACCCTCGAGTTCGGCGGCGTCCTCGTCAACGAGGTGCCGACCTTCCGCGCCGACCAGCAGCCCTACGGCGGGGTCAAGGACTCCGGCAACACCCGCGAGGGGCCGGCCTATGCGGTTTACGAGCTGACTGAGGAGCGCTTCGTCACGCTGCAGGGGTAGGGATACCGCAAAGGTTTTCTCGCCAAAAAGTAGGTAACCTCCCGGAATGGGAATTCGGGAGGTTGTGAGGTTCGTGGTGGCGATCGCAGCGGTAGCTGTGGTCGCCTCTGCTCCAGATGCGGTTGCTGCAATCTCCGACACCGCGGGGAAGACCACGCTCGAACAGCGAGTTGTCCCGGCCACGTCAGGTGCCTTCCGCTTCCTCAAACTCGGCGCCGGTGAGCCGTACACGGTGCGGCAGGACCTGGCGACGGCGGGAGCCGAACGAGCCGCCAAACGCACTTCGCTCGTCTACTTCGGTCAGCTCTCCGACTTCCAGCTCGCCGACGAGGAGTCGCCGGCCCGAGTCGAGGTGATCGACCCGCTCTCGACCCCGCTCAACCTCCCGTTCGGTGCCGCCTGGCGGCCCTGGGAGGCTCTCAAGCCGCAGATCGACGAGGCGATGATCCAGCAGGTGAACAAATTTGCCGGCGCCAGCCCGGTCGCCGCCGGGAGCGGCGCCCGCCGGGCGATGGACTTCACGATCGACACCGGCGACTCGGCCGACAGCCAGCAGCTGAACGAGACGCTCTGGGTGCGGACGCTGCTTGAGGGCGGCAGCCTCAACCCCAACAGCGGCGTCGACAAGTCGAAATACTCGCACCCGCTCTGCCCCAACTTCTTCGTCCCCGGCGCCGCCCGCTACACCGGCGTGCAGGACTACGACGACTACCTCGAGGGCCCATACCCCGAGTTCTACGACCCCGATGTCCCGGCCGGCCCGCACTCGGCCTGGCCCAAATACCCCGGCTTGATGGACCGCGCCCAGCAGGCGTTCACCGCCAGCGGGGTCAAAGTCCCCTCCTACGTCGCCTTCGGCAACCACGACGCACTGGTGCAGGGGAACGCCGCCGCCAACGCCGCCTTCGAGCAGGTGGCGACGGGATGCCTGAAGCCGATCGGCCCGGTCTCGAATCCCGAAAACGCGCAGGCGCTGCTGGAATCGCTGTTCGACCCGGTCCGGCTCCTCTCGACCTTCCTCACCAGCCCGCAGAACACGATCCTCGTCCCCGGCGACCCGAACCGCCGCTTCGTCTCCAAGAAGCAGTACAAGGACATCTTCAAGGCGGGCAAACAGAAAGACGGCCACGGCTTCGGCCTGATCGACTCGGCCCAGGAGACCGCCTCCAAAGGCGCTGCCGGCTACTACGCCTGGAGCCCGACGCCGGGGATGCGCTTCATCGCCCTCGACACCGTCGCCGAGGCGGGGACGATCCTCACCCCGAGCGGCGCCTCGACCTCGGACGGGAACGTCGACGACCCGCAGTTCAAATGGCTGCGCTCGCAGTTGCAGGCGGCGACCGCGGCCGACCAGCTGGTGGTGATCTTCAGCCACCACGCGCCCGAGAGCCTCGTTGCCGACATCCCCGACGAGGTGGCGCCGCCGTGCACGGTCAACGACTCGCACGGGCACGACATCAACCCGGGCTGCGACCTCGACCCGCGGCTCTCCTTCCCGATCCACCTCGAGAGCGACCTCGTCAACCTCCTGCACGAATACCCGAACGCGATCGCCTGGGTCGCCGGCCACTCCCACGACAACGTCGTCAACCCCTTTCCGAACCCCAGCGGGCCGGGCGGCTTCTGGAGCATCCGGGTCGCCGCCGAGGCCGACTGGCCGCAGCAGAGCCGCCTGCTCGAGGTCTTCGACAACCACGACGGCACCCTCTCGATCTTCGGCACCATCCTCGACCACGTCGGCCAGGCCGTCGCCCCGGCACCCGGCACCCCGGCTTCGTCGATGGACTTCAACGACCTCGCGTCCGCAGCGCGGACGATGTCCTTCAACGACTTCCAATCCGGCGCCCCGCTAGGCGAAGGCCTACCCAAAGATCGCAACGTCGAGCTGTTGATCCCGGACCCGCGGTAGACCGGTAGGCGTTACTCCGGTTCGGCCAGGGCTTTCGCCAGTCGCTGCTGACGAGCCTCGAGCATGTCCTCAATCGCGGTAATCAGAGGGCGGTCCTGGAAGTCCCGCGGCAGCGATCCTCTCGCCGCCTCCCTTGACTCGCCCACCAGCTCGATCATCCGCTCCGCCCGCCGGCGCACCAGCGCCCCTTTAACGGCCAGCGCCTCGGCCAAGCGATCGAGGTGGCGGCGGCGCAGGTATTCGGGCCGGTTCTCGCCGCCGTACTTCATCGCCAGCTTCTTCCTGGTGTCGGTGAAGACCGCCGTGCAGAGCAGGTCGTAGAGGGGGGCGAGACGGATCGCCTCGGGGCCGTCGAGCAGCAGCGAGTAGTTCTTAGCGTGAGCGTCGTGGTTGGCGATCAGGAAGTTGAAGAGCAGAGCGTCGGCGAAGGCGGTGACGTCGCGGGCGGGGGCGCTGGAAACCCTCCACAGCAACTCGGCGCAATCATCGAGGCCAGGGCCGCCCTCACCTTCGTACTTTTCCGCGGGAGCTACGCCTAGGGCCTGACAGAAATCCTCCTGGTGCAGGCGGGCGTCCGGAAGCGTCTCGGGGTGGCGGTCGTAGCGGTGGGCGAGCAGGAACTCGTGCCCGTCGACAGCCCAGGGCTCTGCGGCGGCGACGTCGAGGCCGACGGCTGCGGCCAGGGCCATGCAGAACGCCTCGTCGACGATCGGTTCGCTGACGCGGTCGATCGGCATCTTGAGGATGTGGGTGCTCGGTGGGGCACCTCGCGTCAGGCCGATCTGCTGCTTCTCGCAGAGGACGCCGATCTTGTCGTGGGCGCCAGCGAGGGAGATCCGGATCCCTTCGTTCTCTTCGGCGTCGTCGAGCAGCGCCAAGGGCCGCTCGGGGAGATCGGCGAGGAGCTGTCCCAACTCGGTTTCGTTCAGCCACCGTGGTGGCTCGGAGACGGTCCCCGGCGCCGGGCCCTCGACGGGACCTAGCGAGATCGCCCCCGCGCACTCGCCGCCGATTGCCGCGAGGACGGCGAACGGGTTCTCGGCCGAGACCTGGAAGACGCGGGCCACCGCTCGCAGGAAGTCGCCTTCCGGCAGTAGCCCCTGGAAGAACGGGCCGCACTCGTTGTCCTCGAACGGTGCCTTTCGTAGCGGCAGGCTGAGCGAGACCGGTGCGCCCTCCGCCTCCACGTACTCGGTCGAGTAGGCAAAGCGAAGCCTCGCCTGGGGAAGTCGCTCGAGCGTGCCGGCTTCGACGCCATGCAGGTAGACGGCGAGCTCGTTCACCGCTGCCTCGCCACCAGCTCGATGCCGAGGGCGGAGAGAACCCTCAACACCCCGTCTATCTGAGCGCTGGCCTTGCCGTTCTCCAGTTCGCTGATGAAGCGAGGGGTGGTGCGGGCGACGTCAGCCAGGGTGTGTTGGGTAAGGCTGAGCTCTCGACGACGCTGGCGGACCGCCGCGCCCAAGGCCGTTTGGTTGTAGATGATCGTCGGCTTCATTCCCGTTCGGGGAAAATAGCCCGGCGACCGCCTGCTTGCCGCCAATTTTTCCCGCTCGGGAAGATTCTTCCGGAAACGAAGGATCTTTGGCTAAATTTTCCCGTTCGGGAAAAAACGTTGACGCCGCCCCGCCGTGCCTACTCGTGAGGCCGGGCCATCCGCCGGTGGTCGAGCGCCTCCTCGAGGACCGAGGGCTCGACCCCCTGCTCCAGCGCGACCTCGCGCAGCGAGCGGCCGGACTCGGCCGCGGCCTTGACGATGTCGGCGGCGCGGTCGTAGCCGATGTGGGGGTTGAGGGCGGTGGCCGTCGCCAGGGTCGCCTCGGCGTGGCGCTCCGTCATTTCCTCGTTCGCCTTCAAGCCGGCGACGCATTTCTCGTTCAGCAGGCGCGAGGCGGAGGCGAGCAGCTTGATCGAGTCGAGCAGGTTGCGGGCGATCAGCGGCACGCGGACGTTGAGCTCGAACTGTCCCTGGCTGCCGGCGACGGTGATCGCGGCGTCGTTGCCGATCACCTGGGCGGCGACCTGGATCACCACCTCGGGGATCACCGGGTTGACCTTGCCGGGCATGATCGAGGAGCCCTTCTGCAGCTCCGGCAGGCGCAGCTCGGCGAGGCCGGCGCGGGGACCGGAGCCCATCAGCGCCAGGTCGTTGGCGATCTTGTTCAGGGAGACCGCGTAGACCTTGAGCGCGCCCGAGAGCTCGACCAGGGCGTCGCGGTTGCCCTGCGCCTCGAAGGCGTCGAGCGGACCGGATATCTCAAGGCCGGTGTCGGCGGCCAGCCGCTCGCGCACCTTGGCGGCGAACTCGGGGTGGGTGTTGAGCCCGGTGCCGGTGGCGGTGCCGCCGAGAGGGATCTGGCCGACCCGCCGCAGCGTCCCCTCGACCCGCTGCACGCCGAGGCGGACCTGCGCCGCGTAGCCGCCGAACTCCTGCCCGAGCGTGACCGGGACCGCGTCCATCAGGTGGGTGCGCCCGGCCTTGACCACGTCGGCGAACGCCTGCGCCTTCTCTTCCAGGGCGCCCTCGAGCCCGCCCATCGCCGGCAGCAGGTCGTGGGTGACCTCGTCCAGCGCCGCCAGGTGGACGGCGGAGGGGAAGACGTCGTTGGAGGACTGGCCCATGTTGACGTGGTCGTTGGGGTGCGCGCCCTCGCCGGCGAGGTTGGCGATCACCTCGTTGGCGTTCATGTTCGAGGAGGTGCCGGAGCCGGTTTGGAAGACGTCGATCGGGAACTGGTCGTCGTGCTCGCCCTCGGCGATCGACTTGCCGGCGGCGGCGATCCGCTCCGCGAGGTCGCTATCGAGCTGGCCGAGAGCCCCGTTGGCCTCCGCCGCCGCGCCCTTGATCCGGCCCAGCCAGCGCACCACCGGCACCGGTACCCGCTCGCCCGAGACCGGGAAGTTGTCAACGGCTTTGGTGGTCTCGCCACCCCAGAGCTGTTCAGTCAAGGCTGCCTCCATCGAAAAGTTCCAGTTCCCAGAGCGTATTCACCGGCTTCGCTTGACGTAGATCAGCCTGCCGTCCGACAGCCGGTAGACCTGGCCGACCGGCTGGCCGCGACCGGTCGCGCCGGGGCGGGAATCCTGGCTGGGCAGGACCCGGCCGGACGGTCTCGCCGGGTCTTGCGGTTTCGGCCTGCCGCTTTCGAGGTCGAGCGTGAGGCTGAGGCCGGCGATCAGGAAGGCGACGGCGAGGACCATCCCGAGGTCGAAGAGGTTGACGAGGCCGTCAAGCGGGTCGCCGGCGTTCTCGTCGATCAGGCCGTGGCGGCCGAGGCCGATCCTCCTCACCGCGCCGGTACCTCCGCTCCCTGCTCGAGCGCCGCCAGATCCTCGGTATACATCCGCGTCCTCGCCAGGGTGAGGGCGAAGGCGACGGTGCCGACCAGGAGACCGACCACGGTCGCCCCGAAGGCGTCCCGCAGGTTCTCCGCCAGGGCCGCGACGTCGCCGTCGCCGAGTGCCGCCAGCCCGGGCGCAAGCGGGATCAGCGTCCCCATCAGGCCGATCGCCGGGCCGGCACGGACGAGCAGCCTGGTGCGGTCGAGGCGCCGCTGTACCGCCAGCTCGTAGCGGGCGAGGGCGTGCTCGGCGGAGCGCTCCCGGTCGCCCTCCGCGGTGGTGGCGATCTCGACCAGCGCCTCGCCGGCGAGCGTGCTGGGGGCGCTGTAGGCGATCGCGACAGCCTGCTGGGGCGCGGCTATCGCCTGCCGGATCAGGTCGCGCAGGTCGAGGTCGCGGGCGCGCACGCGGCGGCGCCAGTATTCGACCGCGAAGCGGCCGAGCTCCAGGGCGCAGAGCAGGAGGACGACGATCGCCGCGATCAGCACCGGGACGTCGAGGGCGGTGGCGATCTCGGCGAGGCCGTTGCCGAGGTCGATTCCGGCGATCACGCGAGCACCTCGCGCCGCCGCTCCCAGCCGGCCCCGGCGAGCGCAACCAGCAGCGCCGCGGCGCCGATCGCCATGCCGCTGTCCGCTTCGCCGGGGGTCTCGATCCCGGCCCCGTGCAGCCCGGGCGCTCCGAAGTGCAGATCGCGACTCCGCGGTCCGCCGCCGATCACCGTTCCCGTCACCGCTTCGCCCCCTGCCGCGTTGCTTCCCCCGCGGTCGGAGGCGACGGCTTCGACTGCCCGCGCGTCTTCGGCGGCGCTTCGAGCTTCCGCGGTCTGCGTCGTCGTCGGCTGCTCGCCGTTGCTGCCCCGCCTCGTCTGGCTGCGGTTCCGCGTTCTGCCCTGGCCTCCGACTACTCGGGCGCCGCCCGGGGTGCGGCCCTGGCTCTGCGGTTTCGGCCGGCTGAAGAGAGATGCGCCCTTGCCGCCGCCGCCGGCAATCACGCCGTCGCCGACCTGGCTCCCCTCTCCCTCGCCCGGTCGTGGCGGCTGGTCGGGTTCTTCTGACCGCGGCACCTCCGGGATCGGCCAGGTGTGGCCGCCGAGGGCGACCGAGCAGTAAGCGGTCATCCAGATCCCGTTCAAGTCCTGGCCTTGCTTCCAGCGGATGTGGCCGTCGCCCTGCTGCAGCGATTCCATGAAGTCGAGCGGTTCTTCGCTGGCCTGACCCGAGCCGGTGCGCCAACTTTCCGGGTTCTCTCCCACTGCCCAGATCGCCTGCGTCGCCCAAGCGGTCGAAGCGGCGTTCGATTCGGGGTTGCCAGGGAATTCGGGGAACCCGCCGTCGGGGTTCTGCGCCCCGCGCAGGTAGGCGACCCCGTCGGCGACGGCTTCGTTGCGGCCCCGGCCGGCGGCGACCAAGGCCTGGATCGCGGCCCCGGTCATGTCGACTTCCTCGCGCGCCCCGGACGCGTTCCAGGCCCACCCGCCGCTGGGGCGCTGGACCGATTCGATCCAGTCGGCCGCGGGTCCGATGGCCGCCTGCGTCGCTGGCTCCTCGATCGGGGCAAGGCCGAGGACGGCGAAGATCGTGTCGTTGACGCCGGGCTGACCGCCGGGGACGTGTGGGAAGGATCCGTCGGGACGCGCCCGACCGAGAAGCTCGGCCACCAGGTCGACGCCGCCGAAGTGGCGGGGATCGGCGCCGGCGGCGTTGACGACCATCAGTTCCCGCTCGAAGATGGTCGTGCAGGCGATCGGGGCACACTCGGTTTCCGCGACCGCGTGTCCGTAGTTGGCGGCGAGGTAGGAGAAGGCGTCGACCCCGCCGGGCCGGCGTTGGTCCCGGGGGTTGATCCCGGCAGCGGCCAGGGCGACTGCGGTCCAGGCGCTGGTGATCTGACTCGGTTCCCCCGCCGCGGCGAACCCGCCGCTCGGTAGCTGCGCTTCCTGCAGGTAGCGGACGGTCTCATCGAGGGAGGCCTGATTTCCCGGGTTGGGGGCTGCCGCCGCCGCGGCAGCTTGCACGAGCCCGCCGAGGACGAGGATCGAGACGAGGCGGCGCACGATCTAGGCCGGGACCCTGACCGTCCCGAGCCCGACGCTGGAGCTGCGCCCGAGCAGGTCGGTGAAGGTGAGCCGGAGCGCGTAGCGGGCGCCCCCGGGGAGGCGGACCCGGGTCGAGCTCCTGGTCCTGCCGCTGGCCCTGGTGACGAAGCGGGCCGCCCTGGGACCGCGCGTCCTCGACGAGACGCGCCACTTCGCGATCCCGGGCCCCGCGTCCCGCACTTGCCAGCTGACGCCGACGACCCCGGCCGCGAGCCGGCTCTTGTCGAGGGCCTTCGGCGCGACCCTGATCCGACCCGCGGGTGAGGGAGGTCCGGAGAGCGGCTGGTTGCTGGCCGGCCCCGCGATCTCGCTGGGACCTGCCGGGGCGGGCTCCTCGTCGGGAGGAGGGGTCCGCAGCAGGTCGTCGGCGGGCAGTGGCCCGCAGTCCTCGGCGGGCGGATCCGGGACGCAGACGTCCAGTCGGTTGGAGCGGATCGCGGTCTCATTGCCGGCGGTGGTCGCGGTCGCCTTGATCCGATGCCAGCCCGGGGTGTGGAAAGTGATCGTCGCGCTCCCGTCAGCCCCGGTTTCGACCGTCTCGGCGCTCGCCGGGTCGGCCCGTTCGAAGCCGCGAGCCGTGGACACCACCGGCGCCACCGCAGCCCCTTGATAGGGATCCGTGCTGCGGGTGGGCGAGGGCGGCGGCGAGCTGGTGCAGCAGTTCCCGCCCCATTCCTCGACGGTGACCTCGAACGGCACCCCGAGGCCGGCCTTCGCGGTCAGCTGGACGCTTCCCCCGGAGTAATCGCCGGGGTAGAGGACGAGCTGGGGTCGGCCGTCGAAGCCGTCGTAGATCCAGAGCACCTCGTCGCCGGCGTCGACCTGGTACTGACATCCCCCGACCGAGGTGAAGACGTTGTTGACGACGATGCTCCAGTAGTCGCCTTCGCCGACGTCCTGGCGTTCGGGACCCCACTGGGTGATGAAGTAGTCGTCGAAGGATCCGGGTCCGTACCAGTCGCCGTCGAAGCCCTCGCCGATGATCGCCATCGCGTCGACGGAGGCGGCGGTCGCGGTCGGCCCGGGGGTCGGGTTGGCGTTGTTGTTGAGGCCGTCGCAGCGGCGGCCCGCGGCCGGAGCTTCGGTGTCGGTTAGTCCCCTGACGTTGTGGCCTTCGGTGAGGACGGGGCCCTCGAAGAGGGTTTCGGTCTTCCCCTCGATGCGGACGCTGACCTCGGCCGGTGCGGCCTGTGGCGAGCGGCGCGACGAGGAGGACGAAGGTGAAGGCGGCGAGAAGCGCCGCGAGCGGCTTGCTCATGTCTGGACCCCTTTCCACGAGGGCGATCGACGTTTCGGATCGGAGGGAGGTCTCCTGGCTTCCGAGCTCCTCTCCGCGCCTTCCCGGCCTCTCGGCCAGTGGCTGCCCTGTGGCGTGCGGGGGGCGTCTGCTCGGTCACAGTGGCGGGCCCGCGCCGGTTTTGCACCGGACTTCCCTGTCCACCGATCTCTCTTTTGCGGGGCCAGTCTACAGAAACCGGACCCCCGACCGCATCCGACTTCGACCCCACTTGGGTGGGCGAATGTCGTGCGGTGCGTGCGGCCGCTATTCGTACTTCAGGTAGATCGTGTCGCCGACGTTGATCGTGGTGTTGCGTTTGGCTGGTGTTCAGCGCCGCCGTCGATCGACGACGTTCCATTTTTCGGCCGGCGTGGTCGGGTAGCCGTTGACCTGGGTGATCGCCCCTTCGCCGCTGGCGGGGAGGAAGCCGGTCACGCAGCTTGCCGGCGTGGTACCTGCGACCGCCGCGTTCAGCACCACCGCCAGCGTCGTCGTCGTCGCTTTCGGCGCCAGCGTCACCGAGCAGATCTTCAGCGGCGAGCTGCCGTTGTTGACGATCAGGGCGAGGGGGGCGGTTTCCGCTTCGCCGGTGGCGAACTGGGTGACGCCCTTCCACTGCGGGCCGCCGCTCGGGGTCGGTGGCGTCGCGGTGAAGTTGCCGCTGCCGAGAGCGCGGACCGCGTCCTGGCTCGAGTAGAGGTCGGCGGTGCTTCCCGAGGTCGGGTACCTGAACCCGCCGCCCGTCACCTGCTGGGAGATGAGGAAGTTGAGCGGCGTTTTTTTGTTCGGCGCGGGGCCCTGAATTCGGTCCCCTGCGGATCGATGCCGCAGGCTTTGAGGCCATCGACCGCCCAGGCGTTGGAGCTGGTGTTGTTGCCGAATGTCGATTTGAAAGCGCCGCTCGATCCTTCGAAGATCGATACGAGGTATTTCTTCGCGATTACGATCGAGGCGTTCGTCTTGACGACGCCGGCGGCGCAGAGCGCCGCCATCGCGGCGCCGGTCATGTCGGGTTCGGAGGCTTTTTCAAGCGCCGCTTCGTTGCCCGCAGCTTTTTCCCAGGTCCAGCCGCCGTCGGTGTGCTGGTTGGCTTTCACCGCTTCGACCGCCTGGTCGAGGACGATCTGCGGCACCCGCTGGACCCCGCCGGTCGTCTTCAGCTTGGCGAGGGCGATCAGGCCGAAGGCGGTCCCGTTCAAGGTCGAGCCGTAATAGCCGGGGCTGGCGGGCTGGTAATAAGAGGCGATCCTGGCGATCAGGTTCTGCCGTTTGGAGATTCGCGCCGGGTCGATGCCCGCCGCGTAGGAGGCCAGCGCCGCCCGCTCGAAGTCGGTCGCGACGGCTCCTTCCCGGGCCAGGTCGAGACGCCGACCAGGCCTTCGTACCAGCTGCGGGCGTCTTTGCCTTCTTTGCCGGTTTTGTTGACGTCGGCGGAGGCGACCCCGACCGCGGCGAGCGAGGTCAGGGCCCAGTCGCCGCCAAAGCCGGGCATTTCGCCGCCTTCTTTCTGCTGACCTTTGAGGTAGGTGACGCCTTTGCCGATCGCTTCTTCGATCTGGCCGGCCGTGGCCACGGCGGAGGCGGAGGCCGGCGCCAGCAGTGAGCAGAGTGCCGCGGCGATCAAGGCCAGGCGGCAGATGGTGGGACGCATTCGATGGATCTCCTTCTGGTTGGGGACGGTGGTGCTCCGTCCCCACGCCGCCTGGGAGAGGGAAGAGAGACCGGCCGTCCGTTCGCGAAACAGGGGTCCTTATGTGTGCGTCAGGCGGAGAGCATTCGGACTCGAACCGGCGCCGAAAACACGGCCCCGTGTCCATCACCGTTGCGCGTCAGTCCCGGGTTCTCACCGGGTTCCCTCAGCCGCTTGACGATTCCAACCTAAAGGGGCGGGCGACGGCAGCGCAACCATGTCCGGCAGAAACTCCGATACCTTGCCCGTCCGACAAATACGGATCGGTGGACAGGGAAGTCCGGTGCGAAACCGGCGCGGTCCCGCCACTGTGACCGAGCGAGAAGAGCCCGCCGCATGCCCCCAGGGGCGGCCACTGGCGAGAAGCCGGGAAGGCGCGACGGGACTGCTCGGAAGCCAGGAGACCTCCCTCCGATCCCTCCGAACAGCCCTCGAGGAAAGGGGTCAAGGATGCGTGTGGTTCCTGCTCTGCTGCTGTCCGCGCTCTGCGCGTCGGTTTTCACCCTGGCGGTTTCGCCGGCGATCGCGGAGGCAACTTCGACCCAGGCCGAGATCGACTCGGCGATTGCCGAAGCGATTGCCTTTGCGGTCGCTCGACAGGACCCGGCAACCGGCGAACCACCCGGCTACCTGCACGACGAAATCTACAGCGGCGAATGGCTCGCGAGCGGCTATGCCGCCGCCGGCCTCAGCTCCGCCGACGTGCGGAGCGAGAACGGTCCCAGCCTGCAGGACTTCCTCTTCGGCGAGGCTTCCTCGTTCTGGGACGCCGCCGGGCTGATCGCTCCCGAAACCGTCTCGCGGCTGATCCTCAACGCCCACGCCGCCGGGATCGACACGGCGCGGGTGTCGGCCGGCCAGAACCTCCCCGCCGAGCTGGTCGGGGAGTGGGACCAGGCCAGCGGTGGCTTCGGCGAGCCCAGCACCTTCAGCACCGCCTGGGGTCTCGTGGCGCTGCGGACTACCCCGCTTCCCATCTGGGCGCTGCAGCCGGCGATCGCCTACCTGCGCGCGGACCAGCATCCCGACGGGGGCTGGAGCTTCTTTCCGCTCGCCGCCGGAGAATCGAGCAGCCCCGACCTGACCGCGGTGGCGGTTGGGGGGCTTTGCGCCGCGGGTCTGCCTGCCTACGACCCCGCCGTCGAGGCCGGCCTCGGCTACCTGCGCAGCCGGCTGGTCGAGGAGAGTGGCGCGGTCGAACATCCGGAATTCGGGCCCAACCTCGACACCGCCGCCTGGACCGTCAACGCGCTCAACGCCTGCGGGGTCGACCCCCAGTCCGCTGCCTGGACGAGCGAAGACGGGAAGACCCCAATCGACTACATCCTCTCGCTCCAGGACTCCGAAGGAGGTTTCGCTTTCTTCGCGGGGGAACCCTGGTTTCCGCCGTCCACCGGCCATGCATTGCGGGCGCTCTCCGGCCGCGGGTTCGCGGTCGCGCCGGCGCCCCGCCAGGATTCGGCGCAGCCAACCGATCGGCCGGTGCCCACGGTAGCCGCCGAGACACCGGTGCCGCACGTCATGGCGCTGCAGATCGCGCCTGGAAACGTGCGGCTCTGCAGCGTCACGGCGCCGATGGGAGCGCCTCTGCCCGAGGTACTGGAGGCGGCGCGGGGCGGTTCGCAGCCGCGGGGATGCGTCACCTCTTTCGCAACCTCTGCCGGCGCGGTGACCGAACTCGACGGCCTCGCTGCGGAGGCCACCGACGAAGCGTGGCTGGTGCGGTTGGACCGCGGCGCCGCGGCGGTCGCGGCCGACCAGGCGGTCGGGTTTGGCGATGCGATCTCGCTCTGGCGGGGTCCGATCCCGCCTCCTGTCCTGCCCGGCGCTTCATCCGGCGCGCCAGGACAGCCCGGTGGCGCCGGTCAGCCCGGCCCCATCGGCAACCCCGGCAAGCGGGGGAAGCGAGGCCGGCGTGGCAGGCCCGGCCGCAACGCCACCATCGTCTGCAGGGTCCGCAGCCGCCGAGGGGGTAAGTCGAAGGTCCGTTGCACGGTGAAGGGCCGTGGAACCAGGCCGGCGGGCTAGCCGCCGGCCAGCCCTGCCTCGAAGCCCTCGCGGTAGGAGGCGCGGAACTCCTGCGAGAGCGGCTGCTTGCCGGGCGCGAAGCGGGCCGCGACGACGAGGCGGCGGAGGAGGTCGGAGTGGATCCCTTCGCTCTCCTCGCTGCCGCGCTGGACGGCGCCGAGCAGGTAGCCGAGCCGGAGGCTGGCGTCGGCGCCGGGGTCTTCCCGCGCTTCGGCGTTGAGTGCGGTCGCCGTCTCCAGCATCGCTTCGCCAATTCGGCTGAGGTCGCCGCCGGTCTGGTTGCGGGTCAGGCATTCGCTGATCATCGTCTCGCCTTCGAGAAGCACTTCCCCGGGAGCCGCCTCCAGCGCCCGCTCGTAGGCACCGGCCCCTTCGAGGCAGGCGACGGGCGTCGAGTCGTCGGAGTCGCCGCAGCCGATCGCCAGGGCCAGGGCGATCAGGGACGCGGTGGCTGCAAGAACGCGCACCGGCGCATCCTAGGCATCCCACGTGCCACGCACCCATCCGAACTGCATCAACTTCACTGCCCAGCAGATAGTCAAGTTGATGCAGTTCGGCTGGCTAGTCGCCGGCCAGGCGGGCGGAGACGCCGCCGGTGGTGACCTGGGAGATGCCGCCGGGGGGTCCGGCCGGGGCGCGGGGTGCCGAGCGCGGCTTCTTCTTCTTCGGCGCGGTCACCGGCTTGACGCCGGCGAAGTTGACGGAGAGGACTTCGACCCATTCGGCGAGCTGGAACATCGGCGCGGTCGCGTGGTTCCAGGAGAGGTGGAGGTGGTTGCCGCAACCGTGGCCGGCGTCGCCGTCGTAACCAACCCATCGGAAGGGCATCCGCGGCTGTTCCTGCACCGGCTCGGCCCAGAGCGCGAGGCTGGTGATCCCGGCCCAGTTGGCGTCGCAGCTGGAGCTGGGGTTGAGCGGGACGATGTCGACGGCGAGGCCGTTGTAGTGGTCGGAGTTCCTGACGTGGCAGCCGTTGCAGCCGGCGTGTTCGCCGTTCGGCAGCGGGCCTGAGTAGCCGTCGGTGACGTAGATCGGGTACCGCTGGGCGAGCCAGCGCAGGTTGGGGATGATCCGCTGGTCGACCATGTCGCCTTCGGCGTGGGGGATCGAGGCCGGGATCGGGACAATCTTGCCCGGCGCGTAGACGATCCTGGTCGGGATCGGCGCCGCTTCGGCGTAGACGCAGATCGCCAGCAGCGGGGCCAGTGAGGCGGCAATGACGGCGAGGGCGCGGGTCCAGGCGTGGGCGAGGAAGCGGTGGCTCACCCCCGCTTTATCGGCCGTACGACGTTCGCGTCTTGAATCCTGCTGGGGAATCCTCACCGGCATGAGGTAGTTGCAACCCGGGGGGATAGGGTTCGATTCGTGCCAACCGTCCGCGAAGCCGCCTTCGACCTCTTCCGCGCCCACGGGATGACGACGATGTTCGGCAACCCGGGCTCGACCGAGCTGCCGATGCTGGCCGACTTCCCGAGCGACTTCCGCTACGTGCTGGGACTGCAGGAGGCGGTGGTGGTCGGGATGGCCGACGGCTACGCGCAGGCCTCGGGGAAGACGACCGTCGTCAACCTCCACACCGCGCCGGGGGTCGGCAACGCGATGGGGGCGATCTTCAACGCCCAGGCCAACCACTCGCCGCTGCTCGTCACCGCCGGCCAGCAGGCGCGGGCGCAGATCACCCTGCAGGCGAACCTGACCAACCGCGACGCCACGCGGATGCCGCATCCGCTCGTCAAGTGGTCCTTCGAGCCGCCGCGGGCCGAGGACGTGCCGCTGGCGCTCGCGCACGGCGCGCACCTGGCGGGGCTGGCGCCGCGCGGGCCGGTCTTCGTCTCGCTGCCGATGGACGACTGGTACGCCGAGGTCGACGAGAAGGACGCGGCGGCGGCGATCGCGCGCAAGGTCGACGGCCGGGCCGTCGCCGATCCCGATGCGGTCAGGGCGCTCGCCGAGCGCCTCGACAAGGCCTCGAACCCGGTCCTCGTCGCCGGCCCCGACATCGACACCGCCGGCGCCTGGGACACCGCGGTCGCCCTCGCCGAGCGGCAGCGGCTGCCGGTCTGGGCCTCGCCCGCCACCGGCGGCGTCCGCCTCGGCTTCCCCGAGAACCACCCGAACTTCCGCGGCGTCCTGCCGCCGGCGATCGGCCCGGTCGGGCAGACGCTCGAGGGCCACGACCTGATCCTCGTCGCCGGCAGCTCGGTCTTCCCCTACTACCCGCACATCCCCGGGCCGCTGCTGCCCGAGGGGGCCGAGCTGGTGGCGATCACCAGCGACCACGACGAGGCGGTGCGGGCGCCGATGGGCGAGGCGATCGTCGCCGACGTCGGCCTCACCCTGGCGGCGCTGACCGACGCGGTGCCGGAGTCCTCGCGGCCGGCGCCGGAGCCGAACCCGGGCCCGGGTGAAATCCCGGCCGAGGACCCGCTCAACGCCTCGACCGTCCACAGCGCCCTCGCCGAAGCGATGCCCGAGGACGCGATCGTCGTCCTCGAGTCTCCCTCGAGCACGCTGGCGCTGCGCAACCAGCTGCGGATCTCCCGCCCGGGCAGCTACTACTTCAGCGCCGGCGGCGGCCTCGGCTTCGGCCTCGCCGCCGCGGTCGGCGTGCAGCTGGCCCAGCCCGACCGCCCGGTCGTCTGCGTGCTCGGCGAGGGCTCGGCCCAGTACGCGATCACCGCATTCTGGAGCGCCGTCGCCTACCAGGCACCTGTCACCTTCCTCGTCCTCCAGAACTCCGAGTACGCGATCCTCAAGTGGTTCGCCGAAGTCGAGCAGGTCAACCAGGCCCCGGGGCTCGACCTGCCGAAGCTCGACGTCGCCGCCGTCGCCGCGGGCTACGGGGTGAAGGCGCAGCGGGCGAAGAGCCGCGACGAGGTCGCCGGCGCGCTCAGCAGCGCGCTCGCCTCCTCGGCGCCCGAGCTGGTCGAAGTTCCGGTCGCGCCCGGCATGTCCCTCTTCTAGCCTCGGTTCGATGCCTCTGCTGCAGCGCACCCGCTCCGAGGTCCCGCCGCCGCCGAGCCAGCCGGTTCCCGACCGGGCGCCGGACGAGCTCGCGGGCGGGGTCGAGACGGGGCTGCGGCGCGAACTCGAGCAGCTGCTCGGCGCGGACCGCCTTCTCCATCGCGTCTCAGACCTCGTCGCCTACGCCTCCGACGCCAGCCCCTACCGGCTCTTCCCGCGGGCGGTGGTCGAGGCGCGCGACGCCGACGACGTCGCCAAGGTGCTGCGCTTCGGCCGCCAGCGCTCCCTGCCGGTCACCTTCCGCGCCGGCGGCACCAGCCTCAACGGCCAGGGGCAGAGCGACGGCATCCTCGTCGACGTCCGCAAGCACTGGGGCGGGGTCCGGGTCGAGGAGGACGGCGCCCGCGCCCGGGTGAAGCCGGGGACGATCCTGGGCCACGTCAACCGCGTCCTCGCCCCGCACGGCCGCAAGCTCGGCCCCGACCCCGCCAGCACCGACGTCTGCACGGTCGGCGGCGTCGTCGCCAACAACTCCGGCGGGATGCGCTGCGGCGTCACCAAGGACTCCTACTCGACGGTGCGGGAGCTGACCTTCGTCCTGCCCTCGGGCACGGTGGTCGACACCGGCGCCCCGGGCGCCGCCGAGCGCTTCGCCGCCGCCGAGCCGGAGCTGGTCGCCGGCCTCGGGGCGATTCGCGACGAGGTCCGCGCCGACGCCGCGCTGGCCGAGCGGATTCGCCGCAAGTTCGAGATCAAGAACACGACCGGCTACCGCCTCTGCGCCTTCCTCGACGCGGATGAGCCGCTGGATATCTTCCGCCGCCTCCTCGTCGGCTCGGAGGGCACCCTCGCTTTCATCGCCGAGGTCGTCTTCGAGACCGTGCCGCAACCGCCGGTGACGACGACCGCCTGGGTCCACTTCCCCGGCATCGACGAGGCGATCGCGCCGGTCCAGGACCTGGTCGCCTCGGGCGCCACCGCGGTCGAGCTGATGGTCGCGCCGGCGCTGATCACCGCCGCCTGGAACATGGTCGGGGCGCCGCAGGAGTGGAAAGAGCTGCCGCCCGAGTCGGCGGTGCTGCTGGTCGAGTTCGGCGGCGCCGACGAGGGCGACCTCGCCGCCCAGGTGCTGAGGGCCGAGGCGATCCTGCGCTCGCATGAGACGATCCGGCCGCTCGAGTTCACCCGGGAGCCGGAGGCGATCGAGCTCGCCTGGCGGGTGCGCGAGGGCCTGCACGGGCTGATCGGCCGGGTGCGGCCAGAGGGGACGGCGCTGATCGTCGAGGACGTCTGCGTGCCGCCGGCGCGGATCGCCGAAGGGGCCAAGGACCTGCAGGCGCTGCTCGGCGAGCACGGCTTCCTCCCCGGCGTCGCCGGCCACGCCTCGGCCGGAAACCTGCACTTCATGCTGACCCCGGACTTCGCCAAGCAGGAGGACCTCGAGCGCTACGAGGCCTTCATGGGCGGCTTGGTCGAGCTGATCGTCGGCAAGTACGACGGTTCGCTCAAGGCCGAGCACGGGACCGGGGTGAACATGGCGCCCTACGTCGAGCGCGAGTGGGGCGAGAAGGCGACCGAGCTGATGTGGCGGCTGAAGCGGCTCGCCGACCCCGACGGCGTCCTCTCGCCCAACGTCATCCTCAGCCGCGACCCCGGCGTCCACCTGCGCAACCTGAAAACGACGCCGGCGATCGAGGACTGGGGCGGGGCCACGACCTGCGTCGAGTGCGGCTTCTGCGAGCCGGTCTGCCCCAGTCGCAACCTGACGACGACCCCGCGGCAGCGGATCGTCCTGCGCCGTGAGATGGCCCGCCAGCCCGTGGGCTCGCCCGTCCAGCGAGCGCTGCTGGCCGAGTACGGGTACGACGCGGTCGAGACCTGCGCCACCGACGGCTCCTGCCAGCTCGCCTGCCCGCTGGGGATCGACACCGGGCTGATGGTCAAGGAGCTGCGGGTGGCGCAGCACGGCGAGCGGGCCGAAAAGGTGGCGCTGGCGGCGGCGAAGCGGTGGGGGGCGGTCGAGAAGGCGTCGCGGGTGGCGCTCCGGGTCGGTGGTCACTTGGCGAGAAGGACGAAGCGCGGGAAGGGACTGCCTGGACCGGCGCGGGGAAGGAGTGGGTGACCCTTTCCGGACAACAGCCGGGGAGGGTCCGGAAAGGGTCACCCACTCCTCCTGACGGCACCGCCGCGGTCTACGTCCCCAGCTGCACCAACCGCATCTTCGGCCCCTCCGCCGAGACCGCAAAAACCCGTGTAGAGGACGGGTTTTTGCGGTCTCGCGGAGTGGTTGACGCTCTGGTGACGGTTTCGGCGCGGGCGGGGGCGCCGGTTTGGGTGCCGGGGGATGTTGCGGGGAGTTGTTGTGGGTTGCCTTGGAGCTCGAAAGGGTTTGCGGCGGCGCACGCGCACAAGGCGAATGAGATGGTCGAGCGGCTGTGGGAGTGGAGCGGGGAGGGGGCGCTGCCGGTTGTTATCGATGCGGCGTCCTGCACGGGGGCGATTGCCGATCCGGCTGAGGGGGTGCTCTCGGAGGAGAACGCGGAGCGGGTTGGAAAGGTCGAGATCGTGGACTCGGTGGCATGGGCGCTGCGGCTGCTGCCGAGCCTGAACATCGACGCCAAGGTCGCCTCCGCCACCGTCCATCCGACCTGCGCCACGCGCCGCCTCGCCCTTGCCCACCCGATACGCACCCTGGCGAATGCCCTCGCCGACGAGGTCTACATCGCCCCCTCCGCCACCTGCTGCGGTTTCGCCGGCGACCGCGGCATCACCCACCCCGAGCTGACCGCCTCCGCCACGGGCCCTCAAGCCGAAGAGCTCGCCGGCCGCTCCTTCGACGCTTACCTGTCGAGCAATCGCACCTGCGAGATCGCCCTCGAGCGCGCCACCGGCCAACCTTACGAGTCGGTTGTGTCCCTACTAGAGCGCCTCACCCGAACTTCCTCAACCTCTACCAGCCAAGCTGAGGTTGAGGAAGTTCGGACCTAGGCGCTCTGTCCCTCGACCCGCGCTTTGATCGCGTCGACCGCTTCCGCGTCCAGGTCCCGGACCAGCGCCGCCACTTTCGGGTCGCTCTCCATCCGCTTGTCTAGCAGCGGGTTGATCACTCCGCGCAGCGCCGAGACGTAGCGCCACCACTTCGGGACGAAGATCCGCGGCGCCCGTTCCTCGATTCCGCGCACCAGGCCGGCTCCCGCCTCTCCGGGCGTAATCCGTTTCAGCAGCCACTCCGGGCTCAGTTCGCGCACCCGCGGCGAGGTCTCCTGGGCGAAGGCGTCCTGGACGAGTTTCGTGTCGACCCAGCCGAAGTAGGCGACGCTGGCGCTGGCCCCGTGCGGTTTCAGCTCGGCCCGCAGCGCCCGGCCGAGCGACTCGACCCCGGCCTTGGCCACCGCGTAGGGGCTGTTGCCGAAGCCGTTGGCGAAGGCGTAGACGGAGGAGACGACGATCATCTGGCCCTTGCGCTCGACGATCTGCGGCAGCGCCGCCCGCACCGTCCGCCAGACGCCAAGCATGTCGACCTCGAAGACCCGCTCCCATTCCTCGCCGGAGATCCCGCGCACGGTCGCGAACTGCTTCTGGGCGATGCCGGCGTTGGCGACCGCGACGTCGAGGCCGCCGAACCGTTCGACGATCTCGGCGACGGCGTTCATCAGCGCGCTCTGGTCGGTGACGTCGCCGCCGAGACCGATCGCCCGCGGCCCGATCCGCTCCGCCGCCTCGCGCGCCTCGTCCGCGTTGAGGTCCAGCACGGCGACCGAGGCCCCGCGCAGGTGCATCTGCCGCGCGGTCTCGAAGCCGATGCCGCGGGCGGCGCCGGTGACGAGGGCGACTTTGCCGTTGAGGTCGTAGCGCTCCATCGAGCGGTCACCCTAGTGGGTGGGTCGCCGAAGAGGTGATTGCCGACTGCAAAGCGATTGCTGTGCGCTCCATAGAATCGTCAGCTCCATGCCCGGATTCCAACCCGTCGACCCGAAGCAGTCCTTCCCCGAGCTGGAGCAGCGGGTGCTCGCGCGCTGGCGCGAGGAGGGGGTCTTCGAGCGCTCGCTCGCCCAGCGCGAGGGGGCTCCGGTCTGGAGCTTCTACGAGGGCCCGCCGACCGCCAACGGCCGCCCCGGCTCCCACCACGTCCTCGCCCGCGTCTTCAAGGACGTCTACCCGCGCTACAAGACGATGTGCGGGTTCCGGGTCCCGCGCAAGGCCGGCTGGGACTGCCACGGCCTGCCGGTCGAGCTCGAGGTCGAAAAGCAGCTGGGGATCTCCTCCAAGCAGGAGATCGAGGAGTTCGGGATCGCCGAGTTCAACCGCCGCTGCCGCGAGTCGGTCTTCGAGTACGTCGAGGACTGGAACAAGCTGACCGAGCGGATCGGCTTCTGGATCGACCTCGACGACCCCTACGTCACCCTCGAGGACGACTACATCGAGTCGGTCTGGTGGTCGCTGCGCCAGCTCTGGGACAAGGGCCGCCTCTACGAGGGCCACAAGGTCGTCCCCTACTGCCCCCGCTGCGGCACCGCCCTGTCGTCGCACGAGGTGGCGCTGGGGTACGAGGACGTCAAAGACCCCTCTATATATGTGCGGTTCCCGCTGCTGGGTGATGACGGGAGCGAGAGCGGCGAGTCGCTGCTGGTCTGGACGACGACCCCTTGGACCCTTCCCGGCAACGTCGCCGTCGCGGCCGCACCCGAGGTGACCTACGTGCGCGCCCGGCTCGACGGCGAGACCGCGATCCTTGCCGAGCCGCTGGTCGAGAAGGTGCTGGGCGAGGAGGCGGAGGTCCTCGATCGCTTCCCCGCAACCGACCTCGTCGGCCGCCGCTACCGCGGCCCCGTCTTCGCCCTCGAGGACGGCGGCCCCGCCGAGGCCTTCCGGGTCCTCGCCGGAGACTTCGTCACCACCGAGGACGGCACCGGCCTCGTCCACATCGCCCCCGCCTTCGGCGAAGACGACTACCGGGTTGCCGCCGAGGCCGGGATCTTCGACCCGACCGACGCCGGCACCCTCTACAACCCGGTTGGCCTCGACGGCAAGTTCGACGGGCGCGTCAGCGGCTTCGAGGGCAGGTTCGTCAAGGACCCCGAGGTGACCGCCGCCCTGATCGCCGACCTCGGGCAGCGCGGCCTGCTCTTCCGCGAGCAGGTCTACGAGCACGCCTACCCGCACTGCTGGCGCTGCGGCACGCCGCTCCTCTACTACGCGAAGTCGAGCTGGTACGTCGCCACCTCGCAGGCGCGGGATCAGCTCCTGGCCAACAACGAGGAGATCGGCTGGCATCCCGAGCACATCAAGCACGGCCGCTTCGGCAAATGGCTGGAGAACAACGTCGACTGGGCGCTCTCGCGCGACCGCTACTGGGGGACGCCGCTGCCGATCTGGGAGTGCACCGGCGAGGGCTGCGACGGCCGCTTCTGCGCCGGCTCGGTCGCCGAGCTGAAGGAGCGGGCGCGGGAGACCGTTCCCGACGACCTGCACCGCCCCTACATCGACGGCGTCACCCTCGACTGCGAGCACTGCGGCAGCCTCATGCGCCGGGTCGTCTCGGTAATCGACACCTGGTACGACAGCGGCGCGATGCCCTTCGCGCAGTTCCACTACCCGTTCGAGGGCAAGGAGGAGTTCGAGGAGCGCTTCCCGGCCGACTACATCTGCGAGGCCCAGGACCAGACCCGCGGCTGGTTCTACACCCTGCTCGCCGAGTCGACCCTGCTCTTCGACACCTCCAGCTACAAGAACTGCGTCTGCCTCGGGCTGATCCTCGACCCCGAGGGGCAGAAGATGTCGAAGAGCCGCGGAAACGTCGTCGACCCCTGGGACGTGCTGAACACCCACGGCGCCGACGCCTTCCGCTGGTACTACCTGACCGCACAGCAGCCCTGGGCCGGCTACCGCTTCAGTGTCGACACCGTGGGCGAGTCGGTCCGCCAGTTCCTGCTGACGCTGTGGAACACCTACTCGTTCTGGGTCCTCTACGCGAACGCGGAGAACCTGGCCGCGGAGGATTTCGCCTGTTCCTTTTCGGGGGATAGCAACGAAAAGGAACAGGCGAACGACCTCGACGACCTCGACCGCTGGGCGCTCTCGCGGCTGCAGGCGACGGCGGCGACGGTCCGCGAGCGGATGGACGCCTACGACTGCACCGCCGCCGGCCGCGCGATCGCCGACTACGTCGAGGAGCTCTCCAACTGGTACGTGCGGCTCTCGCGCCGCCGCTTCTGGGAGGGCGACCGCGCTGCCTTCGCGACCCTGCGTCACTGCCTGCTGGAGACGGTGACGATGCTGGCGCCGTTCGTCCCCTTCCTCGCCGACGAGATCCACCGCAACCTTAGCTGCGACGAGGCCGCGCCCTCGGTCCACCTGCGCGACTTTCCCGAGGTCGACGCGGCCCTTGCCGACCCCGACCTCGAGCAGGGGATGGAGGCGGTCCGCCTCACCGTCGAGCTCGGCCGCGCCGCCCGCGCCCAGGCGAAGGCGAAGGTGCGCCAGCCGCTGCGCCGTGCAGTAATCGTCGCCAACGAGGCCGAGCGCGCCGCGATCGAAGCCCGCGCCGCCCTCGTCACCTCCGAGCTCAACGTCAAGGAGCTCGACTTCGTTACCGACGAGTCCGAGCTGGTCTCCTACAGTGCCAAGCCCAACTACCGCGCCCTTGGCCCCCGCTTCGGCAAGAGCATGCCCCAGGTCGCGGCTGCGGTCGAGGCGCTCGACGCCGCCCATGTCGCGTCGGTCCTCGCCGAAGGCGGCGAGATCGGGATCTCGATCGAGGGCAGCGATCACACCTTCGGTCCCGACGACATCACCCTCGCCCTCCAGCCCCTCGAGGGCTACGAGGTCGAGGCCGAGGCCGGCCACGCGGTGGCCCTCCAGCTAGAGCTAGACGACGAGCTCCGCCGCGAGGGCCTCGCCCGCGAGATCGTCCACGCCGTCCAGAACGCCCGCAAAGCCGCGGGCCTGGAGATCACCGACCGCATCGATCTCACCCTCGCCGGCGACCCCGACCTCCTAGGTGCCGCCCAGGCCCACCAGGACTACCTAGCGGGTGAGGTCCTCGCCACGTCCGTCTCCTACGACGGCGGCCCCGACGGCGCCCAGGCCAAGATCGACGGCCGCGACCTCAAAATCGGCGTTTCCCGCGCGTAGTGGGGAAGAGGGTGCCGGTGGGGATCCCTGGGAGCACCTCCGCCGGGAGAGGCCCCACCTGCTGACGCCTCAAAGCTGTTGGCCCGGCTCCATGCTGAGTACCCAGGGATCCCCACCGGCACCCTCTGCGATCGAGCTCTGGTAGACGCCGAGTTAGCGGAAGCTTTTTCAGAAAGCTGCGTGGACTCAGCCGTCCAGCAGTGCGTGTCGAAGGAGGGGTTGGGATGCCCCTTCGAGGTACTCAGCATGGAGCCGGGCCGCCGACGCTTGAGGCGTAAGCAGATACCCGCTCCTCCCGGCGGAGGTGCTCCGAGAAGGGGCATCCCAACCCCTCCCTACCCACAGCGCGCCTAGTCCTGCGGCTTCTCGCCGATTATGAAGTCGGCTTTCGCCGAGTCGCTGAATTTGACCCAACAGTGGTCCGGGGAGACGCCGGCGACCTCGACGAGGGCCTCTTCGATGCGCTTGGCGATCTCCGCCTTCTGCTCGTCGGAGCGGCCCTCGTACCAGTGGACGTGAACGAACGGCATGGGGAGGAGCGGCTTTGCCTGGCGCGGCCGCCGTTAGGCGAGCGCCGGCTCCAGCTCGGCCTCGAGGCGGCGCTTCGGCATCGCCCCGACGATTTTCTTCGCGATCGCGCCGTCCTTGAAGAGGATCATCGTCGGGATCGAGAGGACTTCGTAGTTGGCCGCCGTCTGCTGGTTCTCGTCGACGTTGATCGAGACGATCTTGAGGTCGTCGCGCTCGGAATCCATCTCCTCGAGGACCGGGTGGACGACGCGGCACGGACCGCACCAGGGTGCCCAGAAGTCGACGAGGACAGGGCCCTCGGCGTCGAGCACGTCAGCTTTGAAGGTGGCGTCGGTCACATCCGTCAATTTGCCAGTCACGTTCGGTCTCCCGGTAGAGGTTTCGGCTTCAGCTCAATACTTCAGAAAGTATAGCGACACCGGTCAAGGTCGGAAAAGGCGTCTGCTCCTCCTACCCGCCAGTCCCGCGATGGTATTCCTTGGCAGGTGACGAACGCGGAGATCGCCGCCGCCCTGGAAGAGCTGGGCATCCTCTACGAGCTCGACGGGGCGGTGAAATACCGGGTGCTCGCCTACGGCACCGCCGCCAAGGCGATTCGTGAGAGCCCGATCTCGGTCGCCGAGCTGGCGGCGCGGGGCGAGGCGACGAAGGTTTCTGGCGTCGGCAAGACGCTGGCGGAAAAGATCGACGCGCTGATCGAGACCGGCGAGATCCCCGCCGCGGTGAAGCTGAAGGCGAAGTTCCCGCCGACGCTGATCGAGGTCACCCGCGTCCCCGGCGTCGGCGCGAAAACTGCCCGGCGCCTCTTCGACGAGCTCGGAGATCTCCTCGATGGAGGATCTGAAAGCCGCGGGGGAGGCGGAAAAGATCCGCGACGTCAAAGGCCTCGGCCCGAAGGCGGAGGAGAACATCCTCGCGGCGCTGGAGCGGCTCGGTGAGCCCGGCGAGGGCCCCGGCCGCCTCCTGCTCTCGAAGGTGAAGCCGATCGCCGAGGAGCTGGCCGAGGCGCTGCGCGAGCATCCGGCGGCCAACCGGGTCGAGGTCGCCGGCTCGGTCCGCCGCTGGGCCGAGACCTGCAAGGACATCGACCTGATCGCCACCGCCGAGGAGCCCGAGGCGCTGGCCGAGCACCTCGCTGCCCACCCGCTGATCGCCGCCGCCGGCACCCCCGGCCCCAACGGCGTTCGCGCCCAGACCCACAACGGCGTCTCGGTCGACCTGCGGATCGTCCCGCCCGCCGCTTTCGGCAACCTGCTCCAGCACTTCACCGGCTCCCAGGCCCACAACGTGCAGCTGCGCGAAGAGGCGGTCGCGCGCGGCCTCTCGGTCTCCGAGCACGGGATCACCGAGACCGAGAGCGGCGACGTCCAGACCTGCGCGAGCGAGCTGGAGGTCTACGAGCGCCTCGGCTACGACTACATCGAGCCGGAGCTGCGCGAGGGCCGCGGTGAGCTGAAGGCGGCCCGCGAAGGCAAGCTGCCGCAGCTCGTCGAGATCGGCGACATCAAGGGCGACCTCCATTCCCACACCACCCTCTCCGACGGCCGCAACAGCGTCGAGGAGATGGCCGAGGCGGCGCGCGACCGTGGCTACGCCTACATGGCGATCACCGACCACTCGGCCAGCCACGGCTTCGGCGACCACGTCACCGCCGAGCGCCTCTGGGAGCGGATCGAGGAGGTGCGCGCCTGGAACAAGGGCTAGGAACGAGGACTTCCGCCTCCTCGCCGGTTCGGAGATCAACATCGGCCTCGACGGCTCCCTCGACTATCCCGACGACCTCGTCGCCGCCCTCGACTGGGTCGTCGCCAGCGTCCACACCTCCTTCTCGGTCTCCGAAAAGCAGATGACCGAGCGCGTGCTCGCCGCGATCGAGAACCCGCAGGTCGACTGCATCGGCCACCTCACCGGTCGCCTGATCGGCCGCCGCGAGCCCTACGGGATCGACGTCGAGGCGGTCGCCGAGGCGGCGGCCCGGACCGGGACGATGGTCGAGATCAACGGCAACCCCAACCGTCGCGACCTCTCCGACCTCCACGCCCGCCTCGCCGCGGAAGCCGGCGTCAAGATCGTCCTCAACACCGACGCCCACGGCGTCGACACGCTCGACAACATGGCCTACGCCATCGCCACCGCCCGCCGCGCCTGGCTGACCGCCGCCGACGTCGCCAACACGCGCGGCTGGCGCGAGTTCTCGAAGCTGCGCAAGCGGTGAGGGACCGATACCCTCCTCTCTCAACTTGCTCGGGTGGGGCGTGAACTGCCGTCCGAGGGCCGCTCGACCGAGAAGTACAAGCCGTTCGGAGGGCGGTCCCGCTACCGTCAGCTGCGCAGCCCGGCGTGCGGACCAGCTCGATGGGCGCAGGGCCGGCTCGGCACGACGTAGAACTTGACGCCGTCGCGTTGCTCGATCGCGAGGACGGCGGCCTCGCGGGTGTGCCAGGCGAGGGAGACGATCAGGGCGTAGCCGGCGCCGACGGCGGCGACGCCGGGGAAGAAGAGGCCGAGGACGCCGGCGAGGAGCGCGGTCAAGCCGATCGGCCAGAGGCGGCGCGGCGGCGATGCGGGCCGGGGTCTCCGGCGGCAGCGAGGTGGCGGTGCGGGCGCGGGCGAGGGCGGCGCGGACGTCGTCCGCCGCCCGGCGCGGGCGGCCAGGTAGAGGCCGATCGCCAGCGCGACCAGCCACCAGGCCGCCGCGATCAGCGACGATCGCGTCTTCGCCGTCGCGGTTGGCGCCGATCGCGGTGATCGCCCCGAGCACCGTCGCCTCGGCGGCGGTGATGAAGACGGTGACTCGCAGGAGTTCGGTGTAGGGCATCGTGCGCTTCTGACTCCGCCAGCCATTCGAGGATCGCCAGCCAGCCGTCCGGGCCGTCGACGGTCAGGTCGGAGTCGCCCGCAGCTCCGGCCGGCGCCTCCGGCGAGAGCGACGCCGACGCAGACCGCGGCCGTCAGCTCGCCCGCCGCCCGCAGCTCGCGCAGGCGGCGGAAGGCGTCGAGGTCGGTGCGGTCGTCGCCGGCGTAGACAGCGCGGTCGAGCCTCTCGTCGGCGAGCAGCGAGGCGACCGCGCGCGTCCTTGCCGCCGCCGCCGACCGGGCGCAGCTCCAGCACCTTGCGGCCCCAGCGCGGTTCCAGGCCGGCGTGTCCGGCCTCGACCGCGATCTCGTGGGCGCGACTCTCGGCGCTCGCCTCGTCCTCGGCGCCGCGCCAGTGCAGGGCCTGGATCGGCCCCTTGTCCTCCCGTCGCAGCCCGACCGCGCGCAGCCGCTCGCGATCGAGCGCGGCCAGGAAGCCGGCCGCTTCGCCGCTCGCGCCCCGCGAGCGACGGGTCTGGCCGCGGCGCCTCGCTCTCCCGGCAGCAGCAGCTCCAAGCCATGGTTGCCGGCATAGGCGATGCCGTCGAGCCCGACCAGCCGCCGCGCCTCCGCCGCTTGGCGCCCGGAGATGCAGCCGACCAGGCCGAAGCGTTGGCTCAGGCACGCCAGCGCCTCCCTTGCCGCCCCTGGCACCGCCGCCTCCTCGGCCCGCGCGGCGATCGGCGCCAGGGCGCCGTCGACGTCGGTGAGGATCGCCGCCCGCTCCGGGTTCGCCGCGCAGCGGCCCCAGGCTGCGCGGCCCAGGCGCCCTCCCCCTTCTCGGATTCGCCAGGCACGGCATCTAGTATCGCCGCGATGCCGCCGCCGGGGCGAGCCCTCGGACTCGATCCTGAAGCTGGCGGCGATCGGGACCCTGGCCGGCGTCTTCAGCGGCCTCTTCGGCGTCGGCGGCGGCACGGTGATCGTGCCGTTGCTGATCTTCTGGTTCGGTTACGGCGAGCGCCTCGCGACCGGCACCAGCCTCGCCGCGATCGTCCTCATCGGCCTGCTCGGGGCGGTGGCCCAGGGCGGCATCTACGGCAACGTCCACGTCGACACCGGCCTCTTGCTGGCGATGCCGGCGATCCTCGGGGTCGTGCTCGGGACCGCGATCCAGCAGCGGATCCCCCAGCGCGCCGTCTCCTACCTCTTCGCCGTGCTGCTGGTCGGCGATCGCGATCGAGCTGATCCTCGAGTGAACGAGCTGCATGGATGAGCGCGGGTCCTGATCTGCGTCGCCGGCGGCCTCGCCGGCGGCCTCGTCGGGGTCGGCGGCGGCGTCCTCTTCGTCCCGCGCTGACGATCTTCATCGGCCTCAGCCAGGTCGAGGCCGAGTCGACTTCGCTGCTGATGATCGTGATCGTCGCCCTGGTCGGCGCCTACCGCCAGAACGGCTACGGCAACGTTCGCGTCCGCGAGGCGCTGATCATCGGCGCCCTCTCGCCGCTCGGCGTCTCGATCGGCGTCACCGTCGCCAACCACGTCTCCGAACGCGTCCTGCAGCTCTCCTTCGCCGCCCTCGCCCTGTTCATGGCGGCCCAGCTGGTTCGCCGCGCCGCGCCGCCTGAGCAGGCCGGCTCGATCGTCTACGCTCAAAGCGTGGATTCGCTCACCTGGCAAGGCGACCTGCCCCATCTGCGCTCGCCGGTGCTGGTCTGTTCCTTTCGGGGCTGGAACGACGCCGCGGCGGCCGCCTCGACGGCGCTGGCCGCGGTCGCCGCCTCGCTCGACTCGGAGGTGGTCGCCCAGATCGACCCCGAGGACTACTTCGACTTCCAGTCGACGCGGCCGACGATCAGCCTGGACGAAGGCCAGACGCGGCGGATCGAGTGGCCGGAGAACAACCTCGATCGCGGTTCGCGTCCCGACCGCCGACCGCGACCTCGTCCTGCTCGACGGCACCGAGCCGAACCTGCGCTGGCGCACCTTCTCGGAGACGATCGCGACCGCCGCCGACGCGCTCGGGGTGGAGATGGTGATCACCCTCGGGCGCCCTGATCGCCGAGGTCTCCCACACCCTGCCGGTGCCGATCACCGGCCTCGCCTCCGAGCGCGAGCTGGTCGAAGAGCTCGAACTCGAGCGCTCCAACTACGAGGGGCCGACCGGGATCATCGGCGTCGTCCACGACCTCTGCCGCCAGGCCGGCATCGACTCCGCCTCGCTCTGGGCGGCCGTGCCCCACTACGTCGCCGCGGTCCCCAACCCGAAGGCGGCGCTGGCGCTGCTGCGCCGGCTCGAGGGCCTGACCGGGATCGCCGTCGAGGCCTCCGAGCTGGAGGAGGAAACCACCGACTACGAGGAGCAGATCGGCCGCGCCGTCGCCGCCAACCCGGAGATCGAGGAGCTGGTCTCGCGGATCGAGGCCGAACAGGTCGACCTGCTGGCGGCCGAGGGCGAGGGAACTCCCTCAGCCGACTCCATCGCCCGCGAGTTCCAGCGCTTCCTCGCCAGCGCGGCGACCAACGCTGAGAGTCGTCGTTAGGACTCCGCCGCCGGGCAGATCAGGCGGTAGTCGCACCAGCTGCAGACGGTGGGGGAGGGGCGGGGCTCGAAGTCCTGGCCGAGGATGCCCTCGCCGACCTGCGAGGACGGTGCGCTCGACCCGCTCGGCGTCGTCGGGCTTGGTCGGCGCGGCCACCTTGTCGGCGTCGAGCACGTAGTAGTAGCTGCCGGTGCTGGCCTCGATGTCCCAGGCCTCGCGGGCGGCCAGCCGGTAGAGCGCCAGCTGCAGGTCGCTCTCGAGCTCCGCTTCGGTCTTGCGCTCGCCGGTCTTGTAGTCGATCAGCTCGTAGTCGCCGTCGGGCAGGCGGTCGACGCGGTCGACGCGGCCGCGGACGTGGTGCTCGCCGACCTTGAAGTCGAACTTCTTCTCCAGCCAGACCGGTTCGCCCTCGGCGATCGCGCTCGCGCTCCCAGTAGAGCCGCAGCGCCTCGCGGGCGCGGTCGCGGAACTGCAGCTCGTCATCGGTCGAGCCGAAGCCGGTGCGCCGCCAGCCGGCCTCGAAGAGCCGGTTGAGCCGGCCCAGCCCTTCCTCGTCGTTCTCCGGCGGTTCCTTGTGGAAGCGCTCGAGGACGTTGTGGATGAGGATGCCGAAGCGCTGGTTGATCGTCGGCTCCTGCGGGATGCCGAAGACGCGGGCGAACTTGTACTTGAGCGGGCAGGTGAGGTAGAGGGTGAGGTCGGAGGCCGAGAGGCTGAGCGTGCCGTCGCCGCGGCGCGGCAGGAAGGCCGCCAGCGACGGCTCCTCGCGCGCCGCGATCAGCTCGCGGCGGCGGCCGCGCTCGCTGCTCGGAGTCGAGCAGGTAGGCGTCGAGCGAGGAGGCGTCGAGCTCGGCCTGCTGCTCGGGCGTCGCCACCTGCCGCAGCAGCCCGTTGACCGCCTCGATCGCCTCCGCCGTCGTCTCCTCGCCGGGCCGCTGCGCCAGCGCCGCCAGCTTCAGCAGCTCGAGGTAGCGGGCGATCGCCCGGTTGACGTCGATCGCGGTGTCGAGGCGCGGCTCCGAGAGCTCCCGCCCTGCCCGCCAGGAGGCCTCCAGCACCTGCTCGCGCAGGGCCCGGTAGGTCGCGTGCAGGCCCTCGGCCGGGCCGAACAGCTCCTCCCCGTGCACTCCTCCTCCTCGCCGCCTCGCCGCCGCCGCCAGCGCCTGCTCGTAGAAGCGGCACGGGCGCCGCCTCGCCGCCAGCCGCCGCGCTCCAGCCGCGAGAGGACGAGGCCGCTGCGCGCCGGCCAGCCGATCCGCTCCCACTCGCCCTCCTCCTCCAGCCCGAGGACGAAGACGTGGTCGAAGCCGAGCCCCTTGACGGCCGAGGCGCCATCACGTGCACCGCCCCGGCGAGCTGCTGCTCGGTCGCCTCCGCCGGCTCGATCCCCGCCTCGGCGACGGCGCTGAGGTAGGCGACGAAGCCGCGGGTCGAGCCGTGCGGTTCGCGCCGCGCCCAGGCGGTCGCCAGCTCGGCCAGGTGCGAGAGGCCGAGCAGCCGCTCCGCCACCTCCGGCTGGGCGGCGAAGAGCCGCTGCCGCCGCAGCCCCACCTGCTCGATCAGCCGCCGCACGAAGACGTCGGCCCGCCGTTCCTCCATCACCGCCGCAGCGGCGTTGTAGAGCTTGAGGAAGGCCTGGATCCGCTCCCGCGCCTCGGGCTGGAACTGGGGGCTGTCGAGGGCGGCCTCGCAGGCGGCGACCATGTCCTGCTTGCGCCGCCGGGCGATCGTCGTCAGCCGCGCCAGGTCGCCGAGCGCAGCTCTACCGGCGGCCGGGTCAGCGCCCGCGCCGCCGCCGCCGAGTCGCCGGGGTCGGCCAGCACCCGCAGCCAGGCGATCGCGTCGCGCACCTCGGGCCGCTGGAACAGCGCCGCCGGCCCCGAGAGGTGGAAGGGGATGCCGCGCTCTTCCATCGCCGCCGCGACGGCGCCGCCCTGCTTCGCCGGGTCGTCGACGAGGACGCAGATCCCCTCCGCCCCGGTGCCCGCGGCGACCAGGTGCTCGACCGCCCGGGCCACCGCCTGCGCCTGGGCGCGCTCATTGGCGCAGCGCCAGAAGCTCAGCTTGGGATCGCGGAAGCGGTCGCGCGAGGAGGATGCGCTCGCCGCTGGGGTGAACGGATCGACCACTCCTCGGCCGGCGTCACCTCCGCGGCGGGGCCGATCTCCAGGGCAAGGACCTGGTTCGGATCCTCGGCGGCCAGCGACTCCAGCACCGCCCGCTCGGCCGCCGTCGCCTCCTCCAGTTCGTCGACCATCACCGCTCCGAAGCGCTCGCCGATCCGCCGCCGCGCGTCGGGGCGCTCGACCAGCAGGCAATCGAGGGCGAGGAAGACGTCGCCGCGGTCGAGGCTGCCGGACTCGGCGAGGATGCGGTCGTGGGTCGCGTAGAGCTCAGCGAACTCGAGCTCGCGGCGGACCGCCTCGCGCCCGGCCTCGTCGCTCGCCTCCTCCTCCTGCGCCCGCGCCCGCTCCGACAGCGTCGTCGGGCCGACCCGTTCGGCCTTCAGCCGGTCGATCCGGCCCAGCAGCCGCGCCAGCAGCCCGGTCGGGTTGCCGCGGATCTCGTGCCGGCGCAGCGGCAGCCGGTCGAGGCGGTCGAGCAGCAGCGCCAGCCGCTCGGCCCGGCTGAGGACATCGAAGAAGGGATCGAGCCCCGCCTCCTCGGAGTGCTCGCGCAGCAGGCGCTCGCCGATCGCGTCCCAGCTGCCGATCCAGAGCTCCTCGTAGGAGCCGGTCAGCAAAGCCTCGCAGCGTTCGCGCAGGCGCGCCGCGGTGGCCTGGCGGGAGGCGATCATCAGGACGCTCTCCGGCCGTGCCCCGGCGGCGACCAGGTGGGCGAGGCGGCGGGCGAGCAGCTCGGTCTTGCCGGTGCCCGGGGCGCCGACGATCAGCAGCGGCCCGCCCTCGTGCGCGACCGCGCGCTCGCGCTCGGAGGCGGCGGTATCGGTGGTTGGTCGGTCCTCGCCCACCACCCAAAGCTAGCGGTCCCAAAGCTCGATCTCTAGCATGCGGCCGATGGACGTCCTCTCCGCCGACTGGCCGGCGATCTGCCGCCGCATCGTCGCCGCCCAGCGCCCGATCTTCGAGCGGGCGCGGACGAGCGTGGAGCGCACCGTCTACGAGGGGGTTGGCGAGGGCGGCGACCGCACCCTCGTGATCGACCGCGAATGCGAGGACGTCGTCTTCGCCGAGCTCGACCGGCTCGCCGCCGCAGGCGCTTCCTTCGTCGCCGTCTCCGAGGAGCGAGGCGAAGTCAGCTTCGGCTCCGGCGGCGAGGCGCGGGTGGTGATCGACCCGATCGACGGCTCGCTCAACGCCCGGCGGACGATCCCCTCTTTCGCGGTCTCGATCGCCGTCGCCTCCGGCCCCTCGATGGCCGACGTCGAGTTCGGCTTCGTCCACGACTTCGGTGCCGACGAGGAGTTCCTCGCCCGCCGCGGCGAGGGCGCGCAGCTGGATCAGCGGCCGGTGCAGGTTTCTCCCGAGGCGGAGCGGCTCGAGGTGGTCGGGGTCGAGTCGGCCGAGCCGGAGTGGTCGCAGGCCCCCTTCGAAGCCCTCGCCGGCAAGGTCTTCCGCCTCCGTGTCGTCGGTGCGATCGCGATCTCCGCCGCCTACGTCGCCGCCGGTCGCTTCGACGCGATGCTGAGCCTGCGCGCCTGCCGCTCGGTCGACGCCGCCGCCGCCCAGCTGATCGTCCGCGAGGCCGGAGGTGCCGTCGCCTTCGGCTCCGGCGAGCTCTCCGAGGCGATGCTCGACCTCGATTCGCGCTACCCGATGGCCGCCGGCAACGGTGAGGAGAGCCTCGCCACGGTGCGCGCCGCCCAGCTGACCAAAACCGCGTAACTGACGAGAACCGCGTAACCCTTCTCTCCAGGCGGTTTACAAACACCTGTTCCCACGAACTTACGTTCGTTACACTCGGGCACTTCCCGAAGCCCCCAAATCAAACTGAAGAGGTGTTTTCTTCGCATGGCTGAGAGCAAAAGCAACGGCAGCAAATCGAAAACGCAGGCCAAACGGGCCACCACCGAAGCGAAAAAGTCGGCGGCCAAAACCGCCAAAGCTTCGAAACGCGGCGCGTCCAGGACGGCCGCCGCCGAGAAGAACCAGATCCAGACCGTCGTCGAGACCGCTGTCGACGTCCCCGTCGGCACCGTCCTCGCCGTCAGCGACCGCGTCGGCGAGCTGGTCGAGCCCTGGACCGACCGCAGCAAGGCCGAGCGCCAGATCAAGAACTACCGCAGCAACCTGCGCAAATCGCTGAAGCGGACCGAGCGCCGCGGCAGCACCGCCCGCCGCAAGGCGATCAGCGAAGCCCGCAAGAACCGCAACGAGGTCGAGCAGCGCGTCCGCAAGGCGATCGAGGAGCAGGCCTCCCGCGCCACGGGCTTCGTCGACAGCGCCACGGGCGTCGTCGACACCGTCAGCAGCCAGCTGGCCTCCCTCCGCTAGCGACCAATAACCGTGACCGGCCGCGAGGCGCTTGGTCCGTAGGGCCAGCCCTCGCGGCCTTTTACGTAGGCGCGGAACTGGAAGCGGATGCCGCGGCTGTCGTCGTCGCTGAAGCGGTAGGCGTAGCGGAAGCGGCCGCGGGCATCGGTCTCGATGGTGCGGAACTCCGACCAGGGGACGCCGCGGTAGCGGAACTGCAGCTCGACCGGGAGCTTGGTGCCTGCTCCGGCCCGGGTTCCCCTCGTTGCGACCTTGCCTTTGAAGACGATCGGCCGGCCGCCGACCTCAGCGGTCGAGGCTGAGGCTCGCAGCTGAACCTCGCTCTTTGCGCTCAGGCGGACTGGCGAAGCCTCGGCGCGCCTGAATAGATGGGTGCCGGCGAAGCTGGCAGAGACTTCGCGGCTCGGCCCTTTTGCGAGGCGCAGCGAGAAGGTGCCGTCCGGCCGGGACTGGACGACAGTGGTCCGGTGGGCCGGTGCCGCACCCGCGGCGAAGGTCTCGGTGATCGTGATCTCCTGCCCCGCCAGCGCGCCGCCGCTGGCTCGCCGCATGCGTCCGCTGAAGCGAAGGCCGGAAAGCTCGGCTGTCAATGAGACCGGTGCCTTCACCGGGTTGACCAGGACCATCCTGCCGCCGCGGGCGCGGTCGGTCCCGGTGCCGGCGTTGCCGGCGAGGTCGAAGCCGGTGGCGAGGAACTCGTACTTGCCCTCCGGGTAGTCGTCGGAGTTCCAGCGGGCGATTAGGCGGGCGCCTTCGACCCGGGTCGGCAGCGGCTCGAAGTGGGCGCGGGTCCCGGCGAGGCGGACGGCGATCTTGCCCTGGCTCGGGCTGGGCCCTGAGAGAGCGTCGCTGACAATCGCTTCGATCCGCTCGGGGTCGACGGGATCCTGGGCGGCAGCGAACTCGACCCGGGGGGGCGTTTCGTCGATCCGCACCAGCGCGGTCTGCGGCGCTGGCGCGCCGGGAGATCCGTCGGCGAGGTTGCCGGCGGCGTCGCGGGCGTAGAAGGCGACGCTGTGGACGCCGCTGCCGCTGACCCAGGCGCTCGCCTCGTCTCCCGCGGCGACGGTTGGAGCGCCCCCGTCGACCGCGATCGCGGTGAAGGGGCCGGTCGGGCCGGCCGCCGCCATGCCGGAGAGGGAGTCGGACGCTTGGGCGGTCAGCCTCACCGGCCCAGCGCTCCAACCGCTCGGCAGACCCGTCAGCGAGAGCCGCGGCAGGGTTGCGTCGACCTCGAAGACAGCGGTTCGCGGCGGCGAGGCGACCCCGGCGCCGGAGAGCGCAACGACGCGTGCGTAGGTGACGCCCTCGGGAAGGGTGCCGAGGGAGAGCGTGTCGTCGGCGATCCCGCCGCTGAGGTCGGTCTCGGCGACGGTGCAGAGACTGGAGCTGGCGCAGGGATAGCTGCCACCGCCCCGATCGAGGGAGATCGCGTAGCCGCGGATGCTCGAAAGCGGCAGCGGAGCCGCCGGGTGCCCGATCTGGAGCAGGGCCGGCTCGTCCCCCAGCAGCCAGCGGTCCGGGGCTTCCGGCTCCGGCGGCGAAGGCGGAACGTTGTCGAAGCGGAGAGTCGCCGTAGCGTGACGCAGCACCCCGCCTTCGGCGTCCTCGAGCCAGGCTTCCAGCGAGTAGACGCCGGCGATCGGCGGCACTTCGTATGCCTCGAGTGGGGCGAAGGGGGGCGTCTCGAGCAGGGGACCGATCTCAACTCCCTCGGCGTCCCGGAGGCGGTAGAGCGCTCTGACCGCGCCTTCGGAAAATCCCGGAATCTCGTGCGCGACCAAAGGGAAGGTGTTGCTGGCCCGCCACTCATCGGCCGCCGCGGCGGGGGCCACGGGCGCGGAAGCAACCCCGAGCGCGACCAGGGTCGCTGCGGCCGCGAGGACCAGTCTCCTGCCACCCGTCTTCATGGCCCGAACTCCCCGGCGGGACTGTCGCCGGCCGAGCTGACGACCGGAGCGGGTTCGGGTTCAGGGGCCGGGGCGGGTGGCGGTTCGTATTCCACCGGGTCCCCGGTGCTGACCGGGGCGGCTTCGGGAGCTGGTTCGCTTTCGGCGGGCGGCTGCTGGGAGGAAGGGGTCGGCTGAGGGGCGGTCGTGGCTTTTGGCTTGGGCGCCGGAGGGGGCGCTGGCTCGTAGTCGACTTTGGCGATCGGCGCCCGGCGTTCTGGCGACTTCGTCAGCTGCCGCTCGAGCGGGGCGGGGCGCTGGTGCTCGACTGCGAGCGGCGAGGGCACGATGCCGCTGGCGACGCAGACCGCGGCCGTGCCGGCGGCTCCGACGCAGACCGCCGCCGCCTTCACCGCCCCCACGATCCCTGCTCCGCCGGCCCCGCTTCCCGCCGTAGCCCCCGGCGCCGTTCCGCCACCGAAGCGTCCGGCCAGCTCGCCGACGGCATCCTGCACCCGTTCCCAGAGCGAGCGGTGCAACGGCAGGGCGGGCGCAAGCGCGGCAGCCGCCGCCGGGGCCGCCCGGTAGGCGCGCAGCGTGGCCCGGCAGTGGGCGCAGGCGCGCAGGTGCTCGCGCAGCTCCGCAACCTCTGCCGCCTCGACCTTGCCGTCGCAGAAGGAGGAGATCAGCGGCCTCATCTCTTGGCAGCGCTCGCCGCCCTCGCTGCGCGCGACCATCCGCCGGTAGCGCTCCCGCCCCTCGGCCAGCGAGCGATTGATTTTCGTCGCGCTGAAGCCAGTGATCTCGCCGATCTCCACGTACGAGTAGCCGTGCGCCAGCAGCGACAGGGCCCGCAGCTCGTGCGGCTTCAGGGCCTGCAGCGCCTCGCGGCTGCGGGCGATCGCCTCCTCGCGCTCAGCCCGCTCCGGTGGCCCGTCGCTCTCGGAGGGGAGGAGGGCCACCCAGTCGTCCCCGCCGGGCTCGGGCCCCAGAGCGGCGGGACCGGCGAGCACGCGCTCACGCTCGTCCCGCAGCGCCAGCGCCTCGCGCTTGACGACCGTCTGCATCCACTTGACCAGCTGCCGCGGGTCGTCGCAGGGAGCTTTGCGGAGGAGGATCTCGAGGCTGCGCTGCAGAGCGTCTTCGGCGTCGTCGAGGCAGAGCGAGTAGCGACGTGCGGTCCGACGCAGAGTCGCCTCGTTCTGGGCGTAGGTCTCCACAGCCGCACGCTTGCGACCCGCGTCCACCGCTTCGACACCCCCGCCGCCTGAGTTCAACTCGTCGGACATTTGCAGCGCTTAGGCGTCAGATCGGTAACTCTCTCCCCCCTTTGGACACATTCCCCAGTCCAGAAGTGCGGAAATTGCGAAGGCGACCAGAAGATCGTCCAACTCTCCAGCGTCGGATAGGATCGCCCCCATGAGCACTTGCGTAGTCACCGGCGGCGCCGGCTTCCTCGGGTCCCACCTCTGCGAGCGGCTGCTCGGGGACGGGCACCGGGTGATCTGCCTCGACAACCTCGAGACGGGGTCGCTGGAGAACATCGCCCACATCCGTGACGAGGCGTTCGAGTTCCGCCACATCGACATCACCACCTACGTCGATATCCCCGAGGAGGTCGACTTCGTCTACCACCTCGCCTCGCCGGCGAGCCCGATCGACTACCTGCGGTTGCCGCTGCACACGCTCAAAGTCGGCTCCCACGGCACTCACCACATGCTCGGGGTCGCGAAGTGGAAGCGCGCCCGCTTCCTGATCGCCTCCACCAGCGAGGTCTACGGCGACCCCGAGGTCCATCCCCAGAAGGAGGACTACTGGGGGCACGTGAACCCGATCGGCCCGCGCGGCGTCTACGACGAGGCGAAGCGCTACGCCGAGGCGCTGACGATGGCCTACCACCGCCAGCAGGGCGTCGACACCGCGATCGTCCGCATCTTCAACACCTACGGCCCGCGGATGCGCGCCCACGACGGCCGCGCGATCCCGACCTTCCTGCGCCAGGCGTTGCAGGACCGGCCGCTGACCGTCTTCGGCGACGGCAGCCAGACCCGCAGCTTCTGTTACGTCGACGACCTGATCGACGGCATCGTCCGCCTCGCCGAGTCGGACGTCCACACGCCGGTCAACATCGGCAACCCTAACGAGTTCACCCTGCTCGAACTGGCGAAGACCGTCGTCGAGCTGACCGAATCCCGCTCGGAGATCATCTACGAGGCGCTGCCGACCGACGACCCGAAGCAGCGCCGCCCCGACATCGGCCGCGCCCGCGACCTGCTCGGCTGGGAGCCGACGGTCGCCCTCACCGAGGGCCTGCGCCGGACGATCGACCAGAGCGGCATCGAGCGCCTAGTCGGCGCTGGCGACTAACAGCGCGGCACACGCGAAGCCGCAAAAACCCGGGCTGTGTACGGGTTTTTGCGGTCTCACGAAAAAGGGCGGCCCGGAGGCCGCCCCCTCTCGCGATGCAGCGAGCTTCGTGAACTACTGGGTCTGGGCGGTGAAGGAGAAGTCGCCCAGCGGGTTGCCGGCGGAGATGTGGTCTTTGGCCACTTTTTCTTCGGCGGCTTTTTTCGCGCCCGCTTCGATCGCTTTTTTGGCTTCAGCTTCTGCCGGTTCTTTGCAATTTCCAGGCAGTTTCCCGCATTCAACGGCGATTGCGACCGCTTCGAAGTAGGCCTGGTAGACCTTGACGAAGCCCTCGAGCACTTCAGCCGAGATCGGCTGGAGAACCGCCGAGGAGCTGACGCTGACGGTGCGAGCCGCCGGATCGGCGGTAACGCCCGTGATCGTCAGGTCGGCGATCGAGCTGCGTCCCAGGTTGCCGAGGTTGAGGCTGCTGCTGGCGTTGGATTTGGCGACGACTTCGACCGTCACCGTTTTGGCCGACAGGTCGAGCCACATGTTGCCGAGCGTGATTTCGGTTTCGAGGAAGCTGCCCGATCGAATTTGTCCAGTTTCTGCGTCAACAGCAGGCCACCCGCGGTCTGCACCTGACCGGCCGCGCCGCTCGGCGCGATGTTGCCTCCCGTGATCGGGAGCTCATAGTTGCCCAGGCCTTTTTCGGTGGTCGGGGCGATGACTTTCGCTTCCGTTTCGACGTCTTTCAGCTTCAGCAGCAATTCCTGGTTGGCTTTGAAGCTGACGTTGCCGCCCGGCAGGACGGTGACGGTCGCCGGCTGCTCTTCGGCTTTCGCCGAGCCCATGAGCTTGTTGCCCACGAACGGCTTCTTGCCTTTCTTGAAGCCGAGCTTCTTGTTCAGCTGCTTGGCCGCCGTCTTGGTCAGCTTCATCTTCTTCACGGTCATGGCGACGCCGAAGCCGGCGCGGGTGTAGCTCCAGGCCCCGCGAGGGTGGCGAGCTTCACCTTCTTGCCCGCGACCTTGCCGGTGAAGAGCCCTTTCTTCTTCGGTGTCGAGGACGAGGGCCTTGACGTGGTGCCTTCTTCTTGCCGGCTTGAACGTGAGGCCGCCGCCGAGCTTGAGCGTTCCGGCGCCGTTGGTTGGGTCCACTTCGCCGCCGACGACGGGGAAGGTGGCCTTCTTGCCCTTCAGCTTCGCGGGCTTGACCTTATGATCTTCATACCCTTCTTCTTCAGCGACTTGACGAAGCCGTTGTTGAGGGTGACGGTGGCTGATCCGCTTTCGACCGGATCGGCCGCGGCGGAAGCGAAGGGAGCGAACGCCAGCAGCGCGAACAGCGCAGCCGCGAGAACCGCCAAGGGCAGTTTCGTCCCCCGAGCCATCCGTGGCTGGGTTGCTTCAGTCATGTAGTTCCTCCGTTGGTGCCGCCCCCTGCTGTGCCCTATAGGCGACTTACGACGAGTTGACTTGTCTGAACAGGTTATTCCCGCTAGTCCTGCTTTTACAACCCTGCAACTGGACCGATGTTCCGGTTCCCGGGTGACAGCAGGCGCCGATGGCCGGCAGCCCGCACCCGGAGCGGCCGCCTCAATATCCTCCTGAGCGATGGCGATCAGCGACAGCTCCGGCGCCCAGGAGGCGCACCGCACGATCGCGCCTGTGGTCGGCCCTGACGACGAGCGTGTCTTCACCGACTCCGGGATCGAGATCAAGCCCCTCTATGACGAGGGGGACGTCGCCCCAGGCCTCGAGCAGCGGCTCGGCGAGCCCGGCGCGCCGCCGTTCACCCGCGGCATCCACGAGGGGATGTACCGGGACCGGCTCTGGACGATGCGCCAGTACGCCGGCTTCGCCTCCCCCGAGGACACCAACGAGCGCTACCGCTACCTGATCGAGCACGGCTCCACGGGCCTCTCGATGGCCTTCGACCTGCCGACCCAGCTCGGCCGCGACTCCGACGACCCGCTCTGCCACGGCGAGGTCGGCCGTACCGGGGTCCCGATCGACACGATCGAGGACATGCGGATCTGCTTCGACCAGATCCCCCTCGACGGCGTCTCCACCTCGATGACGATCAATGCCCCAGCGGCGATCCTGCTGCTGCTCTACGAGCTGGTCGGCGAGGAGCAGGGGGTCCCGTCCGAGAAGCTGCGCGGCACCGTCCAGAACGACGTGCTGAAGGAGTACATGGCCCGCGGCAACTACATCTACCCGCCTGTGCCGACGATGCGGCTGACCACGGACATCTTCGAGTACTGCCGCGAGAACGTGCCGAAATGGAACACGATCTCGATCTCCGGCTACCACATCCGCGAGAAGGGCTGCTCCGCTGTGCAGGAGGTGGCTTTCACCCTCTCCAACGCGATCGCCTACGTCGAAGCGGCGCTGGAACGGGGGCTGAAGATCGACGAGTTCGCGCCGCGACTGGCCTTCTTCTTCAACGGTCACAACAACGTCTTCCAGGAGATCGCCAAGTTCCGGGCGGTGCGGCGGATGTGGTCGAAGATCGTCGGCGAGCGCTTCGGGGCCGAGAACCCGAGCTCGCAGAAAATCCGCTTCCACACCCAGACCGGCGGCGTCACCCTGCAGGCCCAGCAGCCGGAGGTCAACATCATCCGCGTCGCCCTGCAGGGGTTCGCGGCGGTCTGCGGCGGCACCCAGTCGCTGCACACCAACGGCTTCGACGAGGCGCTGGCGCTGCCGACCGAGCGCTCCGCCCGGATCGCCCTGCGCACCCAACAGGTGATCGCCTACGAGTCCGGCGCCGCCGACACCGTCGACCCCTTCGCCGGCTCCTACTTCGTCGAGGGCCTGACCGACGAGATCGAAAACCGCTCCTGGGAGTTGATGGACAAGGTGGAAGAGCTCGGCGGCTCGGTCGAGGCACTGGAGTTCATGCAGCGCGAGATCGAGGAGTCGGCCCTCAGCTACCACGAGCGCTACAAGAGCGGCCAGGACGTGATCGTGGGCGTGAACAAATTCGTCACCGACCAGGTCGACGACGTCGACATCCTCAAGGTCGATCCGGAGGCCGAGCAGCGCCAGCTGGCCCGCCTCAAGGCCTTCAAGGAGAACCGCGACCAGGCCGAGGTCGGCGCCAAGCTCGAGTCCCTGCGCGACGTCGCCCGCGGCGACGGCAACCTCCTCCGCCCGATCCGCGCCGCCCTCGCCGCCAACGCCTCGATCGGCGAGGTCTGCGGCGCCATGCGCGAGGTCTTCGGCGAATACAAGGGTGGCGCGTTTTTCTAGGGTGGGCGGCGGTTGGGTCCGCACGCCTGAGGACGCTCAGAAGCGGCGCATCCCTGCGTCCTCAGTCGCCTGAATAGCGCTGCTATTCAGGCTCCCTGCGTCCTTGGCCTGCTTGCTTCTGATCGCCCTCAGTCGCACGTCCCCTGCCCGCCGACCACCCTGAACTTTCCAATGCAGGATCGGGAGGGGGAAGGAACGTCGGGGTGCTAGTGGAAGCGGGTGCCGATGATCGAGGTTTCCAGGACCCTGATGAAGTCCGAACCTGAGCTGGCGGAGCTGATCGCGACCTTCGAGGGGGTCGAGGTGACGATGGCCGAGAAGGGCTTCGGCACCCGGGTCGAGATCCGCGCCGGCGAGGAGACCGGCCTCGTCGAGGCCGACCTCGAGACCGTGCTCGACCGCCTCGCCGAGCCGCAGCGGCGCCCGTTCGTCTGATTCAACACTTGAAATCCCTAACGGAGGTCGGCTGGACCGGCCCGGAAAGCGAGTCCAACCAGTGACCAACCTGAAGCGGCACCTATCGGCTGCCAACGTCTTGTCCTGCATGGCCCTCTTCATCGCCCTCGGCGGCACCGCGTATGCAGCGGTCAAACTGAAGCCGAACCAGGTCAAGGCGGTCAACATCGCCAAGCAGGCGGTGACCAACGCGAAACTGAAGACGCAGGCCGTCACCTCCGGGAAAATCAAGAACGGCGGCGTCGTCAACGCCGACCTCGGCGCGGGGGCTGTGACCGGCTCGAAGATCGCCAAGGAAGCCGTCGGCAACGGTGCCCTGGCGAAGAAAGCCGTGACGGAAGCGAAACTCGGCCCCGAATCGGTCGGTACCGGCAAGATCGACAACGAAGCGATCAGCTCGGCGAAGATCTCGAGCGCGGTCTGGAAGCAGCTGATCAAGAACATCACCTACGTGACCGAAACCAGCCCCAACAACTCCGAAGAGGAAAAGAGCATCACCGCCAGCTGTCCAGCCGGCAAGGAAGCGATCGGCGGCGGCGCCCGGATCAACTCGCCCGCCAGCGTCAAAGTCGTGGCCAGCGGAACCTTTCCCGCGGTCGCCTCGAACAATGCTCGCACCGGCTGGATCGCCACCGGTCGAGAGTTCGCCGAAGAGCTGGGCACCTGGCAGATCGTGGCGTACGCGGTCTGTGCAGAACTCTAGGTAGCCTCGATAGGCATCGTGGAAGCACGGAGGGCCCGCTTCGGCGGGCTCTTCGTCTGTCTGAGGGCACCGAAAACCCGGCCTAAATAGACTTCCGCGCCCGATGCGAGAGAGAAATCCCGAAACCCACGACGAGAAGCTCGCCTACCTGCGCGAGCTGCGCGAGGCGGCGATCCACTCGGCCTCGGAGGCGGCGGTCGAGAAGCAGCACGCGAAGGGCAAGATGACCGCCCGCGAGCGGATCGAGAAGCTGCTCGACCCCGGCTCCTTCGAGGAGCTCGACACCTTCGTCCGCCACCGCACCTACGACTTCGAGATGCAGAAAAACCGGCCCTGGGGCGATGCCGTGGTCACCGGGCACGGGACGATCGACGGCCGCACCGTCTTTGTCTTCTCCCAGGACTTCACGGTCTTCGGCGGCAGCCTCGGCGAGGTGATGTCGGAGAAGATGTGCAAGGTGATGGACCTGGCCGCCCAGGTCGGGGCTCCCGTGATCGGGATCAACGACTCCGGCGGCGCCCGGATCCAGGAGGGCGTCGTCTCCCTCGGCGCCTACGGCGACGTCTTCGTCCGCAATGTCCGATGCTCGGGCGTGATCCCGCAGATCAGCCTGATCATGGGTCCCTGCGCCGGCGGTGCCGTCTACTCGCCGGCGATGACCGACTTCATCTTCATGGTCAAAGAGACCTCGCACATGTTCATCACCGGGCCGGAAGTGATCAAAACCGTGACCGGCGAGGAAGTCGAGTTCGAGGAGCTCGGCGGGGCGATGAGCCACAACTCGAAGTCCGGCGTCGCCCACTTCGCTTCCGAGGACGAGGAGAGCTGCCTCGAGGACGTGCGGTACCTGATGAGCTTCCTGCCCTCGAACAACCTCGAGGCGCCGCCGCGGTTCGAGCCCAGCGACGATCCCGAGCGCGAAGACACCGAGCTCGACACGCTCGTCCCCGACGACCCGCAGAAGCCCTACGACATGCGCGACGTGATCGCCCGCGTCGTCGACGACGAAGAGTTCTTCGAGGTCCACGAGCACTTCGCGAAAAACATCGTCTGCGGCTTCTCCCGCCTCGACGGCTATCCGATCGGGATCGTCGGCAACCAGCCCGCCTTCCTCGCCGGTGTGCTCGACATCGAGGCCTCCGAGAAGGCGGCCCGGTTCGTGCGCACCTGCGATTGCTACAACATCCCGATCCTCACCTTCACCGACGTGCCGGGTTTCCTCCCCGGCACCGACCAGGAGTGGAACGGGATCATCCGCCACGGCGCCAAGCTCCTCTACGCCTTCACCGAGGCAACCGTCCCGAAGCTCACCGTCGTCACCCGCAAGGCCTACGGCGGCGCCTACGACGTCATGAACTCCAAGCACATGCTGGCCGACTACAACGTCGCCTGGCCGACCGCCGAGGTCGCCGTCATGGGCCCCGAGGGCGCCGTCAACATCATCTACCGCAAAGACATCGCCAACTCGCCGACCCCCGACGAGCGCCGTCAGAAACTGATCGACGACTACAAAGCTCACTTCGCCAACCCCTACTCGGCGGCGGAGCGCGGCTATATCGACGACGTCATCGAGCCCCGCCAGACCCGCCCGAAGCTGATCCGGGCACTGCGGATGCTGCAGACCAAGCGCGTCGACCAGCCGAAGCGCAAGCACGGCAACATCCCGCTGTAGTCGTCCCCGGAACGTGCGCCAATCCAAACGGCGCAGCCTTCCCCCGGGGGGAGAGATTTATCCGCCTGTTCCTTATCCGTGTATAGCAACGAGAAGGAACAGGCGAGGGGAACTCTGGCTGGCGGTAGGTGAGATCGCGGCCCGGCAGCACGGCGTGGTCTCGCGGGAGCAGCTACGGAGGGTGGGGCTCGTCGATGAGCAGATAGCTCAGGCGACGGCTTCTGGCCGGCTCTTTCCGTTGTTCCGGTCGACCTATTCGGTGGGCCGGCAGGGGGTGGACTTGCATGCACGGTTGATGGCGGCGACGTTGGCGTGCGGAGAGGGCACCGTCGTCTCCCACGGATCGGCCGCTTGGCTGCTCGGTCTCTGGGAGGCGAAGCCAGGAGAGGTCGAAGTCATCGCTCCGGTCGAAGCGGGGCGCAAGATCCCGGGGATTCGCCGTCGCTTCCCGCCCCCACCTCCACCCGAGCAAGTCTGCGAGCGCCTGGGAATCCCAAGTACCAGCCCGTCTCGCACGATTGTCGACCTGGCCGGGATTTCCGGCCGACGGGCTCTGGCTGATGCAGTGGAGGAGGCTGCCGTCCTAGGGGCCCTCGATGTGCAGGCAATCGACCGGATCCTCGACGAAAGCCGGCGGCGCGGGAGCCGCAGGCTCAACCTAGTACTCGAAGAGTGGCGCCGCTACACGCCGAAGATGCGACTCCGGAGTCGAATGGAGGCACGGTTGCTGCCCCTGCTCACGCACCATGCCCTGCAGATCCCGGAGACCAACGGGAAGTTGCGAATCGGTGGCAAGACATTCGAGGTCGACTTTCTCTGGCGGGAGCAGCGGGTGGTCGTGGAAACCGACGGAGCCGCTTTCCACGCAAACCCGATGGCGCAGAAGCGTGACTCCGAGCGCAACCAGCTGCTGGCCAAGGCGGGCTATCGGGTACCGCGGGTCGGGTGGGAACAACTCCGCGACGAACCGGACCGAACCCTCGCCGAGATCGCCCGCTTCCTCCGCACCCCCGTTTCTTCTGTTCCTTAAGGGGCTCTGGCAACAAAAAGGAACAGCTGAGAATTCGACGTACGTCCCCAGCCCCTTCGTCTGTTCCTTTCTTGGCTATGGCAACAAAAAGGAACAGACGAAGTGCGGGCTAGGGGACCGCCGTCGCCTCGGTCTCGACGCCGCCGCCGGCTCCGCGGCCGCCGGTGGCGCCGCCCTCCTCGGCGCCGAGGCGGTGGGCGAGGTAGACGGGGATGATCGAGATCAGGATCACGAGGACGGCGACGGCGTTGACGATGGGGAGTTCGTGGGGTCGGAAGAGGTTGGAGTAGATCCAGATCGGCAGGGTCTGTTCGCCGGCGCCGATCGTGAAGTTGGTGACGATGATCTCGTCGAAGGAGAGGGCGAAGGCGAGCAGGCCGCCGGCGATCAGGGCGCTGCGCATGCCGGGGAAGGTGACGTAGCGGAAGGTCTGCCAGGTGTGGGCGCCGAGGTCGGCCGAGGCCTCCTCGAAGGAGCCGGAGAGCCGCCGCAGGCGGGCGACGGCGTTGTTGTAGACGATGACGATGCAGAAGGTGGCGTGGCCGACGATCACCGTGAAGAGGCTGAGCGGAACGTCGAGGACCTGGGTGAAGGTGTTGGAGATGGCGACGCCGGTGACGATGCCGGGCAGAGCGATCGGGAGGATGACGAGGAAGGAGATCGTCTCCCGGCCGAAGAAGCGATGGCGGGCGACGGCGATCGAGGCGAGGGTGCCCAACACCAAGGCGATGGCGCTGGCGGCGATCCCGGCCTTGATCGAGGTGACGAAGGCTTCGCGCGCCGCCTCGTCCTTGAACGCCTGGCTGAACCAGTGGGTGGTGAAGCCGGGCGGCGGCCACTCGAGGATCTTGCTCGAGTTGAAGGCGTAGATGACGATCACGATCAGCGGCACGTAGATGAAGGCGAGCCCGACCGCGACGGCGATCCGCAAGAGCCATTCGGAGCGTCTCGAAAGCCTCATCGCGCCACCTACACGTGCTCGAAGGCTCCCAGTCGGCGAGCGACCAAGAGGTAGGCGATCGTCACCACGATCGGGACGATCGCGAGGGCGGCGGCGAACGGTTGGTTGTTGGCGACGTTGCTGAAGATGACGTTGCCGATGAACTGGTCGTTGGAGACCAGGCGCGGGGTGATGTAGTCGCCCAGCGTCAGCGAGAAGGTGAAGATCGACCCGGCGACGACGGCGGGGAAGCTGAGCGGCAGGATCACCCGCCGGAAGGTCGTGAAGGGGGAGGCGCCGAGATCCTCGGAGGCGCTGATCAGCGAGTTCGGGATCCGCTCCAGCCCGGCGTAGATCGGCAGGATCATGTACGGCAGCCAGAGGTAGCTCATCACCAGCCAGATGGCTATCTGCCCGTAGCCGGGCCCGCTGAGCCCGATCGGGTCGAGCGCCCAGTTGACCGCCCCGTTGGCGGAGAGCAGCGTCCGCCAGGCGTAGACCTTGACCAGGTAGCTCGACCAGAGCGGCAGCAGGATCCCGACCACCAGCAGCGCCTTGCCGCGGCGGCTCGCCACCTTCGCCATGTAGAAGGCGATCGGGAAGGCGATCACCGCGTCGGTAAGCGTGACCAGGAGCGCGGTCCGGACCGTCCGCCAGACGATGTCGCGGTAGACGGGTTCGTTGAACAGCGCTTCGAAATTCTCGAGGGTGAATTCCTTGATCGTCGTCCCGCTGAGCGGGTCGACGGACCAGAAGGCGGCGACCAGCAGCAGGGCCAGCGAGCCCAGGTAGCCGATCACCAGCCAGCCCACCGGGCCGGCCAGCAGCGCCCCTACCTGCAGACGCTCGCGGCCGTGGAAGAGGTCGGCGAGCCGATGGCCCGCCGACCTCCTCTCCGCGACCGCTTCAGATGCCATCAGCTAGAGACTCTTCCTAGCCTTTGATCGTCGTCCAGGCTTTGACCCAGTCGTTGTAGTCCATGCAGTTTTCTTCGCCGTTGCCGCAGTCCGCCAGCGGGGTTTCCCAGTAGTAGACGCGGTTCCAGAAATCGGGTTCTTCGGCGTGGTATTCGGCGCAGAAGTTCTTGTTCGCCGTCTCTTTGCAGGCGAGTTCCTGTGCCGGCGCCTCGCCGAACCATTCGGCGACTTCTGCGTTGACTTTCGGTTCGATGATCCAGTTCATCCACTCGTAC
>CAVZAU010000006.1:0-272284 GCA_963773445.1 uncultured Actinomycetes bacterium
GCTGGCGCCGAAGTAGGGACCGTTGCGGAAGAGGGCAACTCGACGACGGCTCGCGGACCCGGTGCTCGATGAACCGGAAGTTGACGATCTGGCCTACGCCAAATAAGGCAACGTCGCGATCGTCAGCGCTTCCCATATCTGCGACTGGACCAACGCTAGGACAACCGCGGTGAGCCAGGCTGAGCGCCCCCAGCCCAGCCAGTCGATACAGTACCGGCGGCAGGGTCCGTCGACTCCGGCGCCGCCGCCATCGTCATCGCGAAGCTGGCGAGGACCGGCAGGTCCATCCAGAAGATCACCCGCCAGTCGAGTTCGATCAAAAGGGCCGCCGGCAGCGGCCCGATCGCCAGCTGATCGCCGAGACCGCCCCCCAGATCCCAGCGCCGGCGGCTGCTCCTCCGAGGGGAAGACGTTGCAGACGAGCGCCAAGGAGAGCGAGAGCATCGGCGCCCCACCTTGCGGTGGGCAAGGGATCGGGTGAGGGTCCCTGGGAGCACCTCCGCCGCGAAGATCGTTTCCGGGCTAACGCCTCAAAGCTCACGGCGCGGCTTCATGCTGAGTACCCAGAGGACCCTCACCCGATGCGCTCGACATTCCGTGGTTCATCAGTCGTCTTATAAGGGAAAAAGGAACCCGGGACGTGCCGCTGATTCGGAGGGAGCCGGTGGGGGTCCGACGGTACTCAGCATGGAGCCGCGCCACTAACCCTGGAGGCGTTAGCCGGTGGCGATCCACGCGGCGGAGGTGCTCCGGCGGACCCCCACCGGCTCCCTCTACCCCCTCAGGGGGTGACGACGAGGTCGCGGGTGGGGTCGATGCCCCAGCGGCCGCCGACTGCGGTGAGGTCGTCGGTGAGGGGCCAGCGGTCTGGGCGCTCTTCGCCCTCGTGTTCGGGGCTGGCGCCCTTCAGGGTCATGCAGCCGGCGTTGTCGCCGATCGCGCGGATCTCGGCGACGTCCTCGGCGCTGAGGCGCTGGTCGGCTGGCATCTTCGCCAGTTCGAGGCGCTTGGCCTCGATCGGGCAGGCCTCGGGCCCGATCTCCTGGATCAGCGTCGGCGCCACCGACTCGACCGCGGGGTGGGCGAGGTTCCATTGGCAGGCGAGCTGGATCGGGGTCAGCTTCGCCCGTTCGGCGATCGGCATTAGCCGCTCCAGCTTCTCGACCCCTGCCTCGATCCAGCCTTCGGGCCGGAACTTGCGGTGGTCGCGCTCGGCCAGCTCAACACCCGGCCGCAGGTCGCCCCAGAAGAGGCCGCCGTAGTCGACGACCCGGGTCAGCACCTTGACCTCGTGCCGGGTCGCAGCGTCGAGACAGAGCTCCCCCGGCCAGGGCTCGAGCGGGTTGAGGATGATCATCGCCCAGTCGATCACCTCGCCGAAGCGCTCCAGGCAGGAGATGACATCGAGGGTGAAGCCGTTGGCCGGCCCCGGGGCCACGCCGATCCGCGCGGTCAGCCCCGCCTCGCGCAGCGCCGCCATCCCGTCCCAGACGACCTCGCTCGAGTACCCGATGCGATCCGGGTTGTGGAGCAGCAGCAGGTCGAAGGAGTCGGCGCCGATTCGCTCGAGGCTCTTCTCGGTCGCCATCCGCAGGTAGCTCGCGTACTGATCCGGCGCCCGCAATCGCGGGTCGGTGAAGCGCGGGAACCCTTTCGGCCCTTCCCGCTCGCCCTCGTAGAAGTCGTGGCCGACGGCGCCGATCAGCGAGTACTCCTCGCGCGGCACACCCGCCAGCGCCCGCCCCAGCACCCGATCCGCCTCGCCCTGCCCGTAGGCATCGGCGGTGAGAACCGTCTCGACCCCGCCGCCCGGCCGCAGCAACCCCTCCAGCCGCTCCTCGGAGATCGCTTCCCCGAAGTGGAGGAACCGCCCCCCACTCCAGGTGCCGATCGCCGTACGACCAGGCTCTCTCACCCTCGGCTAGTTCTGGCTGCCGTCGCCGGACGGCTCGGGGCCCTCGTCCTCGGGGCCCTCACCGCCACCGTCGTCCTGCTTGGCGCCGACGCCGACCTTCTCGCGCTTCGGCTCCTCGACGGATTTCGCCTTCGGCTTCTTCGGGGCGATGATCTCGAGGTCGAGCGGTTTGTCCTCCTCGTCCCCGGCGGCGTTGCGGGAGACCATCACGGTCGAGCCGGGGGTCATCTCGCCCTGGCGCAGGACTTCGTCGGCGAGCGGGTCCTCGACGTAGCGCTGGATCGCGCGGCGCAGCGGGCGGGCGCCCATCGAGGGGTCCCAGCCTTTGTCGACGAGCAGTTCCTTCGCCTCGTCGGTCAGCTCCAGCTGCAGTTCGTGCTCGGCGACCTGGACGCGGACGCGGTTGATCATCAGGTCGATGATCTCCTTGACCTCTTCCTTCGCGAGCTTGTGGAAGACGATCACCTCGTCGATCCGGTTGAGGAACTCCGGCCGGAAGACTTTTTTCAGGTCGCTCATGATCCGGTTCTTCATGTCGTCGTAGGACATGCCGGTCTCGTCGGCGACGGTGAACCCGATCGAGGTGTTTTTGGCGATCTCGCCGGCCCCGATGTTCGAGGTCATGATCACGATCGCGTTGCGGAAGTCCACCGTGCGGCCCTGGGCGTCGGTGAGACGCCCATCCTCGAGGATCTGCAGGAGGATGTTGAAGACGTCCGGGTGCGCCTTCTCGATCTCGTCGAGCAGCAGCACCGAGTACGGCTTGCGGCGCACGGCCTCGGTCAGCTGACCGCCCTCGTCGTAGCCGATGTAGCCCGGGGGCGAGCCGACCAGGCGGCTGACCGCGTGCTTCTCCATGTACTCGGACATGTCGATCCGGACCATCGCCTCCTCGTCGCCGAAGAGGAACTCGGCGAGGGTGCGGGCGAGCTCGGTCTTGCCGACCCCGGAGGGGCCGAGGAAGATGAACGAACCGGCCGGCCGCTTCGGATCCTTGATCCCGGCCCGCGAGCGGCGGATCGCTTTGGAGACGGCGGTAATCGCGACCTCCTGGCCAATCACGCGCTTGTGGAGTTCCTCCTCCATCCGGATCAGTTTCTTGGTCTCGGCCTCGGTCAGCTTGAAGACGGGGATACCGGTCCACATCGAGACGATGTCGGCGATCTCCTCTTCGCCCACCTCGGGCCGTTCGCCGTTCTCGCCCTCTGCCCACTCGTCTTCGAGCTGGCGCTTGCGGGTGGTCAGCTGGCGCTCGGTATCGCGCAGGTTGGCGGCCTTTTCGAACTCCTGGGCCTCGATCGCGGCCTCCTTCTCGCGCCGCGTCTTCTCGATTTCCTCCTCGAGGTCGCGGTACACGGGCGGAGTCGACATCGACTTGATCCGCATCCGCGAACCGGCCTCGTCGATCAGGTCGATCGCCTTGTCGGGCAGGAAGCGGTCGGAGATGTAGCGGTCGGCGAGCTCGGCGGCGGCTTCGAGAGCGTCGTCGCGGATCGTCACCCGGTGGTGCTGTTCGTAGCGCTCGCGCAGCCCCTCGAGGATCTTCACCGTGTCCTCGGGCGAGGGCTGGTCGACCCGGATCTGGGCGAAGCGGCGCTCCAGCGCCGAGTCGCGCTCGAGGTACTTGCGGTACTCGTCGAGGGTGGTGGCGCCGATCGTCTGCAGCTCGCCGCGGGCGAGTGCCGGCTTCAGGATCGAGGCGGCGTCGATCGCGCCCTCGGCGGCGCCGGCGCCGACCAGGTTGTGGAGCTCGTCGATGAAGAGGATGATGTCGCCCCGCTGGGTGATCTCTTTCATCACCTTCTTGAGGCGCTCCTCGAACTCGCCGCGGTACTTCGAGCCGGCGACCAGCGCTGCCAGGTCGAGGGTGTAGATCTGCTTGTTCTTCAGCAGCTCCGGCACCTCACCGCTGTTGATGCGGGCGGCGAGCCCCTCGACGACGGCGGTCTTGCCGACGCCCGGCTCACCCAGCAGCACGGGGTTGTTCTTGGTCCGGCGGGAGAGGATCTGCATGATCCGCTCGATCTCGGTTTCGCGGCCGATCACCGGGTCGAGCTTGCCCTCCTCGGCGAGGCGGGTGAGGTTGCGCCCGAACTGGTCGAGCAGTTTCGAAGACTTTTTGCCCTCGCCGGCGCCACCACCACCGCCGCCCTGACGACGGCCACCGGGGCCGGAGAGCATGCGGATGACCTCGTTGCGGATCTTGTCCGAGTCGGCGTCGAAGTCGAGCAGGATGCGAGCGGCGACGCCCTCGTTCTCACGCACGAGACCGAGCAGGATGTGCTCGGTGCCGATGTAGTTGTGGCCGAGCGAGAGCGCCTCGCGCAGAGCCAGCTCCAGCACCTTCTTGGCGCGCGGCGTGAAGGGGATCTGGCCGGAGGTGACCTCCTCGCCTGATCCGACGATGCGGACCACCTGCGAGCGAACCCTTTCCACCGTGATGTCGAGGGACTCGAGAACGCGGGCGGCCAGGCCCTCCTCCTCGCGAAGGAGACCGAGCAGGATGTGCTCGGTGCCGATGTAGTTGTGCTTGAGCGTCCGGGCCTCCTCCTGCGCTAGGACGACGACCTGGCGAGCCCTCTCAGTGAATCGCTCGAACAATGCAGACCTCTTCCTGGTTTCAACCCGAGATACCCCGGGTTTGTACCGCCGAACCCCTCTTCCCCTATCGGGAGGGGTTCATCTGTCCCTTAACTCTACCGGGGTCGAAGGTCCGGCTTCTGAGCGCTTGAGCACGCTAAGAGCGAACTTTCAGCGTTAAGAAGGCACGAAGTCGGCACTCAATTGCGCATCGCCGGGAAAAGCAGCACTTCCCGCAGCGTCTGGGCGCCGGTGAACATCATCACCAGGCGGTCGATCCCGAGGCCGACGCCGCCGGTCGGCGGCATCCCCTGTTCGAGCGCTTCGACGAAGGGCTCGTCGAAGGGCTGGGCCTCCTCGTCGCCGCGCGCCACCTCGGCCGCCTGCTGTTCGAAGCGGCGGCGCTGCTCGTCGGGATCGTTGAGCTCGGTGAAGGAATTGGCGATCTCGACGCCGCCGGCGAAGGCCTCCCAGCGCTCGACCACGCCGTCGGTGGAGCGGTGGGCCTTGGCGAAGGGCGAGAGCTCGGTCGGGTAGTCGAGGATGAAGGTCGGCTGGAGCAGCCCCGGCTCGACCTCGCGCGAGAGCAGGCCGTCGACGAGCTTCCCCCACCCCTCCTTCGGGTCGGCCTCGGTCCCCATCGCCCGGGCGAGCGCCTCGCGGTCCGGATGCTCGGCGATGTCGATCCCGGCCCGCTCGAGGATCGCCTCGCGCAGGGTGATCCGGCGCCAGGGCGGCGCGAAGTCGATCTCCGTATCGCCGCGCCTCACCTTCGTCGTCCCCAGCACCCGCTCGGCGACCTCGGCGACCAACCGCTCGAGGTCGTGCGCCGTCTTCTCGTAGTCGGCGTAGGCCTCGTACCACTCGAGCATCGTGAACTCGGGGTTGTGCTTGTGGGAGACGCCCTCGTTGCGGAAATCCTTGCCGAGCTCGTAGACGCGGTCGATGCCGCCGACGACGAGCCGCTTGAGGTAGAGCTCGGTCGCGATCCGCAGGTAGAAGTCGCGGTCGAGCGCGTTGTGGTGGGTGGTGAACGGCCGCGCCAGGGCGCCGCCGTAGAGCGGCTGCAGGACCGGCGTCTCGACCTCGACGAAGTCGTGCTCGTCGAACCAGCGACGGATCTCGGTGATCGTGCGGGCGCGGGTGCGGAAGACGCGGCGGCTCTCCTCGTTGGCGATCAGGTCGAGCTCGCGGCGGCGGAAGCGGGTCTCGGTGTCCTCGAGGCCGTAGAACTTGTCCGGCGGCGGCCGCAGGCTCTTGGCCAGCAGGCGCCAGTGGTCGATCGCGAGCGAGAGCTCGCCGCCGCGGCGGGTCGCCATCGCCGTGCCCTCGGCGCCGATGATGTCGCCGAGGTCGAGGTCGACGAGCAGCTCGTAAGCCTCGTCGCCGAGCACATCCTTGCGGGCGTGGAGCTGGATCTGGCCGCTGCCGTCGCGGAGGTCGAGGAAGCAGGCCTTGCCGTGGCCGCGACGGCCGACGATCCGCCCGGCGATCCGGTGCCGCGACTCGGTCTCGGCCCCCGCCTGCAGCCCCTGGTGCGCCGCCCGTACCTCGCCGATGTCCTCGCGCCCGGAGAACTCGTGCGGGAACGGCTCGATCCCCGCCTCGCGGATCCGCTCCAGCTTCTCGCGCCGGTCCTCGAGGACCTGCGAGAGGTCCTGCTGCTGCTCCTTGGCGGGCTCGCTCATCGGGGCGCGAGCCTAACGAGCCTCAGCTGGATTTCTCAATCTTCGTGATTTTCAGTTTTTTCTTCGGACCCCGCGGAACCTCGACCGTGACGATGTCGTTGCGCTTTTTCCCGATCAGCGCTTTGCCGATCGGCGACTCGTTCGAGAGCTTGTGCTCGAGCGGGTTCGCCTCGGTCGAGCCGACAATCTGGAATTTCTGCGAGTCGCCGCTTTTCTGGTCTTTGACGTGGACGATCGAGCCGAAGCTGACCTCGTCGCTGCTGATCGACTTCTCGTCGATCACCTGGGCACGGCGCAGTTTCTCCTCCAGCTGCGCGATTCGCGCCTCTAGCAGGGCCTGTTCGTTCTTGGCGTCGTCGTATTCGGCGTTCTCGGAGATGTCGCCGAATTCGCGCGCCTCCTTGATCCGGGCCGCGACCTCCCGGCGTTTGGTCGTCGAGAGGAACTCGATTTCCTCTTTAAGTTTTTCCAGCCCCTCGGGGGTGATGACGGCCTGACGCACGTGCGACCTCGCTTTGATTTTGGAAAAGGATCCTGGCCGGGTCTCCCAGACCTAAAAAAACGCCCCGATGCGGCCACCAGCGGCAGCGACATCCAGGCACGGAGCGCGCGATTATAGCGAGGGTGGCCGGCCGGCCAAAAGGGCCTCTGGACGCCCCGTTCAGGCGACGGGCGCGGACGCCGAAAGGCTCGCGATCAGCTCCCGCGCGCGCGGGAGATCGGCGCTGCGCTGGAGCTCGTCGGCGACCTCCTTGGGCGCTTCCAGCCGCTCCACGTACCAGGGGTGGAATTTGCGCAGGTAGCGGGCGGCGCGCTCCGCGCCGAGGTGCTCCTCGGCGCGATCGGTCACCCACAGCCACTCGGCGACGACCTCCTCCCGGCTGGGGGGTGAGAGGCGGCGGCCGGTCAGTTCCTCGAAAACCCAGGGGTTGCCGAAGGAGCCGCGGGCGATCATCACCGCGTCGGCGCCCGACTCCTCGTAGGCGCGGCGGGCTGCCTCGGCGCTGGCGAGCCCGCCGGAGACGACCACCGGCACCTCGACCCGCTCGACCAGTTCGCGGGTGAGGGCGTAGTCGGGCCTGCCTTTGTGCCCTTTGGTCGCGGCGCGCGGGTGGAAGGCGATCGCCGCCACCCCCGCCTCCTCGGCCAGCCGGATCGCCAGCTCGAAGCCGGAGCGGTCGCCGGCCTCGATCCCCGAGCGCAGCTTCACCGTCACCGGCAGGCCGCTTCCCTCGGCGGCGCCCCGCGCCAGCGCCAGCGCCAGCTCCGGGTCGCGCAGGAGCTGCGCCCCCGCCCCCGTCTTCCGCACCTTCGGCACCGGGCAGCCCATGTTGATGTCGATCAGGTCGGCGCCCGCCTCGGCGGCGATCTCGGCACCGGAACGCATCACCTCCGGGTCGTGGCCGAACAGCTGCATCGAGACCGGGTGCTCGTCGGGGTGGATCCGCATCAGCTCCCGCAGGGTGCGCTCGTTGCGGTAGTGCAGCGCGAAGCTGGAGACCATCTCCGAGACGGCGAGGCCGGCACCGTGGCGTTTGGCCTGCAGGCGGACGAACCATTTGCCGATCCCGGCCAGCGGCGCCAGCAGGACCCGGTTGGCGATCGGCACGCCGCCGATCTCGAAGGGGTCGGTCAGCGCCGGGCGCCGGGCTCCATTGTCAGCGGTTCCGCTCATGGATCAGTCGCAGTCCCTTCAAGGTCAGCAGATCGTCGACCTCGTCGATCGTCTCGGTGAAGGGGACGACGGCGGAGGCGTAGCCACCGGTGGCGAGCACCCGCGGGTCGGGAAGTTCCTCTTCGATGCGCCTGACGATGCCGTCGATCAGACCGGCGAAGCCGAAGATGAAGCCGGAGTTGATCGCGGCGCGGGTCGAGCGGCCGATCGCTTCCTTCGGCTCTTCTAGGTCCATCCGGGTGATCCGGGCGGCGCGTTCGATCAGGGCGCTGAGCGAGGGCGCGAGGCCGGGGCCGATCGCGCCGCCGAGGTACTCGCCCTCGGCCGAGACGACGTCGATGTTGATCCCGGTGCCGAAGTCAACCGAGACGCAGGCCCCCCCGATGCGGTCGTAGGCGGCGATCGCGTTGACGAGCCGGTCGGCGCCGACCTCGAGCGGGTTCTCGATCCGGATCGGCATCCCGGTCTTCACCCCGGGCCCGATCGTCAGGCACTCGGCACCGAGGTAGCGCCGCGAGAGCTCCTCGAACTGACTGCCGAGCGGCGGCACCACCGAGGAGACGCAGACCGCGTCGACGTCGCCGAAGGACATCCCCGAAAGCGAGAAGAGCCCGGCGATTCGCTCGGCCAGCTCGTCCCCGGTCGCGCCCGAGCGGGTCTGGAAGCGCCAGTGCTCGGTCAGCTCCTCGCCCGCGAAGGCGCCGAGGTGGGTCTGGGTGTTGCCGACGTCGACCGCGAGCAGCATGCGGCGAATTATCCCCGCGGCGGACTGGCTGGGTAGCCAAATGGGTGCCGTTGTGCATAGGATCGCCCGCAATGGACGCGCGCCTCTACGTGATTCCGGGCTCCCATCCGAGCGTTGCCGTGCAGCTGATGCTCGAGCACAAGGGCATCCCCTACAAGCGCAAAGACCTGATGCCGGTCGTCTCCAAGGGCGTGCTGCGTGCCGTCGGCTTCCCCGGCATCACCGTGCCGGCGCTGAAGATCGGCGGCGACAAGGTCCAGGGTTCCCGCCAGATCGCCCGGGAGCTGGAGCGCCTGCGGCCCGAGCCGCCGCTTTTCCCCGCCGACCCGGCGCAGAGGACTGCGGTCGAAGAGGCCGAGCGCTTCGGCGACGAGGAGCTGCAGCAGCCGATCCGGCAGCTGCTCTGGTGGGGGTTCAAACAGGACCGCTACCCGATGGCGAGCTACTCGGAGGGCGCCAAGCTGGGCGTCCCGATCGGCCTCGCCGTGAAGACCGGCGGCCCCCTCGTCTCCCTCTCGGCCCGCTTCAACGAAGCCAGCGACGAGAACGCCCGCGCTGCCCTCGCCAAGCTCCCCGCCCTGCTCGACCGCGTCGACGCCTGGGTCGAGAGCGGCGTGCTGAACGGCGAGCGCCCGAACGTCGCCGACTTCCAGATCGCCCCCAGCATCGGCCTGGCGATGACCCTCGAGGACCTCCGCCCGGCGATCGAGGCCCGGCCGGCCGGGGAACTTGCGCGACGCTTCGTCCCGAACTACCCCGGAAAGATGCCGCCCGTGCTACCGGCGGAGTGGCTCGACCCGCTGGCCGGGACCAAGCCCCTCTAGCGCCGCGGCCAGGCGTGTCCCATCCGGCAGCGCCAGCTCTGGGTCCAGCTCCAGCAGGGGGATGAGGACGAAGCGGCGGGTGGTGACCTCGCGGTGGGGCAGGGTGAGGCGGTCGGTTTCTAGTTCGAGATCGCCGAGGAGGAGCAGGTCGACGTCAAGCGGGCGGGGGCTGTGGCGGGGGGCGTCGAAGGAGCGGCCGCGCTCGGCCTCGACCCGCTTGCAGGCGTCGAGCAGCGCTTCGGGCTCGAGGTCGGTGCGGATGCGGACGGCGGCATTGAGGAAGTCGGGCTGGGCAAGGACCTCGCCGACCGGCTCGGTCACGTAGGTGGAGGAGACGGCCTCGACCTCGATCCCCTCGGCTTCCAGCAGCTCGACCGCCGCTCGCAGGTGGGCGGCAGGGTCGCCGACGTTGGAGCCGAGGCCGAGGTAGCCGGTCCGCATCTCCGCGGCCAAGATCAGCCCTCGTCGTCTTCGTCTTCGACCGCGCGCTCCTGGGTGACCTCGACCGCCACCTCCTGGATCGCCAGCGGCAGCGGCGGCTCCGGCTTCGCGGCCCGGACGCGGACCGATTCGCAGCCGTAGCGCTCCATCAGCCGCTCTCCCACCACCTGCGCCAGGCGCTCCAGGGTCTTGTAGCTGCGCTCGGTGGCGGCGAGGGTGACGATGTCGCAGACCGCTCCGTAGTCGACGGTGTCCTCGAGCCGGTCGGTCAGTACCGCGTCGCAGTCGGGGACGTCGAAGGAGATGTCGAACTCGAGCCGCTGCCCCACCTCCTGCTCGGCTTCGGAGACGCCGTGGTGGGTGTAGATCGAGAGTCCGCGCAGCTCGATTTCGGCGCTCGACTCGATCCCGTTGCCGTGGCTCTCCATGCTCTGGAACCTACCCGAGGATCGCCGTCGCCACGGTCAGCGCCTGGCGCACCTCGGCGACGTCGTGGACGCGGAGCACTTCGGCCCCCTCGGCGGCGGCGAGAACCGAGGAGGCGATCGTGCCGCCGAGGCGGTGGGCGGCATCCGACCCGTCAACCCTGCCGATGAAGCTCTTGCGGGAGGTGCCGATCACCAGCGGCCGGCCGAGCTCGCGCAGCTCGCCAAGCCGGCGCAAAAGCTCCATGTTGTGAGCGGCGGTCTTGCCGAAGCCGATCCCGGGGTCGAGCCAGACCCGCTCCTCGGCAATGCCCGCGTCGACCGCCGCCTCGAGGCGCTCGGCGAGGAAGGCCTTGACCTCGGCGACGACGTCGCCGTAGCGCGGGTCGTCCTGCATCGTCCGCGGCTCGCCGAGCATGTGCATGAGGATGACCGTGGGCCCTCGGTGGGCGCAGAGCGGCGCCATCTCCGGGTCGCCGCGCAGGGCGGTGACGTCGTTGACGATCTCGGCGCCGGCGTCGAGCGCGGCCGCTGCGACGCGAGCCTTGGAAGTGTCCACAGAGACGTCACAGTCGAGGTCTCGAAATCCCCGGATAACGGGGACAACTCGCCGCAGCTCCTCCTCCTCGCTCACCGCCTCCGCCCCTGGCCGGGTCGATTCGCCGCCGACGTCGAGGATCTCCGCCCCGTCTTCAACCAGTTGGCGCCCATGAGCAATCGCCTGATCGGGATCCAGATACAGACCACCGTCAGAAAATGAATCCGGGGTCACGTTTACGACTCCCATGAGTTTCATGGCGACGCGTCCTGACCAAGCATGGCAAGGACGCAGGGAGCGTGGTGTGCTCTGCACACGAGCGACCGAGGACGCCGCCAGGCGCCGGTCAGGACGCGTCGCCGCCCGCGAATCCCGGCTTCGGGCGCGGCATCGGGCGGCTGCCCTCGCGAGCAGCCTTTTCCGGCTCGGGCGCGGGCTCGGCCGGCGCCGCCGGGGGCTCGTCGTCGTCGGCGAAGACCTCCTCCGCCGGCTTGCCTTCGAGCAGGGCGATGAACTCCTTGGCGTCGATCGTCTCCCGCTCAAGCAGGAGCTTCGAGACCCGCTCGAGGTCGTCGCGGCGTTCGTTCAGCAGGTTCTTCGCGGTTTGGTGGGCGCTCTCGACGATACGGCGGATCTCGTCGTCGATCTCGCGGGCGATCTCGTCGGAGTAGTCGGGCTCGGAGCTGAACTCGCGGCCGAGGAAGGGCTGGCCGCGATCGTGGCCGAAGACGCGGGGGCCGAGACGCTCGGACATCCCGAACCGCATCACCATCTGCTTCGCCGTCTCGGTCACCTTTTCGAGGTCGTTGGAGGCGCCGGTGGTGATCTCGCCGAAGACGATCTCCTCGGCGGCGCGCCCGCCCAGGGTCATCGCCATCGTGTCGGTCAGCTCGGCGCGGGTGGTGAGGAACTTGTCCTCGGTGGGAAGGCTGATCGTGTAGCCGAGCGCCTGGCCGCGGCTGATGATCGAGATCTTGTGGACCGGGTCGGTGTTCTCGAGCAGCTGGCCGACGATCGCGTGGCCGACCTCGTGATAGGCGGTGATCAGGCGCTCCTTCTCGCTCATCACCCGGGTCTTCTTCTCGGGGCCGGCGATCACCCGCATGATCCCCTCCTCGAGCTCCTTCATCGTGATCTCGCGCTTGCCCGAGCGGGCGGTCAGCAGGGCCGCCTCGTTGATCAGGTTGGCGAGGTCGGCCCCGGTGAAGCCGGGGGTCTGGCCGGCTAGGGTGTCGAGCTCGATCTCGCGCCCCAGCGGCTTGCCGCGGGTGTGGACCTCGAGGATCTTCTTGCGGCCCTTGCGGTCGGGGCGGTCGACGACGACCTGGCGGTCGAAGCGCCCGGGTCGCAGCAGCGCCGGGTCGAGGATGTCGGGCCGGTTGGTGGCGGCGATCAGGATGATGTTGTCCTTCATCTCGAAGCCGTCCATCTCGACCAGCAGCTGGTTCAGGGTCTGCTCGCGCTCGTCGTGACCGCCGCCCATGCCGGCGCCGCGGTGGCGGCCGACGGCGTCGATCTCGTCCATGAAGATGATGCAGGGGGAGTTCTGTTTCGCCTGCTCGAAGAGGTCGCGGACGCGGCTGGCGCCGACGCCGACGAACATCTCGACGAAGTCCGAGCCGGAGATCGAGAAGAACGGCACTCCCGCCTCGCCGGCGACGGCGCGGGCGAGCAGCGTCTTGCCGGTCCCCGGCGGTCCATATAAGAGGACGCCCTTGGGGATCCGCGCTCCCAACGCCTGGAACTTCTTCGGGTTCTCGAGGAATTCCTTGATCTCCTCCAGCTCCTGAACCGCCTCGTCAACGCCGGCGACGTCGCGGAAGGTGATTTTCGGCGCGTCGACCGACATCCGCTTCGCTTTCGATTTGCCGAAGTTCATCACCCGGCTGCCGCCGCCTTGCATCTGGTTCATCAGGAAGATCCAGAAGCCGAAGAAGATGACGAAGGGCAGGATCAGCGTCAGCAGCGAAAGCAGGCTGGAGCTGCCGGAGCCGTGCACCTTGGTGTCGACTTCCGCTTTCTTCGAGCTGGTCGAGCAGGGTCTGCTCAGTGTTGGGCGGATAGCCGGTCGAGAAGCTTTCGCCGTTGGTCCGCTTGACGTCGAGCGTGTTGTCCTTGGTGTTGACCGAAACTTCTTCAATCTGACCCTTGGCGATCAGCCCACTCTGCGGCTTGACCAGTTCGTTGTAAGGAGGCGCCTCGGACCCATCGCCGTGGCTGATCACTTTCTGGGCGATGAACGCCAGAATTACGACCAGCAGGATCGGGAACGCCGCGCTTTTGAAAAACCGCCTCAAGAGTGAGAATCAGCGTACCAGGGCGGATTTTGCGGGCTACTCGGCAAGCGCCGCGACGAAATCCAGGTTTCGGTACTTCTGCGCGTGGTCGAGCCCATAGCCGATCGCAAAGCGGTTCGCGATCTCGAAGCCCACGTATCTTGGCGAGAGGTCTACCCGCAATCGCTGCGGCTTGGTCAGCAGCGCGCAGGCCTGCAGCGAGGCCGGCCGGCGAGCGTTGAGGTTGCGCATCAGGTACTGCAGGGTGAGACCGGAGTCGATGATGTCCTCGACGATGAGGACATCGCGGTCTTCGATCGGAGCGTCGAGGTCCTTGAGGATGCGGACGACGCCGGAGGAGTCGGTTTGCGAGCCGTAGCTGGAGACGGCCATGAAATCGATCTCGCAGGGAACCTCGATGTGGCGCATCAGGTCGGCGAGGAAGAGGACGGCGCCCTTGAGGACGCCGACCATGATCAGCTCCCGCCCGGCGTAGTCGCGGCTGATCTCCTCCCCCAGTTCCGCGATGCGGCGCTGCAGGTCCTCTCTGGCGACGAGGGTCTCGCCGATCGCGGGGTCCGACACGGCGCGCAGTCTAGATATATGCGCCCCACCATTGCCGACGGGACGATTTCGGTCCGTATAGGGACGGTTCGTCCCGTCAGCATTGTTCGGCGCGGAGGACGCCGCCTTCGAGGACGGCGCGGACGCCGGAGCCGAGGTCGAGGGTCGAGCCGCCGCGAGTGAGGCCGGCGATCTGGTCGGCGAACCGGGCGGCGCCGGCGACGGGACGGCCGGCGGCCTCATCGGCGAGGCGCTGGAGGACGAGACGGCGCAGGGCGGGATGGAGCTCGGCGAAGCGCCGATGGGAGATCGTCCCCTCCCCCGCCTCGAGCTCGGCGTCGACCAGCGATTCGAGCAGCTCCGCCTCCTCGCGCAGCAGCGCCGCCGTCCGCAGCACGTTCTCTTTCGCGGCCGGATGGATCCGCTCCAAGGCCGGGGCCAGCTCGCGGCGCAGGAGGTTGCGCTTGTAGTCGCCCTCCTCGTTCGTCGCGTCGTCGCGCCAGGCCAGCCCCCGCTCCTCGCAGTAGGCCGTGGTCTCCGCGCGGGTCGTGGCGAGCAGGGGGCGGGCGAGGCGGCCGTCGCGCGGCCGCATCCCCAGCAGCGCCCGGCGGCTCGGCGAGGAAGCGAGGCGGTAGAGGATCGTCTCGACCTGGTCGTCGGCGGTGTGGCCGGTGACGATCGTCGCGTCGCTCTCCTCCGCCAGCCGCGCCGCCGCCGCGTAGCGCTCGTCCCGTGCCCAGGCCTGGAGGTTGCCGGCGGTCTCGCCACGTCGCGGTCGCTCCACGTCGAGCGCGACGCCGAGCCGGCCACAGAGCTCCTTGCAGTGGCCCTCGTCCCCGTCGGCCTCCTCGCGCAGCTCGTAGTTGACGTGCAGCGCCCTCACCGCCTCCGCCCCCCGCGCCCGCACCGCGAGGTCGAGCATGCAGACCGAGTCCCGCCCCCCCGAGAGCATCACCACCAGCGGCTCGGGCCCGGCAATCAGCCCCCCGGCCTCGACCCGCTCGAGCAACTCGGCGCCGCTCATGCCGACCGGACGACGAAGAGCTCGGTCGGAGTCGGGAAGCCCTTGAGGCTGACCTTGCCGATCTCCTCCAGCTCGAGGCTCTCGCTGCCGGCGATCGCGGCGCAGACGGCGTCGGTGACCAGGACCTCACCGGCCAGCGCCCGGTTGACGACGCGGTGGACGAGATTGACCTGGCTGCCGAAGTAGTCGCCGTCGCGGTAGACGGCGTCGCCGTAGTGGATTCCCACCCGCGGCTGTGGCCGCTGCGGAAAGCGGGAGAGGAAGTCGACCGCCCACTGGGTCAGCGAGACGGCGTCGGGGGAGACGACCATCACCTCGTCGCCGATCGTCTTCACGATCGTCGCCTCCCGCGGCAGCGTCGCTTCGACGCCGGCGACGAAGTTCTCGACCACGTCGAGCGCCTCGATGTCCCCTTCCTCCTCGGTGTAGCGGGTGAAGCCGGTGAGGTCGATGAAGCAGAGGGCGACGTGGACGTGCCCGAGCTCGATTTCGGCGGTGTCCATCGCCGAGTCGGCCTCCATGTGACCGACCACGTCCTGTTCGACGAAGAAGCGCAGGTAGCGCTCGTGCAGGTATTCGGTCAGGGGCGCCGTCAGCGGTAGGACGTCGGCGGCGAGGTCGCCCATCTCCTCCGCCATTTCCAGCTCGGGGACCGCGTCGCGGATCAGCGGTTCATGCACGTAGAGGTGGAAGAGCCGCACCTCGGCGTCGGCGATCCGCCGCATCGACTGGGCGTAGACCCGGACCAGCTGCAGGAAAGCGACGAGCGGGAAGCCGGCTGCGAGTACGCGGGCGCAGTGGCGCATCGCCGCCAGGTCCTCCTTGCTCAGCTCGCGGCGGCCCGCCGGCGTGCCCAGGATGACGAGAATGCGCTCGATCAGCTCCGGCTCCAGGCCGGTCTCGGCGGCAGCCTGGTCGACCGTGATCGCCTCGTCAGACTCGGCGAAGAGCTCCTCGGTGAAGCCGAAGGCGAGCCGTCCCTCCTGGCCGGCGCTCTTCAGGTCCTCCAGCGAGTACCCGCGCTCGCGCATCCGCGCCACCACCCGCGCCTGCGCCGCCGCTGCCGCGGTCCAGCGCCCCCGCCGCACCGGCACGATCTTCTCCGCCGCCCACCGTTTCAGCGTCGAGGCCGGCACCCCCGACCGCCGCGCCGCCTCGCTGAGGGAGATTCGCTGGTCGGCCATGGGGCGAGGCTAGCCGGGGTTGTGGGGGGAGGGGGTGCCGGGTGGGGGTGCCCCTGCTGGGTATTCAGCATGGAGCCGAGCCAGGAACCATCACGGTCAGCCAGCGACGATCCACTCGGCGGAGGTGCTCCCAGCAGGGGCACCCCCGCCCGCTCCCCCACCCCCACAAACAAACGGGGCGGCCTGGTGGCCGCCCCGCTGGCTCTTGTTCTGGGGGGAACGTCGGAGCTAGGTGGGGATCTCCGACTCCTCGTGCAGCTGGAGCACGGACTGGCCGTCCTCTCCGGTGCGGATGCGAATCGCCTCCTCCACCGGCAGCACGAAGATCTTGCCGTCGCCGACCTCACCCGTGCGGGCGTGCCTGAGGATCGTCTCGACGACGAGGTCCTTGTCTTTGTCCTCGACCACGACCTCCAGCTTGATCTTGGGCCGGACGTTGACGGTGAGGGTCGAGCCGCGGTACCGCTCGACGATGCCCTTCTGGCGGCCCGAGCCCTTGGCCTCGAGGATCGACAGGGACGGGAACCCCTTGTCGAGCAACTCGGACCGGATCGGCTCGAACGCCTCGTGGCGGATGTACGCCTCTATCTTCTTCATGCGCTCAAGCCTCCTAGGACTCGCTGGTCATCGGGGTAACAGTGGCCGGCGAAGAAGCCGGCGCGGCTATCGGCTTGTTGCCGTACACCGCCCCGGTCGAGTACTCCGGCTGGGGGATGAACTGCTCCGGGTACCCGTACATCCCGTGCTCGGAGATGTCGAGGCCGGCGTCCTCCTCCTCCGCCGTTACTCGCAGCCCGATGGTCTTCTTGATCACGAAGAAGATCCCGTAGGAGGCGACGAAGACGCAGGCGAAGGCGACCGCCACCCCGAGCGCCTGGGCGCCGAGCTGGTGGAAGGAGCCGCTGTACCAGAGGCCCGGATCGCCGACTTCGTTCAGTTCGGCAAGCCGCGGCGAGGTGAAGATGCCGCAGGAGAGAGTCCCCCAGATGCCGGCGAGGCCGTGGGCCGAGAGGGCACCGACCGGGTCGTCGATGATCTTCTCGATCGCGAGAACGCCGAAGACAACGACGACGCCGGCGATGGCACCGATGATCGGGGCGGCCCAGTACTCCACGTAGCCCGACGGGGCGGTGATCGCAACGAGGCCGGCGATGGCGCCGTTGCCGGCCATGCCGATGTCGATCGTCTTCGTCTTCAGGTACATGACCGCGACCGCGGCGACGACGCCGGCGGCTGCCGCCAGGTTGGTGACGACGACGACTTCGGCGAAGCGGCCGCCGATCGCACCGAGGGTCGAGCCGGGGTTGAACCCGAACCAACCGAGCCAGAGGATCAGGACGCCGAGGCCGACCAGCGGCATCGAGTGCCCCGGGATCGCCCGCGGCTTGCCGTCTTTCGTGTACTTGCCGATCCGCGGGCCGAGCAGCAGCAGCGCCGCGAAGGCGCCGGTCGCGCCGATCAGGTGGACCACCGTCGAGCCGGCGAAGTCCTGCATCCCGACGTTCACCTGCAGCCAGCCGCCGCCGAAGATCCAGTGGCTCAGCACCGGGTACAGCACGGCGCTGAAGATGATCGCGTAGATGATGTAGGCGCTGAACTTGATCCGCTCCAGGGTCGCGCCCCAGACGATCGCCAGCGAGACGGCGCAGAACACGAACTGGAAAAACATGAACGCGGCCGGGCTGATCGAATACGTTTCGACGAAGGGGATGCTCGAACCGGCTTCTTCGATCGAGGAGCCGACGTCGAGGAAGAACCCGTGCGTGCCGGCGATCTCACCGAGCCCGCCGAACGCCAGGGCGAAGCCGACCGCCCAGTAACAGAGCGAGGCGATCGAGAAGTTCACCAGCACCTTGGCGACGCCGGCGCCCGCGTTCTTTGCTCGCGAGAAGCCGACCTCCAAGAGCAGGAACCCTGCCTGCATGAACATCACCAGACAGGCGGCAACGATCACCCACATCGCGTTGATGCTGGCCTCTGGGGTTTCCAGAATCGGCGTCTGCGCGCCCAAGGCCATGCCCGGCAGCACCAGCGAGGCGATCGCTGCCACCGGGGTGGCGATCATCAACCTCTTTTTCATTCCATTCCTCCTTGCCCGGCGGAGTTCACTGCTCCTCCGGTCGCGTTTGGATCACTGGCCTCCAAGCTATGGACGGGCCTGGAGCGGGTCTTTGGACGGCTGGAGCAAATTCGGCGGCCCCCGTTTCTCCCCGATGTCGGGGCCGTGCCTGGGCGGCTAGGGTCGGCAACTGGATGCCCGCCCGCCTGAGACCGACCGCCCCGATCGCCGCCGACGCGATCCTCGTCGGCGACCCCGGCCGGGCGCTGATGCTGGCCCAGGAGCTGCTGGAGCAGCCAAAGATGAGCAACCACGCCCGCGGGCTCTGGGGCTACACGGGTCCGACCCCGGCCGAAAACGAGCTGACGATCCAGTCGACCGGGATGGGCGGCCCCAGCGCCTCGGTCGTCCTCGCCGACCTCGCCGAGCTGGGGGTGCGGCGAGCGATCCGCATCGGCACCTGCGCCTCGTTGGGCGATCTGGAGCTCGGCGATCTCGTCGTGGTTGGGGAGGCGCGGGAAGCGGGGGGCGCTTTTGCGTCCCATGAGGACGGAAAAGCGCCCCGGCCTGACCATGGGCTGACGGAGGGACTACATGCGCGGCTTCCTGAGGCGAAGGTGGCCTCCGTGGTCAGCCTCGACACCCTTTATCGACCGGAGCGTGACCTTCCCCCGGTGCTCACCGACGCCGCCGACATGCAAACCGCCTCCCTCCTCGCCACCGCCGTCGAGCACGGGGTTGCCCTTGCGGCCCTGCTCATCGTTGCCGAGAAGAGCGATTCGGGACAGCTGCGGGACGAGAACCTCGAAGAAGTTGCGAAACGTGCCGGATCCGCCGCTGCCGGCGAACTCTCATCCTAAGGTTGAGGGTTAGACTTAGCCTTTTTCGGCTCTTTTTTCGCTTTCTCGCGCCGTAGCGCCCCCAGCTCGCGGCTGAGGTCGTCGATCGCCTCCTCGACATCCTCGAGGCGCTGGGAAAAGGAGCGCAGTCGCCGCTCCAGCCGTTCGACGTCGGTTGCCGAGGGCAGGTTGAGCGCGCTCATCGCCGCCTGCTGGGCCTCCAGCGCCTTCTCGCGGGCGCCGAGCGCAGCCGTCACCGCGTCGTGCAGCGTCGGGTTCTCGATCAGGGCCTGCGCCAACTCTCCGAGCGCCTGCTCGGCCCGCGCCCGCAGCCCATCCTGCTCGTAATCCTCGTAGCTCAAAGTCACGGCAGCTTAACGAGCGCATCCGGCTCGACTGAAATTCTTCCCTTCCAGCGATGTTTCAGACGATGATTAAGGCCATGTTGGGAGGCGCCCCGCGCGTTGCGGACGCACGCACTACTGGGTAGCTTCCAACGACTGCCCAGGGAGGGGTATCCGAGCGCGGGCAGGGGCCAGACCGGGATGAGAACCAAGTTCGCACTAATCCTCGCTTTCGCCAGCTTCCTGCTGGTAACCGCCGTGGGCTCCGCCCTGGCCGGTGAGCCGCTCTCGGAAAGCTCCGCGGTCGACCCCACCACGACCACCACGGTGCCCTCGCTGTCGGCGCCCGCTTGCGCCAACGGCCTCGACGACGACGGCGACGGCCTTGTCGACGAAGCCGACCCGGACTGCGAAACGCCGGCTGACACCGACGAGGCGCCGAGCGCACCGGCACCGGCCGGAGAAGGGGCGACCGAATCCGAGCCTGTCCCGGCGCCTGAAGAAGGCAGCCCGTCGCCGGCCCCAGACAAGCCCGACGTCAAGCAGGGGACCAGCATCGGCGGCGGCTCGGACAAAGGCGACGTGAAGGCGAACGAGGGCCTCGACAACCCCAGCGGCGGCAGCCGCAACGGCGCGGTCACCGCGCCGAGCGCCAACGGCGGCGGTGACCAGCCGGCCCCGGAGGGCGCCGACGGCGGCTCCCCGTACTCGGCCGGCGGCACCCCCACCACCGCCAACCCGACGACGACGATCGCGCCCTTCGGACCGGCCCCGATCGGCGTCCCCAACTTCGTCATCGACAGCTTCGAAATCCCGCCCTTCCTGCTGCCGATCTACCAAGCCTGCGGCACCGAATACGGGATCCCCTGGGAGGTGCTCGCCTCGATCAACAAAATCGAGACCGCCTTCGGGACCAACACCAACGTCTCCAGCGCCGGCGCCGTCGGCTGGATGCAGTTCCTGCCCTCGAGCTGGGAAGCCTTCGGCCTCGACGCCAACGGCGACGGCAAGAAAGACCCGTACAACCCGGTCGACGCGATCTGCGCAGCCGCCCATTACCTGAAGCTGGCCGGCGGCAACGACGACCTCTACCAGGCGATCTTCGCCTACAACCACGCCGACTGGTACGTGCAGGAGGTTCTCCTCTACGCCCGCGCCTACGGCCGCCTCCCCTCCGACCTGGTCGGCTCCCTGACCGGCCTCACCGAGGGCGCCCACTTCCCGATCGCCGCCGACGCCCGTTACGCCGACGACGTCGCCGCCCGCGCCTCCCTGAAGAAGGGCGAGAGTTCCGACTACGGCAACGCCGCCGAAGTCATCTCCTCCTCCCCCACCCCGCGCGGAATCAACATCTTCAGCAAGCAGGGGGCGCCGGTCGTCGCCGTCAACGACGGGATCATCCGCAAGCTCGGCAGCTCCGAGCGGCTCGGCAACTTCGTCGTCCTCGAAGACACCTACGGCAACCGCTACACCTACGCCGAGCTCGGCAAACTCGTCCGCGACCGTCGCCTCGTGGTGATGCCGACCGGCCAGGAGAAGCGGGTCCCGGTCGAAAGCCAGAACCTGCGGCCGCGGCTGCGCGCCTTCCCCGAGCGCACCGGCAACGGCGAGGACACCGCCAGCGACGCGGTCGAAGCGGCGATCGCCGCCAGCGGCAAGGGCTCGCTCAAGGTCGGCTCGAAGGTGATCGCCGGCACCGTCCTTGCCCGCGTCGCCGAGGGCGAGGAAGGGATCGACCCGCACATCAACTTCTCGATCCGCCCGGCCGGCAAAGGCGCGCCGCGGATCGACCCGAAGCCGATCCTCGACGGCTGGAAGCTGCTCGAGGCGACCGCGATCTACCGCGCCAAGGGGAAGAGCCCGTTCGCGAAGCTGAGCGGCGCCGGCGTCCTCCTGCTCTCGAAGGAGGCGCTGGTCAAGCGGGTCCTCGCCGACGAAGACCTCGATATCTACGAATGCGGCCGGGAAGACATCGCCGGCGGCCGGATCGACCGCCGCATCCTGGCGATGCTCGAGTACCTGAGCACCCAGGGGTACAAGCTGACGATCACCTCCCTGCAGTGCGGCCACGGCTTCCTCACCACCTCCGGCAACGTCTCCGAGCACAGCACCGGCACCGCGGTCGACATCGCGATCATCAACGGCGTCCCGGTCACCGGCCACCAGGGTCCGGGAACGCCGACCGTTGAACTGATCCACGAAGTGCTGCGGCTACAGGGGACGATGCACCCCCACCAGGTGATCTCGCTGGAGGACCTGCCGGGCGAAACCAGCTTCGCGATGGCCGACCACTACGACCACGTCCACGTCGGCTACCAGCCGACCGCCGGCTCGATGGAAGCACGCTTCGCGGCCCTGCTGAAACCGGACCAGTGGAGCCGCCTGATCAACCGCCTCGGCGAAATCGAAAACCCCGAGGTGCCGGTCCATCCCTCGAAGTACGCGGTGCCTGATCGCACCAACGGCGGCATCTCGGCCGGCGGCGACTGACCCTGTTCGGGTTCGTCCAATTCGACTTCGCTGGACCGCTGCCTCTGGCCGACGGCCGCTACCTGGTTCGCGGGCTCGACCCGGAGGCCTCGGAGAGCGTCCTCGTCCTGCAGCAGGTCGGCGCGCCGGCGGCCGGCGGCCGGCGGCGCCGCAGGCCGCGCAAGCCCGAGGAGGAGGCAGCGCCGCTGACGCTGACGCGAGTCACCGCGATCCGCGCCTTCGCCCGCTTCGAGACCGAAGAGGAAGCGGCACGCTGGCTTGACGAAGCCACGGAGGCCGAGGACACGGTCGAGGTCCTGGTCGACGAAGCCCTGGAGCTGCTCAACCGCGCCCTGCACGCGCAGTCGCTCGCCAGCGCCAACCCCTCCTCCCGCGCCGAGCTTTCCGCCGAGGGGGCGGAGCGGATCCTGATCGGTTTCGGCAGCGGCGAAGAGACGGCCGCAAGCCGCTTCCGCGATGCCCGCCAGGTCGACGTCGCCCCCCGCTCCTCGCGCCGGCGACGCCGCGAAGAAGAGCTGCGCCCGCAGGAACGAGTGGCGGCCATCCTCGGCGGCCGCGAGCAGGCCGACGCCTGCGAGACCCTCCTCCTCCGCGCCCGCGCCGACCTCGACGCCGGCCGCGACCGCGAGGCGGCCCTGCAGCTGCGCGTCGGTCTCGAGGCGCTCCTGGTCGAGCTGAAGGGAGCGCTGGCGGATCCCGGCCACGAAGAAGACATGGCCGCCCTGCAGGCACGACGGAGCGAAATCGGCGAGGCCGCCAATGAAGCGCTCGCAGGCGAGCTGACCTCAGATCGGAGCGACCAGGTAGAGGAACTGCTGAAGGTTTGCGAGCGGGTCCTGCGCCGGCGCCGCGTGCTCAAGGGTTGAGCTGTTCCCTATCCGCCTAGAGCAACAAAAAGGAACAGGCGAGAGAGATACCCTTAGGCTAAGGTTGAGCCTTAGAGATTGAGCTGACGGGAGACGATCTCGTCGAGCAGCGTCTCGGCGAGGTGGTGGGCCTCCTCCAGCTCAAGCCCCTCGATCGAGGGAACGCCGATCACCGTCAGGCCAGCTGCTCGCGCGGCAGCTACACCGGTCGGCGAGTCCTCCAGCGCCACCACCGCTGGCCCCGGCTCCACCCCCAGTCGCTGGCAGGCCTCCAGGTAGGGGTCGGGCGCCGGCTTCGGCGCCGCCACTTCGTGGGCGCTGAGAACGACGTCGAAGTGGCCCTCGAAGCCGACGATCTCGATCGAGCGCTTGACGAAGCGCAGCGGCGAGTTGGAGACGAGACCGATCGGCACCCCTTGCTCGCGCAGGCGCTCGAGCAGCTCGCGGGCGCCGACCATCGCCTCCACCCCGTGCTCGAGCTCGGCGACGACAAGCGCGTTCAGCTCCTCCAGCAGCTCCCTCGCCCGCCCCGGCTCGCCGAGCCTGCGCTCGAGGATTCCGCCGGCGATTTCTGCCGAGGTCCCGACCAGCTCCAGCTTGTCGGCTGGCGTGAACCCGAGGCCGCGGCGCTCGAAGAGGTCTTCCTCGGCCCTGGTCCAGACCGACTCGGTGTCGAGCAGGAGGCCGTCGTTGTCGAAGACCACCGCGTCGGGCCGGGAGGACATCAGCCGAGCGCCGCCACCAGCGAGGCGAGCTCCTCGTCGACCTCGCCCTCGAGCTTCAGCTCCGCATCGCCATCGTAGGGCGTCTCGCCCTTGGTGACGATCGCCAGCCGCCCGCCGCGGTCGAGGGTCAGCTGCGGCAGCCCCGCGACCGGGTGCACGGCCAGCGAGGAGCCGACGCAGAGCATCAGATCGGCCGCTTCGGCCAGCTCCGTCGCCCGCTCGATCGCCTCGGCCGGCAGCACCTCGCCGAAGAGGACGACGTCGGGTTTGACCGCCTCGCCGCAAGAGGAGCAGATCGCCACCCCCCGCGCGTCGAAGAGGTCGTCGACCTCCTCCAATCCGAAGGACGTCCCGCAAGCGATGCAGGAGGAGGTCTCGATCGAGCCGTGCACCTCGATCACGTTCTCCGACCCTGCCGCCCGGTGCAGGCGGTCGATGTTCTGGGTGATCACGCCCTCGATCAGCCCCTGCCGCTCCAGCTCCGCCAGCGCCTCGTGCGCGCGGTTCGGCTCTTTGTCGCCGAGCGACTGGAAGCGCGGCCGGTAGTAGGACCAGAACCGCTCCGGCTCGCGCTCGAAGACGCTGATGTGGGCGACCTCCATCGGGTCCACCTTCGCCCACAACCCCGTCTCCGGCGTGCGGAAGTCCGGGATCCCCGAGGGGACGGAGACACCGGCGCCGGTGAGCACCACAGCCGACGAAGCGCCCTGGATCAAGTCCACCAGGCGCGCCACATCTGTCGACGGGACGATTTCGGTCCTATACGGACCGTTTTCGTCCCGTCGGCGGTGGGTCTCGGTTACTTGCCGCTCCACTTGGGGGTGCGCTTGCCGAGGAAGGCGCCGATGCCCTCTTTGGCGTCCTCGCTGCCGAAGGCGGTGGCGAAGCCCTGCTTCTCGGCCTCGATGCCGGCGTCGATGTCGCCTTGGTCGGAGACGGTCTTGATCTGCTCGACCGCGACCGGCGCCTGCGCGGCCAGCTTGCGACCCCACATCAGCGCAGTCTCGAACAGCTCGTGGTCGGGGACGACGCGGTTGACGAGGCCGAGCTCCAGCGCCTCCTCGGAGAGGATCGCGTCGCCGACCAGGTTCATCTCCAGCGCCTTGTTCGGCCCGACCAGGCGGGCCAGGCGCTGGGTGCCGCCGAAGCCGGGGATGATCCCCAGCTTCACCTCGGGCTGGCCGAAGACGGCGGCCTCGGCGGCGATCCGCACGTCGCAGGCCATCGCCAGCTCGCAGCCGCCGCCGAAGGCGATCGAGTTGACCGCGGCGATCGTCGCCACCCGAGCCTTGCCGAAGTCCCGGAATAGCGCGTGGGCACGGTTGATCAGATCCGCGCCGCTCGCCTCGTCGAGGGTCGTGAAGGCCTTGATGTCGGCGCCGGCCGAGAAGACGACCGGGACCGAGGAGGCGATCACCATCGCCCCGACCTCGCCCCCCTCCTTGAGCCGGTTCCAGACCGTCTCCAGGTCCGCGATCACCTGCGGCGAGAGCGAGTTCATCGGCAGGTTGGCGAGCCAGGCGATCGCGACGCCGTCGCGGGTCTCCAGCTTCACCGTCTCGGTCTGCTCGCCCTCGTCGGCCTGCGGGTAGGGGTAGAAGCCCTGGCCCGTGCCGAGGCCGTAGCGGCCCTGGGCGACCAGCCGCTTGAGGGTGATCGGCGGGCTGAAGCGCTCGCCGTATTTCTCCTCCAGCCGCTCGATCGTCTCCAGCACCTGGTCGAGGCCGGTGACGTCGGCTTTCCAGAACGGCGGCAGCAGGCCTTTGCGCGGGTCGAGCCCGGCCCCGGCCATCATCCCCAGGTCGATATCGCGGACCGAGCAGACGCCCTCCTCGACCAGCAGGCAGGCCTCGATCAGGGCGCGACTGGAGAACATCGCCACCAGCTCCTCGGCGTTCGGCTCGGCGTCGCCGGGGACGTTCTGCTCCCCGTCCTTGAAGAAGCCCTCGCCGCCGGTCTTGGCGCCGAGCTTGCCTTCGGAGACCAGGCCGCGCAGGCCCTCGTGGACGTAGAAGCTCTCGCCGTAGGAATCGTGCAGGTGCTCGGCGACGTGGAAGACGGTGTCGAGCCCGAGCAGGTCGGTGAGGAAGAACGGGCCCATCGGCGCCAGCTGGGCGCCGGCGATCGCCTCGTCGATCGCCTTCAGCGACAGCCCCTGCTCCTCCTGGGCGCGCCAGATCTCCCCCATCGTCGCCATCAGGATCCGGTTGACGACGAAGCCGGGGACCTCGCCGCAGACGATCGGCTGCTTCTTGATCGCCTGGGCGAAGTTGTAGGCGGCGGTGGCGGTCTCCTGCGAGGAGTCCTCGCCGACGATCACCTCGACCAGCGGCATGATCGAAGCCGGGTAGAAGAAGTGGAAGCCGACGACCTTGTCGGGCCGCAACGTCGCCTCGCCGATCTCGGTGATCGAGAGCGAGGAGGTGTTGGAGGTGAGGATCGCGTGGCCCGGCGTCGCCGCGTCGATCTCGCGGAAGACGGCCTGCTTGATCTCCATCTTCTCCGGCACCGCCTCGATCACGAAGTCGACGTCGCCGAACTCCTCGTAGGTCGTGGCGCCGGTGATGTTGCCCATCACCTCGGCCAGCCGCGCGTCGGCCTGCTCCTGGGTCAGCTTCTCCTTCTTCACCAGCCGGGCGAGCTGTCCCTCAGTGACGCCGCGGGCTTTGTCGAGCGCCGCGTCGACGAACTTCTGGTCGATGTCCTTGACGACGACGGGGATGTCGGAGGCGGCGATCGCCTGCGCGATCTCGCCGCCCATGGTGCCGCCGCCGACGACGGCGGCCTTGGATACGAACATTAAGAGGCTTCCTCCACTTTTTGGCTTGTAGGGCGGCGCCCGGCCGCGGGAACCGCAGGCTATACAGATGCCTGCGGCTCCCGCTGGTCGGCCCTATAGAGAGGCTTGGGCCTGTTCGTCCTCCACCTCTTCGCCCGACTCCGCTTCCTCCTCCGGCTTGAACCGCTGGTAGGCGAAGGCGCCGGCCAGCAGCAGCAAGCCGAGGACGACGAAGGAGAGCGCCCGAGCCAGCTCTTCCAGCTCGGAGAGGTCGTAGGTCCAGACCTTGACGATCGCGACCGCCAGCAGGGCGAGGCCGCCGAGGCGGGCTTTAGGCGAGCACCGGACCATGCCCCAGACGACCGCTCCGAGGCCGGTGGCGGTCCAGAAGGCGGAGAGCCAGGACTGGCCGATCTCGCGCGCTTCGCCGCTGGCGTTGTCGCCGATAACGTCGATGATCGCGACCGAGCCGAGGTAGACGAAGCCACCGGCGCCGAGGAAGCCGACCGCCGTCCCCGTCTTCGGCTCGATCTCGCGACCGTAGAACCAGCAGGCCAGCGCGGCGCCCGCGCAGCAGGCGATCGCGACCAGAGAGCTACCGAGGTCGTCGACGCCCTCGGCGATCGCGTACGGAGGCGCCTCGACCGCCAGCGTGTGCACGAACGCGAGACCGAGGAAGGTCAAGGCCCCGATCAGCAGCCGCTCCGCGTCTGACAGCGCCGTGGCCGGGCCGCGGTCGACCCGCGTCGCCATGTAGGCGAGCGCTGCCGCCATCGCCGACCAGATCGCCACCAGCATCGGCCCGTCGAAGGCGTTGGCCAGCCCGATGCTGCCGAGGGCGATCCCTCCCGCCGTCAGCAGCGAGCCGATTTCGCGATGGATGCCGAAGCGGATCGCGACGCCGCCGAGCAGCAGGTGGACGGCGGCGAAGCCGAAGATCCAGGCGTTCTGGGCGAGCGTCGAATCGCCGCTGAGGACGATGCAGCCGGTGCCGACCACGAACACGCTGCTGCAGAGAAGCAACAACCAAGAAGACACCGGGAGCTTCTCCTCGTCCCGGCTTCGCAGCTCGTAGCCGAAGGCCGCAGCGGCATACAGGACCCAGAATCCGGCCAGAACCGCAAGAACGAGCAGCGTCGGCTCATCTAATCCGCTCACCCCGTCGGAGGTGATGGTGATCGTGTTGCCCCACATCCAGCTGAGCAGCTGCGGCGCCGAGACAGCGAAAGCGCCGAGCGCCAGCCAGTTCCAGCGCTGCCAGAGGAGGACGCCGACGCTCGCGGCGAGAGCCACGGCGACGAAGGCGATGGAGCCGCCGTCGTTCGACGTGCCAACCAGCATCGGCGCCACCAGCGCGCCCAGCATGCCGACGCTGCCGACCAGCATCGATGACCAGCGCACGGCGATGAAGACGCCGAGGACGCCGACCAGCGCCGCGGCCTCCAGGCCGATGACCGGAGAGATCAAGTCATAGGTCTGACTGGCGACGACGGCGGTCGCATAGAGGCCCGGGATCGCGACCGCCACCGCTATGCGGGCGGCCTCGAGGTTCCCCTTCTTTTCGTGCAGCCAGAGGCCGAGGCCCAGCAGCAGGAGAGAACCGAAGGCGGCCATCAGGGTCCGCACCTCCTCGGTGAACCAGATGCTGTCAACCGCGCTGCGCATCAAGAAGATGACGCCGAGCAGCGTCGCGAAGCCGCCGATCCAGGCAAGGACGCGGCCGCCGAACACGCGCTCGAACTCGATCCGGGTGATCGGGTTCGACTGCGGCGACGGAGGCGGTGCCTGGCCAGGCGGCGGTTCCGACGGAGGCCGGAAGGCGGGCGGGACGTCGTATCTCGGGTCTTCGTTCATGACTTGCTCCTTAAGCGGTTGATGGATGCTTATTGACCGACGGTCAACACCGTAGCAATCTTGTCAACCTCCGGTCAATAAGCCGTTACAATCCCGTGCATGAACGAGCCGGCCTACCGCCGTATGGACGTGGACGAGCGCCGCGCGCAGCTGCTCGAGCGCGGCGCCGAGCTCTTCACCAGCCACCCCTACGACGAGCTCTCGATGAAGGAGATCGCCGCCGAGGTGGGGATCTCGAAGGCGTTGCTCTACCACTACTTCCCCAGCAAGCAGGCCTTTTTCGAGGAGACGCTCAGCACCTGGGCCGAGCGGCTGCGGGAGCGGACCGCACCCGACCCGGACCTCTCCCCCGTCGAGCAGCTGACCAGCAGCCTCGACGGCTTCCTCTCCCTGGTCGAGGAGAACTCGGTCGCCTATCGCAACCTGATGCAGAGCGCGACCGGGGTTCCCGCGATCCGCGATCTGATCGAAGAGGTGCGGCGGGCGACCGCACAGCGGATCCTCGACGGGATCTATCCCGACGGCGCCCCGCCGAAAGCCCGCACCGCGGTCAGCGGCTGGCTCTGGTTCATGGATGGCGCCTGCCTCAACTGGATCGAGCACCGCGACGTCGAGCGCGGTGAGATGCGCGACTTCCTGCTCGGCGTCCTCATGGGCGCCCTGGTCGCCGCCGGTTCGCCGCCGGACCCCGCTCAAGTCTCCTGAGCACCCGGTCGATACAGCACCTTCATGCGAAGGTGGGGGAAGTACCTGACGATGGTCTGCGCGCCGCTCTGCTGCGCTGCCCTGCTCGGCTCAGCCGCGCCGGCCCCGGCCGCGGTGCCGGAGGCGACGCTGACCCGCGACGGGCGTGCGGTCGCCCCGCCCTCGGCGCCGCCGGCGGTGAAGGCGATGATCGAGGCGGCGAACCGGATCCGTCACCGGCCCTACGTCTGGGGCGGCGGCCACCGCAGCTGGAACTCGCGCGGCTACGACTGCTCGGGCTCGGTCAGCTACGTGATGCACGCCGCCGGCCTGCTCGACTGGCCGCTCGACTCGACCGGCTTCATGCGCTGGGGAGGCGGCGGCGCCGGCTCCTGGGTCCGCATCTACGCAAACAAGGAACACGTCTTCGCGGTGATCGCCGGCCTGCGCTGGGACACCTCCTACAGCGAAGACGGCGACCGCAGCGGCCCCGGCTGGAGCGAGCAGATGCGCCCGAGCGGCGGCTTCCGCCTGCGCCATCCGCTCGGCCTCTTCAGCGCCACCCCGCTCTCCTAAGCGCATCCGACTTTCGCCCCACCCGGGTGTGTCTAACCTCGGAAGGGCCGACAGTGGGGATAAGCGTCTGATCCCCAGCTTTGTACGGCGGTACAAAAGCGCGATACGACAGCCGCTATTAGGCTCTGTGGCGCTCTTTTTCGAGGGACCAGACTTTCAAACCGATCGCGCCGGGAAGACCGAGCGCGCGCTAGTGGGGGAGAACCCGAACCGATGACTCGCATTCGCCAGCAAAATGTGACCGCAGCGCAGTGGAGCTCCAACGGAGGGGCTCTCGGCGCGCAGGACCTGACCATCCCGGAGAACAACCCGTTCGGGCAGAACGTCTTCTCGGTGGCCGTGCAGAAGGACCGGCTGCCGAAGGACGTCTTCGAGAAGCTGCAGACGACGCTGGAGGGCGGCGAGGCGCTGGATCCGAGCCTGGCCGACGCGGTCGCCGAGGCGATGAAGGAGTGGGCGCTGGAGAACGGCGCCACCCACTACACCCACATGTTCCAGCCGCTGACCGGTTCGACCGCGGAGAAGCACGACTCCTTCTTCGAGCCCGGCGGCGAAGGCAACGCGATCGCCGACTTCTCCGGCAAGGAGCTGATCCAGGGCGAGCCGGATGCCTCCTCGTTCCCGACCGGCGGCGTCCGCGCCACCTTCGAGGCCCGCGGCTACACCGCCTGGGACCCGACCAGCCCCGCCTTCATCCTCGAGAACCCGAACGGAGCGCTGCTCTGCATCCCAACCGCGTTCGCCTCCTGGACCGGCGAGGCGCTCGACGCGAAGATCCCGCTGCTGCGCTCGATGGACGCGCTCAGCCGCTCGGCGATCAAAGCGCTGCGGCTGCTCGGCGACGACGAGGCGCAGCGCGTCTTCACCACCGTCGGGCCCGAGCAGGAGTACTTCCTGATCGACGAGCAGTACTTCTTCGAGCGGCCCGACCTGATCGCGACCGGCCGCACCCTCTTCGGCGCCAAGCCACCGAAGGGCCACGAGCTCGACGACCACTACTTCGGCTCGATCCCGGAGCGGATCCTCGCCTTCATGCTCGAGTCCGAGCTGGAGATGCGCAAGCTCGGGATCCCGGTCAAGACCCGCCACAACGAGGTGGCGCCGAACCAGTACGAGATCGCGCCGATCTTCGAGAACTCCAATGTCGGCTCCGACCACCAGCAGCTGCTGATGCAGACGCTGGAGAACGTCGCCCGCCGCTACGGCCTCGTCTGCCTCCTGCACGAGAAGCCGTTCGCGGGGGTAAACGGGTCCGGCAAGCACAACAACTGGTCGATGGGGACCGACACCGGCGCCAACCTGCTCAACCCGGGCGAGACGCCGGCGGACAACATCCACTTCCTGTTCTTCTGCACCGCGGTGATCCAGGCCGTCAACAAGCACCAGGGGCTGCTGCGCGCCTCGGTCGCCAACATCGGCCAGGACCACCGCCTCGGGGCCAACGAGGCGCCGCCAGCGATCATCTCGATCTTCCTCGGCGGCGAGCTGGAAAAAGTGTTCGAGGCGATCGCGACCGGCGAAGGCGACCCCAACACGCCGGCCTCCTTCCTCGACCTCGGGGCGCAGGTGCTGCCACCGCTGCCGCTGCACGGGGGCGACCGCAACCGCACCTCTCCGTTCGCCTTCACCGGCAACAAATTCGAGTTCCGGGCGCTGGGTTCGAGCATGTCGCTCGGCTTCCCGAACACTGTCCTGAACACGATTGCCGCCGAGGCGATCGACGAGCTCGCAGGCAAGCTCGAGGCGAGGCTGAACGCCGGCGAGCAGATGCCGCAGGCCGTGATCGAGATCGTCAAAGAGAGCTACCTGGCCAACAAGCAGGTCTGCTTCAGCGGCGACAACTACTCCGAGGAGTGGCACCAGGAGGCCGAGCGGCGTGGGCTGAAGAACCTGAAGACGACCCCCGACGCGCTGCCGGAGGTGCTGGCTGACAGCACCGTGCAGGCGTTCGAGAACTACCGCGTGCTCTCGAAGCAGGAGCTCGAGTCCCGCTACGAGGTTTGGGTCGAGCAGTACTGGCTGCGGGCCAACATCGAGGCGGAGACGGCCTTCTCGATTGCGAAGACGATGATCCTGCCGGCGGCACTGCGCTACCTGGCGCTGATCGGCGAGTCCGGCGTCTCGGCGATCGAGGGCGAGGTCCGCGGCCTCGTCGACGAGCTGGTCGCCGGCCTCGGCGAACTGGACGCGGCAAACGCCGACCCCGGCCTCGAGGGCCTGGAGATGGCGATCCACGCCCGCGACAAGCAGCTGGGCGCGATGGCCAACGTCCGCGACGCCGCCGACAAGCTCGAGCGCGTCGTCGCCGACGACCTCTGGCCGCTGCCGAAGTACGAGGAGATGCTGTTCATCAAGTAGGTAGGCAGGTACCAACCGCGTTCGAGAAGCCCCGCTAGCGGGGCTTCTCGTTTTCTCGATGTGGTCTTTAAATACTATGATGTACCTGATTAGATAATTAATCTCCGGAGTGCCGCCCCTGAATCTAAAAGCCAATGCGTGGCTCACGCTTGCGCTCCTCGCCCTCTGCGGCCCGCTTCTGGTGGGCGGCTGCGGCGGCGCCTCGGACTCCTTGGGAGATCTGACGACCGCCCCCTCGCAAGCGCCCTTCTCGAACTATGAGTTCAAACCGCCGGAAGATGAATACAAAGGCCCTCTGTTTGAGTTGAGCCAGGATTACCCGACGCAGATGCCACCGCAGAGCGCCATGCCCGGATTCTTCAAAACCGATTTCCGGCAGGACTGGCGCACCTTCATGGACGAAGCCCGCACCTACTGCTTCGAAGGCAACACGAAGATCGAATGGCGGGGACAGGAAAATGCCGTGCGGCCCTGGTTCCACATGCCGTGGCAGGACTGGGGGAGGACCGGGCGCGAGGGGATCCATGGACTGACTCTCGAGGCCTCGATCAGACCCGGCCAGTTAGTGGATAAGCAGGCATACAGTAAGGGCGCTACCTACGCGGTCGGCCTGTACAACGAGTTCGGCGCCTACACGATCGGCAAAGTTTGGGAGAAGCACGACGAACCGGACCCCGCTTACGCCGCGACGCAGGGGTTCCCGGTCGGGACCGTCGTCTGCAAGCTTCTGTTCGTGAACATCCCTCCTAAAGTCGTCGTCGAAGAAATTCCTTTCCTGGCCGATCCGATCCAGTGGCAGGCCTACGCCAATAAGCCCACCGGCTCGGGCCGGGCAGTCCAGCCCGTGACCCTGATCCAGATGGATGTCATGGTCCGCGACGAACGGGCATCGGCAGGCTGGGTCTTCGGGACCTTCCAGTACAACGGCGAGCTCGCGAAAGCCGACGCGTGGGAGAACCTTGCTCCGGTCGGGCTGACGTGGGGCAACGACCCCGACAAGACGGCAGGGATCCCCGCGGAAAATTCGAGCGGAGGCTTCACCTCACCAGGGGTCGGCAAAACCACCCAGATAAACGCTGCGCTCGACGAAACGGTCGTCAATCCGAACACGAGCGAACTGCCCCCAACCCATCTCGGCTGGAACGGGCGCCTCAACGGGCCGGTCGACAACTCGCTCAGCTCCTGCATGAGCTGTCACATGACCGCATCCTCCCCCGAGCGGCCGCTCTCGCCCACCTTCCTCAGCACGGAACCCCCACCCGGGAAAATGAAACGACCCCCGACCAGCGCACCGGAATGGAACGGGTTCTGGATGCGCTGGTTCCAGAACGTCGGCTGGAAGGAAGGCAAGCTGGAACCCTTCCTGGAAGCCAAGTACCCGCTCGACTTCAGCCTCCAGCTGTCGGACGCGCTTCAGAACTTCTACCAGGCCGAAGAAGACAAAAAGCCTGCCAACCCGGTCCGCCGCTGAACCGTTCAGCCCCTGGGCTGGACTCGCATCTTCGAACCACCGCGCGGCGAGAGCGTCGGCATCTGGCGGATCGTCATCGTGCGGCCGGGGAGGGACTCGATGCGGAGGCGCTGGAGGAGCTTCGTCGCCACCAGCTTCACCTCGGTCTGGCCGAAGCGCTTGCCGATGCAGATGCGGGAGCCGCCGCCGAAGGGGACGTAGGCGCCGCGCGGCAGCGCTGCCTTGCGCTCGCGGGCGAAGCGCTCGGGGATGAAGGCCTCGGGCTGGGGGAAGACCTCGGGCAGGCGGTGGCTGGCCCAGGAGCAGTAGTTGACGTAGGCGCCCTTCGGGACCGTGCGGCCGCCGAACTCGAATTCGCGGACGGCGCGGCGCGGGCCGATCCAGGCCGGCGGGTAGAGACGGAGGACCTCGTCGAGCACCATGTCGAGGTAGGGCATCTCCTTCTCCAGCTGCAGCGCGGTCGGCGTCCCTCCCTGCAGCACCTTGTCCTGCTCCTCGTCCAGGCGCCGGGTCGCCTCCGGGTGGCGGGCCAGCTCGTGGAGCATGAAGGTCAGGGTCGAGGTCGAGGTGTCGTGGCCGGCGAACATCAGGGTCATCACCTGGTCGCGGATCTCGGTGTCGGTGAATTCCTCACCGCCGGCGCCGCGGGCACCGCAGAGCAGGCTGAGAATGTCGCGACGGCCGGGATCGGGGTGGGCGCGGCAGCGGGCGATCTCGGCAAAGACGATCTCGTCGAGGACCTCGCGCGAGCGGTTCATCTTGCGCCAGGGCGAGCGCGGCCCGCGCAGCAGCCGCAGGTGGAAGTCGATCCCGTAGTACTTGAGGGCGCGCTCGAAGTGGTGCGCGGCGGCGGCCCCCTTGTCGGCCTCGTCGGGGTCGAGCCCGAGCAGGGCCCGCATCGCGATCCGCATCGCCAGGTTCCGCATCCACTCGTAGATGTCAACGACCTCGCCGACGGGCAGCGTCGCAATCGCCCGGTCGGCCTCGACCGTCATCGCCTCCGTCGCCGCGACGATCTGCTCGCGGTGGAATGCCGGCATCATGATCGCCCGGGCGCGGTCGTGGTAATCATCGTCGACGGTCAGCAGTCCGTCCCCGAGCAGCGGGATCAAGTCGCCGAAGCTCGACTCGCGCCAGTGGAAGTTCTCGGGGTGGGCGACGGTGACGAAGTGGTTCGCCTCCGGGCCGAGCATGAAGACGACCGGCGAGTGCAGCAGCCGCATCGTGAAGATCGGCCCGAACTCTTCGTAGGCTCCGAGCAGCAGCGGCAGCGGGTCCTCGTTGACCTGGAGCGTGCGACTCCAGCTGAAGTTCGTCGGCCCCGGCGGGAACTTCCTCCTCCCCCGCCACTCGGCGGCGAGGTCGCTGAGGACCCGACGCAGCGGATTGCCGGACATCTGCGGGGGGCGGGCGACCGGCGCCTTGGTATCGACCGTGGCCATGCCGGGATCGTAACTGGCTACACAGCCAGTTCGGTCCTTTCCACCATTTGAGCCCCTGTAGGAACCAAAAGGGAGGATCGCGCGGAAACGCTCGATCCGCGCCGGGGGAGGAGCTGCCACAGGCGCCTGCGAAGTGGCGAGCGGATGAGGGCAGGTGTACCTTGGACGCGTGAGCGTCCGGCGGAAAGGAAACTGGACCCCTGATGGCAGGGCAGAGCGGGCCGCCCGGCGCCGCGACTTTCGCGACCTGACTCCCGCTCAACGGGCCGAACAGGTCTTCGAGCTTTCTAGGTTCATGTCGCAGATCTCGCAGGCGGGGCGTCGTCGGCGCAGTGGTCGGCGCAGTGGCTGAACTCGACATACGCGGGCTACTGCAGGAGTTGATCGCCGAGAAGGTCGACTTTCTGATCATCGGAGGCGTTGCCGTGGGCTACCACGGTCATGTACGCGCAACCAAGGACGTGGATGTCGTGCCGGCGCCTGATTCGGCGAACCTGGAGCGCTTGGCCCTTGTTCTCAACCGACTCGAAGCCGTCATCGAGGGTGTCGATGACTTCAATCCAAGCGAGCTTCCCAACCCCCTGGATCCTGCTGTACTGGGTGAGGGCGGAAACTGGGTGCTCTCCACCCGCCTCGGTCGCCTGGACATAATGCAGTGGATCGGCGACGGAGCCCTGTGGGATCGTCTGTCACCCGCCGCGATAGAGGATGAGATTGGCGGTCTGCCGATCAAGATCGTCAGCTACGACGATCTGGTCGCCCTGAAGAAGCTCGCCGGCCGGCCTGAGGATCTGGCTGATCTACAACGCCTCGGCGAGGCACGCGAAGGCTGAGTCAGGCCGCGGCCGCCGCCAGCTGGCCGCAGGCGGCGTCGATGTCCCGGCCGCGGGTGAGGCGGACGGTGGCAGTGATCCGGTGCTCGGCGAGGATTGCGCGGAAGCGCTCGATCCGCTCCGGCGAGGAGCCCTCGTAGCTGCCGGTCGGGTTGTAGGGGATGAGGTTGACCTTGTAGGCGCGCGGGTCCAGCAACTCGGCCAGCTCGCGGGCGTGCTCGGGGAGGTCGTTGACGCCGTCGAGCATCACGTACTCGACGAAGACCTTGCGGCGGCGGGCGGCGCGGTAGCGCTCGCAGGCGGCCAGCACCTCGGCGATCGGGTAGCGCTCGTTGACCGGCATGATCTGCGAGCGCAGGCCGTCGTTTGGTGCGTGCAGGGAGAGGGCGAGGCTGACCGGCATCTCGCACCCGGCGAGGTGGTCGATCCCCGGCACCCAGCCGACCGTGGAAATCGCGGTGCGGCGGTGGGTGACGCCGAGCTCGGGCAGCAGCTCGCAGGCGCCGAGGACGTTGTCGATGTTCATCGTCGGCTCCCCCATCCCCATGAAGACGACGTGGTCGATCCGCTCGAGGCGGCGGAAGTGCAGCGCCTGGTCGAGGATCTCGTCGACGGTGAGGTTGCGGCCGAACTTCATCTGCCCGGTGGCGCAGAAGGTGCAGGTCAGCGGGCAGCCCGATTGGGAGGAAAGGCAGACCGAGCGGCGCCCGTCGCGGTAGCGCATCAGCACCGCCTCGATCGGCCGGCCGTCGGCGGTGTGGAAGAGGGTCTTGACGGTGCCGTCGTCGGACTTCGCCTCGGCGGCGACCGTCAACGTCGAGAGCGGCACCTCCGCCGCGAGCCGCTGGCGCAGCGGCGCCGGCAGATTCGTCATCTCCTCGTAAGAGCCCACCCCGCGCGCTACCCACTCCCACACCTGGCCGGCACGGTAGGAGGGCTCGCCGGTCTCGGCAAGGGTGGCGGCTAGAAGCTCGCGGTCCACGAGGCGAGTGTAGGGACCGCCGATCTAGCCGTGAACCTTTTCTCCGCGTTCGAGCATGGCGACGAACTTCCGCAGGCGCCTCTCGCGCGTCTCCGGCTTCTTCGCCTCGTCGAGGCGGTAGAGGATCGCGTAGCGGTTGGCGCTGTCGAGGGAAGCGAAGAACTCGGCGGCGCCGGGGTTGGCGTCAAGCTCGCGCTGCAGATCAGGAGGAACCGCAGCCGTGCGCTGACCCTCGTACGCAGCCTGCCAGCGGCCGTCTTCCTTCGCCGCCTCGACCTCGGCGAGCCCCTGCTTTCGCATCTTCCCGGCTTCGATCAACGCTTCGGCCTTTTCGCGATTGATCCTCGACCAGCGGCCGCGGGGGCGCCGCGGCGTGAACCGCTGCAGGAAGTGCGTCTCATCCAGCGACCGCTTCTGGCTGTCGATCCAGCCGAAGCAGAGCGCCAACTCCAGCGCCTCCGCGTAGGGGACGCTGCGCTCCCCTGATCCTTTCTTGGCGATCTTCAGCCATAGGCCGTCGGAGGCGTCGTGGTTCTCCTCCAGCCATGCCTCCAGGTCCTTCGGATCCGCGAAAAGGTGGATCGGCAGCTCATCAGCCATATCTGTTTTTGCCGGCCAGCTCCCCCAGCAGGCGATCGATCGCCCCGCGGGCGTAGGCGAAGACCTCCTGCTGTCCGCTCAGCCGGTAGCGCGCGTTCGCCCCCATCACCAGCGAGAAGAGCTCGAAGGCAAAGCGCTCCGGGTCCTCGACGCCGGCGATCCGCGCCTGGCGCTCCAGCTCCCGTAGCCAGGCGTCGAGCGAGGCGGCGATCGCGTCGCGGACGGGGCCTGGGCGGTCGTCGTACTCGGCGGAGGTCGCGGCCCAGAAGCAGCCGCCGGAGTAGTCCTGCAGCTGGTCGAGGTAGCGCTCGGCCATCGCCCGCAGGCGCGGAGCGCCGTCCGGCAGCTCCAAGGCGGGCTCGATTACCCGACCCGTGAAGCGCTCGGCGGCGGCGGCGACAGTCGCCAGCTGCAGCTCCTGCTTGGAGCCGAAGTGGGCGAAGAGGCCGCTCTTGCTCATCCGCAGCTCCGTCGCGAGGCGGCCGATCGTCAGCCCCTCCAGCCCCTCGGCCGAAGCGAGGTCGACGGCACGGTCGAGGATCGAGGCCCGCGTGCGGGCCCCCTTGGCAGGACGCGCTTCCCTCTGGGTGACGGGAGTCACAGACACAGAGTATAAAAAAGAACGAACGTTCGTTTTAGCGGTCGAGATGGCCGGCGAGACAACCTACGGAGGAAAGAGATGGGCGACTACGCGGTGAAGAGGATCGACGAGATGGAGGCCGTCTACCTCGGCGCCTTCAAACGGGCGCGGGCCGAGCTGGGGGTGGAGTCGTTCGGGCTGCAGGTAATCGACCTGCCAGCGAGCTTTGAGAACTATCCCGAGCACGACCATGCCGAAGACGGCCAGGAGGAGGTCTTCATGGCGCTCAAGGGCAGCGGTGAGATCGAGATCGGCGGCCAGCGCTTCCCGCTCGACCCCGACCACATGGCCCGGGTCGCCTCCGGCACCAAGCGAAAGGTCTGGCCCGGCCCGGAGGGATTGCGGATGGTGATCGTGGGTGGCGTGCCGGGCGCCGTTTACGAGGCCCCGGCGATCAGCAAGCTGGGAGAGCCGGACCCGATGCAGAGCTGAGGGCAGGGATAGGCTGGGGGCCGATGCGGCGCATATGGCCCCTGGCCCTTCTTCTCACTCTTGCCTTCCTCGCCCTCCCGTCGACCTCGCCCGCGGCGACGGAAAGCCATGACGGCGAGGCGATCGTCGTTGTCTCCGGCGACGTCGCCGTCCGCCGCGGCGAGTCGGTCGACGGGGTCGTCGTCGTCAGCGGCGACGTGCGGGTGGCCGGCCATGTGACCGGCGACGTCGTGCTCGTCTCCGGCGACGCCCTCGTCAGCGGCAAGATCGACGGCAGCCTCGTCACCATCGGCGGCCAGGCCCGCCTTCTGCCGCGCGCCTACGTCGCCGGCAACGTCCACTACGCCGACGAGCGACCGGTCGTCGCCGGCAGCGCGATCGTCCGCGGCGACATCTCCAGGGAGGACGGACTCGATGCGCTCGACCTCCTCCCCTTCCTCGTCGTGTTCCTTCTCTGGCTCGGAATCGGGGTCTCGATGGCCGCGCTCGGGGTGCTGCTGCTGCTCATCGCCCCCCGCGCCGCCGAGGCGGTCTACCAGCGCTCGCGGGAACGGCTGGGGCCCCTGATCGGGATCGGCTTCGCAGTTGCGATCGCGCTGCCGATCGCCAGCGCCATCGCCGCGGTGACGCTGGTCGGGCTGCCGCTGGCTTTCGTGATCCTGCTGGCGCTGCTGCCGCTGGCGGCCGTCGCCTACTGCGCCTCGGCCTGGGCCCTGGGACGGCGGATGGTCGGGCCGTCCCGCCACCGCATCCTCGCCTTCCTCGCCGGACTGGCGGTCCTGCGGGTGGCGGCTCCGGTCCCTGTCCTCGGCCTCCTCGTCGGCCTCGCAGCGGTCATCTTCGGCCTCGGCCTGCTCGGCGCCGCTATCGGCGCGGCCCGGGATCCGAACCGCAATCGGGATCCGTCTCCGGCCTGGCGTCAAAGCCCGGACAGTTGAGCACCGGCAGCCGCGGATAGCGCGGGTAGGCCGGGTCCTCGCGCGAGCGCTCGCAGAGGGAGAAGACCGAGCCACGGGTGTTCGGGACCAAGCGCTGGTGCCGGCAGCGGTCGCAGAGACCGGCTGGAGGTCGGGCGGACGCCATGGTCCGAACCTAGATCATCGCCGCGACCGCAAACTGCGGCCTCGGCCGGAGACAGTCGCGCCTTGCCGACGCCTAGCCTTTGTCGAGCTATGCGAGCCGCGACCCTCTTCGACGCCGATGCCGCCTCCTACAGCGGGACGGTCGAGGTCATCGGCGTCATCTACAAGGCCGACGACGACGGCTACGCGGTGCTCGAGGTGCAGGAGACCGAGTCGGGCGAAGGCTTCGCCCTGGTCGGCCCCGTAGCCCATCTCGACGCCGGCGACCGGGCCGAAGTCAGCGGCGAGTGGCAGACCCACAACCGCTACGGCCGCCAGCTGCGGGCGCAGGGGGCGCTGCCGCTCGACCCCGCCGACCGCGAGGGGCAGGTCGCCTACCTGACCTCGCTGCGCCACATCGGCCAGAAGCGGGCGGAGACGCTCTGCGACGAGTACGGCGAGGGCGTCCTGCAGGCGATCGCCGCCGACCCACAGCGGGTCTTCGGCTCGTTGCGCGGGGTCAGCGCCGACCAGGCCGCGGCGGCGACCCAGTCGTGGTTCGCCAGCAGGGCGATCCGCGACCTCCACGTGCAGCTGGCCCCGCACGGATTGGCGCACCTGGCGGCGCCGATCCACGCTCGTTACGGAGAGCAGTCGATGACGGTCCTGCACGAGGACCCCTACCGGCTGACCGAGGTGCCCGGCGTCGGTTTCGCTCGCGCCGACAAGATCGCCCTCGCCGCCGACGTGCCACCCGAATCGAGCCGTCGCGCCCAGGCCGCCGCGCTCTACACGCTGATCGAGGCCGAGAGCCAGGGCAACAGCTACCTGCCGCTGGCGGAGCTGACCCGCCGCACCGGGCGCCTGATCGGACTCGCCCCCGACCCCGACGTCCTCGCGCAGGCGCCGGGGCTGGTCGAGGAGGAAGGCCGGATCTACCGCGCCGGGACGCTGGAGAGCGAGCGGGCCGTGGCGGCAACCCTCGCGACCCGCGTCGCCGCTCCCCCCACCTCGACCACGACCCGGGCGAGGAGCCCCGCGACGACCTCACCGACGAGCAGTGGGCGGCGGTGCGGGCGGCGTTCGGGGCGCGGATCTCGGTCCTCACCGGCGGCCCCGGCGTCGGCAAGACCAAGTGCACGAAGGAGATCGTCGCCGAAGCCGAAGCGGCGAACGCGACGATCGCCCTCTGCGCCCCGACCGGGCGGGCGGCACGACGGCTGGAGGAAGCGACCGGCCACGAGGCGATGACGATCCACCGCCTGCTCGAGTGGATGCCGGGGCGGGAGCCGGCCTACAGGCCGGGGAAGCCGCTGCCGGCGGAGCTGGTGATCGTCGACGAGTCCTCGATGTTGAACCTGAGGCTGATCGAGGTGCTGCTCGACGGGCTCGCCGAGAGCACCCACGTCGTCTTCGTCGGTGACGCCGACCAGCTGCCGCCGATCGGCGCCGGCAAGCCGTTCGAGGACCTGATCGCCTCCGAAGCGGCGCCGGTCGTGCGGCTGACCCAGATCTTCCGCCAGGCGGCCCGCTCGATGATCACCACCGCCGCCCACGAGATCAACCACGGCCGTCCCCCCCATCTCGAGCCCGGCCCCGACCAGGACCACGACTTCTTCTTCATCGAGCGGGGGACGGCGGAGCGGGCGCTGGAGACCGTGGTCGAGGTGGTCGCCGAGCGGGCTCCCGGCGAATTCGCCGTCGACCCGATTCGCGAGGTGCAGGTGCTGGCGCCGATGTACCGGGGACCGGTCGGGATCGATGCGCTGAACGAGCGGCTGCAGGCGGAGCTGAACCCGGACGGGAAGCCGGCGCTGAGCGAACGCTTCCGGATCGGCGACCGCCTGATCCAGACCCGCAACTCGCACGAGCTGGGGCTGATGAACGGCTCGATCATCTTCCTCCGCGCCGACGACCCCGACGAGGAGGCGATCGTCGTCGACACCGACGACGGCGGCAGCCTCGTCATCCCCTACGGCGAGACCGCCACCCTGCGGCTGGCCTACGCGATCTCGGTCCACAAGGCGCAGGGGTGCGAGGTCCCGGTCGTGGTCGGCGTCTGCCACCGCTCCCACTCGCGGATGCTGAACCGGCCGCTGCTCTACACCGCGATCACCCGCGCCCGCAGCAGCTGCGTGCTCGTCGGCGACCAGGCCTCCCTGGCCTCAGCGGTGCGGCGCGACGAGGGCGGCGGCCGCCACTCCGGCCTCGCCGAGCGGCTGCGCGCGAGCGGCTGAGCTGCATCTAGCCTGAGTGGATGGAGAGGAACCGCCTGCCCTGGGCAGAGATCGGGGTGACGCTGCTCGGACTGGGGCTGATGGCGCTCGTCGTCGTCCTCGTCGACCCGCTGCGGGACTCGGTGACGGCGGCCTTGCAGGGGGACCACGACGAGGTCCGCGACCAGATCGACGAGCTCGGGGCCTGGGGGCCGCTGCTGATCCTCGCCCTCGCCATCCTCCACGCGATCGTCTTCTACCCGGCCGAGATCGTCGACGCCGCCGCCGGCTTCGCCTACGGCTTCTTCCCGGCGCTTCTGCTGGTGATGGCGGGGTGGCTGCTGAACGGCCTCGTCTGCTGGGCGATCGGACAGTCGATCGCGCGGCCGCTGCTCGACCGCTGGTTCGGCGCCGAGCGCTTCGAGCGGATCGAGGAGGCAATCGAGCGCGGCGGGGCGACGCTGATGATCGCGATGCGGCTGATCCCGATCCTGCCCTTCAGCATCGTCTCCTACGCGGCCGGGGCGGCGCGGGTCCCGCTGCCGCGCTTCCTCTGGACGACCGCAGTCGGCTACCTGCCGATCACCGCGATCTCTGTCTACTTCGGAACCCGGCTCGAAGACATCTCCCTCACCGACCCGCTGGTGATCGGCAGCGGCCTCGCCCTGCTGGCGCTGCTGTGGGCCGGCCACTGGACGATGCGACGGCAGGGGCGCCGCAGCTCGGCTTGAGCGTCAGGCAGGGGACCTGACCCGAAAGCGGAAGACGGCGGGCGTCGGATCGGTCACTCCCGTCGGGCCCTGCGCTTTGACCTTCAGCACGTGGCGGCCGAGGCCGTAGCGGCGGACGAAGCGGCTGGGGCAGGAGCGGTAGGGGCGACGATCGACCTTGCAGAGGAAGGTGGCGTTCCCCTGGTCGGAGCCGAAGCGGAAGACGAGGCGGATGCTGCGGGCGCGGGCCTGGACCAGGGCCCTGGGGTGTCTGAGGAGGGTCGTGCTGGGCGTCGACGGGCTCGGCGTGGGCAATGGGCCGACGGGCGGAGCCGGGGGCACCGGGGGCGCCGGCGGGGCCTGGGTCGGTCCCGGCTACGCTCGGGTTTTCCAGCGGCGGCGTCGGTTCGCTCGGCCCGTCACCGCCTTCGATCGGTCCCGGCAGGCTGGCGATCGCGGCAAAGGCGTCGACTCGTCCGGCGCCGGCGGCATCGGCCGGGAAGCCGCCGACGGAGGCCGCGGTGTCTTCCAGCGTGTCCCGCACCTTCTGGTTCGGCAGGGTCGGTTTCGCCTGCCGCACCAGCGCCGCCACCGCAGCTGCGTGGGGCGCCGCAGCCGAGGTGCCGCAGAAGCGCCATGTCCCAGCCTGGGGGAAGGCGAAGAAGGTGGTGACGCCACAGTCGGTCGCGGCCAGGTCGGGCTTCGGGATCACTTCCGGCACCCCGAGGGGCAGCGCCGGCGTCGGCCCTTCCACGGGCCCGAAGAGATGGGTGACGGGACCGCGGGAGGAGTAGCGCTCGATCCTGGAGCTGTCGTTGTAGGGGACCGCAGCGACCGCGATCGCGCTCGCGGCACCGGCGTGGCCGAGGACCGCAGGGCCAACGACGTCTTCGCCGCTCGATTTCGGGTACTCGACCGCGCTCACCCCGCCGCCGTTCTGGAGGAGGATGAACTTCAGCCGCGGACTGAGGCCGAACCGGCGGTCGATCGCCAGCTGCACCGTCTGCGAGCTCGCCGAGTTGTTTTCCCAGCCGACGATCTCGACCGGCCGCTGGGTACCGCTGATGTTGGCTTCGGTGGATTTCGCCACGACTTTGGCGCCGTTGCTGGAGAGCAGGTAGGCGTCGAGATTGGTGACGACTCCGTTCCAGGGTTCCGCCCACTGCAGGTCGAGGATCAGGGTTTCGTGGGCTTCGACGGTGATCCCGAAGGTGTCGTCGATCCCGGGCCCGGGATCGAAGTCCATGCACTGGGCGCACGCCGGTCACCGCGGCGGGGGCAGTCGCCCGAGTTGCGGAAGTCGGGCGCTTCCCAGGAGGCGATCCGGTTGCCGCCCGAGTCGAAGAGGTTGTCGTTGCCGGCGGCACTCAGGTAGGTGACGCCTTCGTCGGTGACGTTGTCGACCGCGACTGCGATCGGGCCGTCCTGGAAGAACGGCTCTTCGAACCAGGCGACGTCGTCGACGATGACGCCGGCGCCGCGCCGCCTTCGGCGGTCGGCCGGGCCAGCGCTTCGATGTTCTCGGCGAAGGATTCTTCGCTTTTGAAGGCGGTGGCGAAGGCGAGGTTCGCGTGCGGGGCGAGGTCGTGGACGATCTGCAGCATCGCCCGGCCCTCGTCGCTGCCATCGGCCGGGCCTTCGGCAAGGACCCTCACCGGCAGCTGTTGCTCGGAGCAGGTTCCCGCGGGCCCGGGGAGATCGCCGGAGAGGACGTCGTCCGGCGCTTCGGTCGGGTCGGTCTCGGCGCTGTCGTAGGAGTCGGAGAGGACGCCGATCGTCTGGCCTTTGCCGCGCAGTTCGAACGCCGCGCGGGCGTCGTCGACCTGCAGCTGAGCAAGCCCCTCGGAGATCGCGCCGCCGCCTTCGCACTGCCCTTCCGGGGTGAAGGCGATCGGCGCCCGCACCTGCCAGACGGCTCTGACGCCGGGGACGGCGGCGACCTCGGGCAGGCGCGAGGGAGAGACGGCAAGGGTCGCCGTCCCGGTCTCGGCGCTGGCGCTGACGATTCGCGCCCCGGCTCCCCGCAGCGCGGAGAGGGCGGCGGTCCCGCGCGGGGCGCGGGCGGTGACGAGCACGCGCCCGCCGTCGCGCACGAGGCTGCCCGGGCCGTCGACGGGAAGACCGAGCCGATGGGCCTGGGCGGCGAGGGGCTTGGCGGCGACGGTCGGCTCGGCCAGCTCTTCCAGCGGCGACGAGAGCGGGCTGGGATCGCCGGCGGCCGGCGGCGGGGGCGGGCAGGGCAGTACACGCGATCGAGAAGGCCAGCACCAGGCGGCCGACTGCGGAAGCTGAGGACATCACTGTTCTATATCGGCATGAGCGGAAGCAAGTAAAGGCCTCGATTTGGCGCGGCGACGGGGCGGTCGATCCTGCTACGGTCCCCTGCATTAGGGCCGGTAGATACCGGCGAAAGTTGTGCGTAGCGCTCGCAGTCGTTGCTTATTGCATCCTCCGCGTTCGCAGCACATGAAGTGGAGGCAATGCATGCCGACTGGAACTGTCAAGTGGTTCAGCGACGACAAGGGCTACGGGTTCATCACTCCCGACGACGGCTCGAAGGACGTCTTCGTCCATCACAGCGCGATCCTGGGTGAGGGCTTCAAGTCCCTGACCGAGGGCGCCAAAGTGAGCTACGAGTCCGAAGAAGGCCCCAAGGGCCCGGCCGCCGCGAGCGTTCAGCAGCAGTAGTCGCTAAACGCTTCAGCAGTTCGAAGCCCGCCACCTAGGCGGGCTTCGTCTTGGTATGGCGTCGCATTCGGCGTCCTCGGTCGCTCGCGCGCAAAGCACGCCACGCTCCCTGCGTCCTTGAACTGCTTAGCCATACAGCGCCCACTACTCTCACTGCTCGGATGACGACCCAGGACAAACTTCGAAATATCGCGATCATCGCCCACGTGGACCACGGGAAGACGACGCTGGTCGACGCGATGCTGTGGCAGACCGGCACCTTCCGCAAGGGCCAGGATGTCGCCGAGCGGGTGATGGACTCGATGGACCTCGAGCGCGAGAAGGGGATCACGATCCTCGCCAAGAACACCGCAGTCACCACGGCGACGTGAAGCTCAACATCGTCGACACGCCGGGGCACGCCGACTTCGGCGGCGAGGTGGAGCGGGCGCTGACGATGGTCGACGGGGCGCTGCTGCTGGTCGACGCCTGCGAGGGGCCGCTGCCGCAGACGCGGTTCGTGCTGCGCAAGGCGCTGGAGCGGAAACTGCCGATCGTCCTCGTCGTCAACAAGGTCGACCGGCCGGACGCGCGGATCGCCGAGGTCGTCGACGAGGTCTACGAGCTCTTCATCGACCTCGACGCCGACTCCGAGCAAATCGACTTCCCGATCGTCTACACCAACGCCAAGGACGGTTGGGCCGCGCTGGAGGAAGGCATCGAGGGCGAGGACCTGACCCCGCTGCTCGACCTGATGCTGGAGAAGATCCCCGCGCCCCACTACGACGAGGCGGCGCCGCTGCAGGCGCACGTGACCAACCTCGACGCCTCTCCGTACGTGGGGCGGCTGGCGATCTGCCGGGTGCACCAGGGGACGATCCGCTCCGGGCAGCAGATCGCCTGGTGCCGGGCCGACGGCGCTGTTCAGCGGGCGGCGGTCTCCGAGCTATACGTGACGCAGGGACTGGAGCGGATCGTCGCCGAGGAGGCTGGACCCGGGGAAATCATCGCCGTCGCCGGGATCGAAGAGGTGACGATCGGCGAGACGCTGGCCGACCCGGATGACCCGCGGCCGCTGCCGGTGATCACCGTCGACGAGCCCTCGCTCTCGGTCGTGATCGGGATCAACACCTCGCCGCTGGCCGGCACCCAGGGCGGCGACAAGCTGACCGCGCGCCAGATCCTCTCGCGGCTGGACGCCGAGCTGGTCGGCAACGTCTCCCTGCGGGTCAAGGAGACCGAACGGCCGGACGCCTGGGAGGTGCAGGGGCGCGGCGAGCTGCAGCTCGTCGTCCTGCTGGAGATCATGCGGCGCGAGGGCTACGAGCTGACCGCCGGCCAGCCGCAGGTGGTGACGCGGGAGATCGAAGGGAAGATCGCACGAGCCGGTCGAGCGCCTGGCGATCGACGTCCCCGAGGAGCACGTCGGCGACGTCACCCAGATGCTGGCCGGGCGCAAAGGGCGGATGGAGCAGATGGTCAACCACTCGACCGGCTGGGTGCGGATGGAGTACCTGGTGCCGGCCCGCGGCCTGATCGGCTTCCGCACCGAGTTCCTCACCGTCACCCGCGGCAGCGGCCTCATGCACCACGTCTTCGACCGCTGGGAGCCGTGGGCGGGCGAGCTGCGCACGCGCCAGACCGGCTCTTTGGTCGCCGATCGCCGCGGCCAGACCGCCGGCTACTCGCTGATGAGCCTGCAGGACCGCGGCCGGCTCTTCGTCGGCTCCGGCGAGGAGGTCTACGAAGGGATGATCGTCGGCGAGAACTCCCGCTCGGAGGACCTCGACGTCAACCCGACCAAGGCCAAACAGCAGACCAACATGCGCGCCGCCAGCGCCGACGTGCTGGTGCGGCTGGCGCCGGCGACCCGCCTCTCGCTCGAAGGCTCGCTGGAGTTCGTGCGCGAGGACGAGTGCGTCGAAATCACCCCGGAGGCGATCCGCCTGCGCAAGGTCGAGCTCGACAAAATCAAGCGCCTGAAGGCATCGAAGCAGCGAGATAAGGCTCCGGCACGCTGAGCAGTGTCGCTTTATGCGTCGCTATGGGGGCATAAAGCGACACGTCCATAGAAAAAGCCGCCGACCCTTGGGCCGGCGGCTTTGGAAGCGCTTGCGCGCTTGAGCTAGACCGTTGCGGCGGCCTGCTCGGACTGGCTCTGCTCGGAGGCCTGGGCCTTGGCCTCGGGCGCGGCGGTTTCCTGGCGCGGGAGCAGGACTTCTTTGGCGATCACGAGGCGCTGGATCTGGCTGGTGCCCTCGTAGAGCTGCATGATCTTCGAGTCCCGCATCAGTTTCTCGACCGGGTACTCCTTGATGAAGCCGTAGCCGCCGTAGACCTGGACGGCGTCGGTGGTGATCTCCATGGCCGAGTCGGCGGCGAAGCGCTTGGCCATCGAGGAGATCTTCGAGTTGCGGACGCCCTGGTCGAGCAGGAACGCCGAGTTCCAGGTCAGCAGGCGGCCGGCCTCGACCTTGGTCGCCATGTCGGCGATCATGAACTGGATCGCCTGGTGCATCGCGATCGGGACGCCGAACTGGACCCGTTCTTTCGAGTAGTCCGTCGCGTACTCGAGCGCGGCGCGGGCGATGCCGACGGCCATCGCCGAGACGCCGGGACGGGTCCGGTCGAGGGTCATCATCGCCAGTTTGAAGCCCTTGTTTTCCTCGCCCAGGAGGTTCTCGGCCGGGACCTCGACTTCGTCGAAGGAGATGGTCGCGGTGTTGGAGGCCCGCTGGCCCATCTTGTCCTCCTTCTTGTCGACCGAGACCCCGGCGAGGTCGGCGTCGACGACGAAGGCGCTGATGCCGCGGTGACCGGCCTCAGGGTCCGTCTTGGCGAAGACGGTGAAGTAATCGGCGTAGGTGCCGTTGGTGATGAAGCACTTGGAGCCGCTGAGCACGTACTTGTCGCCGTTCTTCACGGCCTTCGTCTTCATCCCGGAGACATCGGAGCCGGCGTCCGGCTCGGTCAGGCCGAAGGAGCAGAGCTTGGGGGCTTCGGACAGCATCCCGAGGTACTTCTTCTTCGTCTCCTCGGAGCCGCCGAGGGTGATCGGGGCCGAGGCGAGGCCGTTGGCGGCCAGCGAGGTGCCGATCCCGGAGCAGCCCCAGCCGAACTCCTCCTCGATCAGGCAGCCGGAGAGGTAGTCGAGGCCGGGACCGCCGTAGGCCTCGGGGATGTGGGTGTTCATCAACCCGACCTCCCAGGCCTTCTCGATCACGTCCTGCGGCCAGGTGCCGTCCTTGTCGTACTCCCATGCGACGGTGCGCATGTCTTTCTCGGCGAAGCTGTGAGCCAGCTCGCGCAGATCCTTCTGCTCGTCGGTGAGGGTGAAGTCGACCACCGGTCGGCGCTCCTTTTCTTCGGGTTCTCTGAAGTCTGCGGGAGCGCCGCCGGGAGAGGCAGGCGTTCCACCCGATTGACTGGTCAGTCAACCGGTCCTCAAGGTTAGCGGACAAAGGAGGACGTGAGGGGTGTTTCGCCGCGACAAGCCGGTTCAAGAAGCGCTCTCTACCCTTGTCCGATGGCCCTCCCGCTGGCTCTCTCGGCCCTGCAGAAGGGGATCGTGCTGCTCGTCTTCACCGGCGTGGCGGCGCCGCTGATCGGCCTGCTGCTGAAGCGGGTCGGCGGTGGCTGGGAGACGATGGGGGGCGGGCCGTTCGCGATCCTCAACGAGCGGCCGCGGAGGCGCGCCGGCGAGGTGTCCCAGCCGGTCGACCCCGCGATCCAAGCAGCCGAGGTGCGACAGATGCTGGAAGCGAAATCGCAGCGCCGGCAGCAGCGCGGCGAGGCGCCGCTGGATGTCGAGGCGGAGGCCGAGCGCCTGCTGGCCGCGGCGGAGCAACCGCGCGCTGAGGAGGCGATGGACGCCGAGCTGCGGGCCGAGGTGCGGCAGCTCGTCGTCGCCCGCAACGAACGGCGACTGCGGGAAGGTCTGGAGCCGCTCGACGTCGAGGCGGAGACCGAACGGCAACTGGCCGATCTCATAGGATCGCCCTGATGGCCGGACCGCAGGAGAACGTCTACGAGGTCGATGAGATGCTGAATCAGCCCGGGACCTACTTCAACCCCCACACCGAGGTCGTCGTCATCGTCGACGACTCCGCCTCCGTCGACCAAGAGGTCTTCGACGACCTCGAGGCCCGCGCAGGCGCGGAGTGGGTGCGGGTCTCCGACGACGTCCCGATCGACGAGGAGGGGCGCGACCGGGCACTCGAGGCCTTCGAGACGAGCAGCCAGGGCGACTCGCTCGGCGCCGACGCGCTCGAAGAGAGCGACGACGACCTCGAAGAAGAAGAGGAACGGCCCGAACCGGACCCCGAGCCGGAGGAGTAGGCGGTCCTATCACAGGGATCAAAAGCGTCCGCCTTATTTAGCCGAGCCTCTCCCGGGAAGCTCCAGAACTGAGTCGCTCAATAGGCTGCCGCGGCGATGAACTGGCCGCCGCAAACGAGAGAGCTGCTGCCGCGGGCGGATGCCTGCTGGTACGAACCGATCAAGTTCGAGGAGTGGATACTCGCACCGCGCGGACACGGCCGCGAATGGCAGCAGGTCTTCGGTGTTGACCTCGGCGATCGGGAGCGCGTGTGGCAGGCTCTCGCCTCAGCAGCCGCGTTTGGCCACCGCCTACCCAAGCCCCTAACATGTCCTCATGGCTGTAGCTCACAAGATTGCCGCTTTCGACATTGTCGAGCTGACCGAGCGCGTCGACGCCGCGCCTGCCGGCGCCCGCGGGGGCGTCCTCGAGCTGCGCGAGGGCGACATGGCCATGATCGAGGTCACCAAGCCGAACCTGGGACCCGCGGCGCGGATCATCTTCGCGCCGCTCTCGAAGATCCGCATCGTCGAGCCGGCACACCGGCGCTAGAACTCAGTCCCGGCCGGTCTTACCTTCCGAAGCCGCCTTGCCAATCTTTGTCGACGCGGAAGCGTCGCGTGTGCCAATGCGTCCTGGAATGTGGCGAGTTGAGATCGATACGGAGCTGGACGCTCGAACAGGGCTCCCATATTCATTTCAGAGTCTTCACGGATCGGCTCCTGCTGCCAAGCGTCGTGCGCCTCTTTTCCACGACATTGCGAGCGGTCGAAACCAGCTTCTCGTAAGCATCCGCAATCCGGGGATGCCCGTCGGCAGCAAGAAGCACCTGGCAGGTGGAGATTTCCGCTTTGACCTTGGAAAAGTGATCTGAAAGACGGATACGCTCGGCGCTGCGCTGCTCCGGCTCGCTGCGGCGGCGGCAAATCATGAATGGCATCTCGCCGTAGTCAATAACGGCAGCGAGCGCGCGGGAGTGAAGATCCCTCGGCGCCGACGGAGATTTCGGGCTCTGGACGAAGCATCGAAATACAGTCGCCTTGGGTAGCCTCCCGTCGATGCTCCAGCCGGGCGACAAAGCCCCCGACTTCGAGTTGCCGGATCAGAACGAGGATCTCGTCAGGTTCTCCGATGTCTTAGGCCAGACGCTTGTACTGTTTTTTTACCCTCGCGCCGACACCTCCGGCTGCACCACCCAGGCCTGCGGCGTCCGCGACCGGCGCGCCGACTACGAGGCCGCCGGGGCGCGGGTGATCGGGGTCTCACCCGACGAGGTCGAGGACATCGACAAGTTCGCCGGCAGATACGACCTCGAGTTCACCCTGCTCGCCGACGCCGATCATGCGGTGGCCGAGAAGTACGGCACCTGGGTCGAGAAGTCGATGTACGGGCGCAAGTACATGGGCGTTGCCCGCGCCACTTTCATCATCGACCCGAAGGGGATGATCGCCAGAGCCTTCCCCAAAGTGCAGCCGAAAAAGCACGACGATTTGGTTCTCAAAGCGTTGTCTGAGATCTGAGCGTCTCTGGCAAGGACGCAGGGAGCGTGGCGTGCTCTGCACGCGAGCGACCGAGGACGCCGCCAGGGGCGTTCAGATCAGGCGCTGATCGCTACCGCCGCGATAAAGGCGGTGTAGAGCGCGAACCAGCCGATCACGGCCGGCAGTTTGAAACGGCGCGCCAGGTGCAGGCTCTCGTAAGCGAGAAGGCCGCCGGCGAGGCCGAGGCCGATCGAGAGGATCGCGGTCCAGCTCAGGTCCCAGTCGGTGAAGATCAAGCCGATCCCAACAGGGATCATCGACTGGAAGACCATCGCGCCGCTGATGTTGCCCAGCGCCAGAGCGTCCTTGCCTTCCCGCACCCAGAAGAAGCTGTTCACCTTCTCCGGCAGCTCGGTGGCGAGGGGCGCAAGGATCAGCGCCAGCACCAGCGGCTCGACCCCGAGGCTCTCGGCGATGTTGAGCAGCTCCTCGACGAAGAGGTGGGCGCCGCCGACCATCGCCCCCAGCCCGACCAGCAGCTGGATCAGGCAGAGGATCAGCGCCGGGTCTTCGCGCCGTTCCGGCCGGCGCTCGAAGATCAACGGGTTCAGCGACTCCTCGCTCTGGACGTCTCCCCCGCCCTTCAGCGTCAGGCGGATGTAGAAGACGTAGGCGAGGATGAAGGCGATCCCGACCGGGATCCGCACCTCCGCCGGTGGCCCCCAGGCGAGCAGGCCGCCGAGCGCGAACAGCGCGAGGAAGAAGAGGAGATCGCGCTCGAGCGTCGGCCGGTGGACGTTCAGCTGCAGGCCCTGGTCTCTTTTGTCGCGGTAGAGGTAGGCGAAAAGGCCGACCAGTCCCATCGCCAGGGTCGCGAGCAGGAAGGGGGCGCCGACGATGGCGCCGATTGCGACGTCTTCGGAGCGCTCGTTCACGCTCACCAAGGCGACGATCGCGATCAGCGTCTCCGGCATCGCCGTCCCAACCGCAGCGAGGATGCTCCCCACCGCCCCCACCCCGACCTCGAGCCGGTGGCCGATCCACTCCACCGCGTTGGTGAAGATCAGCGCCCCGGTGAGAACGATCGCGAAGCTGACGAGGAGGAGGACCGCTTCCATCGGCGGAGCCTACTCATCGGCCCTAAGCGTGGCTGGCAAGGACGCAGGGAGCGTGCGTGCTCTGCACGCGAGCGACCGAGGACGCCGCCAGGCGCGCTTAGGCGAAATAGAAGGCGAGGCCGAAGACGAAGTAGACCGCCAGCAACTGCGCGCCCTCGAACCAGGTCGACTCGCCGTCGGTGGTGACGTGGTTGCCCACCAGGATCGCCAGCAGGATCGCCCCCAGCTCGAAGCCGTTGAAGACCAGCGCCAGCGGATACGGCCCGATGAAGAAGGAGGCGATCACCAGCACCGGCGCGACGAAGAGGGCGATCTGGGCGCTCGAGCCGATCGCGATGTTGACCGCCAGGTCCATCTTGTCCTTCATCGCCACCAGCACCGCGACCCAGTGCTCGGCGGCATTGCCGACGATCGCGACGACGATCACGCCGATGAAGAACTCCGAGAGGCCGACCGACTCCGAGGCCTCGGTGATCGAGCCGACCAGCACCTCCGACATCACCCCGACGAGGACGCCGGCGATCGCCAGGGCGATCACCGAGGTGCGGGTCGACCAGCCCCAGGTGTCTTCCTCCTCGTACTCCGGGTTGAAGAGGTCGCGGTGGGTCTTCAGCGAGAAGAAGAGCCCGATCACGTAGGTGATCATGAGGACGATCGCGACCGTTAGCGAGAGGTCCTCGACGGTGCCGCCGTAGTGGATTGCCTCCGCCCCGGGCGCGGGCAGGCCCTTGCCCTCGACCAGCTCGAAGATCGCCGGCATGATCAGCGCCGCACCGGCCAGCATCAGCATCGTCGTCTGGATGCTGGCGCTGGTGCGGCTGAAGGTCTGTTTGTCGCGCCCGAGGCCGCCCGCCAGCATCGCCGCGCCGAGGACGAGCAGCATGTTGCCGACGATCGAGCCGACGATCGAGGCCTTGACCACCTCCTGCAGGCCCTGCTGGAGGGCGAAGAGGGCGATGATCAGCTCCGGCGCGTTGCCGAAGGTGACGTTGAGGAGGCCGCCGATCCCCGGCCCCGAGCGCGCCGCCAGCTCCTCGGTGGCGCGCCCCATCAGCGCCGCGGTCGGGATGATCCCCAGCGCCGAGGCGGCGAAGACGACCGTCGCCGGCGCCGCCGCCAGCTCGAGCACGACCGCGACCGGGATCAGCGGCGTCAGCAGGTAGGGCCAGCCCATCGGCGTCCTGAAAAAGGACGCGTCAAGGCGAGGCCCCCCGCCGTCAGGCACGATTGTGTCGTCGCCCGGCTATTTCAGGTTCGCGCACTTCTGCAGGTCGGCCGGAGTCCGGGCGTCCTTGAAGCATTCCGCCGCTTCGTCGCCGGAGCTCGAGCCCCCCGAGGAGTCGCTGCCAAGACCATTCAGCAACCCACCGATGCCTTCTTCGAACGCTTCCGCGAATTCGGTCGGGTCGACTCCGATGTCCTTGAAGAGGGCTTCGAGCGACTTCGCGCCGGACGGTTCCGAGAAGCTCTGCTCCTCGTTGACACCGCTCAACGTCAGTTCCATCTCCAGCTCGACTTTTTCGTTGCTGGCTTCGGGCGGCTGAATCGTCAGCTCGGCCGCCATCTTGCGGATGATGTCGTCGTCGCCGACGTAGAGGTCGACGTGGGCTTTCTTGATCGCCTTCGAGAGTTCGCCCTTGGCTTCTTCGAGTTCGCCGATCGGCAGCGGCCCGGCGGCTTCGAGCTGGGAGCTGCAGGCCGGGTCTTCGGTCAGCTGGATCAGCGCCTCGACAGCCCCGCCGGGGTTGAGGTCACCGCTGATCTTCGTCGTCGAGGCGCCCTCGATGTCGGCGCTCCCATCGTTCACGAGTTCCTCGGCGAACTGGCTGAACTTGATCCCTTCAGCCGCTTTCTGACAGGCGGTGATGTCGTTTTTGCCTTCCTGCTGCTGGGACTGTTCCAGCGCCGACTTGACCAGGCCGAAGGTGGTCGGGTCGATTTCGTAGGCGCTGCCTTCGTATTCGATGAAGCCGCGGTCGGTGAGGAGGATGAGGGCGCCTTCGAAGTCGATGTCTTCGCCCCCGGCATCGCCGCTCGCTTCGGCACTGACTTCAGCCTGCGGGAGTTCCCCTTTGGCCCCCATTTCGAACGGACCCCCGACCTGCACTTCGACGTCGCCGCCTTCCTTGCCTTCGGAGGTGACGTGCAGGGAGAGGTCGAATTCGCCGCTCTTCACGCCTTCGAGACTGGCGTTTTCGAGGACCTTCTGCGGGTCTTCGTTACTGCCGCCGCCACTGTCGTCGCTCCCCCCGCAGGCCGCAAACACGGCCGCGATCGCGGTCAGCACAGCGAACAGCGCAAGAATTCGGAAACGGGTCAAGGGATGTGACTCCTCATGCTCGAGAACAGGGCCGGGGCAGGAGTTTACGGCCGCGGCGGCGGTTGATGCCCTGAACGCAGCATTCCACTTTCGATTTCTTGATTAACCAGGCGGATTACCTCCACCCGCGCGAACCGCTTCGACTCTGCTGAGACGACCCGCCAGGGCGCGTTCTCGCGGTCGGTCCGCTCCAGCATCTCCTCCACCGCCGCCTCGTACTGCGGCCGCTTCTCGCGATTGCGCCAGTCCTCGTCGGTCAGCTTCCACGACTTCAGCGGGTCCTTGGCCCGGGCTTCGAATCGCTTCAGCTGCTCCTCTGACGAGATATGGAGCCAGAGCTTGACGATGATCGAACCCTCTTCGGCGAGGGTGCGCTCGAAATCGTTGATCTCCCCGTAGGCGCGGCTCCACTCTTCCTCGCTGGCGAAGCCCTCGACCCGCTCGACCAGGACCCGGCCGTACCAGGAGCGATCGAAGACGGTCATCCCGCCCCAGCCCGGCAGCGCCGGCCAGAAGCGGCCGAGGAAGTGGTGGCGCTTCTCGTCCGGCGTCGGCGCGGCGAACTGGGAGACGCGGACGTGGCGGGGGTCGAGCGGCGCCACCAGGCGCTTGATCGCCCCGCCCTTGCCGGAGGCGTCCCAGCCCTCGAAGACGACCAGCAGCGGCGGTCCCAGCCGACACTCACCGATCAGACCGCCGAGGGTCAGCCGCAGCTGCGCCAACCGCTCGCCCTCGCGCTTCAGCCCCTCCGCCTCCTCCTGCTTGCTGAGGTCGGGGGACAGGTCGACTTCTTCCAGGCGTCCCATGACCTGACCCTACCCGGGACTCATTCGCCGCTATCCCCGCGCGATTCCTCGATCGGTGGCGGCCGGTCCTCGGTGGTGACGTTGGCGAGCAGGGGGAAGAGCAGCGCCCCGAGGAAGATCAGGATGACGCCGGCGGCGACCAGCCAGCGGGCGCGGGTGAGGTGGCCGAGGATCCCGATTGCGAACCCGGCCAACATCAGCGTGATGTAGGGCGTGGGGCTATGCGGGAGCAAAGCCAGGGGCGGCATCAGGAGGTCGAGCACCGGGCGGGATTATCATCGGCGGCCATGGCAGACGGCTCCGTCGCAGAGGTGAAGCAGTCCCTGGCCGAGGTCGGCTACCTCGCGGACGAGCCCGCCGCGCTCGTTTCCTTCCTCGCCCGGAAGCTCGGCAAGCCGGTCCTCGTCGAGGGCCCGGCCGGCGTCGGCAAGACCGAGCTGGCGAAGGCGCTCTCCCGCGCCAGCGGCCGCGAGCTGGTGCGGCTGCAGTGCTACGAGGGCCTCGACGAGGCGAAGGCGATGTACGAGTGGAACTACCGCAAGCAGCTGCTGCGGATCCAGGCCGGCGGCGAGGCGGGCTGGGAAGACGTCCAGGACGACATCTTCAGCACCGACTTCCTGCTCGAGCGGCCGCTGATGCAGGCGATCGCCAGTCCCGAGCCGGTGGTCCTGCTGATCGACGAGATCGACAAGACCGACCAGGAGTTCGAGGCGATGCTGCTCGAGCTCCTCTCCGACTTCCAGATCACGATCCCCGAGCTGGGACGGATCGAGGCGACGACGATGCCGATCGTCGTCCTCACCTCGAACGACTCGCGCGAGCTGACCGAGGCGCTGAAGCGGCGCTGCCTCTACCTCTGGCTCGACTACCCCGAGCTCGAGCGGGAGATGGAGATCGTCCGCCTCCACGCGCCGGACATCTCCGAGACCCTGGCCCGCAAGCTGGTCGAGGTGATCCGCATGGTCCGCTCGCTCGACCTGAAGAAGCCGCCCTCGATCGCCGAGTCGATCGACTGGGCGCGGACGCTGCTACTGCTGGGGGCCGAGGACATCGACCGCGAGACCTTCACCCAGTCGATGTCGATCATCGTCAAGCACCGCACCGACATCGACCTGGTCGCCGAGCGGGTCGGGGTGAAACTTGCCGACCCCCTACGGACCGAGGGCTGAGGCCGGGCCGCCGGGGATGGCGGCGAAGCTGCTCGGCTTCTGCGAGGAGCTGCGCGGCGAGGGGGTGGCGGTCGGCACCTCGGAGATCCTCGACGCCTTCGCCGCCCTCGGTGAGGTGGGCTGGACCTCGCGCGCCGACTTTCGCGAGGCGCTGGCGGCGACGATCGCCAAGTCGCAGGACGACCGCCGGGTCTTCGAGCTGCTCTTCGACCGCTACTTCTTCCGCACCGCCGAGGCCGAGGCGGTGCAGCGCGGGGTCACCGAGCACGCCGAGGGCGGACCGCCGGCCGGCGACGGCGAGCGCTTCGACATGGACGAGCTCTCCGACGCGATCCGCGAGGCGATCGCCGCCGGCGACGAGGACGCGATGCGCGACCTGGCGCGACTGGCGATCGCCGCCTTCGGCCGCGCCGAGGGCTCGGGCGTGGTCGGGGTGGACGTGCAGCGGATCCGCCGCACCCTGGGGCTGACCGCGGGGACGCAACCGCCGACCGAGAGCGGCGGCGAGCGGCCGCCGATCGACCGCGACCAGCTGACCGGGTTCGAGCGCCACCTGCGGCGCGAGCTGGAGCGCGACCTGATCGAGCGAACGGAGACCCTCCCCCCTCCCGCCCGCTCGCCGAGCTCGACCGGGCGCTGCCGACCAGCCCGACCCAGGACCTCGCCGCCGTCCACCGTGCCGTTTCGCAGATGAAGCGGCGGCTGGCGACGCTCGGGCACGAGCAGCGGGGGCGGAAAAAGGGCCAGCACGTCGACGTGCGGCGGACGATGCGCGCCTCGCTGGAGACCGGCGGGGTGCCGCTGCGGCTGCGCTACCGGCCGAAGCGGCCGCGGCGGCCGGAGATATACGTCCTCTGCGACGTCTCCACCTCGGTCACCTCGGCCAGCGTCTTCTTCCTCTCCGTACTCCACGCCCTCCACGACTCCTTCCGCAAGCTGCGCAGCTTCGTCTTCATCGAGCGGATCTCCGAGGTGACCGACGTCTTCGAGCACGAGCGCGACTTCGCCGCGATCGCCCAAAAAATCTCCAGCGAGGGCGGCGTCGCCGACGTCTCCGGCTACACCGACTACGGCCGCGTCTGGCTCGAGTTCCTGACCGAGATCTCCGAAGAGCTGGACCCGCGCTCGACCGTGATCGTCCTCGGCGACGCCCGCACCAACGGCCGCGAGCCGCACGCCGAGGTCTTCGGCCAGATCGCCGAGAAGGCCGGGCGCCTGTTCTGGCTCAACCCCGAGCCGAAGCTCTACTGGAACTACGGCGACTCGGTGATGGCCGCCTACGAGCGCCACTGCGACGGCGCCTTCGAGTGCTGGACCACGAAGCACCTGGAGAACTTCGTCAACGTGGTGGCCGGCGCCGCCCCCGCCGCCGAATGAGGGCGCTCTTCCTCCGCCACGGCGAGTCGGTCCACAACGCCGCCCGCAGCGGCGAGCCGGCCGCGGATTCCGAGAGCGACAAGCTGACCGCAAAGGGCGTCGAACAGGCCCGAGCCGCCGGCGCCGGCCTGCGCGAGCTCGGCGTCACCCGCCTGCTCTTCGAGCCCGCTGCGGCGGGCACGGGAAACGGCGCAGGCGGTTGGCGAGGCGCTCGCGCTCGAGCCGGAGGAGATCGAGTGCACGGGCGAGCTGACCTCGGGCGAGACCTTCGAGCAGGCGGTCGCGCGGGTGCGACAGCTGAAGGCGGAGCTGGAGCGCGGCGAGGCCGGCGAGCTGCCGCTGCTCGTCACCCACGGCATCTTCACCCGCTTCTTCCTCCTCGACTCGATCCTCGGCGAGAGCTTCGAAGCGCCGATGGCGGTCGGGCTCTGGAACCTCGGCTCCCACAACTGCGGGCTCAGCACCTTCGCCTACGGCGAGAGCCGCGACCCGCTGGGAGAGCTGATCCCGGGCTGGACCTGCCTCACCTGGATGGAGCGACCGTGGAGCCGGCCTTGACGATCCGCACCGGGTCGTCGGGCGAGATCTGCCACTGCTCGTTGACGATCGCCCCCTCTGGCGGCGCCACCGGGCCCTCCAGGAGAGGGTCGTCGGTCTCGCGCATCCAGGCATCGAGCCGCTCGCGCAGCTCCGCCACGACCTCTGCCTTGCCGCGGTCCTCGGCGCAGTTCCGCCCCTCCTGCGGGTCGAGCACCAAGTCGTAGAGCTGCTCCTCGGAAACCTCCTGCTCCCCCCACCCAGCCTCGACCAGGAGGTCCTTGGTGGCGCTGTCGTCGCAGTTAGCCAGCACCGGATGCGGGTATTCGTCAAACCTCCTTATGTACTTCCAACGCTCGGTCCGGATGGCCCGGTGAGGCTGGTAGGCGGCATGGAAGGTCGTCTCCGTGAAGATCGCGTCGTGGAGGCTCTCGACCTCCCCCCGGACCAGCGGCATCAGCGACTTGCCCTGCAGCCAGTCGGGGTGGTCAGCTCCGGAGATGTCGCAGAGGGTCGGGTAAACGTCGAGGTGGCTGACCGGGGCGTCGACCACCTTGCCGCCGCCGAAGCCCGGGCCGCGGACGATCATCATCACCCCGGTGCCGCGGTCGAACAGGGTCGCCTTCGAGCCGGGGAAGGCGATCCCGTGGTCGGTGGTGCAGATGACGACGGTGTTGTCAACCAGCCCGAAGTCGTGCAGGGCGTGGAGGACGGCGCCGATTCCCTGGTCGAGCGAGCGGGCGCTGGCCTTGAACGCCGCCATGTCGCGCCGGGTGGCCTGGGTGTCCGGCAGGTTCGCCGGCGGCAGCGAGTAGAGCGTGTCCCTGACCGAGGTGGGGGCGGCGAAGTTGCGGTGGGTCTCGAAGAAGCCGACCGACATGAACCAGGGCTCGGCCGGCGCTTCGCGCAGCGTCTTGATCGTCAGCGGGGCGACGAACTGAGCGTGGTTCTGGTCGACCGGGACGACCTCGTCGTAGCCGATCACGCCGGGGTCGAGCGAGATGTGCTGCTCGCCGATCAGGATCGAGCGGTAGCCGACCTCGCGCAGGGTGTGGACCCAGTGCTGGCGGTAATCGTTCAGCTTCCAGCCGCGGTGGGCGAGCCCGAGCATGCCGTTGTTGTGGCAGTAGAGCCCGGTGAGGAGGCTGGCGCGGCTGCCGGAGCAGGTCGGCGCGGCGCAGAAGGCCTCGCGGAACAGCACCCCCTGGTCGGCCAGCATCTGGATGTTCGGGGTCGGGACCTGGAACCCGTAGGGCTGAACGTAGCGGCCGGTGTCATGGGAGTGGATGTAGAGGATGTTGGGCGGCTGCACGACCTCCCAGGTTATCGATCGCTCCCTGTTTACGTCTTTCTTGATAGGGATAGTTAGGAAAGCAATGTTGCCTGATCGCTCCTATCTCGTCTGCGCCACCCCCCGCAGCGGCAGCACCCTCGTCTGCCACGCGCTTCAGGAAACCGGCGTCGCCGGCCGCCCCGAGGAGTACTTCGAGGCGCTCCGCCACAGTGGCCGCCCTCGCCGCCCGGAGGAGTACTTCCTCGGCGTCGAGGACCAGTCGATCCGCGACCACCTCGGCGAGCGCAGCGTCGGCTCCGACCCTCAGCCCCGCTCCCCCCTCTGGAGCCGCGCCGCCTACGACCGCTACGTCGAGTGGGCGTTCGAGGCGGGGACCACCGACAACGGCGTCTTCGGGGCGAAGCTGATGTGGGGATATTTCGGCGAGTTCGTCAGCCTTCTGCGCAACATCCCCGTCTACCGCGACGTGCCGCTGGCGGAGCTGATGCCGGCCGTCTTCCCGGACCTCACCTTCGTCCGCGTCGTCCGCGCCAACAAGGTGCGGCAGGCGGTCTCGCTCTGGAAGGCGGTGCAGACCGCGACCTGGCGCGAGGACCAGGCGAGCGCCAAGGCCGCCTCGGTCGAGGAGGACGGCGCTCCCCCTATCGCAGCTTCGTCGAGGCCCACCGGCCGCAGCTGCGCTTCCACTACCGCGCGATCGACCACCTCCTCGAGCAGCTGCTGATCGAAGAGGCCTCCTGGGACGCCTTCTTCGAGCACGCCGGGCTCCAGCCGATCCTCGTCCTCTACGAGAACTTCGCCGCCGCCTACGAGACCAGCACCCTCAACCTGCTCGAGCGCCTAGACCTCACCTGCCCCGAGGACTTCGAGTTCGAGCCGCGGATGAAGAAGCAGTCGGACCGGATCAACGACGACTGGACCAAGCGCTACAGCCAGCTCCGCCTCGGCCGCGACTTCGACCTCTTCCCGGTTCCGGCCGAGGAGAAGGTTTCGTGATGTTCGACCCGGCGGTCAACTTTCCTATTGCTTTGCGAACGCCCTGGTTCTATGGTCGTTCGTGCACTCAGTGAGTTGTCGGTAGGGGCGCTGTCTGCGAGCCATCGCAAATCAATCAGAGGGAGAGGCACATGGAGAGCAGCGGCGCCGCCGGGCACGACCGGCGCAGGATCGAGGAAAGGCAGCCGACGGGATGGACCGTCTTCGCCGGCGTCCTCCTGTTCATAGTTGGATCGCTCGACGCGCTCTGGGGCTTGGCGGGGATCCTCAACGACGAAGTCGTCTTCGTCGGCGGCCAGGGCGTGATCATCGCCGACGTCACCACCTGGGGATGGATCCACCTGATCCTCGGCTCGATCATCGCAAGCACCGGTCTCGGACTCTTCGCGGGGGCCGATTGGGCGCGTCTGGCGGCGATCTTCTTCGTCTCGATCAACGCCATCGCACAGATCGTCTGGTTCCCCGCGGCGCCACTGTGGGCGTTCCTGATGATCATCCTCGACGTCACGATCATCTACCAGCTGACCGCCCGCTGGGAGGAATAGGAGATGCCGATTGCCGACATCAGCTTCGGGGAAGCGCTGCTGCTCGTCCTCGAGGTCTTCCTCTTCGTCGCCTGGCTGTGGATTCTCTTCGCGATCATCTCCGACCTCTTCGCCGATCACGAAGCGTCCGGCTGGACCAAGGCGGCGTGGGTCTTCTTCCTCCTGGTGCTGCCGTTCCTGGGGGCGCTGATCTACCTGATCGCCCGCGGGGACGGAATGCGCCAGCGGACGCTCAAAGCCCAGGAGGACGCGAAGGGGCAGCTCGACTCCTACATCCGCCAGCAGGCACACAGCTCGCCGGCCGATGAACTGCACAAGCTCAACGAGCTGAAGGAGAAGGGAGCGCTCTCGCCCGAGGAGTTCGAGCGGGCGAAGGCGAAGCTATTGGCCTGAGGGCCGCGGCGCTTCCGGGTCGCCCTCTGCGGCCGCGGTGAGGTCGGCGGAGATCTTCACCGCGGCCGAGAGGAGCGGCGCCGCCAGTACCAGCCCGACGGTCCCGAACAGGCAGCCGCCGGCGATCGTCGCGATCAGCACCGCCAGCGGGTGCAGCCGCAGCGCCGCGCCGTAGGCGATCGGCTGGACCAGCTGCTGCAGCACGCCGTTGGCGAGCAGGACGATGACCGCCATCGCCCCCGCCGCCTCGGGGCCCGAGCCGCCGAGGGCGATCAGGACGGCGAAGCCGCCCGCGGTCCAAGCGCCGATGTAGGGGACGTAGCCGCCGAGGAAGGTGACGACCGCGATCGTGCCGGCGAGCGGGACGCCGAGAACCAGCGACCCGATCCCGACCAGCAGGGCGCTCCAGGCGGCGACGATCGTCACCCCGAGGAAGTAGCCGCGCATGCTGCCCGCCACCCGGCCGAGGATCGAGTGGGCGACCGGGGCCGGGACGCCGAGGTGGCGCTCGACGAAAGCGCCGATCTGCGGCCCGTCCTTGAGCAGGAAGAAGAGGCTGAGGGCGGTGAAGGAAAGGAAAACGGCGAGACCGGCGAGCTTGTCGATCCCGCCCAGCACGCCGTGGGTGAGCGCCTGGAAGCCGTCGCTGACCGAGGCGCTCGCTCCCGCGTTGGCGTCGGCGGCCGTCGGTGCCTTGACCCCGAGGCCCTGCGCCCAGGACTCGATCTCGCTCGCGCCTTCCTGCAGACGGGAGGAGAGGCTGTCGGCCTGGCTGGCGATCCCGGTGAGGACGATGAACCCCACCGCCGACGGCGATGGCGACGATCGCGAGCAGGACGAGACCGGCGCCGGCGGCGCGGGGAACGCCGATGCCGCGCAGCCGGTCGACCAGGGGCCCGGCGACGGCGGCGATGATCCCCGCGGTGATCACCGGCATCACGATCGTCTCGGTCAGCGAGAGCAGCCAGATCGCCGCCACCAGGGCGGCGCCGACGCCGACCAGCAGCCAGGAGGAGAAGCCGAGATCACGCAGCCACTGCGGAGCGGCGAAGAGCCCGCTCAGCTCGACCGGGCTCGAGCGCGACGACTTCGCCTTCGCTCGTGCCTTTCTCGCGGCGGAGCCATACTCGGCGGGGCATGAACGATCCGGACACTGTCACCTACGTCGGACACGCCACGGTCCTGTCGACCTCGACGGCACCCGCCTGCTCACCGACCCGGTCCTGCGCCCGCGGATCGGCCCGCTGGTCCGGCACGGGCCGCTGCCCGCTGGCACGTCACCGCCGGCATCGACGCGGTGCTGATCTCCCACCTCCACCACGATCACGCCGACCTCGCCTCGCTGCGCCGGCTCGGCTCGCGAGGTGCGGCTGCTGGTCCCGCCGGGCTCGCGGCGGCTTCTTCGAACGCCACGGCTTCGGCGACGTCAGCGAGCTGGCGCCGGGGGACTCCAGCGAGGTCGGCGCGCTGACCGTGACCGCGGTCGAGGCGCGACCACGACGGCGGCCGGCGCCGGGACGCGCCTGAAGTCGCAGCCGGTCGGCTTCCTGATCGCCGGCAGCCACAGCGTCTACTTCGCCGGCGACACCGACCTCTTCGAGGGGATGGAGCAATCTGGCGCCGGGACTCGACCTGGCGCTGCTGCCGGTCTGGGGCTGGGGCCCGACGCTCGGTCCCGGGCACCTCGATCCGGAGGGGGCGGCGCGGGCGGCCGCGCTGCTCTCCCCCCGCCTCGCGGTGCCGATCCACTGGGGCACGCTCTACCCGCTCGGGCTCGGCCGCCTACGACCCGGGCGGCTGCGGCTGCCGGCGCAGGAGTTCGTCGCCGCGGCCCGCCGGATCGCGCCTCAGGTGGCGACCCGGGTGCTCTCGCCCGGCGAGTCGGCCTCGCTGGCGTAGGCCGTCTGGCCGAGCCCGGCGAGCCAGCCGCGGAAGATGCGGTGGACCCGTTCGGCGCCGACGACCTCCTCCGCCGGCCACTCGAGCTCGCTCGGGTGGAGCACGAACGGGAAGCTCTGGGTGCCGCCCATGCCGCCGTGCGAGCCGACCAGCTCCTCGAAGGCGGCGACCTCGCCGAAGTCGGGCCAGTAGGTGCTGTTGATCATCAGGTCGGCGCAGTGGGGGAAGCCGTCGGTGCGGCGCAGGTGGTCGGCGGCGTTCGGGCCGAACGGCGCCAGCGGGTCCTCCCCCTCGACCCGGTCGTCGTCGAGGTAGCGGGTCCCGCCGGCGCCGATCGCCAGCGCCCCCTGCCGCTCGGAGCGCACCAGCATGAAGCCGACCCCGGGATGGTCGCGCAGGGCCGGGATCAGCCGCGGGTAGAGCGCTTCGATCCGCTCGAGGGTGACGCGCCCCGGCTCGCGCGGGAAGCTGATCAGGCCGAGGCAGCCCGAGGCCATCACCGAGAGCTCGGGCAGCTCGCCCCCGTCGTGCGTCTCCTCTACCTCGCGGCGGGCGTCGGCGTCGAGGGCGACGGCGCCGTCGGCGCGGCGGTCGCGGGTCGCCGCGCGCACGGTGCGGGCGGCCACCGTGTCGTCCCGCGCCACCTCGGTCAGGCCGGCGCTGAGGTAGGAGAGGGAGTCGTCGTCGCCGGCTTCGGCGGCGACGACGCTGTCGGCGTCGCAGGCGCTCGCGCACCAGCTCTTCGAGGGTCTGGTCATAGCGGTCGCGGAAGGTTTCGCCCTGCGACTGGCCGTGGTCGGAGAGGACGACGAGCCGGTAGGGGCGCGGCGCGTCGTCGCAGGCGGTCGGCGATCCGGGCGATCTGGCGGTCGAGGTCGTGGAGCACGGCCAGCGCGTCGTGGCGCTCGATGCCCGAGTGGTGGGCGACCTCGTCGTAGGCGAGGAAGGTCGTGTAGATGACCGGGCGGCCGGCGAGGACGTCGCCGATCACGGTCGCGACCTGGAGGTCGCGCTGGACGACCGTCCCCCAGGCGCGGGCGAAGACGTAGGCGCGGCTGCGGTGGATCCGCGGGCGGACGTCGTCGCGGACCTGGCTGCGCGCCGCGCGGCGCTCGCGGACGATGTCGGCGAGGGCGAGGACGCGAAGGTCCGCGCCACCGCGTAGGGACGGGCGAAGTAGGCGGCGTAGTCCTTGCCGATCGGCCGGCGCCGGCGCAGCGCGGTGCTCATCGTCAGCATCGAGTGGGGCGCGTCGCCGGAGAGGATGTTGGCGCGGCTGGCGCCGTCGGCGTGCAGCAGGCCGCGCCCGTCGGAGTGGCGCCGCTCGATCTCTTCGGCGTCGCGCGGGTGGTTGGTGACGATCGCCGCGCCCCGCTCCTTCTCCCACCAGCGGAAGGCGGGCATGTCCTCGTTGGAGCCGTGCAGGAGGCCCGCCTGGCAGGCGCCGGTCTGCGAGGACCAGTCGGTCTCCCAGCGCCGCAGCCGGTGCGAGCCGCCCCGCACCCAGGCGGCCAGGGTCGGCGCGCTGCCGTCCTTCAGCGCCCGCAGGAGGACGTCGTGGGCGAGGCCGTCGATCTCGAGGAAGAGGACGCCGGGGACGTCGCTCTCGGTCACCTGCTCGCGGCGCCGCGCCTGGCGGCGGACGACGTTGCGGTACCAGGAGTCGTCCTCGTCGATCGCCAGCAGCGAGTAGATCGCCGCGGTGAGGCCGGCGACGACGATCGTGATCACGATCCCGTCGAGGACGGTGGCGACTTCGGCCCCGGGCAGGAGGTCGATCGCGAAGGTGACGAGGACCCGTTGAGGACGAGCGCCGCGATCCCCAGCGTCATCACCGTCAGCGGCAGGGCCAGCCGCGCGAGCGCCGGCCAGACGAAGGCGTTGAGGAGGCCGATCAGGGCGGCGGCGCCGAGCGCGGTGGCGGCGCCGTCGAGGACGAAGCCCTCCAGCACCTCGGAGAGCAGCAGCAGGATGCCGGCGTCGAGGAGGAGGACGAGGACCCCCCGCCGGATCGTCGCCAGGCTCATGCCGGGACCCCCGCGGGGGCGTCCTACCTCGCGACCCAGGCGTCTGGGGAAGCGGTGAGGTCGCCGACCACGCTCGGCAGCTCGCCGGAGACGAGGTCGGCGAGGGTGACCTCCTCGAGCACGGTGCGGAGGCTGGCGCGGACGGCGATCCAGACGGCTTGCAGGTGCTCGGCGTTGCCGCGGTACTCGATGTCCTCGGGTGGGGTCGACTGCACGTGGGCGATCGGGCCCTCGACGGCGCGGACGATCTCGGCGACCGTCACCTCGTCGGCGGGGCGGGCGAGCCAGTAGCCGCCCTTGGCGCCGCGGCGGGCGCGGACGATGCCGTGGTGCTTTAGCTCGAGCAGGATGTGCTCGAGGAACTGGAGGGGGATGTCCTGGGCGTCGGCCAGGCGCTCGCCCTTGACCGGCGCCTCCTCCTTCTGGGCGGCGGCAAGCTCGGCAGCGGCCCGCACCGCGTAGTCGGCCTTCGCGGAAACTCGCATGTATCTAGTAAATCAGTCTGCTGGGAGCGTCCGCGCCAGCGCCGCCGTCTGATCAGCCTCTTGCTGCAGCTGCTGCTCGCGGCGGCGGTTGAGCCAGTGCGGGGCGTAGATGATCGCGCCGAGGCCGATGGCGGCGATCGCGGCGGCGATCGGCCAGACCTCGGGGTCGCCCTTCTGGATCGTGACGATGCCGGAGCCGATCAGGACCAGGCCGAGCGAAGTGCGGAGGAGACCTTGGGGCGCCCTGTCGGAGAGCGCGGCGCCGATCACGACGCCGGGGATGCTGCCGAGGAGGATGTTGGCGGCGAGGACGAAGTCGACGTTGCCGCCGACCCAGTGCGCGAGGCCCGCGGCCCAGAGCAGGATCGCGGCGTGGAAGACGTCGGTGCCGACGACTTTTTTGGGGGCGAGACGGTAAACCGCGATCAGCAGGATCGCGATCACGGTGCCGGAGCCGGCCGAGGTGATCCCGATCACGAAGCCGGTGGTGGCGCCGATCACGATCGCCGCGACTTTGTGCCGGCGCTCGACCTCGAAGCGGTCGCGCTCATCGATCAGGTTGCGGAGGATCAGCGCCCGGGTGAGGGTGATCACCCCGACCATCAGCAGGGTGCCGCCGAGGACCGCGTAAACGAGTTCCTCCAGGCGGGCTTCGCCGATCTGGGTCTGCAGCCAGGAGACGAGGGCGACGCCGCCGACGGCGGAGGGAACGCTGCCCAGCGCCAACCACTTGACCAGGTCCATGTTCACCGTCTTCAACTTCAGGTGGCGCCAGCCGCCGACCGTCTTGGTCACGGCGGCGTAGAAGATGTCGGTGCCGATCGCGGTGGTCGGCGAGATCCCGAAGATGAGGATCAGGAGCGGGGTCATCAGCGAGCCTCCGCCCATGCCGGTCATGCCGACGAGTACGCCGATGCCCAATCCGAAGAGGACGATTGCCGGGTCCATGAGTGATCTGGGTTCCGCACCAACTGATTTCGACTTTCCTGACCTTCTTGGTCAGGAGTGCGGAGTGCGCCAGGATACCAGGATGGAGCCCGAGAGTCAGGGGTCTCGAACCATGGAACCGGCCCCTCCGCGTCCGCAAGATCCCGCCGAAACAATTCGGTTGCGCGGCGTCAGCCACGCCTACGGAGAGCTGCAGACGCTTGACGCGATCGACCTCGAGGGGCCCGCCCACGGCGTCCTCGGCCTCGTCGGACCCTCCGGCTGCGGCAAGTCGACCCTGCTGGAGCTGGTCTGCGGCCTGCGCGAGGCAAGCGCCGGCACGATCGGGGTGGGAAACGCCGTTACCGCCGAGGAGCGCCTCGCCCGCTGCGCCTTCATGCCCCAGCGCGACCTGCTGCTGCCCTGGTACCCGGCGATCGACAACGCCGCCCTGGCCCTGCGCAACCAGGGCATGGGACGGCGCGAGGCGCGGGCGGCGGCGGCGGGGCTGTTCGAGCGCTTCGGCCTCGCCGGCTTCGAGGCGGCGCGCCCGGATGAGCTCTCCGGCGGGATGCGTCAGCGGGTCGCCTTCCTGCGCACCCTGATCGCCGGCAAGCCGGTGCTGGCGCTGGACGAGCCCTTCGCCTCCCTGGACGCGATCACCCGGGCCGAGATGCAGGAGTGGCTTGCCGCCGCGCTGCGCACCGACCCTCGCACCGTCGTCCTCGTCACCCACGACGTCGAGGAGGCGCTCTACCTCTCCGACCGCGTCGCCGTTCTCTCGGCCCGGCCGGCGCGGATCGTTGCCGAGCTCTGCGCACCCGACCCACGCGTGCCCGACCGCGACGCCGCCGTCACCGACCCCGCCTTCGTCGCCGCCCGCGAGGAAGCGCTCCACGCGTTGCGTGGCTCCTAAGTCCGGCTATGGAGGACAAAGGAACCACGCGATGGGACGGGGCCTGGCGATGGGCGCTGCCGGTGCTGTTCCTGCTGACGCTGATTGGCCTCTGGCAGCTGGCCGCATCGACCGGGCTGCTCGCCGAACTCTTCGGGCTCGAAGAGTTCCTTGTCCCGTCGCCGGCGGAAATTGCCCAAGCGGCATGGGAGAACCGATCATTGCTGGCCGAAAACGCCTGGGTCACGCTGAAGGAGATCCTGCTCGGCTTCGCCTGTGCCCTCGCGACCGGTGTCGCTTTCGCAACCGCAATGCACTTCTCCGGCTTCGTCTTGCGCTCGACCTACCCGCTCGTCATCGCCTCGCAGACGATCCCGATCGTCGCCATCGCTCCGATTCTGGTGATCTGGTTCGGGTTCGGAATCGTCCCCAAGATCCTCGTCGTCGCCCTCGTCTGCTTCTTTCCGATCACCGTCGCGACCCTCAACGGCCTCTCCTCTGTCGACCCGGAGGCGCCGAAGCTGATGCGCACGCTCTATGCCTCGCGCTGGCAGATCTTCCAGCGGCTCTCCGTCCCGACCGCTCTTCCCTATCTCTTCACCGGAATCAAGATCTCGATCGTCTTCGCGCCGGTTGCGGCGTTGTTCGGCGAGTGGGTGGGTGCGAGCTCCGGCCTGGGCCATCTGATCCTTCAGGACAACGCCCAGCTGGAGACCGCGAGGGTGTTCGCGTCGGTCGCGATCCTCTCGGCGATCGGGCTCATGCTCTTCGGTCTGACCGCGCTGGCAGAGCGGCGCGTCGTCTCTTGGCGATAGAACTCACCCGATGACGCGCCACCGGATCTGGGCCCTTGCCCTCGTCGTCCTCGCCCTCACCCTCTCCCTCGCCGCCTGCGGCGAGAAGTCGGAGGACTCCACGGGCGCCGCTCGCGAAAGCTTCAGCCTGACGCTCGACTTCTACCCGAACCCCGACCACGCCGGGATCTACATGGCGCAGAAGCTCGGCTACTTCGAAGAAGCCGGCCTCGACGTCTCGATCGACACCCCATCCGACCCCGCCGCGCCGATCAAGCAGGTCGCCGCCGGCCGCTCCGACCTCGCCGTCTCCTACGAGCCAGAGGTGGCGCTCGCGCAGGAACAGGACCTCGACGTAGTCGCGATCTCAGCGCTGGTCAATCGGCCGTTGACCTCGATGATCTGGCTGCAGAAGTCCGGGATCAAAGGCGTCGCCGACCTCAAGGGCAAGACGGTTGCCACCGCCGGAATCCCCTACCAGGACGCCTTCCTGAAGACGATCCTTGCCAGGGTCAAACTCAGCCCGGACGACGTCAAGGCGGTGAACGTCGGCTTCGGCCTCCTCCCCGCTCTGGTCGGCGGCTCGGCTCAGGCGATGCTCGGCGGCTACAGCAACGTCGAGGGCGTCGACCTGCGCGAACGCGGCAAAGCCCCGGTCGTCACTCCCGTCGACCAGCTCGGCGTCCCCACCTACGACGAGCTGGTTTTGGTCGCGCGGCGCCAGAACCTGGAAGAAGACCCCCAGAAGTTCCGACTCTTCCTCGCTGCGCTGGCCCGCGGAACCGAGGCGGCCGTGGCTCAGCCCGGCGCGGCGACCAGCGCGATCGCCGAAGCCAACCCCGACCTGGAACCGAAACTGGCCGCGGCGGAGGTGAAAGCGACGCTGCCGCTGCTCGGCGTGCCGACGGCGGACCGGCCCTACGGCTACATGGACCCCGCGGAGTGGGCGACCTTCGCCGGCTGGATGCGGGACAACGGCCTGATCGAGTCGCTGCCGGGCGCGAACGAGCTGCTCGACAACGGCTACTTGCCTTCCGGCGAGATCCCCGAATAGCCGAACGAGCCTTCCGCGATCAATCGGCTGACCTCTCGCTCGGGCATTGCCGCGTGGAAGAGGTGCCCCTGGGCGTAGTCGCAGCCGAGGCGGCGCAGCTCCGACAGTTGCACCTCGCTCTCGACGCCCTCGGCGATCACCTCCAGCGAGAGCGCCCGCGCCATCCCGATGATCGCCTCGACGATCGCCGTCGCCTCCTGCTCGATCCCCAGCGCCTCGACGAAGGAGCAGTCGATCTTCAGCGCGTGGAAGGGGAAGCGGTTGAGGTAGGCGAGCGAGGAGTACCCGGTCCCGAAGTCGTCGAGGACGAGGCGGACGCCGAGCTCGTTCAGCCGCTGCAGCGAGGAGATCGCCGTCGCCGACTCCTCGACCAGGACCCCCTCGGTGATCTCCAACCGCAGGTGGACGGGATCGAGGCCGGTGCGGGCGATCACCTCCTCGACGGCGTCCGGGAGGTCGCGGTGGGCGACCTGGCGGGCGGAGAGGTTGACGGCGACGTCGAGCGGCCGCGCGTCGGGCCGCAGCTGGTGCCACTCGAGCGTTTGGCGGCAGGCGCGTTCCTGGACCCAGCGCCCGATCGGCTCGATCAGGCCGCTGTCCTCGGCGATCGAGACGAATTCGGCCGGGTCGAGCATCCCCCGCTCCGGGTGGCGCCAGCGGACCAGCGCCTCGAGGCCGGTGATCTCGCCCGAGCGAAGGTTGACCACGGGCTGGTAGTGGAGCGCCAGCTCGTCGCGGTCGACCGCGTGCCGCAGCTCGCGTTCGACCTCGAGCCGGCGCATCGCCCCCGCCCGCATCTCGGCGTCGAAGAGGACGCAGCGGGCGCGGCCGCCTTCCTTCGCCCGGTACATCGCCGCGTCGGCGTCGCGGATCAGCAGCTCGGCGTTGACGGTTCGCTCTTCGGAGGCACGGGAGACGGCGACGCCGATGCTGGCGCTGACGAAGTGGTCAACGCCGTCGAGCGAGAAGGGCTGGGTGAAGGCGGAGGCGACCCGGTCGGCGATCGCCAGCGCCTCGCCTTCGTCGGCCAGGCGGTCGATCAGGATCCCGAACTCGTCGCCGCCGAAGCGGGCGACGATGTCGCCAGGACGCAGGTGCGAGCGCAGCCGCGGCGCCACCGCCCGCAACAGGGCGTCGCCGGCGTGGTGGCCGAGGCTGTCGTTGATCAGCTTGAAGTGGTCGAGGTCGAGGAAGAGGATCCCGACCGGGGAACCGGAGACGGCCGCTTTCTTGAGCGACTCGCTGAGGGCGTCGACGAAGCTGAGCCGGTTCGGCAGGCCGGTGAGCGAGTCGTGGAGGACGCGGTAGCGAAGCGCCTGGTCGGCGGCGTGGCGCTCGATCGCGTCGGCGAGGACGTTGGCGGCGGCCTGGACGAAGGGGACGTCCTTGGCGCTGAAGCGGTGCGGCGCGGTCGCGTGGACGTCGAGGACGCCGAAGGGCCTGTTCTTGCCGTCGATGACGACGGCGAGGCTGCTGGCGGCGCCGAAGACGCGCAGCACCGGCGGCATCGTGTGGCGGGTCTCCTGGTTCCAGTCGGCGACGATCGCGTGGGTGCCGGTGTCGAGGGCGGCGCCGGCGTGGGAGTCGCGGGAGGCGGAGACCCGGCGGCCGGCGCCGACCACGGCGTCCTTGAGCCCGGCCCTGAGGTTGAGTCGGCGGCTGTCGCGGGCAAGCTCCCAGATGCAGGCGCTGTGGACGCCGTCGACCTTGCCGATCAGCTCGGTCGCCGCCTCCATCATCTCCTGCGGGTCGCTGTTCTGCATCGCCCGCTCGCCGAGCCGGGCGACCACCGCCTGCTGGGAGAGGGCGCGCTGCAGCTCTCCTTCGGTCTGCCTGCGCTCGCTGACGTCGTAGATGACCCCGTGCCAGACCGGGACGCCGTCCTCGTCGGCTTCCAGCACCGCCTCGTCGTGGATCCAGACGACGTTGCCGTCGCGGGTGTGGATCCGGTATTCGACCGGGGTGGTGTCGCGACTGCCCACGTCCTGCTCGGTTTCCAGGGCCAGCACCCGCTCCCGGTCCTCAGGGTGCAGGAGGCTGGCCCAGAGGCCCGGGTCGCGGACGAAGTCCTCCGGCCGGTAGCCGAGGATCTCCTCGACCTGGGGGCTGACGTAGCGCCAGCGGCCGCGCTCGCCGAGCTCGGCGGTGTAGACGATCACCGGCAGGCGCTCGATCAGGCGGCGGAAGTCGTGCCCGCCCGCGGCGAGCTGGTCGAGGAAACCCCTTACCTCGTCTTCGGACCAGTTCCTATCGGCGGGCTCACGCATCCATCCGGCTCATCGGCGAGGAGATTGGACGCCTTGAGGAATGCCGGGTGCCAGTCTCGGTTCAAGCCGCTAGGCGCATCGGCGGCTCGGAGGCGACGAGCCGGTAGAGCCCGGCGAGCGTCAGCGCCCCGACAAACCCCCGGTAGGGCTCGTACGGGGCGTAGAACTCTTCCACCTCAGGGATCGTCGCTCGCCGCCCGCCGCCCTGGAGGCAGCCGACGAGCTTGATGTAGGCGAGGTCGCCGGCCGGCAGCGAGTCGAGTTCGTTGCGACCGAAGAGGCCAAGGCACTGGACCGTCCAGGGGCCGATCTGCGGCAGCGCCAACAGGCGCTCGTCCCCCTCTGCGCTCTCGATCCGGCAGCGCCCGGCGGCGACGTGGCGGGCCAGTCGCCGCAGCGCCACCGCCCGTTTGCCGACCAGATCCAGCTGCTCGAATTCCGCCGGGGCGCGGCCGGCGATCGCGGTCGGACCGGGGACGTCGCGGAGGGCCTCGCGCCCATCCCCTAGGCGACAACCCCAGCGACCGGCGATACGACGCTCGATCAGGGCGGCGAGCTTGGCCTCGATCAGCTGCCCCACGACCGCCGCCGCCAGCGCCTCCCAGGGCCACGGCCGGCCCTTGGGGCGGAAGTCGGGCCGGCGCCGGATCAGCGGCCCGACCAGGGGGTCGCGGCGGAAGCGCCGGTAGAAGTCGCTGAGGTCGACGTCGACCCAGAGGGCGCGGCGCATTGCCTCGATCGCCTCCTCGAGCTGTTCCCGCCCCGCCGGCCCCGGGCAGGGCGGCATCGAGATCCGCGGCCGCGTGATCCGCCCCGGATCGATCGCCTCGGCCCGGAACCGCACCTGGCCGCGGGCCGGCTGCCAGGCGCGGACGAGGACGGGGCTGCCGTCGACGTGGAGCAACCGCGTCGCCACCCCGCTCCGCACCCGCAAGGTGCGGTCGGCGCTACCGCGCGGCAGCCGGTACGGCGAGGGGGGCCGGACCTCGACCTCGACGGGACGATTCCGGTCCATATCGGGACGTTTTCGGCCCATCGGCCGGATCAGCGACCGAGGAGGTGAACGTCCACCAGGAAGGAGCGGCTGGCGATGACGTTCTGGCGCTCGCGGCGGCGGCCGGCGAGGCGGCGCGACGGCCGCGCCTTGGCGGCGGCGGCGGTCACGGCCCGCACCGCGGCTACGGTCGCGGCGCCGGCGAGAACACCCCCGGCCGTCGCCAGGACGGCGGTCTTCACCTCCGGCCGCAGCGCCGGCAGCGCCGAGGATTCGTTGGGCTCGTAGCCGGTCGGAAGCGGGCGGACGGGGTCGGTGGCGTCGGCCGGGCCGGCGTCTTCCTCGGCCACGACCTCGGCGTCTACGTGCAGCTCACTCACCCAGGCGACTCTAGCGCGGGGAGGGGTCGCCTCCGTTAAGCGATCGCTCGTAAAGACGGTACTTCTTGACGATCTTGCCGCCCATCCCCTCCATCGCCCGGTTCATCGGCTTGTTCGTCTCCAGGATCCACCCCATCTCGCCCCACGTGATCTTGTCGGGGAGCGCCGCCATCTTGATGTGCTCGAGGTAAAGCCCGGCGGCGACACCGGTGTGGCGGTAGTCGTGCTTGACCCCGAGGGCGAAGACGCGGAGGCGGTCGATCTTGCGCTTGCCGGTCAGGAACTTGGCCCAGCCGAAGGGCAGTAGGCGCCCGTTCATCCCGGCCAGCACCTGGTTGACGTCGGGCAGCGTCAGCGCAGCGCCGACCACCTCGCCGTCTTTTTCGGCCATGAAGGTCCACTCCTCGTCGAGCACCTGCTTCAGGTTCTTCGCCTGGAACTCGACCTCGGCGTCGGTGATCGGGACGAAGCCCCAGTTCTCGCCCCAGGCCTCGTTGTAGACGTCCATGAAGCGGCGGACCTCGTTCGCCATGTCGCGCTTGCGCATGTTGCGGATCGTGATCCCTTCGTCGTGCAGCGCTTTCTCCGCCGCCTCGTGGATCGAGGGGTCGAACTCCTCGCCCTCTTTCAGCTCGCCCATCCGCAGCTCCCACATCAGCACGTCCATCGCCTTGCCGAACCCCTCGGCCTCGATCAGCCGCTGGTAGTAGGGCGGGTGCCAGGGCTCGAGGATCATCGGCTGCCGCTCGAAGCCCTCGATCAGGATCCCGATCTCGTCGTTGGTGGTGAAGTCCATCGGCCCCAGCAGGCGCTCGCGTCCCCGCGCCGCGGCCCACCCGGTCGCGGCGTCAAACAAGGCCTGCACCACCTCGGGGTCCTCCGCCGCCTCGAAGAAGCCGAACATCGCGTCCTTGCCGCCCTGGCACTCGTCCCAGCGGCTGTCGACGTGGGCGCTGATCCGCCCGACCGGCTCGCCGTCGCGCTCGGCGAGGAAATACTCGGCCTCGCCGTGCTCGAACCAGGGGTTCTTCTTGCGGTCGAGGAACTGCATCCGCTCGAAGATCAGCGGCGGCACCCACTGCTCGCTCTCGCGGTGGAGGGCGAACGGGAGCTTGACGAAGCGCTTCAGCTCACGGCGGTTGCGGACGGGCCGGATCGTCAGGCTTGCCATGTGGGCCGCAACCTACACTCTGCGGAGATGAGCGAGACCGCGAAGGCCCCGGTCGACGTCTTCGAGAAGGCGCGCAGCCACGACCGCCTCGAGCAACTCGAAGCCGCCAAGGAGCACGACCTCCTCCCCTACTTCCGCCTGCTGACCTCTCAGGCCGGCCCCGTCGTCGAGATGGAGGGCCGGGAGACGATCATGCTCGGCTCCAACAACTACCTCGGCCTGACCGGCGACGAGCGGGTCAAGGCTGGCGCGCGCGAGGCCTTGGAGACCTTCGGCACCGGCGTCACCGGCTCGCGCCTGCTGAACGGGACGACGCCGCTGCACCTCGATCTCGAGCGCGAGCTGGCGGGGTGGATGCGGACCGAGGACGCGATCGTCTACACGACCGGCTACCAGTCGAACGTCGGCTGCATCGGCACCATCCTCGCCCCTGGCGACACCGTGATCTGCGACTCCGGCGACCACGCCTCGATCCTCGACGGCTGCCGCCTCTCCGGCGCCAAGCTGCGGCCCTTCCGCCACAACCGCATGGACAAGCTGGAGAAGATGCTGCAGCGGGCGGCCGAGGACGGCGGCGGCGTCCTCGTCGTCGTCGACGGCGTCTTCTCGATGGAGGGCGACGTCTGCGACCTGCCCCGCATCGTCGAGCTCTGCAAGACCTACGGCGCCCGCCTGATGGTCGACGAGGCCCACGGCGCCGGCGTTCTCGGCGCCCGCGGGGCCGGCGCCTGCGAGCTCTTCGGGCTCGAGGACGAGGTCGACCTGAGGATGGGGACCTTCTCCAAGAGCCTCGCCTCCTGCGGCGGCTTCATCGCCGGCCCCGCCGACGTGATCGAGTACCTGCGCATCTCCTCGCGCTCCTTCGTCTTCAGCGCCTCAGCCGTTCCCGCCGCCGTCGGCGCCGCGCTGGCGGCCCTGCGGGTGATCCGCGAGGACGGGCCGCAGCTCTTCGAGCGTCTGCTCTCCAACGCCGAGTACCTGCGCGAGGGCCTGCGCCACCTCGGCCTCGAGGTCGTCGAGCCGGGGACGCTCCCCGACGGCAGCGTCGCGACGACGCCGGTGGTGCCGGTGGTGGTCGGCGACGACTGGCAGGCGGTGCTGCTCTGGAAGGCCCTCTTCGACGCCGGCGTCTACACCAACGTCGCCATCCACCCCGCGGTCCCCCCGGGCGGGTCGCTATTGCGGACGAGCCTGATGGCGACCCACGAGCGCGAGCATCTCGACGGCGCTCTCGGCACCATCGCGCGGGTCATCGGGGACTTTCCGGACCTGCCTCGCACTTAATTTTTTGGTCACAAAAATTTGACATCCCCCGGGGGGTGAGTTTCGGCCTTGTCCAGATTTGGACAAGCCCCAGGATGTGTCGAAATTGTTGCTCTTAGCGAATGGATCGGACGGAACTTTGCCGGCGGTGGGTTGACGCCCCTAGCTCCGAGGACATAGCTTGGCCTCCTCGCCGAGACGACCCAGGCGGGGCGTCCGGGAAGAGAGAGTCGGTCCGGTAGGACCAGGTCCTCGAAAAGGGGCTGGGTTGCCACGGCCGGACGCGACATACCCCAGTAACCGATTCCTTGAAGGGAGGAGTCCAGTGGAAGCTGCCTCACCGGCACCACCATCGACCATCGCGGCCTCAGCCGAGGCACCGCAGCACATGAGGGCCCTGGAGAGAGCCAACATGGTGCGGCTTGCGCGGGCCGAGCTGAAGCGCGCGATCGCCCGAGGAGACATGGATGCCGCGGAGGTGGTTCGAGACTGTCCGTGGGAGACCGAGAGCATGACCATCGCCGAGCTCTTGACCAGCCAGCGCCGTTGGGGGAGGACGAGGGCGCGCAAGTTCCTCATGCCCCTCTCCCTCAACGAGAACAAGCAGCTGGGAACGCTGACCTCCCGCCAGCGCCGGATTCTCGCCAACGAGCTCTCCACCCGCTCCGACGGCAGGGAGCCCGTAGCCGTCTGAGGCTTAGCCGCGCATTCCGCCGATCCGGTAGCTGAGGCCACCGGAAGCGCGCTGGAATGCGCGGCGAGCCAAGTAGAAGGTCAGCGCGAAGGCGAGCGCTCCGATCGCCAGCGCGATCGCGAGGATCTGGTTCGCCGCGTAGAAGACGAGGCCCGTCGTGAGGACGAAGGCGGCGCCGGCGAGCAGCGTCGTGTGCGAGCGGTAGCCGGCGAAGTGCTCGCGGACCGCCACCTCAAGACCACCAAGCCCAGCCAGGGCGACCCCGACGCCGATCGCGGTCGGGTGGCCGCCGATCACCCCGATCGCCAGGGCGACGATGCCGGCGAGGATCACCAGCTCGGCCAGCGGCGCGTTGCCCCAGGGCGCCGGTGGCCGCTCGTCAGCGGCTTCGACCCGCTTCGCCCGCCTGGGCTTCGCCTTCGTGGTCAACGGCCGCGAGCCGCCCGGCTAAGGGACATCCGGAGGAAATCTTGACCCGCCACCAGCCCATCAGCATCCCGATCGGACCGAGGCGGGGACGCGAGTGCCAGTGGCCGCAACCGTGGAGGCCGAGGTCCTGGCGGGAGACGCGGACCCACTTGTAGTCCTGCGGGGCGGCAAGCATCCGCTCGACCAGCTCGCGGTTGTCGTCCTCGACCCACTGCCGCTCGGCCAGTGCCCCCCGCGCCTCGGCAACGCGGCCGGCGAGACGGTCGCGCACCGCCTCCAGCTCACCGAGGTCGAGGACCCGCGGTGCCGGAGCGATGGCCTCGACCCGGTGAGGGACGTCAGTGTGGCCGAAGGCCTCTCCGAAGAGGCCGGCGAGCTCCGCCTCGAGCCGGGCGATCTGCTGGCGCAGCTGCAGCCGCGCCCCCCGCTCGTCGATCGCGACGTCGAGACCGTCGAACTTCCCTTGTCTCAGCAGCGCAGGCATCTCCGAAAGTGTAGTCAGGCCGCCTCCAGAGTCGAGGCGGCCATCCACAGCGCCTCCTCGACGGCGATCTGCGGCACCCCCTTGACCTGGGTCGCGACGACGACGATGCGGCGGCTGCCCTTGGCGACCCGCACGTCCTCAGCCGAAGGGCCGAAGAGGAGCGCGAGCGGGCGCGAATCGTCAGCGATCGTCAGCGTTCCCTTCGCCATCTCCCCCGCCATCCCGGCCAGCGACTCCCCGGGCGCCGAATCGCGGATGCAAAGCCGTCCCTCTATCTCCTCGGCGTCGAACGCCCGCAGCGCCACACCGGTCTCGACGATCGCGATGTCGAGCGCGTCTTTCGGCATCCCGTTGCTGCGGAAACCGCCGTCGTGGAGGCGGTCGAGCGTCAGTTGCTCGACAGGGGTGCGGGTGCGGTCGGGGTCGAGGCCGATCTGGCGGAAGAAGACGCGGTAGGCCCAAGGAATTGGCCGTTCGCGGAGGCGGATCGCCTGGGAGCCGTAGGTGCGGTCGGAAAGGTCCCGCAGCCGCCTCCGCACCGGCTCGGGGCTCTTGCCGGGCTTGGCGTCGACCTCGACCCAGGCGACGCCGAGGCCGGGGAACTCGGAGGCGATGTGGGGCGCGACCCAACCCTGCTGCGGCGCCGGCACCCACCCCATTCGCTGGCTGGCAGGATCGGCGCTCACCTCAGTTCCCTTCCGCCGCCGCGGCGGCGGCGAGCAGGCGGTCGACCCGCTCGCTCAATTCACCGACACCTAGCTCGCCGATGCTGGCATCCTGCAGGGTCCCTCCGGGATAGACGTAGGCGAAGGTGGGACAGCCACCGACGCCGTAGAGGCTGCCGACGGCGCCGTCGTGGTCGTACCCCACCGGCATCGTCCAGCCACGCTGGCGGATCAGGTCGCGCAAGGTGTCGCGATCGTCGCGAATGTCCAGCGAGAGGAAACTCACCCGTCCACGGTAGCGCCGGGAGACCCGCTCGACCAGGTCCTGCTGGGCGACGCAGCCATCGCCTTTGCTGAACCAGAAGGAGATCACCAAGGGCCGATCGAAGAGGTCGCAGACGCGGATCGCTTCGGGGGTGTCGATTTGGCAGGCCGGAGTGCGCTGGGATTCCTCCGGGCAGGGGATCGTCGAGGTTTCGCAGTCGTCCTGGGCGACGTTGGCGTCGCCTTCCAGCTGCCCGGCGCCGGCGGGGACGGCGAACTCGGGCAGCGGCCAGCGCGGCGGCAGCTCGTCGAGCCCGAGCGTCTTCCCGGGCCCACCTCCCTCGATCGTGTTCACGGTTGCGACCACGATCACCGCCAGGAAGAGCAGGCCGACCGCGATCGAGTAACGGTCCCTCATCGGCGCTCCAGCAGCAGCAGCGTCGCCGGCAGGACCAGCAGGACGCCGACGAGGGCGGCCGTGAGGTCGACGACAGTGACCAGCCCGAAGTCCCTCAACATCTGCACGTCGCTGGCGACGAGGACTGCGAAGCCGGCGATCGCGGTCACTCCGGAGGCGAGCACTGCCGCTCCCGTGCGCGCGTAGGCCTTCTGTAGCGCCTCCTCGGTCTCCGCTCCACGCCGTCGCTCCTCGTGGAAGCGACCGCTCAGCAGCACCCCGAACTCAGTGGCGATCGCGATCGTCAGCGCCCCCAGCGCGGCCGACATCGGATTCAGCGGGATGCCGGTGAGCCAGAGCAGCAGCGATGCCCAGCCAGTCGCCAGGACCGTCGGCACCAGCGGCACCAGCGCCCGGCGCCAAGAACGGTAGATCAGGAGCAGCGCCAGGCCGACGAGCAGGAGCCCGGCGAGGGTCAACCAGTACCTGCTGCTGGAGAGGTCCGTGGCCGATTCAGCCGCGATCACCGAAAGCCCAGATAACTCGACGTCAACTCCCTCCGGAGGCTCCCCCACGGCGCCTCGCACTCGGTCCACGAGCTTCTGCTGATCCTCCAGCGACTGCGCCCTGATCCCGAACGAAATCAGCGCCTCGTTGCCGACTTCGCCGGAGTCGGGATCGATCGGCGCGACCTGCCGCAGTGCATACGGTGAGAGCGCCGCCAGCGTCGCATCGATCCGATCCGCGGTCGGGGTTTCGCCACCACGAACCAGGAAGTCCGACAGCGCCGGCCCCGGGCAGATCTCCGCATCCAGGCAGGTCGGGTTTTCTCCCCCGAACCCGTTCGCTTCCAGCACCCGCCTCTTGAAGCCGGCCATCCACTGGATCGTTTCCGGGTCCGTGAAATCAGGAGCCGTGATGCTCACGTCCAACTCCCCGGACACTCCGGTCGTATCCTGCAGCTCGTTCAGCCCTTCCACCGCCTTGACGTTCTGTGGCGCCAACTCGCGGATATCCGTGACGGTGTCGACTTGGGTCCCCGCGGCCCACCCCATCACCGCTAGTCCGACTCCCACGCCCAGCACCGCCACCGGATACGTCCGCGCCAGGGACAAAAGACGCTCCACGGGCGGGTGGCGCCGTAGGGTGCCCCTCTCTGAGGAAGCTTTAGCTACCGGAAGAGAGGGGGGTCCCCTGCGGTGACAGGACCCGCCCGCCGCAACGCCACCGTCCCTAGCCCCACCGTCAACGCCAAAGCAAAGGCGATGGCCACCCCGACGATCAACACCCAACCGAACCCGCGCACCATCGGCACCGGCGACAACTGCAGAGCCAGGAACCCGGCCGCCGTCGCCAGGCAAGCGGCAGCGATGGTCGGTCCACCGCGAGCCGCCGCTGCCTCCGCCGACCCCATCTCGTCGAAGCGAGCCTGGAACTGGATCGCATAGTCGACCCCGAGCCCGATCAGGATCGGCAGCGCCGCGATCGAGGCCATGGTGAGAGAGCCGCCGACCAGAGCGAGGAGGCCGAAGGTGATCGCCGCCGCCATCAGCGCGATCGCCAGCGGCAGCTGCGGCCAGCGGGAGCGGAAGACGAGCAGGAGGACGAAGGCCATCACCGCCACCGCGAGCGCGAAGAGCACGAGCAGGGCGTCCTTCAAGGCGCGGGAGACGCCGTCGATCACCACGGGCGCGCCGGAGACGACGTAGCTGCCGCCTTCGAGCTCGAAACACGGCGCCGGCTTCTCCCCTTCCTTGCAGGCCTTGCGCGGCGTCGTTTCCGCCACCGCCGCTTCGATCAGCCCGATCGCCCGGTGCCGCTCGGACTCGCTCAGGTCCGGCCGCAGCCGAATCACGATCTGGGCCGAGCGGGCGTTTGGGAAGAGATAGGAGAGCCGCGCCTTCGGCGTCCCGCGCGGCCGGGCGAAGTCGAAGACGACGGTGGCGACGAAGTCTTCGTTGGTGATGCTGGGGGCGCTCGTGATTCCGTATTTGGTCGCCACCGCGAGCAGGTATTCGCGGAAGCGGTCGGCGGGAACGTGTTCGGCCAGCCGCTGCAGCTGGTTGTCGATCTGGACCACCGACTCGTTGAGGAAGGTCGCCGGCCCGGTGAGAAACTCGACCGCTTCCATCTCCGCCAACTCGGCGCAAGGGCCGGGGATCGCCTCGCTCCCCTTCGGCACCTTGCCCGAGAGGCAGCCCTCGAGCCGCAACAGCTTGAAGAGGTCGTCGCCGAGGAGCAGCTCGGGAAGTTCCCCCTCGACCAGGACGACGACCGGTTCTTCGCCGAAGGTCTCGCGGACCTGCCGCGTCGCCTCGGCGGTTGCGGAATCGGAGTCGGTCAGGGTGTCGACGCCGGCGTCGGTCGGCAGTCGGGTCGCCCCAGCCGCCGCGACAACCGCGAGCACGACGCTGACGGCGAGAACCGCCCGCGCGTGCCGGGCCGCCCACGCCGCGACGCGCCCGAACCAGGCTGCAGGGTCCAATCTCAGTCCATCGTGAGCGGCCCGGCGACGTCAGCGTTGAGGAACTGGCTGACGAACGGGTTGCTGGAGTCGAACAACTCCTCTTTCGGCCCCGACTCGACGATCTTGCCGCTCCAGAGGACTGCGATGAAGTCGGCGATGCGGCGGGCGGTGCCGAGGTCGTGGCTGATTACCAGGTAGCAGCCGCCGTTCTCGGCGTGGACCTCGCGGATCAGCTCGCAGAGCAGCGCCGTCCGCACCGGGTCGAGACCTGAGTCGGGCTCGTCGAACATCACGATCGCCGGTTCCAGGACAAGCGCCCGGGCGAAGCCGGCGCGCTTGCGCATGCCGCCGGAGAGCTCGTTCGGCATCTTGTAGGTGGCCTCGCTGAGGCCGACCTCGCGCAGGCGCCGGTTGACGATCTCGCCGATCTCCTCCTCGCCTTTGTCGGTGTGCTGCCGCAGCGGGAAGGCGACGTTGTCGTAGATGTTCATCGAGCCGAACAGCGCTCCGTCCTGGAACAGCAGGCCGAACTTTTTCCGCACCTCGAAGAGTTCGTCGTCGGTCATGTTCGGGATCGACTCGCCGTGCACGAGGACGTCGCCCGAATCCGGATAGAGGAGGCCGACGATGTGCTTGATCAAAACGCTCTTGCCGGTCCCCGAGGGCCCCAGCACCATCGAGACCTGGTCCTCCGGCAGCCCCAGGTTGAGCCCGTTGAGGATGCGGGCGCGGCCGAACTGCTTGACCAGGTCGATGATCTCGATCGCGTCCTCGCCACCGTGGTCCCGCTTGACTCCGGTGTGGAATTTGTAGGGGTTGTGGTCGCGCGGATTGACCCCGGGAATGACGAAGTCCCGGCCCATCACGGCGCCGTCCTCGCTGACGTAGGGGCCTTCGGTGGTGGCCTGTTCTTCTCTGCCGATGTCGTCCTGGAGGATCTGCTCTTCGCTGCGAATGTCGTCGTTGTCCGGCAAAGTCAGCCTCCTATTGGCGCACGTGGATTGGCTCCCCAGAAAACCAGGGTTCCCAGCATCCCGATGATGTGGACTAAGACGATGTTGAGGACCATCGACTTCGCCGTCGCGGTCCCCACCCCGACCGGACCGCCGGAGGCGGTGTAGCCGTAGTAGCAGCCGACCAGCACGATCGCGGTCGCCATCACCATCCCCTTGATCAAGCTGAAGATCAGGTCGGGCGGGTTCTGGAACATCCAGAAGATCAGGAAGTAGCCACCCGAGGAAACGTCGCCGATCTGCTCGACGACGGCGAGGTAGCTGGCCAGGTACATGATCCCGATCCCGACCAGGTACATGAACGGGAAGGAGATCCAGGCGGCGAGCAGGCGGGTGGCGCAGAGGAAGGTGACCGGCGGCACGCCCATTACCTCGAGCGCGTCGATCTCATCGGAGATCCGCATCGCCCCAAGCTCGGCGACGATCCCGGTCCCGACCTTGGCCGCCAGCATGTAGCCGAAGGCGTAGGGCATGATCTCGCGCAGGTCGCACCAGGCGGAGAAGACGCCGGCGTAGGCGGGGGCGCCCTGGGCGCGCAGCAGGTAGGCGCCCTCGATCCCGCACTGGAGGCCGAGGGTGAAGACGAGGCCCCAGATGATCAGGGCCGAGCCGAGGATGAGGATCCCGGCCTGGCGCAGGCTCTCGCCGAAGAAGCGCAGGACGCGGCCGCTGTAGACGAGGCCGGCGACACGGGAGCCGAAGCGGGCGATCTCCCCCGCCGAATCGAGCCAGTTGCGTGGAATCGCGAGCCAGGCGTTCATCGGATCGTCTGCAGCTCCGGGTGGGTCGCCAGCAGGGTCTGGGTGAAGACGTAGTTGAAAGCGAAGACCCCCATGAAGGAGATGACGACCGCCTCGTTGACGGCGCGGCCGACGCCGGCGGCGCCACCGGAGGCGGTCATCCCTTTGTAGGAGCAGACGACCGCGATCAGCGCTCCGAACAGGGTGCACTTGACGACAGAGCCCCAGAGGTCGGTGATCGAGGCGTTGGAGAAGAGGGTGGCGAAGAAGCCGCCGAGCGGCTGGTGGTAGAGCATCTCGGTGAGGATGCCGCCGCTGATCCCGAAGACCAGCGCGTAGATGTCGAGCAGGCCGGTGATCAGCATCAGCGCCAGGAAGCGCGGCACGACCAGGTTCTTGATCGGGTCGACGCCCAGCACCTGCAGGGCATCGAGCTCCTCGCGGATCTTGCGGGCACCCAGGTCCGCGGTGATCGCGGTGCCGGCGACTCCGGCGACGACCACGGCGGTGACGAACGGCGCGAACTCGCGGATCGAGGCGAGGACGAAGAAGCCGCCGAGGCGATCGAGGGCGCCGAAGAGCGAGAGGAAGTTGGCCGCCTGCAGGCCCGGGGCGCCGAAGCCGAAGGCGACGGTCGAGACCAGCAGCGGGAACCAGCAGAGCTGCAGGGCGAAGAGGAACTGGCCGATGAACTCCTCGCCGTAGGGATAGGGAGGCTTGATCGCGGAGACGATCGTCCGCGCGGTGAGGATCATCATCTCCCCCACCTGTTCGAACAGGGACTTGGCGGGCAGGAACGCCCTGTTGACCGCGGATCCGACCATCTATCTCCTCCATCCGAGCCGCGACCGCACGCGCGCGGGCGCCCCGCTCGGTGGGCAGGAGTCTAGGGGATGCCGCCCTCCTCTCCGTTAGCCGCGTGTTGAGATCCGGCTAACCCCCGCCGAGGGGCGGAAACGCCTGCGAAACCGGGGAAATCCCGTGCTATGTTCGGGCCGCTTTGCGGGGGACCGGACGACATTCCCGGCACACCCGCCTCCAAGCCATCGCGACCGGGTTCGCCGCGCTGGCGGTGGCGGCGCTGCTCGGCGCCTGCGGCGGCGGGGGCGACGGTTCCTCCGACGACGAACCGAGCGGGACCTTCCACGTCAAGGTGACCGAAGCCAGCTTCCCCACGCTGCAGCGGCTCGGCCAGACCTCCTTGCTGCGGCTCGGCATCCGCAACACCGGCGACCGCACCGTCCCCGGCCTCACCGTCAGCTTCACGATCAAGGGCCAGCAGGGCGAAGACTCCTCACTCCCGTTCGGGGTCAGCGACCCGCAGCCGGAACTGGCCCAGCCCGACCGGCCGGTCTGGGTGCTGGCGGCGACCTACCCGCGCCTGCACGGCTCCTCGGACCCCGGCGGCGCCTCGACCTCGAGCCCGAAGACCTTCTCCTTCGGCGCCCTGAAGCCGGGCGAGACGACGCAGGCGGTCTGGAAGCTGAGCGCGGTCCGCGCCGGCAAGTACACGCTGCTCTACAAGATCGACGCCGGCCTCAGCGGCAAGGCGGTAGCGAAGACCGAAGGCGGCGTCGCCCCCGGCGGCTCCTTCACGACCGAGATCACGGACCGGCTGCCGGAAACCGAAGTCACCGACAGCGGCGAAATCGTTGAGATCAAGAAGGGCAAGTAGGACTTCCACCCTTGCCTTGGTGCTGACGGCGCTGACCCTGGCGCTGCCGGCCTGCGGGGCGGCGAACGACCAGGACCAGAGCAACGGCGGCAAAGCGGCAGCCAGCGCCAAACGCGGCGTCGGCCTGAAGAAGATCGGCTCCTTCGACGCCCCGGTCTACGTCACCGGCGCTCCCGGCTTCCCCAAGCTCCTCTTCGTCGTCGAGCAGCCGGGGCGGATCGTCGTCCTCGAGGGCGGCCGCCGCGCGGGCACCTTCCTCGACATAGGCAACCTCGTCAACTACGGCGGCGAGCGCGGCCTGCTCTCCGTCGCCTTCCCGCCCGACTACGCCGGCAGCAAGCGCTTCTACGTCTACTACACCGACAGCGAGGGGGCGATCCGCATCGACGAGTTCCAGCGCCGGACGCCGCTCCGGGCCGCTACCGGCTCACGGCGCGAGGTGATCCGCATCCCGCACCCGGTCAACTCGAACCACAACGGCGGCCAGCTGCAGTTCCTCGGCAACCTCCTCTACTTCGGGACCGGCGACGGCGGCTCCGGCGGCGACCCGCCCAACAACGCCCAGAACAGGGATGTCCTGCTCGGCAAGCTGCTGCGGATCGATCCGCGCGCCTCTGGCGGCAAGCCCTACACGGTGCCGGCGAATAACCCCTTCGTCGGCAAGCCGGGCCGCGACGAGATCTACAGCTACGGGCTGCGCAACCCCTTCCGCTTCTCCTTCGACACCACCCAGGCGCAGCCGCGGATCGCGATCGGCGACGTCGGCCAGAACAAGTTCGAGGAGCTCGATTACCTCACGGTCGGAGGGGCGAGCGGAGCGAACTTCGGCTGGGACGCCTTCGAGGGCTTCAGCAGGTACACGGAAGAGAACAGCGGCACGCCGGATCCGGGCGGAACCGTCAAACCGATCTTCGCCTACGGCCGCTCCCGCGGCTGCACGATCATCGGCGGCTATGTGGTGCGCGACCCCCGCCTCCACGGCCTGCGCGGGCGCTACGTCTACGCCGACCTCTGCGAGGGCCAGCTGCGCTCGCTCCTCCCCCACCTGAAACGAGCCAGCGGCGACCGCAGGCTCGGCCTCCAGCTCCAGAGCCCCAGCTCCTTCGGCGAAGACCAGCGCCACCGGCTCTACGTCGCCTCCCTGGAAGGCCCCGTCTTCCGGCTAGTCCCCCGCTGACGCGCGGAAGAATTTACTTTCTGCGCGCATCTCGTTGCATCTTTTTGTCTACACTTGATTTCATGGCAGTCATGGCACCGAGGGAAAGCTGGACCGACGAGCGCCTCGACGACCTGGCGAAACACATGGACGCGAGGTTCGATGCCCAGCAGAAACATATGGATGCGATGTTCGACGCCCAGCAGAGGCATATGGATGCGAGGTTCAACCAGGTGGAAGCGCGGTTCAGCGACATGGAGGCCCGGTTCAGCGACCTCACCCGAATGATGCAGATCGGGCTCGGCATCATCGGCGCCGTCCTGACTCTCATCACTGGGATGCTTGCGGGGCTGATCACCTTGATGGTCACCCAGCTCTGATTCGCCGCTAAAGTTGGCTGACCAGCCAAACGGGCGAAGGGAGCGGTGGTGGAGAGCGGAACGGCAGCGAGAGAGACTGGTGCGAACGGAGCGTCGGCCGCTGCGGCGGATTCGATCAAAGTCAATAACCCCGCGACGGGCGAGCTGATCGAGACGATCCCGGTCGACTCGCCGGAGGCGGTCGCCGCGACCGTGCAGCGAGTCCGCGCCAACCAGCCCGAGTGGGAGGCGATGGGAATCGAGGGCCGCTACCACTGGCTCGGGAAGCTGCGCGACTGGCTGCTCGACAACGAACAGCGGGTGCTCGACACGATGCAGGCGGAGACCGGGAAGGTTCGCGCCGACGCCAGCAACGAGCCCGGCTACCTCGCCGACCTGATCAACTTCTACGGCACCCGCGCCGCCAGCTTCATCGGCGAGGAGAGCGTCCGCCCCCACACGCCCCTGCTCGCCTCGAAGAAGCTGCGGATCCAGTACCGGCCCTACCCGGTGGTCGGGATCATCAGCCCCTGGAACTTCCCGCTGATCCTCTCGCTCGGCGACTCGATCCCGGCCCTGCAGGCGGGCTGCGCCGTCGTCATCAAGCCGTCTGAGTTCACCCCCCTGGGCCTGGCCGAGGTGATCGAGGCCTGGAAGCACGAGATCGGCGGGCCCGACGTCTTCGACTGCGTCCACGGCGTCGGCGAGACCGGCGGGGCGCTGGTCGACGAGGTCGACTTCATCCAGTTCACCGGCTCCGACCGCACCGGCCGCAAGGTGATGGCGCGGGCGGCGGAGACGCTGACCCCGGTCAGCCTCGAGCTCGGGGGCAAGGACCCGATGATCGTCCTCGCCGACGCCGACATCGAGCGCGCCGCCAACGCCGCTGCCTGGGGCGGGATGATGAACTCCGGCCAGATCTGCCTCTCAATCGAGCGGATCTACGTCGAGGAGCCCGCCTACGACGAGTTCGTCGCCAAGCTGACCGCCGAGATCGGCCGTCTGCGCCAAGGAGCCGACGACGCCGCAAACCCGAAGGACGTCGGGGCGATGACGTCGCCCAACCAGACGGCGATCGTCGAGGACCACGTCAACGACGCTCTCGCCGCGGGCGCGCGGGCGCTGACCGGCGGCAAGCGGGTAGAGGGGCCGGGCGACTACTTCGAGCCGACGGTGCTGGTCGACGTCGACCACTCGATGAAGGTGATGCGCGACGAGACCTTCGGCCCGGTGGTCGGGGTGATGAAGGTGCGCGACGCCGAGGAGGCGATCCAGCTCGCCAACGACACCCGCTACGGCCTCGGCGCCTCGGTCTTCGGCGAGCGCGAGCGGGCCGAAGGGGTGGCGCGCCGGGTCGAGTGCGGCGCCGTCAACGTCAACGACGTGCTCATCAACTACTTCGCGATGGACGTGCCGATGGGGGGCTGGAAGCAGTCGGGGATCGGCATGCGCCACGGGGAACCGGGGATCAAGAAGTACTGCCGCAGCGAGTCCCTGGTGATCACCCGCTTCGGCGGCAAGCGCGAACCGACCTGGTACCCCTACACCAAGACCCGCCGCCGCCTCCTCGCCCCGATCAGCCGCCTCTTCAACGCCCGCGACTGGCGCCGCCGTTTAGGCCTGCGCCCGTAGACCGCTAGCTGGGGGAGGGTGCCGGTATCCCTCTCCGGAATTGACCTCCCCTCCGCTTCGCTCCGGGGAGAACATGCTGCGCGGCTTCGCCGCGCACAAGCCAGATTGCATATCGCCGAACATTCCTGCGAGGGACACCGGCACCCTCCCTCGAAGCGCTCCGGCAGACGTCTTGCGATCAGCGCAGCCGACATTCGACACAGCCGACTGTGGTCAAAGTCGGCTGCGGCGCTCGAGCAGATCCTGCACCCAACTGTCGAGGGAGGGTCCGGTGGGGGTCGTGAGGTACTCAGCATGGAGCCGGCCCACCTCCGCCTGAGGCGCCAGCAGGAGGCGCTTCTGCCGGCGGAGGTGCTCCGAACGACCCCCACCGGACCCTCCCAGAACCCAAGAAGAATGGGCTCGGTAGCCTCTTTAGGTTCATGGCTGATCGGGATTATCTAGCTGCAACTCGTGAGCGAGTCGTCGTCTTCGACGGCGGCATGGGTGCGACGCTGGAGATGTTCGACCTCACGCAGGAGGACTACGGCGGGCTCGAGGGCAAGTGCCACGAGGCGCTGGTCCTGAACCGGCCCGACGTGATCGAGGGGGTTCACGCCTCGATGCTCGAGGCCGGAGCCGAGGTGGTCGAGACCGACACCTTCCAAGGCTCGCGGCTGAAGCTCGAGGAGTGGGGGCTCGGCGAGCACACCCTGGAGATCAACACGAAGGCGGCGGAAATCGCCCGACGCGCCGCCGGCGAGGATCGTTTCGTCGCCGGGTCGATCGGCCCCACGGGGTTCCTCCCAGCCTCCACCGACCCGACCCTCGGCAACATCTCCTTCGGCCGCCTGGTCGAGGTCTTCGCCGAGCAGGCCCGGGGGCTGGTCGAAGGCGGCGCCGACCTGATCATGATCGAGACGGCGCAGGACATCCTCGAGGTCAAGGCGGCGATTTTCGGCGCCCGCGAGGCCTTCGCCGCGACCGGCCGGGCGCTGCCGGTCCAGTGCAGCGTCTCGCTGCTGCCGAACGGCGGCAAGATGCTGCTCGGCACCGACATTCAAGCGGTGCTGACGACGCTGACCGCACTCGAAGTCGACGTCATCGGCCTCAACTGCTCGACCGGGCCCGAGGACATGCGCGACGCGATCCGCTTCCTCGGCGAGACCTGCACGCTGCCGGTCCACTGCATCCCCAACGCCGGCCTGCCGCTGCAGGGGCCCGACGGGGAGACGATCTTCCCGGAAGAGCCCGAGCCCCTGGCGGCGACGCTGGGCGAGTTCGTCGAGCGCTATGGCGTCGGCATCGTCGGCGGCTGCTGCGGGACCACGCCCGAGCACATCGCCGCGATTCGCGAGCGGGTCGACGGCAAGGTCCCCGCCGAGCGGCCGGTCCCGGGGCCGATCGAGGTCTCCTCGATGATGACCTCCACCCCGCTGGTGCAGGAGCCGCACCCGACCCTGGTCGGCGAGCGGGTCAACTCGCAGGGCTCGAAAAAAGCCAAGGAGCTGCTGCTGGCCGACGACTACGACGGGCTGGTACAGGTCGCCGAAGACCAGGTCGAAGGCGGCGCCCACGTCCTCGACACTTGCGTTGCCCTGACCGAGCGCCAGGACGAGGACGAGCAGATGAGCGCCGTCGTCAAGCGGATCTCGCTGACCCAGCCCGCCCCGATCCAGGTCGACTCGACCGAGCCCGAGGTGATCAAGGCCGCTCTGGAGACGATCCCCGGCCGGGCGATCGTCAACTCGATCAACCTCGAGGCCGGGCGCGACAAGGCCGACGTCGTGATCCCGCTGGCGAAGGCGCATGGTGCGGCACTGATCGCGCTGACGATCGACGAGGTCGGGATGGCGAAGACGGCGGAGCGCAAGGTCGAGATCGCCCAGCGGATCCGCGACATAGCCTGCGACGAGCACGGCCTCGACCCAGAGGCGCTGATCTTCGACCTTCTGACCTTCACCCTCACCACCGGGGACGAGGAGTGGCGGCCTTCGGCGGTGGAGACGATCGAGGGCATCCGCCGGGTCAAGGCGGAGATCCCCGGCGTCAAGACCTCGCTCGGCGTCTCCAATGTCTCCTTCGGCGTATCGCCGCGGCCGCGCGCCGTCCTCAACTCGGTCTTCCTCCACCACTGCGTCGAGGCCGGCCTCGACCTGGCGATGGTCAACCCAAACCACATCACCCCCTACGGCGAGATCCCCGACGAGGAGCGGGAGCTGACCGACGACCTCGTCTTCAACCGCCGCGAGGACGCGCTCGAGCGCTTCATCTCCTATTTCGAGTCGAAGGGCGAGGAGGCGGAGACCGAGGCAACCGACCCGACCGCCGGGATGGAGCCCGAGGAGGCGCTGCACTGGCACATCCTGCGCCGCAAGAAGGACGGGGTCGAGGACTGGATCGAGCGCTCGGTCGAGAAGATCGGCGCCGTCCCCACCCTCAACGACGTGCTACTGCCGGCGATGAAGGAGGTCGGCGACAAATTCGGCGCCGGCGAACTGATCCTCCCCTTCGTCCTGCAGTCAGCGGAAGTGATGAAGCGCGCGGTGGCGCAGCTGGAGAACCACCTCGACCGGATCGAGGGCCACACCAAGGGCAAGGTCGTGATCGCGACCGTCTTCGGCGACGTCCACGACATCGGCAAGTCGCTCGTCAACACGATCCTCACCAACAACGGCTACACCGTGATCGACCTCGGCAAGCAGGTTCCGGTCGACACGATCATCGAGGCCGCGGTCGAGAACGAGGCGGACGCGATCGGCCTCTCCGCCTTGCTGGTCTCGACCTCGAAGCAGATGCCGACCTGTATTGCCGAGCTGCACCAGCGCGGCCTCGATTTCCCGGTCCTGATCGGCGGCGCTGCGATCAACCGCGACTTCGGCCGCCGCACCCTCTACCCGAAGGGGAAAGAGTCCGACGAGGTCTACGAGCCCGGTGTCTTCTACTGCAAGGACGCCTTCCAGGGCCTCGACACGATGGACGCGCTGGTCGACTCCGACGCCCGCGCCTCCCTGGTCGAGCGGATCAAGGCCGAGGCCAAGCAGCTGCGCGAGAAGCCGGTCGAAATCGACGACGCGCCGCCGACCTCAGACGACAGCGTCCGCTCCGGCGCTCGCACCGACACGCCGATCCCGCAGCCGCCCTTCTGGGGCGTGCGCGAGGTTCCCATCGACCTCGAAGACGTCTACCCGTACCTTGATCGCCACGTCCTCTTCAAGCTGCACTGGGGCGGCCGCGGGATCAAGGGCGAGGCCTGGCGTGAGCTGGTCGAGGGGACCGCCGAGGAGGAGGGGTTCGCGCCGCGCCTGGAGCGGATGTGGCGCGAGCAGGACTACCTGCACCCGCGGGCGCGCCTCGGCTACTTCCCCTGCAACGCCGACGGCAACGAGCTGGTCGTCTTCGACCCCGAAGACCCAGAGCGTGAGCTCGAGCGGCTCGTCTTCCCGCGCCAGCCGCGACACGACCGGATCTGCCTCGCCGACTTCTACCGGCCGCTCGACTCCGGCGAGCGCGACGTCGTCGCCCTCCAGGGCGTGACCGTCGGGCCGGAGGTCACCGAGCTGATCGAAAAGCTCGAGGCCGAAGGAGAGTTCGCCGAGCAGCTCTACGTCCACGGCCTCGGCGTCCAGTCGGCCGAGGGCCTGGCCGAGTGGCTGCACTCCGAGGTGCGGCGAGGGCTCGGGATCGAGCTCGACCAGGGACGCCGCTACTCCTGGGGCTACCCCGCCTGCCCGGACCAGGCCGAGCACGAGAAGGTCTGGCGCCTGCTCGACCTGGAAAAGATCGGGATGACTCTCTCCGGCGGCTACGCGGTGACGCCCGAGCAGTCGACGGTGGCAATCGTCGCCCATCATCCGCAGGCCGTCTACTTCGGGATGAAGTCCGGCTTCATCCCCGCCGACAAGACGCCGGACGAGCTGATCGCCGGCACCGCTCGCGGCGGCGAGCTGCCGCCGGAGTCCGAGCCGGACTCCGGCGACGAGGGCGAGGACGCCGAAGCGCCCGCCCCCGAGCTCAGCCGCTGAAACGGTGGGGAACTTCCGCCGGATGCAGCGCCGGGCGCTGCCAGTTGCGGCCTTCGTAGGCCTCTTCGAAGCCGGCGCGCCGCAGATTGCGGGTGATCGCCGACCACGAGCCCAGATCGCATTCGCCAACCTCGACGAAGACGGTGTGGCAACCCGCCCGATGAGCATCGAGCAGGCGCCGGTGCAGCAGGGCCGCGTTGCAGCCATACCCGCGGGCATGCTCCAGCGTCGTCCCGGCCCCCAGCTGGGCCACCCCGTCGACGATCAGCATCGAGCCGGTCGCGACAGGCACCTCTTCCGGCCCCAGGGCGGCGGTGTAGCAATGCCACCCGTTCCGCTGCGGCAGCGAGAAGAAAAGGGTTCCCGCCACCAGCGGCATCTCCAGGGCTTCCGCCGCGATCGTGCTCAGGCCTTCGCCTTCAGCTTCGTCCTGGCCCAAGCGGTAGATCGTGATCCCGGGATCGACATCGAAGCCGGGCGGCGAACCGTCGCGGACCATTTTCACCCAGCCCGCTCCACGCTCGTAACCTCGCGCCCCAAGCCATCCTTCGGCGTCTGGCGCTCCGGGCCGTCCCGCCGCCACCGGAATCCGGTAGTCGACTTCGCGCGCCCGCATCCATTCGACCGCCGCGGCCAGATGGCCATCCTCGATCGCGCCTGGCTCCGCCGCTCCCTGGATCTGCTGCAGCAGATGGACCTCGGGCAGGTCGCCGAAAGCGGTCGCCTGCACCGGTCCGAACCTCTCTACTTCAACCCCCGATTCGGAGATTGCTTCCGGAACCACCGAATCCCACATGTCGCGCCGGAAGCGCTGCGCGACTCTCTCCAACACTGCCGAGTCGTATCTCACGGCTCACTTTCCCCCAGTTCGCGTGAGTTGTTGGCCGATTGCTCGACTCTATGCACATTACTGGGGACCCGTCAAGGAACCTTGTCGATCCGGCTACGGCTTAACGAAGTGAGAAGGGGGGCCGACGCCGGTTGGATGGACAGCGTCGGCCCGCGCGCCTTCTCGACTTAAGGAGTGCCGGCCTGGGAATGGTGGCGGCACGCCTCCCTCGCCATCCTAGATCAATACACCAGGGTTTTTTAGCACTTCATCTGACTTTGGCAAACTTTTCAGGCCCGCGGCTGGCTGGGGCGAGCCCGGGGCTTGGGGTCCAGCCGGACCGGGGCCGCCGAGACCGCCTGCACCCGCAGGTCGCTCCAGGTCAGGCCCTCCCTGACCAGGGCGGGAAGACCGAGCGCCACCGCGGTGGCGATCTCGACCGCCTGCAGGATCACGCCGTAGGCGAGCGCGTCGGCGGTGCCGACGTTGAAGCCGGTGTGGAGGACGCTGATCACGGCCAGCTGGAAGACGCCGATGTTCGACGGCGTCGCCGGCACCACCGCGGTGACGTTGACGGCAAAGAGCACCCCGGCAGCAGCCCCGATCCCCGCTTGGTCATCGAGGCCGAGCGCGTAGAGCAGGGCCCAGCAGGCGGCAAGCTGGATCGCCCAGGCGGTGAGCTGCGCGGCGGCGGCGGCGCACCCGTGGCGCGGATCGCGGAAGACGGCGAGCCCTGCCCGGACCTGGATCAGGGCCCTGTGGATGGTCGCACCGGCACGCGCCAGGCGGCCGTTGCCGTTGCGGCGCATCAGCAGCGGTGCCACGAGGACGACGATGAGGACCAGCAGCGGCACCAGGCTGAAGGCGAAGATCTGCTTCGTCCCCGAGTGGAAGAGCGGCGTCGTCGAGACGATGATCACCCCCAGCAGGACCAAGGCGACCAGGTTCAGCATCGTCTGCGAGACCAGCGTCCCCAGCAGGACCGGGAAGGTTTCCCGCATCCGCCCGCTGCGCCTCGCCAGCGTCATCGCCCGGGCGGGCTCCCCGAGACGGGCCGGCAGGGTCGCCGACATCAGCACCCCGATCATCGTCGCCGAGGTGACGTCGCGGCGTCGGATCGGGCGGTTGGGCAGAGCGGCGCGGGCGATCCAATACCAGGACGCCGCGCGGAAGAAGAGCGAGCTGGCCATCAGGGCGCAGGCAATCAGGACCCAGGTCAGGTTGGAGCGGACGATGCTTTCGACGACGTTGTCGACTCCGATCTTCTGGGCCGCCAACAGGGTGAGGCCAACCCCCATCGCCCCGGCGATGGCGAGACCGAGGCGCCGAGCGACGGCGCGGCCCCTGTTGCCGGCCTGGGCTGGTGCGGGATCGAGCGAGGGCAGCCGCTCGGCGGGGCGGCGGGGGCCGCCGTCGGCGGGGCGCAGGCCGGCCCAATGGGCGAACTTCTCGCTGGCCAGGGCAGGCTTCGGGGCCTCGATCGCGCGCTCGTAGACCGCGGTCACCTGGTCCGTCACCCGCGGCCACGCGTACCTTTGCGCGCTGCGACGCGCCGCTTCGCCCATCCCCTGCAGCCGCTCTGGCTCGAAGTAGGATCGCTGCAGCTCTTCAGCCAGACGCTGCGGATCGCCAGGCGGGACGAGGAGGCCGTCGACGCCGTCGGAAACGACGTCGCTGTAGCCGGCGATCGCCGAGGCGATCACCGGCGTGCCCGCCGCGAAGGCCTCGGTCAGGACCATGCCGAAGCTCTCGCCCGAGAGCGAGGGAGCGCAGAGCAGGTCGGCGCGGTGTAGCTGCGCCCAGAGATCCTCGCGGGAGACGCGACCGCGGATGTCCATGAAGCGGAGCAGCTCGGGATCGGCGACGTAGCGGAGAACGTCCTCCCGTTCGGCCCCGATCACGGTCAGGCGGCAGGGAACGTGCTCGACCAGGGCGTTGAAGGCGGTAAGCAGGATCGGCAGGCCCTTGCGCTCCTCGGGGCGGCCGACGAAGAGGACCTCGAGGTCTCCCCCGGTCGGCTTCGGCTCTGCTCGGCGCCGCGTCGACGTCGACGCCGTTGGGGATGATCGTGTACTCGCCGCCGTACCAGCGCCGGCCGGTCCAGGCGGCGGCTTCGGAGACCGCGATCCGTGCCGAGAGGCGGTTGAACACCCGCCGGGCGCCGAGGGCGTTGGCGATGTAGTTGGACAGCGCCTTGGTCGAGTAGGCGTGGAAGGTGCCGACGATCGGGTCGTGGGCGCCGAGCGTCGCGTTCCAGCCGACCAGCGGTACCAGCGGCTCGTGCACGTGGATGACGTCGAATTCGCCGCTTCGCAGCAGTCGCCGCGGCGCAACGACGCCGCCGGCCGGGAAAGGGGCGAGGTTGGAGACCGAGCCGTTGGCGCCGAACCCCATCGTGCGGCCGAGCGGCACCAGGTAGTCGGGCAGCTCCCGCAGTTCCGCCTGCGCCCGATGGAGGGCGCGGCTGACCCTCCCGGGAGGGTCGACGGGAGCGAGGACACGGACATCGTGGCCTCGCTGCAGGAACTCCTCGGCAAGAGCCTCAACGTGCCGGTTCACGCCCCCCTGGTAGGACCAGGAATATGGCGAGACGAGACCTATGCGCACGGACGATTAAGGGTAGATCATCGCCCGGCAGGCGCATACCGGCGAAACCGCCCCTCGCAGGCTCACTGGGTGCCACACCCAGGTCGCCCCCCCCTGTTCTCCTCCCCACCCCCCCCCCCCCCCGCCATCGACTGGCCGCCCCCCCCCCCCCCCCCCCCCCCCCCCCCCCCCACCCTCTTTTTTCTCCCTGTTTTTTCGGACTTTGCGACGCTCTCCGACCAAGCGAAGCCGGTGAAGACGAGCAGGTAGGCGGTCCCGATCTCCAGCACCAGCGCTCCGGAATCGTTGGCCAGCGTTCCAACCACCGTCGCGGCCAGAGCCCCGATAAGGCCGGCCCGCATCGCCGGCACCTCTGCCAGCCACCCCGCCAAACGGTCGCGCCGCAGGTAGGCGAGGACGGCGAGGACGGCGATCAGCGGCAGGAAGGCGAGGAGGACCGGCCGGACGAAGCTGTGGGCCGAGAGCTGGAGCCGGCGCTGGGCGACGTCGGCGAGGTCGCCGAGCCCACCGGCGTCGAGCACCGAGCGGGTGAGGTGGGCGTTGGCGCCGCTGGCCAGGTCGACGAGGGCGAGCAGGGCGAGGGCAAGGACCGGAGCGGCGACCGCGGCGATGAGGAGCGGGCGCCTGCCCCGGCCGGCCACGGTCACGGCAGCAACGGCGGCCCCAGCGGGGAAGACGATCGCGGCGCCGACGTCGGCGCCGAAGCGACCGGCGGCGAAGACGGCAGCGGCGAGAAGGCCGATGGCGAGGAAGGCAAGAGCGCGCCCTCGCCGCGACGTTTTGGGCGCGAAGGCCGTCAACGCCGCCCCCGTTCCCGCCGTCACCAGCACCGCCAGCAGCGCCTCGAGCTCGTTGCCGATGCCGTAGAAGCGGACGCCGAGACCCGGGTTCGGGCCCAGCAGTGAGAGCGAGGTCAGCGGCGACCCGGCGATCACGTCGACGGCATAGGCGAGAACGGTCAACCCGGAGGCGAAAGCAAGGGCGCCGTATCCCCGCAGGAGCAGGAGGGTCGCCCCACCCATCAGCGGCGCGAGCAAGAGCACCAGAAGCCGTTCGGTGGTCTCCCCCGGTTCGATCGCCGCTCCCAGATGCAGGACGAAGGGGAGGTAGACGAGCGCGAGCCCGACGACTCGCACCGCCGGCCGAGCGAGACGGCCACGGCTGAGGAGAGCGACCAAAGCCAGCCCCGCCAGCCAGATGACGATGTTGAGGCCGACGACGGGGCCGCGGCGGTGGGAGATAACGGCCATGCGGTCGCCGAGCGATTCGATCGCCGCCGGATTCACCGCTCCCTCGGCTTCGATCGGCTGCCCCGACATCTGTGGCGGCACCTCGGCGCCGAAGTGCCGCAACAGGGTCGGCGCCACGTCGGTCGAAAGCACATAGCCGTCGATTCGGGTGCTGTCGGAGGTGAGGTTGCCGTCGAAGCCGCGGCCGGCGATGCCGATCGGCAGCGGGTGGTCGCTTTCGCCGGTTGGCCGGGCGATCGCGATCAGGAGCTCGCCCCTTCGAGGCGACGCCTCGGCCAGGGGCGCGGAGCGGACCTCGAAGCCATCGGCTGGAATCCCTTCCCTCCGCAGGGTCATCGAGAGAAGCCCGGGAACGATGTCCGCAGGCGCCGATTCCGCCCTTTCCACCACCGCCCGCCACCAGCTCGCGCGGCGGCCCGCCCGCGCTGGCAGGTCCTCGTCGTAGAGCGAGTCGAAGACGCGGTTCCCCTGGCCGATGTCGAGGTAGGTCTGCTCCGGCGGAACGGTGCCGAGGCCGGCGCTCATCAGGCCCGGGGAAAATCCCGCTTCGGCGAGCTCGTCCACCGTCGTCTCTGCGGGCAGGAGCATCAGCTGGGCCGTGGGGGCAGACCGCGCGGCGGCGCCCCGGAGCGATAACCAGCAGCACGGCGAGCGCTATCGTCATCGCGATGGCCGACCGTACGTTCGCCAAGTTCTCGTTTTTCAAGATCGATCCAGCCTGGCGTCGTCGGGACCCGGAGCTCCGCGCGGCCGACAAGGCGGAATTCCTCGCCGCCTGCGAGGACTTCGGCGTCGACCGCTCTCTGCGCGCCTACTCAACCATAGGAACGCGCGGCGACGTCGACCTGGTCCTCCTCAGCCAGAGCCCGAACCTGGGCGACATCCACACCTTCCACGTCGTCCTCGGCCAGAGCGGCCTGGCGAAGTGGGCGACCACTCCCCACTCCTTCCTCTCGATGACCAAACGCTCGCCCTACTCGGCGGAGGACGCCCGCCCGGAGATCTGCACCTCCGAGCGCAAGTACCTCTTCCTCTATCCGATGGTCAAGCAGCGGCGCTGGTACGGGCTGCCGGCGGAGGAGCGAGGCCGGATCATGAAAAGCCACATCGAAGTCGGCCGCCGCTACCCGGAGATCACGATCAACACGACCTACTCCTACGGGATCGACGACCAGGAGTTCGTCGTCTGCTTCGAGGGCGACGACCCGGGCGAATTTCTCGACCTCGTCAACGAGCTGCGGCCGACCGAGTCGAGCGAGTACACCGAGCGTGAGACCCCGATCTTCACCTGCGTCTCGATGTCGGTCGCCAAGGCGCTTGACGCCCTCGACGGCACGCCCAGCGCCGTCGGCGCCAGCGCCTCGGCGCTCGGCTGAGTCGCCGAGTTCCGTATCCTGCGCGATCCCATGAGCAAGATCGGAAGCGAAGAGACCCCCCTCCGCGTCGCCATCGTCGGCGCCGGCCCATCCGGCTTCTACGCCGCCGAGCACATCCTCAAGGACGGCGACCTGCACGCCCAGGTCGACCTGTTCGACCGCCTCCCGACGCCGTTCGGCCTGGTCCGCGGCGGCGTCGCCCCCGACCACCCGAAGATCAAGTCCGTTATCCGCGTCTACGAAAAAACCGCGGCGCGCGAGGGCTTCCGCTTCTTCGGCAACGTCAAGATCGGCCAGGACGTCGAGGTCGAGGAGCTCGAGCGGCTCTACCACGCGATCGTCTTCACGGTCGGCTGCGAGACCGACCGCCAGCTCGGGATCCCCGGTGAGGACCTGCCCGGCAGCCACGCCGCCACGTCGTTCGTCGGCTGGTACAACGCCCACCCCGACTACGCCGACCGGGAGTTCGACCTCTCCTGCGAGCGCGCAGTCGTGATCGGCAACGGCAACGTGGCGATGGACGTCGCCCGGATGCTGGCCCTGACCGACCACGAGCTGCGCCAGACCGACACCGCCGACCACGCGATCGAGGCCCTGGATCGCAAGCAGGTCCGCGAGATCGTCGTCCTCGGCCGCCGCGGCCCCGTCCAGGCCGCCTTCACCAACCCCGAGATCAAAGAGCTCGGCGAGATGGAGGACGCCGACGTCGTCGTCGACCCCCAGGAGGTCGAGCTCGACCCGGCCAGCCAGGCCTACCTCGAGTCCGAGGAGGCCGACAAGACGACCAAAGTCAACGTCGAGACGCTCAAAGAGTTCTCCCAGCGCCAGCCAGAGGGCAAGAAGCAGCGGATCGTCCTCCGCTTCCTCGCCTCGCCGGTCGAGATCAAGGGCGACGGCAAGGTCGAATCGATCGTGGTCGGCCGCAACGAGCTGGTTGAGGAAGGCGGCGCCCTGCGCGCCAAGGACACCGGCGAGCGCGAAGAGCTCGACTGCGGCCTCGTCCTGCGCTCGGTCGGCTACACCGGGGTCCCGATCGAGGGTGTCCCCTTCGACGAGAAGCGCGGCCTGATCCTCAACGAAGGCGGCCGCATCCTCGACTCCCACGACGCCGGGCACAAGGTCGGCCACTACACCGCCGGCTGGATCAAGCGCGGCCCCTCGGGCGTGATCGGGACGAACAAGAAAGACGCTCTGGAGACGGTCCAGCACCTCCTCGCCGACGTCGAGTCCGGCACCCTGCTGAGCCCGGAGAACGCCGACCCCGCCGCGGTCGAGGACCTGCTGGGCCAGAAGGGCATCCGCTACGTCAGCTTCGAGGACTGGCAGGCGATCAACCAGGCCGAGGTCGGCCGCGGCGAGCCGCACGGCCGCCCGCGGGTCAAGTTCGTCCGGGTCGAGGAGATGCTCGAGACCCTCGGCGAGCCCTCCGCCACCAGCTAGTGCCCGCTGACCTCGCCGAGCTGAAGGGGATGATCGAGGCCGCCCTGCCGGGCGCCGCGGTCGAGGTGATCGACGAAACCGGCACCGGCGACCACCTGCGGGCGACCGTCAGCGCTCCCCAGTTCGACGGCCTCTCCCGGATCGACCAGCACCGGCTGGTCAAGGCCGCGGTCAAAGAGCGCTTCGACGACGGCACGATCCACGCGCTCTCGGTCAAAACCAGCGTCCCCGATTGAATTTCCCTCTTCCCGCTTTCCTGCGGACGAAAAGTTACACTTACGTGCGCCACACGTAGGGACTTTTCGTCTAGCTTGGAGGCATGGAGGCAATGAGATCCACCTGGACCGACTCGCGCCTTGACGATCTAAACGGTCGCGTTACGGAAATCAGCAACCGGCTCGATGGTCTGAGCAGTCGGGTCGACGGACTACAGCACACGATGATTGGCGGGTTCCTAACCCTGGTGGTGATCATGGTCGGCGGCTTCATGGGCCTCGCCGGATTGATCGTCAGCAAACTCTAGGCCGATGAGCGCGTCCCCCTACAATGCCCCCATGGCCGACCCAGAGCTGAAAAGCAAAATTGAAGAGCTGATCGCCGCCAACCCGGTCCTGCTGTTCATGAAAGGGACCCCGGACATGCCCCGCTGCGGCTTCTCGATGCGGGTGGTCCAAGTGCTCGACCAGGTCGACGTCGACTACGGCGCGATCGACGTCCTCCCCGCGCTGCAGCCCCTGCGCGAAGTGACGGCGGAGATCGCCGACTGGCAGACCTTCCCCCAGCTCTACGTCAACGGCGAGCTGCTCGGCGGCAGCGACATCGTCGAGGAGATGTTCGAGTCCGGCGAGCTGGCCGAGGCCCTCGGCATCGAGCAGCCCGAGAACGCGCAAGCTCCCCAGCAGAGCGTGCCGGCGCAGTCGCCGCCGCTGCAGATCGAATAGAAGCTCTTGCGGTCTGGCTAGACCGCTGCTGCCTGTTCAGCCGCGTCCTCTTTCACTTGGAAAGAGGAACCACAACCGCAGGCCGCAACCACGTTCGGGTTGTTGACCTGGAAGCCCGCCCCCTGTAACCCTTCGACGTAGTCGACCTCCGAACCGAAGACGAACTGCATGCTGACCTTGTCGACGATGACGGCGACGCCGTCGACCTCGAAGACGTTGTCGTCCTCCTTGGCCTTGTCGAAGGCGAGCGCGTACTGGAAGCCCGAGCAACCGCCGCCGCGGACGGCGACCCGCAGCGCCTGCTCGGCACCATCGGGCTGGGACCCGAGCAACTCGCCGATCTTCTCGGCGGCCTTGTCGGTGAGGGTGATCGCGGCATTGGGCGTATCGGTCACTTCACAAAGTGTAGCGACCAGCGATCCTCCTATCGGACCGACCTTCCAAACTCACCCACGGCCCTGTTCGAATCCCAAGGCTTCGTAGAAGGATCTAGCCTCCGCGTGTGATGAACCAGCAGCGGCCGGAGCCTGCAGCCTGAACCCAGCCGAGGGATGTGAGCGGCAACTTCTGCCGCCATCGCGAGCAGTAAGTCAAGCTCCCGGAGGAAGGATAGACCGGATCAGGTGCTCCACTGACGATGAGATCTCATCATCTCCCATTGCCCCATAGACGACCTCACCATCCTCCTTTACGTGGAGGACAAGGAGACCTTCCTCGAGCATCGCGGCGAGCGTGCCGGCAATTTTGTTGCCGAGCACCTCTTGGTAGGCCGATTCGAGTTGCTCCTCAGTCCACTCTCCTTGCCCCTTGGTGAGGGCAATCGAGACCTTCTTTAATAGCTCCTGATCGATCTCCATCGAAGTAGATTATCGATCGCTTCATCCGTTCGATTACTCGATGCATCTCCCGGGTCGCCAGATCTTCAAGACGAGGATCGGTGGGCGCGACAGCGCGTCTAGAATCGCCCTGTGAGCTTGCCTGCCGAGACCGCGGTCGTCTGCGACACGACCTGCTACCTCCCGACCGACCTTCTGGCCGAGCGTGGGATCAAGGAGATCAGCCTCTACGTCGCGGTCGACGGGCAGCAGGAACGGGAGTCGGAGATCACCGACTTCGACGAGTTCTACGAGCGGCTGCGGGCCTCGGAAAGCGGCGCCACCACTTCGCAGCCTTCGATCGGCGACTTCCTCGCGGTCTACGAGCCCCTGCTCGCCGAAGGGCGGGAAGTCGTCTCGATCCACATCTCGGCCGGCATCTCCGGCACCTTCGAGGCCGCCGGCCAGGCGCGCGAGCGGCTGATCGAGGAGGGCAGGGGCGGCGAGCGGCTGCACCTGCTGGACTCGTGCTCGGCCGCCGGCGGCATGGGGCTCTGCGCGCTCGGCGCCGCTTCGGCGGCGAGGGCTGGCGCTGACGCGGCCGGGACGATCGCCCGCGCCGAGGAGACCCGCGACGACCTGAAGATGTGGTTCGCGATCGACACCCTCGAGTACCTGCGCCGCGGTGGCCGCATCGGCGGTGCCCGCGCCTGGATCGGAAGCGCCCTGAAGATCAAGCCGATCCTCACCCTCGAGGAGGAGATCACCCCGGTCGAGCGGGTCCGCACCCGCGCCCGCTCGCTCGAGCGCCTGCGCGGCTACATGCGCCAGCGGCATGAGTCCGGCGCCAACGGCTGGGTCGTCCAGTACATCCAGGACAAAGAGACCGCCGACGTCATGATCGAAGACTGCTACGAGATCTTCGGCTGCGAGCCCGCCTTCATCTCCGAGGTCGGCCCCGTCCTCGGCGCCCATGTCGGACCCGGTCTGCTCGGCGTGGGAAGCGTCCACACCGAGCTGATCGCTTAGGCGCTCTAGCGGTTCTTACGCCGGCGTAACATCGCGCGTGCGCCGATCAAGAAGCCAACTGCCGCGGCGCCGACGATCAGCTGCTGTTTGTGGTCCTCGACCTGGCGGCGCCAGTCAGTCAGTTCGTTGACGCGACCGCGCAGGGCCTCGACCGAGGTGCCGAGCTGGCGTCGCTTCAAGTCGATGTCGCGGCGGATCTCGGCCGGGGAACGGCCTGGAGCACCGGTGGTCACGAGGTCTCCCTTTCCAGCATCTCCTTGGTCAGCTTTGCCTCCTCGATCGCCTGCTCGGGCACCGGCGGCGCCCCCGCCTTTAAAGCTTTCGAGGCGATCCAGCCGGCCAGCGCGGCAAGCAGGAGGAAGATCGCCGCAGTGACGAAGTACCCGGCCCAGATGTTGCCGCTGAACAGTTCTTCGCCCAGCACCCAGGCGATCCCGTGCAGGATCATGATCAGCGCCAAGAAGGCGAAGGCGCCAGCGGCTATGCCCACCCCAGCGCCGCGCGCGAGCTTGCCGAGTTTCTCGGAGACCTCGGCCTTGGCGAGCTCGATCTCCTCGCGGACCAGAGTCGAAGCGTTCTCGGAGACCTCGACGACGAGGTCGGCGATCGAGCGCTGCTCGGGCGGTGACGGCGGTCCCGGGGGCGGGATCGGCGGCGGGTTCTGGGGTGGCTCCTGCATCGCTAGCTCCTACTCCGGTGGGTCCTCGTTGTAGATGCGGCGGTAGATCAGCGACGCGGCCCGCGCGGCGACGATGCTCGCGAGCGCGCCGGTGCCGGCAAGGATGCCGCTCCAGACGAGACGTTTGACCAGCTCGTTGTCCACTAGCTCAAGTCCTTCCCCATGCGAGTTGGGCAGTAAACCCTATCCGCGCGGCTCGAGGCCGTCGCAGATGGTCGTGACAAGAAGATCCCGCGCCTGGTCGAAGTCGGCGTCGGCGGCTGGGATGGTGCCGAAGATCCAGCCCGAGAGCAGCTGCTCGATCGCCCCGTAGAAGGACATCGAGGCGAACATCGGTGCCACGTCGCCGCGGAAGTCCCCGCTGGCCTGACCGTCGGCGACGATCTTCGCGATCGACTCGTAGGCGCGTTGGATCTGCTCCAGGTGGGTCTTCCCGAACGAGTTCGCCGCCCGCGTCACCTCAACGATGATCACCTTCATCAGCTCGGGGTCGTGACGGTAGGAGTCGAAGATGAAGGTGGCCACCGCCCCCAGCTTCTGGCGCGGGCTGGCGGCGGTCCTGTCGGCCTCCTCGATCGCCGCCAGGAGCAGCGACCAGCGCTCGATGAAGAGTTCGTTCAGGACCTCGTCCTTGGATTTGAAGTAGTGGTAGACGAGCCCGTAGGCGACCCCGGCCTCGTCGGCGATGTCGGAGACGCGGGTGGCGTGGAAGCCTTGGCGGGCGAAGACACGGATCGCGGCGTCAAGTATCAGGCGCCGTTTGTCGGCGGGCGGTGCCTGCGCCATCAGCTTCGGTTCTCCGTCAGCCGCGGCCAGAGGTAGGCACCCGGCTGGCGGTTGGCCAGCGAGGGCAGTTGCTCGCGCACCCGCTCCAGCGCCGCGAAGTCGAGCTCGGCGGCGGCGAAGCACTCCTCGTCGGGCGCGGTGGCGAGGGCGACGCCCCAGGGGTCGACGATCAGCGAGCGGCCGAAGGAGCTGTAGTGCGGCGGCGCCTCGCCGACCTGGTTCGGGGCGAGGACGAAGAGCTGGTTCTCGATCGCCCGCGCCCGCAGCAGCACTTCCCAGTGGTCGCGGCCGGTGGCGAGGGTGAAGGCCGAGGGGACGGCGATCAGGCGGGCTCCGCGCAGGGCGAGGATGCGGAAGAGCTCGGGGAAGCGAAGGTCATAACAGACGGTGAGGCCGGCGGTGAGCCCGTCGACCTCGGCGACGACCGGTTCGGTTCCGGGGCGCTCGAACTCCGACTCGCGGTAGGAGACGCCACCGGCGTCGACGTCGAACATGTGGATCTTGCGGTAGACGGCGACGTCCTCCCCCTGCGGGTCGATCAGGACCGAGGTGTTGGAGGCCTTCTCGCCCTCTCCCCCGCGCTCGGAGATGCTGCCGGCGAGCAGATGGAGACCGAGCTCCCGCGCCCAGCCGCGGGCGGCACCGAGGCTGGGGCCGTCGAGCGGCTCGGCGCCGGCGATCAGTTCCTCTCCGCTGCCGAGCAGGTTCCACTTCTCCGGCAAGGCGACGAATTCGGCCCCGTCGACGGCGGCGGCGCGCACCAGGCGCTCAGCCGTCGCCAGGTTCCTGTCCTTGTCGCCGTTGGAGTTGAGCTGTACCGCCGCTGCGCGCACGCTTGCCCTTCGTTGATTGACCAGTCAATCGACTGCCCCAGTATATGAACGCTCGGGGCGGTTGACGGTTCTAGAGGTTGAGCTGCCGAGCAACGATGCGATCGAAGAGACGCGTCGGGATGAGTGGTTTGATCCGCGCTTGGAGCTTGGCGTCGAGTCCAACCAGGTAGCGCGTTTTAGGCCGGCTCGATTCCAGCGCGTGGGCGATTGCCTTCGCCACCTTCTCCGGCGGGATCCCGCGTTCGGCGGTGTCTTCGATCACCTTCTTGAACTTCTCGATCGCGGCGCCGTAGAGCAGGTTCGTCTGCGGCGACTTCGTCTGGATCTCCTCGGCCTTGCGCTCACCGCGTTCCCAGATCGGCGTGTCGATCGAGCCCGGCTCGATGATCGCGACCTCGATCCCCCATGGCCGCAGCTCCTGGCGGAAGACGTCGCCGATCGCCTCAGTCGCGAACTTGGAGGCGTGGTAGGGGCCGCCGAAGGGAAAGGCGATGCGGCCACCGATCGAGGCGAGGAAGACGATCCGGCCTTCGGCCTTGCGGATCTGCGGCAGCAGCGCCTGCGTCATCGCCACGTAGGCGATGAGGTTGACCTCGAGCTGCTGGCGCAGATCATCGAGCGGGACCGTCTCCAGCGGCCCCGGCACGGCGACGCCGGCGTTGTTGACGAGCCCTGCGAGCCCGTCCGGGCTCTCGCGCCCAACCTGCTCGGCCGCGGCGGCGATCTGCTCGGGCTCGGTGACGTCGAGGAAGATCGGCGCCAGCCGGTCCGACCCCTCCGCCCGCAGCCTCTCCGCGTCGTCGGGCTTGCGCACGCCGGCGAAGACCTTCCAGCCGGAGCCGTCGAGCCGCAGGGCGGTGGCGCGGCCGATGCCGGTGGAGGCTCCGGTTACAAGTGCGGATCGCATCCTCCGAGGCTATACATGTGGGCCCGGTGCCCTCTACTTCCCGGAAAATGCGGGCTTCTCGGGTGCCGGGAGGGGGAGAGATAGGCGCTTCCGATTCTTGACACAACAGGGTGGGGCAGGAATCGGATACGCGAAGCAGGCGAGCTTGGGAGCTGGCAGCGAGGCAGCACGGCATCGTCACCCGCCGGCAGTTGCTGGCGCTGGGTTTCGGACGGAGGTCGATCGAACATCGGCTGGCACGGGGGCGCCTCTTCCCGGTGAGCCTCGGCGTCTACGCGGTGGGCTGGCCGGCGCTCGACCGGAGGCGGCAGTGGATGGCGGCCGTCCTGGCGGGTGGGGACGGCGCGGCCCTGAGCCATCGCAGCGCGGCGGCTTTGTGGGGGATAGGAGAGGAGGGTGGGTGGATCGAGATCAGCATTCGCCGACGCTGCGAACTGCGCCGCCCCGGGATTCGGTTCCACGGCCGACCGAGCTTGGCACCCGGCGACATCGTGCTCCACGACGACATTTCCGTCACCTCACCAGCGCAGACGCTTGTCGATCTCGCGACCGAGCTCGGCCCCGTGCCGCTGGAGCGAGCGGTGAACGACGCCGACAAGCGCGACCTGATCGATCCGGAAGCCCTGCGAGCAGAACTCATCCGATTTCGCGGTGACCCTGGCATCCGCCCCCTGCGTCACCTGCTCGACAAGCTCTTCTTCCGGCTTTCTGACTCGGACCTGGAGATCTATTTCCGCCGCATCGTCAGGGCGGGGAAGCTCCAGATGCCACTCACCAAACAACGCGTCAACAAGTTCGAGGTCGACTTCTTCTGGCCTGACCTCGGGCTCGTCGTGGAGACGGACGGCCTCCGCTATCACCGCACGCCCTCGGCGCAGCTTCGGGACGCCCGCCGCGACCGGGCGCATGTGATGGCCGGGATGACGCCGCTGCGCTTCACGCATTACGAGGTCCGGCACGAACCCAGCCGCGTCCGCGCGGAGCTGGTGAAGACGATCGCGATGCTTCGGAAGCGCATCCGAGTTTGACCACAGCCCGCTGGGGCGCAAATCGGATGCGACGCTTGGCTACAGAGCCAACGGCGTAACCTTTGTGCTGTCGTGCACGAGACCAGCAAGGACGATGCCGAGCGCAAGCAGGTCACGGTCCTGTTCGCCGATGTCAGCGGCTCGATGGACCTCGCCGAGCAGGAGGATCCTGAGGAGTGGCGCAAGATCATGCAGCGCTTCTTCTCGATCCTCGCCGACACGGTCACCCGCTTCGAGGGGACCGTCGACAAGTTCACGGGCGACGGGATCATGGCGATCTTCGGCGCCCCCGTCGCCCACGAGGACCACGCCCGCCGCGCCTGTTACGCCGCCCTGCAGATGCTCGACGACGTCGCCGAGTACGCGGCCGAGCTGCGCCGTGCCAAGGGGCTCAACTTCTCGACTCGGATCGGGATCAACTCCGGCGAGGTCGTCGCCGGGGCGATCGGCGAGGGCGGCGGCTCCTACACCGCGATCGGCCACACCGTCGGCCTCGCACAGCGGATGGAGGCGCTGGCCGAGCCGGGCAGGGCCTACCTGACGGAGCACGCTGCGAAGCTCGCCCGCGGCTACCTCGACCTCCGCGACCTCGGCGAGTTCGAGATCAAGGGCGCGAGCCGGCCGGTCCAGGTCTTCGAGCTGGCCGGAGTCGGCGAGGCGCGCTCGCGCCTCGACCTCGCCCGCGAGCGCGGCTTCTCCCGCTTCGTCGGCCGCGAGCGCGAGCTGACGAAGCTGGAGGAGGCGCTGGGGCGGGCCGACGAGGGCGAGGCTGCCGCGGTCGGCGTCGTCGCCGAGCCGGGGATCGGCAAGAGCCGGCTCTACCTCGAGTTAGTCGAGCGCTGCCGCAGCGAGGGGGTCGAGGTGTTCCAGGCGCAGGGCCAGGCGCACGGCACGACGATCCCCTTCATGCCGATCCTGCAGATGCTGCGCTCCTTCTTCGGGATCGCCGACAACGAGCCCGAGCAACTGGCGCGCGAGAAGATCGCCGGCCGGGCGCTGCTGCTCGACCCCGCCTTCGCCGAGGACCTGCCGCTGATGTTCGACTTCCTCGGCGTCCCCGACCCCGAGCGGCCGGTGGCGCAGATGAGCCCGGAGGCGCGCCAGCGCGCGCTCGCCGAAGTCCTCTGCCGCCTGGTCGGCAAGCCCTCGCGGCGGAAGACCCTGCTGCTCGTCTTCGAGGACCTGCACTGGGTCGACGAGGGCAGCCAGGCGATGCTGAACGGGCTGATCGAGGGGTTCGGCGGGACGGAGACGCTGGTCCTCTTCAACTACCGCCCCGAGTACTCGCCACCCTGGGCCGAGGCGGACTGCTTTGAGGCGCTGGAGCTGGCGCCGCTGCGGCGCGAGGACACGCGCGAGCTGCTGCGCGACCTCGCCGGCGAGGACCCCTCGCTCGACGGGCTCGACGAGCCGATCCACGAGCGCACCGGCGGCAACCCCTTCTTCATCGAGGAGATCGTCCGCGAGCTGGCCGAGGCCGGTTACCTGGAGGGCGAGCGCGGCGCCTACCGCCTCGCCCGCCCGATCGAGGACGCCGGCGTGCCGGTGACCGTGCAGGCGGTGCTGGCGGCGCGGATCGACCGCCTCGACGCCGATTCCAAGCAGCTGCTGCAGGTCGCCTCGGTGCTCGGCAAGGAGGTGGGCGAGGGAGCGCTGGCGATGGCCGCCAGCCTCGACGCCGAGGCGATGGAGCGGGCGCTGCGGGCGCTGGTCGACAGCGGCTTTCTCTACGAAGCGCAGCTCTACCCGGAGCGGCTGCTCGCCTTCCGTCACCCACTCACCCGCGAGGTCGCCTACGGCACCCAGCTGGCCGAGCAGCGGGCGGCTACCCACGCCGCGGCGGCGCGGGCGCTGATCGAGCTGGAGGCGCCGGAGCGCTACGACGAGCTCTCGGCCCTGATCGCCGACCACCTGCGCCAGGGCGGGGAGACGCTCGAGGCCGCGCGCTGGTCGGCCCGCGCCGCCTACTGGGCCGGCCACGCCCGCCCGCGCGACGCGCTGCGGCTCTGGCACCAGGTGATGGAGCTTGCCGCCGAGCTGCCCGAGGACGAGGAGACGGCGAACCTGGCCGTCCACTCGCGGCTTCTGCAGCTGCAATACGCGTGGCGGATCGGGATGAGCCGTGAGGAGCAGGAGCGGCTCGCCGCCGAGGCCGAGGAGATCGCCACCCGCAACGACGACCTCCACTCGTTGGCGCTGCTGAAGGTGGCGACCGCGGTGCGGCCCGGGCTCGAGCACTACGGCCCCGACTGGCTCGAGGCGGTGCGGGAGACGGTCGAGCTGGCCGACCGCTCCGGCGACCGCCACCTGCGGGCGGCGGTGCGCGGCGCGGGCGCCTACGCCTACCTCTGCTGCGGCGACTTCGAGGGCTTCGAGGGGATCCTCGACGAGATGCTGGAGATCGTCGGCGGCGACGGCAGCGTCGGTGCCGGGATCGTCCTCGGCAGCCCGATCGCCTGGGGGCTGATGGGCAAGGGCATGGTGCGGCGCGAGCGGCTCGAATTCGAGCAGGCCGAGGAACTCTTCGAGCGTGCCCTGCAGAGCGCTCTGGAGGATGACGACCCGGAGACCGCGAGCTGGATCCGCAGCAACCAGGCGAGCCTGATCATCCGCTGGGATCCGGAGGGGGCGCTGGCCCTCGCACGCCGCAACTGCGAGCTGACCGACCGCCTCGGCGACGTCTTCTCCCGCAGCCTCGCGCTCTCGAACCTCGCCTGGACGCAGCTGATCGCCGAGGAACACGAGGCGGCGCTGGAGTCGATCGAAGAGTCCGAGCGCCTCTACCGCGAGGCGATGGACAACGGCGGCGAGATGGAGGGCTGGCGCGGGCAGCTGCGGGCGCGGGCGCTGGTCTTGGTCGGTCGCGAGGAAGAGGGGCTGGAAGTAGCCGAGGAGGCCGCCCGCGTCACCCGCGAGCGCGGCATGCTCTGGAGTTACCCGGTGGCGATGCTGACCCTGGCACGGGCCCGGGCCGCAACCGGGGCCGACGGCGTCGCCGAGGCCTTCGAGGAGGCCGAGCGGATCGCCCGCGAGAGCGGCGCGACGACCCTGCTGATGGACATCGAGGAGGAGAAGGCGCAGCTCGGGCCGGGTGCCCGCGGCGTCTACTAACGCCGGCGCTCGAGCTCGGCGACCATCAGCTTCGTGTGCAGGGCCGCGATCAGGTCCTTCAGCGGTTGGGCGCCGGCTTCGAGCATCTCGACCACGCGCTCGGGCGGGACCTCGCCGGCGAGGCGGTCCATGACCAGGTCTACCTCGAGCCGGACCAGCTCTTCGAGGGCGGTCTTGTAGCGGAGGGTGTCGTAGACGGTGAAGCCGATCTGCTCGTCGTAGCCGCCGGCGCGGAAGCGGCTGATCGCCTCGATGATCGTCACGTCGGAGGGCGAGTAGCCGCGGCTGTTGGGGGTCAGGACCTCGAGCTCGGCGAGGCGGTCGAGCACCTCCTTGGGGACGCCGTAGCGCTTGCGGACCTCGGCGGCGCTGGTGCGGGAGCGCTCGCCGGCGAGAGCGCGGTCGAGGATCTGGTCGCCTAGCTCGAGCATCGCTTCGGCGCGATCGGGGTCTTCGTCGAGGACGTTCTTGATCGCCTTCAGCGGCAGGTAGCGCTCCTCCTGCAGGCGCTTGATCAGCCTGATCCGGTCGACGAACTCCGGCGGGTAGTAGGCCATGTTGCGGCTGGTCTTGACCGGCTCCGGCAGGAGGCCCTCGCGCAGGTAGTGCTTGATCGTCGGCGCCGGCACCCCGGACGCGGCGGCCAGCTCGCGCATCCGCAGCAGTCCATTCCCCGCCGACGGGACGATTCCGTCCCGAATAGGGACGTTTTCGTCCCGCCGGCGGCTCGAGCCGTTGGTGGTCATGCGCGGAACTCCCCCTGCGGGGTTGCGGCGGGACCGGCGGCGGCGCCGGACTCGAGCATCGCCGCGACCTCTTCGCCGGAGTAGCCGACCTCGCGCAGGACCTCCTCGGTGTGCTCGCCGAAGGCGGGGGCGGGTCGGGTCGGGTCGGCGGGGGTGCGGGAGAGCTTCACCGGGTGGCCGAGCTGGCGCACCGTCCCCAGCTCCGGCTGCTCCAGCTCGACGACCATTCCCCGCTCCCGCACCAGCTCGGAGTCGAGCGCCTCGTCGAGGTCGAGGACCGGCTCGATGCAGCAGTCGCGCTCGTCGTTGAAGGCCTTCCACTCCGCCTTCGTGCGCGAGCGGAAGACGGCGGCGACCTCGGTCCAGGCCCCCGAGCCCGGCGCCTCGAACTGCTTCTCGATCAGGTCGGGACGATCGACCCCCTCGCAGAAGGCGGCCCAGAACTTCGGCTCCAGGGCCCCGCAGGTGACCCAGCCGTCGGCGGCCTCGTAGGGCAGGTAACAGACAAGGCCGCCGGCGAGCTGCTGCTCGCCGCGCCGCGGCACCTCGCCGTCGCAGAAGTAGCGACCGGCAACCATCGCCAGCCAGGAGAGGGCGCCGTCGGCCATCGAGACGTCGACCATTTGCCCCTCGCCGGAGCGCTCGCGCTCATGCAGCGCCGCCATCACCCCGAAGGCGGCCATCAGGGCGCCGCCGCCGAGGTCGGCGATCTGCCCCGCCGACTGCACCGGCGGCCCGTCCTTGGCGCCGGTCAGGCCGAGCAGGCCGACCAGCCCCAGGTAGTTCATGTCGTGGCCGGCGCGCTGCGCGTAGGGACCGTCCTGGCCGTAGCCGGTGATCGCGCTGTAGACGACGCGCGGGTTCGCCTCGCGCATGCGCTCGTAGCCGACGCCGAGCTTGTCGAGGACGCCTGGGCGGAAGCCGTCGAGGACGACGTCGTGGGCGGCGACGAGGCGCAGCAGCGCCTCCCTCCCCTCCTCCTGCTTGAGGTCGAGCCTGACCGAGCGCTTGCCGCGGTTGAGCGAGAGGTAGAGCGCGGAGCGCGTGCCGAGAGCCTGCTGCTCCTCGGATCCGTAGTAGGGCGGCGCCCAGCGGATGTAGTCGCCCATCCCGGTGTCCTCGGCCTTCAGCACCTCGGCGCCGAGGTCGGCGAGCAGCAGCGAGCAGAAGCCGCCGGGAAGCAGCCGGGTCAGGTCCAGGACCTTGACGTCGCTGAGGGGCAGGTCCGCCATCGGCGGTCCGCCTAGGCCGCTGCCCGTTTCGGGACGCCGAGCAGCTCCCGCGCCTCGGCGACGCTGGCCGGCCTGCGCCCGATGTCTTCGGCCATCTGCCGCGCCTTGGCGATCAGCTCGCCGTTCGACTTCGCCATCTCCCCGTTCGGCAGGTAGAGGTTGTCCTCGACCCCGGCGCGGACGTTGCCGCCGAGGACGAGCGAGGAGGCGAGCAGCTTCCACTGGTCGCGCGAGATCCCGATCACCTGCCACTGGTTCGGCCCCTCTGGCCCGCCAGGAATCTGGTCGGACATCAGGGTGACGTTGCGCGGGGTCGGCCGGATGCCGCCGGTCACCCCCATCACCAGCGAGATTTGCAGCGGCGGCTCCAGCAGCCCCATGTCGACCAGCGGGTCGAGGTTGGCGACGTGGCCGGAGTCGAAGCACTCGTGCTCGGGCTTGATCCCCAGCTCCTTCATCGCGGTGAGGAACTCGATGATCGTGTCGAAGCTGTTCTCGAAGACCGCCTTGAAGACGAAGTCCTTGCGCCGCCGCGAGTACTTGGCGTAGTTCATCGAGCTCATGTTCAGCGCGGCGACGTCAGGTTTGCAGGCGCGCAGGTACTCGATCCGCTTCTCGATCGGGATCCCGATCGCCCCGGTCGAGTAGTTGACGATCACGTCGCCGACCTCGGCCAGGATCGCCTCGGTGATCGCCTGGAAGTCCTCGATCTCGTAGGAGGGGGTGCCGTCCGGCTTGCGGGCGTGGATGTGGATCTGGGAAGCGCCCTCGTCGACCGCGCGCCGCGCCTCCGCCGCGTACTCCTCGGGCGTGTAGGGGATCGCCGGGCACTGGTCGCGGTTGGCGATCACGCCGCTGATCGAGCAGCTGATGATCACCGGGTCGTCGAAGGCGCTCATACCGGAGACACCTCCACGTAGACGCCATCGGGCCCGAACTTCGTCGCCACCGCCCCGTAAATGCGGCGACCGAGACCGAAGTTCGACTGGATCGCCGCCTCGGCGCGCTCCTCCTCATCCAGCCGGAGAACCCGTGCCCTGGCCTCGATGCCTGCTCCGAGTGGCTTCCCGCGCGAATCGCACGGGGAGATCAGCACGCGGCCGTTGTTGCGGATGCGCTTGACCTTCCCAACACGCTCCTCGCTGTGGAAATAGAGATTTCCGGCGGCGATGCCAAACCAGACCGGGGTGGGAACAGCCTCTCCCGAGCGACGGTAGGTCACGACCAGGCAATGCTTATGTCCTCGGAACTCCTCCAGGTCACGCCGCTCTCCAACCTCAAGCAGGCCAGCCGCCGGATGCCGGATTCGGCCGAGAAAGGCGTTCCATACGTCGGAGACCCGTTCGGCGAGGCTCATACCGGCATCACTCCGTGTCGTTTCTTTGGCTTCTCGACGTGCTTGTTCCGCGCCATCTGCAGGGCTTTCGTGATCGTCGGACGGGTCTCGCGCGGATCGATGATGTCGTCGATCACGGCGTTGCCGGCGGCGATGTAGGGGTCGATCTGCTGGCGGACCGCGTTCAGCATCGTCTCCCGCGTCCCCTCCGGGTCGTCGGAGGCCTCGATCATCGAGCGGCCGATGATTTCGACCGCCCCCTCGGCGCCCATCACCGAGATCTCGGCCCCCGGCCAGGCGACGATCAGGTCCGGCTCGTACGCCTTCCCGCACATCACGTAGTAGCCGGCGCCATAGGCCTTGCGGACGACGACGGTCACCTTCGGCACGGTGGCGCGGCTGACCGCGTAGAGCATCTTCGCCCCGTGACGGATGATCCCGGCGTGCTCGACCTTCGAGCCGACCATGAAGCCGGGGACGTCCTGGAGAAAGACGAGCGGGATGTTGAAGGCGTCGCAGAGGTTGATGAAGCGGGCGGCCTTGTCGGCGGAGTCGTTGTCGAGGACGCCGGCCAACTGCTTCGGCTGGTTGGCGACGATCCCGGCCGGCTGGCCGCCGAAGCGGGCGAAGCAGGTGATCACGTTCTTGGCGAACTTCGGCTTCAGGTCGAACCAGTCGCCGTCGTCGACGATCTCGCGGATCACGTCGTACATGTCGTAGGGCTGCCGCGAGGACTCCGGGACGATCTCCATCAGCCTCTCGGAGGCGCGGTCGATCGGGTCGGAGACGTCGACCAGCGGCGGCCGCTCCTCGCAGTTGGCCGGGAAGTAGGAGAGGTACTTCTTGACCGAGGCGATGCACTCCTCATCGTCCTTCACCTCGAGGTCCCCCACCCCCGACTTGCGGCAGTGGACCTTGGCGCCGCCGAGATCCTCCATCGAAATCTCCTCGCCGGTCACGGCTTTCGTCAGGTGCGGGCCGGCGAGCGCCATCGCGCCCTGGCCGGAGACCATCGGGACGAAGTCCGAGAGCGCCGGGATGTAGGCGGTGCCGGCGGCGCAGGGGCCCATCATCGCCGCGACCATCGGGATCACGCCCGACATTTCGACCTCCTCGCGGAAGAGGTGGCCGGAGCCGGCGAAGAGCGAGCCCGCCGCCTCCTGGATGCGGGCACCGGCGCTGTCAAGCAGCCAGACGAACGGCATCCGCTTGCTCAGCGCCATCTCACGCAGGCGGGTGACCTTGAGCTCGCCGGTCATCCCCATCGAGCCGGCCATCACCGTGAAGTCGTAGGCGGCGATGCAGGTGGGGCGGCCGTCGACGTCGCCCCAGCCGGTGACGACGCCGTCGGCGGGCGCCTCGACCCCGTCCATCGCCCGCTGGGCGAAGTGCGGGCGGCCGTGGATCCCCATCTCGACGAAGGTCCCCTCGTCGACGAGGAGGTCGATCCGCTCCCGCGCGGTCAGCTTGCCGCGCTCGTGCTGCTTGGCGATCTTCTCCTCGCCGCCGCCGAGCTTCGCCCTGGCGCGGCGCTCGTGCAGCTGCGCGGTCAGGTCGGCAAGCGGGGCCGTGCCCGGCAGCAGGTTCCCTGCCTTCTCCTCGGTCGCCATCAGGGCCTCAGCGTCCTTTCCACTGCGGGTCGCGTTTCTCGAAGAAGGCGGTGACCCCCTCGACGATGTCCTCGGTCGTGAAGGTGAGCGAGAGCTGGGAGCGGAGAAACTCGAGTGCGTCGTCGAGCGCCATGTCCTGCTGGCGGTACATGGCGTCGTGACCGAGACGCATCAGCACCGGGCTCTTCGATGCCAGCGTAGTCGCCCACTCGCCGACCGCGGCGTCGAACTCCGCCGCCGGCACCACCTTGTTCGCGAGCCCGTACTCGACCGCCTGCGCGGCCGAGAGCCGCTCGCCCAGCAGCATCATCTCGTTGACCTTCTTGCGCGGGACGTTGCGGTAGATGATCGACATGATCATGTAGGGGAAAGCGCCGACGTTGATCTCCGGCGTGCCGAAGGTCGCCCCCTCCTTGGCGATCACGAGGTCGCATGAGAGGGCCAGGCCCATGCCCCCGGCGAGCACGTGGCCGTTGGCCGCGCAAAGGGAGGGCTTGCCGAGCCGCGGCATCAGGCGAAAGAACTCGAGGAAGAGGTCGGAGGCGAAGTGTTTGGCGACCAGGGGCATGTCGGCGGCGAACCCGCCGAGGTCGGCGCCGGCGCAGAAGACCTTCTCTCCGGCGCCGGTGAGGACGACCGCGCGCACCTCCTCGGAGGCTTTCGCCAGCTTCATCGCGGCGACCAGCTCGTTCAGCATCTGGCCGGAGAGCATGTTCCGCTTCTCCGGGTCGTTGAGCGTCACCGTGGCGACGCCGTCGGCCACCTCGTAGGCGACCTTCTCGCCGCTCCAATCGTCTCCCTGGGCCATCGCCGGGACCATAGCATCGCTGAAAGTGGGAAGTGCTACTGTCCACTTCGCTCAAGGGAACGACCAGAGGAGAGAGACAGTGGCGACCGCGACCGGCAACGGCACCAGCGTCATCAAGCCCGACTTCGAGTCCGGGCGCAAGCACTTCATCTTCAGCCAGGAGCACGAAGACCTGCGCGAGTCGATGCAGGCCTGGGTGAAGAAGGAGCTCTGGCCCCACCGCAACGAGTGGGAGGACACCTACTGGCCGACCTCGGCGATGAAGCGCGCCGGCGAGCTCGGCTTCCTCGGCCTCTGCTTCCCGGAGGAGTACGGCGGCCAGGGCGGCGACTACTTCTACTCGCTGGTCCGCGCCGAGTGCATGAGCTACTCCGGCTCCGGCGGCACCAACATGGGCTTCGCGGTCCAGACCGACATGGCCCTCCCCCCCGTCCACCTGCTCGGGACCGAGGAGCAGAAGCGAAAGTACCTGGAACCGGGGCTGAAGGGCGAGAAGGTCGCCTGCCTTGGGATCACCGAGCCGGGCGCCGGCTCCGACGTCGCCGGGATCCGCACCAGCGCGATCCGCGACGGCGACGAATACGTGATCAACGGCTCCAAGACCTTCATCACCAACGGGACGCGAGCCGACTTCATCGTCCTCGTCGCCAAGACCGACCCGAGCGAGCGCCACGCCGGCATCACCCTCTTCGTCGTCGACCTCAAGGACTCCAGCGGCGAGAAGGTCCCCGGCTTCACCGTCTCCAAGGAGCTGGAGAAGATGGGAATGCACGCCTCCGACACCGGCGAACTCGCCTTCGAAGACGTCCGCGTGCCCGCCGACGCCGTCCTCGGCGAGGTCGGCAAGGGCTTCTACCACATCGCCTGGGAGCTCCAGGGCGAGCGCCTGGTCGCCGCCGCCGGCTGCCACGCGGGGGCGGAGCGGATGATGGAGAAGACCCTCGAGTACGCGAAGGAGCGCGAAGCCTTCGGCCGGCCGATCGGCAAGTTCCAGGCAATCCGCCACAAGTTCGCCGAGATGGCGACGAAGATCGAAGCCGCCAAGCAGTTCACCTACTCGACCGCCTGGCGCTTCGGCAACGGCGAGTACCCGGTCCGCGAGATCACCATGGCCAAGCTCTACGCCTCCCGCATCGCCTGCGAGGTCGCCGACGAGTGCGTCCAGATCCTCGGTGGCTACGGCTACATGAAGGAGTACGAGATCGAGCGCGCCTACCGCGACGTCCGCCTCAACCGCATCGGCGCCGGGACCGACGAGGTAATGCTCGACGTGATCGGCCGCAGCTACGGGCTGTAGGGGCTAGCGGGTCGCGATGACCGTCGCGATGGTGGCGAGGACCGCAAACGTGTTGACCCCCCACAGCTGGAAGATCAGCTTCCGGAGCTCGCGGATATCGGTATCGACCCGCTCAAAGCCAGCGTCGACTTTCCTCGCCAGGTCGTCAAGTCGCTTGTCAGACCACATCGTTCTCTTCACCCCCTCCACGCTACCGGAAAAGATGTAACAAGAAATGCGTTGTCTGCAAATTTATAGCAACATTTTCGTGCCATGACTGGCACCGAGCGGGTCCGCGCCTATTACGAGGCGCTAAATACCGGTGACGCCGAGGCGGTCTCCTCGCACTTCACTGAGGAGGCAACCCACTACTACACCCGCCTCGGCCCTCACGAGGGGGCGGAGACGATCGGCAACTACGCGGCGCTCGGCGCCTCCACGATCGACGCCCAGTGGTACATCGAGAACCTGATCGAGCAGGGGAACCAGGTGGCGATCGAGTGGACAATGACCTGGCGGGATCCCGAGAAGGACGAGCGGCGGCTCGACCGTGGTGCCGAGTTCTTCCTGATCCGCGACGGCAAGATCGCCGAGGTCCGCGCTTACCACCACGGCGGCAAGAAGAACCCGCAGGGCGACCTGCTCCGTTTCGACCACGAGGGCCGCGGCTACCGGATGCTCGAGGACTGGGAAGCACCGGCGAACAGCGAGGGCGTGTCATGACCGTCGTCAAGGACAGCGGCGCCCGTGCCACGCTGCCGCCGTTCGGCGAGGAGCACGAGGAGCTGCGGGAAACGGTCCGCCGCTTCGTCCAGAAGGAGATCGCGCCGAACGTCGACGAGTGGGAGGCGGCGCGGGAATTCCCGCGGGAGCTGTTCTCCCGCTGCGCCGAGCTCGGCTTCCTCGGGCTGAAGTTCCCCGAGGAGCTCGGCGGCCAGGGCGGCACCCACCTGCATGACGCGGTCTGGGTCGAGGAGCTGGCGCGCTCAGGCGGCTCCGGCGGCGTTGCCGCCGGGCTCAACGCCCACACCTCGATCGCGATGCCACCGATCTTCAAGTTCGGGACCGAGGAGCAGAAGCAACGCTGGCTGCCGGCCGGGATCGCCGGCGAGAAGATCGGCGCCCTCGGGATCACCGAGCCCGGCGCCGGCTCCGACGTCGCCTCCCTCGCCACCACCGCCGTGCGCCACGGCGACACCTACGTCGTCAACGGCGCCAAGACCTTCATCACCAACGGCGTCCGTGCCGACTTCCTCGTCTGCGCCTGCAAGACCAGCGAGGAGGGGGGGCACGGCGGCATCTCCTTCCTCGTCCTCGAGCGCGAGATGCCCGGCTACGAGGTCAGCCGCAAGCTCGAGAAGATGGGCTGGCACTCCTCCGACACCGGCGAAATCTCCTTCTCCGACGTCGAGGTGCCGGTCGAGAACCTGCTCGGCGAGGAGAATGGCGGCTTCAAGCTGATCATGGCCAACTTCGCCTGGGAGCGGCTGCTGATGGCGATCGGCGCCGTCGGCGCCATGCAGCGCCTCATCGAGACCACCGTCGCCTACGCCTCAGACCGCGAAGCGTTCGGCCGCCCGATCGGCAAGTTCCAGGCGATCCGCCACCACGTCGCCGAGATGGCGACCAAGGCCGAAGCCTCCCGCGCCCTCACCTACAACGCCCTGCGCCTCTTCCACGAAGGCCGGGACTGCATCCAGGAGGTCTCGATGGCGAAGCTGGTCACCCAGCGCGCCGTCCTCGAGATCGCCGACCAGAGCCTCCAGATCCACGGCGGCTACGGCTACATGCGCGAGTACGGCATCGAGCGCGCCGTCCGCGACGCCCGCCTCGGCCCAATCGGAGGCGGCACCGACGAGATCATGAAGGAGATCATCGGCAAGACGATGGGGCTGTAGGGATTCGCAGGGCTCCCTGCTCTCCCCGCGGACAGCTACCGGCCTTGGGTCTCCGGACGTCCTAGACCGGGCGTCGGGGGAGGCGCTGGCGGCGGAGTTCCGCCGCTCGGAGTGGGTTTGCGTGCGTCGGCCATCTCACAAAATGCTATCGCCCAGCAAAGCGGCCAGAGCGAGGGTCTCGATGACGAGACCGGCCGCAGCAAGCGTAAACGCTCGGGTGAGCCAGCGAATGCGCTGGTCATTTGAGTCCCAAAATCGATCGAGATCGTAGGCGAGGCGTCGATAAACCTCCGGTAGATCGTCGCGAACTGCATAGAGTCCCTCGTAAAGGCCAGCCCCTCGCTCGGAGAAGATCAGGTTCTTCTTCGGGAGGAGGATGAAAACGCTCGCCCCGATCGAAATTACGAAGGCAGCAAGCGCGACGATGACGAGGGCTCTCGGGCTTGGATCCCGAAACGCCTGCTGACCCAGGAGAGAGGCTGCCAACGATGACGCTGCGAGCAGTACACCGGTCCTTGACCGCAGCTCTTCGAGAAGCCCCTCCTGCTTGTCGAGGCCCCGGAGCGCGGCATCGTGTGCGAGCTTCTCGAACTCCCCCGCCATCGGATGCAAGGTAGCGCGACAGTCGGCGGAATGTTTTGTCGGCTCCTCATACCTCCCCGCCTATCGCGGTTGAGGATCCACGATGGGGCTTTGAGATCGCCGGCGGCCGCTGTACGGCGGCCGCCGGCGACCGAACTCAGCCGATCGAGATCTTGACTGCGGACTGGCCCTTCACCCGCAGGACGTAGTTCCCGTCGGGCAGGCCGTTGAGGACGTGCTGCAACCTTGCGGTGCTGGTCCTACCGTGGCTGACGGTGTGACCGCCACGGGTCAGGCGCCAGCTGACACGGCTGGCGCTGCTCGAGCTGGCGGTCTTGACCGTGCACTTGACCTTGGCCTTGCCCTTCACCTTGCAGGTCACCTTGACCTTCCCGGCAGGGCCCTGGGGGCCGGCGGGTCCAGCGGGTCCAGCGGGGCCGGCGGGTCCAGCGGGGCCGGCGGGACCAGCAGGCCCCTGGGCTCCGGGAGCACCAGGTGCGCCGTCTTTGCCGTCTTTGCCCGGTTCACCTTCGGTGCCTTCTTTGAGGAAGATGGCCGTGACGTCTCTGTCGCCATCCATTTCGGCCGTGCAGGTCGTCGGGTCGCCGCCGGACTGTTTACATCCAATCCAAGCGGCGATGACGTAGCCCGTTTCCGGGTCGGCCGTCAGGGTGACGGGGCCCGAATTGAACTCTTCGGCGCATTCTTCACCGGCCGCGCAGTCGATTACCCCGGGGTTGGAGGTGACAGAGCCGCTTCCATCGGGACCGTTGACGAAGAGCGTCAGATTGCCCGAACAATCTGGTTCACCTTCGAGGCAAAACACCGCAGTCACTTTAACTTCGCCCCCACCGTTGGTGACCGGAACACACGCCGGTCCTTCGTCGCAGCCGTTGAACGTTTCACCTTCGTTGACAGTCCAATGATCGAAAACAGACCCGGCGGCGGGAATCGCCCCGAGAGTGATGCCGATTTTCCCGGCTCCAGCGAAGGGCGTCGGCGACATTTCGTTATCGCAGGTTCCGGTTGCTGGGCCGGGCGCAACGAAGGTGCAATTGATCGGTGGCGTGCCGGGAACGGATCCAGGACCCAGTTCCGATTTCACTTCACCGCTACCGGTGCCGAGAAAGTTCAAGTGGAAGTTGGTCGCGGCTGCCGCGTGCGCGACCGGGACGAGCAGGAAGGCCGCTGCCGTCGCCGCTAGGACGGCCAGCCGAGCCTTGACATTGCCTGGATTTGACCGCCCGGGCGAAACGGTAGGTGCGTGCGCGTGACTACTCACGTAGCTCTCTCCTTTGGATCCCTGAGTTCCCTGACAAACGCCGCAGGCGGCTCCTGCCCGCACAGCGGCGTACCAATAAGGAGATAGCTACCTCAGCCACCCGAAAGGGTCAAAAGTTGATCACTCAGACTCCCCTAGATCATCATTCTCACTGTAGTTCCTTGTCTGAAGGTCCCCGCAAATTCCACTTAGCTAGATTTTAAAGCGCGTAGTTCGGCAAGCGCTGAATGCCCTTACTGAGCCTGCGCGAAAAAGGAGATGCGACCGAGGGTTTCGCCGGCATGGAAGACGCCCTTCATGCCCTGGTTCTCAGCGAAGAGTTGCTCGAAGAGAGCTGCGGTAGTGGGGGGTAGCGTCAGCGCCGCTTGCGTCAGCGCAAGCGTTCTCTGCTTCGGATCCTTCCCGGTGGCTCCGGCGGCGAGGTCCAGCCATGCCACGCCTTCATGTTCCCGTGGGGCAAGAAAGTCTTCTTCTAGGTCGAGAACCGGGTCTCTCCAGATCACCTGACCGCCGCCGAGCTGCAGCAGTTCCAGAGCGCCTTCCAGCTGCAGGAAGTCACCGTGGAGGTCGGGGGCGAGCTTGCCGCTGAAGATCGGCAGCGTGAATGGGCCTCGATGTTCAGCCGGGAAGATCGGGCTAACGGCAACGTGAAGTTCGTCCAGCTTCGCGGCCATCGCGGGGTCGAATTCAAAATCGACGGTTCCTTTCCCCAGGATCGTCACGGTCTCCGGATTCGTCCTGGTCGTGAAAGACCCGACGGCCATGCCCTCCTCGAACACGCCGTCGATCCGCAGGCGCCGGGAGAGGCGGGTCGCAACCTTCGCCGAGAGCCTCAAGCCGGTCACGGCGACTCTCTCGCCGAACCCCCGACGAGCAACGGCAAGCCGCCGCGCCGCCCCCAGCTTCAACTGCCCCCCTCCTACCCTGGCGACGAATGGCGAGCTGCGCCGGGTCGTTTTCAGTTGCAGACCCTTCAACGGGACGGTGCGGCTGCCACGTTGGAAGAGAACCGTCCCGTCGTGCTCGACCGTCCCGCTCCTCGTCAGGGGGTCGAATTTTCCACTCACAGCTGGAAACCGCAGTGCGCCGTCCTCGAAGCTCGCTCCTTCCCGCGTCGTAATCCTGACGCCATGCGCCCGCACGAGCTCGAGAAAGCTCCGATCGAGCCTGAACACGGTGACCCCGGAGGCAATCGGGTCGTAGGCTGCTCGAGCGGCGGGCGCCGCGAGAAGCGCCAGCAACGCCAGCAGCCAAACCACCCTGACTAGCGCCCGTCTCAACCCTTCACCCCACAACCCTTGACTACATCCATCGTGATCGGCTCCCTTTCAGCGAAGTAGAAGCTTGCCCTGGCGAGGGGGAAGCTCGCGAGCCGCGAGCCCGGCGGTGCGGGGCAGCTAGCGTTGAAGTAGCTGTACTGCTTGCCGTGCAAGCTGAATTTGCGGCGCAGCGTCAGCTTGATCCGGTCGACGAAGCCCCAGCTACCGAGCGCTTGCGGGAAGGCCGCCGTGAGCTGCGTCCCGAAGAAGCCTTCGTGGATCCTCTTGATCCTGAAAGTGATCACGAAGGAGCTGTTGAAAGGCCGCGAGGTGAAGATGTGGGCGAAGAGGACCGGGCTCCCGTTGCGCCTGCCGTTGAAGATCAGCAGTCGGCCGCTAGTCGGATAAGGCCGCTGTTCGGGAAGCAGGACCGAGGCCCAGAAGCGTCCCGAGCCGACGACCGCGTCCCCGCAGTTGGCCAGGGCGCGGTCGGTATCTCCTGGCTGGATCTGCTTGATCGTGCAGGTCGGTAGTCCTCGCGGTCGCAGGCGGCCGTGCCGGTTGACCTTTACCACCATCTTCTGCAGTTGCGACGGCAACGAGTGACCGACCGTATCGATGTGCCCCGAGATGAAGACGGCGACAGGTGCGAGCTCACCCCGCGGCAGCTTGAAGGGAAGGATCTGCCCCAGCACCGTTATTCGCAGATCGCCGCTCCGGACAACCGTCGCCGTCGCCGTCGAGGCGATGGCGACGAAGGCCAGGCTGGCTACGACCAGCTTCGGCTTGAAGCGCCTGCCCACCGCCTCAGCGCGCGGCCTTGCGCTTCTTGCCCTTCTTGCCGCATTGCACCTTCAGCGGAGTCTTGAAGTCCCGCAGCTTCCCGTTCTGGCCGTCGAAATTGACCAGTGCCCGGTGCGGGCGCCTGCAGAGGTCGGTGGAGTTGACGAATAGCCCCTTTTTCCCACCCTGCATGTTGAGGACGACCTTCGACACCGGCGCGTCCGGGAGCATTTCGAAGGTGCTGCGAAGCCGCCCGCCCACAGAGTCGACTCGCCCATCGAGGTTGACGTCGATCTGCTTGTTGTGCAGAGCCGCGACCACGTCGGGCAGCGTGTGCGAGGAGGAGCGCAGGTAGACGGGCCCCTCGATCGGTTCGTCGAGCAATGGCGTGAACGCCCGCATGTAGCCGTAGACCGATCCCTTCGGGCACTCTTCCCCCGGCACCGCCCCGGCCGCGAACTGGACCCGGGTGCAGATCGTTTTGAAGTGGCCCTGTTCGATGAACTCCGAATGCGGAAACGTCACCTGAATTTTGGCGATATTGGCGTCGCCGGCGCGAGTGGTGAGCACCGCCCGCAGCTTCGGGTTGTCCGCCCGCTTGGTGCCGCCGATGAGATGGATGCTCAACTTGGGCTTGAACCCGAGCGAAGCGCAATCGGCGGCTTGAAACGGGCTGGTAACCGTCACCGGTTCGTTGTCGGCGGCCGCAGCGAAGTCGAGGCCCGAGCCGAGCACCGTGCTCGCCGTCGAGGTGCGCTTGCAATTGGTCGGGTTGAGGACGAAGTCCGGCCTGTCGACGTAGACGCGGATGTCGCGCAGGTGCACCTCGATCCCCTGGATGATGTGGGGAAGCGGATCGGAGCCGGTCGGGTCGACGAACACTTCCGCCGTCTCCGGGTCAATCTTGAGCGCCACACGGATCACCACGGTGCCGAGGTCGAAGGGGCCGACCTTAGCGGCGGTGATCGCGACCATCGAAAGCGGTGCGCCGTTGAACGGGCCGGCCAGGTAGACCTTGCCGGGCACATAGGTGAGGCTCGTGCCCACCCCGGATCCCACCAGCGTCCTCCCCACCTGGGAGTTCGCCGGGCAGCTCGGGTTGTCGAGCTCTTCTTGGGCGCCATTGCGGCCGGTCCGCGCCTTCGCCGCGGCGATCGCGGCGTCCGAACAGGTGCCGATCCCAGCCAGCTTCCCGATCACTCCTGGCGGCAGCTTGATCGAGAAGTTGGTGAACTCCTGTTCGCCGTCCTTCCGGGTTAGCCGCAGGTTGAACGGCGAGTAGCTTTTCGCCGCGTTGTTGATCGTGCCGGCGAAGAGCCCCGGGTGAAACGGCGGGGTGCCACCGCTCGGGCAGGCTCCCCCGTCGACGCCCCGTTCGATTTCAAACGAAGTGGTCCTCGTGACGATCTCCTCCGGTCCCGGTTCTTCGAGACTGGAGGCTGACCAGGGCAAAAAGTCAGCAACGATGTCGTACGTCCCGCATGCGGGTGGGGTCACGAGAGCACCGCGAGCCCCAGTCCGAAGATGCAGCTTCACACTCGTGAACGGAAGCTGCGGTAGATCTTCGAATGCCGTCGTGAGTTGGCCCGTTACAGGATCGGGTTCAACGATCCCGGCCTGCTTGATGACGATCCCGCGCTCCGGGATCCTCGCAACCATGTACAGATTGATCAGGGATTCGTACGGGTTGTCGAACGGAGTAGCCACGTAGAGGGACCCGTGACCTTCCTCATTAAGCAGAGGAGTCGAAAACTGCAACTCGCCGACCTTCGATGCCTCAGGGCACCCCTCTCCCGGTTTGGAGTCCGAGGTCTCGCGGGCGAGGTCCTCCTGCGAGCAGCCGACCAGGCCTTCGCCCTGGGAGGGGTTGACCGTCATCCCCTCGGGCAGGGTGACTTCGACCTTCTTGGCCTGGCCTTCGGCGATCGCTTCGCCGCTCAATAGACCCGCATTTGGCATATCGAGCTGGAAATCGAGACCGCTGGGATTGCCGGCCAGCTTGCTGGTTGGCGCAGCAGCGATTTCTGGGTCGAATGGGACCTGGTTGCAGCCGGTCATGCTGGGTGCAGTGGATTCCCCGCGGTCGACGACGCTGCCAAGCGGAGTATTCCACGGTTCCAATTCAGCTTCGAAGTCAACCGGCGTCACGCAGGAGACCGGCTGCCGCAGAAAGGCGCCTTCCCCCAGATTTGCGGGTCGGACACACGGCGCTTTTTTGTCGAGCTGGAAAACGCAGTTCCAACCCCTGGCGCTGTCATGGCGTGGATCCCCGGGAGTGCCCCAGATCGATACCGTCGCCGCAAGGATCTTGGGGACTTGAGTCTGGTTGTTGACGCTGGCGATGAGGCGGTACTTGTTGGCGGGGTCGACTGCGGTGTCGACTATGACCGCCGCCCCCGCGAACCTGAAGCCGAAGCGTGCAGGCTCACCTTCAGCCGGTGGCAGGTTGAAGACGGGAATAGCCAGACGAAGGAACCCGAGACCGTTTTTGAGGACGATCGAAAACGAGACGGCGCCCATGGCAGAGGCATCCGGGCATTGGTTCGCGGTTTGGATCAATGGGTTCTCGGCATAGAACTGCGCCAGGGTGCAGGTCGGCACCGTCGTGGCGTTGCCCACGAATCCAGCTGGGAGGAACACACGCAGGTTGCGTGGTTGGGCCGGCTGTTCGACCGAGCTTTCGAAGCGGTTCGGACCAGCTTCGAAGTGACCGGCGTTGAACTGAAGGGTCGTCGTTATTTGGAAGGGATGGCCGCCGGCCTGGATCGCCGGAGAACCGCCCTCTTCTTCGATCTGCGAGGAGAAGTGCTCGATACCAAAGGGGGTATCGTCCGGGCTTACCTTGATCCTCTGCACCGCATTCGCGGAGGGGCCGTTGCCGCCGGAGACGGTTACCTCCCCGGGATCTCCCTCGACGGGCGGTTCGCCGACCAGGTTGGCGATAACTTCGATTTCGATCGCTTCGTAGGGAGTCAGCACATCTTCGAAGGAGCAGGAGACGAGATCCGTAGCTTCCAGTTCGCAGACCACCGGGCCGGCATTGCCCTGCGCCCCGGCAAATCCTTCCACGTCGACCGCTTCCACCCCCTCGGGGAGTTCGTCGGTGATCCTCAGCGGCGTTTTGGTGGCTTTTAGAGGAGCGTCGCCGAGGTTGGTGACGGTGACCACGAGACGTCCACTACCCCCTGGTTCCAGGTTCGTGGGGCGAGTGCCGGTTACGATCTGCCACCACGGAGAGGGCGCGGCCGAAGCCGACGCAATTGGCAGCAGAGCAAGGAGACTTCCGGCAGCGACCAGCAGCGTCGCAGTCAGACCAAGGATCCGCTTCGACACGTTCATCGCCCCACCCTCCCCTTTTTGCCGGCTTTCTTCTTCCGATGCTTCTGATGCTTCTTCTTCACGCATCGGGTCTTCCCGTGCCGTTTCACCTTCTTCTGGCCCTTCCGGCAGTTGGGGGTGGGGTCGGGCGCGCGAAACGATTCGCTGGCGGGGGTCGGATCGTTGGGGGGACCCGCTGAGGGCTGGCATGCTTCGCCCGCGCATTCCTGCGGTGGGTGTTCGACTGCCGGGACGCCGTTCACGCGAGCGTCGTAGGCATCCACTTCCTCGTCATGGTCGAGCACGGAGAGCCTTCCGCGGGTCAGGAAGAAGACGTCGTCGCCGCTCGAAGATGCGTCGAGGAAGCCGGCGTCCCCTTCCGAGGTGCCGGAGGAGAGAAGCCCCACGCAGCCATCGCCGGATCTGCTCACCGCCGCGGTGCTCGTGTTCTCAGCGCAGGATCCGACCCCAACCGGCTCGAACTGGTACACGTCCCATTTTCCATTCGAATCGGCCGGGACCAGCGCGTCCACCGCATTGAAGAAGACGCGACCGTTATCGAGGACGGCGCGGGGGTGATAGAGCGAGCGTCCTTCGGCTTCGGTCCGCGACGCCTCGGGCAGAATTGCCGCCACCGACCTGTCCGCCCAGTACCCCCCAGGGTCGGGTGGGAAGAGATTGACCTTCGCGGGCAATCTCTGACCGACTGCAGCCGCCCCGGTCGGATTGCAGGACACGCAGGTCAGCTGGCCCGTCTCGGCGTCATATACGAAGGCCTCCGTGGTGAGGTCGCCTTCGCTGTTGCGGTTTTCATAACCGGTCAGGCCCTGCTCCGAACTGAAGGCGAAGAAGCGCCCGCTTGGGGAGGCCGCGGCGCTGATGTAGAAGGAATATCCGAATTTTGCGGTGGCCTGGCTACCCCAGACCCGGAAGTCCTCCTCTGAAAGAGTGGCGATGAAACGGGTACCCTCCCCCTCCTGCCAGAGGTAGAGGTTCGGCTCGCCGCCGGTCGCGGTTTGCCCCTCCTCATTCGGCGCCTCGTCGAGCACTCCACCGGCGACGAAGTAAACGCGGGTCCCGTCCTCGCTCGCGGCCGATACCTGATCCCGCACTTCGGCGCTTTCTCCCGATCCGGGCAACGGCGGGGTGATATCGGTCAGCTCCGAACAACCCGAGCTACCGCCCGAGGATTCGATCTGGCAGCGATAGAGGTCTCGGCCGCTAGGGCTGGCTTTTCCGGTCAGTCGATGGGAGTCGGTGAAGAAGACTACGTGACCGTCGGCGCTCGCGATATTGAATGCCGGGGCCGGCGTGCCGGATTTGGCGCCCCCCGGCTGGACGACGTCAATCCGCCTCGATTGTCCCGCTTCACGGTCCCACACGTACAGCGATGGCAGCCCGATTCCCGACACTGCGCCATATGCGAATGAAGGAGTCCAGAACACCCGTGACCCGTCGCTCGAGACGGCGTGTCGGACCGAACCTATCCCCGACCCGATCATGCCCAGGACAACTTTTCCTCCTTCGGATTGAGGCAGCTCGCTCACGGCATCGATCTGACCGTCCGCCCAGGCGTAGATGCTCCCCGGGGCCGCGCCTTCGACGAGCGCGGCTTGCCCACCCCTGAGCACCAGGTTCTCGAGATCCGCCGAGGCCCCTTCGAGCTGCACGCCTTTTTCACCGCCGGGCGGAGGGCCGAATTTCGTTCCGGCGGGCACGTTTCCGGGGTGGATCAGCGGGGTGAAGAACGGTGGCGTGCCGTCAGTCCACAAATACGGCGTTTGTTCCGAAGACTCATCCGAAAGAGGCGTCGCGTCGGTCGGTTCCATTACCGCTCGAGTGAGCTCCGGATTGAACAGTTCGAATTCGGTTTCTCCCCGCAAGCCACTCGCGCTCGAGTGGGGAGGAGTCAGGTCCCGAGACGTCCACCCACCATCGTCGTCGCCGTCGCGCTTCGCAAGGATCGTTGCCGGGGCGGGAGATCGGCTCCCGGCAGGGTCTTCTTCGATCGATCCAAGGCTCGCATACGCGAGCCTCTCGCCTGAGTCAGAGGCTTGGATAGCCGTAAAGAGGGAGGCGCCGAGCGTACCGCCGAACTTCGCTGGCGGCGAGACCATCTCCCATACTCTTGAGTCGCTCAGGGCAAATCCCAGTCCCGATCCCTGGGTCGTAAAGGTATGGTCCGGTCCCTCTGTTTTCCCCAGTTCGTTTTCCGCAACCACTCGAAAGTGATATTGAGTCTGGGCGAGGAGACCGGTCACGACATTGGCCACTGCGATGCCGACTTTGCCATCGCCAATGGGGAATCCACCTTCGGCTGGCACCCTCGTGCAGTTTGACACTGCGCAGTCAGCAAGCCCGTATTCAAACCAGTACTGGGTCGGACGATTGTTCGGATTGATGCGGGCACGCAGAGTCGCTGAATCTCCGGTGACAGCGGTAGTCCAAGTGGATTCGACCGTGGGATCGCAGATGCACAATTCCTGCTGATACATCATGACCTGGGAGGGGCCGCCAAGAGGCGATTGAGCCACGTAGGCCTTGGCACCGCCCTCGAGCACAGCGATCCCCTCCGGGGTCTCGAGTTCGCCATTCCCAAAATCCAGATCTTCCAGATGTTCCCCACCTTCGTCGAACACGAAGACCTGCCCGGGGGTGTACCTGACCACGAACACCTCGTTGGTGACGGGCTCGACCGCCAGGCCGACCGCCGAGCCACTCACGGTGAGCTCGTAAGTTACCTCGTAGGTCGTCGCCGACGTGACCGGAATTTCGGACGGGAGGTATTTCACCACTGCTCCGCCATCGTTCCTCACCACGTACAGAGCACCGTTGGAATCCACCGCAAGGTTGTTGGTGGCCTGCGGAGCGCCAATTTGCGAATTGGGCACCAGCACCGCTCCAGACGGACTGTAGATGGTGATTTTGCTACTTCCCAGTGGGCTGCCGTAATCGCCTGCGTAGATATTCCCGCCAGAATCCACTGCCAGCCCCTCGAGGTCGAAGAAGCCGACAATTTCGTTTTTTCCCGCGCCGGGCCCAGCCGTGAAGTTAGCCGGTTCGCCTTCGGCAGTGAAGGCCTGAAGGGCTTTGGCCTTGCCGTTTTCATCTTTCCCACCGGTTAGGTAGATCGTGTGGGTCGCAGAGTCGACGGCGACCTGACGACCACCAAGTATCCCACCGATGGCCAACCCGGACAGTTCATTGCCGGAGACATTGGCCGATGAGCCGCCGAAATCGACCGGATGCCCTTCGGTGTCGAACTTGAACAGCGCGTTCCCTGCGCGATCGAGCACATATACGAGTTCTTCCTCCTGGTCGACAGCGACCGAGCCAGCCCCCGTGAATCCGTCCAGATCAGTGCCATCGGGCCCGAAAGCCCTGACGAATTCGAACTCTTTGACTTCAGCTGAAGCGGAGGCTGGGTTAATGCCCGCAGCCACGATCCCCAAAACGGCAACCATCCCATACACAGCTAGGTGCCAACGACCCACTAGCATCCGCCCAACCCCCTCCATTCCCTGAGACCGACTATATGCGTGCGGACCCGAATCTCCGCATACCTGCGGCGTACCTAGGACCGATAGGTACACGATGTTTGAACAAGGGTCAAAGCGCCCGCCCTCGTCAAAGGGCGGGACCGGGGAAGAACCCCCCCCCTGACCAAGAACCTCCTGCAAACAACTGGTCGCCAATAGTTTGCGCGTGCGCTATGACGCGAGCCTCGAGGACAGTCCTCCCCCACATAAGCCCCAATGCCAAAGGGCCCCCGAGTGAAATGACGGGGGGGCCATCACTCGGCCCCCCGTCACTACCTCTCACACATTCACAGGATTACACGTGGCATGTATTCCTGATGTGCTGGGTTGCTTTCGTCGTGATGGTCCCCTCGCCTTTTTGAGACGATGTTGTGCTGTCGGACGGGTCGGGACCCGAAATCAGGTCAAAGAACGTGCCCGATGTTGTGACCTGCTCCCATTCCTGTGTTGTGCCCGTCGCTGCTCCCAGCTTTTCGAATTTGATGGTCTCAGAGGTAATAGCTGAGGTGCAGTTCGGGTTTGTGATGATCCCGATGATGTTGCCTGTCACTGTTTTCTTGGCGAATCCGGCGCATTCAAATGTCACGTTTGCGCCTGTGAGCAGAAGGCCCGGTTTTGTCTGAGCTGCGGTATTCGGCTCGAGGTAGACGTTGTGACTCGTCATTTCATTGGTTGTTATTTTCCCTGACGTCGCGGTATTGCTGCAGGAGAATTGGAAAAACGTCACTGTCTCCTTGCAGCCGGTGAAGCTGAGCTCCACTTTACCTGTTTTTCCTGTTTTTTCGGCCGAGGCGGTTCCCGACACCGCGGTGCAGCTGACCGGTTCGTGATTATCGTTGGACAGTTCCGCAGCTCCGCCGGCAATCGTCATGCCGGTGCATTCTTCCGCGACGCCACCGGTGCTTGTACAGTGGTGTTCCCATTCACCCGCGGACGCGGCGCTCGGAAGCGCAGTGAATGCCAGAGCGGCAAGCGCCCCGGCTGCGAGCAGCATCAACTTCTTGCTCATCTTGTACCTTTCGTTTTGCTTCCGGGGAGAAATAGGGGCTTCTCACTGCCGGAAGCTGTCTGTGGGGTCGAGCGGGTCTGACTGGCTCCGCCGACCCCGGCTTGCCCCAGTAGCAGTATCCAATGGGTCTTGAGCATTCAAGCTCCCTTGGCCATGAGGGCTTAGGGTAGCGCGACGCTATCGTTCTCGGAGTCTCTTTTCCCTGCATAACGGGGTTCGCCAGGCAAACACCTGCGCAAACCTGCGCCATGATGAACATTGCGTCCTTCGCTTCACTTGGAAGCCCAGGCCCAGACAGAGACACGAGACGGGGCCGTAACCGGCCCGTCTCGTTTGCTACCTGGACGTCAGTGCATCACACGTGGCATGTAAGCCTGATGTGCTGTCCTGCCCTCGTGGTGATCGTTCCCTCACCTTTCAGAGCCGATGTTGTGTAGGAACCGCCTGCATCATTGTTCTGGATGAGGTCAAAGAACGTTCCCGATGTTGTGATCTGCTCCCATTCCTGTGTTGTACCCGTCGCCGCACCCAACTTTTCGAACTTCACAGTCATGGAGGTAACAGCTGAGGTGCAGTTCGAATTTGTGATTATCCCGATGATGTTGCCTGTTAATGTTTTGGTTGCGAAGCCAGCGCAGGTAAATGTCACGTTGACGCCTGTGAGCAGAAGCCCCGGTTTTGTCTGGGCTTGGGTGTTCGGCTCGAGGTAGACGTTATGGCTCACCAGAGTGTTGGTTTCGACTTTGCCTGCCGTCCCGGTGTTGGTGCAGGAGAATTTGAAGAAGGTGACTGTCTCCTTGCAACCGGTAAACGTGAGTTTCGCGGTGCCTGTGGTTCCTGTTTTTTCCGCCGTGGCGGTTCCCGTCACTGAGGTGCAGGTATACCCTTCATGATTGTCGTTGCTATATTCAAGAGCTCCGCTGGCGATCGTCATGTTGGTACATTCTTCCGCGACGCCACCGGTGCTTGTGCAGTGGTGTTCGAATTCGCCCGCGGAGGCGGCGATCGGGAGCGCGCTGAATGCCAGAGCGGTCAGTGCCCCGGCTGCGAGCAGCATTAATTTCTTGCTCATGATTTCCTTTCGTCCTGCCTCCGGCAGGGACCCGAAGGCATTGCCGACCGGAGGCCATGTCTGGGGCGAGTCGGCTCTTGACTTGGGTCCAACACCCCCAGCTGCGTCACCAACCGGTAGCTGATGGCGCCTGGGTCATCAAGGCACGCGTCTGCACATGACGCACGAGAACAGGTGGAACACGGCGGTACGCATCTTTCTTCCTGTATCGCACTCGGCGCTAGTTAGGCGGCCTCGCAATCTTGCGGCCTGAAGCTATATGCGCTGCTCTAAAGGGCGCGATCTTGCGGCGTCAGCTTGGCACAGCCGGAGTTGGCTCCGTAGAAGGCCTACCTTCAGCGCTTCTTGCGCTTCTTGCCCTTCTTGCCGCACTTGACCTTCAGCGGAGTCTTGAAATCCCGCAGCTTCCCGTTCTGGCCGTCGAGATTGACGAGTGCCCGGTGCGGGCGCCGGCAGAGGTCGGTGGAGTTGACGAAGAGCCCCTTCTTCCCACCCTGCATGTTGAGGACGACCTTCGACACCGGCGCGTCCGGGAGCATTTCGAAGGTGCTGCGGAGCCGCCCGCCCACGGAGTCGACTCGCCCATCGACGTTGACGTCGATCTGCTTGTTGTGCAGGGCCGCTACCACATCGGGCAACGGGTGCGAGGAGGAGCGCAGGTAGACGGGGCCCTCGATCGGTTCGTCGAGCAACGGCGTGAACGCCCGCGCGTAGCCGTAGACCGATCCTTTCGGGCACGCTTCTCCCGGCACCGCACCCGCCGCGAACTGAACCCGGGTGCAGATCGTTTTGAAGTGGCCCTGTTCGATGAACTCCGAATGCGGGAGCGTCACCTGGATTTTGGCGACGTTGGCGTCGCCGGCCCGGGTGGTGAACACGGCCCGCAGCTTCGGGTTGTCCGCCCGCTTGGTGCCGCCGATGAGATGGATGCTCAACTTGGGCTTGAACCCGAGCGAAGCGCAATCGGCGGCTTGAAACGGGCTGGTAACCGTCACCGGTTCGTTGTCGGCGGCCGCAGCGAAGTCGAGGCCCGAGCCGAGCACCGTGCTCGCCGTCGAGGTGCGCTTGCAATTGGTCGGGTTGAGGACGAAGTCCGGCCTGTCGACGTAGACGCGGATGTCGCGCAGGTGCACCTCGATCCCCTGGATGATGTGGGGAAGCGGATCGGAGCCGGTCGGGTCGACGAACACTTCCGCCGTCTCCGGGTCAATCTTGAGCGCCACACGGATCACCACGGTGCCGAGGTCGAAGGGGCCGACCTTAGCGGCGGTGATCGCGACCATCGAAAGCGGTGCGCCGTTGAACGGGCCCGCCAGGTAGACCTTGCCGGGCACGTAGGTGAGGCTCGCCCCCACTCCCGACCCGGCCAGGGTCCTGCCGACCTGAGAGCCGGCGGGACAACTCGGGTTGTCGAGCTCTTCCTGAGCGCCGTTGGGGCCGGTCCTGGCCTTGGCGGCCGCAATCGCGAAGTCGGGACAAACATCGATCCCAGCGAGCTTGCCGATCACCCCCGGTGGCAGCTTGATGGAGAAGTTGGTGAACTCCTGTTCTCCGTCCCGTCGGGTCAGCCGCAGGTTGAACGGCGAGTAGCTTTTCGCCGCGTTGTTGACCGTGCCGGCGAAGAGCCCGGGGTGAAACGGCGGAGTGCCGCCGCTCGGGCAGGCGCCCCCGTCGACGCCGTGCTCGACCGAGAAGCTGCTCGACCTCGTCACGATCTCCGCCGGGGTCGGGTTGCTCGGGTCTTTCGCCGACCACGGCGTGAACCGGGCCACCACGTCGTAGTCACCGCAAGCGGGTGGAGTGACCAGCGAAGAGCGCGCGCCGGCACGAAGGTTCAACTTGACCGTCGCGAACGGGATCTGTGGCAGGTCGTCGAAGATCGTCGTCAGCTGGCCCGTGCTCGGGTCTGCCTCGACGACCCCTGCCTGCCTGATCAGGACCCCGCGCTGCGGGATCCTCGCCACCATATACAGGGCGATCAGGGACCCAAACGGGTTGTCGAACGGGCTCGCGACGTAAACCGAGCCGCGGGCTTCCTCTTTGATCAGCGGCGAGGAGATCTGCAGTTCGCCGACCTTCGATGCCTCAGGGCACCCCTCTCCCGGTTTGGAGTCCGAGGTCTCGCGGGCGAGGTCCTCCTGCGAGCAGCCGACCAGGCCTTCGCCCTGGGAGGGGTTGACCGTCATCCCCTCGGGCAGGGTGACTTCGACCTTCTTGGCCTGGCCTTCGGCGATCGCTTCGCCGCTCAATAGACCCGCATTTGGCATATCGAGCTGGAAATCGAGACCGCTGGGATTGCCGGCCAGCTTGCTGGTTGGCGCAGCAGCGATTTCTGGGTCGAATGGGACCTGGTTGCAGCCGGTCATGCTGGGTGCAGTGGATTCCCCGCGGTCGACGACGCTGCCAAGCGGAGTATTCCACGGTTCCAATTCAGCTTCGAAGTCAACCGGCGTCACGCAGGAGACCGGCTGCCGCAGAAAGGCGCCTTCCCCCAGATTTGCGGGTCGGACACACGGCGCTTTTTTGTCGAGCTGGAAAACGCAGTTCCAACCCCTGGCGCTGTCATGGCGTGGATCCCCGGGAGTGCCCCAGATCGATACCGTCGCCGCAAGGATCTTGGGGACTTGAGTCTGGTTGTTGACGCTGGCGATGAGGCGGTACTTGTTGGCGGGGTCGACTGCGGTGTCGACTATGACCGCCGCCCCCGCGAACCTGAAGCCGAAGCGTGCAGGCTCACCTTCAGCCGGTGGCAGGTTGAAGACGGGAATAGCCAGACGAAGGAACCCGAGACCGTTTTTGAGGACGATCGAAAACGAGACGGCGCCCATGGCAGAGGCATCCGGGCATTGGTTCGCGGTTTGGATCAATGGGTTCTCGGCATAGAACTGCGCCAGGGTGCAGGTCGGCACCGTCGTGGCGTTGCCCACGAATCCAGCTGGGAGGAACACACGCAGGTTGCGTGGTTGGGCCGGCTGTTCGACCGAGCTTTCGAAGCGGTTCGGACCAGCTTCGAAGTGACCGGCGTTGAACTGAAGGGTCGTCGTTATTTGGAAGGGATGGCCGCCGGCCTGGATCGCCGGAGAACCGCCCTCTTCTTCGATCTGCGAGGAGAAGTGCTCGATACCAAAGGGGGTATCGTCCGGGCTTACCTTGATCCTCTGCACCGCATTCGCGGAGGGGCCGTTGCCGCCGGAGACGGTTACCTCCCCGGGATCTCCCTCGACGGGCGGTTCGCCGACCAGGTTGGCGATAACTTCGATTTCGATCGCTTCGTAGGGAGTCAGCACATCTTCGAAGGAGCAGGAGACGAGATCCGTAGCTTCCAGTTCGCAGACCACCGGGCCGGCATTGCCCTGCGCCCCGGCAAATCCTTCCACGTCGACCGCTTCCACCCCCTCGGGGAGTTCGTCGGTGATCCTCAGCGGCGTTTTGGTGGCTTTTAGAGGAGCGTCGCCGAGGTTGGTGACGGTGACCACGAGACGTCCACTACCCCCTGGTTCCAGGTTCGTGGGGCGAGTGCCGGTTACGATCTGCCACCACGGAGAGGGCGCGGCCGAAGCCGACGCAATTGGCAGCAGAGCAAGGAGACTTCCGGCAGCGACCAGCAGCGTCGCAGTCAGACCAAGGATCCGCTTCGACACGTTCATCGCCCCACCCTCCCCTTTTTGCCGGCTTTCTTCTTCCGATGCTTCTGATGCTTCTTCTTCACGCATCGGGTCTTCCCGTGCCGTTTCACCTTCTTCTGGCCCTTCCGGCAGTTGGGGGTGGGGTCGGGCGCGCGAAACGATTCGCTGGCGGGGGTCGGATCGTTGGGGGGACCCGCTGAGGGCTGGCATGCTTCGCCCGCGCATTCCTGCGGTGGGTGTTCGACTGCCGGGACGCCGTTCACGCGAGCGTCGTAGGCATCCACTTCCTCGTCATGGTCGAGCACGGAGAGCCTTCCGCGGGTCAGGAAGAAGACGTCGTCGCCGCTCGAAGATGCGTCGAGGAAGCCGGCGTCCCCTTCCGAGGTGCCGGAGGAGAGAAGCCCCACGCAGCCATCGCCGGATCTGCTCACCGCCGCGGTGCTCGTGTTCTCAGCGCAGGATCCGACCCCAACCGGCTCGAACTGGTACACGTCCCATTTTCCATTCGAATCGGCCGGGACCAGCGCGTCCACCGCATTGAAGAAGACGCGACCGTTATCGAGGACGGCGCGGGGGTGATAGAGCGAGCGTCCTTCGGCTTCGGTCCGCGACGCCTCGGGCAGAATTGCCGCCACCGACCTGTCCGCCCAGTACCCCCCAGGGTCGGGTGGGAAGAGATTGACCTTCGCGGGCAATCTCTGACCGACTGCAGCCGCCCCGGTCGGATTGCAGGACACGCAGGTCAGCTGGCCCGTCTCGGCGTCATATACGAAGGCCTCCGTGGTGAGGTCGCCTTCGCTGTTGCGGTTTTCATAACCGGTCAGGCCCTGCTCCGAACTGAAGGCGAAGAAGCGCCCGCTTGGGGAGGCCGCGGCGCTGATGTACCAAGAATATCCGAGTTTCAAGGTGGCCTGGCCACCCCAGACCCGGAAGTCCTCCTCTGAAAGAGTGGCGATGAAACGGGTACCCTCCCCCTCCTGCCAGAGGTAGAGGTTCGGCTCGCCGCCGGTCGCGGTTTGCCCCTCCTCATTCGGCGCCTCGTCGAGCACTCCACCGGCGACGAAGTAAACGCGGGTCCCGTCCTCGCTCGCGGCCGATACCTGATCCCGCACTTCGGCGCTTTCTCCCGATCCGGGCAACGGCGGGGTGATATCGGTCAGCTCCGAACAACCCGAGCTACCGCCCGAGGATTCGATCTGGCAGCGATAGAGGTCTCGGCCGCTAGGGCTGGCTTTTCCGGTCAGTCGATGGGAGTCGGTGAAGAAGACTACGTGACCGTCGGCGCTCGCGATATTGAATGCCGGGGCCGGCGTGCCGGATTTGGCGCCCCCCGGCTGTACGACGTCAATCCGCCTCGATTGTCCCGCTTCACGGTCCCACACGTACAGCGATGGCAGTCCGATTCCCCCTGCGTCATAGGCCGTGGAAGAAGTCCAGAATACTCGTGACCCGTCGCTCGCAACCGCGTGGCGGACCGAGCCCTTGCCGGAGCCAAGCATGCCTCCGACTATTTTGCCTCCTTCAGACTGCGGCATCCTGCTCACGGCGCCGATCTGACCGTTTGCCCAGATGTAGATGCTCCCCGGGGCCGCGCCTTCGACGAGCGCGGCTTGCCCACTCCTGAGCACCAGGTTCTCGAGATCCGCCGAGGCACCTTCGAGCTGTACGCCTTTTTCACCACCGGGCGGAGGGCCGAATTTCGTCCCGGCCGGAACGTTTCCGGGGTGGATCAGCGGGGTGAAGAACGGTGGCGTGCCGTCAGTCCACAAATACGGCGTTTGTTCCGAGGATTCAGCTGAAAGCGGCGTCGCGTCGGTCGGTTCCATTACCGCGCGCGTGAGCTCCGGATTGAACAGTTCAAATTCGGTTTCTCCCCGCAGGCCACTCGCGCTCGAGTGGGGAGGAGTCAGGTCCCTAGACGTCCACCCACCATCGTCGTCGCCGTCGCGCTTCGCGAGGATCGTTGCCGGGGCGGGAGATCGGCTCCCGGCAGGATCGTCTTCGATCGATCCAAGGCTCGCATACGCGAGCCTCTCACCTGAGTTAGAGGCTTGGATAGCGGCGAAGTCGGAGGTGACGAGCGTACCGCCGAACTTCGCAGGCGGCGAGACCATCTCCCACACTCTTGAGTCGCTCAGGGCAAATCCCAGTCCCGATCCCTGGGTCGTAAAGGTATGGTCCGGTCCCTCTGTTTTCCCCAGTTCGTTTTCCGCCACCACTCGAAAGTGATATTGGGTCTGGGCGAGGAGACCGGTCACGACATTGGCCACTGCGATGCCGACTTTGCCATCGCCAATGGGGAATCCACCTTCGGCTGGCACCCTCGTGCAGTTTGACACTGCGCAGTCAGCAAGCCCGTATTCAAACCAGTACTGGGTCGGACGATTGTTCGGATTGATGCGGGCACGCAGAGTCGCCGCATCTCCCGTGACGGCAGTGGTCCAGGTGGATTCGACCGTGGGATCGCAGATGCACAATTCCTGCTGATACATCATGACCTGGGAGGGGCCGCCAAGAGGCGATTGAGCCACGTAGGCCTTGGCACCGCCCTCGAGCACAGCGATCCCCTCCGGGGTCTCGAGTTCGCCATCTTCTCCGGGACCCCCAAAATCCAGATCTGCCAGATGTTCCCCATCTTCGTCGAATACGAAGACCTGCCCGGGGCTGTACCTCACCACGAACACCTCATTGGTGACTGGCTCGACAGCCAAGCCGACAGCCGAGCCATTCACGGTTATCTCTTGATCCGCTCGCTCGTAGGTCGTCGATGACGTGATCGGAAACTCGGATGGGAGGAATTTCACTACCGCACCACCGTCGTTTCTCACCACGTACAGGGCACCGTTGGAATCCACCGCGAGGTTGTTGCTGGCCTGCGGAGCGCCTATCTGCGAGTTCGGCACCAGGACCGCCCCAGACGGGCTGTAGATGGTGATTTCGCTATCTCCCAATGGGCTGCCGTAATCGCTTGCGTAGATGTTCCCGGCAGAATCCACCGCCAGCCCCTCCAGGTCGAAAAAGCCGCTTATTTCGTTCTTTCCCGCCCCAGGCCCAGCCGTGAAGTTGGCCGGTTCTCCTTCGGCGGTGAAGGCCTGAAGCGATATCGCCCTATCATTTTCATCTCTCCCACCCGTCAGGTAGATCGTGTGGCTCGCAGAGTCGACGGCAACCTGGCGCCCGCCGACACCCCCACCGATGGCCAACCCGGACAGTTCGTTGCCGGAGATATTGGGCGATGAGCCGCCGAAATCGACTGGATGCCCTTCAATGTCGAACTTGAACAGCGCGTTGCCTGCGCGATCGAGCACATATACAAGTTCTTCCCCTTGGTCGACGGCAACCGAGCCGGCTCCCATGAATGCATCCGCACCGGTGCCATCGGGCCCGAAGGCCCCGACAAATTCGAACTCTCTGACTTCAGCTGAAGCGGAGGCTGAGTTAATGCCCGCAGCCAGGATCCCTACCGCGACAAGTATCCCACACATGGCTAGGCGCCAACGACCCACCAGCATCCTCCCAATCCCCTCCGTTCGTTCCCTGAGACCGATGATATGCGGACCCAAATCTCCGCATATCAGCGGCGTATCTGGAAGGATAGTTACACGATGTTTGAAGAAGGGTCAAAGCGCCCGTTCTCGTCAAAGGACGAAGCTGGGGAAGAACCTCCCCTCTGACCAAGAAACCCCTGCAAACAACCGGTCGCCAATAGTTTCCGCGTGCGCTATGACGCGAGCCTCAAGGACAGTTCTCCCCCGCATCAGGTCCCAATTGCGTCAAAGGGTGTCACACGCTTGGCGCAACCACGCAGGCGGGCCCGCCATTTCACGAGTGACATGAAGACGGGGGGCCATTAATTGGCCCCCCGTCACTACCGCTCACACATTCAGTGATTTACACGTGGCATGTAAACCTGATGTGCTGCCCTGCTTTGGTCGTGATGGTTCCCTCACCGGTCTGGGACGATGTTGTGCTGTCGGACGGGTCTGGACCCGAAATAAGGTCGAAGAACGTGCCCGATGTTGTGATCTGCTCCCATTCCTGTGTTGTGCCCGTCGCCGCTCCCAACTTTTTGAAGTTGACTTCGAAGGAGGTGATGGCTGACGTGCAGTTCGGGTTTGTGATGATCCCGATGATGTTGCCTGTCACTGTTTTCTTGGCAAAGCCGGCACATTCAAATGTCACGTTGGCGCCTGTGAGCAGAAGCCCCGGTTTTGTCTGGGCTTGGGTGTTCGGCTCGAGGTAGACGTTATGGGTCACCATGCTGTTGGATTCGATTTTGCCTGACGTCCCGGTATTGGTGCAGGAGAATTGGAAGAAGGTGACTGTCTCCTTGCAACCGGTAAACGTGAGTTTCGCGCTACCTGTGGTACCTGTTTTGGCCGCCGTGGCCGTTCCCGTTACCGCGGTACAGGTAACTGCTTCGTGGTTGTCGTTGGACAGTTCGGCGGCTCCGCCGGCAATCGTCATGCCGGTGCATTCTTGCGCGACACCTCCAGTGCTTGTACAGTGGTGTTCGAATTCGCCAGCGGACGCGGCGCTCGGAAGCGCAGTGAATGCCAGAGCGGCAAGCGCCCCGGCTGCGATCAGCATCAACTTCTTGCTCATCTTTTACCTTTCGTTTTGCTTCCGGGGGAGAAATAAGGCTTCCCACTGCCGGAAGCTGTGTGTTTGGGGTCGAGCGAGTCTGAACTGGATCCGCCGACCCCCTGCTTGCTCAAATAGCCGTATCCAATGCTTCTTGAGCAATCAAGGGCCCCAGTGGATATCAGGGGCTTGAGTGGATCCCCGCGGTAGCCCAAGCAGCCGCTTTTCCCTGCATAATGGGGTTCGCCAGGCAATTCCCTTCACAAACCTGCGCCATGATGATCATTGCGTCCCTACTCATGAATAGGAAGCCGAGGGCAAAGACACGACGGGGACCGTAGCCGGCCCCCGTCGCATGCGCCTAGACAATCAGGGCATCACACGTGACATGTAAGCCGGATGTGCTGTCCCGCTTTCGTGGTGATCGTTCCCTCACCTTTCAGAGCCGATGTTGTGCTGTCGGACGGGTCGGGACCCGAAATCAGGTCAAAGAACGTGCCCGATGTTGTGATCTGCTCCCATTCCTGTGTTGTACCCGTCGCCGCACCCAACTTTTCGAACTTCACAGTCATGGAGGTAACGGCTGAGGTGCAGTTCGGGTTTGTGATTATCCCGATGATGTTGCCTGTTAATGTTTTGGTTGCGAAGCCAGCGCAGGTGAATGTCACGTTGACGCCTGTGAGCAGAAGCCCCGGTTTTGTCTGGGCTTGGGTGTTCGGCTCGAGGTAGATGTTATGGCTCGTCAGGGTGTTGGTTTCGACTTTGCCTGCCGTCGCAGTGTTGCTGCAGGAGAACTGAAAGAAGGTCACTGTCTCCTTGCAACCGGTAAACGTGAGTTTCGCGGTGCCTGTGGTTCCTGTTTTTGCCGCCGTGGCGGTTCCCGTCGCTGAGGAGCAGGTGATCGCTTCATGATTGTCGTTACTATATTCGATAACTCCGACGGCAATCGTCATGCCGGTACATTCTTCCGCTACACCACCGGTGCTTGTGCAGTGGTGTTCGAATTCGCCCGCGGAGGCGGCGACTGGGAGGACGGTGAAGGCCAGAGCGGCAAGCGCTCCGGCTGCGAGCAGCATCAACTTCTTGCTCATGATTTCCTTTCATCCTGCCTCCGGCAGAGACCCGAAGGCAACGCCACCGGAAGCCATGTCTGGGGCGAGTCGGGTTTCAACTTTGTCCAACGCCCCCAGCTGCGTCACCAACCGGTAGCCGATGGCGCCTGGGTCATCAAGGCACGCGTCTTCACATGACGCACGGGAAGAGGTGGAACACGACAGTACGCAACTTTCTCCCTGTATCGCACTCGGCGCTAGTCAGGCGGTCTCGCAATCTTGCGGCCTGAAGCAATATGCGCTGCTCTACGACGGGGGCCAGCATAGGCTCCCGTCGTGCGCCTAGACAATCAGGGCATCACACGTGACATGTAAGCCGGATGTGCTGTCCTGCTTTCGTGGAGACCGTTCCCTCAGCGGTCAGAGACGATGTTGTGTAGGAACCGCCTGCATCATTGTTCTGGATGAGGTCGAAGAACGTGCCCGATGTTGTGACCTGCTCCCATTCCTGTGTTGTGCCCGTCGCTGCGCCCAATCTTGCGAATTTAATAGTCAGTGAGGTAACAGCTGAGGTGCAATTCGGGTTTGTGATTATCCCGATGATGTTGCCTGTCACTGTTTTCTTCCCTCCGAAACATTCGAATGTCACGTTCACGCCTGTGAGCAGTAGCCCCGGTTTTGTCTGGGCTTGGGTATTCGGCTCAGAGGTAGACGTTATGGCTCGTCAAAACGTTGGTTGTGACTGTCCCCGACGGCTGGCCCGGGCTGGTGCAGGGGAAATTGAAGCCCGTCACTGTCTCCTTACAGCCATGGAACAGGAGTTGCGCGCTGCCTGTGGTTCCTGTTTTTACCGCATTGGCGGTTCCCGTCACCGAGGTGCAGGTATACCCTTCATGATTGTCGTTGGTGTATTCGAGAGCTCCAACGGCGATCGTCATGCCGGTGCATTCTTCCGCTACACCGCCGGTGCTTGTGCAGTGGTGTTCGAATTCGCCAGCGGAGGCGGCGCTCGGGAGCGCGGTGAAGGCCAGAGCGGCCAGCGCCCCGGCTGCAAGCAGCATCAACTTCTTGCTCATGATTTCCTTTCATCCTGCCTCCGGCAGGGACCCGAAGGCAATGCCTTCCGGAGGCCATGTCTGGGGCGAGTCGGGTTTCAACTTTGTCCAACGCCCCCAGCTGCGTCACCAACCGGTAGCCGATGGCGCCCGGGTCATCAAGGCACGCGTCCCCACATGACGCACGAGAACAGGTGGAACACGGCGGTACGCAACTTTCTCCCTGTATCGCACTCGGCGCTAGTTAGCCTCGATCCACCGTTTTCACCCCGCCGGTGTAATCGGCTGACTTGAGGTAGGTAACAACCCCAGGGCGGCTCGGCGGAGTCGCCCTGGGGCTCCCTTTCGAGCTCGGTCGCCCGGCAAACCATCGCTTTGGCACCTGCGCGCGGCAGGCCGAGATCGGCGGCTGCGTCGAGGGGAGTCGAGGCCGGGGAGCGGGGCCTGGGACTACGGGCTCGAGGCGACCGGCAGCGCCCGCAGCCTTGCGAAGGCCGCCGCCAGGGCATCGGCCCAGGGCCAGGTGCGCGGCAACCGCAAGATCACCCGCCGGCCAGAGCGCACCATCCGCCCGGCGACGTGCAGCAGGCGCTGGCGCATCCGCTTGGGCTCGGCCAGGGCAAGCTCGCCCTCCAGGCAGAGCGAGCGGGCCCACGAGAGCAGCTCCGCGGCGAGGAGCGAGAGCTCCAGCCAGGCCTGGTTGTGCTCGAAGGCGGCGAAGGGCAGGTTGCGGATGCCGGTGTCCTTGGCGCAGCGGATTGCGTCCTCGCAGCGGGCGCGGCGGCGGTGGCGCAGCTCCAGGGCGGCAATGTCGGTGTCGTCTTGGTCGGTGATGAAGGCGGTGTGGCGGTAGCCGTCGGCGTCGAAGACGCAGAACTGGGCGCCGGGGTGGGGACGCTCGCGACGCACGATCAACCTTGTTCCCTCGGGCCAGGCGCCGAGGTCGAGGGCGCCGGTCAGCTCGGCGACCCAGGCGCCCTCACGCTCGCTCCCGTCGGCTTCGATCGCGCTCTGCCATGCCGGCTCGGGCGCCGCGAGGATCGCCTCGCGGACCCGCGCACCGACTTCATAGCCGACCGAGAAGCCGACCCCGGCATCCCGGCAGTCGGCGGTGAAGGCGTGGGTGGCGCCGCCGATGTCCGCGCGGGCCAGGATCTCGCGCCGCAGGTCAGCCTCCGGCAGCTGTTCGAGGGCCAGCTGCAGTACCTCGAAGTGGTCGGCGGCGGTGTTGGCGCCGGCGTTGCCGGGGCGCAGGAGGCCGGCCAGGGGCTCGCCCGTCTCGTCGAGGAAGCAGAGCAGCGGGAAGAAGCCGAAGCCGTTCTTGTAGTTGCCGGCGGCGCCTTGCTTCTCGGAGTGGGCGGTGAGGAGGCTGGCGTCGATGTCGAGGATCAGCTCCTGCGGGCGGGCTCCGGCATCCCAGGCTCGCTCGCGCGCCTGGGCCCGGGCGGCGCGGATCGCTTCCAGCCGCTCGGCGTCGATCGACTTGATCGCCCGGTGGGCGGTGGTCTCGGAGGCGACCGCCCCGAACAGGGCCTCCTGGCCGCGCAGCACGCCGAGGTCTGAGACGCAGTCCCCGCCGTCGGCGATCGCCACGCAGATGTCGCGCAGGACGACCCCGGGGTCGTGGGCGGAGCGCCGCTCGCGAGTCGGCCCCATCGCTTCAGAGAGCGCCGCGGTGAGACCCATCCGGTCGCCCAGCTCGCTCAAGAGGAAAGCCCCGGCGTGGGAGACGAGACCCTCGCCGTCCGCCCTGACTTCTACCGTTCGGCGCGTCGTTTGTGTCTTCACCTTCCGGGTGTCCTCCTGGTTCTGAGAATGGGTCGTCGCAAACCGCATTCTCAAGGTCCAGGAGGACGTTCCCGGCGGCCTTTCAGGGCGCTTATCGGTGGATCGAGGTTAGGCGGCCGCGCGATCTTGCGGTCTGAGGCGATATGCGTTGCTCTGAACGACGGGGGCCAGCATAGGCCCCCGTCGCTCTCTATCTCTAGGTATCTAGACCATCAGTGCATCACACGTGGCATGTAAGCCTGATGTGCTGTCCCGCCGCCGTGGTGATCGTACCCTCAGCGGTCAGAGAGGATGTTGTGTAGGAACCGCCCGAATCATTGTTCTGGATGAGGTCAAAGAACGTTCCCGCTGTTGTGATCTGCTCCCATTCCTGTGTTGTGCCCGTCGCCGCGCCCAACCTTTGGAATTTCACCGTCAGAGAGGTAACAGCTGAGGTGCAGTTCGGGTTTGTGATTATCCCGATGATGTTGCCTGTCACTGTTTTGGTTGCGAAACCGGGGCAGGAGAATGTCACGTTCACGCCTGTGAGCAGAAGCCCTGGTTTTGTCTGGGCTTGGGTATTCGGCTCGAGGTAGACGTTATGGCTCGTCAGAACGTTGGTTGTGACTGTCCCCGACGGCTGGCCCGGACTGGTGCAGGCGAATTGGAAGAACGTCACTGTCTCCTTACAGCCATGGAGCAGGAGTCGCGCGGTGCCTGTGGTTCCTGTTTTTGCCGCCGTGGCGGTTCCCGTCACCGAGGTGCAGGTATACCCTTCATGATTGTCGTTGCTGTATTCAAGAGCTCCGCCGGCAACCGTCATATTTTTGCATTCTTCCGCGACCCCGCTGGTGCTTGTGCAGTGATGTTCGAATTCGCCTGCGGACGCGGCGCTCGGGACTGCGGTGAATACCAGAGCAGCAAGCGTCCCGGCTACGAGCAGCATCAACTTCTTGCTCATGATTCCCTTTCATTTTGCCTCCGGCAGGGACCCGAAGGCAATGCCACCGGAAGCCATGTCTGGGGCTAGTCGGGTTTTAACCTGCTCCAACACCCCCAGCTGCGTCACCAACCGGTAGCTGATGGCGTCTGGGTCATCAAGCAACGCGCATTCACCTGACGCACGAGCACAGGTGGAACACGGTGGTACGTAACTTTTTCCCTGTATCGCACTCGGCGCTAGCCAGACGGCCGCGCGAACTTGCGTCTGGATCAGAAAACCGGGGGCTGACGACGCGATCCCGATGCCTTCAGCGGCTCCTGCTCTTCTTCCCGCCGCACTGGGTCTTGACGACTGGCTTGAATTCGTGGCGTCTGCCGTTCTGACCTTTGAAGTTGGCCAGCGCCCGGTGCTTGCGCTTGCAGATGTCGACGCTGTTGACGATCAGGCCCTTTTTGCCGCCCTGCATTTGCAGGACGAACTTGGTGACGGGGGCGTCGGGCACTCCTTCGAAGGTGCTGCGGATGCCTCCGCCGCGAGGGGAATCGATCCGGCCGACGAGGTTGATGTCGACCTTGCTCGAGTGCAGCGCCGCCACCATGTCCGGCAGTTCGTGGTTGGAGGACCGCAGGAAGACGGGGCCGGTCAGCGGTTCGTCGAGCAACGGTGAGATCGCCTTCGCCTTGCCGTAGATCGCGCCCTTCGGGCACTTTTCCCCGTTGCCGCCGCCGGCGTTGAACTGGACCCGCGTGCAGACGGTGCGGATATGGGCCTGTTCGAGGAACTCGGACTTCGGCAGGGTCACCTGCGCGCGGCCGATGTTCGCGTCGCCCTTGCGCGCGGTGAGCACCGCCTTCAACCGCGGCGTCGCGGTCCGCTTCGTTCCGCCCAGCAGCTGCAGCGACAGCTTCGGCTTGAACCCGAGGTTGAAGCACTCGGCTGCCTGGAACGGCTCGGTCGCCTCAGCGGTCTGCCCGGCTCCGGAGAGGACCGTCGCCACCGCGTTCTTCCGCTCGCAGTTGGTCGGGTTGAGGACGAAGTTGTCCCGGTCGATGGAGACCCGGATGTCGCGGGCGTGGACGACGACCCCCTGCAGGATGTGCGGGATGGGGTCCGAGCTGACGCCGTCGGAAGTGACTTCGGCGGTTTCCGGATTTATCCGCAGGGCCTGCCGGATTACCACGGTCCCGAGGTCGAAGGGCCCTACCTTCGCCGTGGCGATGGCGACGATCGAGAGCTTTGAGTCCTGGTAGGGGCCAGCCAGGTAGATCCGGCCGGGGGCATAGGAGAGAGACGGGCCGACGCCCGCTCCCACCAGCGTGCTGCCTATCTGCGAAGCGGCCGGGCAGCTCGGGTGGTCGATCTCCTCCTGGCCGGCATTGGGCCCGCTGCGTGCCCTCGCGGCGGCGATCGCCGCGTCGGAGCAGTATGGGATCCCAGCCAACTTGCCGATCACGCCCTTCGGCAGCTTCACTGAGAAGCGACTGAACTCCCCTTCGCCGTCCTTGCGGGTGAGCCGGATGTTGAAGGGCGAGTAGCTGCCGGCCTCATTGTTCGTCGTCCCCGCTTCAAAGCCTGGTTTGAACGGCGGCGTCCCGGTCGGGCAGGGGGTGCCGTTCGGGCCCTGATCGACAGTGAACGAGGTGATCCGTTCGACGATCTCGCTCGGCAGGGGACTCTCGGGGTTGGACGCGTTCCACGGCGTGAACTTCGAGACCATGTCGTAGGTGCCGCACCGGGAGGGCATCGCCAGCGGTGCTCTGTCGCCGGCGAAGAAGTTCAGCTTGAACGTTTCGAACGGGATCTGAGGCAGGTTGTCGAACGTGGTCACGATCCGGCCGCTCGCCGGATCGAGCTCGATCTTCCCCGCCTGTTTGACGAGAATTCCCCGCTCGGGGATCCTCGCCACCATGTAGAGGGCCAGGAGCGAACCGAAGGGGTTGTCGTAGGGCTTCGCCACGTAGAGCGATCCTTTCGCCTCCCCCTCGAGGACCGGCGTCGAGACCTGCACCGATCCGACCTTGGAAGCCTCTGGACAGCCCTGCCCGGGCAGCGAAGTCGCCGTCTCCCGGGCGTAGTCGGCCAGGCTGCAGGCGGCGAGGCCTTCAGCCTGGGAGGGGTTCAGCGTCATGCCCTCGGGCAGCGTCACTTCGACCTTCTTGGCCTGACCTTCGGAGATCGCATCGCCTTCCAGCAATCCTCTGTTGGGCATGTCGAGCTGAACATTGAAGCCGCTGGGGCTATCGGCCGCTCGGCTCGTCGGCGAAGCGGCGATTTTCGGGCTGAAGGGCACCTGGTTGCAGCCGATCATGGCCGGGCCCTCAAAGGTCGCGCGCTCGATCACGGTCCCGAGAGGCTGGTTCCATGGTTCTGCTTCCATCTTGAAGTCCAGCGGCGTCACGCAGGACACCGGCAGGCGCAGGAAGGCGTCTTCGCCGAGATTTTCCGGGCGTTCACAGGGGCCCGTGTCCTGGATGTTGTAGACGCAGTCCCAACCTCTTGCATTGTCGTGGCGCGGGTCCCCGGGGGTTCCCCAGATGCTCAGGGTCGACGAGACGATCTGCGGCACCTGGCTCGTGTTCCTGACGCTCGCGATGACCCGGTATTCATTATCGGGATCGACTTCGGTGTCGATGATGGTCGGAACTCTGGCCACCACGAAGCCGAAGCGGGCGGGCTCGCCCTTGGCCGGCGGAAGGTTGAAGATGGGCACCGCCGGACGCAGCACCCCCAGGAGATCGATGCCGAACTCCACGGAAATGGCGCCGATGGCGCTGGCGTCCGGGCAATTGTTGGCGGTTTCCGCGTCCGGTCCAAGTTTTTCGTAAAAGGCCGTCAGGCTGCAGGTGGGCAGCGACTTGACGTTGCCGACGAACCCGGCCGGAAGGGGGAACCGCAGGTTGCGCGGCTGTCCCGCCTGTTCGAATTCGGCCTGGGTCCGCTCCGAGCCCCCTATGAACCGGCCGGAATTGAGTTGGATCGTGGTGGTCAGCTGGAAGGGGTGGCTGCCTGCACGCAACCCGGGCCCGCTCCCTTCTTCTTCCACGCCCCCCTCTTCTTCGACGCGCGAGGAGAAGTATTCGATCCCGAACTGCGTCTCTTCCGGACTCACCTTGATTTTTTGAACTTCACTCGCGGGCGGGCCGTTACCGCCGAAAACCGTTATTTCGCCGGCGGCTCCCGCCACTGGAGTTTCCTCGGTCAGGTTGGCGATGATTTCGAGCTCGATCGATTCGTAGGAGGTCAGCACGTCTTCGAAGGTGCAGGAAACGAGGTCGGAGGCTTCCAGTTCGCAATCCACCGGGCCCTCGTTTCCTTCCACGCCCCCGAACGCTTCGACTTCGACCGCTTCCACGCCTTCGGGCAGCTGGTCCAGGATCGTCAGCGGCGTCGAGGTGGCATCCAGGGGAGCATCGCCGAGGTTGGTGACGGTGACGACCAACCTGCCGCTGCCGCCGGGGCTCAAGACATTCGTCAAGAAGTCTCCGGCCGTCGTGTATTCGGGATCTTGGAAGAACCGGAGGGTAGGCACGCTGCGACCCGGAAAGGTGACCTCGAAAGGTGCTCCACCGACCGGGCCGCCGGTGACGTCGACCGGTTCCCCCAGCGCCCCTTCCAGCGCTGCTTCCACCTCCGAGGCGGTTTCGCTTATGGGGAATCCGTAGAACGGGCACAGCCCTTCACCAAGCGGGTTCTTGGTCCCCAGGCAGGCGACGTCCACTCCGCCGATCGACATTTTCGCCGCCGCGCCGACCATACCGGTGGGAACGCCGAGGACCACGAGTTCACCGACTTCCGTCTGTATTTCCTGCACGTTGTCTTCTGGTTCCCAGAGGTTCGTCGGATGGCTGCCGGTCGTTATCTGCCACCAAGGCGCAGGCGCGGCGGAAGCAGAGGCCACTGGCTGGGCGAGAAGGCAGGCCGCGACGCCCAAGACGGCTCCCGCCAACCGGGAAAAGCGCTTTGACATGCTGGAGAACTCCTTGGATGAGACGGATTCGGGATGCCTGAATCGGAATCGCGCGCTCATCGCTGCGCCCTCCTGGTCTTGCCGGCCCTCTTCTTCCTGTGTTTTCCGTGCTTTTTGTGCTTCTTGCGCACACACACGACCTTGCCGTGACGACGGACCTTGCGCTGCTTCTTCCCGCAGATGACTGGCGTAGTTGCCCCTCGGAACGTTGCGCTGGCGGCGGGCGCCTGAACGGGCGAGACCGGCGCCGGTCGACAGGCATCGCCACCACCACATTCCTCGGTGGGCTGGAGCTCCGCCGCTATTCCGTCGACGCGCGCGTCATAGGCGTCCACCTCGTCGTCGTCATCGAGAACCGAGAGTTGTCCCCGGGTCAGAAAGAATGCGTCGTTCCCGCTCGGGGTGGCGTCGAGAAAGCCCGCGTCTCCCTCCGAGCTCCCGGAGGAAATCAGGCCTACGCAGCCATCGCCCAGCCTGCTGACTGCCGCTCCGTTGGACTGCAGCGTGCAGGTTCCAATCCCGACCGGCTGGTACTGATAGACGTCCCAGTTGCCGTTGGAGTCCGCCGGCACCAGCGGTTCGATGGAGTTGAAGAACACTCGCCCGTTGTCCAAGACTGCCCGGGGGCGATGGAGCGACCGTCCGTTGGGCTCGGTCTGGGTCGCCTCGGGCAAGGTGGCTGCGACCCACCGGCCGGCCCAGATCCCGATCGGGTCCGGCGGGAAGAACTCCACCACCGCGGGGAGCTGCTCGCCCATCGCAGCGCTGCCCGTCGGGTTGCAGGACACGCAGGTAAGACGGGGGCTCCCTTCGGCGTCATAGACGAAGACCTCGGTGTTGGGTTCGCCGCTGCTGCTGAGATTTTCGTCGCCGGTCAGGCTTGCCTCTGAGCTGAAGGAGAAGAAGCGCCCGTCCGGGGACGCGTCGGCGCTGATGTAGTAGGCAAAGCCCGTTATCTGGGTGCTCCGCCCTCCCCACAGGGCGTAATCGTTGTCAGTCAGCTTGGCGATGAACCGAACGCCCTGGCCCTCTTCCCAGAGGTAGAGATTGGGCTCATCAGCCTCAGCCGTTTGACCTGCTTCGTTGGGAGCTTCGTCGAGCACGCCTCGAGCGACGAAATACACGCGCGACCCGTCCTGACTGAAAGCGGATGCCAGATCGACCACTTCACCGCTTTCCCCGGATCCTTTGATAGGGGCGCTGACATCGATCAGGCCGGCGCAGCCCAGACCTTCCCCGACGACCCCGATCTCACACCGGTAGAGATCTCGCCCGGTGGGGCTCGCATCTTTCGTCAGGTGGTGGGAGTCGGTGAAGAACACGACGCTGCCGTCGGCGCTTGCCCCGTTGAACGCCGGGTTGACGGCGCCACCTCCGGGTCCCGACTTGACGGCGTCGAGGCGGAACGACTCTCCGGCCACCGTGTCACGGACATACAGGGCCGGAAGGTCGATGACGCCCTGGTTGTAGCTGTCGTTCGGGGTCCAAAATACGCGCGATCCATCATCCGAAACGGCATTTCGGACCGAGCCCAACCCGGAGCCGAGCATACCTTCGACGGGAGCTCCTCCTTCCGTCTCAGGTCGTTCGCTGACCAGCTGCAGATCGCCCCCCTGCCACATATAGATGCTCTTGCCGGGGGCGCCTTCGACCAGTGGGACTTTGTCGGATTTGAGGATCACATGAGCTAAATCTTTGCTCGCTCCTTCCATCCTGATCGAGTTGATGATGTTTCCCGGTTCCGGGCCGAATTTGGTGCCAGACGGGACGTTTCCAGGATTGACCAGTGGAGTGAAAAGGGACGACCCGCCGTCGCTCCACACATAAGGAGTTCGTTCCGAAGCTTCCGGCGAGAGCGGGGTGCTGTCGGCCGGTTCCATCTCGGCCCGAAGAAGATCGGGCGAGAAGAGCTTGAATTCCGTGTTGGGAAGAAGCCTGGTAGCCACCGTGTGAGTCGGGGTCAGGTCATCGGATTCCCAGGCGCCACTGGACGTCCTCTTGGCGAGCACGGTCGCCGGTTCCGGGAGTCGAGCGCTGGTCGGCTCCTCAACGATGGTTCCGAGGCTGGCATACGCAAGGCTGTTGCCTGACTCGGAGGCCTGGATGGCGGTCTCGCCGGAGTTGACGAGAACGCCCGAGTACTTGTTCGACGGCGAGACCATCTCCCATACGCGTCGGTCGCTCAGGGCGAACGCCAGCCCCAGCCCCTGGGTGGTGAAGGTCTTCACCACCCCTTTGGTGATGTCTTCCACATTTTCCGCCACGGCCCGATAGTGATAGACGGTTTGCGGTTGCAGGCCCGTGAGGAGCTGGGTGACATCCACCCCCTTGTGCCTGTCTCCAATGCTGACCCCATCCATCGGGACTTTCGTGCATTTCACCACTTCGCAATCGCCTAGCCCGTATTCCCACCAGTAGGTGGTGTCCAGGGTGTTCGGGTTGATTTGAGCCTTCAGCGTCGCCGAGCTGTCCGTCACGTCCGTGACCCTCTCCCGGGCTATCGTAGGCGGGCCGACGAACAGTTTTTCTTTGAAGATCTTGACCTGCGCAGGCCCCCCTTTAGGGCTTTGCGTTATGTAGGCTTTTTCGCCTGCGGCTCCAACCGCTATACCGGTTGGAAAATTGAGTTCCCCGGATTCGCCCGGTCCGCCAAAGCTCGCTTCGAGCTGGTCTTCATCATCGAAGATGGCGGCTTGCGCGATCGTGCTTCCTTTTTCATCGAATACCTCGGTATCGAAAACACGATTGGTAGCAGGGTCGACAGCGACCGCCCGAGCAGCCTTCGGATCAACCCGTGGACCCTGCGCATAGGTCGTCCCGGACGTAACGGGGAACTCGGACGGAGAGAACCGAAATAGCTCCTCGAAATTCTTCAAGAGATAGACAACCCCCTCAGCGTTTACAGCAATTCCAACCAATCCGCCGATCTTCTGCTCAGGCACCACCTGCACTCCGTTTGGGCGGTAGACGCTGAGTCCTTCCCCTTCGAAGTTCTTCCCGAGATCGATGGCGTAGATGTTCCCTTCGGCATCCACGGCGACGCCGCGAAGCCCATCGAAGCCACTAATTCGATTGGAATTCCCGGAGATCCCGGAGAACGGTGCGGGTTCACCATTGGCTTGGAATGCTTCCAAGACAGCCCCTCCCCATTCTTCTGGATCGTCTTCGTTGGGAACGTAGATCCTATGACTGATCGAATCGACGGCTATCTGCCGGCTGGCGAAGTCGCTGATCGAGAAGCCCGACAATTTGTTCCCTGAAATATTTGGGGACGATCCTTCGAAGTCAACGGGATTTCCAGCTAAGTCGAACTTGTAGATGGCATCCGCTACTCGATCGAGTACGTAGACTCTTCCGGCCGTCTGATCCACCGCCACCGAGGTGGCCGACTGAAATTCTTCGAGGTTGGTCCCGTTCGGCCCAAAGGCTCTTTCGAACTCGAACCCTTCGGCACCGGCTGCCGGTGCGCCTACTCCCAGAGCCGCAGTGATCACAAGGCTGCTTACGGCAAGCCTTCCAAGGCGCCAAAGACCTTCCGGCATCTCCCGTCCCCCTCCGTTCCCCGAAACGCCCCTACCGGGGCCTTGCTTGCGGATCACCCGATACACGCGTAGCAATACACGCGTATCGATTGACGATATTGCGACAGGATCATTCCTATAGTCAAGCCGTTGAAGGGCGCAGCCCCCACTGACTCTTGAGATTCAGCAACAAATCCCTGCACTCGCCACTGTGGCAGAATTTCGCGCGCATAGATTCGTGCGTATCAATGCGCTCAAGCGCAGAAACCTTGCTCTGGCGGGTCCACGAAACGTCGAAGAATGGACCGGAATAGATGGGGGCAGACATCGAACGCAGTATGGCGGGGTCCGACATCGGGCCCCGCCATAGATCAGTCGATTATAGGATTGGCAAATCAGCATGTAAGTTTGACCGTCTTGCCTTCGTTGTAGGTAAGGGTCCCTGCGCCGATCTGACCCGATGTCGAGTAGGCACTGGTCGCGGTGTCGTTGTTCGAGGTCAGGTCGAAAATGGTGCCTGTAGCTGTGACCTGCTTGAACTGTTGCTGGCCATGTGCGGTGGTCCCGAATCTCATCGCATGGCTGGCTTTCGTGGTGCCACAGTTCGGGTTGGAGATTTCCCCAATGACGCTGCCTGTCAGTGTCTTGTCCGAGAATCCGACGCACGTGAATGTGATGTTTACGCCCTTGATCAGGATACCTTTCCTGCCGGTTTTGTCGTCATCCAGATATACGAGGTGAGCCGACACGGAACCGGTCGCAATTGTTCCTGGCGGCTGTTCAAGGCTGTTGCAGCTGAATTTGAAGAACGTCGCTGTCTCTCTGCAGCCGTGGAAGATCAGCGACGCCGAGCCTGTGGAGGTACCCGAGATCAGGGCGGAACTGCCGACGACCGACGTGCAGCTGATTGTTTCGCCGGCGGTATTGCCGAGCACAGCCGCTTCTCCTGCGACGGTTGCCCTACAGGTTGCACCAGAGCTGCAGTCCGCGGTGAATTCGCCCGCGAAGGCAATGGCCGGCAGGGCCGAAAAGGCGAGGGCGGCCAGAGCAACCGTCGCAAGGAGCATCGATTTCTCGCTCATTAGATTCCTCTCTTTCCTCTTCCGACCAGAGGTGTCCGCGATTACGAGCCCCGTCGGGAGGGTTGGAGGGCTGGCGGCTTGTCTGGACTGGTCGCCGGCCCAATGTGTGCCTTAGCCCTAGCCGAGCGGTCCTGCCATGGTCAAGATCGACTGTGTAGTCGAGTGGGTTTCGGGTCCTTAATGGCAGCGCAACCCTCATATTCCCTGCAACTCAAGTCCGCTTGCAAGGCGCGCGCGTGATGATGCGCGGTTAGTTAACGAAGCGCAAGCGTCGTTAATCGAGCGCGTAATTAGCCGCGCGGCCCGACTCGCAGGATCTTGCTCTGCTTGCTGCACCACCTGAGGTTCCCACGGGCACGAGCCGCCACGGACTCGAGATCTTGTAAGTATCGGAGCGCGGGTCGACGAAGACGTCGAAGAATGCACCGGATCCCTCTCGACGCATGGGCATACAGGGTCATCGAGAGGGGGCCAAAGACGCTTGGCCGCCGGCAACGCCGGCTCGGGACGACCCGGCCTTGCCAATAGCCTTCCACGGCAAAATCCAGGAACCCTGCGCAGTGCAGGCCAAGGCGGAGATTTCCGAACACGATCACTTGATCTCGAGTGCGCTCTGGCCTTAAAGAAGTTTCCATGCGGTTGCTGGTGACCGGCTGAGCCTGTCCTGATCGACCCGCGCAGCTGAAGCGAAAGGGCGTCATCTGCTCACGGCAGTCGTGGAAGACGAGGACCGTGGAGCCCAAGCCGCTTCCTGCGTCGAGATGCCCCTGCCCATCGATCGAGCTGCACCGGATGTCGCCTTCCGCAAACCGCAACTCCATTGCACCCCCTCGTACCACGAAGGAACAGGCCGATGCGACGCATGGTCGTGCCCGCCCATCCGAGGCAACAGCCCTTTCGGAGGTCACCCACACCAAGGCGGTTGCCATCACCGCCATCCAGGCCGACGCTCGAAAAGTAGAAGAGCGCATGGACGCAGTATGGCGGGGCCCGGCATCGGGCCCCGCCATAGATCAGTCAGCTACTGAGCTGGCTAATTAGCATGTAAGGGTTGCCGTCTTACCTTCGGTGTAGGTAAGGGTCCCTTCGCCGATCTGGCTCGATGTCGAGTAGGCACCGCCCGCATCGTTGTTGGAGGTCAGGTCGAAGATGGTACCTGTACCTGTAACCTGCTTGAACGCCTGCTGGCCGTGAGCCGTAGCTCCGAAGACAGCTTTATGGCTGGCTTTGGCTTTGCCGCATTCGGGGTTAGTGATCTGCCCGAGGACGTTGCCTGTCACTGTTTTGTCCGAGAATCCGGCGCACGTAAATGTGACGTTGACATTTGTGATCAGGAGACCCACTTGGGTCCTGGCGTCGTTCAGATAGACCAAGTGCGCCACCAGGCTGCCCGTCGTGATTGTCTGCGACGGTTGGCCGACGCTGTTGCAGGAGAATTTGAAGAACGTCGCTGTCTCCCTGCAGCCGTGGAAGGTCAGCGACGACGTGCCTGTCGACGTGCCTGAGGTAAAGCTGGCAGTTCCGCTTACGGACGTGCAGCTGATTGTTTCACCGGAGGTGTTGCCGAGGGAGGCAGCTCCTCCCGCAACGGTCGCGTTGCAGGTCGCACCAGCGCTGCAGTCCGCTTTGAATTCGCCCGCGGAAGCAACAGCCGGCAGCGCGGCAAAGGCGAGGGCAGCGAGAGCACCCGCCGCAAGGAGCATCAATTTCTTGCTCATTAGTAACCTTTCTTTCTGTCTACCGATTCGGAGGCACTCGATTGGGAACCTCTGTTCGGATAGTTGGAAGGGCCGGCGGGCATTGACTGGTCGCCGGCCCCTATGTGTGCCGTAGTCCTAGCCGAGCGGTCCCGCCTTGGTCAAGATCGACTGTGTACTCGGGTGATATTCGGGTTTGTTAAGCGCAGCGTCAGAGCGTTATTCCCTGCAAATCAGGTTCGCTAGGTAACCGCGCTCGTAAGACTGCGCGCGGAACTTGCCGGCGCAATGCGTCGTTAATCGAGTGCATAATTTGCCGCGCGGACCGATTCGAAAGAGAGCAAAGGTAGACCGCAACGTTCTTGCCTCCTCGCAAAACCACGCGTTATGCGAGAAACGAAACGTAGGAGTTTGTCGATGGCCAGGTCCGGCGCTGCCGGAAGAGGCGATAGGGCCGCAGGCGCGGCCCTATCCAGTCAAACAAAGCTACCTGTGTCTGCTCATCTCAGCATGTGATGTTCAATTTGTTGTTGCTGTACGTGCGAGTCGATGTCACCGCTACGGCAAATGTTTTGTATTCGCCCCCGGCATCGTTGTTGACCATCAGATCGTAGATCGTGCCGGATGTTGTGACCTGCTTGTACTTCTGCTGCCCATGAGCGGTCGTTTCGAAGGTGATGGAATGACTGGCCTGGAAAGTGCCGCAGTTCGGGTTCTCGATCCGACCGATGAAGTTCCCTGTCAGTGTCTTGGTCGCAAAGCCGGGGCAGTTGTATGTCATGTTGACCCCTGTGTAGAGGACGCCGGGCATGGTCCCTCCGGGCTCGAGGTTGACCAGGTGGGTCGTCATCGTATTCATTGTGATTGTCCCTGCCGGTTTCCCCGCGCTGTTGCAGGAGAATTTGAAGACCGTCACTGTCTCCCTGCAGCCGTGGAGCAGAACCTGCACCGTCCCTGTCGAGGTGCCGGAGATCTGCGTTGCCACCCCAGTGGCCGAGGTGCAGCTGATTGTCTCGCCGCTCGCGTCCGACAGTGCGCCCACCCCGAAGGCCAGGGTCGCCGAGCATTCAGCGCCACTTTGACAGTCTGCGACGTATTCTCCGCCGGAAGCGAAGGCTGGCAGCGCGGCCACTGCCAAGACCGCAAGCACCGAGGCCACTGGAAGCATCAACTTCTTCTTCATGATCTTGCCTTTCTGCATCTATCAGCGGCGACCAACCCGTCCCCGCCACGTTTATTGATGCGCCAGAAGTACCTGACGGGGGAAGGACTAGTCAAGACTTTCTGAGGGCTGGCCCCCGCGCAAAACGCGTGGGTAACCCCCAGCGCGGGGGGCCCTGTACCGCTAGCGGCGAGGGCCGACGTTGCAGCGGTGGGACTTGCCTCTGCCCCGTCCGCCGTTGCAGTAGTCGAAGCCGCGGCCGCCGTAGAGCTGGTCGGGCTGGGGGCCGCCGTAGAGGCGATCGCGGCCGGGGCCGCCGTGGCAGCCGTCTTCGCCTGGGCCCATGATGCAGATGTCGTTGCCGCGGCCGCCCCAGCAGCCATCCGAGCCGCGGCCGTGGCGGCAGTAGTCGTTGCCGGCACCGCCGACGCAGTCGCTGTTGCGGTTGCCGGTGATGCAGACGTCGTTGTTGGCGCCGCCGACGCAGCGGTTGCGGCGGGCGCCGCCGGGGAAGCAGAAGTCGCGCTCGCCGTTGCCGATGAACTTGTCGCTGCCGGGACCGAGGTAGACGACAATCGGGACCGGCATCTTCTTCTTGACGCGGACGAAATCGCCGCTGCGGCCCATCTGGATTTCGATCCGGTGGACGTTGCGGACGGGGCAGAGTGCGCGACGGTGGCCGCGAGTGAAGTGGCAGCCACGCGGGTGGTGGCGCGCCATGTTGCCCTTGACCAGGATCAGGCGGCCGTGGTGGCGCTTGCTCAGGGTCAGCTTGGAGCCGGAGTTGGCTCCGTAGATGACGATCTTGCGAGCGGGCGTGGCGGCGTTGGGGATCGCGAGCACGATGACCGCGATCACCGCGAGCAGGCCGACCACGAGCTTGCGGCCAGGGGTGACAAGCATCGCCGGCATCTTAAACATGTGTATCGGCTAACAAAGCCGATACTTGACGCTCAAGAGCGAATCGGCACTAACTGGTGCGCAATTTGCTGCGCCCAGGCGCGGATTTCGTCCCAGTCGCGGCGATCGCGGAACTTCTCGGGGATTCCCTCGGCCATCGCCTTCTCCATCACTCCCCGCGGTTCCAGGGGAACGCGGCCGCCGAAGACGACGTGCTCCCTTCCCCCGAGCTCCTCGACCTTCTCCGCCAGCTTCGGCGGCTCGATCCAGTCGGGGTTGTCGTTGGCGGGATCGCCGACCGGACCGGAGCTGAAGACCCAGAAGGGCATCTGGCGCAGCGCCTTGCGGTGCTTCTTGAGGAAGTGCTTGGCTTCGCCGCGCCAGCGCTTCATGTAGACAGCGCTTCCAAGGACGACCGCCTCGTAGGGCTCGAGGCTCCGCACCCCCTCCGCCGGCTCGAGACAGACACCGAGGCCCTCGCGCCGCAGCGTGGCAGCCAGCGTTTCGGCGATCTCAGCCGTCGAGCCGCGTTTAGATGAATAGGCGACGAGGACTGTCATCGTCTCCAATTCTGCCGCTTTCTGGACAGAGTGTCATCGGGAATTCGCCACACAACAACTGCAGCGCTCACCGCTGCTGATTGGCCGATCAACCAGGATCGTCCGATCCCGGTAGCCTCCCCGCCCGACTTTTCAGCGAATCGAAGGAGAGACGGGTAATGGGACTTCTGGATGGAAAAGCGGCGATCGTCACCGGCTCGGCGCGCGGGATCGGCCGTGCCACCGCGGAGCTGTTCGTAAGCGAGGGCGCGAAGGTGCTGATCAACGACCTCGACGCCGACATCGCCGAGCAGGCGGCAAGCGAGATCAACGGCGAGACCGCGGTCCACGCCGGCGACCTGACCAAGGAGGGCGCCGCCGACGAGCTGGTCAAGGCCGCCAACGACGCCTTCGGCGCCATCGACATCGTCGTCAACAACGCCGGCTACACCTGGGACGGCGTCGCCCACAAGATGACCGACGAGCAGTTCCAGGCGATGCTGGACATCCACACGATCGTCCCCTTCCGGGTCGCCCGGGCGCTCGCCCCGACCTGGCGCGAGGCGGCGAAGGCCGAGCGCGGCGAAGGCAAGGAGGTCTTCCGCAAGATCGTCAACGTCTCCTCGACCTCGGGGATGATGGGCAACGCCGGCCAGGTCAACTACTCGGCCGCGAAGATGGGCGTCGTCGGGCTGACGAAAACGCTGGCCAAGGAGTGGGGCCAGTTCAAGATCAACGTCAACGCCGTCGCCTTCGGCTTCGTCGAAACCCGCCTCACTCAGGCCAAGGAGCAAGGTGAGGAAATGACCACCCCGACCGGTGAGAAGGTCGAGCTCGGCATCCCCGAGCAGATGCGGGCGATGGCTTCGGCGATCATCCCCCTCGGCCGCCCGGCCACCCCGGAGGAGGCCTCGGGCCCGGTCCTCTTCCTCTCCTCGCCGCTCGCGAATTACATGCACGGTCAGGTCCTCAATGTCACGGGCGGCATGTTCGGGGGGATGTACACCTGACCTCCCAGGGTTCAGAGCAGGCGCGGCGGACGCCGCGCTACCTCGATGTGGGGGACCACGTCTGGCCCCTCACGCGCCGCTTTATGGGCCTCCACACGTTCCTCTACAGGAGGACGGGTGGGCGCCTCGGCCACACCATCCCCGGCGTCCCGGGCAAGATGCTCCTGCTCGACCACGTCGGCGCCAAGAGCGGCACCAAGCGGACCTCACCGCTGCTCTACGTCCGCGACGGCGAGGACCTGGTCGTCGTTGCCTCCAAAGGCGGTTTCCCCAAGCACCCCGCCTGGTACCACAACCTGATGGCCAATCCCGATACCACCGTGCAGGTGAAGGGGGAGCACATCCCGGTCCACGCCCGGGTCGCGAAGCCGGAGGAGCGGGAGCGCCTCTGGGCTCTTGCCGTTGAGGGCTACCGCGGCTATGACGACTACGCCGCCCGCAGCAAGGGCCGCGAGATCCCGCTCGTCGTCCTCGAACCCCGCTGATTCAGCGGGGGCGTCGGTCCTCGGCGACCGGGGTACCGGTCTCGTCGGCGATCGCCTGCGGCGGCCACGGCCCGGCCCAGTTGTCGCGGGCGCCGTCGATCGTGATCGTCGTCCCGGAGTAGAAGTCGCCGGCGGGCGAGGCGAGGTAGGCGACGAGCCAGGCCATCTCCTCGGGGCGGCCGGCGCGGCCGATCGGAATCGAGCGCTCGAGGTTGTCGACGACGACCTGCGGATACTTGGTCAGCAGCGTCTCGGTCGCGAACTGGCCCGCGGCCAGGGCGACGGTCTTGATTCCGAACCGCGCCCACTCGACGGCAAGCGTCCGCATCATGTTCTCGACCGCGGCGCGGGCGGCGCCGGAGTGGACCATCCCCGGCATCCCGTTGTGGGGCGAGAGGGTGACGCTGAGGACCTTGCCTCCTCCCTGCGGGATGAAGGCCTTGGTCGCGGCGGCGTGGGTCATCAACCAGGTGCCGAGGACGTTGAGGTTGATCACCGTCTTGAACCCTTTCGGGCTGATCGCCTCGGCCGGGCTGAGGAACTGGCCGCCGGCGTTGTTGACGAGGACGTCGAGGCGGCCATGGCGCTCGAGCAAGGTGTCGAAGAAGCGGCCGACCGGCTCCTCCTCGCGGATGTCGAGGCACTCGTGCTCGAAGCTCCCCGGCAGCCCCGCCGCCAACTCGGCGGTCTCGGCCAGCGGCTCCTCGCGGCGGCCGCAGGCGACGACGGTGGCGCCCAGGCGCGCCAGCTCCAGCGCCGTCTCGCGCCCGAGGCCGCTGCCGGCGCCGGAGACCGCGCACACCTGCCCCTCGAGCAGCCCGTCCCTGAAGATCCGCGAACGGTCGCTTTCAGCCATGCCGCCGCAGCCTATCGGCCTGTGTTCCCGCGTAGATTGCCTCTGTCATGGGCGTAAGCGTCGAACCCCACCCCTTGCACGAGCCGCTCGCGGGCGGCACCCTCGGCGCCACCGTGACGGTCGAACCCATAGTCGCCGGCCACGCCGAATGGCCACGGGCGATGATGGTCAGCCCCGGCGGGCGACTACTGAGCGTGAAGCTGCTGCGGAAGCTGCTGACGGGTTCGGGCGCGGTCCAGGTCCCCTGTCCGGTCTTCCTGATCCGCCACCCGAGCGCCGGCGCGATCCTCGTCGACACCGGCCTCCATCCCTCCGTCGCCACCGACCCGAAGGAGAACTTCGGGTCGCTAGCGGCCCGCTTCGGCAATTTGACCCTCGCGACCGGCGAAGACGCCCCCTCGCAGCTGCGCAAGCGCGGGCTGGATCCGGGCGAGGTCCCGATTGTGGTGATGACCCACCTTCACATCGACCACACCTCGGCGATCTCTGAGTTCCCCGACTCGACCTTCGTTGTCAGCGAGACCGAGTGGGAGGCGGCGACCCACGGCTCGAGCCCGATGCTGGACGGCTACCGCCGCGCCCACTTCGACTACGCCTTTGACTACCGCACCGTCGACTTCAACCGCGCCAACGTCGACTCCTATGCCAGCTTCGGCCGCACCTTCGATCTCTTCGGCGACGGCTCGATCCACCTCGCCTACACCCCCGGCCACAGCTCCGGCCACATGTCGGTGATCTGCCGCCTGGCCAAACGCGACTTCGTGATCGCCGGCGACGTCTTCTACGTCGAGGGCCAGCTGGACGGCTCCGAGCCACTGCCGCCGCGCCCCCAGGACGCCCACAACCTCCGTCGCTCCCTGCAGGAGCTGCGCCTCTTCCGCAACCAGTTCCCCGACGCGGTGATCGCACCCAGCCACGACCCGGGTTTCTACGCCCGGATCGAGCCACGCTACGAGTAGAGCTCGCCGATTTGCGGCCGTAACTAGGTATCGCGCAGCGCCATTCATTGACTACCGCTGACCTTGGCAAGTACCGATAGACGGGCAACCGGGAGGCCATTAGCGGCCACCCGACCTATCGAAAGGTAAGCATGACCAAGAAGATGCTGTTGGCCCTGATTTGCGTCGTCGCATTGGCATTATCGGCTTCAAACGGAGCCTCCGCGGGCGAAATCAAATCGCATTGCTTCGGCGCAGCAACCTGCACGGGCACTGTACAGTCGACAAGTTGGGTCGAATTCATCATCGGTGGGGGCCTACGCGTGACATGCACGGAAGTGACCGGCAGCATGACCGTAGGCACAGAAACGTCTACAGGATCCGCTCAGATGCTGTTCCACGGGTGCAAACTGAATATCGGAGGCGGCGCGTGCCAAAGCGGGATCAGCGCGGGAACAATTACAACCAACGTGCTCACGACCCACTATGTCCGAATCGATCCGATCAGCCTCGAAAAGCCGACCGGAACACCAGGCATCCTGTACACAGGAATAAGTCTTGATTTCATCTGTAATGGCGCGGGTACATTCGTGATCACCGGTAACCTCATCGGACACATCGAGACGCCGGAATGCCCTGCGCCGCGTACCCACCACACAGTGTCCTTCGAATTAACCGAAACCGGTGGGCAGAAGCACAAACAGGTCACAACAACCGGTCCCGTTCACGATCTGACCAGGGCCGGGGGAAGCCCGTTCACAGCCGCCTTCGTGGGAACATGGCACATCCAGTACGCCTCCGGCACCTCGGTCGCGCTTACATGCTGACTACCAGGCAGGCCAGTTGAAGTGCAAGAGACGGGGCCGCTGCATGGCTCCGTCTCCATTCAGCTTGAGGTCGACAAACCCTCGTATAGCCCCCGCACTCGGCCAAAGATCTGCGCCGCGACCTCGAGTTGGCGCTCGCGGCTCGGTGACTCCTCGATCGGGAAGCTGACCGGCTCGCCGAACTGGACTGTGGTCTTGGGGAAGCGCAGCTTCTTCCATTGGCGGGCGTACTCGGAGCCCTTGATCGCGACGGGGAGGATCGGGACGCCGGATTCGAGGGCGATGCGGCCGATGCCTGGTTTGGGTTGGCCCAGCTGCTGGGAGCGGGAGCGGCCACCCTCGGCGTAGACAAGGAGCATCTCGCCTTGGTCGAGGAGCTGGCGGACGGTCTCGAAGGCCTCCTCGTCATGGTGGCCGCGGCGGACGGGGAAGACACCGCCGTGCTTGTAGATGTAGGTGAGGACAGTCGGGCCGAAGAGCTGAGATTTGGCCATGAAGCGGATCTTCCGGCGCAGGTAGACGCCGACGAAGAAGTGGTCCATCTGGCTGAAGTGGTTGGGCGCGAGGACGAGGGGGCCGTGCTTGGGGACGTTCTCGAGGCCGATCGCGCGGACGCGCCAGAGCAGGATCGTCGGCAGAGTGAGGACGATGCGGGCCAGGGTGTAGGTCCAGCCGACCCCCTTGCGGGCGGATTCGTGGAACTGCTGGAAGTACTCGGCTGGGCGCGGGTCCTTGTAGACCTGCGGCTTCATCTCGCCCATTCGCGCGAGCGCTCCAGTGCTCGTTGCCAGTCCGCCAATAGCTCCTGCCGCTGCGCCGCCTCCATCCGCGGCTCGTAGCGGTCCGCCTCGCGCCACATTTCGCCTACCTGCTCGGTCGTCCAGACCCCGGTCGCGATCCCGGCCAGGTAGGCGGCCCCGAGGGCGGTCGTCTCGGCGATCTCCGGCACGGACACAGGTACACCGAGGACGTCCGCTTGAAACTGCATCAGCCAGCGGTTGGCGGTGGCGCCTCCGTCGGCGCGCAGCAGCTCCAGCCGCTCGCCGCTCACCGCCTCCTGCGCCCGCACCGCGTCGACCGTCTCGTAGGCGATCGCCTCCAGGGCCGCCCGCGCCAGGTGAGCGCGGCCGCTGCCGCGGGTGAGGCCGACGATCGTCCCGCGCGCGTAGGGGTCCCAGTAGGGCGAGCCGAGGCCGGTTAGCGCCGGGACGAAATAGACACCGTCGTTGCCCTCCAGTGAGGCGGCGAGCGCCTCCGTCTCCCCCGCCTCGGCGATGATCCCCAGCCCGTCGCGCAGCCACTGCACGGCCGCGCCGGTGACGAAGATCGAGGCCTCGAGCGCGTATGCGACCTCCTCGCCGAGCCCCCAGGCAACCGTCGCCAGCAGGCCGTCCGGCACCGGCGGCGGCTCCGGGCCGCTGTTGAGGAGGACGAAGCTGCCGGTCCCGTAGGTGTTCTTCGCCATCCCCGGGTGGTGGCAGGCCTGGCCGAAGAGCGCCGCCTGCTGGTCCCCCGCCACCCCTGCCACCGGCACCTTGCCGCCGAACTCGGTGGTGGTGCCGAAGACGCAGGAGGACGGGCGCGGCTGCGGCAGGCGTTCGGGGTCGACTCCCAGCAACCCGCAGATCTCCGCATCCCAGGCGAGCTGGCGGATGTCGAAGAGCAGCGTCCGCGAGGCGTTCGTGTAGTCGGTCAGGTGCTGGCCGGTGAGCTTGAAGAGGAGCCAGGAGTCGACGGTGCCGAAGATCGCCCGCTCCGCCCCCTCGGCGTTCCGCAGCAGCCACTCGATCTTGGTCCCGGAGAAGTAGGGATCGATCGTCAGCCCGGTGCGCTCGCGGATCAGCGGCTCATGCCCCGCCGCGCGCAGCTCGTCGCAGCGGCCGGCGGTGCGGCGATCCTGCCAGACGAGGGCGCGGTGGATCGGCTCACCCGTGTTCGGGTCCCAGGCGACGACGGTCTCTCGCTGGTTGGTGATCCCGATCGCGTCGAGCTCCGCCCCCTCGATCCCGGCGTCGCTGATCGCCTCGGCGGCAACCCCTCGCGTCACCTCCCAGATCTCGTTCGCGTCGTGCTCGACCCAGCCCGGCCGAGGGAAGAACTGCTGGAACTCGGAGTAGGCGCGCCCGGCGACAGCTCCCTCGGAGTCGAAGACGAGGCAGGTGGTCCCGGTCGTCCCCTGGTCGATCGCGAGGATCACCCGTGCGGATCCTTCACGTTGCAGCTGCGAATCAGGGTCGAGGCCAGCTTGCGGCCGTCGGCGAAGGCCATCGAGACGCGGGCGAAGGCGAATACGCCAAGCCGGGCGCCCGCCGGGGCGGAGCATTTGGCGCCGAGGTAGCTATGGCGCTGGCCGCGGTAGACGTAGGAGCGGTGGAGGACGAGCTTGATCTCCTTCAGGTAGCCGCTGCGGTTGAGCGAGGGGGGCAGGTCACCGACCAGCACGGTGCCGAAGGTGCCCTTGCTGTGGCGGATGCGGAAGGTGATGATCCGCGTGGCAGGAAACGGTTTGGTGCCGAAGGCGTGGGCGAGGATCGCTCGCTTGCCGTCGACGACGGCGTTGAAGGCGAGAATGTGGCCGCGCAGCGGGAAGGGGTTCTGTTCCGCGAAGGAGAAGGCGCCCTTGTAGTGGCCCTGGCCGACAAGAGCGCCCCCGCACACTTCCAGCGCCTGCTCGCTTGACCTCGCTTCCAGCTGCCGGCGGCGGCAGACCGGAAGGCCTTCGGTGTCGAGGCTGCCGCCCCGGTTAACCGCGATCACGATCTGGCGCAGGGCCGGCGGCCTTTCCCCGGAGAGGGTTTTGATCGTCCCTTCCACCCGCACCGCGATCGGGCCGCGATCATGACGGGGAAGCGACTGCGGGGCGATGCCGCCGTCGAACCTGACGAAGAGATTGCCGCGCTCGCTCAGCTCGGCGTGGGCGACGGCCGCGAGAGCGACGAAGATCGCTGCAAGCAAGCCCACCAGCGCGATCTTCTTCGGTCTCGGAGTCATCCGGCTGCTCAGGCTAGCGTCGCCGCTGCCGCGCCAGGAAGACCCCCACGAAGTCCCGCAGTTGCAGCGCCCGGTGGACGAAACCGCGAATGCTTTTGCCAGTCGCCCGGTGCTCGAGATCGAGCTCGTACTCGCGCAGGCGATAGCCGGCGCGGACGGCGTCGACGGTCATCCCGATCTCCATCCCGAAGCCGGCGGCGAAAGGAAGCGTCGCTCGCAGGACCTCGGTGCGCATCGCCCGCTGGCCGGAGATCGGCGCCTTGGTCTGCAGGCCGCAGAGGCGGCGAATCGCCCAGCCGGCGAAACCGAGGGCGAAGCCGAAGCCGCCGCCGACCCGGCGGCTGAAGGCGGCGACGGCGAGGTCGCACTCGCCGCGGCCGACCGCCTCGATCAGCGGCGCCAGGCGCGCGGCCGAAGCGCCGAGGTCGCCATCGCAGAGGAGAACGAGGTCGGGCGGGCTGGGCACGCTCAACGCCGCCTCGGCCGCGGCGGAGACGTTCGCGCCCTTGCCGTGCGGCTTGCCGCGGCTGACCACCTCGGCCCCCGCCGCCATCGCCACCTCCGCCGTTCCGTCCTCGGAGGCGTCGTCGGCCACCCAGACCCGCGCTCTCGGGAAGACCTCGCGCAGCGCCCGCACCGTCTCGCCGATCCGGTCGGCCTCGTTGCGGGCGGCGACGATCGCCGCCAACCCGCCACCGTCCCCTGCTGCCCGCTCGGGTCCCATCGTCGGGCTATTGTCCCCGGCCATGGCAGACATCGAGGCACACATCACCGGCAACGTCTGGAAAATCGAGGTCGCGCTCGGCGACGAGGTCTCCGACGGCGACACCGTCGTCATCCTCGAGTCGATGAAGATGGAGATCCCGGTCGAGTCCGAAGACGACGGCGTCGTGAAGGAGATTCGCTGCGAGGAGGGCCAGAGCGTCAGCGAAGGCGACGTCCTCGTGGTGCTGGAGTAACGGTGGACGCGCGGCTCGCGGACGGCAAGCTCCTCCTCGACCAGCCAGCGGAAGCGGTCGCGCGGCTGACGATCGCCAACCCCGTGCGACGCAACGCGCTCGACCACGAGATCCTCGACGCGATCGCCGAGGTCCTGCCGCAGCTGAACCAGGGCATCGAGACCCGCTGCGTCCTCATTACCGGCGCCCCGCCACTCTTCTCCGCCGGCTACGACATCGCCGGCATTCCCGACGAGAGCTTCGAGCGCGACGCCGAGGCGCTTGTCGCCCACCCCTTCCACGCGGCGATGGAGGCGATCGCCCGCCACCCCTGGCCGACGATCGCCGCCGTCAACGGACACTGCCTCGGCGGCGGGCTGGAGCTGGCGATCACCTGCGACCTGCGGATCTGCGCCACCGGCGCGAAGCTGGGGATGCCGCCGGCGAAGCTGGGGCTGATCTACGGCCACACCGGCCTGCGCAAGTTCCTCGACACGATCGGCCTCCCGTACACGAAGGAGCTCTTCCTCACCGGCCGCAACCTCGACGCCGAGCGGGCGGAGCGGATCGGCCTCGTCAACTGGGTGGTCGGCGACAGCGAGCTGGAGGACGAAGCGGTGGCGCTGGCCGCCGCGGTCGCGGCCAACGCGCCCCTTTCGATGCGGGGCAACAAGCACGCGATCGACCTCCTCCAAGCCAACTCCGAACTGACCGAGCAGCAGGAGGCCGGCCTCGTCGCCTTGCGCGAATCCTGCTTCTCCTCGGAGGACTTTCGCGAGGGGATCCGCGCCTTCGCCGAGAAGCGAAATCCGCAGTGGACGGGTCGGTGAGCGCGAAGGCTCGCAAAGCCCTCGCGGCCGCCGACCCGACGATCGGTGCGCTGATCGAGCGCGTCGGCAAGATCGACATCACGACCAGACTGAAACGGCGCGCCGAGGAGCGGCCGCCGGACGCATACGGAGCCCTGCTGCGGGCGATCGTCGGCCAGCAGCTCTCGACCAAAGCGGCGCGGACGATCTACCTGCGCGTGGTCGACCTCTTCGGCGGCACGACGCCGAGCCCGGAGCAGCTGCTGGAAGCCTCCGAGGAAGACCTGCGCGGCTGCGGCCTCTCCGGGCGGAAGACCGAATACGTCCGCGACCTCGCCGCCCACGTGCTCAGCGGCGAGCTCGAGCTGGGTCGGCTGCAGGAGCTCGGTGACGAGGAGGTGATCGAGGAGATCGTGGCGGTGCGCGGGCTCGGCCGTTGGACGGCGGAGATGTTCCTGCTCTTCCACCTCGAACGGCCCGACGTCCTCTCCGGCGGTGACCTCGGGATCCGCAAAGCGATCCAGATCGAGTATGGGCTGAAGGAGATGCCGCCGCCGACCCGGGTGGTCGAGATCGGCGAGGCGTGGCGGCCGTACCGGAGCCTGGCCTCGCTCTACCTCTGGGAGTCGTTGGCGGCGGTGCCCTCATGAGGCGGCGCTTCTGGCTCGGGATCACGGCGGTGGCCCTGATCGCCGTCGGCTCGGTGGTCGCAGCCACACTCGTCTACCTCGACGACCGCAACGACTTCGAGCAGGCGCAGAGCGAGGAGGCGATGCGCGCCGCCCACCAGATGGAAGCGGTGGCGGGACTCTCCGTCGACCAGCTGACCAGCGCCGCCGCCTTCTTCAAAGCCGAGGACGACCTCAGCGGGCACGAGTTCCAGGTCTACGGGCAGTCGCTGATCCGGCAGGGGGCGTTGGGCGGCGCCGTGTTTATCCCGCGGGTGCCGGCCTCGAAGCGAAAGCGCTACGAACGCACCCACGGGATTGAGATCCTGGAAAGGATCGGCCCCGTCAGCTTCCGCTCCTCGCAGTCTCGGCAGGAGTATTTCCCGATCACCTACGTCGCCTCCGAGAACGAAAGGCGCCGCCGTGCGCTCGGTTACGACCTCGGGCAGGACAGGGATCGCGCCGCCTTCCTGTTTCGCGCTCGTGATACCGGCGCCGCCGTCTCCAGCCCGGTTATCTCGCTGTTGGTCGGGGGTCGGGGCATCAACGTCTTCCAGCCCGTCTACCGCGACGGCGCGCCGATCGCGACCCGCTCCCAGCGCCGCCGCGCTCTCGTCGGCTTCGCCGCCGGCAGCTTCCGCATCGGCGACCTCGCCGCAGCCGCGGCCGAAGCCGTCGAGGAAGGGGACGACCTGAAGCTGCAGGTCGCCGGAAAGGCGGTCTACGGATCCGGCGGCTCCGTGGACGGGGGCGCCGCGATGCCGCTGCAGATCGCCGACCGCACCTGGACCCTGACCGTCAAGGACCCCGGCGGCCCGGACCTGAGCCTGCCGGTGGCGCTGGCGGTGATGGGGATTTCGCTGGCGGCCCTCCTGGGCTCGCTGATCCTCGCCTGGGGGCGAACCGAACGGATGCACGAGCTGGAGCGGCAGGCGAGCCAGGATGCCCTCACCGGCCTCAGCAACCGGCGTCGCTTCGAGCAGGACCTGGCGGCGGCGATGGCACGCAGCCGCCGCGACGGCTCGATCGGGGCGTTGCTGATGCTCGACCTCGACCGCTTCAAGCAGGTCAACGACTCCCGGGGACACCCAGCCGGCGACCGCCTGATCAAGGAGGTGGCCGCGGTGCTGCGGCGGCGGACCCGCGCGAGCGACTCCCTCGCCCGCCTCGGCGGCGATGAGTTCGCGGTGATCCTGCCCCGCTGCAGCCGCGAGGAGGCGGTGCTGGCGGCGGAGGCGATCGCCCGCGAGGTCCGCGACCATCGCTCTGACGAGGCGGAGGACCCGGTGACTGTCAGCATCGGCGTGGCGATGTTCGGCGACGATCCCCGCACCGGCGTCGCCACCATCGTCTCCGAGGCCGACGCGGCGATGTACGCGGCCAAGGACGAGGGGCGGGACGGGGTGCGGGTGTTCGACCCGGTTTCGCTGCGCGGGGACGTGCCCGGCCAGGGCTAGCCGGGGAGGCCGGCGCGCAGGTCGAGGACCCGCTGGGCCGCCTGCTCGAACTCGGCGCGCTCGAGGCCGCCGGAGCGAAGCTTTGCGATCAGCGCTTTCCAGGCCCGCTCTGCCGGCCCGAGGCGGGCAAAGAGAAGGAGGTCGGCACCGGCCCGGGCGCCGGCGAGAGCGACCTCCCGGGCGCCGCCGAAGTTCTCGACGGCGGGGGTTTCCAAAGCGTCGGTGATGGTGACGCCCTCGAAGCCGAGACGGTTGCGAAGCTCGCCGGTGGCGATCGCGCGGGTGAAGGCGGCGGGGTCGTTTGAGAAGGGTGGGTAGATCGCGGTGCTGAGCATCACGATCTCGCCGCCGGCGGCCGTGAAGTCGACGTAGGGCTTCTCGTCGACCGCGCGCAGCTCCCGCTTGGAGAGGTCGATGCGTTCAACCGAGAAGTCGGTGTTTTCGGTGGCGGCGCCGAAGCCGGGGAAGTGCTTGCCGGTAGCGACGACGCCGCCGGCCTGGAGTGCCTTCGCGAAGGGAATCGCGGTGGCGCTGACGCGGGCGGCGGTCGAGCCGAAGCTCCTCTCGGTTTCGGCGATGATGCCACCCGGGCGGCCGACGTCGAGTACCGGCGCCAAGTCGACGTTGATGCCGACGTCGCGCAGGTTGGCGGCGGTGCGGCGACCCTGGTTGGCACTGAAGGCGGGGCCGCGGGCGCCCATCTCGCGTGCCGAGGCCGTGGGGGCGCCGCCGAGACGCTTGACCAGGCCGCCCTCCTGGTCGGTCATCACCAGCAGCGGATCGCGCAGCTTTGGCGGTCGCTTGATCGCCTGCAGGCGGGCGACCAAGCGCCGGCCGGCGGCGCGGCTGGGAATGTTTTCGGAGAAGAGGACGACGCCCGCAACCCGGCCCCCGGCGATCGCCTCGCGCAGGCCCGGCGAGATCGTCGTGCCAGGCAGACCGACGACGATCCGCTCCCCCGCCAGCAGTTGCGGCGAAAGCGTTTCCGCCACGCTCGGCCGCGGCGAGGCGGCCTCGTCCCCCAGCGTCGCCCCGCAGGCAAAAGCGGTGATCGCCAGGCACGCGAGCACCCCCAGCGCCATCCCACGCCGCCGCGCCAAATTCCGCTCCATGGCCCGATGCTATGAGGTGTGGTTGAGCTTAGGCCTCCATAGGAGGCCTAAGCTCAACCACACCCTGTCCAGGCGTCCGGGGCGATTCCTAGGGTGCGTCCCGATGCCGCCCCTGATCACCGCCGAGGAGGCCCGCGCCTACGGCCGCCTCACCGAGCACGCCGAGATCGAAGCCCTGGTCGAACGCGCCTGGGAGGTGCGGATCGAGAACTTCGGCGACTCGACCGACATGTGCTCGCTGGTCAACGCCAAGTCCGGCGGCTGCGCCGAGGACTGCGGCTTCTGCGCGCAGTCGCGCTACGCCGAGGCGGACACGCCGATGCACGCGATGATGGAGCCGGAGCAGATCCTCGAGCACGCGAAGGCGGCCGAGGCGGCGGGCGCCCACCGCTTCTGCATGGTCACCCAGGGCCAAGGGCTCTCCAAGCGGGACTTCGAGAAGATCCTCGAGGGGACGCGGCTCGTCGCCGAGCAGACCAACCTCAAGCGCTGTGCATCGATAGGCCACATGTCGAGCGAGCGGGCGAAGGCGCTGAAGGAGGCCGGCGTGCAGCGCGTCCACCACAACGTCGAGTCGGCCCGCTCCTACTACCCCCAGGTCTCGACCACGGTCCGTTACGAGGGCCGGATGCGGACGATCCAGGCGGTCAAGGAGGCTGGGCTGGAGACCTGCGTCGGCGGCATTCTCAACCTCGGCGAGAGCGAGGAGCAGCGGGTCGAGATGGCCTTCGAGCTCTCCGAGATCAACCCGACCTCGGTCCCGATCAACCTCCTGATCCCGAAGGAGGGGACCAAATTCGGCGACCGTGAGGTGATGGACCCGTGGGAGGTCGTGAAGTGGATCGCGATCTTCCGCCTGATCATCCCCGGCGCCCTCTTCCGCCTCTGCGGCGGCCGGGTCGAGAACCTCGGCTCGATGCACAAGCTCGCGGTCAAGGCGGGGCTGAACGGGGTGATGATGGGCAACTTCCTCACCACCCTCGGCGCCGAGCCGGCCGAGGACCGGGCGATGTTCGAAGAGCTCGGCCTCAACGTCGCCCGCCAGCCCGACAACGGCGCCAACCCCCGCCCCGACAACCGCTCCGGCTGGCTCGAGGGCGAGGCGCCGGCGATGCCGATCGACGCGCTGATCGACAGCCAGGAAGAGGCCAACTTCTGGGACCCCTCGACCCAGCTGCGGGTGGTCAAGAAGTCGAAGAAGCCGCCGTCCTACCCACGGGCGGCGTGACGGACGTACCCGAGCGGCTCGAGGAGCTCCGCGAGCAGGGGCTCTACCGGCGGTTGCGGCTGATCGAGGGGGCGCAGGGACCGACGGTGACCCTCGACGGGCGGCCCGTTCTGCTGCTCTGCTCCAACAACTACCTCGGGCTCGCCGACCGCGCCGAGGTGCGGGAGACAGCGGCTGAGGCGGCCCTGCGCTGGGGCGCTGGCTCCGGGGCCTCGCGGCTGATCTCGGGGACCATGGAGCCGCACCGCGAGCTGGAGGCGCGGCTCGCCGCCTTCAAGGGCTGCGAGTCGGCGCTGCTGTTCGGCTCCGGCTACCTCGCCAACACCGGCGTGATCGCAGCGCTGGCCGGGCGCGACGAGGTCATCTTCTCCGACGAGCTCAACCACGCCAGCATCGTCGACGGCTGCCGGCTCTCGCGGGCAGAGACCGTCGTCTACCGCCACGGCGACGTCGAGCACCTGTCGTGGTGCCTGCGCCAGGCTGGCGGGCGCGCCTCCCTGATCGTCACCGACGGCGTCTTCTCGATGGACGGCGACGTCGCGCCGCTGCCGCAGCTGCTGGAGCTGGCGCGGCGGCACCGGGCGCGGCTGATAGTCGACGAGGCGCACGCGACGGGAGCGGTCGGCCCCGGCGGGCGCGGCTCGGTCGCCGCCGCCGGCCTCAGCGGCGAGGTCGACGTCGTGGTCGGGACGCTCGGCAAGGCGCTCGGCTCCTACGGCGCCTACGCCTGCGCCAGCGCCGAAACCGTCGATTACCTCGTCAACTCCGCCCGGCCGTTCATCTTCTCGACGGCGCCGCCGCCCTCGGCGGCCGGCGCCGCCCTGGCGGCGCTGGGGATCCTCGAAGCCGAACCGGAGCTGGTCGAGCGGCTGCAGGCAAACGCCGGGACGCTGCGGAGCGCGCTTGCCGCCCACGGGCTCGACGTCGGGAGCTCGACCACGCAGGTGGTCCCGCTGAACGTCGGCGAGGCCGACACCACGATGGAACTCTGCGAGCGAGCGCTGCTCCGTGGCGTCTTCGCGCAGGGGATCCGGCCGCCGACCGTGGCTGAGGGCTCCTCGCGGCTGCGCTTCACCGTGATGGCGACGCACCGGCGGGACGAGCTCGTACAGGCAGCGGCAAAAGTCGCCGCGGCCGCTCAGGCGGTGGGCCTGATCCGGTCGCAGGCGCTGGCCGCGTAGCGAGGCGCCGTGACGCACGGGCTCTTCGTCACCGGCACCGGCACCGAGGTCGGCAAGACGGTCGTCGGCGCGACCATCGCCCGCACGCTCGCCGCGGAGGGCAAGGGCGTCGCCGTCTTCAAGCCCGCGGTCACCGGCCTCGACGAAGGAGTCGAGACCGACCACGCGCTGCTGCGCCGCGCGTCGGGGTCGAGCCAGAGCGACGAGGAGATCGCCCCCTACCGCTATGGGCCGCCGGCCTCGCCGCACCTAGCCGCCGAGCTGGCCGGAGAGCAGATCGACCCCGAGCGGCTACGCCAGGCGGCTCGGACTGCAGCCGAAGGCGCCGACGCGATCGTCTGCGAGGGCGTCGGCGGCCTCCTCGTCCCCCTCTCCCCCACCTACCTGGTCCGCGACCTCGCCGCCGACCTCGGGTATCCCGTGGTCGTCGTCGCCAGCCCCGGCCTGGGGACGATCAACCATACCCTGCTGACGCTCGAGGCCGCCCGCAGCGCCGGGCTCGCGGTGAAAGCCGTGGCGCTCAACCCTTGGCCCGAGGAGGCAACCGAAATCGAGCAGTCCAACCGGGAGACGATCGAGGCGATCGGCAAAGTCGCGGTCCTGACCCTCCCTCACCTCGACCTGCAGGATCCTGCGAGTTGGCCGCCGTTGCGGGTCTAGGAGGGATCTGCGAAACCCCGGCCGATGGCACCGCGACGCGCCCATCCGATTTCGAGCACACCCCCGTGGGGCAAGAATCGGCTGCGGTGTCCTCTCGATCCCTCCTAGACGATCACGTCGAAGCTGCCGTTGGCAAGCTCGACGGTGAAGCCATCGGACTCCGCGGTACGCGCCGCCTCCACCGCGTCTTTGGGCACCTTTTTCGCCTGCAGCAGCGCTCGCGCGACGTCGCCCCGCACGGCCTTCGCCATGTGAGAGACGGCCTTGCGCTCGCCCCCCTCCTCGGTGAAGGCGCGCACCGGCAGCAGCGTCGCCCGCTTCGGCTTCCAGAATGAGGTGTAGGCGCCAGAGCGCATGTCGACGGTCAGCTCGCCCTCGCGATCCGGCATCGCCTCTGCCAACGCACGCCGCCAGTAGGCCGCCGGGGCCCCGACCCCCTCCAGCTTCGTCTTCGGCGGAAACTTGTAATAGGGGATCTGATCGTCCGGCCGCACGAACCCCCAAAGCGCGCTGGCAATCAATACTCGCCTCCGCGCCTTCGCCGCCAGCCGCGGCAGCTCCAGCCGTTTGAAGAGGACGCCGGTGTAGACCTCGGCCGCCGGCGCCGCCGGCGCCTTCAGTAATCCCGGATCGAAAGCCTCGATCAGCTGCTCCCGCTTCGTTCCCAGCTCCTCGGCGAAAGCGAGCGAGCCGAGGTCCACCGGCTCGCCCGCTTCGGGCTGCGTCTTGCCTTCTGAAGGCGGAAGCAGGATCAGCATCGAGGCGGCAGCCTATGCCTCCGCCATCGCCACCTGGGAGCTGGCCGAGGTCTTCGCCTTGGAGCGGATCGCGGTCGCCCCGATCACCGCTCCCAGCAGGGCGACGAAGCCGGAGACGGTCATCGCGTGGCTGAGGGCGTAGACGAAGGCTTCGTTGCCCGCCGCGGCGACCTCTTTCACCTGCACCGCGCCAAGGCCCTGCACGTGCGGAGCCGTGCCGCCGCCGAGCTGGTCGGAGATCGACTGCCGCTGGGCCGCCGTTACCCCAGTCCCGCCGAGCAGCGAGTCCAGCTTCGAGCTGACCAGGCCCTGGAAGATCGCGCCGGTGACGGCGATGCCGAGGCTGCCGCCGACCATGCGGAACATCGAGAGCACCCCGGAGGCGATCCCGGCTTTCTGCACCGGCACCGCGTTCATCGCCGCGCTGGTCATCGGCGACATCGTCATCGCGATGCCGATGCCGAGCAGCATGAACCCGGGCAGCAGGTCGAGGTAGGTGGAGTCGACCGCGATGCGGCTGAAGCTGAAGAGCGAGGCAGCGACGATCGTCAGGCCGATCGCGATCAGCCAGCGCGGCCCGTAGCGGTCCGAGAGCCGGCCGGCGACCGGCGCCACGCCGACGATCATCAGGGTCGAGGGCAGGAACCGCACCCCCGCCTCCAGCGGCGAGTAGGCGAGGATGTCCTGCATGTAGAGGGCGAGGAAGAAGAAGACGCCCAGCATCGCGAAGCTGATGATCATCGCCACGCAGACCGCGGCGAGGAAGTTGCGGTCGCTGAGCAGATCGAACTGGACCATCGGCGCCTTGACCCGGTTCTCGACGAAGACGAAGGCGGGCAGCGCCAGGGCGGCGAGGGCCAGCAGGCCGACGATCTCGGTCGATCCCCAGCCCCAGCTGTTGCCCTCGACCAGGGCGAGGACGAGGGCGGTCAGGCCGACGGTCAGCACCGCCACCCCGGCGTAGTCGACCTCGCGGCCGACCGAGGTATCGCGCGACTCGCGCACCGCGAACAGCGTCGCGATGACCGCCCCGATCGCGACCGGGATGTTGACGTAGAAGATCGCCCGCCAGCTGACGTGCTCGGTGAGGAAGCCGCCGAGCACCGGCCCGACCGCGAGCGCCAAGGCCGAGACGCCGGCCCAGGTCCCCATCGCCTTGCCGCGCTCGTGGGCGGGGAAGGCGTCGGTGATGATCGAGAGCGTGCCCGGCATCATCAGCGCCGCGCCGACGCCCTGGACCACGCGGCTGAGGACCAGCGCGGTCTCGTCGGGCGCGAAGCCGGCGGTCGCCGAGGAGAGGGCGAAGATGACGACGCCGGCGATGAACATCCGCCGCCGGCCGAAGATGTCGCCGAGCCGGCCGCCGGTCGCCAGCAGCACCGCGAAGGAGAGCGTGTAGCCGTTGATCGTCCACTCGAGGCCGCTGATCGAGGCGCCGAGGTCCTTCTGGATCGAGGGCAGGGCGACGTTGACGATCGTGTTGTCGAGCATGATCATGAACAGCGCGAAGCACATCGCTCCGAGCGTCCACCACTTGCGGTTGTCGTCGGTGATCAGGTGGCGGTAACGGGTCAAGCGCGCTCACTTCCCTTCAGGTGCTGGTAGGTCTGGGCGAGGTCCTCGCGGTCCATCAGCGAGTCGACGGCGGCGTCGAGCTTGCGGCGCTGGGCGGCGCTGAGGGTGCCCACGAAGGATTCGATGCCGGTCATGCGGACGGTGACGATGGTGGCGACGAGGCTCTTGCCCTTGGCGGTGATCTTCACCCGGCGGACCCGGCGGTCGTCCGGGTCCTCGACCCGGGTCGCCAGCTTCGCCTTGACGAGGGCGTCGACCGCGCGGCTCATCGAGGGGACCGAGACGCCGAACAGCTCGGCGAGGTCCGAAACCTGCCAGGCCTGCGCCTCGTGGCCGAGGCCGCCGAGCTCGAGCAGGGCCTTGCACTGGGTCATCGAGAGCCCGGTCTCCTCGATCACCCGCAGCTGGTTGCCGCGGTCGTAGAGGAAGACGTGGTGCATCAGCGCGGTCAGCCGCGCCGCCGTGTCCTTGCTCCGCCGGGCCGACCTCTTGTCGAGTGGCCTCCTCGATCGCCTTCACGTCCGTCGCATGCATCTGGGTAATAGTTGCACGAACGCAACCTTTTCAAAAGGGCAATATTTGTTCGTGTGATGGATATCACGCCGATCCCGTCTATGTAGAAGCCGGTGCCGCCGCTGCCGGGGCTAACGTCCGATCCATGCCGCTGGACTACGCGCAGCTCGACCGCGACCACGTCTGGCACCCCTTCACCCAGCAGCAGGGATGGAGCGAAGAAGAGCCGCTGGTGATCGAGCGCGGCGAGGGCTCCTACCTCTTCGACACCGAGGGGCGGCGCTACCTGGACGGGACTGCGGCGCTCTGGTGCAACGTCCACGGCCACCGCCACCCGGCGATCGACGCCGCCGTGCGCGAGCAGCTCGACCGGGTCGCCCACACGACGATGCTGGGGCTGACCCACCCCGGCGCGACCGAGCTGGCGGCGCGGCTGGTCGGAGATCGCGCCCGACGGGCCTCTCCCGCGTCTTCTACTCCGACTCCGGCTCGACCGCGGCGGAGATCGCGCTGAAGATCGCCTTCCAGTACCAGCAGCAGCGCGGCGGCGAGCACGCCCGCCGGACCAGGTTCGTGCGCCTGCGCGAGGCCTACCACGGCGACACGATCGGCTCGGTCTCGGTCGGCGGCATCGACCTCTTCCACTCGACCTACCGGCCGCTGCTGTTCGAGACCCACGTCGCCGAGCCGGGCGACGCCGCCGACCTGGAGCGGGTGCTGGCGGCGCACGGCGAGCGAGGTGGCGGCGGTGATCGTCGAGCCGCTGGTCCAGGGGGCGGCGGGGATGCTCGTCCAGCCGCCGGGCTACCTGCGCGCGGCGCGCGAGCTCTGCGACCGCTTCGGCGTGCTGCTCGATCTGCGACGAGGTGGCGACCGGGTTCGGCCGCACCGGGACGATGTTCGCCTGCGAGCAGGAAGGCGTGGCGCCAGACCTGATGTGCCTGGCGAAGGGGATCACCGGCGGCTACCTGCCGCTGGCGGCGACGCTGACGACGGAGGAGATCTACGAGGGCTTCCTCGGCAGCTGCGAGGAGTTCAAGACCTTCTTCCACGGCCACACCTACACCGGCAACCCGCTCGCCTGCGCGGCGGCGCTGGCCAACCTCGACGTCTTCGAGCAGGAGCGGACGATCGAGCGGCTGCAGCCGAAGATCGCGCTGCTGGAGGAGCTGCTGGCCGAGGATCGCGGCGATGCCCGAGGTGGCGGAGGTGCGCTAGAAGGGCTTCATGGTCGGCATCGACCTCGGCGACCACGACGCCGACCTGCGGCTGGGCCACCGGGTGACGCTGGAGGCGCGCGAGCGCGGCGCCTTCATCCGGCCCCTCGGCGACACCGTCGTCCTGATGCCACCGCTCTCGATCTCCGAGGAGGAGCTGCGGGAGCTGATGGCGATCGCGCGGCGAGTCGATCCGCGCCGCCGTCGCCTCCAGCCCCACTCGCACCTGCGCCCAGGCAGCCTGACGTTCGCTGAATTAGCCCGCCTATAGCCGGGTCAACTCGGGCAAACGCCGATACTCGATGTGATGGATTCCGGATGGCGCCGTAGTACAGGCATGAGCCAGGCTGAGCACTCGTCGGCGACGCCAACGGAGAAGCGCCGCGTGCGGCGGACCTCGCCTTCGACCGGCTCTACCGCTCGAGCCGCGACGACGTCTACGCCTACGTCGCCAGCCTGCTGCGCGACGCGCCGGCGGCCGAGGAAGTCACCGCCGCCGCCTTCGAGCGCGCCTACCGCAAGCGCAACCGCTTCGACCCCGAGCGCGGCGAACCGCGCGCCTGGCTGTTCGGGATCGCCCGCAACGCGGCGCTGGACGAGCTACGGCGCCGCGGTCGGCAGGCGGAGCTGGCCGCCGAGCCGGCGGACCTCGACGGCTTCGGCGGCCGAGGAGGGCGCCGAGCAGAGCGAGCGGCGCCTGGCCGCTCTCCGCCGCGCTGCGAGCGCTGGCGCCGCGCGAGCGCGAGCTGATCGCGCTCAAGTTCTTCGCCGGCCTCGCCAACGCCGAGATCGCCTCGCGTCCTCGGGATCAGCGAGTCGAACGCCGGCACCAAGTTGCACCGAGCCGATGACCAAGTTGAGGGAGGCCTGCGATGGAAGCGCTTTAGGAGACGAACGAACTGGCCGCCGAGCTCGCGCGCCCTGCGCCCGACGCCGCGGCCCGGGCTTCGCCGCCGAGCTCGACGAGCGCGCCGCCGCGGGCTTCCCGCGGCGCTCGCGCTGGCCGCGGCTGTCCCTTTCGCTCTCGCCCGGGCCGCATGTTGATGCCCCGTCGGAGGCATGGCGGTCCGATCGGCGGCTCGCGGTGACGACGATCGCGCTGTCGATCGCCATGGTGGTCGATCGACGGAGGCGGGTCAGCGGCTCCAACCTGGCAGTCGAGAGACACGGCTCCTGCCGTCGAAGAGTCCAGCCAGAAGCCGCAGCTCCGTCGCGAATATTCCGCGGAAACCCCTATCGCCGGCGCGCTCGAAGCAGCGTCCGCCGGAAGCGGCAGCTGAGCTTGAAGCTCCAACGTCTCAGTGCGAGACGGTCCAGCTGCCGGCACTCCCAACCGCGCCGTCGAACGCTCCGCCGAGATCGTCCTCGGCGCCAAGCCGGGCGAGGTCGGCGAAGCGACGCTCAGCAAGGTCTTCGAAGCGGTCCACGCCTACGACGGCATCGTGCTGCGACTCCTCGACCCGGAACGGCAGCGGCACGCGAGGCCGAAGCGCCAGGTTCGAGCTGCTGATCCCGAGCGGCAAGGCTCGGCGACGCGCTGGCCGCCTTCTCGCGCGATCGGCGAGGTGCGCTCGCCGGCACGAGGCGACCGACGACATCACCGCGCCGACCGTCGGCGCCGGCGAACGGCTGCAGGACTCGCAAGGCGCGGATCGAAGGGCTGCTCGCCCAGCTCTGCGAGGCGGCGGAAACCGAATCCGAGCGCGAAGCGGTCGAAGCCGAGCTGCGCGGCAGAGCGCCGCCACGCGCGCCCGCCTGCGAGGCGCAGCTCGCGACACCTGCAAGCGCCGCGCCGACCTCTCGCGGGTGCTCGGTGCGGATCGCAGGACCGGCGCCTCCGCCGGGCGCCTCGGCGAGCGACGACGCTGGGGCATCGGCGACGCCCTCGACGACGCCGGCCACATCCTCGCCGATCGCCGCCGGCGGTCGCCGATCGTCGCCCTCGCCGTCCTCGCCCCGATCGCTGCTGATCGCCCTCCTCGCCTGGCTCGCCCACCGCGCCTGGGTCCGCCGCGCGCCGCGAGCGCGCCCTCAGCTGAGCCCCACGCCGGTGAGGCTGCCTTGGCCCATAGGCCGGAGGCAACCGCGCCTAGGGTGGACGCATGGAGGAGCGGCGAGCGGGGACCGGCGGAGATGCCGAACTTCGGGCCGCCGTCGACGCCGCGGCCGGCGGCCTCGATCGTCCTGCTGCGCCGCGGCGGCAAGCACGCCCAGCGAGCGCTCGAGGTGCTGATGCTGAAGCGCAGCGACGAGGCGACGCTTCATGCCCGGCGTCTGGGTCTTCCCCGGCGGCTCGGTCGACGCCGGCCGACGGCGAGGGCGAGGCCGGCCTACCGCGCCTGCGCGGTGCGCGAGCTCGCCGAGGAGGCCGGGATCGAGCTGCCGGCCGAGCGAGGAGCTGGTCCTCTTCTCGCCGCTGGATCACGCCGGAGGTCGATCGCCACCCGCTTCGACGCCTGGTTCTACCTCGCCCTCGCCCCCGCCCACACGCCGCCCGAGGCCGACGGGGTCGAGACCGTCGAGGCGCGCTGGTTCGAGCCCGCCGCGGCGCTCGAGGCCGCACGAGGCCGGCGAGCTCGTCCTCGCCTTCCCGACCCATCACCCAGCTCGCGCTGCTGGCCGAGCACGCGCACCTCCGACGAGGCGCTCGCCGCCTACCGCGGCGCGCACGGTCGAGCCGATCCTGCCGGTCGTCGTCGGCACGCCGCGAGGACGCCCGCGTCGTCCTCCCCGGCGACCCCGACTACCCGCGCTGACGGCTCGACTTGCTGCCAGGTGCCGGCTGAGCGCGTCGGGGAACGGCTCCAGCCCGGCGTGCCAGGGGCCGGGCGGGTAGGTGTGGATGCCGCTCTCGTCCATCTCCCCCTGCAGCCGCCGGAACAGCTGGCCGGCGTTCTTCAGCGCCGCTTTCAGTTCTTCCTCGCTGCGCTCGCCGCAGCCGCCAGAGGAACCAGAGCTGGCGGTCGTTGACGCCGAAGTCGATCTCGCCGCTCATCGTCGTCACCCAGCCGAGGAAGCCGGGGCTGAACAGCTCGCGCAGGGCGACCGGGTCGTACTCCTTCGGCACCGTCGCCCAGAAGCGCCTGTTGAAGTCGATCGACTCGAACTCGACCTTGCGCGAGAAGCGCTGGGTGACGTGCCTCGTGCGCCCTCGATCGACTCGACGTTGAAGGCGGGGACGACCTTCGCCAGGTCGGGCATGTGGGCCTTGGCGAGGATCGCGGTCGGCAGCACCGCCTTGCTGAAGAAGCCGCCGACTTCCTTTTCGTCGGCGTCGCAGGACGAGCCCCAGAAGCCCTCGGCGAGCTGCCCGGTGAGGCGGTTGACGCCGCCGACGCAGAGCGCCACCGGCGCCGTCTTTCGGGTTGATCCCGCCGACCTGCTCGTAGGTGAGGCCGTGGCGCTCGCCGTAGCGGCGCACCGTCTCGGCCCATTCCTGCGCTTCCTGCTTGGCGCCCATCGCCGCGATCCTACGCAGTTAGGATGCGACTGAGCCCGGTCCGACCACCAGGAGCCTCCATGACCATCGCCATCATCGTCGTCGTAGCGATCCTCATTCCTCGCGGTCCTCTACTACATCGCGAAGCGCAACTCGATCATCGCCTCGCGCAACCGCGTCGACGAGTCCTGGAGCGGGATCGACGTGCAGCTGAAACGGCGCCACGACCTCGTCCCCAACCTGGTCGAGACGGTCAAAGGCTACGCCGCGCACGAGAGCGCGGTGTTCGAGAAAACGACCAAAGCCCGCGCCGAGGCGATGTCGGCGCAGAGCGTCGAGGACACCGCCAAAGCCGAGTCAGCAGCTGACCGGCGCGCTGGCCGACCTGCGCGCCGTCGCCGAGAACTACCCGACCCTGCGGGCGACCGAGAACTTCCAGCAGCTGAGCCGCAACCTCTCCGAGCTGGAGGACGAGATCCAGGCCTCGCGCCGGATCTACAACTCCAACGTCCAGTCCTACAACACGGACATCCAGCAGTTCCCGGGCTCGATCATCGCCAACCAGGGCAACTTCACCGCCCGCGAGTACTTCGAGATCGAGGACCGAGCCGAGCGCGAACCGGTCGCGGTCAGCTTCGACAAATAGTCCTGGCCATCCAGCAGGATCTCTAAGATTCATGTCGATGGCCACCGAGACCAAAGACGCGACCCTCTGGATCTGCGAGAGCTGCGGGTTCATCTACGACCCGGCGATCGGCGATCCCGACGGCGGCATCCCGCCGGGAACCGCCTTCGAGGACATCCCCAAGGACTGGTTCTGCCCGGTCTGCGGCGCCCGCACCTCGGACTTCCGCCCGCTCGAGCCCGGCGAGGCCTGAGCCCACCGAGTCGGCTGACCAGTCGCCGGATAGGCTGGCTGATGAGCCAGTTCGACTACGACTGGATCGTCGTCGGCTCCGGGTTCGGGGGATCGGTCTCGGCCCTGCGCTGGCCGAAAAGGGCTACTCGGTCGCCGTGCTGGAGTGCGGCAAGCGCTTCACCGACAAGGACTTCCCGAAGTCGACCTGGGACCTGCGCCGCTACTTCTGGGCGCCGCGGCTCGGCCTGCAGCGGGATCTTCCGCGCTCGACCCGTTCAAGGACGTCGCCGTGGTCAGCGGCTGCGGCGTCGGCGGCGGCAGCCTCGGCTACGCCAACACGCTCTACGTCCCCGCCGCAGAAGTTCTTCGAGGACCCGCAGTGGGCCGGACCTCGGCCGACTGGGAGCGGGAGCTGGCGCCCCACTACGCCGAGGCGCAGCGGATGCTCGGCGTCGTCGTCCACGTCGAGAACGACGACCCCGCCGACCAGCTGCTGCGCGAGCTCGGCGAGCAGCTCGGGGTCGGCGACACCTACCAGAAGACCCCGGTCGGGATCTACTTCGGCAACCCGGGCAAGACCGTCCCCGATCCCTACTTCGGCGGCGAGGGGCCCGACCGCACCGGCTGCATGCGCTGCGGCCGCTGCATGGTCGGCTGCCCGCACGGCGCCAAGAACACCCTGGTCAAGAACTACCTCTGGCTGGCCGAGCGCCGCGGCGTCGGGGTCGAGCCCGGACCGCACCGTGACCGAGATCCGCCCGCTCGGCGCCGCCGACGGCAGCGACGGCTACGCGGTCACCAGCGAGCGCTCGGGGATGATCCCCGGCCGCGGCAGCCGCACCCTCACCGCCCGCGGCGTCGTCGTCGCCGCCGGCCCGCTCGGCACCAACAAGCTGCTGCAGCGCTGCCGCCTCGGCGGCGCCCTGCCGCGGATCTCCGAGCGGCTCGGCGAGCTGGTGCGGACCAACAGCGAGATGATCCTCGCGGTCACCGTCCCCGAGGACTACCCCGAGGACCTGACCAAGCGGGTCGCGATCACCTCGCAGCATCTACCCCGACCCCCACACCCACATCGAGACCGTCACCTACGGCAAGGCCGGCGACTCGATGAGCCTCCTCTACACGCTGCTGGTCGGCGACGGGACGCGAGTCGACGCGGCCGCTGAAGCTGCTCGGGCAGATCGCTCCGCCACCCGGTCCGCTTCGCCAAGGTGATGCTGCCCGAAGGACTGGTCGCGGCGGACGATCATCGTCCTGGTGATGCAGACCCTCGACAACGCGATCGCCCTGCGCCCGAAGCTGAAACGCGTCGGCAACGTCCGGCTGCAGACCGAGCAGGACCCCGAGAAACCGAACCCGACCTTCATCCCGGTCGCCAACGAGGCGGCGGAATGGCTGGCCGAGCGGACCGGCGGCATCGCCCAGAGCTCGATCACCGAGGCGCTGCTGAACGTCCCGACCACCGCCCACATCCTCGGCGGCGCGGTGATCGGGCGACGGACCCGAGGACGGCGTCGTCGACGCCCGCCAGCGGGTCTTCGGCTACGAGAACCTGCTGGTCTGCGACGGCTCGGCGGTGCCGGCGAACGTCGGCGTCAACCCCAGCCTGACGATCACCGCGCTGGCCGAGCACGCGATGAGCGAGGTTCCGCCTGGACGGGGCGGAGCGCAGCGACGGGCGGTGCGCGCCTACGCGGCTAGAACCTCGTCGGCGAAGCGCTGGGCGACGTAGTCCCAGTTGACGACGTTCCAGAAGGCGTCGAGGTATTCGGGACGCTTGTTCTGGTACTTCAGGTAGTAGGCGTGCTCCCAGACGTCGACGCCGAGCAGCGGCGTGTGTGCCGTCGGAGATCGGCGAGTCCTGGTTCGGGGTCGACACCACGGCCAGGCCGCTCGGAGTCCTTGACCAGCCAGGCCCAGCCGGAGCCGAACGGGCGATGCCGGCTTCTTTGAACTCCTCCTTGAAGGCGTCGAGGGAGCCGAAGGTCTCGCCGATCGCCGCGCCCAGCTCGCCGCTCGGCTCGCCGCCGCCGTCGGGGCTCATCATCTGCCAGAAGAGGGTGTGGTTGTAGTGGCCGCCGGCGTTGTTGCGGACCGCGGCCTGCTTGTCGGCCGGCAGCGCCGAGAGGTTGCTGAGGACCTCCTCGACGTCGTTGTCGGCCCACTCGGTGCCCTCGAGGGCGGCATTGGCTTTGTCGACGTAGGCCTGGTGGTGTTTGTCGTGGTGGATGCGCATCGTTTCCTCGTCGATGTGAGGCTCGAGCGCGTCGTAGGGGTACGGCAGGTCCGGTACGGAGAAAGCCATCGCAATCTCCTTTGTCTCGATTGGAAGTTCGAGTCGGAGCCTAACTACCTTCCGGCGCGGCTTCTTCGGCCCGCGGCGGCGATTCGGCTTCCTCGACCGGATCTCGATCACTGCCGATCCGAGGCACCGTGGCCGGCGTCGCCGCCGGTCCATTCGTTGAACCGGTACCAGGCAGGCTTCGCCTTCCCGCTTCCCCGTCAGCAGGCCGGCCGAGTGGCAGAAGACGCAATTGCCGCCCTCGTCGGTCCAGGTGAACCACCAGGCGCCGCGGACCTTCCAGCGGGTGCGGTTGGCGGAGAGCATCGCGAAGGCCTTGGAGAGCTGGTATGCCTGGCCCCAGAGGCCGCGCTGCCAGCGGGTCGGCCCGCTCTCGGATCCCCAGCCCAGCTCGGTCACGTAGAGCGGCGTGGCACCGTCGTGGTGGCGGCGCATGATCCGCCGCAGATTGGTCAGCTGTGCCCCCATCGCCCGCGCGTCGGCGACGTAAGGGTGCAGGGCGACGCCGTCGAAGTACTGCTTCACCTGCCGGGCGCGGTAGAGGCGCGAGAGGAAGTCGCCGGAAGCGACGTTGGGCGGGATCTGCAGCGGCCGCCCGAAGAGGCCGCCGACGATCACCTTGGAGCCGGGCGCTTCCCGATGGATGACGCGGCCGGCGATCCGGATCAGCGTCGCGAAGCGTTTCGGTTCGGGCCGAGAGGCGAAGGTGACGATGTTCTCCTCGTTCCAGATCTCCCAGCGCCGCATCGGCAGGTAGGGCAGATCCTCTTCTTCGGCTTCTTCGCGCCAGAAGGAGCCTTCGGGCCCGTAGCGCCGCACCGCCGCCCGCAGGAAAGAGGCCCACGCCCGGCGCTGCCAAGCGCTGGCGACCGGCAGGTCGATCCCCTGCCTGGCGACCCACTCGGGCGAGCTGGTGAGGAACGGGAAGATCTCGATCCCCTCCCGCGCCGCCAACCGCACCTCGTGGTCGAACCCTTCCCAGTCGCGTTCGGAGAAGGCCGGGTTCTGCGGCTCGACCGAGCTCCAGTTCAGCGGCATGCGGACGCTGTAGACGCCGGCTTCCCGCATCAACCGGTAGTCCTTGGCCGTGCCCGAGTTCTGTGGCGAGACCCCGATGAAGCCCGGCGGCAGGTACCCAGCAGCGCCCGCCGGCCACACCGCCAGCAGCGCCAAGACAAGGATCGGGATCAGCCTGCGCGCCATCGTCATCGCTTGGAACCACTTCCCCGCCCAAAGTAGCGCCACCCCCTCCCCAGCGGCCACTTCCCCGCTTCTGAGATAATCACCCCTCTCGGGGCGTGGCGCAGCCTGGTAGCGCGCACCGTTCGGGTCGGTGAGGTCCCCGGTTCAAATCCGGGCGCCCCGATAGCTTCACTCCAAGGCCCTACTCACCCACCGTCGCCGGCGTCTCGGCCAATTCTTCCTCGTAGGCTTCGGCCTCTCGTTCGGCCCTCGGCAAGAGCGTCCTACCTCGCGTAGAGGGCTCGAAGAGGAGCGAGTACCGGATCGCTTCGGCCGCGCTCCGAGCCATGTAGCCGTATTCGCCGTTCTCGAGGGCGTCTTCTGCCTGAGCGAGCAGTTCCGCCGCGGCGCGTTGACGGGTTTCGCTTTCCAACTCGCGATCGCCAGTTTGTTCCGCAGCGTAGACCGCGAGCACCGGGTCCCCACCGGCGAGACCGGGCTTCAGCAAGGGCTCGATCGCCTCCTTAGCGGGGCGAGGGTCGGCAAAAGCCTCCCACCAGGCAGCTGGCTGGAACGCAGCCATAGCGGCCATGCTTGGCGACCGCCTGCCCTCCCTGCCGAGGATCCGCTCGAGGGCGTCGATGTTGCGCTTGGCACACCAGGTGCTCAACAGCCGCTCCCGCTCGTCGAGGACCCCGAAGGGATCGGGACCCTCTGGAAGCCGCCGGATGCCCGGTGCGACGGTTTCCGGAACCCCGATCACGAAACGGCCGACCTCCAAGGGGCTGCCGGCATCCTCGGCAACGAGGGCGACGTCCAAGGCGTAGAGATAGCGGCTTTCGCCGTTCCAGGGGAGACGGAAGTACACCTTGAATCGGTCCACCGCACCTGCTGGCACCTCTTGGTGCAAGGGATGGGTGAAGGTGCGCTCGGTAGGCGTCGGCAGAATCGGGAGGGTGACCGCGTAATCCCCGGTCACCGGCACCATGTCCCCGGTGTGGAACTCGCATACGTTCAGCCGGTCGCTGTCCTCGATCGAGATTTGCACGCCCGTCAACAGCGCGGGCAGCTTGCCGGTGTTGCGCACGGTGATGTCGAGCCGAGGCGTGTGGGAGCGGGTCTCGATCAGTCTCCCGTCCACGAACCGAGCCTTCCCACGGCCATTCAGGATCACGACCTGGCGCACCTCAACCTGGCTGCTATCAGTCTCCAGAAGGTCAGCCCCACTGTCGAATAAGAACTTCCCCCCCGCAAAGAGGGCGCCGACCACTACGACGGCAGCGGCTGCAACCTCGACTCTCCGCGCCCAGCGTCGGCCGGAAGGAACCCCGGCGTTCCCTTCGTCGCCTCCCCTTGCTACAAGCCGGCGCGCCTGCCGCCAACGCGTACGCCTCATGGCTGAATAGCTTCGCGCATCGGCCGGACCGCCCGTCGCTGGATTAGTGTCTGTCCATGCCCTCCGCTCCGGCCTTCGAGGTCCACGAGGCAGACCTGCACGGGCACCGCGCCGTTTACCGAACTGTCGGCAGCGGGCCGAACGTGGTCTTGATCCACGGGATGATCAACTCCTCTCGGCACTGGGAGGCGGTGGCGCAGCGGTTGGCTCCTGACTACCGGGTGATCGCGCCGGATTTGATCGGACACGGGGATGCGGCAACGCCGCGGGGGGACTACTCGCTGGGGGCGCACGCGGCGAGCATCCGCGACCTGCTGACGACGATCGGGGTCGAGCGGGCGACGATCGTCGGGCACTCGCTCGGCGGCGGGGTCGCGATGCAGTTCTTCTACCAGTTCCCCCAGCGCACCGAGCGGCTGGTTCTGATCTCCAGCGGCGGCCTCGGACACGACGTCAGCCCGCTGCTGCGCGGGGCGGCACTGCCCGGCTCGGCGGCGCTGCTGCGGCTGGCGACGCGGCCGCGCCTGGTCGGCGCCCTGGCGGCGACGGGCGCGAAGCTGCGCGAGCGCGGCAACTCCACCGGCGTATACCTGCAGGCGGTCGCCCGCGCGCTGGGGCCGCTGCAGGAGCCGGGGTCCCGCCGCGCTTTCCTGCAGACGCTGCGATCGGTGATCGACGTCCAGGGCCAGAAAGTCAGCGCCAGCGACCGCCTCTACCTGCTGAAGGAGATGCCGACCCTGATCGTCTGGGGCGAGCGCGACCGCACGATCCCGCTCGAGCACGGGCTGGAAGCCGAGCGCTCGATCCCCAACTGCCGCTTCGAGACCCTCCCCCGCGCCGCCCACTTCCCCAACCTCGAAGACTCGGAGGGGCTGGCCGAGGTCCTCGGCGACTTCCTCGCCACCACCGCGCCCGCCCACATCGTCGACTCCGAGTGGCGCGAAGTGATCGCGCCGCGGGCGCGCCTGCGGCGCGTCGCGTAGCTAACCGACTTCGGCGATCGCCGCTTCGACCTCGGCCAGCGACGGGCCTTCCTGCAGGGTCACGGTCCCGTTCGGGCCGGTGACGACCATCCCCTGGCCGGTGCGGATTTCAAGGTCGCGTCCCAGCTCCTCGTCGCTTTCCAGCCGCTGCTCGATCGGCCCGCCCCTCTGGCCGTTCTCTTCGAGGTCGGCTTCCCATTCTTCGATGTCGAGTTCCTGCGCGCCGCCGGCGACCGTGGCCAGGTACTCGTCGTCGATCCCAACCCGTTCGGCTTCGTCCTGGTTGCGGAAGAAGAGATAGATGTACTGCCAGCCGTAGTTCTGTTCAGCAGCCGCCTCGGCACCGTAGAACCCGAGCTGCTCCGGGTTGACGCTGTTCGAGTAGTGGCGCCAGAGCAGCTTCACGTCGCCCGGCCGCACGTAGCGTTCGGTCAGCGAGGGGATCGTCGCGAGGAAGTCGTCGCGACAGTCGTCGCACTGGATGTCGTTGAAGACCTGGATCGTCACCGGGGCGTCGTCGGACCCGAGCCGGTCGCCTTCCTGGGGGATACCGCCGAAGAGGCGCTGGGCGTCTTCGATCCCGTCGAGGCGGACGACGGAATCGTCCGCCTCCTGCGTCGACGTCTCGACGATCGTGTAGCCGAGCGCGAACAGGCCCAGCGCCAACACGGCGATGACCCAGAGCCTGCCCCGCCGGGGCAGCGGCTTTACGGCGACTTCAGAGGACACTGACGCCATTATCCCGTTGACGCCATCCGGCCGGCGCGGTACACATGGTGCTACCCATTTTCAACGACCTGGAGGTCATCGATGGCCCATCACCTGACGCCTGCCGAGCTCGCCGACCAGCTGCACATGGAGCGACAGGAGGTGATCGGGAAATGCGTTCAGATGGGGGTCCCGATCTACCACGGCCGGATCGACAGGACGTTGTTCGAGGTCTCGATGCGCAGCCTCAGCGCCAGCGGCTCCAGACAGGCATCCCGCCAGACGCAGCGCTGAACTAGACTCCCCCGGCAGATGTCGGGGAGAGGCACCCACTCGAAGACCGTCGCCGACCTGCTGCCGCGCGCGGCCGAGCAGTACGGCCCCAAGGTCGCCGTCCGCTACAAGGAGGGCGACCAGTGGGTCAGCAAGACCTTCGAGGAGGTGCGGGAGATCGTCCGGCCCCTAGCCTTCGGGCTCGTCACCCTCGGCGTCGAGAAAGGCGACCGGGTCTCGATCCTCGGCAACACCCGGCCGGAGTGGACCTACTTCGATTTCGCCGCGCTCTCGATCGGCGCCACCGTCGTCCCGATCTACCAGACGAACTCACCCGAGGAGTGCCGCTACGTGCTCGAGAACTCGGACTCGAAGGTCGTCGTCGTCGAGGACGCCGAACAGCTGGAGAAGGTGCGGGCGGTCCGCGACCAGCTGCCGAAGCTGGAGCAGATCGTGCTGATGACCGGCAGCGCCGGGGACGCGATCTCGATGGAGGAGCTGGCCGCCAAAGGCGCCGGCGGCGACGCCGCCACCTGGGCCTCGCTCTACGAAGCCGTCACGCCGGAGGACATCTGCACCTTCATCTACACCTCGGGCACGACCGGCCCTCCGAAGGGCTGCATCATCAGCCACGGCAACTACCGGGCGATGGGGGACATGGTCAACGAAGTCAGCGTCATCGAGGACGAAGACCTCGCCTACCTCTACCTGCCGCTGGCCCACTCCTTCGCCCTGCTGATCCAGTTCGGGACCTTCGACCTCGGCACCACCCTCGCCTACTGGGAGCGCGACCCGCTGAAGATCCTGCCCAACCTGGCCGAACTGAAACCGACCTACTTCCCCTCGGTGCCGCGGATCTTCGAGAAGATCTACACCGCCGCGACCAGCGGGATCGAGAAAGAGGGCGGCCTCAAAAAGGCGATCTTCAACTGGGCGATCGGGGTCGGCGAAAAGATGCGCGCGGCCGAACGCAGCGGCCGCCGCGCCGGCTTCCTGCTGCAGCGCCAGTACGCCTTCGCCGACAAGCAGGTGCTGTCGAAAATCCGCAACCTCTTCGGCGGCCGCATCCGCCTCGCCGTCTCCGGCGCCGCGCCGATCAACCCGGAGATCCTCCGCTTCTTCGACGCCGCCGGGGTGCTGGTGCTGGAGGGCTGGGGGATGACCGAGACCTCGACCGCGGCGACGATCTCCACGCCGGATGACTTCAGGGTCGGGACGATCGGCAAACCGTTCCCGGGCTGCGAGGTGAAGATCGCCGACGACGGCGAGATCCTCGTCAAGGGGCCTAACGTCTTCCAGGGCTACCACAAGAATCCGGAGGCGACGGCGGAGACGATCGTCAACGGCTGGCTCCACACGGGCGACATCGGCGAGATCGAGCCAGACGGATTCATCAAGATCACCGGCCGCAAAAAGGACATCATCATCACCGCGGGCGGCAAGAACATCACCCCCGCCAACCTCGAGGCCGAAATCAAGCAGCACCCGCTGGTCTCCCAGTGCGTCGTCGTCGGCGACCGCCGCCCCTACCTGGTGGCGCTGGTCACCCTCGACCCCGAAGAGGCGGTCAAATACGCCCAGGAGAACAACCTCCCCGAGGATCCCGCCGAACTCGCGCAGAACCCCGACGTAAAAGCCGCGATCGAAGCCCACGTCGACAAGATCAACGAGAACTTCGCCCGCGTCGAGCAGGTCAAGAAGATCGCCATCCTCCCCCACGACCTCTCCCAGGAGTCAGGCGAGTTGACCCCAACCCTCAAGGTCAAGCGCGCCGTCGTCGCCCAGAAGCACGAAGACGCGATCACGCAGCTCTACGCTGCCTGAGACCTCAGCATCGAGGGTTTCAAGTCTTGCTTTCAAGTAGTTACAAGTAGGCCCTAAGTAGGCCGAAGGCGCCAATATGCTCTCGGGTCTCGTGAGGAATTTCCAACCCATTCGACGATCTCTGCCTCTTTGAGGCGGCCAAGCTCCTTCTGGGCCACGGGCCGAGAAACGCCCAGCAGCTCCGCCACCTCCCCGGTGCTGAGCCGCTCCCCCTCACGCAGCGCAGCAATGATGCGGCGGGCGTTCTGCGGCAGGCGCGCCGCCAGCCTGCGATCAACCGGCTCCGCCAGCAAGGTCAGCTCAACGCTCCCCGCCGTTTGACGATAGGCCGGATCGGTAAGCCCCGCCTGCCGCATCTCATCGAACATGCGGCGGATCCCCTCTCCCAGCTCCTGACCGAAATTCAGATCTGCGCAAACGCGCGCGATCCTTGGGTTCCGCGCAAAGCGCACCGTCTTGAGGGGCTCGCTCAAATCCACCAGGCCTGGAACCCTCCCGGGGCTCGAAATCTCAATCCGATCATCGAACACCTCGACTCTGATGTGGTCACCTGCCGCACTGTAGGAACGATGGACAGCTGCGTTGACGATTCCCTCCAGCCACGCGTCTTCGGGGATCAGCGGAACATCGCCGAACTTGCCGTCTGACTGTAGAGCGCGCCGGGTGGGCTGCAAACGTTGCACATGCTCCCTAGCCACCATCAGCTGGTCCGGAATCGGCCCTTCGACACGCGTGTCCTGTAGGAGCTGCTGTCGAGCGCCAGAACCTCGCTCCCTCCCTCGCCATCGCAAGACCCGGATGAACGCCTCCGGTAAGAACTCCTGAGGCGAGGCGGCAAACAGCAAGCCCCCTGCCACGGTCAGCTGCGAGTCGTCTGCGAGACCCCTTGCTCTCAGTAGCCTCAGCGGATCCGGGGCACCAATTGCATCCGCGTACGCGTCCAACAAACGGCGCTCGAGGTTGTCAAGGGCCGCACCGGCAAGAGGTCGGGTCTCGTAGGTTGCCTGACCCTTGTCGAAGAGAAGCTCCTGTCGCTGGACAAAACTAAGACGGCGGTTCTCGTCGCCGACGCGGAGGTAGACCTCGTCCTTACCGTTGGCGTGAACAACCTCGCCCGTTGCTACCTCGATAGCCAGAAGTTTGTCAGGCGCCCCTTCCTCGTTGATGCAGTCGACCAGCCGGTGGCGAACTCGCACCGGCGGACTGCAGAAGTCGATGTGGGCCTGCATCTGCGAATTTCGACGTGAGGTGTTGGCCTCCGTTCCCTCGATCTTTTCGTCGTGTAGGCCCACCACTACGATCCCGCCATCCGCATTGGCGAAGCCGATTAAGGTATCCGCGAGACTCCGAGGCGAGATGCGGGCAGACTTGCGCTCCAGCCACTGATCCTCGTCCAGGTTCAGCAGCTCCTTTCCAACATCAGAGGCGGAGCTTTCGTTCAAAGCCCTTTCGGCGTCGACGGTGCTCATAATCTACTTGCAATTATTGCAAGTAGAGGTAAGTAGCGCTGCCTAAGAAGCTTCGCCCGACTGGCGCAGCAGCACCGAGGTCGTCTGCTCGAGGACGCGCTTCCAGGCGGAGGTCTGCTCGGGCTCCTCTTCGGAGGCCTGCTCGACGACGCGGCGGACGCGGCGCTCGGAGATTTCGAGGCCGTGGCGCTCGGCGATCTCGTGGTAGCGGTCGTAATCGGCGGCGAGGGCGGCGGTTACGGTTTCGAAGCCGTGGCGGGCGATCCTGAGGCGGCGCGAGTAGTCCATGATCGGCGTGCCGAACATCAGCTCGTCGTTGGGCTCGGGCTCGAGCAGGATGATGTCGACCCCCGGGTACTTCTCCTGCCACTGCTCGACCGCCTGGTGCAGGCGGGCGTGGGCGATGAGGCGGAAGGTCTGGTTGGCGATTGCCGGCAGTCCCATGTCGGAGACCCGCCGCACGCGGCGGCCGGTGACCGTTGGGATCGTCGTCTCGAAGTCGTTTACGAAGGGGACCAGCGGGTTGACGACGACGATGAACTTGGCGCCCTTTTCGACCGCGATGTCGACGTTGGTGGTCGAGCGGATGCCGCCGTCGACGAACTGTCGCCCTTTGAGGTCGACCGGCTTGTAGACGATCGGCAGACAGGTCGAGCACTCGACCGCTTTGGAGATCGGCACGTCGGACCACTCGTCTTCGCCGAAGACGATCCGCTCGCAGGTGTCGAGGTCGGTGGCGGTGAGGTAGAGCTCATGCTCGAGCAGGCGGAAGTCATTGACCCGGCCGCTGTCGCCGAGCGCTTCCTCGACGTACTCGGAGAGGCCGGCGCCGGAGTAGAGGCCGGTCGGCAGCGCCTCGGCCAGGCCGACGCCGATGTCCATCGCCGAGAACTCGCCGATCCTGACCAGCGAGCGCAGCAGCTCCAGCGTCCGCAGCGGCAGAGCCGCGCCCTTGGCGAGGAAGCCGAGGTAGTTGGGCCTGAGCACCTTGTCGAGGTCGAGGTCTTGCAGCCCCAGGTCGTCGTCGGAATTGATCACCTGCATCATTTCCTCGGGAGTGACGCCGTTGGCCAGCATCGCGGCGACGAAGGAGCCGGCGCTGGTGCCGACGTAGACGTCGAAGTTGTTGACCGTGCTGTTGACCGCCAGCAGGTCGAGTGCGCGCAGCGCCCCGATCTCGTAGACGCCGCCGGTAAAGCCGCCGCCGCCGAGCACCAAGGCCGTCTTCGAGGGCTTCTTGCGCCGGCCTTTCCGCTTGCGCGGTTTGGACTCGATGTCTACGACTTCACCCATACGTGCAGTATTCCAGGGCGGTAGGTCATCCTCGACCGCTACCTTCCACGTCTCGCGTGTTCGGAGACCCAGTGAAACGCATCCTGCTTCCCCTTTTGGTCGCCTCAGCAGCCCTTTTTCTGCTTCTGGCGGCAGCCGCACAGGCCGCCGGCACGTGCGACCGGATGCGCGCGTGGCTGCACCAGGGCGGCGGTTCGGCCAGTGGCCTGCTCGTCGTCGACACCGCCTCTGGCCAGGTGATGTGCTCCAGCGCCCCCGGCCGCTCGCGGCCGCTGGCCTCGAACATGAAGCTGTTCACGACCGCCACCGCCCTCTCCGAACTTGGGCCCGACCACCGGATCTCGACCAAGGTCTTCCGCGACGGCCGCGTCGACTCGAACGGAGTCCTCCACGGCAGCCTCTACCTGCAGGGCGGCGGCGACCCCGCCCTGGGGACGCCGGGCTTCTACGGCAGCTACCTCGGCGGCCTCGGCACCAACCTCTTCTCGCTGACCCCGCAGATCAGGGCGTCGGGGATCACCTCGATCACCGGCCGCCTCTACGCCGACGACTCGATCTTCGACCGCCGCCGCGGCGTCGCCGACTCCGGCTACGGCACCAGCCCCTACATCGGCCCGCTCTCCGGCCTCGCCTTCAACTCCGGCTTCCGCGGCGCCACCAGCGCCAGCGGCTTCTCCTCCGACCCGGCGAAGCTGGCGGCGACGAAGCTGGTGACTTCCCTGCGCAAGGCCGGTGTGGGCGTACCGCCGCAGGTCGCTCTGCGCCCGACCCCGCCGAGCGCCGAGCGCGTTGCCCTCGTCCGCTCCCCCAGCCTCGACCGCATCGTCAACCTCACCGACGTCTACTCCGACAACTTCTTCGCCGAGACCCTGATCAAGCTCCTTGGCGCCGAATTCGGCGGCGCCGGCACCACCGCCGCCGGTGCGGGGGTGGTCGAGGCTTTCGCGCGGGCCCACGGCTCCTCGGTCCAGGCCGTCGACGGCTCCGGCCTCACCCGCTCCAACCGCTCCAGCCCGCGCGAGATCGTCGACCTGCTGCTGGGGATGCAGGAGGACCCGGCCGGCGAGGAGTTCATCCAGGACTTGGCCCTGGCCGGCCGCGAGGGAACCGTCGCCAGCCGCATGGAGGGCACCGCCGCCTACGGCCGCTGCCGGACCAAGACCGGCACGATCAGCGGCGTCAGCAACCTCTCCGGCTACTGCTTCAACCGCAGCGGCCGGGTGATGGCCTTCTCGATCCTGATGGCGGGCGTCGGCAACCTCAGCCTCGCCCACCTCGACCAGGACCGGATCGCCAGCGCCGTCGCCGGCTACTGACCGCGGCGGTCGCTAGCGGCTATCGCCCGACCAGCTCGCGCAGGCTCGCTTCGTCGAGGATCTCGGTCCCGTATTTCTCCGCTTTGGCGAGCTTGGAGCCCGGGTTGTCGCCGGCGACCACGTAGTCGGTTTTTTTCGAGACAGAGCTGGTCACCTTGCCCCCCGCCGACTTCACCATGGCCGCCGCCTCGTCGCGAGTCAGCTCCGGCAGGGTGCCGGTGAGGACGACGGTCTTGCCTTCCAGCGGCCCGCCCTCCCGGCGCCGTTCGGAGGGGTCGGCCTCCAGCCGCAGGCCCTTCTCGCGCAGCTTCTGGACCAGCGCCCAGGTGGCGTCGTCGGTGATCGACTCGCTGATCTGCACCGCCATGATCGGACCCACGCCCTCGACCTCCTCGATCGCCTCGGGGTCGGCTTCGTGCAGGGCGTCGATCGAGCCGAAGTGGTCGGCCAGCGCCTCGGCGGTGACGAAGCCGACGCCGGGCAGACCGAGGGCGTAGAGGACGCGTTTGAAGGGCCGCTTGCGGGAGGCCTCGATCGAGGCGACGAGGTTGCGGGCAGAGGTCTCGCCGAAGCGCTCAAGCTCGACCAACCGCTCCTCGGTGAGGTCGTAGATGTCGGCAACGTCGGCGATCAGGCCTTCCTGAAGGAAGCGCAGCGCCTGCTTTTCCCCCATCCCGTCGATGTCCATCGCCCCCTTGCTGACGAAGTGTTTGACGGCCTGGAACGACTGCCCGGGGCAGCCGGTGCGGTTGGGGCAGATCGTGAAAACGGAGTCCTCGGGTTTGACCGTCTCGGTGCCGCAGGCGGGGCACTTCTTCGGCGGCTTCGGCTTCCGCGCCCCCTTCGGCCGGCGTTGGGTGATCGGCGAGACCACCTGCGGGATCACGTCGCCGGCCCGCATCACCACCACCTCGTCACCCTCGCGGACCTCCTTGCGGGCGAGGTCCTCCTCGTTGTGGAGGGTGGCGGTGGTGACGGTGACGCCGCCGACGTGGACCGGCTCCAGCATCGCGAAGGGGACGAGGTGGCCGGTGCGGCCGACATTCCAGACGACCTTCCTCAGCTTCGTCGTCGCCGTCGTCGGCGGGAACTTCCAGGCGATCGCCCAGCGTGGCTCCCGCCCGACGACGCCGAGCTCGCGCCAGAGCGCCTTCTCGTCGACCTTGACGACGACGCCGTCGATCTCGTAGTCGAGCTCGTCGCGGCGCTCCTCCCACCAGCGGCAGCGCTTGACGACGCCCTCGACGCCCGCGTGGTGGTCGGTGTCCGGGTTCACCTTGAATCCCTTCTCCCGCAGCCATTCGACCTCGGCCATGTGGGTGGGAAGGTCGAGCCCGCGCACCTGGCCGATCCCGTAGAACCAGGTCGAGAGCGGCCGTTCGGCGGCCAGCGCCGGGTCGAGCTGGCGGATCGAGCCGGCGGCGGAGTTGCGGGGGTTGGCGAAGGTCGGTTCGCCGGCCTCGGCGCGGCGCTCGTTCAACGCTTTGAAGGCGGCGATCGGCAAGTAGACCTCGCCGCGGACTTCGATCAGCTCGGGGGGGTCCCCCTTGATGCGCAGGGGAACCGATCCGATCGTTCGCAGGTTCTGGGTCACGTCCTCGCCGATCCGCCCGTCGCCGCGGGTGGCGCCGCGGACCAGCACCCCGTCCTCGTAGGTGAGGGTGATGGCGAGGCCGTCGATCTTCGGCTCGGTCGTGTAGCTGAACTCCGAGGCGGCGATGTCCATCCGCTTGAGGTGGTTGGCGATCCGGTTCTCCCAGGCCCGCAGCTCCTCCTCGTTGCGGGCGTTGCCGAGCGAGAGCATCTGCTCGAGGTGCTCGACCTGCTCGAAGCGGTCGAGCGGCGGCGCCCCGACCCGTTGCGTCGGCGAGTCCGGCGTCCGCAGCTCCGGATGCTCCTCCTCCAGCGCCCGCAGCTCGTTCAGCAGCGCGTCATACTCGTCGTCCCCGATCTCGGGATCGTCGAGGACGTAGTAGAGATGGTTGTGGTGGGCGAGGAGCTCCCGCAGCTCCTCCGCGCGCTGCTCGAAGGAGGCGCTCACGCCGTCGCTGCGCTGGCCGCCAGCATCTCCTCGAAGCCCCAGCCGGACAGCCGCTCGATGCCGCCGTGGTCGGTGAGGTCGAAGTGGATCGGGGTGACGGCGATGCGCCCGTTCTCGACCGCGTAGAGGTCGGTGCCCTCGATCTCCTCGTAGCCGGGCTGCCAGCCGTAGATCTCGTAGTGCCTGCGTCCGTCGCCCTCGCGGACCAGTTTCAGCTCGTCGTTGTAGATCCGTTTGCCGAGCTTCGTCACCTCGATCCCGGTCGGCTCGGTGCAGGGGCAGTTGACGTTGATCAGGGTCGCCTCCGGCATCGACACCTCGCGCAGGCGGCTGACCAGCTGGGCGGTGAAGGGGGCGGCGACGGTGAAGTCGAACTTGCCGCTGACGTAGCCGAGGCCGCCGGCGGAGGACTGCTGGGAGACCGCGATCGCGGGGATGCCGAGAATGATCCCCTCCAGCGCCGCGGCGACCGTGCCCGAATAGGTGATGTCGTCGCCGAGGTTGGCGCCGTGGTTGATTCCGGAGACGATCAGGTCAGGGGGGCTGCCGACCAGCCCCAGCTCGGCGAAGCGGACGCAGTCGACCGGGGTGCCGTCGGTGGCGTAACCGACGCGGCCATCTTCGAAGGTGACCTCCTCGACGCTGAGCGGCGAGCGGGTGGTGATGCCGCGGCCGATCGCGCTGCGGTTGGAGTCGGGAGCGATGACGTCGACCTCGACCCCGTCGAGCTCGACCAGGGCGCGGCGAGCGGCCTGCAGCCCCGGCGCCGAGATGCCGTCGTCGTTGGTGAGGAGGATGCGCACCGACCCGATTCTAGGTGTCGGCAGCGACGCGGCGGGAGTGTGAGAACCTCGCCTCGCAGAGCCGCTCTGAGGATTGGCCCTGGCTCAGGGGCTAACTGGGGCGGACAATGCCGCCGGGATGGGCAACATCGACCTTCCCTTTGTATCTTTCGACGACCCGCGCTTGGAAGTGCCACTCCCGGATGCCGCCTGACTCGCCGCCAAGCCAGACGATGCCCCCGCCACGGTAGCTGTGCCCCAGGGCCGACCACGAGAAGTGGCAACGGCGCCGGATTTCGTGGTCCTGATTGGGCCCGCCGCGCCGGGGGTGAAAGCCGATGGGGCAGGCAAGTTCATGGCCACGGGCGTGGAGCCAGGACACTGGATAGCGGTAAAGAAGGGCAGTCCGCATCAATCTGACTGCCTGGGCCTGACCGAGCTCCACGGGGTCTTCAGGTTCGGATTCGGCGGCCGCGGATCCAGGAATGAGAAAGGCCGCGCCGATGAGGAGGGTGAGCAGTAGCAGGGGGAAGTGTCGCTGGTCCATGACTGAAGGATCCCCGATCTCCGTGGCTCAATATGGGCCAACCTTGGCCCGATGGCTCAGCAGGGCGGGCTCCACTTCGATTCCAGGTGGGGACCGCGAGGAGCCGAGTGTCGGCGATACTGCCGCCGTGCCCACGGTGAGGCTGGAGATCGAATACGACGGCGCCGGCTTCCGCGGCTGGGCCCGCCAGCCCGGTCAGCGCACGGTGCAGGGGGAGCTGGAGAGGGCGCTGGCGACGGTCCTGCGCGAGCCGGTGGAGTTGACCGTGGCCGGGCGGACGGACACCGGCGTCCACGCGCTGGCGCAGGTGGCGAGCTTCGAGACGGCGGCAGAGCCCCCCGGGGACCTGATGCGGCGCCTCAACGGGCTGCTCTCCGACGACGTCGCCGTCACCGCCGCGGCCCCTGTCGCCGACGGCTTCAACGCCCGCCACGACGCCAAAGCTCGCAGCTACCGCTACCGCCTCCTCGCCCGCTCCTCGCCCAGCCCTTTCGAGCTCGGCAAGGCCCTCTGGTGGCCCCACAAGGTCGACCGCGAGGCGCTCGACGCCTGCGCCGCCGCCCTCCCCGGCAACCACGACTTCACCGCCTTCACCCCGACCCAGACCGACCACGTCCGCTTCGACCGCGACATCCTCGCCGCCTCGTGGACCGGCGAAGGCGACATCCTCTCCTTCCGCATCACCGCCGACGCCTTCATGCGCAACATGGTCCGCGTCCTCGTCGGCACCCAGCTGGAAGTAGCAAGCGGGCGCAGAACCGTAGAGAGCTTCATCTCCCTTCTAGAGGGAGCACCTAGAACCGCAGCAGGCGACACGGCCCCACCCCACGGCCTGTATCTGGAGTCGGTCTCGTACGAGAGTCGTCCCTAGCTGCCTGTCGTAGCCGGGGGTGGGGACACCCTCGAGCTGACGGATACTCAAAAAGCCGGCCTAATTAGGCCGGCTTTTGTCAGAGCGAGGGTGTCCCCACCCCCACCCCCGACCCAGGCCCCTAGACCAGCTCTAGATAAACCATCTCGGTCGAGTCGGATTTCCTCGGACCGAGCTTGACGATGCGGGTGTAGCCACCCGGACGCTCCGAGTAACGGGGCGCCACCTCGTCGAACAGCTTGTGGACGATGAACTTGTCGTTGTGAAGGCTGGCCAGCGCCTGGCGGCGGGCGTGGAGATCGCCGCGTTTGGCGAGGGTGATCAGTTTCTCGACCTCGGGCTTGACCGCCTTGGCCTTGGCCTGGCTGGTCTGGATCCGCTCGTGCTCGATCAGCTGCTTCGAGAGATTCGAGAGCAGCGCCTCGCGATGGGCGGAGTCGCGGCTGAGCTTATTCCGCTTCTTTTTGTGCCGCACCTGATCCTCCGCTCCGCTCTCGCCGAGACCCTTAGTCCGCCTGCAGGTCCAGGCCGCGGGAGTGCAGGGTCTCGATCACTTCCTCGATCGACTTCTGACCGAAGTTGGGGATCGCGTTCAGTTCCGCGCGCGACTTGCGCACGAGGTCGCCGACGGTCTGGACGCCGGCCCGCTTCAGGCAGTTGTAGGAGCGGACGCCCAGTTCGAGCTCCTCGATCAGGATCTCGTCGAGGCCGTTGGCCGCGGCGACGCCGCCGTCCCCGCCCGCGGAGAAGCCGTCGCTGGGGACCGCCGGAGCCGGTTCACGCGCGGTCAGCTCCTCGACCCGGTCGGCGTCGGTGAAGATCGCCAGGCTCTTGATCAGGATCTCTGAGGCCTCGCGCAGCGACGCGCCCGGCTCGATCGAGCCATCGGTCTCGAGGTCGAGGGTGAGCTTGTCGTAATCGGTGCGCTGGCCCACGCGGGCAGATTCGACCGCGTAGGAGGCGCGCCGGATCGGCGAGAAGATCGAGTCGATCGGGATCACGCCGATTGGCTGCTCGTCGGACTTGTTCTCTTCGGCCGGCGAGTAGCCGCGGCCGCGGCCGATCGTCAGGTAGACCTCGAGCTTGGTTTTTTTCTCGAGCGTGGCGATCGGCGCGTCGGGATTGAGAATCTCGACGCCGGAGGGCAGGTCGATGTCCTTCGCCTTCACCTCGCCGGGGCCGGTCGCGACCAGCGGCGCCTCGACCTCGTCGGCGTCGGTGTGCATGCGGACGACGAGGTCCTTGAGGTTGAGGATGATGTCGGTGACGTCCTCTTTGACGCCGGGCACGGTCGAGAACTCGTGCGCGACTCCCTCGATGCGGACGCTGGTGATGGCGGCGCCGCCGAGCGAGGAGAGGAGGACGCGACGAAGGCTGTTGCCGAACGTGTAGCCGAAGCCCTTGTCGAGCGGCTCGATCGTAAACGTGCCGCGACGGTCGTCGACTTTCTCGGAGGTGATGCGGGGGACCTGGAAATCGGTGGTCATGAGTTCCTTGCTCTGGTGGTTCTGAGGTCGGGTTTCCGGACTACTTGGAGTACAGCTCGACGATCAGCTGCTCCTGAACCGGCGCCGAGATCTCGGAGCGCTCGGGGTAGCGCAGGACCTTGGCGGTGAGGGCATCGTGATCGGCCTGCAGCCAGGCGGGGACCGTGGAGACGAGTTCCGTCGCCCGCTGGATCGTGTCGGTGGCTTTCGATCCGGCCTTGATCGAGATGATATCTTCGGGTCGTACCTGGTAAGAGGGGATGTTCACCCGGCGGCCGTTGATCTGCCAGTGGCCGTGGGTGATCAGCTGGCGCGCCTGGCGCCGCGAGGCGGCGAAGCCGAGGCGGACGAGAACGTTGTCGAAGCGGGACTCGAGCAGCCGCAGCAGGTTCTCGCCGGTGACGCCGTCCTGACGGGAGGCCTTGTCGTAGTAGGCGCGGAACTGTTTCTCCAGCACCTGGTAGTAGCGGCGGGTCTTCTGCTTCTCGCGCAGCTGCACGCGGTACTCGCTCTGGCGCAGGCGGCCGCGGCCGTGATCACCGGGCGGGTAGGAGCGACGCTCGACGCCGCACTTGTCGGTGAAGCAGCGCTCACCCTTGAGGAAGAGTTTCTGGCCCTCGCGGCGGCACTGCTTGCACTGCGGCGAGGTATCGCGGGCCATTAGACGCGCCTTCGCTTCTTCGGACGGCAGCCGTTGTGGGCCTGCGGAGAGACGTCCTTGACGGTGGTGACGTCGAGGCCAGCGGCCTGCAGCGAGCGGATCGCGGTCTCACGACCCGAACCAGCGCCCTTGGCGAAGACCTCAACCCGCTCCAAGCCGTGTTCCATGCCCTTTTTGGCGGCCGCGTCGGCGGTCACCTGGGCGGCGAACGGGGTCGACTTGCGGGAGCCTTTGAACCCGGCCGAGCCGGCCGACTCCCAGGCGATTACGTTGCCGTCGGTGTCGGTCAGGGTGACGATCGTGTTGTTGAAGGAAGTCTTGATGTGCGCCTGCCCATAGGTGACGTTCTTTTTGACGCGGCGGCGGGTGCGCCCTTTGGCGGGTTTTTTCTCAGCCATCTCTCTGCCTATGCCTTGCGCTTGCCGGCGACGCTGAGGCGCCGGGGGCCCTTGCGGCCGCGGGCGTTGGTCTTGGTCCGCTGGCCACGGACGGGAAGCCCTCGCCGGTGGCGAAGGCCACGGTAGGAGCCGATCTCCATCAGCCGTTTGACGTTCTGCGAGCGCTCGCGCCGGAGGTCGCCCTCGACCTCGCGGTTCTCGACCGCCTCGCGCAGTTTCATCACCTCGTCCTCGGTCAGGTCCTTGACCGGGGTGTTCGGGTCGACTTTGGCCTCGGCGAGGATCTGCTGCGCCGTCGAGCGGCCGATGCCGAAGATGTAGGTGAGCCCGATCTCGGCCCGTTTGTTGACCGGGATGTTGATGCCGGCGATCCGTGCCATGGCTAGCCCTGCCTCTGCTTATGGCGCGGGTTCTGGCAGATCACCAAGACTGCCCCGTTTCGGCGGATTACCTTGCACTTCTCGCACATCGGCTTGACGGAAGCTCGAACCTTCATTGCTCCGGATCTCGTATCGACAACAGGATTCCCACGCGCCCCATGAATCGGACGGTAGGACGAACCAACCGGCCAACAAGGCCGACCGGGAAAGATAGCAGGGGTGACGCCTCGGCGACGCCTGGTTACGCAGGCTCGACGAGAGCGATCAGGAAGCCATCGTAGCCCTTGACGCCGACGGTCTGGACAGTGGTGGCGCTGACCCGCGGCTCCTCCGCCAACATCTCGTGCAGACGACGCTGGGCCTGGGACGCCTCGTCGCCGCTGGGATCGGCAAGAGTTCCGTCGCGGACGACGTTGTCGGCGATGATCAGGCCGCCGGGCCGCGTGCGGCCGATCGCCCAGGAGAAGTAGTTGGGCGTGTTGACCTTGTCGGCGTCTATGAAGACGAGGTCGAAGGGCTCACCGCCTTCCTCCTCCAGGCCCGGCAGCGCCTCCAGCGCCGGCCCGACCCGGATCTCGACCCTCCCCCCAACGCCGGCGGCATCGATGCTTCGGCGCGCCACCTCGGCGTACTCAGGCTTCGTCTCCAGCGTGACCAACCGCCCGTTCGCCGGCAGCGCCCGCGCCATCAGGATCGCGCTGTAGCCGCCCAGCGTCCCGAACTCGAGGATCCGCTTGGCCCCGACCAGCCGAACCAGCAGCTGCAGAAGCTTCCCCTGCGGTGGCGAGACCTGGATCGCCGGCAAACCCGCCGCCCCGGCTGCCTCGACTGCCCCCTGCAGCGCTTTGTCCTCGCTGACGATCGTCTCGCCGATGAACTGGTCAACGGCTGAAAAGGTCTCCTGGTTCATTTGCAGGATGTTGCCATGATCGCTTCTCGGGACCTGCGGCTCAATTCCGGTAAGAATCGGGTTCATGCTCCTCCATCGGGACCTCAACGGCGGCGGGAAGCTTGTTGCCGCTCATGTCACGGAGTTCGCCTCGATGAAGTCGGCGTGGCGATGGCGTCGTTCTGCTCGGCACCACCTGCCGACGATTCCGGGCCTAGTCTTCGCAAGGGCGATGCCGTTCATCGGCTCCGGTGCGAGCGCCGGTTTTGGGGGCGGCCTGCCCGCCCTGCGGCAACAGGTTCTGCTCACAGCATGGCGGGAGGCAACCGACTTTGAAAGTTTTCTCGCGGAGCCTCTGGCGCGAAATCTCTCCATCGAGGCAAAGATTTCCTGGTGGTCGTTATTCGAAGTCATCTCGACGCGCGGTACGCATTTCGGGTCTTCCCCCCTTTCGAGTTGCGAGAGGGTTGGCAATGGCCCGTTCGCTGCTCTAACCCTCGGACGCGTCCGACTCCTATCGCTGCCGCGCTTCCTTCGTGAGGGCGTTCGCTTGAGTCCTTTCACCCGCAACGCACAAGGACTGGTGAGCGCCGTCTCCGCTGGCTGGCCGACGACCGGGAACTGCACGATCAGCATCTGGGAGTCCGAATAGGAGATGTTGGGCTTCGCCTACGGCGAAGCCAGGGGACATGGCGACACCGTACGTCGCGACCCGCCGATACTGGTTGAGCAACTGAATGCCCGCTTGCGGGTCTGCCGCCTCGGCGGCAACTTGGGTCGCGGCACGATGCTGCATCCCGAGCGGCTGGTGCAGCTGGCCGCGGCGCTGTCCTAGGTCCCGTCATTCGCGCTAACGAGACCCAGGAGAAGGTTTCCTAGTCCATCAGCTGTCCTTCGGCGGAGGCAGCCGATCAAGCATGCGCATCAACGCTTCGGTCTGGGCTCGACTCTCCGCTCTACCTTCGGCGAATCCTCGTTGCATGTCCTCGCCTATGGAGCGTGCGATCTTGACGTACTCCTCGGTCATCGCCGTCATCAGCCGCAGGAACCCGTCGCTGCGGTGTTCCTGCTTCTCCTGCGCGGTCATTACCCGCCCCTGGAGCTCCTCCCACTCGCGTCGGCGGACATCCTCGGCTTTCTCACAGCGCCTTTCGACCCTGGCGATCCGTTCTCGGATCTCGCGACGGCCCTCTTCTAGACGGCGGTCGAAGTCCTCTTGCCACTGCTCCAGCTCCATATCGAGATCGTCCCAGAGCACGACGCACAAAACTACACCTCAGACAAAATGTTCTGAATCAACTTCCATACAGAACAGTGAATTCAGCCCTCAACGAGGCAGCTTCTGGGTCGGCGTCACCACCTGCTGGAAGGTCGGCCGGTTCTGGAAGGGGAAGGGGGGCAGGGAGATGCCGCCGGTCACCGCCGGCCGGTTCTGGTCGAAGCAGGACGGCTGCGGGTTTCCGGCGCAGGCGCCGTCGCCGCCGCCGTAGAGCTGCTGCGGGGTCATCTTCAGCGCCGCCGCGAGGGTGCGCTGGAGGATGCGGCGGCACTTCTGCTTTACGCCGTTCCCGCAGTAGACCTGGCTCCAGGCGCCCTTCGGCTCGGGGCCGAAGAGGTCGCGCAGATCCTTGGAGACGTAGCTCCACCAGCCGTCGGAGAAGTCCGGTTCGGTCGGCGAGCCGCCGGTGTAGCTGCCGGTCCGCACCATCCCTTCCAGCGCTGCGTAGGCCCTCGCCCCCAGCACCGGCCTGAACTCGCCTGCAACCAGCTTCGGCCACCAGGCGTCCATCAGCTGCACCGCATCGTTTTCCTCGTAGACGCCGTCGCGGTCGAGGTCGCGGCGGTGGGCGCCGTGTTTGTGCCACGCCTTCAGCGTCGCCAGCGCCTGGCGCAGCTTCGGCGAGTACGGCTTGCCGACCGCCTTGAAGATCGTCGGCAACAGCCGGTAACCGCGCAGGTCCTGGGTCGCGGGTTCCTCCATCGCCTGGACCAGCTGGGCGATCGTCATCTTCTTCGCGCCCTTGATCGCCGCCCGCACCTTGTCGGCGATCATCTGCGAGCGGAACAGCGGCCCGTAGCTGTACTTGTCGTCGGCCGCCGCCCAGCCCGGCGCCTGCTTGTTGTTCCAGGAGACGAGGAAGGGCGGGTCGACCGCCTGCGGGTGCTTGGCGAAGGGCAGCCAATTCGCGGTCCGGTTCGCCGGCTTGTAGCCCTTCCAGTCGTACTTGCCGGTGCCGAGGACCGGGAAGTCGGGCGAGGTGCCCTTCGCCCGCTGCGGCATCCATCCGGAGAGCGCGTAGGCGATGTGCTCGGAGTCGACGTAGCTCCAGTTGAAGAGGAAATTGATGTTGGAGACGGCCTTCTTGAAGCCAGCCGGCCCCGTCACCACCCCTGGTTCGTTCAGCTGCGCGAACCCGACGACCGAGTCGGCCTCGTGGACCGTAGGTGCTGCGCTGGCGGGCGAAGGCGACCTTCTTGCCGCCGACCTTGCCGCGGGCGTAGACGATCCCGTGCACGGTGCGGTAGGCGATCAGGGTCTGCGAGCCGGCCGGCGTCGGGTCGGCCGCGTTCGGCGTCCAGCTCTCGCTCTTTTCGCAGCTTTTCCATCGCCAGGCACTTGCCGCGGTAGAGGTAGTGGAACTTGTCCTTGCAGAGGACCTCGGCGAAGGTGTCGACGTTGTCGGAGGTGGCCGTGGTCGCGCTCCAGGCGTAGTCGCGGCCGTGCCCGAGCTGGACGTAGAGGCTGACCCCGGGGAAGGCGGCGCCGCGGGCATCGATGCCAGGGCCGTGCAGGTCGACCTCCATGCAGGATCTGCGGCACGAAGTAGCCGACCTGCGGGCCCATCACTGCGATCGGGTGGCCGGTCGCCGACTCCCTGGCGGAGACGAGCTCCCAGTTGGAGGCGTGGCCGGCGGCTTCGATCGCTGCCTGCAGGCGCTGGCCGACGGTTGCGGTCGAACGTCCCGGCGCGACCGAGGCGCTGGCCGTCTCGGTGAAGCGGACGCTGCCGGGCTCCGGCAGCGCCAGGCCGCGCTTGGCGAAGGCGCTGCGGGTCTCATAGGGAAAGCGCTTGGAGACCGTCGTCGGCGCCTCGGGGTCGTTCTTGGAGCGGAAGTTCGCCCAGGCCCTGCGGCCGGCCTTCTTCCCCATCCGCTTGACGAACGCCTGCATCGTCAGCGCCGAGTTCAGCTCGTTGCCGCCGCCCTGGCCGAAGATGCCGCCGACCAGCGAAGCGATCGCGATCACGTCGGTCGGCTTCCACGGTTCCATCGGCTTGTTCAGGAGCGAGTACTCGCCCGGCTTCAGTGTTGGGATCGAGGTTGGCGGCGGCGACGTAGGCGTTGATCCCTTCGACGTAGGCGTTGACGTCGTCGACCGCCTGCTGCCCAGCGGCGCCGTAGAGCTGCGGCGCCTGCGCCAGCTGCTGTTCGCAGATCGGCTTCGGTATAGGGGGCGAACTGCCACTGGCTGGCGTCGGCACCGGCGTTGGAGCCGCCGAGGAAGGAGGCGAGTTCGGCGCGGCCGGTGTGGCGCAGCACGTCCATCAGGAAGAGGCGGTCGGCGGCGCCCGCGTAGCCGGCGCCGAACATCGTGTCGGCGCGGGTGTCGCCGTAGACGTGGGGCACGCCGAAGGCTTTGTCGCGGACGATCGTCACGCCGGGGCGCGGTTCGATCTCGGATTCGACTTCGCCGGCGGGGACGCCGAAGGTGGCGTCCTTGAAGTAGTTCGGGATCTGGTCTTCGGTCAGCGTCGGCGCCGCGTAGAGGAGGTTTTCGTAGAGCGGCTGCTGGTCGGCGAAGTGCGGCGGCAGCAGGCCCGGGCCGCGGAAGGCGAGGACCTCGTTGAAGCTGGCGGTCCCGTTCTCCCCCGGCGGCAGCACGTTGCGGAAGCCGCCGGCGTCGTTGGTCCCGTAAGGCTGCGGCACAGCAGCCGCGGTTGGCAGCGACCGCAAGCGACAAACAACAACGTGAGTGTCAGTAGACGACGCGTAAAGAAAGCGTAGCTGGCGGCTGGAGTCGTCCTGGGAACTCAGCGTTCCCGGCTGGCGAGCCGCCGCCGCCAGACGGGTGCGATGAATTTCTAGGACCGACTCCAGATGCCAGGGGGTGAGGATCCGCGGCCCGTCCGGGGTCACCGCGACCGTGAACTCGAAGTGGGCGGCGAGGGAGCCGTCCTCGGAGTAGACCGACCAGCCATCGTCGCCCATCCGAACCAGCGGCCCGCCGGCGTTGACCATCGGCTCGATCGCCAGCACCATCCCCTCCTCCAGCTCCGGCCCCTTGCCGGGCTCGCCGAAGTTCGGGACCTGCGGTTCCTCGTGCATGTCGCGACCGATCCCGTGGCCGACCAGGGTGCGGATGATCGAGAGGCCCTCGACCTCGACCGTCGCGCTGGATCGCGCTGGAGACGTCGCCGAGGTGGTTGCCCGGCCGCATCTGCTCGACCCCGGCGAAGAGCGAAGCCTTGGTCACGTCGAGCAGCTTCTGCGCCTCGGGACTGACCGAGCCGATCGGCAGCGTCATCGCCGCGTCGGAGACCCAGCCGTCCTTGACCACGCCGACGTCGATCGAGATCACGTCGCCGCGCTTCAGCTCGTAGTGCCCGGGGATGCCGTGGACGACCATCGAGTTGGGCGAGGCGCAGATCGAGCCCGGGAAGCCGCGGTAGCCCTTGAAGGCGGGCTCGCGCCCTGCGAGCGGATGAACTTCTCCGCCGCCGCGTCGAGTTCTCCGGTCGTGATCCCGGGCCGCGCCTTCGCGGCGAGCATCTTCAGGCAGCGGACGAGGATCTCGCCGGAGGCGGCCATCTGATCGACCTGCTCCGGGGTCTTCTTGATGATCATTCGGTACACGCTAATAGGAGCCGGCGGCGGGCTCGCAGGACGAAACTAGACGGCCTCGTCCTGCTCCATCCGCAGCGTCGCCAGGGTGCGGCGGATCTGCTCCGCCACCTCGTCCGGCGCCGCCTCGCCGTCGATCCGCCGCAGGACGCCGCGGCTGTCGTAGTAGGAGACCAGCGGCTCGGTCTTCTCGTGGTAGGTCTCGAGCCGCTTGCGGATCACCTCGGGCTTGTCGTCGTCGCGGACGATCAGCGGCGAGCCGTCGATGTCGCAGACGCCCTCCTCCTTGGGCGGTTCGAACTCGACGTGGAAGACGTGCCCGTTGGCCTCGCAGGTGCGGCGGCCGCCGAGCCGCCGCACGACCTCGTCGTCGGAGACGTCGATCAGCAGCACCGCGGTCACCGCCCGGCCCAGCTCGGCGAGCTTGGCGTCGAGCGCCTCGGCCTGCGGGGTGGTGCGGGGAAAGCCGTCGAGGATGAAGCCGTCGAGCGCCTCGGAGGAATCGATCCGCTCGGCGATCACGCCGACGATCACCTCGTCGGGCACCAGGTCGCCGCGGTCCATGTACTCCTTCGCCGTCCTGCCCAGCTCGGTTTCGTCGCGAACCGCGCCGCGCAGGATGTCCCCGGTCGCGTAGTACGGCAGCCGCAGGTCTTCGTTGCAGACGCTCCCCCTGGGTGCCCTTGCCGGAGCCCGGGGGGCCCAGGAGGACGAGATTCAGCTCAGCCATTGAGGGAGACTATTTCAGGAAGCCCTCGTAGTTGCGCATCATCAGCTGCGCCTCGAGCTGCTTGACCGTGTCCAGCGCGACGCCGATCACGATCAGGATCGAGGTACCGCCGAAGTAGAAGTTGGCCGCCGTCTGGCTGATCAGGATCGTCGGCAGCGCCGCCACCGCGCCCAGATAGAGCGCGCCCGGGAAGGTCAGGCGGGAGAGGATTCGGTCCAGGTACTCGGCGGTCGGCCGGCCCGGGCGGACGCCGGGGATGAAGCCGCCGTATTTCTTCAGGTTGTCGGCCTGGTCGACCGGGTTGAAGGTGACCGCGGTGTAGAAGTAGGTGAAGATGATGATGAAGAGGATCTCGCCGACCACATAGGGCCAGCTGTTGGGGCTGAAGAAGGCGGCGAAGTCGAGGGCGGTGTGGGTGTTGAGCATCTGCCCGATCGTCGCCGGGAAGGCCATGATCGAGGCGGCGAAGATGACCGGGATGACGCCGGCCATGTTGACCCGCAGCGGCAGGTAGGTCGACCCGCCGGAGGTCATTTTGCGCCCGACGACGCGTTTCGCGTACTGGACCGGGATCCGCCGCTGACCCTCCTGGACGAAGACGATCGCGACGATCACCGCGAGGGCGATGAACGGCATCATCACGACGAAGACCTGGTCGGGGTTGTTCCACCACTTGGAGAGCCCCGGCACGATCGAGGAGGCGATCGAGGCGAAGATCATCAGCGAGATGCCGTTGCCGATGCCGCGCTGGGTGATCAGCTCGCCCAGCCACATCAGCAGGGTGCAGCCGGCGGTGAGGCAGATCACGATCAGGAACAGCTGCGGGAAGGTGAGGTTGCCGACGACGCTGTTCCTGACCGCTGCTGAAGGAGCGGAAGAGGAAGACGTAGCCGATCGACTGGCCGAAGGCGAGGCCGACGGTGAGGTAGCGCGTGTACTGGGTGATCTTCTGCTGCCCGACCTCGCCCTCTTTCTGCAGGCGCTCCAGCGACGGCACGACGACCGTCAGCAGCTGCAGGATGATCGAGGCGGTGATGTAGGGCATGATCCCCAGCGCGAAGAGGCTGAGGCGCGAGAGGCTGCCGCCGGAGAAGAGGTTGAGGAAGCCGAGGACGCCGGAGCCGCCGAAGTTTTCCGAGATGTCCTTGACGGCATCGGCGTCGACGCCCGGAGCCGGGATGTAGGACCCGAGCCGGTAAAGCGCCAGCATCGCCGCCGTGAAGGCAAGCTTCTTGCGGATGTCGGCAACGCTGAAGGCGTTGAGAATGGTTTTGAGCATTACGGCTCCAGAGTGTGACAGGAACCGCCGGCCGCCTCGATCTTCTCCTTGGCGGCCGCGCTGAAAGCGTGCGCGTGGACCTCGAGGTTCTTCTTGATCTCGCCGCGGGCGAGGACCTTGACCGGGTCCTTCCGCTTCGCCAGACCCTTCTCCTTAAGGCTCTCGGGCGTCACCTCGGCGCCGCTGTCGAAGCGCTCCTCGAGGTCGGAGAGGTTGACCGGCTGGGTCTTGGTCCGGAAGTTCTCGAACGGCATCGACTGCTTTTTGTGCGGGCCGCGAAGCTTTCGCATCCGCATGTGGATCGGGTTCTGCCCGCCCTCGTAGCCAGCCTTGCGCTTCGGCCCGAGCGGGCGCCGGCGCCCTTGTGGCCGCGACCGGAGGTCTTGCCGAGGCCGCTGCCCTCGCCGCGGCCGATCCGCTTGCGCGGCTTTTTCGAGCCCGGCTTCGGCTTCAGGTTGTGAAGGCCGATCTCCTCGGCGCGCGAAGTCTCTTTTGTTGCCTTTCTCAGCCATCGTCGACCTCAACGAGGTGCGAGACGACCCGCAGTTGGCCCTGCAGCTGCTCGGAGTCCTTCAGCTCGACCGATTTGCCGATCCGCCCCAGCTTCAGCGCCTTCAGAGTCGCTTTCTGATTCGGATTGGTCTTAGCGGCAGAACGGATCTGCCGGACCTTCACCTTGCTCATGAAGACTCACCCTCCGCCGGCTGTACCGGAGCCTCCTTCTCGGCCTCCGCGCCAGCCGATGCGGCTACCTCAGCCGCCTCCTCGGACGGCTGCTCAGCGGCAGCCGGCTCCGCCTCTGCCGCGGGTGGCGACGATTCCGAGGACTCTCCCGGGAGGGAGAGCCCGGAATCGGAGACAGGACCCGCGGCCCCGTTGCCCCCGTCCATCCCCAGCACCTGAGTCACCGTCAGCCCGCGCAGCTCCGCAACCTCCTCGGGCCGCCGCAGCCGGACCAGGCCGTCCATCGTCGCCTTGACGAGGTTGATCGGGTTCTGCGTGCCGATGCTCTTGGTCAGGACGTCGCGGACGCCGCCGAGCTCAAGCACGGCGCGGACGCCGCCGCCGGCGATGACGCCGGTACCGGGGCTGGCCGGGCGCAGGACGACGTGGCCGGCACCGAAGCGGCCGATGATGCGGTGGGTGATGGTGTTCCCGTATTTGGGCACCCGGATCAAGTTCTTGCGAGCGTCCTCGACGCCCTTCTGGATCGCCAGCGGGACCTCGCGGGCCTTGCCGTAGCCGATCCCGACCACGCCCTCCTCGTCGCCGACGGCGACGAGCGCGGTGAAGGAGAAGCGACGGCCGCCCTTGACCACCTTGGCGACGCGGTTGATCTCGATCACCCGCTCCTGCAGGTCCAGCCCGCGGGGGCTGACCGTTTCCACGTTCTTGACGTCCATGCCCTTCATAAGCAGCGGCTCACCGTAGCGGAACGGCCGATGACCGGCCTCGTGGCCACGTGCACCCGGGGGCGATCCTGGTCGAGCAGATCAAGGACGCAGGGCGCAGCCTTTGGTGGAGCCAAAGGCAAGCCCGAGGACGCAGAGATGCGAAGTGCCAGGGACGCCATCCGGGTGGCGTGGTCGCGGGGCCGGTCATCTTAGAAAGCCAGACCCCCCTCTCGCGCGCCCTCGGCCAGCGCCTTGACGCGGCCGTGGTACTGGTAGCCACCGCGATCGAAGACGCAGGCCTCGACCCCGGCGCTCTTCGCCCGCTCGGCCAGCAGTTCGCCAGCCTTCTTCGCCTGCTCGGAGGCGCTGAGCTTGCGCAGCTCCGGCTCGATCCAGTTGACCGCGGCCACGGTGTGACCTTGGGTGTCGTCGATGAGCTGGGCGAAGACGCCCTTGTTGGAGCGGTAGACCGAAAGCCGCGGCCGCTCAGCCGTGCCCTTGACGCGGGCGCGAACCCGGCGCCGCCGTTTGAGCCGGCGCTGGCGCTTGGTAAGGACGGTCATGCGCGCTTACCCACCTTCCGCAGGACCTGCTCGTCCTTGTAGCGGATGCCCTTGCCCTTGTAAGGCTCCGGCGGCCGGCGCTTGCGGATGTCCGCGGCGACCTGGCCGACGAGCTGCTTGTCGATGCCTTTGACGATGACTTCGGTCGGCTGCGGGACTTCGAAATCGATCCCCTCGGGGGCGTCGATCGCCACCGGGTGCGAGAAGCCCAGCGCCAGCTCCAGTTTTTTCCCTTTCAGGGCGGCGCGGTAGCCGACGCCCTGGATCTCGAGGCGCTTCTCGAAGCCCTCGGTGACGCCCTCGACCATGTTCGCGATCAGGCTGCGGGTGAGGCCGTGCAGGGCCCGGTGCTCGCCGCGGTCGGTGGGGCGGGTGACGGTTACGGCGCCGTCCTCCTGCTCGACCGTCATGTCGGCCGAGAGGGTCTGGCGCAGCTCCCCCTTCGGGCCTTTGACGGCGATGTTGCCAGGGGCGATCTCCACCGAGACGGCGTCGGGGACGGGGACGGGCTTTCTTCCGATCCGGCTCATCGGCTCACCAGACGTAGGCGACGACCTCGCCGCCGACGCCCTTCTGACGGGCTTCGTGGCCGGTCATCACGCCAGCGGAGGTGCTGACGATCGCGGTCCCGGTCCCGCCGTCGACGCGGGGGACGTTTTTGTGGTCGACGTAGCGGCGACGGCCCGGGCGCGAGACCCGTTCGATCCCGAGGATGACCGGCTGGCGGTCCTCGGTGTACTTGAGCTCGACGTTGATCGCCTCGCCGACCGCAGCCGGCTTGCGGCTGAAGTCCTTGATGTAGCCCTGCTCCTTGAGGATGCGGGACATCTCCAGCTTGAGGCCGTTGAGGGGGATCTCCACCTCGTCGTGGCCGGCGCGGATCGCGTTGCGGATCCGGGTCAGGTAATCGGCGATCGGGTCGGTGTGCATCGCTTCGCGTTCCTACCAGCTCGACTTGGTCATTCCGGGGATGTACCCCTCGTGGGCGGCCTCGCGCAGGCAGATCCGGCAGAGGCCGAATTTGCGGAAGTAGGCGCGCGGGCGACCGCAGCGGCGGCAGCGGTTGTAGCTGCGCGATTTGAACTTCGGCTTCCGCGCCTGCTTCACCTTCATCGAAGTCTTAGCCATCGTTCGAACTCTCCTCGGCCGTCTCTCCGGCCTCTTCGTCTCCGCTCTCAGCGGCGCCCTCGTCCTCGCCTTCCGGCTTGGCGTAGGCCTCGGGGTTCTCCTCTTTCAGCTGCTCGAGGGCCGCCTGCTCGACTTCCGCCTTCTGGCGGGCCTCCTCTTTGAGCTGCTCTTCTTCGGCTTCTTTTTCTTTCGCTTCGCGCTCGGCCTGTCCGGGGCGGCCCTCCTGGGCGAACGGCATCCCCAGACCGAGCAGAAGCTCGAAAGCCTCGAGGTCAGTTTTAGCGGAAGTCGTGATCGTCACGTCCAGACCCCGGACGACGTCGACCGAGTCGTAGTCGATTTCGGGGAAGATCAGCTGCTCTTTGACGCCCATCGAGTAGTTGCCGCGGCCGTCGAAAGAGCGCGGGTTGAGGCCGCGGAAGTCGCGGATCCGCGGCACCGCGATCGAGACCAGGCGATCGAGGAACTCCCACATGCGGGCGCGCCGCAGCGTCACCGAGACGCCGACCGGCATCCCCTCGCGCAGCTTGAAGGAGGCGACCGACTTGCGGGCGCGGCGCACGTTCGGGTGCTGGCCGGCGATCGTCGCCAGCTGTTCCTGGGCCAGTTCGAAGGAGCGTTTGTCCTGTTTCTCGGTGCCGAGGCCCATGTTGAGCGTGATCTTCTCCAGGCGCGGAGCCTCCATCGGCGTCGAGTAGCCGAATTTCTGCGTCAGCGCCGGCAGCACGTCCTGCTCGTATTTCTCGCGCAGGCGCGGCGGCGGCGCGGCCTGTGAAGTCGGTGCCACGGTCGCCTCCATCAGCCGATCTCGTTTCCGGTCCGCTTCGCGTAGCGGACGCGCTTGCCGCCTTTGTCGACGCGGACGCCGATGCGGGTGGGTTTGTTGTCTTTGGGATCGAGCAGCATCACGTTGGAGACGTCGATCGGCCCCTCCTTCTCGACGATCCCCCCGGCCTGGGCGTTTTTCAGGTCGCCCTGCGAGCGCGGCCGTTCGTGGCGCTTGATGATGTTCAGGCCCTCGACGTAGACGCGGCGCTTTTTCGGGTCGGTGCGGACGACGCGGCCTTTCTTGCCGGCGTCCTTGCCGCCGATGATCAGCACCTGGTCGTCGGTGCGGATGCGCATGGACTTGGCCATCAGAGGACCTCCGGCGCCAGCGAGATGATTTTCATGAAGTTGCGATCGCGCAGTTCGCGCGCCACCGGGCCGAAGATGCGGGTCCCGCGCGGGTTGTTGCTGGCCGGGTCGATCAGCACCGCGGCGTTCTCGTCGAAGGAGATGTAGGTGCCGTCGGGGCGGCTGAGCGGCTTGCGGGTGCGGACGACGACGGCCTGCACGACCTCGCCCTTGCGGACGCCGCCCTGCGGGCTGGCCGATTTGACGGTCGCGGTGATCACGTCGCCGACGCTGGCGTAGCGACGGTGGGAGCCGCCTTTGACGCGGATGCAGAGGATCTCGCGCGCGCCCGAGTTGTCGGCGACCTTGAGCCTGGACTCCTGCTGGATCATCGCTGCTACCTCGCCTTCTCCACCACGTCGACCAGGCGCCAGCGCTTGGTCTTGGAGAGCGGACGGGTCTCGATCGACGCGGACCACGTCGCCCTCGCCGGCCTCGTTGCGCTCGTCGTGCGCGTGCAGCTTGGTCGAGCTGCGGACGATCTTCTCGTAGGTGCGGTGGCGGCGGGCGATGTCGATGCGGACGGTGATCGACTTGTCGCCCTTGCTGGAGACGACGATCCCCTGCCGCACCTTGGCCGCGTTGGCCTCCCGCTCGGCCGGCGGGGTGCCGGTGCCGGGGGTGCGCTCCGCCTTCGCGGCCTCGCGCTGCTTGCGGCGCAGGTTCGCCCTGACCCGCCGTTCCTCGGCCCGTTGCGCGCGCCCGCTCGGCGGGATCGGAGGACTGGCTTTGCGTGGCTGCCGGCGAGATTTCTGCAGGCGGCGACGCTCCTTCCAGGGAAGGTCGTCCTCGGGGTTGGGCTCCCCAGCCTCAGCTTCTCCCGCGGGAGCCTCGTCAGCCGACTCTCAGCGGCGTCGGCCTCACCGGCGTCAGCCCCCGGCGCCTCTTCGGCGGATGGCGTGGGGTCGGGCTCCTCGCCCGCAGCTTGCGAGGACGAGGAGTCTGCCCCTCGACAGGACCCGCCGACGTGGCGTCCTCGTCCTGCACCGGGTCTCCTCAGTCGTCTCTTCTTTTTTCGTCTCGTCGTCGCTCATATCCGTCGGGTCTCTTTCTCCACATCGATGCCGCGGGCCTTGGCCACGGTCAGCAGCCGGGCGATGTCCTTCTTCGCCTGGCCCAGCCGGGCGGTGTTCTCGAGCTCGCCGGTCGCGTGCCGGAAGCGGAGGTTGAAGGCCTCCTGCTTGGCGTCGATCAGTTTCGCCACCAGCTCGTCGTCTTTGAGGTTATGCACCTCCGCCGCCTTCATCAGTCACCCGCCCCCTCGCGCATGACGAATTTGGTTTTGACGGGAAGCTTGTGTCCGGCCAGGCGCAGCGCTTCGCGCGCCAGCTCCTCGGGGACGCCAGCCAGCTCGAACATCACCTTGCCGGGCTTGACCACGGCGACCCAGCCCTCGGGGTTGCCCTTGCCGGAGCCCATCCGGGTCTCGGCCGGCTTCTTCGTGTAGGGCTTGTCGGGGAAGACGTTGATCCAGACCTTGCCGCCACGTTTGATCTTGCGGGTCATCGCCACACGGGCGGCCTCGATCTGGCGGTTGGTGATCCAGCCGCGCTCGAGCGCCTTGATCCCGTACTCGCCGAAGGCGACGGTGCTGCCGCCCTTGGTGTTGCCGCGCATGCGGCCGCGGAACTGTTTGCGGTGCTTGACCCGTTTCGGCATCAGCATCAGCGACCACCTCCACGCTGGCCGCCGCGGCCACCGGGGCCGCCGCGTCCGCCGCCGGGGCCACGACCGCCGCCGCCACCGCGACCACCGCGATCCCCACCTGGGCCGCGACCGCCACGGTCGCCGCCAGGGCCGCGTCCACGTCCGCCGCCGCCGCCGCGATCGTCGCGGCGCCCGCGGCCGCTCTGGCCCTGTGGTTCGCCGTCGGTCGGAGACGAGGTCGGAGCGGAAGCCCTCGGGCATCACTTCGCCCTTGTTGATCCAGCATTTGACGCCGATCCGGCCGGTCGTGGTGCGGGCCTCGAAGAAGCCGTAGTCGATGTCGGCGCGCAGCGTGTGCAGCGGCACGCGGCCGTCGGAGTAGCTTTCGGTCCGGGCCATCTCGGCGCCGCCGAGGCGGCCGGAGACCTGGACCTTGACGCCCTTGGCGCCGGAGCGCATCGCCGAGGTCAGGGCGCGTTTCATCGCCCGCCGGAAGGCGACCCGGTTCTGCAGCTGCTCGGCGATCGACTGGGCGACCAGCTTGGCGTCGAGCTCGGGACGCTTGACCTCGCGGATGTTCACTTTCACCGGGCTGCCGGTGAGCTTGTGCAGCTCCTTGCGCAGGGCGTCGACTTCGCTGCCGGACTTGCCGATGACGATGCCCGGCCGGGCCGTGTGGATGTCGACGGCGACCTCGCCGCGGCGCTCGATCGTGATGTTCGAGAGCCCCGCGTGCGAGAGCTTGCCGACGATGTGATCGCGGATCTGCAGGTCTTCCTGGAGGACGTCGGCGAAGTTTTTGTCCTCGTACCAGTTCGACTTCCAGTCGTGGATGTAGCCGACGCGGAAACCCTCGGGGTGGATCTTCTGTCCCATCAGGCTTCTCCTAGTCCTCTACCGGGGTCAGGGCCACGGCAATGTGGCTGGTTCGCTTGTTGATCGGGGTCGCCCGGCCCATCGCCCGCGGGCGGAAGCGGCGCAGGGTCGGCCCCTCGTCGACGGTGATCGAGGCGACGCGCATCTCGTCACCGATGAGGTCGTGGTTGTTTTCCGCGTTGGCGGCGGCGGAGTTGATCAGCTTCTGGATGTCGTGGGCGGCGCCGCGGGGCGAGAACTGCAGCAGCGCCCGGGCCTTTTCGATGTGCATGCCGCGCACCTGGTCGGCGATCAGCCGCGCCTTGCGCGGGGCGATCCGCACGTAGCGGGCTTTGGCCTTGACGACGGGCGGCGCTGCTGGGCTTTTTTTGGCGCGGCTTTTTTCGCCGGCTCTTTTTTCGCTTTCGCTTTGGCGGCTTTTTTCGTCTTTGGCTTTGCCGTCGGCTTTTTTCTCTTTGCCTTTGGCTTTCGAGTCTTTTTTGGCAGCCGGCTTTTTTCGCCGCAGCTTTTTTAGCTTTCGGCTCTTTTTTCGCCGGCTCTTTTTTGGCCGCGGGTTTCGCCGCTTTTTTGGCTTTGCTGTCTTTTTTCTGCTCGTCGGCCATCGCTATTCCTTACCACCGTGCGAACGGAAGGTCCGGGTCGGCGCGAACTCGCCGAGCTTGTGCCCGACCATCGACTCCGAGATGAAGACGGGGACGTGTTTTTTGCCGTCGTGGACGGCGATCGTGTGCCCGACCATCTCCGGGAAGATCGTCGAGGTCCGCGACCAGGTTTTCACCATCTGTTTTTTGCCGGCCTCGTTCATGCGAGGTGATCCGCCCCATCAGGCGCTCCTCGACCCACGGGCCCTTTTTCGTCGATCTACCCATGACTAACGGCCCTTCTTCTTGCCGCGGCGACGGCCGCGGACGATGTAGCGGTCGGATTGCTTGCCCTTCTTGCGGGTGCGGTAGCCGAGGGTCGGCTTGCCCCAGGGGGTGACCGGGTGGCCCCCGGGAGTGTGGTGCGCCTCGCCGCCGCCGTGCGGGTGGTCGACGGGGTTCATCGCGACGCCGCGGCTCTGCGGGCGCTTGCCCTTGTGGCGGCTGCGGCCGGCCTTGCCCACCTTCAGGTTCTGGTGCTCGGCGTTGGAGAGGACGCCGATGCTGGCGCGGCAGTTGGCGCGGACCATCCGCATCTCCGAGGAGGGCAGGCGGAGGGTGACCATCTCCCCCTCCTTCGCCACCAGCTGGATCGAGGTGCCGGCGGAGCGGCCAAGCTTGCCGCCCTGGCCGGGGATCAGCTCGACGTTGTGGACGATGGTGCCGGTCGGCATCTGGCCGAGCTCCATCGCGTGGCCGGGTTTGATGTCGGCCTCGGGACCGGATTTGACGACGTCGCCGACCGCCAGCTGCGACGGGGCGAGGATGTAGTCCTTGAAGCCGTCGGCGTAGTGAAGGAGGGCGATGTAGCAGGTGCGGTTGGGGTCGTACTCGATCGAGGCGACCTTCGCCGGCACCCCGTCCTTGAGGCGCTTGAAGTCGATCTTGCGGTAGCGCCGCTTGGCGCCGCCGCCGCGGTGGCGGGAGGTGACGCGGCCGTTGACGTTGCGGCCGCCGGACTTTTTCAGCCCTTCGGTCAGCTTCCGCTCCGGCTCGGAGGCGGTCACCTGCTCGCGCAGCGGGTAGGTCGCGAAGCGGCGGCCCGGGCTGGTCGGTTTCGTTTTGCGGTTAGGCATAAGTCTTAGTCTCCCTAGGCGGTCTCGGCGCCTTCGAACAGCTCGATCCGCTCACCCGGCGCGAGCTGGACGATCGCCTTCTTCCAGGCGCGGGTGCGGCCTTTGGTCAGGCCGCGGCGCTTCGGCTTCGAGTTCACCTTGGCGGTCCGCACCTGGGCGACGTTCACCCCAAAGACCTCTTCGACCGCCTGCGCGATCTGGGTCTTGTGGGCGCGGTCGTCGACGCGGAAGGTGTACTTGCCCTCGGCGATCAGCGCGTAGCTCTTCTCCGAGATCACCGGGCGGATGAGGATCGTGCGGGCGTCCATCAGCCGAGCCTCTCCTTCAGGGTGCCAAGAGCGGTTTCGGAGACGACAACCGCGGCGGCGCCGATGACATCGGCGACCCCGGCGGCCCCTACCTCGAGCACCTGGGTGCGGGGCAGGTTGCGGAAGCTCTTCATCGCCCCGATCTCCTCGGCAGTGACGAGGAGGAGGATCGGGTTCCTGGCGCCCCATTTCGCCAGCGCCTGGGCGGCCGACTTGGTCGATGGGGTCTCGAAGTCCTTGGCGTCGAGGATGGCGACGGAGCCGCGCTCGGCGTGGACGGAGAGGGCCGAGCGCATCGCCCGGCGGCGAGCTTTGCGGTTGACCTTGACCGTGTACTTGCGGGGCTTCGGGCCGAAGGCGACGCCACCGCCGAAGCGGTTCGGGACGCCGAGCGTGCCGACGCGGGCGCGGCCGGTGCCCTTCTGGCGCCAGGCCTTGGCGGTGGTGAAGGAAACCTCGCCGCGGGTCAGGGTCGAGGCGGTGCCGCGACGGCGGGCGTTGAGGTCGGCGCGGGCGGCCTCGTGCACCAGCGACTGGTGGAAGGGCTCGGCGAAGACCTCTTTCGGCAGGTCGGCTTTGGTGCTCTTCCCGAGCACGGCGGCTTTGGCGCTAGCCATCGGTCCTCACCTCGACGATCCCGTTGCGGGAGCCCGGCACCGAGCCCTTGATCAGGAGCAGGTTGCGCTCGGCGTCGACATCAGCGATTTCGAGCCCCTTCTGGGTGACCCGCTTGTTGCCCATCTGGCCCGGCATCCGCATCCCTTTGAAGACGCGGGCGGGGAAGGCGCTGGCGCCGATCGAGCCCGGGGCGCGGACGTTGTGGGAGCCGTGGCTGACGGGGCCGCGGCTGAAGTTGTGGCGCTTGATCCCGCCCTGGAAGCCCTTGCCGATCGAGATCCCGGCGACCTTGACCTTCTGACCGGCCTCGAAGCCCTCGACGGTGACGTCGTCGCCGACCTTCGGGCCCTCCTCGGTGCCGAGGTCCTCGTTGCGGAACTCGACCAGGTGGCGCGATGGCGCGGCGCCGGCCTTCTTCAGGTGGCCTTCCTCCGCCTTCGAGAGCTTGCCCTGCTTGACCTCGCCGAAGGCGAGCTGGACGGCCTGGTAGCCGTCGCGCTCGGACTCGCGGACCGCGGTCACCTTGCAGGGGCCGGCCTCGATCACCGTCACCGGGATGACGCTGCCGTCCTCACGGAAGACCTGGGTCATGCCGAGCTTCTTGCCGAGGATCGCAGCCACAACACCACCTAGAGCTTGATCTCGATGTCGACGCCCGCGGGCAGCGAGTCCAGTCGCTGCAGCGAGTCGACGGTTTTCGGCGAAGGCTGGAGGATGTCGATCAGCCGCTTGTGGGTGCGGATCTCGAAGTGCTCGCGCGAGTCCTTGTCCTTGAACGGCGAGCGGATCACGCAGTAGACGTTTTTCTCGGTCGGCAGCGGCACCGGGCCGGAGACCGTGGCGCCGGTGCGCTCGGCGGTCTCGACGATCTCTTTGGCAGCCCGATCTATGGCGTCGTGGTCGTACGCCTTGAGTCGGATCCGAATTTTCTGTGCCGCGATCGTTGCCACTGTGTTGCCGTTTCTTCTCTCTTGTCGTCTTTACCGCGCAAAGAGGGCGGGGCCCCATGTGCTTGGGGCGCCGCCCCGGTCGTATGTCCTTGCAGTTGTCTCCCGCCCGTGGGCGGGGTCGGGGCGGGTGGAGGACCCGCCCCTGGGGATTACTCGGTGATCTCCGAGACGACCCCCGAGCCGACGGTGCGACCACCCTCGCGGATGGCGAACCGCAGACCCTGGTCCATCGCGATCGGCTGGATCAGCTCGATCGTCATCTCGACGTTGTCGCCCGGCATCACCATCTCCGTCCCCTCGGGGAGGTTGGCGATCCCGGTCACGTCGGTGGTCCGGAAGTAGAACTGAGGCCGGTAGCCGGAGAAGAACGGAGTGTGGCGACCGCCCTCCTCCTTCTTCAGGCAGTAGACCTCGGCTTTGAACTTCGTGTGCGGGGTGATCGAGCCCGGTTTGCAGAGAACCTGGCCACGCTCGATCTCCTCGCGCTTGGTACCGCGGAGCAGGCAGCCGACGTTGTCGCCGGCTTGACCCTCGTCGAGGATCTTGCGGAACATCTCAACCCCGGTGACCGTGGTTTTGCTGGTCTCGGGATGGATGCCGACGATTTCGACCTCGTCGCCGGTGTTGACGACGCCCTGCTCGATGCGGCCGGTGGCGACGGTGCCGCGGCCGGTGATCGAGAAGATGTCCTCGATCGGCATCAGGAAGGGCTTGTCGAGCTCGCGGGTCGGCTCCGGGATGTAGGAGTCGAGGGCCGCGGCCAGCTCGAAGACGGCTTTCTGGGCCTCCTCGTCGCCTTCCAGCGCCTTCAGCGCCGAGCCTTTGATGATCGGGGTCTCGTCGCCCGGGAAGTCGTACTCGTCGAGAAGTTCCTTGACCTCCTCCTCGACCAGCTCGACCAGTTCGTCGTCGTCGACCTGGTCGATCTTGTTGAGGAAGACGACCACGTGCGGGACGTTGACCTGGCGGGCGAGCAGGATGTGCTCGCGGGTCTGGGGCATGACGCCGTCGGCGGCGGAGACGACCAGGATCGCGCCGTCCATCTGCGCGGCGCCGGTGATCATGTTCTTGACGTAGTCGGCGTGGCCCGGGCAGTCGACGTGGGCGTAGTGCCGGTTGTCGGTCTCGTACTCGACGTGCGAGGTCGCGATCGTGATGCCGCGTTCTTTCTCCTCGGGAGCGTTGTCGATCTCTTCGAAGCTCTGCGCCTCAGCACCGCCCACGGTGGAGAGGGTTTTGGTGATCGCGGCCGTCAGCGTCGTCTTGCCGTGGTCGATGTGACCGATGGTGCCGACGTTCACATGCGGCTTATCGCGCTCGAATTTCTCCTTGGACATCTCTCTCCGTTTCGCCTTTCGAAATCGTGTTCTGTCTGGTCTAAGTGCTTGAGTCTCGTGGGCGGACTTTCCGCAGGAGCTTCTACCTGCCTGCGGGCAACCCGGGAAATATAGCCAGGATCAGTGCCCGTCCGCGGTTGGCCTCATGAGGCTGCACCAACCGGGTCTCCTGAGCGGTGCTCGACGATCTCCTCGGCGATGTTGCCGGGGACCTCCTCGTAGCGCTCGAACTGCATGGTGTAGGTCGCCCGGCCCTGGGTCATCGACCGCAGTTCGGTCGCGTAACCGAACATCTCGCCGAGCGGGACGTAAGCCTGAACTGCAAGTGCGTTGCCGCGCTGCTCCTGGCCCTGGACTTTGCCGCGACGCCGGGAGAGGTCGCCGATCACGTCGCCGAGGAAGTCCTCGGGGGTGACCACCTCGACCGCCATCACCGGCTCCAGCAGGACCGGGTTGGCCTTGCGGGCGCCTTCCTGGATCGCCATCGATCCGGCGATTTTGAACGCCATCTCCGAGGAGTCGACATCGTGGAAGGAGCCGTCGACGAGTTCGGCTCTGACGTCGACCATCGGGTAGCCGGCCTTGACCCCATTTTCCAGCGCCTCGCGCATCCCCTGCTCGGCCGGACCGATGAATTCGCCGGGAATGACGCCGCCCTTGATTTTGTTCTCGAAGACGAAGCCCTCTTCGGGCGCCGGCTCGAGGTTGATGACGACGTGGCCGAACTGGCCGCGACCGCCGGTCTGGCGCACGAACCGCGCCTCGACCTTCTCGACCCGCTTGCGGATCGTCTCGCGGTAGGCGACCTGCGGCTTGCCGACGTTGGCCTCGACTTTGAACTCGCGCAGCATCCGGTCGACGATCACCTCGAGGTGGAGCTCGCCCATCCCGTGGATCAGGGTCTGGCCGGTTTCCTCGTCGGATTCGATCCGGAAGGTCGGGTCCTCCTCGCCCAGCCGCTGCAGAGCGTTGCCCATCTTCTCCTGGTCGGCCTTGGTTTTCGGCTCGATCGCAACCGCGATCACGGTCTCGGGAAATTCGATGCTCTCCAGCGCGATCGGGGCGTCCGGAGCGGCGAGGGTGTCGCCGGTCCCGGTTTCCTTGAGGCCGACGCCGGCGCAGATGTCGCCCGCGTAGGTCTCGTCGATCTCCTCGCGGCTGTTCGCGTGCATCATCAGCAGACGCCCGATCCGCTCGGTCCTGCCGGTTTTGACGTTGAGGACGCGGCCGCCTTTCTCGAGCTTGCCCGAGTAGACGCGGAAGTAGGTGAGCTTGCCGACGTAGGGGTCGGACATGACCTTGAAGGCGAGCGCGGAGAAGGGGGCGCTGTCGCTGGCCTCACGGGTCGCCTCCGTGTCCTCGGCCTGCCCCTTGCTTGCCGGGACAACGCCGGTCACCGGCGGCACCTCGAGCGGCGAGGGCAGCAGTTCGACGATCGAGTCCAGCAGCGGCTGAACGCCCTTGTTCTTGAAGGAGGTGCCGCAGAGAACGGGGGTGACCTTGGTCGAGAGGGTCGCCTTGTGGAGCGAGGCGATCAGCTTCTCCTGCGGGATCTCTTCCTCGCCGAGGAAGGCTTCCATCAGCTCTTCGTCGTAGTCGGCGCAGGCTTCGATCAGGGCGGTCCGGTATTCCTCGGCCTGGTCGGCGAGGTCCTCGGGGATCTCGATTTCCTCGTAAGCGGCGCCGAGCTCGTCGGTCCAGATCAGGCCCTTCATCTTGACCAGGTCGACGACGCCCTTGAAGTTCTCCTCCGCCCCGATCGGCAGCTGGATCGGCAGCGGGTTGGCGCCGAGACGGTCGGTCATCGTCTGCACCGAGTTGAAGAAGTCGGCACCGGTGCGGTCCATCTTGTTGATGTAGGCGAAGCGCGGGACGCCGTACTTGTCGGCCTGGCGCCAGACCGTCTCCGACTGCGGCTCGACCCCGGCGACGGCGTCAAAGACGGCGATCGCGCCGTCGAGGACGCGGAGGCTGCGCTCCACCTCGACCGTGAAGTCGACGTGGCCCGGCGTGTCAATGATGTTGATCCGGTGGTCCTTCCACTCACAGGCGGTCGCGGCCGAGGTGATCGTGATCCCGCGCTCCTGCTCCTGTTCCATCCAGTCCATGACCGCAGCGCCCTCGTGGACCTCGCCCATTTTGTGGGTGCGGCCCGTGTAGTAGAGGATGCGCTCCGTCGTCGTCGTCTTACCGGCGTCGATGTGCGCCATGATGCCGATGTTCCGAGTTTTCTCTAGTGGAAAGCTGCGTGCCATGAGTCCTAAGTCCAGTAGTCGTGATAAGCCGCAAAAAAAGGCCCCCGAGGGCCCGGCCAAGCGTCCTGCGAAAAAACAGCGAAAACTGCCTGAGCGACGGGCGATGATAGCAGCGCTTCGCCGCAGGTCCAGACAGGTCGACCGGGCGGTGAACAGGGGGCTTGAGCGGGCCTACCCGCCGCTGCTCGTGGTGTGGCGCCACAGCGTGCGCTGGGCGCGCCGGGGCTGGGTCTTGCTCTGGCCGCGGCTGCGGCCGCTGCTGGCCATATTCTTCAAGGCGCTGGCGGCCGGCGAGCGCTGGGTCCGCCGCGCTGGTGCGCTGCTGGCCCGCCTGGCAACCACCCTCAGCCGCGTTATCACCCCGGCGCGGGCCGCGGCTTTCGTCCTCATCGCCGCCGGCGCCCTCCTCGTCGCCTCCCAGTTCATCGACTACCGGGCGGTGGAGATCGGCCAGCCAGGCTATGCCGGCGTCTCCGACCTCTCGACGGCGGCGAAGGTACCAACCGTCGGCGAAAAGACCGCCGGCGCCGCCCACGCCTACCTGCTGGTCCCCGTCGGGGTCGCAGGGATTGCCCTCGGGGTCGTGGCGCTGCGGCGGGAGCGGAAGCGGCTGGGGCTGCTCGTCGCCGCTCTTGGGCTCCTCTCCCTGGCTGTAATCCTGCTCGTCGACCTCCCCAACGGGCTCGACGAGGGCGGCCAGACTGCCCGCTTCGCCGGCACCTCGGCGGTGCTCGAGGACGGGTTCTACGCGGAGCTCGCCGCAGCCGGGGCGATGGTCTTGGCCGGACTGCTCTACTATGCGCGGCCGTGCCGAATACGAATCAACTTGTCAGGAAGGGCCGCAAGCGCCCGAAGAAGAAGACCACGACGCCGGGCCTCAAGTCGGGCCAGGGTCGCAAGAAGCGCGTAGCCGCCCCGCAGCGACGCGGCGTCTGCACCCGTGTCGCCACGGTGACCCCGAAGAAGCCGAACTCGGCGCTGCGCAAGATCGCCCGTGTGCGGCTCACCAACGGGATGGAGGTCACCACCTACATCCCCGGCGAGGGCCACAACCTCCAGGAGCACTCGGTGGTCCTGATCAGGGGTGGTCGCGTCAAGGACCTGCCGGGCGTCCGCTACAAGGTCGTCCGCGGCACTCTCGACGCGGCCGGAGTCTCCGACCGCAAGCAAGCCCGCTCCCGCTACGGCGTTAAAGCTTCGTAATGCCGCGCCGCTCCGCCGCACAGATACGGCCGATCGAGCCGGACGCCAGGCACCGCAACCGCCTCGTCCAGCAGCTGATCAACAAGGTGATGAGCGACGGCAAGAAGAGCCTTGCCGAGCGGATCGTCTACGACGCCCTTGCGATCGTCGGCGAGCGCACCGGCGAAGACGCGGTCGAGGTCCTGGAGTCGGCGATCAAAACCCTGACCCCGGTGCTCGAGGTCCGCTCCCGCCGCGTCGGCGGCGCCACCTACCAGGTTCCGGTCGAGGTCCCCGCCCGCCGCGCCCGCACCCTCGCGGTCCGCTGGCTGGTCCAGTTCGCCCGCGCCCGGCGCGAGTACTCGATGGCCGAGCGCCTCGCCGCCGAGATCCTCGACGCCAACCAGCAGCAGGGCAGCGCCTGGAAGCGGAAGGACGACATCTACCGCATGGCGCAGGCGAACAAAGCTTTCGCTCATTACAGGTGGTAGAGGGGCGGGGGATGTCCCTCGTTCTGACAAACGGCGGCCTAATTAGGCCGCCGTTTTGAGTATCCGCCAGCCCGAGGGACATCCCCCGCCCCCGGACAGGCCGCTACTGGCAGTTGACATAGACGGGGTGATCAGTCTCTTCGGATTCGAGGAGAGACCACAGCACACGCAGGTGCAATTGGTGGATGGGGTTCCTCATTGCATCTCGCTGGTTTGTGGGGATCGGTTGCTGAGGCTCTCCGAGAGCTTTGAGCTGGTTTGGGCGAGCGGGTGGGAGGACAAAGCGAACTTCTATTTACCGCAGCTGCTGGGGCTGCCGGAGCTGCCGCACGTCTCCTTCGACGTCGCCGCGCGCAGCGGCGGAGCGCATTGGAAGCTGGGGGCGCTGGAGGCCTACTGTGGTAATCGGGCGATCGCCTGGATCGACGACAACTTCGACGGGAGCTGCTTCGAGTGGGCTGAGCGGCGCGAGCAGCCAACCCTGCTCGTCCCAACCGAGCCGCACCTCGGGCTCGAGGAGGGACACGTCGAGGCCCTGACGGCCTGGGCCACCTCTATAGAGGCTTGATCCCACAGCGAGGCACGCCTGGATGAGCCTCCTGGCACGGCGCATCTCCGCGGCCTCGGTCTTGCCTTTGCCGCCGGCAAAGGCTGCGCCCTGCGTCCTTGATCTGCTTGACCAGGAGACCCCCCAGTCGCACCTCGCCGCGAAATCAAGCCTCTACACTGACTCAGGTGACGGGGTTCTGGCCCATCTTCTTCCTTGCCGTCGTGCTCAAGATCCCGGTCTTGGCGTCGATGTGGCTCGTCTACTGGGCGGCCAAGCAACACGACGAACCGGAGGCGGTGACCGACGAGGACAGCGGCGGCTTCAAGCGGCGGCCGCGTCCGAAGCTGCCCCGCGGCCCGCGTCGCGGCGGTCCCCATGGGGGCGGCGCCGCCCTGCCGGTGCCGGATTGCCCGCCCGGGGGGCGCACCCGTGTGGTCAGGCCGGCTGCGCAGCCCGCTTTCGCTCGCGCCGGATCTCGCGCAGATAAGGGTGGAAGTCGACCTCGACGGTATGACGCTTAGAGGCAACGAAGCGCTTCGCCTGCTTCCGTTCCTCGCGCGCAATCTCCCGCTTCATCTCCCCCGCCGGCGGTAGCGCCGCGCGGCCGCCGAGCAGGTCGGCGACCCATTCGCACTGCGCCTCGGCCAGGGGCATGATCGGACCCAACGGCTGGATGAAGCCGATGAGGTAGAGGCCCGGGCGCTCGACCGAGACGACGCGACGGAACAGCGGCATCCGGTTCTCGGGCGCGGCGAAGACCTTGGGGTCGAAGAAGGGGAAGGTGATCTTGTAGCCGGTGCAGTAGACGACGAGGTCGATCTCCTCGCTGCTGCCGTCGACGAAGCGGACCTCGCGGCCGCCGGGGAAGCGGTCGATGTTCGGCTTCGCGGTGATGTCTCCGTGGCCGAGTCGGGGCAGCAACTCCGAAGAGACCGTGGGGTGCGCCTCGAAGAGCTTGTGATCGGGCTTTGGCAACCCGTAGACGGTGGGATCGGCGGCGGAGGCCACGCCGAGCGCCCGCATCGCGAAGAACCGCTGCACCGCCAGCGGCGTCATCGACGTGATCGGGTTCGAGAGCTCGTCGATCGGCTTGCCGTTGATGTACTTGGGGATCACGTAGGCGCCCCGACGGACCGCGAGGAAGGTCTTCTCGGCGATCCGCGAGGACTCGACGGCGATATCGGTGGCCGAGTTGCCGAGCCCCAGCACCAGCACCCGCTTGCCCTGGAGGACGTCGGGCTCGCGGTAGTGGTGGGCATGCAGCTGCTCGCCCTTGAACTCCTCCGCGCCGGGGAAGGCCGGTTCGGGCCAGCGCGGGTCCCAGTGGTGGCCATTGGCGACCAGGACCGCGCGGTAGCGCTCCGTCCGCTCTCCCCCGCCCTCCCCCTTCACGGTGACCGCCCAGGCGCCGTCGGAGGGCTCCACCTTCAGCACTTCGGTGCGAAAGCTGATCTTCTCCCGCAGCCCGAAGTGGTCGGCGAACTCATCGAAGTAGGCCGCCATCTGGAAGTGGTTCGGGTAGTCCGGGAAGTGGTCGGGCATCGGCAGCGACTTGAACGCCATCACCCGCCGGGAGGTGTTGATGTGCAGCGAGCGGTAGGCGGACGACATCCCGTTGTCGTTGTCGTAGCGCCAGTTGCCGCCGATCATCGAGCCCTTCTCGAAGCAGTCGAAGGGAACCTCTCGGGCGTCCAGCACCTGCGCAGCGCAGATACCGGAGCTGCCGGCGCCGATGATGCAGACCTTCTCCGCGGGCTCCATGGCCGCAAATCTATCGAACTGGCTGGCTGGCCAGTTTCGGCGTTCGTCCTTTCGCCGGCTTATGCCCGGGAAAGGACGAACGCCGATCCAAACGCACCGAAGGCCGGGGAAAGGTGACCCGGCCTTCGGCGTCAAGGAGAAATGAAGTACCTCAAGAAGTTGATGCTGTCTTTTCGTTCTTGGGGTACCTCTTAGTTACCCACTTTCGCGGGCAGTACACATCCGTACTAACCCGCAGCGCCTATTTCGACTCTTCCGAAGTGGACTCGATCTCCTGGGCGAGCTCCTCGAGCTCCTCCGCGAAGGAGGTGCCGAAGCCCTCGACCGGGGCCTCGACCCCGTCGACGCCGAGCTCGGCCGCCAGCTCGTCTTCTTCGAGCAGGTCGTCGTCGCTCGGCGGCTCGATCGGTTCCGCCGGCTCGATCGCGACCGTCCGGTAGTGCTTGAGGCCGGTCGCGGCCGGGATCAGCTTGCCGATGATCACGTTCTCCTTCAGGCCGACCAGGCGGTCCCGTTTGCCCTCGAGGGCGGCGTCGGTGAGCACCTTGGTCGTCTCCTGGAAGGAGGCGGCGGAGAGGAAGGACTCGGTCGCCAGCGAGGCCTTGGTGATCCCGAGGATGACCTCCTCGCCTTTGGCCGGCGTTCCGCCGTCTTCCTTGGTCTTCTTGTTGAGCCGTTTGAGGCTGCCGCGATCCTCCAGCTGGCCCGGCAGCAGGCTGGTCGAGCCCTTCGACTCGATCCGCACCTTCTTCAGCATCTGGCGGGCGATCAGCTCGATGTGCTTGTCGTTGATGTCGACGCCCTGGGCGCGGTAGACCTTCTGCACCTCGTCGACGAGGTAGAGCTCGGTCGCGGTGCGCCCGCGGATCGCCAGCAGGTCGGCCGGGTAGAGCGAGCCTTCGTTGAGCTGCTGGCCGACCTCGACCCGGTCGCCGTCGGCGACGTGCAGCCGGGTCCGCAGCGGGAAGCTGTAGCTGTGCTCCTCGCCGCTGGACTCGGTGACGATCACTTTCAGGGCTTTGTCGGTTTCTTCGATCGAGACTTTGCCCGCGGCCTCGGCCATCTGCGCCAGGCCCTTCGGTTTACGCGCCTCGAAGAGCTCGACGATCCGCGGCAGACCCTGGGTGATGTCCTGGCCGGCGACACCTCCGGTGTGGAAGGTCCGCATGGTCAGCTGGGTGCCCGGCTCGCCGATCGACTGCGCGGCGATGATGCCGACCGCGTCGCCGATGTCGACCGTGGACCCGGTCGCCGGCGCGATCCCGTAGCAGGAGCGGCACACGCCCGACTCGGCCTCGCACTTGAGCGCTGAGCGGACGGGGACCTTGACGTCTTCGTCGCCGAAGGCCTCGGCGATCTCCTCGACGTCGGCCTGGGTGATCTCCTGGTTGCGCTTGAGCAGCTCGCGACCGCGTTTGGTCTCGAGCTTTTTCGCCGCCAGGCGACCGATCAGGTTGTCGTTGAGCGAGCCGTCGTCCTTGCGGATGACCATCTCGATGTGTTCTTTGGTCTTGCAGTCCTCCTCGCGGACGATCACGTCCTGGGCGACGTCGACCAGGCGGCGGGTGAGGTAACCGGAGTCGGCCGTCCGCAGCGCCGTGTCGGCGAGGCCCTTTCGGGCGCCGTGGGTGGAGATGAAGTACTCGAGGACCGAGAGCCCCTCCATGAAGTTGGCCTTGATCGGCCGCTCGATGATCTCCCCTTTCGGGTTGGCCATCAGGCCGCGCATCCCGGCCAGCTGGCGGATCTGTTTGAACGATCCGCGAGCGCCCGAGTTGGCCATCATGAAGATCGGGTTCAGCTCGTCGAGGTTGTCCTCCATCGCCTGCGCGACCTCGTCGGTGGCCCGGTTCCAGTGCGCCGTCACAGCCTCGTGACGCTCCTCGGCGGTGATGTAGCCTTCGTCGTACTGGGCCTGGATCGCTTCGGTCTCCTTCTCGTAGCGATCGAGGATTTCCGGCTTCTCCGGCGGCGAGACGACGTTGTTCTTGGAGACCGTGATCCCGGCCTGGCTGGCGTAGTGGAAGCCGAGGTCCTTGAAGGCGTCGAGCACCTGTGAGACCGCCGGCGCGCCGTAGGCCTCGACCAGGTCGGAGACCATCTGGTTGATGTCCTTCTTCTTCAGCGAGAAGTTGACGAACTCGAACTGCTCCGGGTCGAAGTCGTCTTCGAGGGCGTCGGCGAGGGCGCGCTCGATCTTCTCGTTGAAGATGATCCGCCCGACCGTGGTCAGGAAGTGCCCGCGCCCGGCCCGCCGGTACTCGGCCTGGTCGTGCAGCTTGCAGCCGCCGTTCTCGTAGACGAGCTCGGCCTCCTGCGAGGAGCGGAACACCTTCACGCTCGGGCCGGAGCCGTTGCTGCCCTTGCCGGCCTTCAGCTCCTCGTCGACCTTCGCCAGCTCGTCCGCTTCCGGGCCGTAGGTCAGGTAGTAGATGCCGAGCACCATGTCCTGGGTCGGGGTCGCCAGCGGCGCCCCGTGGGCCGGGGAGAGGATGTTGTTGGCGGAGAGCATGAGGATCCGCGCCTCGGCCTGAGCCTCGGCGGAGAGCGGCACGTGCACCGCCATCTGGTCGCCGTCGAAGTCGGCGTTGAAGGCGTGGCAGACCAGGGGGTGAACCTGGATCGCCTTGCCCTCGACCAGGACCGGTTCGAAGGCCTGGATGCCGAGACGGTGCAGGGTCGGTGCCCGGTTGAGCAGGACCGGGTGCTCGTGGATGACTTCCTCGAGCACGTCCCAGACCTCCGGGATCATCGACTCGACCATCTTCTTCGCGGCCTTGATGTTCTGGACCGCTTTGCGCTCGACCAGCTGGGCCATGATGAACGGCTTGAACAGCTCGAGCGCCATCAGCTTCGGCAGGCCGCACTGGTGCAGCCGCAGGCTCGGGCCGGAGACGATCACCGAACGGCCGGAGTAGTCGACGCGCTTGCCGAGCAGGTTCTGGCGGAAGCGACCCTGCTTCCCCTTCAGCATGTCGGAGAGCGACTTCAGCGGCCGGTTGCCGGGGCCCGTGACCGGGCGCCCGCGGCGGCCGTTGTCGAACAGGGCGTCGACCGCCTCCTGCAGCATCCGCTTCTCGTTGTTGACGATGATCTCGGGGGCGCCGAGGTCGAGCAGCCTTTTCAGCCGGTTGTTGCGGTTGATCACCCGGCGGTAGAGGTCGTTGAGGTCGGAGGTCGCGAAGCGGCCACCGTCCAGCTGGACCATCGGGCGCAGCTCCGGCGGGATCACCGGCACCGCGTCGAGGATCATCCAGTCCGGCTGGTTGTCGGAGTTGAGGAAGGCGGAGGCGACTTTCAGCCGCTTCACCGCGCGGGCCTGTTTCTGGCCTTTGGAGCTGTTGATGATCTGCTCCAGTTCCTCGCAGTCGGCCTCGAGGTCGACCTGTTCGAGCAGGTCGCGCACCGCTTCGGCGCCCATGCCGCCGCGGAAGTACTCGCCCCAGCCGAACGGGGAGCCGAACCGGTCCTTGAGCTCACGGAAGACCGTCTCGTCGTTGATGACGTCCTTCGGCTTCATCTCCGTGAAGATCTTCCAGACCTCTTGCATCCGCTCCGCGGCCTCTTCGAGGTAGGCCTCGGTGTCGGAGATCTCGGCGTCGAACTGTTTGCGCAGTTCTTTGATCATTTTCGCCCGGTCGTCGTCTTTGAGCTTGCGCAGCTGCGCCGCGGTCAGTTTCAGCGAGTCGGCCCAGATGTGGTCTTCGTCGTCGAACTTGTCCTGGGTGCCGTTCTCCAGGTAGGCGATCCGGCGCTCGAGGGACTCGCTCAGCTCCTGGGTCCGTTTCTGTTTTTCGGACTCGTAGGAGTCGACGACTTTTTTGACCTCTTTCTCCAGTTTCCCGACGTCCTTGTCGCGGGCCTCCTCGTCGACCCAGGTGACCATCGAGGCGGCGAAGTAGAGGACCTTCTCCAGCTCTTTCGGAGCCATGTCGATCAGGTAGCCGATCCGGCTCGGAACGCCCTTGAAGAACCAGATGTGGGAGACCGGGGAGGCGAGGTCGACGTGCCCCATCCGCTCGCGGCGGACCTTGGAGCGGGTCACCTCGACGCCGCAGCGCTCGCAGACGATGCCCTTGTAGCGGACGCGCTTGTACTTGCCGCAGTAGCACTCCCAGTCCTTGGTCGGACCGAAGATGCGCTCGCAGAAGAGCCCGTCTTTCTCGGGCTTCAGCGTCCGGTAGTTGATCGTCTCGGGCTTCGTTACCTCGCCCCAGCTCCAGGAGCGGATCTTCTTCGAAGACGCGAGCCCGATCTCGATCGCGTCGAAATTATTGATGTCGATCATCAGTCCTCCACCTCGGCCGGCGCGGCCTCTTCGGCTTTACCGGCACCATCACCATCAGTTCCGCCCTCGCCCTCGGCGACCACCTGCTCCTCTTGCTCGTCGGCGGCTCCGTTGGAGGAGTCGGCGCGAACGCCGGTCAGGTCCATGCCCAGCTCCTCGGCGGCTTTCAGCAGGTCGTCCTCCTCGTCGGAGATTTCGACGTCGGTCCCCTCGGAGACCACGTTGGCGTCGAGCGAGAGGCTCTGGATCTCCTTCAGCAGCACTTTGAAGGACTCCGGGATCGAGGGCTCGGGGATGTTCTCGCCCTTGACGATCGCCTCGTAGGCCTTGACGCGCCCGACGGTGTCGTCGGACTTGACCGTGAGCATCTCCTGCAGGGTGTAGGCGGCGCCGTATGCCTCCAGCGCCCAGACCTCCATCTCGCCGAAGCGCTGACCGCCGAACTGCGCCTTGCCGCCCAGCGGCTGCTGGGTGACGAGCGAGTACGGGCCGGTCGAACGGGCGTGGATCTTGTCGTCGACCAGGTGCAGCAGCTTGAGGATGTACATGTAGCCGACCGTGACCTTGCCCTCGTAGGGCTCGCCGGTGCGGCCGTTGTACAGCTGCGCCGTGCCGGAGGCACGGGCGCCCGGGCGGGCGCTCTTGTCGATCCCGAGGTCGATGCCGCGCTCCGCGTTCTCGTCCTGCCAGGCAGACGAGCGCGTCGTCGACGTCCTCGACGGTCGCCCCGTCGAAGACCTGGGTCGCCACATAGACGCGACCGTCGCCCTCGTCGGAGTGGGCCTGCTTGTAGGCCTCGGAGCCGTCGTCGTACCAGCCGTTCGCCGCGACCCACCCGAGGTGGGTCTCGAGGATCTGGCCGATGTTCATCCGGCTCGGCACGCCGAGCGGGTTGAGGATGACGTCGACGGGGGTGCCGTCGGCCAGGTGAGGCATGTCCTCCTCGGGCACGATCTTCGAGATCACACCCTTGTTCCCGTGGCGGCCGGCGAGCTTGTCGCCCTCGGCGATCTTGCGCTTGGTCGCGACGTAGACGCGGACCAGGTCGTTGACGCCGGGGGGCAGGTCGTCGCCGTCGTCGCGGCTGAAGGTGAGGACGTCGATGACGACCCCGCCCTCGCCGTGCGGGACTTTCAGCGAGGTGTCGCGGACCTCGCGCGCCTTCTCCTTGAAGATCGCGCGGATCAGCTTCTCCTCGGCGGTCAGCTCGGTCTCGCCCTTCGGCGTCACCTTGCCGACCAGGAGGTCGCCGGAGACGACCTCGGCCCCGACCCGGACGATGCCGCGCTCGTCGAGGTTGCGCAGGCTCTCCTCGGAGCGGTTGGGGATGTCGCGGGTGATCTCCTCGTCGCCGAGCTTGGTCGTGCGGGCGTCGATCTCGTACTCCTCGATGTGGATCGAGGTGAGTTCGTCGTCCTTGACCAGGCGCTCGGAGAGGATGATCGCGTCCTCGAAGTTGTAGCCCTCCCAGGACATGAAGGCGACCAGGCAGTTCTTGCCGAGGGCGATCTCGCCACCGCCGGTGGAGGAGCCGTCGGCGAGCACGTCGCCCTCCTTCACCTGCTGGCCGCTCTTGACGATCGGCCGCTGGTGGATGATCGTCCCCTGGTTGGAGCGCATGAACTTGTGCAGCGGGTACTCGTCTTTCTTCGAGCCGCTGGTGACGACGATCCGCTCGGCGTCGACGTGGGTGACTTCGCCGGCGTTCTCGGCGAGGACGACGTCGCCGGTGTCGACCGCGGCGCGGCGCTCCATCCCGGTCCCGATCAGCGGCGGGTCGGGTTTCAGCAGCGGCACCGCCTGGCGCTGCATGTTCGAGCCCATCAGCGCCCGGTTGGCGTCGTCGTGCTCGAGGAACGGGATCAGCGAGGTCGCCACCGACCAGATCTGGGACGGCGAGACGTCCATCAGGTCGACTTCCTTGGGAGCGGCGGTCGCGTACTCCTGCTCGCCGGCGCGGACCAGCACCAGCGGGCCTTTCAGTTTGCCCGTTTTCGGATCGAACTCGGAGTTCGCCTGGGCGATCACCTTGTCCTCGTCCTGGGTCGCGTCGTAGTGGACGATCTCCTCGGTGACGACGCCGTCTTTGACCACCCGGTAGGGGGTGGTGACGAAGCCGTGCTCGGAGATCTGCGCGTAGGAGGCGAGCGAGCCGATCAGGCCGATGTTCGGTCCCTCCGGGGTCTCGATCGGGCACATCCGGCCGTAGTGGGTCGGGTGCACGTCGCGGACCTCGATCGGCGCCCGCTCACGGGTCAGACCGCCGGCGCCGAGCGCCGAGAGCCGCCGCCTGTGGGTGAGCCCGCCGAGGCTGTTGGTCTGGTCCATGAACTGCGAGAGCTGCGAGGAGCCGAAGAACTCCTTCATCGCCGCCACGACCGGGCGGATGTTGATGATCGTCTGCGGGGTGATCGCGTCGGAGTCCTCGGTGGTGAGGCGCTCGCGGACCACGCGCTCCATCCGGTAGAGGCCGATCCGGAAGGCCTCCTGGATCAGCTCGCCGACCGTGCGCAGACGGCGGTTGCCGAAGTGCTCGTACTCGTCGAGGTGCTCGTAGACCTGCTCGCGCGGGTAGGTGATCGCCTCCGCGGCATAGTCTTTGATCGGGTTCTCCTCGTCGATCTCCTCGGGGATCCCGAGCAGCTTCGGCAGGGCGACCAGCTCCTTGACGAGGGCGATGATGTCGTCGTGGGTGAGGACCCGCGTCTCGAGGTCGATGTCGAGGTCGAGACGGGCGTTGAGCTTGTAGCGGCCGACCCGGGTGAGGTCGTAGCGCTTGGGGTCGAAGAAGAGCTGCTCGAGCAGGGCTTTGGCGGCGTCGACCGAGGGCGGCTCGCCCGGACGCTGCTTTTTGAACAGCTCGATCAGGGCGCCCTCTTCGGTCCGGGTCGCCTCGGTGTCGGCCTCGATCGTGTGGCGGATGTAGACCGAGTTGTCGAACATGTCGAGGAGCTGCTGGTCCTCGACGTAGCCCATCGCGCGCAGCAGGACCGTGACCGGAAGTTTCCGCTTGCGGTCGATGCGGACGAAGACTTTGCCTTTTTTGTCGACTTCGAGCTCCAGCCAGGAGCCGCGGGCCGGCATCAGGTTGGCGATGAAGACCTGCTTTTCCGGGTCCTTCGGCGCCATCACGTAGGCGCCCGGGGAACGGACCAGCTGGGTGACGACGACGCGCTCGGTGCCGTTGATGATGAAGGTCCCGCGCTCGGTCATCCACGGGAAGTCGCCCATGAAGACGGCCTGCTCGCGGATCTCGCCGGTCTCCTTGTTCTGGAAGGCGACGGTCGCGGTCAGCGGCCGCGAGTAGGTCATGTCCTTCTCGCGGCACTCCTCGATCGTGTGCGGCGGCTCCTCGAATTTGAAATCGCCGAAGACGATCTGGAGGTTCCCCGTGTAGTCCTCGATCGGGGATATGTCGTTGATCGTCTCCCGCAGCCCACCAGCTTTCGGATCCGTCAGTTCCTCGAAGGAACGTCGCTGGATGTCGATCAGGTGTGGGACCTCGAGAGGGTTGTCTAGGCGGGAAAAGCTCCTACGGGTTACGGGGGCAGCGTTGGAACGTGCCAAAGTCGGCGACTCCTCGGACGGTCAGAGGGACGTGGATACAGCGCAAATATGGGCAGGGGCACTCAAATGGCGCGCGACGGCGGAAAATAACACACACGCCGCCGGCACCTTCAAGTTTGGCTCCCCAAGCGGGGCGAGAGCCTGCCTGATCGAACGCTCTCTAGGCGAGCTCGACCGTGGCCCCGGCCTCCTCCAGTTCAGCTTTGAGTTTGTCGGCCTCATCGCGCTCGACGCCCTCTTTGATCGCTTTCGGAGCCTCGTCGACGAGCGCCTTGGCCTCTTTGAGGCCGAGACCGGTCGCCGAACGGACCACCTTGATGACGGGGACTTTCTGCCCGCCGACCTCTTTGAGGACGACGTCGACGGTCGAGGACTCTTCGCCGCCGCCCTCGTCGCCGCCACCACCGCCGCCAGCGGCAGCCGGCGCCGCGGCCGCAACGGCCGTCGCGGAGACGCCGAACTCCTCCTCGAGCGCTTTGATCCGCTCGGAGAGCTCGAGCACCGAGATGCTTTTCAGCTCCTCGATCCAGTCCTCGGTTGAAGTTTTGGTTGCCATCAGTCGCTACCCCTCTTCCTCGTTTGAATCATCTGAAGTCTCTTCTTTTGCCTCCGGCTCCTCATCCGGGAGCATCCGCCTGGTCGGCGGGCGGCTCGTTGCCGCTCGAGGCCTCCGTCGGCGCCTCCTCGACCGGAGCCTCCTCGGCTTTCTCGGCCGGAGCCTCCTCGGCGGCCGGAGCCGCCCCTGCCGGGGCCTCGCCCGACACGAGTCCTTGCTCGGCGATCTGGCCGAGCTGCAGCGCCAAGCCCTGGATCATCGAGCCGAGGCCGCGGACCAGGCCGGTCAGCGGGCTGGCGACGACGCCGGCGAGCTGGCCGTTGAGCACTTCGCGGCCGGGCAGTTTGGCGATCGATTTGAACGCGAGTCTTCGTCGAGCGAAGTCGCGTCCATGAAGCCGCCCTTGTAGGTGAGCACCTCGTGCTCTTTGTTGAAGGTCGTGATCGCCTTCGCGGCCTGGGCGGTGTCGCCGCGGACGAAGGTGAGCGCGGTCGGCCCCTCAGCAGCTCCGCCAGCCGTTCCTCGCCGGCCTGGTCGGCGGCGATTTTCGTCAGGCGGTTCTTGACGATGCGGAAGCTGGCGTCGGCTTCGCGCAGTTTCGAGCGCAGCTCGGCTGCCTGGGGAACGCTGATGCCGCGGTAGTCGACAGCGAAGATCGCCTCAGATCCCTCGATCTCGGCGGCGATCTCTTTTATGGCTGCTGACTTTTCCTCGCGGTTCATCGTCTCACCTGCACCGGGCTTCTGGGCACTGCCCCGCCGGTGGTCTGGGGTTAGCGGCGACGCAGTTTAGGCGGTCGCCGGCTCCTGTGCGGTCTCGCCGGCCGGCGACAGCTTCCTCGCGGGCGCCTCGCGGTCGATTTGGCGCCGGCGTCGACGCGGATGCCGGGGCCCATCGTCGTCGCCAGGGTGGCGGAGATGACGTATTTGCCCTTGGCCGAGGAAGGCTTGGCGCGGATGATCTCCTCGATCACGGCCTGGTAGTTCTCGAGCAGTTTGCTCTCGTCGAAGCTGGCCTTGCCGATCGCCATGTGGACGATCGCCTGGCGGTCGGTGCGGTATTCGACTTTGCCCGGACTTGGAGTCGTTGACGGCCTTCTCGACGTCGTCGGTGACGGTGCCGACCTTCGGGTTCGGCATCAGGCCCTGGGGGCCGAGCACGCGGCCGAGCTGGCCGACGGCTTTCATCATCTCCGGGGTCGAGATCGCGACGTCGAAGTCGGTCCAGCCCTCCTGGACTTTCTCGACCAGGTCCTGGCCACCGACGAAGTCCGCTCCGGCGGCCTCGGCGTCGCGGGCCTGCTGGCCCTGGGCGAAGACGGCGACGGTGACGTCCTTGCCGAGCCCGTGCGGCAGCGCCAGGGTCCCGCGCAGCTGCTCGTCGGCGTGGCGGACGTTGACGCCGAGCAGGACGTGCAGCTCGACCGTCTCGTCGAACTTGGCGCTGGCGGTCTCCTTGATCAGCGCGATCGCCTCGGCCGGCGGGTAGGCGCGGTCGCGGTCGACTTTGTCGTACTGCTGGCGGTATCGTTTGCCGTGGGCCATCTGAAATCTCCTAGGCGACGTCGACGCCCATCGAACGGGCGGTGCCGGCGATGATCTTCTTCGCGGCGTCGATGTCGTTGGCGTTGAGGTCGGGCATCTTCCGTTCGGCGATCTCCTGGATCTGCGCGTCGGAGATCGTCCCCACCTTGTTGACGTGCGGCTCGCCCGAGCCCTTCGGGATCCTGATCGCTTCCTTGATCAGGACCGCGGCCGGCGGGGTCTTGGTGATGAAGGTGAAGGAACGATCCTCGTAGACGGTGATCTCGACCGGGATGATCGTCCCGCCTTCGCCCTGCGTCTGCGCGTTGAACGCTTTGCAGAAGTCCATGATGTTGACGCCGTGCTGACCCAGGGCCGGGCCGACCGGCGGCGCCGGGTTGGCGTTGCCTGCCTGGATCTGCAGCTTGATGAGGGTGAGGACTTTCTTGGCCATGAGCGGTTGCGAGAGGGTAGCGGTCTTCGACCTAGATCTTCTTGACCTGGTCGTAGCCCACCTCGACCGGGGTCTCCCGGCCGAAGATCGAGACCAGCACCTTGAGTTTCGCCGCGTCCTCGTTGATCTCGGCGATCTCGCCGGAGAAGTCGGAGAGCGGGCCGGAGATGACTTTGACCGATTCGCCGATCGCGAACTGGGCCTGGGTGCGCGGCCGCTCGGCGGTCTCGCGGTGGAGCAGGCGGTCGACCTCCGGTTTGGAGAGCGGCACCGGCTTGTTGCGGGAACCGACGAATCCGGTGACGCCGGGGGTGTTCTTGACCAGGCCCCAGGCGTCGTCGGTCATCTCCATGTTGACGAGGACGTAGCCGGGCATCGTCCGTTTCTCGGTCTGGACTTTCTGCCCGTCCTTCATCTCGGAGACCTGCTCGGTGGGGACGACGACCTGCCGCACGTTGCGGTTCTGGCTCATCGTCTGCACCCGGTGCTCGAGGTTGTGCTTGACCTTGTTCTCGTGCCCGGAGTAGGTGTTGATCACGTACCAGCGATACATCTCTGAGAAGCCTTTGTTTCGGGATCCCGCTTAGAGGATCTGCTTGATGAGCCAGTTGAAGGCCGCGTCGAGAGCGCCGAGATAGGCGGCCGCGACGGCGACGAAGAGGATGGTCACAGCGGTTGCCTGGATCAGCGTCTCGCGATCCGGCCACTGGACTTTCTTCAGCTCCTGCCAACAGGATATGAGGAAGCCGATGAAACCGGAGCGCTGCCGTTCGGCTTTCGCCTGTTTCTGCTTCTTCGCGAGCTGCTCGCTCTCGCGCCGCTTCTGCTCCTCGCGCTTGCGCTTTTCCGCTTCCTTCAGCGCCTTCGCTTCGGCGCGGCGGGCGGCGCGCGGGGCTTCGGCGCGTCGGGGGTCGCGAGCTGCGTCCTCGGGGGCGCCGGCGGCGATCCCGCGCTCCACGCGCCTCGATCTCGGCTCGTCGCCGGAGACGCGGGACCTGCGTGTCGTGCTGAGCCTGCGACCGGGCTCTCGTGCCCGCCGGAGCGTTTCCGCTCCTCAGCTTCCCGAGCCCGGCGCTCGGCCTTGCGCTGTGCGCGGGTCTTTGCCATTCGGGGCTACCGGGTCTCCTTATGAGCGGTGTGGTGACCACACCAGCGGCAGAACTTGCGCATCTCGATCCGGTCCGGAGTGTTCCGCCGGGACTTGTTGGTCTGGTAATTCCGTCGCTTGCACTCTTCGCAAGCCATCGTCACCGCAATGCGGACATCTCCGCGAGCCATCTTCTCCCTCGTTCCGTGCCTGAGGTAGTCGTTACAGAAGAAAAACCCCGGGCCGAGGCGCGAGGCTGCGGCAAGGATAGCGCCCTGCGGCACCTCGGGACTGGCTGCCGCCGACCACTCAGGTAGTGGTTCACACGCCCTACCTAATTTTATGTAAAGTCGTTTTCAAGACAATCCGATCCGGGCATCCGAGGGCGACAGTGCAAGAGACGATCGACAGCAGCGGTCTCTACGACAGGGACAGCTTCGTCGAAGCGATGGAAGAGCGGATCCTCGACCCGCTCCACCGCGACCAGCCCGGGCGCGCTGCTGCTGCTCGACATCGACTCCTTCCACATCGTCAACGACTCGCTCGGCCACGAGGCGGGCGACCGGCTGCTGGAGACGGTGGCGGCGACGCTGCGCGAGCAGTCGCGTGTCGACGACCTGCCGGCGCGGATCTGCGCCGACGAATTCGGGCTGCTGCTGCCGCGCGTCGACGCCCGAGCCAGGCGATGGCGACCGCCGAGCGGCTGATCGCGCTGGTCCGCGAGCGCGGCAAGCCGGCGGTCGGCGCCAGCGTCGGGATCGCCACCTTCGGCGGCAGCGGCGAGGAGGTCACGGCCGAAGGGCTGATGATCACCGCCGACATCGCCCTCTGCGAAGCGAAGGAGGCGGGCGGCGGCCGCGCCGTCGACGCTGCCAGCGGCCCGAACCTGAAACTGACCTGGGCCGACCGGATCCGCGAGGCGATCGACCGGCAGCGGATCGTCGTCTACGCGCAGCCGATCTTCGACCTGCGCAAGGAGTGCGTGGCGCGGGAGGAGCTGCTGGTGCGGATGCTCGACGACAACGACGACGTCATCCCGCCCTCCTCCTTCCTGCCCACCGCCGAGCGGCTGGGACTGATCACCGAGATCGACCGGCTGGTGCTGTCGAAGGCGATCGAGCTGGCGGGGCGCTCGCAGCCGATCGCCGTCAACGTCAGCGGCGCCTCGCTCTCGGACCCGCGGCTGATCGCCGACGTGCGGGCGGCGATCGCCGACGGCCTCAACCCCGCCTGGCTCGACTTCGAGATCACCGAGACGGCGGCGATCTCCAACATGAGCCACGCCCGCGCCTTCGCCGCAGGCGGTGACCGAGATGGGCTGCGGCCTCGGGCTCGACGACTTCGGCACCGGCTTCAGCTCGTTCAGCTACCTGAAGGAACTGCCGATCCAGCACCTGAAGATCGACATCGAGTTCATCCGCGAGCTCCCCTCCTCCCCCACCGACCAGCGCCTCGTCCAGGCCCTGGTCCAGTTCGCCAAGGCCTTCGGCCAGGAGACGGTCGCCGAGGGGATCGAGGACGCCGAGACCCTGGCCCTGGTTCGCGCCTTCGAGGTCGACTACGCCCAGGGCTTCCACATCGGCGAACCGGCCTTGGTCGACGGCGGCCGCATGGCGGCGACGGCTTGAGCCTTTGGTTGCACGCGCTTCCGAGCCTCAGGATTAGCCTTTCCGCATGGAGAAGCGCTTGAGCGGCAGCACCGAGGATTTGGACCAAGCTCGCGCAGTGCGCCGGGAGGCTGATCTACGGACCACGATGAGCGAGCGACTGGCCCGTGTTCACGTGCTCTGCAAACAGATGAGCGCGATCAAAGGCGCAGCCAGAGCGCGTTGAGCGATTTTGATATGTCCGTGGCACCGAGGATCTCGATCTTGTTCCGGATCCGGATCCGGACAACCTTGACCGGTTGACGAAGGCGCTTCTGGAGCTGGAATCGACCCTTCCCACCGTCTCGTAGCCGCCCATCATCTGCATCCTGTCGAGGTGGTGCGCTTGGCGCGCGACCCAAGTGGGTCATCAGCCGCGCCGAGACCAGATTGAGCGCACAAGTCTGCGAGGCCGAGGATCGGGCGAGGTGGGAATTGCAGGAAAGACTGCTGCCTTGGGGTGCTGCAAGCAGTCCAGACTCACTTAATACCTCAATATTCTTGATCATAAAGATGTCCGCCTCAAGCTGAGCGGACAGCCGAGGAAAGGGCAGATCATGAACAAGAAGTTGATGCGGCTAGCGGCCGGGGTACTCACTGTTCTTGCACTTGCAGCACTTCCGGCCGTGGCTTCCGCAGGGGAAATCACCGCTGACTGCAAAGAAGGAGCGACCTGCGAAGCGTTCGTTTTTGGGCTGGCTAACGCCCTCGGCAATACCGCCGGTGAAACAATCAGCTGCGGGTCATTTACCGGGAAAGCAACCCTTACCAACGGCTCCAGCACAGGTACGGCCAACCTCGTCTTCCACGACTGCAGAGAGACAGTGACGTTCTTCAAATTTTCATGCAACAGCGTGGGCCAGCCGTCTGGGACAATCACGACCGGCAACCTGACGACCCATCTCCTCAAGCTGGAGAGCAGTCCGATAACCATCGGTCTTTCGGTCACAAACCTGAACGTCACATTCACGTGCGCCGGGTTTTCAGACAAACGAGTGACAGGCAACGTACTCGGGGAAATCACCGACCCGGCCTGTGGCGTATTCAGGAAAAGCCACTCTGTCCGATTTTCCACTACGGCTCATGGCCAGCAGCGGTGGAAGCAGATCACAACAACGGGCACTCTCCTAGACCTCACCTCGAACAATGACACCGCAGTGGGTCAATACCTAACATCAAGTTTGAGTGGCGAAGGGCCAATCACCTACGTTGCTAACGAAGCCAAGCTCACATGCTAGGCATGCAGCGTTGATTCGACGACCAGCGACGGGGCCAGCACAGGCCCCGTCTTTGATTGACGAGGGGAAGCTCAGAGGCCCAGCGTTTTGGCAATGATGCCGCGCTGGATCTCGCTGGTGCCGCCGTAGATCGTGGAGACCAGGGAGGTGCGGACGAGGCGCTCCATGTCGTACTCGGAGGAGTAGCCGTAGCCGCCCATCATCTGCATCCCCTCGAGGGTGGTGCGCTTGGCGACTTCGGTGACGAAGAGCTTCACCATCGAGGCCTGCTGGGGCAGCATCCGGTCGGGGTCCTCGTCGACGAGCGTGGCGACCCAGTGGGTCATCAGCCGCGCCGCCTGCAGGTCGGTGGCGAGATCGGCGATGCGGTGCTGGAGGGCCTGGAAGGAGCCGATCGGGCGGTCGAACTGGCGCCGCTCCTTGACGTAGAGGAGGAGGTCGTCGAAGGCGCGTTGGGCGATTCCCAGCATCGTCGCGGCGAGGATCAGGCGCTCGACGTTGAGCCCCGCCATCAGCTGCATCCAGCCCTGGTCGACCTCGCCGAGGACGGCGTCGGCGGGAGCGGCGCAGTCGGTGAAGTAGAGGTGGTTGGTCTCGCGGCCGCCCATCGTCTCGATCGGGACGACCTCCATCCCCTCGACGTCGCGCGGGGACCCAGATCATCGTCATCCCCTCGTGCTTGCTGCCGGCGTTATTGGTGCGGCAGACGACGAGCACGTGGTCGGAGATGTGGGCGTTGGAGCAGAAGACCTTCTGGCCGTTGATGACGAAGCCGCCGTCGACCGCCTCGGCCTTGCAGGAGAGGGCGCCGACGTCGGAGCCGGCCTCGGGCTCGGTCATCGCGATCGCCTCGACGGCGCCGTTGGCGATGCCGCCGAGGATCTCCTCCTTCTGGGCCTCGGTGCCGAAGCGCTGGGTGGCGCCGGCGACGATCAGCGTCGTCGCGTAGCCGCCGATCGGCGCGAGTCCCGCGCGAGGTCTCCTCCATGAAGAGGCAGGCATCGAGCATCGTCCCGCCCGAGCCCCCGTACTGCTCGTCGGAATCGTCACCCCAAGCCAGCCCAGCTCCGCCATCTGCTTGTAGATGTCGAAGCTGTGGTGCTCCCGGTAGCCCTCGGTCAACCGCTCGCGCTGGTCCGGCGTCCCGCACTCGCGGTCGCAGAAGTCGCGGATCGCGTCGACGAAGTCCTTTTGCTCGTCGCTGAGGGCGAAGTCCATGGGTTGCTCCTATGTCAAGCCACCGCCGCAAACTGCGGCGCCAGCGAGCCTCTCTGAGGGTTGACGGGATTGCTCATGGATAGATCAATTTCAGATTTGACCAACAGCTGCCAGACCCGGCGCACCAGGTGGCGCTTGAGACACCGCAGGGCTTCGCGGTTGGACTTGCCCTCGGCTCGCTTGCGGGCGAGGAAGTCCTTGGCCGGAGGATGCATCCTGCTCTGGGTGACGGCGATGCGGTGAAAGGCGCAGTTGAGCTGGCGATTGCCGCCGCGGTCCAGGCGCAGGCGGGTGCGGTTCCCGGAGGAGGCCGGGATCGGGGCGACGCCGGCAAGGCGGGCGAGCTTTGCGTCTGAGCCGAAGCGCTCGGCGCCGGCGGTCTCGGCCAGGAGCTTTGCGGCGGTGAGCGTCCCGCAGCCGGGCAGCTCCAGCAGCTGGGGAGCTTGACAGCGGACCGCTTCTGCGATCTCCCTCTCCAGGGCCGCTGCGCGCTTAGTGCGGTCCCCGATCGCCCTGACCAGCTCGCGTGAGATCCGCACCCGGACGCTCTGTTCGGCGCGGGCGAGCTTGCGCGAAACGCGCTCGAGCCAGACGACCCGGTCAAGGCAGCCGGCCGGCAGCTCCAGCTCGGGCCAGAGGTCGTGCAGGCGCCAGCGCAGGCGCTGCTGGTCCTCGGAGCGAGCCTTGACCAGGTCCTCGCGGCGGTCGAGCAGGAGCTTCAGATCGAGAGCGTCCTCGTCCAGGTGAGCGGCGGGCAGCGTCTTGGGCCCCTCTCTCAACGCGGCGCGGGCGACGGCAAGCGCGTCGATCGGGTCGGACTTGCCGCGGGTGCGCTCGCCGCGGCGGGAGGCACCCATCAGCTTCGGCGGGACACGAACCACCTGCTCGCCCGAGGCGACCAGGAAGCGCCCGAAGGAGCCCGAGACGTGGCGGCAGTCCTCCAGCGCCCAGATTCGCTCGGAGTCGAGGTCTCGGCCCCAGGCGAGCAGCTCCCTGAAGCCAGGCTCCCTGGCCGTCGCGGTCAGCTCGCCGGCCAGCTGACCGGTTGCCGCAGATACCGCTCCGCAGGTATGGGTTCTCTTGTGGGTGTCCGTGCCGATCACGATCATCTGGCCTGTCCCTTCGATTGGTTGTCGCCTGTCGGGGCGGACCGCTGACGGACAAACCTCACTTGGGGCAAAGCCAAGCTCCTATCAAGTCACGTTGGCGATCCTCGGGCGGCGGCGAGCGACGAAACCCATGGAGGTCAGGCCCTTAGTCGGGTCGACAGCCAGCCTAGGAGTCAGCTCGCCGCCTTCCCGAGAACCAACCGCCTCGGTCGGACGCTGCCGCCGACCTTGGGGCCGACGATGACAGTGACGGCAGCCTATAGCCCGCGCGATCTTGGCCGGCTGGCCAGGGAAGCCCGGAACGAGACTCGAACTCGTGACCCCTTCGGCGCAGCTTGTGGGGGGAGAGGCCCTTCGGCAGGGGCAGCTCGCCGCGCTCGCGAAGCAGCTGGTCTGGCGCGCTCGAAGACCTCCGCCAGAACGCGCTCCCTGAGGTTGCTGCAGTCGCGCCTGCCTCCGGTCCCGGTCGCGCAGGCGAGGGCGTCGGGGCCACCGGCCGCGGGCCGCGCCTGTGGGTCGCGAGGATGTCGTGGAGGATCGGCAGAATCCGAATCTCACGCAGGCCCGCCGCCGTCTTCGAGCGGCCGACGAAGATCCTGGTGCTGGCGAGGTCGATGTCGCGTTCGAGCATGTAGCCGAGCCGCCAGGGGGGGAGAGTTTGCCTGCGTCAGGCCTTAACCCTTCGTGACCGCGCCCGAGCCAGGAATCCGAGCTGTCTCCCAGGAGCTGATCGAGGAGCTGATGGGCGCCGTCGTCACGGTGGACTTCGTGCTCCAGACGCTGATGGGCCTGCCAGCGGACGCCCTCCCCCGGGAGGACAAGGCCGAAGCGATGCGCGAGCTGCTGATCGCGAGCGCCTGTCGCGAGGTGGAGGCGGCAGGGGAGGAGGCATGCCGGGCGGCTATCACGCTGATCGAGAAGGTCGTCGAACGGATCGCAGACGACACCCGCGCCGCTGCCGACCTAGCCGGGCCGATCCACCAAACCTGCTGAGACCCCCGTCGAAGCAGCTACGCGCTATGCGCGCCAATGCCGCGCTCCGGGGTCCCAATGACCGCCAGCTTCCGACCGGAGCACCGGGTCGAGCAGCCGAGCGGCCGCTGCGTGGCCCGCCTCAAGCCCGACTGCGACCCCGACCTCGCGAGCCAGCGCCGCGTACGGCCTGGCCCACGACGACGGTGGCGGCGACAGGACGCTTGGGAGGGGCTGGCGGGCGCGTTGCTCGAAGGTGACTGCGAGGGCTTGGCGGAGGCGGGTGGCGTCGAGTTCGGCCAGCTCACCGATCAGCACGAGGTCGACGAGATCCTTGACCCGGGTGCTCTCCCGCTCATCGTGGCCAAAGGTGCCGGTATAGGCGTGGAGCTTCTCGGCGACGTGCTGCTCGAGCGAAACGACCGGCAGCTGCGGCGCTGCGATGTCGGCGAACTCCAGCGAGTTCGCGCCGAAAAGCGGCTCTGCCTGGATCGGCGACGATTCGCTGAGCACGACGTCGACGGGGAACTGCTCGAACCGGCGGCCGGCGAGGTCGGCGCGAACCGTGTAGCGGACGGCGTGGAAGCCGGCGGCGGCGTCGAGTGCCGGCGTGCGGCGACGAAGTCGAAGAAGTCGCCGAGGTCGATGCCCGTGGCAGCGTTCAAGTGCTCGGTTGCCGCTTCCTCGTCGTCGGCTCGCCCGAGGTCGATGTCTTTCGTCGCTCGGGTGCGAAGCCCCAGTCTCAGCTCCAGCGCGAACGCGCCCTTGAGCACCCACCCGCTTGGCTCCGACGCCGCAAGCCTGGCGAGGAATCGCTCGAAGGCCGCCCGCTTGCGCAGGCGCATCAGCGCGATGCCTCTCCCCTCGGCCTCGTTCCTGAGGCGCTGCTCGAGAGCGGTACGAAACGCCCCTGCCGTTTCGTATCTCATGGTCGGCCATCCCTCTCAGCGGAACGGCGGACGAGTGCGGCGACGCGACCGCCACGCCGATCGGCCCGGGCGAGAAGCGAACGAGGGGTCACCAGACCTTCGTCTAGCGCTTGGCGCACGGCTATCTCGATCTGCTCAGGGGCCGTTCCGACGCCGGCCGCGTCGAGGATCGACCGCACGGGGTCGGTCAGGCGGATGCCATCGCGGGACACCACTTCGGAGGGCCCGAGGGCCTTCGTCGTCGTGTGCAGGGTCACGCCCTGAGGCCGCCTGATCCCACGGTCGTCGCGACCGACCAGCAGATGCACCGTGTTGGGCAGAACATCCGAGAGGCCGTGAAGCTCGAGCGCGCTCTCGTGTGAGACGACGGCTCGCTCGGCCCCGACCGCAAGCCACTTCGCCCGCACCTCCTCATGGCTCGAGCCCGGATAGCCATGCAGCCGGTACAGGCCGCGACGAATGCGCTCGTATCGCCCGGAGCGAACGTGGTGAGCGAGCAGCTGCGGGCTGAAGCCGGCTTCACGCGCCTGCCGGACGGTGAAGTAGCCGTCCTGCCCGTAGGAGACTCTGTTCAGAGCGACGGCATCTGGAGCAGGTCTGTCAGACACAGATAAAGTATAACTATATCTTTCTGCGACATTGCCTTCTCGAGCGAACGCCAATCCCGGCCGATCAGGGCCAACTGCGGCGCTATCTGCCGCTAGTGGCGCTATCGCGGATCGCCGAAGCTGCCCTCGCAGTGAAATCGGCCCCTCGAAGTAGACGATTTGCAGCTATTTCAGTGAAGCCCGGAACGAGACTCGAACTCGTGACCCCTTCCTTACCATGGAAGTGCTCTACCAACTGAGCTATCCGGGCGGGTTGGCTTCCCTGCGGAGCCGTGCGCTCAGGATGATTCTAGACGGTGGCGGGCGATCAGCGGCGAGCCCAGGGCATCGCTACCGCGAGCTTCCAGACGTCCTCGATCTGGCGGAGGACGATCGTCGGCGTCAGGGTCCGGGTGAAAGGCGATCCTTCCGGGCCGGTGGAGGTGACGAGCCAGCGCTCGCTGCCGAGGGCGACCTCGCCGGCAAGGACGATCGAACTCTCCTGGACCTCGATCTGGGAGCCGGTAACGATCAGCTGGTGGAGGATCGGCTTGATCTCCTCCCGCCCCCGCACCGCGGTGGCGTCCGGGGTGATGAGGCAGGCGTCCTTGGCGAAGCAGCGGGCCGCGCCGTCGAGGTCGCCGCGGCTGACGGAGGCGGCGAGCGCCCGCGTGCTCTCGCGTGGAGTGCGGGCGCCCGCGATCACCGCCATCGGCCTAGATGAACTTCGAGGGCTGGAAGCGGCAGTAGCGGAATTCGAAGTCGAGCACGGTGTTGTTGGCCCGGTCCGCGGTCGATTTCAGCCGCAGGACCAACTTCTGGGCCTGGGTCTTTTCCCCGGCCTTGAGCTTGCGGCCGAGCGATTCGAACAAGGTCACCTCTTCCTTCACGTAGCCGAGCCACTTGGTCAGCCGGGTCGCGTCTTCCGGCGGCTTCGGGACCGCGAGCAGTTCGGTGCGGGTGCGCTTCAGCGCCCGGGCGGCGGCGAAGACTTGCTTCGAGGCGGGGCCGAGCTTGCCCGCCTTCACTAACGGCCTCACGCCTTTGAGGATCTTTTCGTTGGCTTCGGTGTTGACCTTGCAGATCGGTTCCACTTCGGCTTTGTAGGTTTCCTCTGAGGCCGTCATCGCGAACGACGGCACCGCCGCCAGCAGCGCGGCGAAAACGACCAGCGGCACGATCAGCTTCTTCCCGGGCATCAAGCCTCCCTATTTCTTTGCGAACCCAGCCGGAGCCATCATAGGTTCTTGATCAGGCGGGTCGATGAACAGTCTGGGTATCCGGTTGACCACTTTGCTCCATCCGATCTGTAGCTTCCCCCGGGTGCGCCCCCGGCTCCGCCTGCTTCTTGCTCTCTTCATAACCCCGATCCTGCTCGCCGGCTGCGGCGGCGCTGAAGACGCCTCGCGCACTGCGCCCGCGGCCACGGAGTTCCCCTCGGCGAAGGGGAAGACGATCGCGGAGCTACTGCACGACTCCGGGGCGCAGCCCGCGAAGCTGGTGATCGCGCCGGCCGCCCAGACCTTCGACCTCGGCGAGAACCGCTACCCGTTCGGCGTCTTCACCGTCGGGCAGGAACAGGTCGACGACGCCGACGTCGCCCTCTACTTCGCCAAGGACGCCAAGGGGCCGGTGCAGGGACCGCTGCCGGCCCAGGTCACCTCGCTGGAGACGAAGCCCGCCTACCGGGCCCAGGACGCTGGCGCCCCGGGCGAGGCGACGACGGTCTACGTCGTGCCGAAGGTCGACTTCGACCGCAAAGGGCCCTTGGCTGGCGATCGCGATGCTGAAGGGGAAGGACGGGCTGGAAGTGTCGCGGATCACCGCCACCCCGGTGGTCGGCGAGTTCCCGAAGATCCCGCAGGTCGGCGACAAGGCGCCGGTGATCCACACCCCGACCGCCGCGGACGTCGGCGGCGACCTGGCGAAGATCGACACCCGGGTCCCCCCCGACCAGATGCACCAAGTCGACTTCGCCGACGCCGTCGGCAAGAAGCCGATCGTGCTCGTCTTCGCCACGCCCGGCCCTCTGCCAGAGCCGGGTCTGCGGCCCGGTCGTCGACGTCGCCCAGCAGGTGGCCGACGCCTACGGCGACGAAGCCGACTTCATCCACATGGAGATCTGGAAGCGACAACGAAATCGAGCAAGGGACCCCGCCCCCAGGTCCAGGCCTACCACCTGGAAACCGAGCCCTGGACCTTCCTGATCGACAGCAACGGAATCGTCCGCGACCGCATCGAGGGCGCCTTTGGCGTGTCTGAACTGGAAGAAGCGATGCGGACGATCGTTCCTGGCTGAGCGGCCAGGCTCCGCTACGCTTCAACCGCCGGTAAAGGGGCCCGGCGGAGCAGTGCCCGCTGGGAGGCAGGGTCGAAGGGAAATCGACGCTGCAAGGAGACGATATGAAGCACAGGCTGGCAGTCCCTCTTCTCCTGTCCTCGGGCTCTGCCGTTGCTGCTCGGGGCCCTCGCCACCCCGGCCCTGGCCGCGAAAGCGCGGGCAGAAGAAGAAGCAGGCGAAGACGCAGAACCTTCGAAGTCTGCAAGCACGGCTGCCGGTACCGGACGATCCAGAAGGCGGTCGACGCCGCCGGCTCGTTCAAGGGCAAGAAGAAGAACGCGAAGGCGAAGGCGGTCGTCGCGGTGCGCCCGGGCAAGTACGTCGAGGGCGTCGTCCTCGACGGCACCCAGCGCAAGAAGAGCTTCGACGACCTGACGATCAAGGGGACGAAGAAGAACCGCAAGAAGGTCGTCCTCGAGGGCAAGAACGCGAAGGGCGAGCTCGGCGCCGCCCAGAACGGGATCGAGGCGATCAGCGTCGACGGGCTCGTGCTGGAAAACATGTGGGCCCGCAACTACCAGTCGAACGGGTTCTTCATCCACGCCGCCACCGAAGGCGGCCAGCACTGCGACGGCTACACGATGGACAACCTGCTGGCCTCGGCCAACCGCTCCTACGGCCTCTTCGCCAAGGGCTGCCTCGGCGGCAAGATGATCAACTCGGCCGGCTTCCACCACGGCGACTCCGCCTTCTACGTCGGCGAAACGCCGTGCGACTAGCAAGACCTGGACCAACCACGGCGTCGCACCGCCGCCCGCGCCCTGCCAGCGGAAGCCGAAGTGGACGCTGCTGAAGAACGACCGCAGCTACGAAAACGTGCTCGGCTACTCGGGGACCAACTCGAAGTACGTGAAGATCGTCGAATCGGCCTTCTACAACAACGGCGCCGGGATCGTCCCCAACACGCTCGACAGCGAGGGGTTCGAGCCGAACGGCTGGAACGTGTTCGAAGGCAACGACGTGTTCTGGAACAACTACAACTACTTCCTCGCCGGCTCGAAATTCCACACCGTCTCCGGCGGGCTCGGCCAGGTCGGCGGGCGCGACGGTCAACTACCCGACCGGGGTCGGGATCGTCCTCTACGGCGGCGCCGGCAACGTCGTCAAGCAGCAACAACGTGTTCGGCAACTACAAGTGGGGCATCGCCTCCTTCTCGGGCCCGGGCGAAGTCTTCGTCGCCAACGAGGGCGACGACGCCAAGAACATCAACAACCAGATCGTCGAAAACACGATGGGGCGCGAAGGCGCCGACCCGAACGGCGAATTCGACTTCTGGAACGACGCCACCGGCGGCGGCAACTGCTGGGGCGGCAACAGCGCCGGCGCGACCTTCGCCCCGGGCAACGGCAAAGCGCCGCTGAGCCAGATCTACCCGGGCTGCCCGCAGGCCGAAGTCCTCGCCGACCAGGTGCGCAGCCTCGACATCGGCGCCGGGCTGCAGATCAACCTCGGCGAAGAAAGCGACCCGAAGACGATCCTCGGCTACGCGGCATCGAACCCGCCGCAGAACCAGCAGTGCAGCTGGGTGCGGCGCGTCGCCGCCCACCCGGCGTTCCAGAAATTCAAGCCGGTCGAGGTGGCGCCGCAGCCCGGTGAAGTGACGTGCAAATGAGGCGGCCGCGAAGCCGTCGCGGCCTCGTCGCCGCCTGCTGCGTCGCCGCGGTCGCCCTGCTCGGGGTGACCGCGGCCTCGGCGCAGGCGCCGAAGCAGCCGCCGGTCGAAGGTGACGGTCAACGACTTCTACTTCGCCCCCACCGCGGTGACGATCAAGAAGGGAGGGGCGGTGAAGTGGGTCTGGTCGTCAGCTCAACACCTATCCCCACGACGTCCACCTGAAGCAGGGGCCGAAGGGCCTGAAGAACAAGGCGCGCTTACTCGACCAAGACGACGGCGGTGACCGACGCCCAGCTTCCAGCGGACCTTCGAAGTCCCGGGCACCTACAAGTTCATCTGCACGATCCACCCGTCGGAAATGAAGATGACCGTCACCGTCAAGAAGTAGGTCGCGCGTGGCGCCCGACCCGATCGACCGGCGGGGGTTCCTCGCCCTCTCCGGCGGCGCCCTGCTCTGCACGATCGCCGGCCAGGAGGTCGCGACCGACGAAGGGCAAGATCGACGTCGAGGGGCTGGCCCGCGCAGGTGAAGGTGCCGCCGAAGGTGACGGCGGCGGAGTGGCGCGGCGAGGACCCGGGGGCGCGGCGGCTGGCGTCGCTGCCGAGCGGCGGCCAGACGCGCGAGTACTGGATCGCGGCCGAGCCGGTGCAGTGGGACATCGTCCCCACCCACCGCGACCAGATGATGGCCCAGAAGGTGAAAGGGCAAGACGAAGTTCAGCGCCTACGGCTACCGGCTCTACAGCGCCGGGTTCAAAAGCCCGCTGGGCAAGGCGACGGTGCCGGGGCCGCTGATCGAAGCCGAAGTCGGCGACACCGTCGTCGTCCACTTCCGCAACAAGCTGCCGGCGCCGGTGACGATGCACCCGCACGGGATCTTCTACGCCAACGAGATGGACGGCGCCTACAAGGGCAAGTGGACCGACCCCGGCGGCTTCGTCCAGCGGAACCGCACCTTCACCTACGTCTGGGAGGCCCACGAAGGGACCGAAGGGACCTGGCTCTACCACGACCACGGGCCGATGGACCCGCTGCCGGTCTTCAAGGGCCTGTTCGGGCCGCTGGTGATCCGCAAGCCGGGCGAGGCGCGGCCCGACAGCGAGTTCTTCCTCGCCTTCCACACCTTCGACCCCTCGATCACCGGCCTGCGAGGGCACCTACTACTGCGTCAACGGCAAGGCCTACGCCGGCAACACGCCGACCCTGGAAGCGCGGGTCGGGCAGCGGGTCGGCTTCCACGTCTACGGCATCGACAACTTCTTCCACACCTTCCACCTGCACGGCCACCGCTGGACCGAACCGGACGGGCGGATCGTCGACAACAGGACCTTCGGCCCGGCCGACTCGTTCTCCTTCGAACTCGTCGAGGACAACCCGGGCCGCTGGTTCTACCACTGCCACGTCTTCCAGCACCTGCACCAGGGGATGAACGGTTGGTACCTCGTCTCCTAGGGGTCGCGACGCGGCGATGCGGCGCTGGCGTCGCTGCTGCTCGCCGCGCGCCGCCGGGGCGGCGCCAACACGCGGGTCTCGATCGCCAACTACGCCTGGTCGCAGCCCCAGGTCCACGTCGACCTCGGCGAGAAGGTGACCTGGGACTGGCTCGGGCCCGACCTGGCGCACTCGGTCACCGGCATCTCGGCCAACGACCTGCAGTGGGACTCCGACCCCGGCACCGACGCCCCCGCCCACCGCGCCGGCGACAACTTCACGCTGCAGTTCACCCAGCCCGGCGAATACTTCTTCCAGTGCAAGCTGCACGCGGCGGTGCGGGGCGAGGTGGTCGTCTCCGACGTCCCCGGCAACCCGAGCTCCGACCCCGGCCCGCAGCCGCCGCTCAACCTCGACCTGAAGCCGCCGACGCTGGGGTCGATCGCGCTGCCGAAGCAGCAGACGCAGGGGCACGAAGCGGGCTCGGCTTCAGCGTCCAGATCAGCGAGCGCGGCACCCTCGACGCCGAGTACTACCGGCTGAGCTCGAAGGGCAGGCGCGTCTACAACGGCTACAAGACCTGGAAGGCCTTCATCGGCATCAACCACCTGCGGCTGGGGGCGCGCTGGAAGCACTTCCGGGCGCGGCCCGGGCGCTACCTGGCGGTGCTGCGGGCGACCGACGAAGCGGCGAACGAATCGAAGCCACTGCGCAAGCGCTTCACGATCGGCGGCTAGAGGAGCTGCGTTTGCGGCGTCGTTTGCCGGGAGGTTGCTGGCGGCGTCGGTGAGGGTGCGTTCGCCGGCTTTCTCGGTCGACTCGCCCATCGTGATCTGGAACATCGCCAGCAGCGCGTCGGAGGCGAGCGGGCGCATCCGGTCGAGCGCCTCGCGCACCTTCGGCCAGTCCTCCTCCGGCCGGCCGGCCTTGTCGAACGGCTCCCAGATCTCGCGGACGAAGAGCTCGACGAAGGTGCGCGAGACCTTCTCGGAGTGCGCGGCGCAGCTGCTCGGCGGTCTCGACCGCGGCCTGCGGGGAGACGCCGAGCTCGACCAGGGCGGCGCCGGCACGCTGCAGGCGGGGGCTGATCACCTCGACCTTGCCGTCGGGAAGCTGCGCGCAGGATGCCGAGCTTTTCGGCGCGGGCGAGCAGTTGGGGTCGAAGCGTCTCGACCCCCCAGGCGGCGGCCAGCTCGCTCGGCTCGAAGATTTCCGGCGTCTCGTCCTCGAAGGGGGCGCGGACGGCGCGGGCGAAGTCGACCATCTCGCGGGAGGAGCCTTCGCTGCTCTCCAGCACGCGGCGGATCGCCTCGAGGTTGAGGCCCTCGGCCTGCATTTCGCGGGTCAGCTCGATCCGCGCGACGTGGTCCTCGTTGTAGTAGCCGGTGCGGCCGTGGACCTCGGGCGGCGGCAGCAGGCCGCGCGTCTGGTGGGCGCGGATGTTGCGGATCGTCATCCCGGTCCGCCGCGCCAGCTCCCCGATCGTCATCTTGCCGTCGGGCTTGGCGTTCCGCCCTTTTCGGCTGCTCATCTAGCCCATGGTAAGCGGCAGGCGCTGCCCGTTCATCTTCTCTCGCCGCGTCCGAGCAGAGGAATGCGATCGCCGTCGGCGATGTCCTCGGCGGGGGTGAAGGTGGGGAAGTCGCTTGTCGGGCTCCTCCTCGCGCATCCGCGGGGTGAGGATCGCGTCGACGACGAGGATGTTGGCGGTCGCGTCGCTGCCTTCGAAGCCGTCGGCGAGGGCGAGGGTCCAGGCCTCGGCGGCGGCCTTGGCGGCGGCGTAGGCGGCATTGGTGGCGGTCGGCGCCTGCGCCTGCTTGGAGGAGACGAGGACGAAGCGGCCGTGCGGGGCTGGCGGCGAGCTGGTCATGGAAGGCGCGGGTGGTGTGCTGGACGGTGCGGACGAGGAGGTCGTGCAGCAGCTCCCAGTCGGAGAGCGGCGCCTCCTGCAGCGGCTGCCCGCCGCGCCAGCCGCCGACCAGGTGGACGAGCCCGTCGACCCGGCCGAAGCGCTCGACCAGCGCCGCGCACCAAGCGCGCGCGGCCTCCTCGTCGAGGAGGTCGACGCTGCGCCCGTCCCAGCGCTCAGGCGGGAGGCCGAGGTCGCGCGGCAAGGGAGTCGAGCGTCTCCTGCGAGCGATCGGTCCCGGCGACCGTCGCCCCGGCCGCGGCGAGCTGCCGGCGACGAGCGGCCCGAGGCCACCGCCCACTCCGGCGATCGCGATCACGCGGTCATCGAGCACAGGAACATCTTCTCAAGCGACCGAATCAAGATCCTTGCGTGAAATTTTCTGTCTGCATCACCTGTGATGATCTCAGCATGGCATCTTCGCCTCAACTGAATCCGCGTAGACAAGGAGACATTGGAGAGGGAATCGCCGCCGCCTGGCTGAATGCAGCAGGGGTACGGCGTCTGGGTCCCCTTCGGTCACAGCCCCGACTGTGATCTGCTCGCGCGAGCAGGACGACAAGCTTCTCACGGGTCCAGGTCAAGACGTCGACCTGCTGGCAACGGGAGCGATGGGTCGTCGCGACCTGACGCGCGGAGGCAACCAGAGCTGGAACGGAGTCATCAAGAAGCTCGACGGAAAGTCGGGTTCGACTATCTCTTTGTGGTCGTCGGCGACTGGCGCTGTTGGTTCATCCCCGCGGCCGACGTACATGGACGCAGCGGGATCAGCCTTGGTGGAACCAAGTACTCCGAGTACGAGGTGGAGCCTCCCCGGCCGTGGAACGGGCCGGAGGCGGCTCTTGAGGTGGCAGTGGGGGAGGCAGGATTCGAACCTGCGTAGGCATAGCCAAGGCGTTTACAGCGCCTCTCCTTTAACCACTCGGACACTCCCCCGAGTTGAGAGTGCGGAATTCTAGCCTTCCGACGCTTCGAGCCGGGCTTTCATCTGCTCGTTGAAGGCGGTCAGGGCGGAGAAGGGGCGCATGAAGACGGTCAGCTCGCGGACGCGGCCCTCGTCGTCGAGCTCGAGGAAGTCGATGCCCTCCAGCTCGCGGTCGCCGACGGTCGCCTTGAAGCGGAGGACCACGGTGTCGCCTTCGGCCAGCTCGTCGGTGTAGGAGAAGTTCTCCAGCGTCGCAGCACGTGGGTGAGGACGGCGATCACGGTGTCGCGGCCTTCGAAGCCGCGGAAGAGGACGGGGCTGTGGAGGACGACGTCCTCGCGCAGCGTCTCGGCGAGCAGGTCGAGGTCCTTGCTCTCGGCGGCGCGGCGGAAGGGATGCGGCTCGGCCATCGCCTCCACTGTAGCTGAGCCTCGGTGGGATACTCACGCCGATGCCAAGCGACCGCTTCTACTCGCGCCTCTCCCACTCCCTCGGGGCGACCGGGCTGCGCCTGGTCGGCAAGTCTGAACGTCCCGGTCTACCGGCTGAGCGGCGGGCGCATCGGCGGCAAGGTCGGCGGGGGACCCGTCCTCCTGCTCACCACCACCGGCCGCAAATCCGGGCAGCCGCGCACGGCGCCGGTCCTCTACCTCGCCGACGGCGAGCGCTTCGTCGTCATCAACACCAACGCCGGCAACGCAAAGACGCCGGCCTGGTCGCTGAACCTGCGCGCGAACCCCGAGGCCGAGGTCGAGGTCGGGCGCAAGCGGGTCAAGGTCGGGCGCGGCTGGCCGAGGGCGAGGAGCGCGCCGACCTCTGGCGCCGCCACATGCAGCAGTACGAGGGCTGGGACTACTACGAGTCGAAGCTCGACCGCGAGGTCGGCGTCTTCGTCCTGGAGCCGCGCTAGCAGTTGGACGCTTCCCGGAGCATCTGAGCCTCGGGCAGGCGCTTCAGCTTTTTCAGCGTGTTGTTCTCGATCTGGCGGATCCGCTCGCGGGTGACGCCGAAGGTGCGGCCGACTTCCTCCAGCGTCAGCGGCTCGGCGCCGGAGAGGCCGTAGCGAAGTTCGATCACCTGCCGCTCGCGGTCGGGCAGGCCGCCAGCGCCTTCTGCACGCCCTCCTTCTGCAGGTGCTCGCTCGCTTCCTCGAAGGGCTCGAGCACGGCGTCGTCGGCGACGAAATCGCCGAGCTCCGATTCGTCCTCGTCGCCGACCGGTTTCTCCAGCGAGACCGGCAGCTGGGCGACGCGGAGGATGTCGCGGACGTCGGAGACCGGCCAGCGCAGCTCTTCGGCGATCTCCGCCGGCTCCGGCTCCCGCCCCAGTTTCTGCACCAGCTGGCGTTCGACGTGGGCGACCCGGTTCAGCTTCTCGACCATGTGGACGGGGATGCGGATCGTCCGCGCCTTGTCGGCGATCGCCCGCGTCACCGCCTGGCGGATCCACCAGGTCGCGTAGGTGGAGAACTTGTAGCCGCGGCGGTAGTCGAACTTCTCGACCGCCCGGATCAACCCCAGCGAGCCCTCCTGGATCAGGTCGAGGAAGCTGAGCCCGCGGCCCAAATAGCCTTTCGCGATCGAGACGACGAGGCGCAGGTTGGCCTCGACCATCTGCCGCTTCGCCAGCATGTCGCCGCGCTCGATCCGTTTCGCCAGTTCGACCTCCTGCTGCGCGGTCAGCAGGTCGACCTGGCCGATCGACCGCAGGTAGAGCCGCAGCGAGTCGAGGCTCGGCTCGACGGTCAGGTCGAGCTCTTCCTTCTTGGCCGCGCCGGCGCTCTCGCCGCTGCGCTGCGCTTTGTAAGCGCTGACGCCGTCCTCGGCGATGACGTCGATCCCGTGCTCGACCAGGTGGGCGTGGAGCTGGGTGACCTGCTCCTTGGTGATCTCCACCTCCTCGAGTGTCGAGGTGATCTGCTCGAAGGTCAGGTAGCCGCGCTCGCGGCCCTGGGCGATCAGGCCCTGGAGCTCCTCGATCTCGCCGATCGGGCTGGTCTCCTGGTCGCGATCGATGACGTCAGCCGTGGTCTCCAACGGTTCGATGCTCACTGCTCGGCCGTCTTCCTCTCCCCAATTCCCGGTGGCCGGCCCCGAACGCTCCGACCGCGTGCGGATTATAGGCGGAAAAAATTCTCCATCGTCCGAGGAGAGTTCGTCACCGGCTGGCAAGCCCAGTTGCTTACTATTCGTTAGCCGATGGCCAGTCAGTCGACCGCCACCCCAGCCGCCCCCGACGTCCAAGCCTCCCTGCCGGCGACCCAGGTGAGCCTCTCGCGGGTCGGCGTCACCGGGGTCGAGAAGGTGATCCGGGTCAAGGCCGACGGCGTCGAGAACCTCTTCTACGCCGACTTCGAGTGCTTCGTCGACCTCAACCCGCAGCAGGCCGGCGTCCACATGTCCCGCTTCGAGGAGATCGTCGGCGAGGCGATCGACGAGGTCGTCCTCGGCGAGGCCTTCAAGGCCGAGGTGCTGGCCGCCCACGTCGCCGAGAAGGTGCGCGAGCGCCAGGGCGGCGAGCGGGCCGAGGTCTCGATCACCGCCCGCTACCCGGAGACGGTGCAGACGCCGGAGACCGGCAAGAGCACCCAGGAGATCTACGTCCTCTACGGCACCGCCGTCGCCTCCGCACAGCGGCACCCGCACCCTGACCGGGGTCGAGGCCCAGGGCATGACCGCCTGCCCCTGCGCGCAGGAGATGGTCGCCGGCCCTCGCCCGCGAACGGCTGGCAGCCGACGGCTTCGACGCCGAGGAGATCGAGCGGATCGTCGACCTGGTCCCGATCGCCACCCACAACCAGCGCGGCATCGGCACCCTCCACGTCGGCTGCCCCGAGGGCGGGCCGGCCTGGATCGAGGCGCCCGAGCTGCTGCGGATCGTCGAGAGCTCGATGAGCTCGGAGATCTACGAGCTGATGAAGCGCTCCGACGAGATGTCGGTCGTCGTCAAGGCCCACGAAAACCCCCGCTTCGTCGAGGACTGCGTCCGCGAGATGGTCCGCCAGGTGGTCGAGGGCTACCCCGACCTGCCCGAGCAGACCTTCGTCATGGCCCGCCAGGAGAACCTCGAGACGATCCACCGCCACAACGTCGTCGCCGAGCGTTACGGGACGCTGGGCGACCTGCGGGCGGAGCTGCAGAGCGGCGAGCACCAGGCGCATCACCTGACGATGCGCGAGTGGCTCGAGGCACCTGCTCCTTAGGTCGCACGAGAGGGAGGGGGTGCCCCTCTGGGAGTCGAGCTGACGGCTGAGTGCCACCGCGCTTCGCCTTCGTAGGGACCACTCCCCGCCACACGCGCTTAAGACGCTCAGGGTCAGCAGCTCATTGAGGATCGCGTCCGGTCCGGTTCCGGACGTAGGACCAGGAACCGCGAACTCCTCCGGAGCTGTCGAGGAGGGTGTTGGAGGTCCTGGGTACTCGCATGGAGCCGAGCCAGGCTCCTGAGGCGCAGCGATGTCCGATCACTCGGCGGAGGTGCTCCAGGACCCCTCCGACCCCTCCCCTAAGCAGCTCTCTTCAGCTTCGCCGCGGCCCGTTCTCGCTCCAGCTCCTCGATCCGCTTTCGCAAGCCGAAGAAGTAGTCGACGCCGCTGATCACGGTGACGGCGAGGGCTACGTAGACGAGGATGTCGACGCCGAGGGGGGCCGGGTTGGTGGCGATCAGGGCGATGATGGCGGCGATCTGGAGGACGGTCTTCAGCTTGCCAGCCAGCTGGCGGCGATGACGATGCCGCGCTCGGCGGCGATCGTGCGGAGGATCGTGACCGCGACCTCGCGGGCGATGATCACCATCGCCACCCAGGCTTCGAGGCGGTCGAGCGAGACCAGGGAGATCAGGGCGCCGGTGATCAGCAGCTTGTCGGCGAGCGGGTCCATCAGCTTGCCGAAGGTGGTGACCGAGCCGCGGGAGCGGGCGAAGTAGCCGTCGAGGCCGTCGGTCGCCGCCGCCAGGGCGAAGACGGCGGCGGCGAAGGGTGTCGCCGTTGGGGGTCTCGCCGAGCAGGGCGACGACCACCACCGGCACCGCGAGGATGCGGAGGAGGGTTAGCGCGTTAGGCAGATTGAGCGGGAACACTCGGCGGCGTCCTTCTTGGCGAAGTACTCCTCGCCCTCGATGCTGACCTTCGGCAGCCAGCGGTCCATCCAGCCTCGGCAGCCACCAGGCGCGCTTGCCGAGCAGCACCATCACCGCCGGCACCAGCAGGCAGCGGACCAGGGTCGAGTCGATCGCGATCGCGACCGCGAGGCCGACGCCGAACTCCTTCACCACCGGGTTGCCGCTGAGGACGAAGCTGGTGAAGACGCAGACCATGATCGCCGCCGCCGAGGTGATCACCCGGCCGGTGTTGGCCAGCCCTTCGACCACGGCCCGCCGCTCGTCGCCGTACTCCTCGTAGTGCTCGCGCATCTGCGTCAGCAGGAAGACCTCGTAGTCCATCGAGAGGCCGAAGAGGATCGCGAACATCAGCAGCGGCACGAAGCTGACGATCGGGATCGCGTGGTCGAGGCCGATCAGCGACGAGCCCCAGCCGAGCTGGAAGACCGCGGTGACGACGCCGTAGGCCGCGGCGACCGAGAGCAGGTTCATCGCCGCCGCCTTGACCGGGACCAGCAGCGAGCGGAAGGCGACGAGCAGGACGATGAAGCTGAGGGCGACGACGATCGCGATCATCAGCGGCAGCTTGTCGCTGATCTGGCTGGCGAGGTCGATGTAGCCGGCGGTCTGGCCGCCGACGTAGGAGCTGGCCTTCGGTCCCCTGCAGCGCCTGCGGGATCGCTTCGCTTCGCGCAGGTCTTCGACCAAGTCGACGGTCTCGTCCGCCCACGGCTCCGATTTCGAGATCACCGTGAAGACCGCAGCGGTGCCCTGCCTTGTCGAGGGTCGGTTCGGTGACGGCGGCGACGTCGGGGGCGCCCCCGACCGCTTTCTCCAGCTTCGGCAGCACCTGTTCGGCTTCCGCCGGCGAGGAGAATTCGGAGGCGATCAGGAGCGGCCCGTTGACGCCGGGGCCGAAGCCCTTGTTGAGCGAGTCGTAGGCCTGGCGCGAGGTCGTTTCCTTCGGCAGGGCGCTGATGTCGTTCTGGCCGAGCTGCGAGCTGGAAGATCGGCAGCGCCAGGACGATGAGGATCAGCCAGCGCGACCACGGTCGCGGTCCAGGGCCGCTCGACTGACCCATTCTGCCCAGCGCCGCCAGCCATGCGGCTCCTTGTCGTCGGGGTGGGTCTTGCCGAGCTTGACCCGCAGCGAGTTGATGTGGGGGCCGAGGGCGCCGAGCATCGCCGGCAGCAGCGTCGTCGCCGCGCAGACCGCGACGACCACCGCCACCGCGGCGGTGAAGCCGAGGGTGGAGACGAGCGGGATGCCGGCGAAGGCGAGCGAGCAGAGCGCGATCACGACCGTGAAGCCGGCGAAGACGACGGCGCCGCCGGCGGTCGCGGTGGCCCGCGCGATCGACTCGCGCAGCTCCATCCCGTCGGCCAGCTGCAGTTTGTGGCGGGTGACGATGAACAGCGCGTAGTCGATGCCGACGCCGAGGCCGATCATCGTCGCCAGCGTCGAGGCGACCCCCGGCACCTCGAGCACGTGCTCGAGCAGGCGGATGATCGAGAGCGCGCAGGCGAGGCCGATCACCGCCGAGACGATCGGCAGCATCATCGCCGTCGCCGTGCCGAAGGCGAAGAGGAGGATGATCACCGCCGCGGCGAGGCCGATCGCCTCGCTGGTCTCGGTCGCCGGCTTCGAGAGCTGCTGGCCGACGTAGGCGCCGATCGCGGTCTCCAGCCCGGCCTTGCGTCGCCGGCTCGGCCGCGTCGAGGATCCGTTCCGCCTCTTCTTCGTCGATTTCGCCGGGCCCGATCGCGAGGACGACCGGGAAGTAGCCGATCGACTGGTCTTTGCTGAGGAAGGCCGCGCCCTGCGGGCTGAGCGGGCTGACCGCGGAGTTGACGTCCTCCAGCGCTTCAGCCGCTTCGCCGTTTCCGCCACCGCGGCCGAGTACTTCGCCTCGGTCAGCTTCCCCTGCGGCGCTTCGAGCACCAGCGGGTTGCTGCCGTAGGCCTGTTCGGGCAGGTCGTCTTCGAGCAGTTCGGTCGCCTTGGTCGAGTCGGTGCCCGGCAGGGTCAGGTTTTCGCTGGTCTTGCTGCCGGCGGAGTGGCTGATCGCGAGCAGAGCGATCGCGAGGACGATCCAGGCCCCGATCACGGGGTAGTGGTGACGGGAGCAGAAGCGCCCGATGGCGTAGAGGGGAGCGGTCATCGCTGCATCATCTCCTCTGGGGCGGCCGTTTCGCCGGTCTCGAAGGCCTTCGGGCACCAGTTCCAGCGGCCCTGCGCCGAGCGCGCGGCGGATCAGGACCAGCCGCTGCGCCTGGTTGGCGGCCATCGCGGCGACCAGCGGCCGCGGCCAGCCGATCGTCAGCTTGGCGACGGCGTTGAGCTCGGCGTCGATCGTCGCGCTTTCGAGCTCGTAGAGGAAGCGCAACGCGTCTTCGGCGGTCTCGAGTCTCGCCGGCTTCGATCGTTTCCGGCCGGCGGGTCGGCCTTCGCCCTCGAGGCCGCGCAGCGTCTTCGTCGTCGCATCGACGTGTTCCTGTTCCTGGCCGCGGAAGCGGCGGGCGAGGGCGAGCTCGGCACCGTGCAGCGACGGCAGCGCTTCGCCGTAGGCGTCGACCGCGGCCAGCTGCCGGGCAAGGATCTCGTTGAGAACGCGGCGCGTCGGCGTCCGTGATCGATCGCCGAGGAGTCTTCGCCGCCGCCCCCGCAGGCGCTCAGCCCAGCGACGAGGGTAAGGGCGACTGCCACGAGGGCGAGGGCGCGGCGCACGGGGCGGCCGCGCATGATTCGGTTCGGGGTCATGAAGACGAGGCCAAGCCTATGAGCCCCGGACCGCGCCCGCGCGCCTCGCGCGCGCTGGCCGAGGAGGTCCACCGCTGCCGCCTCTGCCCGCGGCTGGTCGAGTGGCGCGAGGAGCAGGCGGCCAACCCGCCGCGCCGCTACCGCGGCGAGGAGTACTGGGCGCGGCCGGTCTCCGGCTTCGGCGACCCGGACGCCCGGCTGGGGATCGTCGGTCTCGCCCCGGCCGCCCACGGCGCCAACCGGACCGGCCGGATGTTCACCGGCGACCGCTCCGGCGACTGGCTCTACGCCTCCCTGCACCGGACCGGCTTCGCCAACCAGCCGACCTCCGAGTGGCGCGGCGACGGGCTGGAGCTGCGCGACGCCTACATCACCGCCACCGTCCGCTGCGCCCCGCCGGCCAACAAGCCGACGCCGGAGGAGCGCGACAACTGCCTCCCCTACCTGCGGCGCGAGCTGGAGCTGCTCGAGCGCTGCCAGGTCCTCGTCGCCCTCGGCTCCTTCGGCTGGGACGGCTTCCTCCGCGCGGCCGGGCGCTCGGGCGAGGAGGTGCCGCGGCCGCGGCCGAAGTTCGGGCACGGAGCCGAGGCGGAGGTCGGCCGCTGGCGGCTGATCGGCTGCTACCACCCGAGCCAGCAGAACACCTTCACCGGCAAGCTGACCGTGCCGATGACCGACGCGGTCTTCGAACGCGCTCGTACTCTCCTGATCTAGAAACTCTTCGACTGTTGCGTCGGTCTCTACTGCGCTATGGGAGCTACCTAGGGGGAGAGGGGACTTGCGCAGGCCACGGATCAAACGGACGACTGAGGAGATCGAGACCCCGGACGGGCGACATCTACCTCCTGCGACCGAGCGCCGACAACGACATCCGCATCGAGCAACCCGATGCGGAGGAACGACGGCTGCTCGCGGCCGTCAACGGCGAACGGACGCTGGAGCAGCTGCGGGAGGAGTTCGGGACTGAAGAGGTCGACGACCTGATGGCGCAGTTGCAGGAGCTCGAGGTGGTCGAGGACGCCGCCGACGACGAGCTCGTGCCCGCCGCCGAGCTGGAAAGGTTCGACCGCCAGCTGCGGTACTTCAGCGACGTCGGCACCGGCGGCGTCACCCCCTCGGAATGCCAGCAGCGGCTGCGCGAGGCGAAGGTGGCGGTGCTGGGGGTCGGCGGCCTCGGCGGCTGGTCGGCATGGGCGCTGGCCTGCACCGGGGTCGGCGAGATGTGGCTGATCGACGGCGACCGGGTCGAGGTCAGCAACCTCAACCGGCAGATCCTCTATACCGAGGCCGACGTCGGCCTGCTCAAGGTCGAGTGCGCGGCGGCGCGCCTGCGGGCCTTCAACTCGGCGATGAAGGTCACCACCGCGGCCCGCCGGCTCGAGAGCGAGGAGGACATCGCCGAGTTCATCGCCGGCTCCGACGTCGTCATCGACGCCGCCGACTGGCCGGCACACGAAATCGAGCGCTGGTGCAACTCCGCCTGCTTCAAGGCCGGGATCCCTTACATCACGATGAGCCACTTCCCGCCGGTCGCCAGGGTCGGGCCGCTCTACATACCCGGCAAGACCGGCTGCTTCATCTGCCAGGAGATCGGCTACCGGCGCGAGTACCCGCTCTTCGACATCGCCGATCGAACAGAGGCGGGCGAAGCCGAGCCCGGCGGCGACCCTGGGCCCGGCCTGCGGGCTGATCGGCGGCCAGGTGGCGATGGAGGTGATGCACCTGCTGACCGGCCTCAGCCGGCCCGCGACCCAGGGCGTCGCCCACATCTACGACCTGCGGACGATGGAGGTCAAACGCGAGCCGGTGGTACCGGAGCCGGAGTGCCCGATCTGCGGCAAGATGCCGCATGAGGAGGTCGCCGACGGGTAGCTTTCCGCGCATGCGGCTCGCCACCCCGTTCGCGATCCTCGCCCTCGTCGCGCTGCTGCTGAGCGGCTGCGGCGGATCGGACGGCGGGACCACCGGCTCCGGCACGGCGACGGTGAGCGACGCCGGCGTGATTCAGGCGAGATGGAAAGCCACCGCGGATTGCGACCGCCCCGCGGGGGCCTCCCGCTGGGGCTGCTCGGTCGGCCCCTACCGCTGCCAGGCGGTGGTCGTCGACCGGGGCTGGTCGGTCTCCTGCTCAGGGCCGGGCGAGTCGATCGCCTTCACCGTCCGCCCCTGAGGCGCGCCGCCAGGCGCGGCGGAAGGGTCGACGAAGAGCACCAGCCAGAGGTATGGCGCCAGATCCGGCGCGAAGTAGGCGACGGGGACCGAGAGCAGGAAGATGCCGGCGATATAGGTGCTGCGGATCCGGGTTTCTCGGTGGGTGCGGTCGTCGATCTTGGTCAGCTCCGCGGCGGCGGGCGTCGACGTGCAGCAGCAGTCCGAGCAGGACGACCGCCGCGAGGTTGACCGAGTAGAAGACGACCGCGGTCGTCGTCCCCCCGTACTCGCCCAGCAACTCGCTGCTGAAGGGGATGAGGACGATGGCGCCGAGGTAGGCGAGATTGAGCGCGATCAACCGCCCGTCGAAGGCCCGGACTTCGGAGAAGAAGCGGTGGTGGACGAGCCAGAAGCGACCGATCACCGCGAAGCTGATCGCGTAGGCGAAGAAGAGATCCCGCTGGTCCCAGAGGGCATCGTCGATCTGCCCCTCGGTCAAGCCCTTGTCGATCCCGAGATTGAGCACCAGCAGCGTGATCGCGATCGAGAAGACCCCGTCGCTAAAGGCGACGATGCGGCCGAACTCGATCTCGTTCTCCTCCCGCCGCTTTACCGCCGGCTCCGCTGCCACCCGCGGATCATCCCGAGCCGGCCGCGACGGAACCGAAAGCCGCTCTCTCTCTAGAATGCCCCGGAGCCCGCCGGCGTAGCTCAGTTGGTAGAGCACTTCATTCGTAATGAAGGGGTCACCGGTTCAAGTCCGGTCGTCGGCTCTAGAGGGGGTCCGAGGGCAGCAAATAGGTATTTTGGAAGCTGCTATACCTATTTAGGTGCAGACCTTCAGCAACCTCGACAAGCAGCTGGGACTCGTCCCCGCCAGATCGGCTGCCGCCCTAGGTGAAGCAAGCGCAGGAAAAGGTCGAGAGGAGGCTTTCCGGCGGCAGAATCCCCAGGTGCTGGAGGGACTGATGGAGGTGGCGCTGATCCAGAGCAGCGCTTCTTCCAATGCGATCGAGCGCATAACGGCTGCCCCGGGGCGAGTTACCGAACTCGTCCAGGACAAGACCGCACCTAAAGATCGCTCGGAGGAGGAAATTGCGGGCTATCGCAAAGTCCTCGAGACGATCCACTCGAGCGCCGAGCACATCCCTCTGACCACCTCGGTGGTTCTGCAGTTTCACCGCGACATCTACGCCTTCAGCCCCGTTCCCGGCGGGAGGTTCAAGAACTCCCAGAACGAGGTCGCCCGCTTCGACAAGGAGGGCCGCAAGATCGCGGTGATCTTCGAGGGCACGAGCCCCTTCGAGACCCCGAAAGCCATGGACGAGCTAAGCGATCGTTATGGCGAAGCGATGCAGGAGGCAAAACACGCCCCCTTGTTGCTTGCCGGGTCCTACGTCTTCGACTTCCTGATGATCCACCCCTTCAACGACGGCAACGGGCGCATATCCAGGCTTCTGACCCTCTTGCTCCTCTATCAGTGCGGTCACGAGGTTGGTCGCTTCATCAGCCTGGAGAAACTGGTCGAGGAAAGCAAGGAGACCTACTACGAAAGCCTGGAGAAATCGACGGCAGGCTGGGACAAGGGGGAACATGACATCTGGCCCTGGCTGAACTACTTCCTGGGAATAATCATCGCCGCCTACAAGGAATTCGAGGCTCGGGCAGGAGACCTGATGAGCGGCAGGGGGTCCAAGAGCCTACGTATCAAGCAGTTCGTGCGCTCGAGAACCTCGGACGTCTTCACGTTCGACGAGGCACAGCAGGCCCTCCCCGACATCAGCTCGGACCACATCAGAAGGGTGCTGCGAAAGCTGCGGGACGAAGGCGCAGTGGAGTCCCCCGGCCGCGGGCGTAAGCAGTGGCGACGCCGGACCGCTGACTTCTAGCTCTATTTCCTCTTCTGGCGCCGTTCGAGGACTTCGCCGAAGGCTTTCTCGATTTCGCTGGTGAGGGTGAGGCGGAAGGTGGCGTTGAGGGCGTCGAAGGCGAGGGGGCGGAGGCGGCCGATCGCGGCGATGATCTCCTCCCAGCCCTCCTCGGGGCGACCGGCGTCGTCGAAGGGCTTCCAGACTTTGTCGACGAAGAGGTCGACGAAGGTGCGGGCCGAAGAATGGGCATTGCGGTTGAGTTTCTCGATCGCCGCGAGGGCAGCGGGAAGCTCGATGCCCATCGCCGTCACTTCCTCGGCGGCGCGGATCAGGGCCGGGCTCGGAGCTTCGTAGCGGTCTTCGCCGAGGTCGACGAGGAGGCCGAGCTTTTTCGCTTTGTCGATCAGCTTGTCGTCGTCGGCCCCGAACTTCTCGACCAGCTCCTCGCGGCTATAGACCTCGGGGGACTCGGTCGCGAAGGGGGCGGTGACGGCCTGGCGCAGGCCGACGAAACGGTCGGCGTCCTCGCCATGCTCGCCGATCAGGCGGGAGATCGCGCTCAGCTTGAAGCCCTCTGCCTGCATCTCCTGGATCAGGCGCAGGCGGGCGACGTGCTCGGGGCCGTAGTAGCCGACCCGGGCGCGCACGTCGGGGGGTGGCAGGAGGCCCCGGGATTGATGGTTGCGGATGTTTCGCACCGACATCCCGGTCTCGTAAGCGAGCTGCTCGACCGTGAGGTTTGCCTCGGCGGAGGCCGGATCGGCGCTGTCAGCAGGCCTTTTTGCCATGCAATGAGTCTACATTGGAATGTAACCTCGTTTGAGGTAACGTTTATGAGGGAACAAGCTTTATGCAATCCACCTTCTTCCACCTCTTCCAAGGAACTTCCACATGAACCTCTACGGAACGCTTCTCGCCGCAGCCCCCCCTCCAGCCGGAGGCGCCGAGATCGGCCAGATCGTGATCGCCACCACGGCCGCGACGATCGTCACCTGCGCGCTCCTCTTCCTCGGCCTCGGTCACCGCAGCGGCCAGGTCAAGGTCCTGCAGCGGCTGGCGGATTTCAGTGAGCGCAGCTCCGGCATGCCCGGCTGGGTCGCCTTTCCCTCCGTCGTCGCCACGACCTCGCTGCTCACCGCCCTCTTCGGGATGTACTGGGACATCTCCCTCCACATCGACAACGGCCGCGACGCCGGCCCGCTCGCCAACCCCGCCCACTACTTCATCCTCCTCGGCCTCTTCGGCATCTTCAGCGCCGGCTTCTTCGCGATGGTGCTGCCGAAAGGGCAGCCGAGCACGGTCGCGGTGCGGATCGGCCGCGACTGGTGGGCGCCGCTCGGCGGCGTCCTGATCTGCGCCTGCGGCGCCTTCTCGCTGATCGGGTTCCCGCTCGACGACATCTGGCACCGCCTCTTCGGCCAGGACGTGACCCTCTGGGGCCCCACCCACCTGATGCTGATCGGCGGCGCCGCGATGACCCTTGTCGGGATCGCCGTCCTCGCGGTCGAGGGGATGCGGGCGAACGGCTCGGGAGAGACGGCGCTCGAGGAGCTCCTGCACACGAAGATGGCCCGCGCGATCGCCCTCACCGGAGGCCTGATGCTGGGCCTCTCGACCTTCCAGGCCGAGTTCGACTTCGGCGTCCCCCAGTTCCAGCTGATCTTCCAGCCGCTGCTGCTGATGGTGGCCGCAGGGGTCGGCCTGGTGCTGGCGCGGGTCTACGCCGGTCCCGGAGCCGCATTGGGCGCCGCCGGCTTCTTCATCCTCCTGCGCGGCGGCTTGGCGCTCTTGATCGGGCCGGTGCTGGGGCAGACGATGCCGCACTTCCCGCTCTACGTCGTCGAGGCGGCCGTCGTCGAGGCGGTGGCCCTTGCCGTCTCGACCCGGAAACCGCTGCGCTTCGGCCTCGCCGCCGGCGTCGGCATCGGCACCGTCGGGCTCGCCGCCGAGTGGGCCTGGTCGCAGCTCTGGATGCCGCTGCCCTGGGCGGGAGCCGCCTTCCCGGAAGCGGCGATCGTCGGCTTCGCCGCGGCGATCGCCGGCGCCACGATCGGAGCCTGGATCGGCACCCATCTCTCGCCGATCCCCCTCCCCCGCTCGCCGCAGCTGCGCCGTGCCGCGCTCTGCAGTGCCGCCGTCCTTGCCGCGCTCGTCGGCTACGGCCTCTACACGCCGAGCCAGGAAGGCCTCAGCGCCCAGGTCGCGCTCCGCGACGTCGGCGGGCAGGCGGACCGCGAGGTCGAAGCGACGGTCCGCCTCGACCCGGCCGACGCTGCCGCCGACGCGGAGTGGTTCGACGTCACCGCCTGGCAGGGCGGCGGCCTCGTGGTCGCGCCGCTGGAGCGGACCGCTCCGGGCGTTTACCGCAGCACCGAGCCGATCCCGGTTCACGGCAACTGGAAGGCGATGGTCCGCCTCCACGACGGCAACTCGCTGACCGCGCTGCCGATCTACCTGCCGCGCGACAAGGCGATCCCGGTCGGCGAAGTGCCGGCTCCGCCGCATTTCACCCGCTCCTTCGGCGACGAGCACCAACTGCTGCAGCGGGAGGCGAAAACCGGCAGCCCGATCGTCACCACCCTCGCCTACTCGGCGGTGGCAGGAATCGCGCTCTCGCTGCTGATCCTCCTCGCCTGGGCGCTGCACCGGCTGGCGGTGGGAATGCGGCCGGCCCCGTGGCGGGCGCGGCTGCGCCTGCGCGGCCTGCCCGGCTTCCAGCACGGCGGCGGCAGGTGACCCTGCCGCTAGCCCACCACAGCGCGCTGGTGGCGCTTCCGGTCTTCGCGCCGGCGCTTGTCGTGATCCTCGTCCTCCTCGTCCACCGCCTGCGCGAGGGCCGGCGGTGGGAGGAGGAGCCGGGGGGCAGCCTCGACTAGAACACTTTGATTTCTAGACGAGTTTCCGGCCGTACCCACTCGTACAGTGGCGCTCTTGCGCCTGCATGTTCAGAAGTCGCTTGAAAGGGCGGTCTCGACCGGGAGGGTCCTCGACCTGCGCACGGGTGACCCGAAGCTCGACGATCCAAGCCATATCGGCTTGTGGCCCAGCGGGCGCCTCATCCATGCGGAGGACATCGCTTCCACTCTGACCACCCGGGGCTCCTGCCAATTGTTGATCCGGGGGGCGAAGATCCTCGGCGACCTTTCGCTCGATGGAATCGACGGCGCCATCACCTTGAGTCTTCAGGACTGCTACCTCCCGGACTCGATTTCAATCGATGATGCCCGCTTGAAGAGACTGTCGCTGGAAGGCTCGCTGCTGGAAGGCAGTCTCAGCGCAAAAGGCCTGCAGGTGGAAGCCGGCCTCAAGCTCACGCGCGGGTTCAAAGCACTGAGCTGGGTCGACCTCTCTCGAGCCACCATCGAAGGCGATCTCACCTGCAGCGGAGGCAGCTTCTTGGTTCCGGACGCTCAATCCCTGCTCGCTGACGACGTGACGGTGACGTGCAACGTCTACATGAACTCGGGCTTCACCGCGGAAGGAGAGGTGACGATGCTCGGTGCTCAGGTGGGGGGGCAGCTGGTTTGCGAGGAAGGACGATTTTCCAATCGGGAGGGATGCGCATTCGCCCTCGATGGGTGCAATGTCGAAGATGGCGTCTTCTGCGACAACGGTTTCGAGGTTCTCGGCGAATTCAGGCTGCCCGGAGGCAACATCGCCGGCGACCTCGACCTGACCCACTCCGTTCTCCGTAATCCTGGGAAGGTTGCCCTCCGAGTCGACCACACGGAGGTGAAGGGAAGCACCCTGCTTGGAGGCAGCAGCATCTTCGGTCGAGCGAGCTTCGTGAGCTCGAGGATCCGGGGAAAATTCAACGCCGTCGGGTCTCGGATATCCAACCCTGGAGCCATCGCGATGCAGGCCTCCGGGATTCGGATCGAGGATGATCTGATTGCCCCCGACCTGACGGCCGAAGGGGCAGTTGTTCTGATCCGGAGCTCGATCGGCGGGGACGTGCTTCTAAGGGGAGCGCGATTGGCCAGCCCAGAACGCTTTGCCCTCGCTGCCGACAACGCCGTCGTCAAAGGGAGGGTTCTCTGTATCGCCGGGTTCAACGCCGAAGGCGCCGTCACCTTTCGGTCGGCGGAGCTCGGGGCGTTGAATATGGATGGCGCGCTGCTGGATCCAGGAGGGCCCTGGGCACTCGTAGCGGTGCATTCCCTGATCGGGACCGACATCTCTCTCGGCAGAGGATTCGAGGCGAAGGGTGGGATCAACCTCTCTCGGAGTCGGGTGAGCGGCGACGTCACCGTCTCGGAGGCCTCCCTTCTCCATCGAGATGATGACGCCCTCCTGATGGAAGGGGTCGCCATCAACTCCCTGCGGATCATCCAAAGCTCGACGATCCGCGGCCGGGTTCGCGCGTTCAACTCGACCTTCCACGGCAGCGTAATCCTCAACCGCTGCACGGCTTCCGCTCCGGGCGATGTCGCCGTCGAACTCGATGGGGCTCGTATCTCGGGCAACATCGTGATCGCCCAGCAAACGAAGATCGAGGGAGAGCTTCGATTCCTGGAGGCAGACATCGCCAGGCAGATCCGCTGCACCAGCTGCGAACTTTTAAACCCAAGCGGAAAAGCACTCGCAGGCGACGGCGCATCCGCAAAGGTGTTGCTCTTGCGTGACTTCAAATCCGAGGGAGCGATCCGCTTCATTGGAACCAAGGTTGCGAGGCAGTGCATCATCGAAGGCGACATGGCCGGGCTCTCTGGAGAAGGGCGCGCGCTGCAGTTCGAGTCATCGGAGATCCTCGGGGACCTGCGCTTGTTCCCGAGGAGCCCGATGCAAGGAGACCTTTCCCTTGCGAATACCTCCGTCGGCCACTTTCGCGACAACGCTGCCTGCTGGGCGAGCTCCTACGATCTCCGGAGCTTTCGCTACAACAGCCTCTGGAACCCCCCACTCCCCGACCCCAACCGAACTTCGACGAAGCAGAGGATCCGCTGGGTAGAGGGGACGAAAACCGGCTACGAGCCCCAGGCCTACGACGCCCTCTCCGCGGCCTATGCCAACGCAGGTCTCCCCCACCGACAACGTCACGTCCTGATCGCCAAGAACCGACGGCGCCGATCCAGGCTGGGAATGCCCGCAAAAGCATTCAGCTATCTAGACGACTGGTTGCTCGGCTTCGGGTACCGGCCTTGGCGCGTACTCGTTCCCTTCGGCGTTCTCGTTCTGCTTGGGTTTCTCTTCTTCCAAGCTCACCAAGCCGAGATGATCAAGCTCGACCCAAAGCTGAAAGAGGTGACTTTCGATCCCCTCGGGTACACCCTGGATCTGCTGGTGCCCGTCGTAGACCTGGGCCAGCGGCGGTACTTCGCCCCCGATGCCAGCTTCGCGTTCATGAAGACCGCCTTGGTTATCGCCGGGTGGGTGCTCAGTGCAGCGATCCTGGCCGCGCTTACCTCCTTTCTGCGACGCACCGACTGATCGTCAAAGTTGCTCGATCGCCTCGGCGTACGAGCCGTGGAGAGTGGCTCGCGGAGTGGGGATAGCGATGCCGTAGGCCTGTCGCATCGCCTCTGCGAGGGTGCGCTTGAAGGTGGGGCCGTGCCAGCCGTGGGCTTCCTTTGCGCGGCCGACGTGGAGGTGGGCCAGCTCATGGAGCAGGGTCTCGAGGACATCGCCTGGTCGGATCCCCGGGTAGGCGGTGACCGAGAGGCGGAACTCGCTGGGGACGGCGAAGCCGAGACGAGTGGGGCGGGTATTGGCGCGGCGCACCTTCAGCTCGGGACGGCGCCCTGCGAGCGGACCGTCGGCGAAGACGGGCAGCGCCCGCAGGCGGTCCATCTCCTCGTCGAGTGCCACCTCCGCCACCAGGTAGTAGGAGCGCGGGCGCGGCTTCGGCGGGGGCGATTGCGCCCGCCGGCGCCTCAGCTTTGGCACCGCGGGCACCAGTAGGTGGTGCGGTTGGCGTCGCCCTGGCCGCGCGAGGAGACCAGGCCGCGACAGGAGGGGCAGACGCTCGGGCGGCGTTTGTAGATCCAGAACCGGTGGCGGTCGCCCCGCTCCACCGCGCTCAGCATCTGCTCGCGGGCGGCGAGCAGGACCGCTCGCAGCTCCTCGTCGGAAAGGTCGCCGATCGGGCGCCAGGGATCGACGCGAGCCGCGTAACAGGCCTCGCTCTTGAAGATGTTGCCGATGCCGGCGACCAGGTGCTGGTCGAGGAGGGCGTCGCCGAGGCCCCGGGTGGGGTCGGCACGTATTGCCGCGATCATGGGGTCGGGGTCGAAATCGGCGGCGAGGATGTCGGGACCGAGCCGCGTCAGCTGGGGATCGCGGCGCACGCGGGCCGTCGCCCCCAGCTGCAGCGTCGGGCCGCCGAACTGGACCGCGTCCCAGCCGCCGCCGGAGAGGACCGCCCAGGCCGTGCTCCGCGGCCGCCGCCAGCGGGAGCGGGGCGGGTAGAAGTGCCAACCGCCGCTCATCCCCAGGTGGCTGTGCAGGGAGACCTCGCCGAAACCGAGCACGAGGTGCTTGCCGTGGGCCCAGACGTCCTCGAGGATGCGGCCGCTCAGCCGTTCGATCCCGGCGGCCTTGCCGCGCGGGTTCGGGGCCGACGCCGTCACCTCCTCGCCCAGCAGCGTCGCCTCGAAGCGGCGCGCCAGCCGCAGGATCGTGTCGCCCTCTGCCATCCCGCCATCATCGCGAACCCGCGCTCCCGCCCGAACTGCATCAACTTCACAACCCAGCAGGTGGCTAAGTTGATGCAGTTCGCGTGGGGCGGGTAGGGGAGTACCCGTGTTCTGGCGACCGAAGACTGACCACAAAGCGCGGCATGTGGCGCTGCAGATCGGCGCTACCCGGGTCGCGATGGGGGTCGGGATCTTCCTCGTAACGCGACCGGCGCTGCGGGCGCTGCGCTTCGGCGAGACCGACGCCCAATGCGAAGCGCTGGCGAAACTCGGTGGCGGCAGGGACATCGCGATCGGGGCGCTGACGCTGGCCGCCCGCGCCGACCCGCAGGCGCTGCGGACGATGCTGCTCGTCTCCAGCGCCTGCGACGTCACCGACGCGATCGCCCTGGGCATCTCGGCCCGCAACCCCGAGACCCGCACGGCAGGCCTCGGCGGCGTGATCTCAGGCGGCGCCGCGGCGGTCGCCGGCCTCTGGGCCTGGCGCCGCCTCGGCGACTGAGGGCACTCGGCCTCTCCGAACTTTGGGCCCCTATGGGGGCCACAAGGTCGGAGGGGGTGCTGACTTACGGCGCGGAGCCGTTGCTGCCGGTCGCGGTCCCGCCCTGGAACTCGTGCGACTCGATCACCCGGTCGATCAGGCCGTACTCGACGCCCTGCTGCGGCTGGAAGAATTTGTCGCGTTCCATGTCGGTGTGGATCTGCTCCTCCGATTGCCCGGTGTGCTTGACGTAGATCTGGTCGAGCCGCTCACGCAGGGCGAGGATCTCCCTGGCGTGGATCTCGATGTCGCTCGACTGGCCTTCGAAGCCGCCGCTTGGCTGGTGGATGAGGATGCGGCTGTTCGGCAGCGCCATCCGTTTGCCGGCGGCGCCGCCCGTGAGGATCAGCGACCCGGCCGACATCGCGATCCCGTAACAGATCGTCTGCACGTCAGGCTTGACGAACTGCATCGTGTCGTAGATCGCCAGGCCGGCGTAAGCGGAGCCGCCGGGCGAGTTGATGTAGAGGCTGACGTCCTTGTCGGGGTCCTCGGCCTCGAGGTGCAGCAGCTGGGCGATGATCAGGTTGGCGAGGTCCTCGGTAACCGGCTCGCCGAGGAAGATGATCCGCTGCGCGAGCAGGCGGCTGTAGATGTCGAATGAGCGCTCGCCGCGAGCAGTCTGCTCGACGACCATCGGTACCAGTGGCATAGGGCCCCTCTCCTAGTTGGCGTCTGGGTTGTACTTATAGCCAACGCCGCGCACGGTCAGGACCAGCTCCGGCTTCTGAGGGTCCCGCTCGACCTTTTGGCGCAGGTTGGAGATGTGGACGTCGCAGGCGCGTTCGTCGCCGTCGAACTCCGTCTGCCAGAGCTCCTCCATGATCTGGGCGCGGGAAAAGACCTCCCCCGGGCGGGCGACGAGCAGGCGCAGAAGCTGGAACTCCGAGCGGGTGAGGTTGACGGGCACCCCGCGGACGGTGGCGACGTGGCGGACGAGGTCGATCGAGACCGGGCCGGACTCGATCTTCACCGCCTGGGAGAGCGGCGCCCGGTCGAGTTCGCGGCGTCGCAGCTGCGCCCGCACCCGCCCCAGCAGCTCGCGCACCGAGAACGGCTTGGTCACGTAGTCGTCGGCCCCGACCTCGAGCCCGACCACCTTGTCGACCTCGGCGTCTTTGGCGGTGAGGACGATGATCGGGACGGCGCTGCGCGAGCGGACGTCCCGGCAGATGTCGAGCCCGGACGGTCCCGGCATCATGATGTCGAGGATCAGCAGGTCGAAGGGGACGCCGTTGCCGAGCAGCTGGGCGGCCTCGTCGCCGTCGGCGGCCGGGGTGACTTCGAACCCCTCCTGGGCGAGCGCGTAGCCGACCGAGTCCCGGACCGAGGGCTCGTCGTCGGCGATGAGGATGCGACCGCTGCTCATGCGACGGGGGTCGGGCTCGGTTGCGCGATCGGGAGGCGCACCCAGAAGGTGCTCCCCTCCCCCTC
>CAVZAU010000007.1:0-1269337 GCA_963773445.1 uncultured Actinomycetes bacterium
CGAGGCGCCCCCGTACAACGAACTGATCGCGCCCCAGAGCGGTCTGATGGCCAAGGATCCAGATCGAAGATTTCGATCAACACCAAGGACGACACGCTCGACGTCAAGCGGACGAACAGCGAAAGCTCGGCACCGGCTACCCCGCCCAACACCAAGCAGAGCCTGATCAACCTGCTCGACGAAAACAACGTCGACACCAAAGTCCCACAGCTCCGGTGGCTCCAGCCTGCTCTCGCTGCTGACCCTCGTCCTGCCCTTCGTCCTCTTCTTCGGTTTCTGGATCTTCCTCATAAACCAGATGCAGGGCAGCGACTCGCCGGGTGATCGACTTCAGCGAATCGAAAACCGAACAGATATCGGTCGACGCGCCGAAAATCACCTTCCGCGACGTCGCCGGCGTCGACGAGGCCGTCCAGGAGCTGGAGGAGATCAAGGAATTCCTCGAGAACCCGAAGAAGTTCCAGGCCCTCGGCGCGCGCATCCCCAAGGGCGTCCTCTTATATGGACCGCCCGGCACCGGCAAGACCCTGCTCGCGCGCGCGGTCGCCGGTGAGGCGGGCGTGCCGTTCTTCTCGATTTCCGGCTCGGACTTCGTTGAGATGTTCGTCGGCGTCGGCGCCAGCCGCGTCCGCGACCTCTTCGAGCAGGCGAAGCAGAACTCGCCCTGCATCATCTTCATCGACGAGATCGACGCCGTCGGCCGCCACCGCGGCGCTGGCATGGGCGGCGGTCACGACGAGCGCGAGCAGACGCTGAACCAGCTGCTGGTCGAGATGGACGGCTTCGAAATGAAGGACAACATCATCCTGATCGCGGCCACGAACCGACCCGACATCCTCGACCCGGCGCTGCTGCGTCCCGGCCGCTTCGACCGCCAGGTCATCGTCGACCGCCCCGACCGCAAGGGCCGCAAGAAGATCCTCGAGGTCCACACCGCGGCAAGCCGCTCGGCCGGGAGATCGACCTCGACACGCTCGCCGGCCAGACCCCCGGCTTCACCGGCGCCGACCTCGCCAACCTGATCAACGAGGCGGCCCTGCTGACCGCCCGCTCGGGCAGCCGCGAGATCACGATGAAGGAGCTCGAGGAGGGGATCATGCGCGTGATCGCCGGCCCCGAGAAGAAGACCCGGGTGATGAGCGAGAAGGAGCGGCTCATCACCGCCTACCACGAGGTCGGCCACGCGATCGTCGGTCAGCTGCTCGAGAACACCGACCCGGTCCACAAGATCTCGATCATCAGCCGCGGCCAGGCCCTCGGCTACACGATCAGCCTTCCGACCGAGGACAAGTTCCTGACCACGCGCGCCGAGCTGACCGACACGATGGCGATGACCCTGGGCGGCCGCGCCGCCGAGGAGATCGTCTTCGGCGAGATCACCACCGGCGCCTCCAACGACCTCGAAAAGGTGACCGAGACGGCGAAGCAGATGGTGATGCGCTTCGGGATGTCCGAGCGCCTCGGTCCCCGCGTCTTCGGCCACGACCGCGGCCAGCCGTTCCTCGGCCGCGAGTTCAGCTCCGAGCCCGACTACTCCGACGAGATCGCCCGTGAGATCGACGACGAGATCCGCCGCATCGTCGAGAGCGCGCACCAGACCGCCAAGAGCCTGCTGAGCGAGCGTCGCGACGACCTCGAGCGGGTCTCGAAACTGCTGCTGGAGCGGGAGACGATCGACGCCAAGGAGTTCGTCGCCCTGCTCGAAGGCAAGCCGGCGGAGGAGGTCTTCGTCGACGAGGAGGAGCCGCCGAAGCCGGCCGAGCCGGCGCCCGAGCCGGAAAAGGCCGCCCGCGAGGGCGCCCGGCCGAACCCGCGCCCCCGGCCCGGCTTCGCCGGCGGCGACGCTTCCTGAGCCGGCACCGACCGGCGCTTGACGGCGTCCTCGGTCGCTCGCGTGCAGAGCACGCCACAGCTCCCTGCGTCCTTGTCATGCTTGGTCCGGTGCCGGCTCAGGTATATCTCGATGGGCGTCGTCAACGTGACGCCCGATTCGTTCTCCGACGGGGGGCTCTACCTCGACCCCGAGGCGGCGATCGCGCACGGGCGGGAGCTGGCCGGGCGGGGGCGGAGATCCTCGACGTCGGCGGCGAATCGACCCGGCCGGGGGCGGAGCCCGTCGCTGCCGAGGAGGAGCTGCGGCGGGTCGTCCCGGTCGTCCGGGGACTGAGCGACGCCGGCGCTGAGGTCTCCGTCGACACCTCGAAGGCGGCGGTCGCCGCGGCGGCGCTCGAGGCCGGCGCGAGATCGTCAACGACGTCACCGCCCTGCGCGGCGACCCCGAGATGGCCGCGCTCTGCGCCGAGCGCGGCGCCACCGTCGTCCTCATGCACATGCTCGGCGAGCCGCGGACGATGCAGGACGACCCGCGCTACGACGACGTCGTCGCCGAGGTGAAGGGGTTCCTCGCCGAGCGGCTCGAGGCCGCCGTCGCCGCCGGGATCGCCGAGGAGCGGATCTGGCTCGATCCCGGCATCGGCTTCGGCAAGACCGCCGCCCACAACATGGAGCTGCTGCGCCGGCTCGGCGAGCTGCGCGAGCTCGGCCGGCCGCTGGTGGTCGGCACCTCGCGCAAGAGCTTCATCGGCAGGGTCGACGGCTCCGCCGCCGGCGAGCGGCTCGGGGGGACGATCGCCTCCTCGGTCCTCGCCGCCGCCGAGGGCGCCGAGGTCCTGCGCGTCCACGACGTCGCCGAGGTCCGCCAGGCGCTGGCCGTGGCCGACGGCGATACTCGGGTAGCGTTCCCGGCCATGGAGGCGCACGGCAACGGGATCGAGTCGAGCGCCGAGGTCGAGCTGCGCGGGCTCTCGATCTACACCCACCACGGCGTCTCCGAAGCCGAGCAGGAGGTCGGGCAGCGGCTCGAGTTCGACATCTCCTTCGACGTTCCCGACTGCGACGCGGTGCTCACCGACCGGCTCGAGGACACCGTCGACTACGCCCAGGTCTGCGACATCGTCGCCCTCGCCGCGACCGAGCGCAGCTACCGGACCCTGGAGCGCCTGGCCAGGTGGTCGGCGAGCGGCTGATGGAGCGCTACGGCTGCGAGTCGGTCCGGGTGCGCGCCGCCAAGCCCGAGCCGCCGCTGCCGCTGGCGATCCAGGAGGTGGCGGTCGAGGTCACCCAGGAGCGGGCGGTCGAAGAGGACGAAGACGACGAGGGGTAGGCCGCGTGGCCGCCGAGCAGCGGACCGGCTACCTCGGCCTCGGCTCCAACGTCGGCGACCCCGCCGCGCACCTGCGCGCCGCGGTCGAGCTGCTGGAGGCCGAGGGGATCGAGGTCGAGGCCGTCTCCTCCACCTACGTGACCGAGCCGGTCGGCGAGATCCTCGACCAGCCCGACTTCCTCAACGCCGCCGTCCGCATCCGCACCGCGCTCGAGCCCGAGGAGCTGCTCGACGTCTGCAAGGCGGATCGAGGCCGAGCGCGGCCGCTCCTTCGACGCGCCCCGCCACAGCCCGCGCCCGCTCGACGTCGACCTGCTCCTGCTCGGCGACCTCGAGCTGAGCAGCGACCGGCTCACCCTGCCCGCACCGCGAGGTGACGCACCCGCCGCTTCGTCCTCGTGCCGCTGCTCGAGCTGGACCCGGAGCTGACGCTGCCGGACGGGACGCGGCTGGCGGAGGCGCTACGCGGCGCTGGGCCCCGGCCAGCGGGTCGAGCCACTCGGCCGGTAGGACCGGCGGCATCTTGCCGGGGTAGTTCGGGACAAGCCGCCTCGCCAGCTGCCGGCGGGGCGGTTCTCGATCGCCGGGCGGAGGTCGTCGAGGGTCATCGCCAGGCCGATGCTGGGGGCGATCTGGAAGTCGGCGGCGTTCAGCTGCTCGCCGCCGAGGACGCCGCTCTCGACCCAGGCGTCGACCTTGTCGAGCATCGCCGGCAGCGCCGCGAGCGCCTGGCGCGCGTTCTCGTCGCTGGCTTCGTTGAAGCGGGCCGAGAGGGCGACGACCGGGGCCGCGGTCTTCATCGCCAGCCCGAGCGGCATCCCGATGCGGGCGCCCTCCGAGTAGCTGCGCAGCGGCTCGTGGTCCTGCTTCATCCCCCACCAGAGGATCTGGCGGATCGGGTGCTGCAGCTCCTCGTCGCCGAAGCGCTCGGCCTCCTCGACCGCCGCCCGCTGCGCGGGGTCGGCGGGGAAGAGCGGCGGCTCGGGCCGCAGGCGGTCGAGCTCGCGGGCGATCGGTCGCGAGCCCTGGACCTTGTCGCCTTCGATCTTCAGCGCCGGCACGGTGACGCCGGGGAAGCCGACGGCGCGCAGCACGCCCTTGGAGATCACCGGCAGCAGGTCGGTGCGCTTGTAGGGGATGCCCTTGTGCTCGAGCATCAGCTGCGCGGCGATGCTCGGATGGGAGGCCGGGATCACGTAGAGGCGAGCTTTCATCGGCGCGATCCTAAGCGCATCCGAGCTCGACTGGCTACCCAGCCAGTATCGCGCCGCGATAATCGACCGATGCTGCTCGCGGTCGACGTCGGCAACACCCAGACCCACCTCGGTGCCTTCGAGGGCGAGGAGCCTGGCCGAGCACTGGCGCTTCCAGACCCGCTCGGGCGCGACCGGGGACGAGCTGGCGGAGCGGATCGCCGGCCTCTTCTCGCTCTCCGGGATGTCCTTCGGCGACGTCGACGCGGTCTGCGTCTCCTCGGTGGTGCCGCCGCTCGGCAGCCAGTTCGAGCAGCTGTCGCGAGCGCTACCTGGAGGCCGAGTGCCTGACGGTCGGCCCCGGCGTCAAGACCGGGATGCCGATCCGGATCGAGAACCCGCTCGAGGTCGGCGCCGACCGCCTCGTCAACGCGATCGCCGCCTACGAGCGCTTCGGCGAGGCCTGCGTCTCGGTCGACTTCGGCACCGGGATCAACATCGACGCCGTCTCCGCCGACGGCGAGTACCTCGGCGGCGCGATCGGCCCCGGCCTCGCGCCCTCGCTCAGCGCCCTGATCGAACGCGCCGCGCGGATCACCCGGATCGACCTGGAAGAGCCGCAGGAAGCGATCGGCCGCTCGACCCGCGCGGCGATCCACTCCGGCTTCATCTTCGGCTTCGCCGGCCTGATCGACGGCATCGTCCGCCGGATCGAAGAGGAACTGCCGAATCCGCGGCTGCTCGCCACCGGCGGCTACGCCGCGACGGTCGTCCCCTTCACCGAGACGATCGACGAGGTCGACGACCTGCTGACCCTGAAAGGGCTGCGGCTGATCCATGAGCGCAACCGCTGAGCAGGGGCGCCCGTCCGGCCCTGACCGAGCCGTTCGAGATCGGCGGCGTGCCGATCGCCAACCGGGTCCTGCTGGCGCCGCTGGCGGGGATCGGCAACTGGTTCGTCCGCCTGCAGGCCAAACGCCACGGCGCCGGCCTCGCCGTCTCGGAGATGGTCTCCAGCTTCGCCCTCCACTACCGCAACGAGCGCACCCTGCGGGAGCTGATGCGGATCCACCCCGACGAGCATCCCGGTCTCGATGCAGCTCTTCGGCCACGACCCCGAGGTGATGCGCTCCGGGGCGGAGATCGCCGCCGAGGCCGGGGCCGACCTGATCGACATCAACATGGGCTGCCCGGTGCCGAAGGTGCGGAAGACCGGCGCCGGCGCCCAGCTCCTGCGCGACCCCGACCTCGCGCTGGCGCTCGCCCGCGGTGCCGCCGAGGGCAGCGGCCTGCCGGTGACGGTGAAGCTGCGCTCGGGGATCGAGGCCGGCGACCGCTCGGGCTTCGAGCTGGCTATCCGCCTTGTCGAGGAGGCCGGCGTCGCGGCGATCGCCTTCCACCCGCGCGCCGCGACCAAGGGTCACAAGGGCAAGCCCGACTACGAGCTGACCCGCGAGCTGGTCGAGCGGGTGGAGGTGCCGGTGATCGTCTCCGGCGGCCTCTCCAGCGCCGCGGCCGCCCGCCGCGCCTACGAGGAGTCGGGCGCCGACGCGGTGATGATCGCCCGCGGCTCGCTCGGCAATCCCTGGGTCTTCGAGGAACTGACCGGGCGCCGGGTCGAGCCGCCGAGCCGCGAGGAGATCGTCGCCGAGTGGCTCTGGGTGACCGACCGCGCCGAGGAGCACCTCGGGACCGAGCGGGCGCAGCGCTACCTGCGCAAATTCCACCCCTGGTACGTCGAGCGCCTGGAGGCGCCGAAGGAGATTGCCGACGAGCTCCAGCGCAGCGCCGATCTGCCCCGCGCGCGGGAGCTGATCGCCTCTCTCACGACCCCTGCCGGGGTCGCCTGAAGGGCTGTTTTGGCCGGCCGGCCACCCCCGCTATAATCGCGCGCTCCGTGCCTGGGTGTCGCTGCCGTCGGTGGCCGCATCGGGGCGTTTTTTTAGGTCTGGGAGACCGGCCAGGTTCCCTTACCCAAACCAAAGTGAGGTCGTTCAAGTGCGTCAGGCCGTCATAACCCCCGAGGGGCTGGAGAAACTTAAAGAGGAGATCGAGTTCCTCTCGACGACCAAACGCCGGGAGGTCGCCGCTCGGATCAAGGAAGCGCGCGAATTCGGCGACATCTCCGAGAACGCCGAATACGACGACGCCAAGAACGAACAGGCGCTGCTCGAGGCGCGGATCGCCCAGCTGGAGGAGAAACTGCGCCGCGCCCAGGTGATCGACGAGAAGGCGATCAGCACCGACGAGGTCAGTTTCGGCTCGATCGTCCACGTCAAAGACCAGAAGTCCGGCGACTCGCAGAAATTCCAGATCGTCGGCTCGACCGAGGCGAACCCGCTCGAGCACAAGCTCTCAAACGAGTCGCCGATCGGCAAAGCGCTGATCGGCAAAAAGCGCAACGACATCGTCACCGTCGAGGTCCCACGCGGCCCGAAGAAAAAATTAAAAATCACGAAGATCGAGAAAGCCTGACGAGCAGTAGGCTCGCTCGTCCGATGAGCGAGCGACCTGAAGCAGCCGCAGGACGCTCTCCGAGGTCCTCGAGGACCGGCGCGAGAAGCTGGAGCGGATCCGTGCGGCGGGGGTCGAGCCGTTTCCGCACGAGTTCTCCGGGGCGGGAGGACATCCTCGAGGTGCGGGCCGCGCACCAAGGCCTGCAGGCGGGGGCGGAGACCGAGTCGCGCCACCGGGTCGCCGGCCGGATCGTCGCCCGCCGCGGCCACGGCAAGGCCTGCTTCCTCGACGTCCGCGACGGCAGCGGCCAGATCCAGCTGCACGCCCGCAAGGACGTGCTCGGCGAGGAGGCCTACGAGCTGCTGGTCGACCTCGACCTCGGCGACATCGTCGGCGCCGAGGGGACGGCGATGGCGACCCGGCGCGGCGGGGAGCTCTCGCTGGCGATCGACCACTGGCGCCTGCTGGCCAAGAGCCTGCGGCCGCCGCCCGACAAGTTCCACGGCCTCGAGGACACCGAGACCCGCTTCCGCCGCCGCGAGCTCGACCTGATCGCCAACGAGGAGAGCCGCCAGATCTTCCGGATCCGCGCCCGCGCGATCTCCGAGATCCGCCGCTGGTTCGACGAGCACGACTTCGTCGAGGTCGAGACCCCGGTCCTGCAGCCGCTCTACGGCGGCGCCCTGGCGCGGCCGTTCACGACCCACCACAACGCCCTCGACCGCGACTTCTACCTGCGGATCGCGACCGAGCTCTACCTCAAGCGCCTCGTCGTCGGCGGCATCGACCGCGTCTACGAGCTCGGCAAGGACTTCCGCAACGAGGGCGTCTCCCACAAGCACAACCCCGAGTTCACGATGCTCGAGTGGTACGAGGCCTACGCCGACTACGAGAAGACCGCGCACGACCTCGAGAGGGTGGTCGCCGAGGTCGCCGAGCGGGTGCTGGGGACGACGAAGGTCAAGCGCGGCGACGGCGAGATCGACTTCGCGCCGCCCTGGCGCCGGATCACCCTGCGCGAGGCGATCCTCGAGCGGGCCGGGATCGACATCGCCGAGCACCCGACCCGCGAGGCGCTGGCCAAGGCGATGGGGACCGAGCCCGACCCGAAGGAGGGCTGGGGCAAGCTGGTCGACGGGCTGCTCTCGCGCGAGGTCGAGCCGGGGCTGATCCAGCCGACCTTCATCTTCGACTACCCGGTCGAGCTCTCGCCCTTCGCCAAGGCGCACCGCTCCGAGGAGGGGATGGTCGAGCGCTGGGAGGCCTTCGCCGGCGGCGTCGAGATCGCCAACTCCTTCACCGAGCTGAACGACCCCGACGAGCAGCGCCGCCGCTTCGAACAGCAGGCCGACGAGGTCGCGCGCGGGGACGAAGAGGCGCAGCCGTTCGACGAGGCCTTCGTCGAAGCGCTCGAACAGGGGATGCCGCCGACCGGCGGCGTCGGCCTCGGCATCGACCGCCTGGTGATGATGCTGACCGGCGCCAAAACCCTCCGCGAAGTCCTCCTCTTCCCCGCGATGCGCTCCTGATTCGGCGCGCTCAAATGAGCAATCGAACATCTCCTGCGTGAAATGCCGCTGTTAGCGTGTTCAAGCGCTCAGAAGCCGGACGTCCGACCCCGGTAGAGTTAAGGGACAGATGGATGCCTCCCGATAAAGGGAGCAAGGCGTCCGGCGGTACAAACTCGGGTTTCCCGGGTTTGAGAACCAGGAAGAGGTCTTCATTTGTTCGAGCGATTCACTGAGAGGGCTCGCCAGGTCGTCGTCCTAGCGCAGGAGGAGGCCCGGACGCTCAAGCACAACTACATCGGCACCGAGCACATCCTGCTCGGTCTCCTCCGCGAGGAGGAGGGTCTTGCCGCGCGCGTCCTCGAGTCCCTCGACATCACCGTCGAACGGGTCCGCTCGCAGGTCGTCCGCATCGTCGGCTCGGGCGAGGAGGTCACCTCCGGCCAGATCCCGTTCACCCCGCGCGCCAAGAAGGTGCTCGAGCTGGCGCTGCGCGAGGCGCTCTCCCTCGGCCACAACTACATCGGCACCGAGCACATCCTGCTCGGCCTGGTGCGTGAGAACGAGGGCGTCGCCGCCCGCATCCTGCTCGACTTCGACGCCGACTCGGACAAGATCCGCAACGAGGTCATCCGCATGCTCTCCGGCCCCGGCGGCCGTCGCCAGGGCGGCGGCGGTGGCGGCGCCGGCGAGGGCAAAAAGTCTTCGAAACTGCTCGACCAGTTCGGTCGCAACCTGACCCGCCTCGCCGAGGAGGGCAAGCTCGACCCGGTGATCGGTCGCGAGACCGAGATCGAGCGGATCATGCAGATCCTCTCGCGCCGGACCAAGAACAACCCGGTGCTGCTGGGCGAGCCCGGCGTCGGCAAGACCGCCGTCGTCGAGGGCCTCGCCGCCCGCATCAACAAGGGCGAGGTGCCGGAGCTGCTGAAGAACAAGCAGATCTACACCCTCGACCTGGCCGCCCTGGTCGCCGGCTCCAAGTACCGCGGCGAGTTCGAGGAGCGCCTCAAGAAGGTGATGAAAGAGATCACCCAGCGCGGCGACATCATCCTTTTCATCGACGAGCTCCACAACCTGGTCGGCGCCGGCGCCGCCGAGGGCGCGATCGACGCGGCCTCGATCCTGAAGCCGGCCCTGGCCCGCGGCGAGCTGCAGACGATCGGCGCGACGACGCTCGACGAGTACCGCAAGTACCTCGAGCGCGACTCGGCCCTGGAGCGCCGCTTCGCCCAGATCCGGGTCGACCAGCCCTCGCCCGAGGACACGGTGAAGATCCTCGAGGGGCTGCGCGAGCGCTACGAACAGCACCACCGGGTGACGATCCGCGACGACGCCCTCGAAGCCGCCGCCGAGCTCGCCGACCGCTACATCTCCGACCGCTTCCTGCCCGACAAGGCGATCGACCTGATCGACGAGGCCGGCTCGCGGATGCGGATCAAGTCGATGAGCGCGCCGCCGGTCTACCGCGACCTCGAGGAGGAAATCGAGACGACGCGGCGCGAGAAGGAGGCCGCGATCGAGGCCCAGGAGTTCGAAAAAGCCGCCAACCTGCGCGACACCGAGCGCCAGCTGACCACCCGCAAGCGCCAGCTCGAAGACGAGTGGGCCGAGGGCGAGAACGGCGAGCGGCCCGACGTGGGCGAAGAGGAGATCGCCGACATCGTCTCGATGTGGACCGGGATCCCGGTCTTCAAACTGACCGAGGCCGAGACCAAGAAGCTGATCCGCATGGAGGAGGAACTCCACAAGCGCGTGATCGGCCAGGAGGTCGCGATCACCGCCGTCTCGAAAGCGATCCGCCGCTCGCGCGCCGGGATCAAGGACCCGAAGCGGCCCGGCCGGCTCATTCATCTTCCTCGGCCCCTCCGGGGTCGGCAAGACCGAGCTCGCCCGCACCCTCGCCGACTTCCTCTTCGGCGACGAGGAGGCGATGATCCGGATCGACATGTCCGAGTACATGGAGAAGCACGCGGTCAGCCGCCTGGTCGGCTCGCCCCCGGGCTACATCGGCTACGACGAGGGCGGCCAGCTGACCGAGGCCGTGCGCCGCAAGCCGTACTCGGTGCTGCTGCTCGACGAGATCGAGAAGGCGCACCCGGACGTCTTCAACATCCTCCTGCAGATCCTCGAGGACGGGCGCCTCACCGACGCCCAGGGCCGCACGGTCGACTTCCGCAACGCGATCGTGATCATGACCTCGAACATCGGCGCCTCGGAGATCTCGAAGAACACCTCGATCGGGTTCACCGTCGCCGACGAGACCGGCATGTCCTACGGCGACATGAAGAACCGGATCATGAGCGACCTGAAAAAAGTCTTCCGGCCCGAGTTCCTCAACCGGATCGACGAGGTCATCGTCTTCCACAAGCTCGCCAAGGACGAGGTCAAGGAGATCATCGACCTGATGATCGACCGCGTCCGCGTCCAGGTCGCCGAGCACGAACTGCAGCTGGAGCTGACCGACGAGGCGAAGGAACTGCTGGTCGACAAAGGCTGGGACCCCTCGATGGGCGCCCGTCCGCTGCGCCGCGCGATCCAGCGCTACATCGAGGACCCGCTCGCCGACGAAGTCCTGCGCCAGGGCGAGATGACCCCCGGCTCGACCGTGATGGTCTCCCGCGACCCCGCCGGCGACGAGGAGGACAAACCGCTCAGCCTCGAGATCATCGCCCCGAAGAAGCCGAAGGCGAAACCGTCGAGAAGCCCAAGCGCGAGAAGGTCGGCGTCGGCGCGAAGAAGGACGACGACGGCGATGGCGCGCCCGAGGGCGAGAGCCCCGACGCCGCCGGCGACACCGAGTCCTGAGCGGAGCTCGCTGTGAGAGAGCCGGGCCGGACCGCGATCGGCACCTGGAGCGGCGGGCGCTTCCTCCACTTCGGCGAGGCGATCGAGGAGGAGCGGCTGGAGGCGCTGCTGCGGCCGGGGCGCGGCATCGAGACCGTCCTCACCGCCGACGCCTACGGGCAGGGGGAGGCGGACCGGGTGCTTGGGCGGGCGCTGGCGGGCGTGCCGCGCGACGACTACTGCCTGATCGGCGCCGTCGGCCACGACTTCTACGAGGGCGAGCGGGAAGGGCCGAAAGGGTTCCCGCGCTTCACCGACCCGCGCCTGCGCGGCGCCGACGAGTACGCGGACTACCTGCGGATGGCGACCGAGCGGAGCCTGGAGCGGATCGGCGCCGACTCCTTCGACCTGCTGCTGCTCCACAACCCCGACCGCATCGGCTACTCGAGCGAGGTCGTCTGGGACGGGATGGCGGCGCTGCGCGAGGCGGGCCTGACGGCGCAGATCGGCGTCGCGCCCGGGCCCGCCAACGGCTTCACCCTCGACCTGATCGCCTGCCTGGAGCGCTTCGGCGAGCGGATCGACTGGGCGATGATCATCCTCAACCCGCTCGAGCCCTGGCCCGGCGAGCTCTGCCTCGACGCCGCCGCACGCCACGAGGTCAAGGTGCTGACCCGGGTGGTCGACTACGGCGGCCTCTTCTGGGGCGACCTGCGGCCGGGCATGGAGCTGGCGGAGGGCGACCACCGCGCGTTCCGGCCCGCCGGCTGGATCGAGGCCGGGCTGGAGAAGCTGGAGCGCCTGCTGCCGATCGCCGAACGGGCCGAAGCTGACGCCGATCCAGCTCGCCTGCCAGTGGAACCTCGCCCACCCGGCGGTCGAGTCCGTCGCGCCGACCCTGATCCAGGAGATCGGCCCCGAGGCCTGCCCGATCGAGGCCAAGCGGGCTCGAACTGGCGAAGCTGCCCGCCGAGCAGCGCCTCAGCGCCGAGGACGTCGCCGAGATCCGCGCGATCGGCGACAACACCGGCTGCATGGCGCTGAAGGGCGCCAGCCCCGAACACGAGGGCGAGGAGCGCCCCGACCGCTGGCCGCTCAGCGACGAGCTCGCCGCCGTCGGCGACCGCTGGGGCATCGACCCCGCGAGCGCGACCTCGTCGCCACCCACTAGCATTTCGCGAGACCGCAGCAAAGGCGTCGAATAGACGTATTTGCTGCGGTCTCGGCGAAGCGCGCCGCGGCCGCCGATAGCTTCGCGCTCGTGAGACCGCAAGTGGTGGACGCTGGCGGGGGCCTGCGCGGGCTCTTCGTCCTGATGCTGGACTCGACCGTCGTGGCCCTGGCGCTGCCGTCGATCCGGCATGACGTCGATGCCAGCGCCGAGGGGCTGCAGTGGGTGATGAACGGCTACCTGCTGACGATCGCGGTGCTGGTCGTCACCGCCGGCCGGCTCGGCGACATGTTCGGCCGCAAGCGGGTCTTCCTCGCCGGGATGGCGCTCTTCGCCGTCGGCTCGGTCGTCTCCGGCGCCGCCGGCAGCCAGGACGCGCTGATCCTCGGCCGGGTCCTCAGGGGGCCGGGGCGGCGCCGATGCTGTCGCTCTCGCTGGCGCTCGTCTGCAACGTCTTCCCGGCGAGGAGCAGCCGCGGGCGCTCGGCATCTGGGCCGCGGTCTCGGCGATGGCGCTGGCGATCGGGCCGCTCGCCGGCGGCCTGCTGATCGAACTCGACTGGCGGGTGATCTTCTGGATGAACCTGCCGGTCTTCGCGCTCGGGATCGCGATCACGCTCGCCGCGGCGCCGGAGTCGACCGATCCCGGCGCCGGCACGCGGATCGACTGGCCCGGGCTCGCGGCGCTCAGCGTCGGCCTCACCGCCGTCGTCCTCGCGCTGGTCCAGTCGCAGGCCTGGAGCGCCGTCGCCGTCGCCGCCCTGGCGCTCGTCGGTCTCGTGCTCGCTCGGCGCCTTCTGGCGCGATCGAGCACCGGGTGCGCGAGCCGATCGTCGAATTCGCGCTCTTCCGCAACGGCCCCTATTTCGGCGCCAGCGCCGCCGCCTTCGCCCTGGTCGGCGCCTACTGGGCGGTGATGTTCTTCCAGCCGCAGTACCTGCAGGACGTGCGCGGCCACTCGCCGATCCTCAGCGGCCTGATGATCCTGCCGGTGACGGCGCCGATGGTCTTCATCTCGCCCTTCTCCGGCCGCCTGATCGCCCGCTTCGGCGCCCGCCGGCTGATGACCGCCGGGATGGCCTGCGGCACCGCCGGCCTGCTCGTCCTCACCCGGATCGACGCCGACAGCCCCTACGGCCTGCTGCTCGCCGGCTACCTCCTCTTCGGGATCGCCCTCGGCCTCGTCTATGCGCCGATGTCGACCGCGGCGATGGCGGCGATGCCGGGTGACAAGGTCGGGATCGCCTCCGGCGTGCTGGCGATGGACCGCGTCCTCGCCGGCGCCGTCGCCCTCGCCGCCACCGGCGCCGTCTTCCACGCGCTGCTCGGCGACGGCCACTCCTTCGCCGCCTCGGTCGCCGGCTCGACCTGGGTAGCCGTCGTCCTCTGCGCACTCGGCACCGCCCTCACCTGGGCCTACGTCCGCGACACAGGCAGATTCGTCGCACCAGGCGAGCCCCAGCACCGCATGCACCACCGACGCTTCCATCTTTAAGGCTCCGCTTGACAAAGGCAAATCCGACCTGTCCACTAGGAATCGAGGAGACCGCATTCCAGAGCCGTTTCTGCCATCCTCTTAAGCGATGCCTGATTTGTCTGGGGATGAGCTTCAAGAGTTGTCTGAACGCCAGGATCCCCGACTTCTAAGAGCTCTCGACGTGGTTGCCCCCGGCGGTGCGCTGCGCGAGGGGATCGACAACATCGTCCACTCGCGGACCGGCGGCCTGCTCGTCGTCGGCGACCTCGACGACATCTCCCACCTGCTCTCGGGCGGGATCAAGCTCGACGTCGACTACACGCCGGCGATGCTCTACCAGGTGGCGAAGATGGACGGGGCGATCGTCCTCAACGGCGAGGCGACGAAGATCGCCTGGGCCAACGTCCAGCTGATGCCGGACCCGACGATCCTCAGCTCGGAGACCGGCACCCGCCACCGCACCGCCGAGCGCGTCTCCAAACAGACGACGGCGCTGGTGGTCGCGATCTCCCAGCGCCGCGACGTCGTCTCCCTCTACGTCGAGGGGACGAAGTACATCCTCCAGGACATCCCCGCCGTGCTGGCGAAAGCGAACCAGGGGCTGGCGACGCTGGAGAAGTACCGCCAGCGGCTCGACCAGGTCTCGGCCCGGCTGACCCAGCTCGAGTTCGACGGCGGCGTCGTCCTCCACGACGCCCTCTCGGTCCTCCAGCGCGCCGAGCTGGTGACGCGGATGGCGGTCGAGGTCGAGCGCTACATCGTCGAGCTCGGCACCGAGGGCCGGCTGATCGAGATGCAGCTGGAGGAGACGATGGTCGGCGTCGCCGCCGACAAGACCGCGCTGATCCGCGACTACAGCGTCGAAGACTCCGAGGGGAACCTGACCGCGGTCCTGCAGGCGCTGGGCCGGATGCCCCACCAGGACGTGCTCGACTTCGGTCGCCTCGCCGAGCTGCTCGGCTACGACCGCAAGGTCAACACCCTGGACTTCCCGGTCGGCCCGCGCGGATACCGGGTGCTGGGCCGGGTCCCGCGCATTCCCAAGCTTGTCGTCCAGAAGATCACCCACGAGCTGGGCGGGTTGGAGGAGGTCCTTGCGGCCTCCGATGCCGACCTCGCCGCCGTCGACGGAGTCGGCTCCGCCAGAGCCAAGGACATCCGCGAGGGCCTGCGCCGGCTCCAAGAGGTCGATCTGGTCGACCGGTACTTGCAGAGCTGACGGCGCTACTCGCCGTCGACAAACGAAAGGAGTCACCGATTTCCGAGCTAGACGAGGCCACCGTGGAGGCTGTCTTCGAGGAGGACGTGGAATACGTCTGCGACTTCGAGGAGGGCGACAAGGTCGTCTATCCGCATCACGGCGCGGGCCTGGTGATGACCAAAGAGACCCGTGAGCTGATGGGGGAGGAGCGTGAGTACCTGACGATCAAGATCCTCCACAACGAACTGACGGTGATGGTGCCCTGCGAAAACGCCGGCAAAGCGGGCCTGCGGCGCGTCATCGACGAGGAGGAAATCAAGAAGGTCACAAACGTCCTCACCGACGACGTGTCGGAGATGCCGAAGAACTGGAACCGGCGCTTCAAGTACAACCGCGAGAAGATCAAGACCGGCGACGTCTTCGAGCTGGCCGAGGTCGTCCGCAACCTCGCCATCCGCGAGATGGAAAAGGGACTCTCCACGGGCGAGAAGCAGATGTACACCCGGGCGAAGAAGATCCTCGCCTCGGAGTTCATGTACGCGCTCGACAAAGACGAGGAGGGCGCCGAGGAATACCTCGACGGCCTCCTCGAGGAGCGGTTCGCCGCCACTGCGACCGCCTAGCAGTCCAGCAGTAACCGCCGTCATCGCGGCCGCCGGCTCCGGGGAGCGACTCGGAGCCGGCGGCCCGAAGGCCTTCGTCCCGGTCGCGGGGAGGCCGATGGTCGAGTGGTCGATCGACGCCTTCCGGGCCTGCGAGTCGGTGCGCTCGATCGTCGTCGCGGCCCCGCCGGGCCACGTCGGCGACCTCGGCGGGCACGACCTCGGCGTCGTCCCCGGCGGCGCCACCCGGGCCGCAGTCGGTCGCCAACGCCCTGGAGGCGGTGGGGACCGAGTACGTCGCGGTCCACGACGCCGCCCGGCCGCTGCTGACGCCGGAGCTGGTCGAAGCCCTGGTCGCCGACCTCGACGCGGCGCCCGAGGCCGCCGGCGTGATCGCCGCCGCCCCGGTCACCGACACGATCAAGCGCGCGTTCGCCTGTTCCTTTTCGTCGGATGGCAACAAAAGGAACCAGGTCGAAGGTCGAGGGCACCGAGGATCGGTCGCGACTCTGGGCGGCGCAGACGCCGCAGGTGTTCCGGACGGAGGCGTTGCGCGAGGCTCTCGCGGCCGCGGAGCGGCCGCAGGAGGCGACGGACGAGGCGATGCTGGTCGAGTGGAACGGGGGAGCGTCCTGATCCACCCGGTCGCCGAGCAGAACCTGAAGGTGACGACGCCGCTCGACCTGCGCGTCGCCGAGCTGCTGCTGGCCGAGCGCGGCTAGTCGCGCAGCAGCACGTAGACGAGCATCGCCGCGAAACAGATCTGGCCGACGCCGAGGGCGATGCCGAGGTTCCTCGCCCCGACCAGCAGCGCCACGCGGTGCCGGCGGCGAAGGCGAGCAAGGAGGAGCAGGAGCTGACGGCCCATTCGGTGCGAAGTCTATGCTCGCTCCCATGCTGACCGACTACCACCTGCACCTGCGCCCGGACGAGGAGGGGACCACGTTCGAGCGCTACTTCACCGCCGAGAACGTCGAGCGCTACCTGGCTGCCGCCGCGGCCGCCGGGATCGAGGAGCTGGGGGTCTCCGAGCACGTCTACCGCTTCCGCCAGGCGCTCGATCTCTGGAGCCACCCGCTCTGGGTCGAGAACGCCCAGCGACGACATCGACGCCTACTGCGAGTTCGTCCGCGGGACGCCGCTGCGGCTCGGGATCGAGTGCGACTACGTCCCCGGCGCCGAGGAGCGGATCGCCGAGCTGCTGGCGGCGCGCGACTTCGACTTCGTGGTCGGCTCGGTCCACTTCATCGGCGAGGGAGATGCCGCGGTCGATCACGACGGCTTCGACGTCTGGGAGGGAGACGGCGACGCCGACGAGATCTGGCGCCGCTACTTCGAGGCCCTCGCCGACTGCGCTCGCTGCGGCCTCTACGACATCCTCGCCCACCCGGACCTGGTCAAGGTCTGGGGCCGGGCGCGGCCGCTGCCCGAGCGCGATCTGCGCGCCTTCTACGAGCCGGCGGTGGAGGCGATCGCCGAGAGCGGGATCGCGGTCGAGGTCTCGACCGCCGGCCTGCGCAAGCCCGTCGGCGAGCTCTACCCCTCGCGCCAGTTCGCCGAGATGTGCGTCGAGGCCGGCGCGGCCTTCGCGCTCTCCTCCGACGCCCACCTGCCGGAGCAGGTCGGCTTCGAATACGAGCGGGCGGTCCGGTTCCTCGACGAGCTGGGTATCCAAGAGATATGCGTCTTCGAGCAGCGCCAGCGGAGTCTGGCGCCTCTGGGCAGTCGCGTCGGGTGACGATGGTCGGGCTCGGCTACGACAGCCACCGCTTCGCCTCCGGCCGCCGCCTCGTCCTCGGCGGGGTCGAGATCGAGCACGAGCAGGGACTGGACGGCCACTCCGACGCCGACGTCGTCGCCCACGCGGTGATCGACGCCCTGCTCGGCGCCAGCGGCGGCGGTGACATCGGCACGATGTTCCCCGACGACGATCCGGCCTGGAAGGACGCCGACTCGATCGACCTCCTGCGTACCGTCGTCGGCACGCTCGCCGGCGCGGTCGTCAACATCGACGCGACCGTGATCTGCGAGCAGCCCCGCCTCGGCCCCTACAAGGCGGAGATGGAGCGGACCCTGGCTGATGCCACCTCAGCCCGGGTCAGCATCAAGGCCACCAGCAACGAGGGCATGGGCTTCATCGGCCGCGGCGAGGGGATCGCCTGCATCGCCGTCGCCAGCGTCGATACCGAATAGGCTTCCGCTCGGCATGGCGAACTCGAAACTGAGCGCGGCCGGGCTGCGTGCCTCCGTCTCCGACTCGATCTTCGAGGTCAGGGTGCTGCGCGAAGCCGGGATCGTCTCCCCGATGCGTCCCGACAAGGCGCTGAAGATCGGCAGCACGTTCCTCCGCTGGGGTGCTTCGCCGGCGACCGGCGTCACCACCGCGGCGATCCACCACCCGCACGAGATGGCGATCGTCGACGAACGCGGCGCCCTCAGCTGGGAGCGCCTGCACCGCCGCTCCAACGCGCTCGCCCACTCCTTCGCGGCGATGGGGATCGGCCCCGGCGACGGCGTCGGGATCATGTGCCGCAACCATCGCGGCTTCATCGAGGCGACTCTGGCGGCGGCCAAGCTCGGCGCCAGCGCGCTCTACCTGAACACGATGTTCGCCGGTCCGCAGCTGGCCGAGGTGACCAAGCGCGAGAGCCCGAAGGCGCTCGTCTACGACGAGGAGTTCGGGGACCTGCTGGCGGGAGTCGACGACTCGGTCAAGCGGATCGTCGGCTGGTGCGACGGCGAGGTCTCCGAGCCGACCCTCGAGAGCCTGATCGAGGCCGGCGACGAGTCAGACCTGAAGCCGCCTCCGGACAAGCCCAAATTCGTCATCCTCACCTCCGGCACCACCGGCACCCCGAAGGGCGCCCAGCGCTCCAGCCCCGAAGGGCTTATGCCGATCGCCTCGCTGATCGACAAGATCCCCTTCCGCAGCCGGATGACGATGATGATCGCGGCGCCGCTCTTCCACTCCTGGGGCTTCTTCCACTTCGTGATGAGCCTGCCGACCGCGGCGACGATGGTGCTGCGGCGCAAGTTCGACCCCGAGGAGACGCTGAAGGCGGTCGAGCAGAGTCGCGCCGACGTGCTGGCGGCGGTGCCGGTGATGATCCAGCGGATCCTCACCCTGCCCGAGGAGACGCTGGACCGCTACAGCCTGCCGTCGCTGAAGATCACCTCGCTCTCCGGCTCGGCGCTGCCCGGCGAGCTGGCGATCGAGTGGATGGACCGCTTCGGCGACAACGTCTACAACCTCTACGGATCGACCGAGGTCGCCTACGCGACGGTCGCCACCCCCGAGGACCTGCGCGCCGCGCCGGGCACCGCCGGCAAGCCGCCACGGGGAACCAAGATCTGCCTCTACGACGAGCAGGGCGAGCAGGTCCCGCAGGGCCAGGTCGGCCGCATCTTCGTCGGCAACGAAATGGCGATCGAGGGGTACACCGGCGGCGGCGGCAAGGAAATGATCGACGGCCTCTACTCGAGCGGCGACGTCGGCCACATCGACCCCGAGGGGCGTCTCTTCATCGACGGCCGCGACGACGAGATGATCGTCTCCGGCGGCGAGAACGTCTTCCCGCGCGAGGTCGAGGACCTGCTCGCCGATCACGAGGCGGTCGAGGAGGTGGCGGTGATCGGGGTCGAGGACGACGAGTTCGGGCAGCGTCTGAAGGCCTTCGTGGTCGTCCGTGCCGGTTTCGAGGTCAGCGAAGGCGATCTCGACCGCCCACGTGAAGGCGAACCTTGCCTCTTACAAGACCCCGCGCGAGGTCGAGTTCCTCGAAGAGCTGCCGCGCAATGCGACGGGGAAGGTTCTGAAGCGGGACCTCCGCGCTCGCAACGAGCAGGCGTCGGCTTAGGGACCCCGGGGAGGGGTCCGGCGGGCAACAGCGGGGAGGGCCCGGCGGACCCCTCCCCGGGGTCCCACCCGGGCCGCCCGCAAATTGCGAGCTACTTCGGTTTGGAGATGGGGGGTGGCTTCCGGTGGCAGTAGTAGGTTCCCCGGGATGGGTGACCCAGCTCGGCAGTTGCAGCAGGTCGGTGAGGCGACGCGCGCGATGCGCGGCGTTGCCGACCAGGCGCTGGAGTGGGTGCGGGTCAGCGAGGAGCGCGTCGCCGCCGCCGAAGAGCGGGCCGAGGGGCTGAAGAGGCAGTACAAGGAACGGGCGCTGCTGACGCTGCGCAAGGTCTCCGCCGAGGCGCGCGAGCGGATCGCCGCCGAGCGCAAGGCGCGGACCGAGGCCGATGCCCGCGCTGTCGCCGCCGAGGCCGCTCGGGACCGCGCTGAGAACGCCTTCGAGGAGTTGCAGCGGAGCTCACAGGTCGAGCGGGAAGAGATCGTCGCCAGGACTTCGCGGTTGCGGGCCGAGGCCGAGCGCACCGCGGCGCAGGCGCAGGCCGAGGCCGAGAACGCCGTCGCCGCGACGGAGAAGGCAGCTGAGATCGAGTTCAAGGTGAGGCTGGAGGAGGCCCGGCAGCAGATCCAGGCCGAGGCCGACAGACGGATCGCCGCCGCCGAGCAGCGGGCAGCCGAAGCCGAGGCCAAGGCGGCCGAGTCGCACGAGGCGGCGGTGCGGCTGGAGACCGAGATCGAGCAGCGGGTGATGGCCGGGACCGAGGACGTTCGCCGCGAAGCCGAGGAGAGCGTCCGGCGGCTGATGGAGAAGGTCGAACGCCAAGCCGAGGAGGCTGCCCGCAATCGCGCCGAGGAGCAGCTGCGGATCGAGTCCGACCGGATCCGAGTCCAGGCGCAGAAGCGCGAGGAGCGGGTTCGCGAGGCAACCGAGGACGAGATCAAGGCCAGCGTCGGCAAAGCCCGGCGCCAGGCGCAGGCGGCGGCCGAGGAGATCGCGCCGGCCTGGCTCAGCGGTAAAGAGTCGAAGGCCTCGACGGCCGGCTACCGCACTTTTTGGAATAAACGCTCGGCGCGCGGGTCCTGTCTCCGATCGAGGACTCTCCCGATCGGGAGAGTCCTCCTGATCGTCGCCACCCGCGCGAGATGCGCATAACATCCTCGACTTATGCGGGAGGTGAGGATCAGGGACACGTTGAGTGGGGAGCCGCGCAGGCTTGAGCCGGCGAAGAGGTCGGGATCTACGCCTGCGGCCCGACCGTCTACAGCCGCATCCACATCGGCAACGCTCGCCCGTTCGTCGTCTTCTCGCTCTTCGCCCGCTTCCTCCGCTCCGAGGGCTACCGGCCGAAGCTGGTCGTCAACGTCACCGACATCAACGACAAGATCTACGTCGCCGCCCGCGGGGCTGGTCAGGGGTCGGAGGAGTTCGCGGCCGCGATGACGGCCGCCTACGTCGAGGACACCGACCGCCTCGGCGTCGGCCGCCCCGACGCCGAGCCGCTGGCGAGCGAGACGGTCGGGGGGATCGTCTCGCTGATCGCCGAGCTGGTCGAGGGCGGCCACGCCTACGAGTCCGGCGGCGACGTCTACTACCGGGTGCGCAGCTTCGACGACTACGGCAAGCTCTCCAACCGCCGGCCCGAGGACATGGACCAGGGCGAGGATGCCGGCTCGGCTTCGCTGAAGGAGGACCGGCTCGACTTCGCCCTCTGGAAGGCGCACAAGCCCGACGAGGACACCAGCTGGGGCTCCCCCTGGGGACCGGGGCGACCGGCCTGGCATATCGAGTGCTCGGTGATGGCCGAGCAGGAGCTGGGCGCTTCCTTCGCGATCCACGGCGGGGGCTCCGACCTCGTCTTTCCCCATCACGAGAACGAGATCGCGCAGTCCGAGGGGGCGGGGCGGGCCTTCGCCAGAATCTGGATGCACAACGGGATGATCGAGACGGATGCGGCGAAGATGTCGAAATCCGAGGGGAACATCTTCCAGCTCTCGAAGGCGCTCGACACCTACGGCCGGGAGGCGGTCGTCGCCTACTTGATCTCGGGGCATTACCGGCAGCCGCTTGCTTTTGGGGCGGAGCAGATGGAGGAAGCGGTCGCCAGGGTCGAGAGGTTGCGGAACTTCTTTCGGGACCATCCGCGGGGGGCGTCGGGGGAGGGGTCGGCGGGCAAACAGCGGGGAGGGCCCGGCGACCCCTCCCCCGACGCCCAGAACGGAGCCGCCGTTCGGGTCGAGGCGTTTCGCCGGGCGCTCGCTGATGACTTCAAGACTCCGCGGGCGCTCGCTGAGGTGTTCGAGCTGGTTGGGGAAGCGAATCGAGGTGAGGTGCCTGGGGAGGAGGCGGCTCCTGTTGTCGCGGAGATGCTCGAGCTCGTCGGTCTCAGCACCCTTACTCAGCCAGATAAGGGTGCTGAGACCGACGAGCGGGCGCAGAAGTTGATGGAGGAACGGGAGCGGGCGCGGGCTGAGAGGGACTTTGCTCGGGCTGACGAGCTGCGGGATCAGCTTGCTGAGCTGGGGTGGGAGGTTCGGGATTCTGCGGAGGGGCCGAGTCTCGTGCCGAAGGCCTGATGGCGAATCAGGTCATCTATGGCCGGCAGCCGGTCGCCGAGGCGGAGCGGGGGAGGCGGCGGGTTCACCGGGTCTGGCGGGCGCCGGAGACTTCGGCGGCGGAGCTGGAGCGGCTTTGTGGATCGCCGGACCACCAAGGGGTGGTGGCAGAGGTCGATCCTTATCCCTACGGGGATCCGGTGGGGATGCTGAAGCGGGAGGGGTCGCTGCTGGTGGCGCTCGATCAGGTTCAGGACCCACGCAATCTCGGCGCCGTCTGCCGCTCGGCCGAGTTCGCCGGCGCGGCGGGGGTGGTGATCCCGGAGCGGCGCTCGGCTGCGGTCACCGCCGTCACCTGCAAGACCTCGGCGGGGGCGGTCGAGCACATCGAGGTCGCGCACGTCCGCAACCTCGCCGACTGGCTGGCCGAGGCCAAGGACGCCGGATTCTGGATCTGGGGAGCCGACGCCGAGGCTGAGCAGACGCCGTGGTCGGTCGACCTCACCGGTTCGACGGTGATCGTCCTCGGGGGGGAGGGGAAGGGGTTGCGCCCCCGCGTCGCCTCGGCCTGCGACGGGCTGATCGCCCTGCCCCAAGGAGGAGAGGTGGAGTCGCTGAACGTCTCCGCCGCCGCCACGGCACTCCTCTTCGAGTCCCTGCGTCAACGCGCCTGATCCTGCAAATGCAACGGCGATTGCAAAAAGTCGCAATTTGGGGTTGACAGAACTCTGCGCGGCGGTAAGACTACCGCCGCAATAAGGGTGAACCTCAGGTTGAGGTGAGCCTTGAGAATAAGGCGCCTCTGGGGAGGTAAGCGGCGCCACGACCCTTCAGCAAGGAGAAGGATCTGTGGCTCTATCGACGCCTAAGCAGGAAATGCCGCTGCCGGTTGCTCAGAGCATCGGCCGTCCCCCCAGCACTAACCCTCAAGCTGAGCTTGATGATCACTACCTCGTCGCCCTCGCCAAGGAGGGACGACCAGACGCCTATGACATGATCGTCCGCCGCTACCGCGGCTTCGTCCGCCTCAAGGCGTCGTCCTACTTCCTCCTCGGCGGCGAGTCCGACGACCTGATCCAGGAGGGTCTGCTCGGCCTCTACAAGGCGATCCGCGACTACCGAACCGACCGCGAGTCGAGCTTCCGCAACTTCGCCGAGCTCTGCATCACCCGCCAGATCATCACCGCGGTGAAGACGGCCACCCGCAACAAGCACACGCCGCTCAACCAATACGTCTCCTTCAGCCAGACCCCAGCCGCGGCTGGCGATTCGGAAACCACCCTCGACGAGATCCTCCCCGGTCCCAGCGTCCACGACCCGGTCAACCAGGTGATCGCGACCGAAGAGCTGGAGAGCCTCGTCTCCTGTCTCTCCGGCGTCTCGGGAGTTCTCTCCGAACTGGAGAGCCGGGTCCTCTCGCTCTACCTCGACGGCCACTCCTACGAGTCGATCGCCGAGCGGCTGGAGTGCGATACGAAGACGGTTGACAACGCCCTGCAGCGCGTCAAGCGCAAGGTGGGGACGCACCTTGCTTCGCGCGAGGTGGCTGCCTAGACCTGAGGAAGATCGGCGAGGACGTACTTCAATAGTTCGCGCCCGTGGTCCGAGGCGACGGCAACGTCGTCGGCCTTGACTCGGACCCGGTGCAGCGACTGCATCCGGAGCACATCCCCGTCGGTGCGGTTGTTGGGGAAGACACCGGCGTAGGAGACGCCGAGCCGCTCCAGGTGGTCGGCGACAAGGGCGGTCGCCGGCTTCTCCAGCGGCAGGTCGAGGTAGACGGCGTCCAGGCAGCGGCGGTGGAAGAGATGATGGCGCTCGGCGGCCACGACCTGCTCCAGGTCAGCACCCGGAACCTGCACCGTCAGCAGCGCCAGGTTGTGGGCCTCGTCGACCTCGACGCTCAGCTCAGTTCGCTCTGGCAGCTCGCAGCCGGGCGGAGGGTCGGCGACCGTCCCCCGCAGCTCGCACAGCTCGATCGTCTGCTCGACGATCGCCCGGTGGCGCGCCGGTGCGAACACTTCACGCTCATGTCCGTCGTTCAGCTTCGTGTAGAAGAGCGCCGCCGACTGCCGCCCGTGCCGCCCGCCCGCCGCGTTGTTCGCGACCGTGGCCGGGATCCAGCCGAGCAGGAAGCCGGTCTCGTGCGCCCCCAGCTCGATGTTCGCCTTCTGGCTGTAGGGATGGGCAGTCGTAGCCTCGCTGTACATCCCGGCCAGTCCGTGCTCTCGGGCCCAGTTCATCAGGTACCGCTTGGTGCGGGTGAAGAGGTGGTGCCCGCGGGCTGCCGGCAGGGTCACCGCCTGCCCCGAGTGCGCAACCGCGTCGCCGGCGGCGGCCAGGCTCATGCCGATGTGGCAAAGCAGCTCAGCTGCGGGGGTTTCCGCGACACAGGCGACGTAGGTGCCGGCGCCGATCCTCGCGCTCACCTCGTCCGGGTCGTACACCCACTGGACGTCATAACTTTGACCATAGGCGGCTTCGATTGCGCGCGTCAGCACGGTACCCTCATCTGGCCCCAAGAACCTGAACATCACGTCCATTCCGGACATCATTAGCCACCACGCCCGCCTAGCTCAACCTGGGAGAGCACCTCATTTGTAATGAGGAGGTTGCCGGTTCGATTCCGGCGGCGGGCTTTTCTCCCCCTACACACGGGTTCTTCTTCCTCTCGCCGCAACTTTCTCTTTAGCTGCCGTTTACGCAAGCGGCGCTAAGCGCTGAAGTCAAGGGAAGTCAATCAAGGAGGCATTTGAGATGCGGCAGCAGCAGGAGTACTCGAATCAAAGCGGAGGACGCCGATCGCGCCGTCTGGCGATCGCGGTCGTCTGCGCGGTAAGCGCCCTGGCATCGATGGCGACCGCGGCGCAGGCGTCGGTGATCACGATCGGCAGCGTGCTCCCCGACGAATGGGCGTCGAAGAAATTCGATCGCGTGGAAACGATCTTCAACACGGCTCTGCCCGAGTCCGGCGCGGCCCTCAGCTCACCGGTCAACGGCGCGATCGTGCGCTGGCGTATCCAGGGCGCGGTCGGTGGCCCGTTCTACCTGCGGGTTCTCCATCCCGACGGCAAAGGCGCCTATGAAGCGACGGGCAAGAGCGCGCCGGCGACGCCCGCCGGGACCGGCCTGCAGACCTTCGAGACGAACCTGAAGATCCAGGCCGGGGACGTGATCGGCGTAGATCCGACTAATGACACCGACGAAATCGGGGTAAAAGTGGAGGCCGGCGCCAGCTATGCCTCGATCTTTCCGACCCCTTTCAACGGGACGATCGCGCCGCCGAGCAAAACGTTCGCTGGCGAAGAGGTCGAGCTCAGCGCCGAAGTCCAGCCAGCTCCCGAAGTGACCACGATTTCGCCTCCCTTTGGGCCTGTCACCGGGACCACTTTGGTGACCATCACCGGCAAAAACCTCGACGGCGCCAACGCGGTCAAGTTCGGCGCCACTCCGGCCACCTTCACCGTTGATTCGGACACCCAGATCACGGCGACCGCCCCGCCCGTCCTTCGGCCCGGCAAAGTCGACGTCACCGTTTCCACCCTGGCCGGTGACAACCCCAATACCCGGTTTGACGACTACGTCTACCGCGCCTGCGTCGTGCCGGTGGTGAAGAACAAGACGCTGAAAAAGGCGAAGACCCTGCTGCGCCGCGGCGGCTGCAAGCTCGGTCACGTGAAGAAGGTCGACGCGCCGAAGCCGGGCAAGGTCGGCAAGGTGCTGAAGCAGGCGCCGAAGCCGGGCAAGATCCTCGCCCCGGGCGCCCGCGTCCGCATCTCCCTGGGCAGGTAGGGACAGTCTGTGCGAGCCGGGGGCTGCTTGTGGCTCCCGGCTCGGCGGCATATCAAGGGTCGACTCCTCTCTCGACCGGGTGTAGGGTCGGCATGGGCAGGGACTCAGCGAAGGAAGGAGTCCACATGGCTGCGGAAGTCAAGAACTTCGACTCACCCGACGAGACCCGTGAGTTCGAGGGCAAAGGTAGTGCGAAAGTGGTGCAGCTGGCGGGGCACCCCGTCGGGTACGGCACCTTCGAGCCCGGCTGGAGATGGTCGGAGAACGTGAAGCCGATCGCCGGCACGGACTCCTGTCAGGTGGCCCACTTCGGCTACGTCCTCTCCGGCAGCATGCGCATCCATATGGACGACGGCCAGGAGGTCGAGATCAATGCAGGCGACGTGGTCGCGATCCCACCCGGTCACGACGCCGAGGTAACGGGATCGGAGCCCTGCGTGATGGTCGACTTCGGCGAGATCGGCGACTACGCGAAACGCTGAGCCGGCGGCTCGCCGGGCTACACCGCGGGGTCGCCGCCGAGGAGCCTCGCCTTCTCGGCGGCGAACTCCTCGTCGGTGAGGACGCCTTTCTCCCGCAGCGTCCCCAGGCGCTCGAGGCGCTCGAGGCGCGCGTCCTCCTGGCTGACGGGCATCGCTGCCGTTGGCGCCTCGTCACTCGACTGCTCACCTTTGTCGCCGGGTCGGCGCATCTCCGGCAGGCGGAGCTTCGAGGCCTGCTCGCCGACCTTCTCGGGGATGTTCGCGTCCTTGACCGCGCCGACGACTTTGTCGCGGGTGCGGCCGAAGGTCTCGTCGTAGGTCGCCTCCGGGAACTCCTCTTCGGTCTGCTTCCGCAGCTCGTGGATCCCGGCGGCGGCCCCAGCGGCGACCAGCAGCGTGGTGATGAAGGCGCGGAGCCCGTGGGTCGGCGCGGAGAGGAAGTAGAAGCTGACCAGGATCGCGAGGCCGGCGTAGACGTAGCCGGGGTGCAGGCGCAGGGTCGGGGCCAGGTAGCGGCGGGTGGCGCGGGCGCCGCCGGTCGGCGAGGCGAGCCAGCCGGCGGCGAGGAAGAGGACACCGACGACGATCACCGTGGTCGCGATGCTGGTCATCAGCGAGGTGCCGATCGACCAGGCCGCTTCTCCCGCCGGCTTCACGCTCTCGTCCTTGACCAGCTGGTCGACGACGATGCCGCCGGCGATGTGGCGGACGACGACGACTGCGAACCCGGCGGCGATCAGGCCGGTCCCGCTGAGCAGCACGGTGACCCAGCGTTCGGGGCGAGAGAGGTAGATGGCGAGGCCGAAGGCCAGGAAGGTGAGGATCGAGAGCAGCAGCGCCAGGCCTTTGATCGCGACCGCGATGTCCTGCGCCGTCTTCAGCTGGTCGGACTTGAGGATCTCGATCTGGGCGGCGTCGGGCGGCAGTTTTTGGGCCAGGTCTTCGCCGATCCCGACCTGCTCGGCGAGGTTGGTGAGGAGGCTGCCGAGGTTGAGGCGGACGTTGCCTTCGTCGGTTTCGACCGCTTCTTTCTTGTTTTCGAGGACGGCGAGGAGCTGTTCGTGCGTGGTCCGGTTCGCCTCTTCCCAGAGGTCCTGCGCGGTCGAGGTTTCGAGCGCCTTTTCGGCTCCCTGGCCGGCAACCTGCCGCAGGCCGCCGGCCGCGGGGCCGGCCAGATCCTTGGTGTCGCCGGGAAGGATTTCCTCGAGTTCCTTGCGGACGTCGACGTTTTCGTAGAGCTGGTCGACGAGGTAGTCGCCGACCGCTTCCCGGATCGTGTCGTTCTGCAGCAAGCGACCGCTGGTGTCGACCCAGTCGTCGGTGTTGAGCGCCTGGCGCTCGGTCCAGATTGCGAAGACGCTGAGAAAAGCCAAGACGGAGCCGAGGATCACGAGCCCTCTAACCAAGCGACGTCGTCCGCGGCTCATTCCCGGATGGTATACGTGAACAATGAAGCTAGAGGGCATTCACCACATCACCGCGATCACCGAGAACGCTCAGCGCAACGTCGACTTCTACGCCGGCGTGATGGGCTTGCGGCTGGTCAAGAAGACCGTCAACCAGGACAACCCGACCGTCTACCACCTCTTCTTCGCCGACGAGGCAGGGGATGCGGGCTCCGACCTGACCTTCTTCGAGTACCCGGGCGCGCCGCTGGGCCGGGCCGGCGCTGGGATGGTGCACCGGATCGTCTGGCGGGTCGCCTCGGCCGAGGCGCTCGACTTCTGGGCCGAGCGGCTGCGCGCCAACGACACCGAGCACGAGCGTGTCGGCGACAGTCTCGTCTTCGCCGACCCCGAGGGCCTCGAGCACGAGCTGGCGGTGGTGGACGTCCCCGACGCGCCGCTGGTCGCCGACCACCCGGAAGTGCCGAAGGAGGTTGCGTTGCAGGGGTTCCACGCCGCCCGTGCCTACGCAGCCTCTCCGGAGGACTCCAGCCAGCTGCTGGAGGCGCTCGAGTTCGAGCGTGCCGACGGGGGATGGGAAACGCGCGGCGAGCAGCGCGGTGGTCTCTACCTCTACGACGAGGCGCCGAGCGAGCGCGGCCTGCAGGGCGCCGGCAGCGTCCATCACGTGGCCTGGGCCTCGACCCCGGAGGAGCTGCTGGACTGGCGCGAGAAAGCAGTCGCCGGCGGCGCCCAGCCGACGCCGGAGATCGACCGCTTCTACTTCCGCTCGATCTACTTCCGCGAGCCCAGCGGCGTCCTCTTCGAGATCGCCACCCTGGGGCCGGGTTTCACCGTCGACGAGCCGGTCGAGCACCTCGGCGAGAAGCTCTCGCTGCCGCCCGCCTTCGAGCACCTGCGCAACGAGGTCGAACCGAAGCTGCGCCCGGTCGAGAACCCACGGCTCAAAGCCCAGGGTTGAGCGGGGATTTCACCTGGCGCGACGCCGGTCGCACCGTCGTCTTCCGTCGGGGCGGAGTGGCGCGGGCGGTTGAGGCTCTCCACGACCACGGGGTGGAGGAGTTCGAGCTGCTGAGCACGGAGCGGGCGCTGGGAGAAGTCGGTGACGGTCTGACTGAGGCTGCCCATGGCATCCATCTTGTGGCCAAAGGTCAGGTTCCGGCCGCCGCAGCGCCGCTGTTGGACGCGCTCTCGCCCCCTCACCTGCTTAGTGAGGGGGCGAGAGCGCGTCCACTCGTAGCGCTCGGGGGCGGTCGGGTGGTCGATGTGGCGAAGGCGGTCGCTGCGGTGTTGGGTGCTGACGTGGTGGCGATCCCGACGACGCTCTCGGGGGCGCCGATGACGGCGATCCACCGCTTGCCTGAAGGGGCGGGGGAGAGGGTCCAAGGGATGGTGCGGCCGACCCTGGTGATCGCGGATCCGGAGGCGATGACGGGACAGGAGGAGCGACATCTGCGGGCGAGCGCGATGAACGCTCTGGCGCACGGGGCTGACACGCTTTACCTCCCCGGGTCGAATCCCGTTTCGGAGATCACGGCGCTGCGGGGTGCGGCGTCGATTGCGGAGGCGCTGGACGAAGAGCGTGCTGAGCGGGACAGGGGAGACCTGGCCCTCGGCGCCATCCTCTGCGGCTACGCGATCGACTCCGCCGGTCTCGGCCTGCACCACGTGATCTGCCAGACGTTGGTGCGGATCTGCGGCACGCCACATGCCGAGACCAACGCCGCGATCCTCCCGCACGCGGTCGGGTTCCTGGCCGGGCGAGCGCCGGAGGCGTACGAGGGCCTCGCGGCTTCGCTCGGTACCGACCTCGCCGGCCTTCCTTGGAGAATCGAGGGACTAGGGCAGCCCCAGCGCCTCAGCACCCTCGGCGCCGACGAGTCGCGTCTCGACGGAGCGCTCGACGCGATGCTGCAGCGGCCGGAGCTGGGACGTGTTCCGGGCGCTCTCTCACGCGCAGATCTCTCGGAGTTGGTTCGTAAGGCCTGGTGACCGCCTCTGGTTCGTCGTCCAGCTGGTTCCAGGTGAGGTGGGTGACGGTGTAGCCGGCAGCGGTGGGGCGCCGATCGCGGGCGCGGTCCTCGCGGAAGGCGCTCTTGGTCTTGTGGGCCTGCCAACCATCCAGCTCGACGATCTGGTTGGTGCCGGGCACCTGCGACCGCGAATTCGGCCGGATCATCCAAAGCGCCGCGGCAGACCAGTGGCTGAGGACGGCATCGGGACCTGAGGCCAGCACTGCCGCCATTCACCATCCCTTCCTCGGGATCAAGCGGTGCCCCACCCCGTAGACGCCCGCGTGCAGCCGGTGCAGCCGCCCGTTCCGGGTCCGCCAATCGATCTCTTCCTTAGTCCACCCCTGCTCCAGCAGCTGCCTTCGGCTCACCACGGCGTGCTGTCGCCGGGCCAACTCGGACAACCGCGTGTCATCCCCGCGAGTCCGCGATTTTCCTTGCTCTACAAGGTTTTTCGCGGACTCGGCGGGCATGCACCGAGCCTGCCGAGAAACGTCGCACGTGTGGCGCGCGGTTTGTGCCGAAGCGTAAACCCCTTACGCGCGTAACCCTGCCTTCGCACCCGTGTAGCGCTACGCGTGGATCCTGAACGTTTGAGCTCGGAGCGGCTCGCCTCGTATCACGCGTATACGCGTAGGCACAGCGTCAACTGGCCGATGTACTGCGTCGCGCGGGCGATCCTACTGCCGCTCTTCCTCGTCTACCTCCGGCTCGATCGGCGGGGACGAGAGTACGGGAAGGCCAAAGGCGGGGTGATCGTCGCCGCCAACCACCGCAGCTTTCTTGATCCCTTCGTGGTCGGGGCCACCCTGCCGTGGCGGCGGCCGATGAACTACATGGCCAAGGTCGAGCTGTTCGAGCGGCGCTGGCAGGGATGGATGCTGTCGCGGCTCGGGGCTTTCCCGGTCCGCCGCGGCGAGTCGGACGAGGAATCGATGCTGACCGCGCGGATGATCGCCGAGCGCGGCGGTGCCGTCTGCGTATTCCCCGAGGGCACCCGGATCCGGCGTGGGACGCTTGCCAATCCGAAGCGGGGGGTGGGGCGGCTGGCGCTGCAGACCGGCGCCGTTGTGATCCCGACCGCCGTGCTCGGGACCGAACACGTTCGCCGTGGCTGGCGCATCCGCCCCCGCAAGTGCAAGGTCCGCCTCGGCCCGCCGATGACCTTCCCCCGCGCCGAGGAGCCCTCGCCGGCGCTGGCGGAAACGGTGACCGCGCGGATCTGGCCCAACGTCCTGCTCCAGTGGGAAGACCTCGGCGGCCTGCCGCCGATGCGCCGTGCCGCCGTGATCGGCGCCGGCAGCTGGGGGACCGCGGTCGCCGTCCTCCTCGCCCGCGGCGGGCTCGAGGTCCAGCTCGGGGCCCGGACGGCGGAGCGCGTCGAGGAGCTGATCGAGGACGGCGAGAACCGCCGCTACCTGCCCGGGGTGCCGCTGCCGGAGTCGATCGACGTGCGGCCGGCCTCGGCGATCGAGTTGGCCGGCCTCGACCTGATCTGCCTCGCGATCCCCTCGGCCCAGCTGCCGCAGGCGGTGGGCGCGATCGCCGACCGGGTCAGCTCGCGCAGCGCCGTGCTGATGTTGACCAAGGGCCTGATCAGCGGTAACGGCCAGCTTCCCTCCGAATACGTCGGCGAACGGGTGCGGGCGCGGGCGATCGCCTGCCTCGGCGGTCCCGCCCACGCCCGCGAGGCCGTCTCCGGCTCGGCTGCCCTCGTCCTCGGCTCCGCCGACGAGGAGCTGCGGGTTCAGATCGGCGAGGTCTTCGACCGCGCCGGCCTCGTCTGCGAGCGCTCGCGCGACGTCACCGGAGTCGAGATGGCCGGCGCGGCCAAGAACGCCGCCGCCCTCGCCGCCGCGGCGGCCGAGCCTCACGGCCTCAACGCCGCTGGGATCGCCGTCGCCGCGATCTGGCGCGAGTGCATCGACCACGCCGTCGCCCGCGGCGCCGACCCGGAAACCTTCGCCGGGCTGGCCGGGGTCGGGGACCTGACCGCGACGATGATGGCCCCCTCGGGGCGCAATCGCCGCGCCGGCGAGCTGCTCGGGACCGGCACCCCCGCCAAGGACATCCCCGGCAAGATCGGCCAGGCCTCCGAGGGCCTCGACACTGTGCCCCTCCTGGCCGAGGCGGTCGCTGCCTCCGGGGCGGAGGCCGGCGCGCTGGCCGGGCTCGCCGCCCTGATCCGCGGCGAGTGCGATGCCGAGGAATGGATGACGAGCTTGCGCCAGGTCGAGCGTCAGCGGCGGGCCGCCTGATCTGGCGGCGGCGGACACTGCGCGGTGCGGCGTCCTCAGTCGGCCAAATAGCGCTGCTTTTCGGCCTCCCTGCGTCCTTGCCCCGCTTGGTCCGGCGCTCGCCAGACCGCGTACGCTTGGTCGGTGAGCGGCCCCGAGCAGAACGTCGAGCCAGCGGAGCTGGCTCCGGCGGCGAAGGCGGAGCTCGACCGCGCCTTCGAGGACTTCTACCGGGCGCACCTGCGCGACTGCTACTCCTACGCCTACTACCGGGTGGGGAACCACCACGACGCCGAGGACCTGACCGAGCAGGCGTTTCTCCAGGCCTACCGGCACTTCGACCGCGCCCGGCGCGAGTCCGACGGGCGGCCGCTGCGACCCTGGGTGATCCGGATCGCCCACAACCTCGCCTCCAACTACTACCGCGACCGCTCGCGGCGGCCGCAGACGCCGCTGGAAAACGCCGACCCGATTGCCGCCCGCCACGACACCGAGGCGATCGCCGAGGGGCGGGAGGAGCTGCGGCAGGTGATGGAGCACCTCGACAAGCTCCCCGAGGATCGGCGCGAGGCGCTGATCATGCGCTTCGCCCTCGGCATGGACAATCGCGAGATCGCACGCGCCCTCGGCCGCACCGACGGCGCCACGAAGGTGCTGATCCACCGCGCGATCAAGCAGTTGCAGGAGGAGATGAGCGATGACTGATTCGCGCGAGACCCTCAGTGGCTCGACCTGGGACGTCGAGGCGCTGCTGAGCGATGCCCTGCGGCCGATCGAGCCGCCGGAGCGGCTCTCCGCCCGCTTCGAGGACACGATGGCGGCCGTTACCCAGGCCGCCGCCGAGGAGCTCTCCGACTGGGCCGAGGAGCTCTCCGAGAGCGAGCTGCGGGCGCTGCGCGACCCGCGCAACTGGGTGCGGCCGGTGGTCGCGGTCGGCGCCGGCGGTGCTGCCACCGGAGCGCTGGTCCTGTTGGAGCTGCGCCGCCGCGGCCGCCAGCAGAGCCGGGGCCGCTTAAGGGCGCTGACGAGCGGGCTTCGCTCGCGGCTTTGACTTCCGTGGTTTCTTAGTCGGCCCCTGGGCGACCTTCGAACCACGCTTCGTCCCCGCCGCCGCGGCGAGGCCGAGCACGCCGACGACGAGGTTCAGTCCCTCGCTGCCCCAGCCGACGATCGCCAACACGACGTAGAGGACGCCCATCGCCAGCGCGTAACCGCGCGAGGAGGCGCCGACGACGAGCACGCCTATCGCACCGGTGGCAACGTAGAAGAGGTTGAGCCAGCCGTTCACCTGCAGTGCGCCGAGCGCCTCCTCGTAATCGTCGAACGCCCCGAAGGAGGCGTAGTAGAAGAAGCCGACGACGCCGAGGACGACGAGCAGGGCGCCGACGGCGGCGGCATAGAGACGGGCGGGGCTGGGAGCCTCCATCGGCGGCGATTGTAGGCTGCGGAGCCCGATGGCCGAGACCTGTTACCGCCACCCCGACCGCGAGACCCGCGTCTCCTGCTCTTCCTGCGGGCGCCCGATCTGTCCCGACTGCATGACCCCGACCCCCGTCGGGATGCGCTGCCCGGAGTGCGCGAACCAGCGAACGCGAGTGGTGCGGAACCCGACCGGCACCCCAAGCGGTTTCGGCGCCTTTCCCGCCACCTATGTATTGATCGCTATCAACGTCGTCGTCTACCTGATCGAGATCGCCAACGGGGCAGGCGGGCTGTTCAAGGAACAGTTGAGCCAGTTTGTCGCCGACTTCGCTCTCTATGGACCTTCGGTGGCGGAAGGCGAGTGGTACCGGCTGGTGACCAGCGGCTTCCTCCACGCCAACGTCATGCACATCGCCTTCAACATGCTGATCCTCTTTTTCCTCGGCAGGCTCCTGGAGCCTGCCCTGGGAACGCCGCGCTTCCTGGCTCTCTACTTCGCTTCCTTGCTCGCCGGATCTCTGGGCGCGCTTGCCTTGAGCCCGAATGCCCTCACCCTGGGAGCCTCCGGGGCCGTCTTCGGGCTCGCCTCGGGGCGACCTTCATCATCGCCCGCGGCCGCGGCATGGACGCTCTCGCCGGCCAGATCGGCTTTCTCATCCTCTTCAACCTCTTCTTCAGCCTCGCCTCGGCCCGGATCAGCCTCGGTGCTCACCTCGGAGGTCTGATCGGCGGCGCACTCTGCGCCCTCGCGATCGTTGCCGGCGAGAAAGGGATGTTCGGTCGCAACCGGCTGCCGCTCGAGTTCGCGGCAATGATCCTCGTCGCCGCCGTCTCAGTGCTTGCGGCGATCGCCGTCGCCTGAGCAACGGCTGGGCCCGATCAGCGTCGGCGCACCGGCGACCGCAGGGCAACGAAGCCGACGTTCCCAGGCGGGTCGACGAGATCCGGGTGGAGGACGTGGGCGAGCAACTCGACGCCGTCGACCAGACGCGGTCCCGGCTCGGCGAAGACAGTCTCCGTCGACCGCGTAGAGGCGGGTGGCGCCGAGGCCGGCAATGCTCTCCCAGTGCTCCATCGCCTGCGCCTGCGCGTTTTCCGCCGAGAATTCCGGCATCACCACGACCACGTCGGGGTTGAGGCTCTCCAGCTCCCCCCAGCCGACCGCCGGCGGGCTGAGGCCGGGGTCGCCGGCGACGTCCTCGCCGCCGGCGATCGAGATCATCTCCGGGATCCAGTAGCCGCCGACTCGCGGCGGGTCCAGCCGCTGCAGGGCGATCACCCGCGGCGAGCCGACTCCGGCCACCGCCGCCCGGATCGTCGCCAGTCGGCCCTCCAGCTCTCCCCGCAGCTCGTGGGCATGGTCTTCCATCCCCGTCGCCTCGCCCAGGCGCACGACCTCTTCGAGCATCTCGCTGAGCGTGGCGATTCGCATTGCTTAGTCAATATCCCACGTAGGAAGTGGCGTGGCTTCGAACCGCCGCAACGGGTAGCTATATTCACGGTGCCGAATGGCCGAGGACGTCCCAGCCCGAAGTACCGGGCCGCATAGCCGATGAGCGTCCTGCTGCTCGTCCTTCTGCGCTGCTGATTGCGATCAACGGCTTCTTCGTGGCGGCCGAGTTCGCCCTGGTCCGAACCCGCCGCGGCAAAATCGAACAGGCGGTGGAGGAGGGCGAGGCCGGAGCCGAGGCCGTGGTCGAGCAGCTCGACCGCATCGACGAATCCCTCTCCGCCTGCCAGATCGGGATCACGATGGCCTCGATCGGGATCGGCTTCCTCGGCGAGCCCTCGCTGGCGAAGCTGCTGGAGCCGCTCTTCGGCGGGCTCTCGCACGCCGCCGCCGCCGGCATCGCCCTGGCGATCTCCTTCGCCTTCGTCACCGCCCTGCACATCTCGATCGGCGAGCAGGTGCCGAAGATGCTGGCGATCGCCCAGCCCGACCGGACGGCGCGGCGGGTTTCCCGGCCCCTCGGCTGGTTCGCCACGGCCACGGCGCCGGTCACCAAGGCGTTGAGCTGGGTCTCGAACGGGGTCGTTCGCCTGTTCGGCGTCGATGCCAAAGACCTGGAGGAGCACCACACCTCGGAGGACCTGAAGCAGATCATCGACAGCTCGCGGATGGGGGGGACGCTCGACCCCGGCGAGGCCGGGATGCTCGGCGGCGTCTTCCATCTGCACGAGCAGGAGGCGCGCGAGGTGATGACGCCGATCCCGGCCGTCGTTACCGTCGACGCCTCAGAGACCGTCGAGGCGGCGCTGCGGCGCTGCGTCACTTCCGGCCACACCCGCCTGGTCGTGATCGAGGACGAGAATCCAGACCGGGTCAAAGGCGTCGTCCACAACAACAGCCTGGCGCGGCTCTACATGAGCGAGGGGCCCGATGCGGCGCTCGAGACCGTCACCCGCGACGCCCTGATCGTGCCCGAGACCCGGCCGCTGGACGATCTTCTCCACGACCTCCAGGTCCAGCGGACCTCGCTCTCGGTCGTCGTCGACGAGTACGGCCGCACGGTCGGGATCGTCACCGTCGAGGACATCCTCGAGGAGGTCGTGGGGGAGATCGAGGACGAGACCGACCCGCGCGCGGCCGCCGTCCGTAAGCTCACCAACGGCGACTGGTTCGTCCGCGGCCACGTCTCCCTCGGCGACCTCGCCGACGCCGGGATCGAGCTGCCGGTCGACACTGACGCCTACAACTCGGTCGGCGGCTACGTCTTCGGCGAGCTCGGCCGGCTGCCGAAGCGCGGCGACTCGATCGTCAGCCAACGGCTACACGATCCGGGTCGAGGCGGTGCGGGAGAACCGGATCGAGGCGGTCCGGATCAGCGGCGGCAGTGGCGATTCCGTCCGCACCCCCGCCTAACTTCATCGGGCAACCCGCTCCCCGCTCGAATCTTGGAGGTACCCGATGTGGGTTGTACGCCTGACCGACAAGCAGCTTGAGGTCCTGAGGGCGTTGTTGCGCTCCGAGGAGCACCTCGGCCCCGCGCTCAAGGGCTCGATCGAGGCCCTCGACCTCGCCCGCTGGGACGATCTGCCCGAGGCTGAACTGCCCTGGGAAGAGATCGAGACCGTCGCCCGCCGTCAGGGCATCAGCGAGGCGGATGTGATCTGGGACATCTCAGGAAAAGCAGCAAAGCCGCCTAGACCGGCGCATTTCGGCGTCCTCGGTCGCTCGCGTGCGAAGCACGCCACGCTCCCTGCGTCCTTGAACTGCTTGATCTAGACGACTTTGCCTAGTCGTAGCTGTAGAAACCGGCGCCGCTCTTTCGTCCCAGCTTCCCCTCCTCGACCATCTTCACGATGATCGGGGGCGGGTCGTGGGTCGGCTCGTTCGATTCGGCGTAGAGGGCGTCGCCGATCGCCTTCGAGACGTCCATGCCGACGAAGTCGAGGAGGGCCAGCGGCCCCATCGGGTGGCCGGCGCCGAGCTTCATGCAGGTGTCGACCGCGCCGGGCTCCATCCCGGTCCGTTCGACCATCCGGGCAGCGTCAAAGAGGTAGGGGAAGAGGAGGCGGTTGACGACGAAGCCGGCTTCGTCAGGCACCTCGACCGCGGTCTTGCCGAGGGCGGCGCACCAGGCGAGCGCCTTCTCGCGCGAGTCGGCGGCGCCGTCGGGGATGCAGACCTCGACCAGCTTCATCCGCGGCACCGGGTTGAAGACGTGGAAGCCGTAGAGCTTCTCGGTGCCGGCCGCCTTGGCGATCTCGGCGATGCTGAGCGAAGAGGTCGTGGTCGCGAGGTCGGCGTTCGGGCAGGCCTCGGCGATCGTCCGCAGCAGCTCGCCCTTCGGCTCCACCTCCTCGACGATCGCCTCGACGATGACGTCGCAGTCGGCGAGGTCCTTGGGGTCGGTCGTGACCCGCAGCCGCGAGGGCTCGCCGCCCTCGATCTTCGCGCAGGCCGCAACCACTTTCTCCTCCGCGCGCCAGGCTGAAGCCTCGCTGCGGGCGAGCAGGATCGTGTCTGCGGTGGTGGTCGAGACCGCGGCAAGGCCGGTGGCAATCGCCCCGCTGCCCGCGATCCCCGGACTCGTGTACCCCTGGTTAGCGCTCATTGGCCGGGGCTTCTATCACGCATCACCCGCCGCCGGGGTGTCTGAGTTCAGGGGTCATATGAACCCTTCGCTCGGACAGTCTGCGTCCCGTAACTTGGCTGACTGACCAGTCAATCGGCTACCCTCGGAGTAGATCCTCAGAAAGAACGGAGGCTGCGATGGGTAACGGCAACGGGAAGTTCGGCGGCCGCGAGGTCGTCATCGTCGAGGCGGTGCGGACCCCGATCGGCCGCGGGCACCCGGAGAAGGGGTATTACAAGGACCTCCACGCATCCAACCTCCTCGCCCGTACCTACAAGGAGCTGATCGACCGCGCCGGGATCGACCCGAACGAGGTTGGTGACGTGATCGCCGGCTGCGTCCAGCAGTTCGGCGAGCAGGGGCTGAACATCGGCCGCAACGCCTGGCTCGAGGCCGGCCTGCCGCAGGAGGTACCGGCGACTACCGTCGACCGCCAGTGTGGCTCCGCCCAGCAGGCGGTCAACTTCGCAGCGGCGCTTGTCGCCTCGGGTGTCCACGACGTCGCGATCGGCGGCGGGGTCGAGCACATGGGCCACATCTCCTTCGCCGATTCCTTCTCGGTGATGCAGGAGCACGGGATGGCCTTCTCGCCGGAGCTGATGGAGCGCTACGACCTGATCCCCCAGGGCCTCTCGGCGGAGATGATCGCCGACCAGTGGGAGATTCCCCGCGCCGAGCTCGACGAGCTCGGCGTCCGCTCCCAGCAGCTCGCCGCCAAGGCGACGGAGGAGGGTCGCTTCGAGCGCGAGATCGTGCCGATGCAGGTGAACGGCGACACCTACGCCACCGACCAGGGCCTGCGCGAGACGACGATCGAGGGGCTTTCGGCGCTGAAGCCGGCCTTCAAGGAGGACGGCAAGATCACCGCCGGCAACTCCTCCCAGGTCAGCGACGGTGCCGCCGCGGTGCTGCTGATGACGCGGGAAAAGGCCGATGCCCTGGGGATGGCGCCGCGGGCGCGCATCTTCGACCAGACCACCGTCGGCGTCGACCCGGTGATCATGCTCACCGGCCCGATCCCGGCGACCCGGAAGCTGCTCGAGCGCAACGGGATGACGATGGACGACATCGACCTGGTCGAGATCAACGAGGCCTTTGCCTCGGTGGTCGCCGCCTGGCGGCGGGAGCTCGACCCCGACATGGACCGCGTCAACGTCAACGGCGGCGCGATCGCCCTCGGCCACCCGCTCGGCTCGACCGGAGCGCGTCTGATGACCACGCTCCTGCACGAGATGGAGCGCTCCGACAAGGAGATGGGCCTGGTGACGATGTGCTGCGGCGGCGGCCTCGGCACCGGCACCCTGATCCAGCGCGTTTAGGCAGCCTCCAGCGCGTGTAGGGACCGGACCAAGGGGTAGGTTCTCCCCTCGTCCATCCCAAGGCAGAGGAGACAACTTGAACAAGGCATTTCTGGCGGTAGTTGCCGTCCTGGTTGCGCTGGCGGCAATCGTCGCCGGTTGCGGCGGTGGTGACGACACCACCGACGAGACGGTGACGCTGACGAAGGCGGAGTTCATCAAGCAGGGCGACGCGATCTGCAAGAAGGGCAACGATCAAAGCGAAAAAGAAGCCGAAGAATTCGCTGAGGACAACGACTTCTCGCTCGAAAAAGCCAGCAAAGATCAACTGGAAGAAGCCGTGAGCGAGGTGCTGGTCCCGAACCTCGAACGGCAGACCGAAGAACTCGACGCGCTCGGCGCCCCCGAGGGCGACGAGGACGAGGTCGAAGCGATCATCGTCTCGCTGGAAGATGCAACCGGCGAAATCGAAGACGATCCAGGCATCGTCTTCCAGGGTGGAGTCCTCAAAAAGCCCAGCAAATTGGCCGAAAGCTACGGCTTCAAGGTCTGCGGCGAAGAATAAACGCCGCCGTAAATCGCCTTCAGAAAGGGCGTCCCGCGGGACGCCCTTTTTCTTTGCGCATTTTTGCGCGCCATTGACTCAGGCAGGTGCTCTCGCTTATACCCCCTCCCGATTACTCAAACAAATTGGGAGGCGGGCAACGTGTTGTACAGGTGGATCGGTGGGATCGTCGTGGGAATCGTGGTGCTGACTGCGGGCGCTGGCTGCGGAAGCGGAGGGGATTCCTCCACCGTCACCAAGGCCGAATTCACCAAGCAGGCCAACGCGATCTGCGCCAAGCGGAAAAAGGAATGGCAGACCACGCTGGCTGGCTACGAAAAAGAAGTGCAGGACAAGAAGGCCACCGGGAACATCAAGGTGCAGAAGGAAATCGCGGAAGGACTTCTGGACGAATCGATGCTGCCGGCGCTGCAGGGCCAGCTCGAAAGCTTGGAAGACCTGGGTGCCCCCGAGGGGAAGGAAAAGCAGGTCGAAAAGTGGCTGGCCGACCTGTCGAAGGGCATCGAACAGGTTGAAAAGAACGGGGTCGAAAGCCTGACCGCCACCGGTTTCGAAGACTTCGGGAAAAGCTCCAAAGAACTCGGCGTGACCTGCCCGCTGTAGGTCTCGGAGATCGCCTGGCCAGGCGGCCAGGCGATCTCTATATGCTGCTTCCGCGATGGACCTGACGCTCTCGCCATCGGAGGAGGAGTTCCGGGACGAGGTTCGCACCTGGCTGCAGGTGAACCATCCGGGGCCCGAGCCGGAGGCCGGCCTCGACGAGGTGATGGCTTTCCGCCGCGACTGGCAGCGCAAGCTCCACGCGGCCGGCTGGGCCGGGATCTCCTGGCCGAAGGAGTACGGCGGCCGCGGCGCGACGATGATCGAGCAGGCGATCTTCGCCGCCGAGGCGACGCGGCAGGAAGCGCCGGCACCCGCCAACGTCCTCGGCCTGGCGATGGGCGGCCCGGTCGTCATCGCCCACGGCAGCGACGAGCAGAAGGCCCGCTACCTGGAGCCGATCCTGACCGGCGAGGAGATCTGGTGCCAGGGGTTCTCCGAGCCGGAGTCGGGCTCCGACCTCGCCTCGCTGAAGACCCGCGCGGTCAAGGACGGCGACGAATGGGTGGTCACCGGCCAGAAGGTCTGGACGACGTTCGCCCAGTACGCGAAATGGTGCATGCTCGTCGCCCGCACCGACCCCGATGCGCCCAAGCACCAGGGTCTCACCTACTTCCTGATGGACATGGAGCAGGAGGCGGTGCAGACGCGGCCGCTGGTCCAGATCACCGGCGAGGGCGAGTTCAACGAGGTCTTCTTCGAGGAGGCGCGGGTGCCCGACGCGAACGTCGTCGGCGGCGTCGGCAACGGCTGGGCGGTGGCGATCACGACGCTGATGAACGAGCGCGCCGGGCTCGCCTTCGGGGCGATCTCGCAGATCCAGAACAGCCTCGGCCGGCTCTCGAAGCTGGCGAAGGAAACGGCGGCGAACGGCGGCACCGCGGCTGATGATCCCTACTTCCGCCAGCGGATTGCCCAGCTCCACATCGAGGTGGAGACGATGCGGCTGAACGCCTATCGCGGCCTGACCAAGACGATGCAGTCGGGGATCCCCGGTCCGGAGGGCTCGCTGGGGAAGTGGCAGTGGGCCGACATCAACCAGGACCTGACCGAGCTGGCGCTGGAGATCGAGGGCGCCTACTCGATGTTGGCCCGCGGCTCCGACCACGCGGTCGCCGGCGGCGCCTGGCAATACAGCTTCCTCCGCTCCCGCGCCAACTCGATCGAGGGCGGGACGACCGACATCCTCAAAAACATCATCGCCGAGCGGGTGCTGGGCCTGCCGCGGCTGCGCTAACTCTCCATGTACTTCGACCTCACCGACGAGCAGCAGGCAATCAAGTCGACCGCCCACGACTTCCTCGCCTCGCGCTTCAAATCGGAGCGGCTGCGCGAGATCGCCGCCAGCGAGAGCGGCTTCGACGAGAGCGGCTGGAAGGAGATGGCCGAGCTCGGCTGGGCCGGCCTGGCGCTGCCGGAGGAGTGGGGCGGGCAGGGGCTCGGCATCGTCGACCTCGCGGTCCTCTTCGAGGAGATGGGCTACGTCTGTGCCCCCTCGCCGCTGCTCTCCAACACGATCGTCGGCCTGGCGATCGCAGCCGGTGGCTCCGACGAGCAGAAGGAGCGCTGGCTGGCGCCGCTGGCCGCCGGGGAGCGGCGGGGGACGCCCGCCCTCTTCGACGCCGGCCTCCCCGTCGAGATCGGCAAGTTCGCGATGGCGGCCGAGAGCGATGGCGACGGCGTCGTCCTCAACGGTGAAAAGACGCTGGTGATGGACGCGGCCAGCGCCGACTTCTTCCTCGTCGCCACCTCCGACGGCCATCGCCACATCGTCGAGAGCGCCGCCAGCGGGGTGACCGTCGTCCCCGAGGAGTCGATCGACCCGACCCGCCGCCTCTCCTCCGTCTGCTTCGAGGGCGTGCGGCCGGAGGCGACGCTGCCGGGTGCGGGCGAGGACTACATCCCCGTCTTCCTCCGCGCCTGCGTCGCCTTGGCGGCGGAGTCGACCGGCCTGGCCCAGCGGGCGCTGGAGATGTCGGTCGCCTACGCCAAAGACCGCCAGCAGTTCGGGCGCCCGATCGGCGCCTACCAGGCGGTCTCCCACCGCTGTGCTCAGATGCTGCTCGAGACCGAGAACTCGCGCTCGGCTGTCTACGGGGCCGCCTGGGCAGCCGACGCCGAGCCGGAGTCGCTGCCGCTGGCTGCGGCGATGGCCAAGGCCTACGCCTCCGACGCCGGTTGGCGGGTGCCGGACGCGGCGATTCAGGTCCACGGCGGCATCGGGTTCACCTGGGAGCACGACCTCCACTTCTTCCTCAAGCGCGGCCGCGCCAACGCCGCCTCCCTCGGCGACGCCAAGTGGCACCGCGAACGCGTCGCCGACGCGGTGCTGGCCGGCGAGACTGCCCCGGCCAGCTCCTGACGACTATCCAGCATGGCCGCCCTCGATCGCATCTCCGTCGCCGCGATCGGGACCTCTGTCGCCGACCTCGAGGCGGAGACGCTGCGGGCCGAGGCCGCCGGGGTCGAGTGCGTCTGGGCGCCGGAGCTCTTCCGCAGCGCCGTCACCCAGGCCACCTACCTGGCGGCGAAGACCGAGCGGATCGGGGTCGCCACCGGGATCGTCTGGGCCTTCACCCGCAGCCCCTTCATCCACGCGATCAGCGCCCTCGACGTCGACGAGATGTCAGGCGGCCGCTTCCGCCTCGGGATGGGGGCGGGGGTCAAACGGCTGAACGAGACCTGGCACAACGCCGACTACGGCCGCCCGGCGCCGCACCTGCGCGAGGCGATCGAGGCGACGCGCCTGATCATGCGCCAGGCGAGCGCGGGCGAGCCGATCCGCTACGAGGGCACCTACTACGACATCGACATCAAGGGCTGGGTGCGCCCGCACCCGGCGCCGCGCGAGGCGGTGCCGATCTACACCGCCGCAGTGCAGGCGGGGATGGCGCGAATGGCCGGCGATGTCGCCGACGGGCTGATCGGCCACCCGATCCAGAGTCTGCGCTGGATCGACGAGGTAATCGTCCCAGCCTTCGAGAAAGGCCTGGGACGATCCAACCGCGAGCGCGGCGAGTTCGACTACCTGCCGACCGTCTGCTGCGCGATCGACGACGACGAGGCAAGGGCCATCGAGATGGCCCGCCGCACGATCTCCTTCTACGCGACCGTGAAGACCTACATGCCGCTCTGGGAGCTGCACGGCTTTGCCGACAACGCGGTCGCCGCCGGTGAGGCGTTCCGCCGCGGCGACCTCGCCGCCGTCCCCGCCGCGATCAGCGACGAGATGGTCGAGACCTACTGCGCCGCCGGCCCCCTCGACAAGGTCCGCGCCCGGGTCGCAGCGACCGCCGAGCGCGCCGACGGCCTCTTCCTCACCCCGCCCACCTACTTCATCTCCCCTGAGGAGTTGAGCGAGTTCCAGAACCGCATCATCGACGCCTTCGGCCCAGGAGCGTGAGCGTCGAGTCCGCCGCGCGACCGCGATATTGGCGGTCGCGCGCGGACTCGCGGATCCCTAAGGGCAGATGACGATCAGGTGGAAGTCGGCGTCCTCGTTATCGCCGTCTTTGCCGCGGGTGCGGACCTCGATCGCGTTCGGGTTCGCCGCCGAGGTGTTGGTCTGGGCGTAGCCCGAATTCGGCACCGAGGTGCCGGCGTTGTTGCGGGCGGCGACGTTGGCGCAGCCGGAGACGTTGAAGGGGAAGGTGACGGTGACCGCGCCGCCGCCCTCTACCGCGGCGATGTTGGGACCGCTGGCTCGGGCCAAGGCGGCGTTGCCGGGGCTCGCCGGGTTGTTGACGACCGCCCAGAAGGTGTGCGTCGCGACCTTCGCGAACGGCACCGTGCCGAGCTTGTTGGTGTTGATCTGGAACCCCGTCAGCGTGTCCTTCTTCAGCTTGCCGCCGCCGATCGTCTGCTTCTTGATCGCGCCGCCGTTGATCGTCTGCGCCGCGTAGGCAGTCCCCGCCAGGGCGACGACGAGGGCGATAACCGCGACGACCATCGCCGGCGACGGGCGCATCTTCGAAGGCTTTCTCATCTTGACTCCCTTCCAGTCGTAGCCGAGTACCCGAAATCAAGTAACCCGCCAGGAGGCGAGTCGGTGCGGTCGGGTTACCCGGGGAGGGAGGAGACGAAGCGCTCGAAGGCGGCCATGTCGGTCACGGCGGGCCCGTGACCGGGGAGGATCAGCGACGGGTTCAGCTCGGCCAGCTTGCGGATCGAGCGGCGGTTCTCCTCCATGTCGTAGGTGAAGAGTGGCGGCGGCTCCTTGATCCCTGGCAGCCCGGTGGCGTAGCTCATGTTGCGGATCACGTCGCCGCAGATGACGACGCGGTCGCTCTCGCGGAAGAAGAGGACGTGGCCTCGCGAGTGGCCCGGGGTATGGACGATGCGGAAGCCGGCGACCTCGTCGCCCTCCTCGAGCATGCGGTCGACCTTGTAGGGCGGGCCCTGCCAGATCGAGGCGATCATGCGGTTGACGGGGTTCGAGGCGGACGCCTCCTGCACCGGCCGCCGCCCCTCCATCGCGTCGACGTCCTCGGCGTGGCAGGCGAGCGGGACCCCGCGCGCTTCGCAGACGTCCTTGGCAACCCCTTGGTGGTCGGGGTGAACGTGGGTCAGCGCCAGCATCGAGATCTCCCGGCCCTCGAGCTCGGCGAAGATCCGCCGCCGGTCCCAGGTGCGGCCTGCGTCGACGAGGACGTCCTCGGCGAGGTAGCAGTTGATCGTCGGCGCCGGGAACTCCTTCAGCCGCCAGACGCCCGGCGCGAGGTACTTCAATGCGAGATCCCGAGCCCCTCGCGCGGCTCGCCGCTGTGCTGGGCGAGGCTTTCGAGCCGGGCGATCTGCCGCTCGCCCTCTACCCGCGCCGGGTGGTCGGCCGGCAGCGGCTCGATCAGGCGGCGGATGCGGTTGCGGACCTGGAGGGCGAAGTGGGGGGTGACGGGGCCGGCGAGGGCGCGGATGTCCTCGACCGTGATCTCCTTGCCGCCGCCGAGCAGCTGGGGGTTCTCCGACTCGCTCATTCTCCGCCGCCGATCTTCGCAAGTTCGGCCAGCTCGTTCACTTCCGCCTGCTGCTCGAGCCCGATCGCGCCTTCGTCTCCGATCACCCAGACGTGGTTGTAGAAGGCGCGGGTGGGGTCGGTCGTGTAGCCGGGCTTGACGTCGAGCAGGTAGCTGCGGACCGCCGGCGGCAGCGCCTCGGCGCCGTCGGTGAGCAGCAGCGGCCCCCAGGTACCGGAGGCCGAGAGCGGCGCCGCCGCGGCGGCGTCCGCGGGCGAGTCGCTGCGGGCGAGGATGAAGCCGTGGCCGGGGTCGTTGATGTTCCAGCCGAAGCTCCCGTCGCGGTAGCGGGCAAGGGCGATGGCGTTGGCGACCGGGTCCTCGCCCGAGACCCGCTTCACGCTTTTGGCGATTTTGGCGACTTCACGCAGCACCTCCGAGGAGATCACCGAGGAGGGGCCGAGCACGTACACCGGCACCTTCGGCTGCGCCTTCAGTGCCGCCGCGGTTGGCTGCGGCAGTTTCTTCCCCTCGGCGTAGAGGACCGGATCTCCCGAGCGCGCCGCCCAGGCGGCAGCGGGCATCGCGAAGTCGGGGCTGGCACCGGAGGCGACGACGATGTGCTTCGGCGGGGCGCCCGTCAGACTTTCGCGCAGGGTGAAGATCTGCGCCGCGGTTGCGGCCGGGTCGCCGGAGTCGACCGGCGCCGCCATACCGGGATAGGCGACGGTGCCGACGGCGAAGAGCGAGGCCTCGTCGGTGTCGGCGCTTCCCTGCGGGTCGAGCGCTTCAAGCGCTTCTTCGCTCACCTCCGGCATCTCCTCGGGACCGGAGAAGAGGATCGGCGCCCGTACGGGCGAGGCCATGAGTACGGCGGCCGCGATCGCGCCGGCCCAGTCTTCTTCGCCGACGATGGTGACGGCGGCGGGCCGTTGCTCCGGGGTGGTGGAGGGGAAGGCGGCAAGCGCGGCGCCGGCTGCATTGGCGGTCGGGTCCGAGCCGCCGATCCGGGTCGTGTTGTTGGTCGCGAAGCCGGGATAGCCGAGCGCCTCGGTGGTCTGGTCGGGCGCGCTCTCGGCGGGCTTGGTTTCGGCTGGCGCCGGGGCGGGCCCCGGCGCCTCGCTGCTGCCGGAGCCCTGGTCGCCGGTGCCGAAGACGATCGCGGCGACGATGAAGACGACCGCCAGCACGACCAGCGCGCCCAGGAGCTTCGGCGTGCTGGGCTTTGGCGGGTGCGAAAGGATCGGCTGGGACTTTTGCGACTTCTGAGGCGCTGGCTTCTTCTCCGCCTTCGGAGCTTCCTGCGGCGGCGCCTCTCCCTCCTTTGCCTTCGCCTCGGGGACATCGGCGTTGATCGGCCGCTTCGGGGTCACGCGGGAAACGTAACTGAGTGCCTTCGCCCGGGAGGAGTAGAGTTCCGACTGGCTGACTGACCAGTCAATCAGTCGATCAAGGCGGCGGCAGAGAGAGGAAGAGATGGACTTCGCACTCAACGACGAGCAGAAAGAGTTCAAGCAGCGGTGCCGGAAGTTCGCCCGCGAGGTGATCCGGCCGGCGGCCCGCAAGCACGACGAAGAGGAGAGCATCCCCTGGGAGGTGATCAAGGAGGCGAGGAAGCAGGGCTTCGGCACCCTCGAATCGATCCAGCGCTCGGCCGCCGATCCCGAGGGTCAGTTCCAGGTGATCTCGGCCGAAGAGTTCCACTGGGGCTGCGCCGGCACCGCGCTGGCGATCTCCGGCTCCGGCCTCGCCGCGGCGGGGATCGCCTCCTCCGGCACCCCCGAGCAGATCATGAGGTGGGTCCCCGAGTGCTTCGGAACCGCGGAGGAGATCAAGCTCGGCGCCTACGCGGTCACCGAGCCGCAGGCCGGCTCGGATGTCAAGAGCCTGAAAACGACCGCCAAACGCGACGGTGAGGAGTGGGTCCTCAACGGGACCAAGGTCTTCATCACCAACGGCGGTATCGCCGACGTCCACGTCGTCGTCGCCACCGTCGATCCCGCGCTCGGCACCCGCGGCCAGGCCTCGTTCATCGTCCCCAAGGACACCCCGGGCCTCTCGCAGGGCAAGAAGGAGTCGAAGCTCGGGATCCGCGCCTCGCACACGGCGGAGGTCGTGCTCGAGGATTGCCGCATCCCCGGCGACTGCCTACTCGGCGGCGACGAGAAGCTGGAGAAGAAGCTGCAGCGCGGGCGAGAAGGGAAGAAGTCCCGCGGCGCCGACGCGCTCGCGACCTTCGAGGTGACGCGGCCGCTGGTCGGCGCCTCGGCGCTGGGGATCGCCCAGGCCGCCTACGAGTGGACCCTCGAGTACCTCGACGGCCAGTCCTACGAAGGCGTCCCGATGCTGCAGGCGCAGCGGATTCAGCAGACGCTCGCCGATGTCGCCACCGAGATCGAGTCCGCCCGCCTGCTCGTCCAGCGCGCCGCCTGGATGGGCCGCAACGGGGTGCCGATGACGGGCGGTCAGGGCTCGATGTCGAAGCTGAAGGCAGGCGACGTGACGATGTGGGCGACGACGACGCTGATGGACCTGGTCGGCCCCTACGCGCAGAGCACCGAGTGCCCGCTGGAGAAGTGGTTCCGCGACGCCAAGATCTACCAGCTGTTCGAGGGCACGGCCGAGATCCAGCGGATGGTCATCTCGCGGATGCAGGCGCGCGAGTACGCCGAGCGCCTCGGCTACGCCGCCGAAGTCGCCGCTGAGGCGACCAAAGAGCCCGTCCCCGCCTGACCCCTCGAGGCCGACGGGACGATTTCGTCCCGTCGGCGGCCGTATCCTCGGTTGCGTGCACGGACCCGGCCACGGTCATAGTCACGCTCACGCCCTCGATGCGCGGCGCGCCGACAGCCGGCGGCGGATGTGGTGGGCGCTGTGGATCAACGTCGGGCTGCTCCTCGCCGAGGCGATCGGGGGCTTCGTCACCGGCTCGCTGGCGGTGTTGGCCGACGCCGGGCACCTGCTCTCCGACGCCGGCTCGATCGTCCTCGCGCTGATCGCGGCGCGGCTGGCGACCCTGCCGGCGGCGGGGCGCCGCACCTTCGGCTACCAGCGCTCGGAGGTGCTGGCGGCGCTGGTTAACGGGCTGCTCCTCGTCGTGGTCAGCGTCGCCGTCGCGATCGCCGCGATCGGCCGCTTCTCCGACCCGCCGGGGATCGACGGCTGGGGCGTCCTCGCCCTCGGCGTCTTCGGCCTCGCCGGCAACGTTGCCGCCACCGTCGTCCTCGCCGGCGGCCAGCGCGAGGACATCAACCTCGAGGGCGTCCTTCGCCATTCGGCCGCCGACGCCCTGGGTTCGATCGGCGTCGTCGTCGCCGGCGCCTTCGTCCTCCTCGGCGGCTCGCCGGTGGTCGACCCGATCGTCGGCCTGCTGATCGCCGTCCTCATCCTCGCCTCCTCCTGGCGCCTGATCAAGGAGCCGGTCGACGTGCTGATGGAGGCGGCACCGGCCGGGATCGACGTCGAAGGGGTTGGAGAGGCAATCTGCCGCGAGGAGGGGGTGCGCTCAGTCCATGACCTCCACGTCTGGACCGTCACCTCCGGCTTCGGGGCGATCGCCGCGCATGTCGTCGTCGCCCAGGGCGCCGACCGCGACTTGATCCGGCGACGGCTGGAGCTGACCCTGCGCGACGGCTACGGGATCGAACACACGACGTTGCAGATGGAGGAGGAGGCGAGCCAGGAGCTGTTGCACGTCGAGAATGCCACGCCCAGCTGAACGTTTGCCCTACTTAATTTTAGGAGTTATCCCTGACCGCTCGTTAACGGCTGAGTAGCGTGGGTAGGCGAACGGCGGATGATTAGGCAGGCGCGCAACTACATGCTCGGCGCGATGTCGGGCGCGGGGATGATCGCAGTGGCGGTCGTCGCTTTCGTGCTCCTGGTCTCCGCGCAGGTCTTCGAGAACTTCCCGATCCCGGGGTTGATCGGCGGGAGCGATGAAGCCGCCGTCTCGGCCGCGGAGACCGCCGGCGTTGCGGGGGGTGCCGCTGGTGGCGGTGGCCCGACCGCGAAAGGTAGCGCCGGCGGCTCCGCAGGCGGCGGTTCAGCTGCAGGTCGCGGTGGCGCCGGGAATGGCGCGAACGCCATTGGTCAACAAGGAGTTGGCGGTTCCGGCGAGCAGGCCGGGAATGGCGGTAACGGTGGCGCCACCGGCGAATCCCCCGGCGGCGGAAGCGGTGGCGGGGGTTCGGCTCCGGGGGCTGGCGATGGCGGCGGGTCAGGGGGTTCCGGCACGGCTTCGAACGGCGGCGGAGGGGGAACCAGTGGGGGCGAAGGCGGCGGCGGCACGACCACCTCCTCGACCTCGGAAAAAGTCACCAGCACCGTCAACGAAACCGTCAACCAGGTCGACGAAACGGTCACCGGCGGCGCTCTGGAGGAAACGGGCGTCACCCAGGTGACCGAAGAAACGGTCAACGGCGTCGCCGGCCCGGAATCGCCCGTGGGCAAGACCGTCGACGAAACCGTCGGTGCGGTGGAAGGCATCGTCGGCGGCAAGTGACCCCCAACTGAATCAAGCGTTCCGCCTGCTCACCCCCTAATCGTCAAAATGCCTGCCCAATGGCGGAGCACGTACAGGCGGGGTCGGTAGCGAGCGATCCGATCGCAGGGTCGGCGGTCTTCCCGCAGGGGAGCCGGGTCAACGCGGAGGGGCACCTGGAGGTGGCCGGCTGCGACGTCGTCGAGCTGGCCGAAGGGTTCGGCACCCCCGCCTACTTCTATGCCGAGGACGACATCCGTGCCCGCGCCGGCGCCTACCGCGAGGCTTTCGAGGCCAGGGGCGTCGAGTTCGAGGTCCTCTTCGCCAGCAAGTCGCTGCCCTGCACCGCCGCCTACCGGCTCTTCGCCGAGGAGGGGCTCTCGGTCGACGTCGCCTCCGGCGGCGAGCTGCACATGGCGCTGAAGGCCGGCTTCGACCCCGACCGGATTCACATGCACGGCAACAACAAGTCCGACGAGGAGATCCTCTTCGCCGCCCGCACCGGGATCCGCCACCTGATCCTCGACTCCTTCGATGAGATCGAGCGCTGCGAGCGGCTGCTCGACGAACCCCAGCGGGTGCTGATCCGGGTCACCCCGGGAATCAAGCCCTCGACCCACGACTACATCACCACCGGGCAGCTCGATTCGAAGTTCGGCTTCGGGCTCGAAGATGGGCTGGCCGCTAAAGCAATCGAGCGCGTCCTCGCTTCCGACAAGCTGGAGTTGGTCGGGCTGCACGCCCACATCGGCTCCCAGATCTTCGAGCTCGAGCCCTACAAGCTGGCGATCCAGGCGCTGGGCGAGCTGGCCGGCGACTGGTGCCAAGTCGTCAACGTTGGCGGTGGCCTCGGCGTCGCCTATACCGCCGAGGACGAGCCGCCCTCGATCGACGCCTACGTCGAGGTCAAGGTCCGCGGCGTCGCCGAGGTCTTCGGTGAGGGCGTGCGGATCCTGGTCGAGCCGGGTCGCTCGCTGGTCGCCAACGCCGGCCTCACCGCCTACCGGGTCGGCACCGTCAAGGAAATCCCCGGCATCCGCACCTACGTCGCGGTCGACGGCGGCATGTCGGACAACCTGCGGCCGATGCTCTACGGCTCACGCTACGAGGCGCTGATCGCCGACCGCGCCGCCGCGCCGGCCGAGACGCTGGTCACGATTGCCGGCATGCACTGCGAGTCCGGCGACATCATCGTCCGCGACACGATGCTTGCCGAGCCGGCCGTCGGCGACGTCCTCGTCACCCCGGCGACCGGCGCCTACGGCTACGCGATGGCCAACAACTACAACGGCGTGACGCGCCCGCCGGTCGTCTTCTGCCGCGACGGCGAGGCGCGGATCGTGGTCCGGCGCGAGACCTACGAGGACCTGACCGCGAGGGACGTCTAAAAACGTGGCCTCGGAAGGCTCCAAACCCATCCGCATCGGGCTGCTGGGACGCGGCACCGTCGGCGCCGCCTTCGCCGAGCTGCTGGCGGAGCGGGCCGATGCCGTCGAGGTGGCGACGGGGCGACGGCCGGAGATCGCTGGCGTCCTCACCCGCGAAGAAGGCGACTTCGAGCAGATCCTCGCCGGCTCCGACCTGGTGGTCGAGCTGATGGGAGGGACCGAGCCGGCCCGGGGGCACGTCCTCGCCGCCTTGGGCGCCGGCAAGCCGGTCGTCACCGCCAACAAGCAGCTGCTCGCCCAGCACGGAGACGAGCTCTTCACGGTTGCTCGCGAGGCGGGGGTCCAGTTGCGCTTCGAGGCCGCGGTGGCGGCGGTGATCCCGATCGTGCGAACGATCCAGGAGAGCTTTGGGGTCACCGAGATCGCCAAGGTCTTCGGGATCGTCAACGGCACCACCAACTTCATCCTCAGCGAGATGGCCGCCACCGGCGCCGCCTACGCCGAGGTGCTGGCGCGGGCGCAGGAGCTGGGTTTCGCCGAGGCCGACCCCTCCGACGACGTCGGCGGCGCCGACGCGGCGGCGAAGATGGCGATCCTCGCCCGCCTCGCCTTCCACACCCCGGTCACGCTCTCGGAGGTCGCCTTCGAGGGGATCGAGGGGATCCAGCCCGACGACCTCGCCTACGCCAAGGAGCTCGGCCTCTCGCTGAAGCTGCTCGGCGTCGCCGAACGGCGCGACGGCGGCATCAGCGTTCGCGTCTTCCCCTGCTTCCTCTATCCCGGCCATCCGCTGGCGCCGATCGAGGGCCCGTTCAACGCGGTCATGGTCGAGGCGCCGGCGATCACCGAGGTAACGATGTCGGGACCTGGGGCGGGCGGTCTGCAGACCGCCTCGGCGGTGCTCGGCGACGTGGTCTCGATCCTCGCCGGCGACGCGCCGGTGCACGAGACCCGGGTCGAGCTGCCGATCGTCGCCGACGTCGGCTCCTCCTTCTACCTGCACCTGGAGGTCGCCGACCGGCCCGGCGTGCTGGCGCGGGTGGCGACGGTGCTGGGCGAGCACGGGATCTCGGTCAAGAGCTTCGTCCAGCGCGGCAGCGGTTCCGAGGCGCGGCTGGTGATGGTGATCCACGAGTGCCTGGAGTCGAAGTTCGCCGCCGCGGTCGAGGAGCTGGCGGGCCTCGACGACCTGCGTTCCCCTCCGCGCTCCATCCGCGTCATCGAGGAGGAGTATTAGTGGCGGCGGGGCTGATCGAGCGTTACCGCGACCGGCTCTCGCTCGAGCCGGGGGACCCGGTGGTGACGTTGAACGAGGGGTCGACGCCGCTGATCGAGGCCCCTCGCCTTTCAGAGCGCATCGGAGCGCGTGCTTTCTTCAAATTCGAGGGCCTGAACCCGACCGGCTCCTTCAAGGACCGGGGGATGACGGTGGCTGTCTCGCGGGCAAAGGGCCGGGGGGCGGAGGCGATCATCTGCGCCTCGACCGGCAACACCGCCGCCAGCTGCGCCGCCTACGCGGTGCGGGCGGGCCTGCGCGGTGCGGTGATCGTCCCCGAGGGCAAGATCGCGATCGGCAAGCTCGCCCAGGCGCTGATGCACGGCGCCCGCGTCGTCGCCCTGCGGGGAAACTTCGACGACGCGCTGCGGATCGTCCGCGAGCTCTCGCAGAAGCACCCGATCGAGCTCGTCAACTCGGTCAACCCGCACCGGATCGAAGGGCAGAAGACCGCGGCTTTCGAGGTGGTCGAGGATCTCGGCGGGATGCCCGGGGCACTGGCGATACCTGTCGGGAATGCCGGCAACGTCACCGCCTATTGGCGGGGGTTTCAGGAGATGGCAGAGGCACCCGTAGAGCACATCATTCGTAATGAAGGGGTCTCGCTGCCGATCCTCTACGGCTTCCAGGCAGAGGGCGCGGCGCCGCTGGTCCGCGGCGAGCCTGTCGAGAAGCCCGAGACCGTCGCCTCGGCGATCCGGATCGGCAACCCGGCCCGCTGGGAGGAGGCGATGGCCGCCTTCACCGCTTCCCGCGGCCGCGTCGCCGCCGTCTCCGACGAGCAGATCCTGAACGCCTACCGCTGGCTCGCCGACAACGAAGGCGTCTTCTGCGAGCCCGCCAGCGCCGCCTCAGTCGCCGGCCTCCTCGCCCACGGCCTCCCAGTCGTCGAGGGCGTCGCCCGCCCCGAGACCGTCGTCTGCGTCCTCACCGGCCACGGCCTCAAGGACCCCGACACCGCCCTCTCCAAAGCCCCCTCGGTGATCAACTGCGACAACGACCTCAGCGCAGTCGAGCGGGCCGTATTCGACTAGGTTCGACTAGGTGACCCCCTGCGGACTCCCACGCGCGCCTGGCGGCGCCGGACAAACTGCGCGGGGCGGCGTCCTCAGTCGGCCAAATAGCTCTGCTATTCGGCCTCCCTGCGTCCTACCCCCGCTTGGTCCGGCACTCGTCAGTCACACGCGCGAGTCCGCAGGGGGTCACCCATGACCACGCGTCGGCGGCTCGTCCGCGTCCCCGCCTCTTCGGCCAACCTCGGGCCCGGCTACGACGCGATGGCGGCGGCGATGGCGCTGCACCTGGAGCTCGAGGTGGAAGAGGCCGGCGAGTTCTCCTTTGACGCTGGCGGGCTAGAGGTCTCGACCGGGCGCGACAACCTGATCGTGCGGGCGTTCGAGAGCCTGCGGCCGGCCGACGGGATCGCCTTTCGGCTGCGCAGCGAGATTCCGCTGGCGCGGGGGCTGGGGTCGAGTGCGGCGGCGATCGTCGCCGGCCTCTACGCCGCCGACCACCTCTACGAGCTGGCGCTCTCGAAGCACGAGATGCTGGCGCGGGCGACCGAGATCGAGGGCCACCCCGACAACGTTGCGGCGGCGATCGACGGGGGGTTCGTGGTTTGCGCGAGCGGCGATGACGGGCCGACCGCCGCCCGCTTCGACCCACCCGAGGGGCTGGAGGGGATCGTCGTGATCCCGCCCGAGGAGGTCTCGACCGAGCGCGCCCGCGAGGCGATCCCGGCTGAGGTGCCGCTCGCCGACGCCGTCGCCAACGCCGCCGCCGCGGCGACGCTGGTGCTGGGGCTGCGAAGCGCCGACCTCGACCTGCTGGCCCAAGGCCTCCGCGACTCGATCCACCAGGAGCGGCGCCGCGAGCTCTACCCGCGCTCGATGGAGATCGTCGACTCGGCACGGGAGCTGGGAGCGCTGGGGGCGACGATCTCCGGCGCCGGCCCGACCGTGCTCGTCTGGACCACCTGGCAGGACGCCGGCAACGTCGCCGCGGCGCTGGAGGAGCGCTGCGAGGGCTGGGCCGAGGTCAGGCGACTACCGTTCGACCCACTCGGCGCCGACGTCCCCGAGCTGTAGGCGATGGACTGGGTCGTCCAGATCGGGCTGATCGAGCTGGCGCTCGGCGGCCTGCTCGGCTGGGCGATGGTGGTGCGCCAGGAGCGGCCGGAGTGGTTGCGGCGGATCGGCGTCGTCGCGCCGCAGCGGATTCGCCAGGTGCATTTGGACTACGTGATGATGGGCCTGATCCTGATTGGGGTCGGACTGGCGGTGCCCGATCTGCCGACTGCGGTCGCCGCGGCGCTCGTCTTCGGCACCCTCGTCAACCCCTTCCTCTTCGTCCCGCTCGCCTTCGATCCCGAGGTCGACAAGCGCCTCTGGTACCGAGCGCTCGCGGTCGTCTCCTTCCTCGGCGTCAGCGGCGGGCTCGTAGCCGCCGCGACCGTGGGGCCGGGTTGATGTCGCTTTTGTTACCCATGGGGTAACAAAAGCGACACGCCTAGCCCAACAGCCCGACCTGGCGCAGGATCGAGACGCTGTCCGAGTACACGTCCTTGCGCTTGACCAAGCCGTCCTCAAAGGGGATCACGTCGAGGCCGTCCCACTCGACGCGCTTGCCGGTCGGCTCGGCGACGAGGTCGCCGCGGCGCATCGTCTCGGTGTGGGTCGCCGTCGCGGTCCATTCCTGAACTACCAGCCCTTCGCGGACGTAGAGGCGCCGCGTGGTGAAGGCGATATCGGGCCAGGTCGTGAAGATCGAGCCGATGTGGGCGCGGGCCTCCTCGCCTTGGGCCGACTCGCCCGCCGTGTGGTTCTCGAAGACCATGTCCGGCGCGTGCATCGACATGATCGAATCGAGGTCGTGCTGGTTCCAGGCCGCGTTGTAGCGGTCGATCGCCTCGCGCAGCGCCTTCTCGGAATCCTTCAATCCCATCCCACCGATCCTCCTCGAACTGCATCAACTTGTCTACCCAGCAGGTAGCGAAGTTGATGCAGTTCGGGTGAGATGGAGTTAGGCTCGCTTCGTGACCAACTACACGATCAAGAACCGCCAGGACTTCGAGCGGATGGAGGGGTCGGGCGACTGCACCTGGCTGCTCGCGCGCAAGGCCCTGGGGACGCGGGCCTTCGGCTACAACCTGGTCGAGATCGCCCCCGGCGGGCAGATCCCCGAGCACGACGAGGCGCAGAGCGGGCAGGTGGAGCTGTACGTGATCCTCGAGGGCGAGGCGGTGCTGCGGCTCGACGGGGAGGACCACCCGGCACCGGCTGGCACCTTCGCCTCGCTGGAGCCCGCCGCCACCCGCACGATCCTCAACCGATCAAACGCCCCAATTACCGCGCTTTTGATCGGGGTCGAGCCGGATGGTGGCTACGAACCTATGTCGTGGGCTTGACCCTGGTCCCTATAATCCCGTAACTCGTCAACCCGTCGCGCGCCCGCTCGAAGAAGGCGTGGAACCCGGGAGGTCAAAAATTGAAGACCCAGTCAGATCGCGGCGCTCGCGTGGAGCGCTACTCGCCAGAGCGCCCCTACCGGCCTCTCGTCTCTCCGCCCAGCGTCGAGGACAAAGACGCGTGCGCCATCTACGCCTCGGTCCGCAAGGACGCGACGCCGAGCCACGAGCCGATCGAGCTGGCGATTCCCGCCCTGCAGAAGATGCTTCACCGCGCCGGCAACGTCGACGGCGAGGGGGACGGCTGCGGCCTCCTGGTCGACATCCCGCGCAAGATCTGGGCCGAGGAGGTCCGCACCGGCGGCCACGACCCGTCGCTGGCGACCGACGACGCCTTCGCCGTCGCTCACGTCTTCATCGAGCGCTCCCAGGACGTCGAGAAGGTCAAGCACGACGCCCGCGAGCTGCTTGCCGCCGGCGGCTTCCGCGTCCTCGCCGAGCGCGAGGGCGTCGTCAACTCGCCGGCGCTGGGCCCGACCGCGCGCGAGGAGGAGCCGATCTTCTGGCAGCTCGGCGGCCTCGTCACCGACGCCAAGACCCGCCACCACGTCCTCTTCGACCTGATGATCTGCCTGGAGAAAGAGCTCGATGTCCACGTCCCCTCTTTCTCCGCCACCACCTGCGTCTACAAGGTGATGGGCGCGCCGAACGTCCTAGGCGAGTACTACCCGGACCTGCACGATGCGCGCTTCGAGACGATCGGCTGCTTCGGCCACAACCGCTACTCGACCAACACCTGGCCCTCTTTCAAGAGGGTGCAGCCGTTCTCGGTCCTCGGCCACAACGGCGAGATCAACACGATCCAGCAGCTGCGCCAGGAGGCGAAGATGCTGGCGGTGCCGATCCAGCCCGGCTCCTCGGACTCCCAGGACCTCAACCGGACGATCGACACCCTGGTCAGCCGCGAGGGCTTCAGCCTCGCCGAGGCGATGGAGATGGTCTTGCCGCCGATCGTCGAGGAGATCCGCGGCCTGCCCGAGGACCTGCACGCCTTCTACATGTACCTGCACCAGACGATGGGGCCGTTCGCCCAGGGGCCGGTGGCGCTGATCGCCCGTCACGCCGACGAGTGCGTCTTCTCCGCCGACGCGATGGGCCTGCGCCCGCTCTGGCAGGTCGAGACCGAAGACGACTTCGTCTTCAGCTCCGAGCCGGGCGTCGTCTCGGTCGCGAAGATGTGCTCGGAGCCGAAGCCGCTGGCGCCGGGGGAGAAGATGCTGGTCCAGATCGACCGCGCCGAGCGCAGCTCGACGCTGCACCCGCACGACGAGATGCTGCGGATCGTCCGCGACCGCTGGCTCGCCCGCAACGGGGTCGATTCCGTCGCCGGCTACGAGCGCGCGCTGGAGACCGGCGGCCCGCTCGAGGGCCAGGACGTCCCCGGCTACACCGACGCCGGCCCCGAGGAGCCGGTCAGGGTCTCCGACCGCGTCCTCGCCGGCTTCGGCTGGCAGCGCGACGACGTCAAACTCGTCCAGCAGATGGCCTCCAACGGGGCCGAGCCGGTCGGATCGCTCGGCTACGACGGCCCGCTGGCGGCGCTCTCGCCCGAGCGGCAGAACCTCGCCGACTACTTCAAGGAGACGGTCGCCGTCGTCACCAACCCGGCGATCGACCGCGAACGCGAGATGGAGCACTTCTCTACCCGGACCCTGTTCGGCCGCCGTCCCTCGCTGGAGAACGCCAGCGAGGACACCGGCACCGTCGAAACCGGGTTCCCGGTGATCCTCGGCGGGCACCACGGCCTGGCGCCGCTGGCCGACAAGCCCTACCGGAAGATCGCCCGCGACCACGACACCTACCTGCTCGAGGACCTCTGGGAGGAGTTTCGCGGCCGCGCCGCCGCCGCCGACATCTCCCTGCTGGAGTCGGAGACGACGCGGGGCGCGATCGAGCGGGTCAAGCAGGAGGCGGTGAAGAAGGTCCGCAACGGCTGCGAGCTGCTGGTCCTCACCGACCGCACCGTCTACGACGCCGAGCGGCGCTACCTCGACCCGCACCTGGCGACCTCGGCGATCGACCAGGCGCTGAAGCAGTTCAAAGTCGAGCCGGGTGAAGAGAACCTGCGCCGGCGCTGCGGCCTCGTCCTGCGCGCCGCCTCGATCCGCAACGTCCACGACGTCATGCTCGCGCTCGGGCTCGGCGCCAACGGCGTTTGCCCGTACACGATGGTCGAGGTGATCTGCGTCGAGGACTACGAGTCCGACGTCGCCAACCTCTGCGCGGCGCTGCGCAAAGGGATCGAGAAAGTGATCTCGACGATCGGGATCCACGAGGTCCGCGGCTACGCGCGCCAGTTCAGCTCGATCGGGATCAAGCCGGAGCTGGCGGAGATCTTCCAGACCGAGCTCTATGCCGCGTCCGAGAACGCGGGAACCGGCTTCGCCGACCTCGACGAGGACACCAACGCCCGCGCGCATGCGCTCTCGGGCGACGACGCGGCGGCGAAACCGGCGAAGACGTTCCGCTTCTACCCGAAGGTCTACAAGGCGGCGATCGCGACCGCCAACGGGACCGGCACCTACGAGGAGTACTCGGAGAAAGTCCGCGACCTCGAGAAGCAGAGCCCGATCTCGATGCGCCACATCATGGCCTTGAAGGGGGATCGCGACCCGGTCGACCCGACGGGCGTCGACGCCGGCGTCGGCCACCACGACTACCCGATCGTGATCTCCTCGATGAGCTTCGGCTCGCAGTCCGAGCCGGCCTTCCGCGCCTACGCGGACGCGGCGAAAGCGACCAACATCCTCTGCATGAACGGCGAGGGCGGGGAGATCCGCGACATGTACGGCCAGTACCGCAAATGGCGCGGGCAGCAGGTCGCCTCCGGGCGCTTCGGCGTCTCGGCGGAGATGCTGAACAGCTCCTACGTCGCCGAGATCAAGATCGGCCAGGGCGCCAAGCCCGGCGAGGGTGGACACCTGCCCGGCAAGAAGGTCTCGGAGAAGGTCGCCGCCGCGCGTAACGCCTCGCCCGGCACCGACCTGATCTCGCCCTCCAACAACCACGACCTCTACTCGATCGAGGACCTGGCCGAGCTGATCGACGAGCTGAAGACCGTGAACCCGGACGTGCGGGTTTCGGTCAAGGTGCCGGTGGTGCCGAACATCGGCACGATCGGACTCGGCATCGCCAAGGCCGGCGCCGACATCATCACCCTCTCGGGCTTCGAGGGGGGGACCGGCGCGGCGCGCCAGCACGCGCTGCGCCACGTTGGCCTGCCGAGCGACATCGGCACCCGCGCCGTACACCGGGCGCTGATGGAGGCCGGGCTGCGCAACCGGGTCGAGATCTGGGCCGACGGCGGCTACCGGACCGGCCACGACATCGTCAAGCTGCACTGCCTCGGCGCCAACCGCGTCGGCTTCGGCACCCTGGCCATGGTCAGCCTCGGCTGCACGATCTGCCGCGGCTGCCAGCTCGACACCTGCCACGTGGGGATCGCGACCCAGATCGAGACCCCCGAAGAAGCGGAGGCCCACGGGCTGAAGAAGTTCACGCCGCAGGAGGTCGACCGCGCGGCTGAGAGCTGCGCCCGCTTCTTCGCCTCGATGGGCGAGGAGGTCAAGCAGGTCGTCGCCTCGCTCGGCTACGAGCGCGCCCAGGACCTGGTCGGTCGCTACGACCTGCTGGAGCAGGTGGCGATGAAGGACGCGATCGACCTGACGCCGCTGATCGAACCGCTGGAGGAGCACCTCGACCTCGAACCGCTCGACCTGCCGGTGGCCGAGGAGGCCGAGGCGCGGGCCGAAGCCGGTCTGGTGATGGCGCGGCCGATCCGGATGGAGGCGAAGCAGGCCTCGAGCCAGATCGCCGCCCTGGCGCCGGAAGTCTGCTCCGGCAAGACGGTCAGCAGCCGCTTCCCGCGCGCGACCGACGCCAACGACCGCGTGCTCGGGACCGAGCTGGCGGGGGCGATCGCCCGCAACCGGATCTTCGACGGCGGCCCGGCGGGGAGCGACGACGAGGTGCTCGCGAACCTCGAGTTCGACGGCGGCTCGGTCGCCGGCCAGGGCCTGGGGGCGTTCAACTCCTACGGCGTCAACATCCGCGTCGAGGGCGGCGCCCAGGACGGCGTCGGCAAGACGATGCTGGGCGGGACGATCTCGATCCTCAAGGGCAAGGGAGCCCGCGGCAAGCGCCTCAACGGCTCGGTCGGCAAGTCCTTCGCCTACGGCGCCCAGCGCGGCAAGCTCTACGTCCAGGGCAGCGCCGACTCCCGCTTCTGCATCCGCCTCTCCGGCGCCGACGTGGTGCTGGCGGGCGAGCCCGAGCAGGACATCGACGACAGCCGCGGCACCGTCGCCAACCGCGCCAACATCAAGGGCTTTGCCTTCGAGTACATGACCTCCGGGCGCGCCGTCGTCCTCGGCGACATCGGCCCCTGGGCCTGCGCCGGCATGACCGGCGGCCGCGTCTACGTCCGCCACAACGCCTTCGGGATCGACCGCGCGGCCATCGAACGCCGCCTCGGCCGTGGCGCCAAAGTCGAACTCAAGGACCTCGACGCCGAGGCCCTGTTCGACCTCGACGACCTCCTCAACGGCTACGCATCGGAGCTCCGCGCCACCGGCCAGGACGACGAGGCCCAGCGCGTCCTCGACCTCGCCGCGGACGCGACGAGCAACTTCCTGATGATCGTGCCGCTGAAGGTCCAGGCGGACCCGAGCATCACGACCGAGTAGGGCTGCTACCGGTTCACAAGGAGCAGGCTAGAGCGGGGTGACCCCTCCGGCTCAACTTTTTCGATGAGTTCGCAGCTGCTGGCCGAGTTTGCTGGCGCCGAAAAAGTACAAGCCGCCGGAGGGGTCACCCCGCTCTCTCATCAGCTTCGAAAACGCAATTGACCCTGCACAGGCGGCCCAAGGTGGGACAGCTTTCATGCGAGAAGCGGCTCGCTCGATTTCGTTTCGAGCTTCCGCCCTCTGGCGGCCTGGGTTAGCTGCTTCATCCCGAAGCCGCCAAGGGGTCCGGTGACCCTCCACGCGGCTTGTACTTTTTCGGCGTTCACGCCCACGGTAGGCAGCTGCGGCCCCACCGAAACAAGTTGAGCGGGGAGGGTCACCGGACCCCTTCCCCCCAATCAAGGTGAAGGAGGTTTCCCCTCCAACCGATCCGCGATCGTCCGCACCTCTGCAGCAGCCCGTCGAGCATGCGCTCGGTGTCGGAGTGGATCCGCCATTCGGTCATCCGGCGCTCGGCGTCCATGCTGTCGAGGCGCTGCTCGAGGGTGGCGGTGCGCTCCTCGAGGCGGGTGACGCGGCGGTCGGCGCGCTTTTGGGATTTGCGGATGCGGGATCTTGACGTAACGGCGGAGATCCTCCTGCATCGTGTCGAGCTCGCGGCGGATGTCGCTGTTGAGGGGCGCGTTCTGCTCGTCGAGCATCTGCTCGACGCCGCGGCGGACGCGCTCGATCTCGGCGTGGAGCTCGGCGCGGGCGCGCTCGGCCGAGGCCGAGATCGACTCCTCGCCCGAGCGGCGGTTGCCGGGATCGTCCGGGGGCGTGACGCTCACCGGGCGCATCGTAGGGACGGGGGTGGCCGGAAAACTCGCGGTCGAGTTCGCACGAGACCGCAAAAACCCGGCCAGGACACGGCGTTTTTGCGGTCTCGGCGATGCTCTAAGGGACGGACTAGGCGTGGAGGAGGTAGAGGCGGTAGCGGCCGATGGTCAGCTCGTCGCCCTCGTTCCAGTTCGGCGACTTCGACCTTGCGGCCGTTGACGAGGACGCCGTTGAGGCTGCGGTCGTCGAGGAGGCGCGGGTTGCTGCCGCTCCTTGTTGTTGACGATCGCGTGGCGGCGGGAGACGCTGGGGTCATCGAGGCAGACCTCCGCCTCGCGCAGCGGCCGATCCGGATCCAGCCTTCGTCCAGCGCGAAGGTCTCGATCTCGCCGCGCTCGCGCATCGCCAGGTGGTAGCCCGGCGCGGTCAGCTGCTCGCTGCGCGCTTCGTCCAGCCAACTGGGCGGCTCCTGCTCGGCGCTGACGGCGAATTCGACGGTGGGGGAGCCGTGCTCCTGCAGCGAGGAGAAGATCGAGTCGCGGCGGAAGCGGGAGGCGCCGCAGCGGTCGCAGGCCGGCAGCGCGATCGGTCTCGTGCAGGGAGACCTGGGTGCCGCAGACGAGGCAGAAGTACGTGCCCTCGCCGGGCATCGAGCCGGTGGCGAACGCCTCGCCGGCCGGGCTGGTGCCGGCGGTGTTGAAGATCTGACTCACTCCTTCCTGGACTGCTTCCCGTTGGGGTCGCATCGATACTAGTCCGGCCCCTGGGCAAATAGCACTCAAATTTCCCAACGTGGATGTTGATCGAGGCGGGCCATCTAGAATCCGGCGCCGATGGGCCCCGTCAGCACCGAGATCGAGATCGACGTCACCCCGTGAGCAGGTCTTCGCGACCCTCGCCGACCTCGCGGCCCGTCCCTCCTTCACCGACCACTTCCTCACCGACTTCCACCTCACCCGGATCGACGGCCAGCGGCGTCGGCGCGGGGGCGAGGTTCCGGGTCGACGCGCCGCTGCGCAAGGTCTGGATGGACACCGACGATCGTCGCCGTCGAGGAGCCGTTCCGGATCGTCGAGGAAGGCCGCGGCGGCCGCGCCAACCGGATCCCCAACCACACCGTCTGGGAGCTGACCGAGGCGCGCCGGCGGGCTGACCGCGGTGCGCGTTCCGCACTGGACCGAGCCCGGCCCGTCGACCGCGGCCTCGAGCTGCTGAGCGCCGGCTCGCTCTTCCAGGCGCGCGGCTGGCGCGAGGCCCTGCGCCGCCTGCGCGACAACCTCGAGTCCGACCAGCCCGCCTCCGAGCGCATCGCCGTCGCCGGCGGCAACCGGTACGCGACGGGCATCCCCTAGCGCTATATAGACTCCGCGCCGCCGATGTCCCCGCACCGCCGCCCACTGCTGTCGCTGCTCGCGCTCCTGGCGCTGCTCCTGCTCGCCGTCGGCGTCTCCGCCTGCGGCTACGAGAGCGACTCCAAGCAGGTCGACGAGGGTGAGTCGGTCGAGCTCGGCGAGCTGAAGTACAACGTCACCTTCTCCCGCTACCTCAACCCCAACGACAACGAGGACGAGGCCTACCTGGTCGGCCAGGAAGAAGCCGCCGAAAGGCGAAACCTACTTCGGCGTCTTCTTCGAAGTCCAGAACGAAAGCGACGAGCCGCAGACGCTGCCCTCGACGCTGACGATCACCGACGTCGACGACAACGAGTACGAGGTGCTGGAGAGCGAAAGCATCTTCGCCCTCCCGTTCGACGGCGAAGTCGAATCCGAAGAACAGATTCCGCGCCTCGACACCGCCGCCCAGCTGGGCCCGATCGAGGGCTCGCTGGCGATCTTCCTGCTGCCCGAATGAAGCGTCCGAGAACCGGCCGCTGACCCTCCACATCCCCGGCGCAGAGGGCGAAGAGGGCGCCGAAGTAACGCTCGACCTCTAGGTCGCGCCGCCGGTCAGAGCCCGGCCGAGAGGATTCGCCGAGGCGATCGGCGCCGCGACTTCGCCGCCCGCCGCTTCGGCTTCGATCAGCAGCACCCCGACCGCCAGCCGCGGCTTTTCGGCCGGCGCGAAGGCGGTGAACCAGGCGTCCTTGATCTGGACCGGGTTCTCGGAGTCCTCTTCGCCGGGCTTCGGGCCGAGCTCGGCGGTGCCGGTCTTGCCGGCGACCTGCGCCTCGGCGATCGCCCCGGCGGTGCCGGTCCCTTCGGTGACGACGCCGATCATCAGTTCGGTCAGCTCGTCGGCCGTCTTCTTCGCCATCACCCGCACCGGCTCGGCGTCGGGCCGCAGCTTCTTGTTGAGGACGATCGAGGTCGGCAGGCGGACGCCGTCGTTGGCGACGGTCTGCGAGACGCTCGCCATCTCCAGCGGCGTCGCCAGCACTTCGCCCTGGCCGATCGCCGAGACGCCGAGGTCGATTTCTTCGCCGATCTCGGTCGGGATCGTCGATTCCTCGGGGTCGACTTCGCTGACGATGCGCGGCGCGTAGAGCGTCGGCGGCGAGTTGAAGCCGAAGGCTTCGGCGGTTTCGACCAGCTTGTCGTTGCCGACCGCGGGTCCGAGCGGGGCGAAGACCGCGTTGCAGGACTCGGCGAAGGATTCGCGGAAGGTGCCGCCGCAGTACTCGCCGTTGGCGTTGTTGAGGAAGCGGCCGCCGACGTTGACCCCGTCGCTGATTTCGAATTCGTCGTCGAGGCTGACCTCGCCCGCTTCCAGGGCGGCGGTCGTGGTCACGACCTTGAAGGTCGAGCCGGGCGGCTGGGGGGCGGAGAAGGCCTGGCCGGCCAGCGCCCGCACGTCGCCGTTGCGGGCGTCGAGCACGGCGACGCCGCCGGAGCGGCCGGCCAGCGCCGAGACCGCGGCTTCCTGCAGGTCGGGGTCGATCGTCGTCTTCACCGGCGCCCCGGGCTGCGGCTTCGACTTGGCGAGGGTGCGGACCGAGGTGCCGTCGCCGGCGACCGCCAGCAGCGAGCCGCCGGGCTTGCCGGCGAGCCGGTCGTTGAAGGCGCGCTCGAGGCCGCTGATCCCGACCGGCGTTTCCGGCGGGAAGCCGTGGCGGGCGAGCCGCGCCAGTTCTTCTTCGGAGGCTTCGCCGACTTCGCCGGTGACGTCGATCGCGGCGCTGCCGAGCGGGTGTTCGCGTTCTGCGGCCGGGCCTTCGGCGAGCGCGGTGCCGTCGCGGGCGAGGATCGGCGCCCGTTCGGCCAGCTCCACGTCGGCGGCCAGTTCCTCGCCGCTGCTGCAGGCCGGGGAAGGCGAGGCTCCTGTTCCATTCGATCCCGCCGTCGGCGTAGGGCAGCTCCAGCTCGGCTTCGAGGCTGCCGAAGGCGACGGTGTCGACCGTCATCTCGACCGGGACGACCTTGCCGGCGTCGCTCTCCTCGGCGTCGCCGGCGCGAGCCCGCGTCGAAGCATCCGCGCCGTCGCCACCTGCTCGGCTTCGCGGTAGGCGGCTTCGAATTCCTTGCGGTCGACCCGCGCCCGCGAGGCTGTCGTTCAGCTCCGCGTACATCGCTTTGAAGTTCTCCGCCTCCCAGGCTTCGGCGAAGCGGTTGGCGGCGTCCTTCTCGGGCGAACCGCGGGGCGCCGGTGGCGATGCCGATGACGAAGGCGACGAGGGCGATGAGCGCCAGCGGCAGGCTGCGGGTGAGGAGGCGGCGGCGGCGCTCCGCCTCGGTCGAGGATCGAACTCACCGGCGAAAGGTAAACGAGCGATTCCCGGCATGCTTCTATTCACGGCGTGACCGTCTTGGACTGGGCGATCCTGGCCTTCACCTTCGCCCTGGCTCTCTGGGGCTACCGACAGGGCCTGATCGTCGGCGCCCTGACCCTGCTCGGGTTCGGCGTCGGCGCCTTCGCTCGGCAGCCGGGTCGGCCCGCTGCTGCTGAGCAAGGGCTCGCACTCGCCCTACGCGCCGCTCTGCGCCGCGCTCGGGAGCGCTGCTGTTCGGGGCGCTGATGGCGGTGACGGTCGAGAGCTTCGCCCTCGGCCTGCGGGAGAAGATCGTCCGCCGTCCCTTCCTGCACGCCGCCGACGGGGCCGGCGGCGCCGCCCTGATCGCCTCCGTCGCCCTCGGTCTCGCCTGGGTCTTCGGCGCCGTCCTCCTCCACGCGCCCTCGACGGCGCGGCTGCGCGCCGACATCCAGCAGTCGCTGATCCTGCGCAGCCTCAACGACGTGCTGCCGCCCAGCGGGCCGCTGCTGAACGCGCTCGACCGCGTCGACCCGGCGCCGACCGTGCTCGGGCCGGCCGCGCCGGTCGCCGCGCCCGACGCGAAGATCGCCTCCGACCCCGACGTCCTCCACGCCGGCGACTCGGTCGTCCGCGTCCTCAGCACCGCCTGCGGGCTGGGGATCGAGGGCTCGGGCTGGGCGGTCGAACCGGAGGTCGTCGTCACCAATGCTCACGTGGTCGCCGGCTCCGACGACACCACCGTCACCACCCAGGACGGGGTCGAGCTGGAAGCGACCCCGATCTACTACGAACCGCGCCAGGACCTGGCGCTGCTGCGGGTCGGGGCGGCGCTGCCGCCGCTGCCGATCAGCTCCGAGCGCCAGGAGGGGGAGGACGGGGCGGTGCTCGGCTATCCCGAAAACGGCCCCTACTCGCTCTCGCCGGCGCGGATCGGCGAGACCCGGGAGACGATCAGCGAGGACTCCTACGGCAACGGGCCGGTCGAGCGGACGATCGTGGCGATGAGCGGCGCCGTCCGCAGCGGCAACTCGGGCGGGCCGCTGGTCGACCCGCGCGGCAGCGTGGTCGGGACCGTCTTCGCCGCGACCACGAGCGGGCCCCAGGGCGGTTTCGCGATCCCGGCCGAGCAGGTGCGGGACAGGCGCTGCGGTCGAGCACCTTCCGGGATGGGAGTCGAGCACCGGCCCCTGCACCGAGCTGAACCGACCTGCCAGAGGCCCGTCACTTACGTTCTGTAAGCTCGCGAGATGGAGCAGGTCAGCTCTGCGCAGGTTCAAGGGGAGGCCAGCGAGGGGCGGTTTGCCCGCATTTCCACCATGCGATCGAGCTGATCGGCAAGCGCTGGACCGGCGCCATCGTCTGTGCCCTGACCGAGCGTCCGATGCGCTACGGGGAGCTTGGGCAAGGCGATTCCCGGGCTCTCCGATCGGCTGCTCTCGCAGCGCTTGCGGGAGCTGGAGGAAGAGGGGCTGGTCGAGCGTCAGGTCGAAGCGGGGCGCCGGTGCGGGTCACCTACTCGCTGACCGAGGCGGGGCAGCAGCTCGACCCGGTTCTCAGCGAGCTGAAGTCTTGGGCGCGGCGCTGGAAGAAGCCCAGCCACGGACCGTTGCTAGCTACCGCATGGACAGCCGCTCCTGTCAGAGCGGTGACCGGATCTGCCCGGGCCCTTCGCGGTCGGCACCTACGCGCGCAAGCTGCAGGGGTGGATGCGCGAGCGGGCGCGGGTGCAGCTGATCGGCGAGGTGACCGGCGTCGGCCGCAGCAAGGTCCAGGCCTACTTCGAGCTGCGCGACGGCGAGGGCGCGGTCCCCTGCGCGATCTGGCTCAACGACCTCGAGAAGGCGGGGCTCGACGGGGGCGCGCCTGCGCGACGGGGCCGAAGTGGTGATCTCCGGCGGGCTCGACTACTACCCCGGCGGCGGCCAGGCCTCGCCCAACTTCTGCTTCCGCGCCACCCACGTGCGGCTGGCGGGCGAAGGCGACCTGATCGCGCGGCTGGAGGCGCTGCGCAAGCAGATGCGGGCCGAGGGTCTGTTCGAGCTGCAGAAGCAGCTACGCCGGCCCGGGCCTGCCGAAGGCGATCGGCGTCGTCACCGCCGAGCGCGGCGCCGCGCGGCGCGACCTTCTCGCCGGGCTCGAGCGGCGCGGCTGGGGCGGGACTCGCTGATCTGGGGCTTCGCGCCGGTCCAGGACCGCCACGCGGCGCCGGCGATCGGGATCGGCGCTGCAGGACCTGGCGGCGCGCCCGGAGGTGGAGGCGATCGTCGTCACCCGCGGCGGCGGCAGCCTCGCCGACCTCTGGGCCTTCTGCGACGAGACGCTCTGCCGCACCGTGGCGATGCTGCGGGTGCCGGTGATCAGCGCCGTCGGCCACGAGCGCGACAGCACCCTGATCGACGACGTCGCCGCCGTCGCCTGCTCGACCCCGACCCACGCGGCGGAGGCGGCGGTGCCGCTCGACTGCCTGGCGGCGCGCGGAGAGCTCGAGCGCTGCGTCGCTCGCGCTGCGGCGGGCGGGGGAGGGGGCGGTCGAGACGCCGGCTCCCGCCATCTCGGCGCGCTGGCGCGGGGCCCGGCGCGGGCGCTGCAGCGCGAGCGCGGCAAGCTGAACCAGAAGATCCGCGAGATCCGCGCCGCCTCCGAACGCGGCCTGGCCGAGCGCGCCGCCTCGCAGCGGCGCATCGGGACCGTGGTGCTGGAGCGGGCGCGGCGGCGGGCGATCGGCGCCGACATGGAGAAACGGCGCGACGCCCTGCAGCGGGCCGCGGTCGCCCTCCGCGCCCACGAGCCCGAGCGCACCCTCGAGCGCGGCTACGCGCTGGTCGAGGGCGACGGGGGCGAGCCGCTGACGAGCGCCGCCGAGGCCGGCGCCGCCGAGCGCATTAGCCTTCGCTTCAGCGATGGACGAGTCCGAGCGAAACCCGAGCCCGACGACGCAGCCTGACTCCTACGAGGCCGCGGTCGAGCGGCTGGAGGAGATCATCGACCGGCTCGACTCCGGCCAGGCCGGCCTGCGCGAGACCCTCGACCTCTGCACCGAGGGCAAGGAGCTGGTCACCTACTGCGCCGCCGAGCTCGACGAGGTCGGCGAGGGGCTGAAGGAGCTGCGGCTCGACGACCTCGCCGCCAAGCTCGACTGAGCCCACCTGACCGGCGCATATCGGCGTCCTCGGTCGCTCGCGTGCAGAGCACGCCACGCGACCCCCGCCGACGGCGGGGTGCGAGCGCGATAGCGCGAGTTCCTTGATCTGCTTGGTCAGTCGGACTCGGACTCGAGGCGGGACCGGAGCAAAGTCCGTGCAGCGCGGGGCAGCTCCGGCAGAGGGACCAGTCGCGCTGCTCGGGCGGGGCGACCGGGAACTCGCCGCGGCTGATCTGGGCGATCGGCTCCTCCAGGCCTGGCGCGCGGTCGCCATCTCGGTCGGCGCCGAGGGTCGTCAGAGCGCTGGCTCGTCGGGCCGCTCGAGGAAGACGTAGGCGACCTCTACCTCGGCGCGCTCCAGCGCCTCGGCGACCGCGAGCGCATAGATCGACCGCTGCACCTCGTAGTGGGCGGCGCGCTCGGCCGGGTCGGCACCGCCGAGGCGGTCGGTCTTGTAATCGACGACCAAGCGGCGCCGCTCCCTCCCGCTCGACCAGCAGGTCGATCGACCCGCGCAGGACGGTGTCACCGACCCCAAGCAGCAACGGCACCTCGGCCCGAACTCGCGTCGCCTCTGCGCCGCAATCCGTTCCCCGCAGCGGGGAGTCCAGTCCAGCTGGCGGACAGCGATCGAGCAACTCCTCGCGCTACCCGTGCGGGTCTATCGGGCGTCTCCCGGCTTCGGCCCAGCCCCAGCCGCCGCAGCGTGCCGGAGCGCCAGCTCTTCGTCGGCTCCGCCCACCCGTTCGCCTGGCTCCACTCCAGCAGCGCGTGCACCGCCGCTCCCGCGCGCGGTGCCCTCGTTCTGATCATGGGCGTCTTGTCCCCGGTATCCGGGGAGAAATCCGGTTCACTCCTCTGCGAGCCCCAGCACGCGCTCCAGGTAGAAGCGGTAGGGGCACTCCTCGTAGGCGGAGATTGCGGTGTAGGAGAGGGGGCGGCTGGGGACGATCGGCGGGCGCCGCTCGACCAGGGGCGGCGGGCCGCTGCCGATCGGCGCTCGCGGCGGCGGCCTCGCGGCGCAGGGTCCGCAGCTCGGCTGCGCGCTCGGGCGAGGGGAGGTTCGACGCGCACGGCGATCTCCGAGGGCTCGAACTCCGCCTCGAGGCCCGGACGGGGCGCCGGCGGCGCCACCGGCACGGTCGAGTCGGCATCGCGCGGTACCCCCAGTGCGTCGACCAGCCGCTCGATCACCGGCGTGCTCGGCTTCGTCTCCTTGCCCGGATCGGGCTTGACGACGCCGCTGAGGATCAGCCGCCGCTTGGCGCGGGTGGCGGCGACGTGGAAGAGCCGCAGTCCCTCCTCGGCGTCGCGCTCCTTCGCCTCCTCGCAGAGGGCGCGGTGGTCGAAGAGGTTGATCGAGGGGGCGCCGAGGCGGCGCAGCTGCAGGCCGACCCGCGGCTGCTCCTCGCGCCCGAGCGTCAGCAGCGGCGCCCGGCCGCCGGCGAGGAGGCTGCGGGCGAGGTCGGGGACGGCGACGACTCCGAACTCGAGCCCCTTGGCGTTGTGGACGGTCATGATCCGCACCCCGTCGTGGCCCTCGGCGGCGGTCGCGGCCTGAGCCTCGGCGTCGCTCTCGGCGCGCGCCGCGAGGAAGTCGAGGAAGCCGCGCAGGTCGCGGCCCTCGCGCGCCTCGAACTCGGTCGCCAGCCGCGCCATCTTGCGGACGTTGGCGAAGCGCGCCTCGCCCGCCGGCCGCGACAGCACCGCGAGGTCGTAGCCGGTCTCCGTCACCGCCGCCTCGATCAACGCCGGCAGCGCCAGCCGCGGCGCCCGCTCGCGCAGGGAGGCGAACGCGGCCGACGAAGGTCCGCAGCAGCTCCAGCTCGCTCTGCGGGAATTCCCTGCAGCCGCTCCGGCTCGAGCAGCTCCGAGTCGTCGCTCCCGGCTGCCACTTCGACCGCCGGCCAGACGTGGCGCCGCTTGCCCGCCGCGGCGCGCAGCAGCCAGAGCGTGTCCGGCGCGACGCCGCAGGCGGGGGAGGCGAGGGCGCCGAAGAGGGCGTGGTCGTCGAGCGGGATTGGCGATCACGGCCAGCAGGGCGCAGACGTCGGCGACCTGCTGCTGGGACCAGTAGCCGCGGCCGCCGACCACGTAGGGCCGCAGGCCGGCGCGTTCAAGCGAGTCCTCGTAGGCGTCGAGGTGGGTGAAGGCGCGCAGCAGCACGACCATCTCCCCGCGCGGGACCCCCGCCTCGGCCAGCTCGCGCAGGCGCTCGGCGAGGAAGCGCGCCTCGGCAAGGCAGTTGAGCGGGGTGGCGCCGTCGATCGCCGGCTCCAGCTCGATTCCCTCCTCGTCCCAGCCATCGCGCGCGGTCAGCAGCAGCTCGACCGCCGGCTCGGCCGTGGTGAAGCGGGCTCTTCGGCGGCGACCCCGACCCGCAGCGGCGTATAGGCCGCGCCCAGCAGCGCCTCGCCGAGGAGGTTGACGGCGCCGACGACCTCCGGCCGCGAGCGGAAGTTGCCGCTGAGGCGCATCAGCTCGGCGTCGGCGCGGCGGTCGATCTCCTCGCGCTGGCGGCGGAAGACTTCGAGGTCGGCGTGGCGGAAGCCGTAGATCGACTGCAGCTCGTCGCCGACCACGACCAGCTCGGTCTTCGGCCCGCGCAGCGCCTCGATCAGCCGCAGCTGCAGCCGGTTGGTGTCCTGGAACTCGTCGACGAGGATCTGGCGGAAGCGGCTGCGGTAGTGCTCGCCGATCTCCGCCCGCTCCAGCAGCCGGGCGGCGAGGATCTGCAGGTCCTCGAAGTCGATCCCGGCGCGCCGTTCCTTCGCCGCCTCGAAGCGGGCCGAGAAGAGCGCCAGCAGCTCGGCCAGGTGGCCGTAGGCGATGGCGCCCTCGCCGGCCTCGGCGACGCGGGCGATCGCGGCATCGATCGCTTCCTTGTATGGGGCGAGCGCTTTCGCCTTGCTGCTGGTGGCGAGCCGCGCGCAGCTCGTCGAGGCTGGGAGACGGGCCGGGGGCGGTGAGGCGCGCCAGCGCCCGTTCCAGCGGCTCGCGTTTCGCGTCGCCCTCTTTCAGCTCCTCCAGGCACTCGCCGCGCCGCCGCGATCGCCCGCTCGATCGCCGCCTCGGGATCGGAGGGTGGCGGCTCGGGCAGCTTCGGCTCGGCGATGCCGCGGCTGCGCAGCTCGGCGTGGACGCCGGCGATCATCCCGCGCAGGCCTTCGACGTCGTAGGCGGCGACGGTCTCCTCGCGCGCCGGGTCGCCCTGGAAGAACCGGAGGCTCTGTCCGCCGTTAGGAACTCGACGAGGGCGTCGTCGAAGGCCTCGCGCGCGGCCCGGGCCGTCTCCGGCGCGTCGAGGACGCGAAAGCCGGGATCGACCCCGGCGGCGACCGGGTGGGCGGCGAGGACGCGGTTGCAGAAGCCGTGGATCGTCGTCACCCAAGCGCCGCCGATCCCGGCCAATACCGTCGCCGCTCGCTCCGAGCCGCGCTCGGCTCGCCGCGCCAGCTCGGCCCGGATCCGCTGCCGCAGCTCTGCGGCGGCCTTGTCGGTGAAGGTGAAGGCGAGGATGGCGTCGGGGGAGAGGCCGCTGTCGCAGACGAGCCGGCAGTAGCGATCGACCATCACCCCGGTCTTGCCGGTGCCGGCGCCGGCCTCGAGCAGCGCGTCGACGCCGCGGACGGCGATCGCCGCCGCCTGCTCGGGCGTCGGCTGGCGCGCCGGCGCCAGCGGGCGCGGGTCGCTCGTCTGCTCGGCGCTCAACGTTCGTCTCCTTCGTCGTCCTGCTCGTAGCGGGGCGATCGGTCGCGGCGGCAGATCGAGGCGAAGGTGCAGTAGGCGGGGCAGACGTCGTGTCCCCGCAGCCCCGGTCGCGGACCGGGGTCGCGGCGGATCTCGCCGCCGCGCATGCGGGCGACGATCGCGCCGGCGCGCCGTCGCGAATCCTCCAGCAGCTCCTCCAGCCCCTCCGGGTCGACGACGTCGCCGGAGTAGAGGTCGTAGCCGGCGAGATCCTCGGCGGCCTCGCTGGAGACGACCCCGCGCGGGCGCCGCGCCGAGGTCCCGCGCAGCGGGTGGTAGAGGGCGCCGACCGGCTCCGCGCCCCAGTGCTCGGCGACCGCGAGCAGGTAGAGCGGCAGCTGCAGCTTCGCCCGCTCCTCGAACTTCTCGCGCGGGGTGACCTGGCCGGCGAGCTTGTAGTCGATGACGACGGCGCGGCCGTCGCGGGCGCGGTCGACCCGGTCGACGGCGCCGTGCAGGCCCCAGCCGCCGAGGTCGAGCACCGGCCGCTCTGCGTCAGGGTGCTCGCCGAACCGCGCCTCCAGCAGCCAGGGCTCGAAGCCGCCGGTCTCGCGCTCGGCCTCCTCGGCGAGGAAGCGCTCCAGCAGTCGCTCGACCCGCCGCGCCATCGCCCGCTCTGCCGGGTGTGGCCCCAGCTCGCGCTCGGCGACGACCTCCGCCACCAGCTCGCGCCCGCGCTCCAGCCAGGCGGCGAGGCTGCCCGGCCGCGGCAGCGGGTCGCCGCCGGGACGCTCGCGGTAGAGGCGGTCGAGCGCCTCGTGCATCAGCCCGCCCTGGACGAGCGGGTCGGGGACGGGATCGAGCAGCTGGGGGTCGAGCTCGTGGCCGGCGAACCAGCGGTAGGAGCAGACGTCGAACTCCTCCAGGGTGGTGCCGCCGTAGGCGGCGACCGCGGCCAGCGACTCCAGCGCCGCCGGGATTGGTCAGCGGGCCGGGAGCGCGGGAGGCGGCCTCGGCCCGCCGCGCCGCGGTCAGCACGCGCGACCAGCCGGGCCGCGGTCCCGCCGCTCGACCTCCGCCTCGCGCAGCAGCGCCGCCAGCGTCGGCGCGGGGGCCGTGGGCGGCGAGCGCCCGCGCCAGCTCGTCCTCCGAGGGTGCCTCGGCCAGCGGCGCCACCACCTGGGCGAGGTCGCGGGTGACGGTGATCTCCTCCTCGACCGGGTCGAGGCCGCGCTTCGGCGGCGCCGGCGCCAGCAGCGCCCGCACGTCGTCGAGCAGCGGCGAGCGCGCCGTCGCGGCGCCGTCCTCGTCGCTGTCGCGGTAGGAGAGGACGAGGCTGCGGCGGGGAAGGGCGAGGCAGGCGTGGAAGAGGTAGCGCTCCTCGGCTTCGCTGTCGCGCCGCGGGTCGAGCCCCAGCGTCTCCCGCTGAGCGTCGGAGAGGAAGGGGTCGGCGCCGCGGTCGCGGCGGGGGAACTCGCCGTCCTGCAGGGAGCCGACGACGACGTGGTCGAAGCGGGCGGCGCGGAGGCGGTAGGGGCTGGCGATCCGGACCCGTCCCTCGACCGGTCCCGACCAGGCGCGGAAGTCGAGCTCGGCGATCGTCCCGGCCAGCTCCGCCGGCTGCGGCGCCAGGTCGCCCAGCTCGGCGAGCTCGGTGAGGGCGGCGGAGATCGCCGCGGCGGCCCGCAGCTCGAGCCCGTCGCCGCGCGGGGGGCGCGGCCCGTCCTCCTCGTCGCGCAGCGGCCGCGCGGCCATCGTCGCCGCCAGGGCGCCGACCTCGGCCGCCAGCGCCGCCGGCGAGCGCTCCGCCGCCTCCCGCAGGCGCAGGAGGTCGCGCGGCGGCTCGCCCTCCTCGCCCTGCCAGAGGAGCAGCGCGGTCTCGGCGTCGCGGACGCGGCGGCGCCGGATCCGCCGCTCGAACCAGTCGACGCGGCGGTGCGAGAAGCCGGAAGGACCGCGCAGGTAGCGGAGGAAGTCGGCGGCGCGGCGCTCGCCGAACTCCGACTCCAGCAGGGCGACGAGGGCGCCGCCGACGCCCGTGCCCGCCACCGGCACCTCGGCCTCCAGGGCGGTGGCGACGTCGTTCGCCTCCAGGGCGGCGGCGATCTCGGGGCCGCGCCGCGAGGGATCGCGCAGGGCGATCGCGACCTCGGTCGTGGGAGGCGCCGTCGCGGACGAGGCGGGAGACGTGAGCGGCGATCTGCCTCCGCCTCGGCCCGGGTCCCGGCCGAGCGCAGCAGCAGCAGGCTGCCGTCGGCTTCGGCCGGCGCCGCCCGCTTCTGCCCGAAGGAGAGGGTGAGGTGGAAGAGCAGCGGGCTGATCGTGTTACCGGGATTCGGCTCGAGCGCGATCTCCTCGCCGGCGCCGATCCGTTCCCGCAGGCGGTCGAGGAGCCGGCCGCGCGCCGCCAGCGCCGGGTGTCCCTCTTCATAGGGGAGCGCCACGGTTACTTCGGTCCGCTCCGCCAGGGTCGCGACCAGCTCGAGCTGGTTCTCGGTCAGGTCGTCGAACCCGTAGAGGAGGACCGGCCGCCCCGTCCAGGCAGCGCTGTCGCGGCGCAGTTGGGCGATCGCTTCGCGGGCGATGCCGTGTGCGTCGGTGCGCCGGGCCCGCTGCCGCACCTCCTCGTAGCCGCCGTAAAGGGTGGCGAGGTCGCCGAGGTAGGCGGAGCCCTCCAGGGTGGCGGCGCTGGCCTCGACCTCCTCCGGCTCGATCCCGGCCGCCTGCAGCTCGTCGAAGAGGCGCTCGAGGGCGGCGGCGAAGCGGGGTCGGCCGGCGGAGCGGCGCAGCGGCCGCAGGTGCGCGCGGCGTTCCTCGATCGCGACGGCGATCGCGCGCAGGCGCTGGGCGGGGGAGAGCTCGGCCCCCGGCGGCACTCCGGCGGCGGTGGCGACGGTGCGGAAAAGCGCGCCGAAGGTCATCGCCGCGCCGCCCAGCAGCGCCCCGTCCCCGCAGAGCTCGCGCTCGAAGTCGAAGACGTCGTCGCTGGTGGGGAGGACGAGGACCGGGTCGCGATCGAGAGCCGCCCGGAAGGCGCGCAGGACCTCGCCGCGCTTGCCCGAGTTGGGCGGTCCGTAGATCAGTTTCAGCGGCACGCGACCCGAGCCTAGGGACGGGTCCGGCGTCGACCGGCTGGGTCCTGGCGCGACCCCGCAAAATGGGGGGTTGGCGGGCATCTTTTGGCGTCGTCGGCCGCCTCTACCTTTCTCGGCAGCTGATGTCCCTCTGCTTCGTAGACCCAGCCGACGCCATCCGGGCCATCGCCGACTCCGTCGGCCGAGAGGCTCGCCGCCAGCTCCTCGGGGAGGCGGTGCGCGCCTGGGTGGATGAGATTCCCGAGTCCGAGCTCGAAGTCCACTACGCGAAGGCGATCTCCGAGCTCGACGAGCACGACCTCTCGATGCTCGCCGCCTGGCACGGCTCCCTCGAGGTCGGCCAGCCTGTCCCCAACCGCGACTTCCTCATGGCCGCCTTCGGCTCCCTCGGCGAGAACCGCCGCGAGGCCCTCAAGCTCGCCGCCGGCTTCCGCGGCGAGGAGGCCGTCGACTCCGGCGTCACCGAGGAGGACGCCCTGGAGCTGGTCCTCGGCCTCCTCGGCCCACCCCGCCTGATGGAGCTCGCCGCCGAGGCGCTCGAGCTCTACGTGTGGGACCGAGCCGGCTCCGACAACTGATCAAGCGGAGGTTTGCGCCTCCTCTGGGCGGGCTAACCTCGATCAGGTGGAAGTTCCTCCGCAAGCAATCGTCATCTTCGGCGCCACCGGCGACCTGGCGCGGCGGAAGCTGCTGCCGGGATTGCTGCGGCTGTTCCAGGCGGGGCTGATGCCGGAGTTCCGGGTGATCGGGGTCTCGATGGAGGAGATCAGCGATGCTCGGTTCCGGGGGATCGCCGAAGAGGCCTGCCGGGAGTACGCCCGCCACGCCTTCGGGGGCGAGGAGTGGCACGAGTTCTCGCAGCGCCTCTCCTACGTCCCGCATGCGCAGGCACCGGAGGCGCTGAAGGAGGCGGTCGACAGGGCCGAAGGGGGACTCGGGCCGGAGATGCGGCTGCTCCACTACCTGAGCGTGCCGCCGGCCGCCGCGCCCGACGTGATCCAGATGCTGAAGACGTGCGGGCTCTCGGAGCGCTCGCGGGTGATCATGGAGAAGCCGTTCGGGACCGACCTGGCCAGCGCCCGCAGGCTGAACGAGATGGTCCACGAAGTCCTCGACGAGGACCAGGTCTTCCGTATCGACCACTTCCTCGGCAAAGAGGCCGCGCAGAACATCCTCGCTCTGCGCTTCGCCAACGGCCTCTTCGAGCCGATCTGGAACCGCAGCCACATCGACCACATCCAGATCGACGTGCCGGAGACGCTCGGGGTCGGCTCGCGCGCCGCCTTCTACGAGAAGACGGGCGCCTTCCGCGACATGGTCGTCACCCACCTGTTCCAGATCCTCGCCTTCGTCGCGATGGAGCCGCCGACGGCGCTGGCGCCCGGGCCGATCACCGACGAGAAGAACAAGGTCTTCCGCAGCCTGCAGCCGCTCGACCCCGCGCAGGTCGTCCGCGGCCAGTACGAGGGCTACCGCGAAGAAGAGGGGGTCGACCCGGACTCGCGCACCGAGACCTTCGTCGCCCTCGAGGTCGAACTCGACAACTGGCGCTGGAGCGGGGTCCCGTTCTACCTGCGCACCGGCAAGCGGATGGGCGAAAGCGCGCGGATCATCTCGATCGCCTTCCGCGAGCCGCCGCACGCGATGTTCCCCGAGAACTCGCGGGTCGGCCGCTACGGCCCCGACCACCTCACCTTCGACCTCGACGAGTCCTCCCGCGTCTCGCTCTCCTTCTACGGCAAGCGGCCGGGGATGGGGATGGTGCTCGACAAGGCGAGCATGCAGTTCTCGCTGGAGGAAACCGAGCACCGCGACGAGACCGTCGAGGCCTACGAGCGGCTGATCCGCGACGCGATGATCGGCGACCGCACCCTCTTCACCACCGCCGTCGGCATCGAGCGGCTCTGGGAAGTCTCCGAACCGCTGCTGCAGGACCCGCCGCCGGTGAAGCCGTACCCGCAGGGGTCCTGGGGGCCGACGGAGATCGGCGCCCTGATCGCGCCCGCACAGCTGGCGCCTGCCGTTCGCCCGCCGCTGGCGCGAAGCGCCTGCGCACGGCGGCAACGGGGCCGCCGTCGAGCGCGAGCGCGCCTAGTCGGCCCGGCGGTCGAGCGCGGCGCGGATCTCGGCGATCGCCTGCTCGTTGTCGCGGAAGTGGACCGCGTTCATCCCCGCCTCTTCGGCGGCCTCGAAGTTCGACCTGGAGGTCGTCGATGAAGAGGCAGGCCTCGGCGGGCATCCCGATCCGCTCCAGCGTCAGCTGGTAGATCTGCGCTTCCGGCTTGCGGCAGCCGACGAAGGCGGAGTCGACGATCTCCTCGAAGATCTCGTCGACCGGCAGCATCGAGCGCCAGAGCGGCTCCCACTCGCGCACGTTGTTGGTCAGCATCGCCATCTTCAGCCCGCTCGCCTTCAGCTCCCGCATCAGCGCGATCATCTCCTCGTTCGGGTCGAGGGCGCCGAAGAACTTCTGGCGGAAGTGGTGCAGGTGGGGCCGGTGGCCGAGGAGCGACTCGAGGCCGTCCTCGAGCCGCTCGATGAACTCTTCCTCACTGATCTCGCCGCGCTCGAGCTGGAAGAGCGGCAGCTCCTCGCCCTCCGCCAGCCCCTCGCGCATCGCCAGGCCGAGGTTTTCGGGGGAGATGCCGCTGTCGTCCTGGAACGCGGCGAAGGCGGCGAGCAGCGGCGTGGTGAGGACGCCGCCGAAGTCGGAGACGACCGCCCGTAAGCCATTGTCGGGGGCTCAGCCATCGGCGCTGCGGGCGACCTCGTAGGTGCCGAGCCCCTCGCGTCCCTCGACCGACCAGCGGAAGAAGGCGATCTGGGAGTCGAGCCCCTGCCGGCGCACGCGGACCGAGTTGATCAGCGTGCCGGCGCCGCGCAGCGGCCGCATCTCCTCGACGTCGGGCCACAGCTCCAGCGTCGCCCGTCGCTGCACCCCGTCCTCGCCGTACTCGGTCGAGAGCAGCGATTCCTCGAACTGCGAGCGGGGCGCCGTCGGGGTCGCAGAGGACCGCGGTGACCTCCTCTTCGCCGTGTCGCCTCGGCGCCGGGCGGGGTGTGGAGGTGAGCGCCAGCAGGCCGCCGTCGGAGAAGACGATCCCGATCGACCGCCGCACGATCTGGCCCTGCTCGCTCATGCCGCGGCAGCCTAGTAGCCGCCGGGGTGTGGTTGAGCTTTGGCCTCCATAAGAGGCCGAAGCTCAACCGCACCGCTGGGAATAGATTCCCTCCTCATGTCAGAGCTGACGATCCGAGACGCCGACCCCGCCCGCGACGCTGCCGCCTGCGCCACGATCTACGCGCCGCACGTCGAGGGCAGCCCGGTCTCCTTCGAGGAAAGGGCGCCGGACGCGGCCGAGATGGCGGCGCGGATCGAGCGCTACGGCGCCAGCCACGCCTGGCTCGTCGCCGAGCGGGAGGGACGGGTCGTCGGCTACGCCTACGCGACCGCCTTCAACGAGCGGCCCGCCTACCGCTGGAGCGCCAGCGTCTCGGTCTACGTCGCCGAGGACGCCCGCGGCGGCGGCGTCGGCCGCGCCCTCTACAGCGCCCTCTTCGAGCGCCTCCGCGAGCGCGGCTTCCGCATGGCCTGCGCCGGGATCACCCTGCCGAACGAGGCGAGCGTGGCCTGCACGAGAGCCTCGGCTTCGAGCTGGTCGGCGTCAACCGCGAGATCGGCTGGAAGCAGGGCGCCTGGCGCGACGTCGGCTGGTTCCAGCTGGAGCTGATCCCCGCCCGCGAGGGACCGCCCCCGGAGCCGCGTTAGCTCCCGGCTACCATGGGGCCATGTCTGAGAACCCCGCAGCCGACCAGCCGGCCACCGCGACCGACCAGCACGACGAAACCCTGACCGAGGAGGACGTCTACGAGGTGCTCGAGGAGGTCATCGACCCCGAGCTCGGCCTCGACTTCGTCTCCCTCGGCCTCGTCTACGACGTCAACATCGAGGGCTCCGAGGTCTACGTCACCTTCACCCTGACGACCCCCGCCTGCCCGATCGGCCCCCAGGTCTCCGAGCAGATGCGCGAGTTCGTCGGCGACCTCCCCGGCGTCACCGCCGTCCACCCCAAGATGGTCTTCGACCCCGCTTGGAGCCCGGAGATGATGACCGAGGACGCCAAGTTCGCGCTGGGCTTCTGATCGTTTCGGGCTGATCTGAACCGGCGACGCCGGGAGAGTCGGAAGTCAGCGGCGTTTATTAAGGTACCGCGCCGTGCCTTTTTGGAGACAATCGCTGCAGACCCTGATCCCGGGTGAGCGCCGGCTGCGTCTCGGCGGGCTCGACCCGCTGACCCGGATGCTGGCAACGGCAGGCCTTGTCGTCCTGCTCCTCGCCTCCTCGTTGATCCTCCTGACCGGGTTTGGCTGGGAGATCCCCGGAGGAAGCGACCTCGTGCTCGGCGGCGAAGGTGTGCCCCGGATGGCGACCCTCCTGGCGTATGGGGGAATCGGAGTCGGCGCAGCCGGAGCGGTAATTGCCCTGCAGGGGCTGCCCCCGGCTCTGGAATGGCCACTGCGGGGGATGGTCGCGCTGGTCATCGCCTCCCTGGCCGGCATTCTCGCGGATGCGGCGCGGTTGCTCGTGCCGAGCTCCATCTGGGCCTTGCCGCAGGGGCTGGACGACGCCCTTCGGATCGGAGGCTGGGTCGCGTTCACCTGCGCTCTCGTCGTTGCCGCCACGCCACCGGCTTGGGCCCGTCGTTTACCCGCCGCGCTTGCCGCGATCACCGCCCTCCCCTTCGCGATCGCGCTCGGCCTGTACCTGATTCCGGAGGACGTACCTTCTTCCCTGCTCGAAACCACCAGCCACGGTTCGGTCGCGCTCGGGATCCTCAGCCTCGTCGCCACCCTCGGCTTGGCGACCTCGGCGCTGTTCCTCTGGCAGGCGGTCGCGGGGGTGCGGGCGACCCAGGCAACCGCGGTCCGCTTCTCCCGTCGCTTCGGCGCCGCGTCGCTGCGCTGGCTGCTCTGGTTGCTGGCGATCAAGCTCGCATGGCTCGGGCTGGGCTACGCGGGGCTGCTGCCGGCGTTTCTCGGCGGCGATTCGGCTGCCTGGGACAACAGCCGGCACGACGGCCTGTTGAGCTGGGTTCTCGCGGCCGGATTCGCGGCGGCGGCGATCTTCGCTTTGGAGCGCTACCCGATGGAAAGGATCGACGTCCGCGGCCTCCGCCCGGCGATGATCTGGGTCACGATCGCCTTCACCGGCTTCGTCGGGCTCAGCTCGGTCGCCCTGCTGCTGTGGGGGGCTCTCGGCGTTTTCGACGCCGAAGGTCTTCGGAGCGGCCTGCAGGACGCGATCGAATGGCTTGCTGACGGCCTCCTCTGGTCGACGGTGATCACCGTTTTCGCGGCGGTCGCCCTTGCCGGCCTCCTGCTTGCGATGCGTCGCCGCTGGGCCGGGCTCGCCTTCCTCGTCGTCCTGGTCATCTGGGCCCTTCCGCGGGCGCTGCAGGCGACCCCCGGTCTGGGCGACGAACACCCCTTCCGAGGTCTGGGCGTCGACGTGCTCACCTTCGACGCGTTGCTGACCGTCGCGCTCTTCGCGGTTGCGATCGCGAGGCGAAGGCTGGCTCCGGCCGAGATCATCCTCGTGCTGGTCGCCTCCACCCTGATCGCGAACACCGCAGTCGTGCTCGGCGCTTGGGACAGCACCACCTACTTCTACGTCGCCCTCGTCCTGCCGGCTGCTTTCCTCTTCCTCTACGACGCGGACGATCTCAATCGGGAGGGCCCCCATCGCCGCTCCCGGGTTCTCGGCACGGTCAGTCTTTCCGCCACCGTGCTCACCATCGTCGCCGTCCAAGCGATCCTCGGACAGGTGGGGCCCGACCAGGAAAGCCAGGGAGAGCTGGTGCGGTTGGTGATGGCGGTCCCGCTGGCAGGCGTCCTGATCGGGGCGAGCCTCGCCGCCTCCAGGGCGGGAGGAGAGGCCTCCGCTCGCGGCCTCGCAAACTAAGCGTCCGCCGGGGACAACCAGAACAGATGGTGGGGAAGACCCGCGTGGGTGACCTTGCCGCGTCGCCTGAAGCCGACCTTCGTCGCCACCTTCTGTGAGGCGCAGTTGGCCGGCAGGACCAGAGCGACCACCTCTGCGAAGTCCAGCTCCCGTGCCCAGCTCGATCGCCGCTGTCGCCGCCTCGGTCGCCAGCCCCCTGCCCTGCAGGGCGGGCTCGACGCTCCAGGCGAGCTCCACCATTGCGGTCTCTTCGACCGAGGTCCAGTGGAGGCCGCCGCGGCCGGCGAAGGCGCCGGTCTCCTTCTCGATCAGGAGCCAGGGGCCGAAGCCGTGGTCGGTCCAGTGGGCGCAGTCGCCCTCGACCAGCTCGTCGAGGACGCCGGAGTTGAAGGGCGGCAGGGGAGGGGGGCGGAGCCAGCGCTCGACCTCCGGCCTGGTGAAGTGGGCGTGGTAGAGGGCGCGGTCGTCTGGGGTCGGGGGGCGGAGGAGGAGGCGCGGGGTCTGCCGCTCCCCGGCTCCATCTCAGCCTCGATCGCTGCCCGGCAGGCGGGGATCGCCGTCGTCCCGCGGCGGCACCTCTTCGGCCGTCCCCTCGAAGTCGTAATCGCGGGGGCGCGAGCTGGACCCGCGTGGCGGCGTTCCGAACGGGCTCGCCCCTTCGGAGGACATGCCGACCACGGCAAAGCGGCCGATCGCGAACCGTTTCAGCAACCGGCGGGTGATCGCGCGGGTCGGCGGCAGCAGCAGGAAGAGCCCGAAGATGTCGGTGATGAAGCCCGGCGTCAGCAGCAGGGTGCCGCCGACGATGATCAGCGCCCCGTCGGCCACCTCTTTGCCCGGGAAGCGGCGCGCCGCCAGCGCTTCGTTGAAGCGCCGCCAGGCGCCGCGCCCCTGGTGTTTCAGCAGCCAGGAGCCAAGCAGCGCGTCGGCCAGCAGCAGGAACAGCGTCGGCACCACCCCGATCAGCTGCCCGACCTGGATGATCACGTAGAGCTCCGCGATCGGGACGACGATGAAGAGGAGGACCAGGAACAGGGGCATCTCGTAGCTCGTTACCCGTGGGGAATGCGGCCTACGCCGCTTTGACCGACTTGCCGGCCGCGGCCTCGAGCTCGTCCAGCGATTCGCTGAGCCCGTTGCTGACGACGTCGATGTCCTCCATGCAGTCGTAGTCGGCGAGCAGGCCGAACCCGACCTTGCCGTTGTAGCTCATGATCGCCACCGCGAGGCAGTGGTTCTGCGGCAGGAAGGCGACCGGGTAGACCTCCTCGAGTTCCTTCCCCAGCACGTAGAGCGGCATCTGCGGCCCCGGGCACGTTGGTGACGATCAGGTTGAAGAGGCGGGTGGAGAAGTTGATCCGCGAGGCCTGAGCGAGCAGGGTCGGCGGCGCGAAATCGTTGAAGCGGGAGATCACTTCCGCGCCGAGCGCCTGTTTGGAGCGCTTCAGCCCCGCCATCGCGTCGCTGATCGTGCGCAGCCGCCGCACCGGGTCCTCGATGTAGACCGGCAGCGGCCCGCGCATCAGCGCGATCCGGTTGCCGAGGTTGCCGCGCTCGTCCTCGCTGCGGATCGAGACCGGCACCAGCGCCCGCAGCTCCAGCCCCTCGGTGCGGACGCCGCGGCCGTGCAGCCACCTGCGCAGCGCCCCGGTGACCACCGCGAGGACGACGTCGTTGACGGTGCCGCCGAGGGCGTCCTTGATCCCTTTGAAGGTGGCGAGCTCCGAGCGGGACCAGACGTAGCGGCGGTGCGGGCCGATCTCCTCGTTCAGCGGCACGTCCGGCGCGGGGTCGGCGAAGGCGCTGACGATCTCGCCGATCCCCTCCAGCGCCTCGACCACCTTCCGCGCCGTCGTCTCCGGGTTGCGGACGACCTCTACCGCGCGCTCGGCCAGCTTCACCGGCGCGGCGACCGCGTCGGCGATCCCGCGCGCAACCAGCTCGGTTGTCCCCGGTTCGGGCTGCGGCACCCAGTCGTCCTCCAGCGCCCGCAGCTTCGCCTCGCGCTCGAGGTCGAAGAGGACGGTGCCGATGTCGACGCCCGAGACCCCGTCGACCATCGCGTGGTGGGTCTTGGTCAGGATCGCGAAGCGGTTGCGCTCCAGGTTCTGCGCCAGCCACAGCTCCCAAAGCGGCTTCGAGCGGTCGAGCTGCTGGGAGAAGACCCGCCCGGCAAGCTGTTTCAGCTGCGCCTCGCCGCCCGGTTCGGGCAGCGCGGTGTGGCGGATGTGGTAGGTCAGGTTGAAGTTGACGTCGTCGGCCCAGAGCGGCCGGCCGGCCTCCAGCGGCGGCACCACCAGCTTCTGGCGGAAGCGCGGCACCAGCGGCAGGCGGCTGCGGACGTGCTCGACCAGGTCGGTGTACTTCGGCGGCGGCCCCTCGAAGATCAGGATCGCGCCCACGTGCATGTGGCTGCTCGAGCTCTCGTTGGTCAGGAACGAGGCGTCGACGGCGGTGAGGCGGTCGAGGTGGCGTCCGGAAGTTGCCATTGCAGCAAGGCTACTTATGCCCGAGTTTGCGGGCGCTCAAGCCTTGTACCCTGAAGGAATGCCTGCCACCCTCACGGGCCCGAAACGGGTCCTTCTCGCTGCTCCGCGCGGCTACTGCGCCGGCGTCGACCGTGCCGTGCAGACGGTCGAGCGCGCGCTCGAGCTCCACGGCGCGCCCGTCTACGTGCGCAAGGAGATCGTCCACAACAAGCACGTGGTCGAAGAGCTGGCCAAGCGCGGGGCGATCTTCGTCGAGGAGGAGACGGAGGTGCCGGAGGGGGCGATCGTCGTCTTCTCCGCCCACGGCGTCGCTCCCAGCGTGCACGAGAACGCGGCCGCCCGCCAGCTGCGGACGATCGACGCGACCTGCCCGCTGGTGACCAAGGTCCACGTCTCCGCCCGCCGCTTCGCCGCCCAGGGCTACACGATCATCATGGTCGGCCACGAGGGCCACGAGGAGGTCGAAGGGACGACCGGCGAGGCGCCCGAGAGCATCGTCCTGATCGAAACCGCCGACGAGGTCGAGGCGCTCGAGGTCCCGGACCGGAGCAAAGTCGCCTTCATCACCCAGACGACCCTCTCGGTCGACGAGACCGCCGAGGTGATCGCCGCCCTGCGAGCCAAGTTCCCCGGCATCGTCGCCAGCAAGTCCGACGACATCTGTTACGCGACCACCAACCGCCAGATCGCCGTCAAGCAGCTGGCCCGCGAGTGCGACCTGGTCCTGGTGATCGGCTCGACCAACTCCTCCAACTCCAACCGCCTGGTCGAGGTCGCGCGCGAACACGGTGCCGCCTCCCACTTGATCGACAACCACACCCAGGTGCAGGAGCAGTGGCTCGAGGGAGTCGAGACGGTCGGCATCACCTCCGGCGCCTCCGCCCCCGAGGAGCTGGTCGAGAGCCTCGTCTCCTTTTTCCGCGAGCGCGGCGCCAACGACGTCTCCGAGCTGCGGACCGTCCACGAGGATGTCCGCTTCATGCTCCCGAAGGAGATCCGCGACGAGGTCGCGGCGCGGGCCTGATCGACGATTGGCGAATTAAGCTGCCTATAGGGGGGCTAACTCGCCAATCGTTCAGTTGTCGTACGGCGCGTAGCGGTTGTGCAGCATCAGGTCGTTGCCGTCGGGGTCGGTGAAAAGCGCCATGTGGCAGACGCCGGTGTCGAAGACGTCGCCGTTGAACTTGACGCCTTTGGCCTCCAGTTCCGCGCGGGCGGCGGCGACGTCGTCGACGTGGAGGGCGGGATGCGCATTTTTCTGCGGCGCGAACTCGAATCCCATCTTGGCCGGTTCCCAGATGCCGAAACAGGTGTCGCCGGCCCAGCACTCGAAGCGGCTATTCGCGTCGGGCCGCAGGCCGAGGGTCTCGACGTAGAAGGCGCGCGAGCGCTCTGCATCAGTCGACGGGATGCCGACGAAGTCGGTCTTGGTGATCATCGCTTCCTCCTTGGGACGTGGCGGGAGAAGATCAGGGTACGCCTGGGGCGAAGCTGAGCGACCAGACCTTGGTGCCGGCCGCCGGCCGCAGGACGAGGCTGTGGGCCTCGTGGCGCGGGTGCTCGGCCAGGGTGCGGAGGCCGGGGGAGGGGCCGGCCGAGATCGCGGTCCACTCGCCGTCGATCTCTACCTCTAGCTCGCCCGCTCCCTCGACCGTGGCGAAGGCGCCGCCGGCCTGGTAGTCGAGCGCCAAGTCTTCGCCGTCCTCACCGGCGACCCAGGGTCGCTGCCAGGAGCCGCCGGGGAACTGCTCCGGGGTGGGAGGGATGACGCGGGCGCCGGGGCCGTCGCTGGCGCGCAGCGGCGCCATCGGCTCGGGCAGGTCCTGCAGTGCGTCCATCTCGCGCAACTCGGCCTGGATCGCTTCCTCGGTCGCGCGATATTCGCCCTCGCCGAAGTGGGCCCAGGAGAGGGAGCCGCCGAGGCTCCAGAGGAAGAGGCTGGGCCAGCCCTCGCAGCCGTAGGCCGCCCAGAGCTCGTGGTCGGCGTCGATCGCGACCGGGAACTCGACCCCGAGCTCGCGCAGTCCGGTTGCGACGTGCTCAGGCTCGGCGGCGAAGGGAAAGCGCGGGGCCTGCACCCCGATCACGCTCAGGCCCGCCTCGCGGTAGCGGCGGTGCCACTCGGCCAGATAGGCGAGCGTGCGGACGCTGTTCAGCTGCGCGTATTCGACGAAGTGGACCAGCGCCGGACCGCCGGCCGTCAGTGCCGGCATCGACTCCGGCTCGGTGCCGACCCAGGCCAGGCCGGTCGGCAGGTCGGGGGCGGCGATGTTGTCGCGTCCAGGTCGCATTTAGGCTCGGTTGAGGGCGGACAGTATCCTGGCCCGTGTGACCGAGCTCGTCACGTTCCTGCTGCCAGCGCTGCCTCTGCTCGCCCTGCTGCTGACCCTGCTGCTCGGCCACTACCCGGGCTGCGAGACGATCGTCCGCCTCTCGGAGCGGATCGCGGCGGGTCGCCGCCGCACCCGCGACGCCGACCGTCGCCCGGGCCTACCGAAGCCGCCCCGCGCCTCCGCGCCAGCCGGCGGCCTCCTGATCGCGCTCGGCCTTGCCCAGCGCCCGCCGCCGCTCGCCGCCTAGACCAGCGAACGGAACGCGTGGCCCGGCCACGCATGGCAAAGGAGCGGAACGTGAACGCAAGAACTGCAGTGGTTGGCGTTGTCCTGGCGGTGGTTGCGGTGGTTCTGCTGATCGTCCTCAGCGGGGACGATGACAGCAGCAGCGACACCACCACGAGCGGCAACGCCGCAGGCAAGGAATCGAGCAGGAACGGCGGCGGCGAAACGACCGCCGAGCCGGAAGTGACCACGATTGTCGTCGGCAAGGACGGCAAGCCGGTCGGCGGGATCGCCGAGATCGACGTCCACCAGGGCGACGAGGTCCGCTTCAAGGTGGAATCGGCGATCGCCGAAGAGATCCATGTCCACGGCTACGACCTGATGAAGGACGTCCCGGCCGGCGGCACCGTCAGCTTCGAATTCCCGGCCGAACTCGAAGGCATCTTCGAGGCCGAGCTGGAGGGGGAGGCCGAACAGATCCTGGAGCTGCGGGTCGAACCTTGAGCTTCATCCCCTTTGCCCACGCGCTTGCATCCAGGCAGGATCTTCCGATCCCTGCCTGGCTGTTCGCGTGGGCGGCCTCGATCGTCCTCATCGTCTCCTTCTTCGCCCTCTCGGCGGCGTGGCGGGAGCCGAAACTCGAGGACGAGCACCGCCGGCCGCTGGGGGAGCGCCTCTCCGGCGTCCTCCTCGGTCTGCCGCTGCAGATCCTCTGCGGCGCGATCGGCGTCTTCCTCCTCGGCGTCGCCGTCTACGCCGGGCTCGAAGGCACCGAAGCGCCCGACCGCAACTTCGCCCTCACCTTCCTCTTCGTCACCTGCTGGCTCGGGTTCCCCTTCTTCTCAGCCTTTTTCGGCGACCTCTTCCGCCCCTTCAACCCCTGGCGCGCAGTAGGCCGCGTCGTCGGCGCCGGCTTCGCCGCGATCGCCGGCCAGCGCCCCGCCCACCTCCGCTATCCCGAGAAGCTCGGTCGCTGGCCGGCCGCGATCGGTCTGCTCGGCGTCGTCTGGCTCGAGGTCGTCTACGGCGCCGGCGGGATCGGGATCGAACCGCACGCGACCGCCGTCGCCGCCCTGGTCTACAGCGCCTACACGCTGGCGATGATGGCCGTCTTCGGGGTCGAGGCCTGGTGCGAGCGCGGCGAGATCTTCTCCGTCTACTTCGGGATGTTCGGCCGGCTCGGGATCTTCGGCACCAGCGACGGCCGCCTGCAGCGCCGCCGACCCCTCTCGGCAACGACCAGCTGGGCGACGATCCCCGGCTCAGCTGCCGTCGTCATCGCCTCGATCGCCACCACCAGCTTCGACGGCGGCCAGGAGGGGGCGTTCAAAGACGCGATCGAATCGACCGTCGGATGGCTCGCCGATGCCGGCCTGGGAGCGACCGGCTCGCTGCGCTGGGGGGAGACCCTTTTCATGGTCGCCTGCTTCCTCGGCGTCGGTCTCGTCTACATGCTCGGGGTGCGGGGAATGCGGACCGTCCCCGGCGCGCCCTCCCTGGCCAAGCTCCGCGTCGGCTTCGCCCACACCCTGATCCCGATCGCCCTCGCCTACCTCGTCGCCCACTACTTCAGCCTCTTCGTCTTCCAGGAGCAGGCCCAGTTCGGATACCTCCTCTCCGACCCGCTCGGCACCGGCCCCACCGACCTCTTCGGCACCGCCAGCTGGGAAGTCGACTACTCGGTCCTCAGCGCCAACACGATCTGGTACGTCCAGGTCGGCGCCCTCGTCATCGGCCACGTGGTCGGGCTGATGCTCGCCCACGACCGCGCCCTCGTCTACTGGCCGGACTACCGCAGAGCCACCGCTTCGCAGTACTGGATGCTGGCGGTGATGGTCGCCTTCACCTGCTTCGGCCTCTACCTGCTTTCGGTCTCGAACGGGTAGGGGAGAGGCGTGTTGCCCCTAGCCCACGTCGTCCACCAACTGCTCTGGATCCTCTACGCGATCCCGGTGCTGGTCGTAGGGGCCGCAATCGTCAAGAGCTTCATCTCTCAGCGTCAGGCAGTAGGTGCTTCTCCCGCGGGTGGCGACGATCGGGAGGACTCTCCCGGTGGGGAGAGCCCCCGATCGGAGACAGGACCCGCGGGTCGGGCGCCCCGCTAGAGGATCTCCGCCAGGCGCGTCTCCAGCGCCTCGGAGATGCTGTCGCGGACGGGACCCTCGGCGAGGCGTTCGACCAGGGACTCGAGGAAGCCTTCGATGATCAGGGCCTTGGCGGTCTCGTCGTCGAGGCCGCGGGAGGTGAGGTAGAAGAGCTGGTCCCTGTCGACCTGGGCGATCGCGGCGGCATGGGTGCAGCGGACGTCGTCGGCGAGGATCTCCAGGCCGGGGATCGCGTCGGCGTGGGCCTCGGGGGAGAGCAGCAGGTTGCGGCTCTCCTGGAAGGCGTCGGTCTGCTGCGCGCCTGGGTCGACCTTGATCATCCCCCGCCAGACGGCGGTGGCCCCGGCGGCGAGGACGCCGCGGAAGGCGAGGTCGGAGTTGGTGTTGGGCGCCGCGTGCTCCTGCAGGGTGTCGAAGTCGAGGTGCTGCCCGGCACCGCCGGCGTAGCCGCCGGTGACCCGCGCCTCGGAGCCCGGCCCGGCGAGCTTGGTCTCCATCCGCACCTTGCCGCGCCCCGAGCCGAAGCCGAGCGCGGCCCAGTCGAGGCGGCCGTCGCGTTGCACCTCGGCCCGCTGGGTGGCGAAGATCCAGCTCTTCTCGGAGATGTCCTGGGTGTTGACGTAGCGCAGGGTCGCGGCTTGGCCGACCGCGAGCTCGACGACCGAGTTGAGCACCGCGTCGACGTCGTCGGCGGGCGAGGACCAGTGCTCCCAGACCTCGGCCTCGCCGCCGTCCTCGACCACGATCAGCGTCCGCCAGTTCACGATGCCGCCATCGGTGTTGACAGGCACCTCGATCTGGATCGGCTCGCTCAGTCTCGTGCCGGCTGGGACGTGAATGAGAACGCCGTTGCGCTGGGCGGCTTCGTTTCGTGCGACAAACGGGTCAGAGCCCGGGACGAGCGTGCCAAGCCATGCTTCGACCAAGTCTGGGTGTGCATCGGTCGCCTCGGCGAGATCCAGCACCGTTGCTCCACTACCGCCCGCGATGACCGGCACTGCCTCAGTGGCCTCATAGGCGTCGATGTCGAGGGTCGAGATGTCGGTGAATTCCCAGCCCTTGGTCTTGGCGTCGGGAAGCGGAGGGAGGGTTTGAGTGGAAGTCATCAGTCCTTCGATCGGTGATTTGGTGTGGTCGAGGGGGTCGATGGCAAGGACGCAGCGGTGGGGGACAGTGCTTTGCACGGCCCCCACCCGAGGACGCAGCCAGCGGCGTCCTCGACCACACCAAATCACCCGATCGAGCCCTCCATCTGCAGCTCGATCAGCCGGTTGAGCTCGACCGCGTACTCCATCGGCAGCTCCTTGGTCACCGGCTCGATGAAGCCGTTGACGATCATCTTCGAGGCCTCCTCCTCGTCGAGGCCGCGGCTCTGCAGGTAGAAGAGCTGCTCGTCGCCGATTTTGGAGACGGTCGCCTCGTGGCCGATGTCGGCGTCGTTCTCGTCGATCCGGATCGTCGGGTAGGTGTCCGAGCGCGAGTCCTCGTCGAGGAGCAGCGCGTCGCAGACGACCTTGGAGCGGGATTCGCTCGCCCCGTCGGCGACTTCGAGCAGGCCGCGGTAGGTCGCCCGGCCGCCGTCCTTGGAGATCGACTTGGAGAAGATCGAGGACGAGGTCCTCGGCGCCCCGTGGATGATCTTGCCGCCCGCGTCCTGGTGCTGTCCCTCGCCGGCGAAGGCGATCGAGAGGATCTCGCCGTGGGCTTCCGGGCCGAGCAGGTAGATCGACGGGTACTTCATCGTCAGTTTCGAGCCGAGGTTGCAGTCGACCCACTCCATCGTCGCCTTTTCGTGCGCGACCGCGCGCTTGGTGACGAGGTTGAAGACGTTCTGCGACCAGTTCTGCACGGTCGTGTAGCGGACCCGGGAGCTCGGTTTGCAGACGATCTCGACCACCGCCGAGTGCAGCGAGTCGCTGGAGTAGACCGGCGCCGTGCAGCCCTCGATGTAGTGGACGTCGGCGCCCTCCTCGCAGATGATCAGCGTCCGCTCGAACTGGCCCATGTTCTCGGTGTTGATCCGGAAGTAGGCCTGCAGCGGCATCTCCACCTTGACCCCGGCGGGGACGTAGACGAAGGAACCGCCCGACCAGACGGCGCTGTTCAGGGCCGCCAGTTTGTTGTCGTTCGGCGGGATCACCGTCGCCCAGTACTCGCGCACGAGGTCCTCGTGCTCGCGCAGGGCGGTGTCCATGTCGGTGAAGATCACGCCCTGGGCCTCGAGCTTCTCGTTCACCTGGTGGTAGACGACCTCGGACTCGTACTGGGCCCCGACGCCGGAGAGGAATTTGCGCTCGGCCTCGGGGATGCCCAGGCGGTCGAAGGTGTTTTTGATGTCGTCCGGGACCTCGCTCCAGTCGCGGCTGTTCTTGTCGGAGGCGCGGACGAAGTAGTGGATGTCGTCGAAGTCGATCTGGTCGAGGTCGCCGCCCCATTTCGGGGTCGGGCGCTGTTCGAAGTGCTCCAGCGCCTTCAGCCGGAAGTCCCGCATCCACTGCGGCTCTTCCTTGAAGTCGGAGATCGTTTCGACGACCCCACGGGTCAGCCCCTTGGGGGCTTTGTAGGCGTAGCCGGTCTCGGGATCGTTGAAGCCGAACTTCTCCTTGTAGTCGGCGTTGATGCCGGCCAGCTCGCGTTTCTCGGCGAGTACCTCGGGCGTTGCCATATCAGTCGACCTCCAGGGTGATGGTGTCGTCCTCGATCTCTACCGGGAACGTTTGCACCGGCTGAAAAGCTGGGAGCGTCTTCGGCCTGCCGGTGCTGAGGTCGAAGAGGGAGCCGTGACGCGGGCACTCGACGGTGCAGGCGGCTGCGTCGAACTCGCCCTCGGCCAGCGGCCCGTTGTCGTGCGAGCAGCGGTCCTCGATCGCGAGCAGGGTGCCGTCGCAGTTGAAGACGCCGATCTTCCTCCCGTCGTGCTCGACCAGGCGCATGGCGCCAGGCTGCAGCTCGGCCGCCGGGCACACGGGGATTTTGGTTCCTGCGGTGTCAGTCAAGAGGGTGGGGTGCTCCAGTCGCCGCCAGTCACGGCCTAGTGCGGATCGAGACTTAATCCTACTTCCAAGGTCGGATTTTAGCGGGACGCCCCGCCGGGCCAACGGACGTGTCTGAGCTTGACCGTCATATACGACCGTCGGGCTCAGACACGTCTCGGAGATTCACACGGAAGCGATGATCTTGTGGCGGAACTGTGGTCTTATCCCTGCGGACGATCTTCGAAAGGAGCGCAGATGAGCGAGAGGACCAGTTACGTGCCAGGTACCCCCTGCTGGGTGGACCTGGCGACGCCGGACATCGAGGGCGCGGAGCGCTTCTACGGCGAGCTGTTCGGCTGGGAGATCCCGGAGCTGCCGGACTCGGCCGAAATGGGCGGCTACCGGCGGGCGAAACTCAGCGGCCGCGACGTCGCCGGCGTGATGCCGCTGATGCAGGAAGGCCAGCCGCCGGCCTGGAGCACCTACATCTCGGTTGAAGATGCCGACGCGATCGGCCGCGCCGTCCAGGAAAACGGCGGCACGATGATCGCCGAGCCGATGAAAGTCAGCAACTACGGCCGGCTCGCCCTTTTCACCGATCCCGAGGGCGCCTTCTTCGGGGTCTGGGAGCCGGCCGACTTCGCCGGGTCCGAACTGGTCAACGAGAGGGGGGCCGTGGGCTGGAATGAGCTGGAGAGCCGCGACCCCGAGGGGGCGAAACGGTTCTACGGCGCCGTTTTCGGTTGGAACTTCGTCGATCACGACATGGGCGAGGTGACCTACACCGAATGGCAGGTCGACGGCAAGGCGGTCGGCGGCATGGCCGACATCAAGGGCCGCGTGCCCGACGAGGTGCCGGCGCACTGGATGGTCTACTTCGGCAGCGTCGAGACCGACGAGGCCGTGCGCAAGATCGAGGAGCTAGGCGGCCAGGTGATGTTCGGCCCGATCGACATCCCCGCCGGCCGCTTCGCGATGGTCACCGACCCCTACGGCGCCGCCTTCGCGGTGATGCAGCCGAGCGAGCAGACGCTGGCGCGGGCGAAAGAGCAGGGGCTGGTCTAGCGACTTCGCCGAGACCGCAAAAACCCGCGTACTATCCGGGTTTTTGCGGTCTCGCTAAATCTGCCCGAGGTCGGCGACTGCTTCGGCGGGGTCGCCGGCCTGGCCCTCGTCCTCCCAGTCGGCGGGCTTGCCGAGGGAGGCGCTCTTGACGATCTTCAGTCCCAGCATCGCGCACTTCATCCGCGTGGCCGAGATCTCGATCCCGAGCAGCTCGAGGACGAAGTCTTTGGGAAGGCGCAGCAGCTCCTCGCGGCTCATCCCGACCAGCTCGTCGGTCAGCAGCGAAGTGGCCGCGGTGGAGATCGCGCAGCCCTTGCCCTCGAAGGCGATCGCCGCGACCTTTTCGTCCGCGTCGAGTTCGATCGTCACGTGCTGCTCGTCGCCGCAGAACGGGTTGGTGTCCTCGAACTCGAGGTCGGGCGCGTCGAGATGGCCGAAATTGTGCGGCCGCTTGTAGTGCTCGAGGATCTGGTCGCGGTAGAGCTCGTCCATCAGAGACCAAACACCTTACGCGCGTCTTCGAGTCCGTCGACCAGGCGGTCGATCTCCTCGGGGATCGTGTAGACGCCGAAGCTGGCGCGGGCGGTGGCGGCGATGTCGAGCCGGTCCATCAGCACCTGGGCGCAGTGGTGGCCGGCGCGGACGGCGACGCCGTGGCGGTCGAGGATCTCGGAGACGTCGTGGGCGTGGATCCCCCCGATCTCGAAGGAGACGGGGCCGAGGCGGCCCTCGCCGCGCGGCGGGCCGAAAACTCGCAACCCGGGCACCTCGGCGAGGCGCTCCAGGGCGTAGTCGGCGATCTGCTCCTCGTGCTCGCGGACGTTGTCCATGCCGACCATGTCGAGCCAGCGGAGGGCCGAGGCCATCCCGATCGCCTGCGCGATCGCCGGCGTGCCCGCCTCGAACCGGGCCGGGGGGTCGGCGTAGGTCGTGCCCTCGCGGCTGACCTTGCGGATCATCGAGCCGCCGCCGAGGAAGGGCGGCATCTCCCGCAGCAGCTCGAGCCTGGTCCAGAGGGCGCCGATACCGGTCGGGGCGTAGAGCTTGTGGCCGGTGATCGCGTAGAAGTCGACGCCGAGCTCGGCCATGTCCAGCGGCAGCTTCGGCGCCGCCTGGGCGCCGTCGACCAGCACCTTCGCGCCGGCGTCGTGGCTGAGCCGGGCGATCTCGGCAACAGGGTTCTCGGTCCCCAGGACGTTGGAGACGTGGGTTACCGCGACGAGCTTAGGCCTGCGCTCGAGCAGCGCGGCAAAGGCCTCCATGTCGAGTTGTCCCTCTTCGTCGATTACCGCCCAGTCGATCTCCGCCCCGACCCGCTCGGCCAACTGCTGCCAGGGGACGATGTTGGAGTGGTGCTCCATCTCAGTGAGGACGATGCGGTCGCCGGCGCCGACGTTGGCGTCGCCCCAGGCCCGCGCCACGAGGTTGATCGCCTCGGTCGCGTTGCGGACGAAGACGACCTCGCGGCGGTCGGCGGCGCCGATGTGGTCTGCGACCGTCGCCCGCGCCCCCTCGTAGGCTTCGGTGGCCTCGGCCGAGAGGGTGTGGGAGCCGCGGTGGACGTTGGAGTGGTGGCGCCGCTCGTAGCGGTCGACCGACTGGATCGAGGCCAGCACCCGCTGGGCGCTGGCGCCGCTGTCGAGGTAGGCGACCGGCTTGCCGTTGACCTCGCGCTCCAGCGCCGGGAAGGAGGCGCGGATCTTCTCGATGGAGAACGGCGCCGCCATCGGCGCGGGGCTCTTGGCGCTCACCGGCTCCATCGCGCGGAGGTCAGGCGGCGGCGCCTGCCTCTACCTCCTCTTTGATCCAGCCGTAGCCCTTCTCCTCCAGCACGCCGACCAGCTCCGGGCCGCCTTCCTTGACGATCTGCCCCTGGTACATGACATGGACCGCGTCGGGCTTCACCATGTGGAGGATCCGCTGGTAGTGGGTGATGATCAGGACGCCCATCTCCGGGCCGGCGAACTTGTTGACGCCTTCGGCGACGATCCGCAGCGCGTCGATGTCGAGCCCCGAGTCGGTCTCGTCGAGGATCGCGATCTCCGGCCGCAGCAGCGCCAGCTGCAGCAGCTCCATCCGCTTCTTCTCGCCGCCGGAGAAGCCGTCGTTGAGGTAGCGGCTGGAGAAATCTTTGGGAATGTTCGCCAGCTCCATCGCCTCCTGGGCGGTGCGGGCGAAGTCTTTGATCTTGATCTGCTCTTCGCCGCGGGCCTCGCGCTGGGCGTTGATGATCATCCGCAGGTACTTGCTGACCGAGACGCCGGGGATCGCGACGGGGTACTGGAAGGCCATGAAGAGGCCGGCCTGCGAGCGCTCCTCGGGGTCGGCGTCGGTGATGTCCTCGCCCTTGAAGGTGATCGTCCCCTCGGTCACCTCGAGCGCAGGGTGCCCCATGATCGCGTTGGCGAGCGTCGACTTGCCGGAGCCGTTCGGGCCCATCAGGGCGTGCACCTTGCCCTTCTCGACATCGAGGTCGAGGCCCTTGAGGATCTTCTTGTCCTCGACCTCCACGTGCAGGTTCCGTATCTCCAGCTCAGCCAATTTCGCTCCGTTTCTGGGGTTAGTCGAAGTTCGTTACGCGGCGCTGCCGATGACGGCGGCGCGCTTGCTCGCGCTCTGGTCGGAGAACTCGACCAGCTCGGCGAGGGTGGTGCCGGCGAGCGCCTTGGTCACCCCGCCCTGGACGCGCATCCACAGCAGCTTCGTCGAACAGGCCTGGTCGCCGTCGGACTCATGCGAGCAGAGGACTTTGCCCTCCGGGGTGTCGTGGAAGCACTCCATCGGCGCGATCTGCCCTTCCAGCGCCTCGACCACCGCGTCCATCGTGATCTCCTCCGCGGGCTTCGCCAGGCGGTAGCCGCCGTGGGCGCCGCGGGTGGAGGTGACGAGGCCGGCCTTGCGTAGTTTCGCCACCAGGTGCTCCAGGTAGGAGAGCGGCAGGCGCTCGGCTTCGGCGACGGAGCCCAGGCTGACGGGCTGCGAGCCGGGCTGGCGGCCCAGCTCAACCATCAGGCGCACTCCGTACTCGGCTTTGGTCGAGAACAGCATCGATTCAAATCCTACTGAAGAGGTCGGTTATGCGATCACGGCTCGATCAGCCCGCGGCGGATCGCGTAGCGGACCAGCTCGACGCGGTCGCGCATCCCAAGCTTGCGCATCGCGTTGGCGCGGTGGTTCTCGACCGTCTTCTCGGAGAGGTGGAGGACCTCGGCGATCTCCTTCGTCGTGTGCGCCTCGGCGACGAGCTTGACGATCTCCTCCTCGCGCGGCGTCAGCTCCTCCTCGCCGCTGGAGCCCCGCTCGAGCACGTCCTTGATCAGCGTCCGCTGCGCCTCGGGGGTGAGGAACGGCTCGCCGCGCTCGACTGCCCGGATCGCCGCCAGCAGGTCGGTGTCGGCCTGCGCCTTCAGCACGTAGCCGGACGCACCCGCTTTCAGCGCCTCGAACAGGTAGCGCTCGTCGTCGTGCATCGAGAGGATCAGGACCGAGACCTCCGGCGCCTGCTGCTTGATCTCCCGCGTCGCCTGCAGCCCCGTCAGCTTCGGCATCTTCACGTCGAGGATCGCCAGGTCCGGCCGCTCCCGTACCGCCAGGTCCCGCGCCTCGGCCCCGTCCCCAGCCTCGCCGACCACCTCGATGTCCGGCTGCCGCTCCAGCAGCAACCGAATCCCGGAGCGGACGATCCCGTGGTCGTCTGCGATCAGCACGCGCATAGCAGCAGCACTATCGCCGATGGGCCGAAAACGGTCCTATATGGACCGGAATCGTCCCGTCGGCATCAGGTTGGGACCTCGAGGCGGACGGTGGTGCCGGCGCCGGGACGGGACTCGATCGTCAGCTCGCCGCCGACGAGGAGGGCGCGCTCGCGCATGCCGCCGATACCGAGGCCGCGCTCGGACTCGTCGAAGGCGAAGCCGCGGCCGTCGTCGGCGACTTCGAGGACGACGCCACCGTCTCCGGCGCGCCGCAGCCGCACCTCTACCCGCCCGGCGCCGCTGTGGCGGGCGGCGTTGTTGAGCGCCTCCTGGGCGACCCGGTAGACAACCAACTGGGCATCGTCGCCGAGGTCGGAGAAGTCGCCCTCGGTTGCGAGGCTCGTCTCGATCTCGCCGCGCCCCAGCCGCTCGACCTGGCCGCCGATCGCCGCCGCCAGGCCGAGGTCGTCGAGCGCGGTCGGTCGCAGCTGGCGCGCCAGCGAGAGCAGCTCGGTCATCGCCTGGTTGGCCAGCGCCTTGGTCTCGTCGATCTCGTCCTCCAGCTCCGGCGGCGCCGCCTCGCGCGCCGCCTCCAGCCGCAGCAGCAGCCCGGTCAGCGACTGGTTCACCTCGTCGTGGAGGTCGCGGGCGACCCGCGCCCGCTCCTCCTCCTGTGCGTGCAGCGCCGCTGAGCCGGCGCGCCGGCGCTCGGCCTCTAGCCGCCGCATCATCCGCAGGAAGGCGAGCTCGATCCGCTCCACCTCCTCGGTCTCGCCGACGCCGTCGATCGAGGGGGGAAGGTGGAGGCGGGGGGAGGAGAGGTCGACCTTCTCCATCGCCTCGACCAGGTCCTCGAGCGGCCGCAGCCGCCGCCGCTCCCGCGTCAGCGCGAGCGCCAGGGCGACGACCACCAGCGCCAGCCCGATCGCCAGCAAGGTCATGGCCCAAGCCTAGGGGTCATCCCCGGGCCGGTAGGGGGATGTCACCTATAGGAGATTTCGCCCTCTCGCCGCATACTTGACGAACACCCCGACTCCCAAGGAGCGACAACTCGATGACCACCACCAAGCAATCCACCTGGGGCGCGACCCTGCGGACCACGATCCTGATGGCATCGCTCGGCGGCCTGCTCGTCTTGATCGGGGCCTTGATCGGCGGCCCCAGCACCGCGGGCACCTTCCTCTTCATCGCCCTGGCGATCAACTTCTTCGCTTACTTCTTCAGCGACAAGATGGCGCTGAAAATGAGCCGGGCGCAGCCGATCGACGAGTCCGAGGCGCCGCGGCTCTACCAGATCGTCCGCGAACTGACGACGCGCGCCGACCTGCCGATGCCGCGCCTCTACATGATCCCCCAGGACCAGCCGAACGCCTTCGCGACGGGCCGCAACCCGAAGCACTCGGCGGTAGCGGTGACGCGCGGGATCACCAAATTGCTCTCCGAGGACGAGCTGCGCGGCGTCCTCGCGCACGAGCTCACGCACATCCGCAACCGCGACATCCTGATCCAGTCGGTCGCCTCGGCGATCGGCGCGGCGATCACCTACCTCGCCTACATGCTGATGTGGTTCGGCAACGACGACAATTCGCCGCTGAGCCTCGTCTCTGCGCTGGCGATGGTCCTCCTGGCGCCGATCGCGGCGAGCATCATCCAGCTCTCGATCTCGCGCCAGCGCGAGTTCGCGGCCGACGCCGGCGGCGCCGAAATCTGCGGCAATCCGGAGTCGCTGGCGAGCGCGCTGCTCCGCCTCGAGCAGGGCGCTGAAGCGATGCCGATGCAGGTCAACCAGGCCGCTGAGCCGCTGTACATCGTCAAGCCCTTCAAGGGCGGCGGCATCGCCGGCCTCTTCTCGACCCACCCCCCGATCGAGGAGCGGGTTCGGCGCCTGCGCCAGATGCGCCCCAGCTTCAGCTGAGCCCCAGCTTCTCGGGAAGTGCAGAGCGGCCTCGGGACCTTCCCCGAGGTCGCCTCTTATTTGCTCAAGACGAGGCGATCAGCTCCGCTATACTTTTTGAAGTTAAAGCTGATCCGGATTAGGGGATTTCAATGGCCATCGACACCACGCGCGTTCAGACGATCGAGGAGATCGAACCCTTCGAGGCTGCCGAGGAGATCAACGGCGGCGACGTCGTCCTGATCGACACGCGCGAGCCGCACGAGTACCAGGAGGCCCACCTGGAGAACGGCAAGCTGGTGCCCCCCGGCCTGTTGGCCGATGAAATCGCCACCGCCGCACCCGACAAGTCGGCCCGCACGATCGTCTACTGCCGCTCCGGCAACCGCTCGGCGACCGCCGCCGCGCAGATGCAGCAGCTCGGCTACGAAAACGTCGCCTCGATGAGCGGCGGCATCCTGCAGTGGCAGGAGCAGGGGCTGCCGGTCGTCGCCGCGCACGGGATGACCCCCGAGCAGCGCGAGCGCTACTCGCGCCACACGCTGCTGCCCGAGGTCGGCGTCGACGGGCAGGTGAAGCTGCTGAACGCGAAGGTGCTGCTGCTCGGCGCCGGCGGCCTCGGCGCCCCGACCGCGCTCTACCTCGCCGCCGCGGGTGTGGGCACGATCGGCCTCGTCGACGACGACGTCGTCGACGCCTCGAACCTGCAGCGCCAGGTGATCCACAACACCGAGCGGATCGGGATGCCGAAGACCACCTCGGCGCGGATCTTCATCGAACAGCTCAACCCCGACGTCAAGGTCGTCGAGCACAACGGCCGGCTCGACGCGAGCAACATCCTCGAGGTGATGGGGGACTACGACATCGTCGTCGACGGCGCCGACAACTTCCCCACCCGCTACCTGCTGAACGACGCCTCGGTGCGGCTGCGCAAGCCGGTCGTCTCCGCCTCGATCCTCGGCTTCGACGGCCAGATCTCGACCTTCGTCCCCTTCGAGGGGCCCTGCTACCGCTGCCTCTACCCGACGCCGCCGCCGGCCGAGCTGGCGCCGAGCTGCTCCGCCAACGGGGTGCTCGGGGTGATGGCCGGGACGATGGGCACGCTGCAGGCCAACGAGGTGATCAAGCTCGTCCTCGGCGCCGGCGAGCCGTTGATCGGCCGTCTGCTCCTTTACGAGGCGCTCGGCACCAGCTTCACCGAGCTCAAGGTCCGCCGCGACCCAGAGTGCCCGATCTGCGGCGAGCACGCCGAGGAGATCCCCGAGTCGGAGATGGGCAAGTTTCCCGACTACGACGAATTCTGCGCCGGCGCCGGCGGCGACCGCTAAGCCGCGAATACCGGCGCATCCAGCGACCGAAGGGAGCGGTGCGAGCCCGCAGGGCGAGTTCCTCGGTCGGTCGTGTGCAGAGCACACTTCCCTCCCTGCGTCCTTGAGCTGCTTGGTCTTCGCGGCTTAGTAGGATCACCGTCCTTATGGCAACCGTTCGCATCCCCCCGGTGCTGCGCCCGAAAACGGGCGGGCAGGCCGAGGTCGAGGCCGGCGGCGCCGACGTCGGCGAAATTCTGCGCTCGCTGACCGGCGAGTTCCCCGACACCCAGGAGCAGCTCTTCGGTGAGGACGGCGAGCTCAACCGCTACGTCAACGTCTACCTGAACGACGAGGACGTCCGGGTCCTGGACGGGCTCGACACCGCGGTCAAAGACGGCGACACCGTCGTCATCCTTCCCGCCATGGCAGGCGGCTGAGACGCCGCGTCTCAGCGATCTAGGACCAATCCTAAAAACCGCTTAGTTCGTTCCTCTCTCGGGTTCTCCAGCACCTGCGCGGGGGGACCCTCCTCGACGATCACGCCGCCGTCCATGAAGACGACCCGGTCGGCGACGTCGTGGGCAAAGCCGAGCTCGTGGGTGACGACGACCATCGTCATCCCCTCCTGCGCCAGCTCGCGGATAGTGTCGAGCACCTCCTTGACCAGCTCCGGGTCGAGGGCACTAGTGACCTCGTCGAACAGCATCACGTGCGGTTCCATTGCCAGCGCCCGGGCGATCGCCACCCGCTGCTGCTGACCACCGGAGAGCCGTTCGGGGTACTCGCCCAGCTTGTCGGCGAGGCCGACCCGCGTCAGCAGCTCAGTTCCCTTGGCCTGGGCCTCCGCCTTGGCGCGGTCGAGCACCCTTTCGGGCGCCATCGTCACGTTCTGCAGAGCGGTGCGGTGGGGGAAGAGGTTGAACTGCTGAAAGACGAGGCCGACTCGCTGGCGGACGTAGTCGAGCTCCCAGCTTTCCTCCCCCGTACCTGACTTGGGTCCCTTGCAGATGTCGCGCCCCTCGATGAGGATCTTCCCCTCCTCAGGTGGCTCGAGCAGGTTGATGCAGCGCAGCAGGGTGCTCTTTCCGGAGCCGCTCGGCCCGAGGATGCAGACGACTTCGCCCTTGGCGATCTCGAGGTCTATGCCGCGTAGGACCTCGAGCTCGCCGAAGGGCTTGTGGACGCCGGCCAGTTTCAGCATCGGCTCAGCCATTGCCGCCTAATGGTGCATTACCGGAGGAGCGCCGCCGCGCGAGGTGCGTGCCCTTTCGCGGGCGATCAGCCGGTAGTGGGTCAGTTTGAAATAGCCCCCACAGCGCACTGATCCCGCTCTATCTTCGCCTGCGACAACCGAAGAAAAGCGGCGGGGGCGCTGCGCTAACAGCCACCCCGCCTGGCTACGCCAAGCAGAAGAACGTCCCGGAGCAGTTCAAGGGGACGCCGGGCTACGGCGACGTTTGGACGTTCACGGCGATTTGCGCGGACACGAAGCTGGTCCCGAGCTGGCTCGTCGGCGAGCGGACCATGTACGACGCGACCTTCTTTCTCGAAGACCTGGCGGGCCGGATGGCGGGGCGCATCCAGCTTTCGACCGATGGGCACCCGATGTACGACTCGTCGGTGCGGCAGGCGTTCGGGGTCGACGTGGACTGGGCGGTCATCCAGAAGAACTACGCCTCGGACCCCAACCAAGGCGGCAAATACAGTCCGCCTGTCTGCACCGGGACCAAGCGCCGGGTTCTGAAGGGCGACCCCGATCCCGGCCGGATCTCAACCAGCTATGTGGAGCGCCAGAACTTGACCATGCGAATGGGGATGCGGCGCTTCACTCGGCTGACGAACGGATTCAGCCGCAAGGTCGAGAACCTCGCCCACGCGGTCAGCCTGCACTTCATGCACTACAACTTCGCCCGTCCCCACCGGACGCTCAAGCAGAAGTACCCGCGGACGCCGGCGATGGCAGCAGGGGTTGCCGATCACATCTGGTCGCTGGAAGAGATCGCGACCCTTTTCGATTAATGAAGTTTTGCAGGCAAAACCGTTTTAGCAAGCCGAATCTGACGGAAGTTATGCAATGTGTCGGGACAATGTCTGTACACTGCTTCGGACGGAATGAGCAGTACGAAGACCGGGGAGACCCGAGACCGTCGATGGGACTTGCGGGTAGCGGAATCCGAGGATGCCCTTGTACGCGCTGCCAGCAACTTGGCAGAAACGAGCTTTACCAGCTTCGTTCGCTTCGCCGCCGTCTCCGAGGCGAGGCGCATCCTTGCGGATCGAACCCATTTTCAAGCTGCAAAGCCGGACTGGGATCAATTCATAGAGCTTTTGGATCGGCCCGCTCAGGTGCCTCCGGGGCTCAAACGCCTGTTTGCAAAGCCCAGCGTCTTCGAGTAGTCGGGTAGCGGCAGATGGGCTATTCCAAGCCTGAGCCGCTGCGAGGAAAGCACGACCTCGGGGACTTTGATTGCGGTGAGCAATCCCTCAATACCTGGATACATAGATACGCCCGCCATGCCGAGGCGGCCCAATCGGCGAAGGTCTATGTAACGACGGATGGGGAGACTGTCGTGGGCTATTACGCCCTAGCGGTGGGACAGGTTGAACCCGACCAGGGCACGGCCCGCCTCCTTAAGGGCCAACCCGCGGGGCAGTCTGTGCCAGTGGTGATCCTCGCTCGATTGGCGGTGGATTCCGAGCACCAGTGCCGCGGCGTGGGTAGATCGCTCCTCCAAGATGCCCTGCTCCGCTGTGTCCATGCTGCTCAGGCTGTGGGCATCCGGGCGCTCGTGGTGCACACGCACCACGAGGCTAAGGGCTTCTACGAAGCTTTCGGATTCGAGCCTTCACCCACTGACCCCATGCATCTTGTCCTTTTGCTGAAGGACATTGGGCGACTGATTGAGGAAGAGGGCGAGGAGGATCAGTGATCAACCCGCTTCAAACTGACCCACTACCGCTACAGACCCTCGCTACACTTTCTGAAGTAAAGGCGGGCTTGATGGCGCACGAGCAGATACTCAACAAACCCTGTGGGGGCCGCTTCGGCGACATCGTCGAGTCGATCGGCAATACGCCGTTGGTCGAGCTGCCGCGGCTTTCGCCGAAGCCGGACGTGCGGATCTACGCCAAGCTCGAGGGGCACAACCCGACGGGCTCGGTCAAGGACCGGGTGGCGAAATCGATGATCGAGGCCGCCGAGGCCGAGGGAGCGATCGAACCCGGGCACACGATCCTCGAACCGACCTCGGGCAACACCGGCATCGCCCTGGCGATGATCTGCCGCCGCAAGGGCTACCCGCTGAAGGTGGTGATGCCCGACAACGTCACCGAGGAGCGGACGCAGCTGCTGCGCATGTACGGGGCGGAGATCGTCTACTCGGAGGGGGCGAAGGGGTCCAACGGCGCCGTCGAGGTGGCGCTGGAGATGGCCGAGGACCCCGGTTTCTACATGCCCTATCAGTACGGCAACGAGGCCAACCCGCTCGCCCACTACAACGGCACCGCGGTGGAGATCCTCGAAGAGCTCGACGAGGTCACCGCCTTCGTCGGCGGCCTCGGCACCGGCGGCACCCTGATGGGCAACGGCCGCCGCCTCAAGGAGGCGAACCCGGAGACGCTGATCGTCGCCGCCGAGCCGAAACAGGGAGAGCTCGTGCAGGGCCTGCGCTCGCTCGACGACGGCTTCATCCCGCCGATCATCGACATCTCCCTGTTCGACCGCAAGATCATGGTCGACAACCGCGACGCGATCGTCTGGACCAAGAAACTGCTCGAGGAGGAGGGCGTCTTCGCCGGCGTCTCGGCCGGCGCGATCGCCGCGATCGCCCACCGCATCGGCAGCGAGCTCGACTCCGGCAACGTCGTCTTCCTGATCCCCGACGACGGCTGGAAGTACCTCTCCTCCGGCGTCTACACGAAGCCCATCGAGGAGATAGAAAATCTGGACTCGACGGTTTGGTGGTAGGGACGCGCGTGGCGCGGCGCATCTCTGCGTCCTCGGTCGCTCGCGTGCGGAGCACGCCACGCTCCCTGCGTCCTTGACCTGCTTGGCCACGCACGTCCTATGCCGATGAAAATTTCAAAAGAACTGATCGATGAGATGGTGGCGCATGCGCGCGAGGACCTGCCGGACGAGTGCTGCGGGATGATCGGCGGCCGCGACGGCGAGGCGACGAGCGTGGTGCGGGTGGAGAACGCCGCCCACAGTCCGCTGCGCTACGAGATGGACCCGCAGGGGCAGTACGACGCGCTGAAAGAGATCGAAGGGGCCGGCGACGAGCTGATTGGGATCTACCACTCGCACACCCGCAGCGCCGCTCATCCCTCGCAGACCGACGTCAACGAGGCGCGGATGTGGCCGGAACAGGTCTACGTCATCGTCTCGCTGGAGGACGAAGAGGTGCCGGACGTGAAGGCCTACGACCTCGCTGACCTGAAGATCGCCGATGTCGACCTCGACGTCGCATAGGCGCCCGCCGAGCGGGAACCAGCGGGGCGCCCACGGCGGCGGTGACTCCGGCGGCGGCGACGAGGGCGGCGGCGGTGGCGGCGGCGGCGACGGGGATCTCGTCAAGGTCGCCTTCGCCAGGAACCAGGTCGAAGGCGAGATGCTGCAGGGCCTGCTCTCCGAGGTCGGGATTCCCAGCGTCTTGAAGCGCACGCTCGGCTTCGACAACCCCGATTTTCTGCCCAGCGGCCCGCGCGACCTGATGGTCAACAGGAATGACGCCCGACGCGCCCGCGAGGTCCTCGCCGACGTCTTGATCGAGGACGAGCGCGACGAGGTCGCCGAGCTGGAGGGCGAACGTCGCCTTGCCCGCGGCGAATCGCCCGGCCCCTCGCCGACGCAGCTTGCCTTCTGGCTGATCGCCATCGCGGTCGGCGGCTTCCTGCTCCTCTGGCTGCTAACGCAGGTGAACTGAGATCACCCTGTCTGATCTGGTCGAGGTCGCGTTCGTGGCTGACGAGTTCCAGGCCAAGATGGTTCAGGCATTGCTGGAGGAGCACCGCATTCCCAGCCTGCTCCAGCAAGTCGCTCCCAGCGGGCCGCAGGTGGGGTACGGATTGATGAATCCCGGGGGCGGGGCGCAGCGAGTGATGGTGCACGCTCCAAATGCCGAGCGGGCACGGGCTCTGATCGTGGCGACGACCTCGGAACAGGACGAAATCCCAGAGCCGGTCAACGCGGGGTACCTCGAAGACGCCGCAGGCGGCAGGCGACCTCGCAACTACGGCCTGATCGGTGCCTACGCGCGGGCGTTCGTCGTCAGCTTCGGGCTCCTCGCGCTGGTCTTCCTGCTCTGGATGCTCGCCCGGGCTCTCTGAGCTTCAGACCGCGACCGGGCCGCGGACCATCTCGCGCAGGTAGTCGCGCCAGGCGTCCTCGATTTCGCGGAAGCGGGCGTCGAAGGCGTCTTCGAGCTGAACCTCGGGGCCCTGGGGGAGGAGCTTCGCGACGAGGCGCTCGCAGGCCTCGGGGCCGCGCTCGTTCTCGAGCAGGTCGAAGATCGTGCCGCCGAGGATGACGGCGTCCCGGCGCGAGGGCGGGAAGGAGGGGCGGGCGCTCTCACGCAGGCGGCGGATCGTCGCCGCGCGGTAGAGGCCGACCTGGCGGGAGAAGTACTGGGCGCCGCCTTCGACCAGCCAGGCCCAGCGCAGGTAGCGGGCGAAACGGCGCGGGGTCCAGGAGGGGGGGAGGGCGGTGTTGTTGGCGGCGATCGTCATCTGCGCGTAGAGGCGCTCGGCGGTGCCGCGCAGAGCTTCGTAGGAGTCGTCGCCGGCGGCCCGGCGTTCCATGTGGGGATCGTTGAGCACGTGCAGCTCGGTCGACATCGGCCAGCCGGCGAGGTAGCGGCGGCCGGCGGGGGCCGCCGACCAGCGGGCGGCAGGAAGGAAGGGGTGGGCGGCCGTCAGCCACAGCGGGTTGGTGTGGACGACGATCGTCACCTCCTCCGGCACCCGCTCGAAGCGGTCTTCGAGCCGCAGCCGCAGCTCCTCGAGTCGGTCGAGCGTGCGCTCGGCGAAGGAGGAGTCGTCGGAGTCGTGGCGCGCGGTGAACGAAAGCGACTCGGTCTCAACCCAGGACATCTAAGGCCACGTTACCGGCGCATACCGGCGTCCTCGGTCGCTCACGTGCAGAGCACGCGTCGCTCCCTGCGTCCTTGGTCTGCTTGGTACCGCGGCCTTAGACCAATGCGGGTTCTGCTGCACCAGCACGGTTGCGAATCTCTTCGCGGGCGCGGTCGAACTCTTCGTCGGCCATCACCGGGGTGCCCTCGAAGGGCAGTTCGCGGTCGATCTCGACCCAGGAGCGGCAGCCGTGGTACTCGTCGCGGACGCGGACCGTGACCGGGCGCGGGATCCGGTGGACCCGCAGCAGCAGCACGTGCAGTGGATGCCGGCGCTTCCAGGCCAGCCGCTTTTCGGCGTAGTCCGGGGTCCAGATGTAGTACGGCGACAGCGCGTCCAGTGAGCGCCGGTCGTTGATCGTGACGTGGTCGACCACTTCGGCCCAGGCGCGCAGGCGGACGCGGTCGGGCTGGGGGATGCCGCCGTCCTGGAGCAGCGCTTTCGGCGGCGGCTCCTCGTCGGGCCAGACACCCTCCTCGAGCGCGCGGCGCAGCTCCGGGTGGTGGGATTCGCGGACCAGGTTGTTGCGCTGATGGTCGAAGGTCGGATAGAGGAAGAAGCGCTCGTGCTCGAGCTCGAAGTGCTTGTTCTCCTCGCGGATGCCGCCCTTGCGCAGCGTCAGCAGCTGCTCGCCCTCCGCGAGAGCGCGGACCGTTACAGCCCATTCCTTGAGAGCGATCGGCATTGAAGTAATCCAGCGAGTTTCGTTAGTTGCAGTCGGGGCTGGGCGCGTTGAATTTTGGCCTTCTAAGGCCGTTTCCGCCCGCCCGGAGGCGCGCATTCTAGAGAAGTGCAGCGAAATCTCAACTAAAAAACCGCGAAATTTGCGAAATGTGACCTACGTCCACCCGCCGCCGCCCGGAGTTTCGAGCCTGAGGCGGTCTCCGGGGGCGAGCTCGCCGGCCGTCTTTGCGGGTAGTGGCGACCCGTTCAGCAGGTTGACGCCGGCAGCGCCGTCCTGCCCCTCGCCGACGCCTCGCGGGCGGTGGCGGCGGCGCTCGGTGATCAGGCTGAAGCGCATCGGAGCCAGGGCCTCGATTTCGCGGACGATGCCGTCGCCGCCTTTGTGGGCGCCCGCGCCGCCGCTGCCACGGCGCAGCGCCAGCTCGCGAACCCGCAGCGGGAACTCCGTCTCCAGCGCCTCGGTCGGGGTGTTGAGCGTGTTGGACATCGCGACGTGGATCGCGCTGGGGCCGTCGGCGTCAGGGCAGGCGCCCTGGCCCCCGCCAAGCGTCTCGTAGTAGGTGAACTCCTCGTTGGCGATGGTCAGGTTGTTCATCGTCCCCTGGCCTTGGGCCGGTCCGGGCCGCGCCCGGGAGAGGGCGGCGAGGACGAGGTCGGCGACCCGGCTCGAGGTCTCGACGTTGCCGGCGGCGACGGCGGCTGGGAAGCGTGCGTTGAGCAGCGATCCGCTGGGTGCGAGGACATCGATCGGGCGGTGGGCGCCGGCCGAGGGCGGGGCGTCGGGATCGGTGAGGACGCGAACGGCGAAGAAGGCGGCCGATTTCGTCACCGAGAGCGGGCAGTTGAGGTTGCCGTCGACCTGCTTGTCGCTGCCGCTGAAGTCGAGGCGCAGCGAGTCGCCGGCGATCGTCGCCTCCAGCCGCAGCCGCAGGTCGCGCTCCTCACCGTTCCAGTCGGCCTCGAGCATGTCCTCGGCCCGGTAGCTGCCGTCGGGCAGGTTGGCGAGGGCGGCGCGGGTGCGGCGCTCGCGTGTAGGCGAGGATCTCCGCCATCCCCTCGCGCAGCTCCCCGGTCCCCAGGCGCACGCGCAGCTCTTCCAGGCGCTCGACGCCGATCCGGTTCGCCGCTTCCTGCGCACGCAGATCGGCGAGGCGCTGGTGCGGCACCGCATCCTCGAGGCGAGCTGCTTCAGCGTTTCTTCGTCGGCGACGGTGGGAGGAATCACCACCCCCTCTTCCTCGAGGGTGCGCGAGAAGGCCGGCATCGAGCCCGGGGTCGGGCCGCCGACGTCGGCGTGGTGGGCGCGGCTGGCGGCGAACCCGAGCAGCTCGCTGCCGGCGAAGACGGGGGAGACGAGGGTGATGTCGGGCAGGTGGGTGCCGCCGCGGTAGGGGTCGTTGAGGATCCAGCTGCGGCCGGGCTCGCTGCGCCTCGCCGAGGACGGCGGCGACCGCGTCGGGCATCGAGCCGAGGTGGACGGGGATGTGCTCGGCCTGCATCACCAGCTCCCCGGCGGCGTCGAAGAGCGCGGTCGAGCAGTCGTGGCGCTCCTTGATGTTGGCCGAGTAGGCGGAGCGGATCAGCATCGCTCCCATCTCGTCGCAGGCCGCGCGCAGGCCGCCGACCAGGACTTGCAGCGCTATCGGGTCCAGCCCGCTCATTCAGTTGTTCCTTTCTGTTGCTCAGAGCCAGAAAGGAACAGGGCGATGATCGTCCCTTGCTGGTCGACGCCCGTGCTCCAGCCGGGCGGGACGACGAAGGTCGCCTCGGGCAGCTCGAAGACGACCGGGCCCTCGGCCTCGCTGCCGGCGGCGGGCTCGCCGCTCAGGACCGGCGTCTCGATCCACTCGCCGTCGAAGAAGACGCGGCGGGTGCTCCGCTCGACCGCTCCCTCGTCGGCTGCCACCGGCCGCGGGGACGGTCCCGGAACGACCAGCGCCAGCTCGATATCGACGAGCATCACCTCGCCCTCGCGATCGCGGTGGCCGTACCGCTCCTCGTGCGCCCGCTCGAATCCCTCGACCAGCTGGGTCGGATCGGGATCGACCGGTCCCGGCACCGGCAGCTCGAAGGCCTGACCCGCGTAGCGGAGCTTGTAGGCCAGCTGCGGTTGCGGCTTCCTCGAGCCCGGCGCCGACCTCCGCGATCATCGAGCCGACCGTCGCGGCGATCCGCTCGGCCGTCATCTCCCCTTCGGGCAGCATCACCGTCCGCACCGTGTCGCGGCGGCGCTCGGAGGCGCAGAGGCCGAGGGCGGAGAGGACGCCGCCGGCGCGGGGGCAGAGGATCGTCCGGATCCCCAGCTCCGCGGCGATCGCCGCCGCGTGCATCGGGCCGGCGCCCCCGAAGGGCAGCAGCGCGAAGCCTGCGCGGGTCGACCCCGCGCTCGACCGTGACCACCCGCAGCGCCCGCACCATCTCCTGGTTGGCGACGCGGAGGATGCCGGCAGCGGTCTCCAGCGGGTCGAGGCCGAGCGAGTCGCGCGAGCTGCCCGATCACCCGCTCGGCGGCTTCGGCCTCGAGCGCGACCCCGCCGGCCAGCTGCGAGCTGCCGCCGAGGTGGCCGAGCAGGAGGTTGGCGTCGGTGACGGTCGGCTCGGTGCCGCCGCGGCCGTAACAGGCGGGACCTGGGTCGGCGCCGGCCGACTGCGGCCCGACGCGCAGCGCCCCGCCGCTGTCCCGCCAGCCGATCGAGCCGCCCCCGGCGCCGACCGTGTGGACGTCGACCATCGGCAGCTGGATCGGGCGGCCGTCGATCTCGCGCTCGTCGGTGCGCCGCACCTCGCCCCCTTCGACCACGCAGACGTCGCAGGAGGTGCCACCCATGTCGAACCCGAGCGCGTTGCCGTCGCCGCTGAGCTCGGCGAGGAGGCCGGCGCCGACGGCGCCGCCGGCCGGCCCGGAGAGGACGCTCCAGGCGCCGGCCCGCGCCGCCTCCTCGGCGGGGGCGACGCCGCCGGAGGAGCTCATCACCAGCGGCTCGGGCAGGCCGGCGTCCGTCGCGGCCTCGCTCAGCGCGCCGAGGTAGCGGCCGAGCAGCGGGCTCAGGTAGGCGTCGATCACCGTCGTCGAGCAGCGCTCGTACTCGCGGAAGCGGGGAAGGACCTCGTGCGAGGCGGAGACGTGGACGCTGGGCAGGTGCCGCCGCAGGTGCTCGGCGACCTGCCGCTCGTGGCTCGGGTCGAGGTAGGAGAAGAGGAGGCAGATGGCGACGGCCTCGGCGCCGCTGGCCTCGACGGCCGCGGCCAAGCGCTCGGGTTCGTCCTCGGGCAGGGGCTCGACCACGCCCTCGGGGCCGACCCGCTCGCTCGCCTCGAAGCGCAGCTCCGGCTCGACCAGTGGCGCTGGCTTCGGCGCGCAGAGGCGGTAGAGCTGCGGCCGGTTCTGACGGCCGATCTCAAGCAGGTCGGCGAAGCCGCGGGTGGCGATCAGCGCCGTCGTCGCCCCCCGCTCCTCGAGCAGGGCGTTGGTGCCGACCGTCATTCCGTGGGCGAAGGCCTCGACGTCGTCTGGCGCGGCGCCCGCCCGGTGCAGCACCGCCTCAACCACCCGCATCACCCCGACCGACTCCTCCCGCGGCGTCGTCGGCACCTTGGCGGTGTGGACATCGCCGCCGTCGAGCAGGACCGCGTCCGTGAAGGTCCCGCCGACGTCAACTCCTAAGAGCATGGAGAAAGTGTGAACGCACTAGTCCCCGGTATGCGGGGACAAGTGCGTCCGGCTAGTGCCACTCTTCCTCGGTGACGGATCCGTCGGGATGGACGACGACGTGGATGCCGTCCAGCGCAGGGTCGGTATCGCGGGCGGTCGCGGCGGAGGTGGCCGCCGCGGGACTCGCGGCGGTCGAGGGCGCTGGCGCCGATCGCGCGGGCGAGTGGATAGGGGTTGGAGATCAGCCGCGCCAGGTCGTCGGGGTTCCGCATCGGGCCGGCGTAGCGCCAGACCGCGTCGCGGGTCTCGTCGCTCGGCGGCTCGAAGCGCCGCTCGGGCGGCTCGGGCCGGCTCGGCGCCGCTTCCTCGGCGATCGCCGCCGTGGCGGCGCGGCCGCCGAAGACAAAGCACTCGCTGAGTGAGTTGGAGGCGAGGCGGTTGGCGCCGTGGAGGCCGGTGCAGGAGCACTCGCCGACGGCGTAGAGGCCCGGCAGCGAGGAGCGGCCGTCGACGTCGACCGCGATCCCGCCCATCGTGTAGTGGGCGGCGGGGGCAACCGGGACCGGCCGGCTCTGCGGGTCGAGCCCCGCTTTCGCCAGCGAGGCGAAGACGTTGGGGAAGCGGGCCGGGTCGATCTCCCGCAGGTCGAGCTCGACCGCCGCGGTCACCTCGATGCGCAGCTGCTCGAGGATCGCCGCCGTCACCGCGTCGCGGGGCGCCAGCTCGTCGGTGAAGCGCTCGCCGTCGTCGCCGAGCAGCTTCGCTCCCTCGCCGCGGATCGCCTCGGTGATCAGGACCCCGTCGTGCGGCGTCCCTGGCAGCGCCAGGGCGGTCGGGTGGAATTGGCAGAACTCGAGGTCGGCGAGGTCGGCGCCGGCGAGCGAAGCCAGCACCGGCCCCGCCCCGATCGCCCCGCGCGGGTTGGTCGTCCGCCGCCACAGCGCCGCGGCGCCGCCGGTGGCGAGGATCGTCGCCCGCGCCCCCACCGCGCCGCTGTCGGTGACGACCCCGTGGCAGCGCTCGCCGTCGCTCCACAGCGCCACCGCCGAGGTCCGCTCCATCACCTCGACCCGCTCCTCCTCCGCCACCCACTTCGCCAGCTTCGAGGTCAGCTCGTAGCCGGTCTGGCTGCCGCCGGCGTGGACGATGCGGCGGTGGGCATGGCCGCCCTCCAGCCCCAGCGCCAGTCGCCCCTCGTGGTCGAGGTCGAAGACGACGCCGCGGGCGATCAGGTCGCGGACCGCCGCCGGCGCCTCCTCGACCAGCGCCCGCACCGCCGAGCTGCGGCACAACCCCCGGCCGGCGGCGATCGTGTCGGCGGCGTGGCGCTCGGCAGAGTCGTCGGGTTCGAGCGCCGCCGCCAGACCGCCCTGGGCCCAGTAGCTGGCGCTCTGCGAGAGCGGAGTGCGGGAGACGAGGCAGGTGCGAGCGCCCTGCTCGGCCGCCCGAAGCGCGCTCCAGAGACCGGCGGCGCCGCCGCCCACCACGGCGACGTCGAACTCGCCTGACGCCTTTATCGGCCCCCGGCCTCCCGGCGCAGCGCCTCCAGCTGACCCCGCAGCCAGGTAGCAGCGCCCTCGCGCGCCCGCGCCAGCTCGTCGGCGATCGTCTCCTCGGCGGTGCTGGCTCGCCGCTCCGCCGCCTCGACTCGCTGCTCCGCCGCCTCGACCTGGGATTCGATCTCGCCCAGCCGCCCCTCTGCCGCCGCCAGCGCCTGCTCCTTCTCCTCGCGCTCGCGCTGCAGGTCGTCTTCGAGCGCCCTGATCTCCGCTTCAGTTCGTTTCTCGGCCTCGGCGGCGAGCGTCGCGGCCTCGTCCAGGCGGCGCTCCGCCTCGCGGATCCGGCTCTCAAGGTCCTCGCTCGCGGCACCCGACTCAGCGTTCATCGCGTCAATCTATCTCTCCGGCCGTGCGTGGCGCGCCCGGAGCGGTCAACCATTCAGGACCCCCTCGTAGGCCTCGATCACCCGCTCCGCCATCCCGGCGGCCGAGAGCGTCGCTGCCCGCGCGGCGCCGGCCACGCGGGGGTCCGGCGCCCGCAGGTGTCGGCGCGCCACCGCTCCGCCCAGGCATCGACGTCGAAGGGGGCGCAGAGGCAGCCTTCGATCCCGCCGAGGGCGTAGGGAGCGATGCCGACGTCGGTTGACAGCACCGGGACCTCGCAGGCCAGGGCCTCGACCGCGGCCATCCCGAAGCCCTCGTAGTCGGAGGTGACGAGAACGGCGTTGGCGGCGTTGATCCAGAGCGGCATCTGCTCGGGCTCGATCGAGCCGCCGCTGAGGAGGTCTGCTTCGCAGGCGGCCGCCACCGCGGCGGCGCGGTCGTGGCGCTTCTCCGGCCGCGCCGGGTTGGCTGGGAAGAAGAGGTAGGAGCCATCTGGGTCGAGACTGAGCCGGCGGCGGGCCTCTGCTCGCGGCATCGGCTCGAACCGCCGCAGGTCCGGCCCGCACGGGAGTACCGCCGACCCCGGGACCGCCGGCAGCCCTGGCCGTCCGTCCTCGCGAAGGAAGAGCGCCCGCGAGACGCCGGCGACGAGGTCGATGCGCCAGGCCAGCCGGCGCGAGAGATGGCCGACGAGGTGGTGGCGAACGTCGGTGCCGTGGAAGGTGACGACCAGTGGCTTTGCTCCGGCCAGCCGAGCCACCCATCCCGCCAGGCCGTAGTGGGCGTGGACGAGGTCGAAGCGCTCTCGTCGCAGCAGCGCTCGCAGGCGCCGGGTCGCCGGCAGGTACTCGTTGCGGCCGCGGGCGAATTCGAAGAGGTCGACCTCGATGCCGCGGCGGCGGATCTCATCGACCTGGTCGCGGACCCAGCGCCCCCGCTGCGGAGCCGAGGCGTCGGGCATGAAGTTGGTGACGACGAGGACCCGCACCGGGGGCAGGGTATTAGTAGGCACGCCCTAATTCCTTTAGCTGGGAAGGTGGGGCGGAGGTAGGCGGTAGGTCGCTGGCGTCTTCGAGAGTTTGATGGGGCTCCGAGGCAGGCGGACTGGAGGGCCGTTCTCGCGAGGGATCTCGATGATGGGGTCGAGGCCGATCTGCTCGGCGAACTCGAAGGCGGCGGCGATGTCGTTGACGGGGCCGGCGGGGACGCGGCGGGAGCGGAGGAGGTCGACCCACTCGGGGGCGGGCTTGGCTGCGAGGGCTGCTTCGAGGAAAGGCCGCAGCTCGTCGCGGTTCTCGACCCGGGCGGGGTTGGTGGCGAAGCGTGGGTCGGTCGGCCAGGGTCGGCTCGCCCAAGACCTCGCAGAGGTCGGCGAACTGGCGGTCGTTGCCGACGGCGAGGACGAGCTCGCCTTCGCCGCAGCGCAGCAGTTCGTAGGGGGCGATGCTGGGGTGGCGGTTGCCGATTCGCCCCGGCACCACGCCGGCCTGACGGTGTAGGCCGAGCTCTGGTTGACGAGGGCAGCGAGGAGGGCGGAGAGGAGGTCGACCTCGACCAGCTGCCCCTCGCCGCTCTCGCGCCGGTGCTCGAGCGCGGCGAGGATGCCGAGCGCGGCGTAGAGGCCGGCGATGACGTCGACGAGGGCGACGCCGACCTTCAGCGGCTCACCGTCGGGCTCGCCGGTGATGCTCATCAGGCCGCCGAGGGCTTGGAGCAGGAGGTCGTACCCCGGCAGCTCGGCGCCGGCGCCGCTGCCGCCGAAGCCGGTGATCGAGCAGTAGACGAGCCGCGGGTTCTCGGCGGCGAGGGCCTCGTAGTCGAGGCCGAGATCCGCCATCAGCCCCGGCCGGAAGTTCTCGACGAGGACGTCGCTCTCCAGCGCCAGCCGCCGCGCCTCCGCCAAGTCGCCCGGGTCGCGCAGATCGAGCGCGATGCTGCGCTTGTTGCGGTTGACCGCCTGGAAGTAGGTCGCCTCCCCCTGTGGGTCGTGAGGCGGGCCCCAGGCGCGGGTGTCGTCGCCGCTGCCGGGCCGCTCGACCTTGGTCACCTCGGCGCCGAGGTCGGCGAGGGTCATCGTCGCCAGCGGGCCGGCGAGGACGCGGGAGAAGTCGAGGATGCGCAGTCTTCCCAGCGCCGAGTCCGCCATTCGGTCACGATCTCAGAAACCCGCCACCGATTCGAGGACGCACCATGTCATCCACCACCGCCGCGCCGCCAATCCGCCCCAGCGACTACCTCGCGCTCGATGCCCTCCTCTCCGACGAGGAGCGCGACATCCGCGACACCGTCCGCGCCTTCGTACGCAACGAGGTCGTGCCGAACGTGGGGGAGTGGTTCGAGGAGGCGACGGTCCCGATCGGCGAGCTGGTCCCGGCACTTGGCAAGCTCGGGGTGCTCGGGATGCACCTGCGAGGGGTACGGCTGCGCCGGGGCTTCGGCGACCGCCTACGGTCTCGCCTGCATGGAGCTGGAGGCCGGCGACAGCGGCATCCGCAGCCTCGTCTCGGTCCAGGGGTCGCTGGCGATGTACGCGATCTGGCGCTGGGGCTCGGAGGAGCAGAAGCAGGAGTGGTTGCCGCGGATGGCCGCGGGCGAGGCGATCGGCTGCTTCGGGCTGACCGAGCCCGACGCCGGCTCCGACCCCGGCTCGATGCGGACGCGGGCGCGCCGGGACGGCTCCGACTGGGTCCTGCACGGGCAGAAGATGTGGATCACCAACGGCTCCGCCTCCGAGGTTGCGGTGGTCTGGGCGCAGACCGACGAAGGCGTGCGCGGCTTCCTCGTCCCGAAGGGGACCAAGGGCTTCACTACCCAGGACATCCACCGCAAGCTCTCGCTGCGGGCATCGATCACCTCCGAGCTGCTGCTCGACGACGTGCGCCTGCCCGCTGACGCGGTGCTGCCCGAGGTCAGCTCGCTGAAAGGCCCGCTCTCCTGCCTCAACGAGGCCCGCTACGGGATCGTCTGGGGCGCTGCCGGGGCGGGACGGGCCTGCTACGAAGCGGCGCTGGAGTACGCGCTCGAGCGGACCCAGTTCGACCGCCCCATCGCCTCCTTCCAGATCCAGCAGCAGAAGCTGGCGGAGATGGTGCTGGAGGTGAACCGGGCGACGCTGGTGGCGGTGCACCTGGGGCGGATGAAGGACGCCGGGACGCTGCGGCCCGAGCACGTCAGCCTCGGCAAGCTCGGCAACGTCAACGGGGCGCTGGAGGTGGCGCGGAGCGCGCGGCAGGTGCTGGGCGCCAACGGCGTCACCCTCGAGTATCCGGTGATCCGCCACATGAACAACCTCGAGTCGGTGGTGACCTACGAGGGCACCGCCGACGTCCACGCGCTGGTGATCGGCGGCGCCGTGACTGGGATCCAGGCCTTTCGGTAGATCCCGCGTTTCCGAGGAATGGACGCGGGGTATTTGACCGTTCGCCAGTCGCCATTTGGCCCTACGGTAGGAGGAAGAGATGGAGGCGAGCGGGAGCCCTTCATTAGTGCTGGTTGAGCAGCACGAGGCGTTGCGGGACGGCCTCGCGGTCCTGCTCGAACGGCGCGGCTTCGAGGTGCGCGGATGCGCCACCACCGCGGCGCGGGGGGAAGAGGCGATCTCCGAGCTGAAGCCGGATGTCGCTGTCGTCGGCGTCGATCTGCCCGACGAGCGCGGGACCGAGTTGGTGCGGCGGCTAAACGACCGGCCGCCCTGTCCGAAGTTCCTCATCTATACCGGGCTCACAGACCCCGACCTGTTGGAGGCGGCCTACCGCAGCGGCGCCCGGGGGCTGGTCGCGAAGCCGGCGGGGCTGGACGTCCTCGTCGACGCTCTGCGCGAGGTCTGGCGCGGGGGCCGCTACTTCGATCGCAGCTTCGCCGCCAACGGGGCGAACGGCAACGGAGCCGAGAAGACGTTGAGCCGCCGCGAGTCGGAGATCCTCACCCTGCTGGCGCAGGGGCTGACGGGGGAGGAAATTGCCAAGCGCCTCGTCCTCTCGCCGGAGACGGTGCGCACCCACATCCGCAACGCGATGGAAAAGCTCGACGCGCGGACCCGGACCGAGGCCGTCGTCAAGGCCCTCGACCGCGAGGAGATCCGGCGCTAATTACGCCAGCTGGGCGGCTGCGTCCAGCCAAACCGCGAGATTGAGGAAAAGCATGGCCAGCGTCACCCAGCGGACCGGGATGGTGCCATGCACGTTCACGCGGCTTGAATCGACCGTCAGCCCCTGACTGCCTATCCCCGCTTTGCGGTAAGTGCGACGAGGTTGAAGAAGCTTTCCATTTTTGCGCCAATTCCGGCACTTTTGGGTCTTGTTCCGTGCGCCCGCGCCCCTGACCATCGCGCCTCTGAAATCAAGCTGAAGGAGGCAAGCGATGTTCTACGCGCTGATGGGCTACCTGCACGCCCACTTCACCCGGCGGGTGAACGAGATCCGCCGCCTTGCGGGGGAGGCGGGGCAGGGGACGGTCGAGTACGTCGGCCTGATCCTGCTCGTCTCGCTGCTGATGGTCGGCATGGTGGCGGCGATGAAAGGTTTCAACGGCAAGCAGGGAACCGAGCTCGCCGACGTGATCGTCAACAAGATCAAGGAGGCGGTGGACAAGGTCGCGTTCAAATAGGGGGATGTCGCTTTTGTCTCCTTATGGGGGACAAAAGCGACACTCGCCGCCAAGCCGCCGCTTGCGTCCGCATGAGAAACTCGCGCGATGCCAGCTTCACGTAGCTACGACAGGGCGCCGGCGGACATCCGGCCGGTGACGATCGACCCGAGGTTTGTCGAAAGCGCCGACGGGTCGGCGTTGATCTCGATCGGGCGGACGCGGGTTATCTGCACCGCCTCGATCCAGGAGCAGGTGCCGCGCTGGATGATGGGCAAGGGGAAAGGCTGGGTGACCGCCGAGTACGCGATGCTGCCCGCCTCTACCGGCGACCGCAAGCAGCGCGACGTCACCAAGGGCAAACAGGACGGGCGCGGGGTCGAGATCCAGCGCCTGATCGGGCGCTCGCTGCGGGTCGTGGTCGATTTCAGGGCGATGGGTGAACGCAGCGTCTACGTCGACTGCGACGTGCTCGAAGCCGACGGCGGCACCCGCTGTGCGGCGATCACCGGCGGCTTCGTCGCCCTGCGCCAGGCCTTCCAGAAGCTGGTCGACAAGAAAGCCCTCGACGCGCTGCCGCTGAACGGCTCGGTCGCCGCGGTCAGCGTCGGCATGGTCAACGGCCGCGCTCTCTGCGACCTCGACTACGGCGAGGACTCCAACGCCGAAGTCGACGCCAACGTGGTGATGACCGGCGACGGTGGCCTGGTCGAGGTGCAGGCGACGGCGGAGCGGACGCCGCTCTCCCGCGCCTCGCTCGACGAGCTGCTGGGCCTGGCCGAGCTGGGGATCGGTCGCCTGCGGGAGGTGCAGGAGCGGGTGGCGTGATCCTCTCCACCCGTAACCAGCACAAGGTGAGGGAGATGGCGGAGCTGCTACCGGGGGTGGACCTGCAACCGCTGCCGCCCGAGGTGGAGCTGCCGCCCGAGGACGGTGACAGCTTCGAGGCCAACGCGCTGATCAAGGCGCGCGCCGCCCATGCCGCGACCGGCGCGGTGACCATCGCCGACGACTCCGGGATCGAAGCCGCCGACCTCGGCGGCGCCCCGGGCATCTACTCGGCTCGCTACGCCGGCACAGGGGCGAGCGACGAGTCGAACCTGGAGAAGCTGCTGCGCGAAGTCGACACGGCCAGCGGCGATCGCCGCGCCGCCTACGTCTGCGCGATCGCCCTGATCGACGAGGAGGGCCACGAGTACGTCTTCGAGGCGCGCTGCGAGGGCACCCTGCTCGAAGAAGGGCGCGGCAGCGGCGGCTTCGGCTACGACCCGGCTTTCGTCCCCGACGAGACCGGGCACAACGACCAGCGCACGATGGCCGAGCTTCCACCCGAGGAGAAGAACGCGATCAGCCACCGCGGCAAGGCGGTGCGGATGCTGGCGCGGCACCTGGGCCTGGAGGCAGAGGCGGCGCCATGATCCGCAGCAAATCCGGCGCCGCCGCGCTCTCGATCGCCTCCAACTCGATCCTGATCGCGCTGAAGCTGGCCGCCGGCGCGATCACCGGCTCGATCGCGATCGTTACCGAGGCGATCCACTCGCTGGTCGACCTCGTCGCCTCGGTGATCGCCTTCATCTCCGTCCGCAAAGCCGACGAGCCGGCCGACGAGGAGCACCCCTACGGCCACGAGAAGGTCGAGAACCTGGCCGCCAACATCGAGGGGATCCTGATCCTCGTCGGCGCCGCGATCATCGTCTACGAGGCGACCCACCGCCTCGTCGCCGGCTCGGAGGTCGAATCGCTCGGCATCGGCATCGGAGCGATGGCCTTCTCCGTCGTCGCCAACCTCGTCGTCTCCAGCGTTCTCTACCGCCAGGCTCGGGTCCACGACTCGCCCGCGCTGGAAGGCGACGGCGCTCACCTGCGCACCGACGCCCTCACCTCGCTCGGCGTCCTCGTCGGCCTCGCCCTGGTCCAGATCACCGGCGCCGCCGCCTTCGACTCGATCACCGCGCTCGTCGTCGCCGCGGCGATCGTCTGGGCCGGGATCAGCATCATCCGCCGCTCCTCCGGCGTGCTCGTCGACGAAACCCTGCCGGATGCGGAGCTGGACCGGATCGAGCAGGCGATCGCCACCGCCCGCACCCCCGAGGTTGCCGGCTACCACAAGCTCCGCGCCCGCCGCGCCGGCCGCCGTCGCCACATCGACTTCCACGTCCAGTACCGCTCCGGCACCAGCCTCGAGCGCGCCCATGAGCTCGCCCACCAGATGCGCGACTCGATCGAGGCCGAGATCCCCCAGGCCGAGGTCCTGATCCACGTCGAGCCCGAGACCTCCTACCGCGAGCGCGAAAGCGGCCCGTACCGCTCCGGGTGATCAGTCTTCGACGGTCTTCAGGAACCGGCGCAAGTCCTTCAGCTTCACGCCGGCGGTAACAGGTTGACGCCGGCGGCGAGGCCGACGGCGACGAGGGTGATCGCGTAGCCGGTGTAGCCGCTGAAGGCGAAGAGGATTGCGGCGATCGCGCAGATGACGACGGTGATGATCCAAGAGGCTCGGGCGAGGGTCACGGTCGGTATCTTCGCCTAGATGATGGATGCCACGGCGAGGTGCGCCTGGGGTCGTGACTGGCCAAGCAGATCAAGGACGCAGGGCGCAGCCTTTGCCGGCGGGCAAAGGCAAGCCCGAGGACGCAGAGATGCGCAGGGTGCCAGGCGCGGCATCCAGGTGTGCCTGGTCGTGGTATCCATCATCTGATGCCTGACGCTGCGGCAGTTGCTCCCCCTTCCGGCGAGGCCGCAAAGGCGGCGCTGGAGTTCCTGGCCGAGATGTCACCGGACCTGCGCGGGGCGGCGATCCTCGACCCCGCGGGCAAGGTGCTGGCCGGGACCGGAGAGGAGCCGGAGCGCTGGGGCGAGGACGCCGCCGCCCTCTTCGCGGTTGCCGACGGGGCGGAGGGAGTGCCGGTCGAGCAGGTCCACATCGCCACCGAGCAGGGCGAGGTCTTCGCGGTCCGCACCGCCGGCCTCGCCGCGGTCACCGTCACCGACCGCTTCGCTCTCGCCTCGCTGATGCTCTTCGACATGCGCTCGACGCTGCGGCAGCTCGCCTCTCCGAACTTCGGTCCCCCAGAGGGGACCAAATCTCGGAAGGGCGACGGCTGATGCCCCCGAAGCCGCATCGCGTTCTCTTGGAGCGCGTCTCTGTCTACGCCGACGAGGCAGCCGCCTTCATGCGCCGCCGCCGGGTGGCGCGGCGTCCCTTCGCCCGCCTCTACTACCCCCACGGCCGCAGCGCCGACCACGCCCAGGACTCGCGCAGCGGCGCCGAGCTCTTCGTCGCCGCCGGGCGCTTGATCGAGGTTGCCGGGAAGAAGCAAAAGGGATGAACGGGCTGATCGACCAGGCCGTCGCCGAGCGGGTGCTGGCCCGGGCGCTCGCCAACGGCGGCCGCTTCGCCGAGGTCTTCGCCGAACGGCGCCAGGGGCAGACGCTGGCGATCGACGAGCGGCGGATCGAGTCGGTCCAGGCCGGCGCCGAGGAGGGGGCCGGGGTGCGCGTCGTCGACGGCAACACCACCTATTTCGCCCACGTCGATGGCCTCGACCCCGCCGAGCTCGAACGCGCCGCCGAGGAAGCCGCGGGGGCGCTGCGGGCCGAGCGCACCGAGCCGCGGCCGCTGCAGGCGGACGAGGCGACGCCGCTGCCGATCGAGCGCCGCCCCGAAGACGTCCCCGCCGAGCGCAAGGCGGAGCTGCTGCGCGAGCTCGACGAGCGGGCGCGGGCCAAGGGCGGGGAGATCGCCCAGGTCAACGCCTCCTACGCCGAGGCCCGCCGCGAGGTCGCGATCGCCAACTCCGACGGGCTCTTCACCGGCGACGACCGCACCCGAGTCCGGATCGGCGTCCAGACGGTCGCCCAGCGCGACGGCACCGTCGAGACCGGGGCCGAGACCCTCGGCGCCCACCGCGGCTTCGAGCTGCTCGAAGACGACCCCGGCCAGATCGCCGAGCAGGCGGCGCGGAAGGCGCTGACCCTGCTTGACGCAGTGCCGGCGCCGTCGGGCTCGATGCCGGTGGTCGTCGGCGGCGGCTTCGGCGGCGTCCTCTTCCACGAGATGACCGGCCACGGCTTGGAGGCCGACCACATCCAGAAGGGCGCCAGCGTCTACGTCGGCAAGCTCGGCGAGCCGGTCGCCGAGCCGCTGCTGAACGCCTACGACGACGGCCGCCTCCCCGGCGAATGGGGAAGCGACGCGATCGACGACGAGGGCCAGCCGACGCAGAAGACGCAGGTGATCGAGGACGGCCGGCTCACCTCCTACCTCTACGACCGCCTCACCGCCGAGCGCGACGGCGTCGCCTCGACCGGCAACGGCCGCCGCGAGAGCTTCCGCCACCTGCCGATCCCGCGCATGACCAACACCTACATCGCCCCCGGCGACGCCACCCCGGAGGTGATGTTCGCCGACGTTCCCCGCGGCTTCTACGCGGTCTCTTTCGGCGGCGGCCAGGTCGACCCCGCCACCGGCGACTTCGTCTTCGGCGTCTCGGAGGGCTACCTGATCGAGAACGGCAAGGTGACCAGCCCCTGCCGCGGCGCCACCCTGATCGGCAACTGCCTCGAGGCGCTGGCGGCGATCGACGCCGTCGGCAGCGACTTCTTCATGAAGACCGGGATCTGCGGCAAGGGTGGCCAGAAAGTCCCGGTCGGGACCGGCCAGGGCCACGTTCGGGTGCGGGCGATGACGGTGGGAGGGACCGAGCGGTGAGGGAGAGCCGAGGGCTTGACGGAAGCGGGAGCGTTTGATGACTGAGCTGAGCGCGGTCGCGCGCCGCGCGGTACAGGCCGCGACCGATGCCGGCGCCGGCGACGCCGAGGCTTACGTCTCCCGCGACGGTGGCCGCCAGGTCCGTGTCCACGGCGGCGAGGTCGAGAGCCTCACCGCCGCGACCCAGACCGGGGTCGGCATCCGCGCCTGGAGCGGCCACCGCGTCGGCTACGCCTACGGCACCGACCTCTCCGACGCCGGGGTCGCGGCGATCGCCGCCAGGGCCGCCGAAGCGGCCGCCGTCGCCGACGAGGACGAGTTTGCGGCGCCGCCGCAACCGACCGAGATCGAGGCGGTGCCTGGCCTCGCCGACCCCTCGATCGCCGAATGGGAGACCGCCCGCGTCGCTGACCTGGCGCTGGCCGTCGAGCACACCGCGCTCGAGTCCGACCCGCGCCTCGTCGCCGTCGAGACCGCCGTCTACGCCGACTCCGACGAGCAGGTTGCGATCGCCTCCTCGACCGGCGTCGCCGGCGAGTACGAGTCCTCCGGCGCCTACGCCTACCTCTCGGCGCTGGCCGAAGGGGAGGGGGGCGCCCGCGAGACCGGTCTCGGCTTCGGCCTCGCCCGCGGTCCCCGCGACCTCGACCCGGAGGCGATTGGCGCCGAGGGCGCCCGCCGCGCGCTCTCGATGATCGGCGCCGGCAAGCCGACCTCCCGCTCGTGCCCGGTCGTCCTCGACGAGACCGTCGCCGCTAGCTTCGCCGGCCTGATCGGCGGGGGCTTGAGCGCCAAAGCCGTCCAGCGCGGCCGCTCCCCCTTCGCCGGCAGGCTGGGAGAGGAGGTCGCGAGCGCCGCCTTCGTCCTCCACGACGACGGCCGCGACCCCCACGGCCCCGCCTCGGCCCCCTTCGACGCCGAGGGCGTTCCCCGCCGCCGCAGCTCCCTGATCGAGAGCGGCCGCCTGCGCTCCTATCTCTTCGACACCTACACCGCCAACCGCGAGGGCGGCGCCTCAACCGGAAGCGCCTCGCGCCAGGGCTACCGCTCCCTGCCCTCGGTCTCGACCTCGAACCTGATGGTCGCCCCCGGCGAGCTCTCCCTCGACGGCCTGCTGGCCCAGGCGGGCGATGGCGTCTACGTCACCGACGTCGCCGGTCTGCACTCCGGCGTCAACCCCGTCACCGGCGTCTTCTCGGTCGGCGCCTCGGGCCGGATCATCCGCGACGGAGCGCTCGCCGAGCCGGTCCGGGAGTTCACGATCGCCGGCGAGCTGGTGGCGATGCTGAGCGCCGTCAGCGCCGCCGGCGCCGAGGCCCGCTGGGTTCCTTTCGGGGGCTCGGTCAGCACGCCGCCGTTGCTGATCGCCGAGATGGCGATCAGCGGCTCGTAACGTTCAGTGACTAGCGCACGCCAGCGCGCGTGGGGGCGTGCGGATAGTCACTTAGCGCTAGAGCTTGAATTTCTTACGGCCGTAGGCACTGTTAGATTGCCGCCGATCTCAAACCCCGAGGAGGATCTACGACGTGACCAAGGCTGAGTTTCTGGACCAACTTGCTGGCGATGAGCGGCTGGGCAGCAAAAAAGCTGCCAGCGACGCTGTCGACGCCGTTCTCGACGCGATCACCGGTGCCCTGAGCAACGGCGAGGAGGTCGCCTTCACCGGCTTCGGCAAATTCCACGTCGCCGAGCGCGGCCCTCGTCAAGGCGTCAACCCGCGCACCGGCGAAAGGATCACCATTCCGGGCGGCAAGGTTCCGCGCTTCTCCGCCGGCTCGGCTTTGAAGACGAAAGTCAAGGGCGGCTGATTCGCTGACTGGCTTTTCCGATCGGCTCGCGGCGCTCGTCGAGGAGCGTCGCAGCCAGATCTGCCTCGGCCTCGACCCCGACCCGGCCAAGCTGGCCGGGGAGGGGGCGAGCGCGGCCGATCCCGAGGCGCCGCCGGCCGAGCTGGCGGCGGTCGCGGTCGCCAAGCACTGCCGCGACCTGATCGAGCAGGCCGGCCCGCACTGCGTCGCGGTGAAGCCGCAGCTCGCCTGCTTCGAGCGGCTGGGGGCACCGGGCTGGTTCGCCCTCGAAGAGGTCTGCGCCGCCGCCCGGGAGGCGGGGCTGCTGCTGGTCGCCGACGGCAAGCGCGGCGACGTCCCGGTCACCGCCGCCGCCTACGCGCAGGCGCTGGTCGGGGAGACGCCGACCCCGTGGGGCCCCGTCCAGGGCCTCGGCGCCGATGCCTTCACCGCCAACCCGCTGCTCGGGCGCGACGCGCTCGAGCCGCTGGTCGCCGCCGCCGCCGCGGCGGGCGCCGGAATGTTCGCCCTCGTCCGCACCAGCAACCCCGGCGCCGCCGACCTCCAGGACCTACCCGCCCCCGAGGCGCCGCTGCACGAGCGCCTTGCCGGCCTGGTCGACGAGCTCTCCGAGCGGCTGCTCGGAGAATCCGGCCTCAGCGGCATGGGAGCCGTCGTCGGCGCTACCGAGCCACGCCATTTCAGCCGCATGCGCGAGCTGATGCCGCGGGCGATCTTCCTCATTCCCGGCGTTGGTGCCCAGGGCGGGAAGCCGGAGCTGCTCGGCGCCGCTTTCTCGGCCGGCCGCGCCGCCGGGCTCGTCGCCGCCTCGCGCGGGATCGCTGCCGACCCCGATCCCGCCGCCGCCGCCGAGCGCCTGCGCCGGGCCGTCTGGGACATATCGACCGCCTGACGACGCCCGGCGCGATTACGATCAGCCCGCCCCAAACGGATCTTCTCCCGCCGAGACCAGATGGAAACACGCTCCAGCGCCCCCGCCCGCATCGCCGCCGCCCTCGCCCTGGTGGCCGCCCTACTGGTCTGCGTCGTCATCGCCAGCGCGGCGCTGAACGAGGACTCTTCCTCGAACGGCCACCGCAGCCAGCACCACGCCCAGAAGCAGAAGCAGCCGCGGACGAAGGCCAAGACCTACACGGTCGAATCGGGCGACACCCTGACCGCGATCGCCCACAAGACCGGGGTGCCCGTCGCCGAGATCCTGGCGCTGAATCCCGAAGTCGACCCCCAGATCCTGATCGCCGGGCAGACGCTGAAGCTCAAGTGAGCGGCCGCTGCCGGACCGCGCTGCCGCTGCTCGCAGTCCTGGCCTGCCTGTTGCTGCCTGCGGTCGCGGCGGCGGCGCCGAAGCCGCTCGCCTCGCACGAACAGCCGGGGCCGTCGCTGGCGGCGCGGTCGTGGGGGGTGATCGACGCCCGCAGCGGTGACGTCCTCACCTCCCACGCCGGCAACCGGGAGCTGCCGATCGCCAGCACCACGAAGCTGATGACCGCCTACGTGGCGATCAAGGAGATGCCGCTCGAGAAGATCGTCCGCGCCCAGCCTTACGCCGCTGAATACGGCGAGTCGCTGATGGGGCTGCGGGCGGGGGAGCGGATCAGCGTCCGCGACCTGATCTACGGCCTGATCCTGCGCAGCGGCAACGACGCCGCCCACACCCTGGCGATCGCCGCCGCCGGCTCGGAAGCGCGCTTCGTCGCCGAGATGAACCGTTACGCGGCCGCTCTCGGGCTCTCCCACACCCACTACGCCAACCCGGTCGGCCTGGACGAGAAGGGCAACTACTCCAGCGCCTTCGACCTGATGACGCTGACCCGGCGCCTGCTGCAGATTCCGGCCTTCGCCAAGATCGCCGACTCGCGCAGCGCTGTGCTGCGCAGCGTCCAGCCGCCGCGGCGGATCGCGACGATCAACGAACTGCTGCTGATGGCGCCCTGGGTGACGGGGGTGAAGACCGGTCACACCTTCGGCGCCCTCTACGTCCTCGTCGGCTCCGGCCAGCGCCGCGGCGTCAGCCTGGTCTCTGCCGTGGTCGGCACCTGGACCGACGAAGAACGCTTCGACGACAGCCTCGCTCTGCTCGAATGGGGCTTCTCGCAGTACCGGCGGCGGCTGCCGGTCCGCCGCGGCCAGGATCTCGCCGAACCGGAGATCCGCTTCTCCGGCGGCGAGCTGCCGCTGCGAGCCGCGCGCTCGCTGCAGGTGGGCGTCCGCCGGGGCCAGACGGTCGACCTGCGAGTGCGGGCGCCGGGCGAGGTCGAGGGGCCGCTGCGGCGTGGTGCGCGGCTCGGCGAGGCGACCGTGTTCGTCGCCGGCCGTAAGGTCGGCTCGGTGTCCTTGCGGGCCAGCCGCGCGGTCCCCGAGGCGAGCCTCTTCGATCACGCCCGCAGCTTCGCCGCTGACAACAAGCTCCCTATCGGAATCGCGGCGTTCGTGATACTCATTTTCGCGGTCATTCTGCTGGGGGGCCGGCTGACCCGCGTAAATCGAGAGTAGGAGCTGAGACGGGTGAAGCCCAAGTGATCCTCACCGTGACCTTGAACGCGGCCATCGACCGCACCGTCGCCGTGCCGAACTTCCGGCTCGGGCGCCGCCACCGCGCGGTCGAGAGCCGCACCGTCGCCGGCGGCAAGGGGATCAACGTCGCCCGGGCGTTGAGCCTGCTCGGCCGGCCGGTGATCGCGAGCGGGTTCGTCGGCGGCCCCAGCGGCACCCGCGTGCTGGAACAGCTGCACGAGGAATCGGTGCTTGACGGACTTCACCAGGATCGCCGCCGAGACCCGGATCAACCTCGCCGTGATCGACCCGACCTCGGGCGACCAGACCGAGATCAACGAGCGCGGGCCCGCGGTCAGTCCCGAGGAGGTGAAGCGGCTCTTCGACCGGATCGGCTACCTGGCGAGCGGGGCGAAGATCTGCGTTCTCGCCGGCTCGGTCCCGCCCGGTGCCGGCGACGACCTCTACGCACGGCTGATCGACGACCTCTCGCGCCGTGGGGTCTCCGTCGTCCTCGACGCCGAGGGCGAGGCGATGCTGGCCGGGGTCCGCGCCGGCGCGGCGATGGTCACCCCGAACGAGACCGAGGCCGAGGAGCTGGTCGGGCAGGAGTTCGCCGATCGCGGCGACCTCGCCCAAGGGCTGCTGGAACTGGTGCGGCTGGGGGCAAAAGAGGCCGCGATCACCCGCCCGGAGGGATGCGTCGCGGTGGCGGGGGAGAACAACTCGCGGCGGCTGCTCGAGGTCCACACCGAGCCGCTGGAGCCGGTCTCCACGGTCGGTTCCGGGGACGCCTTCCTCGCCGGCTACGTCGCCGCGCGCTACGAGGGCCGCTCGCCGGAGGACTGCCTCGCTTATGGCGTCGCCTGCGGGGCCGAGTCGACCCAGCACTTCGGTGCCGGCACCGTCGACCGCAGCCAGGTCGAGCGCCTGCTCGGCGAGGTCTCCGTGCAGGATTTGGAGGTCCCCGCCGAAGTGTAGGCTGGCTTATTCAACGCCAGCGCCTTGGAGGACTAACTTGGAAATCGAAATCGGCCGCGGCAAGAAGGGTCGCCGCGCTTACGGATTCGACGACATCGCGATCGTTCCTTCCCGCCGCACGCGCGACCCCGACGACATCGACATCAGCTGGACCCTCGGTCCCTACCGCTTCGAGTTGCCGCTGGTCGCCTCGGCGATGGACGGGGTCGTCTCCCCCGAGACCGCCGTGCTGACCAACGAGCTGGGCGGCCTCGGGGTTCTGAACCTGGAGGGGATCTGGTCCCGCTTCGAGGACGCCGAGGAGAGGCTGGAGGCGATCGCCGCCGCTCCCAAGCACGAAGCGACGCGGCTGATGCAGCAGATCTACACCGAGCCGGTGAAGGCCGAGCTGATCGCCAAGCGAATCGAGGAAATCAAGGTTCGCGGGGCGGTCGTCTGCGGCTCGCTTGACTCCGCAGAAAGTCCGCGAGTACTACGAGGTGGCGGTCGAGGCGGGCCTCGACATCCTCGTCATCCAGGGCACGGTGATCTCGGCCGAACACGTCTCGACCACGGTCGAGCCGCTGAACCTGAAGGAGTTCATCGCCGAGGTGCCGGTGCCGACCGTAGTCGGCGGCTGCGCCTCCTACTCGACCGGGCTGCACCTGATGCGGACCGGCGCCGTCGGCGTCCTCGTCGGGGTCGGCCCCGGCGCCGCCTGCACCACCCGCGGCGTGCTCGGGATCGGCGTCCCGCAGGCGACCGCGATCGCCGACGTCGCGGCGGCCCGCGCCCAGCACATGCTGGAGACCGGGGAGTACGTCAACGTGATCGCCGACGGCGGCATGCGGACTGGCGGCGACGTCTCCAAGGCGATCGCCTGCGGCGCCGACTCGGTGATGATCGGCTCGCCGCTGGCCCGGGCCAAAGAGGCCCCCGGGCGCGGCTTCCACTGGGGGATGGCGACCTTCCACCCCTCGCTGCCGCGCGGCACCCGCGTCTCGACCAAGCAGGACGGGACGATGGAGGAGATCCTCCTCGGGCCGGCCAAGGAGAACGACGGCACCTTCAACCTGATGGGGGCGCTGAAAACCTCGATGGCCACCTGCGGCTATGAGGACATCCGCAGCTTCCAGCGGGCCGAGGTGATGGTTGCTCCCGCTCTGATGAGCGAGGGTAAGAAGCTGCAGAACGAGCAGTCGGTGGGGATGGGTTCGAACGGACGTGCCGCTGTGTCGACGGGGGTTGCCGTTTCGGATGACTAGTGGGACGGAAGCGTCTCGGCCGGCGGGTCCTGTCACGGCAGGGGACCCCCTCCCTTCCGGGAGCTAAAGCTTCCTCAGGGATGGTCCCCCCTACCGTGCCACCCGCCGGAAGGGCGTTAGAGGAGGTCCTTGTCCTCGACTTCGGGGGGCAGTATTCGCAGTTGATCGCCCGTCGAATCCGGGAATGTGGGGTTTTTGCGGAGCTGCTTGCCGGCGACGACGCCGGTGGAGAAGATTCGGGAGCGGCAGCCGAAGGGGCTGGTGCTCTCCGGGGGGCCGGCTTCGGTTTATGAGCCGGAAGCGCCGAAGTTTCCGACCCAGCTGCTCGATCTCGAGGATTCCGATGCTGGGGATCTGTTACGGGATGCAGGCGATGGTGTTGGCCCTTGGTGGCCGGGTCGAGTCGGCGGAGACGGGGGAGTTCGGCCGCACCGATCTCGTGCTGCGGGACGGCGGCGGCCGCCTGCTCGGCGGCCTGCCTGAGGAGCAGAGCTGCTGGATGAGCCACCGCGACGCGGTCTTCGAGGCGCCGGAGGGGTTCACCGCGCTGGCCTCGAGCCCGAGCTCGCCGGTCGCGGCGCTGCGAGCTGCCCGACCGCGGCCTCTACGGGATCCAGTTCCACCCCGAGGTCGTCCACACGCCCTACGGGACCGAGATCCTCACCCGTTTCCTCCGCGACGTCGCCGGCTGCAGGAGCAGTGGTCGCCGCAGTCGGTGATCGCCGAGCAGGTCGAGAAGATCCAGGCCCAGGTGGGGGACGGGAAGGTGATCTGCGGCCTCTCCGGCGGCGTCGACTCCTCGGTCGCCGCCCTGCTCGTCCACAAGGCGGTCGGGGATAAGCTCACCTGCGTCTTCGTCGACCACGGCCTGATGCGGATGAACGAGGCCGAGCAGGTGGTCGAGGCCTTCGGCCAGTTCGGGATCCCGCTCGTCCACGTCGACGCCGAAGAGCGCTTCCTCGCTGAGCTGGCCGGGGTCGAGGACGATCCGGAGGCGAAGCGGAAGATCATCGGCACCGAGTTCATCCGCGTCTTCGAGGAGGAGGCGGCGAAGCTCGAGGACGTCAGCTACCTCGTCCAGGGAACGCTCTACTCCGACGTGATCGAGTCCGGCGGCTCCGACCACGCGGCGACGATCAAGTCCCACCACAACGTCGGCGGCCTTCCCGACGACCTCGAGTTCGAGCTGGTCGAGCCGCTGCGGATGCTGTTCAAGGACGAGGTGCGGGCGGTCGGCGCCGAGCTCGGCCTGCCCGAGCGGATGGTTTGGCGTCAGCCCTTCCCCGGCCCGGGCCTGGGGATCCGGATCGTCGGCGGCGAGGTGACCAAAGAGCGCCTCGACATCCTCCGGGCAGCCGACGCGATCCTGCAGGAGGAGATCCGCGCGGCGGAGCTCTACCGGCAACTGTGGCAGTCCTTCTGCGTGCTCCCGGTCGTGCGATCGGTCGGGGTCCAGGGGGACGATCGTACCTATGCCTACCCGATCGTGATCCGTGCCGTCACCTCCGACGACGCGATGACCGCCGACTGGGCGCGGCTCCCCTACGAGCTGCTCGAGCGCGTCTCCAACCGGATCATCAACGAGATCCGCGACGTCAACCGCGTCGCCCTCGACATCTCTTCGAAGCCGCCGGCGACGATCGAGTGGGAGTAGGTAAGCCTCCCCAGGGCTAACCGGCCTCCAGGGATCCGGACGTCTCGAAGGCCGCCTGCCCGACCACGGTTGAGACCCCGCCTTCGCCGCCGTTCTCGCGCAGGCGGTCCTGGCTGCGCACATGTGCCGCCAGCATCAGCTTCGTCGCCTCTTCCATGATCGCGACCACCTCCTTCCAGCCCTCCTCGTCGAGGAAGAGCGGCATCCAGCGGAAGACGGTGTCGTCGCGTCCGTCGAGGGTGCCCGCCTCGAGCGCCGCGATCGCCTTGTCGAGGAAGGTCTGCAGGGTCGCGGCTGAGATGCCTCCCCGAACCGAGCGCGGGACCTTCCGCCACGGCGGGCCGCCCACGAAGGCGCCCGGCGTCGCCTTGTAGAAGTGCTCGGTGGCGCCCCGCCGCTGGGCGGTGTCCACGAGTTCCAGCGCCCCGTAGCGATCGAGCGCCCGGGTGTGGTAGGCAACGTCGCTGAGGCCGGCCTCGAGCTCGCTGGCGATCGCGTTCGGGCTCGCCACGTGGTCGGTGAGCAACTCGAGGATCTGGATTCGCAAGGGGTGAGCGAGAGACCGGACCAGCCGTTGGTCGATCGCGTGGGGGAATGGCTCCTTCATGATCGGCTCCTTGACTGCTTGGGGGCGGGATGGGGGGATACGGCGACGTTCGTCCATAGCAGTTAATACGTATAGACCATTCAGCCTATCTCAATCCAGAACACGCCGTTACGGAATAAGTGGCGCGTGGCGGGGAGAAGGCGCTAAATCCCAGCGAGGCGGGTGATCGCGAAGATCAGGGCGAAGCCGAGAGTGGTTAGCGACAACTCGTCCCCAAGATCCCTGGGAGTGCGCCTCCGGCAGCAGGTCGCTGGCCCCGATGTAGAGGAAGATCCCGCAGTAGACGCAGAGGACATAGCCGAGGGAATGGTCGGAGATCGCCACCTGGGAGCCGACGATCGCCCCCACCAGCGGGGCGAGGGCGTCGATCGTCAGCCACCGCACCGCGGTGCGCCGGTTGCCCGAGCGCCGCAGCACGTAGCTGACCGTGTTGAGGCCGTCGGCGAAGTCGTGGCTGATCACGGCGGCGAAGACGAGGAAGCCGGTGGCCGAGTCGACCCCGAAGGCGAAGCCGATGCCGAGGCCATCGAGGAAGCTGTGGGCGGAGAGGCCGGCGGCGCCGAGGACGCCGACCCGTTCGCCGGCCAGGGTCTCCACCGCCTCCTCGCGGTCGTGGAGGACCAGTATCCGCTCGACGAAGAAGAAGCCGAGGAAGCCGGCGGCGACGAGGGCGGTGGCGAGGTCGACGTCGCCGACCCCGTCGATCCCCTCCGGCAGGACGTCGAGCAGGGCGACCGCGACGACGACGCCGCCGGTCAGCGCCAGCAGCGTCGGCAGGCGATCGGAGAAGCGGAGGCCGATTCGGCCTCCCAGCAGGGTGGCGAAGACCGTCAGCCCCGCCAGCGGGATCGCGATCGACACTAGCTCTGTCCCTGGCAGCGCGGGCAGACTCCCCGCAGGAGGACGTCGTGGGCGGTGACCTCGAACTCGGCGCGCCCGGCGACGGCATGGATCGCCTGCTCAAGGGCTTGGTCCTCGAACGGAAGGAGGCGGCCGCAGCGGACGCAGACCATGTGGTGGTGGTGCCCGGTCGGGTCGTTGCGCTCGTAGGCGACGCTCTCGCCGCCGACGTCGACGCGGTAGACGAGCTCGAGTTCCTCGAGCTGCTCCAGCGTCCGGTAGACCGTCGCTCGGCCCACGTCCGGCAGCCGCCGATCGATCTCCAGTGCGGTCAGCGCGCAGTGCTCGCCGTCGAGCAGCTCGATCACCTGCCGCCGCGCGGCGCCGGTGCGGAAGCCCGCCTCGTTGAGCCGCTTCGAGGTTCGCTCTGCCCAGGTCACAAGCGAGAGCCTACATGAAAATGAGAACCGTTCTTATTTTCTTAGCTGTAGGCGTCCCACTTCTGCAGATACGGAAGCGGGTCGAAGGGGGAGCCGCCCTCGTACCAGCCGGGAGCGCCCCAGATCTCGAAGTGGAGGTGGCAGCCCTGGGCGTCGCCGGTCTCGCCGACGATCCCGATCGGCTGCCCGGTGCGAACCGTTTCGCCCTCTTTAAGCGGCGAGGGTTCGGCCAGGTGGGCGTACATGAAGTCGTTGGCGGTGCCGCTTGCCGTCGATCACCAGGTAGTTGCCGGCAGCGTCGTCCCAGGTCGACATCTGGACGCGGCCGCCGCGGGCGGCGACGAGCGGGAGGCCGCAGGCGGCCATCACGTCTTGCCCTTGGTGGGTGTGGCCGGAGCGGGCGGCGCCGAAGCGGCCGGCGCTCATCCCGAATTCGTGCGGCCCGAGGATCGGGAAGGCGTAGCCGTAGAAGGCGAAGCCGAGGCTGAGGGTGGTGGAGCTGGTCGCCTTGCGCGCGGCGGGCGGGGTGGCGGTCGCCGACTGCGGGCTGATCCGGAAGCTGTAGCGGCCGTTGCGGGCGGGCCGGCCTTCGTTCGTCGTCCCGTCCCAGCGGACTTTGTCTTCGACGTTGGGTGCGACGTTCTCACGGTAGAAGGTCTTGACGACTTCTCCGCTGGCGTTGACGACGTCGATCTGGAGGTCGTTTTCCGGCTGGGTGCTGCCGATCGTGTAGCTGAGGCGGGGGTAGCGATAGCCGAAGTAGAAGGACTTGCGCGGGCTCGTCTTGCCGGCGACGAGGGTGATCGCTGCCGGCGCTCGGCGAAGCGGCCGGCGCCCCCGACGGGCTGCCTTTGGCGCTTGGCGCCGCGCCTGGGGTGCCGGCGCCGCCGGTGCTCGCCACCGCGCTGCCGAGGAAGCACGCGAGCAGCGCGATCACGGCCATTACGCCTAACTGGCCGACCGTGCGTGGTCGGACGAACCCTTTGCTGTTCAACCGCTAGCCCTCTCTTTCCATCGCCTGCGGAGTTAGCTGACGGGCTCGCGCTGAAAGAGTCGCGCTACGGACGCTGTTCGTCCGATTCGCCCCTGAGACCTGCATGGTCTCTTCGGTTCCTCCGCTCCCGCACAGTGGCCTGCACGGGATTCGGCTATTGCTCGGGCGGCAGCTATAGCAACCGTCCGGAGCCCCATGGCCGCGAGATGGCTATCATCCGCCGGCCGCGTGGGAAGGACCGCGCGGTTTTTGCGCGATGAAGACCTTTGTAGCCACTCCAGCCAACCGCCAGCGCGACTGGTACGTCGTCGACGCCGAGGGCAAGACCCTGGGCCGTCTGGCGACCCAGATCGCCGACATGCTGCGCGGCAAGCGCAAGCCGGAGTACACGCCGCACATCGACACCGGCGACTTCGTCGTCGTCATCAACGCGGAGAAGATCCGCGTCACCGGCGACAAGCTGGCGCAGAAGACCTACTACCGCCACAGCGGCTATCCCGGCGGGATCAAGTCCCGCACGCTCGGCGAGATGCTCGAGCGCAAGCCGGAGGAAGTGATCCGCAAGGCCGTCAAGGGGATGCTGCCGCGCAACCGCCTCGCCCGCCAGCAGCTGACCAAGCTGAAGGTGTACGCCGGGCCGGACCACCCGCACGCGGCGCAGCAGCCGAAACCGATGGAGACGAACTGAATTGATGGACGACGAGAAGAAGCAGGACGAGACGACTGAGGGGCAGGACGATGCTCAGGACCAGGGCAGCGGGGCCGCGGGTCCTGTCTCCGATTCCGGGCTCTCCCTGCCGGGAGAGTCCTCGGCATCGTCGCCACCCGCGTCAGATGCGGGGGAAGAGCGGCCGTCCGAGGAGGGTGGAGATGGGGAGCCGTCCGAGGACGTGGCCGAGGAGCCCGTCGCCGAGGAGGTCACCTCGCCGGAGGCTGACCAGGAGGTCGTCGAGGAGCAGACCGAGGAGGCTCCGCCCGAGCCCGCTGAGGAGCCGAAGGCCGAGGAGAAGAAAAAAGACGTTATTCCCGGGCGCTGACCTGGAGCCGATCCTGGTCGAGCCGGACAAACCGGAGCTCAGCGCCGAGGAGAAAGCGCGGCTGGAAGCCGAGGAAGAAGAGAAAGCCCGTCGCGAAGCCGAACTTGCCGCCACCGAGGAGACCGACGCCGCCGCCAGCCGCGCCCCGGCGAAAATGGAGAAAGGCGCCCGCTTCCTCGCCACCGGCAAACGCAAGAGCGCGATCGCCCGCGTCACCGTCCTTCCCGGCAACGGCAAGATCGAGATCAACAAGCGCAGCCTCGAGGAGTTCTTCCCGCGGCCCCTGCACCAGACGATGGTCAAGCAGCCGCTCACGGTCTCCGGCTACGAGGGCAACGTCGACGTCCGCGTCCGCGTCCACGGCGGCGGCATCAGCGGCCAGGCCGGCGCGGTCCGCCACGGGGTCGCCCGGGCGCTGACCGAGATCGACTCCGAGCTTCGCGGCGACCTCAAGCGCCGCGGCTTCCTCACCCGCGATGCGCGCGTCAAGGAGCGCCGCAAGGCCGGGTTGAAGAAGGCTCGCAAGCGGCCGCAGTTTTCCAAGCGCTAGCGGGAGCGGGGTGACGACCGCGCGCAAGCTCTTCGGAACCGACGGGGTCCGAGGAGAGGCTGGCACCTTCCTCAGCGCCGAGCTGGCGACGGCGCTGGGCCGGGCGACGACCGCTTCGCTAGAGGCCAAGCGGCCGCAGGTCCTGATCGTCCGCGACACCCGCGAGTCAGGTCCGATGCTGGAGGCGGCTCTGGCCGCCGGCATCGCCGCCGCCGGGGGCGATGCCTTCCTGGCCGGGGTGCTGCCGACGCCCGCCGCGGCGATTCTGGTCAAGCGCCTCGGGCTCGATCTCGCCGCCGTCGTCTCCGCCTCCCACAACCCCTTTCACGACAACGGGATCAAGTTCTTCGACGGCAACGGCGTCAAGCTCGCCGACGAGGTCGAGGCCCGAATCGAGGCGCTGATCGAAGAGGCCCCGGCCGCCGCGCGCAGCGGTCACGTCCGTGAGCTGAGCGGCGGCCTCGACGACTACCTGCGGGAGCTGCAGGCTGCCTTCTCGCTCGATCTCTCCGGCCGCAAGGTTCTGCTCGACTGCGCCAACGGCGCCACCTACCGCGCCGCGCCGGCGATCTTCGAGCGGCTCGGGGCCGAGGTCGAGACGATCGGGGTCGAGCCCGACGGCCGCAACATCAACGCCAATTGCGGGTCGACGCACATCGAGGCGCTGGCCGAGCGCGTCGCCGCCTCCGAGGCGGAGATCGGCTTCGCCTTCGACGGCGACGGCGACCGCGTCCTCGCCGTCGACGGCAATGGCAGGGTCCACGACGGCGACGAGCTGATCGCGCTCGCCGCTCGCGGAATGGCGTCCAGGGGGGACCTGAACGGCGGGGTGGTCGTAACCGTGATGAGCAACTTCGGCTTCCACCAGGCGATGGAGGAGGCCGGGATCGAAGTCGCCGTCACCCAGGTCGGCGACCGCTACGTGATCGACGAGATGCGCCAGCCGCAACTGGCCGCTCGGCGGCGAGCAATCTGGCCACATCATCTGCTCGGACTTCGTCTGCACGGGCGACGGGATCGCCGCCGCGCTGATGACGATGCGGGAGCTGAACGGCGACCGCCTCGAGAACGCGGTGCCGATGCGGAAGCTGCCGCAGATCCTGGTCAACGTCAAGGTCGCGAACCGCGAGGCGATCAAGGACGCCGCCGCCGTCTGGGAGGCGGTCGCGCGCGAGAGCGAGGCCCTCGAGGGACGTGGGCGGGTGCTGCTGCGGCCGTCCGGGACCGAGCCGCTGGTCCGGGTGATGGTCGAGGCGCCGACGGCCGAGGAGGCCGAGGCGACCGCCGAGCGCCTGGCTGAGCTCGTGCGCCAAGAGCTCGCCTGACCGACCTCCCTGCTCCCGCCCTCTACCCTTACTCGCCTCTTATGTGCGGCATCGTCGGATATGTGGGCGCCAGGCCCTGCGAGGAGCTCCTGCTCTCCGGCCTGGAAAAGCTCGAATACCGGGGCTATGACTCGGCCGGTCTCTCCGTGCTCGCCGACGGCGAGGTCGAGAGCGTGCACGCGGTCGGCAACCTCGGCAACCTGCGGGCCGCCGTCGACGCCCGCGCCAACAACGGCGCCGGGGCGCTGCCGCCCTCGGCGACCGGGATCGCCCACACCCGCTGGGCGACCCACGGCCGCGTCACCGAGGAGAACGCGCACCCCCACGACGACAGCTCCGGTCGCGTCCACATCGTCCTCAACGGGATCGTCGAGAACCATACGGAGCTGCGCCACCGTCTCCAGGACGAAGGGAAGGTCTTCACCTCCGAGACCGACGCCGAGGTGGTCGCCCACCTGATCGCCGCGCCACTACGACGGCGACCTCGCCGCCGCCGTCCGCGCCGCCTACGCCGAGCTGCGCGGCCACTACGCCTTCGTCACCATGCACGCCGACGAGCCGCAAGCGGCTGATCGGCGCCCGCAAGGAGTGCCCGCTGGTCGCCGGCATCGGCGAGGGGGAGGCCTTCCTCGCCTCCGCGATTCCCGCCTTCCTCGCCGACACCCGCACCGCGATGCCGATCGAGAACGGCGAGATCGTCGAAATCGAAGCCGGCTCGGTCCGCGTTACCGACGCCGAGGGCAACCCGATCGCGCGTGAGACCGAAGAGGTGACCTGGGACGCCGACGCAGCCGAGAAGGGCGGCTACGAGACCTTCATGCTGAAGGAGATTTACGAACAGGCCGACGCCGTCGCGGAGACGATCACCGATCGGCTGCCCGGGACCGACGGCGTCGACCTCGCTGACGTCGAGCTCTCCGACGAGTTCCTCCGCGGCGTGCGGCGGATCGTGATCGTCGCCTGCGGCACCTCCTACCACGCCGGCCTGGTCGGGCGCTACGCGATCGAGGAGTGGGCACGGGTGCCGGTGGAGATGGACATCGCCTCCGAGTACCGCTACCGCAACCCGGTGGTCGGGCCGGACGACCTCGTCATCGGGATGACCCAGTCGGGCGAGACGGCGGATACCCTTGCGGCGATGCGCCTCGCCCGCGAGGCCGGCGCCACGGTCTTGGCGATCACCAACATCATGGGCAGCCAGGCGACCCGCGACGCCGATGCTGTCCTCTACATCCGCGCCGGGATGGAGATCAGCGTCGCCGCGACCAAGACCTTCGTCGCCCAGGTGGCGGCGATGTACCTGCTGGGCCTGCGCCTGGCCGAGCTGCGGGGAACGCTGCCGCCAGAGCGGCTGACCGAGCTGGTCGCCGGGATGAAGGCGCTGCCCTCGAAGATGGAGGAAACCCTGGCGGCTGACTGCGGAGCCGGCCCGCAGGATCGCGGCCGCCCACAGCGATCAGGACTTCTTCCTCTACCTGGGCCGCCACATCGGCCTGCCGATCTGCCTCGAGGGGGCGCTGAAGCTGAAGGAGATCAGCTACATCCCCACCGACGCCTACGCCGCCGGCGAGATGAAGCACGGTCCGATCGCCCTGCTCGACGAGTCGACGCCGGTGATCTGCGTCGCCACCGACAGCCCGATCCTGGAGAAGGTCCTCTCCAACGTCGAGGAGGTGCGGGCCCGCGGGGCGCAGACGATCGGGATCGCCACCGCCGGTGACTCGCGCGTCGCCGAGGTCATCGAGGAGACGGTCGAGGTCGCCGCCAGCGACTGGATCCTGCAGCCGATCCTCGCGATCCTGCCGCTGCAGCTGCTCGCCTACGACATCGCCCGCAACCGCGGCCTCAACGTCGACCAGCCACGCAACCTGGCGAAGACCGTCACCGTCGAGTGACAGACCGTCCAGCCTTCGCCTGGTCGGCTGAAGTTGTCCAATACGGTCGCTAGAGTGCCCGCCTCCGTGAAGCTCCGTTTCGTCCTTCCAGTCCTTCTCGCAGCCCTGGCTGCCCTCCTCGTCGCCGGTTGCGGCGGCGGCGGCGACGGTGGCAGCGGCGGCACCGATCCGGCCGCCGTCGCGCCCGCGACGGCGCCGGTCTTCATCGACTTCACGGTTCGGCCCGAAGGGGAAACGAAGCAGAACATCGAGTCGCTGGCCCAGGAAATCGCCGGCGTCGACGACCTCGGTGGCCTGATCATCGGCGAACTCGAAGAATCGGCTGCCGAAGACGGTGAAGAGCTCGACTTCGAAAAGGAAATCGAGCCTTGGCTTGGAGATGAGGGCGGTCTCTTCCTGCAGGAATACGAAGAAGAAGACTTCGAAGGCTACGGCGCCGCGGTCCAGACCTCGGACGAAGAGGAAGCGCGCGAGTTCATCGACAACGAGGTCGAGTCCGGAGGACGAAGCGGTCGAAGGACGGCTCCTACGAAGGCGTCGATTTCAAGGTCCAGGAAGACGAAACGACGATCGGCGTCTTCGACGGCCTCGTCGTCTTCGCCGAAGACGAGGCGATCTTCAAGTCGATGGTCGACGCCTCCAACGGCGACAATCTCGCCGGCGAGAAGGCCTACACCAGCGCCGTCTCCGGGATCCCCGGCGATAGCGCCGCCGACGTCTTCGTCGACATCGGCGGCCTGATCGAGGAAGCGGGCAACGAAATCGACTCGGAAACCGAAACCTTCCTCGACAGCCTCGGGATCGAACCGGAAGAAGCGACTGCGGTCGCCAGCCTCGTTCCTGGCTCGAAGCAGATCAAGATCGACCTCAGGACCAACCTCAGCGGCGACAACCCGCCCAGCGGCGATGCCTCGGAGCTGCTCGGCTCGCTGCCGGGCACCGCGGTAGCCGCCTTCGCCTCGCCTGAATTCGGCGACCGCTTCAACGAAGGGATCGACCGGATCGACGCGGAGGGAATCCCGAGCGAGGGGATCCCGCCGCACAAACTGAAGAAGACGCTGAAGGAAGCCGGCATCGACCTCGAATCGATCGCCGTCTCGATCGGCGATGTCGGCGTCTACGTCACCGGCAACAGCGAAAGCAGCCTCGGCGGGGCGATGATCCTCGAAGCCGAAGACGAGGAAAAGGCGAAGAACACCGTCGCCAACCTCGGCCTCTTCCTCCGTGCCACCGGTACCTCTGGGATCACCAGGATCACCCAGGGCGCAAGCGGCTTCTCGATCCGCAGCCCGGACCTGGGTCGCCAGCCGGTTGTCGTCGTCGCCAAGGGCAGCCGCATCGCGATCGGCTACGGGCTCGCGACGACCCTCTCGAGCTTCGAGGAAGCAAGCAAGACCCTCGCCGATTCGGCGACCTACAAGGAAGCCGTCGACGCGCTCGGCGGCACCCCGATTTCCGTTTACGTTGAGGGGGGTTCGGCGCTGAAGCTGGCTACGGCCTTGATGCCGGCGGGCGACGAAGGCTTCGAGGAAGCGAAGCCGTACCTGCGGAAGATCGATTACCTGGCGCTTGGGTCCGAAGCTTCGGGTGATCTGGCTACCGCGAAGCTGATCGTCGGGATCAAGTAGCTCGCAGGTGAGGAGGGGACCGGTGGGGGTCGCTGGGAGCACCTCCGCCGGGTGGATCGCCTTCTGCTGACGCCTCATGGGTCAGTGGCCCGGCTCCATGCTGAGTACCCAGCGACCCCCACCGGTCCCCTCCGTTCGCTACTAGGGTGGGGGGAATGGAGAGCTGGTTGCGGCCGCTTTATGACGCTGAGGGGATGAGGGCTGTTGATCGGTGGGCGATTGAGGAGCGGGGGGTTCCTTCGCTCGAGTTTATGGAGGCTGCGGGGCGGGCTTTGGCGGGGGTGGTCGCCCAGATGGCTCCTCAAGGTCCCATCCGGATCGTTTGTGGGAAGGGGAACAACGGGGGGGATGGGTTCGTGGCGGCGCGGCTGCTGCGGGAGATGGGGTTTGAGGTGGAGGCGTTGCTGCTGTGGCCTGGGGAGGAGCTGCGGGGGGACGCGGCGGTCAACTGGGAGCGGTTTGGGGGGGAGTTTGTCGAGGGGGGCCTGGCTGGTCGGCTGGAGGGGTCGGGCGCAGTGGTCGATGCGATCTTCGGGACCGGGTTCGAGGGGGCGCCGCGGGAGCCGGCTGCTGACGCGATCCGAGCGATCAACGGGTGTGGGGCACCGGTTGTCGCCTGCGACATTGCCTCGGGGGTCGACGCTTCCAGCGGTGAGGTGGTGGGGGAGGCGGTCGAAGCCGATGTCACTGTCAGCTTCCACGCAGCGAAGCTGGGGCAGCGGGTCGCGCCCGGCAAGCGGCACACCGGTGAGTTGCGGGTGGCGGCGATTGGAATCCCGGCTGGAGCGCCTGGGGAGCCGGTTGCCGGGGAGATCGACCCCGCCGTGCTCGACCTCGCGCCGCGCCGCGGTCCCCGCTCGACCAAGTTCAGCTCCGGGCAGGTCGCTGTCGCCGGCGGCTCGCGGGGCCTCACCGGGGCGGTGCGGATGGCTTCGCTGGCGGCGATCCGGGCCGGTGCCGGCTATGCGACGGTCGCCGTCCCGGCTGATCTGGAGATGGTCTTCGAGCTGGCCCAGCCTGAGGTGATGTCGGTCGGCTGCCCCGGCGGCGACGGTTGCCTCGTTCCCGCCTCGGAGAAGACGGTGCTGCGGACCTTCGAGAGGGCGGCGGCCGGGATTTTCGGGCCGGGCCTGGGCAAGGACCCCGGTTCCTTCGAGCTGGCTCGCTCGGTGGTGCCGAAGATCGAAGCGCCGCTGGTCCTCGACGCCGATGGTTTGAACGCCTTCGCCGGGAGGCTCGGCGAGCTGCGGGCGCGGAAGGCGCCAACGGTCCTGACCCCTCACGCGGGGGAGCTCGGGCGGTTGCTGGAGCGGGAGTCGGCTGAGGTCGACGCCCATCGCCTCGTCAGCGCCCGCGAGGCTGCCGAGGCGGCTGGCGCGATCGTCGTCCTCAAGGGGGACGACACGATCGTCACCGACGGCACCCGCACCGCCGTCAACGGCCTTTCGGCGCCGGCGCTCGCCACTGCCGGCAGCGGCGACGTCCTCTCCGGCATCGCTGCCGGCCTCCTCGCCCGCATGGACGATCCCTTCGCGGCGACGTGCGCGGCCGTTTTCTCCCACGCCCGGGCCGGCCTCGATGCCGCGGCCCGCATCGGCGCTGCCGAGTCGGTGATCGCCACCGACGTCATCGACAGCGTTCCTCTGGCGCTACGTCCCGACGGGCCGGTCGAATAACCTCGCGCCCATGAAGACCGCCGGAGAGATCATGGCCCGCGAAGTCCCCAGCGTCCATCCCAGCGACGACGCTCGCACCGCGATCGACCTGCTCTCGAAATCGGACCTCGGCGCGATCCCGGTCGTCGACAACGACAACAAGCTGGTCGGGATCGTCAGCGAGTCCGACCTCGTCCTCAGCGAGGAGGAGTCGGACCTGCACCTGCCGCACTACCTCAACATCATGGGGGGGATCGTCTTCGTCGGCTCGATGAAGGGGTTCGAGGAGCGGCTGGAGAAAGCCTTCGCGACCGAAGTCTCCGAGCTGATGACCGCGGATCCGATCGTCGCCCACGATTACGAGTCGGCCGATCGGGTGGCGAAGAAGATCGCCGACAAGCACCACAACCACCTGCCGGTAGTGGACGCCGACGGCTACCTGGTCGGGATGGTCACCAGGGCCGACGCGCTCGCCGCCCTGGTTGCGGACCCCGACTAGCCATGCAGCGGGCATTCGCCCGGATCGACTTCGACGCGGTCCGCGCCAACTGTGCGCGGCTGAAGTCAGAGCTCGGCGATGGGGCGGAGCTGTGCGCGGTGGTCAAGGCGGACGGGTACGGACACGGCGCCGACGGCTGTGCCGCGGCGGCCCTGGAGGGGGGCGCGACGCGGCTGGCGGTGGCCACCGCCAGCGAGGCCGAGCAGATCGGGCGGCGCTTCCAGCACGTGCCGCTGTTGACGATGGGGGCGCTGACTGACGAGGAGGTCGACGGCGTGATCTCGGCCGGCTCGGAGTTGGCGCTCTGGCGCGAGGATTTCCGCCGCGTGGTCGCTGCGCGAGCGCGAGCGCACGGGCACCGGGCCCGCGTCCACGTCAAGTACGACAGCGGCATGGGCCGGCTCGGCAACCGCGACGCGGGCGAGGTGCTGGAGCTGGCGCGTGCCTGCGCCGAGGACCCCGACCTCGAGCTGGCCGGGATCTGGACCCACCTCGCCACCGCCGACGAACTCGACTCGACCTACTTCGACGAGCAGCTCGACCGTTTCGACGAGGTCGCCGCCGCGGTCAAAGCCGAGCATCCCGAGGTCCTCGTCCACGCTGCCAACAGCGCCGCCGTCTTCCGCGCCAAACGCTCCCACTACGGGATGGCGCGGTGCGGGGTGGCCATCTACGGGCTCGACCCCTTTCAGCACGACCCTGCCGAGCAGGGCCTGCGGCCGGCGCTCTCGCTGCACTCGCACGTCGCCGACGTCAAGCGGTTCCCCGCCGGCGCCAGCGCCGGCTACGGGCGCAAGTGGACGGCGCCGGTGGACACCTGGGTCGGGGTGATCCCGCTTGGCTACGGCGACGGCGTCCGCCGCGCCCTCACCAACAACGCCGACGTCCTCGTACGCGGCCGCCGCCATCCGCTCGTCGGCACTGTGTCGATGGACAACATCACGATCGACCTCGGACCGGAGACCGACGTCGAAGCGGGCGAGGAGGCGGTTCTGGTCGGTCGCCAGGGCGAGGAGCGGATCCTCGCCGAGGAGGTCGCGCACCGCTTGGAGACGATCAACTACGAGGTCACCTGTGCGATCTCCCCGCGGGTGCCGCGGGTGCCCGGGATGAGCCCGTTCGAGCAGCTTGCCGCGGCGCCGATCGTGGTCGCCAGCCGCCGGGCACTGCATAACGCTGACGATGTCTGGATCGTCGGCGGCGCTGTGCGCGACGCCGCCCTCGGGCGCGAGGTCGCCGACCTCGATCTCGCCGCGGCGGGCGACCCGGGCACGGTCGCAAAGGCGATCGCTGCCGAGCTGGGTGAGCACGCCTTCGAGCTCTCGGCCGAGTTCGGGACCTGGCGGGTGGTCGGCGAGGGACCCCCGCTGGCAGATCGACGTCACCGCGCTCCGCGGCGACAACGATCGAGGAGGACCTGGCGGCGCGCGACTTCACGATCGGCGCCGTCGCGGTCCCCCTCGCGGGCGAAGAGCCGATCGATCCCCACGGCGGCCTCACCGATCTGGCCGAGAAGCGCCTGCGCGCGGTTGGCAGCGACAGCTTCACGAGCGACCCGCTGCGGCTGCTGCGGGCGGCGCGGCTGGCGGCCGAGCTGGGGCTCGAGATCGAGCCGCGAACGCTGGCGCTTGCCCACGCCTGCGCCGCCCGCGCCGCGGACCCGGCTGGCGAGCGGCAGCTGGCGGAGTTGCGGCAGCTCGTCGGTGGCCCCGACCCCCTGCGCGGGCTGCGCCTGCTCGACGAGCTCCGCATCACCGCCGTCGTCCTGCCCGAGCTGGAGACCCTGCGCGGGGTCGAGCAGGGGCCGAACCACCACCTCGACGTCTACGACCACACGATCGCCGTGCTCGAGCACACGCTCGAGGTCGAGGGGGACCTCGGGCGCTTCGCCGGCGATCGCGCCGCCGAGGTCGCCGCGCTGCTCGACCAGCCGCTCGCCGACGAAATCAGCCGCCGCACCGCCCTTCGTTTCGGCGCCCTCTTCCACGACATCGCCAAGCCGGCCACCAAGGCCGAACGCGACGGCTTCGTCGGCTTCCGCGGCCACGACGAGGTGGGGGCGGAGGTGATCGGCGGGATCTGCAAGCGCCTGCGTGCCAGCCGCCGCCTCACGCAGCATTTGCAGGCGCTGGCCCGGCACCACCTCCGGCTCGGCTTCCTGATCCCGGAGATGCCGCTGCCGCCGCGCCGCGTCCATTCCTATCTGCGCGCGACCGATCCCGTCACCGTCGACGTCACCCTGCTCACCGTCGCCGACCGGCTCTCCGCCCGCGGCCAGGGACCGATTGCCAGCCCGGAGATGGTCTCCGCGCACCTGCAGCTGGCGCGCGAGATGATCGCCGCCGGTCTCGACTGGCGCCGCGAGGGGCCGCCGGCACCGCTGCTGCGCGGCGACGAGATCGCCGCCGAGCTGGGGATCGAGCCGGGCCCCGAGCTCGGCAACGCGGTGGCCGAGCTGGAGGCGGCGCAATTTGCAGGGGAAGTCACTGACCGTGAGGGCGCCCTCCAACACCTGCGCCGTTAGATACGCTCCGCGCGCATGGCCAAAGAGGAAAAGATCGAAATGGAGGGGGAGATCACCGAGGCTCTCCCCAACACGATGTTCCGCGTCAAACTGGACAACGGGCACGACGTGCTCGGCCACATCTCGGGAAAGATGCGCCGCCACTACATCCGCATCCTCCCTGGCGACCGCGTGAAGATCGAGCTCTCCCCATACGACCTGGACAGAGGTCGAATCACCTACCGCTACAAATAGGCGGCTTTCAGCGGCCTGGGATCCGCTAGCTCAGCCACCAACGCCGACCAAGCAAAGTCTTTGGCCCCTAAGCCCTTGCCGTTGCGCGGGTCGTAGTACTCGCGCAGCCCTTCGCGGGCGACGGCGCCGACGACGCCGTCCGCCAGTCGTCGCGCCTCTTGCTCGTGGCCGAGCCGGCGCAGGCCGAGCCAGACCAGCCAGGCGGAGTTGATCCAGGTCGGGCCGCGCCAGTAGCGGCGGATCGGGCCGTGGCCGCCGTCGGGTTCGTAGCCGCGCTCGCCGATCGCGACCGAGGGCGGGGCGACCGGCGTCAGGAACTCGCGCTCGTTCAGCAGGTGCTCCTCGATCAGTCGCCGGCCGATCGTCTGCGGCAGGTCGGGCAGGGCCAGCGGTGCCAGCGAGGCCCAGGTCAGCGCCTGTGGCCGCGCCCCGCCCGGCTGCGCCTCGTCGACGAAGAGCCCTCGCCGCTCGTCCCAGAGACGGTCGACCAGCGCCGGCGTCGCCGAGGGCCGGCCCAGCGCCTGCAGCGAGAGCGACCAGAGGGTGTTGACGAGGACCTCGCAGAGGACGGGGTGTCCGGCGTCGCGGATTCGCCGCGCGTTCCAGTCAAGCCCGCGGTTGCGGTGGACCAGCAGCGGGAAGCCGATGCGCCCGTTCGCCCGCCACCCCCAGACCTCTTCGAACTTCGGCGAGGCATCGAGCCCGGACTCGTCGGGCTGGACGATCCAGAGCAGCCCGTCTCCCTCGAGGTCACGGTTGCGGCGCAGCCAGTCCACGTGCCGAGCGACTCGTGGCTCCTCGTCCGGGTCGCCGACGGCGATCCGCCAGGCCCAGGCGAGCAGCGGCGGCTGGATCGTCTCGGTCTCCCGCGCCCGTCGGTTGCGGACGTTGTAGAAGAGCTGCCGCGGCCCGGAGACATGGCTGCGCCAGAAGATCGTGTGGCCGATGAACCCGTCCGGCCGCTGCGCCGCCAACAGGCTTTCCAGCTCCCGCCGCGATCGCGATGGCTCGAACCGGCGCCAAACGATCGCCGCGAAGCAGGAGTCCCAGTACCACTGCCAGGGGTAGCGGCCGGGACTCGGCTCGGTGTAGCTGAACGGCGTCTCACCGCGCCGACCTACGACCCAGTTCTGCCGTAAGACGCGCTCGACCTCGGTGAGGGCAGTTTTGCCGGAGGCGTCGTTGCCGAAGGGGCTCTTAGACATTGGTGCGGCGCATCTCGCGCAGCGCCAGCGCTCCCAGTACCGCCAGCAGCGCCGCCAGCGCCAGCAGGCCCGGCCAGGTGTCGCTCCAGGTGACGCTGCCGACGAAGCCCTGGCGGGCTGCTTCGATCACGTGGGTGACCGGGTTGATTTCGGCGACCTTCTCCAGCCAGGGCTGCAGCAGTTCCAGCGGCGCGTAGGCGGGGGTCAGCAGGACCAGGCCCATCATCCCCGCCTGCATCAGCGGCGCCGCCGACTGGCTCTTGTAGCGGAGGGCCAGCATCGAGCCCCAGCAGGCGGCGACGGCGGCCATCGCCGCGACCATCAGGTAACAGACGACGAGCCCGTCGAGGCCGGGCCAGTGGGCGCCGATCGCGAAGGCGATCGCCAGGACGAAGGTGGCGGGGACGAAGGCGCGCAGGCTGGCGGCAAGGACGTTGCCGGTCAGCAATACCCAGCGCGGAGCCGGGGAGACGAGGAGGCGGTCCACCCAGCCCTGTTCGTAGTCGCGGGCGAGGTTGACCCCGGCGGCGGCGCCGGTGAAGCCGGCGCCCTGCAGCATGCTGACGGGAACGATGAAGCTCTCGTAGGAGTCGGTGTCGAAGCCGCTGAGCTGGATCAGGCCGCCGAAGACGCCATTGAGGCCGAGGAAGAAGATCGTCGGCGCCAGGACGCCCGGGATTGCCGCCCCCGGCACCCGCACCAGCTCGTTCTTCGCCCTCGCGATCAGGGCGACGATCGTCGCCAGGTTCGTCCGCCACGGCGTATTTGCGGTCACCTCCATCAGCCCACCCGCAGCCGGTGTCGCAGGGCGCGGGCGCTGAGCACCAGCCCGAGGACGACGATGCCGAGGATCGCCGCCACCGCCTCCAGCGTGTGACCGGCGTCGATGCCGGAGATGATCGGCTCCCGCACTCCCTCGACGATGAAGCTGAGCGGGTTGTACTCGGCGATCGTCTTCGCCGGCTCGATCATCAGCTCTTGGGGGAAGAAGGCGGACGAGAGGAAGAGGACGACGAGGACGAGGGGGAAGAGGCCCTGGACGACGCTGGCGCTGCCGCTGCGGAGGGCGATCGCGGCGCCGATGCCGCCGACCGCCAGCGCCGCGGCGGTGGTCAGCGCGATCGCCAGCAGTGCCCCGGGGATGCCGCCCGCGATCTCGGCCCCGAAGATCAGCCCGATCGCGAGAAACCAGATCGACGCGAAGAGGCCCAGCGCCGCCGTCCCGGCGAGGCGGCCGAGGACGATCGCGAACCGCGGAATCGGGGCGGCGAAGAGGCGATCGGTGAACCCCATCTCGATGTCGACCGCGAAGGCGATGCCGCCGCTGTTGCCGGCCAGCATCATCGACTGCATCATCGAACCGGCCAGCATGAACTGGAGGAAGCTCTGGACCGGCGGGAACCCTGGCAGTTCGATCCCGGCGCCGGCGCCGCCGGTCTGGATCGCCAGCAACAGGGTGGGGAAGACGACGATCGGGCTGATCAGCTGCGGCCGGCGGAAGGTCTGCCGGATCGAGCGCGCGCCCAGCGCTCGCACCACTCGCGCGCTCCGCGCCAGCCCGCTCACGCCGGCGCCAGCTCCTCGCCGCTGCCCTCGCGTTCCTCTTTTTCGAGGTGGTGCCCGGTCTTGGCGACGAAGACGTCGTCGAGGGTCGGCCGCACCAGCTCCAGCGACTCGACCGCGACCCCGGCCTCGTCGAGGGCGCGGACGACGCGCGGGATGTCGGCGGCGCCCTGCTCGACTTCCACCAGCACCCGCTTGCCGTCCTTCGGAGGCAGCAGCTTCCCCAGCTCGGCGCAGGCGCGCTCGGCCGCGGGGACCGCGCCCTCCCCGACCAGGATCTCGACATGGGGATTGCCGACTTCCGCCTTCAGTGCCTCCGGGGTGCCCTCGGCGACAATCCGGCCGCTGTCGATGATCCCGACGTTGTCGGCCAGCTGGTCCGCCTCCTCCAGGTACTGGGTGGTGAGGAAGACGGTGGTCCCGTCTTCGTTCAGCGCCCGCACCTCCTCCCAGATCGTCTTGCGGCTGACGGGATCCAGACCGGTGGTCGGCTCGTCGAGGAAGAGGACGCGCGGTTCGTGCACGAGTGCGGCGGCGAGGTCGAGCCGGCGCTGCATCCCCCCCGAGTAGCCGCCGACGCGGCGGTCGGCGGCGCCGCTGAGGCCAACCCGCTCCAGCAGCCCGTCGGCGCGCTCGCGCCCCGCCGCCGGCGGCAGGCCCTGCAGCGTCGCCTGCAGGCGGATCAGCTCGCGTCCCGTCATCAGCGGGTCCAGTGCCGCTTCCTGCAGGGCGACGCCGATCGAAGCCCGCACCTGCCGTGCTTCGCGGACCACGTCGTAGCCGGCAACGCTGGCGCGGCCGCCGGTCGGCAGCAGCAAGGTGGTCAGCATCCGCACCGTCGTCGTCTTGCCGGCGCCGTTGGGACCGAGGAAGCCATAGATCTCGCCCTCGGCAACTCGGAGGTCGATCCCCTGCACGGCGAGGACCTCGCCGAAGGAGCGCTCGAGCCCCGCGACCTGGATCGCCGCCAAGCTAGGCCTCCAGAGTCTCGGTGCCGCGGGCAGCGGGCGGCAACGCCTCGACCCAGCGGCGGCCGTTGGCGCGCTCGAGCGCCTCGGCGGCGTCGAGCAGCAGCTCGTCGCGTCCCCAGGCGGCCTGCAGCTGCAGGCCGATCGGCAGGCCCTCGGAGGAGCCGACCGGGACGCTGATCGCGGGGATGCCGGTGAGGTTGGCGAGGGCGCCGCCGCGAACATTGGCTTCGTCGGCGGTGAGGGTGCCGCTCGGCAGCTCGACCAGGGGGGCCTCCAGCGGCGGCGCCACCGCCGGCACCGTCGGCCAGGCGATCACGTCGACCTCCTCGAAGACCCTAGCCAGGGTGCGGCGCGCCATCGTCCGCACCTGCCCGGCCTTGATCGTCGCCATCGCCGGCAGCAGCACCCGGTACTTGAGCAGGCCGCGACCGATCGGGCTCAGCTCCGGGTCGAGGCGATTCAGGCGCTCCGGAGTGACACCGCCGAGGCTCTCGCTGTTGGCGATCAGGACGGTCGCCAGGGTTGCCGCCGCCAGTTCGGGCAGCTCGATCTCCCGCACTTCGCCGCCGCTCTCGCGGCGCAGCTCCTCGATCGCCTCCTCACAGGCCTCGCGCACCGCGGGCGCCACGTCTTCGGAGACCTCGTTGCGGATGACGCCGATTCGCAGGCCCTCGGGCACCCCCGCCCGCAGCTCTTCGCCGAAGAGGACCGAGTCGAGCAGGCGACAGTCGGCGGCGTCGGCGCAGAGGGCGCCGGAGACGATCGTGGTCGAGATCTCGGCCATGTGGTGCCCCGCCATCGCCGAGCGGCCGAAGGTCGGCTTCAGGCCGGTGAGGCCGCAATAGGTGGCGGGGTAGCGGATAGAGCCGACCCCGTCGGCGCCGACCGCACCGGCGACGATCCGCCCCGCCACGGCGGCCGCCGGGCCGCTGGAGGAGCCGCCCGGGCAGCGCTCGACGCTCCAAGGGTTGCGGGCGGGGCCGTAGACGGAGATGTTGCCGGTGCTGCTGGCACCGAGCTCGTGCATGTTGCCGACGCCGATGACGACCGCGCCTGCGTCGCGCAGCGCGCGGTAAGGGCCGGACTCGCCCGGCGCGGTTTGCGCCAGCATCTCGGCGGCGCCGAACCGCTGCGCCCGCCAGGGCAGCGGCCACTCGTCCTTGATCACGATCGGGACCCCGTGGAGCGGGCCGGCCGGCGCCGCGGCGAGCATCTCCCGCGAGCGCTCCGGGAAGGTCTCGACGACCGCGTTCAGGACCGGGTTCCGCTCCTCGATCCGCTTCAGGCAAGCCTCCAGCAGCTCGCCGGCGTCAACCTCGTCGGCGGCGATCGCCGCCGCCTGCTCCCGCAGCGAGAGGTCGAGCGGCTCGCTCATCGGCTCGGCGGCGCCTGCGAGAGGTCGGGGTCGCGCTCGGCCGGCACCTGGCTGGTGTCGAGCTGCAGCAGCTCGAGGATCGGCGGCCAGAACGTCTGGTGGGCGGCACCGATCACTGCCAGCTCGATCTCGTCGGCCTCGATCTCGTAGGAGGCGAGGCCGGCCGCGATGAAATCGGCGCTTTGGTTCGAGGCCTCCATCAGGCGGCGAACCCTACCTTGGCCAGCCAGCCGGTTGGCCGGGATCGTGCAAAACCCCCCGCAGCGCCGCATCCAGCCGCCCCGGGCGGCAAGATTGGCGCCGCAACTGGGGTCGAAGCCCCGTGTTTGCCTGAGCGATGCCCTACGCAGAGACCAAGACGCCCTCTCGACGCCTCCTGGCGCTGCTCGGCGCTGCCGTCCTGCTGGCGGCGCTGGTCGCGATCGCGGCGCCGCGGCAGGCCGACTCGGCCCCCCTTCGCGTCGTCGTCCTCGGGCAGACCTCGGAAACGCCGCCGGCCTCGTGTCCGGGCAAAATCGTCAACAACGTCGAGATCACCCCCTGTCGGGTCGAGGGGCACGTGACCGGCTTCCAGTCGATCGCCGACGGCGTCCCCCGTCCCTACGAGGCTCCCTTCGAAGGAAAAATCGTCGCCTGGTCGATCACCCTGGCAAGGCCCTCGACGGTCGAAACGAAAACGACCACCGACGAGGTGGGCTTCTTCAACGACTTCCTCGGCGCCCCGTCGCAGGCGCGGATCGGCGTCCTGCGCCCGATCGAGGACACGAAGCCGCCGCAGTACAAGCTCGTGCGCCAGAGCCCGCTGGAGACGCTCAACCCCTACTTCGGCAGCACCCCGATCTTCGCCCTCGATCATCCGCTCACCGTCCTCAAGGGCCAGGTAGTGGCGCTGACGATTCCCACCTGGGCGCCGATGTTCGCTTTCAACGTCTCAGCTGACAACACCTGGCGCGGCAGCCGCCTGCCCGAACACTGCTCCTCGAAGGAAGACATCCAGGGCGGCCACCCCCAACAGGGCGTCGGCAAGACCAAGACCTACGGCTGCTACTACTCCAACGCCCGCCTGCTCTACGCGGCGACGCTGGTCAAGAAGCCGTAGCCCTTTCTAAAGCGCTTCTTGTCTGAGCCCGCAGTATGGGCAATCAGAGACGTCCAGCCCGATCAGCTGGTCGCAGCGGCGGCAGGCGCGGAGGTTCTCTGGGCTGCGCGGGAGGGAGGATGCCGAGGGCGCCAGAGGCAGGACTTTGGCGACCGGCTCCATCTCCTCGCCGGTCTCGCGGTCGACGTAGACCGAACCGGGCTCGGTGGGGGCGAGGGCCTCGCGGCCGGAGGCCGCGGCGCGCATGCGGTAGAGCTGCTTCTCGTTCATCGCCGGGCACTCTATTAGCTTGCGCGGCTCCGATGCGCGTTCTCGTCTTCCACGGCTACATGCTGCGCGGCACCGGCAGCAACATCTACAACGTCAACCTGGCGCGGGCTCTCGCCCGGCTCGGCCACGAGGTGCACCTGCTCTGCCAGGACCGCGAGGTCCGGATCGAGGATGTGCGGATCCACAACCCCGAGATCGGCGGCCTGCTGCCGGTCTACGTCAAAGATCCCTACGAGGGGTTCGAGGTGAAGGCGTTTCCGGAGCTGAGCGAGGCGGAGCTCGACCGCTACATCGAGGCCAACGTGGCCGCGGTGCGGGAAGTTGCCGCCGAGCCGGGGGGGATCGACCTCGCCCTCGCCAACCACCTTGTGATGGGACCGGCGGTCCTCGCCCGAGCGGACGTCGCCCCTTTTGCCGCCAAGATCCACGGCTCCGCGCTCGAGTACACGGTGAAGCCACACCCGCGCTTCCTTCCCTACGCCCGCGAGGGAATGGAGGCCGCCCGCGGCGTCCTCGTCGGCTCTGGTCACACCGCCGAGTCCCTCTGGGCGGCGCTGGGCGACGTGTCGGGGCTGCGGGAGAAGACCCGGCTCGGGCCGCCCGGGGTCGACGTCGAGGAGTTTCGCCCTGGCGGCGAGCGTGATCCGTTGGTCGCCTACGTCGGCAAGCTGATCGTCTCCAAGGGCGTCGACCTCCTGCTCGCTGCCTGGCCGCTGGTGCGGGCGGCCCACCCGCTGGCACGGCTGGAGATCGCCGGCTACGGCGGCTACGAGGAGGGCCTGCGGCGGTTGCTGGCGGCACTCGAGGCCGGTGACCTCGATGACGCCCGCGAGGTCGCCCGGCTCGGCTGGGCCCTGGAGGGCGGCGAGGAGCGGCCGCTGCCGATCCTCTCGGCCTTCCTCGCCGACCCGCCCGCCGGCTACGCCGAGCAGGCCCGCGCCGCCGCCGGCTCGGTCGAGTTCGTCGGCCGGCTCGAGCACCACGAGGTCGCATCCTTCTTCCCCCGCGCCGAGGCGATGGTGATGCCAAGCACCTTCCCCGAGGCCTTCGGGATGGTCGCGGTCGAGGCCGCCGCCTGCGGGGCCCTGCCGGTCTCGGCCGGCCACTCGGGGATGCTCGAGGTCTCCCGGCAGCTGCAGGCGGACCTCCCGGGGGACGTAGGCGCGCTCACTTCGTTCCCGGTCGAGGAGGGGGCGGTAGAGGCGATTGCCGCCCGGATCGACGGCTGGCTCGCCCTTCCGGAGGCAGAGCGGCAGCGGGCCCGGCGGGCGCTCGTCGCGACCGTCGCGCGGCTCTGGAGCTGGGAGGGAGTGGCCCGTGGCGTCCTCGCCGCGGCCGCCGGCGAGCTGGATCATCTACCGCGGCCGGCAAGCTAGTGCGAAGAGTCACCTGAGGCCGCAAAGCCTCCCGCCGCCGCTTCAATAGAATGCCCGCCGCCCCAATGTACGGCCGCCTGCCCATAGTGAAGATGCTGCTGGTGACGATCGCCCTGACGGCGGTCATCTCGGCGGTAATGGTCCCGATCAACTGGAACGGTCAGGGCGCCTCCACGGCCGCGCCGAAGATCGACCACCTGCTGAACGTGATGATCGTTCTCTCGGCGTTCGTCTTCTCGCTGGTGATGGTGATGCTCTTCTACGCGCTTTGGAAGTTCAAAGCGAAGCCTGGGGACGAGTCCGACGGTGAGCCGATCCACGGCAACACCCGCCTCGAGATCGCCTGGACCCTGATCCCGACGATCATCGTCCTCTTCGCCGGCGGCTACAGCTGGAAGGTGCTCGACGACATCGAAGAGCCGAGCTCGAAGCACCTCACGGTTTCGGTCTTCTCGCAGCAGTACGCCTGGAGCTTCGCCTACCCCGGCAAAGACTACGCCTGGTCCGAGGGCGAGCTGCACGTCCCGGTTGGACGCCAGGTCCAGTTCAAGATGCACGCGATGGACGTGATCCACTCCTTCTGGGTCCCCGAGTGGCGGATCAAGAAAGACAACGTCCCCGGGATCACGACCACGGCGATCGTCACCCCGGACAAGGCCGGGACCTACCAGCTCGTCTGCACCGAGCTCTGCGGCTTCGGCCACGCGACGATGCGGGCGAAAGTCGTCGTCGAGTCGCCGAAGAAGTTCAACGAATGGGTCGAAGGCCTCGATCAGAAACTGCCCGAACCCTTCATGGATGTCCTCAAGGAGGAGAGCGTGACCAATCCCCCTGCCCTCGGAGCCGGTGGGGCGTAAAGGCATAATGGAGCGAGTTGATGGTTGACGCGATCAAGAGACCCGGCTGGTGGCGAGGCCTGATTGGCGCCATCGCCTTCGGCGCCTTCGGCTTCGGCCTGGTGATCATCCTGCGGAAGATCTCCGGCTTGCCGCTCTACCAGACCGAACAGACCGGCTACCCGCACGTGATCGTGCCCGCGATCACGGCCCCGCTCGGCTTCCTCGCCGGCTTCGGCTGCTTCGACTACTGGCTGCGTTGGGCCGCCGGGCTGCCGACGATCCCCGACGACCACTCCCAGCACGGCGCCAAGAGCTGGAAGGACTACTTCAAATTCAACACCGATCACAAGGTGATCGGTGTCCAGTACGTGGTCACGACGTTCTTCTTCTTCTTCATCGGTGGCCTGATGGCGATGCTGATCCGGGCCGAGCTCGCCCAGCCGGGCACCCAGATCGTCGAAGCGTCGACCTACAACAGCCTCTTCTCGACGCACGCGGTGCTGATGATCTTCGTCTTCGTGATCCCGGTCTTCGCCGGGCTCGCCAACTACGTCCTGCCGCTGATGATCGGCGCGCCGGACATGGCCTTCCCGCGCCTCAACGCGCTCAGCTTCTGGATGCTGCCGCTGGCCGGGATCCTCTTCATCGGCAGCTTCCTCTGCCCGGGCGGTGCCTTCGACGCCGGCTGGACCGGCTACGCGCCGCTCTCGACCGGGGCGCCGTTGGGCCAGTCGTTCTTCAACCTCGGTGTCCAGTTCGCCGGCGCATCGTCGATCGCGACCGCGCTCAACTTCCTGGTCACGATCATCACCATGCGTGCGCCCGGGATGACCTTCTGGCGGATGCCGCTGCTTGTCTGGGCGAACCTCTCGACCTCGCTGCTGGTCGTCGCCGCGACCCCGTTCATCGCCGGGGTCCAGTTCATGGTCCTCTTCGACCGCGCCCTCCACACCAACTTCTTCGACTTCGCGGCCGGCGGCGACGTGATCAGCTACCAGCACATCTTCTGGTTCTACTCCCATCCGGCCGTCTACATCATGATGCTGCCCGGGTTCGGGATCGTCTCCGAGGTGATCTCGACCCACGCCCGCAAGCCGATCTTCGGCTACCGACTGATGGCGCTGGCGCTGATCGGGATTGTCGTCCTCAGCTACTCGGTCTGGGCCCACCACATGTTCGTCGCCGGGATGTTCTCCTGGCTGCGGGTGCCGATGATGCTGACCACCCTGCTGATCGCGGTGCCGACCGGGATCAAGATCTTCTCCTGGCTGGGCACGCTCTACTTCGGGAAGATCCACACCTACTCGACGGCGATGCTGTTCGCGCTCGCCTTCATCGTTACCTTCACGATCGGCGGGATCAGTGGCGTGATGCTCGGCATGGTGCCGCTCGACATCCACGTCTCCGACACCTACTTCATCGTCGCCCACATCCACTTCGTCCTCTTCGGTGGCTCGGTCTTCACGATCTTCGCCGGCGTCTACCACTGGTTCCCGAAGATGACGGGCCGGATGTACGACGAGAAACTCGGCCGCGTCCACTTCTGGGGCACCCTGGTCGGCACCTGGGGCACCTTCATCCCGATGCACTGGGTTGGGATGGACGGAATGCCGCGTCGCGTCGCCGATTACGCCGCCCAGTTCGGCGACTGGAACCTGCTGATCAGCTGCTTCGCCTTCATGCTCGGCGCCGTCCAGCTCGTCTTCCTCTACAACATGGTCGTCAGCTGGCGCTTCGGTCCGAAGGCAGACGGCAACCCGTGGCGCGCCAACTCGATCGAGTGGCAGGTTTCCTCGCCGCCGCCGATCTTCAACTTCGACGAGATCCCGCGGGTCGTCGGCGGTCCCTACGAGTTCGGGATCCCCGGCGCCAAACACGCGATCATGGCCGGAGAAGGCGCCGAGGTGCCCGCCGGTGAGAAAAGCGTGGTGGGCAGCTCCTCATGAGCGTGGGCGCTTCGCAGGCTGATGAGCGCAGGCCGCTGCTGGTCTTCCTCAACGAGGTTGCCGGCGGCCGCAAGCTGCTGCAGGCGGTGCGCGAGCGCCAGGACCAGATCTCCGGCGTCGTCGTCGCAGCGCCGCAGAACCAACCTTCAGTCGGCCAGCTGATCGACACCAGCGAGGTGCGCGAAGCCGCTCGCGCCCGGGTCGAGGTGACGATGGCGGTGCTGAGCGAGTTCGGGATCCCCTCGGTCGGCGAGGTGATGGACCCGGAGCCCTCGCTGGCACTCGACGACGCCGTCCGCGCCCACCGGCCCGGCGAGGTCCTGCTCTCCTGCCTGGCCGACACCCGCTTCGGCTTCATGCGCCGCGACCTCGTCGAGTGGGCGCGCGAGCGGGTCGAGCCCGAGGTGAAGCTGACTCACATCCCGGTCCGGATCGAGGACGACGCGATCCGCTGGGACCTCAACCACACCTTGGTCGTGGCGACGAAGACCGTCGCCGCTCCGGACCTCGTCAACCGGCTGAAGGAGCGCGCCAACATCCGCCCCCACCGCTTCACGATCATCTGCCCGCGCGCCGAGGACGTCAGCGAGGGGCAGGTCGTGCGCGACCTGGCCTCGACCCTTGCCGAGCTCTACCGCTCGGAGATCGACGCCACTGGCCAGCCGATGAGCCCGGACCCCTTCTACGCGGTCAAGAACGCCGTCGAGCACTATCGGATCGACGACATCCTGATCTCGACCTTCACCGGTGAGCGCTCGCGGTGGCTGGAGGAGGATCTGATCGGCCGCGTGCGTGAGATCACCGAGAAGTCTGTCGAGCACATCGAGGTCGGCCGGCCCGCGACCGCCGTCGCCGCCGCCGTCGCCGAGGGGGAGGCAAGCTGATGGAGAGCGCGACCGTAACCGTCGGTCACGGCCACGCCGATCACCACCACGGCCCGCCTGAGGCCAATCAAAGCTCCCGCATCGATCGCCAGACGCTGGGGATCCTCCTCTTCATCGTCTCCGAGGTGATGCTGTTCGGGGCGTTCTTCGCCTCCTACTTCTTCCTCCGCGTCGTCGTCGATCCAGCGAGCTGGCCGCCGCAACCCTTCGAACTGCCGGTCGCGGTAGCGGGGATGAACACGGCGATCCTCGTCTCTTCGAGTTTCACGGTCCACTACGCCCTGGAGTCGATCCGTCGCGGCAACCGAACCGGCCTCAAGCTCGGCTTGGTGGCGACCTGGCTGCTGGGCGCGACCTTCCTCTTCATCCAGATCAACGAGTACGCGCATCTGGGCTTCAGCGCCCGCGACCTCAGCTTCGGCTCGATCTTCTACAGCCTCACCGGCCTCCACGGCGCCCACGTCTTCGTCGGTCTGATGCTGCTCTCGTTCGCGACGATCCGCGCCTTCCGTGGCCACTTCGGCCCCGCGGAGAAGGAACACCTAGGCGTCGAGGTGCCAGGTATCTATTGGCACTTCGTTGATGTCATGTGGATCATCGTTTATGTCACCGTGTACATCCTGTAGCGGCCGCTGCAAACCGGCGCATCTCGCGGTCCTCGGTCGGTTGGATCGGGTCACGCACCATTAGTGCGCTCCCCTCACCAACCTCCCTGCGTCCCACGACCTGCTTGGTTTTCGCGGCCGTTCTAGGGTTCGCATGAAACTCAACGAGGCGGCGGTTTTCAAATGGGTGGTGATCGTTGGGATCGCGGCGGCGGTGATCATTGCGGTGACGCTGTTGACGCGGCCGTTGGTGGGGTCGCTGCTGGGACTGGCGATCGTAATTGCGGGTGGGGCATACGCCTATAGATGGGCGCGGGAGAGATGGCGCTGAATCGGCACAGAGAATTTTGCTTCTACGACAAAAAGTTGCATTTATCTCTGTAGGGTGGCAACATGCACGTCGCCATGAGAGACAGCTGGACCGATGAGCGCCTTGACGAATTCAGCACGCGAGGGATGAACGCTTCGACCGGGTCGATGAACGCATCAAAGATGTGCGCCTCGAGATGAAAGAGGGCTTCGACCGGGTCGAGAAGCGCTTCGAGCAGGTCGACAAGCGTTTCGAGCAGGTTGACAAGCGTTTCGAGCAGGTGGACAGCAGCTCGACCGGATCGGCGATGCAATCCAGTCGGTTCGGAACGCCCTCGTCTTCGGTGCTATCAGCATGTCTTCGGCTTTCGTTGCGGGGCTTGTCGCCCTCGTGATCCAAAGCTAGCTCCGTTCAGCAGCTGCAGGCAGGCCAGCGTCAGCGCGATCGGGACGGTTGCCGGGGTCTGGTCGAGGAAGAAGAAGAGCAGGTCGAAGGCGGGGCAGATGACGGCGGCGAGGACGGCGCCCTGCAGCTGTAGGCGGCGGTCTGAAGCGAGGAGGGCGCCGAGGGTGGCGGCGATGAAGAGGTCGCCGAAGCCCATCACCGCCGAGCCGAAGGAGGCGAGCTGGAGGCGGGGGAGGTCGGCGGCGGGGGCGGCGGCATTGAGGACGGAATTGGGCTCCTGGAGGAGGTTCGAGAAGACCAGATAGGCGTCGATTGCCGCCATCACGTAGATCCCCAACTTCAGCCAGCGCGGCGGCACGACGCAGGCGACGAGCCAGCCGAGGGTGACGCAGGCGAGGGCCGAGAGGGCGAGGGCGGCGGTCTCGCCGCTGAGCGAGCTCTCGGCGGCCCAGGCGATGGCGAAGAGCGGGAGTACGAGTAGCAGCCAGCCAGACCCGCGCTCCGCGGACCAGCCAGCCGAGCGCGGCAGCGGCGAGCGGCGGCACCGCGACCAGCGCCAGGTAGGTGAGAAAGCGGGCGCTGGCCGATTCGAGGGCGATCGCGGAGATGACGACGACGATCGAGAGCGGCAGGACGAGGGCCCACCACTTGCTTTGCAATTGCCGGAGCAGGGTCGTCGCCGGCGCTTTAGGCGAGCGCTACGAGAGCCGCTTGGACGAGGCTGAGGGCGCTGATCGAGAGCCAGAAGGGGAGCAAATCTCAGGTGGGACCCGCGGTTGCCGGGACCGGGTGCTCGGCCTCGTCGGCAGCGAGCGGACGATGCTGCCGCTGCGAGGCTCCAGGCGCCCCGCCGCCGCGACCGTCCACAGCATCGCCAGCCAGTTGCCGGTGGCGAACGGCGACGTGGACCCAGACGATTCCCGCCGGCAGTTCCAGCGCCCACTGAATTCCTCCGATTGCGCCCTGAAGGGCAAGTAGGCCAAGGACGAGGGTAAGCGGCCTGAGGGCGCGTCCGTCGGCCCCTGGGCGGCGCAGGAGGAACCAAACACCGATCGCCGCGATGCCGTAGATCGGCGGCGATCACCGCGTGGCGCTGGACGACCCATTCCAGGGTGGCGGCGCCCTCGAAGTCGAAGCGGTGGACCAGCTGGCCTTCATGGGCGCCGGCGTGAGGGCCCGAGGCGGTGGCGATCGTCCCGGCCAGGATCGTCAGCTGCCCGAGCGGGATCAGCGCCCGCACCGCCCAGACGCTGAGCCGGTCCCGCGGAGCGCCGCCGCTCCCAGGGTTCGTAGCGCGAGCACCAGGCGAGAGCGAAGGCGGCGTCGAGCAGCATCATCGAGAGGATGAAGTGGGACATCACCAGGCCCGGGGCGAGGTGGTACTTGACGACGAGGGCGCCGAGGATCGCCTGGCCGATGACGCCGAGCGGCAGCAGGGCGCCGAAGAGGGCGAGGTGCCAGCGGTAGGGCCGGCGGAAGAAGGCGAGGACGCTGGCGGCGATCACGGCGAAGCCGACGAAGCCGGTCAGGAGTCGGTTCCCGTACTCGATAACCGCGTGCGATTCGAGCGGGGGAGTGGAGCCGCCGTAACATTTCGGCCAGTCCGGGCAGCCGAGTCCGGAGCCGGTCAGCCGCACCGCAGCGCCCGTGAGCACGATCAGCGAGAGTGCCGCCAGAGCGACGAGGGTGACCTGCGCATAGCGCTCGGGAGAGATCTCGAGGCGGCTTTTGAGGCGGTCTCGCATCTACCCGCAATCATCGCAGCGGCCGCGTAGGGCCGCATCGGCTCAGCCTTTGGATTTGCCGGAGCCGCCGCCGGCGTTTTCGAGCAGGTATTTGACGAGGTCTTCGATTTCTTTCTGGGAAATCTCTGCTCGTAGTTCTGCGGCATCACGTTGGGCGGGTAGCCCTTGACGATCTCGGCGTTCGGGTCCTTGATCATCTCTTCGACCGCCGCTTGACTTTCCCCTGGAAGTTCTTCGTCGAGGTTCGGGCCGGTGACGCCGCCGGCTTCGGCCGCGGCGAAGGTGTGGCAGGTCCCGCAGCCGTTGCTGGCGAAGACCTGGGCTCCGGGGCCACCCGGGACCTTGGGCGGCGCGGCGCCGGGGACGCCGGCCCATTCGCCGACGTAGGCGGCGACGTCGTCAAGGTCCTGGCCGGTGACGAGGTCGGCTGGCATCGAGACTGCTGTATTGCCGTTGCTCGTCGCGGGGGTACTCGACCTGCGCTTTGACGACCCCCTCGATCGTGTCGCAGTCGTTGCCTTCTGCGCGAGCCGCGGCGAAGGCGTGGTCCAGGTTGGGACCTACCGCACCGGTGGACCCGGCCTGTGCCAGCGTGTGGCAGTTCGCCGCATTTCTGGACGAAGAGGGTGCGACCGCGCTGCGGGTCCGCATCGGTCGTTCCGCAGCCAGAGGCGACCACCACGAGGGCGAACAGGGCCACGAGGGCGAGCAGCGGGGTGATGAGTTTCGAAGCGCGAGCCATGGGGCGGATGCGGGGCGGAAGTCTATATGTCGGCGCCCCTGGGGAGCGTGCCGTTGGGCACGGCTGGTCGGGTAGTCTTGAGTCGATTCGCACTAACTCTGGAACCGAAGCGATCGGAGGCCGCGGATGCAGGTTAAGGACGGGATGTCGGAGATCACGCTGACCGTGGGACCGTCTCACACGCTGCGCGAGGCGGCTCAGAAGATGGTCGAGAAAGGGCACGGGAGCGGCACTGGTGATCGACGCACGAGCTGCCGGCTCCTTCGATCGTCACCGAGCGCGATCTGCTGGTCTCCGTCGCCCGCGGCCAGGACCCGGCGAGCGAGCGGGTCTGCCGATCACATGAGCGAAGGGGTCCTCTCCGCCGCCCCCGATTGGAGCCTCGAGCGCGCCGCCGCGGAGATGTCCCGCCGCAACGTCCGCCACCTCGTCGTCTTCGACGGCGGGGATCCCGTCGGCGTCCTCTCGATGCGCGACATCGTCCGCTGCTGGACGTCGGACGGAGCGACGAGCGAAATGCAGCTGCCGGGCTGATACCGGCGCATCTCGGCGTCCTCGGTCGCTCACGTGCAGAGCACGCTTCGCTCCCTGCGTCCTTGACCTGCTTGGTCTCAGCCCGTCAGGGTCTAGGAGGACTGCTGATCGTTTCTACGGGCAGCGCCGCGCCGTGCGTCTCTTGGCGACGGGGGAGCCGATAATAGTCGCGGATCGAGCCGCGGACGATGCTGCGGAAGGCGACGAGCAGGAAGATCGCGCCGATGATCGCCCAGATCAGCGGCTTGAAGATGAAGCCGCCGGCAAAGGTGCCGCAGATCAGACCGACGGCGCCGATCGCGAAGAAGACGGGGGTCCACGAGGGGCGCGGCAGATAGATCGTCTCGCCGGGCTCGGGGACTTGTCGATGCTCAGCCATGCTCGTTACTGGGCGATGTAGAGGAAGGCGGCGACGAAGCTGAGGGCGAAAATGCCGGCGGCGATGCCTCCGGCGACAAGCCCTGCGCGCATCTGTCGGCGTGCGGTCTCGCGGTCCATTGGGAGGGATTTCTATCAGGCTGGGGGGCGGGGAGGGGGTTGGGGAGGACCCGTGTGCCCCTCCCCAGAGACCGTCGCGCAGCTGGGGCGCGGTCTTGGGCGCGGTTGTGGTCTCAGGAGCCTCTGGGGAGGGGCACACGGGTCCTCCGATTGCCCCCGACCCGCAGGGCAGAGGCCGGTGGCTCAGACGTTGGCGGCGATGGCCATTGAGAGGAACAGCAGGGCCAGATAAGAGAGGGAGAAGAGGTAGGTCTTCAGGGCCCAGCGCCGATCTCTGGAGCGGTAGAGGCGGGCTGAGAAGTAGATGAAGGTGGCGCCGAGGAGGATGGAGGGGACGAGGTAGGCGATGCCGAGGCCGCCGGCGCAGAAGGGGAGCTGGGTGACGGCGTAGAGGAGGACGGTGTAGAGGAGGATCTGGCGGCGGGTCTCCTCCTCGCCGCGGACGACCGGCAGCATCGGGATCCCCGCCTTCGCGTACTCGTCCTTCATCAGCAGCGAGAGCGCCCAGAAGTGCGGCGGGGTCCAGAAGAAGACGATCGCGAACATGTAGAAGGCCATGCCGCTGAGCTCGCCGGTGACGGCTGCCCAGGCGACCAGGGGCGGCACCGCGCCGGCAGCACCGCCGATGACGATGTTCTGCGGCGTCCGCCGCTTCAGCCAGAGCGTGTAGACGCCGACATAGCCGACGAAGCCGCTGAGCGAGAGGGAGGCCGCAAGCGGGTTCGACGGTCAGCGAGAGCAGCAGGAAGGAGGCGGTCGCGAGGGCGAGTCCGAAGATCGTCGCCGCTCGTGCGGAGATCCGGCCGGAGGCGACGGGACGGTCGGCGGTGCGGGCCATCGTCCGGTCGATGTCGCGGTCGACGGCGTGGTTGATCGCGCCGGCGCCGCCGGCGGAGAGGGCGCCGCCGAGGCAGGTGAGGAGGATTAGGCCGAGCGAGGGGTTCGCCCGCCACGTACATCGTCGTCACCGTGGTGAAGAGCAGCAGCGACTGCACCTTCGGCTTGGTCAGCGTCAGGTAGTCGCGGACGACGGTGGGGAGGAGCGTGCGGGTGGCCGTCGTCGGGTTGGGCGCAGTCTGCGCGCCGGCACCGGATTGCATGGGGCTCAGGCTACCGGCTGCGATTCGCGCGCCGCCGCCTGCTCGGAGCGGCGGGTGCGATGGCCGATCGCCTCGCGGATGTCGCGCAGCGGCTGGGCGCTGCGGACGTCGGGCAGGACGTCGAAGTTGTGCGGCTCCGGCGGCGAGAGAGTGAACCACTCGAGCGTCTCGCCGGCCCAGGGATCGTGGCCGGCCTCGGGGCCGTTGGTGCGGCTGAAGATCGCGTTGAGGATCGTCAGCAGGATCCCGGCGAAGAGGATGAATACGCCGATCGAGGCGATCACGTTGTCGGCGGTGACGCCGGTGCCGGCGAAGTACTTGTAGGCGTCGACGACCTGACCCTGCTCGGCGCCGGCGAAGAAGAGCGGCACGAAGCCGCAGGAGCAAGCCGGCGAGGATCGTCCAGAAGGAGATCCGGGCCAGGCTCTCGCCCATCGTCCGTCCGGTCATCTTCGGGAACCAGTAGTGGAGCGCCGCGAAGCCGCCGAAGACGGCGCCGCCGACGAGCGCGAAGTGGGTGGCGGCGGTCGAGTCGGTGGTGTTCTTCAGGTGCCAGGCGGCGGCGACCAGCGAGTGGCAGAGCTCGGAGGCGAGGCCGACGCCGATCGCGAAGATCGCGCCGATCGCGAACAGCAGCGGCGCCCGCATCCGCAGGGTGCCGCCGGCGAGGGTCGCGATCGAGGTTGAAGAGGACGAGGCCGAAGGGGACGATCAGCGCCAGCGAGACCAGCATCGCGAAGTACATCCAGCCGATCCCGATCGGGGCGGTCAGCATGTTCTGCATCCAGGCCAGGGTCCCGATCACCGCGATCGCCGCCAGGCGAGGCCATGACCACGTTGCGGTTGAAGAGCGGTTTGCGCGAGAAGGTGGCGGCGATTTCGGCGATCGCGCCGAAGGCGAAGATCAGGATCAGCATGTAGGTGCCGGTGTAGAAGATCCAGCTCAGGTGCTGCCAGAGGAGCGGCGCGCCGCCGGAGCCGTCGGCGAAGAAGATCCCGTCGTAGTGGCGGTCGATCATCAGCATCGTCAGCGCCGCCAGCAGCACCGGTCCGATCACGACCATCAGCCAGGAGCCGACGCCGGTGGCCCAGGCGAAGAGCGGCACCCGGCGCCAGGCCATCCCCGGCGCCCGCATCGTTTTCAGCGTCGCGATCAGGTTGATCGAGAGGAGGACGAAGCCGAGCGTCGCCAGGCCCGTCGCCGTCGCCCAGGCGTCGACGCCGTTGTTGGAGAGGAAGGCGACCTCGCTGAGCGGGGCCAGCGGGTTTACACCGGCCTCGGAGGGGGTGAAGAGGAAGGCCTGCGTAGAGCACCGTCGCGCCGGCTGACCCAGAGGGCCAGGCCGACCTGCCCGAGCCGCGGCAGCGCCGTTCCGCGCGCGCCGATCTGCAGCGGCGCCACGTAGTAGAAGAGCCCGATCAGCCGAGCGGCAGCGCGAAGAGGAAGATCGCGCTGGCGCCGTAGAGCGAGAGCATGCGGTTGAAGGCGACGGGGGAGAGGAAGGTGTTCTCGGGGACCAGCAGCTGAATCCGCATCAGCACCAGCTCGACCAGGGCGATGAAGAGGAAGCCGAGGGCGCCGCTGATGAGGATCCGGCCGACGTCCTTGTGGTCGGCGCTGGTCGCCAGCTGCGCCCAGCGGGGGCGAGCGGCGCCGATAGCCGTCGGCGACGAGCTCGGGGCGCGGGCTGGGGCTCATGGGGTTTCTCCGTTTTCGATCAGGCCGACGACCCGTTCCTCGGCCGCGTCGATCTCTTCGTCCTGCTGTTTCGATGAATTCTTCGTACTCCTCGGGGGAGACGACTTCGACCTCGGTCCGCATCGCCGCGTAGGCCTGGCCGGAGAGGGTGGCGGAGTCGCCGCCGTATACGCCCTAGCTCGTCAGTGCTGAAGAGGACCTTGTTGGTCTTGCCCGGCACCGCGTCGGCCTTGCGGGCCAGTTCTTCGACGTTCCAGGTATGGACGACGTCGGTGGAGACGAGTTCCAGCTCGATCGCGGTGTCCGCCGGGACCACCAGCTTGTAATAGGAGAAGGCGCCGTTGGGGTAGTCGTAGCGCCACAGCCACTGCTGGCCGGTCGCTTTGATTTTCAGCGGTTCGCCCTTCAGCGAGGCGAGGCCGGCGTCACCGGTGGTGGGCGTTTCGCGGGCGTTGTCGGTGAAGACGATGCCGAGGATGAAGAGCAGCGCCGCGAAGACCGTGAGCACGCCGGCGACCCGGAGTTGCAGCCCGTGGCCGCTGCGCAGCTGGCGCGGCTCGGCGCCCCGCTCGCTGCGGTAGCGGCGGACGACGTAGAGCAGCGCGCCGAGGAGCGCGATGATCAGGATCGCCGCAGCGACGAAGCCGATCCAAAGCAGGGTGTCGATCTGGTCGGTGCCAGGGGAATGGGCGGCCAAAGCGCGGCCATTCTATTCAGGCGGGGCGGCGCTTTGGCTTCCCGCTGGTTTCCCTGTTCCTTTTGGGCCTATAGCAACGAAAAGGAACAGCGGAGAAGGGGGGAGCCGGACCTATACTCGTCCAGCTGATGAGGAGGCGCTCCCGGCCATCGAATGCGCTTCGCCTCACGGTGCGCGCCGGTGGCATCGCGGCGGTCGGGGCCGCGGCCGCCGTCCCCCTCCTGCGCCGTCGCCTGCGAATCCCGACCCCGGTCACCGTTGCCAGCGTTGCCGCCGCGCCGCTGGCGCTGGCGGTCCTGCAGCCGCGCTCGAAGCGGCGCGACGTAGCCCTCTTCGCCCTGCAGATGTGGGCCTTCACCGTCGCCCACGAGCTGCCCTACGACGATCCCGAGCGGCTGCGAGCTCGCCTCCGCACCCGCTACCCGATCCGCACCGACAAGCTGATCGGGGCCGGCCGGCTCCCCAACGCCCGCCTCCAGCGCGCCTTTGCCCGGATGCCTGGCGTCGGCGCCCTCAACAAGGTCCTCACCTGGACCCACTGGCTCTGGTTCATCGAGCCCTACCTCTCCCTGGCCTTCATCCTCGTCCGCCGCAACGAGCGCTTCCCCCGCTCCGCGCGCCAGATGGCCGCCGTCTTCGACCTCGGCTGCGCCGTCTACTTCGCGGTTCCGACGGCGCCGCCGTGGTGGTCCTCCGAGCAGGGTCTGACCGGGGAAAAGGTGCGGCGGATCATGGTCGAGGTCGGCGAACCGACCTGGGGGCGCGCCTGGGAGCGGATGTACGACGCCCTCGGCGGCAACCCCTGGGCGGCGATGCCCTCGCTGCACTTCGCCACCTCCCTGCAGGCGGCGCTCTCGCTCTCCGAAGCGGGAAGGGTCGAGGGGGCGCTCGGCTGGGGTTACGCCGGCACGCTCGGCTTCGCTCTCGTCTACCTCGGCGAGCACTACGTCACCGATCTCCTCGCCGGTGCCGCCCTGGTGGCGGCGGTGCGGAAGGGGGAGCCGCTGGCGGAACCCCTTATACGCAGGGTAAATGGCGGCCTGCAGCGTCTGGAGAGGATCGCCAGCGGGTAACTTCCAAGGCGTGTCTCCGGAAGACCCGGCGAACGGCAGCGGCCGGCTCGCCGAAATGCCGATATTCACGACGCGGCGGCTGATCCAGACCATCGTCGCCGTCTTCCTGTTGCTCGGAGCGATCTACTTCCTCTTTCCCGAAGATCGTCGGCCTCGGCAACGCCCTCGACCGGCTCGACGAAGCCGACCCGGTCTGGATCGCCATCGCGATCGGCTTCAACGTCCTCGCGTACGCGACCTACATCGCCCTCTTCAAAGCGGTGGTCGGCGGCGACGCGCTGCGCCTGACCTGGGGCGAGACCTACGAGATCAACATGGCCGGGGTCGCCGGCACCCTGCTCTTCTCGGCCGGCGGCGCCGGCGGCATCGCCATCACCTACTGGGCGCTGCGCAAAGCGGGGATGCGGCGGCGGGACGTCGCCCGGCGGATGGTCGCCTTCGTCTCTCTCCACTACATCTTCTATCCCATCGCCCTGATCGTCTTCGGCATCCTGCTGCGGACCGGGGTGATGAACGGCAAGAGCTCGATCGAGCTGACGATCATCCCCGCTGGGATCGCCGGGGCGCTGCTGATCATCGGCGTCCTGGTGACGCTGATCCCGCCCGACGCCGAGCGCCGGCTCGCCCGCTTCGCCCACACGGAGCGCTCGCGCAACCTCCTCGAGAACCTCGGCAAAGTCCCGGCGACGCTGGGCGAGGGCTTCCGCTTCGCCTTCGGCCTCTTCGCCCATCCCAAGAAGGGTGGCCTCGCCGTGCTTGGGGCCGCCGGCTTCTGGGCCTTCAGCATCGGCGTCCTCTGGGCCTCCTTCCACGCCTTCGGCGTCCACGTCCCGCTCGCGGTCGTCGTCCAGGGCTTCTTCCTCGGCATGGTCGCCAACCTCTTCCCCCTGGCGCCGGCCGGGGTGGGGGCCGTCGACGCCGGCATGATCGGCGCCTTCGTCCTCTTCGGGATCCCCGAGGAGACCGTCTTCCCGGCGGTTCTGATCTTCCGCCTCGTCGCCTTCTGGATGCCGATCCCGCCCGGGATCTTCGCCTTCTTCCAGCTCCGCCACACCGTCCACCGCTGGGAAGAGGAGGGGCTGCCGATCGACCGCGGCGGGCGCGCAACTTCGGATCTGGAGCCGGGTGCGGGGCCGCTGGAAGGCGCCGGACAGGTTGAATCCAACCGTGAGGAGGCGTACTATAAAAAGTAAAGTATTAGACTTCAGGCGGCAGATATGACTGAGCAGAAGAAGGTTGAGAACGTGATCATCATCGGTGGCGGACCGGCCGGCTACACGGCTGCGCTCTACACCGCCCGCGCCAACCTCGAGCCGCTGGTCTTCGAGGGCTTCCAGTGGGGCGGCCAGCTGCAGAACACGACCGAGGTCGAGAACTACCCCGGCTACCCGGACGGGATCATGGGGCCGGAGATGATGGCCCAGTTCCGCGCCCAGGCCGAGCGCTTCGGGACCCGCTTCGTCACCGATGATGTCGATCGGGTCGAACTCTCCGATGGGGGCGTCCAGAAGGTCTTCCTTGGCGACGAGGAGCACCGGGCGAAGACGGTGATCCTGGCGATGGGGGCGGAGCCGAAACGGCTCGGCGTTCCCGGCGAGATGGAGCTTGGCGGCCGCGGCGTCTCCACCTGCGGCGTCTGCGACGGCGCCTTCTTCAAAGACCAGAAGGTGATCGTGATCGGCGGCGGCGACTCGGCGATGGAGGACTCGATCTTCATCTCCAAGTTCGCCAAGAACCTGACGATCGTCAACCGCCGCGACGAGTTCCGCGCCTCGAAGATCATGTTCGAGCGGGCGCGGGACAAAGAGAACATCGACCTCAAGACTCCATATGTGACCGAGGAGTTCCTCGCCGGCGAGAGTGGCAAGCTCGAGAAGGTCCGCCTCCGCAACATCGAGACCGGCGAGCAGGAGGAGCTCGCGACCGACGGCGCCTTCGTCGCGATCGGCCACGTGCCGAAATCGGAGATCGTCGGCGGCCAGGTCGAGACCGACGAGGACGGCTACATCGTCACCGAGGCCGGTTCGACCCGCACCAACCTCGGCGGCGTCTTCGCGGTCGGCGACGTCGTCGACCACACCTACCGACAGGCCGTGACCGCGGCCGGCACCGGCTGCATGGGCGCGCTCGACGCCGAGCGCTATCTGCGCGATGCCGATGTCCCGGTCGAGGCCCACTGGATGCCCGGCGGCGAGCCGGCGGAGATCGCCACCGGCAGTGGCTGAGTGCACCCACCTCGACTGCATCAACTACCTCGACCTTCCGGATGGGGTCGAGGGTTGTGAGGAGTGCCTGGCGATGGGGATGCAGTGGGTCCATCTGCGGATGTGCCAGACCTGCGGCCACATCGGCTGCTGCGACAACTCGATCGGCAAGCACGCGACGGCCCATCACGAGGACACCGGGCATCCGATCATCCGCTCGGCCGAGCCGCATGAAGACTGGAGCTGGTGCTACGTCGACGAGGTGATGATGCGCCTCAGCGACAGCTAGATATCTTCTAGATATCTGCTTGCTAGGATGTTGACATGAAGAAGGCGACGAAGGTGCTCGTGACGATGCCCGTCGACCTGCTGGAGCGAATCGACCGGGAAACCAGAAGTCTTGGGCAAACCCGCAGCGAGTTCCTCCAGGAGGCGGTGCGCCGCCGTCTGGGCTGGCCGGACCCCTTGACGGTCGACGCAGCGCTGTTGCGAGGTCGGGCCGCACTGGCTGGACTGGGCAGCTTCGAGTCTGCCGAGGTGATCCGCTCTGAGCGAGAGGAGCGCGATGCCCGCGATCAGCGTCGTTAGCGATGCGAATGTCGTGCTGAAGTGGTTTCACTCCGAGGGTGAGGACGAAGTCGGCCCGGCCTGTGCTCTTCTCGACGCCCACAAAGAACGAATCGTCGCCCTCTCGGTCCTCGACCTGACGGTTTACGAGGTGGGCAATGCCCTCATGCGTGGGCGAGCGGGCGCCAATGCCGAGCAGGCCGCAACCGTGATCGAAGCCCTGGCAGAGATCTGCCCTTCTGTCCGCCCGAGTCCCGAAGAGATGAGAGCAGCGAGTCGACTGGCTGAAACCCACAAGCTGACCCTCTACGACGCCGCCTATGCGGCGGTCGCGCAGAGTCGTAGTGCCGAGCTCGTGACTTTGGATCGGGCCCTTCTCGATGCCAAGCTGGGCAGAAGGCCACGAGAACTGGTCAGCGCTATAGCGAGCGCCAGGGAGGAGTAGCTCAAGCCTCCGGCGTGACGATCGCGAAGTTCGGGTCTGGCTCCTCCAGGAGTCCCAGCAGCTCGCCTAGCTTCTCCCCGTCGCCCTCGACCCGCAGGCGCCCGCTGGTGGCGAGCTCGGCCAGGTCGGCGCTGCCGGAGAGCATCTCGTTCAGCGCCTCGCGCTCGATTACCAGGGTCGCTTCGGCCTCGGCCCCCGCCTTCCAGGGCCGGTGCTGGAGGACGCCGTTTTCCACGCTCAGCAGGTGGCGCTCGTCGGGGTCGGTCACCTGCCAGCCGATCTCCAGGCGCTTGCCCCAGGCCCGGGGGCCGTCGAGGCGCACCTTGATCCCGTCGAGGATCTGGGAAACCGAGAGCTGGGCGAGGATGTCGGGGGCGCGGGTGTCGGTCGGGGTGCCGGTGATCCCACCGCGCAGCTCGGCGGCACCGGCGAGGTAGAAGTTGCGCCAGGTCGCGTTCTCGGAGCCGTGGCCGAGCTGCTCCAGCGCTTCGGCCTGCAACTCGCGGGCCGCCCGGTTCTCGGGCTCGGCGAAGACGAGGTGGTTGGCCAGCTCGGCGACCCAGCGGAGGTCACCTGCATCGAAAGCGGTGCGTCCCAGCTCCAGCACCCGGTCGGCGCCGCCGATCGCCTCGACGTAGCGCCGTGCCCGCTCGATCGGCGGGTGCTCCCAGAGGTGGGCGGGATTGCCGTCGAACCAGCCCATGTAGCGCTGGTAGACCGCCTTGACGTTGTGGCTGACGGAGCCGTAGTAGCCGCGGCAGTGCCATTCGTCGGCAAGCTCGGGCGGCAGCTCCAGCTCCTCGGCGATCTCCGGGCCGGTCAGGCCCCTGTTGATGAGGCGCAGGGTCTGGTCATGCAGGTAGGCGTAGAGGTCGCGCTGCTTGGCGAGGTAGTCGACGATCCGCTCGCAGCCCCAGCGCGGCCAGTGGTGGCCGGCAAAGAGGACGTCGCTGTCGGCGCCGAAGAGCTCGATCGCCTCGTCGAGGTAGGCGGCCCAGACGTGGGGATCGCGGACCAGTGCCCCGCGCAGGGTGAGGAGGTTGTGCATCGTGTGGGTGGCGTTCTCGGCGATGCAGAGAACGCGGTGCTCGGGGAAGTGGAAGTTCATCTCCGCCGGCGCCTCGGTGCCCGGGGTCAGCTGGAAGACCATCCGCACGCCGTCGACCGTCTCTTCCTGGCCCGTCCGGGTGACGTCGAGGTTCGGCGGGATCAGCGTCAGCGTTCCCAGCGAGGTCGTCTGACCAAGGCCGGAGCCGACCTGGCCAGCGGGGCCGCGCTCCAGCTTCGCCCCGTACATGTAGCCGGCGCGCCGGCCCATCGCCGTCCCCGCGTAGACGTTCTCGCTGACCGCGTGGTGGAGGAAGCCCTCCGGCGCCAGCACCGGGATCTTCCGCTCGGCGACCTCCTCGGCGCTGACGATGCCCTTGGCGCCGCCGAAGTGGTCGATGTGGCAATGGGTGTAGACGAGACCGGTGACCGGGCGGTCGCCGCGGTGCTCCCGGTAGAGAGCGAGCGCCGCGGCGGCAGTCTCGGCGGAGATCAGCGGGTCGATGACGACGATTCCCTTCTCGCCCTCGACGACGTGCATATTCGAGAGGTCGAAGCCCCGCAGCTGGTAGAAACCCGGCGCCAGCTCGAAGAGGCCGGCAATGCAGTTGAGCTGGCTCTGCCGCCAGAGGCTCGGGTGGGCGGTTCCCGGGCACTCCTCCTGCAGGAACTCGTAGGACTCGAGCTCCCAGACCGTGCGGCCGTCGGCCGCCTCGACCCGCGGCGGGTCGAAGGGGGCGACGAGGCCGCGGCGCGCCTCGGCGAAGTCCTCTTCTGAGTTCATCCCGCTTCTGCTTCGGCCTCGGCGCGCAGCCGCGGTGCCACCGCATAGGCCTCGCCCTTCTCGCTGCGCAGACGGTCGAGCAGCTCGACCGCGCGCCGGGCGCCGATCAGCCCGGTGATCCCGATCGGGCCGAGTGGCCAGTTGAAGCCGAGCCGCATCGCGGTGTCCATGTCGTCGGGGGATGCGATTTCCTCTTCGCGGGCGAAGGCGGCCTCGTTGGCGATCTGGGCGAAGAGGCGGCCGAGGACCTCCTCGGCGGCGGGATCGATCTGGGCGAGCTCCTCGGGGTCGAGGGTCGGGGCCTCGATGCCGAGCTCGGGATCCGGCTCGCGCGCTGCGCCCTCGCCGTATTCGTGGTAGCCGCGCCCGCTCTTGCGGCCGAGGCGGCCATCGGCGACCAGCTGCTCCTGGATCGGGCTCGGGCGCCAGCGCTCGGGCTCGCCGCCCTGGGCGAAGAAGGAGCGGGCGATTTCCAAGTTGACGTCGAGGCCGATCAGGTCGAGCAGCTCGAAGGGGCCCATCCGGAAGCCGCCGCCGAGGCGGACGATGCGGTCGATCCGGGCCGCATCGGCGACGCCGTCGCCGAGGATCCGCAGCGACTCCAGGGTGAAGGGGCGGGCGAGGCGGTTGGCGACGAAGCCGGGACTGTCCTTGGCCCGGATCGGGGTCCGCCCCATCCGCTCGGCGACCTCGGTCGTCGCCGTCAGCGCCGCCTCGGAAGAGCGTTCGGCGGCGACCACCTCGACCAGCTTCATCAGCGCCGGCGGGTTGAAGAAGTGCATGCCGACGACGCGCGCGGGCTGCGGCACGCCCTCGGTGATCTCGGTGACGCGCAGCGAGGAGGTGTTGCTGGCGAAGACCGGCTCCGGGCCCAGCGCCTCCGCCAGGCCGGTGAATATCCGCCGCTTCAGCTCCAGCTTCTCGGGCGCCGCCTCGACCACCAAGCCGCAGCCGGCGAGGCCGTCCAGATCCGCCGTCGTCTCGACCCGGCTGCTGGCTGCCGCCGCCTCGTCAACGCTCCAGCGGCCGCGCTCGGCGCCCTTGTCGAGCGCTTCCCGCAGGCCCGCCGCGCCGGCCTCGGCCAGCTCGGCGGAGATGTCGTAGAGCACGGTCCCGTAGCCACCGAGGGCGGCGATCTGGGCGATCCCGCGGCCCATCGTCCCGGCGCCGACGACGCCGACCCGGGAGACGCTCACCGGCCCTGGAAGCGGGGTTCGCGTTTCTCGAGGAAGGCGGTCATCCCCTCGACCCGGTCCTCGCTCGCCATCGCCTCGTCGAACAGCGCCCGCTCCTCACGCAGGCCCTCGGCGAGGCTCGTCTCCTGCGCGCTCAGCACCGCCCGTTTCCCCAGCCGCACCGCCAGCGGCGGCCGCTCGGCGACGAGCCGCGCCAGCTCGATCGCCTCGGTCAGCCATTTGCCGTTGCCGACCACCTGATTGACCAAGCCCCAGCGCTGAGCCGTTTTCGCGTCCCAGCGGCGGCCGGTGAGGACGTACTCCATCGCCCGTTGCTTGCCGATCGCCCGCGCCAGCCGTTGGGTGCCGCCGCCGCCGGGAATGATCCCGAGCGTGATCTCCGGCTGACCGAAGCGAGTGCCCTCGTCGCAGACGATCATGTCGCAGGCCAGCGCCAGCTCGCAGCCGCCGCCGAAGGCGTATCCGGAGACGGCGGCGATCGTCGGCGTCCCGATCGCCGTCAGGCGAGTCCAGAACTCCATCCCCCGAGGATCGGGCGGGGCGTCGAGCGGCCGCTCGGCCATCGCCCGGATGTCGGCGCCGGCGGCGAAGAAGTCATCGTGGCCGGCGAGGACGATGCAGCGCACCTCGGGGTCGGCGTCGAGGCGCTCCAGCGTTTCGACGATCTCGGTCCGCATCTCCGGCGAGAGGGCGTTCCGCGCCTCGGGCCGGTTCAGTCGCAGCAGGGCGACGTGGAACTCGTCGACGGAGACCTCCACGAGGCCGGCCAACTCAGGACTCCTGCAGGGGGAGCATCGCGTTGATCCCGGTCGCGGCGCGGCCGATGATCAGCTTCTGGATCTGCGAGGTGCCCTCGTAGAGGGTGGTGACGCGGGCGTCGCGCAGGTAGCGCTCGACCGGGTAGTCGTCGACGTAGCCGGAGCCGCCGTGGACCTGGATCGCCAGGTTCGCGCATTCGACCGCGGCCTCGGTGGCGTAGAGCTTCGCGACCGAGGTCTCGGTCGCGTTCGGCTTCTTTTCGTCCTTCAGCAGGCCGGCGCGGAAAACCAGCATCCGGCTGGCGTCACGCTTGAGGATCATCTCGGCGATCATCTCCTGGACCAGCTGGAAGCGGGCCAGCGGGACGCCGAACTGCTTGCGCTCCTTCGCGTACTCGACCGAGCTCTGGACGCAGCCTTCGCAGATGCCGACGCAACCGGCGGCGACGCTGTAGCGGCCGTTTTCGAGCGCGCTCATCGCTACCTTGAAGCCGTCCCCGACCTCGCCGAGCATCGCGTCCTCACCGACCTCTACCTCGTCGAGCGAGATTTCGGCGGTGTCGGAGGAGCGCAGGCCGAGCTTGCCGTGGATCTCCTGGGTGGTGAAGCCGGCGGAGTCGGTGGGGACGATGAAGGCGGCGAGGCCGCGGTGCTTCAGGGCCGGGTCGGTCTGGGCGAAGATCAGGGCGAAGTCCGAGACGTTGCCAAGGGAGATCCACATCTTCTGGCCGCTGATCGACCAGCCGTTCTCGGTCTTCTTGGCGCGGGTGCGGAGGTTGGCGGCGTCGGAGCCGGTGTCGGGCTCGGTCAGCCCGAAGCAGCCGAGGCCCTCGCCCGAGCAGAGCCGCGGCAGCCACTTCTTCTTCTGTTCCTCCGTGCCCCACTTCTCGATCGGGCCGGCGACCAGCGAGGTGCAGACCGAGACGACGGTGCGGGCGGAGGAGTCGGCGCGGCCGATTTCCTCGGCGATCAGGCCGTAGCTGACGTAATCGAGGGCGCGGCCGCCGTACTCTTCGGCCACCGGAGCACCGAGGAAGCCGATCTCGCCCAGCTTGCGGGCCAGCTCGCGGTCGAAGCGCCCTTTGCGGTCGTTGTCGCGGACGTTCGGCAGGATCTCGCGCTCGGCGAATTCCCGCGCCGCCTCGCGGATCAGCTTTTGCTCGTCGCTCAGCTGGAAGTCCATCTCAAAGCTCCTGCAGCTCTCTGCCCAGGGTCTCGGCGAAGGCACTCTGGGCTTCGCGGGTGCGCGGTCCGGGGGCGGCGGAGAAGGCTTTGCCGTCGACGGAGGAGACCGCCTGGATCTCCCGCGTCGTCGAGGCGAGAAAGGCCTCGCTGGCGCCGTGGAAGTCTTCGACGTTCCAGCTCCCCTCCTCGACCTGCAGCGCCTTGATCATCCGGTCGCGGGTAATCGACTCCAGCACGCCGTCGGTCAGCGCCGGGGTACGCAGCTCGCCCTCGGGGGAGACCCAGAAGACCGACGAGGTGGGCGGCTCGAGCACGGTGCCGTCAGGCCGGATCAGGCAGGCCTCGTCGGCGCCGTGGGCTTTCGCCAACCGCGTCGCCTGCATGTTCGCCGCGTAAGAGAGGGACTTGACGCCGTTGAGGATGATCGTCGGGTTGTAGGTGACGGTGGCGAGGCTGAGCGTCTCCGGGTGGTCTGGGATCGGCTCGGTTGCGGCGATGCGCCGACCGGCCCGGGTAACGATCAGCCGCAGCTGGCCCTCGACCGAGCCGGCCCGCCCCAGCAACGCCTCGATCTCGCTCTCCAGGGCGGCGCGGTCGAAGCGCAGCTCGATCGCGGCGGCCGAGCGCTCCAGCCGGTCGAGATGGTCGACCAGAGCGAACGGCTTGCCGCCGTAGAGCCTGATCACCTCGAAGGCGCCGTCGCCGCGATAGAGGCCGTCGTCCTTGAGGCCGATGGTCGCCTCGGCGGTGGCGCTGATCCTCCCGTCAACGCTCGCCAGCTCTTCAAACCCGGGGGTCACGCGGGCGAGGCTATCGAGTCGCCAACGGCGCCGTTAGCCGCGCTTGCTGTGAACCCGGCAGCCGGGGCCGCCGAGACGGTCGCTGGATATGCAGCGCTGGGGGGCCCAGCGAACCTGGTAATGGCTGTCCCACGAGTTGGTCTGCTGGCGGCGGACGTAGAAGGGGGAGACGGTGCCGGCGTAGATGGTGTGGTGGCTGATCCAGGCAATTTCGCAGCGGTAGCGGGTGCGGCTGATCTTCCGGCAGCCGCCGGAGATCCTGCTCAGGTCGCCGAAGCGCTCGCCGAAGGCGTTGAAGAGGGTGTAGACCGCGAACTCTTCAGCGACCGATTTCTTCATCGCCGGCAGCGGCGCCGCGGGGTCGGCAAACGGCGCTGGCGCCCCGCTTTCGGTTGCGGCGATCCATTCCCCCACCCAGGAGGAGACGTAGTCGACGCGGGTCAGCACGTTGGGCGACTGCGGGGTGCAGAGCGGGCCGACGACGCTGATCACGCCGAGCTCGACCGCGGTACCGTCGGCGCGCTGGCCGATCGCCGGGCCGCCGCTGTCGCCGAAGCAGGTGCCGGATTTGTTTGCCGGCGGGCTCAGCAGGCAGAGCTGGACCGCGGGCGAGAACTCCTTGTAGAAGCCGCGGGTCTTGCCCTGGCAGGTGGCCGGCTTCTGGATCGCCATCGTCGCCGAGCGCAGGTTCGCCGGCGCCTGCCGGTTTTGCGCCCGGGTCAGGCCCCAGCCGGCGACCGTCACCGCGGCGCCGCCTTCATAAAGCGCGGCATCCTCTGGCCCGGCGAGTGCCAGCGCCGGCGCGCTGGTCGGCCGGTCGAGGATCAGCACGGCGGCATCGCCGTGGATCACGCCTGGGTCGAAGGAGGGGAAGACGTGGACGGCGCTGACGCCGAAGACGTTCTCGCCCCCCGCCTGCTTCGGGTTGGCGATGTTGGTCGCGACCGCGTACTCGCCGGGCTTGGTGAAGCCGCCGGTTTCCACCTCCTCGGCGCAGTGGGCGGCGGTGAGGATCACTCGCGGCGCCACCACCGTGCCGGTGCAGGCGAAGCCACTGCGTTTATTTCCGGCCTCGATGTAGGCGAGCGAGGGGAACTGGGCGATCGAGGCCGGGCTGCCGCCGATGATCGAGGCCTGCGCCCCGCCTGAGGCCGCGGCCGCTGCGGGCAGCACGAGGCTCAGCGCCAGAATCGCGCCGCCGAGGATGGCTAGCAGTCGTCGTCCCCCCATCTGCACCCTCAACACCCTATTCGAGCGTTCAGATCGCTTCGTAGACAGTGGACAGTCCTTGGCCCACCCCCACGCAGAGGGTTGCGACCCCGAACCTGCCGCCGCGGCGCTTCAGCTCGCGGACGAGGGCGCCGGTGAGGCGGGTGCCGGAGCAGCCGAGCGGGTGGCCGAGGGCGATCGCGCCGCCGTTGACGTTGAGCCGCTCTTCGTCGATTCCGAGCTCGCGGGCGCTGGCGAGGACCTGCGAGGCAAAGGCCTCGTTCAGCTCGACGAGGTCGACCTGGTCGATCGCCAGGCCGGCGTTCTCCAGCGCCCGGGGCACCGCTTTGACCGGGCCGACGCCCATGAAGGCGGGGTCGACGCCGGCGACGCCGGTGGCGACGACCCGCGCCAGCGGCTCGGCGCCGAGCTCCTCAGCACCCTTCTCCGAGGCGACCAGCAGGCAGGCGGCGCCATCGTTGAGGGTGGAGGCGTTGCCGGCGGTGACCGTGCCGCCCTCGCGGAAGACCGGCTTCAGCTTCGCCAGCTGCTCCAGCGAGGCGTCGGGACGCGGCCCCTCGTCGGCCTCGACCATCACCTTCTCGCGGCCTCGCGGCGCCTCGATCGGGACGATCTCCTCGGCCAGCTTGCCGGCCTCGGTCGCGGCGACCGCGCGCTGGTGGCTTCGCAGGGCGAAGATGTCCTGGTCCTCGCGGCTGACGCCGTAACGTTCGGCGACGTTCTCGCCGGTCTCGCCCATCGCTTCGGTGGAGACCCCGAGCTCGGCCATCCGCGGGTTGATCATCCGCCAGCCCAGGGTCGTGTCGTGCATCGTCTGCGGGCCTCGGGGAAGGCCGCGCTCGGGCTTCTCGACCACCCAGGGCGCCCGGCTCATCGACTCGACCCCACCGGCGAGGTAGAAGTCGCCCTCGCCGGCTTTGACCGCGCGAGCGGCGCTGTTGATCGCCTCCAGGCCGGAGGCGCAGAGGCGGTTGACGGTCGCTCCCGGGACGCTCTGCGGCAGGCCCGCCAGCAGCGCCGCCATCCGGGCGACGTCGCGGTTGTCCTCGCCCGATTGGTTGGCGGCGCCGAAGTAGACGTCGGTGATCCGCTCCGGGTCGACGCCGCTGCGCTCGACCACGGCGGCGATCACGTGCGCGGCCATGTCGTCGGGGCGGACGCCGGAGAGGGCGCCGCGGTAGGCGCCCATCGGGGTCCGCAGCGGTTCGATCAGGTAGGCCTCGGGCATCGGTTTGAACCGTATCCTTCTCGGGTGCTCTTCATCCTGGGAACCCTGGGAATCTTGGCCTTCATGGTCGGCGTGCTGCTGGTGGTCGGTCACTTCTACCCGGGCAGCTCGGCCAGCCTCGTCGACTGGGCCCCGACCCGATCGCCGGAGGTCGAGGCGCAGAACGAGATCGATGACGTGCGCCAGATGCTGGAGGCGCAGAACGAGATGCGGCGTCGCCGTGGGGTGCCGGAGATGACCGAGGAGGAGCTGCACGCGAGCGTCGCCGAAGACGAGCAGGTGCGCCTGCGCGGGCGCGGACCTTTCGAGGCCTCCTAGATGGCCCGAGCGCTGATCGTCGGCTGCGGCTGCCGCGGCCGCGAGCTTGGCGGGCGGCTGCTGGCCGAGGGCTGGGCGGTCCGGGGCACGAGCCGCCGCGCGGAGGGGCTCGAGGCGATCGAGGCCGTCGGCATCGAGCCGGCAATCGCCGATCCCAACCGGCCGGGGACGATTCTCGAGTTGGTCAACGACGTCGCCGTCCTCGTCCTTCTGCTCGGCGGCGCCCAGGGCAGTGCGGATGAGCTCGCGGCGATACACGGGCCACGCCTGGAGCGGCTGATGGAACATCTGGTCGAAACGCCCGTTCGCGGCGTCCTCTACGAAGGAACGGAGGCGGGGGAGGAGATAGTCCGCACTGCCGCCCGAACCTGGCGGATCCCGGTGCGCATTCTGCCGAGACCGCAAAAACCCGTACAGAGCCCGGGTTTTTGCGGTCTCGAGGACGAGGTGCGGTCCGTTCTGGCCGGCGAGCGCAAATAGCTAAACTCCGATAAGGATTCAGGTAATAGACGAAGAAGCGCGAGAGGAGCGGGCAAGATGGCTCTACAGCTCGGTGACGTAGCACCCGATTTCGAGGCCGATACCACCCAGGGCCGGATCAGGTTCCACGACTGGATCGACGGCTCGTGGGCGGTCCTGTTCTCCCACCCGAAGGACTTCACCCCGGTCTGCACGACCGAGCTTGGCTACATGGCGCGGATCGAGCCGGAGTTCGAGAAGCGCGGCGTCAAGATCGCCGGTCTCTCGATCGACCCGCTCGACAAACACGAGGAGTGGGCGAACGACATCGAGGAGACGCAGGGCGCGAGGGTCGAGTACCCGATCATCAGCGACTCCGACTTCGAGATCGCCAAGGCCTACGGGATGCTCGCGGCCGACGTCTCCGGCGACCCCGGCGATCGCACCCCGGCCGACAACCAGACCGTCCGCAACGTCTTCGTCATCGGTCCCGACAAGAAGATCAAACTCATCCTCGTCTACCCGATGACGACCGGCCGCAACTTCGACGAGGTGCTGCGGGTGATCGACTCGCTGCAGCTGACCGAAAACCACAAAGTGGCGACGCCGGCCCAGTGGCAGCAGGGCGACGACGTGATCATCTCCGGCTCGGTCAAAGAGGACGAGGCGAAAGAGCTGTGGCCCGAGGGCTGGGAGTCGCCCAAGCCGTATATCCGAATCGTTCCGCAGCCGTCTAAGACGCCGTAACCGGCGCCTGGCGGTGTCCTCGGTCGCTCGCGTGCAGAGCACGCCACGTTCCCTGCGTCCTTGCCAGGCTTGGTTCCGCCGTCTTAGACCCGGTCGAGTAAGTCACTGAGGATCCGCGCGGTCGCTCCCCAGATGAGGTGCCCTTCGACCTCGTAGGTCGGGGTGTGGATGGGGACGCCGCGCCGGACCAGGCGGCGCATCTCGTACCCCTCGCGCAGCAGCCCGAGCGAGAAGGTGAGGACGGTCTCGACCTCGGTCGGGTTCGGCCGCAGGTCGAGCTCTCGCGGGTGAGGGACGTAGCCGACGAAGGGGTGGACGAGGTAGTTGGTGACGAAGGTCTTTATCGCCGGCAGCGACTCCCCGGCCTCGACTTGAACGGGATCGAGCCCGATCTCCTCCTCGGCCTCGCGCAGCGCCGTCGCCAGCAGGTCGGCGTCGCCCTCGTCCCGGCGGCCCCCGGGGAAGGAGATCTCGCCGGCGTGGCGCCGCAGGTCGGCACGGCGCTCGGTGAAGATGAGCCCGGGGTCCTCGGGCCACCCGTAGAGCGGCAGCAGCACCGCCGCTTCTACCGAGCGGCCGATCAGATGATCACCTGGACGGTGCCCCCGTCCACGGACCAGGCGGCGCCGGCGACGTACGAGGCGCGCTCGCTGCAGAGGAAGACGATCGTCGCGGCGATCTCCTCCGGCTGGGCGAGGCGGCCGATCGGGCGCTTGGAGCCCGCTTCCGCCAGTGCGTCGGAGCGGCTCTCGGCGCCGGAGACTTCCATCGACTGATCGAGCAGGCCGCCGGGCTCCATCCACAACTCCGCCTCGACCGGGCCGGGTGCGACGGCGTTGACGAGGACGCCGGCCTTCGCGTAGCGGTCGGCGAAGAGGCGCGAGAGCGAGAGCTCGGCCGCCTTCGCGACCGAGTACTCGGCCATCGCCGCCGAGGGGCGCTTGCCCGCGGTCGAGCAGACGTTGACGACGCGGCCCCAGCCGCGCTCGGCCATCGGCGGGATCGCCGCCCGCATCGCCCGCAGCGGCGCGATCACGTTGAGCTCGTACTGGGCGCGCCAGTCCTCGTCGGGGACGTCGTCGAGGTCGCGCCACTTGGCGGCACCGGCATTGTTGACGAGGACGTCGAGGGCCCCGAAGCGCTCCTCGCAGGCGGCGAGCATCCGCTCGCCGGCGTCGTCCTCGGTGACGTCGAGGCTGAGCGCCGCGGCCGCGCCGCCGGCCGGCTCCGCCGCCCGCGCCGCCTCCTCGGTCGCCGCTGCCAGCCGTTCCTCGCCGCGTGCGACCAGCAGCACCTTCGCCCCCTCGGCGCAGAGCTGCAGCGCCACCTCGCGGCCGATGCCGCTGCTGGCGCCGGTGACGACGCAGGCTCGCCCGGCCAGGCCAAGGTCCATCAGGCCGGCTCCAGGCGCTCGGTGACGGTGACGTGCGCCTCGCCGGCGAGGACCTTGTGGACCGGGCACTTGGTGGCGATGACCAGCAGCCGGCGCCGCTGCTCCTCGTCGAGGTCGCCCGGCAGCTTCACCCCGACCTCGAAGCTGGTCGGCACCGGACCCTCGTAGCCCATCTCGACGTCGACTTCGAGATCGCCGACGTCCCATCCTTTGCGGTTGGCGTACATCTCGACCGTGATCGCGATGCAGCCGGCGAGGCTGGCCCCGAGCAGCTCGGTGGGGCGGGGGCCGGTGTCGGTGCCGCCCTGGTGGACCGGCTCGTCGACCCGCAGGCTCTGGGTGCCGTCGAGCTCGACGTCGTGGGCGAAGCCCTCGACCCGGCGGGCGACGATTCGCACGCTCAGCCCTTGCCGCGGCCCTCGAACAGGGCGGGGTCGTCGACGTCGGCGAAGCGTGCCATCGCGTAGACGGCGTCGGAAGCGCGGTTGACGAAGTGGATCACGGTCTCGCCCTCAATCTCACCCTTTTCCTTCAGTTCCGAGATCCGGCGCTCGGCGCGGCGGACGACGGTGCGGGCGACGTCGAGCTGGGCGGAGAGCTGGTTGCCGCCGGGGATGACGAACTTCGGCGGCAGCTCGACCCGCGCCATGTAGCGATCGATCAGCTCCTCCAGCTCAATCACCATCTCCTCGGTGGTGCGGCTGACGCCGTCTTCGAGCCGCCCCGCGGCCTCCGGGGCGGTCGCCAGCTCGGCGCCGGCGACGAAGATGCCGTCCTGGAGGCGGAGGAGGTCGGCGGCCAGCTCGGCCTGTTCGGGCCCGCAGAGCGCCCGGGCGACGCCGAGCAGCGAGCAGGCCTCGTCGAGGGTGCCGTAGGCGTCGGTGCGACCGTGGTGCTTGGGGACGCGGCCGCCGTACCAGAGGGAGGTGGTCCCGTCGTCGCCCTTCTTGGTGTAGATCTTGACCACGCTAGTGAGTATCCGCCAACCCGCGCGTGCGGCTGGCGAGGGCCGCACCGAGCGGGGGTAGGACGCAGGGAGGCCTAATGGCAGCGCCATTTGGCCGACCGAGGACGACGCCCCGCGAAGTGTGTGCGGCGCCGCCAGACGTGCGTGGGGGTTTGTGGATACTCACTTAGCGCACCGGGTTGAAGGCGTAGCCGGTCATTACCTTGGGGAAGAAGAAGGTCGACTTCGGCGGCATCACCGCGTCGGTGTTGCAGATTTCCTTCACCTGCTCGACTGGAACGCCTCGCTGGATGAAGGCGACATCGTAGTCCCCGTCGTCGACCATCTCGAGGGCCGCGCTCACGCTCTTCGCGTATTCGAGCCCGTCGCGCTCGTCGATGTCGTGGTCGCTCATCCCAGCCAGTCCCTTCAGCACCAGCGTCTCGAGGATCGCCGAGTCGAGGCGGCGGTAGGCCTCGGGCTTGCCCTCGAGGCGGCGGTCGACCTCGCCGACGTCTTTCAGCCGCAGGCGGAAGGCCTTCTTGTGAAAGGAGTCGTAGAGGCCGAAGACGCCGACGCCGTCCTCGTTCGCCGGGTCGATCTCCTCGCGGGCGACCTCCTCCACCTCGAAGAGTTCGCGCAGCCCGTTGCCGAGGCGCTGCTGCTTCTCGGGATCGTCGGCGAAGCCCGAGAGCAAACGGTGGGTGGGGAAGACGAGGAGGCCGGGGTCGTCGAGCCCGGTCAGCGACATCAAGGTGTAGTTGTGAGGACCCTCGCCGCCGACCTCGTCGCGGAAGGCGCGGGCGGTCTCGTAGCGGTGGTGGCCGTCGGCGATCAGCAGCTGGGCTGAGGCGAGGCACTCGGTCACGGCTGCATGCACGGCCGGGTCATCGACCTTCCAGAGCCGGTTGACGGTGCCATCTTCGTCGCGCGCTTCGCCCCAGGGCGCGTCCGGCAGCGTCGGCTCGACCAGCGGCCAGGCGTCCTCGGTGCTGAGCGAGAAGATCGAGGAGAGGTTGTAGCCGGTGGCGCGGGTCAGCTCGAGCCGGTCGAGCAGGGGACCGGGATGGGTGCGCTCGTGGGGGCGGACGGTGCCGCTCTCGTAGTCCTCGACGCGGACCCGCGCGAGGATGCCGTTGCGGCTGTAGCTGTTGCCGTCGGGGGCGACGTAGTCCTGGGTCAGCGCCCATAGCGAGGGCTCCCCATCCTGGGCCAGCGCGCCATCGGAGCGCCAGCTCTCGATCCGCGCCGCCGCCTCCGCGTAGGGATCGCCGCTGGGGCGGCTGTCCGGATCGGCGGGGTCGAACGGTTTCGGCAGGTCGATCGCGACCGCGTTGTAGGGCGAGCGCTCCAGCAGCGCCTTGCGCTGCCCCGCGTCGATCACGTCATAAGGAGGCGCCGCGACAGCATCCAGCGAGCCGACCTTCCCGAGGTCGTAGTGCAGCGCCTTGAAAGGAAGCACCTCCGCCATCGCCCCCAGAACCTACACTTGCCTCAGACGGGGTGTGGCGCAGCCTGGTAGCGCGCCGCCTTTGGGTGGCGGAGGTCCCCGGTTCGAATCCGGGCACCCCGATTCCCGCCGGTTGAGGAACATCAACCCGCGGGTAGGGAATGCGCAGACGTCCCCGGGCTAAGGAGGTTGCAGATGGAGAGTTGGGATTTGAAGACGGTCGAGGTGGAGGCGCATCAGCCGCGGATCCTCGCTTCGGCTGACGACGCGCGGACGATCGTCCTGTGCCTGCCCGAAGGGGAGGAGCTGCAGGAGCACGAGGTGCACGAGCGGGCGCGGGTGATCGTCGTTGACGGCGAGGTCGACGTCAGCACCGAGGGCGGGTCGGACTTCGCCAACGCCAGCACCGGCCACCTCTTCGAATTCGATCCCGGCGAGCGGCGGACCGTCGTCGCGCGCTCCGACGCCCGGCTGTTGATGGTCCTCTCGCCCTGGCCCGGTGACGGTCACCCCGGCGCGATGACCCTGGAGGAGAAGTCCGAAGCCCGCGAGAAGGCCGCCGAACGAACGGCGCAGTAGCGCCCGGCTACCAGACGACGAGCGAGCGGGGCTCGTCGTGCTCGGTGATCGCCCCGTCCTTCGTCACCAGTTTGGCGCCATGCTCGATCGCGGTTGCGTAGATCTGTCGGTCGGCGGGATCTCCAGGAAAGGAATCGGGCAGGGCAATGGCGGTCTCGGCTATCGCCGGGCTAAGGCCGATCGTCCGCACATGCCCGCTGAGGTTCTCCAGCCAGGAGCGGATTGGGATATCGAGGGCAATGCGCCCATGACGGGCCAGCCATGCCAGCTCGTACCAGGAGACCGCCGCGACCAGCAATCCATCAGCAGTCTCAAGCGCTTGACGCGCAGAATGGCTGACCCGTTCCGGTTCCGACGACCACCAGTGGACGACGTGGGTGTCCAGTAGAACCGAACTCATCTAGGAGGCGTTCCAGGTCTCGCCGGTCGAGAAGAGATCCTCCTCGTCAGCAACGGCAGTCCTCGCACGTCCCCGAAACAGGCCCTCTAGCGAGCCAGCTCCGGCTGCCGGTACCAATCGCGCCACGGGACGTCCGTGGCGGGTGATCTCGATCTCTTCGCCAGCGGCAGCCTCATCGAGGAGGCGCAGGAACGTTGCCTTTGCTGCAGTTGCGGTCATCGATTTAGCCATATGACCATAATAAAGGTCATATGGTCGGAAAAGCTGCTGGGCGACCTCGTTCATCTCCTCTTCTAAAGAGAACAAGGCATCAAGTTCTCCCCCCGAGCCGTCGAGAAAGTTCCCAAGGAGCGTGATGAAAGAGCTATTTGGCAGCCAGGTGGACGATCCGACCGAGTCGCGGGAGCGGCGGCGGGTCGAGCGTGCCGTGTTCGAAACCGACCGGCAGTTGATCGAGGGCGATCTGACGCTGCCGCCGGCCGGCTACCAGAGCCGCTTCTCGGACTCGCTCAACCGCGGCGAGTTCGAATTCGTGCCGTTGACGAATGCGCGGGTCACCACTCTGGCTGACGGGAGGGTGACCCAGGTGCCGTTCCTCGTCCTCTCCAAGCGCCAGATTCGCCTCGCCTACCCGGTCGAACAGTAGGCCTGTCGCTTTTGTTCGGGAGGGCCGAACAAAAGCGCTAGTCCTGCTGCGCCCGGCCCCGGCTCGCGTAGGAAGCGAGGTCGAAGAGGAAGGCGAGGATGACGATGAACCACTCGAAGCCGGTTACCTCGTGGGTGCTGGCCGACCACATCAGCGCGTAGGCGAGCGTCGTCCACGGCAGCAGGAAGAACCCGAGCAGGGGGACGAACCAGCTGTCGAAGGCCCGGCTCAGCAGGTCGGAGAAGAGGAAGATCGCGAACAGGGCCAGCCGCGGCGAGAGGAAGGCGAGCAAGACGACGAGGCAGCCCATGCGCAGACGCTACCTTCTACAGAGGAGGACAAAACGAGGAACAGGCCGATGAACAGACTTGGAAAGCTGATGACGATGATGCACCCGGAGAAGACGAAGATGGTCACCCGGGAGGAGGCGCTGCCCGGGCGCAGCGAGCGCGCCTTCGACCTGCCCGCCACCCACGCGGTGCTCGGCACCCCGCTCGAGCCGCCGTTTCCGGAGGGGACCGAGGTCGCCTTCTTGGCGCTTGGTTGCTTCTGGGGCGCGGAGCGGCTGTTCTGGGAACTGGACGGCGTCTACACGACGGCGGTCGGTTACCAGAACGGGACGACTCCGAACCCGACCTACGAGGAGGTCTGCTCGGCCAAGACGGGGCACGCGGAGGCGGTGATGGTCGCCTTCGACCCGCGGGTGGTCTCCTACGCCGACCTGCTGAAGGTCTTCTTCGAGGAGCACGACCCGACCCAGGGGATGCGCCAGGGCAACGACGTCGGCACCCAGTACCGCTCGGGGATCTACTTCGTCAACGACGCCCAGAAAGCGACGGCGGAGATGGCACGGGAGGCCTACGGGCGGTCGTTGCGCGAGGCCGGCAAGGAGGAGATCACGACCGAGATCGAGCCCGCCGGACCCTTCTACTACGCCGAGGACTACCACCAGCAGTACCTGCACAAGGTGCCGAACGGCTACTGCGGTCTGAAAGGCACCGGAGTCGCCTGCAGCATCCCGGCCGCCGCGGCGTAGCCGCGTTCTCCACCGCGGCGGTACCCGCCGGGCGCGCCGAATAGCATCCCGGCCTTCGTGGCACCCTCCTTCGGCTCCTACATCGCCGGCTGCCTCGCCCTGATCGGGATCGTCGCGGCCCTCGGCCTCGGCGGCTACTGGCTGCGGCGCTGGATCGTGCCGGAATTCAGCGGTGCCCTGGCCCGGCTTGCCGACGCGACCCTGGCGGTGGCAATGCTCGTCGTCTGCCTCGAGATCCTCGGCTCGTTGAGCGCGCTCTACTTCGGTTGGATCGTCGTCCTCTGCATCGGGGTGGGCCTCGGCGCCGCCGCGCTTGGGCGTTCGAAAGCAGGCGGGCCCGGGCGCGAGGTTGCGGCGCCCCGCGTGGAGAACATCGCGCTGTTGATCGCCCTCGGCGTCGCTTCATGGACCGTCGCCGAGTGGACCTTCCCGACCCAGTCGAGCCTCGACTTCGGCATGTTCGGGGGCGACACCACCTGGTACCACATGCCCTTCTCGGCGTTCATCGCCCAGGAACACTCGACGGTCCACCTCCACTACACCGACCCGCTGCGGCTGGCGGCCTGGTTCTACCCCGCCAGCACCGAGCTGATCAACGCCTCGACGATCGTCCTCTTCAAGAGCGACTGGCTGGCGCCGCTGCAGAACATGATCTGGCTGCCGATCGGACTGCTCGCCGCCTGGTGCATGGGCCGTCCTTACAAGGTCGGGCCGGCGACGCTCGTCGCGGCGGCGATCGTTCTCGATTCCGGGGTGATGATCGAAACCCAGCCGGGGGAGGCGCGCAACGACATCATGGGATTGGCCTTCCTGCTCGCCTTTGCCGCCTTTCTGATCAACGGCCACCAGCGCCGGGCGCCCGTGGCGGGGGCGGTGCAGGACGCGCCCGAGCGCGACGCGCCGCTGCTCGACAAGGGTCCGCTGGTGATGGCCGGGATCGCGGCCGGACTCGCCGCCTCGGTGAAGACGACCTTCCTGGTCCCGGTGGTCGCGATCACGCTCGGCGTCGTCATCTTCAGCGGTCGCGGCCGACGCTGGACGACCGCTTGGGTAATGGGGCTGCCGATGCTGATCGTCGGCGGCTACTGGTACCTGCGGGCGGCGATCAAGACCGGCGGCAACCCGATCCCGATCACCAAATTCGGGCCGCTCAACCTGCCGAAGCCCGACCAGATGCCGCTCGACCCCCGGCCGCGCTTCGCCGTCATCGACTACATCACCGACCCGACCATCTACCGGCGCTGGTTCTTCCCGGAGCTCGACAACGCCTTCGGGCCGCTCTGGCCGCTGATCCTGATCATCGCCGTCAGCGCCGCCGTCTACATCGCCTGGCGCTCGCGCAACAAGATCCTCCGGGTGATCGCCGTCGCCTCGCTGTTGACCGCGGTCGTCTACGTCTTCACGCCGCTGACGGCGGCGGGGCAGGAGGGCTCGCCAACCGGGTTCTTCACCAATACGCGGTACCTGGTGCCGGGGCTCGTCCTGGCGATGGCGATGCTGCCGCTGGCGCGGCCGCTGCGGGCGCCCGACCGGCGCGCCTGGCAGACGCTGCTCTTCCTCACCGTGGTCTTCGCGGTCACGGTGCTGACGACGCCGCGCTGGTTCACCTCCTACATCGTCGGCACCGTCTTCCTGACGCTGTGCCTGGTCTGGGCGCCGGCGGCGCTCTCGCTGGCGCGGACGCGGTGGAGCGTCAGCCGCGCCGCGGTCGCGGGCGGCGCGGTGGCGCTGCTGCTGCTGGCGGTGGTGCTGGGGCGCGCCCAGCAGGTCCAGTACGCCGACCAGCACTACGTCAACCCGGACCCGTTCCTCGGCGAAGGCGGGCCGAAGGACGCCTACGTCTACACCCAGAAGCTGCACGACCAGAAGGTTGGGATCATCGGCTCCAGCCAGATCATCTTCGGCCAGTATGGCTTCTACGGCAACGATGCGACCAACCACGTCGAATACATCGGCGTCCACGGGCCGCACGGAGCGAACCGCCTGCCGACCACCTGCCAGCGCCTGCGCGGCCTGATCAACGAAGGCGGCTACGACTACCTGGTGCTGAGCCAGTACACCCAGGACACCGGCCCCTACAACTCCGGCGTCCCCAACCCGTACCAGTTCCCCGTCTTTGCCTGGGTCAAGAACGACCCCACGGTGAAGCTGGTCGTCAAAGACTTCAAAGCCTCGCCCCAGCCCGACTACGTCTTCAAGGTCAACGGCAAGCTCGACCCGGGGGCGTGCAAGCCCGAAAAGCGCCCGGAAGTCGTCGGCGAAGAAGCGCCGGAATAGCTCAGGCGCTGCTCGCCGCGAGCGCGTGCTCGCGGATCAGCTCGGCGGAGCGCTGCGGCTGCTCCCACCAGAACATGTGGCCGACGTCCTCGAGCGGCTCGAAGCGAGCGGTTGGCATCAGCGAGGCGATCTGCTCACCGTTGGGGAAGGGGAGGACGCCGTCGACGGTGCCATGGACGATCAGAGTGGGCGTCGAGATCTCGCCGAGGCGGCCGCTGGTGTCGTGGCCGAAGATTGCCTGCACCTGCAGTTCGATCGTCGCTTTCCTCGCCGGCACGGAGGTCGCCATCTCGTGGAAGGCGCCGTAGGCGTCCTCGTCGGCGCGAAAGCTGGGGGAGAGGTTGACTTCGTAACTGGCCCGGATCGCCTGGTCGCGGTCGCCGGACTGGAGCCCCTCGGCCAGCTTCTGCGCGTTCTCCGCCGGCATCATCTGAGAGCCGGGTCCGCCGCAAAAGGTGCAACCGAGCGTCAGCGAGCGCAGCCGTACGGGCTCGGCCAGCGCCAGCTCCTGCGCGATCATCCCTCCCATCGAGATCCCGACCACGTGCGCGCTCTCGATCCCGAGCTCCTCCATCAGCCCCGCCGCGTCTTCGGCCATCTCCACGATCGTGAATGGCCCCTCGACCGGCCCCGACAGCCCGATCCCCCGATTGTCGAAAGCAACAACGTCGAAGCTATCTTCCAAAGCCTCCCGAAACGGCCGTCCCCAAGCAACATGCGTCCCGCTCATCCCCTGGATCAGCAGCAGCGGCTCGCCTTCGCCGCCCCGCTCGTAATGAAACTCCCGCCCCCCGACCTCAGCTTTCGGCATCGCCGGATCCTAAGCGAGCCGCCCACTCAGCGCCTAACCTTGACCCCCTGCCCCCGTAGCTCAGCTGGAAAGAGCATCGGACTTCTAATCCGACGGTCGCTGGTTCGAATCCAGCCGGGGGCGCTAGTAGCTTCTTGGGACCTGTATGCACGGATCGTGTAGATCTGTGCAATCCTTGATCCATGGCTGCCAACCCGAAGCGAATCAACGTGACGTTGGACGAAGGTCACGCCCAAAAGCTTACGAAGCTCGCTGAGCGGACCCACGTGCAGGAGGGAACCCTCGCTCGGTCGTTGCTTTCGACTGCGCTGGACGATGCAGATCCGGATGCCAGTCGCATCACGGAGATTCTCGACGCAATCCCGGGTGCTTGGGAGCGCACTCAGGAGGGTCTCGCTCAGGCCAAGCGTGGGGAAGGCATTCCGCTCGACGAGCTGGCTTGAGTGGCGCAGGTAATCGTCAGCCCGCGAGCGAAGCGGGACGTGGATGAGGCTATTGGAAGACTCAGCCTTCCGGCTGATAGCTGGACCCGGATCGCTCGCTCGCTCCGGGTGCTTGAAACCTTTCCCCTCTCGGGGCCGGAGTTGGGGGGAAGATGGGCGCCGGCTCGATTCGTCCTCGGCCCTTGGTCGTGGATGCTCTTGCTCTATAGCTACGACGAGGCTTCCGATCGGGTCTTCATCGTGTCGATGCACGATGCTCGGTCAGCGGCGTCACCACGCTCCTCTGGCGGCTAAGAAACTTGGTCCCGAAATTGGTCCCCAACTCCAGCGAACTCAGCTGAACTCCTTGGACAGGATCGAACTCCCTGAACCAGATTCATCTCCTCAGACACCCTCCGGCTGAACTTCTAATCCGACGGTCGCTGGTTCGAATCCAGCCGGGGGCGCTGAGGCTTGAAGTGATCGAACGAGGCCGTGCTCACGTTTACCCGGCGCGTCGCTCGTGAGAGAACGCCTTCCGGCAATTCTTCCGGCGCTCCGCCTTCACGTTGGCGGTCAACTTGTGTGGCTTGCAGAGAAGGCATCCGCTTCGGCGATGCTTGGGTCGCTTGCGCTTGTGGTGAGCCATGGGGTCAGGTTAAGTCGTCGCCGATTTGTCTGCCACGATCTCCGCGATGGAGCATCCCGATCACATCGAGACAACCTCCTGGCGAGCGATGCTCGGCAAAGACGAGCGGGAGGTATCTGACGAGGAGATCGCCGCCTTGGAGGCAGAGCATGGGCCGTTCCAGGCGGCGGATGGCGAGGGGTAGGGGTCCTGGTCGGCCGATACCATCCGAACATGGCCCACGTGACCAAGCTCACCAAATCCGAGGTTGAACGGCGCCGCGCCGCGGCAGAGCGTATGCGGGGGCTTTTCGCTGACGTTGCGCCTGATCGCAGCTTGGTAGACGAGCTGATCGCTGACCGCCGGGCGGAAGCAGCGGCTGAGAGTGGCGAGTCGGCGATTCGCCGGCGCCGCAGTGGCTGAGACTCCTCCGGCGTCGGTCCTCGACGCCTCGGCTCTGATGGCGGTCCTCCATGCAGAGGATGGTGCGTCGGTCGTCATCGAGGCAATTGGGAAGGGGGCCGCAGCGAACTCAGCCGAACTCCTTGGACGTGATCGGCTCAATCGGGCCAGATTCGCCCTCCTAGACACCTTCCGGCTGAACTTCTAATCCGACGGTCGCTGGTTCGAATCCTGCCGGGGGCGCTGATTCTGACGCAGGAACTCGCCCGGGCAAGCGGCGCATGGCCCATGGGCCGCAGAAGGCCGACGGGGAATAAACCTAAGCTCGGCCCACCAGGGGATCCCCGCTAAACGATGAGCGAAAGCGAGCACAGGTGAAAACAAAGTGGCTCAGCAAGGTCTTTGTCCAAGCCGAGGAAGCGACTGGCCGATCATATGGAGTTAGCCCCGCTGACGTGCCGGTTAGCACCCCAATGGGAGTTAAGTACGTCCCGGGTGGGCCGATCTCCAACGTGGCCGAAAGAATAGATGTGGGGCTTTCGCCGGTAGATCAGTTGACCGAGTTCCTCAATGATCACGGAAATTCGATAAAGGACTGGGAGATCATCGATGGCACTCACAGCTCTAGAGAGCTGCCCATCATCTACAGGATCGAGGTCAAAGAGTGACTGGCCTGAGTGGTCTTTGCCCCATTGGCCTCCCGAGAAAACTGCAGGTCTTAAAAACCGACTACGACACTCTCGCGGAGTTGATGGGATTCGATTCGGTCTGGTTTGGCCCCCGCGGGGACGCTTCCGTAGGAGACGAGATCTCTGCCGGTTAGCGGCCGTCATGGCCCGAAAAACTTAACCCGAATTGGTCCCCAACTCCACGGCTCAGACGGGCAAATTGCCTCCGAAGAAATTGTGGTGCACGTCCTATGTTCTTACGTGTACCCCGGGAGGAATGGACGCGGCCGAGGCGCTGAGGCGCGAGCGGCTGACGGCTCTCGTACTGGGTACGGGCTAGGGTTCGTGGATGGGGAAACGGCGCCTGTCTTTGCTTGCGGTCGGTCTGATGGTCGCGACCGTGCTGCTCGCCGCGACCGGGGCGGGAGGGGCGAAGCTGCAGGGCGCTGGCAAGGTCGAAGTCCAGCGGGCGAATACCGCTGGCTTCTTGCGCCTCGGGAAGGCGAGGGGCTACAGGAACTTCCTCTACATGCCCAACAAGCGGGTCGTCCTCTTTTACGCGATTCGCATCCAAAGGTTGAAAGATGACGCTTTCGGCCTCACCTACAGCATCTACGCCACGCGCAATAGGGGGAACTTGGAGCACGGGGTGGTGCGGGCGCGGTTCGGCTCGATGGGCCGGGCCTCCCTGCGGTTCCGGCCCAGCGGGAGGGTTCGCGAAGACGATCCGCAGGCTGGATGCGAGGGAGGGGCTGAAACTGTCGAATTCGGCAGCTTTGCCGGCCGCCTCAGCTTCCGCGGCGAGGGCAACTACTTCCACGTCTCTTCCCCTCGGGGAAAGGCCTATCTCGCCCGGTCCCCTCGCCTCCGATGCCGAAAAGGGCAGGCGGCGGAGCTTCAGCCGCGATCGTTGCGGAAGTACGTCGCGCCAACCCCCCTGTTCCACGACGATGACAGCATCGCCCTCCTCTACGCGTCCACTCGCAGTCACGGGCGCTATGTCGGAATCACGGCCATGCATCCGGAGGGGTCCCCGCCAGGGGCAGACGTCGAACTGGGGATCGTCGACTCGAGGCAGGGGATGGCAATCGGCCACAGCGTCTACCTCGAGGGCCCTGCCGAGACGCTGCTCACCAGCCCGCCGGGGGTCCACCCCGCCACGGCGACGCTGGCGCCACCGGCGCCGTTCTACGGAAAAGCGACCTATTCGGAGGAAGCCGGTGCTTGGACTGGCACCCTCGGCGTCAGGCTCGCCGGGTTGAGACTGCCGCTGACCGCCCCTGGCTACCGCGTTCACCTCTGTGTCGTAAACCCCTTGAGGGACAAGGATGGCTGCGAGTTCTTCAAGGCGGAGCCGCCGTACTTCGAGCGGCCGGCGGGCGTGGGGCGGGCGCTGAGATGAGGTTCCGGCAGGCAGCCGTCGCGGCGCTCGCGCTCGCCGCCCTTTCCTGCCCTCCGGGCAGCGCCTGGGCAAAAGCCGGACACGACCGGCCGGCCAAGCAATGGATCGACGTCGAGCTCGAGGGCTCCAACGGCTACACGATCCACCTCAGCGTCAATCCGCGCCGGCATCTGGTCCTGCAGGTGTCGAAGGGGGGCTTCGCCGCCGAATACATGACCCGGGACCTCCTGCCCGAGACCGATCGGGTGAAGGCGAAGCTGCTGGGTCTGGGCACGATCTCGTTGCGGTTTCACCCGCGCGGGTCGGTTCGCCACCCCACGCTCCCCGGATGCGGGGGGAGGCGCCCGACGGTGCAGCCGGGCGTCGTCCGCGGCACGATCAAGTTCGTCGCCGAGCGCGATTACACCCGGGTCAAGGTGCGCGAAGCCGAGGCCTCGCGGGGGTGGACCTGTCGCCACGGAGTGAGGTTCGAAGTAAATCCCCGCGAGCGGGAATGGACCAGCAAGTTCTCTGCCAGGGGCGAAGGGGTCTTTTTCCTCGCCCGGAGATACCGGCCGGGCCTGATCGCAGGGGGTCCGGTCATCTTCTTCGTCGAAGTGGGAGAAACGTTCGAAACGGCATCTGGCCGAGTGCCCCTGACCATCTACCGACAGCTGAAGATCCCCGCCCCTGCCCTCAGCTTCGACGACGCTCACCCCGAACACCTGGTGGTCTCGCCGCCTGCCCCTTTCAGCGGCTCCGCCGCTCTCGACCGCACTCCCGAATCGGTCTTCACCTGGGAGGGTGACCTCTCGGTTCAGTTCCCGGGCCTCGACCCGATCCCCCTGACTGAACCCAGCTACGGATTCGACTACTGCCTGCGGGAAGTGGGTTGCCTTCGGCAGGACGTCGACTAGGCGGTCTATTTGCTGACCGTCGCCGTGGCGCTGGTGTAGCCGGTCGAGGCGGCGGTGATGGTGTTGGTGAAGGAGCCGCTGACGGGGGCGGTGTAGGTGAACTGGTTGGCGGTGACCGAGGGGCCGGATTCGGGGACGGCGAGGGGGGAGCCGGTGATCGTGCCACCGGTAGAGGTGATGGTGACCGTTTTGGCGGCGCCGATGTTGGAGACGATATTGCCGGCGCTGTCGGTGATCGCGACCTTGGCTTTGACGGTGCCGGAGTTGCCGAGCAGGGTGATCGTGCAGGTGAAGAGGCAGGGGGAGCCGACCGAGCCGGCGCTGCTGGTCGTTTCGATCAGGCCGGCGCGGGCTGCGGTGCCGGTCGCAACGGTGAGGGCGAGGGAGGCGGGGGTCGAGATGGTGGCATCGCTGGCGGTGATCGCGGCCGCTCCGGCCTTGTTCAGTTTGGTGAAGCCGTTTTTCGAGGAGGCTGGGGTGGCGACCCCGTTGGTGAAGTTGAGCGCGGTCGCCGAGCCGAAGTTGACCGCGGTGCCGGCGCTGCTGACGACGGTGGGCTGAGCGCCGCTGGGGCTGGCCGTGGAGCCTGCGAAGGTGATGTTCTTCGAGCCGGTGTAGCCGGTGGCGGTGTTGCCGTAGGCGTCCTGGGCGGTCGTCGTGATGTTGAAGCCGGTGCCGGCGACCGGCGTCAGGGTCGAAGAGGAGAGGACGAGCTTGGTCGCCGAGGCGGCTGCGACGGTGACCGTGACCGCGGTCGGCGTCGTGATCGCGCCCTCCGTCGCTTTGACGCTGGTTGAGCCGCTTTTGTAGAGCTTCATGCCGCCGCCGGCGCTGCTGACGCCGGCGCTGAATTCGACCGTGGTGGCGGTGCCGAAGGCGACGTCGGCGCCGGTGGAGTCGCTGACGGTCGGGGTGTTGCCGCCGGGGCTGGCGCTGGCACCCGAGAAGACGAGGCTGTGCGCCCCGGTATACGAGATCGCGGTGTTGCCGTAGGTGTCCTGGGCGGTCGTCGTCAGCGCGTCGAGGGCGCCGGCTGTTGGCGTCGACGAGGCGGCGGAGAGGGCGAATTTCGAGGCCGCGGCGGCGGTGACCGTGATCGTCGGTGGGCTGGGCGTGGTGACCGTCCCCTCGGTGGCGACGATGCTCGCCGAGCCCGCCTGGTAGAGCTTCACCACGCCGTTTTTGGTCGAGGAGACGGTGGCGACGCCGTTGGTGAAGGTGAGCGCCGTCGCCGTCCCGAAGTTAGTCACGGTCCCGGAGCTGTTCGAGACCGTCGGTTTGGTGCCACCGGGGGCGGCGTTGGCGCCGGAGAAGATGAGGGAGTGGGAGCCGGCGTAGGTGGTGACGGTGTTGCCCGCTTCGTCCTTGGCGGTGATCGTCAGGTTGCTGGAGCCGCCGGCAGTGATGCTGGTCGGGCTCGCCGTGACCGCGAAGGAGGCGACCGCCCCGATCGTGACTTTGGCCGTTTTGGCGGCGCTCGTCGCCTGCCAGGTGCGCCAGAGGGCGGTCACCTCGTAGGTGTGTTCGCCGATCGGGACGGAGCCGTCGGTGCAGGTCGTGACCGCCGTCGGCGCGCTCTGGTCGGGGCAGTTGCCGGCCGGTTTGCCGCCGTCGCGGGTGACGTAGTAGGTGACCGTGCCTTCCCCGGGAGCCGCCATCGCGCTCCAGGTGATGGTGACCGTTCCTCCCGCGGCGGGGGTGGCGGAGGTGATCGTCGGCGCAGTCAGTTTCGAGACGGCCGCCGTGGCGTTGCCGGTGCCTTCGGCGGTGAAGTAGGAGAGGGCGCTGGCGACGAGGGCGAGGATGGCCACGACGAAGACGGAACTGGCAACGCTGCTGAGACGAACTCGCTTCATCCGCGGACCTCACCGCTGAAGTCGAGCCGGACCGTCGCGCCCTGGCAGGCGTTCTGGTCGATCGGTAATTCCTTCATCGCCACGGTCGGCGCCGTCGCCGTGGCGGTCGGCAGGCTGGCCGAGCCGCCGGCCGGGACGGTCAGCGGCGCCGCCGGGCTCAGGCTCGACGCGGTTACCTCGAAGTTGGGGTCGGCAGGGCAGCTCGAAGGCTCCGGCGATACCGCGACGGTCAGGCTGGTGACTTCGATCGGCGCCGGGTTGGGGTTGATGATCCGCACCGGCAGCTGCTGGGCGGGCGCCCCGGGCATCAGCTCTTCGAGCGAGCCCGTCAGGGGCTCGACGGAGAACTCCTGCGGCTCGAGCAGTGCCCAGCGGTAATGGGCAACCGTGCCTCCGAGCCCGCGGCGGTTCAGCGTCCGGACCGCGAAGGAGTGGTCACCAGGCTCGAGCCCGCGCAGAAGGTATGGCGAGGCGCACCCATCCCACTCGCTGCCGTCGAGTCGGCACTCGAAGCGCCGCCACCGCGGCGGCTGCGGTCCGCCGGGACCAAGGTCGGGCGCAGCGGCTTGCGGCTCTGGCGGTGCGACGTGGAACCGGAACTGGGAATCGGGCTCGACGCCATTGGGCGGAACTTCGATGAAGCGGGGCCGGGGCGGGCGCTGGCCCTGCGGGCGCGACGGGTGCTTGCCCTTCTTCCCGTGCGGTCGGATCCGCTCGGACAGGGTGCTCGCGTAGGCGACGCTGCCGAGACAAGCGACAGCGACGACCAGGGCAACTAGTGCCCTGGTCGTGCGCTTGCGTCCCATCTCGCGTCGCCCCGCCATCGGGTCCTGCGAGCTCGCCTAGTTGCTGGAGAGGGCGAGGGTGAGTTCCGCGCCCTGGCAGGCGTTCTGGTTGACGCCCGTGTCGTTCATCGTCAGCGTGCCTTTCGGCGTCACCGCCTGCCCGTTGCCGGAGGGGAAGGTGGCGTTCACCGTCACGGCCGGCATCGAGAAGTCGGGGTTGCCGCCGCCGATCACGGCGCTGCAGGTCGAATGCGCCGCGTCGACGGTGATCCCGGTCAGGGTGATGGTCCCCACCCGCTGCGCCCCGCTGGAGGGGTTGTCGACGGTGAAGGAGACCTGCGAGGAGGCTCCGGGGTAGAGGTTGCCGGAGACCGTCCCTTTGAGGGTGACGGCGGAGCTGGTGCCGACTTTGGCGGTGGCGGTGCCGGAGCCGGTGCTCGTGAAGTAGGCGTAGGCGACGGCGGCAATTGCGAGGGCGGCGACGCAGGCGATTGCGACGAGGGCTCTCTTGTGGCTGATGCGATGCATGGCGATCTCTTTCCCTTCTATGGCGAGCGCTGGGAACGCTCCGGATGCGCCTCCATCGACAACTTGTCCATTTGACTCAAGTTGTGGTTCCACACGACCGAGTGTGGGGGGTTCCCGAGGGGTTGACAGTCTCGCTTACGGCGGGGCGGCCGCTGGTGCGCCACCCCGCCTCACGAGCTGCTTGCCTACATCTGACCCTGGTTAATGCCGGGCGAAGGGGTCGACGTAGAGGTCGTCGACCAGGTACTCGCTCTTCGGGTCCTTCGCGGTGAAGGCGATGCGGGCTACTCGTTCTTCTTCGTCGCCCGTGTCGAGCTTCAGCGAAGGCGTAGGCACCCATTCTTCAAGCTCGTCGGAGTGGACGTCGTTGTTCTTCGCCTTCACCACCTTGTGGGTGTTTTCGTAGCTGATCGTGACCCGGATCTTGCCGCCCTTGTCGCCGACGTTCCGCATCATGAAGCGGAAGTTGGGCGTCGTTTCGTCGACGCAGAAGGGCGGGCTGGTGGCCTTGCCGCCGAAGGGCAGACTCACCGCCGTTTCCTCCTGGGCACCGCCGTGGCCACGCACGCCAGGCTCGAGCACGAGTTCGGCTCCACCTTCCAGAGTCCATCCCGTCCCCCCTTCTCCGAGGGCACCGTCGGGCGCGAGCTGGTAGTAGCCCTTGTCCTTATAGGGCGCGAAGACCTGCTCCGCGTCAGGATAGGCACAGGCCGCGTTGGCCATCGACGTAAATGCCGTCAGCACGAAAAGGACGGCGATGATCGCCAGGGCGAGGATGCCGAGGCGACGCTTGGGATCTGCAGTTGACATGGAACCTCCTGTAGGCATGCGAAAAGGACTCGGTTTTTCACCAAGCTGGCGGCTGAGCCGTCTCCAGGGGGAGACCTCTGGCTTTGCGTCCCTACCTCGCGACAGGTTTGCCCTTTTTCAGCTGACTACAAGGGGCGGCTATCGACGGGGTTTGGTCTGACTTGAGCAGGTTCGAACAAACGGCTACCGACTTCTGCCCAAACAGAGTCGAGTGCACCTTCGGCAAAAGGGTCGGTCGCCGGGATTACGGCACCCCAGCCTTGCATCGCTACTGCCGACCGGCGCTTCGCCGAAAATAACAGCGTGCCCACTGCCTGCGACGGAACTGCGGGGATGAACCTGACGATGCCGGCCGAGCCAGCGTCGGTCCCGGTTCTGCGGCGCCGGGCGACCGAGTTCGCACGTGAGCAGGGGGTGGGAGAGGAGCTGGCCGCCGACGTGGCGCTGGTCGTCTCCGAGGCGGTGACCAACGCGGTCAAGTACGCCGGGGCCCCGGGCGACGCCGGTGTCGTCGAGCTCTCGGCCCGCTGTGGCAAGGACTGGCTCGAGGTGCGGGTGCGCGATCGCGGCGAAGGCTTCGGCAAAGGCTCGCCCGACGGCCTCGGACTCGGCCTCTCGATCATCGCCCGCCTCTCCGCCGACCTGCGGATCGTGCAGGAAGGCGAGGGGACAGAGGTGCGGATGCGCTTCCCGCTGACGTCCCGCTAAAGGTCTAGCGCCGTCCCCGTTTCAGGGTCGGCATCTTGAAGCAGCTCTGAGAGCTGGAGACATTGGTCCCTTCCTCGCCGGAGTCGACCATGCGGTCGGCGCTGCGGGCCGCGATCTCGAGGATCTCCAGGCGGGCGCGTTCGTGTGCTTCCATCGCTTCCTGTAGGCCCTCCTGATCGAGAACCAGCGGGGTGCGGGTGAGGTGAAAGTTCTCGTCGGCGCCGACGACCCCGGCCCGGGCGGAGGTGACGAAGTCGTCGAGCATTTTCTGGACGATGTCGCAGAGGATGTCCTCGGCGACGAGTGGATCGAGCTCCTCCCACTCCTCGGTGTCGATCAGGTGACGCTCGGTTGCCCGGTAGAAGTGCTCGAGCGCCCCGCGCACTGGTCGGGTGCTGACCAGCTCCGCGCATTCGAACTCGACCAGCTGTTTGGTGTGGTAGCTGACGTTCGAGAGCTCCTCGTCCAGCTCACGCGCCATTTCCGCCGGGCTGGCCGTGCGCTCGACGAGGAGGCGGAGGATCGAGGCACGCAGCGGATGGCTCATCGCTTTGATCCGCTTTTCGGTGGCTTTGCGGCGCTGCGTTTTCGTCGACATCGCTCTTCCTTGTTGGGGGCTGATTACTGGCGAGGATTGATCGTAACTGCTGGTTGGACATTCTGTTCAAAAGTTTCCGCTTTTTGCTGAACTGTGATTTATTGGTAGAGCTATCTCCACCATAATTCACTGCAGCAGAGCCAGAGCCGGGAGGAGGTGAGCCGAATGGATCTCCGCACCGAGCGCGTGGCGCCTCACAATTCGATCGCGAAGGGGGCTTAGCCACCAGCCGCCTGAGGTCGGCCTCTACGGGGCCGGCCTTTTGGTTCTTCAGAGCCCCGGCGGATGGCGGGCGACGAAGCCCGCGGTCGAGGCGGCAGCAAGGTGCCAGCGGGGGCCGGTCCCCTGTTCGGCCCCGACCGTGTCGAAGCGCAGGCCGGCGATCTCGGCGAAGGTGTGGCCGGGGTTGGCGTAGACGGTGATCCACTTGCCGGGGCCCGGAGCGCCCCAGTGCATCAAGTCCCCGGAGGTGAGCGGACGTGGGATCAGGCCGCCGCCGAAGAGGGCGAAGCTGACGGCGCCGGAGCAGTCGTAGGAGTCGTCGTAGAAGGAGGCGTGACCGCCGCCCCAGACGTAGGGGCGGCCGACGATCGTGTTTGCGGCGTTGACGGCGCCCTGTACCGCGGCGGGAGCGTCGGGCGGGGCGAGGGCGATGCCGGTGAGGAGGATCGAGGTGGAGCCGAGGTCGCCGCCGCGACGATGAGCGAATATCTCATCTCGACCGAGTGAGGAATCGTGGGGGACGTGGGTGCCGTTGCTGCCGGCCGAGGCGGGCGGCAGGACGGTCGGGTCGGCGGCGATTTCCTCAGGGCTCGGCAGTCGGACCTTCTTCGCGGCGTGGGCGGCCGGTGGCTCGGTCCGTTCGATCCGCTTGCGCGCTTCCATCAGGGCGAGCCCGTCGCCGATCGTCGTAATTGCCCGGCCGCCGCCGCTAGCGCCAGCGAGCGCGATTACCACCTGGAGAACTGCCGCCGTGTGAAGCATCGCCGTTGCAAGACTACGCAGGCGTGAAATTGCTCCTGGTCCCGCTGGCGATCATCGCCTTCGTGCTCTTCCTCCTCCTGCTCGGCGCGATCGGGCTCGCTCTCGCCTTTGCGGTCATCTACGTGGTTGGCGGGGCCTGGCGCCTGGTCTCCGGCGGCCGTCGCCGCGGCCGCTGATTTCAGGCTGCAGCGGCGTTTGCCGCTTCCGGCAACGGGAAAAAGTTCCCTAAGGGAAGAGGAAACGCGCAAGCGAGGAGAGGTGTGGGATGGCCCAGCAGACCAAATCCAGAGGCAGTCGGAAACGGTCGCAGTCGAAAAAAGCCAAAAGCAAAGGCCCCAGGAAAGAGGTTCACCAGAGCACCGAGGGCAGCGGGCGCAACAAAAGCCCGACGCAGAAGAAAGACGAACAGGGCTCGGCTACCGGCGAGCGGCAGAGCGAGATCCGCAACCAGGGCGGGGACAAGACCCGACCGGAGCAGATGTACGAGGACTACACGGTCATCGACCCGGGCGAAATCAGCGACACCGACGAGCCCGACGTCATCGTCGACGTCCCGGTGGTCAAGGTCGACGAGATCCACTTCGAGCTCGACGACCTGATGGCGCGGGTCTCGCTGCATGCGGAGGTCCTCGACTTGGTCAAGCTGAGCGTCGGCGTCCACGTCGAGCTGGGCAAGGTCGAACTCAACATCAAAGGCGTCGAAGCGCAGGCGCTGATGCGGGCGCGTCTCGACCACGTGACGGCGATCATCGACCGGGTCCTGACCACGCTCGACCGCAACCCCGAGGTGCTGCAGACGATCGCGCACTCGCTCGAACCGGTCACCGAAGGCGCCGGCAAAGCCGTGGGTGAAGTTGGCGAAGGAGCGAACAAAGCGGTCGGCCAGATCGGCGAAGGCGCCGGCAGCGCGGTCGAAGACGTCGGCGAGGGCGCCGGCGGTGCGGTCAAAGACGTCGGCAAAGCAGCGGGCGGCGCAGTGGAAGACGTCGGCGAAGGCGCCGGTGGGGCGGTCGAAGACGTCGGCGGCGGGGCCGGCAAAGCGGTCGGCGAGGTCGGGGAAGGCGCCAACAAAGCCGTCGGGCAGGTTGGCGAGGGCGCGGGCCAGGCGGTCGGCGGGCTCGGCCAGGGGGCCGGTGCTCTCGGCGGACTTGCTGGCCTAGCGGGCGGCGGCGGTGGCAACGGCGGCGATGGCGGTGGCAACGGGGGCCAGGGTGGCGCCGGCGGCGGCATCGCCAAACAGATCGCCAAGCTGGTTGCGAAAGAGATCGGCGAAGCCGCGGCCGACGAGGCCAAAGACCTCGGCCTCGCCGCCACTCACAAGGCGATGGAGCTGGGCGAGCGGCGACGGCAGCGGCGGGCTGCGAAGCACAATGCCACCGAGGCGGCGCTGCGCAAGGCCGAGGAGCACGGCGTCGACATCGACGACGTCGAAGGCACCGGCGCCGAAGGTCGCGTCACCGTTCATGACGTCGAGAAGGCGGCGGCCGCGTGAGCGGCGGCCGTCGCCCCGATCTCGACTTCTTCACCTCGGTCAAGGCCAAGGAGGTGACGTTCGGCCGGGTTCCGGAGAAGCGCAAGGTCGCCTACTACGGCGAACCGGACCACAAGACCGATGCAAAGGTCGAGCGGGAGAACATCCCGGAGGAGCCCGAGGAGGGCGTCACCTATCGCGACGTCACGGTCGACTGGTCGGTGGCGCAGTGGATCCTCCACCCGGCCGAAGCCGAGGACTTCGACGCCGACGACGTGGCACGGGAAGTGGAGCGGCGCCGGCGACGTGAAGCGGGAGGCGAAGCGGACGAGCGGTGAAGTGGGCTGGCGACCGCGCGTCCCGTACGCGCGGTCGCAGCCATGTCCTCAGGGCCAGCCCGGCGCTAGCGCCTCGCGGTGAGCCCCTGTAGAACGACCTCTACCGGCGAGCGGTGCTTACTGTCCCCGTTCGCTGACTCTCGAGCGCGCTGGAGCTCAGTTGCTAGCTCACCGACCTGCGCGCTGAAGTTCCCTACCTCTTTGGCTGCTTTTGCCATGTCTTTGCCGCTGACCTTGATCTTTGGCGTGTTGACCTTGACCTTCGGCCTGCGGTTGATCGCCTTGCTGAGGCCGCTCTTGCGGCCTTTTTTCGAAGCGGCGAGAGCCATGCCGCCGGCTGCCCCCGCGATCGCGGCTCCGCCGGCAACGAGCGGCACCTTCGCTTTGCTCGCGACTTTGCCTACGGTCTGGCCCGCACCGCCGACCGCATTTTTGACCGCCTCGACGTTCGAGTGTTTGCTCGACGAGCCGTTCGACCTGGATTTGGCGCTGGCCCCGTTGCTCGAGCTGCGCGGTTTGCTCGCTTTGCCTTTGCTTGCTTTCGATTTGGCTTTCGCCGCTTTGGGTTTCGACGACGCTTTTGATTTCGATTTCGACGCCGGTTTCGCGGCTTTCGAAGCCGAAGCTTTTTTTGCTTTCGGTTTCGATTTCGGTTTCGAGCTCGATTTGGGTTTGGTCTGAGCCATTTTCCTCTCTCCTCAGGGGTGTCCCTAATGGCTCAAGTACCCAATCCAATGCGCGCAAATCAGCATGAATGCGGGGTTGCCGCACTCTTCACGACCTCGAAGGCGCTCCCGGGGATCCCCTTCAGCTGGTTCAGGTCCTCGTCGTCCCAGCGGCGGTCACTGCTGCCGGAGAAGAACCAGTTGGAGCCGTTGTCGGCGACGATCAGGCCGTAGTGCTTCATCGCCAGGGCGATCGTCTTCGCGGCGCCGCTGAAGTGGCCGAGGCCGTAGCCGGCCTTCAACCGCAGGCGCAGCCCCATCGGCGGGGCGCTGGGGTCGGAGGTGTCGCCGGCGCAGTGGGAGGCGGGGTGGACCCAGGCGTCGCGCGTGCTCTCGAAGGTGACCCGGATTGCGTGGTCGAGGCGGCCGGCGGTGACCTCGTCGTAGCGGACGAGCCCGGGGAAGATCGGCAGTCCGGCGGCGTCAGCCGAGGTCCAGCCGTCGGGGCGGCGGGAGGCCGAGCGCAGGTCCCACGCGGTCCCGGAGTCGGCGTTCCAGTGCGGGCGTGGCTTGGCGACGTAGAAAGCGCGGTATAGCTCGTAGAGCCGGCAGCTGGCGCGGTCGACGACGAGGACGTGGCGGTCGCCGTCGCTGCGGTTGCCGCCCTCGACCGGCGCCTTGGCCGGGACAGGAAACGGCCCCGGGTCGCTCTCATCGCCGTAGGCGGTGTAGTGGACCGGCAGCTTCCGCTGGCCGGCGCCGACGACGGAGTAGGGGAAGCCGTAGGCGCGCGGCGAGCCGAAGTCCGGGTGCAGGTGGTCGCCGCCGTGGGCGTTGATGTAGGCGATGTAGGCGTTCGAGCGCGGGTCGCGGGGTGCCTTCGAGATGTCCTGGTTCCACGCGGCCTCGGTGGGAAGGGACGGCGCGCGCGCCCAGAGCGACGCGGGCGGGTCCGGGAAGACTTGGCAGGAACCGAGATCGGGGTAAGGGCCGACGGCCGAGGCGGAGGAGGCAGAGAGGATCGCCGTGAGAGCCACGAGAAGAAGCCCCAACCCGATCGCCGTAGAGGTTTTGCTCCCTATAGGGGGTAAAAGCTCTACGGCGGTTGGTTTGCGGACGGACCTCATCGCGCGGAGGCTAGCCTGACCCGCGATGGCCCTGGACGAGCGTCCGACCCTGCTGGCGATCCAGCACGTGCCCTGGGAGGGGCCGCACCGGATCCTCGAGGCCCGCGGCGTCCTCTTCGCTGAAATGGTCGCCGCCGGGTAGAGGGGGCGGGGATGGAGGTCTGCCTGATGATCGAGGGCCAGGAGGACGTGACCTGGGAGGACTGGCGGGCGCTGGCGGCGGCCTGCGAAGAGCACGGGGTGGGGACGTTGTTCCGCTCCGACCACTACCTCTCGGTCGATGACCGGCGCGAGCGTGGCTCGCTCGACGCCTGGGGAACGATTACCGCCCTGGGTGCGACCACCGAGAAGCTGCGGTTGGGGACGATGGTCTCGCCGGCGACCTTCCGCCACCCGGCGGTGCTGGCGAAGGCGGCGGTGACGGCCGACCACGTCTCCGACGGTCGCGTAGAAGTCGGGATCGGCGCAGGCTGGTGGGAGCGCGAGCACGAGCTCTATGGCTTCGACCTGCCGGAGGTCGGGTCGCGGATGGAGGCGCTCGAAGAGCAGATGCAGATCGTCCGCGGCCACTGGGGCGAGGGGCCGTTCCACTTCGTCGGCAAGCACTACTGGGCGCACGAGCTCGACGCGCTGCCGAAGCCGGTGCAGCGGCCGCTGCCATTGATCCTCGGCGCCAAAGGCGGGCCGCGCAGCCTGCGGATCGGCGCACGGTATGCGGACGAGTACAACACGGTGATGGCGACGGCGGAGGAGGTCGCCGATTTGCGGCGGCGCCTCGACGAGGCTTGCGAAAAGGAGGGCCGCGATCCGGCGACCCTGCCGCTCTCGATGATGACCGGCTGGCTCGTCGGCGCCGACCGGGAGGACCTGCTCGACCGGGCCTCACGTCTCTCTCAGTGGAAAGGCCAGGGCGACGACGGCGAGGCCTTCATCGCCGGCCTGCGCCCGAGCACCATCCTCGGCACGGTCGAGGAGGCGGTCGAGCAGTTGCAAGAGCTGGAGGCGGCGGGCCTGACCCGGCTCCTGGGCCAGCACCTGCTCCACCGTGATCTCGACGCGGTCGAGTTGATGGGTCGGGAGGTCGCGCCGCGCGTGTAGTCGCGAGACCGCAATAAAGGCTCTCCAGGAGCCGTTTTTGCGTTCGGCGTTTACTCCGGGTCGGCGGTCCCGTAGATCGCCTTCATCCAGATGTCGACGCAGACGTCGATCACCCGCTCACTGCTGAGGGCGGGCGACTCGTCGACGAAGGTCGCCTGCTGGACTCGCTCGTTCATCTGTACGAGGGCGATCGCGAGGTCGCGAGCGGGGATTCCATCCGGTGCGGCGCCCCGGACCCGCTCGGCCTCGATGATCACGGCGACGTCGGAAACCCATTCCTCCATGATCCGTCCCCAGAGCTCCCGGGCTTCCTCGTTCGTGGTTCGAAGTTCGCCGGCTGCGATGACCACGGCTTCGCGCTCGCGGAAAGCGTTGTAGAGGTCGCCGAGTGCTTTCCGCAGGCCTTCGCGCGGATCCTCGGCGAGCAGAGCGAGTGCCTCCTCCCGGCTCGCCGCCGTCTCGGCAGGCACGAGCCTTTCGATGATCGTCAGCACGACCGCGTCCTTGGAGGGGAAGTAGAAGTAGAAGGTCGGCCGTGAAATCCCTGCGCCCTTGGCGATGTCGTCAACGGAAATCTCATTCAACGGCCGTTCCTGAAGCAGGCGTTCGGCGCTCTTGAAGATTGCCCGCTCGCGGTCATCGCCGCTCATGCGGGCAGCGCGGCGGCCTCTGGTTTTCGGAACCGGACGCTCGGTGGATGCCTCCATGCGCTCCACGATACATCCTGTCGAGAGAGTCGACAAATCGTTGACGCTCTCGACGCAGCGTTGATACAGTTCGGCTCGTGAGCAAGCGGGTGATCATCACCGGCGCCGCCAGCGGCATCGGCGCGGCGACCGCGAAGGCGCTGCGCGAGCGCGGGGCGGAGGTCGTCGGGCTCGACCTCAAGGGCGAGGACGACCTGATCGCCTGCGACGTCCGTGATCAGGAATCGGTCGACAAGGCGATCGCCGCCGCGGTTGAACGCCTCGGCGGGGGTCTCGACGCCCTCGTCAACTGCGCCGGCATCGGCCTGCCGCAGAGCGCCGCAGAACGGCCCGGCCCCGATGCCCTCAGCGTCCTCGACGTCAACCTGCTCGGCACCTGGCGGGTCACCGCCGCGGCGCTGCCGGCGCTGCGCACCTCCCACGGGCGTGTCGTCAACATCTCTTCCGGCCTCGCCCACATCGCCGTCCCCTTCGCCACCGCCTACGGCGCCAGCAAGCGCGCCGTCGTCGGCTACTCCGAGCAGCTGCGGGCGGAGCTCGGCGACGAGGTCACCGTCACCACCGTCTACCCCGGCTACATCCGTACCCCGATCCACGACGCCAGCCAGAGCGCCGGCATCGGGCTCGAGGGGATGGTGCCGCCGGAGCCGCTCGGCGCCGCGGTCGAGACGATCGTCCGCGCCCTCAACGGCAAGCCGGCCCGCGACCTCGCCACGACCAAGCGCGGCGCCCGCGCCTACGCCGCCCTGCGCTTCGTCCCCAAAGGCCTGGTCGAGCGGGCGATCCGCCGCCAGATGCGCTCAGGCGCCAAGCGCGGCCTCTTCAAGTCCACCCCGATGACGAGCGACCTCCTCGCTCGCCTCGAACGCTAGGCAGGAGGATCCTTATGCCCACTGAGCGCGAGCACGTCAACGTCCTCATCGTCGGCGCCGGCCTCTCCGGCATCGGCGCCGCCGTCCACCTGCAGAAGAACTGCCCCGCCAAGAGCTACGCGATCCTCGAGTCCCGCGGGGCGATCGGCGGTACCTGGGACCTCTTCCGCTATCCCGGTATCCGCTCCGACTCCGACATGTACACGCTCGGCTACTCGTTCAAGCCTTGGCGCGACCAGGACTCGATCGCCGCCGGCGAGAAGATCCGCAACTACATCCAGGAGACCGCCCGCGAGTACCGGGTCGAGGACAAGATCCGCTTCGGGCACGAGGTCGTCTCCGCCGAGTGGTCGAGCGCGGACTCGCTGTGGACCGTGCGGGCCAAGCGCGGGGGGGAGACGGTCGAGCTGACCTGCGACTTCTTCTACGGCTGCACCGGCTACTACCGCTACGACGAGGGCTTCACGCCAGAGTTCCCAGGCCGCGAGCGCTTCGGCGGCGAAGTCGTCCACCCGCAGCACTGGCCCGAGGACCTCGACTACCGCGGCAAGCGCGTGGTCGTGATCGGCAGTGGCGCCACCGCCGTGACGCTGATCCCGGCGATGGCGCCGGAGACCGAGCAGATCACGATGCTGCAGCGCTCCCCGGGCTACGTCGTCACCCTGCCCGGCCAGGACCCGGTCGCCAAGGGGCTGCGTCGCTTCCTGCCCGACAGGGTCGTCTATCCGATCGTCCGCTGGAAGAACGTTCTCACCCAGATGGCCTTCTACCAGCTCTCGCGCCGGGCACCGCGATTCTGCCGCAGGTTGATTCGGCGCATGGTCGAGCGCCAGCTGCCGGCCGGCTACGACATCGACCGCAACTTCGAACCGCGCTACAACCCCTGGGACGAGCGCGTCTGCCTGGTGCCGGGCGGAGACCTCTTCGAGGCGCTGCGCTCCGGCAAGGCCGAGGTCGTCACCGACACGATCGAGACCTTCACCGAGAAGGGGATCCAGCTCAGCTCCGGCCGCGAGCTCGAGGCCGACGTCATCGTCACCGCGACCGGCCTCAACCTCCTCGTGCTCGGTGGGATCGAGGTCAAGGTCGACGGCCGGCGCCAGGAGTTCAAGGACCTGGTCGGCTACAAGGGCATGATGTTCGGCGGCGTCCCCAACCTGGCCCTCGCCCTCGGCTACACCAACGCCTCCTTCACCCTCAAGTGCGACCTGGTCTCCCAGTACCTCTGTCGCCTGCTCAACTACATGGACGCCCACGGCTACAAGGTCGCCACTCCCCGCGAGCCCTCCCCCACCGCCCCCCGCGTCCCCTTCATCGACCTCAAGTCCGGCTACGTCCTCCGCTCCCTCGACCAGCTGCCGAAGCAAGGCGAAACCCGCCCCTGGCGCCTGCACCAGAACTACGCCGCCGACATCCGCCTGCTCAAGCACGGGCCGGTCGACGACGAGATGGAGTTCTCGGGGGGCTCGGCAGCAACCGGTTCTCCTCGGAGGGCGGACGAGGGTCGTACCGGCGAGTTCGCCTCAGTCGGCTGAGAAGAGACATAATCCCCCGCGATGGGGGGCAAGCTGCGGATCTGCGTCGTCTCGGCGAGCCAGCAGAACGTGTTCTTCTCGGAGATCCTGGAGGCCTTCTCCGGGTTCCTCGCCGAGGCCGGGATCGCGATCGAGGAGTCGATCGACTGCTTCCCACCTCCCGCGGACGACCTCGTCTACATGTTCGTCCCGCACGAGTACTACGCGATGGTCGAAGAGCTCGCGCACCCGACCCCAGCGCAGCTGAAACGCACGCTGGCGGTCTGCACCGAGCAGCCCCGGACCCCGTGGTTTGACCTCTCGGCCAGCGTCGCGGCCCGGGCGGGCGCGGTGCTGGACATCAACCGGTTGGGGGTTGCCGAGCTGCGGGCGCGCGGCATTCCCGCCGAGCACGTGCCGCTCGGATATGTGCCCGCGTGGGACGCCTGGGGGGGAGACCTCGGGCGCGAGCGCTCGCTCGACGTCGTCTTCATGGGCGGCTACGCCGAGCGAAGGGGCCAGGCTCTCGCCCTGGCGGCGCCTTGGCTCGAGGGGCGGAGGTCGGCGATCAAGCTGACTGAGAGCGACCGACCGCATACCGGCGAGAAGGAGTCGTTCTGGGCCCGTGAGCGCAAGTGGAGGATCCTCGCCGACACGAAGGTCCTCTTCAACGTGCACCGCAGTCCGCTTCCTTACCTGGAGTGGCACCGCGTGCTGGGGGCACAGCTGAACGGCTGCGTCGTCGTCACCGAGCATTGCGTGGAGATCGAGCCGCTCTCTCCGGGCGATCACTACGTCTCCGCCGGCTACTGGCAGCTGCCCGAAGTGCTCGGCGGGCTGCTCGAAGACCCGGAGCGGATCCAGCGGATCCGCCGCAACGCCTATGAGTTCATCTGCGAGGAGATGCCCATGGCCCAGACGCGCGAGCGCCTGCTGGCGGCGGTCGAACGAGTGGCGGAGCAGGTGCCGGCGAGCAATCTCCAGATTCCCGAGCCAGTGCCGCTGCCGGTTACCCAGCCGGAGCCGAAACCGCCGTGGGAGGAGTACGCGGAGCACGTCGGTCCCTCTCTCGCCGGCCGCATGGGGCTCAAGCACCTGATCCTGCGAGTCCACAACCTCGAGCGGCGAATGGAGGAGCTGCTGGGCGGGGCCGGCGGCGACGAGCAGGTGGTCTGCTTCGGTCCCCGGGACACGCAGCCGCGGGTCAGCGTCCTCCTCACCGTGCACAACTACGCCGACTTCGTCGGCGACGCGATTCGCAGCGTCGCCCTCAGCAGCCTTGGCGAGGTCGAGGTCGTTGCCGTCGACGACGCCTCGAGCGACGACTCAGTCGCCGCCGTCGAGGCCGCCTGCCGGGAGCTTCCTTGGCTCACCCTCACGCACGTGCGCCTGTCGCGCAACCGCGGCCTACCCGCGGCGCGCAACCTCGCTGCGACCCACGCGAAGGCCGACTACCTGTTCATCCTCGACGCCGACAACGAAGTCATGGGCGCGGGCCTAGAGCGCCTCGCCGCGGCGCTCGACGAGAACCCCGAGGCAGCGTTCTCCTACGGGATCATCCAGTCGTTCGACATCAACGGGCCGGTCGACCTGATGAACTGGCTTTCCTGGGATCCCGAGCGGTTGCGACAGGGCAACTACATCGACGCGATGGCGATGCTGCGGCGCTCGGCGCTCGAGGCGGTGGGCGGTTACGCGAGCGATCCCGCGCTCTACGGGTGGGAGGATTTCGCCCTCTGGCTGGCTCTCGCCGACGCCGGCTACGACGGTGTCCACGTCCCCGACTTCGTCGGCCGCTACCGCAAGAGTCCCCACTCGATGATCGCTCTCGCCAACGTCGACAGCACCGCTGCCTGGGGCGCGCTGCTGCGTCGCCACCCGCACCTGGCCGCCTCCTCTACCTGAATGTCGTTAGATTGCGCCGCTGGATGCGACCATTCCACCTTCGTCCCATTGCTCTGCTGACGGTCTGCGTGGGCCTGGTCCTCGGGCTGGTTGCCTGCGGCGGCGGTGAGACGACCGTCACCGTCACCGAAACCGTGGCTGCGAAGCCGGAAGAAGGGGGAGGCAAGTCAGACCCTGAAACCGGGGGCGAAAGCGGAGCCGTTGCCGGCTACGTCGACAACGTCGCCACCGACTCCGAATCGATGATCCTCTCCGGCTGGGCTGGCTCGGCCGATTTGACCGAACCGGCGACTCATGTCACCGCCTCGGTGGGGGGCAAGGATCTGGGCGGGGTCGTGCCTACGCTGAAACGGGAAGACGTGGTCGAAGTCCTCGGCAAGCCCGGTCTGGAGGAAAGCGGGTTCGAACTGCGCCTGCCGCGTAGCGCCCTCGAATGCAGCGAGCCCGCCGCCGGCATCGAAGTCTTCGCCTCGCTGCACGGCAAGGAAGGCGCCCTCCTCTTCGGCGAAGGCATCAAGGGGCGGATCGCCGCCGAATGCTGAGCGGACTGGTGTTGCTCTGATGCTCGATCGGAGCGAGCCGGTCGTCGACTTCAAGCTCCAGCTGCTCGGAGCGGCCCTGCCGGGGTGCGATAGCGCCGTCCTCTTCGGAGACATGTGGCGGGTGGATGGCGGCTACACGGTCGAGTGCGCCGAGCACTGCGATCGAGTGCTGCTGATCGACAGCCTCGAGACCACCGCCTGGCAGCAGGAGCGGATCGCCCAACCGAAGATCGACTTTCGCAAGGGGGACTTCTCGGACCCGCTGTTCATGGCGAGCGTGCGCGAGAGGTTCGATCTCGGCGTCGTCTTCGACATCCTCCTCCACCAGCCGGGGATGCTCGCAACCCTGGCGCTGATGCTGCGGCTCGTCGAGAAGCGATTCTGCGTGGTGCAGCCGATGCTGGAGGAGCAGGAGCACCCCGGGACCCTCGTCTACCTGCCGGGGAACACCGCTGTGGACGAGCTGTACCCGTTGGAGGCCGAGGCTTCCGACCACAAGGTCTTCGACGTCAACGAGGTCAACCACTCGCATTGGGTCTGGGGGATGACGCCCTCCTTCCTCACGGCGGCGATCGCCGCCGAGGGGTTCGATCCGATCGCGGCGGAGGACCTGGGGCCGCTGCCGAATCCGCGCTGGAAGTGGTGGGGAGCGATTTACGAGCGCAAACGGTCTCCTTCCCCCGGTCTTTGGACGAATCAACGAGTGACTCCCGGGCTTTACGCCGAGGAGTGGTAGATACTGCGGTACACCAAGAAAACTGGAGGGTTTTCTATGAGTTTTGGGAACGGCAGCTCGCCGGCAAGTGCTGTCGCGCATCCTGAGCGCTTCGATCCGAGCGAATCGGCGGACACTTTGATGGATGCCGAGCATCGTGGCCGCTACTGGTGGGCGGGACAGCTGCTCCGCGGCAAGAAGGTGCTGGATGCCGGCTGCGGGACCGGGTATGGCCTGGAGATGCTCGCCGACGCGGGCGCTGTCGCCCTGACCGGCGTCGACCTCGACCCGGGCGCCGTCGCGGAAGCGAGGGTCCGCGGCGGGCGCTGCGGGGCCACCGTGGTCCAAGCCGACCTGCAGGCGCTGGAGCTGCCCGACGACAGCTTCGACGCCGTTGTCTGCTTCGAGACGATCGAGCACCTCGAGTCGCCGCAGCGGGGGCTGGCGGAGCTGCGGCGCGTGGTTCGGCCCGGCGGGATGATCGTCGTCTCCTCTCCCAACCCCGACGTCTATCCCCCCGGCAACGAGCACCACCGGCACGAGCTTCGCCCGGAGGAGCTGGCCGGGCTGGTGCGGGAGCACTTCGGTTGCGTGCAGACGTACCTGCAGCACGCCTGGCTGGCCTCGGCGATCGAACCGGCGGAGAACGGCGCGAACGGGCACTCGAGTGGGGCCGAGGCACCCCCGGTGCCGGTGCGGCGGTCGACGTCGCGGCCTGAGGGCACGACCTTCACGATCGTCGTCGGCTGCGACGAGGAGGCGCCTCGGCCGGCGGCCCTGGTCAGCATGACCGACCCCTTCGAGGTGCGGTGGTGGCAGGAGCGGGTCGACGAGGCGGAGAGGCGGAGCGTCGACGCCCAGGCGGAGGTGACGCGAGCCCTGGAGGCGGAACGCCGGGCCGCCGAGGCCGAGGCGCGGGCGGCATCGCTGACCGAGCGCCTGGAGCAGGTGAACAAGTCGTTGATCGACGCTAATCAGGAACTTGCCCAGATGCCGCTCCTGAAGCACCGGCTGGCCGAAATGCACGAGCTGAGAGCGTCCCTCGACGCACAGCTGGACGAGGTTCTCGGCTCGCGCAGCTGGCAGGCGACCGGGTTCCTGCGGAAGACCAGCCGCGCGCTGAAGCTGCAGCGGTAGCCGCTTCGTGTTCCGGGAGAGGACGACGAGCCTCGAGGACCGCCTCGGCGCGCGGCGGCTGGCCGTCGTCCAGACCCTGGGCTTGGCCGCGCTTCTCACCCTGGTCGCTGTTCTCGTCTACGGCGAGCATGCCCGCGACGGCGGCTGGATCGGTGACGCTTGGCTGACCCGCGCCTGGTACGCCCTCTATCCGCACGGGGACTTCTTCGCCACCGTCGGCCACTTCCTCGACCTCGACAGCATGGCCGCGCGGCCGGCGAACGCCGTCTACCGGGTGGCGCTGAACGGGTGGTTCGGCGCCGACACGGGCGCCTGGTACGCATGGCAGATCGGTTCCGGCATCTGCATGTGCCTGGCGCTCTACGCGCTGATGCGGCAGCTGGGGATGCGGTACCTCGACGCCGCCGCGGTGGTGACGCTGCTGGTCGTCTTTCCCGCGTCCTCGTCGATGTGGCTGTGGTCGCCGATCGTCAACGCCTCGCTCTCGATCGCCCTCGGGGCGATCGGATTCCTGCTGGCGCTGCGCGCCTTCCGCGCCGAGGGACGGCGGCGGCTCCTGCTCCACGGCGGGTCGCTGCTCCTGTTCGTCGTCAGCCTCCTCCTCTACGAAGTCTGCCTGCCGTTCTTCCTCACCTCGTTCCTCGTCTACGTGCTGCGGGCGCCACGCCGGGAGGCGGCCGCGCGCTGGCTCCTCGACTGCCTCGTCGTGCTGCCGCTGGCGCTGGCCGTCAGCGGTGCGAGCGAAGCGCGGGGAAGCGGGGTGGGGGGTGCGATCGACCACGCCTGGAACATGGCCTCCCAGCTACCCGACCTTCTGCTCGGGACCCTGCTGCCCTTTGACGGGGCACAGGCTCTGGCGTTCGCCCTGCTGCTGGTGCTGTACGGGTGGTCGGGGTGGACGGTGTGGCGGCGCGCCGAGCAGGACCCGCTGCGGCGCCGGCTCCGCGCTCTGCTCGCGATCGCGGGCGCCGGCCTCGTCGTCGTCCTTCTCGGCTACCTGATCTACGTCCCGGGGCTTGACTACTACCGCCCCCTGGCGGAGGGCATCGCCGACCGCGTCAACGCGGTGGCGGCGATCGGCTGGACGATCTTCCTCTACGCGTCGCTGGCGCTGCTGGCGACCCTGGTGACGCAGAAGCTGCCGCGGGCGCCGCTCGTCGCGACTGGCGCCACCGCGGCGCTTGTCCTCGCCCTGGGGCTCAGCTGGGTCCCGCCGGTCGAAGAGGAATCCCGCAACTACGTCGCCGCCTACGAAGAAGGGGAGAGGATGCTCGACCTCGTCGAACGCGCTGTGCCCGATCCTCAGCCCGGCGCCGCGATCTGGACCTTCGCGCAGCCGGTCGAGATCTCCCCCGGCGTGCCCGTCTTCGCCAACTACTGGAACATGAGCGCCGCCGCCGCCCTCCGCTATCACCGCCACACGGTCCGCAGCTTCGTCGGCTTCCTCGGCACGCGCTTCCAGTGCACGCCCGAGGGGGTGATCCCCACCGGCCACCCTGAATATCCCCCGCCGCCCACTGGGGAGCTGGGCCGCTTCGGCTCCCGCTACGGCCGCACCTACTTCGTCGACACCGTCAGCGGCCGGTTCGCCCCCGTCGACTCCCGCGCCCGCTGCCTCGAACTCCGCCAAGCCTTCCCCCGCGCCACCGAACTCCCCCTGGGCACCTGAGCCTCCTCACCACCCGCCCCGGCCCGACCAGCGCCGGGACCGATCCCATGGGAGAAGGCGAAGCCTAACCCTGGGCGGTCTCTGAGTGGAAACAAAAACGGGGTTAAGCGGGGCGTCGCCCCTAGTCGTGTAGGTCGCAAGGTGCCGCCCCGCCTTTTGGCTCTAGTTAGCCGTGCTTGTGGATTGAGATAGCCGGCATCGCTTGCTCGCTAGCCACGACCTTCATGCCCCTCACCCCCCCTTCCATTTGTTTACGGAAAGAGGTAGCTAACCCCCAGCGCCGGTGCCACGGGATGGCTAATGGGGCCTGGCTTCTTAGGGGCGCGTCTGGTAACTAGTGGGACTAGTGCGTTCAGTCGATGCCGAGCAATCGCCCAAAGTGCCCCTCAGCCCGGTTGAGAAGGGCCGCGAATCTACGGGCCTCAGCTACCTCGAGCGCCTCGGCATCTTCGTGGCCGAGATTCGGCTAACGATCGTGATGGAGCTGTATCAGCGCGAAATGGGCGTCCAGCAGTTCTACGACACGGTCGGCGGCAGCACTTATATGAGTGTCCGAAGGCACTTCGAAAAATTGGTCGAGCACGGCTGGCTTCGTTGGGTTCGGGATGCGCCGACCGGCAAAAAGGGCCGGCCCGAAGCGCTCTTTCGAGCAACCGACCAAGTCCTGATCGACACGGAGACTTGGCGCACCATTCCGGTCTCCATTAGGGACGGGTTCACGGTGATGTTGCTGGAAGAGATGGGAAGCCGCCTCGGCGAGTCGCTGCAGAGTGGGTTGGCTGACGCTAGAGACGACAGAGTGTCCGCATTCAGGACCTTCGAAGTCGATGAACAGGGCTGGTGCAAGGCCCATGCTGCGGTCGAGCGCTGCTTTCAGACCCTCCGAGATTTGCAGATCGACGCGAAAATTCGCCTTGACAAGAATCCCGAGAGATCCGCCCTGATGATCGTAAACCTCGCTGCCTTCGAAGCGCCTGGTTTCCAGTCCAGCGCCGCTATGGAATTACCAAAAGCGCAGGCAGAGCTACCGCCGCCCTGGTCGGTGCGGATCGGAAAGGTTTTCTCGGACCGACTGAACTTTGCGATCGTGGATGAGCTAAACCGCGCTGCTCTGACGCCCGCAGAGCTTCGCGAGACACTTGAAGAGGCCAGCACCCAAGGGATTCTTCGGAGGTGCCAGCGCCTGACGAAACTCGGTTGGGCCGTCAACGTCGGCACCGAGACCGGCGGGCCATTGTACGGGGCGAGTGCCTACCGTTTCCGAGCGGCATCCCCAAACGTATCCGCGCGGGACATCATCGGAAGGATTTCGGCACGCCTTCGCAATGGCAGGAGCTGGGAGGTCTTTCAACCCTTCCTCGTTACCTCGCTCGAGGCGGTTGAGGCCGGCACGTTCAACAACCGCGATGATCGACACCTTTCCATGAGCCCGATCCTTGTTGACGAAATCGGATGGAAGCAGGTCGGCGAGGCTCTGTCCCTCTACGAGAAGACCCTCCGCGGGTTGGAGGCGGAAACCTGGCGCCGTGGCAGCGGGAGCTCCAAATTCGAGCGCTTCCCCGCGGCCTTCCTCATGGATAGCTATCAGGCGCCATTGCGGAAATCCAAGCAGTAGGAGAGGGGGCAAGAACAGGATTTATTTACAGTAATTGCATTTGATTTACCAGAAGTGTCCGTCGAATATCGGTTGATCCGAACCTCATCACCACAAGCGTGTTGGACACTGAGAGAGCTTCTACCCACCGAGTTAGGCAGCTCGGCCCCGTGATTCTTGGGTGTGTTAGAAACGACGGCGGCGGGAGACTGAAATGAACTCTCGCGAGAACCGCAGAAGCGCGAGCGACCTAGTGCTTCGGGCGCTTGCTAGTCCGGTCCGGCTGCGGATGCTCGAGGCAGCCAGAAAGCAGCCGGACCAAAGTTTTTCGCCGCAGAAAATGCGGGACATTCTCGCCCTCGATTACAAGGTTTTGGAGGTCAGGCGGGTCCACTATCACCTCCGTCGACTTGAAGAAGCTGGACTTCTCCCCCGACCAACCGCAGAGGGCTGAGGATTGCCGAGACGATGCCGGTTAGCCGAAGATTTCGCCAGCTTCGAAGGGTTGGGCTTGGCGGTTGCCGAGCTGCGCGAGGACGGCAGTTTGAACAAGGCCGACCTCGCCGCGAAGGCAGGTATCGCGTCGTCGACGCTACGTGAGATCGAACTCGGAAGGACCGATGCCAAATGGGGGACGCTGCGCAGGCTCGCCGCCGCTCTGGAGACCCCGCTGGACGCCGTGGTCGAGCGGGCTGAGGAGCTTGCGCCGGGCATCGGCCGGGAAGCGCGACGGCAGCAGAGGGAGCGTTCGGCGTAGCTATGGACGTCGCTCTCAAGTCCGTCGATGCAGATTTGGGATCGGCAATCACTAGGCGATCATGACCTCTGAGACTCCAGTGACTCCCCTCAGGATTTCTCTGAATTGGGCTGCCCTTGTGCCCGTAACGATTCATCCAACGCAGGTCGCCATTCTTGAAGCGATGGCTTGGTTGGAAAGGCCTGTGTCGTCAAGGGAACTGGAGAGAACGTTCGAAGAGCCAAAAAACCACTACCTCTCTGCGATCGCATACCATATGAAACGCTTGATAGAGAGTGGAAGCGTGGAAGAGGTTCGGCGGCAACCCGTTCGGGGTGTGATCGAGACCTTCTACTTCTTAACCTCCGCCATGACCGCTGAGGTGCCACGAACAAATCACGATTCAGTTTCCAATCGCAAAGGGATGTCTACTTCGGGTGGGGGTAGCTGACATCACCGGTCAATGGGAAGTTCCGGGATCAGATTTGCGACCCAGGTCGTAGATCGCGCCAACACGTCTATGTGTTCCGCGGCTGGTCTCGGATGCGAATCCGTTCAACGCTTTAAACGAAAACGGCGGCGGTGAACGCTCGGCGGCGGTCGCCGATTGTTCGCGGCTGCCGTAGGCCCCTTTGGGTCCGGTGGGGTTGCCCGGCGCCGTAGCGACAATATTCAGCGCAGCCCCTAGATGGCCAGGCCGGAGAAGGGCCGGTCTGAGGGGCCGCGCGGTATCCGATTCCGCGGCCGGGCGGGCAGGTCTCGCGTTGGCTGCGGTACATTGGCCACCCCGTGGTGGCAGTAGCTCAGTTGGTAGAGCTCTGGCTTGTGGTGCCAGTGGTCGCGGGTTCGAGCCCCGTCTGCCACCCCTTTAAACCGGGGGGTCTGCCCGATCAGGCAGAATCCTCATTTCTGCCTGAACACCCCGACAATCGCCGAATATCCCCGCTCATGAGTATCCGGTTCCGTCAGGTATCTCGCTCATCTGTTCCTTTTTGTTGCCATGGACGCTTAAGGAACACGGCAAATCAGGTCTCGATTGTCCCCTGTTCCTTTTGGTTGCCATGCACCGATAAGGAACAGACGAACAGATGGGGCGCTGTGCTGGCCGGGAGTGGACCTGAGCGAGCCGGATACTCAGGATCCCCGCATATCGCGATTCGGCGGCGGTGACGGGGCAGGGCGCAAACCCGCTCGTCATGCGGGGATTCGCTCTCGGCATCGCTGAGGGCAAGCTAAATGTGGTGCCGACGGGCGCGGGTTCGAGTCCCGCCTGCCACCCCTCTTGAAGGGTCGGCGTTCGTGGGTGCTGACGTTGTGCTACGTTGTCAACAGGTGACCGAGACCGCCAACGTATCGGTGCGCATGAATCGGGAGACGGCGGCGCGGATTCGCGCGCGGGCCGAGGCTCGGGGGGAGCGGCTCTCCGATGCTTTGCGTCGTTATGCCGAGGAGGGGGACCGGGCTGAGTCTCATCCTGGGATCGTTTTTCGGTCCGGACCTTCGGGACGGCGCGCCGGCCTTGCCGGTGGCCCCGACGTGTGGGAGATCTGTTGGGCAGCGCGTCAGATGGGCGGGGGGAAGGAGGTTGCCGAGCGGCTTGCTGAGGACCTGTCGCTTACCCCCGATCGGGTTGCGGTGGCTCTGCGTTACGAGGCCGAGTTCCCCGAGGAGATCGGGGCCAGGATCGCGTTGCACGAGCGCGAAACCGCCCACTACGAGTCTCTCGCCGGCGACTGAACCACCGCTGCTGCTCGTCGCGTGAAGCTGCTGCTGGACGAGATGTACCCGGCCCGCTTGGCGGGGGCGCTGCGCGAGCGCGGCATCGACGCCGAGGGGGTCGACGAGCGCAGCCCGTTGCGCGGGCTCGCCGATGAAGAGCTGTTGGCGATCGCCGCTGACGAGGGCCGGACTCTCGTCAGCGAGAACGTCGCCGACTTCATGCGCCTCTATGGCGAGTGGGGCGCCGCCGGCCGCCGGCATGGCGGCATCGTGATCGCGCTCTCTTCGCGCTTCTCGCGCACCCCTGCGGGTTATGAGGTCTTTGTGGGCTCACTGGTCGAGCTCTGCGAGCGACGCCCTGCGGATGAGGCGCTCGCCGACGCTGTCTACTTTCTGTCCCGCGCCTGACAACCGCTCCCGCGGGAGCGCACGGTGATCATGGGCTCGCTGGTCGAGGTCTGAGCAGATGGGACCGGGGCAAGCTGGCCCGGTGTACGGTGGTTGCCGATGGAGACGGTCCTGGTCAGCGGCGGTTCGGGGTTCCTCGGGGGGCGGTGCGTGGTCGAGCTGCTGCGGCGGGGTTATGCCGTGCGGGCGACGGTGCGGGACCTGGGCAAGGAGGGGGAAGTGCGGGCGCGGGTCGGGTCGGAGGTGGATGCCGGCGACCGGCTCGCGGTGCTGGAGGCGGACCTGCGGGCCGATGACGGCTGGGCGGAGGCGGTCGCTGGTTGCGATTACGTCCTCCACGTCGCCTCGCCGTTCCCGGCGGCGCAGCCGAAGGACCCCGATGAGCTGATCGTGCCGGCGCGGGAGGGAACGCTGCGGGTGCTGCGGGCTGCTCTCGATGCTGGGGTGCGGCGGGTGGTGGTCACGTCTTCGGTGGCGGCGGTGCGCGGCAGCGCCGATTCCGCTCCGGCGCCGCTTACCGAGGCGGACTGGTCGGACCCCGAGGACACCGCGCTCACCCCTTACGCCCGCTCGAAGACGATCGCCGAGCGGGCCGCCTGGGAGCTGGTGCGGGAGCGCGGCGAGGAGGAGCGGCTGGCGGTGGTCAACCCCGGCGCGATCCTCGGCCCGGTTCTCGGTGGCGAGTACTCCACCTCGCTGCAGATGGTCGAGCGGCTGCTGAAGGGGATGCCGGGGACGCCGCGGATCGGGTTCAGCGTCGTCGACGTGCGCGACGTCGCCGACCTCCACATCCTGGCGATGACCGCGGCCGAGGCCGGCGGCGAGCGCTACCTGGCGGTCGACCCGCTTCCAGTGGATGGCCGACGTCGCCGCGGTCCTGCGCGAGCGCCTGGGGCCGGAGGCGGCGAAGGTGCCGAAGCGATCGATCCCCAACTTCCTGGTGCGGGGGATGGCGCTGTTCGACCCCGCCGCGCGCTCGGTCGTCGGCCAGCTCGGCAAGCGGGTCGAGCTCTCCAATGCGAAGGCGCGGGCGCTGGGCTGGGAGCCGCGCACGGTCGAGGAGACGATCGTCGACTGCGGCAGGAGCCTGGCCGGATGAAGATGCGCGCCGCGGTGCTGGAGGAGTTCGGGGAGCCGCTGGCCGTGCAGGAGGTCGAGCTGGCCGAGCCGCGGGCCGGGGAGGTGCTGGTCCGGCTGCACGCCTGCGGCGTCTGCCACACCGACCTCTACACGGCCTCCGGCGCCGACCCGTCCGGCTACGCGCCAACCGTGCTTGGCCACGAGGGCGCCGGGGTGGTCGAGGCGGTCGGGCCGGACGTCGGCTCGCTGGCGCCGGGCGACCACGTCGTCACCCTCTTCTCGCCCCAGTGCCGGGAGTGCGTCCACTGCCTGGACGAGCGCACCAACCTCTGCCTGGCGATCCGCGAGGAGCAGAACAAGGGGCACCTGCCCGACGGGACGACGCGGATCTCCCGCGACGGGGAGGAGATCCGCAGCTTCATGGGCTGCTCGACCTTCGCCGAGTACACGGTGATGCCGGAGATCGCGCTGGCGAAGGTGAGCCCGGAGGCCCCGTTCGAGCACGCCTGCCTCTTCGCGTGCGGGCTCTCGACCGGGCTCGGCGCCGCGATCAACACCGCCGCCGTGCGCCCCGGCAGCAGCTGCGCCGTCTTCGGCGCCGGCATGGTCGGGCTCGGAGCGGTCGCCGGCTGCCGCCTGCAGGGTGCCGAGCGGATCATCTGCGTCGACCTCTCGCCGCAGCGGTTGGAGCTGGCCCGCGGCCAGGGTGCGACCGACCTGCTCGAGGGCGGGGAGGGGGCGGTCGAGCGGATCCTCGAGCTGACCGGCGGCTTCGGCGCCGACTACACCTTCGAGGCGACCGGCAACGTCGCGGTGATGCGCCAGGCGGTCGAGGCGGCGCGGATGGGCTGGGGCCTCTGCACCGTCGCCGGCGTCGCCGGCCGAGGGCGAGACCCTCGACGTCGTCCCGCGCCTGCTGATCACCGGCCGCCGCATCGCCGGCTCCTCGTTCGGCGGCGTCAAGGGCCGCGACCAGGTCCCGGTCCTCGTCGACCGCTACCTGGCCGGGGAGATCGACCTCGACCCGTTCGTCTCCCACCGGCTCGCCCTCGACGAGGTCAACCGCGGCTTCGAGCTGATGGAGGCCCAGGACGGGATCCGCAGCGTGATCGAGTTCTCTTAGCGGGTCGGGACTTCGCGCTAGCGCAGCTCGTCGAGGCTCTTGACCTCGAGGTCGAAGGGCTCATCCGCCGCACGGCGCCGTCGGTAGGGGGAGACGGTGACGCGGTGGGTTTCGCCGCAGGGGCAGGGGACCTTGATCGGGCTGGTGTCCGAAGAGGGATCGGTCTCGACTTTGAGGCGCCGGAGGGTGCCGGTGGTTTTGCAGCCGAAGGAGATCACCCAGCCGAAGTCCTGCGGCTCCTTGCGTTTGCCGGTGCGGCGTGGTTGCGGCATGGCGGCATCCTCTCTATTTCCGAGGACGCTTGCGTTTGGGCGGTGGCTCCGGGCTAGCTTGGCCGGATGGCACTGGGAGCCCGGACCGGCCAAGGTTGTCCCGGTCCAGGCCAGGCGGCGGTGCCACCCTGTTCTCATGGGATGCCGCCTCTCGATCATCCTCGTCGTCCTGGCCGCGCTTGTCCTTCCCGGCAGCGCGGCGGCGGGCCGTGTTCCCGCTGAAGGCAGCCTCGACCGGAGCTTCTCCGGCGACGGCCGCGTCCTCGCCGATCTCGCCGAAGGCAGCAAGGACCGGGCGAGCTCGGTCCTCTCCTACGGCGACCGCATCCTCCTCGCCGGCTACTCGATCAAGCGCCCGTTCGGGGTGCGGCTGGCGGTGGTGGCCTACCGGCAGGACGGCTCCCTCGATCCCGGCTTCGGCGAGGGCGGCATCGTCCTCAGCGACGCGGAAGACGGGATGGCGGCGGAAGCGATGACGATCGACTCCTCCGGGGGCATCGTCGTCGCCGGGCCGGGCGACCCGGCGCGGTCTCGCGGCGTGCCCAGGGTGGCGCGGCTGCTGCAGGACGGGCGCCTCGATCCGAGCTTCGGCGGCGGCGACGGGATCGTCGAGCTTCCTGACGAGATGACGATCAGCGCCGTGCGGACCGACCGCGTCGGCGGGATCTTCGTCGCCGGAACTCGCGGGGACGGCGGCTGGCCCGAGGGGGACGGCGAATTCGCCGTCTTCCACCTCACTCGCGACGGCTCACCCGACCTCTCCTTCGGCGAGGGTGGGCTAACCACGCTCGACATCTCCCCCGAGGAGCATGACGGCGCCAACGACATGATGCTCGACGGCTTCGGCCGGATCGTCCTCGTCGGCGCCGCCTACTTCCCCAAAGCCGGGGGTCGCACCGGTGCCACCGGCCGCTTCGCGGTCGCGCGCCTGCTGCCCGACGGCAGCCCCGATTCCGCCCTCGCCGGCCGTGGTTTCAGGGTCCTCTCGATCAGGGAGTCCGGGTCATATGCGACGGCGGGCGCCCTCGACGTCGCCGACCGAGCGATCCTCGCCGGCAAGTCGGGCAACCGGATCGGCTTCGCGGCCCTGCGGGAATCCGGCCGCCTCGACTCCTCCTACGGCGACGGCGGAGTCGCCCTGCACCGCTTCAGCGAATCCTTCATCCCGGCCGACATCGCCGACGACTCGCACAAGCGCATCGTCGCCACCCTGGAACCGATCGGCAGCCCCTCGACCCCCAGCCGGGGCCTGATCCGCTGCTGGCGGCTCCGTGCCAACGGCTCCTTCGACCCGCGCTTCGGCCGGAACGGCCGCGTAGCGGTCCGGCTCGGCCGCCGCCTCGGCACCGCTCGCTCGGTCGCGCTGCAGCCGAACGGCAGGGTCCTCCTCGGCGGCTGGGCCAAGCTGCCGGGCACGACGGATACGGACTTTGCACTGGTTCGCCTTCGCGGCGGCGTCTGACGGGTTGCACCCGCTGATAGGCGCAGTACCGTCCCGTTATAGACAGATGGAGACCCGGGATGTGCACAACATCGCCCTCGGCCGCGCGATCCGCCAGATGCGGGTAGAGGCGGAGCTGACGCAGCAGGAGCTCGCCGACCGCGCGGAGATGCGGGTGGCGGAGATCGAGCTGATCGAGAGCGGTAGGGTCGACGCCGAGTGGGGGTCCCTGCGCCGCCTCGCCTACGCCATGGACGTGGAGCTGCCTGAGGTCTTCCGACTCACCGAGGAGCTCGGAAAGGGTCAGGGGGAGGATTAGTCGCCGCGTGGTCAAGGCCGTCACCTTCGACTTCTGGAACACGATCGCGACGGTGCCGCCGGGGGCGATGACCGAGGCGCGGCGGCAGGGGATCGCGGCAGCGTTGCGAAGCAGCGACGTCGAGGTCGAGGCGGACCTCCTGGTCGAGGGACTGCGGCAGGCGGGGCTCGATTGGGATCGGGCGTGGGCCGAAAAACAGCACCTGCCTCCGCACGAGGCGGCCGCGAACTTGGTCCGTCACCTCGGCGTCGAGGGGGCGGCGCGGGAGATGGTGGCGGAGGCCTTCCTCGGCGCCGGGCGCGAGGTCCTGCTCGAATTCGCACCGGGGATCCACACTTGCCTGGCGGAGCTGCGGCGGCGGGATGTCCGGCTTGGGATCGTCTGCGACGTCGGCTTCAGCAGCGGAGAGCTACTGCGGGAGCTGCTCGAGGCCGAGGGTCTGCTCGGCCACTTCGACGGGTGGGGGTTCTCCGACGAGGTCGGCCACTACAAGCCCTCGCCGCAGATCTTCGAAGCGGCGCTCGGGGCGCTGGGGGCGGAGCCGGGCGAGGCGCTGCATGTCGGCGACCTGCGGCGAACGGACGTCGTCGGCGCTGCCGCCTTGGGGATGAGGACCGTTCGCTATCGCGGTATGAACCCGGAGGGCGACGACGAAGACGGGGAGGAGGCCGACTTCATCCTCGACGATCACGAGGAGCTGCGCGAGCTGGTCGAACGCCTGACCGCGTAGGCGCCGATCGCGTTCGCAGAGATCAGCGGCTCTTCAGCAGGCGCCCGACCGCCTCCATCATCTCCTCGGTCTTCTCCTCGCGGTCTTTGGCGCTCTTGGCACCGACCACGCAGTGGCGGGTGTGTTCGTCGAGCAGGGCAAGGGCGACCTTGTCGATCGCCGCCTGGGCGGCGGATATCTGGGTGAGGATGTCGATGCAGTAGCGCTCCTCCTCGACCATCCGTTCGATGCCGCCGATCTGGCCGCCGATCCGCCGCAGCCGGTTCTTCACCTGCTCCTTGTTGTCGATGTAGCCGGGTTGTTGGTTTTTCATCCTGTTAGCATACCCCTATGGGGTATAGAGAACAAGCTGCGACGCTGAACGAGCAGCTGCTCGGGGCGGTGGAGAGCGTCGGCTACGCGGCCTCACTGCCCGCGCCGGGGGGCGGGCAGGGAGAGCGCAGGGCCGTTCGGTCGTCGTCGGCCGTGCCTCGGGCTTGGGACTGTCGCGTTTGTTACCTATAGGTTCACAAAAGCGCCATGCCCTTTTTTCCGAGCTGGAGGTGGCGCGAGATCAGGCGGAAGCGCTTGGGCAAACCGCGATCGCTGTCGGCTGGGACGGCGACGTCAAGGGCAACCTCTTCTGGGCCTTCGCCTACAACGTCGCCGCCCTGCCCCTGGCGGCGGCCGGCTTCCTCAACCCCCTGATCGCCGCCGCCGCGATGGCCCTCTCCAGCGTCTTCGTGGTGACGAACTCGCTGCGCCTGCGCGGCTTTACGCCCCGGCGTTAGCGACTCCGGTGGCGAGCGCACGCAGATCGTCGCCGGCGACGTACGCGATGTTCCGCGTACGCCCGTGCTGCTCGACGAGACCGGCGTCGAGGAGCCGGCGGAAGTCGGCGCTTGCGGTGGCGGGGGAGACCTCGGCCTCCTCGCAGTAGCGGCCGCGGTCGGTACCGCCGGAAAGGCTCTGCTCCAGCGCGATCACGATCCGCTCCGGCCAGCCGCGGGCCTCGGCTATCTCCTCCAGCCGCTGCCACCGCAGAGCCGCCTGTTCCACCTGCGCCAGTCGCCGGCGTGCTTGTGCGATGTGTGCGTCGAGGCAGAACGACACCCACCCCGAGGCGTCGCGCTGCGGCTTGTAGCTCCCGCCCTGCGTCTCGCGCAGGGCGGCGTAGTAGTCCTGAGTGTGGCTGCCGAGGTACTCCTCGATCGAGAAGAGGTCAGCGGAGGCGAGGCCGCCGCGGGCGAGGACCAGCGACTGCACGATCCGGGCGATGCGGCCGTTGCCGTCCCGGAAGGGGTGGACTGAGATGACGTTCAGATGCGCCATCGCAGCCTTGACGAAGACGTTCACCTCGGCCTCCTCATCGGCGAGCCAGGTCACCACCTCGTCCATCAATCCGACCACGTCCTTGGCATCGGGGCCGCGGTACTCAAGCGATCCGCCGGCACCGGTGACGCCGATCGGGCCGGGTCTCCACAAACCGGGATCCCTGTCCCGCTGGAAGTAGCAAACGTCGAAGTGGAGGTCGAGGATGACGCGGTCGATCCAGAGGAACGACGGGTCGACCGCCATCGTGCCGACGTGGTCCATCGCCCGGGAGTAGCAAGCGACGGCTTGGCGGTCCTCGTTGCCGGGTTCGGCCGTGAGGCGACCGCTGGTCAGCGCCAGCGCTTCCTCGGGGGAGACGCTGAAGCCCTCGATCGAGGTCGAGCTCTCGGCGGAGCTGGCGCGAACCTGACGCCGCAGCGACCCCATCCAGCGGCTGCGGGTCTGCGCCTCGTACCCGATGTCTTTGCGCAGCTTCTCGAGCTCAGCGAGTTTTTCGCTCAGGGGGGGTCTTGAGGGAGGGACTTGGAAGATCATCCGCTCAGTTTAGACGATTGAACGAATATTCGTCTAAACGAAAACAAACCTAAAGCTAGGCGACGAAGCCGCGCAGCATCGTCTCCGGAGCGACGCGGACGCCGCCGACCTGCTCGGCCCGCTGCAGCCACTCCGGGTCGAACCAGACCCGATAGTGCTCGAGCATCTCGACGAAGGTCCGCTGCTTCTCAACGGGTTTCCGCCGTCGTAGCTGCTGCGCCGGCCCATCGTCATCCCGCCTTTCGCCCGACCGTCACCAGGTACTCCATCTGGAAGCGGGCTTCATCGGCGTCGCCCTGGTTCCACTCCGAGCAGAACTCGCTGAGGACGCGGTCGAACTCCTCGGCGCGGCCCTCTTTCTCGGCGTTGGCGCGGGCGGCGATCGTCGGCCCGTAGCGCTGCTTGAAGTGCTCGCCGTAGTCGTCGGGTCGTTGGAAGGCGGTGACGTCGAGGACGCCTTTTTCGACCGTCTCCAGCTCGACCCGCTCGCCGAGCAGCCCCCGCAGGTGGTCCTCGCCGCCCCACAGCGGCGGCGGCTGCGCGCCCGGAGGAGGGGGAGGCATGAACTTCCCCATCTCACGGAAGAGCCCGCCGATCATCCCCTCCGGCGTCCAGCTCAGCAGGGCGATCCGCCCGCCCGGCTTGCAGACGCGGACGAGCTCGTCGGCGGCCTGCTGGTGAAAGGGCGCGAACATCACTCCGATCGAGGAGATGACGACGTCGAAGCTGTCGTCCTCGAAGGGCAGGTCGTGGGCGTCGGCCTCGACCCACTCGAGCTCAACCCCTTCGGCCTCGGCCCGGGCGCGGCCGGCGTCGAAGAGCTCGGGCGTGAGGTCGCTGGCGACGACCTCGGCGCCGGCCTGCGCGGCCGGGATCGAGGCGTTGCCGGTGCCCGCGGCGACGTCGAGGACGCGGTCGCCGGGGCCGATGCCGCAGGCCTCGACCAGGCGCGGTCCGAGCGGCAGGAGGAAGGTCTCGACCATCGAGGGGTAGTCGCCGGATGCCCACATCGCGCGGTGTTTCACTCGCAGCTCCGGGGGCGGGCTCTGGGAGTTGGTGCTCACGTCAGTTCTCCTTTGGATCGTTTAGTGATCCTTTTCTACGCCCGGGCCGAGGCCCCATCAACTGCTAAATCTGAAGTTGGGCGTGAAGCAGGGGCGTAGACTCGATTTCCGATGCCGGAGAGCTACGGACAGTTCTGCCCCGTCGCCCAGGCGGCGGAGGTGCTGACCGAGCGCTGGACCCTGCTGGTGCTGCGGGAGCTGTTGATGGGCAGCACCCGCTTCAACGAGATCCAGCGCGGGGTGCCGCGGATGTCCTCATCCTTGCTGAGCAAACGGCTGCGCGAGCTGGAGCGATCCGAGCTGCTGACCCGCGAGTCGCTGAAGGGGGAGCGCGGCCACGCCTACCGGCTGACCCCGGCGGGTGAGGCGCTGGGGCCGCTCGTGGTCGGGCTCGGGACCTGGAGCCGGGAGTGGCTGAAGCGCGAGATCAGCGCCGAGGAGGCCGACCCGGCGCTCTTGATGTGGGATCTGCGGCGCAGCATCAAGCTCGGCCAGCTGCCGCAGGAGCAGGTCGTCGTCTTCTTCCGCTTCCGCGACGCCGAGGAGGGCAAGCGCGCCTGGTGGCTGGTCGCCCACGCCTCCAACGCCGACCTCTGCTTCACCGACCCCGGCTTTGGCGTTGACCTTCAAGTCGACGCCGAGACGCGGGCGATGGCCGAGGTCTGGGTGGGGAAGAGGGAGCTGGGGGCGGCGATGCGCTCGCAGCAGATCCGCGTCACCGGGCCCGAGCACCTGGTGCGAAGCCTGCCCGACTGGATCGGGCTCAGCACCTTCGCCTACCCGGACCCGGCGGCCGAGTTGGCGGCGCGGCAGGCCGCGTAAGCGGCCTGCGCGCTTCCTCCGCCTAACTGCTTTCGGTCGCCACCCCCGGCGCACCCCGCTCGACCTCGATCCTGGGGAGGATCCGCTCCAGCCAGTCGGGGATCCACCAGTTGCGCTCGCCGAGCAGCTGCATCACCGCCGGCACCAGGACCATCCGCACCAGCGTCGCGTCGAGGAAGATCGCCGCGGCGAGGCCGATTCCGAAGAGCTTGAGGAAGACTTCGGGCGAGGCGACGAAGGCGAGGAAGACGACGACCATGATCGCCGCCGCCGCGGTAATCACCCGGGCCGTCTTCGCCAGCCCGTCGGCGACCGCGCGCCGGGTGTTGCCGTCCTTCAGGTACTCCTCGCGGATCCGCGAGATCAGGAATACCTCGTAGTCCATCGAGAGGCCGAAGAGGATCGCGAACATCATCACCGGCATGAATGGGGCGATCGGGACCTCGTGGTCGATCCCGATCAGTTCGCCGACCGCGCCGCCCTGGGCGACCAGGGTCATGACGCCGTAGGCGGCGCTGACCGAGAGCAGGTTCATGACTCCCGCCTTGAGCGAGATGAAGGGCGAGTGGAAGGCGACCAGGAGCAGCAGGAAGGAGAGTCCGACGACGCCGGCGATGAACCAAGGCATGCGGTCGGTGATGTAGGTGCTCTGGTCCTCGAGCGCGGCGTTGACGCCCCCGACCAGGGCGTTGACGCCGGAGTTGCCGACGGCGGCCGGGATCACCGTCCCGCGCAGGTGGTCGACAAGTTCCGAGGTCGCCTCGTCCTGGGGTGAGGTGGTCGGGATCACGGTGACGATTGCCGCGGTGCCGTCGGAGTTGAAGCGCGGCGGGGGGACGTAGGCGACGCCCTCTTCGTCTCTCAGGTCGGCGGCCAGGGCGTTTATCGTCCCCTTGGCGCCGGGCCCAGGCAGTTCGGCCGCGATCACCAGCGGGCCATTGGCGCCGGGCCCGAAGCCCTCGCTGATCAGGTCGTAGGCCTGCCGGGTCATCGTGTCCTTGGGGTCGTTGCCCGCATCGGGGAAGCCGAGGCGCATGCCAAGCGCCGGTGCGGCCAGCGCCAGCAGGATCGCGGTCGCGACGATCGCCGCGATCCAGGGACGCCGCTGCACGGCGTGGCTCCAGCGGGCGGCCGGCGATTCGCCGTCTTCCTTTGCGTCCAGGTTGCGACCGAGGAGCGGGATCCGCAGCCGGTCGACGTTCGGTCCCAGGTAGGAGAGCAGCGCCGGAAGCAGGGTGATCGCGGCCAGCATCACGACCAAGACCGCGAGCGAGGCCGAGATCGCGACCCCGTACATGTAGGGCAGGCCGGTGATGAAGAGGCCGAGGATCGCGATCACGACGGTGCTGCCGGCGATCAGCACGCTGCGGCCGGCGGTGGTGACCGCCTCGACCACGGCGTCATGGCGGTCGTTGCCCGCTTTGAGGGAGCTGCGGAAGCGGGTGAGCACGAGCAGCGCGTAGTCGATTCCGACGCCGATCCCGATCAGGCCGGAGACGGCGAGGGTCCAATCCGGGACGTCGATCACGTTGGCAAGGAGGACGATCAGGCCACCCCCGGAGATCCCGAGCCCGAGCAGGGCGATCGCAAGTGGCAGGCCGGCGGCAACCAGCGAGCCGAAGGCGATTAACAGCACGATCGCCGCCGCGAGGAAGGCGATCCCCTCTTCGTTCGAGCTTTCCTGGGCGCGGAGGATGGGGTCGCCGCCGAGCTCGATCTGGAGGCTGTCGCTGCTGTTGTCTTCAGCCGCCTCGACCAGGGTTTCGCCGTCCTCCTTCGGCACCTCCCAGCCGGGAATGGTCAGGGGCAGCGTCGTGGTGGCGATCGTCCCGTCTTCGGAGACCCGGATCGCCTGGCGTTTCTCGATGTGGGGGACCGCTTCCGCGGCGGCGAAGAAGTCCGCGATCCTCCGCTTGGCGGCGGGACTGTCGGCGCCGTTGGGGTCCTTCCAGACGACGTAGACTTCCTGCCCCGAGTAGCCGTCGAAGGCGTCTTCGGTCAGCTCGCTGGCGGCCTTCGAATCCGAACCGGGCGTGTTGTAGTCGGCTTCGTACTCTCCGGCAAACGCTTTGCCGAGGCCGATGATCACGACCGCAGAGACGATCCAGAGCAGGACCATGGTCCCGCGGCGGCGGTAGGAGAAGTCGGCGAGGCTGGCGAGGCGACGGGTCATCTGATCCCTCCCTGAGGTTCTTGACGACTGATGGGAAGCGCTCACAGATTCATATCAACGTTGCTGCGCCGGCCGGAACGGGTAGCGGTAGGTAGGAAGGGAGAAAGGGCCACTCGGGCAGGAGCGGAGGATCGTCATGGCTGGAGGAGTCGGGTGGCGTCGGATCGCGATCGGGGGTATCGCCCTCGTGCTCGCAGTCGCCTTCTATCTGGCACTGACCGCCTCGCCCGACGCGGGGCGCCCCGAATGCGCGGGCAAACGGGCGACGATCATCTCCAACGACCGCCACATTCGCGGCGGTCGCGGGCCCGACGTGATCCTCGGCGGCGGCGGGCCGAACCGGATCTTCGGCGGCCGCGGCAACGACACGGTTTGCGGCGGCGCCGGCCGCGACCGCATCGACGGCGGTCGCGGCAAGGACACGCTCAACGGCAAGGCGGGCGCCGACCTCGTCCTCGGTGGCCGCGGATCCGACGAGGTCCGCGGCGGGGACGGTCGCGACCTGGTGCGCGGGGAGAGCGGCAACGACGTCGTCAGCGGCGGTCTCGGCGCCCGCGACCACGTCGACGGCGACATGGGGGACGACACCGTCCGCGGCGGGCGCGGGAGCTTCGACGCGATCGCCGGCGGAATCGGCCGCGACCGCATCGACGGCGGCCCGGGTGCGCACGACACCGCCTCCTATCGCAGCGCCGGCGGGCCGATCGAAGTAGACCTCGAAGGGGGGTGGGTGAGCGGAGCCGAAAACGAGCGGCTGGTGGGAATCGAGGAAGTGATCGGCAGTCCGGGAGACGAGTGCTTCGGGACCGCCTCGGCCGCTCGCTCGTGTGGCTGGGACAGCCTCGCGATCTCCGGCGGCGCCGGACCCGACAACGTCCTCGTCGGCCTCCAAGGGGAAACCGTGCTCGTCTCCGGCGAAGCCGGTCCCTTGCTCCAGGTCGGAGGCGGCCGCGTCAGGTCGATCCTCGTCTCGCTTGGAACGGGCGGCGACCGGATAGCGATCGAACGTTCGCTGCCGGATGGGGTGGAAGTGACGATCGACGGCGGGGCGGGGAGCGACTGGCTGCGGGGTGGCCAGGGTGGCGACACTATCTACGCCGGTGACGACGGTGACCCCGACCTGCTCGAAGGCGGCGGCGGAAACGATGCCCTCTTCGGGGTCAACATCCTCCACCCCAGGCATGGCAGCGGTGCCGCGACGATGGTCGGGGGCGACGGCGACGACCTCCTGATCGGCGGCCAGCCCTGCGAGGGGGACGTTTTCGCCGGCGGACCGGGCGCCAACGACAGCGCCTCCTTCGCCCGCGTTCGCAACGAAGGCGTCTTCGTCGAGGCAGGGATCGGCGGCGCGGTCGGCGATCCCGACGTGGGCGGCTGCACCCCCGGCCGGATCGGCCCCGGGACGGAGAAGATCGAGGGCTCGCCCGGCCCCGACATCCTCGCCGGCAACGGCAGGCCCAACGTCCTGCTCGGCCGCGGCGGCTCCGACCGGATCGACGGCAGAGGCGGCGAGGACCGTTGCATCGGCGGTCGCGGCGCCAACCGCGCGCGCCGCTGCGAGTACGTCCGCAACTGAGGTTGCAAGCGGGTTTCCGGGGCCGCGCGAGTCGATCCGCCTCCCTACGGTTTCCAGTAGGGCCGGCCTGGAATCAAGGCCGGCTTCCTCTTTCCGTACCTATGCCGAATCCGACCGCAAAACCGCGCCGGCGCTGGCTTTCCTCGCTCCTGGCGATGACCCTCGCCCTGCTCGCCAGCTGCCTGGTGGCGGCCGCGGCCGCGCCCGCCAAGAGTAATTCGGAGAAGCTGGAAGCGGTCGAAGAGACGATTGGCAAGGCCGAGGAACGCGAAGGCGTCCTCACCTCCGACATCGCCACGATGGGCGAGGAAATCTCCGCCCTCGAAGGCCAGGTCTCGGCTCTGCGCAACCAGGAGGCCGCGGCCGAAGCAGAGCTGTCCGCGAAGGAAGCCGAGCTGCAGGCGGCCGAAGATGAACTGAAGGAAGCGCTCGACCGTCTCGACACCCTGAAGGCGCGGCTGCAGCGGGCGCTGGTCAACCTGCGCGAGCGGCTCGTCGCGATCTACACCTACGGCACCACCGACATCACCGAAGTCATCCTCAGCTCCGAGGACTACGGCGACATGGTCGCCCGCACCGCCTACTTCGACGCGATCAACGAAAGCGACGAGGCGCTGGCCGAGCGGGTGCGCTCGCTGCGCGACGAAGCCAAGCAGCTGGTGCGGCAGCGGAAGATCGCGAAACTGACGATCGAAGACGCCCGCGACGCGATCGCCGCCAAGGAGCAGCGGCTGGAAGCGACCCGCTCGACCCTGGAGTCGCGCGAGGGGGCGCTGCTGTCGGCGCGCTCGGAGCGGCGGCAGGCGTTGAAGAGCATCGAAAGCGACGTCGACGAGCACGAGGAAATCGCCGCCGACCTGCGGGCGCAGATCGCCCAGGAAATCGCCGAAGCGACCGGCGGGGTGGCGCTGCCGGCCGGGCCGATGCCGAGCCCCAGCGCCGCCGGCTTCATCTGGCCGGTCGAAGGCACCGTCACCTCCGGCTTCGGTTACCGCTGGGGGCGGATGCACGAGGGGATCGACATCTCCGTGCCGGAAGGCACGCCGATCCGCGCCGCCGCCGACGGCACCGTGATCCTCGAGCAGTCCGAGTCCGAAAGCGGCGGCTACGGCAACTACACCTGCGTCGACCACGGCGGCGGGCTCTCCACCTGCTACGCCCACCAGTCGAGCTTCGCCGTCTCGACCGGCGCGAGCGTCAGCCAGGGCGATGTGATCGGCTACAGCGGCAACACCGGCCACAGCACCGGTCCCCACCTCCACTTCGAGGTCCGGATCAACGGCGCCCCGACTGACCCCCTCGGCTACCTCTAACCATCTCGAACTGCATCAACTTCGCTACCTGCTGGGTAGCGAAGTTGATGCAGTTCGGAGAAGCGGGCTGGATTTTCGGCGGGGGGAGTTGATCCTTCTAGGGTTGGAGGCGTTGGTGCTCCCAGCCGTTTTCGCCCCTCGTGTAGAGCAAGCGACGATGAAGGCGGCTCGGGCTGCCGTGCCAGAACTCGACGAGGTCGGGATCGAGGCGCCAGCCGCCCCAGTGGGCGGGGCGAGCGAGAGGCTCGGGGTTCGAGGCAAGCTCTTCGGCTGCGCTCCGCAGCTCTGCTGAATCGCCCAGTTGCTCACCTTGGTTCGAGGCGACCGCGCTGGCCTGCGCCGCCCGCGGCCGTTCCGCGAACAGAGTGTCCGACTCCTCTTCGCTGAGCCAGCGCCCGCGGCTCCCGCACGCCGCGCTCGTCGGCGAGCTGTAGCCAGCGCTCCAGCAGCGGCAGCGGGTCCTCGGGAGGGGCGTCGAACTCCGGCAGCTCGAGCGTCGGGTCTCCGGAAAGCGTTTTGGTCAAAGCTCCAGCTCGAGCAGCTCGCAAAGTCGGTTGACGACCGGTGGCGCGTTGCGGACGCAGCAGCCGCGGCGGGCGAGGACTTCGGCGCCGTGATGGTCGATGAACTCCAGGGCCTCGAGGTTGAGCGAGGCCGGCTCGCCGTCGGCGGCGGCGAGGTCGAGGACGCGTTCGAGCGCGTCGCTGGAAAAGAGGTCGACTTCGCCGCTGAGGGCGAGTTCTTCCTCTTCGCCGAAGAGGTGGAAGGGAACGATTTCGGCGGCGGCGTTGGCGGCGGGGTGGACCGCCGCGAGGTCGGCCATCAGTTGCGGCGGCAGCTCCTCGCGCCGGTAGCCGCAGAGCGCCGAGAGGGATTTCGGCGCGAGTAACCGGTCGGCCGTGCTCTCCCAGCGCAGGTGCGCCTCCCAGGTCTGGGGCGCTGTGACCAGATCGGTGACCTGGGCCGCGACTCGCAGCCCGGTGTAGCCCTCGGCCTGGGCGGCTTCGGTTGCTCCCAGATAGATCGCCATCTGCGCCTCGGGGTCGATCGGCTCGCCGACCCGGTAGAGGTGGCCGAGCTCGAAAAGCTGCAGCATCCCCGAGTCGAGCATCCTGCCGACGTCGCCGAGCGGCGCCAAGCGCTCGCGCTGCTCTTCAAGCGATTCGCTGCCGACGTAGGTGAGCCGCTGGCCGTGACGAAGCCCGTCCTCGAGGAATTCGAGCGCCACCCCGACGAACTCGTCGAGCCGGTCGAAGCCCCAACAGGCGTGGCCGTCGCTCCCGAGGCCCGCAGCCGAATCGATGCACCCGTGCGCCCTCACCGGGCGAGTATCTCACCCACTCTCTTCAGTGGCTAGGGGCGGGGAAGAAAAGCGGATCGGCGCACGTGCGCATATAACTGCGGCCTCGTGTGGATGCCTTCGGAGAAGGTGCGAGTGCTCGCCCTCCTTACGGTTGGGTACCTCGGGCTGTTCGCCTTCTACGGCGGCTTCGGGTTGCTCGTTCAGAGCAAGATCGCCCAGATCGACCCGGCGGCCAAGTCCACCGCCCTGGCGATAGTGGCGGGCGCGAGCGCGCTCTGCATAACCGTCGTCAACCCCCTCGGAGGGATGCTTTCGGATCGCACCCGCTCATCGCTTGGCCGGCGAACGCCATGGCTGCTCGGCGGGGCGATCGGGGCGACGTTGACCGCGCCGCTGCTGGTCCTCAGCTCCAGCATCTTCGCCGTGGGGGCGATCGCCTGCCTGGCTTATGCAACCAGCAACCTGTACCAGGCGGCCTTGGCGGCGACGGTTCCAGACTTCGTCCCCCGTTTGCAGCGAGGCCGGGCGTCGGCGGTGATCGGACTGGCGACCGTCGCGGGCTGGGCAGCCGGCTCCCAGCTGGTGGCTCGCAGCGGAGAAGCTGTCGCCCTGGGGCTGTTGACGGGGGGACTGATGTTGGCCGCGCTCCTATCTCTCCTTCTCCCGGTCGATCGTCTTCGCCAGCTCCCGCCCCGGCCTCGGAGTTCGGTTCGGGGGAGGGTCGGCTACCTGCTTGGGGCGTTGCGCCATCGCGATTTCGCCCTGGTCTTCGCCGGTCGGGGGCTTGTCACGTTCAGCTACTACCTGGTCTTGGTGTACCTGCTGTACATCCTCCAGGACTATGTGGACAGGCCGGCGGGAATGTCGGCCCTGACGGGGGTGGCAAACGTGGTTGCCCTCAGCGGAGCATGTGCGATAGCGGCAACGGTGGTCGCCGGTCTTCTGGCCGATGCGACGGGTCGGTATCGGCTGTTTGCCATTGGCGCCGGGTCGGTCGGCGCGGTGGCCCTGGCCTTACCTGCACTCTCCAGTTCCTGGACGGCGTTCATGGTATTCGCGGCCGTCCAGGGCCTTGCGGTCGGGGTGTACTACTCGACCGATACCGCTCTCGCCACGCTGGTGCTGCCCGACTCTGACAACTCCGCCCGGGACCTCGGCGTCCTCAACATCGCCGCCTCGGCCCCACCGATTTTTTCACCATTTGTCTCGGCGGTCATAGTGAATGTCGCAGGCTATGGTACGCTCTTCGCGCTGGCAGCGGCGGGTGCGCTAACTGGTGCGGTGGCAATCTTGGGTGTTAGGCGCGTCCGGTAATACTGAAACCTCATCTGGCGCTGATCGCACCTTGACACACCCCGTCAAAATCTCGGCCATCGTGCCGACGTGGAACGAGGCAGGCTGGTTGCCCTGTCTTCTGCGGCGCCTTGGCGAGGACCCCTCGGTCATAGAGGTGATCGTCGCCGACAACGATTCCAGCGACGGGACGGTACAGATCGCTCGTTCCGGCAACTGCAAGGTGGTTTCCGGGGGACTTCCGGCGTTCGGCCGCAATGCGGGCGCAAGGGCGGCGGTTGGCAGTCACCTCCTCTTTGCCGATGCTGACGTGGTGGTGACCCCGAGCATCATGGCTGCGATCCGGCTGGAGTTCGCGGACCCTGGTTGCGCCCTCGTTCACTTCCGGCTGGTGCCGGTGACGAAGCGGCCGCTGGTGAGGTTCAGCTACCGACTCGTCGACTTCTATGCCAGGTTGTGCCACCGGTTAGGGGTGCCGCAGGGATCGGCCCCCTTGATCTGCGTACGCCGTGATGCCTTCGAGTCCGCGGGGGGCTTCGACGAAAGTGTGTATGTCGCCGAGGACGTCGACTTCATCCGGCAGGTGGGCAGGAGAACGGGAGGCATCCGATACGTCCGCTCGACGCCGCTCTACGTGTCGGCAAGGAGGTTTGAGGTCGAGTCCGCCGTCCTCTACGGCGTCAAGTGCGTGATGTGGGGCCTGCTGCGCATGGTGGGCTTGCGGGTGAGCCTTCGTCGCTACCGCTGGCAGGTATACCCGGATCACGTCTCCAGCCAGGACGCAGTGAGCGAATGGCCGCCGCCGTCCGAAGTGGCCGAGGCCGCCGCATCGTCGCTGGGGAAGACCTCATGAGCCGGCCGGTTACCGTCAGCGTCATCATCCCGACCAAGCAAGAGGGCAAGTACATCGGTCGCACCCTCGAATCCCTGCGGACGGGGAGCCGGGCCGCGGGCATCGACCTCGAGCTTGTCGTCGTCGATGGCGGCAGTTCCGACGACACCGTGGAGACGGCCCGGATCTTCGCCGACAGGGTGATCGTCGACTCCGGTCTGGCGAGGGCGAGCATCGCCCATGCCCGCAATGTCGGAGCCGAAGCAGCCACCGGCGAGTTGCTCTTCCATACCGATGCGGACGTGCTCGTCCCCGACCTCCCCCTGCTCCTGCGGCGAGCTTCGTCGGCGATCGTCGACGAAGGGGCCGTTGCCGCGATGGGACCGGTGCTGCCGTACCCATGGGAGGCGACCCGGCGGGATCGCTGGATTCATCGAGTCGCCAACGGTTTCTTCCACAGCTCGCTGTACTACGGAGCGCTGTTCTCCCGCGGAGAGTTCCAGATCGTCGGCCGCGAGGCGTTCGAAGCGGTGGGGGGATATACGGGTCGGTTCATCTCGGGTGAGGATTGCGACCTCTTCCGGAGGCTCAACCGGCTCGGGCGAATCGCCTATCTCTCGGACTCCCACGTCTGGCACTCGCCTCGGAGGTTTCGCCAGCAGGGATACCTGCCCACCTTCGGTGTCTACGTCCGTGAGTGGGTCTGGATGAACCTGTTCGATCGCTCGTTCGCGAAGGAATGGCCGGTGGTACGGTGACGCCGGCCTCCGATCCGCAGGCACTGAGGGTGGCGGTGATGCTCGAGGAGTTCAAGGAGCTCGGAGCAGAGGTTCGTACCCGGATCGAACTGCAGCACCGGAACATGAACGTGTTCCTAGTGCTGGTAACCGCGGTAACGGGCTACCTGGTCAAATTCGTCAGCGAACACGGGCTCTCCGAGTCGGCGGATTCCCTCATCCACAGCGACCTGCTTGCCCTGGCCGCTCTGGTGATTCCGGTAGCGAACGTCTTCCTCTGGCGACAGCTCGACCACGACGTCAACATCATCGACAAGACCGCCTATGTGAACGAGGTGCTGCGACCGGAGATGATCGAGTCGGTGGGGGGCACGATCCTCAACTTCGAGACCTTCCTGCACCATCGCCGCAGCACCCGCACCAGTCGGCTCGGGCCCTTCCTCGCCCTGGGGAAGGAGGACGTCCCGATCTTCCTCGTCACGGGGATCTACCTGATCGCGGACTGGTACCTGCGGCTGCGTGTGCCCGGCCATGCCGGACCGGCCAGTGCCCTGTTCGACGCCCTCCTGTACCTGGGCAGCCTCCTCACGCTCGTCTCGCTGTGGATGGCGGTTGCCGTGGGCAGGGAATACGCGACTCTCGGTAAAGCCCGCGACGAGGAGCCACCCGACAAAGCACCCTCCGGAACCGCCTCCCCTCCAGGACCCGAAGGCGGCGCCAGCGACGGCGAAGCCACGAGCTCGGGCGTCGGTGCTCCCCCGTAGGATGCGCGCGTGCCATTCCAGCCCGTACAGGGTTCCTTCCCGTTCCTGTGCCTAAACAGAAGCTGCTGCTATTGACATTCTGTGGTTGTGAATGAGTCGAAGTTGGCACTCCGGGCGGCTGTGCGGGGCCGTGTCCAGGGGATGGGATTCCGCGAAGCGACCGTCGCCGAGGCCCATCGGCTCGGCGTGCTCGGGTGGGTCCGCAACGGCGACGACGGTACTGTCGCCGTGCACGCCGAGGGGCCCGAGCCGGCGGTGCAGAAGCTGGTCGAGTTCCTCGGTGAGGGTCCCCCTGCCGCGCAGGTCGAGACAGTCGAGACCGAGAAGGCGAAGGTCGAGGGTCACGAGCAGTTCGCCGTCCGCGGGGTAAGCGCTGGCGTCTTCGTCGTCCAGGAGCACTGGGCGAACGCGCACCACTTCGACCTGCGACTGGAGGTCGCAGGGGTGATGCGCTCCTGGGCGGTGCCGAAGGAACCATCGATGGACCCGGCGGTGAAGCGGCTGGCGATCGAGGTCGAGGACCACTCGCTCGCCTACAACGACTTCGAGGGGGAGATCGACGGCGGCAAGGTGGAGACCTGGGACCGCGGCACTTACGAGCAGGGCGGCCGCGTCTCCTGGCCGGAGGCGCTGCAGCGTGGCCACGCCGTCTTCGTCCTCCACGGCGAGAAGTTGGAGGGCGGCTTCGCCCTGCAGCGCACCTCGGGCGGCGCCAAGCCGCAGTGGCTGCTGATCAAGCGGAAAGACGAGTTCGCGCGGCCAGGCTCCTAGCGACGTAGAGTCCGATTGCGACCAGGGGGACGAAGAAGTCCGATCAGAGGCATGGCGGCGGATCGTAGGGCTCAAGTCATTGGAAAAGGCCGCCGATGTACTCGCGGTGGACAGATCGTCTAAGCGACCCGATCAGCCGCGCAAAATCGCCTTTGTCTTCATTGGCCTCCTCGCGGGACTGCTGTCGTTCTACGCGGCGGTGGTCCTCTGGGAACTCGGGGACGCCTCCCTGCAGGACGCCGTTGGGCGCTGGGTCTACGACGCGGTCGTCCTTGGCGCTGCCGTGGCGGTGCTCTGGCGCGCCTCAGCTGTCGCGGCCGAGCGCCGAGCGTGGCTTGCTCTGGGGCTCGGAATACTGCTCTGGGCGGTGGGTCAGACCTACTACTCGGTCGTCCTCTACTACGCCGACCCGGCGCCGTTCCCCTCGCCGGCTGACCTGCTCTTCCTCTCCTTCTACCCCGCCAGCTTCGTGGCCCTGGTCTTCCTCCTCAAGGCGCGGGTCGCACAGCTGGAGCCGTTGGCCTGGGTCGACGGGTTGATTGGCGCCCTGGCGGTCGCCGGCGTCGCCGCGGCGTTGATCTTTCCGCCCGTACTGGAAGCGCTCGGCGGCAGCCCGACGGGGGTCGCCGTCAGCCTTGCCTACCCCTGCATGGACGTCGTCCTGCTCGGGTTGCTCAGCGGCGCCGTCGCCGCCTCGAAATGGAGGACCCAAGGGGCCTGGCTGCTGATCGCCCTCGCCCTCCTGCTCTTCGGCGCCTGCGACGTCGTCTACCTCTCCGTCGCCGGGCAGTCGACCACCGCGCTCAACCTCGCCAGCGTCGGCTGGCCCCTGGCCTTCCTGCTGCTGGCGACGGCCTCCTGGCTGCCCGCGACCGTGTCCGCCGCCGCCGTCACCCGGATCCAGAAACGCAAGATCGTCGCTCCGGTGGCGATGGCGGTGATCGGGATCTCCCTGCTCGCCATCGGCAACTTCGTTCCGATCGGCGCCACCGCGGTGGGGCTGGGGGTGGCCTGCCTGGCAGCGGTGCTGGTCCGCCTCCTCATCACCTTCAACCTGAACATGCGGATGCTGGTCGTCAGCCAGGACGAGGCGGTGACCGACTCGCTCACGCGCCTCCCGAATCGGCGGGCGCTGATGGCGGACCTCGACCGCGCCGTCTCCGCCAGCCCGCCCGAGGCGATGGTCCTCGCCCTCTTCGACCTCGACGGCTTCAAGACCTACAACGACAGCTTCGGCCACCCGGCCGGCGACGACCTGCTGCGCCGGCTGGGGACCCAGCTCGGGGAGGCGGTGGCGCCGCACGGCCGCGCCTACCGGCTCGGTGGCGACGAGTTCTGCATCCTCGCCGCAACCCGCGAGCTGCCGGCGGAAGCGATCTGCAAGGCCGCCGAGGAGGCGCTCTCCGACCACGGCAAGGGCTTCGAGGTCGGCGCCTCCTGGGGCAAGGTGCTGATCCCGGTCGAGGTGGTCACGGCGACCGACGCGCTGCGCCTCGCCGACAAACGGATGTACTCGAAAAAGGGCATGCGCGCCGGCTCGGCTCAGAGCCAGACCCGCGGGGTTCTGCTGCGGGTCCTGCACGAGCGTGAGCCGGAGCTAGAGCGCCACCTCGACGGCGTCGCCCACCTCGCCTCCGCCTTCGGGCGCACCCTCGGCCTCGAGACCGAGGAGCTCGACGTCCTCGTGCGGGCAGCCGAGCTGCACGACATCGGCAAGATCGCGATCCCCGACGAGATCCTCCACAAGCCGGACTCGCTCTCAGACGAAGAGTGGGCGCTGATGCGCAAGCACACCCTGGTCGGCCAGCGCGTCCTCGACGCCGCGCCCGCGCTCGGCCCCGTCGCCGCGCTCGTTCGCTCAACCCACGAGAGCTGGGATGGCACCGGCTACCCGGACGGGCTCTCCGGCCGCGACATCCCCCAGGGATCCCGCGTCATCCTCATCTGCGACGCCTACGACGCGATGATCGAAGGCCGCCCCTACCGGCCGGCGATGAGCAGCGAGCAGGCTCTCGAAGAGCTCCGCCGCGGCGCCGGCTCCCAGTTCGACCCCGACCTCGTCAAGTGCTTCGCCGAGAAGGTCATGCCGGCGCTGGATCACAGCCAGTCCGAGGTTGCCGCGTCGACGTCGCCGTCGAAGTAGTGCTCGAGCGGGGCAGTGTCGCTTTTGTCCCCCTGTAGGACTACAAAAGCGACACTCGCCTACGGTGTCAGGGTGGCGGTGACGCTGGACGAGCTGAGCGTGGCTGATTCCCCTGAGGCGTGGGAAGCGTGCGGGTTTGCCGTCGAGGACGACGTCTGCGTGGTCGGCGAGGTTCGGATTCGGCTTGTTCCCAGGGACGAAGGGCGAGGGCCCATGGGTTGGGCGCTGCGCGGTGTTGAGTCGCTCGACCTCGATGGGCTGGCGACGAGCCGCAGCGAGGCCGTCGCACCCACCGAGGCGCCCGCGCACCCCAACGGCATCACCGGACTCGATCACGTCGTCGCGATCAGCTCCGACCTCGACCGCACCGTTGCCGCCCTCACCGCCGCCGGCCTCGACCTGCGGCGGCTGCGCGAGGAGCCGACGCCGGCCGGAGCGCCGCGCCAGGCCTTCTTCCGCCTTGGCTCGGTGATCCTCGAGGTCGTTCAGGAGCCGCCCGAGGCGACCGAGCGCGCCGGCGCCGATCGTCCCGCCTTCTTCTGGGGTCTCGCCTTCATCGCCCCCGACCTCGAGCAGACCGTCGCCGTCCTCGGCGACCGCGTCGGCGAGGTCCGCGACGCCGTTCAGCCCGGACGCCGCATCGCCACCCTTCGCAGGAGTGCCGGACTTTCCGTGCCGATTGCCCTGATGACCACGCCGTAGGGGGAGAGATCGCGACCTCCTGCCCTTAACTCTGGGTGGGGGCTGATCGGAACAGCAAGGACCGTCTCGCGAAGGCGACTTGGGTCGCTTCAGGTCTCGTCTTCGCCATCGCCGCCGCAGACGCGGTGCTCGCGCCGACGCCTGCTTCCAAAGAGCCAGGGTTCATCGACACGGTTCTCGCCAGCCGAGCGGTGGTCGCGTCGATCCGGATCGCCATCGTCTTCGCGGCTGCCTTCGTGGTTCTGTCGGTGGTGGCGCTGATCGCCCGGCGCCAGTGGCTGACGCGGGTGGGTCCGGTCGAGGTTTCAGGAGAAGTCTCGGGTCTTGCTGCGGAAAGGTCTCGCTTAGAGAACAAGCTGCATGAGGCGGAGGAGACGATTGCGAAGCTCGAAACCGCTGCTGCGGATACGCAGCGGGTGATAGACCGGAGGGGAGAAGATGACTGAGATCGCTGCCTCGAAAGAGGAAATAGAGGAGCTTCTGCGGAACAACCAGCGTGCCATCGAACTCGCTAGGGAAACCCGCGAGGAAATCAAGCGGACCCTTCGCGACTCCGAGCGGCGGACGGAGCAGATCTTGGCCAACCTCCGCCGCGCCGGGGTGCTGCGCGACTAGCATTGCTCCATGGGAGAGTTTCGTTACGAGGGGCACCGGATCTCGTTTGACGAGTACGGGTCGGGCAAGCGTCTGATCGTCCTCGTCCACGGCTTGCTGATGAACCGGCATATGTTCGACCGGTTGGGGCCGGAGCTGGCGGAGCGGGGGAACCGGGTCGTCACGGTCGACATGCTCGGCCACGGGCGCTCGGACCGGCCGGAGGATTTACGGCTCTACTCGATGCCGCTGTTCGCGCGGCAGGTGGTGGCGCTGCTCGACCACCTCGGCGAGAAGAGCGCGGTCATCGGCGGCACCTCGCTCGGGGCCAACATCGCGCTCGAGCTGGCGGTTCATGACCCGGACCGGGCGCGGGCGCTGTTCATCGAGATGCCGGTCCTCGACAACGCCCTCTCGGCCGTGGCCGGCCTGTTCGCGCCGCTGCTGCTCGGTCTCAAGTTCGGCCGGCCGCTGTTCGAGGGCGTCTCGCTCTTCACCCGGGCTATCCCGCGCACCAACTACATGGTCGACATCGGCCTCGACTGGATTCGGCAGCGACCCGGCCCTTCGCAAGCGGTCCTGGAGGGCCTGCTGCTGGGAGAGACGGCGCCGCACCGCGAGGAGCGCTTGAAGATCGAGCACGAGACGCTCGTCGTCGGCCACCCGCGCGACCCGCTGCACCCCTTCAGCGACTCGGGGATGCTGCTCGAAGAGCTGCCGAACGCGCGCCTGGTCGAAGCGAACTCGATCCTCGAGTGGCGACTTGATCCCAAGCGGCTGAACGACGAGCTGAGCGACTTCCTCGAAGAAGTCTGGGCGCCGAAGCTGCGCGCCGTCGCCGCCGGCTGAACTGCGCCGACGGGACGAAAACGGTCCATATAGGGACGTTTTCGTCCCGTCGGCATGGCCCCTGTCAGAATCCTGGCCAGTGAGCCAGGTCTCGGGCGACAAGCGGGTGGAGCGGGACGCGGAGTTCTCGACGATCTCCGGCCAGGAGATCAAGCCGCTCTACACCGAGGCCGACTCCGCGCCCGACGCCGAGGAGCGGATCGGCGCCCCCGGCGCATATCCGTTCACCCGCGGACCGTACGAGTCGATGTACCGGGGGCGGCTCTGGACGATGCGCCAGTTCGCCGGCTTCGGCACCGTCGAGGAGACCAACGAGCGCTTCCACTACCTGCTCGACCACGGCCAGACCGGGCTCTCGACCGCCTTCGACATGCCGACCCTGATGGGCTACGACTCCGACCACGCACGCAGCCTCGGCGAGGTCGGCCGCGAGGGCGTCGCCGTCGACACCCTAGCCGACATGGAGCGCCTCTTCGAGGGGATCCCGCTCGGCGGCGTCACCACCTCGATGACGATCAACGCGCCGGCGGCGATCCTGCTCGCCTTCTACGTCCTCGTCGGCGAGAAGCAGGGCGTTGCGGCCGAGAACCTCGGCGGCACGATCCAGACCGACATCCTCAAGGAGTACATCGCCCAGAAAGAGTGGTGCTTCCCGATCGAGCCGGCGCTGCGGCTGGTCACCGACATGATCGAGTGGTGCACCGAGAAGATGCCGCGCTGGCACCCGGTCTCGATCTCCGGGTACCACATCCGCGAGGCCGGCTCGACCGCGCAGCAGGAGCTCGCCTTCACGCTGAAAGACGGCTTCACCTACGTCGAGCGGGCGATCGAACGCGGCCTCGACGTCGACGACTTCGCGCCGCGGCTCTCCTTCTTCTTCAACTCCCACATCGACTTCTTCGAGGAGATCGCCAAGTACCGGGCGGCGCGCCGGATCTGGGCGCGGGAGATGAAGGAGACCTACGGGGCAACCCGGGAGGAGTCGATGCGGCTGCGCTTCCACACCCAGACCGCCGGCGTCAGCCTGACCGCGCAGCAGCCGCTCAACAACATCGTCCGCACGGCCCTGGAGGCGCTGGCCGCGGTGATGGGCGGGACCCAGTCCCTGCACACCAACTCCTACGACGAGGCGCTGGCACTGCCGACCGAGGAGGCGGTGCGGGTGGCCCTGCGCACCCAGCAGATCATCGCCACCGAGACCGGGGTTCCGAACACCGCCGACCCGCTCGGCGGCTCCTACTTCGTCGAGAAGCTGACCGACGAGATGGAGGAGGCGGCCTACGGCTACTTCGCCCGCATCGACGAGCTGGGGGGGATGGTCGAGGCGATCCGCCGCAACTTCCCCCAGCGGGAGATCGCCGACGCCTCCTTCCGCTATCAGCAGGAGCTGAACGAACGGCGGCGGATTGTCGTCGGCGTCAACGACTTCACGCAGGAGGACGAAGAGCCGACGCCGATCCTGAAGATCGACCCGGCGCTGGAACGCAAGCAGCGCGATCGCTTGGCGGCGACGCGCGCGGCCCGCGACGCCGACGCCGTCGAGACCGTCCTAACCGAGCTGAAGCGGGTCGCCGCCGGCGAGGGCAACCTGATGCCACCGATCATCGAGGCCGCCCGGGTGCAGGCGACCGAGGGCGAGATGATCACGGCGATGCAGGAGATCTTCGGCACCTACACCGAGTCGCCGGTCTTTTAATAGGAGGACTCGACCAAGTCCCCGCCCAGTGTCTCGCAGCGGCGCCCAAGAGGACCGAAGCCGACTTTTGCCCCACTGGGGTGTGTTCAAAATCGGTTGGGCGGCCTCGTGCTGGTCTCTGGCGCACTGGGTCTCCTCGATTTCCATCCTGCTAGACATCCTCCGGCCAGTCAGGCTCAGTGCAGGACGAACGAGAGGAACGAATGAGCGTCGATACCGTCACTTCCGCCCCCGACCTCTACTCGATTCCGCAGGAGATGATCGACTTCCGGGAAACGATCCGCCAGATCGCCCGCGAGCGGATCGCGCCGCGGGCGGGGGAGATTGACCGCGAGGCGTCCTATCCGTGGGACATCCGCAAGCTGCTGGCCGAGCAGGACATCCTCGGCCTGCCCTTCGCCGAGCGCTACGGCGGCACCGGCACCGGGACGCTGATGCTGCAGATCGGGGTCGAGGAGATCGCCCGCGCCTGTGCGACCAGCGCCCTGATCCTGATGGTGCAGGAGCTGGGGACGCTGCCGATCCAGCTGTTCGGCTCCGAGGAGCAGAAACAGAAGTGGCTGCCGAAGTGCGCCAGCGGTGAGTGGTCGCCGGCCTTCGCGCTCTCGGAGCCCGAGGCGGGCTCGGACCCGGCGGCGATGCGGACCAGCGCCGTCCGCGACGGCGAGGAGTGGGTGATCAACGGCCAGAAGGCCTGGATCACCAACGCCACCGTCGCCGACTTCTACGTCGTCTTCGCCACCACCGACCGCGAGAACCGGCGCACCAGCGCCTTCATCGTCGAGAAGGACCGCGACGGCTTCGACCCCGGCCAGCTCGAGCACAAGCTCGGGATCAAGGGCTCGCCGACCGGCTCGCCAAGCTTCACCGACGTCCGCGTCCCGGCCGAGAACCTGATCGGCGAAGAGGGGATGGGCCTGCGGATCGCCCTCGGGACGCTGGAGCGGACCCGGCTCGGCGCCGCCGCCCAGGCGGTCGGGATCGCCCAGGGGCGATCGACTACGCCCGCGACTACGCCAAGGAGCGGATCGCCTTCGGCAAGCCGATCATCGAGTTCCAGGGCCTGCAGTGGAAGCTCGCCGACATGGAGACCGGCACCGCCGCCGCCCGCGAGCTCCTCTACAAGGCCTGCGCGATGGCCGACCGCAACGAGCCCGCCCTGCCCAAGTACTCCTCGATGGCCAAGCTCTTCGCCTCCGACAACGCGATGAAGGTAACCGTCGAGGCGGTCCAGGTGCTCGGCGGCTACGGCTACGTCAACGAGTACCCGGTGGAGCGCATGATGCGGGACGCCAAGATCACGCAGATCTACGAGGGAACGAACGAGATCCAGCGGGTCGTCATCGCACGCTCGATGGTCTGAGACCTGGACCGCTCCAGACCCACGATCTCTTTACTGGCCAACCGGCCAGTGAAAATCAGCCGAATTTCGCACTCTGATGCCGCCTGACGGGATTGGAACACATGTCCAATCCGACACGAAATCGCGATAAAGTTGCAGTTGGATCAATCGAGAGAGCGCTGGGAGAGATCTCGCAAGATCCGGATAAACGATCAGGCAGGCCGACATTCCTTCTGGACCCCCAGACAGGAGCGAACCACAGTTTCCGCAATCTATCCGGCAGAGGAGCAACGACCCCGCGTCCACGGGCGCTCGGTGCTGGTCGGAATGGAGAAGTTCCACGTCCGCGGGGTCACCTACGGCACCTTCCGTTCTGTGGACGGGTCGTCCTTTCCTGCGCCGGAGCGGGTGCGGGAGGACTTCGCGGCGATGGCGGCGGCGCAGATCAACGCCGTCCGCACCTACGTGCCGCCGCCGGCCTGGCTGCTCGACGCGGCGCTCGAGCACGGGATCCGGGTCATGGTCGGGTTCGCCTGGGAGCAACACGTCGCCTTCCTCGACGACGAAGAGCGGGCGCGGCGGATCGAGCGGCGGCTCGCCGACGAGGTCCGCGCCTCGAGCGACACCCGGCGATCCTCTGTTACTCGATCGGCAACGAGATCCCGGCCCCGATCGTGCGCTGGCACGGCAAGCGGGAGATCGAGGACTTCCTCGAGCGGCTGCACTGGGTTACGAAGTGCGTCGACCCCGAGGGGCTCGTCACCTACGTCAACTTCCCCTCGACCGAGTACCTCGAGCTTCCCTTCCTCGACCTCGGCGCCTTCAACGTCTTCCTCGAGGGGGAGCGGGACTTCGAGGCCTACCTGGCGCGGCTGCAGAACCTCTCCGGCGATCGGCCGCTGCTGATCACCGAGCTCGGCCTCGACAGCCGCCGCAACGGCGTCGAGGAGCAGGCGCGCAGCCTCGAGTGGCAGGTCCGCAGCGCCTTCGCCACCGGCGCCGCCGGCACCTTCGTCTTCGCCTGGACCGACGAGTGGCACCGCGGCGGGCACGACGTCCTCGACTGGGACTTCGGCCTCGTCGACCGCGAGCGCGAGCCGAAGCCGGCGCTGGCTGCGGTCCGCGGCGCTTATGCCGGCGTACCGTTCTCGAACAGGGGACCCTGGCCGGCGGTCTCGGTCGTCGTCTGCACCCACAACGGCTCCGCGACCTTGGCGGAGTGCCTGGCACGACTGGGCACGCTCACCTATCCGGACTACGAGGTGATCGTCGTCAACGACGGCGTCTAGCGAGGCCTCGTGCCGCGATCGCCCACGCCCACGACGTGAAGCTGGTCGCGACCGAGCACCGCGGCCTCAGCGCACGCCCGCAACAGCGGGGATCGAGCGCGGCGCAGGGGGAGATCGTCGCCTTCCTCGACGACGATGCCTACCCCGACGCCGGACTGGCTCCACTACGTCGCCGCCCTGCTGCGGGCGAACGGGCACGCCGGGGTCGGCGGTCCCAACATCCCGCCCGAGGACGACGGCTTCGTCGCCGAATGCGTTGCCGCAGCTCCAGGCGGGCCCGATCCACGTCCTCGTCTCCGACCGCGAGGCCGAGCACGTTCCCGGTTGCAACATGGCCTTTCGAAAGGACGTGCTCGAGGCGGTCGGCGGCTTCGACGAGCGCTTCGAGGTCGCCGGCGACGACGTCGACCTCTGCTGGCGGCTGCAGAAGGCGGGGCGGACGCTCGGCTTCAGCGCCGGCGCCGTCGTCATGCACCGCCGCCGCGACTCGATCCGCCGCTACCTGCGCCAGCAGTACGGCTACGGCAAGGCCGAGGCGCTGCTGGAGCGCAAGTGGCCGACCCACTACAACCGGGCCGGCTCCTCGCGCTGGTCGGGGCGGATCTACGAGGCACCGGCGGCGCAGACGCCGCGGCGGCGCTCGCTGGTCCGCTACGGCACCTGGGGCAGCGGCCTCTTCCAGTCCGTCTACGACTCCCCGCACGCTTTCACGGGATTGCTGCAGGCTCCCGAGGGCCTGCTCTTGATCGCGCTGCTGGGCGCGATCTCGGCCCTGGGATTGCTGTGGCATCCGCTGCTCGTCGCCGCTCCCGCCTTCCTCGCCGCGATCGCCTGGATCGTCGGCGCGGCGATTTCGAGCGGCTGGCGGGCGCACCACCCGGTGCCCGGGCGGCCGGGGCAGGAGACCCTGAAGCGGCGCACGGTCACCTCGCTGCTCTACCTCTGTCAGCCCTTTGCCCGTCTCGCCGGTCGCCTCCGCAACGGACTCTCGCCCTGGCGCCGTCGGGCCCAGGCACGCCCGACCCTGCCGCGCCCGCGCACGGTCGAGGTTTGGAGCGAACGCTGGCGCGAGCCGCAGGCCTGGGTCGAGCAGCTGCAGGACAATCTCGCCGCCGCCGGCGGCTTCGTCCACAGCGGCGGCCCCTTCGACCGCTGGGATCTCGATCTCCGCGCCGGCGCCCTCGGCGGCGTCAGGATCCGCACCGCGGTCGAGGAGCACGGCGAGGGCAAGCAGCTGCTGCGGGCCAAGGTCTGGCCCCGCGCCACCGCGACGGGCCGCCTCATCGTCCTGATCCTCGTCCTGCTGGCGATGATCGCCCTGCAGCAGCACCGGCCCGAGGTCGCGATCGCGATCTCGGTCGGCATCGCCCTCCTCGTCGCCTTCGGCATCGAGGGGATGGCGACGGCGACGCGGCTGGCGGTGGCGGAGATCGAAGGGCTGGAGGAGGGGGAGACGGAGGCGGCCCTCGCGACGCCGGCGGTCATCGCGGGAGCAGATCCTGAAAACCGCAGCCGAGTTGCCGGGGGCGCTGGTGCGATGAGCTCGCCGCGCCGACGCGGGGAAAAGGAGAAGGCGGGCGCCGTGGGACCTCTGGAAGTCGCTGCCGCGGGTCCGGCCCTACCTGCAGCCCTACCGTAAGTACCTGGTCGGGGTGATGCTCCTCACCTTCGGCGCAGCGATCCTCGGCCTGGCCGAGCCCTGGCCGCTGGCGGTGATCCTGAACACCGTCCTCAGCGAGGAGAACCCGGGCGGCATCGCCAAGTTCCTCTTCGGCGAAGACCCGACCATCTGGGTCGTCCTGGTCTCGATGGTGGTCGCTGCGCTTCCTTGTGATCGTCGTCGGCAACGGCTTCACCGTGCTCAACCACTACCTCGGCTCGAAAACCGAGCAGAACATGGTGATGGACCTGCGCAGCGACCTCTTCGCCCACGTGCAGCGGCTCTCCTTCACCTTCCACGACCAGCGCCAGACCGGAGCGCTGATGAGCCAGATCAACATCCAGGCCGCCTCGGTCGGCAACATCGTGATGGTCGTCCCGCCATCGTCGAGGCGGTCCTCACCCTGTTCGGGATGCTGGTGATCTCACTGCTGATCGACTGGGAAGTGGCCCTGCTGGCGTTGCTGGTGGTCCCCGTTCTCTACTGGTCCTTCGGGGTCTACGGGACCAGCATTGTCCCCCGCCTGCAGAAGGTGCAGGAGCTGGAGTGGAAGTCGCTCTCGATCGTCCACGAGGCGATGGCGATGCTGCGGGTGATCGTCTCCTTCGGTCGCGAGGACCACGAACACCGGCGCTTCCGCGAACAGGGGCAGACCGCGGTCGACGAGCGGGTGAAGCTGACCGTCAGTCAGAGCATGTACACGCTCTGCGTGCAGACGACGACGGCGTTCGGGACCTCCTTGGTCCTCGGAGTCGGCGCCTGGCACGTGATCGAGGGCAAGATCGTCGTCGGCGAGCTGATCGTTCTGATGACCTACATCGCCTCGGTCTACCAGCCGCTGGAACAGATCAGCACCACGGTCGGGACGATCCACGAGGAACTGGTCCAGTTCAACGCCTCGCTTGACCTGCTCGACAAGGAGCCGGAGGTGAAGGAGAAGCCCGACGCGATCGCGGTCGACCGCGCCCGTGGCCGGATGGTCGCCCGGGGAGTTCGACTTCTCCTACAAGGGCCGCCGCGAAACCCTCTCCGATCTCTCCTTCGAAGCCCGGCCGGGAGAACGGGTCGCGATCGTCGGCCATACCGGCGCCGGCAAGAGCACCCTGATGAGCCTGCTGGTCCGCTTCTACGACCCGGCCGCCGGCCGATCGAGCTCGACGGGATCGACCTGCGCGACCTCAAGCTCCACTCGCTGCGCGACCAGATCAGCGTCGTCCTCCAGGAGCCGCTGCTGTTCTCCGGGACGATCAAGGAGAACATCCGCTATGGCCGCCTCGGGGCGAGCGAGGAGGAGATCGTGGCAGCGGCCAGGGCGGCGAACGCGCACGACTTCATCGCGGCCCTTCCCGACGGCTACGAGACCGAGCTGGGCGAGCGAGGGGCGCAGATCTCCGGCGGCGAGCGGCAGCGGATCTGCGTCGCCCGGGCCTTTCTCAAGGACGCCCCGGTGCTGATCCTCGACGAGCCGACGTCTTCGATCGACTCCCGGACCGAGGGCGTGATCCTCGATGCCCTCGACGAACTGATGGTCGGCCGGACCTCGTTCATGATCGCCCACCGCCTCTCGACCGTTCGCCACGCCGACCAGATCCTGGTCATGGAAGCGGGGCGGCATCGTCGAAAGCGGCCATCACGACGACCTGGTCGACCGCGGTGGCGTCTACACCCAGCTGCACCAGGCCCAGAACCGGGACCGCAGGAAACGCGAGCCCCCCGAGCATGACCCGCTGTCGGAGCCGGCCGCCGCCGCGGTCGCCGCGCCGCCGCGCCCGTCCTCACCTCCTCGGCAGGGCAACGGCGACTCCGGCTGGAGGCAGATCTCGTGAGCGCGCCGAAGGTCGTCCTGCTGGGGATGATGACCAAGATGCCGGTTGCGGGAGTCGCCTGGCAGAACCTCCACTACCTGCTCGGCTTCGAGCGCCTCGGCTGCGAGGCCTATTACGTCGAGACGCACGCCCGCACGCCCTCGATGCTGATGAAGAGCGAGGAGGACGACAGCTCGGCCCTGGCTGCGGAGTTCATCGCGTTCGCTGATGCGGCGCTTCGGGATGGCCGACCGCTGGGCCTTCCGGGCCCTGCACGACGATGGCCGCTGCTTCGGGATGAGCGAAGCGGAGTCGGAACGCCTCTACGGCTCCGCCGACCTGCTGATCAACCTCCACGGGGGGACCCAGCCGCTGCCCGAGCTGGCGGCGACCGGCCGGCTGGTCTACCTGGAGACCGATCCGGTTCAGCTCCAGCTCGAGCTCCAGCACGGGCTGCAGGAGACGGTCGACTTCCTCGAGCCGCACAGCGCCTTCTTCACCTTCGCCGAGAACTGGGGCAGCCCCGACTGCCTGCTGCCGCGCAGCGAGCGCTTCGACTTCCGTCCCACCAGGCAGCCGGTCCTTCTCGACCTCTGGCCCGACCGCTCCCCGCAGCCGGCGGACGTCTTCACCACGATCGGCAACTGGCGCCAGGACTGGCGCGAGGTCAGCTTCGAAGGCAAGCGCTACTCCTGGAGCAAGCACCAGCAGTTCCTCGAGCTACCTCGACCTGCCGGCGCGCAGCGGCCAGGCCTTCGAGCTGGCGCTGAGCAGCTGCGAGGACTCCGAGCGGGAGATGCTGCGACGGCGCGGCTGGCGGGTTCGCGACGGCATCGAGATATCGAGCGGGATCGATCGCTACCGCGACTACGTCGGTTCCTCACGGGGCGAGTTCACGGTCGCCAAGGAGCAGAACGTGCGATTGCGGACGGGCTGGTTCAGCGACCGCAGCGCCACCTATCTCGCCTCCGGGCGGCCGGTGATAACCCAGGAGACCGGGTTCGGCAACGTCTTCCCGAGCGGCAGCGGCCTATTCGGCTTCGACTCGATCGAGGAGGCGACGGCGGCGGTGGAAGAGGTGAACGGCGACTACACCCGCCACGCGAGCGCCGCCCGCGACGTCGCTCGCGAGTACTTCGGCCATGACGTCGTGCTCGGCCGGCTCCTCGACGATCTCGAAGTCCGCACCCGGAGCCCGCAGCGGGGCGCTGCGGCCAAGGTCTTCTCTGACTCGATGCCGAGCTCGAGCCCGAGTCCCGGCGGCCGACCATGTTGCCGCGCGAGACCGTCGAGGCCGCCCAGGCGACCGCGATCGAACGCTTCGAGGCATCGGCTCGCGCCGGCAGGCCGAGCGCCAGCATCGTCGTCGTCACCCACGACAACATCGCCTTCACCCGCCTCTGCCTGCACAGCGTTCTCGCCAACCGGGATGCCGATGACTTCGAGCTGATCGTCGTCGACAACGGCTCCAATGACGGCACCGCCGCCTACCTGGCGCGGCTGGCCGAGATGGATGCCCGGGTCAGAGTCCTGCTGAACGGCAGCAACATGGGCTTCGCCCCCGCCTGCAACCAGGGCCTGGCGCTGGCTGCGGGCGACCACCTGGTCCTCCTCAACAACGACACGCTGGTGCCGCCGGGCTGGCTCGACGGTCTGCGTCGGCACCTCGCCGAGCCGCAGGTCGGCTTCGTCGGCCCGGTCACCAACCGGATCGGCAACGAGGCCGAGATCGACACCGACTACCGCACCTGGGGCGAGTACCTGGAGACGGCCGGACGGCGGGCGGTGGACCATGCCGGGCAGTGGCTGGAGATCGGCACGCCGGCGATGTTCTGCCTGGCGATGCGGCGCCAGACCTACCTGCGACTGGGGCCGCTGGACGAGGGCTACGAGATCGGGCTGCTCGAGGACGACGATTACGCCGAGCGAGCCCGCCGCGCCGGCTATCAGCTGCGCTGCGCCGACGACGTCCTCGTCCACCACTTCGGCGAAGCCTCCTTCGGCCATCTCGTCTCCAGCGGCGAGCACGCGCGGATCCTCGCCGCCAACCAGCAGCGCTACGCGGAGAAGTGGGGGAGGCCCTGGCAACCCTACGGCCGCCGTCCCAACCCCCGCTACAGCCGCGAGGCCCAGCAGGTGCGGGAAGCGGTGAAGGAAAGCGTCCCCAGCGGCTCGACGGTGCTGGTGATCAGCCGTGGCGACGAGGAGCTGCTGCAGTTGAACGGCCGCCGCGCCGAGCATTTCCCGCAGGCCGAAGACGGCGGCTGGGCGGGTCATCATCCGGCCGACAGCGACGAGGCGATCGCCCATCTCGAGGCCCTGCGCGAGCGCGGAGCCGAGTTCCTCGTCGTGCCGCCGACCTATCTCTGGTGGCTCCGTCACTACGAGGGCCTGCGCGAGCACCTCGACGGCAACTACGAGCCGGTCGTCTCCGACGACCGCGCCGGGGCGATCTACAGGCTGACGGGGGCGGGCGGATGAGCGGCCCGAGTGCATCGGTGGTGGTGCCCGTGCACGGCCGCGCGGGGCTCACCCGGCGCTGTCTGGAGCTCGTGCTCGCCGACCTTCCGGCCGCCTGCGAGGTGGTGGTCGTCGACGACGGCTCGCGCGACGAGACGCCGGCTGTGCTGGCGGGCTTCGGCGAGACGATCAGGGTGGTCCGCCTGGAGGAGAACCGCGGTTTCGCCGCCGCCTGCAACGCCGGCGCGGAGGCGGCCAGCGGTGAGTTTCTCGCCTTCCTCAACAACGACACCGAGCCCCGGCCTGGATGGTTGGGCAGGCTGCTGGAGTACGCGCGGGAGCATCCCGGCGCGGCGGTTGTCGGGGCAAAGCTGCTTTACCCGACCGGCGTCGTTCAGCACGCCGGCATCGCCATCGGGCAGGACGGCTATCCACATAACCTCTACGCGGGCTTCCCCGCCGAGCACCCCGCCGTCGATCGTCCCCGCCGGCTGCAGGCGGTGACCGGCGCCTGCCAGCTGGTCCGGCGGCAGACCTTCGAGCAGGTCGGCGGCTTCGACCAGGGCTTCCGCAACTCGATGGAGGACGTCGACCTCTGCCTTCGGATCGGCGAGATCGGCGGCGAGGTCCACCTCTGCCCGGCGGCGGTGGCGGTTCACCTCGAGTCGGCGACGCGAGGGCGCGAGGAGAAGTTCGAGGCCAGCGTCGCCCTCTACCGCGAGCGCTGGCGTCGGCGCGTGCGGCGCGACGACCTCGCGCTCTACGCCGAGGACGGCCTGATCGAGGTGGAGTACCCCGATGGCCATCCGTTGCGCATCTCCGTCTCGCCGCTGTTGGCCGCAATCGAGCGCAGTGACCGCCATGGGGCGGAGCTGGAGCCGTTGCTGCGCCGCCAGGGGCGACAGGTCGAGGAACTGCAGCGTGAGGTGACCAGGCTCGCGGCCGAGCTCACCGATCGAGGAGCCGAGGTGGAGCTGTCGAGCTTCGAATACGAAGACGACGTTGCCGAGGTCCGCGCGGAGATCGAGCGCAGCGTCCCCGCGGGGGCCAGCGTGCTGGTCCTCAGCCGTGGCGACTCGGACCTGCTGCGGGTCAGAGACCGCGCGGCGAGGCACTTCCCGAGCGGCGCCGACGGCCGCTACCTCGGCCACCATCCCGCCGACGACGAGGAAGCCGTCGAGCTCTTCGAGGGCGAGCTCCGGAAGGGAGCCGAATACCTCGTGATCCCAGCCGGCGAGCTTTGGTGGCTGCGGCACTACGGTGGCTTTGCCGCTCGCCTGGAGGCCAGCCCGAGCCGGGAGTCCCACGACGCCTGCACGATCTACCGGCTGGCGCCGAGCCCGGCGCGAGCCCGGGACGAGGTGCGCCCGTGAACCTTCGCGCCGTCGAGCCAGTCGTCTCCTACGAGGAGCTGTCGCCGCGGATCGGGGCGGTGGTCGAGGAGCTGACTCCGGTGGGGGCAATCGTGCTCGTGGTCAGCAAGGGCGACGAGGGCCTCGTCCGCTTCGACGGACGCAGCGGCTGGCACTTCCCCCGAGCTTCGACCGGCCAGTACGCCGGTCACCACCCCCTCGACGGCGCCTGGGCGGTCGATCACCTCGAGTCGCTGCGCGCGGCGGGAGGGGCCTATCTGGTTCTACCCTCGACCTACTACTGGTGGTTCGAGCACTATCCGGAGCTGGAGCGGCACCTTGGCAGCCGCTATGAGCAGCTCGACGCACCAGGGGAGGTCTGCCGGGTCTACCGGCTGCTGGAGCTTCCGGCGGCGACGCCGCGGGCGGTGCCGGACCTGGTCGCCGGCGGGGCTGGGCGCCGCTGTCTGCCGGCGATGCGCGCCCTCCTCCATGGTCTGCTGCCGGAGGAGGAGGTGGTGCTGGTGCTGAGCGAAGGCGACGACTCGCTGCTGGCCCTCGACCGCCCCGCCTGGCACTTCCCCCACGACGCCGGCGGGCGGCACACGCCGCTCGCGGCCGACGGCGGCAACCACGCCGCCTCGCAGCTGCGCACCCTGAGCCGCACCGGCGTCCGTTACCTGGTCGTGCCGGCGGGGCTGTACTGGGCCCTCAACCGCCGTCCCGCCCTGATTGCTTACCTGGAAGGCGAGTGCCGCCGGCTGGCGCTGCGCGAGCACATCTGCGCCCTCTACGAGCTGCGATCCAGCTCCCGAATATCCAATCCCACATCGCTCCGGTCGAAGGAGGCTGCATGGAAGTGAGTCCGAAGAAGGTCCTCTACGTATCCCATAACCACCCGGTGATCCGCCCCGGCGGCGCCGAGGCCTACGCCTTCGAGCTGCACGAGGCGATGCGGGACGAAAGCGATTGGGAGTCGCTCTTCCTCGCCCGCACCGGCCCCCCCTTCTCGACCTCCTCGCGTTACCACGAAGGGACTCTGCTGACCGGAGTCGACGACAGGGATCCGGGTCAGTACTTCTTCTACACGGAGCTGAACGACTTCGACTGGCTGCTCAACGCGACCCGCGAGAAGGCGACGATCACCACCCACCTGCGCGATTTCCTGGTCGCCCAGCAGCCCGACGTCGTCCACTTCCAGCACACCCTCTTCATCGGCCTGGAAGCGATCCGCGAGGTCCGTAACACCCTGCCCGACGCGGCGATCGTCTACACGCTGCACGAGTTCCTGCCGATCTGCCACCGCCACGGCCAGCTGCTGCGGGCGACTGACGAAGAGCCCTGTCTGGAAGAGTCGCCGCGGCGCTGCCACGAGTGCTTCCCGGACATCGCCCCGCAGGAGTTCTTCATGCGCAAGAAGCTGATCCAGTCGCACATGGAGCACGTCGACCTCTTCATCGCCCCGAGCGCGCAGCTGCGCGACCGCTATGTCGATTGGGGGCTCCCGACCGAGAAGATCAAGGTCGAGGAGTATGGCCGCCTGCCTTTGACCTACGAGCCCGGCAACCCCCGGCGCAAAAAGCGCAACCGCTTCGGCTTCTTTGGCCAGTTCAGCCACTACAAGGGGGTGAACGTCGTCCTCCAGGCAGCGAAGCGGCTGGCCGAAGACGACGTCGATGCGAGCATCTACCTGCACGGCGCCAACCTCGAGATCCAGCCGCCGGAGTTCCAGGAGGAATTTGCCACCCTGCTGGAGGAAAGCGGCGAGCGGGTGGTGATGATCGGCCGCTACGACCACGACCAACTGGGAGCCTTGATGGAGAACGTCGACTACGTCCTCGTCCCCTCGCGCTGGTGGGAGAACTCGCCGCTGGTGATCCAGGAGGCCTTCATGCACGGCCGGCCGGTGATCTGCAGCAACATCGGCGGCATGGCGGAGAAGGTGAGCGACGGCGTCGACGGCCTCCACTTCCGGGTTGGCGACCCCGAGGACCTGGCGCGGGTGATCGCCGCCGCCGCCGGCTCCTCGCAGACCTGGCGCAACCTGACTGCCGGGATCAAGCCGGTGTACCCGATGGGCACCCACGTCGAGGAGCTCGAGCAGCGCTACGACAGCTTGCTGTCGGCGCAGCGCCTCCCGATCGGAGCGGCGTCGTGAAGCCCGAGATCGGCAGCAGCGCGGAGCCGCTGGTCGCCAGCCCGTTCGCCAGCGGCAACGGCGAGGTCGAGGAGCCGCGGGGGCTGCTCAGCTGGCTCGGATCCGACGTGATGCTGCTCGTCACCGACCTCTCCTCCGAGGCCGAGCCGGAGGTCCTTCTGACGGTGGCTGGTGAGCCGGTCGAGGTCGAGTTCCGCCGGCTCGCGCCCTCCGCCGAGGAGGGCGGCGACGCCGATTCCACCGTGCTGACGGTCTGGGTACCGAAGCCGGTGAGCGGCAAGACGATCGAGCTGCGGGTCCGCGGCGGCGAGGAGGAGATCGGCTTCGGCCCGGCCCTGGCGCTGGCGGCGGCGGTCGACCTGCGGACCACGATCAGGGAGAAGCTAGCCGGCCTCGAAGCCGAGACCCGGGAGCAGATCCTCGACTTCCTCACGGCGACCCCCGCCGAGCACGAGCGGACGCTCGATCCGCTGGGCCTCGCCAAGAGCCTTTTCGTCCTGCGCGAGGCCCTGCGCGACCCCTATCCGCGGGCGGAGCTGCATCCCGACGAGTCCCAGGGCCTGCACGTTGGCGCCGTCGCCAAGATCGACGACCGCACCTTCTTCGTCCGCGGTTGGGCTCGGGACGACCAGGCGCCGATCGTCCGCCTCGACGCAATCTCCCCCGAGGGCGCCCGGACCTCGATCCTCGATCGGCTCTTCCGGGTTCCCCGGCCGGACCTCGAGGAGCTCTTCCGCGGCGCCCCGCGGCCGGTCGCCAAACCCGGGTTCGACTGCTTCTTCGAGATCCAGCACCCTAGCCGCCTTGCCGAGGGCTGGATCTTCGAGCTGGAAAACTCGGCCGGGGTGGCGATCGAGGCGAGCGCCCCGGCGGCGACAGTGGATCCCCTCGCCGTGCGCGACACGATTCTCGGCGAGCTGGTCCGCGAGCGGCGCGTCGACACGCCGCTGATGGACCAGCTGGCACCTGCCGTCGTCCGCCTCCAGGAGGAGCTGTCGGCGCGGGTGGGGGTCGAGGAAGTCGAGGATTTCGGCGCGGTGCCCGGCGAGCCGGAGGTATCGGTGGTGGTGCCGCTCTACCGCCGGGTCGACCTGATCGAGCACCAGCTGGCGCAGTTCGCCAACGACTCGGCGATGCTCGGGGCGGAGCTGATCTACGTGCTCGACTCGCCGGAGCTGGCGCCCGAGCTTTTGCCCCGGGTGGCCGAGCTGCACGAGCTGTACCGGGTTCCCTTCCGGCTGGCGACGCTCTCGCGCAACGGCGGCTTCGCCGCGGCGACCAATCTCGGCGCCTCGCTGGCGCGGGGCCGGCTGCTGCTGGCGCTCAACTCAGACGTCCTGCCCGACCGACCGGGCTGGCTGCCTGACTTGGTCGAGGCGCACAACTCGCTCCCGCAGGCCGGTGTCGTGGGTCCGAAGCTGCTCTACGACGACGGCTCGGTCCAGCACGCCGGGCTCGAGTTCCGCCGCAGCCCGGCGAGCGGCGGCTGGGAGCTGGCGCACGCCTTCAAGGGACTGCATCGCGATTTCGCCAAGGCGAACGTACGGCGCCCGGTGCCGGCGCTCAGCGGTGCCTGCCTGCTCCTCGACCGCGAGCTCTACGAGGACCTCGGCGGTCTCTCGGTCGACTACGTCAAGGGCGGCTACGAGGATGCCGACCTCTGCATGCGGATGCGCGAGCGCGATCTCGAGGCCTGGTACGTGCCGGAGGTCGAGCTCTTCCACCTCGAGGGCCGCTCCTACGTCCCTTCCGAGACCGACATGAGCAACCGCTTCAACGCCTGGCTCTTCGACCAGCGCTGGGGTGCGCGGGTTGAGGAGATCGGCTCCCGAGAGGCGAAGAGCTGATGCCGGGAGCGACGAGCGGGAGCGCCGTCGTCCAGATCGACCTGGTCGAGCTGAACGACGGCGAAAGCGACTACGTCCACGGCTCGAACCTCGACGGACCCAGCGAGGGCGCCGTCTGCGACTCCTACGTGCTGACGCTTGACGGGTGGGTCCTCAGCAAGGAGCTGGGGGTCGAGCACGTCGAAGTCCTGCACGAGGAGCGCCCCGTGGCGACGGTGCCGGCAGACAGGGAGCGCGAGGACCTCGCGGTCGGGTTCCCCGCGGTGGAGGGGGCGGCGCGCAGTGGCTACCGGGCCTCGATCAGCACCCTGAGGCTGCCCTCCGAGTTCGAGATCGTGCTGCGGGCGAAGCTCGAGGACGGGACGCGTCTGCCGCTGGCGCGGCTGCGCGGCCGGCGCCGGTCCCTGCCCGCGGCCGGCAACGACCTGATCCAGCCGCTGATGGTGAACACGATCGGTCGCAGCGGCTCGACCCTGTTGGTGACGCTGCTCAGCTCGCACCCCGACGTCGTCGCCTTTTCGCCCTTCATCAAGGACGCCCGGGTCTCGACCTACTGGACCAACGTGATGCAGGACCTCTGCGAGCCGGGCACCTTTCTGGCCCCATTCGACCCCCCCGATCTGGACGCCCGGCATTGGTGGCTCGACGGCGGCGCCGGCGAACTCGGCGAGCCCGAGGTCGAACGCTGGCTCGGCAGCGAGGCGGTGGCCTCGATCGCCGACCTCAGCCGCGGCCAGATCCAGGCTTTCTACGACCATCTGGCCGCTGGGGAGCGACCGCGCTACTTCGTCGAGAAGTACTTGCCGCACCAGACCGTCCCCGACCTGCTGTCCGAGATGTACCCGGGCGCTCGCGAGGTGATCCTCGTCCGCGACTTCCGCGACATGCTCTGCTCGGTGATCGCCTTCAACCGCAAGCGCGGCTGGGACGCCTTCGGGCGAACCGAGGGCGGCGACGACGCCGAGTACGTGCGGACGTCGATGCGCCAGTCGGCCCTGAAGCTGGCCGAGCGCTTGCGCGGCGGCGGAGCCCGGCCGCGGCTCGTCCGCTACGAGGACTTGGTTCTCGATCCCGAGCCGGCGTTGGCCGGCCTCTTCGAGCACCTCGGTTTGGACAGCGACCCCGAGCTGGTCGCCGCGACGGTGCGACGGGCCGAGCAGGACACCGCCTCGATGCATCACCACCGCACCACCTCCGACCCCGCCGCTTCGATCGGCCGCTGGCGCCAGGACCTGCCCGAGGAGATCGCCGAAGTTTGCAACGACGAGCTGGGCGAGCTTTTGACCGAGTTCGGCTACGAGGCTTCGTGACCGTTCGGTCGGAGAGGATGGCGACCTGATGGCCTTGGTGGAGATCACCCAGATCGAGCAGCGCCCCGCCGCTCGGGGACGCCTCGCCGGCTGCCGCCTTGACGGCCCGAAGCCCGGAGCGTCGAGCGCCTCCTACGGGTTCGAGCTGATCGGGTGGGCGCTGCCCGAGGGGAAGCCGGTGACCAGGGTCGAGGTCCTGCAGGAGGGCCGGACGATCGCCGAGGGTGAGACCGGAGAGAGGCGTGAGGACATCGCGGCCGCCTTCCCGGCCATCGCGCATGCCGGCGAGTGCGGCTTCCGCCTGCCGGTCAGCGCCCTCGACCTGCGGCAGAGCTTTCAACTCTCGGTTCTGGCCCGCGGCGACGACAGCTCCGGCGCGCCGATCGCCGAACTGCAGGGGGAGCGGGCAACGCTGCCCGCGGCAGGCGGCGACCTGATCCAGCCGCTGATGGTCAACACGATCGGCCGCAGCGGCTCGACCTGGCTGGTCTGGCTGCTCAGCTGCCTGCCGGAGGCCGTCGCCTTCAGCCCCTGGGCCCGCGACGCCCGCGCCGGCACCTACTGGACCAGCGCCCTGCAGGCGCTGGCACGGCCGCAGAGCTATCTCGCTCAGCTGGTGCCGGGGCCGCTCGAGCAGCGGGACTGGTGGCTGGACCGTCCCGACCTGCGGCTTGGGGTCGGCGGCGACCCGGAGCTGGAAAGGTGGCTCGGCAGCGAGGCGGTGGAGTCGCTGGCGCGCCTCTGTCAGGAGCGGATAGACGCCTTCTACGCTCGCGTTGCCGGGGACGGCGGGCGCCCGCGCTACTTCGTCGAGAAGTACCTGCCCTATCAGCTGACGCCGGACCTGCTGTCCGAGATGTACCCGGGCGCTCGCGAGGTGATCCTCGTCCGCGACTTCCGCGACATGCTCTGCTCGATCATCGCCTTCAACCGCAAGCGGGGCTGGGAGGCCTTCGGCCGTGCCGACGCCGCCAGCGACGCCGAGTACGTGCAGACCACCGTCGCCAACTCGGCCCGGCGGCTGCTGCGGCGGCTGCGCGAACGCGGGGAGGCGGCCCACCTGGTGCGCTACGAGGACCTGATCAGGGAGCCGGCGGGGACGCTGGCGGAGACGATGCGGTTCCTCGGCCTCGATGCTGGCGAGGAGGCGGTGGCGGCAACGCTGGAGCGAGCTGAGGCGGAGTCGCTGGAGGAACACCGCACCACCGACAAGGTCTCCGCTTCGATCGGGCGCTGGAAGCGAGACCTCTCCCCGGAGCTGGCCGAGGTCTGCGCCGAGGTGCTCGACCCGGTCTTGACCGAGTTCGGCTACGAGCCGACGCCGACGCTGGTGCCGGAGCCCTGAGCCAGGCCGTGGGCCGTGTGGCGGTCGGAGGGTCGCTCGCCCAGCGCCCCGGCTACGGGGGCCACGCCTGGGCGCTGCTCAACTACCTGCTCGGCTTTCGCCAGCTTGGCCACGAGGTCCTCTTCCTCGACCGGCTCGATCCCGGGATGGCCGCGTCCGGGCCCGAGCATGACCGCTGCGTCGAGTGGTTCGTCTCGGTGCTGGAGGGGGCAGGCTTGTCGGGTTCCTACTGCCTCCTGGTTGGAGAGGAGACGGTTGGCCTCTCGCGGCGACGGGCCCTGGAGCAGTTGCGGGACTCGCTGCTGCTGCTCAACGTGATGGGCTTCGTCAACGACGAGGAGCTGCTCGCCGCCTCGCCACGCAACGTCTTCCTCGACATCGATCCGGGATTCGGGCAGATGTGGCGCGAGCTGGGGCTGAGCGACGTATTCGCAGGACACGACGCCTTCGTCACCGTCGGCGAGAAGATCGGCGACGAGGACTGCCTCGTGCCCACCTGCGGGCTCGAGTGGGTCACCTCCCCACATCCGATCCCGCTCGATGAATGGCCGCGCAGGCCAAAGGGCAGGAAGCTGACCAGCGTCGGCAGTTGGCGCGGGCCCTACGACCCGGTCGAATACGAGGGGCGGCGCTTCGGGCTGCGAGCGCACGAGCTGCGCAAGCTGATCGAGCTTCCGGCGTCGGTCGAGCCCGAGATCGAGCTGGCTCTGGAGATCGACCCCGCCGATGCCGCCGATGCCGAAGCCCTGCGCGGGAACGGCTGGGGGCTGGCCGATCCAGCCGTGGTGGCCGCCGATCCTGAGCGCTACCGCCGCTATATCCAGTCTTCGCTCGGCGAGCTGATGGTCGCGAAGGGCATCTACGTCGAGACCCGCAGCGGCTGGTTCAGCGAGCGCAGCGCCGCCTACCTGGCGAGCGGCAGACCGGTGATCGCTCTCGACACCGGCTTCGCCGAGCGCTACCCGACCGGAGAAGGGCTGATCGCCTTCACCGATCTGGAGAGTGCCCGAGCCGGGGTCGAGGCCATCTGCGGCGACTGGGAGCGCCACTCCCGCGCCGCCCGCGAGCTCGCCGCCGAGCACTTCGAGGCGAAAAAGGTGCTCACCCGCCTGATCGCGGAGGTGGCGCCATGAGGCGGCTCAACTGGGGCTGCGGCGCTCACCTTGCCGCCGGTTGGATCAACTCAGACATCAAGGCCGACCCCGGCATCGACCTGGTCGCCGACATCCGCGAGGGATTGCCGCTGGAGAGCGACAGCATCGACTACGCGGTCAGCGTCCACGCCCTGCCCGAGTTCTCCTACCCGGAGCTGGTGCCGGCCCTCGAAGAGCTGCGCCGGGTGCTGAAGCCGGGTGGGACCCTGCGCTTGGCGCTGCCCGACCTGCGTCGCGGGATCGACGCCTACCTGCAGGGCGACGAGGACTATTTCCAGGTCGACGAAGACGAGGTCGAGAGCCTCGGCGGCCGTTTCATCGTGCAGATGCTCTGGTACGGGTACTCCCGTTCGCTCTTCACCGCCGACTTCGCGATCGAGCTGCTGCAGAAGGCGGGCTTCGAGCGGGTCCAGGAATGTTCGTACGGGGTCGACCGCGAGTGGCATCGCGGAGATCGTCGAGCTCGACAACCGCGAGCGGGAGAGCCTCTTCGTCGAGGGAACGGCTCCGCGCGAGACGCGGCGCTCGCGCCGGCGCCGAACCCAATGGAAATCCGCAGCACCGGGATACAATCCCGCGGTGGCGCGTTCAGAGCGCATCAGGGTCATCGACGTCGCTGCCGCGGCGCCAGACGACAGCCTGCGAAAAGCCCATCTCGACTCGCCGACGGCGGGGACCGAGCTGGACTCCAACGCGCTCAAAATCGTCGGCTGGGCGCTCGGCAAGGAGAAGCGGGTCGAGTCGGTCGAGGTGGCCGCCGGCGGCGAGGTGGTGGCGACGGCGCCCCTGCAGATCGAGCGACCCGGAGTCGCCGAGGGCTTTCCGGGTGTTCCTGGCGCCGACCGAGCCGGCTTCCGGATGATGGTTCAGGGCAACGGCGAGGGCCGGCACGAGCTCTCGGTACGAGGCGTGCTCGAGGGTGGGGAGCGGGTCGCGATCGCGACGATCGCGCTCGAAATCCAGCGCCGCGGCCTGCTCGCGCGCATGTTCGGCAATCGTTGAGGCCACCCCTTGCAGTCGTCGCGGTTGAGGAGCGGCCGCCGGTCCCGGGGGTGCGCGAATGGCGCCTCGATATCCCGGAGGCAGGCACGCAAGTCGATCCGACCGATCTGCGGATCGCCGGCTGGATCGTGCCCGACCGGGCTCGGGTTCGCGCGGTCGAGCTGACCTGGGAGGGGCGGCTGGTGCGGGGGGCGGCGATCGGAATCGAGCGGCCGGGGGTGGCGCAGACGTTCGGGGACGAGCTTGCGGTCGGGGCCGGCTTCCGGGCCGGTCTCAACGTCGCGGCACTCCCCGGCGGCGAAGAAATCGAGTTGGGCGTGCGGGCGGTGCTCGCCGACGGCGTCCGGGCCGAGGTGGGCGCGGTGAGACTGAATCGCGAGGACGCGCCGGGCAACGCAGCGCCCCTGGTCTCCGTGGTGGTCCCCTGCTGGAACCAGGCGCACTACCTCGGCGAGGCGATCGAGAGCGTGCTCGCCCAGGGGTACCCACGGCTGGACCTGGTGGTCGTCGACGACGGCTCTGACGACAACAGCTTCGAGATCGCCAGCCGCTACCCGGGAGCACGGGTCCTGCGGCAGCCCAACAGCGGTGTCGCCGTCGCCCGCAATCGCGGCCTCGCAGCAACCGCAGGCGAGCTGATCGTCTTCCTCGATGCCGACGACCGCCTCTTGCCGGAGGCGCTCGAAGTTGGGGTGAAGGAGCTGTCCGCCCAGCCCGAGGCTGCCTTCGCCGCGGGCATGTCGCGCGACATCGGCCGCGACGGCAGGGTCGTGCGGGAAGCCCGGCAGCCGCTGGTCACCCGCGACCACTACCTGAAGCTGCTGGAGGAATGCTTCATCTGGTCGGGCTCCTCGCTGGTCTACCGGCGTCAGGCGCTGGAGGCTGTGGGGGGGTTCAACGAGCGGCGGGTCGCCGCCGACGACTACGAGCTGTACCTGAAGCTGGCCCGCGCCTTCCCGGTGGTCTGCCACGAGGAGGTCGTGACGGAGTACCGGCGGCACGGCTCGAACACCACCCGCAACGCGGGCGTCGTGCTCAGCTCCCAGCTTCAGGTCCTCAACGGGCAGCGCCCGCACCTGCGCGGCAGCGAGGAGCGGGCGGCGCGGCGGCTGGGGGTCCGCAACACCCGCAACCAGCAGGGGGAGGCGCTGATCGAGCGGATCGCGAACGCCAAGCGGCGGCGCGAATGGGGAGTCGTGCTGGGCAACCTGCGGACGATCGTTCGCTGGGACCCCGGCGCCCTGCTGCGCTATCGCCGCCGTGGCGTCGGCCGCCCCGGCGCCCGCTTCGAGCACCTGGAAGAAGGGTTGGGCTCGTGAACGCGACCGAGGCACCGCTGGTCAGCGTCGCCATGCGCACCTACGAACACGCGCCCTTCCTCGCCCAGGCGATCGAGAGCGTGCTGATCCAGGAGTCCCCCTTCGAGTTTGAGCTGGTGATCGGCGAGGACTGCTCAGCCGACGGCACGCGTGAGATCGTCGAGCGCTACGCCGAGCGCTTCCCCGAGCGGGTGCGGGCGATCCTTCCGGCCGAGAACGTCGGTCATGGCGAGATCCTGCGCCGGGTGCTCGATTCGAGCCGCGGCCGTTTCGTCGCCTATCTCGACGGCGACGACTACTGGACCTCGACCGGGAAGCTGCGCCGTCAGGTCGACTACCTCGAAGCGCACTCGGAGTCCGCCAGCTGCTTCCACGACGCCAGCCTCGTCTACGACGCCGCCGGCAGCCCCTCCGGGGTGACGACGCCGGCGTTGGCCGAGTCGAGCTTCGCGCTCGAGGACATCCTCACCGAGTGCTTCGTGCCCTCGCCGACGATGATGTTTCGCCGCGAGATCGTCGCGGCGCTGCCCGACTGGGCCTTCGACTCCGCCTGGATCGACTGGCTGATCCACATCCGCTGCGCTGAGCGGGGGCCGCTCGGCTACATCGCCGAGCCGCTCGCCGCCTACCGGGTCCACGACGGCGGCATGTTCTCCGCCCTCGACCGGATCACCCAGATCGAGGAGGACCTGCGCTTCTACGAGGAGCTGCGGCCCGACCTTCCCGGCCAGGCCGAGCTGATCGATCGCTGCACGCCAGTTTCGGGGCGCCCAGCTGGCGGTCGAGCGCCTCGGGGTCCCGTTCAGCGCCTGCGTCGTCCTCGTCGACCCGCGCCGAGAGCTGAAGCCCTACTTCAACGGCCGCCACGCCCGGAACCTGCCCCGCCGCGACGGCCGCGAGGTAACCGAGCTGGAGACGATTCGCCGCGCCGCCGCCGACCTGGGGACGGCGCAGCCTGACTACGGGGGGAAGACGGAGTCGGTGGAGGTGGGTGGCTGCTTCGTCGTCATGCCCGCCGGCGCCCGGGAATGGCTGGCTCACAAGGTGGGGCTGCGCGAATACCTCAAGCACGAGGCTCGCAGGGTCTGGGACGACGCCGCGGTGACGATCTTCGAGCTGCCGCTTCGCGCCGACGGGGACCCGGTCTTAACGCGGCCGACGCGGCGGGTGAGGATCGAGCGCGATCCCGAGCTGCCCGAGGAGCTGGTTGGGGCGAACCTCGACGTCTCCGCCGCCGCCGCGCTTCCCGCCCATGCGGTGACAACGATCGGCTGGGTCCTCGGTCGCGACGAGCCGGTCGAGGCGGTCGAGCTGTGGGTCGAGGGAGAGCGGTTGTGGCGTGCTCCCGTGAACCTGCCGCGTCCCGACATCGAGCGCGGCTTCCCTGAGCGGCAGGTCGGCTCGCCCGGGTTTCGGACGACCGTCAACGCCCAGCAACTGCCCCCCGGCATCTCCGCCGAGGTCTTCGCGGTGCTGCCGGGAGAGCGGCGGGTGCGGTTCGCCGAGGTCTGCTTCGAAGACGGGTCCGGCGGCTGAGGGAGGATCCGAGCGATGGGCGCATTGGTTGAATTCACCGAGGTCTCGGTCTCGCGGCCGGAGCTGCTGCACGGGTCTTTCATCGACGAGCCGAAGCCGGGGGCGGTCCTCGACGCCAACGCGGTCGACCTGCTGGGCTGGGCGCTGGGCGAGGACTCCCAGGTGGTTGCGGTCGAGTTCCTGATCGACGGCAAGGTGTTTTGGCGCGCCGCGGTCAGGGCCGAGCGCCGCGATCTCGCCAAGGCCTTCCCCGATTTCCCCGACTCGGGCCGGGCTGGCTTCCGCACCACGATCAATCTGGTCGGGACGCCGCCGGAGTTCGAGATCGAGCTGATGGCGGTCCTGAAGGGCCAGCGGCGGGTGCCTTTCGGAGTCGTCCGCGGTCGTCACGCCTGGCGTCGCGACCCCGCCGGCGAGTTCGCCGAGCTGGTTTCGGTGGTGATTCCCTGCTTCGGACAGTCGCACTTCCTCGCCGAGGCGATCGAGAGCGTGCTGGGACAGACGTACCCGCATCTCGAGGTCCTCGTGGTCGACGACTCCTCGCCGGACAACGCCTCGCAGGTCGCGGGCCGCTACCCCGGTGTCCGCTGCAAGCGCTGCGAGAACAGCGGCATGGCGGGGGCGCGAAACTTCGGCATCCGCAACACCAACGGCGATTTCCTCGTCTTCCTCGATGCCGACGACCGGCTGATGCCCAGCGCGATCGAGACCGGGGTGACCCTGCTTGGTGAGCACCCCGGGGCGGCCGCGGCAAGCGGCAGGTTCCGGCGAATCGCTCAGGACGGGGCGCCGATCGAGACCTTCGAGCAGCCGGTCGTGCAGCGCGACCACTATCCCCGGCTGCTGACCGAAAACTGGGCCGGCTTTCCGGCTCGCTCGATCTACAGGCGCTCGGTCTTCGAGCACGTCAAGGGCTTCGATCCCGAGCTCGACGCGACCGCTGACTTCGGCCTCAACCTCGAGATCGCCCGCCAGTTCCCGGTCTTGAGCCATGGCGAGGTGGTCGCCGAGCACCGCACCCACGGCGGCAACTCGAGCGGCGACGCGGGGCGGATGCTGGCACAGAGCCTCGCCGCTGTGCGCAGGCAACGCCCCCACACGCGCGGCACCCCGGAGTTGAAGGAGGCCTACAGCGAGGCCCGCAAGTTCTGGAAGCGGTACTACGGGGAGCTGCTGGTGGCGCAGATCGGCAAGTCGCTGCGAGGCGGGGAGCTCTCGCGCGCCCTCAGGGAAACCGCGACCCTCGCCCGCTACAACCCTCGCCTCCTGCCGCGAGTCCCCGGGGCCAAGCGGCGGCCGCTGCCCTCCTAGGGAGATGGCCTCTGCAGTCGTCGCCGGGGCGATCGCCAACAAGCCGGGCAGCGGCGGCGAGGCCTGGGTGCGGCTCTCCTGGGTTCTCGGGCTGCGGCGCCTGGGCTGGGAGGCCTGCCTGGTCGAGCGTCTCGTCTCGCCCGACCCGGCCGCGCAGGTCTACTTCGAGGCTGTGGTCAACGCCTTCGGCTTGGAGGGACGAGCCTCGCTGCTCGACGAGCACGGCGAGGCCCTGTATGGGCGGGGCGAACGGGAGCTGACCGATCTCGCGAAGTCAGCGGAGCTGCTCTTCAACATCAGCGGGCACCTTGGCCCGGGATCGCTCCTCTCGGCTCCGCGAACTCGCGTCTATGTCGATCTCGACCCTGGCTTCACCCAGGTCTGGCACGCCGATCCAGGTCTTGAGTTCACCGTCGCCGGCCACGACCGCTACTTCACCGTCGGGCAGAACGTCGGCCGGCCTGACTGTCCGGTGCCGACGGCCGGGATCGAATGGATCCCAACCCTGCCGCCGGTCCTGCTCGACGAGTGGGCGCCGTCGCCGCCGCCAGCGGAGCCGCTTGCATTGACCACGGTGGCGACCTGGCGCAGCCCCTACGGCGGCATCGAGATCGGCGGCAGGAAGATGACCCTCAAGCACCACCAGTTCCGTCGCTTCGCAGCGCTGCCGGACCGCGTCGAGGGGGTGGAGCTGGAGGTCGCGCTGGACATCCATCCGGGCGACACCGCCGACCTCGGGCTTCTGCGCGAGCACGGCTGGAAGGTCATCGACCCCGCCGAGGTGGCCGCGACCCCGGAGGCCTTTCGCGAGTATGTCCAGCGCTCCGGTGCCGAGTTCTCGGTTGCCCAGGGGGTCTACGTGGAAGCGAGGACCGGCTGGTTCAGCGATCGCACCGCCGCCTACCTCGCCAGCGGCCGGCCCGCCGTGGTCCAGGACACGGGTTGCGGGGCGGTTTTCCAAACCAGTGGTTCGGAAACGCGCCCCGCGGTGGTGGCCTTCGGGGATCTCGACGCGGCCGCTGCCGGGATCGAGGCAGTGCGGGACGCCTACGAGGAGCATGCACGCGCGGCCCGGAGCTTCGCCGAGCAGCATCTCGATTCCGGTCGCGTCCTCGGTCGCGTCCTCGATCTGGTCGGAGCGGGCTGAGCGCGTGGCCGAGCGCCTGAAGATCCTCTTCGGCGGCATGGTTGCCGGCGACCCCCAGCAGGGCGGGGCGACCTGGGCAATCCTCCAGTACGTACTCGGCCTGCGTGAGCTCGGCCACGAAGTCCTCCTCGTTGAGCCGGTCTCGCGTGAGCAACTCGCGGGCGACCCGCGGATCCTTCCCTATTTCGAAAGCCTGGCATTGCTGGAGGGTGGTGCTGCGCTCTGGGATGGAGCCACGGGCAGCGTTGGCGGTCTTGCCACGGAGCAAGTGCTCGATTTCGCCGCCGAGGCAGACCTGCTGGTCAACGTCTCTGGGATGCTGCGGGACGAGCGGCTGCTGGGCTCGGCCCCGGTTCGGGCCTTCCTCGATCTCGATCCCGGTTTCAATCAGGTCTGGCAGGAAACCGGCAGCAAGATGGGCTTCGACCTCCACACCCATTTCCTAACCGTCGGCCAGCGGCTCGGGGGGGCCGATTGCGCGGTGCCCAACTGCGGCCGCAACTGGCTGTCGACGCTGCCGCCGGTGGTCCTCCGGCACTGGCCGAAGATCGAGATGCCGCCGCGTGGGGATGCCTATACCAGCGTCGGCCATTGGCGCAGCTACGGTTCGATCGAGCACGGCGGGGTCCACTACGGACAGCGCGCCCATTCGCTACGGCGACTGATCGATCTGCCCCGTCGCTCCGTCGCTCGTTTCCTGCTGGCCCTGGGGATTCACCCCGACGAGAAGAATGACCTCGAGGCGTTGGCCGCCAACGGCTGGGAGCTCGTCGATCCCCATCAGGTCGCGGGAAGCCCCTCTTCTTACGCTGAGTTCGTCCGCGGCTCGAGGGGGGAGCTCTGCGTCGCCAAGAGCGGCTACGTCGATTCCCGCAGCGGCTGGTTCAGCGATCGCAGCGCCTGCTACCTGGCGAGCGGGCGCCCAGTGGTCGCCCAGGAGACCGGGTTCAGCAGCGCGCTGCCGACCGGGGAGGGTCTGCTTGCCTTCGCCACCGTGGCCGAGGCGGCGACGGCGATCAAGGCAATTGAGGCCGATCCGGCCAGGCACGAGAAGGCTGCCCGCGAGCTGGCCGAGGAGCACCTCGACTCCGCAAAGGTGCTGCCGCGGATGCTCGATCTGCTCAGCTGAAGGGGTGAGGATCGCCTTCATCGCCCTTTGCCTTGCGGCGCTTGCGCTTGCCGCGGCGGTGGCTGGCGCAGCTCCCGCCGACTCGCTCTCCGGTCCGCGTCTGCGTCCCGTCGGCTTGCCGCAGCTCGTCTTCGACTGGAGCGAGGATGCCTGCGAGCCCTCCCAGATTCCCGACCTGCCGGCGCGCGCGTTCCGCGACAGCAGCGGTCGCACCCAGTTGCTGCTCTCGCACTTCCGCAGCTTCCGCATGGTTGGGCCTTCGCTGGATCAACTTCGCGTCGAGTGCGACCCGGTAATGGCCTCGCGACTCAGCGCTCGTCCCGGCCGCTTTCGGGATCGCGAGTGGATCGCCTCGGTCTACACCGTCGACGGCCACAAGATCTGGGCTCTGGTCCACGACGAGTACCAGGGGAATCGCCATCCTGGCCGCTGTCCCAGCGAGTCCTACCTGCGTTGCTGGTACAACTCGATCACCCTCGCCCGCTCCACCGATGGTGGCCGCACCTACCGGGTCGCTCGCGGCGCCCGTCGCCTCGTCGCCGCAGCTCCCTATCGCTACCGGCCCGACGTTGGTCCGAGAGGGGTCTTCGCGCCGAGCAACATCGTCACCGGGCCCGACGGCGCCCACTACGCGCTGGCGAGGATCAGGGACGGAGGCGTCCGCAGGGGCACCTGCCTCCTTCGCACCACGCGCATCGGCCGCGCCGGCAGTTGGCGCGCCTGGGACGGAAGCCGCTTCGGCGGCAGGTTCTCCAACCCCTACCGCTCGCGACTGCGCTCGCGGATCCCCTGCAAGCCGGTGGGCCAGGGCCTGATCGCTGAGATGGGGGAAAGCCTCACCTACAACACCTTTCTCGGCGAATACCTGCTGGTCGGCCTCGCCCCACCGGGCAGGCTCAGCCTCGGGCCGAAGAAGCCGGGCGTCTACTTCTCGACCTCGCCCGACCTGGTCCACTGGAGCATGCGCAAGCTGGTGCTCGGGGTGCCGACCAAGCAGAGCTTCCGCTGCGGCCAGCGCTCCCCAATCGCCTACCCTTCGCTGATCGATCCGGAAAGCCCTTCGCCGACCTTTGCCGTCAGCGGCCAGCACGTCTTCCTCTACTACACCCAGATGCGGTATCAAGAGTGTCGGATCACGCCGGAGCGAGACCTCGTGCGGATGCCGCTGGAACTCGTTCGCTAGGCATCGCCGAACTATCATCGCCAGCTTGGCAGGCGCCACCATCGAGCAGGTAGAGGTCGAGCTGGACGAAGACTTCCGGAACCTTGGCCGGGGGCACTTCCGCGCCCTGGTCGACGGCGACCTGTTGACGATCCAGGGGTGGGCGCTGGGCCGGGACACGATCGCCACCTCACTTGAGCTGACCGATCAGGCGGGCCGGCGGATCGCCCGGATTCCGATCGACGTGCCGAGGCCCGACATCGCCGGCGGCTTCCCGGGCGTGCCCGGCGCCGGTACTTCCGGCTTCAAGGCCGTGCTGCGCCCGCGCGGCGACGGCAGAGACCGCATCCGCGCCCGGGTCGAGTTCGAGGACCGTAGCCAGGGGGACCTGGGTGCCCTCACCTGCGAGGTGCTCGACGGGAGCGCCGGGACGGGGACCGGGCCGAGTTGGTCGCCGGTGACCGCCGAGGACAGCGAAAGCCAAAAAGTGCTGTTCGGAAGGGACGGCTGGCTCTATCTAAGGGGGGACACCAACGACATCCTCGGCCAGCACACCGGCAGGGTGAGGTTCGGAGAGGAGGAGCGCCTGCGGTGGCGACGGGTGCTCTGGGACCGGATCGCGGCCAGCGGTGCGCTCGAGATTCCCTGGGTCTGCGTCGTCGCCCCAGACAAGGAGTCGGTCTACCCAGAGCACCTGCCGCCGGAGGTCTCACCCTCGGCCCGCCGTCCGGTGCACGAATTTCTCGAGCTGGCGGAGGCGGTCGGCGCCCCCGTCTCCTACGCGCTCGACCGCCTGGTGGCGGTCAAGGGGGAGTGCGAGGTCTATGCGCAAACCGATACCCATTGGAACTTCCGTGGCGCCTATGAGGGCTACCTGATCTTCTGCCAGGAGCTGCTCGCCCGGGGGGTGGAGCTGGAGCCGCTCGGTGAGGCGGACCTCGAATGGGTGGAGGGGGCCGTCGACGGGGACCTCGGCCGCAAGGTCCGGCCCGAGCCGCTGACCGGGCCGATGATCCGGGTTCGCTTCAAGCAACCGCGCGGGCGGGTGGTCTTCGACAACGGCGTCCACAACCACGGCCGGGTGATGTGCTTCGAAAGCGACCGCTCCGGCCCCAGCTGCGTGCTCTTCGGCGAGTCCTTCTGTGACTATCTGGTGCCTTTCCTGCAGGAGACCTTCGGGCGGCTGGTCTTCGTCCACACGAGCATGTTCGTGCCCGAGATTCTGGAGCGGGAGCGTCCGGACGCGGTCCTCAGCCTGCCCCTGGAGCGGTTCTTGATCCGCGTCCCGAATGACGCCAACTCCTTCGAGAACCTGCGGGCGCTGGCGCTGAAGAAGGGGGGCGAGCTGCCGTGGCCGAACGGCACCTGATGAACCCGATCCCCTTCAACCGTCCCTTTGTCTCGGGTAACGAGCTCGCCTACCTGGAGCAGGCGATCGCCGCCCGCGACCTCGCCGGCGGGGGCGAGTTCACGCGGCGCTGCCAGGGGTGGCTGCGGGAGAGGACCGGGGCCCCGCTGGCGCTGATCTCGCACTCGGCGACGGGGGCGCTGGAGGCGGCGATGATGCTGGCCGAGCTGGGGCCGGGGGACGAGGCGATCATGCCCTCGTTCGGGTATCCGACGATGGCGACGGCGGTGGTGCGGCAGGGAGCGCGGCCGGTCTTCATCGAGATCGACCCGGCGACGTTGAACGTCGATCCGGAGCGGGTGGCGGCGGCTGTGGGGGAGCGGACGAAGGCGATCGTCGCCGTCCACTACGGCGGCGTTGCCTGCGACATGGAGCGACTGGGGGAGATTGCCGCGCTGCAGGGGCTAGCGCTGATCGAGGACGCCGCCCACTGCCTCCTCGCCGAGCAGGTTGGGCGGGCCCTGGGATCGATCGGCGACCTCGGCGCGATCAGCTTCCACGAGACCAAGAACGTCACCTGCGGCGAGGGCGGGGTGCTGCTGGTCAACGATCCGGCCCTGGTCGAGCGGGCGCGGGTGGTCTGGGACAAGGGCACCAACCGCTCGCGGTTCCTCCGCGGCGAGGTCGACCGCTACACCTGGGTCGACGTCGGCTCCTCCTTCGGTGCCAGCGACCTCACCGCGGCCTTCCTGCTCGCCCAGCTGGAGGCGGCCGAGGAGGTAACGGCGCGGCGGCGGGCGATCTGGGATCGCTACCACGCCGCCTTCGAGGAGCTCGAACAGGAGGGGCGGGCGCAGCGGCCGGCGACGCCGCCCGGCAGCCTCCACAACGGCCACGTCTACTACCTGGTGCTGTCGAGCGAGGAGATTCGCTCCGCCTTCATCGCGCGCCTGCGCGAGCAGGAGATCGCCACCGTCTTCCATTTCGTCCCGCTCCACAGCTCGCCCGCCGGCCGGCGCTTCGGCCGCGTCGAGGGACCGCTGCACCACACCGAGGACATGGCCGGACGGCTGGTGCGGCTGCCGCTCTTCCCCGAGCTCGGCGACGATGACGTCGAGCGTGTGATCGACGCCGCCCGCGGCGCGATCCTCGAGTTGACGTCGGCATGAGAATGCCGAGCGACGCCGAGCTGCGGGGGGGACTGGAGCGGGGGCTGGCCGCAGTCGATTTGGAGCTGGCGGGAGCAATCGAGCGCCGCCCCTCGCTCTACCGGACCAGCTTTCCGATCGAGGAGCTGCGCTTCGAGCTGGCTGGGAGGGGGCCGATCCGGGTGGGCTTCAAGCAGCTCGAGTGGGGCCGGCTCGAGCCCGCCGCCCAGCTCGCCAAGCCGCGCTTCCTCCACGACCCCGAGCGCGAGCCCGAGGTCTACCGGACGCTGCTGCCGCAGGCGCCCGCCGGGCCGCCCGAGTTCTTCGGCTCGGTGCTGGAGGCGGGCCGCCACTGGCTGTTCGTCGAGTGGGTCGAGGGGCGGGAGCTGTTCCAGGTGGGGGAGAGGGAGCTGTGGGAGGAGGCGGCGCGATGGCTGGCGCGCTTCCACCTCGCGATGGCGCCGGAGTGGGAGCGGCACCGCGACGAGGCGCGGCTGCTCGATCGCGACGCTGCCTTCTACCGGCGCTGGATCGAGCGGACGCGCGAGTTCGCCGCCGACGCGAAGGCAATCGAGTGGCTAGCCGTCCGCCACCAGCAGGTGGTCGAGGCGCTCCTCACCATGCCCCGGACCGTGGTCCACGGCGAGTTCTACGCTTCGAACGTGCTCGTCGCTCCCGATTCTGAACACACCCCGCTGGGGCAAGAATCGGATACGCGTGTCGCCCCGGTCGACTGGGAGCTGACGGGGGTCGGAGCTGGACTCAGCGACCTCGCGGCGCTGGTCAGCGGCTGGCCGGAGGCTGACCGCGAGTCGATCGCCGCCGCCTACGCCGCCGTGCCCGGTGTCCCGCCGTTCGACCGGCGCGACCTCGACCTCGCCCGGCTCCAGGTCGCGATCCAGTGGCTCGGCTGGGCGCCGCCGGAGTGGGAGCCGCCGGAGGGGCAGCGGCACGATTGGCTCGGGGAGGCTGTAGCCCTGGCGGAGGAGCTGGAGCTGTGAGTGAGCCGCGCTTCCTCGTCGTCAACGCCGACGACCTCGGGCTCTCCGCCGCCGTCAACGAAGGCATCTTCCGGGCGCACACCGATGGGGTCGTCACCAGCGCCAGCCTGATGGTCCGCCAGGGAGCGGCCCCGGCCGCCGCCGAGGCTGCGCCCGCGCACCCCGGCCTGGCGATCGGCCTTCACATCGACCTCGGCCAGTGGGACTACGAGCACGGCGAGTGGATCCAGGCCTACCTCCACTGCGACACCGGGGATCGCGACGCGGTCGAGGCCGAGTGCCGGGCCCAGCTCGAGCGCTTCCGCGCCCTGCTCGGCCGCGACCCGACCCACCTCGACTCTCACCAGCACGTGCACGAATCCGAGCCGGTCGCGGGCGTCGCCGAGGCGCTGGCCGCCGAGCTCGGTGTTCCCCTCCGCAACCGGGCGATCCGCTACGAGGGCGGCTTCTACGGCCAGAGCGGCAAGGGCGAAGCGTTCCCCGACGGGATCTCGCCCGAGGCGCTCGTCGCCCTGATCGAAACGCTGCCTCCGGGCTGGAGCGAGATCGGCTGCCACCCGGCCGCCGGCCCGGTCCCGACCTCCTCCTACGACGCCGAGCGGCGGGTCGAGCTGCGCACCCTTTGCGATCTCGCGATCCGCGAGGCGCTCAATGTGACAAACGTCAAGCTGTGCTCGTTCGCACAGGTAAATCGCCCCTAGCGGCGTACCTTCGGTACATGATCCGTTCCGCCCCACCCGCGCCGTTCAAGACGGCCCTGCTCACCCTCCTGATCGCCGTAGTCATCGCCCTGTTCGCCGCCGGGGCTTCCATCCACGGCTTCTAAACACGGGGGTTTGTTGACTGACGCCCGTAAGGGTGATAGTCGATTGAGTGAACAGCAAGTTTCGCTGAGGTGACAGAGCGGCCTGTCGCCGCTCGTCAGCCGCCGCGGGAGGCCCGGATGTGGATCAAGTTGCTGACGGCGGGGAAGGAGACCAAGCCGTACTCGACCACGGACGAACTCGGGGACGTCGAGGCGCAGGAACACATCTCGGCGATCGCCGATGCACAACGCATGGCCCGCGGCGGCATCGAGGACGTTTCGATGGCGAGGTCGCGAAGGCTCGGGCGGCGCCTCGTCCTCGTCTGGGTGTGGATCCTGGAGCTGTTCGGACGGATCTGGCGACGCCTCCTCGACTCTCACGAGTTCCCCGGCCGGCCGCTCAGCCGCCTGCTCCTCTACCGACCGTTCCAGACGTTTGCGCCGCTGATGCTCGTCTGGGTGGGCATCGGTCTCGCCTGTGCGGCCGTTCTCAGATGGGTGGGCCCCACCGGGACGCTCGACTGGGTCGTGAAAACGATCCTCGCCGCCGCCTTCACGGCTCTGGTCCTCTCGCTCTGGCTCGACGCCTTCAAGAGCCCCTTTATCGCCAAACGGATACGCCGGCGTGTGGTGGAAGACCCGACCGCGCTTCTGCGCATCACGCTGGCGAAGGCGACGACCAAGATCGTCGACCTCGAACCACCGCTGGAAATCGTCCCCCGGAACGAGCTCTACGACGAGCTGCTCCCCGGGGTTCTGGCGCGCACCAAGGACATCCAGATCATCGTCGGTGATCCCGGCGCCGGCAAGACCACGGCCCTGCTGGACCTCTCTTCGATTCTCGCGAGGATCGGCTTCGTGCCGGTGCTGCTGCAGCTGCGGGGCGAGTGCGGGGGCGGCGACCTCTTCGAGATGGCGAAGCATCAGTTCGAAAAGCAGATCCGGCCCCTCGTCCGGCTCGCGAGCGAGGTGGACATCGTCTGGCGTTGGCTCTGCCGCCGCCAGCGGCTGGTCTTCCTCGTTGACGACCTCGATCAGATCGGCTTCGAGGGCGAGCCCGGGTTTCACATGCGACGCATGCTGGAGGACCTCGCTCCGGAAGGGCAGGCCGTGATCGTGACCGCGCGTCCCTCGGGGGTTCCGGTTGGCATCGCCGCCTCCGCGATCTCGCTGGAGCCGCTCTCCTTCGAGACCGCGGTCGACATCGTCGCCGCCCCCCGGGAACGCGGCGCCGGCGCCGGCGCCAGCCGGCGACCCTCGCGGCGGCGGATCGAGAGCTGGGTCCGCGGCGGCGATCTGGAGGAGGCGCCGCTGTATCTCGAGGCCCTGGCCGAGATGACGGCCGTCGGCATCTGCCCGGGGCTGCCCGAGGATCCCGGCCGCTGGGAGAAGGCGCAGCGCCCCGGCCGCTGGCGCGAGCGCTCGCCGGAGAGCTGCGAGTGGAACCCGTTGTGGGTCCGCTATCTCCTGCTCCAGTGCTTCTACGATCGGATCGTCGACGGTCAAGTTCGCCCCACCCTGGCGATCGAACCGCACGAGCGGGAACGGTGCGTTCAGACGCTTGAGGGGGCGGCGTTGGGCGTCCTGGGCGCGACCGGGCTGGAGGCGGCGGCCGCCGCCTCCCACGTTGGCGAACCGGAGGAGGCGAGGAACGGGCGCCCCCGGCGAAAGAGGCTGGTCGACTTCATCACCACCGATGACCGCAAGCACCTCGAGCAGCAGCGGATCGACGGCCGGGTCGTCAGGGTGAGGAGCGAGGTCTCGCGGCACGAGGCGATCGACACCGGAGAACGGCTCCGGCTCCTGGACCGCGACCTGCGCGGCGAGCCCCAGTTCCGGCACCGGATCATGCAGGCGTTCTTCGCCGGCCGTTGTCTCGCCGAGATCGGTCGCGGCAACGGCGTCGGCGGCCTCAGGATGAGCATCGCCGCCGTTCGTAGGGACGGTGTCTGCAGCTTGGACGATTGGGTGCGGACGCTTCTGGACCCCCGCCATCCCGAACGGCTGACCGCCCATCTGACGCTGACCTTCGCGGCGATCCACGCGGACGCCCTCTGCGTGGCTGAGCCCGGAGGCAAGGGCTCCCGGGTCGCCGACCAAATCGCCAACAGGTTGCTGGCCGCGATCCCCGAGAGCGGAGGGCGAAGGGGGCGCGGTTTTGGCTCGCGCAACGGCGAGGTCGATCTCGCCACCCGTCTCGATCCAATGGAGGCTCCCGATCCCTATGACCGCGAGGATCCCGACGACAACCTGATCAAGCTGACCACGGCGGCGAACATCGCGGCGCTGTTGAGGCGGCCCGACGGATCCGGGAGCTGCCCCAAGCTCTCGGCAAAGGTCGTGAAGCGTCTGCGATCGACCCGCGGCGCGATGCGCTGGACGAAGCAGAAGGCGATCCCCGCGATCGCCCAGTTGGACACCCGGGAGTCGTGGGAGGAAATCTGGAAGTGGTTCGCCCGGGACACCGACTACGAGGTCAGGCGCAGCGCCAGTCGTCAGCTGGAACGAAACGCCAGGCGCGCCTTCTCGGAGCTCGGGGAGAGCATCGACGAAACCATCTTCGACGCGGGGCGGCGCGCCGCACGCGGCCTGCCACTGGCCGGGGAGGGATCGGAGAACTGGGGGGTGGAGTCGATCATGACCTTCGAAGCGCTCGGCTGGGTGCTGCCGGCGATCGTCAGCGGCTTGAACGAGGAGAGGGGCGCCGACGACGATGCCGACGCGGAGATCGGCCTCAAACACGCGCGGATGCGGCTCGAAGATTTGGTTGCGCTGGCGTTCGAGGGCGGGCGGCCGAAGCTGGAAGACTCGCTCGCACAGGGGTTCAAGGCCGACGCGATGCGGCACGCCTCCGCTCCTGGAAAGGAGTTCACAGGGGCGGGGTGGGTCGCGAGCAACCGTCGCCTCGTCGCTGACGTGGCGCTGCCCCACGCAGAGTCCTGGTACGCGCGGATGCTGCTGTACCAGGCGTTGGCGCTGTACGCGGTCGCCGGTACGGGAAGGGAAGACACGCTGGACGTGCTCGCCTACCGCCTCCACCGCATGCGCGAGCGGCACCCCCTGGCCCGCCAGGCTGCGAAGCTGGCCCGTGCCGGCCTGCGGCGAGCCCAGTTGGGAGACGAGCGCTGGCGGGCGTTCATCTGGAGCGACGACGTGGAAAGCGCGGCAGGGCTGCCGACGGTCCTCAGCCGAAGAGCCGCCCAGCTCGTCAGCGACGTTTCCGTCCTCGTCGACCTCAAGGAGGGCAGCCCCACCGACCGGCACGAAAAATTCGGTCACATGGAGGAACTCCCTTACTGCCTCAGCGGCAGCTCTGACCGCCACGAGATTCTCGGAGCGGGTTGCCCCGCGCACTGCGGCTGGGGGTTCTGCCCCTACCGGGCGGCGGCGCCCGACGAGCCCAACCAGCACCGCGGCATCAGCCGCGGCTTCTGCCGGGCGCAGCGACGCGCTTCCCTGAGGCAACGGCCGCCGGGCTGGCAACGGAAGATCCGCAGACGACGGATGCACGAGTTTTGGCGGCAGATGGAGTACAAGGCGCGGCGGTAGGCGCGGGCCGCCGCGGGCTCAGGATCCCAGCACCAACGTGCAGTAGCCGCCGGCGATCTCGGCCGGGGTCAGGCGGCCGCCCGCCCGCACCCACTGCGGCGTGTAGTTGACCATCCCCAGCAGGGCGAGGAGGGAGAGGCGGCGGTCGGCGAAGGTCATCGAGCCGTCGGCCTCGCCGCGGGCGAGGACGTCGTCGAGGGTCTTCTCGAAGGCCTGGCGCTGGGAGCGGACGCGGCGCCAACGTGGCTCGCGCTCGATCGCCTGCCGCTCCTGGGTGAAGACGAGCATGTGGTGGCGGTGCTCGACGACGTGGGCGACCCAGGCCGCGACCAGCTCGCGCAGCTGCTCGACGGGCGGCGCGTCGGCGGCGACGATCTTCTGGGCCTGCTCCAGCAGCGGCTCCAGCAGCTCGTCGCAGATCGCGATCAGGAGGTCGTCCTTGCCCTCGATGTAGTGGTAGAGGCCGCCGGCGGCAAGGCCGGTCGCCTCGGTCAGCTCGCTGATCGAGGTCGAGTCGTAGCCGCGCTCGGCGAACAGCTCCGCGGCGGTGGCGACGACTTCGCGGCGGCGGGCGTCGTAGCGGGCGCGTAGCGCCGGTCGGGTCGGGGGGGAAGGAACTGGCATTCCGGCGAGGGTAGCGAATACCGAACGCTGATTCGGTATTCTGGGCAGATGGACTTCAATCTCGGCGACGAGCATCGCCTGATCCAGCGCACCGTCCGCGACTTCGCCACCCAGGAGGTGGCCCCGGTCGCGGAGGAGCTCGACCGCGAGAAGCGGTTCCCCTACGAGATCGTGCGCAAGCTCGCGGATCTCGAGCTGATGGGGATCCCCTTTCCGCAGGAGTACGGGGGCGGGGGAGGGGACTCGCTCGCCTACGCGCTCGCGGTCGAGGAGCTGACGCGGGTTGATTCCTCGGTTGCGATCACCCTCTGCGCCCACACCTCGCTCGGCACGCAACCCATCTATCTCTTCGGTTCGGAGGCCCAAAAAGAAGAGTGGCTGCCGCGACTCACCTCCGGCGAGATCCTCGGCGCCTTCGGCCTGACCGAGCCCGAGGCCGGCTCCGACGCCGGCAACGTCCGCACCAAGGCGCGGCTGGACGGCGGCGAATGGGTGATCGACGGCGCCAAGCAGTTCATCACCAACGCCGGCACCGATATCTCCGGCGTCGTCTGCATCACCGCCCGCACCGGCGAGGACGAGATCTCCAACCTCGTCGTCGCCAACGGCACCCCCGGCTACGAGCAGGGCGAGCCCTACCGGAAGATGGGCTGGAACGCATCCGACACCCGCCCGCTCACCTTCACCGACTGCCGGGTGCCGGAGGAGAACCTGCTCGGGCCGCGCGGGATGGGCTTCCGCCAGTTCCTCCAGGTGCTCGACATCGGCCGCATCGGCGTCGCCGCGATGGGCGTCGGCCTCGCCCAGGGCGCCCTCGACGAGGCGCTCGCCTACGCGAAGGAGCGCCAGGCCTTCGGCCAGTCGATCTCCCGCTTCCAGTCGATCCAGGCCAAGCTCGCCGACATGGCGACCGAGATCGAGGCGACCCGGCTGCTCGTCTACAAATCCGCGCGGATGAAGGACCGGGGCGAAAACTTCAGCCTCACCGCCGCCCAGGCGAAGCTGAAGAGCGGTCGCCTCGCCGTCCGCTGCTGCGAGGAGGCGGTGCAGATCCACGGCGGCTACGGCTACATCGAGGAGTACCCGGTCTGCCGCTTCTACCGCGACGCCAAGATCCTCACGATCGGCGAGGGCACCGACGAGGTCCAGCAGATGGTGATCGCCCGCGCCCTCGGAGCGTAGGGGCGGTGATGGTGTGATTCCGAAAGCCGTCCGCATCCGCGAGGTCGGCCCCCGCGACGGCTTCCAGAACGAGCCGGAGACGATCGCCACCGCCGACAAGGTGCGGCTGGTGGAAATGCTGGCCCGGACCGGACTGCGGCGGCTGGAGGTGACGAGCTTCGTCCGCGCCGACGTCGTCCCGCAGCTGGCCGACGGCCGCGAGGTCCTGGAGCGGGCGGACATCCCCGACGAGGTCTCGGTCTCGGTCCTCGTCCCCAACATGCGCGGCCTGGAAGCGGCGCTGGAGGTGCGGGAGAAGATCGACGAGGTCAACGTCTTCCTCTCCGCCTCGGAGACCCACAACCGGCTCAACGTCAACCGCACCGTCGAGGAGTCGCTCGCGGGGCTGGAGCAGGTGCTGGCGCGGGCGACCGAGGAGGGGTTGCGCTGCGAGGGCGTCGTCAGCACCAGCTTCGGCTGCCCGTATGAGGGCTACGTTCCGTTCGAGCGCGTCTTCGAGATCGCCAAGCGCCTCTCCGCCGCCGGCGCCGTCGAGATCGGCTTCGGCGACACCACCGGGATGTCGAACCCGATCCAGGTCGGCGAGTTCTTCCGCCGCGCCCACGAGGAGATCGCCGGAGCCGAGCTGACCGCCCACTTCCACGACACCCGCGGCCAGGCGCTCGCCAACGTGCTGGCCGCGCTCGAGACCGGGGTCGACTCCTTCGAGTCGAGCTTCGGCCAGCTCGGTGGCTGCCCTGTCCCACCCGGCGCCACCGGCAACGTCGCCAGCGAGGATCTGGTCTCGATGCTGCACGAGATGGGGGTCGAGACCGGCGTCGACCTCGGCAGTCTGCTCGACGCCGCGCGCGCCGCGCAGGAGATCCTGGGGCGGCGGCTCGCCTCCCACACGCTCGTCGCCGGCCCGGTCGAGTGGCACGCCGAGCGTGACCCCTTCAAGGAGAACCCGCCGCGATGAGTACCGCCATCGAGGGATCGCGCGAGAAGCACCTGCAGCTGATCGCCGAGCTCAACGCCGAGCTGGAGCGGGTCCGCGCCGGCGGCGGCGAGAAGGCGGTCGAGCGCCACCGCGGTCGCGGCAAGATGACCGCGCGGGAGCGGGTCGCGGGCCTCTGCGACGAGGGCACCGAGTTCCTCGAGCTCTCGCCGCTGGCCGCGCACGGGATGTACGACGACGCGGCGCCGGGGGCGGGGATCGTCACCGGCGTCGGCACCGTCAGCGGCCGCCGCTGCGTCGTCGTCGCCAACGACGCCACCGTCAAAGGCGGCACCTACTACCCGGTGACGGTGAAGAAGCACCTGCGGGCGCAGGAGGTGGCGCTGGAGAACCGGCTTCCCTGCATCTACCTGGTCGACTCCGGCGGCGCCTACCTGCCCATGCAGGACGAGGTCTTCCCCGACCGCGAGCACTTCGGCCGCATCTTCTTCAACCAGGCGACGATGTCGGCGCGGGAGATCCCGCAGCTGGCGGCGGTGATGGGCTCCTGCACCGCCGGCGGCGCCTACGTGCCGGCGATGAGCGACGAGACCGTGATCGTCCGCCACCAGGGGACGATCTTCCTCGCGGGGCCGCCGCTGGTGAAGGCGGCGACCGGGGAGGAGGTGACCGCGGAGGAGCTCGGCGGTGGCGATGTCCACGCCCGCAAGTCCGGGGTCGCCGACCACCTCGCCGCCGACGACGCCGAGGCGCTGCGGATCCTGCGCGAAATCGTCGCCACCCTGCCGCCCGCGCCGGCGCCGCCGTGGCATCGGATCGAGTCGCGGCCGCCGCTCGAGGACCCCGACGGGATCCTCGACGCCGTCCCGATCGGCTCCCGCGCCCCCTGGGACGTGCGCGAGGTCCTGCGCCGCGTCGTCGACGCCGGCGAGCTGCGCGAGTTCAAGGAGAAGTACGGCAAAACCCTGGTCTGCGCCTTCGCCCACCTCGACGGCCACCCGGTCGGGATCCTCGCCAACAACGGCATCCTCTTCTCCGAGAGCGCCCTCAAGGGCGCCCACTTCGTCGAGCTCTGCGACAAGCGCCGGATCCCGCTCGTCTTCGTCCAGAACGTCAATGGCTTCATGGTCGGCTCCAAGTACGAGGCCGGCGGGATCGCCAAGGACGGGGCGAAGATGGTCGCCGCCGTCTCCACCGCCCGGGTCCCGAAGCTGACCGTGATCGTCGGCGGCTCCTTCGGGGCGGGCAACTACGGCATGTGCGGCCGCGCCTACTCGCCCCGCTTCCTCTTCATCTGGCCGAACTCCCGCATCTCGGTGATGGGCGGCGACATGGCCGCGGCGGTGATGAAAGAGGTCGGCCAACCCGAGATCGCCGCCGAACTCAAAGAGCAGTACGAGCACCAGGGCCGCCCCTTCTACTCCACCGCCCGCCTCTGGGACGACGGCGTCATCGACCCCCGCGACACCCGCCACGTCCTCGCCCAGGCCCTCGACGCCTGCGCCAACGCACCGTTGGCGGAAACTGCGGCACCCGTCTACCGGATGTGATGCTGGTCCCGGTATCGGTGCCCTTAACCAGCTAATTCAGTCCGCTGCCGGGGATAAGTTGAGTTGCTCGAGATGATCGATTCCGCTCAGGCACGCAAATCACGTGGCGCGTTCTTCACGCCTGAGCCAATTGCTGATTATCTGGCCGCTTGGGCAGTGGGGCGGGATCCCTCTGCCCGTGTTCTTGATCCAACCTGCGGCGAGGCGGTTTTCCTGCTCGCGGCCGGCAAGTACTTGCGCGAATCTGGATGTCCTTCCGATGAACTTGAAGACCGTCTTTTCGGCGTCGATCTCCATTCGTCCTCGTTGGATTCCGCGAGGGGACAGCTAGAGGAGCAGGACCTTAACGCTCATCTCCTCGCGTCTGATTTCTTCGAGCTTTCTTCCCCCGGGCAGCTGGACTGCCAGCTGCCGCTGATGGACGCAGTGATTGGGAATCCCCCGTTCGTGAGATACCAGCAGCACGTAGGTGAGAGTCGTAGGCTTTCCGCGGCCGCCGCGCTTGCCCAGGGCGTTCGACTCTCCGGGCTCGCATCTTCATGGGCTGCTCTGCTCATCCACGCTTGTAGCTTCTTGAAGCCCGACGGTCGCTTAGCAATGGTCCTCCCTGCGGAGCTCCTGACCGTCAACTACGCAGAGCCTGTTCGCCGCTGGCTGCTCCGCCGCTTCGAGAACGTCAATCTCGTCCTCTTTGAGAACATCCAGTTCGAGGAGGTGCTTGAGAAGGTCGTGCTGGTGGTCGCCGAAGGGGAAGGTCCGGCTCCAGGTGCGTTCTCGCTGCACTATCTTCGGGATTCCGACGAACTTTGCGATCTCGGACCGTTCGACGGGATTAGCGTCCCGACCAAGGACGAGGGCAAGTGGACGGACCTGTTTCTTCCGTCTCGCCAGCGCAATTTGTTCCGGGCTGTGGAGAGCAAGTACTTCACTGAGCTCTCTACCTATGGAAGACCTGAACTAGGAACTGTCACCGGAGCGAACGACTTCTTCGCGCTCAATGAGGAAACGCGCCGGAGATTTGGCCTTGACGAGCGACATCTGGTCAAGATCAGCCCGCCGGGGACGCGCCATCTGCGGGGTATGAGCTTTCGGGAAAGCGATTGGAAGGAGTTGCGGGAGGCTGGCGAGCGTGTCTGGTTGCTAAGTCCGGCCGCCGATGACAGGAGTGCGGCCCTGATCCGCTATATCGCCGAGGGTAAAACGCGCGAAATCCATACCGCCTACAAGTGCCGCATTCGGGATCATTGGTGGCGGCCTCCGACGGTGCCTGCTCCGGACCTGTTCTTCACTTACATGTCTCATCGATACCCGCGGTTGGTCGCGAACACCGCCGGAACCACCTTCCTGAACTCCATGCACGGAATCCGGCTGGCAGCCGGGTTTCGGCGAATGCCGAAGTTGGCCCTTCCGCTCCTGGCGCTCAACTCGGTCACGATGGTCGGGGCAGAGGTCAACGGCCGGTCCTACGGAGGCGGCATCCTGAAGATGGAGCCAGGTGAGGCGGCTCGCCTTCCGGTCCCCTCGCCCGAGCACTTAACCAAAGCCTGGGAGCTGCTAAAGCCGGAGGCTCAGAAGCTCGACGTGCGGTTGCGCGGCGGCATTTGGACGAACGTGGTAAAGCGAGTCGATGAGGTGCTTCTTCGTCGGGTCCTTGAGCTGGACTCTGCTGATGCTGGGGATTTGGCCGATGCGGCTGCTTCACTGCGGGCCCGGAGGATCGGACGCGAGGATGGCGGGAATGAAGACTGATCGAGATGCGATTGCACTGGAGCAGACGGTTGGTCATCCCGGGGAACGCTGGAACGATCTTCTCGAATGGGTTGTAGCCGAGGGCCTGCGGGAATTCGCCGACGTCCAATCCCAATGGCTCGAGTTGATGTGGTGTCTTGACGCCTATCGTCAAGCCGGTGTTCCTCCCCGGGGCATGGGATCGGAGAAGAACCCCGCGGAGCGGCTGGCGGCTATTTACCGGGGTAAGGGGAACTGGTTCGCTCAGCTCCTTGCTGCGCTGCTCGAAAACCGCACCGAGCAGCGGGTGGCTCCGAAGATCCGGGTTCAGGGGTTCTCGCAGGTTCACCAGGTCGACCTTGCTTGGCCCGAGCGCGATGAGGACCCACTGATCTGCGCAGAGACCAAGGTCACTGGAGCTCCTGCTTACGGCAGATACCCGGAGCGCGGAGCCATGGCCGACTTCACGAACCGGCGGAAGGAGCTGAAGTTTGCCGCGACCGACCTCAAGCTCTACCGTCGTGACAGGGACACCTCGATCGATCACTGGGATGCTTGGCGGGAGGAGAGTCCGCCTAAAGCCTACTTTCTCTGGGCGGCGCGCCTCAGGCGAGGACAGATCAAGGAGTTTAAGGCCAAACCGCCAGCCAAAGTCGGCACCGATCACATCGGCACGCTCGTGCGCGAGGCCGATGTCCTTGTGAAGACCTATTTGGATGGGGCGGGACTCTTCGCGTGGCAGCTAAACGAGGACGGGAGCGGTTATGAGGAGGTGCCGCTCGCGCAGTCGGAGCGGGTGACTCAGCTTGACGACGTTCTGCATCGAATCGCCTCAAACATCAACCGAGCCTCGGGGGGAAAACACGAGCCACCCGCACCGGTGAGGCCGCCTGTTCGTTCGGTTGGTGACCCGGTGAAGCTTCTAGATGACACTTCGGGGGATGAGTAGGTACTTGGCAGGACCAATGATCTGGTTTCCAAGGCCGAGGGTTGCCGCTCTGTTGCTGATGGTCCCTCTGAGTGTGGGCTGCGGATTCAGTGATGGCGACCGCGTTACGACGCGAGGCGAGCCAACCGTAGCTGTACCTGTGGAGAAGGAAGAGGAAAATAAACACCAGGAGAATGTTCAGCCGAGCAGCTGCCCGCCGGGACATCCCGTCTGTCGCAGTACCAAAGGACGAATTGTCTATGTCGAGCGGGTCGATCCCGACGGCGACGGCGACGCTCACTTCGTGATCGCCGACCCGCAGGGGATCACGCTGCCGGGGCTGACGGCGATCGACGTCCGTGCCGGGTTGCGGCCGCACCCACTGCCGGAGCCGGGCGACCTGATCAGCGCTGCCGGGCCCGTTCAGACTGGCTCATACGGCCAGTCGCAGATCCACGCTCTCGAGCTGCACGTGGCCGATTAGCGCCTCAGCTCTTGGCTTTTTTCCCGGATTTGGATTTCCCCTCGGTCTTGCGCTTGACGTCGCCGTCTTCGATCGTCCCGCGCCAGCCTTTGTCGCTGTGCTCCTCCATCTCGACGTAGGCCTTGAAGCGGTGGAGGTCGCCGCGGACGGCGCGCTTGGTGAAGCGCATGCCGCGGCCTGCTTTCTCCAGCAGGGAGTCCGGCTTCACGTCCATCGTCACCTCGATCCGAGTCAGCCTCGGCGCCAAGCGGTGGAAGGTGACGACGCCGCTGTTCATCAGCCCGTCCTCGGAATGCCATTCGATCCGCTCGTCGGGCCGCTGTTCGACGATTTCGGCCTCGAACTCCTTGGTGATGCCCCAGACCTTGGTCGAGATGTGGACGGTTGAGTCGTCGACCTGCTGAACGCTGTCGACCCGGTGCATGAATTCCGGCCACTCTTCGAACCGGGTCCACTGGTCATAGGCCTCCTCGATCGGCACCGCGACGTCGACCGACTGCTGGATCGGCATCCGCCGGCCGCTGCCGTGGGCCTCCGTCGCCTCCTCGGAGTCGTCGTCGGACCCCCCATTGTCTTTGCCGAAGAGGCCGCCGAGGCCGCCCGGCAGCTTCCCGCCGAGTTTCTCGTCGGCCACGTCGCCGGCGACCTCCTTCGCGCCCGCGGCGGCTTTGTCTTTCGCTTTCTTGCCGAGGTCGGCGGCTTTCTCTTTCGGCGAGCCGCCGACGAGCTTGGCGATCCCCTCCGCCGCGAACGGCAGCGCCATCAACGTCGCCCCGGCCGCCGCCATCGTCTTCGGCTTTTTCAAGTTCTTCAGGGGCGCGGCCGGCGACTTCCCTTTCTTGCGCGCCAGCTGTACCGCGTTGCTGGTGATGTCGCTTACGTCGGGCATGCGATCCCTCCTCCTCGGCGAAGCATCGGCTTCGCCTTCGCGTTCATAGCGACCCACTCCCTGGCTTCCCGAGCCGCTAAAAGCCAAACATTCCAATCCGGGTGCGAGACTCGGGGAATGCCGCGCCCTTTCGACCAGGTCGACGTCTTCGGCGGCAACCCATGCTCCGGCAACCCAGTCGCGGTCGTGCTCGATGCGGAGGGGATGGGGGAGGAGGAGATGCAGCGGTTCGCGCGCTGGACCAACCTCGCCGAGACGACCTTCGTCTTGCCGCCGACGCAGGATGGCGCCGATTACCGAGTGCGGATCTTCACCCCGGTGTTGGAGCTGCCCTTCGCCGGGCATCCCACCCTCGGGACCTGCCACGCCTGGCTCGAGGCGGGAGGAGAGGCGGCCGGCGATGAGATCGTCCAGGAGTGCGAGGCGGGGTTGATCCGGATCCGCCGCGGGGACCGCCGGCTCGCCTTCGCCGCGCCGCCGCTGGTGCGCTCGGGCCCGGCTTCCGATCAAGACCGGGAGAAAGTAGCCGCCGCGCTCGGGCTCGAGCCGGAGGAGATGCTCGCGGTCGAGTGGGTCGACAACGGTCCGGGCTGGATCGCTGCCCTGCTCGAGAGCCCCGAGCGACTGCTGAAGCTGCGACCCGGTCCGCTCGACTTCGATCTCGGGGCCGTCGCCCTCTACCCGCCCGGTTCCGAGGCGGCGATCGAGCTGCGTGCCTGGGCCCCCGTCAACGGCCTTGCGATGGAGGACCCGGTCACCGGCAGCCTCAATGCCTCGGTCGCGCAGTGGTTGCTCGGAAACGGCCGTCTTGTCGCGCCATACATCGCGCATCAGGGAACGGCGATCGAGCGAGCCGGCCGCATCCACGTCTCTGAGGACGAGGAAGGCACTATCTGGATCGGCGGTCACACCGAGACCATGATCAGCGGCGAGCTCGCGAGTCCGCGATAACCGTCGATATGCGACGGCTGGCGCGGACTCGTTAGTGATGAACGCCAGTCTGGTGGACGACCGCGTGGCCCTTGCCGCGCGCGATCAGCCAGCGGTTGACCGGCCAGGCGACCAGGCCGGCGACAGCCAGCGCAAAGGCGAGGCTGCCCCAGAAGAGGAGGCTGTCGAGGCCGGCATCCATCGCCCCCGGGATCGTGAGGACGATCAGGTTGTCGACGATCTCCATCGTCGCGATGCTGAGGGTGTCGGAGGCGAAGGCGATCGGCACCACCGCGCCGAGCGCCATCCCCGAGCGCAGCAGCGGCAGGCTGGTCAGCCCGTAGCCGAAGCAGAAGGCAAGGATCACCGCCAGCACGATCGTGCCGAGGTTGGAGAATCCCAGCGCGGTCCCGATCGCCAAACCCGCTACCTCTCCGATCGCGCAACCGGTGAGGCAGTGGACGGTGGCCGAGAAGGAGAGGGCGTTGAGGCTCTGGCTGCTGTGGTCCATGAGCGCAGCCTAGCATACCCCTAGGGGGTATTGGTAAAGCGAAAGAAGAGCCGACCCCGGAGGGCCGGCTCGGTACTGCGGGCTCTGGCCGTGAAACGGCTCTACCCGAGGTACATGATCGCGATCGCCATCGCGTCGTCGATCAGGTGGTGGCCTTCCGGCACGTTGTAGATCCCGTGCAGGCGGATCGTCTGGCCTTTGCTGATCGTCGTGATCGGGTTGCCGGTGCAGACGTTCATCGAGGAGACGTGTTTCCGGCCATCGGGGGTTTCGTAACCCGGGCCGCCGTATCCCGCCACCGAGTTGCAGATCAGCGATTCGCCGGCGCTTTTGTTGGTCACTTCGATGTTGACGCCGTGGTCGTGGATGTGGCCGGCAGCGGCGATCACTTTGCCGCCGATGCTGGCGTTCCAGTCGTAGTGGGTGTCGCTGAGCCCGATCGGGACTTCGATGTAGGAGTTCAGCGAGCACTGGTTGGCGTCGAGCCAGACCGGGCGCAGGGCGGCGCGGCTGCTCGAGTCGGTGCCCGTCGCGTACTTCCAGGTCATCCGGATTTTCACCGTTTTGCTGGTCGTCTGCCAGTTCATCAGGTCGAAGACCATGTTCCAGGTCTCGGTGCTGTTGATCTTGTAGCCGTAGGGCAGGGACTGGAGGTCGACTTTGGTTCGCTCATCGCCGGAGGCGAAAAACCGTTCGCCGAGCAGGCCCGGGCCTTTGCCGGCACAGGTGACGTCGGACTTGCCGCTCGACTGGGCGGCGAACATCGCGTGATGGAGCATCGGGCCCTGGCTGATCGTCGCCTTGGTCCCGTCGGTGTAGACGAGGTCCGGGGTGACGCCGATCAGGGTGCAGCCGGTGCATGGCTTGGCGATGTTGTTGACGATTTGGTTCTGGATCATTCCCGCGTTTTCATGGTCGTGCGGGTCGCCGTTGCCGGCCGGAATCGTGTACGGGCCGTAGTCGATCGTTTTGCTGACGATCGTCGCGTTGGCCGTCGCCGGAACGGCGAACAGCGCCAGCGCGCAGACGAGCAGGGTCAAGCGTTTGATCGCTTGCATCAATTTCTCCCCCTTTGAGAGATGGACGCGGGGCGCCTCCCGTGGAGCCCCATTGAACGTTCAGCGAACCTAGAGTAAAGACAGACTCGGTGTCAAATGGGAACTCCCCATTTCCGCATGTGAATTTTTCACGGCTCCCTTGACAGGTGACCATTCAGTCACATATGGTTTTGGCTATGGACGAGGTCTTCAAGGCACTGGCCGACCCCACTCGCCGCGAGCTGCTCGACCAGCTCTTCGCGCGGGATGGGCAGACGCTGAGCGCCCTGGAGGGGCGGTTGCCGATGTCCCGCTTCGGGGTGATGAAGCACCTGAAGGTGCTCGAGGAGGCGGGTTTGGTGACCACCCGGAAGCGCGGCCGCGAGAAGCTGCACTTCCTCAACCCCGTCCCGATCCGGCTCATTCACGACCGCTGGATCGGCAAGTACGCGGAGCCCTGGGCCTCGGCGCTCAGCGAGCTGAAGAGAGAGATCGAGGAGGAAGAAAGATGAACGACGAGCAGGCCTACACCGTGGTCGGCGGGCGCGGATCGATGACCGTGTTCGAGATCTACATCAAGACGACGCCCGAGCGCCTCTGGGAGGCGATCACCAGCGAGCAGATGCGGGCGCGCTACAGCTTCGGGGTCGGGACCGTCTCCGAGTGGACCCAGGGCTCCGAGTACAAGTCCTCGGTCCCCGGTGTGATCGACATCGCCAGCGGCGAGAACCTCGAGGTGGACCGGCCGCGACGGCTGGTCCAGAGCTTCACCGCGCTCTGGAGCGAGGACGTGCAGAAGGAAGGCACCTCCCGCGTGACCTGGGAGATCGAGCCGGTCGGCACCTCTTGCCGGCTGCGCGTCACCCACGATCAGCTGGGCGAGGACGCCAACAACGAACTCTACGGCGGCTGGCCGATGATCCTCTCCGGCCTGAAGACGCTGCTGGAGACGGGCGAGGACCTCGACACCCCCGGTTCTCTCCGCTACGCCAACGCCTAGCCGAAAGCAGGTGTGGTTGAGCTTTGGCCTCCTATGGATGCCGAAGCTCAACCACACCCCGCTGTGGCGAGGCGATTTCCGGCGCCGGCGGGTGCGGTTGGGGTCGGGGCGGCGCCGGGTCCGGGGAGGGGGGAGCCGGCGGTCCCGGCTCGGGCGTCGGAGCGGGGGGTTGCGGGTCCGGCTGCGGTGGGCCGGGGATCGGGGTGTCAAGGACGGGGGTCTTGAAGAATGGTCTCCATGCCCCGTCTTACCCGCCATCGGTTTTTCTTGACCGGGGGCCGGGGTAGCCGATGCGCACCCGACTCAGGAGGAGGCGTCGATGACCCAACCGACCTTGGAGACCGCACGGGAGTTGAGCGAATGGCGCCCACCGCTGGGCGTCCTTTCCGTTTTCCTGGGATTCGACCCGGCCGATCGCGGCGGCGCCTGGCGGACCGAGCTGCGCAACGGCCTCGACTCGATCCTCGAGACCCAGCAGGAAGCCGAGCACGACCGGCGGGTGGCGTTGCGGGCGACGGCGAAACGGCTGACCGAGCGCTTCGAAGACGGGGACCTGCGGCCGCCTCCTCGCGGCGAAGTCGGCTTCGTCGAGGTTTCTGAGAAGGAGGGGACCGAGCACTGGTTCGGGACCCCGGTGGCGCCGGCCGCCGACGCCTGTGTCGAGTTCGGCGCCGACCCGGTGGTGGCACCGCTGCTGGACGTCTGCGGTCACGGCGGCGCCCGCGGCGTGGTCCTGCTCTCCTCCGAGCGGGTGCGGCTGCTCTGCTGCGCCGAAAGCTCGCTGGAGGAGCTCGAGGACTGGGAACTGAGCGTCACCATGCTCGATTGGCGCGAGCGCAAATCCCAGAGCACCAACAACCCCGCCCGCGCCCAGGGGGTCAGCTCCTCCGGCCACGACCAGTTCAGCGAACGCCTCGACCACAACCGCCAGCGCTTCCTCGGCGAGTGCGGCGGCCTCGCCGCCCGGCGGCTGCAGGAGGACGGGATGGACGAGCTGATCGCCTTCGGCCCGAGCAAGGATTTCGAGAGCTTCAAGTCCGGCTTCGGGTCGGCCGGGGCGGGGCTGGTCCACGGCGGTGACCAGGAGCTGATCTCGACCCCCCGGAGAAAGCTGACCGAGCTCGTCGCCGAGGTGGTAGGCCGGCTCGACAGCGAGCGTGACCGTGCCGTCATCGAGCGGGCGCTGGGGGAAGCGAAGGGCGGCAGCCGCGGCGCCGCCGGCCTACAGGAGGTGAAAGAGGCGCTGGGGGAAGGTCGCGTCGACCACCTCGTCTTCGACGGCGCGATCGGCGAGGAGGGGGAGTCGCTGATCCGGGCGGCGATGTCCGGCAGCGCCCAGATCACGGTCGTTCGCGACGAGCTCGCGACGCCGCTGGCCGAGGCCGGCGGGGTGGCCGCTCTTTTGCGCTACTGAGCCTTGTATGTGACCCCCGTCCGGTTCGCCGCCCCTCCGGTGGGGTAAGAGAGCGGGAGAACTGAAGAGGACGACCGAGAAGGAGAGCGAGCTTGAGCGAGCAAGAGAGGGTCACTGGAGGCCCCTTGGGCAAGGTAGTGGGCAAGGCCAAGCAGATGGCTGGCGCGGTTCTCGACCGCGACGGCCTGCACCGCGAGGGGAGGCTGCAGGAGGTCCAGGCCGACGCTGAGGCAGAGGCCGCCGTCAAGGCGGCGGAGGCCGAGCGCAAGGAAGAGGAAGCCGAGATCGAGGCCGAGCGGGCGGAGACCAAGGCCGAGCGCCACGAGGTCGAACTCGAGGCAGCCGAGATCGAGGCTGGGGAGGAGGCCGAGCGGCGCCGGGCCGAAGAGGAGCGCGAAGCAGCTAACCGCGCCCAGGCCGAGAAAGTTGCCGCCGAGCGCCAGCGGCTGGCCGGCGAAGACCGCGCCGCCGCCAAAGGTCAAGAGGCCGCGGCGGAGAGGGGGGAGGCGAAGCGCCAGGCAGCGGAGCTGCAGCGCGAAGCCGACCGGGCCGAAGAGGCCGCCGCCGCGATCGATCCCAAGGAGGAGAACTAGAAGATGGCGATGCCGACTGTCCCGAAAACGATCTTCAACTCGTCGCTGAAGCTGGCGCGGGCGCCCTTCGACGTGGCATTGGGCGCCCTCGGGGGCTCCGAATCCCAGGCCAAGCACCTGCTCGACCGTGCCGAAGCCGGCGCCCGCAGCGCCACCGGCATCCTCTTCGCCGACCCGGAGCTGCGCGAAGAAGGCCGGGCGGCGCTGCTGGCGACGAAAGAGCGCGAGCGGGCGACCGAGCTGCGGGAGAAAGCCGAGGTGCAGGAGCGCGAGGCCGAGGAGCGGCGGGCTCGGGCTGCCGAGGCGGCCGAGAAAGCAGCCGCGGAGGCGCGGCGCAGTGCCGAGCAGGAGAAGCGCAAGGCCGAGAAGCGGCGGCGCGAACGCGAGGCGCGGGCGAAGAAAGCCGAGGCGAAGAAGAAGGAGAAGGCGGCCAAAGCCGCGAGCAAAGCCAAACGCGCCAACGCCAAAGCCGAGAAGACCGCGCAGCTGGAGAAGCTCGAGGCCAAGGAAGAGAGCATCGAGGCCAAGGAAGAGGCGGCCGCCACGGAGCGCGAGGCCGAGCGGCTGCAGAAAGCCGCAGCGGAGGCCAAGGAGGCGCGGAAGAACGGTGACGGCAGCTGACGGGACCTGCCAGCGTTCCGTCCTGCTGATGAGAGTCCCGGCTCTGGGAATCTCAACCTGTGCGCTCGGGTGACTCCCTCGGCTCGAGGTAGAAGACCTCGGCGCAGACGTCGACGCCGGCGTCGAGGCCGCTGATGAAGGCGCGGACCCTGCGTTCGGTCAGGCGTTCGACGATCTCCGTGAACCTGTCATGGGTGGCCGCCTGGAAGTACATCCGGGTGTCGCGCAGGCGCTGGTGCTCGCCGAGGTCGGCAAGGCTGCGCTCGGCCGGCGTGAAGGTGTTCTCCAGCGAGCAGATGACGATGTCGGGACCGGCGAACTCGGTCCGCGCTTTCGTCGGCCCGCGCCCGAACAACTCCTTGTAAAGGCGAACCATTTCGCGCGAGACCTCCGCCCGGATCGAGTCGAAGGTGTGGTTGTGGTCGCCGCTCTGCGGCTCCAGGGTTTGTTCCTGTCCCATGCCACCTTCCTACCCGCGACCGGGGCGATTTATCAATCCAAACTCCGGGTAGCTGGAGCGGCGGTATGCCACCAGACCCGTCGCCCCCAGCCACCATCACTCCGTATCCCGACGGCCCCTACCTGGTCCGCGGCGAGTTCGCCGTGATCGACCAAAAGGGGAACGAGCTGCCGGTCGAGCGGCGCACGATCGCGCTCTGCCGCTGCGGCAAGTCCCGCATGCGCCCGTTCTGCGACGGGACCCACAAGCTGATCGGGTTCAAGGCCCCGAGCGGGCCGGAGCCATGGCCGGGCGCCTGATCGAGCTGCCAGCGCCCTGCGGGCCGCTCAGCGAGCAGCTGTTCGAGGCGCTGGAAGGGCCGCCGCACACGCGCCTGGCGTGCCCGGGCCTGATCGAGTCGAGCGACCCGCTGGCCGATGACGACCTGCAGCTTGCCCTCTACATCGCCTACGAGCTCCACTACACCGCGATCGGCGGCGTCGACGAGCGCTGGGAGTGGTCGCCCTCGCTGCTCTCGTTCCGCGGCGCCCTCGAGCGCCCCTTCGAAGAAGCGGTGGCGGAGTTGGTGCCGCCGGCCGAAGCGGCGGAGCTGGAGTCGGTTGGCGCCGCCCTGCAGGAGATCGTCGCCGAGGACCCGGGCCCGCCGCTCTCCCGCTACATGGAGACCCAGGGGACGCAGGAGCAGATGCTCGAGCAGGTGGTCCACCGTTCCGCCTACCAGCTGAAGGAGGCCGACCCGCACTCCTGGGCGATTCCGCGCCTGGGGCCGCGGCCGAAGGCGGCGCTGCTGGAGGTCCAGTTCGACGAGTACGGCGGCGGCAGTGCCGAGCGCATGCACTCGGCGCTGTTCGCGAAGACGATGGCGGCGCTCGGGCTCGACCCGACCTACGGGCACTACCTCGATCGCTGGCCCGGGATCACCCTGGCGACGGTCAACCTGGTCACCAACTTCGGGATGCACCGGCGCCGCCGTGGCGCCCTCGTCGGCCACCTCGCCGGCTTCGAGATGACCTCCTCGATCCCCAACCGCCGCTACGGCAATGCCCTGCGGCGGCTCGGGCATGGCCAGGAGGTGACGCACTTCTACGACGAGCACGTCGAGGCCGACGCCGTGCACGAGAACATCGCCGCCTGGGACCTGGCCGGCGGGCTCGCGGCCGAGGAGCCGGAGGTGGCCGCCGACGTCCTCTTCGGCGCCCGGGCGCTGCTGCAGGTCGAGGCCCGCTGGGCGCGACACCTGATGGATTCGTGGGAGCGGGGGGAGACGTCGCTGCGCTCGCCCCTGGTCCCCGTCGCCGCGTGAGTGCCCCGCTCGACCTCAGCTACGTGGTGCCGGTGCGCTGGCACGACGGCGAGCAACGGGAGGAGCTGGCGAGCTACCTGGCCGAGATCGCGCCGCACTGCGCCGAGGTGATCGTCGTCGACGGCTCCCCGGACGAGGTCTACGCCGCCAACGCCGAGGCCTGGGGAAGGTTCGTCACCCATCTGCCGCCGCTGGAGGGGGAGCGATGGCTGATGGGGAAAGTCTCAGGGGTACGAACCGGCGTGCGACGCGCTTCCCACGAGCGGGTCGTGATCGCCGACGACGACGTCCGCTACGACCTCGAGGCGCTGCAAAGGACGGCGGCCCTGCTCGACGCCCACGACCTGGTGCGGCCGCAGAACTACTTCAGCTCGCTGCCCTGGCACGCCCGCTGGGACACCGCCCGCACCCTGCTCAACCGCTGCTTTGGCCGCGACTACCCGGGGACGCTGGCGGCGCGGCGCTCGCGCCTGCTGGCGATGGGGCTTTACGACGGCGAGGTCCTCTTCGAGAACCTGGAGCTGATCCGCACCGTCCGCGCCCACGGCGGCAGCGACGTCGCCCCCCTCGACCTCTACGTCGCCCGGGTCCCGCCCTCGTCCGCGCACTTCTGGGGCCAGCGGACCCGGCAGGCCTACGACGACTTCGCCCTGCCACTGCGGATGGCGCTCTGGCTCGCGATCGTGCCGTTGCTGGCGTTCGACTGGCGCTCCAAGCCATGGGGACGGAAAAGCGCCTCGCGCCCTCGCCTGGCGGCGGCGGGTGCTGCCGTCGCGATCGGGCTTGCCGAGCGGGGCCGACGCCGTGCCGGCGGCGCCGCCTACTTCCCCGCCACCTCGTCGCTGCTGGCGCCGGTCTGGATCCTCGAGCGCGGCGTCTGCGCCTGGCTCGCGGTCCTCCAGCGCCTGCGCTTCGGCGGCGTCCGCTACGGCGACTCGGTCATCCCGCTCGCCGCCCACTCCGAGCGGCAGCTGCGACGGCGCCTCGTGAGGTCGGCGCCAGCTGTTGGCTAAGCGGCGGGCTGCATCGCCTGATCGTCCTCGACCGAGACGTAGGTAAGCCTCTCCTCGAGCCCGGTCAGGCTCAGAACGCGGCGGACTCCCGCGGTCTCACTGGGGACGAACTCGAGCCGGCGCGCGTCGGGGCGCCCTAGCGCCGTCACCAGCAGGGCAATACCGGTCGAGTCAAGAAACTCGAGCTTGCTGAGGTCGATCAGGACGGGACGCTTCGAGTTGAGCGCTTCTTCCAGCTTCAGCTCCGCGGTACCGGCGTTCGAGAGGTCGAGCTCTCCCTGTAGGCAGCAGCGGATGTGCTGTCCTTCTTCCAGCTGCTCGACGACCAGCAACCCGTCCTGGGTTCGAGAATCAACGATGGGCAATTCGGGACCTCCGTTTCGAATTGATTCGGAAGTCCCGGGGCGCCTCGCGCTGGGCGCTCACGGTCTTGCCTTGGACTAGTGCCCGGCCGGCGCCGCGGGCGGCACCGACGAACCCACTCGGGGAATCTACCGCAGTCTGGAGATCCTCGGAGAAAGCGGGGAAAGTCGTTTCCGCGCCGCTCGGACTCGTTGCAGAACCATGTCGCGCTTCAAGGCAGGTCCGAGCTCGGGGCCGCGGATCTCATCCCGGGGGCTGGTCGAAGCTTGGGTGCTGGGGGGTGGGGCGGTCATCGTTGTTCCTCCGGCTCAGAAAATTGGGTGATCTGGTACCTCTCCCAATCTCCGTGCGGTGCCGTGAGAAGTGAGCGGTTTACCTCCCGACACAAATCGCGCTGAGACGGTTGTGCCGAGAGTCTGGTTACCCAGTGATGCGGTGCACAAACCTTTGGCTTTTCGAGCCCTCGGTGACATCGTGCACAAACCGTTTCGATCCCCGGCCAGGCGGGAACCCCCATTCGCAAGAGGCAGCGGATGAAACACGCCGGTTTCCAACACGAAGCGCTCATCTACGACGGCCCCTCGGAGTATCTGGCCCGGACCGTCCCCTTTATCCAGGCCGGGATCGAGGCCGGGCAGCGGATCCTGGTCGCGGTTGGGCCGGATCAGTCCGAGCTGCTGCGGCGAGAGCTGGGCGCCGAGGGCAGCCGGGTCAGCTTCACCGACATGCGCGAGGTCGGCCGCAACCCGGCGACGATCATCCCCCTCTGGCGAGATTTCGTCGATACGGCCGGGGGCGGTCCCGTGCGCGGGATCGGCGAAGCCGTCTGGGCCTCCCGCAGCGACGCCGCGTTGGAGGAGTGCGGGCGCCACGAGTCCCTGCTCAACCTCGCTTTCGACGGTGGCCCCGCCTGGGAGCTGCTCTGTCCCTACGACGCCGTCTCGATCGGCGACGACATCCTGGAGAAGGTGGCTCACTCTCATCCCCGCCTGCAGCGGGAAGGGCGCCACGAGCCGAGCGCCGCTTACGAGCCCGATCCCGACTTCTTCGCCGGCGAGCTCCCGGCGCCGACCGAGGCGCCGGAGACCCTGAGGTTCGAGGTCAGCGGCCTCGGGGAGGTTCGCTGCCGGGTGGCCGTCGCGGCCGAAAAGGCTGGGATGGACCCCGGCGGTGTGGCCGACCTCGTCACCGCGACCAGCGAGCTTGCCGCCAACAGCGTCATGCACGGCGGCGGCAGCGGCGATCTCCGCCTCTGGTGCGACGACGGGCGGGTGCTGGTCGAGATCGAAGACCGAGGTCGAATAGAAGACCCCCTCGTCGGCCGAATCCGACCCGGCGTGTCCCAGGTGGGAGGCCGCGGTCTCTGGCTCGCCAACGAGCTCTGCGACCTGGTCCAGATCCGCTCCGGCGAGGCTGGTACGACGGTGCGCCTGCACGCATTGGCATCCGAGATGGCCTTCGTCTGAGGCGTGGCATCCGCCCCCCGCGGGTAGCTGGCGGGCATGCCAGGCAATGATCCTCAGACCCAGCTCGTCAAGTACCTGACCGACGTCCACTCGATCGAGGAACAGGCGCGGATCCAGATGGAACGCGCCCCGAAGCTCGTCGAGGGTGCCTTCGCCGAGGCCTTCCAGCGCCACCTCGCCGAGACCGAATCCCAGGAGCAGCGCGTGCGCGCGCGCCTGGAGGCACACGACTCCTCTCCCTCGAAGGTCAAGGACCTCGCCGGTGCGGCCGGCGGCTTCGGCATGGTCCTCTTCGCCCGCTCCCAGCCGGACACCCCGGGCAAGCTGGCGATGCACGCCTTCTCCTACGAGCACATGGAGGTCGCCGCCTACGAACTGCTGGGGATCGCTGCCCGCGAAGCTGGCGACGAGGAGACCGTGGCGATGGCGGCGACGATCGCCGACGAGGAGCGCGAGATGGCGGGCCGGATCGCCGCCAGCTGGGACGAAGCGGTCGAGCAGGCGCTGGCCAGGGTCGCACCCGACGACCTCGGCGACACGCTCAACACCTACCTGGCCGACGTCCACGCCCTCGAGGGCCAGTCGAAGAAGCTGCTGGAGAAAAGCAGGGAGCTCGACGTGCCGGAGGCGCTCCGCTCCGCCCTCGACCACCACCTGCAGGAGACCGAAGGCCACCTGGAGAAAATCGAGCGCCGGCTCGACGATCGCGGCGCCACCCCGTCGGCGATCAAGGACGCGATGCTCCGCCTCGGCGCCCTCAACTGGGGTGCCTTCTTCGCCGCCCAACCCGACACCCCGGCCAAGCTCGCCGGCTTCGCCTACGCGGTCGAGAACCTGGAGGTTGCCGCCTACGAGATGCTCCTCCGCGTCGCCCGCCGCGCCGGCGATGGGGGGACCGTCACCCTCGCCGAGTCGATTCTCGTCGAGGAGAAGGCGGCGGCGAGATCGGTCGCCGACCAGTGGCCGGTCTCGATGTCGGTCGCTTAAGGGACGCCCCGGCTGCTGGCGGTCGCGCTTGGCAGCGCCCGCTGGGCGGCGGCGAGGTGGAGGTCTTCGACCTGCTGTCCCTGGCGGTCGGCGCGCTCGGCGAGGGCGTGGAAGTCGATGCCGTCGAGGCGCTCGCCGAAGCTCTGCTCGAGCGCGTTCCAGAGCTGCATCTTGCCGCCGATCCCAGAGGCCAGGACCTCCAGCTCGAGGACGCGGCTGAGCGGCGAGTAGCCGCGCCACTGGCCGTTCAGCTTCAGCCGGCCGAGCCGCTCGCCGAGGACAGCGAGCGCTGGTTTTAGATTCTTGCGGTCGACGCCGAGGCGTTCCATCACCCGGATCAGCGTCTCCCGGTCCGCTTCGATCTCACCGCAGATTCGCGCCAGCGGCTCACCGAACTCGCCGTCGCCGCGGTTGCTCGACCGCAGGCGGCGGGCCAGCTCGACCCCGAGCTTGGCCCCCGCCAGGTGGTCGTTGAGGTAGATGGCCAGGAGCCGATCCTGGTCCGGGCTCTGGGCCATCGCGGGGTCAGGCCTCCTCGTAGGGGTCTTTTTCGCCGGCCAGCTGCAGCGCGCACTCCTTCGTCTCGCTGAAGTGCCGTTCCTGGATCGGCAGCGCCCACTCGACCAGTTCGGAGACCTGCTCCTCGCCGGCCTGCTCGTTGAGCTTCTTCAGGACCGCCCAGTGGCCGACCTCGCCGGCCTCGGCCATCGTCATGAACTCGAAGCCGTCGAGCCCGTCGGCGTCGTCGCCGAGGTAGGTCTCCATCATCTCGCTGGCCTCGCCTTTGGTCTCTTTGGCCTTTTCGAGGATCGCCGTCTTCTTGCCGTCGCGCTGCTCGGCGACCTCGGTACCGCGGCGGGCGGTCTCCTCGGCCTCCTCGCGCATCTGCTGCAGTTTCGAGGCGACGCTGTCGTCGTCGACGAGGCCTTCGACTTTCTCGGTCGCTTTCTGGGCAGCTTCGGCGAGCCCGATCACCTCCGCGAGCTTCTCCTCCAAGGTCGTCAACTCGGCCATCGTCTTCCTCCTCTGGGGATGGTTGGCAGGATGCCGTTTCCCTACCCGAGCCAGAAGTGTTCGAAGCGCAGGCCGGTGGCCGTGGGGTGGAGGAGGCCCATCGAGGGTCGCGGCGCGCGCCGCCGCTCGGTCGGGCTGCCGGGGTTGAAGATCTGGAAGCCGCCGGCGTGGATCACGGCCGCGGCGGCGACGAGCTGCTCGTAGCACGCGACCGGCAGCCGCCGTTTGCCCTTCGGCATGTGGGTGTCGGCAATGACCGCGATCAACCTGCCGCGGCGAGTTGCGACTCGACCTCGTAGCCGAACTCGGCCAGCGTCTCGCCCAGCACCTTGTGCATCGCGTGCTGCTCGGCGGGGCTGAGGTTGTCACGCCAGCCGCCGGGCTGGGCACGGCGGATGAAGTGCTGGCGGCCGCGGACGGCGCGCGGCTGCTTCTCGAATCGGTGGGCTTCGACGACCTCGGGGATCGGCCGCGGATCGAGTTCGACCATCTCGCAGATCCGGGCGAGGCAGGCTTCGGTATCGCCGCGCAGCTCCTCGTAGCGGATCAGGATCCGGTCCGCCTCGGCCCGGGCCTCGTAGGCCTTGCGGACCTCGCGGCTGCGGAAAGCCCAAACTTCCGAGAGCCAGCGGATCAGCGGGATCCGGCCCTCCTCGGAGACCGGGAAGGCGCCGCCCGGGATAGCCCAGGAGCCTTCGCTGTAGGCGTCGAGCCAGGAATCGACGACGTCGCGCCCGTCGCGGAGGAGGAAGATCACCTTCGAGCGGGGGAAGAGCTCCGCCAGGAAGGGGGCGACGTGGGAGCCAGGCTCCTTGACGACGAAGGCCGTCTCGGCTGGGTCGATCCCGCTCCCCGCCTGCGCTTCGAATCGCGCCCGGATCAGCTCGCGCAGCGGCTCTTCCCAGGCGCCGCGGTAACGCGCGGCGAAGAAGTATCCGGGCTCCCGGGCCTTGACCTCGAGCAGGGTGCTGAGCCGCGGCGGGTCCTCGCAGGCCGCCCAGGCGAGGGGGATCGGCCGCCAGACGCCGAGGTGGTGCCCCAAGTGCGGGTCATCGATCGGTACCACCGGATGGAGGTCGGAGAGCATCTTCAGCAGCCAGGTGCTGCCGCTGCGCGACGAGCCGAAGATCCATGCCAGGCGGTTCTCCTGCATGTTGCGCCGAGGCTACCCCTGGCGGCGGTCGCGGTAAACCTCAAAAGTTCTTCTTGAAAAGCCCGCGAACGGCGCCGCCGGCCGCGGCGAGGAAGGCTCGCCGCAGGGAGCCCTGGCGCCGATCAAGACGCCACTGCCCTGCTCGCGGAACCGGCGCAGGGCCGCCCGCGCCCGGTGGGCGAGCCGCAGCGCCGCGGCGCTGCCGATCCCGCTCGAAGCACCGGTGATCGCCACCACAGCCTCCTCCAGAGGGCACGGCACGGCGCTCCTAACCGAGGCCCTTCTCCTCGGCTGCCTTGTAGGCGATCTGGAAGAAGTCCGAAATCGTCAGCGCCGAGAAGAGGGAGGCGACGAAGCGGGTCACGCGCGGAGCGAACAGCAGCCCGACCGAGAAGCCGGCGACGACCCAGAGACCTAGGCAGTAGGGGCAGATCAGCAGCTCGCCGATCGCTTTGCGCGCGCCCGTCCCGCGGCTGCTCTCCTCGAGCTCGGCCGGGCCCCCCTTGCCTTCGAGTTCGGTGAACGGCGCCCGCAGCGGGCTCGTCACCTTGTCCTTGGCGAGCAGGCGGCTGAATTTGTGGGAGGCGGTGCCGACCAGCAGCAGGTCACCGGGGCTCACCTTGGCCGGCAGCTCGCGGCCTTGGCGGCGGGCGACGAGCAGGGCGGCGCTGACGAGCGTCCCGAAGATGCTCATGAAGGCGAGGTAGGGGAGGAAGGGCGGGCGTTTCTCCGGCTCCGCGTAGCCGGTCACCGCCGCCTCTGGGATTTTCAGCGCCGATCCATCCTCTGGGCTCATTGCTCCCTGCTACCCACTGCGATGACGGTTCCAACCCTCGCTGCTGACCGCGACGTGAAAGGCGCCGTCGGGCCCCCGCCGCTCGATCACCAGTCCCTGCGCCACGGCCCGTCGCACCGCCCGCCGCAGGTTGCGCGATTCCAGCCGTGGGAAGCTCCGCTCCAGGTCGCTGCGGCGGCAGTAGCCGTCGTCGGCGAGGGCAACGATCGCGGCGACGATCTCCTCCGGCGGCGGCAGCGGCTTGCGAGGGGACACCGGCGCGAGCTTAAGTTAGGATCAAGCGGATGCTCCGGACGTGGGCCGGCGCATCGCCAGACAAAAGAGGCACGGGGTTCGGCTGGACGAGCCGATCTACGGACCGAACGATGCGAATCGATCCGAAAAGGATTTCCCCCCATGCCCGATTCCGAAGTACGATCTGCTCAGATGCAGCGCTTTAACGTCACCGCCAGGGATCTGCAGCCAGGCTGCAGGGACATCCAAATCGAAGGGGAGCTCGACCTTGCCGTCGCCGGCCAGCTCGACGAGGTCCTGACCGCCGCCGTCGGCGAGTGCAGCCGCGTCCTCGTCGGCCTCGAGCGTTGTGCCTTCATCGACTCCTCCGGGATCGCGGTGATCCTCCGCGCCCACAATCGGATGGAGGAAGAGGGGAACCGGCTCGCCGTCTACGCGCCGACCGATCAGGTCCAGCGGGTGCTCTCGATGACCGGCCTCACCGGCAACGGCCTCGTCTTCCACACCGTCGAGGAGGCCATCGCCGCGATCGGCGAGCCGGCCGCATAGGCTCAGCCGAAGCGGGGTTCGAGGCGCTGGAAGGTGCGCCACCAGCCGCGGTCAAGTGTGGCGAGCTCGACCGCCTGTAGGAGCGAGCCGTCGTCGTCGTGCAGCTCGTAGCTGACGACGGGGGTGTCGCCTTCGAGGTCAACGGCGACGATGCGAGCCATCATCAGGTAGGGCGGGCAGCTGAGCCAGACCTCGCCGGGTTTAGGAAGGACTTTTAGGTGGGGGCTCGCCATGGATCCTCGGTACCCCTGCATTCGACGCGAAAACTGTGAACCTTCCCCGAAATTAGGGTAAAGGCGAGGTAATTCTTTCTGTCTGAGGCGCGGCTTCAGGTGCCTTGGCGCTGCCCGACCCCGGTGGCGAACTCGCGCGCCCGCATCGGGCCGCCGGCGGTGGGCTCCAGAGGTGGCGTCGGCGCCCCCTCGGCGTTGCGCATCCCGCGCAGGAGGTCGTCGAGTGCCTCCAGCGAGGTGACGCTCGGCTCCCAGCCCAGCTCGCTGCGGGCACGGGTGGTGTCCATCATCGGCACCCCGAGCGCGAGGTCGATCCAACCGGGAGGAGAGGGCTGCAGGCGTAGCTTCCAGGTGACCTCGGCGGCGGCGCGAAGGGCCCTGGCCGGCAGCGGGAAGCTGCGGGCGCCGAAGAACTCGCGCAGCTCCTCGACTCCGATCTCCGGCTCGGCGGCGACGTTGAAGGGGCCATGGACGTCGCGCACCACCCCCTGCCGGTAGGCCTCGCCGACGTCGCGCGAGTGGACGGCCTGGAAGCGCAGCCGCGGCACATCCGGGATCAGCGGCACCAGTTGCTTGCGGACCAGGAAACCGGGCAGGAACGGCCCGGCGAAGAGGCGGCGGATCTCGCTCGCCGCCTCGGATTTGAAGATCAGGCCGGGGCGGAGGCGGACGACCCGGATCTCCGGCTCGCGTCGTTCGAAGGCATCGAGGATCGTTTCCACCGCCGCCTTGTGGCGCGAGTAGAACGAGGTCGGGATCCCCTCGACGGGCCAGGACTCGTCGACCTGGCGCTGCTTCGGCCCGGGGCTGTAGGCGCCGACCGAGGAGGCGTAGACGATGGTCCGAGCTCCGGCCCGCGCCGCCGCCTCGAAGACCCGGCGGCTGCCCTCGACGTTGATCCGCTCGGTCATCGCTTCGTCGCGGCTCGGCTGAATCGCCCAGGCGAGGTGGATTACCGCGCCGGCGCCGGCGAAGACCGGCACCAGGTCGTCCTCGGTGACGTCGGCGCCGATCCAGCGGACCTTCGGCATCTCCACCTCGGGCACCCGCCGGGCGATCCCGACGATCTCCTCCACCTTGGCCTCGCGGCCCAACGCCTCGAGCACGCTGGTGCCGACGTTGCCGCTGGCTCCGGTGACGACGACGCGCATCTGGCTCACGCTCCTCTCACGGCTGGATCACGAACTTGATCGCGCCGTCTTCCTTCTTCTGGAAGGTCTCGTAGGCATCTGGCACCGCGTCCATCCCGATCTTGTGGGAGGCGAGCTCCTCGGTCCCGAGCGGGTCGGCGTCCTCGGTGACGAGAGGCATGATCTCGTCGATCCATTTCTTTACGTGCGCCTGCCCCATCCGCAGCTGCACGCCCTTGTCGAAGAGCTGCATCATCGGGATCGGGTCGACCATGCCGCCGTAGACGCCGCTGATCGAGACGGTGCCGCCGCGGCGGACCGTGTCGAAGCATTGGTAGAGCGCCGACATGCGGTCGATTGCGGCTTTTTCGATCAGCTTTTCGGCGACGGCGTCGGGCAGCAGGCCGGCCGCTTTCTGGGCGAACTCGCCGACCGGGGCGCCGTGGGCCTCCATCCCGACCGCGTCGATCGCGCCGTCGGTGCCGCGGCCCTCGGTCATCTCCCGGATCGTGTCGGAGATGTCGTCGTGCTCCTCCAGGTTCAGCGTCTCGATCCCGTGCATCTGCGCCAACGCCAGCCGCTCGGGGACGATGTCGACGCCGATCACCCGCGCCCCTTTGTGGGCGGCGATGCGGGCGGTCATCTGCCCGATCGGGCCGAGGCCGAAGACCGTGACCGAGCCGCCCTCCGGGATCGCCGCGTAGTCGACCGCCTGCCAGGAGGTCGGCAGCACGTCGGAGAGGTAGAGGAAGCGGTCGTCGGGCGGCCCCTCCGGCACCTTGATCGGGCCGAACTGGGCCTGCGGCACCCGCAGGTACTCGGCCTGCCCGCCCGGCACCTGGCCGTAGAGCTTGGTGTAGCCGAAGAGGGAAGCCCCTTTTTCCTCCTCGTGGTTCTGGGTCGTCTCGCACTGGGCGTAGAGCTGACGGTCGCACATCCAACAGTGCCCGCAGGAGATGTTGAAGGGAATCACGACGCGATCGCCGGGGGAGATGTGGGTCACCTCCGGGCCGACCTCCTCGACGATCCCCATCGGCTCATGGCCGAGGATGTCGCCCTCTTCCATGAACAGGGCGAGGACCTCGTAGAGGTGGAGGTCGGAGCCGCAGATCGCGGTCGAGGTGATGCGGACGATGGCGTCCGTTGCTTCCTCGATCTTCGGATCCTCGACCTCGTCGACGCGGACGTCGCGGGGGCCGTGCCAGACGGCGGCTTTCATCGCTCCTCCTTCTCTCCGACGGTGGCCGGCTGGGCCATCCTGCGGTGCATCTCGGCCTTGACCGAGTCGGGGACGACCTTGCCGAGGACCGTCTGCGCCTTGTTCTTGAAGCTGCCGCCGACGATCTTCTCCTTGCCGGCCATCAGGGCGTCGAATCCCTGGCGGGCGACTTCGGCCGGGTCGTCCTTCTCTTCTTCGCCGACCGGGGTGTCGAGCATCTCCGCGCGCTCGAAGAACTCGGTCTCGGTCGGGCCGGGCATCAGCGAGGTGACGGTGACGCCGGTGTCCTCGAGCTCGTTGCGGATCGCCAGGGCGAAGGACTGGACGAACGACTTGGAGGCGTTGTAGACCGCCTGGTAGGCGCCCGGCATCGTCGCGGCGATCGAGGAGGTGAAGAGGATGCGGCCCTCGCCGCGGGCGACCATGTCCCGGACCACCAGCTTGCAGAGGTGGACGGTGGAGCGGACGTTGAGGTCGATCAGCCGCAGCTCCTTGCGCAGCTCGGTTTCGCCGGCGAAGTCTCCTCCTGCCCCGATTCCGGCGTTGAGGACGAGGGCGTCGACCGGGCGGGCGGTCGCCTGGATCCGCTCGTAGAGGCGCGCGACCCCGTCGGTGCGGGAGAGATCGAGGCGGGTGCACTCGACGCTCCCGGTGAGCTGGTTCAGCTCGCGCTGCGCCGTCTCGATCTCCGCGTCCTCGGCGGTGATCAAGAGGTCAAAGCCCTCTTCGGCGAAGACCTTGGCGAGCTCGAACCCGATCCCACTCGATGCCCCGGTCACGACGGCGAACGGCCGCCTTTGCTGCGTGCTCATGCTGGTTGCCCTTCCCTAGCTATACGGACTTCTCAACTCCCCGTGGCCGGGAGTTACGAAACGAGCTCGATCACTTCCCGCTCGATCTTCAGCCGCTGCTTCGCGGTCATGCGGCCGTTGACGCTGGAGGTGGGCCGGATCGTCGTCCCGTCGCGGTAGCGATCGAGGACGCGCGGGTCGATGTAGGAGGCGCGGCAGACCGCGGGGGTGTTGCCGAGTGCCTCGGAGACCTGGTTGACGGCGCGGGAGATCGCGCGTTTGGCGGCGGCCTCGGAGCGGGGCGGGTCCTCGCCGGCGAGGGCGACGGCGGCAAGCACGGTCCCGTGCCAGGTGCGGAAGTTCTTCGCCGTGAACTCCTCGCCGATCTTCTCGTGGATGTACTCGTTGATCTCGTCGGAGCGGACGTCGACCCATTCGCCGCCGGCGCGGTAGGCGAGCAGATCCTCGGGGCCGCTGCGACGCCGGTGCATCGCCTCGAGCGCGCGCCGCGCGGCGGCGTCGCGGATCGACTGCACCCGTCGCTGACCGCTCTTGGCGGGGAAGTCGAAGACGACCTCGTTGCCCTTGACCGTGACGTGCTCGCGGCGCACCGTGGCGAGGCCGAAGCTCTCGTTTTCCTCCGCGTAGACCTCGCTGCCGATGCGGAAGAAGCCAAGGTCGAGGAGGCGGACGGCGCAGGCGAGAGCGCGCTCGTGCGGCATCCCCTGGCGGCGCAGGTCGGCGGTGACGGCGCGGCGCAGCTTCGGCAGCTTCAGCGCGAATTCGCGCACCAGCTCGAACTTCCGTTCCGCCTGCCGCTGCTGCCAGCGCTCGTGGTAGAGGTACTGCTTGCGCCCGGCTTCGTCGTAGCCGGTCGCCTGGATGTGGCCGAAGGGGTCGGGGCAGATCCAGACCTCCTTCCAGGCGGGCGGGATCGCCAGCTGGCGGATCCGCTCCAGCGTCTCCTCGTCGGCGATCCTCTCGCCGGCCCCGTCCTCGTAGGAGAAGCCACTGCCGCGGCGGACGCGCAGGATCCCGGGCCCCGCGCAATCGGCCCGGCGCAGGCGGCCGCGGCGGCGGGCGGTCGCCGTCGTGCTCACCTGGCGGCGTCCTGTAGCGCGCTCGCCACGCCTTCGAGGTCGGCGACGAAGGCAGCGAACTCGGCCTCGCGCTCGTCGTGCTCACGCAGGCGCAGGATCGCCGAGGGATGGATGGTCACCGCCGCGACCGGCGCCAGCGGCGACTCCAGCGGCCGGCCCCGGTCCTTGGTCACCTTCACCTTCGACCCGAACAGCGATCGCGCCGCGGTCGCGCCCATCGCCAGCACCCCCTGCGGCTTCACCGCCTCGACCTCGGCAGCCAGCCACGGCTTGCAGGCCTCGATCTCGCCGGCGCGGGGCGTCTGGTGCAGCCGCCGTTTCCCCCGTGCTTTCCACTTGAAGTGCTTGACCGCGTTGGTCACGTAAGCCGCCGAGCGGTCGATCCCTGCCTCCTCCAGGGCTCGATCGAGCAACCGTCCCGCCGGCCCCACGAACGGCTCCCCCGCCAAGTCCTCCTTGTCCCCCGGCTGCTCCCCGACCAGCATCAGCTCCGCCTTCTTCCCTCCCTCCCCGAAGACCGCCTGCGTCGCGTCCCTATAGAGCTCGCACCCCCGGCACGCCTGAACGGCCTCTTCAAGCGCCTTCAAGGAGCGAGAAGGGGGCAAAAACTCCGCAGCACTCGACATAAACCGTTCGTACCCGAGCCTCAAAGGGGGCGAAACCGAGGGCCCAAACCCTCAAAGAAGCACCATGCCTCCGCCCCCTCCCGCCGAGACCGCAAAAACCCGTACACCACACGGGTTTTTGCGGTCTCGCGGAGACGACAGCTGGATCGGGGAAGTTGCTCGGCGGCAGCATGGGGTGGTAGGGCGGTGGCAGTTGCTTGATGCGGGGTGGAGTGAGGAAGAGATCGATTGGCGGATTGAGATGGGACGCCTCTATCGGGTTTATGGAGGTGTCTATGCCCCTGGCCACTCGGTCCTATCTCGGCCGGGGCGGTGGATGGCAGCTGTACTTGCCTCAGGCCCCCAGGCCGTTCTCAGTCACTGGTCGGCCGCCGCCCTCTGGATGATCCGGCCGAACTCGCGGTCGGTCATCGACGTCACCACCCCGCACAAGAGCAGGACCTGGGACGGGATCAGGAGGCACCACAAAGCTCTGCCCGCCGACGAGGTCACGGTGAAGGAAGGAATTCCCGTGACCGGCCCGTGCCGGACGGCCTTCGACCTCGCTGCCACGGAGCCGCTCGACGTGGTCGAGAGCCTGATCCGGGAGATGGAATTCCACCAGCTCTCAGACCGGCTCTCGCTCCCGGACCTGATCCAGCGCTACCCGGGCCGCCGTGGGGTCCGCAAGCTTCGCCTCGCTCTGGACCGCCTCGAGGAAGACCCGGCCGGTCGCAAGCGCTCGCCCCTCGAGGAGCGCTTCAGCCCATTCCTGCGCCGGCACCGCCTTCCCCTGCCCCGCTACAACGACTGGATCCAGGCGGGCGCCAAGCGCTACCAGGTCGACTGCCACTGGCCGGACTTCCGCCGGATCGTCGAGCTGGACGGCTGGCAGGGCCACGGCACCAAAACCGCCTTCCGCGACGACCGCGCTCGCGATCGCCGCCTCGCCGCAGCCGGCTACTCCGTTACCCACATCACCTGGAACCAGCTAGACGACGAACCTGCCGCTGTCGCCTCGGACCTCAGAGCGTCGCTGACACAACCTGCCCAAGCCTCCTTACCTGCTTAGTACGGAGGCTGGGGCAGGTTGTGTCTAGACGCCGTTCGCCGGCTCGACCCGGGAAGGCCGACCGGAGCGGGTGCGCCGGCTTGTAGAAGGTCGCGGTCTGGGTCGTCACCCGCCACGGGTCGGGCAGCGCGCCGCCGGGGGCGCCGAGGAACCTGGTGAACAGGACCGAGGCGCAGCGGCAGCTGATCGCCGACTTGGCCGGGATGTAGATCAGATACCGGCCTTTCGCAAAGAAGAGGGGGCCGACATCGGAGCCGGTGTTGACGGTGAAGGTGCCGGGGCAGAGTTTGCCGACGAGGTTGTTCCCGCCGCCGCCTTCTCCGCCGATGCGGTTGATCATGATCGTCGGCGACCCGGCGCGGTCGAACTGCGCCCGGCCGCTGCCGCGGGCCATCACGGTCCACGGTTTCGGAAGGTGCGATCCGTAGGATGCGAGCAACCGATGCCGGAACCCGTCAAGCGCAACCAGCGCTACATGCCTGGGCTGGACGGGCTGCGCGCGATCGCCGTCCTCGCCGTCATCCTCTTCCACCTCGGCGTCGACTGGGCTCCCGGCGGCATGCTCGGGGTCGGCGTCTTCTTCACCCTCAGCGGCTACCTGATCAGCGACATCCTCCTGGCCCAGCTGAACGCCCGCGGCCGGATCAAGCTCACCGCCTTCTGGCTCGCCCGCGCCCGCCGCCTGCTGCCGGCCCTCTTCGTGATGCTGGCGATCGTCGTCGCCTGGGTGACGATCTTCGGACCCGCGCAGCCGGACCAGTTCCGCAAGGGGGTGGTCTCGGCGATCTTCTACGTCAACAACTGGCAGCAGATCTTCGCCGACGTCTCCTACTTCGCTCGCTTCGAAGCCGAAGGCCCGCTCGACCATCTCTGGTCGCTCTCGGTCGAGGAGCAGTTCTACATCGTCTGGCCGTTCCTGCTGCTGCTCGGCGTCAAGCTCGTCCACGAGCGCCCGCTGCCATCCGGGGTCCGCCCCCGACTGGCGCTGCTGACCCTCGCCGGCGCCCTCGCCTCCTCGATCCTGATGGTGATCCTCTACGAGCCCAGCCTCGACCCCTCGCGGATCTACTTCGGCACCGACACCCGCGCTGGCGGCCTCTTCTTCGGCGCCGCCCTGGCGATGATCTGGCCGAGCCGCAAACTCAGCCGCCGAATTGCCCCGCAGGCGCGCAACACGCTCGACGCGATGGGCGCCGCCGGCCTCCTGATCATCGCTCTGATGATCTGGCGCACCGGCGAACTCTCGGCCTTCAACTACCGCGGCGGCTTCGTCCTCCTCTCGCTGGCGACGGTGATGGTGCTGATGCCCCTCACCCACCCGGCCTGCCGCCTCGGTACCTGGCTCGGGGTGCGGCCGCTGCGCTGGGTCGGCGTCCGCTCCTACGGGATCTACCTCTGGCAGACCCCGGTCATCGTCCTCACTTCGCCGCAGGGGATCCACGACGACAACCTCTTCCGCAGCCTCCTCCAGGTGGCGGCGATCTTCGCCATCGCCGCCCTCTCCTGGCGCTTCGTCGAGGAGCCGATCCGCCACGGCGCGATCGGCCGCTTCTTCGCCCGCCGCCGCGCCGTCGGCTGGAAATGGGAGACCTTCGCGCCCGGGATGCGGGTTGCGATCGTCGGCATGGGCGTCGTCCTCCTCGTCGCCACCGCGGGCATGGCCGGGGTCAACTCTAGCTCCGCCGAGGGGGAAAACATCCGCGTTGAGCAGGCCCGGGCGGAGGGGACGACGAAGCCGCCGCCGCTGACCAAAGCGCAGGCCGAGGACTCGACGAAAACGTCCTGCAAAACCGTCGTCCACATCGGCGACTCGACCTCCGAGGGCCTCGACAATGCCGAATACCTGCCCGAGGAAGGACAGCGGATCCCCGCCCGCTACGCCGAAGTCGGGGTCAAAGAAGTCCACATGGAGGTGCAGGGCGCAACCTCGATCGAAGAGCAGTTCGAAGGCAACCCCAACGCCCAGGAAGTCGCGGCCGCCTGGAAGGCGGAACCTAAATTCGAAGCCTGCTGGGTACTGGCACTCGGGACCAACGAGGCCGCCAACGTCGCCGCCGGCTCGACCGTCGGCGAGCGCGAAAGGATCGAGAAAATGATGGCGATCATCGGCGACGAACCGGTGCTCTGGGTCAACGTCCGTTCCCTCGTCGAAGCCGGCGACCCCTACTCCAAGGCAAACATGGAGAAGTGGGACGAGGAACTCGAAGCCGCCTGCGACTCCTACCCGAACATGCGCGTCTACGACTGGGCCTCCGACGTCAAAGACGACTGGTTCATCGAAGACGGCATCCACTTCACCTCGCCCGGCTACGCCGCCCGCGCGCAGCTGATCGCCCTCGCGCTTGCCCACGCCTTCCCGGAAAAAGGCGAAACCGAAGGCGGCACCAAGAACTGCGTCGTCAGCTGAGGTTGGCGATCTCGATCGGCTCGATGTCCCCGGCCGGCTCGAAGCCCATGATCCGGCCATAGAAGTAGAGCTCTGCTTCGAGGCAGCGGATGTTGGTCTCCGCCTTGCGGAACCCGTGCTGCTCGCCCTCGAAGGCGAGGTAGGCGTGGGGGACGCCGTTGCGCTCCAGCGCCGCCGCCATTGTCTCCGCCTGGTTCGGCGGCACGACTTGGTCCTCCAGGCCCTGGAAGAGGATCACCGGTGAGCGCAGCCGCTCGACGTGGTGGATCGGCGAGCGCTCGCGGTAAAGCTCGGCCTCCTGCGGATAGGGGCCGATCAAGCGATCGAGGTAGCGGGACTCGAACTTGTGGGTGTCGCCGGCGAGCGCCTCGGCGTCGGCGACGCCGTAGTAGCTGGCGCCGGCGGCGAAGGCGTCGTGGAAGGTAAGGGCGCAGAGGGTCGCGTAGCCGCCGGCCGAGCCGCCGCGGATCGCCATCCGCGCCCCGTCGGCCAAGCCCTCGCCGGCCAGATGGCGGGCCGCGTTGACGCAGTCCTCGGTGTCGACCACGCCCCAGGTCCCGCGCAGCTTGTTGCGGTACTCGCGCCCGTAGCCGCTGGAGCCGCGGTAGTTGACGTCGACGACGCCGATTCCGCGGCTGGTCCAGTAGAGGTACTCGCGACTGAGCGCCGGGGTCGCGTGGGAGGTCGGCCCGCCGTGGCTCTCGACGATCAGCGGCGGCAGTTCGCCCTCGGGCGCCTCGAACTCGGGATTGGTCGGCGGGTAGTAGAAGCCGTAGGCGACCTCGCCATCGCCGGTCAGGAACTCGACCGGCCGCGGTTGCGAGACGTAGGCCGGGTCGACCGGCTCCTCGCTGGAAGTCCGCACCGTCTCGGTCTCGTCGCGCCCCGCGTCGTAGATGACGACGGCGGTCTCGCTCTCGGGGCTGGCGGCAGCGAAAGCGATCTTCTCGCCGTGTGCCGAGAGGACCGGATAGCCGAATGAAGTGAACGGCAGGTCGAGGCCGGTCGGTTCCCAGCCCTCGGGCCGCAGCAGGAAGAGCTTTTCCTCGGCGTTCTCGGTGCGGACGCAGGCGATCGCGCCGCTCTCGAGGAAGGCGAAGGTGGCGCCGCCGAAGAGCCACTGCGGGTGGGCGAGGTCCGCCTTCTCCTCGGTCAACTGGATCAGGGAGCCGTCCTCGCCGCTGAGCTGGCCGCCGGGGTCGCGGGCGCGGTAGAGGTTCCAGTAGCCGTCGCGGTCGGAGACGAAGTGCAGGCGCCCGTCCCGGTCCCACTCGGGCTGGAAGACCGACTGGTCGTGACCGCCGGCGATCAGCCGCTCCTCGCCGGTGTCCCCGAGCGGTGCGACCCAGAGCTCGGTTCCGTCCCAGGGCATGTTCGGGTGGTCCCAGCAGGTCCAGGCGAGCCAGGCTCCGTCGGGGCTGACGCGCGGGAAGGAGTAGAAGTCGCGGCCACCGGCGAGCACCTGCGGCTCGTCGGAGCCGTTCAGCGGCAGCGAGACGATCTCGCTTACCGGTTCGGGCTCGGCGTCCCGTTCGCGCACGCAGACGACGGCATCGCCGTCCGGCGTCAGCCGCATGTCGGCGTAGCGCAGCGCGCCCGGCTCGGGCGGCTCCGGTGAGATCGGGACCGATTCCTCTCCCAGCCGCTGGCGGTAGAGCCGCTGGTCCTCGAAGGCGACGAAGACGACCGTGTCGGGAGCGACCAGGCACCAGGCGCCGCCGCCGTACTCGTGCACCCGCGTGCGCACGTTGACCCCCTCCGCCGTCACCCGTTCGGGCTCGCCGCCCGCGGGCCGCCGCATCAAGCAGACGCGACCGCCCTCCTCCGGCCGCCCCTCCGCCCACCAGACCGCGCCGTCCCCGGCCAGCGCCGGGAAGGCAAGCCGTCGCCCGGCCCGGGCTACGGTCGCCGCCTCGATCGGCGAGGCCCAGGAGCCGTAGGGGGCGATGGTCGCCATCTACTCCTCTGCCTCGACCTCGCGCAGCCGGTGGGTGTCGACGTCGTAGACGAAGCCGCGAACGACATCGCGATGGGGCAGGAAGGGGGAGGCGCGAACGCGCCGAATCGACTGTCGCACGTCCTCCTCGACATCGGTGAAGGACTCGATCGCGAAAGAGGGGGCGATCCCGGTCGTCTCCTGCAGCTCCATCCGGAACCCGTCCTCGGTGATCTTCTGCATGCCGCAGTCGTCGTGGTGGATCAACATCACCTCACGGGTGCCCAGCCGCCGCTGCGACAGCGCCAGCGAGCGGATCACGTCGTCGGTGATGATGCCGCCGGCATTGCGCAGCACGTGCGCCTCGCCGTTGCCGAGGCCGAGGGCGGCGAAGACGTCGAGGCGCGAATCCATGCAGGTGACGATCGCCAGGTGGCGCTGCGGTTCGACGTCGAGGTGCTGTGCGGCAAGGCCGGCGGCAAACTCCTTGTTGTTCTCGAGCAGGGAATCGATCGTGTCCATGGCGCGGCAGCCTAGCCATCGCGCGTCGGAGGGGGCGCGTTTCCCCGCCGATGCGGCGGGGTAGCCGCCAGGCATGGACGACCGACCCGACCGCGACGAGACGCCGACCGGCTTTCCGGAGCCGCCCGGCAAGGACCCAGGCGACATCTCCCAGGACCGCGAGCCGCATCACGTGCTCAACCACCCCGTCGGCGAGCCCGACCCGACCGAGTGGCCGGACCCCTACGACAAGCGCGAGGACCCCCGCGACCCGCCCGACCCCGACGGGGAGATGTTCGGCGACGATGCCCACCCGCAGACGGGTGCGCGCAGCACCAGCGAACCGCACCCGTCCCAGGACCCAGAGGCTCCCGACTGGGAGGGGCCGAAGCGGGACAAGCTCGACCAGTGACCAGACGACCAGAGGGAGAGTGAACGAGATGGAGACGAGCAGCCTCGACAAGGGGATCTTCAGCAGCGATGCCTCCGGCACCCGGGAAGAGATCGTCGAGCTCCTGACCAAGGCCTACTGGATGGAGATCGAGACGGTGATGAGCTACCTCTCCGCTTCGACGAACCTCGACGGCGTCCGCGCCCAGGAGATCCGCGAGTCTTTGGCCGAGGACATCAAAGAGGAGCTCGGCCACGCGGAAGAATTCGCCAAACGGATCAAGGAGCTCTACGGCGTCGTCCCCGGCTCCGAAGGCTTCGCAGCCGAACAGAGCTTTCTGCAGCCGCCCGAGCACCAGGTCGACGTCGTCCACGTGATCCGCGGCGTGATCAAAGCCGAGACCGGCGCGATCGAGCACTACACGCGGATCGTCGAGGTGACCGACGGGGTCGATCCGGTCACCCAGGACATGGTGATCACGATCCTCCGCGACGAGCAGGGGCACCGCCGCCTCTTCGAGGGCTTCCTGCGCGAGTACGAGTTCGAGGGCAAAGCGTAAGAGGCGTTGAGGACGTCCAGGTCCTCTACGACCTGATCCTCGAGCTCGCCTCCTACGAGAAGCTCGGCGACAGGGTCGCGGGGACGGTGGAGATGCTGCGTCGCTCCCTGTTCGAGCGCAAGGCGGCGGAGGCGCTGCTGCTGGAGACCGCCGACGGCGAAGCAGTCGGCTACGCGATCTTCTTGACCAACTTCTCGACCTTCGAGTGCCGGCCGGGGATCTGGCTCGAGGATGTCTACGTCCGCTCCGAGCACCGGCGCGGCGGCATCGGCCTAGCGGTGATGGAGCACCTGGCGAGGATCGCCGAGGAGCGCGACTACGCCCGGCTCGAATGGTGTGCGCTGGAGTGGAACGAGCCGGCTCTCGAGTTCTACGCCAAGCTCGGAGCCCGCCGTCTCGATGACTGGCGCATGCTGCGCCTCGAAGAGGACGGGATCAAGCGCTTGGCGGTGGGGCCGCAGAGCGGCCCCACCATTCGCGAGTCTTGATTTACGGCCTCAGCATGTGGCCTTAACTTTGTTCCCTCCCACGGCCGTGATGGTCAGCGAGCCGGTCAGTGAGGATGTGAGGTAGGCACCGCCGCTGTCGTTGCTGCTGATCAGGTCGAAAACCGTTCCGGTTGTTGTCACCTGACGGTATTGCTGCGTCCCATGAGCGGTCTGGCTGAGCGTGGCGGATTCGCTTGACTTGAATACGTTGCATTCGGGATTCGGTTTTGCTCCCAAGAGGTTGCCTGTGACTGTTTTTTTCGCGAAGCCGGCGCATTCGAATGTGAGATTCACGTTTGTTATCAAGATGCCCGGTAGCGTTTTGTTCGGGTCCACATAGACGCCGTGGCCCACCAAGGTCCCGGTGGCAATTGTTCCCGCGGGTTGCCCAACGCTATTGCAGGAGAATTTGAAAAACGTCACTGTCTCCTTGCAGCCATGGGCAACAAGTGACACTTTGCCTGTCGAGGTGCCGGACGTGAGGGTGGCAGTGCCGGTGACTGAGGTACAGCTGATTGTTTCGCCGGCCGAATTGGAGAACGCGGCCGCCCCTCCGGCAATGGTGCCAGAGCATTCTGCTCCTACTTCACAGTCAGCGGTGAATTCTCCAGCGGATGCGGTTACTGGTAGCGCGGCAAGAGCGAGGGCGGTTAGCGCGCCCGCTGCGATCAGCATCAACTTCTTGTTCATAGTTACCTTTCATTTGGTCAGCGCAGGGAGGTGTCTCCCTGCCGATGCCCCGAACCGGTACCTGACGGGTGATGAATGATCAAGATACTGCGATGTAATGGTGGGAGGCCGCGACAGCCAGGTTTGTAAGCCTGCCTTTACGGCGCTATTCGCTGCTCGCCAGTTGATCGTTCTCGCAAAACTGCGCGAAGGTAAATGTAACCCTGAAAGCTTTAGGCGCTGGCAGGATTTTGTGGGCTCAGGACGTGCTTTGCTCGCTTGAGCAATAGCTCGCGCTCGCGCTCGTTCTCGGTTATCTCGGCGGCGCGGCGGAACTCGGTGGCGGCCTCTTCGTGGCGGCCGGCTTTCTCGAGCAGATCGCCCCGGACGCTGGGCAGGAGGTGGTACCGCGCCAGGGCTGGGTCGTCTTCGATTCGCCTCAGCAGTTCGAGTCCGGCCTCCGGGCCGAAGGCCATGCCCAGCGCCACCGCGCGGTTCAGCTCGACGACGGGGGAGGGGGCGACCTGGGCGAGGGCATCGTAGAGGGCGGCGATCCGCACCCAGTCGGTTTCCTCGGCCCGGATCGCCCTCGCGTGACAGGCGGCGATTGCCGCCTGCAGGCCGTAGGGGCCGAGCGGCCCCGGCAGCGCTTCGGCCCGCTCCAGCGCTCGGCGGCCACGGACGATCAGCAGCGGGTCCCAGAGGCTGCGGTCCTGGTCGAGCAGCAGCACCGGGGTGCCGCCCGGTCCGCGGCGGGCAGCGCTGCGGGAGGCCTGGATCTCCATCAGCGCCACCAGCCCGTGGACCTCCGGCTCGCCTGGCGCCAGCTCGGCGAGGATCCGGCCCAGCCGCAGCGCTTCCTCGCAGAGGTCGGCACGAACCCAGTCCTCGCCGGCGCTGGCCGCGTAACCCTCGTTGAAGACGAGGTAGATCACTTCCAGCACCGAGGGCAGACGCTCCTCCAGCTCCGCTCCCCGCGGCACCTCGAACGGCACCCTGGCGTCGCGCAGGGTCCGCTTCGCCCGCACCAGTCGCTGCGCCACCGTCGGCTCCGGGGCGAGGAAGGCGCGGGCGATCTCCGGCGTCGTCAGGCCGCCCAGCAGCCGCAGGGTCAGCGCCACCCGCGCCTCGCGCGAGAGCAGCGGGTGGCAGCAGGTGAAGATCAGCGCCAGCAGGTCGTCGCCGATCTCCTCGTCGGCGGCGGCCTCGAAGCCGGAACGTTCGATCGCAAACAGCGCCCCGGTGTCGCGGGCGACCTCTTCGCGCTTGCGCTTGTAGGTCTTCTCCCGCCGCAGGCGGTCGATCGCCCGGTTCTTCGCCGTCGCCATCAGCCAGGCGCCCGGGTTGTCCGGGACGCCTGACTGCGGCCATTTCTCCATCGCCACCACCAGCGCGTCCTGGGCCAGGTCCTCGGCGAGCCCGATATCGCCGGTCATCCGCGCCAGTGCCGCGATGAGGCGGGCGGACTCGATCCGCCAGACCGCCTCGATCGCGCGCGTGGCCTCGCTCACCGCTGCCGCCTCAGGGGCCCTCGTAAGCGTCCTGGACCTCCTGCGGGAAGTCCTCCATCTCGAAGACGCGACGTACTTCGATCCGGCAGTTGCTGTCAGGGCAGCGGCTCGCCCACTCCAGCGCCTCCTCCTTCGAGCGGGCCTGGATCAACCAGTAGCCGCCGACGACCTCCTTCGTCTCCGTGAAAGGCCCGTCGGTGACCGTCGCCTTGCCCTCGGCATCGAAGACGACATTGCCGCCGTCGCTCGGGGGGCGCAACCCGTCCAGCGCCAACAGCATCCCGGCCTTCTGCAGCTCCTCGTTGTAGCGACCCATCGCCGCCACGGCCTCCGGCGTCGGGTTCCAGTCCTCCTCCTCGATCTGCGGGTACATGAACATCATGAAACGCATCGGTCCTCCTTCGGTAGCGGGCGGCTGTTCCGTCCTTTTACCCCAGGCGACGAACGGGCGGCGCCGAAATCGACAGCCGCGGCGCGATCAATCGTCGCGGGGGGTGATGCGAAAGATCGAGACGACCTCGGCCTGGTGCGCCTCGGGGTGGGCCACGTAGGCGCTGGGGCCGCCGCCGAACCAGCCGGATGCTTCGTTGTCGCCGACGAAGACGCCCGGGTGGCGATTGCCGTCGCCGTCCTGAACCCAGACCTTGTCCCCCTCGCGGAAGCCGTGCTCGATCGCCTCGTCGCTCACCGCAGGGAGTCTAGGAGGGTTTGGCGAAACCCTCCTAGCCTCGATCCACCGATAAGCGCCCTGAAAGGCCGCCGGGAACGTCCTCCTGGACCTTGAGAATGCGGTTTGCGACGACCCATTCTCAGAACCAGGAGGACACCCGGAAGGTGAAGACACAAACGACGCGCCGAACGGTAGAAGTCAGGGCGGACGGCGAGGGTCTCGTCTCCCACGCCGGGGCTTTCCTCTTGAGCGAGCTGGGCGACCGGATGGGTCTCACCGCGGCGCTCTCTGAAGCGATGGGGCCGACTCGCGAGCGGCGCTCCGCCCACGACCCCGGGGTCGTCCTGCGCGACATCTGCGTGGCGATCGCCGACGGCGGGGACTGCGTCTCAGACCTCGGCGTGCTGCGCGGCCAGGAGGCCCTGTTCGGGGCGGTCGCCTCCGAGACCACCGCCCACCGGGCGATCAAGTCGATCGACGCCGAGCGGCTGGAAGCGATCCGCGCCGCCCGGGCCCAGGCGCGCGAGCGAGCCTGGGATGCCGGAGCCCGCCCGCAGGAGCTGATCCTCGACATCGACGCCAGCCTCCTCACCGCCCACTCCGAGAAGCAAGGCGCCGCCGGCAACTACAAGAACGGCTTCGGCTTCTTCCCGCTGCTCTGCTTCCTCGACGAGACGGGCGAGCCCCTGGCCGGCCTCCTGCGCCCCGGCAACGCCGGCGCCAACACCGCCGCCGACCACTTCGAGGTACTGCAGCTGGCCCTCGAACAGCTGCCGGAGGCTGACCTGCGGCGCGAGATCCTGGCCCGCGCGGACATCGGCGGCGCCACCCACGCCTTCACCGCCGACTGCCGGGATGCCGGGGTCGGCTTCTCGGTCGGCTATGAAGTCGGTGCGCGGGTCCGCGAGGCGATCCTCGCGGCGCCCGAGCCGGCATGGCAGAGCGCGATCGAAGCCGACGGGAGCGAGCGTGAGGGCGCCTGGGTCGCCGAGCTGACCGGCGCCCTCGACCTCGGCGCCTGGCCCGAGGGAACAAGGTTGATCGTGCGTCGCGAGCGTCCCCACCCCGGCGCCCAGTTCTGCGTCTTCGACGCCGACGGCTACCGCCACACCGCCTTCATCACCGACCAAGACGACACCGACATTGCCGCCCTGGAGCTGCGCCACCGCCGCCGCGCCCGCTGCGAGGACGCAATCCGCTGCGCCAAGGACACCGGCATCCGCAACCTGCCCTTCGCCGCCTTCGAGCACAACCAGGCCTGGCTGGAGCTCTCGCTCCTCGCCGCGGAGCTGCTCTCGTGGGCCCGCTCGCTCTGCCTGGAGGGCGAGCTTGCCCTGGCCGAGCCCAAGCGGATGCGCCAGCGCCTGCTGCACGTCGCCGGGCGGATGGTGCGCTCTGGCCGGCGGGTGATCTTGCGGTTGCCGCGCACCTGGCCCTGGGCCGATGCCCTGGCGGCGGCCTTCGCAAGGCTGCGGGCGCTGCCGGTCGCCTCGAGCCCGTAGTCCCAGGCCCCGCTCCCCGGCCTCGACTCCCCTCGACGCAGCCGCCGATCTCGGCCTGCCGCGCGCAGGTGCCAAAGCGATGGTTTGCCGGGCGACCGAGCTCGAAAGGGAGCCCCAGGGCGACTCCGCCGAGCCGCCCTGGGGTTGTTACCTACCTCAAGTCAGCCGATTACACCGGCGGGGTGAAAACGGTGGATCGAGGCTAGTCGGCGGTCGCCGGATCACCACCCACCCGCGCCCCAGTTTCGCCGCAGGGGCGCTGGGTAGGAAAACGCATCGACAAAAGTAAGGAGGAGGCGCGATTCGCGATGGCGGATATGAACGAGCGTGACGCGAAGTTGGTCCAGTACCTCAGCGAGGCCTATGGCAAGGAGCGCGAACTGGAGGCTGCCCTGCAGGCGCATATCGCGATGACCGTCAAAGGCCTCTACAAAAAACGGCTTCAGCAGCACCTGAAAGAGACGAAACAGCACGCCAAACAGGTCGAGCGCCGGATCAAGAAACTCGGCGGCGGCGGCCAGACCCTGCAGGGGGCGGTCGGCAAACTGACGGCGGCGGCGAAGGGCCCTCTCCATGCGATCCGCGGCGGCGGCGAGCAGGAGAAAATGCTGAAGAACGCCAAGACCGAGTACTTCAACGAGCACGAGGAGATCGCCACCTACCTCGCGATCGAGACCCTGGCTGAGAAAGTCAAAGACTCCGAGACGGCGAAACTGGCGCGGTCGATTCGCCGCGAGGAGGAAAGAATGGCCAACTTCCTCCAGGGCCAGATCAAGTCGCTGACCGGCGCGGTCGCGCGGGAGGACATTCCCGCCGCCCAGCGCCGCAGTAGCAGCGCGCGGAAAACCAAAAAAGCAGCGACGAAAAAAGCCGCGGCGCGTCGTTAGGCGGCCGAACGGCTGATCGCAAGCTCCCCCGGCGCCTCGGCGTCTGAGGCGCCCTGGGGGCGAATCGCGAGCACGACGAGGTCGTCGCGCAGCGTCCCCGAGCTGCGGCCAACGGCATCGGCGCGAAGGCGCTCGGTCACCTCGTCGAGCTCGAGGCCGCAGAGGGACTGGGTCATCTCGGCAAAGCTCTCGGGGCCCTGGTGGGAAGCGGTCGGGCCGGCCTCGAGCCAGCCGTCGGTGCAGAGAGCAAGGGTGTCGGTTGCCGTGAGGACGCACTCGTGGCGCTCGACGTTGGCCTCGCGCCAGGCACCGAGCACCGAGCCGCCGCCGAGTAGCCGGGGGCCGTCCGGCCCCGCCAAAACCGCCGGTGGATGACCCGCCGAGGCGAGCGTCAGATGCCAGGCGTCCTCTTCGCGGCGCAGGCAGGCGAGCATCCCCGTTGCGAAGTCGTTGAGGGTTTCACCCGCCAGCAGCAGCTCGTTGACGTGCCGCAGCACCTCGTCGGGCTCGCCGATCTCCCGCGTCAGCCCGCGCACGGAATGGCGCACCGCGACCGAGACGCCGGCGGCGGTGCTGCCCTTGCCGGCGACGTCGCCGACGAGGATCCAGCAGCACTTCTCGCTCGGGATCACGTCGTAGAGGTCGCCACCGACCTCGATCCCCTCGCCGGCCGCCTCGAAGACGACGGAGATGTCGAGCCCCGGGACCTCGGGCGGCCGCGGCGGCCGCAGCCCGCGCTGCAGGTTTTTCGCCACCCGGTCGCGCTCCCGGTAGAGGCGGGCGTTGTCGAGCGCCAGCGCCGCCCGGTCACCCAGCTCGGCGAGGAACTCGAGGTCACCGTGGTCGTAGCGAAGGTCACCGTGGGCGTGAAGGAAGGAGAGCGCCCCCAGGGTGCGGCCGCGGGCGGTGAGCGGGACCACCGCGGCCGAGTTGTAGCCGGCGTCGTGCATCAGTTGCAGGTGGTCGGCGTTCTGGGAGACCTTGTCGACCACCTCCGGCGCCGTCAGGTCGCGCCAGACCATCGGCTGGTTCAGCCGCAGCACCTGCGCCACCGGGTGCTCGCCGCCAGGGTCGAGCGGCTGTTCGCGGCGGATCCGTTCCAGCCGCGCCGCCATCTCCGGGTTGGCGCCGGCGACGACGCTGTCGCCGTACCAGCCGTCGGGCCGGCGGAAGTCGATCAGGCAGAGCTCGGCCAGCTCCGGCACCGCCGTTGAGACGATCGTCCGCGCCGTCTCGGTCGGGTCGAGGGAGCTGTCGAGAAGGCGGCTGGCGGCGACGAGGAACTCCTGGGCGCGCCGGCGCCGCACCTCGGCGGTGATGTCGCGGGCGACGACCGAGGCGCCGATCAGCCCCCGCAAGGGGCTGCGGATCGGGGAGACGGTAAGCGAGACGGCGATCCGGGCCCCGTCGGCGCGAATCCTTTCGGTCTCGTAGGTCTCGAGGCGTTCGCCACGCTTGATCCGGTCGAGGATCACCATCTCCTCGTTCTTGTGGTCGTGGGGAACGAGGAAGGAGACGTGGCGCCCGATTGCTTCCTCGGCGCTGTAGCCGTAGAGCCGCGCCGCTGCGGGGTTCCAGGTGGTGACGATCCCGTCCAGGTCCTTGCTGAGGACGGCGTCCTGGGTGCCGCGCACGACCTCTGCCAGGTGCTGGCGGAAGCGCTCCGCCTCGGCGCTCTTCGCCTCCGCCCGGCGCCTGGCGATGAAGGTGCCGAGCTGATCGGCGAAGCTCGCGAGCAACTCCATCAGCTCCTCGGACTGGGGATTGAAGGAGGTGGTGTGGAACTCGGCCACCGCGAGAACGCTCTCCGGCGAGCCGGTGGGGACGGGGATCGCCAGCGCCGCCTCCAGTCCCAGCTCGGCCGAGGTTTCGAAGCGCGGCGTCGGCGTCGGGTAGGCCTTGTAGTCGGGGGCGAGGGCGATTTGCCCGCTGCCCCAGGCATCGCCGGGCAGGCCGGTGCCCCGCACGAAGTCGATTTCGCGGCTGCGCCGCCAAAGCGGCCGAGCGTCGAGGTCGGGCGTGCTCCAGCCCGAGACCAGGCGCAGCGGGTCCTTCTGGCCGGTCACTTCCCACATCGCCCCCGCCTCCCAGCGGAGCAGGTTGGCGACGATTTCGAGGAATCGGGGGGCCACCTGATCGAGGGAGTTGCCTTCGATCAGCCGGGCCGCGAGCTCACGCTGACTCCTCAGGTAGCGCCACAGCTCCAGTTCCTGCGGCTCTTGCATCCGGCTCACTCTTGCACGCAGGCACAACCGCCGCCCGGAACGGCCATTGCCTCCCCGGGTGACAGATTCCGCATGCCACCGTTTTGTCCCATTGGACAAGGGTAATGAAGGGTCCAACGGGCTTAGACGACTGGGATAGACGGGAGACGCGAGATGTTTCGGTGTGACAACTGTGGAAGTGGATACTCGGCTCAGGCGGCGTCTTCTTGGACCTCCTGTCCACGCTGCCTGGCGAGAGAGCGGGTCCAGGTTCCCCTCGCCTTCGAGTTGGGCTGGCAACGACAGGAGAGCAAGGCGCAGTCAGCGGCGGCTTGCCGTGGCACCGACGCCCGCGCCGCGGCGCGTTAAGCCGCTCGCGGCAGGGGTACCCGAGAGGTGAACCCAAACGCGTCCACGAGGGCCAGCGCCAGAAAGCGAGCGTGAGCTGATGCCACCGCGCGGAGTGAAAAAAGGCAGCAAACGAGATCGCCAGTACAGACACATCAAAAAGAGCGAGAAGGAAGCTGGGCGTTCGACCAAACGGGCGGAGGAGATCGCTGCCCGCGCCGTCAACAAGGAAAAGGCGCGGTCGGGCGAATCGAAGACCTCCTCGCGCAGCTCGACCCGGGACGCTCGGCCAGCAGCCGCGGCGGCAAGCGCTCCGGCAGCGGCCCCGGCGGCCGCACCCGCGAACAGCTCTACAACGACGCCAAGAAGAAGGGCATCGAAGGCCGCTCGAAGATGACCAAGCGGGAACTCGAGCGAGCGGTGGCCGGCGCCAGCTAGGAGCATCTAGCGAACCCCCGCGTCGAGGCTGGGCGAATCAGCCGAGGAAACCGCAGCCGATTTTTGCCCCACTGGGGTGTGTTCAAAATCGGATGGGCTGCCTCATGAACTGGATCTCAGGGGGTCGCTTGTCAGTGTTGGAGAGTCGGGGCAGAAGCTTGAGCAGGTGGACCCCTTGCCGACCCTGAGCGTGGTACGGCTGCAACGCCTCGATTCGTGCTACATGCTCGGGTATCAGCCCCGAAGGGCCTTTTCCGCCATGCGGTCGATCTGCGCTCTACCGAAGTCGCCGAGGATCACACCGAGTCGCAGCGGTGGCTCCCGGAGCACCTTGACCCGGAAAACGCGATTCCGGTCGATTCGCATCGTTGTTTAGGCGGCTTTTTCGTTCGATCTGACGGATAGTTTCTCGGTTCAAAGTGGCTCGGTATGACTCCGCTGGTCATTTCGCGAAATCCTGTTAGTTCCGGCGCAGCGAAGAGCGGGAGGTGATCCCGAAGAAGTCCTCGCGGCTGCCGCGGCGGGGCTCGCTGTAGACGAGCTCCAAGCAGCCGCACTGGATCAGGGTCTTTGCGTGGTAGGCGACCACGCCGAGGCTCGCATTCAGCTCCCTGGCGAGTTCGACCGGGCTGGCGATCCGTCCCTGCAGCCGTTCGAGGATCTCGACCCGCAGCGGGTGCGACAGCGCTTTGATCAGTTCCTGATCGACTCGTTCCTGCCTCCTGGCCACCGTGAGAACCTCGCCGATGAGGGCGCCGCGGCCAAGCTCAATCGGCAGAGGACTCCGCAAACAGCGGCTCGAAATCCAACTCCGCTATCGATTCGACCACCTGCGAGGCGCCCGCGTCCCGAAGCTCCGCCTCCGAGAACCCGCCGGTGAGGACCGCCAGAGTGGGCACGCTGGCGGCCTTCGCCGCCTTCACGTCCCAGACCGAGTCGCCGACCATCACCGAGGGATCGTCGTTGCCAGCCTTCCCGAGTGCGGCGAGGACGAGGTCGGGATCGGGCTTGGTGCTCTCGACGTCGGCGGAGGTGGTCCAGTCGTCGACCAGCTCGCGTGCGTCGAGCAGGTCGAGGTAGTGGTCGACCTCCTCCTGCTTGGCGGAGCTAGCGAGGATCACGCTGGCGCCGGCGTCCCGCAGCCTCTCGACCAGCTCCCGCGCCCCCTCCATCGGCTCGACTTCGCCGATCAACTCGGCGTAGGCCTCCGCCTCCGCTCCGCGGATCGCGTCTCCCTGCTCGGCCGCGGCCTTCTCGCCGATCAGCGCGTCGAGGATCTGGTCCCCGCCCATCCCGATGTGGCGGTGGACCTTCCACATCTGGACCGGGTGTCCGTGGGCATGTAGGGCCCGGTGCCAGGCGAGCGCGTGGTGGTAGTTGGTGTCGACGAGGGTGCCGTCGACGTCGAGGATCGCGTTCAGCGGCATGGATGCGGGGTACCCGGGCTGACGATGAAACATGTGCGGATCGGTTGCTCGGGCTGGGCCTACGACTCCTGGCGCCACGGCATCTACAGGGGGGTGCCGCCGGCGCGCTGGCTCGAACGCTACGCCGAGATTTTCGACACCGTTGAGGTCAACAACACCTTCTACCGGCTGGTCAGGCGCGAGGTGGTGGAAGGGTGGGTGGAACGCACCCCGCCCGGGTTCCTCTTCGCCGTCAAGGGCAGCCGCTACCTCACCCACATGAAAAGGCTGCGCGGGATCGAGCAGGGCCTGGCCCGCTTCTGGGAGCCGCTGGAGCCGCTGCGCGGGAGCGGCAAGCTGGGCCCGGTGCTGTGGCAGCTGCCGGGCAACTTCCACCGCGACGACGCCGTCCTCGTCGCGACGCTGGAGCTGCTGCCGCCGGCGCGCCACTGCTTCGAGTTCCGCCACCCGAGCTGGTTCGTGCCGGCGGTGCGGCGGATCCTCGCGGACCACGGCGCCTCGCTGGTGATTCCCCACGACGGCCGCCGAGAGCTGCCGGGGGCGCGGCCGGCCGGTGAGCTCGCCTACCTGCGGCTGCACCACGGCGCCCGCGGCCGCAACGGCAATTACTCGAAGACCGAGCTCGACCACTGGCGGCGCCGGATCGCGGCCTGGCGCGCCCATCGCGAGGTCTTCGCCTACCTCAACAACGACTGGGAGGAATTCGCTCCTCCCAATGCGATTTACCTGCGAGAGGGGCTCTCGACGCCGCAGCTGGTGTAGCCCGGTGGGGACCCCGGGTAAGGGGCGGACATGTCAGCGATGAAGAAGAACCTCGCCAAGAAGGCGGCCAAGGCCGCCGCCAAGCACACCGCTCATGGCACCGCCTCGAAGCTGAAGCGGGACCCGATGCGGTCCGCGACTCTGCTCGGTCTCGGCGGCGTCGTCGGCGCAGCCGCCGGTTGGATGGCCGGCCGCACCGCCTCGGTCGGCACCGGCTCCTAGAGCCGGTGCCGAGCGAGGTCGGCATCCCTCGGAGATCCCTCAGGAAGAGAGGCGCGAGCGGAGGAGGTCCTTGCCCTGCTCGGCGCCCTTGCGACTCGTCTCCTGTGCACGCCGGAAGAAGTCGGCGAGGTCGGAGTCGCCATCGCGCTCCGCGTCTTCGATGTAGGTCTCGAGGCGCAGCACGTTGCTGAGGCACTGCTCGACGAACCAGATGACGTTGTAGTCCTTGTCCTTGGTGCCGGTGATCTGCCCAGCCTCTTGGGTCCCCATTCTTCACTCCTTACGGTCGTTTACGTTCCCTTTGGGAGTACCCGGAGGGGAGGGTGGAAAACGAAGACGCCGAGTTTCGTGCCTGCTCGGCAGGGGTACCGGCCCAGCATGTACGTCATCCCGATGGTTCTGATCGTCCTGCTGGCGCTGGTCGCGGTCGCTTGGTCGCCGATCTTCGCCTTGATCTTCTTCGTGATCGGCTTCGTCGCCTTCCTCGGCTACGCCGGGATGAGCCGGCGCGCCGACGAGAAGCTGACCCCGCCCGAGCAGCCCGGTCGCCAGCCCCAGCACCAGGCCCAGGGGGACACCGGCATGTGGGGGGAGAGGAAGCCCTCGTGAGCGAGACCAGGAAAGACCCGATCGCCGAGGAAGAGGCTGACGCCGCGGCGGCGGAAGCCGCGCGGATCGGCGGTCCCGCCCCCGATGACCAAGTTGACGATCCCGCCGAACAGCCGCTGGTCGAGGCCGGCGAGGGGGAGGCGGAGGGTTTCGAGCTGGCCGAGGCGGAGCTGATCGACAACGCCGAGCACGGCGACGAAAAGAGTTTTCCGAACCGCGATGCCGGCGCTCCGGAGGAGCCGATCGACACCTCGGCCTTCGGCGAACCGGACGAAGAGATCCCCCAGGACGCCGACGAGGCGATTCGCCGCAACGAGTAGGAGGGAGCCATGTCGCGCCGCGTGATCGCGATCCTGACCGACAACCTCCACGGCTCCGAGCCGGTGGAGGAGATCCTCGCCAACGCCGACCGGGACGGGGTCGACCTGAGGGTCATCGTCCCCGCTACCGAGGCGAACGCCCTGCGGCACACGCTCGGCGACATCGACGAGCCCAAGAAAGAAGCCGAGGAGCGGCTGGGGCGGGCGCTGCGGACGCTGCGCGAGAATGGCATTGAGGTCAACGGTGAGGTCGGCGACCCCGATCCCGTGCAGGCCGCTCAGGACGCACTGCTGACGGCGCCCGCCGACGAAGTCCTGATCTTCGAGCACTGCGAGGAGCAGTCGAAGTGGTACGAGGAGGGCCTGCTGGAGAAGGCGCAGGAGGGGATCGAGCCGCCGCTGCGGGTGATCGTCGTCGAGACCGGCGACGACGAGCATCCCGATCACGTCGTCGAGGTGGAGGAGACCGGACAGGGGACGATCAACCCCGTCGCCGGCAAGGAAATCGGCGGTGGCAACTACGTGCCGGGAATGACCCGCTTCGACTTCACCGGAATCGTCCTCGGCATCGTCGGCACGATCGTCGTCGCGATTCTCGCCGCGGCGATCGCCTCCGGCAACGGCCACGAGTCCGGCTGGGAAGCCGTGGCGATCCTGATCGCGATCGGCATCGCCCTCGCCAACCTCGCTCACGTCGTCGGCATCACCCTGTTCGAGGCGGTGGCCTACCGCGGCGGCTTCGCCAAATTCTTCCGCACCCTCGCCCTGGTGGCGACCCCGCTGGCGATCGTCGTCAACGTGGCGATCCTGGTTTTCGCCGGCGACTGAGGTCAGTCGCCGCGCCGGGTTTCCGCCGTCGCCGGTTCCGAGCGCCGCAGCGCCTCCAGCACCTCCTCGGCAAGCTGGGAGCCGTCCTCGGGCTGCAGCGGGGTGGCGTTGACCCGGAAGACGACTGCGTCGCCGTCGAGCTCCTCCAGCGAGACGCTGGGCTTGTAGCGGGTGGGGACGGTGATTGCCTGCAGCAGTCGGTGCTCGATCTCGCGCGGGCTCGCCTGGGCCGGGAAGCGGACGCGGACGTCGACCTTGTCGGGCTCCCGCAGCGGCACGACGACGAGGCTGAGGAGGACGTTGTTGGGCACCAGCAGCCGGTCGGCTCCCTGGCTCAGGGTCGTGTAGAAGAGCCCGAGCGAGGTGACGGTGCCCTCGATCGAGCCGGCCAGGGCGCCGCCCACCAGGCGCACTCGTTCGCCGACCCGGAACGGCCGCGTGCTCTGCAGGACGATGCCGGCGAAGATCCCGCCCAGCGCCTGCTGCGCCGCCAACCCCAGCAGCACCGCGGTGAAGGCGCCGCCGACGGCGAGGGTGCTGGCCGTGACCCCGGCGATCCGCAGGGCGAGGACCACCACCGCCGTCATCGCCAGCAGGCGGACGACGAAGCCGGTGGTGCCGGCGGTGGCGGGGTCGAGCCGCCGGTAGAGGCGGGGCGAGAGCCCCCGGACCAGCCAGTGGACCGCGGCCGAGCCGACGATGATGAGGACGACGACGGTCCCGATCCGGACCCACTGCCCATAGCCGGGCGCGATCTCCCGCCGGTGCCCGTAGACGAACAGCGTGCCGGCGATCACCAGTAGCGCCAGCAGCAGGCCGCCGAACTGACGCTTGGAGAACCGCGGCGCCAGCTCGTCGCCGAGGCCGAGCGAGTGCCAGGCGTGGCTGCGGGTCTCGAACAGCTCCCGAGGGAGCCGGGGACGGCGCGGAGCAGGGGACATCGAGAAGCCCGCTACCCCAGGGCGGGGGCGCTTAAGCCGTCAGCGCTGCGAGGGCGTCGTCCCGGGTCAGGTGGACCGGGATCGAAAGCTCAAGGCCGGTGATCTCCAGCACCCGGCGGACTTGGTCGTTCCCGCTGCAGATGACCAGGGTGCGGCCGTTCTCGCCGCCGTCGAGGCGTTGCCAGGCGCGGACGATGAGGGCGATGCCGGTGGAGTCGATGAACTCGCAACTGGAGAGGTCGATCAGCACCGAGCCCTCGTCGCTGCCGAGTACCTCCTCCAGCGGGCCCTCCAATTCAGGGGCCGTGCTGAGGTCGAGCTCGCCTCGAACCGCGATGGTCCGGACGCCATGCTCAAGATCTCCCACTCTCACCTCGAACGGGGCTGGATTCACGGGGAGGATGCTACCGCAGGGGGGGACCATTGCTGCAAAGCGGTTTGCTGCCCGGTGGCAGGGGTAAGCAGGCCATATAGCGAGGCGGCGAGTTATGCTCGCGCTTCTGGAAGACGAGCCTCGGCGTCCCTGGGGCAGGCTGGAACTTTGAATACCTCAACCAATGATCGATCGGGGCTCCAAATGTCCCTTCCCGCGCGGGCCGAGAACGTGGCAGTCGTCCGCCACGCCCTCGCTGGCCTGGCCGAAAGGCTGGGCATGGATGAGGCGTCCCTCGCGGACCTGAAGACGGTCGTCACCGAGGCCTGCATGAACGTTGTCGTCCACGCCTACGCGGGCAGCGAGCCGGGACCGCTGGAGGTCGAGGCCGAGAGCGATCTCGAGGGGCTCACGGTCGTGATCCGCGACCACGGCACCGGGATCAGGCCGCGTCCCGACGTCGAGCGCCCGAGCCTGCGGATCGGGCTGACCTTGATCGCCGCCCTCTCCAGCAGCTTCGAGATCAAAGGCGGCGCCGACAAAGGCACCGAGATCCGCATGCACCTGCCGCTGCAGGCGCGCGAGAACGGCGCTGTCACCGGCTCCACCTTCGCCGTGGCAGCCGACGACGAGACCCGGATCCGGGTCGGCCCGCCGGAGATCGTCGGCCCGGTCCTCAGCCGCGCCCTCTCCGCCCTCGCCGCCCGCCAGGACATCAGCGTCGATCGTCTCTCGGACACGATGCTGCTCAGCGACGCGATCTCCGCCCGCGCCCCCCAGGGTTTCACCGACGGCCACGTCTCCCTCAGCATCGCCGAGCTGCCCGAGGGGATCGAGCTCAAGGTCGGCCCGATGACCCACGGGGGCGCCCAGCGCCTCCGCGCCAGCTTCGAGATCCCCGAGGTCGGCGGCTCCCTGGAGAAGCTGACCGACGAACTGCGCGTCGAGGACGGCGACGAAGGCGAGTACCTCGTCGTCGCAATCTCCTCGTTCTCGAAGAACTAGAACCCCTGTTGTAGGAGGGGGTGTCGGTGGGGGCGCCCCGGAGCAGGGGTGTCCCCGCCCCTCCCAACCCGCTGTTATTCAGTATCAGAGGCCGCAGCGCCGCTCTGCTCGGCGACCTCGGTGCGGATTCGCTCCAGGGTCCGGCGGAGGATGCGGGAGACGTGCATCTGGGAGTGGCCGATTCGCTCGGCGATCTGCGACTGGGTCAGGTCCTCGACGAAGCGCAGCTGGAGGACGAGGCGCTCGCGCTCGTCGAGGTGGGGGAGGGCGCCCTCGAGGGCGAGTTTGTCCTCTACCAACTCGTAGCCGGTGTCCTCGTCGCCGACCCACTCCGAGGCCGGCGATTCTTCGGCATCCTCGCCGCCGACGGGACGGTCAAGGGAGAGGGGGCGCCGGTTGTGGTTGGCCTCGAGCACCTCGAGCACGTCGGTGGGGTCGACCTCGAGCCGCTCGGCAATCTCGCTGACCGAAGGGGAGCGCTGCAGCTGCACGGTCAGTTCGGAGATCGCTTTCTCGACTTCGGCCATGCGGTCGTGCAGACCGCGGGGCACGCGGACGGTCCAGACCCGGTCGCGGAAATGGCGCTTCAGCTCGCCGAGGATCGTCGGCGAGGCGAAGGCGGTGAAGGGGGCGCCGCGGTCGGGGTCGAAGCGGTCGATCGCGTTGACGAGGCCGAGGCTCGCCACCTGCAGGAGGTCGTCGAAGGACTCGCTGGCGCCGCGGTACCGCAGCGCCAGGTTTTTCGCGAAAGGCAGGTAGCGGCGGACCAGCTCCTCGCGGATCGCGGGGTCGCGGTCCTTGACGAAGCGCGCCCAGAGCACGCGCTCGTTCGCGAGCCCCTCACCGGGGCCTGGACTCGACTGGTCTGCGCTTTTCGGCGTCTCTTCGTTCACAGCATCGATTTGATTAGGCGGCGTTACTTGTCCAACGTCGCTGCCCTGAGAGCGTCAGTCCGAAGCTGTGCAGCGTGCGGCCTGGAGCGACCGTCACGGCAACGATAGCGAGAGGGGACGATGGGCCGACCGGCGGCGCCGCCCGGATGGCGAGCGGCGCCGGGTCGGCGTGGGAAGCGCTTAGGAAGCGGGAGACTCGGCGGTCGTCTCGGCGTTGTCGGGCGATTTGAAGTGGAGGATCAGGACCTTGGAGTGGAGGCCCTCCTCACCGCTTTCGCCGAGCCGCGCGGTGGCTTCGCTCTGGATCTCGATCAGCCGCTCCAGCGTCTCCGCCAGGACTCCCGCGGCATCCTCCCAGCCTTTGCGATCGACGACCATCGGCGTCCGGCTGAGATGCCGATCCTCGAGCTCATCGAAGGTGTTCTTGTCGAGCGCCTCCTCGACATCGTCGAAGGCGGTCTTCAGCATCGCGCCCGACAGTCCTGGGCGGAGGCTTTTCGGCAGCCGAGACCATTCGCTGTCAGTGAGGAACTGGCGGCGCGTCGCGTGGTAGAAGTGCTCGGTGGCGCCACGCCGCTGCTTCGTGTCAACGAGCTCGATGCAGTCGTATTTCTCGAGCACCCGGACGTGGTAGGCGACGAGGTTGAGGCTCTGATCAAGTTGCTGGGCGAGCATGTTCGGGCTCGCGGTCTTTTCATTCAAAATGATCAGGATCTGCACGCGCAGGGGGTGGGCGAACGCTTTGGCGACTACCTGTTCGACGCCCTCTTTCTTGGTTTTGGTCTTCGGCATGGCCTTTTCTTGGGGTTGGTTCCAGGGGATATGGCCGATACGAGGACTTTACACCTTGTCAATCAGGATTTTCACAACGCTCCCGCGTTTTCCGATTATTGACGAGTTTTACTGCTCTCACCTTGATTGCTGGAATTCATTAGAGTAAAAAGCACTCAGTTAATTTCGACTGGGCCGCGGGGGAGCGGCCGAGCAATCGAGGCAGAGGGGAGGTGGAGAGTCGTGAAGATCGGAACGGATACGCGTGTAGTCCCTGTCGAGGGCATCAGCAAGGGCTACTAGACCGGGGAACTCTCTTTATGGGGACGGCGATGGCTCGAAAGCAGCGAGGATCGCCGTCCCCTTCCGTTTGGGCTAACGGTCGAGCAGCTCGCTGCACCGGAGCGCCGCTCGCGTCGGCACGACGAATTCGCTGCCCTCGTGCAAGAGGCCCGCGGCGGTGAGTTCCCGCACGGCCCGCTCGACCGCGTCGCGCTTGGCGAAGTCACCGCCGTCGCCGCCCAGTTCCCGCCGCAACTCCGCCAGCGTCAGCCGGGTCGGGTGCAGGTCGAGCAGCTGATGCAGCACCGCCGATTCGACTCCCTCGTCTTCGGCCCAAGTGGTTTGACTTGCTTCGTTCTTGTTCATTGCGCCTCCCTGGCGTCCAGTCGGGAGCGCCGTCGGACTCTGTCCGGTCCCGCCCCGATCACTTTCCCCTGGGCCGAGGAGCCCCCCTTGCAGGCCTCGTCCCGACCACAGTTATTGCACGGCATTCGGCCGGAACCCAGTGTAGGGGAACAGCAACTTGTTGTCTGTAGGTCTTTCGTCTATGGAGCGCCGGCGTCCTCGCGGACCCCGCCCATCTCGGTGAAGACGGCGGTGAAGCCTCCGTCGGCGCGCTTCTCGTCGGCGATCACGTGGGAGACGGCGTTGATCAGTGCCAGGTGAGTGAAGGCCTGGGGGAAGTTGCCCAGGTGCTGGCCCGATTCGGCGTCGAGCTCCTCGGCGAAGAGGTCGAGCCAGCCCGCCGCCTCGAGCAGCCGTTCGCAGAGCTGGCGGGCGCGATGAGGCTCGCCGATCTCCGAGAGGGCGGAGACGAGCCAGAAGGAGCAGATCAGGAAGGTCCCCTCGCGGCCCTGGAGGCCGTCGTCGGTCTCCTCGACCTTGTAGCGGCAGACGAGCCCGTGCTCGGTCAGGTCGCCGGCGATCGCGTTGACGGTGGCGCGGACCCGGGGGTCGTCGGGCCGCAGGAAACGGAAAAGTGGGATTAGCAGCAGCGAGGCGTCGAGGGCGTCGGTCTCGTAGTGCTGGCGGAAGACCCCGTCGCGGACGCCGCGTTCGAGGATCTCGGCCTTGAACTCGTCGGCCTTCGCCTCCCACTGCTCGGCGAGCCCGTCGAAGCCGCCGATCCGGGCGAGGCGGGCGCCGCGGTCGACCGCGACCCAGATCATCAGCTTCGAGGAGACGTAGTGCTGTGGCTCGCCCCGGGACTCCCAGATCCCCTGGTCGGGATGCGGCCAAGCCTCGATCGCCGCTTCCACCTGGTATCGGATCAGCTCCCGCGTCGCCTGCGTGCCGCGGCCGCGGAGCGCCTTTTCGTGGACGTAGATCGAGTCGAGCAGCGAGCCCCAGACGTCGTTCTGGCGCTGGTCGTAGGCGCCGTTGCCGATCCGCACCGGCTGCGCCCCGCCGTAGCCCTCGAGATGGTCGAGCGTCTCCTCGGTGAGGTCCCGCTCGTGCCCGATCCCGTACATGATCTGCAGGTCCGGATGGTCGACGCAGACGTCGACGATGAAGCGCATGAAGTCGCGCGCCTCCTCGTCGAACCCGAGCGTGTGCAGCGCCCAGAGGCTGAAGGTGGAATCGCGAATCCAGCTGAAGCGGTAGTCCCAGTTGCGTTCCCCGCCCGGCGTCTCCGGCAGCGAGGTGGTGGGGGCGGCGAGGATCGCCCCGGTCGGCGTGTAGGTGAGGCCCTTGAGGACGAGCGCCGAGCGCTGCAGGTGTATCCGCCAGGGGTGGTCGGGGAAGTTGCCGTCGCGCAGCCATTCGCGCCAGAACTCTTCCGTCGAGTCGATTCGCTCCAGCGCCTCGGGGGCGCTGCGAGGGCCGCCGAGTTCACCTTCGCTCCAGGTGATGGCGCAGAACCCGGTCTGGTCTTCGCGCAGGGTGACGCGGCCGCGGGCGGCCTCCTCGTCGAGCTCGAGGTGCATGTCGCTGGTCAGCAGCAGCTCGGTGCCGTCGGCGGCGGTAGCCCGCGCCTCGCCCAGCTCGCCGCCGCTCCACTGTCCCTCCTCGACGCCGTAGCCGAAGCGCGGCACACACTCCATCTCCATCTCGACCTCGCCGTCGATGCAGGTCATCGTCCGCAACAGCGAGCAATCGTTCTCGTGCGCGGTACTGGGTCGGCCCGTGCGGCTGTCTCCGCCGCCGGAGCCCGCCCAGTCGGCGATCGTCAGCGCGTCCTTGACCACGACCCAGCCGGTGTCGGTCACCCAGGTGGTCTCGATCACCAGGGTGCCGGGCGCATAGCGGCGGGCGATCGGGACGATCACGCCCTGCGGTCGCAGCAGCATGTGGCCGGCGCCGCGGTCGAGCAGGGCGGCAAAGGCGCTGGGGGAGTCGAAGCGGGGGAAGCAGAGCCACTCGACGCTGCCGCCGAAGGAGACCAGGGCGGAGGTGTGGCAATCGGAGAGGAAGCCGTAGCTCCCGATCGGGGGAAAGCGGTGGTTGCGGGAGCTCACGGCCTGAGCCAAGCTACCAGCGGGCTACGCTGAATCCGATGAACTTCCCGCCGGCCCACGTCGATGCGGTCTTCGCCCCGCTGGAGGTCGTGCCACTGCTGGTAGCGGCCGTCCTCTACGCCAAGCGCTCGCTCACCCTGGCCGAGCGAGGCCGGCCGCTGCCGCTCTGGCGCCAGCTCTGCTTCGCCGGCGGTCTCTTCACGATGGCGATCGCCCTCGTCTCCCCGGTCGCCCACGTTGCCGAGGAGCTGGTGATCGCCCACATGGTCGAGCACCTCCTGCTGGGCGACCTCGCCACCCTGCTCCTGGTCCTCGGGCTGACCGGCCCGCTGCTGCAACCGATCCTGGCGATCCCGGTCTTCGACCGGCTGCGGATCCTCGCCCACCCGCTCGTCGCCTTCCCCCTCTGGGCGCTCAACTTCTACTTCTGGCACATCCCCGCGCTCTACGACGCCGCCTACGGGGGCGCGGCGGTGCACGCGCTCGAGCACGTCAGCTTCGTCTTCTTCGGCTGCCTGATGTGGATGCCGATCTTCGGGCCGCTGCCGAAGCCGAGCTGGTTCAACGCCGGCTGGAAGGTCGCCTACGTCGTCGCGGTCCGCTTCGCCGGCGCGATCCTCGGCAACGTCCTGATGTGGTCGGGGACGGTGCTCTACCCGAAGTACGCGGCGGGAGAGGCCTACTGGAACATCTCCCCGCTTGCCGACCAGAGCACCGCCGGTGTGGTGATGATGGTCGAGGGGACCTTCCTCGGGCTCGGCCTGCTCGCCTGGGTCTTCTTCGAAGTCTCCCGCGAAGGGATCGAGAAGCAGCGCCTGCTCGACCTGGCGCTGGAGCGGGGGATCGAGCTGGACGAGGCGCGGGCGCAGCGGGCGGTGGCGGCCGGGCAGGGGGCGCGACTGGAGCGGCAGTTGACGGGGGCCGGGGGTGACCGCGACGACCGCCCAGGCTGAAAAACCCGCTGACGGGACAAAAACGTCCCTATATGGACCGGAATCGTCCCTATATGGACCGGAATCGTCCCGTCGGCTACTGGCGGCGCTGGTCTTCGTTGTCGGCGCCTCAAGCCTCGGGGTGGAGATCGCCGCGGCGCGACTGCTCGCCCCCTACTTCGGCGCCTCGACGATCGTCTGGGCGAACACGATCGGGGTCGTCCTCGTCGCCCTCTCCGTCGGCTACTGGTTCGGCGGCCGCTACGCCGATCGCCACCCGCACCTGCGCGGGCTCTGCCTGCTGGTGCTGGCGGCGGCGGTCCTGATCGCGCTGGTGCCGTTCGCGGCCCGGCCTTTCCTCGGCTTCTCTGCCGACGCCTTCGACACCGTCTCGGTCGGCGGCTTCGCCGGCTCGCTGTTCGGGGTGCTTGCCCTGGTCGCGGTCCCGGTGATGCTGCTGGGGGCGGCGGCGCCGTGGGCGGTGCGGCTGGCCGTGGGGGAGGTCGGCAGCTCTGGCGAGGTGGTCGGCCACCTCTACGCGATCTCGACCGCCGGTTCGCTGCTGGGGACGATGGTCTCGGCGCTGCTGCTGATCCCGCTGCTGGGAACGCAGCGGACCTTTTTCGTCTTCGCCCTCGCGCTGGCCCTCGTCGCGGCGGTGGGGGTGGGGGTGCGGGCGGCTGTGGTCCCCGTCGCCCTGCTCGCCGTGATCGCGGTCCCGGTGGGCACGATCAAAGGCGACGCCGACGGCCGCGTCCTCTTCGAGGCGGAGACGACGCACCAGTACGCACGGGTGGTCGAACGCGACGACGGGACCCGGGTGCTGGAGCTGAACGAGGGGCAGGCGGTGCACTCGCTCTACCGGCCCGGCTCCTACCTGACCGGCGACTACTGGGACGGGCACCTGGTTCTGCACGCGGCGGCGGGGTGGCGGCCGCCGCAACGGATCGCGGTCCTCGGCAACGCAGGCGGCACCGTCGCCCGGGCCTTCGGCCACTTCTTCCCGCGCACGGCGGTCGACGCGGTCGAGATCGACGCCGAGCTGACCGAGCTGGGGCGTCGCTACCTCGACCTCCGCAACCCGCGGATGCGGACCTTCGCGGAGGACGCCCGGCCCTGGTTGCAGCGCTCGGACGGCGGCTACGACGCGATCATGGTCGACGCCTATCGCCAGCCCTACATCCCCTTCTACCTGGCGACCCGGGAGTTCTTCGAGCTCGCCCGCGACCGACTCGCTCCCGGCGGGCTCGTGATCGTCAACGTCGGCCATCCGGAGGGAGCGCGGGAGCTGGAGCGGGTGCTGGGGCGGACGATGGCAGCGGCCTTCCCGGCGGTGCTGCGCTACCCGATCGAGGACACCAACACGCTGCTGGTCGCCGGCGAGGGCTCGTTCTCGGCCGCGCGGCTGCGGGCGAACCTGGAGGCGCTGCCGCCGCCGCTGCGCCCGCAGGCGCGGGAGGCGGCCGTTGCGCTGGAGCCGCGCCTGCCCGGTGGCGAGGTCTACACCGACGACCGCGCCCCGGTCGAGTGGCTCGTCGACTCCTCCCTGCTGGAATACGCGAATGAGTGATTTCGCCGAGCGGCTGCGCGCCTGGCTCGTCACCGGGCCGCTGGGGCGGGGCCTGTCCTTCGCGATCGACTTCGCCGTGGCGCTGCGGACGATGCTGGCCCAGCGCCGCTAGACGTTTCCGATCATCTAGGGTCACCCGTCCATGCAGACCACCCTCAAAGAGCTCCCCAACTCACGCGTCGAGGTCCAGGTCGAGGTCCCGGCCGCGGACGTCGAGAAAGCAACTTCCCGCACCGCCCGCGCGATGGCGAAGGAGATGCGGATGCCGGGCTTCCGCGCCGGCAAGGCGCCGCCTTCGCTGGTGATCCAGCGCCTCGGTTTCGGGGCGGTGCTGCAGGAGGCGATCCGCGACGCGCTGCCCGAGTGGTACGAAGGGGCCCTGCTCGACGCCGGGGTCAGCCCGATCGGCGACCCTGACATCGAGATGACGACGGTGCCGGAGAACGAGGGCGAGCCGCTGTCCTTCAAGTTCGAGGTCGGGGTGCGGCCGGAGGCCCAGCTGGGCAAGTACAAAGGGCTCGAGGTCGGCAAGGAGGAGAAAGAGGTGCCCGACGAAATCGTCGACACCGAGGTCGAGCGGATCCGCGAGGGGTTCGCGCGGCTCGAGCCGGTCGAGCGAGAGGCCAAAGAGGGCGACTCGCTGCTGATCGACTTCGAGGGCTTCCTCGACGGCAGCGCCTTCCAGGGCGGGACCGCCGAGGATTACCTGCTGGCGCTCGGCTCCGGGCAGCTGATCGAGGGCTTCGAGGAGCAGCTGGTCGGGGCGAAGGCGGGGGAGGAGCGCGAGGTCAAGGTGACCTTCCCCGCGGACTACCAGGCCGAGCACCTGGCCGGCGAAGAGGCGGTCTTCAAGGTCAAGGTGAAAGAGGTGCGGGAGAAAGTCCTGCCCGAACTCGACGACGACTTCGCCGCCGACGCGTCCGAGTTCGACACGTTGGAGGAGCTGCGCGACAGCATCCGCGAGAAAGTCGGGGACGCGCTCGGCAGCCGCGCCGAGGAGGACTTCCGGGTCGCGGCAATCGACGCCGCTGTTGCCGAGGCGACGGTGGAGGTGCCGGCGGAGCTGGCGACCGCGCGGGCAACCGAACGGTGGGAGCGGATGGAACGCCAGCTTGCCTCCCGCGGCATGGACCCCAACCAGTTCCTGCAGATGCAGGGCAAAACCCGCGACGAGCTGATCGAGGAGACCAAGGAGGACGCGGAGAAAGAGCTGCGGCGCGAAGCAGTGGTGATGGCGATCGCCGAGGCTGAGGGGGTCGAGGTCACCGACGAGGAGATGGTCGAGGCGCTCGAGCACAGCGCCGAACACGAACGGACGACGCCCGAGAAACTGCTCGAGCGGCTGCGCCAGAGCGGCCGCGACGCCCTCGTGCGCGAAGATCTGCGTCGGGAAAAGGCGGTCAAGCTGGTGGCCGAGTCGGCCAAGCCGATTCCCAAAGAGGAGGCCGACGAGCGCCAGGGGAAAGCGGAGGCGCGGGAGAAGCTGCTGGCCCCCGGGGGAGAGGGCAAAAGCAAAGCCGGCGAGCTGTGGACGCCAGGTGGCGAGTAGTGCCCAGGCACGGCTGACCGCTTCTATAGAGTCTCGCCCATGAGCCCTCTGATCCCGATGGTGGTCGAGCAGACCTCGCGCGGTGAGCGCGCTTTCGACATCTACTCGCGCCTGCTCGGCGAGCGGATCATCTTCCTCGGCACGCCGGTGAGCGACGACATCGCCAACCTGATCGTCGCCCAGATGCTGCACCTGGAGTCGGAGGACCCTGACAAGGACATCAGCCTCTACGTCAACTCGCCCGGCGGCTCCGTCTACGCCGGCCTGGCGATTTACGACACGATGCAGTTCATCAAGCCCGACGTGCAGACGATCTGCGTCGGGATCGCGATGAGCATGGGAGCGCTGCTGTTGAGCGGCGGCGCGGCCGGCAAGCGGATGGCGCTGCCGAACTCGAAGATCCTCATCCACCAGGTCTCGGCCGGGTTCCAGGGCCAGGCGACCGACATCGAGATCCACGCCAAAGAGATCATCGACGTCCGCCGCCGCCTCGATGAGATCATCGCCCAACACACCGGTCAACCGTTCGAGAAGGTCACCAAAGACACCGAGCGGGACTACTTCATGACCGCGGAGGAGGCGAAGGAGTACAGCATCGTCGACCGCGTGATCGAGCACCACTGACGGGCCGCGACCGGAATTATCGCGGCGCGGTTGAGGCCAGCTAGGTCGCTACTTCTCCTGGCGCAGTGCCCGTTCGAACCAGAGGTCGGCTTTCGGGTTCTCGTTGTAGGCGGGGATTTCGCGGTAGCCGGCGGAGCGGTAGAGGCCGACGGCGGGGGTGAGATAGTCGGAGGTGTCGAGGCGAACGGCGCTGCACCCGTGTTCAAGCGCGATCTCGTCAAGCCGGGCGAGGATCCGCCGCCCGAGCCCGCTGCCGCGGTAGGCCGGTGCCACGTACATGCTCTTCACCTCGGCGACGTCGGTGTCGAGGTGGCGGACGCCGCCGAGGCCTGCGGACTCGCCGTCGGCGAGGGCGAGAAGGAAAGCGCCGTTCGGCGGCGCGAGGTCGGCCGGAGGTCCCTTCGCGATCTCCTCCTCGAGGTCGATCCCCGCTTCTTCGCGGTCGTAGACGAGCGGCCCGTCGGCCTCGCGAACGAAGTCGGCGTAGAGGTCGAGAACCCGCGGATCGTCGCGCTCGACCGGCTCCAGGGACAAATTCACAGAAACGACGCTAACGCGTTGCAGAATTTCTCCAGTCTGCGCGCGACGCGTATGGTCTCCCTTGGCAGAATCTTCTCCATGACCGGGAAGGAACTGTCTGCAGTCTTGGCCGAGTGCGCCGCCCGCACCGAAATCGCACGGGTGGGAGTCGAGGAGGCGCGGAGGAGACAGGAGGCAGCCACCGCAGAACAGAAGGCGCTCACTGCGATGCTGGAGAAGCGATGGGCTGAGGCAGATGCTCGCTGGCAAGAGGAACGTGTTGTGATGCACAGAGAAGCCGAGCGTCGGGAAAAGTTGACGGAGGAATCCAGTCTCGAGACCAAAGCGATCATCGCCGAGCTGAAAGAACACCGGGACGAGCGACGGGCGCTGATCGAGGCGATATTCAGGGTGATCGACCGGCTGGATCGGCAGCAGCCGCCCCCGCCGCCCGACCTGCGGTCTGTCTGAGGGCGATGCCTAGACCCGTAGTTCGTAACTGAACCACTCCGTGCGCTCGGCGCCGGTCGAGTCGTAGAGGCGCTGTGCGGTCTCGTTGTCGGGGGCGGTCGACCACTCGACGAAGGGAACGCCGCGCTCGCGGGCGACTTCGGCGGTCGCCTCGATCAGGGCGCGGCCGATGCCCTCGCCTCGCGCGTCTTCGGCGACGAAGAGGTCGTTCATCAGCACGCCCTCGCAAGCCTCGAGCGAGCTGAAGTGCCAGTAGAGGCAGGCGTAGCCGACCAGCCGCCCGTTGCTGCGGGCGCCCAAGAGGAGGCCGTCTTCGCTTGGCCCCAGGAAGCGGCGGAAGAAGGTGCGGTTGCGCTCCTCGTCGATCTCCTCCACCTCATAAAAGCGCTGGTAGGCGGCGATCAGCGGCAGCAGCCGCTCGAACTCCTCGATCTGGATCGGGGCGATCTCGACCGCGGCGGGCACGGCTCCACGGTAGCGCCACGCAAGGCTGCGCTCACGTGAAGGGACCGTCGAGCCGATGCCGTAAACGACTCCACAGACCGGTGCAGGTCCCCGTCTAAGCTTTTGGGACGCCGCCGGAGGCAAGAGATCGTCCCGTTTAGGAGGGGATTCCGCTGGCACGTCCTTCAGATTCGAACGAGCAGCTCCTCTGCAGCTTCTGCGGCAAGTCGCAGCGGCAGGTGAAAAAGCTAATCGCCGGTCCCGGCGTCTACATCTGCGACGAGTGCATCGATCTCTGCAACGAGATCATCGACGAGGAGCTGACGGCGCCGCCCGCCTTCGAGTTGGAGAACCTGCCGAAACCGCAGGAGATCTTCGACGTGCTGCAGGAGTACGTGGTCGGCCAGGACGCCGCCAAGCGCTCCCTCTCCGTCGCCGTCTACAACCACTACAAGCGGGTCCAGATCGCCCAGTCCGACGAGACCGAGGTCGAGCTGCAGAAGTCGAACATCATGATGCTGGGCCCGACCGGGTGCGGCAAGACGCTGCTCGCGCAGACTCTGGCGCGGATCCTCAACGTGCCCTTCGCGATCGCCGACGCGACTGCCTTAACTGAGGCCGGTTACGTCGGCGAGGACGTCGAGAACATCCTCCTGAAGCTGATCCAGGCCGCCGACTTCGACGTCAAGAAGGCGGAAACGGGGATCATCTACATCGACGAGATCGACAAGATCGCGCGCAAAGCCGACAACCCGTCGATCACCCGCGACGTCTCCGGCGAAGGCGTCCAGCAGGCGCTGCTGAAGATCCTCGAGGGGACCACCGCCTCGGTGCCGCCCCAGGGCGGGCGCAAGCACCCCCATCAGGAGTTCCTGACGATCGACACCACCAACATCCTCTTCGTCTGCGGCGGCTCCTTCGCCGAACTCGACAAGGTGATCGAGCGCCGGGTCGGCGACCGCGGGATCGGCTTCGGGGCCGAAATCTCCTCGCGCGAGAAGAAAGACACCGGCGAGTGGTTCGAGCAGGTGCTGCCCGAGGACCTGGTCGAGTACGGGCTGATCCCCGAGTTCATCGGCCGTCTGCCGGTGATCACCGCGATCCACCAGCTCAGCCGCGACGACCTCTGCACGATCCTGACCGAGCCGCGCCATGCGCTCACCCGCCAGTTCCAGCGCTTCTTCGAGTTCGACGACATTGAGCTCGTCTTCTCCGAGGACAGCCTCGAGGCGATCGCCGACAAGGCCCTGGAGCGCGAGACCGGTGCCCGTGGCCTGCGCTCGATCCTCGAGGAGACCCTGCTCGACGTCCAGTTCGAGCTGCCCTCGCGCCGCGACGTCACCAAGTGCGTCGTCACCAAGGAGACGATCACCGAGGGCCGGGGCCCAACCCTCGTCACCGAGGCCGTCCAGCAGGACATCGGGCCGGCTGACGAAGGGTTGTCTGAGGAAACCGCTTAACGACGGCGGGGGAGGGGACGGATGCCCCTCTCCCAGAGACCGTCGCGCAGCTGATCGTCTTGCAGGGCGCCACCGTTGTCTCAGGAGCCTCTGTGAGAGGGGCATCCGTCCCTTCCTCAAAATGCCCCGCGCCGAGACCGCAAAAACCCGTGTATATCGCGGGTTTTTGCGGTCTCGCTGAAACTCACCGTCCCTTTTCGCTGTCGGCAAGCAAATCGGGTGGCGGGATAATCGAGGTGCATGAACCTGCCGAGTTGCGGGAGGCGCTTGAGTCGATGGCCTCGGCGACTTCGTCGAGTTCGAGGGCGTGGCTGCCGATGGTGGTAACCCGGAACGCTTCGCGAGGCTGCTCGAAGATATGCGGAATTCCTTCGGTATTCGTGATGAGGACCTCCTGCGCGATAGCTACTCGGAGATGGCTCGATCTGCCACCCGCGTTTGAGCTGCGCTCCTCTTTCCGTTCGCAATCAAACAAAGAAACGGGACAGGTGGGTGTCGGTGGGGGTCGCTGGGTACTCAGCATGGAGCCGCGCCGATAGCTCTTGAGGCGATAGCAGGAGGCGATTAACGCGGCGGAGGTGCTCCCAGCGACCCCCACCGGCACGCTCCCCGAGCGCCCCGCTATTTAGACTCGCCGCGTGGACGCGGCCGAGCGGAAAAAGCTGGAAGACACGACCCGCTATGACCCCTCGGAGGTAGAGGGGCGGATCTTTGCGGAGTGGATCGAGGGGGGGTACTTCCACCCTGAGGCGGAGGGGATGCCGGAGGAGAACTTCTCGGTGGCGATCCCGCCGCCGAACGTGACCGGGGCGCTGCACATGGGGCACGCGCTGAACGGGTCGATGCAGGACGCGCTGGTGCGGATGAACCGGATGCGGGGGCACAACACGCTCTGGATCCTCGGCACCGATCACGCCGGGATCGCGACCCAGGCGGTGGTGGAGAAAGAGCTGCGCAAAGAGGGGAAGACGCGGCACGACCTCGGCCGCGAGGCGTTCGTCGAGCGGGTCTGGGAGTGGAAAGCCGAGTACGGCTCGCGGATCGTCGAGCAGTACAAGCGGCTCGGCGCCTCCTGCGACTACGAGCGCGAGCGCTTCACCCTCGACGAGGGCTACGTGAAGGCCGTCTACCGCGTCTTCAAGCAGCTCTACGACAAGCGCTACATCTACCGCGACAATTACATGGTCAACTGGGACCCGGGATCGCACTCGGCGATCTCCGACCTCGAGGTCGAGAACCGCGAGGTCGAGGACGCCCTCTACTCGATCGACTACCCGGTCGAGGGTTCCGACCGGGTACTGACCGTCGCCACCGTCCGCCCGGAGACGATGCTGGCCGACACCGCCGTCGCGGTGAACCCAGAGGACGAGCGCTACGCGGACCTCATCGGCAAGTTCTGCGTCCTGCCGCTGGTCGGCCGCCGCATCCCGATCATCGCCGACGATCACGTCGACGTCGAGTTCGGCACCGGCGCCCTGAAGATCACCCCCGGCCACGATCCCAACGACTTCGAGATCGGCCGCAAGCACGGCCTCGAGGAGATCGGCGTGATCGGGCCGGACGGGCGGATGACCGAGGAGGCGGGCGAGTTCGCGGGCCTCACCGCCGCCGAGGCGCAGGAAGCCGTCGTCGCGGCACTCCGCAACGACGGGCGCCTCCGCGCCGAGGAGCCCTACACCCACTCGGTCCCCTTCTCCCACCGCTCGGGCGAGCGGATCGAGCCGTTGATCTCGCTGCAGTGGTTCTGCCGCATGGATGAGCTGGCGCAGCCGGCCATCGAGGTCGTCGAACGGGACGAGGTGCGGATCACGCCACCGCAGTGGAAGCGCGTCTACCTCGACTGGATGCGGGAGATCCGCCCCTGGTGCATCTCCCGCCAGCTTTGGTGGGGGCATCGGATCCCGGTCTGGTACTGCGACGCCTGCGGCGAGGTCTTCGTCGCCGAGGACCCGGCGGCGGCGCCCGAGCGCTGCGGCGCCTGCGGCGGCGAGCTGCGCCAGGAGGAGGACGTCCTCGACACTTGGTTCAGCTCGGCGATCTGGCCCTTCGCCACCCTCGGCTGGCCGGACGACACCCCCGAGCTGCGCGCCTTCTACCCGACCAGCTTCCTGACCACGGCGCGGGAGATCCTCTTCCTCTGGGTGGCGCGGATGATCATGACGGGGCTCGAGTTCCCCGGTCGGGTCCCCTTCCGCGACGTCTACGTCCACTCGGTGATCCAGGCCCGTGACGGGCGGCGGATGTCGAAGAGCCTCGGCACCGGGATCGACCCGCTGGAGGAAATCGACGTCCACGGCGCCGACGCGTTGCGCTTCGGTCTGCTGGCGATGTCCTCGACCCAGGACGTCCGCTTCTCCGACGCCAAGGTGCAGCAGGGTCGCGACCTCGCCAACAAGCTCTGGAACGCGAGCCGGCTGATCCTGCTGAACGCGGCCGAGGTCGAGCCGGCCCCGAGGCAGACCTGCGTCGAAGACCGCTGGCTGCTCTCGCGGCTGCAGCGCACCGTCGCCTCGGTGACCGAGAAGCTCAAGACGTACGACTTCGCCCATGCCGTCCAGGAGGCCTACTCGTTCTTCTGGCGCGACCTCTGCGACTGGTACCTGGAGATCGTCAAGCCGCGGCTCTACGACGGCGAGGAGGAGGTTGCGGCGACGTTGCTCTACGCCCTGGAACGGGTCCTGGGGCTGCTCCACCCGCTGATGCCCTTCGTCACCGAGGAGATCTGGAGATACCACCCGGCCCGCGGGGGGCACCTGGCGGTGCACTCGTTCCCGGTCGCCGACGAGTCCTTGGTCGACCCGGCCGCCGAGGAGGACGTCGAGAGCGGGATCCGGCTGACCCAGCGCCTGCGCGCCTGGCGCGACCTCGCCGGAGTACCGGCAGGGGCGACGCTGCCGGCGGTGATCGACGGGGTCGAGCCGCCCGGCTTCGTCTCCCGCCTCTCGCGCTTCGAGTTCGACGGCGTCGGCGCCCAGCCGGTGGCTTCGGTCGGCCCGGTGCGGGTGCTCGACTCCGATCAGCTCGACGCCGCCGCCGTTGCCGCCCGACTGGAGAAGCGGCGTGAGGAACTGCAGGCCGAGGTCGAGCGCGGCGAGCGCAAGCTCGGCAACGAGAAGTTCGTCGCCAAGGCCCCGGCCGAGGTGGTCGAGGAGGAGCGGGGGAAGCTGGAGCGCTACCGCACGGAATTGGCCGAGCTTGGGTAGCCGGATAGACGGCGCGGACGCGAAGCGGAGCACCGTCGACTGATCTTGGACCCGGACGCATACCTGGACTCGCTGGAACCGGTCGGCTGGCGGCTCGGGCTCGAGCGGATGCGCAAGCTGACGACGGCGCTCGGGCTGCCGCAGCACCGCTTCGCATCGGTCCACGTGGTCGGCACCAACGGCAAGTCCTCGGTGACGCGAATGACCGCGGCGCTGCTGGAAGCGCACGGCCTCCGCGCCGGCGCCTGCGTCTCGCCCCACACCGAACGTTGGTCGCAGCGGACGCTGATCGGCGGCGTGGAGGTCGACCCAGGGCGCTGGGCACGGGCCGTCGAGCAGGTGGCCCGTGCCGCCGAGGGAGTAGACCGCAGCTTGGAGGAGGGGGAGGCGGTGACCCAGTTCGAGGCCGCCACTGCGGCGAGCTTCGTCGCCCTGGCCAACGCGAAAGTCGAGGCGGCGGTGATCGAGGCCGGCCTCGGCGGCCGCCTCGACGCAACCAACACGATCCCCTCCAAAGTCACGGTCCTCACCTCGATCGGGCTCGATCACACCGAGTGGCTGGGGGAGACCGAGGTTGAGATCGCGGCCGAGAAGCTGGCGGTGCTGCGCGACCAGACGACGCTGGTCCTGGGCGAGGTCTCCGAGGAGGTGGCGGTGCTGGCCGAGGCGACGGCGCGGGAGCGGGGGGCGCGCCTGGTCCGGCCGCCCGCCGATCCGGGGCGAGAGGTGCGGCTGCGGGCGGCGGGCGAGTTCCAGCGCCGCAACTTCGCGATCGCCTGCGCCGCCGCCGGGGCGTTCCTCGGGCGACCAGTCGAGCCCGATCGGGTCGCTGCAGCTGCCGCCGCCGTCATAGTCCCAGGCCGCCTGGAGCAGATCGCCGAGCGGCCGCCGGTCTTCCTCGACGCCGCCCACAACCCCGCCGGGGCCGCGGCGTTGGCGCGCTCGCTGCCCGCGGTCGCCGAGGACAGGCGCGTGGTCGCCCTCCTCGCCGTCCTCGGCGACAAGGACGCCGGGGCCATGATCGCGGCGCTGGCGCCGGTCCTCGACCGGGCCGTCTGCACCGAGTTGCCGCCGAGCGCCCTGGAAGGCCACGGCCGTCCCGGCGCCCACTCACGGCCCGCGGCAGAGCTGGTCGCCGCCTGCGAGGCGGCCCGTCTCGAAGCCGAGGCCGAGCCCGATTTCGCCGCCGCCCTCGCACGGGGGAGGGCGTTGGCCGCGACGTCGCCGGAAGGCCTGCTCCTCGTCGCCGGATCCCACTACGCAATTGCCCCTGCTCGCGCTCTCCTCGCCGACGGGACGAAAACGTCCCTATAAGGACCGAAATAGGCCCATCGGCAGGCGTTATGCGAGGATTCGCCGATGGATCGCCCTCGCAGCGCCGGTTCCGAACTGCTCTCGATGATGGGGCTGGTCGCCGCCGTTGTCGCGATCGTGATCCTCGTCTTCTTCGGCGTTGGCTACCTGTTCGGAAGGCTTTTCCTCTAAGCACAGGGTTAGCGTCAGCAACGGCGAAGTAGACTGCCGGCCCCTCGGCCCGCCCGAGTCCCAAACCCCTTGTCTATGCCCCTAGCGATCTTCGGCATCACCAACGACGGCCTCAATCTGGTCGCCACCCTCTTCCTGCTGATGCTGGTCGTGCTCTGGCTGGCGCTGATCGTCTACACCTACCTCGACGCTCGCCGGCGCATCTCTGATCCGTTCCTCGTCGCCTGTGCCACCGTCGCCTCCTTCTTCCCCTTCATCGGCACCGCCGTCTACGCGATTGTCCGCCCCCCGGAGTACCTGGAGGACGCGCACGAGCGCGAGCTGGAGATCAAGGCAGCCGAGTTGCGGGTGCGGCAACTGCGCGATCAGAGCTGCCCCAGCTGCGAGTACCCGGTCGAGAAAAACTATTTGCGCTGCCCCAACTGCCAGCAGCGGCTGAAGGACCCTTGCCCGACCTGTGGCAAGCCGGTCGATCCTCGCTGGGGCCTCTGCCCCTACTGCGAGACCAGCCTCGGCGGCGGCGAGCGGCCGCGCCGCAAACGTAGGAACCCCGAAGAGCGCCCGCCGCAGCAGCGCCAGGCGCCGCCGCGCCGCAGGAAAGCGCCGCCGGAGGCGGAGCAAGGGGACTCGCAAACCAAAGAGCAAAGGAGCCCCCGCCGTGAGCCGGACCCTGATCCTCGTCAAGCCTGACGCCTTCGAACGCGCCCTTACCGGCGAGGTGATCGCCCGCTTCGAGCGCAAGGGCCTGCGAATCTCCGCCCTCAAGTCGATGCGGGCCAGCGAGGAGATCGCCAACCAGCACTACGCCGAGCACACCGACAAGCCCTTCTTTGGCGAGCTGGTCTCCTTCATCACCGGCGGCACCCTGGTCGCGATGGTGCTCGAGGGCGAGGAAGCAGTGAAGGCGGCGCGCCAGCTGATCGGTGCGACCAACCCGGTCGAGGCCGCTCCCGGCTCGATCCGCGGCGACTTCGCCCTCGAGGTGACTTTCAACATGGTCCACGGCTCCGATTCGGACGAGTCGGCCGAGCGCGAGATCGGGATCTGGTTCCCCGAGCTGGGCTGAGGGTCACGCTTGCATCCGGGTCTCCGCAGCGACGGGAGATCCTGCAGAAGCTTGGGCTGGAGTTCGACGTCGTTGTTCCTGGCGTGGAGGAGCTGACGAGCGGCGACGCTGAAGAGCTGGTTCGCTCGAACGCGCTTTCCAAGGCGAGAGCGCTGGGGGAGGGCGGGGTACCTGCGCGCGCCAAAAACGTGCTCGGCACCCCGCCCTCCCAACGGGGCCGCCTGGTGATTGCTTGTGACACGGACGTGGTTCTGGATGACGAGGTACTCGGTAAGCCGGGGAGTCCGTCCGAGGCGCGGGAATATCTCGATCGGATGAGCGGGCGGGCACATACGGTGATGAGCGGGCTCGTTGTCGTCGCCGATGGCGAGGAGCGGGTTGGGGTGGAGAAGACGACGGTGGTCTTCAAGCGGTTGTCCGAGCCTGAAAAGGAGCGGTATGTGGGGTTCGGCGAGTGGAAGGGACGGTCGGGCGGGTACGCGATCCAGACCCTCGGCTCGTCTTTGGTGAAGCGCCTGGAGGGCAGCGTCTCCAACGTGGTCGGGCTCCCCGTCGGCCTGTTAGCCGAATTGGCGCCAGTCCTGTTCGAGCGAGCCGGCTAGGTCCAGAGCTCGATCGCCTCGTCTAGGTGCTCGAGCAGCTCGTCGACCACCTCGGGATCGAATTGGGTGCGGCGTCCCCGGCGGATCATCGCCGCGGCCTCGCCGGGCTCGACCGTCGCACGGTACGGGCGGTCGCTGAGGAGCGCGTCGAGGACGTCGGCGACGGCGACGATCCTGCCCTCGATCGGGATCTCTTCGCCGACGAGCCCGCGGGGGTAGCCGCTGCCGTCGTACCACTCGTGGTGGGTGAGGGCGATCGAAGCCGCCATCTGCAGCAGCTCGCTGTCGGAGTCGGCGAGGAGCCGGTGTCCGATCTCGGTGTGGAGCTCCATCTCCGCCCGCTCCTCTTCGGTTAGGGAGGTGGGCTTGCGGAGGATGCTTTCGGGGATCCCGAGCTTGCCGATGTCGTGCATCGGGACCGCAGCTCGGAGCACCACGATCTGCTCCTCGCTCCAGCCGAGCCGCGTGGCGAGATAGGCGGCTATCTCCGCCGTCCGGTGGACGTCGCGGCCGCCCTCTGCGTCGTGCAGCTCGGCAGCCTGCGCCAGCCGCTCCAGGGCGTCGCGCTGCGAGTGCTCCAGTTTGCGCACAGCGGTGATCTCGGTCGAGACGCCGACGATGCCGGCAAGGTCCCCGGAAGGGCCGACGTAGGGGAACCGGACCGTGAGAAAGGTGCGGGGATGACCCCTCAGCTGCACAGTCGCCTCGCGAAAGCTGGCTTCTTCCTCGCGGAGGACGTGCATGTCGCCCTCTCGTATCAGCGGCTCCGCCTCGGGGATCAGTTCGGCGTCGGTGCGGCCGATCATCCCTCCTGGCTCTATGCCGAGGATCTCATGCGAGAAGCCGCTGGCGAGCAGGTAGCGCCGTTCCAAGTCTTTGACGAAGATCGGCAGCGGCGCCCGGTCCATCGCCGCTTGCACGTGTGCCGCCAGGGTTTGCCGCCGCATCCGCTCGGCCGCTTCCGCGTCCCGGTGGCGCAGGGCGGTCAGCGTCGTGATCAGCAGCTGCCCCGGCAGGAAAGGCTTGACCAGATAGCCGTAAACGCCTAGTTCGAGCGCCCGCTCGACCACCGTTTCGTCGTCGACGCGGGCGATCGGAATCACCGCGACGTCGGGGTATTCCGCGAGCAGGTCCTCAACCAGGGCCAACCCCGACTCGCCTGGTATCTGGAGGTCGCAGAGAACGGCGTCGAAGCGACCCTCCTCCATGCGCTTGCGCGCGATCCAGAGGTCGCTGGCGGTCACGCAGTCGAAGCGGGAACAAAGCACCTGCTCGACCATCTGTAGGACGGCGGGATCGTCGTCGATCGCGAGGATCCTCGCGTCAGGGTTGTTCATCGTCTGCAGCCGGGCGGCGGAGAAAAGCTCCGAGTACTAGGTCAGCGCCGATAATAGGGGCCATTGGACAGGCTGCAAGCCGGATTTTGCGGCTCTGCGATGATTTGTCTCCTGGAAGATCGAACCGATCCGAAAAGGACACACCGTTTGGCATGTTTAGTCGTTTGATCCGCCTTGGCGGCCGCGACATGGCCGTCGACCTTGGGACCGCGAACACGCTCGTATATGTGCGCGGGCGCGGAATCGTCCTCTCGGAGCCTTCGGTGGTGGCGATCGACTCGCTCAGCGGCCAGGTCCATGCCGTCGGGGTCGAAGCGAAGCGGATGCTGGGACGGACGCCGGGGACGATCACCGCGATCCGGCCGCTCAAGGACGGGGTGATCGCCGACTTCGACGTCACCGAGCAGATGCTCCGGCACTTCATCGCCTCCGTTCACTCCAGCCGCTTCGCGCACCCGCGAGTGGTTGTCTGCGTCCCCTCCGGGGTCACCGGGGTCGAGAAGCGTGCCGTCGAGGAGGCTTGCCTCTCCGCCGGCGCCCGCCAGGCGTACCTGATCGAGGAGCCGATGGCGGCGGCGATCGGAGCAGGGCTGCCGGTGGCAGAGCCGACCGGGTCGATGATCGTCGACGTCGGCGGCGGCACCACGGAGGTCGCGGTGATCAGCCTCGGCGGCATCGTCGTCTCGCAGTCGATCCGGGTCGGCGGCGACGAGCTCGACGAGGCGATCGTCGCCCACTGCAAGCGGAACTACAAGCTGGCGATCGGCACCCAGACCGCGGAGGAGGTCAAGCTCGAGGCGGGCTCGGCGGCGCCGCTGCCGGAAGAGGTGCGGACCGAGATCCGCGGCCGCGACCTCGTCTCCGGCCTGCCGAAGACGATCGAGCTGAGCTCGGAGGAGGTGCGGGGGGCGCTGGAGGAGCCGGTCAGCCACATTGTCGCCGCGGTCAAGGAGACCCTCGACCGCACCCCGCCGGAGCTCGCAGGTGACATCATGGACCGCGGCATTACCCTGGCCGGAGGCGGAGCGCTCCTGCAAGGCTTGGAGCAACGCCTGCGCGACGAGTGCCAGATGCCCTGCCAACTGGCAGAGTCGCCGTTGACGTGCGTGGCGGTCGGCTCGGGCATCTCGCTCGAGGAGGTCGAGACGATCCACCGCGCCGGCAAGAACAACGGAGCGCGACCCCGGCGCTAGCCGGCCGCAGCCCCTATGCGAAACCCCCGAGAACTTAGGTCCACAACGTGTATCGAAAGCAAGTACGCCGCCGCCGGGCGGTGCTCGCGCTGCTCATAGTCGGTTCCTTCGCCCTGCTGACCATCACCTACGGGCAGGGCTCCGACGGGATGCAGCGTGGCGTCAGCACCGTCTTCAGCCCGATCCAGTCGATCGCCGACCGGGCGCTGAAGCCCGCCCGCGATCTCGTCAACTGGTTCGACGAGACCTTCGACGCCAAGGGCCGCAACGAGCGCCTGCACTCCGAACTGGAAGCGGCGCGCGAACAGGCGGTGGGGGCGAAGGCGGCGCTGGCCGAAAACGAGCAACTGAAGAAGCTGGTCAAGCTCGACAACGGCGGCGCGATCCCGGGCGGCTACACGCCGGTGACCGGCCGGGTGATCAGCCGCTCGCCCACGGTCTGGTTCGCCGACGTGACGATCGACGTCGGCTCCGGTGACGGGGTCGAGGTCGACGACCCGGTCGTCAACGGCGACGGCTTGGTCGGCAAAGTCTCGGCGGTGACCGGAGGCTCGGCCCGGGTGACGCTGATCGCCGACCACTCCAGCGCCGTCGCGGCGAAGATCGTCCCCAGCGGCGTCCAGGGGTTGATGAAACCCGTGGTCGGCGATCCCGGCGATCTGATCCTCGACTTCCTCAGCACCGAAAAGCTGATCGGCAAGGGCCAGGACGTCGTCACCTCGGGCTGGCGCGGGCCCACGATCGAATCCAATTACCCGCCGAACCTGCCGATCGGCGAAGTCGCCGAAGCCCCGCTGCTCGAGCAGGAGGCTCAGCAGCAGGTCCACGTCCGACCCTTCGCCGACCTGCGCAACTTGGACATCGTTCAGGTGCTGACCGGAGGATCTCGCGGGTGATCCTCACCCCCAACATCCTCGTCCGCCTCGTCGCGATCGTCGTCGGCGGCGTGATCCTGCAGCTCTCCTTCTTCTCTCAGGTCGCCCTCTTCCACGTCAGCCCCGACCTGCTGCCGGCGCTGATCGTCGTCCTCGGCCTCCTCGGCGGCTCCCTCACCGGCGCCGTCTGCGGCTTCTCCGCCGGCTTCCTGCTCGACTGCCTGCTGATCGTGCCGCTCGGCGGCGGCTCCCTGGTCCTGCTTGCGGTCGGCTACCTGGCCGGCCTCTTCCGCGAGCGCTTCGAGATCCACAGTCCCTTGGTGCCGCCGCTGCTCTGCATGGGGCTTACCCTGTTCGCCGAGCTCGGCTTCGGCGCGGTCGAGCTGATGCTCGGGTTCGATGCCCCGGTCAGCACGCTGCTCATCCGCGACATCCTGTTGAAGAGCATCTTCGCCTTCTTCGGCGGCTGGGCGATCTACGCCGGGGTGCGGCGGGCGCTGCGGCCGGCCCTGGTCGAGGAGCCGATGGTGCGGCGCAACCGGCGACCGTCGATATTGGGAGCCTAGGAACGATGTTCGCGCGTAACGACCACATGCCCCGGGGCAGCCGCCTCTCGCTGCGCGTCGCCGTCGTCGGCGGTGTCGGCGTTGTCCTTTTCGCGGTCCTCTTCTTCCGGCTCTGGAACCTGCAGGTGCTCTCCGGCGACGAGTACCTGGCGGAAGCGAAGAACAACCGCACCCGGGAGTTCAAAGTGATCGCCCCCCGCGGCGACATCCTCGACCGCAACAGCGAAGTCCTGGTCGACAACCGCACCAGCCTGGCGCTGCAGCTGAACATGCAGAAACTGCCCGAGGACCCGGCCGAAGAACGGGCCGAGCTGGCGCGGCTGGGGGAGTTGGCGCACATGACCCTGCGCAAGGTGCGCCGGACGATCAAAGAGAGCGAAGAAGTTGCCGCCGGGGCGCCGGTGACGCTGCGCCGGGACGTCGGCTTCGAGCTGATCGCCTACGTCGAAGAGAACCAGGACGAATTCCCGGGCGTCGCCGTGCAGCGAGTCTTCGTCCGCCACTACCCCGACGGAGCCCGCGCTGCCCACATCCTCGGCAACGTCGGCGAGATCACCGAAGACGAGCTGAAGGAACCGCAGTACAAAGACCTGGAGCCTGGAGACGAGATCGGGCAGGCCGGCGCCGAGTACGCCTACGACAAGTTCCTGCGGGGGCAATCGGGGCTGACCCGGATTCAGGTCAACGCGCTGGGGCAGCCGACCCCGGGCGGGCAGCTCGTCTCGGTGCCACCGACGCCGGGTAACAGCCTCAAGCTGACGATCGACGGTGACGTCCAGACCGCCGGCGAAGCGGGGTTGGCGGCGCGTGGGCTGCCGGGCGCGTTCATCTCGATGAACATCGACAACGGCCAGATCCTGGCGATGGGCTCGAACCCCACCTACGACCCGACCGACCTGATCGAACCGACCCAGGCGCAGGTGGACGAGCTGTACCGGGACGAAGTGTCGGCGCCCCTGGTCAACCGGGCGACCGAAGGCGCCTACCCGACGGGATCGACTTTCAAGATCATCACCGCCCTGGCGGCACTGGAAAGCGGGGTTATCAGCCCGGACACGGTGGTTCAGGACAACGGCCAGATCGAAGTCGGCACCGACACCTTCGAAAACGCCGGCGGCCTCGCCCACGGTCCGGTCGAACTGCGCCGCGCCCTGCAGGTCTCCTCCGACGTCTACTTCTACCTGCTCGGCTTGGACATGTGGAAGACGAACGAGTTGCAGGAATGGGCGCACAAACTCGGGATCGGCCGGCAGGCCGGGCTCGACCTGCCCGAGGAAGGCGAAACCCTGCTGCCAACCAAAGCCTGGCGCAACCAGCTCTTCAAGGAAGAACTAACCGACCGTCCCTGGTCGGCGGGCGACAACATCCAGCTCGCGACCGGCCAGGGGGACCTGCAGACCAACCCGCTGCAGATGGCGCTCGCCTATGCGGCGCTGGGTAACGGCGGCAAGATCCCGACCCCGCATGTGGGGCTGGAAGTCGAGGACGCGGCGGGCCGGGTGCTGAAGGAATTCGACTTCAAGCCCCAGCGCCAGGTCCACATCGATCCCGGCTACCGCACCGCGATCCTCGAAGGCCTGCACGCCGCCGCGCAGGAAGGCGAAGGCACCGCCGCCGGCGTCTTCGGCGGCTTCCCGATCGACATCGCCGGCAAGACCGGGACCGCGGAACGACGAGGCCACGGCGATCAATCCTGGTTCGCGGCGCTCTCTCCGTATCCGAACCCGCGTATCGTGACGATTGCCACCGTCGAGGAAGGCGGCTTCGGAGCCGAATCAGCGGCCCCGGTCGTGCTCGACATCCTCGAAGCGATATACGACAAGCAGGCCGCGGCAGTCTCCAGCGCCGGTGGAGCCGAATGAACACCTACGCCACCCGAACCAGGAACGCCCGCCCGGAGCCCTTCGCGGTCCGCGTCGGCATCGCCGAGCGCCTCGGCCTCGTCCACATGGACTGGCCGCTGACGATCGCCGCCTTCGCGCTGATCGCCTCCAGCGTCTTCGTCCTCGGCGAGGCGACCCAGAACGACATCCCCGGCGACCCCCACTACTACCTCGAGCGGCAGGCGATCTACGCCGGCCTCGGGATCGTCGGGATGGTGCTGATGACGCGAATCGACTACTCGCGCTTCCGCGAGCTGCGGGTCGGGATCTACACCTTCCTCTGTGCCAGCGTCACCCTTGTCTTCTTCTTCGGCTTCGCCGCCCGCGGCTCGCGGCGCGCCTTCGAACTTCCCTTCTTCAGCTTCCAGCCGTCGGAGCTCGGCAAGCTCCTGCTCGTGCTTGCGCTTGCCGGGTTCGTGATCGACGGCGCCAGGCGGGGGTCGGCGGTGCAGCGCACCGTCCGCTACCTCTGCCTCGGCCTGGCCCCGGCCGGGCTCGTCTTCCTACAACCCGACCTCGGCACCTCATTGGTGTACGTCGTCGCCACCCTTGCCGTCATGTACTTCGGAGGCGTCGCATGGACGCACTTCGCGGTCATCGGCGGCGCCCTCGCCGCGCTCGTCGCGGTCGTCCTGGTCGTCGCTCCGGCGGCCGGCTTCCCGCTGCTCAAGGGGTACCAGGAGGAACGTCTGACGTCCTTCCTCAACCCCCACGAGCACGAAGGCGGCGCGGGCTACCAGCAGAACCAATCGAAGGTCGCCATCGGCTCCGGTGAGTTCACCGGCCGGGGCGACAAAGCCACCCAAACGCGGCTCGACTTCGTTCCCGAGCGGCACACCGACTTCATCTTCGCGGTGATCGGTGAGCGCTACGGGTTCATGGGCGCCGCGTTCGTCCTATCCCTTTACGCCCTGCTCTTCTGGCGGGCGCTGCGGATCACGACACTCTCGAAGAACGCCTACGGGACCCTGGTGGCCGGCGGCATCGCCGTCGCGCTGCTGTTCCAGACCTTCGTCAACGTGGGGATGAACCTCGGGATCATGCCGATCACCGGGATCCCCCTGCCGTTGATGAGCTACGGAGGGTCCTCCGTGCTCGCTACTTTCCTGGCGATCGGGGTTCTTCAGAGCATCAACGTCCAAGCGCATCTCAGCCAGAGGGGAAGGTTCGCCTGGTGATCTCTGGAAAGAGAGCCGGCATCGCGTACCTACTTGAACTGAGCTGAAACAGAAATGAAAAAAACGATTTTGGTCTCCGCCGAGCACGGCGAGACCCGTGTCGCCGTCCTCGAGGCAAAGCAGAAGGGCGGCAAAGCGAGCGTCGCGGAGCTCTACATCGAGCGCCGCGGCCGCCGCTCCATCGTCGGCAACATCTACAAGGGCAAGGTCGACAACGTCCTGCCCGGGATGGAGGCCGCCTTCGTCGACATCGGCCTCGAGCGCAACGGCTTCCTCCACGTCGACGAGATCGTCCTCCCCAACGGCGAACAGGCGCCGAAGCGCGGTCGCGGCAGCGGCCGGCGCATCAACGAGCTGATCAAGCCGGGGCAGGAGATCCTCGTCGCGGTGGTCAAGGACCCGCTGAAGACGAAGGGCGCCCGGCTCTCGATGAACCTCTCGATCGCCGGTCGCTACCTCGTCTATGCCCCGCAGGGCAGCGGCGTCGGCGTCAGCCGCCGGCTCGCCGACAAAGAGCGCGACCGCCTGCGCAAGATGGTCGACCGCACCTATAAGGGACCGGGCGGGCTGATCGTCCGCACCGCCGCCCACGGGGCGAAAAAAGCCGACTTCGTGCGCGAGATCGGCTACCTGCAGAAGCTGAACGAGGTGCTGCAGCGCCGCGCCGAGCAGACGAAGGCGCCCTCGCTGGTCTTCCAGGAGGCCGACCTCTCGGTCCGCGTGCTGCGCGACGTCTTCCTCAACGAGTTCGAAAAGGCCGTGATCGACTCGCCGAAGCAGTTCGAGCGGGTTACCAACTTCTTCCAGCGCACCGCCCCCGAGCTGGTCGACGGCGTCGAGCTTTACGAGGGCACCAAGCCGCTGTTCGACAAATGGAAGGTCAACGAGGCGATCGAGTCGACGCTGAACCGGCGGGTCGACCTGCCCTCCGGCGGCTACCTGATCATCGACTACGCCGAGGCGCTGACGGTGATCGACGTCAACAGCGGCTCCTTCACCGGCCGCGGCAAAGGCGGACTGGAGGAGACGATCACCAAGGTCAACACCGAGGCCGCCGAGGAGGCGGTGCGGCAGCTGCGACTGCGCGACATCGGCGGCATCATCGTCGTCGACTTCATCGATATGGCCCGGGCCAGCAACCGCGACAAGGTCCTGAAGACGATGCGCAAAGCGCTCGACGCCGACAAGTCGAAGAGCTACGTGGTCGAGGTCTCGCCGCTCGGCCTGGTCGAGATGACCCGCCAGAACGTCACCGATGGCGTGCGGGAGATCCTCACCGCGCCCTGCCCGACCTGTCACGGCGAGGGGGTCGTCCTCTCGGCCGAGACGGTGGCGCTGGAAGGTGTGCAGAGGTTGCGCGACATCGCCGCCGAGCACGGCGACGTCGAGGCCTTCCTGATCCGCGTCAACCCGAAGGTCGCCCATGAGCTGACCGACCAGGAAAGCGGCCTCGCCGAGCTCGAGGGGGAGACCGGAAAGCGCTTTCACTTCGAGGGGGGCGACGCCCTGCCGATCGACACCTTCGAGCTGGTCGAGTCGGGCAGCCGCACCGAGATCGAGGAGCGGGCGCTGCCGTTCAAGGTCGGCGAGGAGGTGCTGGTCAAGATCGACGAGCCGCACATGTACAACGCCGACGACGCGGTCGCCCGGATCGACTCCTACATCGTCAGCGTCACCGGCGGCGGCCGCTTCGTCGGCGAGCGCAAGCTGGTGCGGATCGACGAGGTCGAGCGCTCGGCGGCGATCGCCTCGCTGCTAGGGGGCGGCGATTCGCCAACCAATGGTTCTGGAGGAGGCGAGGAGAACGGCTCCCAGCTAGAATCCTCCGCTCCTTCGCGCAAACGCAGTCGTGGCCGCAGGGGCGGCCGTGGGCGTTCGCGCGCCAAACAAGGCAGCAAGGACGAATGAGCGATTACGCAGTCATAGAGAGCGGCGGCAAGCAGTACAAAGTCGAGGAGGGCACGTCCCTGCTCGTCGACCGGCTCGACGCCAAGGAGGGCGACAAAGTCGCCCTGCGCCCGGTCCTCTTCCGCGGCAAAGACGTCGTCGCGGGGGCGAAAGACCTGGCCAAAGTCAAAGTCGAGGCCAAAGTGACCGAGCACCTGCGCGGTCCGAAGATCAAAGTCTTCAAATACAAGGCGAAGAAGGGCTACCGCCGGCGCGCCGGCCACCGCTCCGAGCTGACCCGGCTCGAGGTCACGAAACTGAAAGGGAAAGGCTAGGCATGGCGCACAAGAAAGGTCTCGGCTCCAGCCGCAACGGCCGCGAATCGAACCCGAACATGCTCGGCGTCAAGGTCTTCGCCGGCCAGCGCGTTTCCGGCGGCGAGATCATCGTCCGCCAGCGCGGGACCCGCTTCTGGCCCGGCGACGGCGTCGGCATCGGCCGCGACCACACGATCTTTGCGACCCGCGAAGGCGTGGTGGACTTCAAGCCGTCCCGTAAGGGGCGCACGATTTCGGTTCTTCAGGACGGTTAGGGGGGCGGGGCCTGGTGCCCCTCTCCCAGAGACCGTCGCGCAGCTGGGGCGGGGTGCTGGGCGCCGACGTGGTCTCAGGAGCCTCTGTGAGAGAGGCACCAGGCCCCGCCTTCTAACCTCCAGAACTTGTGTACGACAAGGCGAAAATCTGGGTTGAAGGTGGTGGGGGAGGGAACGGCTCCATCAGCTTCCGGCGCGAGGCGCATGTGCCTCGGGGCGGGCCCGATGGCGGGGATGGGGGGCATGGTGGGGACGTGGTGCTCGTCTGCGATCCGTCGCGGCGGGACCTCGGCGCCCTGAAGGGGAGCAAGCACTTTCGAGCGCAGCAGGGGCGGCACGGGGAAGGGTCGAACCGGCACGGGGCGCGGGGGGAGGACCGGGAGATTCCGGTGCCGCCGGGAACGCAGGCGACGGCGGTCGACGGCAGCTCGATCGACCTGGTGACGGCGGGACAGCGGGCGGTGGTCGCTCGCGGCGGTCGCGGCGGCCACGGCAACCGCCGCTTCGCCAACTCGACCCGGCAGGCGCCTCGGTTTGCCGAGAAAGGCAGCGCCGGCGAAGCCGATTGGATCGAGCTGCGGTTGAAGCTGCTCGCCGACGTTGGCCTGGTGGGGCTTCCCAACGCCGGCAAGTCCTCGCTGCTGAGCCGGCTGACGCGGGCGACGCCGAAGGTCGCCGACTACCCCTTCACGACGATCTCGCCGGTCCTCGGCACGATCGAGGGCGAGGACCGCCAGGCCGTGATCGCCGACATCCCGGGTTTGATCGAAGGTGCCGCCGATGGCGCCGGCCTCGGCCATGAGTTCCTCGCCCACGTCGAGCGCTGCTCGATGCTGGTCCACCTCGTCGACCTGGCGCCGTTCGAGGGCGATCCGGTCGCCAACTACGAGACCGTGCGGTCGGAGCTGGCGGCGCACGGCGCCGGCCTGGAGCGGCTACCGGAGCTGATCGCCCTCAGCAAGCGTGACCTGTTGCCGTCCGAGCGGGTCGAGGAAGAGGTGGCGGCGTGGCGCGAGCGTCTCGGCGACCGTGCCCTCGGCGTGCTCGCAGTCTCTTCCGCCACCGGCGAAGGCTTGGACGAGCTACGCCAGCAGGTCCTCGCCAAGCTGCCGGAGGTCGGGCCGGTCCCCGCGGCCCCAAACTCCGCAGAGGGCGACGAATTCGAGGCGGAGCACCGGGTTTACCGCCCCGCCGGCGAGGGCGGCTACTGGGTCGAGCGCGAGGAGGACGGCGGCTTCCGCATCCTCGGCCGCGGCGTCGAGATGCTGTTCGAACGCCACGACACCAAAAACGAGGAGGCGCTCGCTTACCTGGAGCAACGATTGAAGGAGATGGGGGTTCTCGCCGCACTCGACCGCGCCGGCTTCGAAGCCGGCGATGATGTCCGCATAGGCGAGCAAGAGTTCGAGTTGCACGTCTAGGGCCATCTGACGCGGCGCATAGCGGCGTCCTCGGTCGCTCGCGTGCAAAAGCACGCCACGCTCCCTGCGTCCTTGCTCTGCTTGGTCAGGTGGCCCTAGATGACTCAGCTAAGGCTGGAGAGGCCGGCGGCTACCGCGAAGCCGAGGACGGTGACGAGGCCGGCTCCGCGGCCGGCGTCTTTGCGGGCGTCGGGGATCATCGAGTCGATCAGCATCACCAGCAGCGCGCCGGCGGCGAAGCCGTCGATCGCGGCGCGGGCGTCGGCGTTGACGCCGTCCGCGGCGAGATAGCCGACGACGGTGGCGACGGTGCAGATCGCCGCCACCAGCACCCATAGCCGCAGGATCGCCTCGCGGGAGCGGCCAGCTTCGCGCATGTCGCTGGCCGAGCCGAGCGCCTCCGGCAGGTTGGAGACGAAGATCGCGACCAGCAGCGAAACGCCGACCCCGGCGCCGCCGGCGATGCCGATTCCCAGCACCAGCTGCTCGGGGATGCCGTCGAGGAAGGCGCCGAGCGCCAGGGCGGTGCCGCTGCCGCTGCCTTGGGTCCGCCCTTGCCGGCCGCGCCCGGTCGACATCCGCCGCGAGATCAGGCCGTCGAGGAAGTAGTAGGTGAGGGCGCCGACGGCGAGACCCGCACCCGTATAACCGGTGCCGCTGATCTCGATCCCCTCGGCCGCGAGCTCGAAGCTGACGGCGCTGATCAGGGCTCCCGCGCCGAAGGCGAGGACGTAGCCAACCTGCTGTTGCGGCCAGCGGCGGGCGAAGCTGAGCGCGGCGCCGATGACCAGCGAGCTTGCGGCAAGCGCGCCCCAGCCGATTGCGGACCCCATCTCGGCTACTTTCCCCGCCATGACCCTGGTCGTCAAGCTCGGATCCTCGATCGTCGCCGCCGACGACGGCGAACTGCGCACCGACGTGCTCGATTCCGTCTGCGAGCAGGTGGCGATGCTGGAGCAGGGGGGTGAGCGGGTGGTGATGGTCACCTCCGGCGCGATCGCCCGCGGGATGCGGATGCTGGAGCTGCCGGCGCGGCCGCGGGCAATGGACGAGCTGCAGGCCGCTTCGGCGGTGGGACAGGGCGACCTCTTCCGCGCCTACGAGAGCCGCCTCTCCTCGCACGGCACCCGCGCCGCCCAGGTGCTGCTGACCGCGGCCGACATCGGTGCCCGCACCAACTACCTGAACGCGCGGCAGACCCTGCGGCGGCTGATCGAGTGGGGCGTCGTGCCCGTCGTCAACGAGAACGACACCACCGCCACCGACGAGATCAGCTTCGGCGACAACGACTTCCTCGCCGCCCAGGTGGCGGTGCTGCTGGACGCGCGCCTGCTGGTGTTGCTGACCAATGTCGACGGGCTGCTCTCCGGCGACCCGCGCACCGATCCGGAGGCCGAGCTGATCGCCGAGGTAACCGATTTCGGCCAGCTCGACCAACTGGAGATCGGCGACCGCACCTCGGTCTTCGGCTCTGGCGGCATGCGGAGCAAGGTCGCGGCGGCAGAGATGGCGAGCGAGGCGGGGATCCCGGCAGTGATCTGCAACGGCACCAAAGAGGAGACCCTGGTATCGGCGGCGGCCGGGAAGGCCTGCGGCACCCGCTTCGCGCCCGGGCAGGGCAGGACCTCGAGCTTCAAGCTCTGGCTCAAGTACGCGAAGCCGGCCCGGGGCCGCCTCGTCGTCGACGCTGGCGCCGCCCACGTCCTCCGCGAGAGCGGTTCCAGTCTGCTGCCGGTCGGGATCGCCGCCGTGGAGGGCGACTTCGAGGCCGGAGACGCGATCGACGTCGCCAGCGACGGCGAGACGATCGGCAAAGGCATCACCGACTACTCCTCGCGCGAGCTGCAGCGGGTGATCGGGATGAAGAGCGCCCAGGTCCGCGAGCTGCTGCCGCACGCCGCCGACGAGGTAATCCACCGCGACCGCTTCGTCCTTCTCTAGCGATTGGTGAGTTAACCTCGCTATAGGCAGACCAACTCTCCAGTCATGGTCGATGCTGCGGCGTGCCCAGCTACCCTTATCCGATCGCCGTCACCGAGACCACCGTCGCCGAGAGCTGTGCCGCCGCCAAGCGCGCGGCGCGAGGGATCGCGAGCGCGAGCGCCGAGGCGAAGAACGCCGCCCTGGAGGCGACCGCACGCCTGCTCGAAGAGCGGAGTGCCGACGTCCTCGAGGCGAACGCGGGTGACCTCGCCGACGAGCGTGCAGCCGGGCTCACCGACGCCCTGCGCGACCGACTGCGGCTGACGCCGGAGCGGGTCGTCGCGATGGCCGAGGGGGTCCGGGTCGTTGCCGCCCTCGAGGATCCGGTCGGCGAGGAGCTGGAACGGAAAACGCTCGCGAGCGGGCTCGACCTGCGCAAGGTGCGGGTACCGCTGGGGGTGGTTGCCGTCGTCTACGAGGCGCGGCCGAACGTGACGATCGACTGCGCGGCGCTGACGATCAAGAGCGGCAACGCGATCGTGCTGCGCGGCTCCAGCTACGCCGAGCGCTCCAACGCCGTCCTGGCGGCGATCGTCCGCGAGGCGCTGGCCGAGGTGGGGCTGCCGGAGGACGCGGTGCTCTCGCTCGGTGGCGGCGGCCACGAGGAGTTGGCCGAGCTGGCGACCCAGGAGGGCCTCGTCGACCTGCTGATCCCGCGCGGCGGCGAAGGCCTGAAGGCGGCGATCAAGAAGGTGGCGACGGTGCCGGTGATGTACGCCGCCGCCGGCAACTGCCACGTTTATGTCCAGGCTGACGCCGACCCGGAGATGGCGCGGCGGATCGCGGTCAACGCCAAGATCCAGCGCCCCGGCGTCTGCAACGCCGCCGAGACCCTGCTGATCGACGCCGCGATCGCCGACCGTTTCGCTCCCGCCGTCCTCGCCGACCTCAGCGCCGCCGGCGTCGAGCTGCTCGGTGACGAGCGCGCCCGCGCCGCCGCCGGCGAGGTGCCCGTCGGGGCCGCCGGCGACGAGGACTGGGACAGCGAGTACCTCGGCCTGAAGATGGCGGTCGCCGTCGTCGACGGGGTCGAGGAGGCGATCGACCACATCAACCGACACGGCACCGGCCACTCGGAGGCGATCGTCACCGCCGACTCCGACGCAGCCGATGCCTTCGTCAGCGGCGTCGACGCCGCCGCGGTCTACGTCAACGCCTCGACCCGCTACACCGACGGCTTCGAGTACGGAATGGGTGCAGAGATTGGCAACTCGACCCAGAAGCTGCACGCCCGCGGCCCGATTGGCATGCGCGAGCTGACCACCTTCAAGTACGTGGCGCGCGGCGACGGCCAGGTGCGTGAGTAACGCCGACGCCGCGATCGGCGTGCTGGGGTCGGCCTTCAACCCCCCGCACCTCGGTCACCTGGCGCTCGCCCAGGAGGCGCTTTGGCAGCTCGGTCTCGGTGAGGTGATCCTCGTCCCCACCGGCCATGCTCCGCACAAGCGGATTGCCGACGATCCAGGTCGCGAGGCGCGGATGGAGATGACGCGGCTGGCGGCCGCCGAGGACGACCGCTTCTCGGTCTCCTCGCTGGAGGTCGAGCGCGAGGGACCGTCCTACACGTATGAGACCTTGGAGGCGCTTGCAGAGGAACGGACCGACAGGGAGCTGGTGTTCGTGATGGGGGCGGACGCTGCGGTCGGGCTCGAGAGCTGGCGGCGGCCGGAGCGCGTGGTCGAGTTGGCCCGCCTCGCGGTGGCGCGGCGCGAAGGCGTCTCCGACGCCGAGGTCTGCGCAGTGGTGCGCAGCCTCGGCTGCGAGGGCCGGGCGACGATGCTGGCGATGCCGCAGTTCGGGGTTTCTTCCTCCGCGGTCCGGGAACGGGCCAAGCAGGGACGGCCGCTGCGCTACCTCGTGCCGCAACCCGTCGCCGACTACATCGAAGAGAAGGGGATCTACCGGTGAACCAGGCGCAGTCCGAGCAGTTGGCGCGGCATTTGGCCGTGATCGCCGACTCGAAAAAAGCCGATGACGTCGTCGTTCTCGACATGCGGAGCCTCGTTGCCTACACGGACTTCCTGGCGATCTGCACCGCCCGCAGCGAACGCCAGGCGCGGGCGATCGTCGACGAGGTGCGGCTGCGGGTGAAGCGCGAGACGGGCCTGCTGCCGGGCGGCGTCGACGGCGGCGGCGAAGCGGGATGGACGATCCTCGACTACCTCGACTGCGTCCTCCATGTCTTCACCCCGGATGCGCGAGAGCGCTACGGGTTGGAGGAGCTGTGGCGCGATGCGCCCCGGCTGGAGCTCGACTTCGAAGCTCCGGAAGCCTCGTCCGCGGCTATGTGACGAAATAACGTCCGAGCGCACCCTTACGGTGCCGCGCAATGAGTGGGTTTAGGCGTTCGCTGTTCGGCTATCGGCGCACGGAAGTGGAGGATGCGATCTCCCTCCGCGACGCCCGCATCCTCGGGCTGGAGCTGACGTCCGACTCCCAGCGCGAGAAGCTCGACGAGCTGGAGGGGGAGACGCAGACGCTCTCCGGGATGGTGCTCGAGCGCGAGCGCGAGATCAGGGTCCTCGGCCAGCGGCTGCGCGAGGCCAACGAGTGCCATGACCGCAGCATCGCCTCGCTGGACGCGATCACGTCTCGGCTCGAAGAGCTGGAGGCCCAGGCGCGGGGTCAGGCGACGCGGATCCGGATGAAAGCCCTGCGCGAGGCGGTCGAGGTGAGCAAGAAGGTGAAGGCGCTGACCGACGTTGAGCCGGCGCTTCAGCAGGCTCGACCACAGCCCGAGCCGGAGCCCGACGAGGGCCTCTACGCCGGCCGGGTCAAGCTCGAGATCGGCCCGCTTGACGACTTCTCCCAGTTGGTCGGCTTCGAGGATGCCGTCGGCCAGGTCGGCGCCTCGGAGATATCGGTCGAGCGCTTCTCGGACGGCCGCGCCACCTTCTCGATGAACCTCGATCAGCCAACCGATCTCGTGCGCGAACTCGAGGAGCTCTCGAACCTCGACTTCAAGGTTCGTCACACCGCTCCGGACAACCTGATCCTCGATGTCGACGAGGATCAAGGGCCAGAGCAACGCGCCGCCTGAGCGTCGCTAAACTGAGCCCTGTGAATGGGGCTGTAGCTCAGCTGGAAGAGCGCATCGCTGGCAGCGATGAGGTCAGGGGTTCGAGCCCCCTCAGCTCCACTGTTGCCTTCTGCCCACCAGTTGGGCGGCACCGGTTGCACCAGACGCAGCTCTAGCCGCCTTCTCTCCTCGAGTCGTTCCGCCGGTTCCCGGTCTTCCCCTGGGCGCAACCGGACGTACCGGATTGCGCATGTCGCGGGATCAATTGGCTGACTTGAGTTCATCTCTATGGCTTTTGAGCCGGAAGCCCAATTCCCTGCGCTAGATGCCGCGGCGTGACGACCCCCAGATTGGTCTCGGGCAGGCGATCAAGGCCCTGCGCCACGAGAAGAAGCTGAGCCAGGAGACGCTCGGCAACGAAGCCGAAATCCACCCGACCTGGATCTCCCACATCGAGTCGGGGCGGATCAACCCGACCTGGGGGAACGTGCGGCGCATCGCGAGAGGGTTGGGCGTGCCGCTGGAGCAGCTCGCCGCGCTCGCCGAGGAGAACGAGCGCAAGCTCGGCGCAGCCTGACGCGTCCAAGCCCTGAGAATCTCAACCATTCGACGCTGGCTGCCGATGCTCTGGGGGATGAGCGCGAACGAGCATGTCTTCAGTCACGGCATGCGAGATACGCGTGCGACGCTCGCGATGTGGAGCGAGCGCCCCTGGCGGGTCCTGCGGGCCTGGCTGGCACTCAGCCTGGCGATCGCGCTGGCGCTGCTGACTGCGACCTGGGTCGTCGCCGGGCTGATGACCCCGGACCTGACCCCGGTCCATATCGCCGGCCTCAGCTACCCGAGCGGGCCCGACGACCTGCTGCCAATCCTCTGGCGCAACTCGCTCGTCCTCGCCCTCCATGGCACCGCCTGCGTCGCCGGCTTCATCGCCGGTGCCTCGATGCCGATCGCCGCCGCCCAGCGGACCGGGCTCAGCCGCTGGATCCACGTCAAGGCCGGGGAGTTCGCGATCCTCTTCGTCTGCGCGGTCACCCTCTTCTCGCTCTCCACCCAGGCGCTCTACCTCGGCTTCCAGGGATCCTCGATCGCCTACCAGCTGCAGATCTCCCGCTTCGAGCTGATCCTCAGCGTCCTGCCGCATGCGATCCCGGAGCTGTCCGCGCTCTTCCTCCCGCTCGCCGCCTGGCTGATCGCCAGCCGCCGCGGCGAGTGGAACCAGCTCCTCGCCGCGACCTTCATCACCGTCGCGCTGGCGATCCCGGTGCTGGTGGTCGCGGCGACGATCGAGGTCTACGTCTGGCCCCACATCCTCCAGGACCTCTCCTCGGTCACCTACTCGTACCCCGGCTAGCTAGCCCTCCCCGAAGGGTGACGCGCCGCTGCGGGCGCCCCTCGTAAGATCGCAGCCGCGATGGCGGGTTACGAGCCGAAGGAGATCGAGCGCAAATGGCAGCGGGTCTGGGCTGAGGAGAAGACCTGGGAGGTCGCGAACCCCGGCCAACCCGGCTTCGACGATTCGAAGCCGAAGTCCTACGTGCTGGAGATGCTGCCCTACCCCTCGGGAGAGCCTCACGTCGGCCACCTCAAGTGCTACGCGGTCGGCGACGCGATCGCCCACTTCCGCCGCCGCCACGGCTTCGAGGTGATCCACCCGATGGGCTACGACTCCTTCGGGCTGCCGGCGGAGAACAACGCGATCAAGACCGGCGAGCCGCCGCGGGTCGCGACCGAGCGCTCGATCGAGTCCTTCCGGCGCCAGTTCCGCGAGTGGGGAATCTCGATCGACTGGTCGCGCGAACTGGCGACCCACACGCCCGAGTACTACCGCTGGACCCAGTGGATCTTCCTGCAGCTATTTGAGAAGCAGCTCGCCTACCGGACCGAGGCGCCGGTGCAGTGGTGCCCGAAGGACGCGACGGTGCTGGCCAACGAGCAGGTCGTCGACGGCCGCTGCGAGCGCTGCGGGACCGAGGTCGTCCAACGCAACCTCGAGCAGTGGTTCTTCCGCATCACCGAGTACGCCGATCGGCTGCTGGAGGACTTCGAGGCGCTCGAGTCCTGGCCCGAGCACGTGATCACGATGCAGCGCAACTGGATCGGCCGCTCCGAGGGGGCACAAGTGGTTTTCCGCTGCGAGCAGGTCGACCTCGACTTCCCCGTCTTCACCACCCGCCCCGACACCCTCTTCGGCGCCACCTTCTTCGTGCTTGCACCCGAGCATCCAGAGCTGGAGCGGCTGGTGGCGGGGACGCCGGCCGAGGAGGAGGTGCGCGAGTACGTCAACAGGGTCGGCCGCGAGTCGGTCGAGGAACGGGGGGCGGAGGACCGAGAGAAGACCGGCGTGCCGCTTGGCCGTTCGGTCGCCAACCCGGTCAACGGCGAGGAGATCCCGATGTTCGTCGCCGACTACGTGCTGATGGAGTACGGGACCGGGGCGATCATGGCGGTGCCGGGCCACGACTCGCGGGATTACGAATTCGCCCAGAAGTTCGGGCTGCCGGTCAAGCGGGTGATCGAGGGGACCGACGAGGGGGAGGCGCGCGACGCGGCCGGCCTGCCCTACTCGGGCGACGGGCCGATGGTCGGCTCCGGGCGCTTCGACGGGAAGAACAACCGCGAGGCCTATGGGGAGATCGTCGACTGGCTGCGGTCGGAGGAGCGTGGAAAATCGGCGGTCAACTACCGCCTGCGCGACTGGCTGGTCTCGCGCCAGCGCTACTGGGGGGCGCCGATCCCGGTCGTCTACTGCGACCAGTGCGGGATCGTCCCGGTGCCGGAGGAGCAGCTCCCGGTTGAGCTGCCGGAGATCGAGGACTACGCGCCGCAGGGCAAGAGCCCGCTGGCGGCGGCGGAGGATTGGGTGGCGACCGAGTGCCCGCGCTGCGGCGCCGACGCCCGCCGCGAGACCGACACGATGGACACCTTCGTCGACTCCTCCTGGTACTTCCTGCGCTATCTCGATGCCGACAACGATGGCGCCGCCTTCGACCGCGCCGCGGTCGACCACTGGATGCCGGTCGACCAGTACATCGGCGGCGTCGAGCACGCGATCCTGCACCTGATGTACGCGCGCTTCTTCACCAAGGCGCTGGCGGACCTCGGCCACGTCGGCGTGCAGGAGCCGTTCGCCAACCTCTTCACGCAGGGGATGATCACGCGCGACGGGGCGAAGATGTCGAAGTCGAAGGGGAACACGGTCAGCCCCGGCGACTACGTCGAGCGCTACGGCGCCGACACGGCCCGTACCTATGTCTGCTTCATGGGCCCGCCGGAGCGCGGCGGCGACTGGACCGACGAGGGGGTTGAGGGGGTCAACCGCTTCCTCTCGCGGCTCTGGCGGCTCTGCGAGGAGGCCGAGGCCCAGACCGAGGCGAGGGAGCCGGACCCGGCCGCGGACGGCAGGACGCGCGAGCTGCTGGCGAAGGCCCACTGGGCGATCGACAAGGCGACGCGGGACTTCCAGCGCGGCTTCCAGTTCAACACCGTGATCTCGGCGGTGATGGAGCTGGTCAACGACACCTACCGGCTCAAGGACGATCTCTACCGGTCGCCGGAGGGGGGCGCGGCGGTGCGGTTCGCGACCGCGACCGCGGCCTCGCTGATCTTTCCCTTTGCGCCGCACCTCGGCAGCGAGGTTTATGAGCGGCTGGCCGGCGGCCGGGTCTGGGAGCAGCCTTGGCCCAAAACCGATCCCGAACTTCTGTCCAGCGAGACGGTGACGCTCGTCGTCCAGGTCAACGGCAAGCTCCGCGACCGGATCGAGGCGCCAGCGGAAGCGCCGAAGGAGGAGCTGCTGCGATTGGCCCGCGCGAGTGACAAGGTCGCCAAGCACCTCGACGGCGGGGAAATAGTCAAGGAAATTGTAGTTCCGGGCAAGCTGGTCAACCTGGTGGTTCGGTAGCGCCCTCCGTGGGTGCGTTCGGTTCTGCTAGAAAGCCGCGAAATGCTGGTCAGACGACTGAACGAAGCGGCTGTCGAGGAGTGGCACCGCCTGCAGGCCCACGTCCTCATGGATGCGGGCGAACTGGGCTCGCGCAACCTCTCCGTCACCTGGGTGACCGTGCCGGGTGGCGCTCAGCAGACGCTGCGCTCCTCGGGCGAGGCGGAGCAGGCCTACGTGGTCGTCCGCGGCAGCGGCACGATGTCGGTCGCCGGCGACACGCAGGAGGTCTCCGAGGGCGACCTGATCCTCGTCCCGCCCGCGACCGAGCACTCGATCGGCAACGAGGGGGAGGGTGAGCTGGCCTGCGTCTCGATCCAGTCGCCGCCGGTTGCCGCGGAGGAGCTCTACAGCGATCAGCTGGCAGAGGTAGCGGGATATGACGATGACGACGACTACTAAGTTGTAGTCACTCTTCCGCGCACCTTTTTCTCCTGAGAATTTGCTTTGCGCGCGCCACGGGTGCGCTTTCTCTCGGCAGCATCGGCGGCGATGCCGGAGATCAGTCGGAGCCAGGTGATCGTGTACGCGGCGGTGGCGGCGGCGCTGCTGCTGGTCGGGGCGCGGGCGATCCGCGGGGAGGGAGCGACTGAGACTTCGTTTGCGGCGGCGAGCGGCGGCGGAGGCGGCAGCGGAAGCTTCTCGATCAGCGGCTCGGGCGGCGAAGTGGTCGTCGACGTCACCGGGGCGGTGCGCGAGCCCGGCGTCTATCGGATGCCGGCGGGCAGCCGCGTCAACGACGCGGTGACGAGGGCCGGAGGGGCGGCGCCGGGGGCGGAGCTGGAAGCGATCAACCTGGCGGCGCGGCTCGCCGACGGGCAGCAGGTGGTGGTTCCGAAGCGGATTCCGGGGAGCACTGGGGTTGCCGGGGCGGCGGGAGCCGAAGACGGTCCGATAAGCCTCGGCGCCGCGACCGCCGAGCAACTGGAAGAGATCGAGGGGATCGGCCCGGTTACGGCCGGCGACATCATCGAGTTCCGCGACGAACACGGCGGGCTCTCCTCGGTCGACCAGCTCGATCAGGTACCCGGGATCGGCCCGGCGACGATGGAGTCGCTGCGGTCTCGGTTGCAGCCGTAGGCAGCTGTGCGCTCGCCGCGCCCAGCGCTTCCGGTCCTGTTCGGGATCGTCCTGCTGGTCGTGGCCGCCCTGGGGAAGAGCGGCGAGATCCGCGAGCGCGCCGCCGACGGGCTCGGGCGCGGGATGCCAGCGCGCGAGGCGGCGCTGGCACGCGGCTTCGTGCTCGGCGAGGACGAGGAGATTGACGAGCGGACCGAGGAAGACTTCCGCCGCGCAGGGCTTAGTCACCTGCTCGCGGTCTCCGGCCAGAACGTCACCCTTTTGGCGCTGCTGGCGATGCCGCTGCTGGGGGCGCTGGGGGTCCCGCTGCGGGAGCGGCTGATCTGGGTCCTGGCGTTGATCGCCGTCTATGTCCCGATCGCCGGTGCTGGACCGTCGATCCAGAGGGCGGGGGTGATGGGAGCCCTGGGGCTGCTGGCGACGCTCGGCGGGCGGCGGATGTCGCGCCTCTACGCGCTGGCGCTGGCGGCGGCGGTGACGCTCGCGATCGACCCCTCGATCGCCAGCGACGTCGGCTGGCAGCTCAGCTTCGCCGCCGTGCTCGGGATCCTGCTGCTGGGCTCGCCGCTGCGCGAGCGCTTGCTCGAATTGCTTGGCCGCGGACGCTGGCGGCGGGCCCTGGCCGAGGGCATCGCGGCGACGGTGGCCGCGACCCTGGCGACCGCGCCGTTGATCGCCTTCCACTTCGAAACCCTCTCGACGACGACGCTGCTCGCGAACGTGCTGGCGCTGCCGGCGGTGGCGCCGGCGATGTGGCTTGGCATGTGCGCCGCCGGCCTCGCGCAGCTGCCGGGCGTGCCGCTGGAGCCGCTGAACGGGCTCGACGCCCTGCTCCTCGCCTACGTCGCCCAGGTGGCGGGATGGTGCGCGGCACCGGAATGGGCCGAGCTGGAGGTGCACCTGGACGGCGGCGGCTTGGTCGCGGCCTATCTCGGGCTGGGAGCTGGGCTGTTGGCCTGCTGGCGCTGGCCGCGGCCGGCAGCGGCTCTTGCCGCGGTCGCTCTCGCCTGCTGGCTGCCGCTTCCCTGGCCCGGTGGAGCGGCGGCGGAGCCACCCGCGCGAGGGCTACGGGTCGAGGTCCTCGACGTCGGTCAGGGCGACGCGATCCTCCTCCAGCCGGCTGCCGCTCCCGCCGTGCTCGTCGACGGCGGGCCGCCTGGGGATGGATTGACCCGGAAGCTGTCGGAGGCCGGTGTGGAACGGCTCAGCGCCGCGGTCGTCACCCACGACCAATCCGACCACGCCGGCGGGATCGAAGAGCTGCTGGGGTCGCTCCCGGTCGAACGCCTGCTCTTCGCCCGGGTCCATCGCAGCCTGCTGGCGCGGGCGACGGCAGCGGGGGCCGAGCCACAGCGGATCGCCTCGGGGAGCGAGGTGCGCGTTGGCGGGTTGCGGCTGCGGGTCCTCTGGCCGCCACGCGAGCTGCTGACCGCTGCGACTGCGGGTGAGGATCCGAACCAGCTGGCGCTGGTGATCGAGGCCCGCTGGCGTGACTTCAGCATGCTGCTGACGGCCGACGCCGAGGCCGAGTCGGTGCCGATCGAACCGGGCCCGGTCGACGTCCTCAAGGTGGCCCACCACGGCAGCGACGACGGCGGCCTTGGTCCTCTGCTCGAGCAGGCGCGGCCGCGGCTGGCGGTTATTTCCGTCGGTGAGGGAAACCCCTACGGCCACCCGACGGCGGGCACGCTGAGGACGCTAAGCAGCCACGGCGTGCCGACGCTGCGAACCGACGAATCAGGCGACATCACGATCGAGGTGGAACCACATTCCATGCAGGTGGACAGATGACCGAATCGATACTTGAGGAAGCCAATCCAATTGCTCTTGTCACCCGGCCAGATGCCGATGCACGAACTGGTGCGCTCCAGCTTCCAAACCAGGCTCTTCGGATCCGGTCTTCCGGAACGGATGCGCAGTACCGCCTTCGCCTTCCTCGGCTTGACCGCGGCGGCCGGGTTGGCCCTGGTGGCGATCTTCGCCCAGCTCAGCTTCCCACTTCTCTCCCCGGCGCCGATGCCGAGCGGGCCGCCGGAGGGCAACGCAATTTCCCCGGCGGTGGCGCTGGACGACAGCCCAGGAGCGTCCGATCGCGCGAACCCGGGGCCTGCCACGTCAGGAGGGCGCATTACCGACACCAACAGCAGTGGTTCCGGTAGCAGCGGGCCGTCGCCGCAGCCGGCCGCGGTTGCGTCTCCAGCGCCCATCGCGACCGGGCCGGATGGAGGGACTTCCGGCGGCAAGGCAGTGGAAACGCCCAATTCGGATACCGCTCCTGCTCCGGCGCCGGCTCCCCCGTCGAAGCCTGTCTCGACTGCAGTCGACGATCCGGGCCCGGCGCCGAAGCCCACCGCGACGCCAGCCCAGCCCGCTGTCTCCACGACTCCTCCTGCCCCCGGCAGGTCACAGTCCTCCGCCGCGGCCAGCCATGCCAGCGAACGCGGGCTCGAAGCGTCATCGAAGTCGACTCCGGAATCGACCAGCCCCGGGGTCGCCACCAGCGGTACCGATCCCGCTGCGGAAGCATCGCCTGGCAACGGCAACGGCAAAGCCCTCGGCCACAGCAAGTAGGCGCCGAACGAGCCGCAGTGGTATCTAGACTCGGCCCGATGGCCGAGGAGATGCAGCCGCTCTACCTGATCGCCGGTAGCGACGGGGCGAAAATAGACGCCACCCGGGCGCGGCTGCGGGCGCGAGCCGAGCGTGAGGGCGGCGCGGCGGCACTCGAGGTCTTCGAGACCGCAGAGGGAAAGGGGATGCCCGACCACGAAGCGCTGCTGGCGGCGATCCCGGCGATGTCGCTGATGGAGTCCCGCCGCTACCTGCTCGCCGACGGGATCGAGCGCTGGCGCGACAAACAGCTCGAGCCCGTGATCGCGGCGCTGGGGGAATTGCCGCCCGACCTGACCCTGGTCCTGATCTGCCGCGACAAGCTGCCCGCGAAACTGCTCAAGGCCGTGAAAGCCGCCAATGGCGAGGTGCACGAATTCGAGGCGCCGAAGGCCCGGGAGATGCCGCGGATCCTGGTCGGCGAAGCGCAACGGCTCGGCTTCCGGCTCGACCAGACGGCGGCGCGCCTGCTGGTCGAGCGCATGGGTGCCAACCCGGTGCGCCTCCGCAATGAGATCGAGCGTCTTGCGCTCTGGGCCGGGGAGGGGGGAGAGGTGAGTGCCGCCGACCTGGCCGAGATGATCGCCGACACCTCCGAAGCCGCCGTCTGGTCGCTGTCAGACGCGCTGATCGAAGCTGACGCCGCGGCGGCACTGCGGATCGGCGAGCGGCTGATCGGGCAGGGCGAGAACGTCACCGGCCTCATCTACGGCCTCGCCTCGCGTCTGCGCAGTGCCTGCGCCGCAGCGGTTCAGCTCGAGGAGGGGATTCCGCCGCAGCAGGTCGAGTCCTCGCTGAAGATGCACCCCTACGCGGCGAAGCAACTGGTCAAACGCCTACAAGGGACCGACCTGGCGAATCTGCGACTGGCGACGGAGACCCTCGCCGACCTCGAGCTCTGGTGCCGAGGCGGCGCCGACTACGGCGACGAGCTGGCGTTCACGCTGGCGCTGCGTAAGGCTGCGGCGGGCGCCGCTTAAAAAATCTGCTCATGGTGCGCTCGTAGGCGAGCGAAAACCAAGCAGGCCTAGGAGGAGCGAGGGAGTGTGCTTCTGCACATGACCGATCGACGGCGCCGGCATGCGCCGGTTTGCAGCCGCCTACGAGCGTGCCAGGCGGGCGGCTTTTGCCTTCTTGCGGGCACCCGTGTTGCGGTGGAGGGCGCCCTTCTGCACGGCCTTGTCGATCTTCGAGACGAGATCGCGCTGCTCGCTGGCTACCGAGTCGGCGTCGCCGGACTCAACCGCGCTTTCGAGGCGGCGGAAGTGGGTCTTGACGGTGCTCGTGAGCAGGCGGTTCTCGGTCCGCTCCCGCTCGCTGCGCAGTATCCGCTTCTTCTGTGAGGCTATGTTGGCCATGTCAAGTTCCCGAGCGGGCGCCTTGCCGGCTCCGGGCGGCCGCCGACTATAGCGATTGAGACGAAGCTTGGAGACGCCCAGGGCACCTGACACCCCGAATCCCGACGAGCGGCCGATCAACGCCGACGAGGCGGCGCTCGCCGCCGACGTCGGGGTCCGCGAGGCCGAGGCGTTCGATCCAGGTGAGGAATTCGGCGCCGAGCCGGCGCCCGGCAAGCAGGGCGGGCGCCTGGCGCGCTCGACCGCCTTCTTCTCGATCGCCACCGCGGCCTCGCGCGTCGCCGGCCTCGCCCGCGAAGTCGTGGCCGCCGGCTATTACGGGATCAGCGGCCCGATGTCGGCCTTCACGGTCGCCTTCCAGGTCCCGAACCTGATCCGCGCCCTCTTCGCCGACGCGGCCCTGCAGCCGGCCTTCGTTCCCGTTTTCACCGAACTGCTCGGCAAGAAGGCCTACAAAGAGGCGTTCCGGCTTGCCTCGACGATGCTGCTGCTGGTGACGATGGTGCTGGGGGCGATCACCGCCTTCTTCGTTCTCCTGGCGCCGGTGATCATGCCGCTGTTCGCGCCCGGGCTCGAGGGCGAGACCCGCGACCTGATGATCTCCCTCTCGCAGGTCCTCTTCCCGATCCTCGTCCTGCTCGGGATCAGCGGCATCGTCGTCGGCATCCTCAACAGCTACGACCGCTTCGGTGCCTTCGCGATCTCGCCGCTGTTCTGGAACCTGACGATCATCCTCGTCCTGGTTGTCCTGGAGCCGATGTTCCACGGGCAGGACCGGATCTACGCATATGCGATCGGCATCCTCGTCGGCACCCTGGTCCAGCTGCTGATCCCGGCCTGGGACCTGCGCCACACGCCCTACCGCTTCAGCTTCAGCTTCGACTGGCGCCACCCGGGGGTGCGGCGGGTGCTGGTGCTGATGCTGCCGGTGACGATCAGCCTCGGCCTGATCAACTTCAACCTGCTGATCAACAGCTTCTTCGGCAGTCTCGTCTCCGAGCAGGCGCCGGCGGCGATCGACAAAGCCTTCCGCATCTACCAACTGCCACAGGGGATCTTCTCGGTGGCGATCGCGACGGTGCTGTTCCCGACCCTGGCCCGCTTCGCCAGTGCCGGCGCAATTGACGACCTGCGCTCGACGATGGCGAACGGGATGCGGCAGATCCTCTTCGTCCTGGTGCCGGCCGCGGCGGCGATCCTCGCCCTCTCGGACCCGATGATCCGGTTGATCTACCAGCGCGGGGCCTTCGACGCCCACGAAACCGCCGTAGTCGCGACCGCCCTCTTCTGGTTCGCCTTCTCGTTGCCGACCAACGGGCTCTACCTGCTGCAGACGCGGACCTTCTTCAGCCTCCAGAAACCGTGGCAGGCGACCGCGCTGGCGACGATCGACCTGGTCGTCTCGGCGCTGGCGGCCCTGGCCCTCTACGCGCCCTTCGGCGTCGGCGGCATCGTCGCCGGTACCGGGATCGGCACCACGGTTGCAGTTATCGCGCAAGCGGTGATCCTGCACCGCCGGTTCGACGGCCTGGAGCTGCGGCGGCTGTTCTCGACCGCGGCGCGGATCACGATCGCCGCCGCCGCGCTGGCCGGAGTGGGATACATGGTCTGGGACGTCCTCGACGAGGTGCTCGGGCGCGGCCTGCTGGGCCAGATCGTCTCCCTCGGCCTCGGCTTGGGGGCGGGCCTCGCCGTCTATCTCTCGGTGGCGAAGCTGCTGCGGGTGGCGGAGCTGGAGCAGATGAGCCGCCTGCTGCTGCGGCGGGGCCGCTAGCGGCGAATGCTCGACCCGGGGCGGTACCTGCTGGGGGTTCTGGAGGTTCTGGTCCTGGGTGGGTTTGCTTGGCTGGGGGCGGCGGCGGTGCGGGCGTGGCTGCTGCCGCGGTTCGAGGGGGCGCCGGCGCACCTGGCGAGCGCGGTGGTCGCGCTGGCGCTGCTGATCTGGTCGGCGGAGCTGCTCGGCAGCGTCGGGTTATGGGATTCGGTGCCGTACCTGCTGGTCGTCGCTGCGGCTGGGCTCGGGCTCTGGAGGCTCTTGCCGCGGCCGTCCGAGGGGGAGGGGGCCGCTCCCACCCTCCCTGGCAAGTAAGGGTGGGAGCGGCCCCCCTCCCGACGCTGGTGGGACTTCTGGTCGCTGCGATTGCCGTGGTCAAGTTCGCCTTGGAGACGAAGTCGAAGCTCTCGACGGGGATGACCGGGTTCGACAGCACCTGGTACCACGGGCCATTCGCGGCAGGGTTCTTCCAGAGCGGGGACACGTGGGACCTGCACTTCATCGCTCCGCAGTTCTTGGCCTGGTTCTATCCCGCCAACGGCGAAATCTTCCACGCGGCGGGGATGCTGGCATTCGGCAGGGATGTGTCGTCGCCGCTGCTGAACCTGGGCTGGTTCGTCGGGTGCCTGGTGGCGTGCTGGTGCATCGGGCGCCCGTTCCGCGTGGCGCCGTGGTCGCTGATGCTGGGGGCGGTTGCGCTGAGTGCCCCAGCCCTGGCGGATCAGGCGGGCGAGGCGAGGAACGACATCGTCGGGATCTTCTTCCTGCTGGCCGCGGTGGCAATCGCCCTGAACGCGGCCGTGTCACAAGATCGTGAACCGATTTCTCCCCGCATACCGGGGACGCAAGGTTCAGGGTGGGGGCTAGGTCCCTACGTGGTGGCGGGGCTAGCGGCGGGCCTGGCGGCCGGGACGAAGCTGAACTTCCTCTTGCCCGCGGCGGTGCTGGTGCTCGGCTCGGCTCTTACCGCGCCGCGCGGCTTCAAAGGCCGCGCGTTTCGCTTCGCCGTCCTGGCCGCCCTCGCCGGCGGCGGTTACTGGTACCTCCGCAACCTCGCCCACAGCGGCAACCCGCTGCCCTGGATCCACCACCTCGGCCCGATCGACCTACCCGCGCCCGAACAAGCCCTGGGCGGCCGTGAAGCCCACTCTGTTCTCGGCTACCTCGGCGACGGCGACGTCTGGTCCAACTGGTTCCTCCCAGGTCTCCACAGCGGCCTCTGGTTCCTCTGGCCCGTCCTCGTAGCAGCCGTCCTGGCGGGCCTGATCCTCGCCGTCCTCCAGTTCCGTGGTTCCTTTGTCGTGGATAACCGGACAAAGGAACCACGGAACGATCTGACGTCGGCGCTGGCGGGGCTCGTTGGGCTGGCGACGGCGGTGGCGTGGCTGGTGGCGCCGACGTCGGCGTCGGGGCCCGACGGGATGCCACGTGGGTTCGAGTCGGGCCTCCGCTACCTGGCCCCGGCGATCGTCCTCGGGATGGCCCTGCTCCCAACTGCGCGCCCTGCACGGCGCTGGTTGGGGAGCGTGGGGGATCCCTCGAACGGGCGGATACTCAAAATGCCGGGCTCATTAGCCCGGCATTTGTCCGGGCGAGGGATCCCCCGCGCTCCCCTGGCGGCTGCGCTTCTCCTCTTGGTCTTGGCCCTCGGCTACCCCGTCCAGCGCCACTACCTGGCGGACCGCTACAAGGATCCAACCTTCACCTCGGCCCCGGGCCTGAATGCTGCCTTCGCCTGGGCCCGCGACGTCTCCGGCGCCCGTATCGCCACCACCAGCACCCGCCAGTACCCCCTCTTCGGCACCGACCTCTCAAACCAAGTCCAGTACCTCGGCCTCGAGCAACACCACGGCGGCTTCGAGTCCCCCAGCACCTGCCACCAATACCTCCAGCTCCTGAAGCAAGGCAGCTACGACTACGTCATAGCCACCCGCGACCGCGTCGAACCCAACAAACCTCCATACCCCCCCGCGGCAAGGTGGACCCGAGCCGCCGGAGGAAGAGTTCTCTTACGTACGCCGCCTACGGTCGTCTTCGAGCTGAACGGCCCGCTTCGTCTCTCGGCGTGTAAGTAAGACGCTCCTCCGGCGGGTGGCACGGTAGGGGGGACCATGTCTGAGGAAGCTTTAGCTACCGGAAGACATGGGGGGTCCCCTGCCGTGACAGGACCCGCCGGCCAACCACCCCCGTCCCTCATACTCCCCACCCGCACCATGGACCACATCCGAAACTTCTCGATCATCGCCCACATCGACCACGGCAAGTCCACCCTGGCCGACCGCATCCTCGAGCTGACCGGCGCCGTCGACCCGAAGAAAATGCAGGCGCAGCTGCTCGACTCGATGGACCTGGAGCGGGAGCGTGGGATCACGATCAAGGCCCAGGCGGTGCGGGTCGAGTACACGGCCCGCAACGGCGAGATCTACCACCTGCACCTGATCGACACGCCCGGCCACGTCGACTTCTCCTACGAGGTCTCGCGCAGCCTCGCCGCCTGCGAGGGCGCGCTGCTGGTCGTCGATGCCGCCCAGGGCGTCGAGGCGCAGACCGTCGCCAACACCTACCTGGCGATCGAGAACGGGCTCGAGCTGATCCCGGTGATCAACAAGGTCGACCTGCCCGGTGCCGAGCCGGAGCGGGTCGCGGGGGAGATCGCCGACCTGCTCGGCGGCGACCCCGAGGAAGCGCTGCCGATCTCGGCCAAGACGGGGGAGGGCGTGCTCGAGGTGCTGGAGGCGATCGTCGAGCGGATTCCGGCGCCCCGCGGGGACGCGGAGGCGCCGCCGCGCGCCCTCATCTTCGACTCCGAGTTCGACCCCTACCGGGGCGTCATCGCCTACGTGCGGATGGTCGACGGCTGCTTCGGCAAGGGCGAGCGGATCCTGGCGATGCAGAACGGGACCGAAGCCGACATCGACGACATCGGCTTCTTCCGCCCGACGATGATCGGGGTCAAGGGCATGGACGCGGGCGACGTCGGCTACCTGATCACCGGGATCAAGGACGTGACCAAGCTGCGGGTCGGCGACACCCTCACCGCGCAGTCAAATCCCGCCTCGGAGCCGCTGGAGGGCTACCGCGAGGTGCGGCCGATGGTCTTCTGCGGCCTCTTCCCGATCGACACCGACCGCTATGAAGACCTCCGCGACGCGCTCGAGAAGCTCTCGCTGAACGACGCCGCTCTCTCCTGGGAGCCGGAGACCTCCGAGGCGCTCGGCTTTGGCTTCCGCTGCGGCTTCCTCGGCCTCCTCCACATGGAGATCGTCCGCGAGCGGCTGGAGCGCGAGTACGACCTCGACCTGCTGGCGACGACGCCGAACGTGCGCTACCTGGTGAACAAAACCAGCGGGGAGACGGTGGAGGTCCACAGTCCGACCGACCTGCCCGACCCCGGCGTGATCGAGACGATCGAAGAGCCCTACATCCGCGCCACGCTGATCTGCCCGAAAGAGCAGGTCGGCGCCGTGATGGAGCTCTGCCAGCAGCGCCGCGGCACCCACGTCGACATGCACTTCCTCAGCCCCGAGCGGGTGCAGATCCGCTACGACCTGCCGCTGGCCGAAATCGTCCTCGACTTCTTCGACCTGCTGAAGTCATCCACCCGCGGCTACGCCTCGCTCGACTACGAGCCGATCGGCAACCGGGTCTCCGACCTGGTCAAAGTCGACATCCTCCTCGCCGGCGAGAAGGTCGACGCGCTCTCGATCATCGTCTTCCGCGATTTCGCCTACGAGCAGGGCAAGCGCCTCGTCGGCCGCCTGCGGAAGACGATCCCGCGCCAGCTCTTCGACGTCCCGGTCCAGGCCGCGGTCGGCTCCAACATCCTCGCCCGGGAGACCGTCAAGGCCTTGCGCAAGGACGTCACCGCGAAGCTCTACGGTGGCGACGTCACCCGCAAGAACAAGCTGCTGAAGAAGCAGAAAGCGGGGAAGAAACGGATGAAGGCCGTCGGCCGGGTCGAAGTGCCGCAGGAGGCATTTCTCGCGGTGCTGGAGATTGACGAGTAGGGACGGAGGTTGTCGGCGGGCGGGTCCTGTCTCCGATCGGGGGCTCCCCCTACCGGGGGAGTCCTCCCGATCGTCGCCACCCGCCCGATGGGTTGCTTCGGCCGACGGGCTGGCCACTTAGCCAGTTAGAGTGCCCGGCCATGCCGATCAAGACTGATGCAGTTGGGAAGGAATGGCCCGGGTCCACCTACCAGGTGGGGCGGGAGAAGATCAAGGAGTACGCGAACGCGCTGGGGATCGACAACCCGGTCCACTTTGACGTCGAGGCGGCCCGCGCCGCCGGCTTCCGCGACGTCGTCGCGCCGCCGATGTTCGCCGTCGTCTACAGCAGCCCGGCCGTCGGCCCGGCGATCCTCGACCCCGAGGTCGAGCTCAATTTCGCAGCGATGGTCCACGGCGGCCAGGCTTTCGAGTGGGACGAGCCCGCCTGCTCGGGCGACGAGATTTCGACGTCCGCCAAATGCCTCTCGATCGAGGAGAGGGACGGCAAGGGCTTCTACGTGTTCGAGACCAACAGCGTCAACCAGGACGCCGCCCAGGTCGCCCGCGGTACCTGGACGCTGATCGTCAGGGGGGTTTGAGATGACTATGAACGTAGGCGACCAGGTCCCGGAGCTGCGCGTCACCCCGGACAAGTACCTGCCCCACCGCTACGCCGGCGCCTCGGGCGACTTCAACCCGATCCACATCGACGACGAGTTCGCGAAAATGGTCGGGCTTCCGCGCAACATCCTCCACGGCCTCTACTCGATGGGGTTGGTGGCGAAAGCCAATGCGGCGCTGGCCGACGGCAACCCGCGAGCGCTGAAGCGCCTCTCGGTGCAGATGCGGGGGATGGGCGTACCCGAGCAGGAGATCGTCGTCACCGGCACGGTCAAATCCGTCGACGGCAACCGGGTCGTGGTCGACACCGTCGCCGCCCAGGGCGACAACGCGCTGATCAAGAACGCCGAGGCCGAGCTCGAGCTGTAAGGGAGGGACGTTCGGCGCCCCTCCTAGAATTGCTCGCATGCTTTCGGAGCGGCAGGAGTTGATTTTGCGGTTGGTGGTCGAGGCCCACAAGGATTCGGCCCGGCCCGTGCCCTCGAAGGAGGTTGCGGAGCGGCCGGAGGTGGAGTGGGGGCCTTCGACCGTGCGAGCCGAGCTGGCGGCGCTGGAGGCGGCCGGGTACCTGACGCATCCGCACACGTCGGCGGGCCGGGTTCCCACGGACGCCGGCTATCGCCGCTACGTCGACTCGATGGTGGCTTCCGGCCCGGTGCCGGCCGGATCTGGAGTCGAGCTGCAGCTCTCGCGCTTGCGCCGCGAGGTCGACGAGGCAATGCGGGAGACGACGATGGCGTTGGCCCAGGTGACCGACCTGGTGGCGATGGCGACGGCGCCGCAGGCGAGCTTGACGGCGACGATCCACCGGGTCGAGGTCCTGCGCCTGCAGCCGAACCGGGTGGTCGTGATCGCGATCGCCTCGACCGGCGACATCACCCGCCGCGTCTACCAATTCGAACGGCCGGTCGACAGCGGCCTCGTCGAGTGGGCCTCGAGCTACCTGAACGAGCGGCTCTCCGGCCTCGGCGTCGGGGCGCGGATGATCGCCTCGCGGCTCGCCGACCCCGAGCTGAGCGGCGTCGAGGCCGACTTCATCGTCACCCTCGGCCGCACCTTCACCGACCTCGTTGCCGACGAAGGCGGCGAGCTCTACCTGGAGGGAACCTCGCGCCTGCTCTCCGAGGCCCACCGCCCCGACCTGCCCCGGGCCGACGAGCTGATGACGGCGCTGGAACGGCGCGCCGACGTGCTGCGGATGCTGCGCTCCTCGCTCGAGGAGCGCTCGGTCTTCTTCTGGATCGGCGGCGAGAACCCGCAGCCGGCGCTGCGCTCGGTCAGCGTGATCGGCGCCAACTACGGGCTCGGCCACCGCAACCTCGGCGCCGTCGGCGTCGTCGGCCCGCTGCGGATGGACTACGCGACCGCGATCGCCTCGGTCCGCCACGCCGCCCGCGAGCTCTCCCGCTACTTCGAGACCATTTACTCGGACTGAGATGAGCGGCGCCGCGACCAGAACTTCCCGGATGGCGCGCGTGGCGCTGCGCATCTCTGCGTCCTCGGGCTTGCCTTTGGCACCACCAAAGGCTGCGCCCTGCGTCCTTGATCTGCTTGGCCACGCACACCCCCGAAAAGTCCTGGCCACGACGCCGCTCATCTGATGCCCCGCGACTACTACGAGATCCTCGGCGTCAGCCGGGAGGCGAGCGAGACCGAGATCAAGAAATCGTTCCGGCGGCTCGCGCGGGAGCTGCACCCAGACGTCAACCAGGAGCCCGACGCCGAGGACCGCTTCAAGGAGGCGGCCGAGGCCTACGAGGTCCTCTCCGACGCCGAGCGGCGCCGCACCTACGACGCCTATGGCCACGAGGGCCTGCGATCCGGCGGCTATGACCCCGGCGCCGGCTTCGGCTCGATCGACGACATCTTCCAGGCCTTCTTCGGCGGTGGCGGCGGTTTCGGGTTTGGCGGGCGGCGCGGGCCGGCCGCTGGCGGCGACATCGCGGCCGCGGTCGAGGTCGAGCTGGCCGAGGTGGCGACCGGGGTGCGGCGCGAGATCACCTACGCCGTCGTCGCCCCCTGCGAGCATTGCCACGGCAACGGCGCCGAGCCGGGGACGCCGATCACGACCTGCGAGCGCTGCGGTGGCGCCGGCGAGCTGCGGCAGGTGACGCGGACTCCGTTCGGGCAGATGGTCCGCGCCATTGCCTGCGACAACTGCGGTGGCGCCGGCAAAATTCCCGAGCAGCCTTGCAAGATCTGCGGCGGCAGTGGTCGTACCCGCCAGAGCCGGACCAGCACGATCGAGGTGCCGGCCGGGATCGAAGATGGCCAGCGAATGCGGATCGCCGGCGCCGGCCACGCCGGCGACGTGGGGGCACCTCCCGGCGACCTCTACGTCGAGGTTCGCGTCGCCGAGGACGAGCGCTTCGAGCGCGACGGATCCGACCTGATCAGCACGGTCTCGATCCCGGCGACCGAGGCGATGCTGGGGACGACGGTGACTGTCCCGACCCTGGAGGGCGAGCAGGAGATCGAGGTCGAGCCGGGCACGCAGCCGGCAACCGAAAAGGTCCTACGCGGCGCCGGCCTGCCGCGCCTCAACGGCCGCCGCCGCGGCAGCCAGCGGGTGATCCTCGACGTCTTCGTCCCGACCAACCTCAGCGACGAGCAGCGGGAGATCGCCGAGCGCCTCGACGAGAGCCTCGGGGACGACAACCTCGCCTCGCAGCATGGCGAGGGCCTCTTCTCCCGCGTTCGGCGGGCCTTCGGTTGAGGGTTCCTTGATCCGCCTAGCCGTTCGCTGCGCGCCGGAGCAGGCGGAGCTCGTCCTCGCCGAGCTGACGGTGCTGGCCCCGAACGGGGTCGAGGAGGAGCGCGGCACCGGCTACGTCGAGTACGCGATCTACGGCGGCGAGGGGGAGCTGCCGGAGCTGGGCGATCTCGACGCCGCGATCGCGGGCGGTCGGGTCGAGGTCAGCTCAACCGAGATCCCCGACGACTGGGCCGACCGCTGGCGGGACTTCCACAAGCCGCTGCTGGTCGCCGAGCGGCTCTGGCTGCGGCCGTCCTGGGAGCCGGCGCGGCCGGGGACGGTCGACGTCGTCGTCGATCCCGGCCAGGCCTTCGGCACCGGCGCCCACCCGACCACGCGTCTCTGCCTCTCCTACCTTTGTGAGCTGGAGGCGGGCGGCGAACTCGTAGACCTGGGAACCGGGTCAGGCGTCCTTGCCATCGCGGCATCCAAGCTGGGTTGGGCCCCGGTCCGGGGATATGACCATGAGCCGGCGGCGCTTAAAGCTGCCTCAGCCAATGCGGCAGCGAACGACGTCGACCTTCACCTCGAGCGCGCGAATCTGAGGGAACAACTGCCCGAATTGGCACCCACCGTCGTTGCCAACATGACTGCGCCGATCCTGCTGGCCGTGGCGGAGTTGGTCGGAGCGCTTGGGCGGGACCCGGGGGAGGGGTCGGCGGACAACAGCGGGGAGGGTCCGGCGACCCCTCCCCCGGGTCCCGAGACGGTCGTTTGTTCCGGGTTGCTGCCGAGTGAGGTGGACGCTGTGGCTGACGCGTTCGGGGCTTCAGGGTTGGAAGAGCAGGACCGCCGCCAGGACGGGGACTGGGCCGCTCTGTTGCTGCGTCGGGGCTGAGGGATAGGGTTCCGCGCATGCCGTTCGCCTCGATCGTCAGCGCCGACTACAAGATCGCGTTGTTCCTGCACACCCTCGCGGTCGTGCTCGCGTTCGGCCCCACCTTCGGCTACGGAATCCTTTTCTCGGTGCTGCCGAGCTACCCGCGGGCGACGCCGGCGCTGCTTGCGGGCATCCAGAGGATCGACCGCTACCTGGTCAGTCCAGGGTTGGTCGTGGTCTTGTTGGCCGGCGTCTACCTAATGATCGCCAGCGACGATGTCTGGAGCGGCAGCGAGGCGTTCATCACCGTCGGCTTCGTGGCGATCATCGCCCTCTTCGGCCTCCAGCATGGGTTCTTCCGGCCGCAGACCGCGAAGGCCAAGGAGCTTGCGGAACGCGACCTGAAGGCGGGGGACACGCTCAGCGAGGAGTTCGAAGAAATCTCCAAGAGGTTGGGGACCGTTGGCCCGATCGCCGGCCTGATCGTGGTCATCACGATCTTCTTCATGTCGTACAAGCCGTTCATGTGAGCGACCTTCCGGTCGCGATGTTCGACTCGGGCGTCGGCGGGCTCACGGTCCTGCACGAGTGCCTCGTCTCGCTGCCCCAGGAGGACTTCCTCTACCTGGGTGACACGGCGATGTTCCCCTACGGCGACAAGGACCCGGATGAGCTTCGCTGCCGGATCGCGCGGATCGCCGGGCTGCTGCTCGAGCGCGGCGCCAAGCTGCTGGTGATCGCCTGCAACACCGCCACCTCGGTCGGCCAGGAGGTCGCCCGCGAAATCGCCGCCGAGCGCGGGGTGGAGGTGGTGCCGGTGGTCGAGCCGCAGGCCGAGATCGCCGCCGCGATCACCGCCAACGCGCGAGTCGGCGTCCTGGCGACGCCGAATACGGTCGAAAGCGGCGCCTACCGGCGGGCGCTGGAAGCGATCGGCCGCGGCCTTGACGTGATCGAGGTGGCGGCACCGGACCTCGCCTCCTTCATCCAGGACGGGGCGCTCTTCGACGAGGACACGATGGCGATGGCCCGCGCCTACTGCCGACCGCTGCAGGAGGCCGAAGTCGACACCCTGATCCTCGGTTGCACCCATTACCCGCTGGTGGCGCCGATGCTGCAGCGGATCCTTGGCCGGGACGTGCGCCTGGTCAGCGGCGGTCACGCCGTTGCGGCGGCGGTGCAGCGGACGCTGGAGGGGTCCGGCCTGGCCCGCGAGGCCCGCGGCGAGGGGAGCTACGACTTCCTCTGCACCGGCGACTGCGATGCCTTCCACGCGATCGGCACCCGCTTCCTGCAGATGCCGCTCGGCGAGGTCGAGCAGGTCGAAATCTGAGTCCCGCGCTGTAGTTGGCGCGGAATTGGCACGTTTTGCGCGCCACACGTGCGCCGAGACCCGGCAGGCTCTCCGCATGCAAACTTTGACGCCGAGCAATACCGTATATACTCACCCTGTGGCCAAGGTGATGATCTCCATTCCCGACGATCTGCTCGATCGACTTGACCTCCGCGCGAAGGAGGTGGGTCAGAGCCGCAGTGGACTCCTGCAGCACCTTGCCGAGCGCGAGCTGGAGGACCAGGAACGAGGTCGGCGCAAGGAGGTCAAGCGACTGATGGGAGAGATCGAAGGCACCTTCACCGACGACGAACCCCACGTCGACGTCGCGCAGCTGATCCGTGAAGATCGGGATTCACGTTGACCCTCCTGATCGACGCGAGTGTCTGGAGCCAGTTGGCCGCGCCCGGCGATCGCTTTCACCGCCAGGCGAGGGATCTTTTGGTCGATTCGAAGGCACCCCTTGCCGCGCTCGACCTGACCCTCTACGAGGTGGCGAATGCGGTGGGGGTGAAGATGGGGCGGCCAAGGCGGGCTCAGCGGCTCTCCGAGCTGGTCGAGGTCCGCTGCGCCGATCGTCTCGTTCGGGTCGATCTCCGCCTCGTCGCCACCGCCCTCGATGTCGCCGCCGAGCACGCTCTAACCGCTTACGACGCCACCTATGTGGCGGCGGCCCACAGGAACGGCTGGCAGCTCGTCAGCCTCGACATGCGTGACCTCGTCTCCAAGGGGCTGGCCGTCACCCCCGATGCTGCCGTTTACCCTTAAGCCGATGGCGGTGCTCGAACAGGTCCAGGACGACGTCAGAACGGCGATGAAAGCGCGCGACCGCGAGCGCGCCTCTGCCCTGCGGCTGATCGTCGACGTGCTGCAGCAGGACGCGAAGCTGGGCAAGGGCGACGAGGTTGCGGTCCTGCAGCGGGAGCGCAAGAAGCGGGTCGAGGCCGCGGAGGCCTACGAGAAGGCGGGGCGCGCCCAACAGGCGAGCGCCGAGCGCTTCGAGGCGGAGCTGATCGAGGCCTACTTGCCGCAGCAGCTCTCCGACGCGGAGCTGGGTGGGCTGGTCGAGGCGGCGATCGCCGAGACCGGGGCCAGCGAGCAGCGGCAGATGGGCCAGGTGATGTCGGCGCTGATGCCGAAGGTAGGCGGCCGCGCCGACGGCAAGCGGGTCAGCGCCGCTGTGCGAGAGAAGCTGGGTGCCTGAGCCCTGTGACTATGGCCCGGCGGCAGCTGACCCTGGACAACAACGTCGCGGCTGAGCTGGCCGGCTCGGAGGACAGCGTGCTCCGAGCCCTGCGGGGAAAACTGGAGGCCGACCTGCACCTGCGCGGAAACGTGCTGACGCTGGAGGGCGAGCCCGATGACGTCGCAGCCGCCGCGGTGGTGGTCGACGAGATGGTCGAGCTGATCGAGCAGGGGCACGACGTCGCCCCGGGGACGATCGAAGCGGTGACCGGTGCGCTCGACGCCGATGAGAGCCCGGCGGAGATCCTCGAGGACGTCGTCTGGCGCCATCGCAACACCAAGGTGGCGCCGAAGACGCTGAACCAGAAGCGCTACGTCGACTCGATCCGCCGCCACACGGTCACCTTCGGGATCGGCCCCGCCGGCACCGGCAAGACCTTCCTTGCGGTGGCGATGGCCGCCGCGGCACTGACCGAACGCAAGGTGCAGCGGATCATCCTCACCCGTCCCGCGGTCGAGGCCGGCGAGCGCCTTGGCTTCCTCCCTGGCGACATCCAGGCCAAGGTCGACCCCTACCTGCGGCCGCTCTTCGATGCCCTCTTCGACATGCTCGACCCGGATCGGGTCAACGGCTACTTCGAGCGCAACGTGATCGAGGTGGCGCCGCTGGCTTTTATGAGAGGACGGACGCTTAATGATTCTTTTGTAATCCTCGACGAGGCCCAGAACACCAGCCCGGAGCAGATGAAGATGTTCCTCACCCGGCTCGGGTTCAACTCGCGGATGGTGGTGACCGGCGACGTCACCCAGATCGACCTGCCGACCGACCAGCGCTCGGGCCTGATTGCCGTCAGCGACATCCTCAGCGACGTCCAGGACATTTCTTTCATCCGCTTCGGCGGCGAGGACGTGGTCCGGCACAAACTGGTGCAGCGGATCGTCGCCGCCTACGACGCACACGGCGCGCGAGAGGCGCGCGCCGAACACGGGCCGACGCCGCGTTCGTGAGCGCCGACCTCGCCGACGTCCCACCAGAGCTGCGCGACGCCGTTGCGGCCTCGCTCGAAGCGGCTGGCGTCAGCGAAGGCCACCTCGGGGTCGAGATCGTCGACGCCGAGCGGATCCATGAGCTGAACCGCGAGCACCGGGGCAAGGATGCGCCGACCGATGTCCTCGCCTTCCCGATCGACGAACTGGAGCCGGTTGCCGGCCCTCGTGAGCTCGGCGATGTTGCGATCTGCCCCGAGCACTGCTCCGACGTGACCGAGGCCGCGGTCCACGGCGTCCTCCACCTCTGCGGCCACGACCACGAGACCGACGACGGCGAGATGCTGGCCCTGCAGGCCAGGGTCCTCGCCAGGCTGCGATGAGCCGCTCCGGCTTCGTCGGCCTCGCCGGCCGCCCCAACGTCGGCAAGTCGACGCTGGTCAACGCCCTCGTCGGCTCCCACGTCGCGATCGTCTCCAGCCGGCCGCAGACGACGCGGCGGGCGATCCGCGGCGTCGCCACCGACCTCGAGGCCGAGCGCCAGCTCATCCTCGTCGACCTGCCCGGCGTCCAGCGGCCGCGCGACGTCCTCACCGAGCGGATGCAGGGGCGGGTCGAGCGCGAGCTGGCCGACTCCGACGTCGTCCTTTTCGTCGTCAACGGCGAGGAGGGGATCGGCCCCGGCGACCGCTTCATCGTCCGCGCCCTGCTCGGCGCCGGCGCCGAGCTGCCGGTGCTCTGCGCCGTCAACAAGGCCGACAGGCTCGGGCCCAACGAGCTGGTGCCGGTGCTGGCGGAGGCGGCGGAGCTGGAGGGCGTCGACGAGGTCTTCCCGATCAGCGCCCGCACCGGCGCGGGGCTGCCGCCGCTCCTCGAGCGGCTCGGCGAGCTCGTCCCCGAGGGGCCCTACATGTACCCGCCGGAGGACCGCAGCGACCAGTCGAGCGAGCTGCTGCTGGCCGAGCTGATCCGCGAGCAGGTCCTGAACCGGACCCGGCAGGAGGTCCCGCACTCGGTTGAGGTCTCGGTGCTCGAGGTCGACCCGCACAAGGACGGCCTCGTCGCCGTCCGCGCCGAGATCTGGGCCGAGACCGAGTCGCAGAAGGGGATCCTGATCGGTAAGGGCGGGAGCAAGATCGGCGAGATCGGCAGCGCCGCCCGCCGCTCCCTGGAGCACGAGCTGGGCGCTCAGGTCCACCTCGACCTGACCGTCCGCGTGCGCCGCAACTGGCGCCGCGACGAAGACCTCCTCGACCGCCTCGGCATCGAGTAGCGACACGGCGTTTACGATTCGTCGGATGTTTCCCGAAATCGAGTTCGACCAGCAGGGGCTGGTGCCGTGCGTCGTCCAGGACTTTGCCTCCGGCGAGGTGCTGATGCTCGCCTACATGAGCGGGCAGTCGCTGGAAATGACGCTCGAGACCGGCGACCTGCATTTCCACAGCCGCTCCCGCGACGAACTCTGGAAGAAGGGCGAAACCTCCGGCAACCTCATGCACCTGCGCCAGCTGCGCTACGACTGCGATGGCGACTCGCTGGTGGCGCTGGTCGACCCCGCCGGGCCGGCCTGTCACACCGGCGAGCGCAGCTGCTTCTACCGTGAGGTGCTGGGATCGGCCTCGCCGCGCAGGGACGCGCCGAGGGCGGAGGGCGAGCCGTTCCCGGTCACCTACGAAGCGCTGCCGGCGCTGGAGCGGACGATCCGCCACCGCGCCCTGCAGCGGCCCGACGGCAGCTACACGGTGAAGTTGCTCGACGACCGCAGCCTGATCGGCGAGAAGGTCGAGGAGGAGGCGGAGGAGGTGGTCCGCGCCGCCCGCGAAGAGACCGAGAAGCGGGTGGCCGAAGAGGCCGCCGACCTGCTCTACCACCTGAGCGTGCTGCTGGCCTCGCGCGGGGTCTCGCAAGCCAGGGTGATGGAAGTGCTGAATGCACGTAGCGGCTGATTCCGAGATCCGCCTCGAGCCGAGCCTCGAGGAGGCGCGGGAGCTGGCGCGCGAGGGCAACGTGGTGCCGGTGCGCGCCCGCCTCGTCGACGACTGCGAGACGCCGGTCTCCGCCTTCCTCAAGCTGCGCGCCGGGGAGCCGGAGGGGGCGCCCTGCTTCCTTCTCGAGTCGGCTGAGCAGGGCCAGGTCGGGCGTTACTCCTTCGTCGGCCTGCGCCCGCGGGCGCTGCTGCGGTGGAGCGACGGCGTCCTCTCCGAGTGGAGCGGCGCAACGGCGTCGAGCGGCGGTGAGCCGAGCCATACCGAGGCCGCGCCCGACCCCTACGGAGCGGTGGCCGAGCGCCTGCAGCGCTACGAGCCGGCGCCGGTGCCGGGACTGCCGCCGTTCTCCGGCGGCGCCGTCGGCTTCTTCGCCTATGACCTGGTTCGAACCGTGGAGCCGCTGGGGGAGCCGAATCCCGACCCGCTCGGCCTGCCCGACATGGCGCTGATGGTTACCGACGCGATGGTGGTCTTCGACCACTTGCGCCACGAGCTGACCATCCTCGCCTGCGCCTTCGTCGAGGAGGACGGTGGGGTGGAGGAGGCATACGAGAAAGCGGCGGCGACAATCGCCGAGATGCGCGAGCGGCTGCGGGGCGCGGTGCCAACTCCGGCTACGCCCTCGGTCGTCGAGGCACCGGAATTCGAGTCGAACATGAGCCGCGAGCGGTTCGAAGCAATGGTTTCCCGGATCATCGAGTACGTCCACGCCGGCGATGCCTTCCAGGTCGTTCCCTCGCAACGCTTCTCGGCTCCCGCTCCGGTCGAGGCGTTCTCGGTCTACCGCGGCCTCCGAGCCGTCAACCCATCGCCGTACATGTACTTCCTCGAGTTCGGGGACTTCCAGATAGCCGGCGCCTCGCCTGAGCCGCTGGTCAAGGTCGAGGAGCGCCGGGTCTCCAGCCGGCCGATCGCCGGCACCTCGCCGCGTGGCCGCAGCGAGGACGAGGACCGCCGACTTGCCGAGCGCCTGATCAACGACCCGAAGGAGCGGGCCGAGCACGTGATGCTGGTCGACCTCGGCCGCAACGACCTCGGCCGCGTCTGCGATTACGGCAGCGTCAAAGTCGACGAGCTGATGGTCGTCGAGACCTATTCCCACGTCCTCCACATCGTCAGCCAGGTCTCCGGCAGACTGAAAGAGGGGGTGAGCGCCATGGACGTAATGCGCTCATGCCTGCCGGTAGGCACCCTCTCCGGCGCCCCGAAGGTGCGGGCGATGCAGATCATCGACGAGCTCGAGCCGGTCAAGCGCGGCGGCTACGGTGGCGCCGTCGGCTACCTCTCCTGGGACGGCGACCTCGACACCGCGATCCACATCCGCACCGTCGTCTGCAAGGACGGGCAGCTGCACGTCCAAGCCGGCGGCGGCACCGTAGCCGATGCCCAGCCGGCCTACGAGTACACCGAGTCGGTGAACAAGGCGCGCGCGGTCTTCCGCGCCGTCGAGGTCGCCTGCGAACAGCCGGATTGGGCGTGAGACGGATGCGCGTTCTGGTTATCGACAACTACGACTCCTTCACCTACAACCTCGTCCAGTACCTGGGCGAGCTCGGGGCCGAGGTCGAAGTCGTCCGCAACGACAAGGCGACGGTCGCCGAGTTGCTGGAGCGCAGGCCGGACCGGCTGGTCGTCTCGCCCGGCCCCTGCACGCCGGCCGAGGCCGGGATCTCCGGCGAGGCGATCAGGGCCTTCGGTGAGGCCGGCACGCCGGTCCTCGGCGTCTGCCTCGGGCACCAGGCGATGGTCGAGGCCTTTGGCGGCAAGGTCGTCCAAGGGGAGCCGATCCACGGCAAGGACGGGGAAGTCGAGCACGATGGGAAGAGCATCTACGCAGGCCTGCCGAGCCCGATGGTCGCCGGCCGCTACCACTCGCTCGTCGCCGACCCGGACCTGCCCGAGGAGCTGGAGCTGACCGCCAGCCTCGGCAAGGTGGTGATGGGCGCGCGGCACAGGCAGCTGCCGGTGGAGGGAGTCCAGTTCCACCCCGAGTCGGTCCTCACCCCGCAGGGAAAGCACCTGCTCGCCAACTTCATCGCCGAGGGGTCGAGCGATGCCGAATGACGTAGTCAGCCGCGCGATCGACGCGGTCTGCGCCGGCGACCACCTCACCGCCGACCACGCCGCGGCGGTCCTCAGCGAGATCATGGAGGGACGGGCCGACCCGGTCCAGACGGGGGCGTTCCTGATTGCTCTGCGGGCAAAGGGGGAGACGGTGCCCGAGCTGGTCGGGCTGGCGCGGACGATGCGTGGCCTGGCGGCGCCGGTGCAAACGAATCGCCACGACCTCGTCGACACCTGCGGCACCGGCGGCGGTCCTTCGACCTTCAACGTCTCGACCACGGCGGCGCTCGTCGCCGCCGGCGCCGGCGCCGCGATCGCCAAGCACGGCAATCGCTCGAACACGAGCAAGTGCGGCTCGGCCGACCTGCTCGAGGCGCTGGGGGTCAACGTCGAAATCGAGCCGGAGCAGGTCGGCCCCTGCATCGACGAGGTTGGCTTCGGGTTCATGTTCGCGCCCAGGCACCACGCGGCGATGGCGCACGTCGTCCCCGCCCGCAAAGCACTCGGGGTGCGGACGATCTTCAACTTCCTCGGGCCCCTGACCAACCCCGCGGGCGCCAACCGGCAGCTGCTCGGGGTGGCCGATCGCCACTACCAGGAGACGATCGCCGAGGCGCTGATCGGGCTCGGCAGCGAGCGGGCGCTGGTCGTCGCCGCCGAGGACGGTCTCGACGAGCTCTCGCTCGCCTCGCGGACGCGGGTGATCGAGGTCGCCGACGGGCGCACCTCGGAGTGGTTCGTCGAACCTGGGCAGGTCGGGCTGGCGCCGGCCGAGCTGGAGCGGGTCGCCGGCGGCACGCCGGAGGAGAACGCCGCCGTCACTCGCAGGGTGCTGGCGGGCGAGGCGGGACCGCACCGCGATCTCGTCCTCCTCAACGCCGCCGCCGCCCTCTACGTCGGCGGGCTCGCTGCCGACCTCGAGGAGGGAGTCGCCAAAGCCACCGAGGCGATCGACTCCGGGGCGGCTGCGAACGTGCTCGAGCGCCTGATCGCGGCAACGGCAGCTCCTGCCGTCTAGGCTTTCCGAGTTCAAGTGGGAATGATGGACCAGCTCATCGCCGGGGCCCGGGAGGGGGTGGAGTCGCGCCGCCGCAACCTCCCCCAGGCTGACCTCGAAGCGCGTCTCTCGGCCCGGGGGGAAGACCGACCCTTCAACGAGGCTCTGGTCCGGCCCGGGCTTTCGGTGATCGCCGAGTTCAAGCGCCGCTCGCCCAGCGCCGGCCAGCTCGCCCGCGAGGAGGTCGACGTCGCCGCCCAGGTGGCGGCCTACGAGCGCGGTGGCGCCGCCGCGCTCTCGATCCTCACCGACGAACCGCACTTCGGAGGCTCGCTGGCGGACCTGCGCGCCGCCCGCGCCGCCTGCGGCCTGCCGATCATCCGCAAGGACTTCGTCGTCGACCCCTACCAGCTCTACGAGGCGGCGGTGAACGGCGCCGACGCGGTGCTGTTGATCGTCGCCGCGCTCGGCGACCGTGACCTCCGCTCGCTCTACGAAGAGTCGCGATCGATCGACCTCGACTGCCTGGTCGAGGTCCACGACGGCGAGGAGCTGGAGCGGGCGCTGGAGGCCGGTGCCGAGGTGATCGGGATCAACAACCGCAACCTCGACGACATGAGCGTGGACATCGCAACCACCTTCGAGCTGATGCCGAACGTCCCCGCCGGCAAGACCGTGGTCGCCGAGAGCGGCATCTCCGGGCGGGGGGAGCTGGAGGAGCTGGACCGGGTTGGAGTCGACGCGGTGCTGATCGGCGGCGCCCTGATGGCCGCCCCCGACCCCGAGGCGAAGGTCCGCGAGCTGACCGGGACCGACGAGAGCACCCGGGAACACCTCGTTTAGGAAAAATTTGAAGAGCATTTAGGGTCGGGAGAGCTCCGGTCGTCATCCTCTTGCCCATGTCCAAGCTCAACCAAAAACTTCGCAGTCCCTTTGGCTCCGCTCTCCTTGGGGGCCTGGTCGTCGCCGTCTTGGGCTGGATCGCGATCGCAGCCGGCATGATCCAGTCCGACGGCGGCACGACCACCACCGTCGCCGCGCCGATCACGGCCCCGGTCGACAACAAGTCCTCGGACGAATCCGCCAACGTCGTCAACCAGATCTACAAGACTGACGGCGAAGGGGTCGCCTTCATCGAATCCCAGATCGAACCCACCGAAACCGAAAGCTTCAACCCCTTCGGCGAACCCGAACCCGAATCCGGCGGCGGCGTAGCCACCGGCTCGGGATTCGTAATCGACGGCGAGGGGCACATCCTCACCAACAACCACGTCGTCGAAGGCTCCAGCAAGGTCACGGTCAAACTCGGCGACTCCGAAGAGACCTACGACGCCGAGGTGGTCGGCACCGACCCCGGCACCGATATTGCCCTGCTCGAGGTCAACGCACCTTCCAACCAGCTGCACCCGCTGACGTTGGGCAAGTCCGCCGAGATGGAAGTCGGCGACCCGGTGGTCGCGATCGGCAACCCGTTCGGCCTCGACCGCACGGTCACCAGCGGCATCGTCTCCGCCTTGCAACGGCAGATCGAAGCTCCGAACGGCTTCGCGATCTCCCACGTGATCCAGACCGATGCCGCGATCAACCCCGGCAACTCGGGTGGGCCGCTGATCAACGCTTCCGGCGAAGTGATCGGGATCAACGCCCAGATCGCCACCGGCGGAGGAGGCAACGGCAACGTCGGCATCGGCTTCGCGATCCCGATCGACACCGTCCGCGCCGAGATCGAGCAGCTGAAGACCAAGGGCGAAGTCGAGCATGCCTTCATCGGGATCAGCGGCGGCACCGTCACCAGCGAACTGGCCAAGGCGATCAACCTGCCGGTCGACGAAGGGGTCATCGTCCAGACCGTGGTCAAGGACGGGCCGGCCGACAAGGCGGGGATCGAAGCCGGTGGTACCACGGCGACGATCAACGGCGAAGAAGTCCGGCTCGGCGGCGACATCATCACCGAAGTCGACGGGAAGAAGCTGAAGTCGATGGAACAGCTCGTCGAAATCATCCAGGGGCACAAGCCTGGGGATGAACTGGAGCTGATGCTCATTCGCGATGGCAACGAGAAGACTGCTCAGGTCACTCTTGGGACTCAGCCGGAGGACAGCGAATAGGGCCCAGGCCTGGCTGGTCTAGGACGACTCCAACCCCCTCCTCACTCAACTTGCTCGGGTGGGGCGGGAGTTGTCGTCCGCGGGCGTTTGTGCCCGAGAAGTACAAGCCGTTCGGAGGGGGTTGGAGTCGTCCTTCGCGTACGCTGGTGGGGGATGCGAGTCAAGTTCTGCGGGATCACTAATTTGGATGACGCGGCGGAGGCTGTGCGGCTCGGTGCTTGGGCTATCGGGTTGATCCACTTTCACGGCAGTCCTAGGAATGTCGAGCCGGGGGTGGCAGTGGAAGTGGCTGCTGCTTTTCGGCGGAAGTGCGAGGTGGTGGGGGTGTTTGTGAATCCGACGCTGGATGAGGTGGCGCGGGCGGTGGAGGACGAGGGGTTGACGATGGTGCAGTTGAACGGGGCCGAGGGGGCTTCGTTTTGTGCCGAGGTGAAGCGGCGGACGGGGTTGAGGGTGGCGAAGGCCGTTCACGTCGCCAGCGCCGCTGATATCCATGCCGCGGAGGCTTTTCGTACCGACTTCCACCTCTTCGACCGGCGCGGCAAGGGGATGTGGGGCGGGACCGGCCAGAGCTTCGATTGGGAGCTGCTGCGAGGTCATCGCTCCGAAGTTCCGGCGATCCTCGCCGGCGGGCTGCGGCCGGAGAACGTCGCGCACGCGATCGACGTCACCCGTCCCTATGCGGTCGATGTCGCCAGCGGCGTCGAGCGCGAACCTGGCCGCAAGGATCACGCGGCGATGGAGGCCTTCTTCGAGGCCGCGAACTCGGTCGGCGCCAGCGCATGAGCGCGATCGAGGAGAGGTTCGGCCCCTACGGGGGGCGCTACGTGCCGGAGACCTTGATCCCGGCGCTCGACGAGCTCAGCACCGCTTGGGCGGAGGCGCGCGAGGACGAGGAGTTCATGGGGCGGCTGCGGCAGCTGCGGCGGGACTTCATCGGCCGCCCGACGCCGCTCTACCTGGCCGAGCGCCTCTCCGAGCTGGTCGGCTCCCGGGTCTACCTGAAGCGCGAGGATCTGGCCCACACCGGCGCCCACAAGATCAACAACGCGGTTGGCCAGGCGCTGCTGGCGGCCCGGATGGGGAAGCCCCGCGTGATCGCCGAGACCGGCGCCGGTCAGCACGGCGTCGCGACCGCGACCGCCTGTGCTTTGCTCGGCCTCGAATGCGTCGTCTACATGGGCACCGAGGACATCCGCCGCCAGGCCCCGAACGTCGAGCGGATGAAGCTGCTCGGGGCGGAGGTGGCGCCGGTCGAGGCCGGGGCGCGAACCCTGAAGGAGGCGGTCAGTGCCGCGATCCGCGACTGGGTCGCCAACGTCGCCACCACCCACTACGTGATCGGCTCCGCGGTCGGGCCGGCGCCCTACCCGGCGCTGGTCCGCGATCTGCAGCGGGTGATCGGCGAGGAGGCGCGCGAGCAGGCGCTGGCGGCCGAGGGCTCGCTGCCCGCACGGGTGATTGCCTGCGTCGGCGGCGGCTCCAACGCGATCGGCATCTTCACTCCCTTCCTCGCTGACCCCGAAGTGGCGCTGGTCGGTGTCGAGGCGGCGGGGGAGGGACTGGACACGCAGCGCCACGGCGCCTCGCTGCAGGGTGGTGTGAAGGGCGTTCTGCACGGCTCGCTTTCCTCGGTGATCGCCGACGAGGAGGGTCAGATCCTCGAGGCTCACTCGATCTCTGCCGGGCTCGACTACCCGGGTGTCGGCCCCGAGCACGCGCAGCTGCGCGACAGCGGCCGGGCGAGCTATGCGGCGGTGACCGACGACCAGGCGCTGGCCGCCTTCCAGGAGCTGGCGCGGCTGGAGGGGATCATCCCGGCGCTCGAGTCCTCCCACGCAGTCGCCTGGCTGACGGAGAACCCGCTCGAGGGCGAGGGCTTCGACGTCCTCTGTCTCTCCGGGCGCGGCGACAAGGACATGGCCGAGGCCACGGCTCGTTTGAAACCGCTTGGTGAGGTGCTGCCATGAGCGGCGGTGGGGAAGCCGGGTGAGGGTCGGCGGACAACAGCGGGGAGGGTCCGGCGACCCTCACCCGGCTTCCCGTGACGCTTCCGGGGAGGAGCGCATCGCGACGGCTTTTGCTCTTGCGCGAGATGAGGGTCGGGCGGCGCTGATGCCTTACATGATGGCCGGGTATCCCGATCGGGAGACGGGGTTGGCGGTGGCTGCGGCCTACGTGGACTCCGGTGCCGATCTGATCGAGCTTGGGGTGCCCTTTTCCGATCCGCTTGCCGATGGGCCGACGATCCATGCAGCGGCGACGGAGGCCTTGGAGGCGGGGGCGACCTTGTCAACCGCGCTGGAGGTCTGCCGGGCGATCGGCGAGCGGGTCCCGGTCGTGTTCATGGCCTACGCGAACATGGTCCTCGCCCATGGTGGCTCGACCCAGTTCGCCGAGATGGCGCGGGCGGCGGGCGCAGCCGGGGTGATCGTCCCCGATCTGCCGCTCGAGGAGGCTGGGGAAGTGCGGGAGAACCTCGCCGCCGAGGGGCTGGCGCTGGTGCCGCTGCTGGCGCCGACGACGCCGGCCGAGCGGCGCAAGCGGATCTGCGAGGCGGCTCGCGGCTTCGTCTACGTCGTCTCCACCGTCGGCACCACCGGCGAGCGGACCGAGATCCCGGCAGCGGTGACCGAGCTGGTCGAGGCGACGAAAGCCGACGCCGCGACTCCCGTCGCCGTCGGCTTCGGGATCGGTACCCCCGAGCAGGCGGCGCAGGTGGGGGAGATCGCCGACGGGGTGATCATCGGCAGCCGCCTCGTCCGCGCCGCCGGCGAGGGCGGGTCGCCGCAGGGCGCTGCGGATGCCGTCGCTTCCTTCCTCAGCGAGACGCGCGTCTCCCTGTCTGGATAGGATGCCGCGCGATATGGGAATGGTCGTAACCCTCTTCCTGGCGATCGCCGCGATGGTGATCGGCTACGCCGTCTTCGGACAGGGCGGCGGCGTCGCCGGCATGGTCTTCTTCGGCGTGCTCCTGATCGGCGGGATAATCCGCACGCTTCAGGCGACGGCGTCCAGCGCCGACATCCGCTAGGCGCGGGTCGCCAGCACCTGCAGGTATTCCGGCTCGACCACGAGCGCGTCCTGGCCGCTGACGCTGAGGTCCTCCAGCACGGCTTCGAGGTCGCCCCGGAGAGCCTGCTCGCCCTCCGGTCCGACAGCCTCGAAGGCCGTCTTGATCGGCCCGAAGTAGCTGCGGAAGAAGTCGATGTAGTGCTCGGGGGAGCGGAAGGCCTGGCGCGATTTCAGCCTTTCGGAGCGCAGGTCGGAGACGGAGTCGCCGAACAGCTCGCGCACGTGTGCCTCGTCCCCCCAAAGGACGGGCGGGACGGCGCCGGGCGGCGGCCCGCCGGTGTGTTTGACGATTGCCGCGAAGAAGTCCTGGAGGCCGCCGTCGGGGCACCAGCTGGCGACGCCGATGCGTCCACCTGGCTTGGTTACCCGCAGCAGTTCCTCGGCCCCTTTCTGGTGGTCGGGAGCGAACATCACGCCGAAGATCGAGATCGTCACGTCGAAGGCGCCGTCGTCGAAGGGAAGCTTCTGCGCGTCGGCCTCGACGAACTCGACGTCCAGCCGCTCCGCCGCCGCCCTTTCGCGGCCGCGCGCCAGCAGCGCCGGGACGAAGTCGGCCCCGGTCGCGTTGCCCCAGGTGCGGCGGGCCGCGGCGATGGCGCCGTTGCCGCTGCCACAGGCGACGTCGAGGACTCGCTCGTCGGGGAGCAGTTGCAGGGAGTCGGCGAGCTTCTCGGAGACGGGGACGACGAGGGGGGCGACTTCGGCGAAGTCGCCTTTGGACCACATCGATTGCTGCAGTGCGGTTGCCTGGTTGAGGTCGGGTTGATCGACCATTGCGAAGAACCTATCGCGCGCTCGCTCCCGAGGCTAGCTTCTAAGCTCAGGGCATGCGGATCGGTGTCCTTACCGGCGGGGGCGACTGTCCCGGCCTCAACGCGGTCATCCGGGCGGTCGTGCGCAAGGGGGTCGGCGTGTACGGGCACGAGTTCGTCGGCTACCGCGATGGCTGGCGCGGGCCCCTGGAGGCGGACAGCCGTCCGCTCGGGGTGCCCGAGGTGCGGGGGATCCTGCCGCGTGGAGGCACGATTCTCGGCTCCTCGCGCACGAACCCCTTCGCGGAGGCGGACGGGCCAAGGCGGGTCGCGGAGAATCTCGAGGCCGCCGGAGTGGACGGCCTGATCGCGATCGGCGGCGAGGACACCCTCGGCGCCGCCTCGCGGCTGCACGCCGAGCACGGGATTCCGATCATCGGCGTGCCGAAGACGATCGACAACGACCTCGGCGCCACCGACTACACCTTCGGCTTCGACACCGCCGTCAACATCGCCATGGAGGCGATCGACCGCCTCCACACCACTGCCGACAGCCACCACCGGGTCCTCATCGTCGAGGTGATGGGCCGCCATGCAGGCTGGATCGCCTTCCACGCCGGGCTCGCCGGCGGCGCCAACGTGATCCTGATCCCGGAGCGGAAATTCGATGTCGAGAAGGTCTGCGAGCTGGTCGGCCGCCGCTTCGCCAGCCAGTTCGCCCCGATCCTCGTCGTCGCCGAGGGGGCCGAGCCGGCGGGCGGCATGCCGGACCGTGACGAAGCCTCCTCCGATGCCTTCGGGCACGTCCGCCTCGGCGGGATCGGCCACTGGCTCGAGGGCGAGATCGAGCGCCGAACGGGGAAAGAGGCGCGGGCAACGGTGCTGGGCCACGTTCAACGGGGCGGTACCCCGACGGCCTTCGACCGGGTGTTGGCGACTCGTTTCGGCCTGCACGCGATCGATGCGGTCCACGCCGGCCGCTGGGGGATGATGGCGGCGCTCCGCGGCATCGAGATCGAGCTGGTCGAGCTGACCGAGGCGACCGCTGAGCTGAAGACGCTGCCGCCGTCGATGTACGAGGAGGCAGAGGTCTTCTTTGGCTAGGCGAGACCACGGCGGCCTAGCGCTCATCTTGGCCGTGGCGTTCCTCGCAGCGGCGGGCGGCTGCGGTGAAGAGGGCGCGGCAGAGGGGGCGACCGTGCGCGTATACGTCAGCGCGCCGCTGCAGGGACCGGAAGCGGAGGCGGGACGGCGACTGTGCGACCAAGCGCGCGAGCAGGCGGAGCAGGGGGAAGGAGGTGAGGGCCATGAGGTGAGGGTCGTCTGCCTCGACGCGTCTGAAGGCGGCGCCTGGACGCTCGCCCAGGTGGGCGCCAACGCCCGGCGGGCGACGGAGGACTCGGCGGCGGTCGCCTACGTCGGCGAGCCCGATCCGGCGGCGCGCAAGCAGTCGCGCCCGATCGTCGAAGCGGCGGGGATCGCCGAGCTCGGCGGGTTGTCCGGGCGCGAAGCGGTGGCGAAGGTCATGAAGGCGATGGAAGAGGGCGACGCGAGCCAGCCGCGGGACGCCGTCTTCGACGCCTTCGGGCGCTAATGGTGGAGGAGCGGCCGCGGATCTCGGTCGTGGTGCCGACCCGGAACCGGCCGGAGCTGCTGCGGGAGTGCGTGGCGGCTCTGGAGGCGCAGACGGTGCCGGTGGAGATCGTCGTCGTCGAGGACACGGAGGGCCTGGGGCCGGCCTGGGCGCGGAACGAGGGGATGCGGCGGGCGCGGGGAGAGGTCGTCTGTTTCACGGACGACGATTGCGAGCCGTCGCGGGGGTGGGTCGAGGCGCTGGCGGCACCCGTTTTTAGCGGGGTAGGGCAGGTGGCTACCGGGCCTGTATTGATGGCCCAAGGCGCAACGGCTGCCGATCGTGCCTGGGAGGCAATCGTCGGTTACCTGCAGGAGCAGGCGGCGGATGCCGGGAACTGCCTCGCCCGGCTTCGCCGTTACCGCCAATCTTGCTGCCAGCCAGGACCTGTTGGAGCGCCTGCCGTTCGACGAGTCGTTTCCGGCCGCTGCCGGTGAGGACCGCGACTGGGGCGAGCGCGCGGCACGAGCCGGCGCGGCAACCCTCTATGTGCCGAGGGCGAAGGTCCTCCACCGCAGCGGCATGAGCGTCCAGGACTTCTTTCGCCAGCAGTATCGGTACGGATCCGGTGCAGCCCGCTACAGAAGCGCCAGCGACGGCCGCCGTCCCGGTTCCCCTGGCTTCTACTCGGCCTCCTGCGCGCCGGCTTCCGCGCCGGCCTCGCTCCCGGCCTCCTCGTCACCGCCGCCCAGGCCGCCACGGTCGCCGGAGCCCTCCGCGAGACCGCAAAAACCCGGGCTCTATACGGGTTTTTGCGGTCTCGGCGATTAGCGCTCGAGGAGGGGCTCGCCGCTGAGGTCGTCGAGCGGCACGTCGCAGAGGGCGGCGACGGTGGCGGGGATGTCGGTGACGCGGGCGCGGCGGGTCAGGTCGCGGACGCGGCCGGTGCGGGGGGCGAGGATCGCCCAGGCGTCGCCGTCGGTGTGGTTGCCGGTGCGGCCGCTGCCGTAACCCTGGCGGTGGACGCTGCCGAAGCGGGGGGAGTGGAGGGCGGGGAGGTCGACCGAGGAGGTCGGGCGCCAGCGGACGACCAGGTCGGGGAGGCGGTCGGCGGCGACGCCCTGCCAGCGCCCGCCGACCTCGTCGACGGCGACGACGGCAGGCTCGCCGTCAGGATCGCGGAAGTCGAGCAGGCCCTCGCGGATCTGGGCCACCAGCTCAGCCGCCTCGGCCTCGCTCGACGATCCCGTCGCGCTCGCGGCCGGTGCGGTTGAGGCTGACGTAGCCCTGGTTGTCGGCCGGGATGGGCGAAGGCGCGGGTGGTGGACCAGTCGACCCCGCGCAGCTCCAGCCGCGCGGTCAGCTCCAGCGCCAGGCGGTCCGGCATCGCCGCGGCGACACGCAGCCCGCGCGCGGCCGGAGAGCGCCCCGCGCAGCCGCCAGATCGCGCCGGAGTCGGAGTCCCCGCCGTTCCGTGGTTCCTTTGTCGTGCTAGCGCCGACTAAGGAACCACGAGCTTTGGCTGGGGCCCGCGAGGACGGCGGAGAGCATCTCCGGCAGGAGGTCGGCGCGGCTGGTGTTCTCGTCCATCCCGAGGACCGAGCAGGCGATCACGTCGCAGTCGTCGGGGAGCGCTGCGAGGACGCGGCCGAGCTGGGCGTCGACCTCCTCGTAGATCTCGGCCAGGGCCGGGTCTCCCCAGAGCCGGTGGCCGGCCAGGTGCGGGGCCGCGAAGACGATCCAGGCGAGGTCGAACGGGTGCGCCCGCAGGCCGCTCGACCGCCAGGTCGGCGACCCGGCGGGGCGCCTGCAGGAAGCGCTCGCGCAGGCGGCGCAGCTCGCGCGGGGTCTGGGCGCCGAAGACCTCGGTCACGTCGGGCGGCCGGCCGTGGCGGCGCCGCGGCCTCGCGGTCGCCGCCGTCGGGCACCGCCCAGCGCTCGAGCACGACCCGCTCCCGCATCCCCCAGCCGCAGAAGAGCTCGCCTTGCGGCGTCGGCGGGACGGTGGCACTCGTAGGGGTCGATCGCGAGCGTGCTGCGGCCGGCGCGGCCGAGGCGGTCCCAGATCGGCGGCGGGGCGTCGAAGCTGCGCGGCCAGCCGCACCCGCTGGTCGCCGCCTGCCCACTGGAAGGGGTAGAAGAGCCCGTGGTCGCCGACCTCGACGCCGCGGTAGAGGTCCTGGTAGGCGCTGGCGGGGAAGTGCTCGGCCGGGGTCTCGAGGTCGAGGTGCGTTCCCTGCTCCCGCAGCGCCTCCAGGTTTGGCAGCCGGCCTTCGCCTTCCAGCCGCGCCAGCAGCGAGGCGCTGGCGGCGTCGAACTGGATGACCGCGATCACGCCGATGCTCCGGCAAGCGGCGCTACGGTCACCTCGGCGCCGTCGAGCTCGGCTGAGTGGCGGGCGGCTTCGACGACCGCCATCGCGGTGACGCCGTCGGCGGCGGTCGCGAGGGGGCGGTGGGGGTGTCCCCGCTGGAGAAAAGATCGGGGAGGCTCCATCGGGGACACCCCCACCGCCCGCATCGCTTCGAGTTGACGCTGGAGAGACAGGACGAGCGGGTCGGGTCGCCCGACGAGAGACGACAGGCGGCCGGCGATGCCACCCCAAGTCCGAGCGGACCAGCTGCTTGCCGGCGCGGTCGCGGACGGCCACCGCCTCGCGATGGCTGCAGTCGGTGGCGCAGCTGATGCGCGCCCGGCCACGGGTCAGCTCCAGCTCGAGGCTGGCGCGCTCGGGTTCGACCTCAGCTCGGCGCACGGCGATCGGGGCGGATTCGGTGAGGTGGCAGGCGAGGTCGATCAGGTGGATGCCGGCGTCGAGGAGCGCCTCGTCGTCCGCCTGGTGCGCGCCCCAGGCGTCGCGGCGGAAGCGCAGCTCCAGGTCGAGCTCGAGCCAGCCCTCGGCGGGGATCGGGTCGCGCAGCTCGTGGCCCTGGAGGAAGCGGCGGTTGAAGGCGAGGAGCGGCTGCGGGTCCAGCGCCGCCAGCCGCTCGCGCCGCGGCGAGGTCCGGCGCCGGGGGCTTCTCGACCAGCGAGCGGACGCCGGCCCCGGCCGCCTCCTCGGCCAGAGCAAGGTGGTGGGCGACGGGGGCGGCGATGACAAGCAGGTCGATCGGCTCGGTTGCAAGCAACTGGGTCGCGCTGGAAAAGGCGGATGCCTCGTTGTTGCCCCCACGCGCCCAAAGCGCGGCGCAGTGCCGGCGCCGGCCGGCGTCGGGATCGGCGAAGCCGGCGATCGTCACTCCCTCGGCAGCCAGTGCGGCCGGGACGTAGCCGCGCTCGGCGATGCGGCCGCAGCCGGCGATCCCCAGCCTCATCGCCGCGCCCCTCGGCGAGGTGGAGGGCAAGGGCGACGGGCACCGAGGCGGCGGCGGTGAGCTGGTGCAGCTGGTGCAGGCCGATCCCGGCGAGCAGCAGCCGCGGGCCGCCGCGGCGGGCGAGGAGCGCGTAGAGGTCGCGGTCGAGGAGCGAGGTTGGCGAGGAGGCGCCGCCGCCGCGGCGCGGGGGCAACGTGCGAGCAGAGAGGCGAGCAGCGCGACGCTGGTCGCGGCGCTCGGCCGTCGCCGCCAGCCGAGGTTGAGCGCCGTGCTGCCAGACCCGTCTCGCAGCAGCAGCCGCGCCCAGGGGACGCCGCGCCGGCCGAAGTCGGTGCGGACCATGCTGCGCGGGCGTCCAGCGCCTTGAGGTGGCGGCCGCGGATCCCCGGGTCGAGGAGGATCGTCGCCCCCCGTCGCCGCAGGCGCATTCCCAGCTCGATGTCCTCGACGCTCGGCTTGCGGGTACTCGTCAGCGTCGAAACCGCCCGCGGCCTTCGAAGGCCTCGCGCCGGACCGCGCCCAGGCCCGCCCAGAAGGTCTCCGCCTCTCCCGTCGCCGCCGGTGTGGACGTGGTGGTGGAGGAGGTTGCGGTAGCGCGAGGTGAGGCCAGGGTCGGCGGGGTCGTCGTCGTAGGCGCCGAAGACGGCGGCGAGACCGGGGTCGTCCTGGAAGTGGCTCGCGATCCGGGCCAGCGCGTCGGCGTGGACCTCGACGTCGGAGTCGACGAAGACGAGGACGTCGGCCGTCGCTGGCGGCGGCGCCGAGGTTGCGCGCCGCGGCGGGACCCGAGCCGGCCGGCTCCCGCTGCACGATCAGCTCGTCAGGCAGGGCGGTCCCCGCCTCCAGCGCCGCAAGGCAGCGCTCCAGGTGGCGGGTCGTCGGTCGCCGGGACGACGACGGCAAGGGTGGGGGCGGAGCCGCGAGGTGGCGCGGATCCGGGGACGAGGCCGGCATTAGGGATACCTAATAGCATCTCGCACCCGATGACGCCGCCCGCCTCCAGACCGGAATCCGCGCCCGTCGCCGTGCTCGGAGCCGGACCCGCCGGCCTCACCGCCGCCTACCGGCTGGTCGCAGCGGCGCGTCCCCGTCGTCGTCTTCGAGGCCGGCGAGGAGGTCGGCGGCCTGGCGCGGACGGTGGTCCGCGACGGCTACCGCTTCGACCTCGGCGGCCACCGCTTCTTCACCAAGAGCGCGGAGGTCGAGGCGCTCTGGGAGGAGCTGCTCGGGCCGGAGCTGCTGGTGCGGCCGCGGCTCTCCCGCATCTACTGGCGCGGTCGCTTCATCGAGTACCCGCTGCGGCCGGCCGACGTCTTCGCCAAGGTCGGGCCGCTGGAGCTGGCCCGCAGTCTCGCCTCCTACGCCCGCGCCCGCCTGCGGCCGCCGCGCCGAGGCCGAGACCTACGAGGACTGGGTCAGCGCCCGCTTCGGCCGCCGCCTCTTCGAGCTCTTCTTCAAGACCTACACGGAAAAGGTCTGGGGGGTGGGGACGGACGAGCTGCGGGCCGAGTGGGCGGCGCAGCGGATCGCCGACCTCTCGGTCGGCCTCGGCGCTGCGGGCGGCGCTGCCGGGCGGCGGCGAGACGCCGAAGAGCCTGATCGAGCAGTTCCGCTACCCGCGGCTGGGGCCGGGGCAGATGTGGGAGGAGATGGCGCGGCGGGTCGACGCGGGCGGCGGCGAGATCCGCCTCGGGGCGCGCGGTCGAAGGGCTCGAGCACGAGGACGGGCGGCTGACCGCGGTCCGGGCCGGCGGCGAGCGGGTCGAGGTCTCGGCGGCGATCTCCTCGATCCCGCTGCGGAGCCACCGGTCGGCGTCGCCGAGCCGGCGCCGCCGCGCGAGGTGACGGTTGCCGCCGCGGGCCTGCGCTACCGCGACTTCCTCACCGTGGCGCTGCCGATCGACGGCGAGCCGCCGTTCCCCGACAACTGGGTCTACGTCCACGACCCGCGGGCGCGGGTCGGCCGGATCCAGAACTTCCGCGCCTGGAGCCCCTGGATGACGCCCGACCCCCGCCGCTCCTGCCTCGGGCTCGAGTACTTCTGCTTCGAAGGCGACGAGCTCTGGTGCGCCGAGCGACGAGGAGCTGGTCGAGCTGGGCCGGCGCGAGGTCGCCGCGCTGGGGCTGGTCGACCCGGAGCGGGTCGCGGGCGGGCACGTGGTCCGCGTCCCCAAGGCCTACCCGGTCTACGACGCCGAGTACGCCGGGCGGGTCGAGCGGATCCGCGGCTGGCTCGACGGCATCTCGAACCTTCAGCAGATCGGTCGCAACGGCCTCCACAGGTACAACAACTCCGATCACTCGATGCTGACGGCGATGCGGGCGGTCGAGAACCTCTGCGACGGAGCGGGGCACGACGTCTGGGCGGTGAACGCGGACAGCGTTTACCACGAGCGGGAAGAGGTGGAGGAGCAGCCTTATCGGGTGGCGCCGGAGACGCCGGCTATGGCTCGGCCGCTGGCTGGAGCTGGACTGACTAGCTCGGAGGTGGGTGGGGAGCCGGTGGGGGTCGTCCGGAGCACCTCCGCCGGGTGGATCGGATTTGGCTGACGCCTCGGGCGTCAGTGGCCCGGCTCCATGCTGAGTACCCGGCGACCCCCACCGGCATCCCCTAATGGGCTCAGATGGAGTTCTCCGGGACGGGGCTGGTGGCCGTAGCCGGTGGGGCAGGGGAGGACGGTTGCGCGCCAGGTTCCGGCGTGGACGATTACGTTGCCGTGGGGAAGAGGTTTGGTCGAGAGGGCTACGCCGTAGCGGGGGCTGCGGCGGATCGGGACGGTGGAGATGGGTTCTTCCAGCTTCCAGGCGAGGGCGGTTTGCTCGCGGACCCGGGTCATGCGGGCGCGGTGTTGGCAGGCGAGCAGGGGGGCCTTGCCGGTCTTCGTCGACCAGGTCGAAGAGGTGGTCGAGGGAGCGGGTCTGGCGCTCGACCACGTCCAGGTCCCCGGAGAGCTGCGCCGCCCGCCAGGCGAAGCCGGCGACCGCAAGGAAGAGCGCGGCCGCTACAAGCACCTGAACCCCCCGATCGGAGGGTGTGGTTGAGCTTTGGCCTCTATGGGAGGCCGAAAGTCGACCACACCCGGCGGCGGTGCGGGCGAGGCCGACGCTGCCGAGGATGGCGACGATCGCGGTGGCGGGGGCGAGGAAGCGGGGGAGGCCGGCGAAGCCGGCGACGGCCATCAGGGCGACGAGGAGGATCCAGGCGGCGGCGCCGAGCAGGAGGATCGTAAGGACACGGTGGGGGCGGTTGTCGCGGGGCGTTTGCGCAAACCATTGGTTGACCAGGTCGCCCCCCCAGAGCAGGAGGGCGAGGCCGATCCAGCAGGCGGCCAGGGGGGCGGCGAGGGCCCGGCCCAGAACGGCGAGGCCGTCAAGGGGCTCGATGCCACCGGCGCGGGCGGTTTCGCCGCCCTCAAGCGGATTGCCGGCGCCGAGGATGTCGGGGACGAACCAGGCGAGGGGGATGAGGATCGCGATCAGGATCGCCGCGGCGCGCAGGCGCGGGTGGCCCTTGCTCGCGTGGAAGGACCAGAGCGCCAGGAAGGGCCAGCATTCGGGGCGCAGCAGCGCCGCCGCCGTGCCTAGGCCCAGCACCCAGCCGCGCCGCTCGTCGAGCGCCGCCGAGATCGCACCCAGCACCAGCGCCACCAGCAGCGGCTCCGAGAGGCCGCCGGTGAACTGGCGCAGCGGCGGCGTGAAGGAGTCCGCGGTTAGCGCCACCGAGCCGGCGGCCACCGCCGCAGCGATCCAGCGCCAGCGTCCCGTCTCCGCGCCGCTCAGCCGCGCCGCCAGCAGGCCCGCCAGCAGCGGCGCGCAGATCCAGCCGGCACGGGCGACCAGCAGCCAGGCTTGCGCCGCCGCGCCGCCGAGCAGCGAGAGGGGAGCGTCGATCAGGACCGGCAGCGGCTTCCAGGACGGCCCGGCGGTCGGTCTCCAGGCTCCCGTGCAGCCAGCTCCCGCCCCCAGACGAGCCAGGCCCAGGGGTCGTAGACGGGGAAGTAGGGGAGGGCGAGCGAGATGGCGGCAAGGACAAGCGCCGCTCCCACCGCCAGCGCCGGAGCGCGCCGCAGGCTCACCGGATCAGGACGGCGCCGCGCCCTGCTCGCTCAGCAGGTAGACGGGGATCGCCGCGACCGCGAGCAGGACGAGGGCCGGGATCGCACTCGCCTCGTAGAAGCCGTAGGTCGTCTGGGTCCAGATGTCGGTCGCCAGGGTTTTGAACCCGATCGGCGAGAGGATCAGGGTCACGGTCAGCTCCTTCATCGCGTGCAGGAAGACCAGCGCCGCGCCGGCCATCATCCCGCCGCGGGCGAGCGGGATCGTGATCGTGCGGAAGACCTCGGCCGGGCCGCGGCCCATCCCGCGCGCCGCCTCTTCGATCCGCGGCGAAAGCTGGACCAGCGAGCTGGCGATCGGGCCGATCGCCAGCGGCAGGTAGTGGATCGTCATCGCGAAGACCAGCAGGGCGATCGTCTGGTAGAGCGCCGGTACCGCCCGGGTGGCGAAGAAGACGAGGCCGAGGGCGACGAGGATCCCGGGCAGCGCGTAGCCGCCGTGGGCGAGACGCTCGACCAGGCGCGTCGTCCGCGAGGGATAGCGGACCGCCAGCGCCGCGACGACGAGCGCCGCCACCGCCCCCAGCGCCGCCGCCCAGACGGCGATCAGCAGCGAGTTGCCGCCCAGCGCCGCGATCGTGTTCAGCGAGGTGCTGCCGGTGGAGATCCCTTTCGAGGCCCAGTAGATCAGCACCCCGACCGGGAGCACGAAGGCAACGAGTCACGATCAGCGAGCAGAAGGCGAGCGCCGGCCAGCGCCAGCGGCCGAGCCGGTAGGGCTGGGTCGGGCGCAGCGTCCCAGGGCCGAGCCGGTGGACCGCCGCGCCCCGCGCACGCGCGAGCTCGCCAGCAGCAGGACCAGCATCGCGACGACCAGGACCGCGCCGAGCGCGGCCGCGGCGACCCGGTCGAAGCTCGACTGGTAGGCGAGGTAGATCTCGGCAGTGAAGGAGTGGAAGCGGAGGATCGAGACGGCGCCGAAGTCGCTGATCGTGAAGAGGGCGACGAGCAGCGAGCCGGCGGCGATCACCGGCCACAGCTGCGGCAGGACCACGGTGCGGAAGACCTCCAGCGGGCTGCGGCCCATCGCCCGCGCCGCGTCCTCGAGCTGGGGGTCGATCCGCCGCAGCGTCGCCCGCAGCGGGATCAGCAGCCAGCGGGTAGGTGAAGAGCGTCAGCACCAGCCAGGCGCCGGTGAAGCCGTAGATCGAGGGCAGGCGGTCGACCCCGAGCGCTTCCTGCAGCATCCCGTTCGGTCCCAGCGCCGCGACCAGCAGGTAGGCGCCGACGTAGCTGGGGATCACCAGCGGCAGCGTGCAGAGGACGGCCCAGAGGCGGCGGCCGGGGAGGTCGGTGCGGACCGTCAGCCAGCCGATCGGCAGCGCGATCGCGACCGAGGCGACGACCACGGCGGCGGTCAGCGCCGCCGTCCGCAGCAGCGTTTCCAGCGCCCGCGAGGAGAAGGCCGTTTCCAGCGCCGCCGAGAGGTCGCCGGCGATGACGACGACGAGGTAGGCGGCGGGAAGGACGGCGGCGGCGCCGATCAGGGCGCCGAGCGGCGAGCAGCGCCGAGCGGCGCGCCGGCGCGCCTCGCGTGCCACTACAGCGCCCCGCTTTCTTTCATCAGCTCGATCGTCCCCTGCAGCTCCTTCAGGTCGACCAGGCTCGAGTCGGAGACGGGGATCTTCGCGATCGGCACGCTCAGCGAGGGGTCGGGCTCGACGCCCTTGGCCAGCGGGTACTCCTTCGAGCTCGAGGTGAAGAACGCCTGGCTCTGGTCGGAGAGCAGCGAGCGGACGAAGGCGAAGGCTTCCGGCTTGCGATCGCTCGATTCGAGCACGCCGACGCTGGTCAGCAGCATCAGCGAGCCGAGCCCGCCGGGCGGGAAGTAGACGGCGACGGGGTAGTCGGGGCCTTCTTCGGAGATCGCCTGGGCGACGTAGTAGTGGTTGATCAGGCCGACGTCGATTTCGCCTTTGGCGATCGCGTCGCGGATCGTCACGTTGTCGGGGAAGGCGACGGCGCCGTTATCGACCATTTCCTCCAGCCATTGCTTGGTCCGCTCGTCGCCGTACTTGGCCCGCAGCGCGGTCACGTACTCCTGCATGCTCGAGGAGGCCGGGCTCCAGCCGACCCGGTCCTTCCACTTCGGCGTCGGTCAGCCCGAACGGCGAGGGCGGCAGCTCGTATCTCCTTGACGACGTCGCGGTTGTAGGCGATCACGCGGGCGCGGCCGGTGACGCCGACCCAGCGGCCTTCCGGGTCGCGGTAGCGCGGCGGCACCCGGTCGAGGATGTCCTGCGGCAGCTTGGTCAGCAGGCCGGCTTCGGCGACGGCGGCGATCGCCCCCGGCTCCTGGGCGAAGAAGACGTCGGCGGGGGAGGCGTCTCCCTCCTCGACCAGGGTCGCGGCGAGGTCGGCGGTTTCGGCGAAGCGGACCTGGACGTCGCGGTCGGCTGCGCCTCGTAGCTGTCGACGGCGGGGCCGATCGCGGCCGGGATCCGGCCCGAGTAGAGGGTGATCCCTTCGACTTCGGGCTCGTTCGAGCCGCCGCCGCTGTCTTCGGTGCTGAAGCCGCAGCCGGCGCCGAGGAGGACGGCGGCGAAGACGAGGCAGGGGCCGCGAGCAAGCCGCGTTCGTTGCGAGGAGGGGTGGATCACAGGGGAAGGCAGTTAGGTTGCCCTAATCTTATGGATCCGCCTGCCTATGGAGTACGAAGAGTCCAACCAGAGCCCGGCCTGCGCCTGCGCGGCCTGCGCAAGAGCTTCGGCGAGGTCGTCGCCGTCGACGGCCTCGACCTCGACGTTCCCGAGGGGGCGATCTGCGCCCTGCTCGGCCCCAGCGGCTGCGGCAAGACGACGACGCTGCGGCTGATCGCCGGCCTCGAGCGCCCCGACGCGGGCACGATCGAGATCGGCGGCGAGGTCGTCAGCGGCGACGGCCGCACGGTCCCGGCCGAGCGCCGCCGCATCGGCATGGTCTTCCAGGACTACGCGCTCTTCCCGCACATGGACGTCGCCGCCAACGTCGGCTACGCGCTGGGGCGGCGGCCCGACCGGGCCAAGGTCGAGGCGGCGCTGGAGACGGTCGGCCTCGGCGGCCTCGGCAAGCGCAACCCGCACGAGCTCTCCGGCGGCCAGCAGCAGCGGGTGGCGCTGGCGCGGGCGCTGGTCGCCGAGCCGCGGGCGCTGCTCCTCGACGAGCCCTTCTCCAACCTCGACGCCGGCCTGCGGGCGCGGGTGCGCGAAGAGGTGCGCGAGATCCTCGCCGAGCAGAAGCTGACCTCGGTCTTCGTCACCCACGACCAGGAGGAGGCGCTCAGCGTCGCCGACGTCGTCGCGGTCGTCAACGAGGGCAAGGTCGAGCAGGTCGGCACGCCGGAGGACGTCTACTCGCGGCCGTCGAGCCGCTGGGTCGCCAGCTTCCTCGGCGAGATCGAGGTGCTGCCCGGCAGGGCGGAGGACGGAACGATCGAGTGCGAGCTCGGCCAGCTGCCGAACCGCGAGGGCCACAGCCGGCGAGGTCGACGTGCTGGTTCGGCCGGAGTCGCTGGCGATCGGGACGATCGAGCCGCCCGACCGCCGCAGCCAGAAGGCAACCGTCGTCTCCCGCAGCTTCTTCGGCCACGACCAGCTGGTCGAGCTGCGAGCTGCCCTCGGGCAGCGTCGTCAAGGTGCGCCGGCTCGGCTTCCCGGCCTGGCACCCGGGGGACAACGTGAGGATCTGGATCGAGGGGCCGGCGACGTGCTGGGGCGGGACTCTTAGTTCTTGGGGTGGGGGAGGGGCGCGACACCCCCTCTGTCAAAGACCGTCGCGCAGCTGGGTCGGATCGAAGGGTTCGGACGTGGACTCTGGAGCCTTTGTCAGAGGGGGTGTCCCGCCCCTCCTGCGAGCCTTAGAGAAGGTCCCGCAGGGCAGCGTCTAGGTCGGGGTAGCTGAACTCGTAGCCGAGTTCTTGGGTTCGTTTCGGGATGACTCGTTGGCCGCCGCGGAGGACCTGGCCGAACTCTTTGCCGAATTTGAGGTCTAGGACGAGGCCGGGGACGGGCATTACCGCGGGGCGGTTGAGGGCTCGGCCCAGCGCCTTGGAGAACTCCTTGTTGGTGGCGGGGTTCGGGGCGGCTGGCGTTGACGCGTGCCGCTGATGCTCATCGTTGTCTAGGGCCCAGAGGAGGATCCCGATCTCGTCGTCGAGGTGGATCCAGGCGAGGTACTGGTCGCCGCCGGCCAGCGGCCCGCCGACGCCGAGCTTGAAGGGGGTCAGCATCTCCTTCAGCATCCCGCCCTTCGGCGCTCAGCACGTGGCCGGTGCGGGCGATGACGAGGCGGATGCCGTGACCGTCGAGCTCGTGCGCGGCCGTCTCCCAGGCGACTGGACGACCTGCGACTCGAAGCCGCTGCCGGGGCCGTCGCTCTCGTCGACCTCCTCGGCGCCGCGGTCGCCGTAGTAGCCGACCGCCGACTGGCTGACCAGGACCTTCGGCGGGCTCTCGAGCGCGGACGATCGTCTGCGACCAGGTTGTGGGTGCCCTGGCGGCGGCTCTCCATGATCCGCTCCTTCGCCTCGTCGGTCCATCTCTGGTCGATTCGCTCGCCGAGCAGGTGGACGACGCCCTCGACGCCCTCGAAGGCGGCGGGGTCGGGCCGTTCCAGCGTCGGCTCCCACTTCCGCCAGCTCGACGCGGGGGTTGGCTTCGCGGGTGCGGCCGGGGTCGCGGGTCAGCCCGACGACATCATCGCCGTGGGCGAAAAGCGCGTCACACAGAGCCTGGCCGATCATGCCGCTGGCGCCGGTGACGAGGACCCGCACGGGCTAAGCCCGCCTCCACGGTGGCGAAGGTCCCGGTCTCCTCGTTGAGCCGGGCGATGCCGTCGCGCTTGGCCTCCTCGACCACGGCCTCGGCGACCTTTGGCGCGACCTCGCGGTTGAAGACGCTGGGGATGATGTAGTCCTCGGCGAGGTCTTCCTCGGAGACCGCCATCGCGATCCCCTTCGCGGCGGCGAGCTTCATCTCCTCGGTGATCGCAGGGGGCGCCGGCGTCGAGGGCGCCGCGGAAGATGCCGGGGAAGGCGAGCACGTTGTTGATCTGGTTCGGGAAGTCGGAGCGCCCGGTGGCCATGATCCGCACGTAGGGCGCCGCCTCCTCGGGCATCACCTCGGGGGTCGGGTTCGCCATCGCGAAGACGATCGCGTCGTCGTTCATCTTGCCCAGGGACTCGGGCTGGATGATCCCGGGGCCGGAGAGGCCGACGAAGATGTCCATGCCCTCGATTACGTCGTCGGGTTGACCCTGGATCACGTCCGGGTTGGTGGTCTCCGCGTACCAGCGCTTGGCCTCGTTCATCTCGCCGGATTCGTAATCGGAGCGCTTGGTCGAGACCGCGCCCTTGCGGTCGCAGCCGACGATCTGGGTGATCCCGGAGGCGAGCATCATCTTCGTCACCGCTACCCCGGCGGCACCAAGCCCTACCACCAGCACCCGCAGCTGCTCGATCGGTTTGCCGGTGATCTTCAGCGCGTTGAAGAGGGCGGCCATCGTCACCACCGCGGTCCCGTGCTGGTCGTCGTGGAAGACCGGGATGTCGATGCTCTCCTTGAGCCGGTCCTCGATCTCGAAGCAGCGCGGGGCGGAGATGTCCTCGAGGTTGATGCCGCCGAAGGTGGGGGCCATCAGCTCGACTGCGCGGACGATCTCGTCGGCGTCCTGGGTGTCTAGGCAGATCGGGAAAGCGTCGACCCCGGCGAACTCTTTGAAGAGCATGCACTTGCCCTCCATCACCGGCATCGCCGCCTCGGGGCCGATGTTGCCGAGGCCGAGCACGGCGCTGCCGTCGGAGACGACCGCGACCGTGTTCTTCTTGATCGTGTACTCGAAGGCTTTGCTGCGGTCGGCGTGGATGTCCATGCAGACGCGGGCCACGCCGGGGGTGTAGGCCATCGAGAGGTCGTCGCGCGTTTTCACCGGGTACTTGTTGCGCATGTCGATCTTGCCGCCGCGGTGCATCTGCATCGTGCGGTCGACGTAGTCGAGTACCCGCGCGCCGCGAGTCGACCCGATCGCCCGCAGGATCTTCTCCCAGTGGTCGCGGTCGGCGGCGTCGATCGTGAACTCGCGCACCCGTTTCCCCTCCGGCCCGGCGCCCGGCACCAGGTCGACCCCCTGCAGCTGCCCACCGGCCTCGGCGATCGCCGCGGTCAGCCGCCCCAGCGGCTCCTGCCGCGCATCGAGCTCGACGCGGATCGTGACGCTGTATTGGGCGCTGACGGCCATGGGCGGCTATCGAATCAGATTGGGGGCGCCGGCCCGCTTCTCGGCGGCCCGCTGCCATAGGGTTTCGCGACTAATGAAGCTGGGATGCGCCATCTGCCTCTTCCTAGGCAGACCTACCCTTTCGAAACCGGCCTCTACGAAGGTACGGTCGAGTTCGAGGGCGAGGGGGACTACACGGCGGCCAGTGCGACCCAGATCCCATTCCAGCCCTTGGACGCCTCCTTTTGCGGAGGCGGCGGAGGATCCAGCGGAACGAGGGGACCCAGCCTGCCGGGTGCAAGGCTCAGCGGCGTCTCCTACGCCCACGGCCGTCACCTCTCGTTCCAGTTCAACAAGAACCACCGGCTCAGAGGACAGGTGCCTTACAGCCTCAAGCTCCGGGAGCGCCGCCACGGCCTCCAGATTCATCGCCTGATTGAAGGCACGGCTCCCCCGGGGAGCTTCCACTTCGCGCCCACCTTGAGCAGCGCCCGCCTCAGTCCCCCTTCGCCCTTCGACGGCTCCGCCACCCTGCGCCACCGTCCCAACTCCGTCACCCCGAGCTGGATCGGGGACCTCAACGTCGATTTTCCCGGCCACCCCAACGTCCGCCTCGCCGGGCCCGGCGTCTACGTCAGCCTCGTCCACGCCTGCTTCGCCCGCAGCGGCAATTACTCGACGGCGCGGAGTTGTTGAGTCGCTCGAAACGCTTCAAGTAACGCAAACGCCGCGAAAAACAGTGGCGTAGGGGGGTGAGCCGGGTAGGCCTGTCGCCTTTGTTACCTCGTGGGTAACAAACTCGACATGCTCGACGCACGGGTGGCGGAGATCGCCACTCGGCAACATGGCATCGTCACGCTTCGGCAACTTGAAGCAGCGGGTGTGAGTAGGCGCGCGGTGACGGGACGGGTTCAAAGCGGCCGACTACATCGAATTCACCGCGGCATCTATGCGGTTGGACACCGCGCACCGAGTCATCGCGCTCGCTTCATGGCCGCGGTGCTTGCCTGCGGCGAGGGAGCCGTCCTCAGCCACGTATCCGCCGCGGTCCTCTGGGAGCTACTGAAGCCCCTCGACCGCCCCGTCCATGTCTCGATCCCCACCACCTCCGGCCGAAAGTCGCGCCGCGGAATCCACCTCCACCGCTGTTCCGCCCTCCAAGCGCCCGCAGAGCGGTCTCCCTCGCCCTCCTACCTGCATCAAGAAGGAGGGCGAGGGAGACGGCTCACCACCCGCCGCCACAACATTCCCGTCACCACCGTCCAGCGCACCATCGAGGACCTCTGCGCTTCGCCCGCCCTCCTCCCACCGCACCTCATCCGCCGCGCCATGCGCCAAGCAGAGCTCAAGGGCTACCACCTCGAAGGGATCGAGAGCGACCGCACGCGCTCCGACCTCGAGACCCTCTTCCTCACTTTGATTCGCCCCCACCGGGATCGCATTCCGTCGCCCGAGGTGAACGTCAAGCTCGGCCGTTGGACCGTCGACTTTCTCTGGCGCCGGCAACGCCTCGTGGCCGAAACCGACTTCTGGACCTACCACCGGGGCTCCGTCGCCTTTCACGACGACCACGCCCGGGACCTTGACCTTCGCAGCGCCGGCTACTCGATCCTCCGCTTCACCGACCTGCAACTGGAAAACGAACCCAAGCGGGTGATCGAGGATCTGGAACGCGGGCTGGGGCGGAGGAGACGCTAGGGCGAAAGGCGCTAGCCGTCCGACTCGGCCGCCGCGACCACGGGGTGCTCGCCCGTCGGCGCCGGGTCGCCCTCCTCCGGCTCGACGTGCAGCCGCGGCAGGAGGCGGTCGAGCCAGTCGGGGAACCACCAGGCCCGCTCGCCGAGCAACTGCATGATCGCCGGGACGAGGGCGGAGCGGATGATCACGGCGTCGATGAAGACGGCCGAGGCGAGGCCGAGGCCGAAGAGCTTGATGATCCGGTCTTCGCCGAGCATGAAGGCGGCGAAGACGGTGACCATGATCGCCGCCGCCGCGGTGATCACGCGGCCGGTCAGGGCGAGGCCGCGGGTGACCGCCTCGGAGGCGTCCTTGGTGTGTTCCCACTCCTCGTGGATCCGCGACATCAGGAAGACCTCGTAGTCCATCGAGAGCCCGAAGACGATCGAGAAGAGGAAGATCGGGAAGAAGGAGATGATCGGGCCGGTGCTGTCGACGCCGATCAGGCTGGCGCCCCAGCCCCACTGGAAGACGGCGACGATCAGCCCGAAGGCCGCGCCGATCGAGAGCAGGTTCATCAGGATCGCCTTCAGCGGCACCCAGATCGAGCGGAAGACGATCATCAGCAGCAGCGCCGAGAGGAGGACGACGACGCCGATGAAGAGCGGCAGCTTTTCGGCGATCGCGTTGCCGAAGTCCTCGAAGATCGCGTTGACGCCGCCGACGTGCACCTGCGCCCCGGTCGCTTCCTCGACCGGCGGGATCGATTCGTCGCGGATGCGGTCGAGCAGGTCGGTGGTGGCGGCGCTCTGCGGCGAGGTGGTGGGGTAGAGCTGGAAGACCCCCACCGTCTCGTTCGGGTTGAGGGTGACGTCGGTCACCGCTTCGACCCCTGCTTCGCCCTGCAGCTGGTTGTGGAGGTCCTGCAGGACTTCGTCGTTGCCCTTTTCGGGCAGTTCGGCAGACGATCACGAAGGGCCCGTTGAAGCCCGGCCCGAAGCCCTCGGCGAGCAGGTCATACGCTTCCCGCGTCGTCGTCCCCTCCGGATCGGTGCCGGCGTCGTTGGTGCCGAGCCGCAGCGAGAGCGTCGGGATGCAGAGCGCGATCAGGACGGCTCCTGAGAGCAGGGCGGCGGTCCACGGGCGCCGCTGGATCCGGTTGCTCCAGCGGACCCACCAGCCGCCCTCGTCGATGCTGCGGCGGCCGCGGCCGAGGCCGGGGATCCGCAGCCGGTCGACCCGCCGGCCGACGATCGTCAGCAGCGCCGGCAGCAGGGTGAGGGCGCTGATCATCGTGAAGAGGACCGCCACGGCCGCGGCCATCGCCACCCCGTAGAGGAAGCTGAGGCCGAGCAGCATCATCCCCAGGAGGGCGATGATCACCGTGATCGCCAGCGAAGAGGACGGCGCGGCCGGAGGTGTCGATCGCCGCGATCGCCGCACTGCGCGGCTCGAACCCCTCGTCGAGGCCGTTGCGGAAGCGGGTGAGGATGAAGAGGGCGTAGTCGATGCCGACGCCGAGACCGATCATGAAGGCGAGCTGCGGCGCGAAGTCGGCGGTGTTGAAGACGTGGGTGCCGAGGGTGATCAAGCTGATCCCGACGCCGAGGGCGAAGAGAGCGGTGACGACCGGCAATCCCATCGCCACGACCGAGCCGAAGGTGAGCAGGAGGACGATGATCGCGGCGAGCACGCCGATCCCCTCCGAGAAGCTTTCTTCTTCTTCGCCTCGGACTTCCTCGATCGGCGAGCCGCCGAGCTCGATCTGCAGCCCGTCGCCGGCGGCGGCCTGCGCGGTGTCCATGACCCGTTTGGCTTCCTCGTTGTCGAGGTCGGCCCCGGCAACGTCGAACTGGACGGTCGCGTAGGCGATCTTGCCGTCGTCGCTGATCGCAGCGGCGCCGCCGCCCTTGCCGTAGGGGCTGGCGACTTCACTGACGTGCGGTTCCTCTTCGACTTCGGCGAAAACCCGCTCCATCTTCTTTTCGACGGCGGGCGAGTCGACGCCGGCGTTTGCCTTGAAGACGATCTGCGCCGCTTCTCCCGACTGCGCCGGGAACTTGCTCTTCCAGCAGATCGAGCGCTTCCTTCGAGTCGGAGTCGGGGAGGCTGAATTCTTCGCTGAAGTCAGCTCCGACGGCGCCCGAGATGGCGATCACGCGAGCGAGGGCGACGATCCAGCTGATGATCACCGTCTTGCGGTGACCGGTGGTCCAGGTGGCAAAGCGACTCATTGGAGCGGCGCACCGTACCAATGGCACCAGTTGCCCGCGTGAACCTCGGTCACGTCGCGCCTGGGGACTAGATTCTGCGGCAGATGCCCGAAACCCAAATCGCCCGCTTCCGGCGGGTGGTCAGTCTGCCTACGCCTCGCTGGAGGCCCGCCGCCAGGAGGTCAACGACCTCAACGTCTTCCCGGTCGCCGACGGCGACACCGGGGACAACATGGCGATGACGATGCGCGCGGTGATGGAGGAGCTCGACCGCCTCGAGGGCCAGGAAGTCGACGAGGTCGGTCGCACCGAGCTGGTCCAGGCGCTGGCGCGGGCGGCGCTGATGGGCGCGCGCGGCAACTCCGGCGTCATCCTCAGCCAGATCGTCCGCGGCGCCGCCGAGGAGCTGGCCAGCCGCCCCGGCGAGCTGATCGACCCGACCCTCGTCGCCGCCGCCTTCGCCCGCGCCGCCGACGCCGCCTACGACTCGGTCCGCGATCCGGCCGAGGGGACGATGCTGACCGTCTTCCGCGAGATGGCCCACTCGCTCTCCCGCCAGCTCGCCCACCTCGACCAGGAGAAGCAGCGGCTCGGCCGCGACGTCTCCGAAGAGGAGCAGGACGCGGTCCTCGCCGAGGTCCTCGAGCGGACGATCGCCGACGGCGAGCGCGCGGTCGCCCGGACGCCCGAGCAGCTCGAGGTGCTGCGCGAGTCCGGCGTCGTCGACGCCGGCGGCCACGGCTTGGTCCTGATCCTCGCCGGCGTCGTCGCCGGCTTGCGCGGCGACGGGGCGGAGGTGCCCGAGGTCCAGCACCACGAGGCGCCGCGCCGCAGCCTGCCTCACCACGAGGACAGCCGCTACCGCTACTGCACCAACTTCATCGTCTCCGGCCGCGGGCTCGGAAACCGCGAGTTCCTGCCGCGGCTGGAGAGACTCGGCGACTCGGTCCTCGTGGTCGGCGACGACGTCACCCTCAAGGTCCACGTCCACACCGACGAGCCCGAGGCCGCGGTCGCGGTCTTCGACGGGGTCGGTGAGGTGACCAACCTCGACGTCGCCGACATGCGCGAGCAGATGGCCGAGCGCGACGCCCGCCTCAGCGGCCGCACCGGGGTCGTCGCGGTCGCCGCCGGCGACGGCATGCAGCGCCTCTTCGGCGAGCTCGGCGCCCACGTCGTTCCCGGGGGCGAGACGCTCAATCCCTCCACCTACGAGCTGCTCGCGGGGATCCACAGCGTCGCCGCCGAGGAGGTCCTCGTCCTGCCCAGCTCCTCGAACGTGGTGATGGCCGCTGAGCGCGCCTGCGAGCTCTCCGAGAAGCCGGCCCGGGTGGTGCCGGCGACCTCGCAGCAGGCGAGCCTGTTGGCGCTGGTCGAGCTCGACCCAGAGGCGGCGATGGCGGAGAACGCCGAGCGGCTGGAGGAGGCGCTGGAGGGGGTCGCCACCGGCGGCGTCGCCCCGGCCGCCCGCGACGATGCCCAGGGCCGCTTCAAGAAGGGCGACGCGGTCGGGTTCGTCGACGGGGAGGTCGTCGCCTGGGGCGGGGCGGGCTCGACCCTTGCCAAGACCCTCGAGCACCTCGCCGCGGGGGCGGAGATCATCACCCTGATCGCCGGCGAGGGCGCCCCGATCCCGCTCGCCGAGCTCGACACCCACATGCCCGACGGGGTCGAGGTCGAGACCCACGAGGGGGGACAGCCGAGCTGGTGGTGGCTGCTGGCCGCCCAGTAGTGCGCGCCTTCGGCAGCGCGCGCGAGCTGGGGCGCGCCGAGCTGCTCGATGCCCCTGTCCACTGGCCCCGCCCCAGCGTTCTCGACCAGGGCCTCGGCGCCCTCAAAGGCATCGGCCCCAAGACCGCCGAAGCCGCCGCCGAAGCCGGCCTCCGCACCATCGGCGACCTCCTCTTCCACATCCCAAGACGCCACCGCGATCTCCGCATCAGAGAGCTGGGGGACGTCACCCCGGGCGAGACCGCAACGGTCCAGGTCGAAGTCCAGGGCAAGCAGCCCCGCCCCTTCCGCAAAGGCCGCCTGCGCATGGTCAGCGTCAAAGTCGGTGACGCGACCGGCCACGTCCGCGCCACCTGGTTCAACCAGCCTTGGGTAGCTTCGAAGCTCATCCCCGGAACCCAGCTCCTCCTCACCGGCAAACGATCCGCCCGAGGCTTCGCAGTGCGCGAATGGGAGTTAGTAAGCGACGCATCTTCTGCGGGTGGCGAGGGCGCCGGGGACCCCGAGCATCCAGCGCAGGGGTCCCCGAACAGCCCTCCGCCAGGACCCGCAGCCCGACGACCCTGGTCCCAAGGCATCCCACCCCCGAGTCCCTCCGTCCCTCCAAACTCCGCGAGTGGGCCAAACAGGCGATCGCGGTCACCCAGAACGCCATCGAGGGGCTTCCCTCCAGCCTCCGCACCCGCCGCCGCCTGGCCGGCCTCGGAGACGCCTTGAAAACCATCCACTTCCCAAGAGAAGTCGACGACCTCGACGAAGCCCGCGCCCGCCTCCGGTTCGAAGAGCTCTTCCTCCACCAGGCCCTCCTCGCCACCCGCAAGCGCACCCACCGCACTGCTCGCCCCGCCCCCCGCTTCGGCAAACCCGGCGACCTCGTCGCGCGCTGGCTCGACTCACTTCCCTTCGAGCCCACCGGCGACCAGCTCAGGGCCTTCGACGAGATCGAGAGCGACCTCGACTCGGGCGAGCCGATGCAGCGCCTGCTGATGGGGGAGGTCGGCTCCGGCAAGACCGTCGTCGCCGTCTACTCGATGCTGCGGGCGCTGGAAGCCGGCTACCAGGCGGCGCTGATGGCGCCGACCGAGACGCTCGCCGACCAGCACGCGATCACCCTCGGCAAGCTGCTGGCCGAAGAGGCGACCCCGTTCGCGCTCTTGACCGGCTCGACCCCGGCGCCGCGTCGCCGCGAAGCCCTCGACCGCCTCGCCAGCGGCGAGCTCGGCCTCCTCGTCGGGACCCACGCCCTGATCGAGCCGACGCGTCCGCTTCGCCCGCCTCGGCCTCGTCGTCGTCGACGAGCAGCACCGCTTCGGCGTCTCCCAGCGGCGGGCGCTGGACGAGAAGGGGGTGGAGGGGATGGCGCCGCACGTCCTCCACATGACCGCGACGCCGATCCCGCGCACGCTCTCGCTGACCGCCTACGGCGACCTCGACACGACCGCCCTGCACGAGCTGCCGGCGGGCCGCCAGCCGGTGACGACCAAGCTGGTCGAGGAGCAGCAGCGGGGCGAAGCCTTCGAGTTCCTGCGCCGGCGGCTGCGCGAGGGCCGCCAGGCCTTCGTCGTCTGCCCGCTGGTGAGCGAGTCGGAGAAAGTCGCCGGGAAAGCGGCCGAGGTCGAGGCCGAGCGGCTGCGGCGCGGCGAGCTACGCGAGTTCCGCGTCGGCCTCCTCCACGGGCAGATGCACTCGGAGGAGAAGGCGGAGGCGATGCGCGCCTTCGCCGCCCACGAGACCGACGTCCTGGTCTCGACGACGGTGATCGAGGTCGGGATCGACGTCGCCAACGCGACGGTGATGATCATCGAGGGGGCCGAGCGCTTCGGCGTCTCCCAGCTGCACCAGCTGCGGGGCCGGGTCGGGCGGGGCGAGCACCCGAGCCAGTGCCTGCTGTTCGCCGAAGAGGCCGGCGAGCTGGCGCACCAGCGGCTGGCGGCGGTGGCGAAGGAGGGCGACGGGTTCAAGCTCGCCGAGGTCGACCTCGAACTGCGCGGCGAGGGGGAGATCCTCGGTACCCGCCAGAGCGGCCTGCCGCGCTTCGCCGTCGCCAAGCTGCCCGAGGACGGAGCGCTGCTGATGGAGGCGCAGCAGGAGGTGCTGGCGCTGCTCCGCATGCACGGATCCCTCTCCGACCCCGCCCTCGGCCCGCTCCTCGACGCCGCCCACCGCCGCTTCGGCACCGGCGCGGCCGATCCGATTCCCTTATGAGGAGCAACTTATGAGAGTGATCGCCGGAGAGCTGAAAGGCCAGCGCCTGGTCGCGCCCAAAGGCTGGAAGGTGCGTCCGACCTCCGACCGCGTCCGCGAGGCGATCTTCTCCGCCCTCGGCGACCGGGTTGAAGGGGCGCACGGTCCTCGACCTCTACTGCGGCACCGGCGCCCTGGCGATCGAGGCGCTCTCGCGCGGCGCCGGGCGCGCGGTCCTCGTCGACCGCGATACCCGTCCCGCCCTCGGCAACGTCCAGCGCCTCGGCCTCGGCGAGCGCGCGGAGCTCGTCCGCGCCGACGTTGGCCGCTGGCTGGGAGAGGTTTCGTCTGCCTCGTTTGCGGGGAAATTCGATCTCGTCTTTGTGGACGCCCCGTATAGACTCGCCGACCGCGTGGCCCAGGACCTCAACATCCACCTTCCCCGGTTGCTGGCCGATGGCGGTCGGGCAGTGGTCGAGAGCGGTGCCCGCCGGCCGCTGCGGATCGACGCGCTCGAGCCGCTGCGCCAGCGCCGCTACGGCGCCGCCGACGTCTCCATCTATGGGTTGGCGAGCGGATGAGCGAGCAGAACGGGACGGTCGTCTGCCCGGGCTCCTACGACCCGGTCACCAACGGCCACATCGACATCATCACCCGCACCTCCCACGTCTTCGAGCGCGTCGTCGTCGGCGTCGTCAACAACCCCGTCCGCAAGGCGAAGACGCTCTTCACCGCAGAGGAGCGGAAGGCGTTCATCGAGGAGGCGACCGCCGACCTGCCCAACGTCGAGGTGCAGATCTTCGCCAACCTGCTGGTCGAGTTCGCCCGCGACAACGAGGCGAAGGCGATCGTCAAGGGGCTGCGGGCGATCTCCGACTTCGAGTACGAGTTCGAGATGGCACAGCTGAACCGCAAGCTCGACCCGGGGATCGAGAGCATCTACGTGATCGCCTCTCCCCACTACAGCTTCCTCTCGTCCACCGGGGTGAAGGAGATGGCCACCTTCGGGGGCGACGTCTCCGACCTCGTTCCGACCGTCGTCGCCGCGGCCCTGAAAGAACGCCTGGGGGACAGGTAGGCTGTGCAACACCAGTCCGTCCGTATGGGCGCCGCCTTGCAAAAAAACGCTCTTTCAACGCCTTCTTCCCTAAAACCCCCGCATACACGTAGGCTTACGACCTTCATATGGACGTCCTGGTCCTCATAGACAAGCTCGATGACGTAGTTCACAACGCCCGTCCGGTCCCTTTGACCGATCAGGTGCGCGTGGACCGCGAGGAGATCTACGACCTCCTCGACCAGATGCGCGCGACGATCCCCGAGGAGATCAAGCAGGCGCGGTGGATCGTCAAGGAGCGCCAGGAGATGCTGGCCGAGGCCAAACGCGAGGCGGAGCGGATCGTCCGCGAGGCCCGCGAGCAGCAGGCCCGCCTGATCTCCGACGAGGAGGTCACCAAGCAGGCCGAGCGCGCCGCCGACGAGATCGTCGAGGACGCCCGCAACCGCGAGCGTGAAATCCGCCTCGGCGCCGAGGACTACGCCGACGAGATCCTCAACACCCTCGAAGTGAACCTGCAGAAGTTCCTCGCCGCCGTCCAGCGCGGCCGCGACCGCCTCGCCGGCCGCGAGGAGGAACAGCCGCAGCCCGAGCTGGATCAGCAGCCTTAACTCAGTAGTGGGAGAGGGGCACCCGCCCCGACCGCCTGCAACGCGCAGCCGAGATCTGCCACACCAGGGTGGGGTCAAAATGGGAAGCGGTGCATCCGCGGCGGTGCCGCTACTCGAGCTTCAGGTTCTTCAGCGCTGCCCAGCGGTCGTCGACCGGGGCCTCGTGCTCGTGGGGGTTGTCGTTGAGGCTCTCGCCGCAGACGGGGCAGAGGCCGGCGCAGTCGGGGCGGCAGAGGATGCGGGTTGGGAGGGCGAGGATCGTGGCGTCGTGCGCCCAGCGGCCGATGTCGAGCTCGTCGTCGGAGACGTAGGGGCTGCGCAGTTCCGGATCGTCCGTCCCGGCCTGGTCGACCTCGCGCGCCTCGACCTCGAGGTCGAGCACGGCCGGCTCGAGGCAGCGCATGCAGGGGCCCTCGAGGTGGACCGGAAAGTTGAGCCGGAAGGCGAAGCCGTTGCTGGGGCGGGAGACCTCGAGCCGCACCGTCGGCGCCCAGGGCTCGGGCTTGTAGGTCTGGGCGGCCAGCTCGAAGGGCTCCAGCGCCACCGGCGTCTCCAGCCGCTTGCCCTCGCCGTGGGCGAGCGAGAGGCGGGAGAGGTCGATGATCGTCTGCGGCGCCTGTGACATGCTCCCGTCGAGGTTACGAGATGGGCCGATTCCACTGGAAACCCGACACCTACCCGAGCTGATCCGCTCCGAGGTCCCGCGCTACGACGAACTGCAGGAGCAGGCGATCGCCGCGATCCCGTTCCCGCCCGAGCGGGTGCTGGAGCTGGGGATGGGGACCGGGGAAACGACCCGCCGCCTGATCGAGGCCTATCCCGACAGCTGGGTGATCGGCCTCGACTCCAGCGCCGACATGGTCTTCCGCGCCCGCGCGAACTACGACGACGTGCAGCTGGCGCGGATGGAGGACCCGCTGCCCGAAGGCCCCTGGGACCTGGTGATCGGCGTCCTCTCGATCCACCACCTGCGCGCCGAGCAGAAGCAGAACCTCTTCCGCCAGGTCAAAGAACAGGCGCGCTCGTTCGTGATCGGCGACGTGGTCAAGGCCGACGTCGAGATCGCCCCGATCGACCCCTCCTACGACTTTCCGGAGACCGCCGCCGACCTCGCCGGGTGGTGCGGGGGAGAGGTGACCTGGGAGGCCGACGATCTGGCGGTTGTCCGGGCCGTGTACTGAGGGTCCATTGCCCCTCCCCCAGAGACCGTCGCGCAGCTGGGGCGTTGTGCTGGGCGCCAATGTGGTCTCAGGAGCCTCTGTGGGAGGGGCAATGGACCCTCTTACCCGCTACGATCCCGCGACCGATGGCCGTCCCTAAGAAGAGAACTTCGAGCGCGCGGCGGGACAAGCGTCGCGCGCAGCACAAGGCTGGGAAGCCCAATCTGAACAGCTGTCCGCGCTGCCACAGCCCGCGGCTGCCGCACCGGGTTTGCCCGACCTGCGGGACTTACGCCGGCCGCGAGGTCGTCGCGCAGCGGATTGCCGACCCTTCGGCGCCTCATACCCACGACGAGTAAGCCGTGACGCTGGATCGTGCGGTTACCGTGGCCCTCGACGGCTACGGGGTCGAGCAGGGTTTCGACGTGCTCGCGCAGGGCGCGCGGTTGGCCGCCGCCGACGGCATCGGCCTTCGCGTTTTCGGCCCGCGGCGCGCGCTCGGGCTCGACGGCGCCGAGGGGATCGAGGTCCTCCAGACGGATGATCACATCGGTAACGACGAGGACCCGGTGCCGGCGGTACGAGCCAAAAAGGAGGCCTCGGTCGTCCGCGCCGCTCGCGACGTCGCCGAGGGCAACTCCGCCGCTCTGGTCAGCTGCGGCTCGACCGGGGCGGCGATGGCCGCCGCCACCTTCGGCCTGCGCCGCCTCAAGGGCGTGCAGCGCCCGGCGCTCGCGGTCCAGTTGCCGGTTCCGGGCAAACCGGTGCTCTTCCTCGACGTTGGCGCCAACGTCGAGGTCCGTGCCCAGCACCTGGTCCAGTTCGCCTTCCTCGGCGCCGCCTTCGCCGATGCGGTGCTCGAGGTCGAGGACCCCTCGGTCGGCCTGCTCACCGTCGGCGAGGAGTCGGGGAAGGGGCGCGAGGAGGTGGTCGAGGCGCACCGGCTGCTCAGCGCCGCTCCCGGGATCCGCTTCGCCGGCAACGTCGAGGGCCGCGACCTGCCCGCGGCGAAGGTCGACGTCGTCGTCACCGACGGCTTCACCGGCAACGTCTCCCTGAAGCTGCTCGAGGGCACCGCGAAGACCGTCGCCGCCGCGGTCGGCGACGCCGCCCGCTCCAACCCCGTCGCATCCGTCGGGGGCCTGCTGCTGAAACCCGCCCTCGACGGCCTGCGCCGCGAGCTCCACCCCGATACCGCCGGCGGCGCGATCCTGCTCGGCCTGCGCGGGATCGCCGTCGTCGGCCATGGCAGCTCCGGTGCCGAGGGGATCGCCAACGCCGTCCGCCTCGCCGCTCGCTGCGCCGAGGTCGACGCGGTCGGCCGCACCGCCGCGCTCCTCGCCGAGGCGGGCGCCGGCCGCGGTGCCCTCGCCGCCGCGCGACGACGCCTAACGGCCGTGATAAACAGAGCCACGTAGATGAACCGGGACGAGGTATTGACGCTGGTCCGCGAGCACCTCGCCGAGGAGCTCGAAGTCCCGATCGAGCGGATCGAGGAGGGGACGCGCTTCAAGGAGGACCTCGACGCCGACTCCCTCGACCTCTACGAGCTGGTGATGGAGCTTGAGGACAACTACGGCGTCAGCCGTCTCCGAGGAGCAGGCGACCCACATCAAGACCGTCGGCGACGCGGTCGGGTTCGTGCTGGAGCACGCGCCAGCCTGAGCCGGTGCCGCCAGACCCGGACTCTCCCGTCGCGGCGCTGTCAGCCCTGATCGAGGAGCTGCCCGAGGACCTTCGGCCGCAGGCGCTGACCCACTCCTCCTGGACCGAGCGGCGGGTCGACTCCTTCGAGCGCCTCGCCTTCCTCGGCGACAGCGTCCTCGGCCTCGCCGTCGCCACCCGGGTCTTCGAGCGCTTCGAGAAGCTCGCCGCGGGTGGCCTGACCAAGGTCCACAACCAGGCGGTCAGCGGCGTCTCCTGCGCCGAGGTGGGGACGGTGCTGGGGGTGCCGGAGATGCTGCGGGGGAACGAGCCCGAGGGGCTCGTGGCGGCGATCCCGGCCGAGGTCCTGCTCGACGGCGGCCGGCCGCTGCCGGAGGCGACCGAGGCGCTGATCGGCGCCTGCTACGTCGCCTTCGGCTTCGAGCGCACCGCGGCGGCGGTGGCCGAGGCGTTCGAGCCGCGGATCGAGCTCGCCTCCGAGACCCGGATCGATTTCAAGTCCGCCTTGCAGGAGCTTTTGGCCCAGCGCGGGGCGCGCGTAACCTACGAGGTGATCGCGGCGACGGGTCCCCCGCACCGGCGAACCTTCGAGGTGGCCGCGATCGTCGACTCCGAGCGGGTCGGGACGGGGAAAGGGCGGAGCAAGAAGGCGGCCGAGCAGATCGCCGCCGAGGAGGCATTGGCGCATCTTGGGGGTTAATCGAGCGATCGTCGCGTCCGAGGCGACCGGGAGCCTCTGGGCGATGCGAGGAGTGCGCGCATGTACCTGAGGTCGATCTCGATGAAGGGCTTCAAGTCCTTCCCCGAGCGCACGACCCTGGAGTTCTCACCCGGGGTCAGCGTCATCGTCGGCCCCAACGGCTCGGGCAAGAGCAACATCACCGACGCCGTCCTCTGGGCGCTCGGCGAGCAGAGCCCGGGGGCGATCCGCGGCGCCTCGATGCAGGACGTGATCTCCGCCGGCGGCAAGGGGATCGGCCAGCGCCGCGCGGCCGAGGTCGAGGTGACGATCGACAACTCCGACGGCCGCGCCGCCACCGAGTTCTCCGAGATCGCGGTCGAACGCCGCCTCGACCGCTCCGGCGACAGCGGCTACCGCCTGAACGGCGCCCGCTGCCGCCTCGCCGACGTCACCGACGTCCTCTCCGACACCAACCTCGGTCGCGAGATGCACTCGGTGATCAGCCAGGGCCGGGTCGAGACGATCGTCCACTCGAAGCCGCGCGAGCGGCGGCTGCTGGTCGAGGAGGCGGCCGGCCTCGGCAAGCACCGCAAACGCCGCCGCCGGGCCGAGCTGAAGCTGCGCTCGGCGCGCGACAACCTCGACCGCGCCCTCGACGTCGAGCGCGAGGCGCGGGCGCGGCTGCGGCCGCTGAAGCGCCAGGCGCAGGCGGCGGAGCTGGGGGCGCGGATCGAGCGCGAGGAGCTGGGGCTGCGGGCGCAGCTCGTCTCCGAGGAGCTGCGCTTCGGCGCCGACCGGGCCGCGGCGGCGGAAAAGGCCGCGGCGAAGGCGCGCGGCGTGCGCGAGAAGCTCGAGCAGCGGCTCTCCGAGGTGGCAAAACGGCGCGCGGCCGCCGAGGAGCGCTTCGCCGCCCGCGACCGCGAGCGGACCCAGGCCTGGGGCCTGCTGACCAAGCTGCGCGGGGAGCAGGAGCGGGTCGCGGTGCGGGTCGCCAGCCTCTCCAGCCGCGAGGCCGAGCTCGAGGCGAGCCTGGAGAGGCTGCGGGCCGAACTGGGGCCGCTGACGCTGGACGTCGGCGACGGCGCCGCTCCCGGCGAGCGGGCGCGGAAGCTGGAAGAGGAGCTGGGGGAGATCGAGGCCGGCCTGCGCACCGCGAGCGAGGGCTTCGGCGTCGCCCGCTCCGCCGATGCCGCCGAGTCGGCGCGTGAGGCCGCCCTCGGTCACGTCCAGCGCCGGCGCCGAGCGCGCTTCCCGCCATGCCCGACGCGCCGAGGGCCTGCTCGGCGAGCGCCACCGCGAGGCGATGCGCGCGCGGGTCGCCGCCGGCGAGGCGCTGCTCGACGACGTGCGCAGCGCGCTGAAGGCCGCCGAAGGAGCCGGCGAAGCGATCCGCGCCCGGGTCGAGCCGGATCGAGCGCAAGGTCGTCGGCGGGCAGGACGACGGTGACGAGATCGCCGAGGAGCTGCGCGCCTGCTCGCAGCAGGAGTTCGAGCTGCAGACGCAGATGAAGGAGACCTCCGACGAGCTGACCCGGGCCGAGGTCGAGGCCGCGCACCTCGGCGACCGCCGGGCCGAGGCCGAGCGCGAGCTGGCCTCGATCGCCGAGCGGCTGGGGGAGGAGATCCCGCCCGCCGAGGAGGCGCTGACCGACGAGGCGCGGGCCGAGATCGACCGCAAGCTGGAGCGGCTGGAGCGGCGGCGGGCGCAGATCGGCCCGGTCAACCCGCTGGCCGAGCAGGAGTACGACGAGGCCCGCGAGCACGTCGAGGCCTGCAGGTCCAGCGCGAGGACATCGAGCGCTCGATGCGGGAGCTGGAGTCGCTGATCCGCGACATCGACGAGGAGATCGAGCGCGCCTTCGAGCAGACCTTCGAGGCGACTGCGAAGAACTTCGAGGAGATGGTCGAGCATCTCTTCCCGGGTGGGCGCGGGCGCCTGCGCCGGGTCAGCCTGCGGCCGGTCCGCGACGAGGAGCGGCCCGCCGGCGAGCAGGAGGCGCCGACCGACGCCGAGCCCGAGCCCGAGGAGGAGGAAGAGGAGCGCGACGAGCTCGGGGTCGAGATCGAGGTCACCCCGGCCGGCAAGTCGACGCGGAAACTGCAGCTGCTCTCCGGCGGCGAGAAGTCGCTGGTGGCGCTGGCCTTCGTCTTCGCCGTCTTCCTCGCCCGGCCCTGCCCCTTCTACATCCTCGACGAGGTCGAGGCCGCCCTCGACGACGCCAACATCGACCGCTTCCTGCAGCTGATCCGGCGCTTCTCCGACCGCGCCCAGTTCGTCATCGTCACCCACCAGAAACGGACGATGGACGCCGCCGACGTCCTCTACGGCGTCAGCATGGGCGGGGACGGCGTGACGAAGGTGGTCTCGCGGCGGTTGCCGCGCGAAGTCGCCGAGGATGAAGAGGACGAGGGCGAAGCGCCGGGATTGTCTGCGGTCGCCTAGGGAGGGGCGGGTACCCGCCCCTCCTGATCGGGCCGCTACCTTTCTTCGCCGTGGCTACGAGCTGGCAGGAGATCGTCGACCTCGGGTCGCGAAGTCCGAGCGCGGTCGCGACCGCCGAGGAGGAAGCGCCCGAGGCAACGGCGGGGGGTCTTCAAGCGGCTGCGGGAGAGCCTCTCGAAAAGCCGCCAGGCGCTGACCGAGGAGATCTCCTCCAGCCTCTTCGACCGGATCGACGACGAGACCTGGGAGCTGCTGGAGGAGGCACTGATCCTCGCCGACGTCGGGGCGCCCACCACCGCGGCGGTGGTCGAGAAGCTCGAGCACGAGGTCGAGTCCGGGCGCCGTGCCCGCGGACGGCGTTGCCGTGCGCGACCGGCTGATCGAGATCCTTGCCGAGGTTGCAGCGACCGGCCGGGCGCCGATCGACCTCAGCGCCGAGCCGGCGGTCCTGATGATGGTCGGCGTCAACGGCACCGGCAAGACGACGACGATCGGCAAGATCGCCTGGCACCTGAGCAGGGAGATGGGCCTGAGCGTGGTGATGGCCGCCGCCGACACCTACCGCGCCGCCGCCGCCGAGCAGCTGGAAACCTGGGCCGAGCGTGCCGGTGCCGAGCTGGTCCGCGGCGAAGAGGGCGCCGACCCCGGTGCCGTCGCCTACGACGCGATCAACGCCGCCCGCGCTCGCGGGGCCGACGTCGTCATCGTCGACACCGCCGGCCGCCTCCACACCCAGAGCAACCTGATGGAGGAGCTGGCGAAGGTGCGGCGGGTGATCCAGAAGCAGATCCCCGACGCCCCGCACGAGACCCTGATCTCGATCGACGCCACCACCGGCCAGAACGGCCTCCGCCAGGCCAAGGTGTTCTCCGAGGCGGTCGAGGTCGACGGCGTCGTCCTCACCAAGCTCGACGGCACCGCCCGCGGCGGCATCGCGCTGGCGATCGCCTCCGACCTCGGCATCCCGGTGAAGCTGATCGGCGTCGGCGAGACGCTCGAGGACCTGCGCCCCTTCGACCCCGGCGACTACGCGAACGCGCTCCTGGCCGAGTAGTCCCTTCGCCTGTTCCTTTTTGTTGCCTGGACCCGATAAGGAACAGGCGAGCGTCGCGTAAGCTGCTCGGACATGTTCGACCAGCTCTCCGAACGCCTGCAGTCGACCCTCTCCGACGTCCGCTCGCGCGGCAAGCTGAGCGAGTCCGACGTCGACGCGGCGATGCGGGAGATCCGCCTCGCGCTGCTCGAGGCCGACGTCAACTTCAAAGTCGTCAAAGCCTTCACCAAGACCCTGAAGGAGCGCTGCCTCGGCTCCGAGGTGCTGGAGAGCCTCGATCCCGGCCAGCAGGTGGTGAAGATCGTCAACGAGGAGCTGGCCGCGCTGATGGGCGGTACCGGCTCGGAGCTGGCGATGGCCTCCAGCGGCCCGACCGTGATCCTGATGGCGGGCCTGCAGGGGTCCGGTAAGACGACCGCCTGCGCCAAGCTCGCCCAGTTCTTCGGCAAGGAGGGCAAGGACGTCGCCCTCGCCGCCTGCGACGTCTACCGTCCCGCCGCGGTCGAGCAGCTGGTGACGATGGGCGGCCGCGCCGGCGCCCACGTCTACGAGCGCGGCACCGACGCCGACCCGGTCGACATCGCCTCCTGGGCGCTCGAGGAGGCCCAGGCCGAGCGCCGCGACGTGCTGATCGTCGACACCGCCGGCCGCCTCCACATCGACCAGGACCTGATGGCCGAGCTGGCGAGGATCCGCAAGCAGACGCGCCCGCACGACGTCCTCCTCGTCGTCGACGCGATGACCGGCCAGGACGCCGTCGGGGTCGCCGAATCCTTCGCCGAGGTCGCCGAGTTCGACGGCGTCGTGATGACCAAGCTCGACGGCGACGCCCGCGGCGGCGCCGCGCTCTCGGTCAAAGCCGTCACCGGCAAGCCGATCCTCTTCGCCTCGACCGGCGAGAAGATCGAGGACTTCGACAAGTTCCACCCCGACCGCATGGCGCAGCGGATCCTCGGCATGGGCGACGTCCTCAGCCTGATCGAGAAAGCCGAGCAGCAGGTCGACGAGGACGAAGCCGAGGCGCTGCAGGAGAAAATGCGGCGCGACCAGTTCACCCTCGACGACTTCCTCAAGCAGATGAAACAGGTCCGCAAAATGGGGCCGCTGAGCGGGATCATCGGGATGCTGCCGGGGATGGGGGCGATGAAGCAGCTGAAGAACGCCGACGTCGACGAGCGGGAGCTCGACCGCGTGCAGGCGATCATCCTCTCGATGACGCCCCAGGAGCGGGCCAACCCGGGGATGATCAACGGCTCCCGCCGCAAACGGATCGCCAACGGCTCCGGAACCAAGGTGCAGAACGTCAACGAGCTGGTCAAGCAGTTCGACCAGATGCGGGTGCTGATGAAATCGATGGCCAACGGGCGGATGCCGACGCCGCAGCAGATGGCCAATTTGGCGGGCGGCGAACCAGCGCGCACCGCGCCCGAAGGCCCGTAGACGCTGATCCCAGATCAGTCGGCGCGTCCTCCGCTTCGCGTCCGGGCGCGCCTTTTCTGTAATCTGCCGGCCCTATGGCAGTCCGAATCAGACTTAGACGCGTGGGTTCGAAGAAGAACCCGATCTGGCGCATCGTCGTCGCCGACAAACGCTCGCCGCGTGACGGGCGGACGATCGAGACGATCGGCCAGTACAACCCGCAGACCGAGCCCTCGACGATCAACATCGACGAGGAGCGCGCGCAAGCACTGGCTCGAGCACGGCGCCCAGCCATCGGAGACGGTGGCGACCCTGCTGCGGACCAAGGGCATCAAAGCCTCCGGCAGCTAGCCGACGGATGACCGAGCTGCTCGAGTTTCTCGTCAAGGCCCTCGTCGAGGACCCGGAGGCGGTCGTCGGTCGAGGAGCTGGAAGAGGACGGCGACCTGATCTACGAGATCAGCGTCGCCGAGGACGACCTCGGCCGCGTGATCGGCAAAGGCGGGCGGATCGCCAACGCGATCCGGACGATCGCCAAGGCGGCCGCGGTGCGGATCGACCGCCGCGTCATCGTCGACATCCTCGACTAGCGGGCGCGCCCTCGCGTGCGTCTCGACGTCTTCACCCTCTTCCCCGAGGCCTTCGACTGGTTCCAGACGCCAGCGCTCGGTCCAGAACGCGCTCCGCGAAGGCAACGAGTTCAACCTCTTCAACTACCGCGACTCGACGCCACTGACGGCCGGCCAGGTGGACGATTCCCCTTACGGCGGCGGCGCCGGGATGGTGCTTCGGGTCGACGTCGTCGACGCCGCCCTGCAGACCGCCTACGGCGAAGGGCCGCGGCCGCGGATCGTCCTGCTCTCGCCGACCGGGCCGCTGCTCGACGACCCGATCGCCGACGAACTCGTCGCCGAGCCCCACGTCGCCCTGCTCTGCGGTCGCTACGAGGGCTTCGACGACCGCGTCCACCAGCACCTCGCCGACGACGAGCTCTCGATCGGCCGCTACGTCCTCGCCGGCGGCGAGCTGCCGGCGATGGTCGTCGCCGACGTCCTCATGCGCAAGCTCCCCGGCGCCCTCGGCCACGAGGATTCCGCCGTCGAGGAGTCCTTCAGCCATGCCCTCGAGGGGATGCCCGAGTACCCGCATTTCACCCGCCCGCCGAGCTACCGCGGCTGGGATGTGCCCGAGGTCTTGCTCTCCGGCGACCACGGGAAGGTGCGCCAGTGGCGGCTGGAGCAGAGCCGGCTTCGAGCCGAGCAGTTCGAAAAAGACGCGGAATAGCTACCATTCCGCGACCGCGCGGTTCCCGCACCTGGGTCCCGGCGGTTTTTTCTCGCAGAGATACCTCTTATGAGCTCCGTAATCGACAGCATCGAGCGCGCCCAGCTGCGGCAGGGCCTGCCCAAATTCGACCCTGGTGACCGTGTCCGCGTCCACTTCCAGGTGATCGAGGGCAACCGCAAGCGGACCCAGGTCTTCGAGGGCGTCGTCCTCAAGCGCCAGGGCTCCGGCGTGCGCGAGACCTTCACGGTGCGCAAGCAGTCGTTCGGCGTCGGGGTGGAGCGGACGTTCCCGCTGCACTCGCCGAAGATCGAGAAACTCGAGGTGGCGGCGCGCGGCGACGTGCGCCGGGCGAAGCTCTACTACCTGCGCGGCCGGATCGGCAAGGCCGCTCGCGTCGCCGAGCGGCGCTGGGGGATCGACGACGACGTCGTCGCGGTCGCCGGCGCGGCGGATGGCGAGTCCACCGCGGTCGATGCCGAGGGCGTCAGCCAGGAGGAGGTCGTTCCGGTCGAGGCCCGAGGAGGCGCCTGGGGCCGAGGCTCCGCGAGGAGACCGAGACGCCTGAGCCTGAGGAGACCCCCGAGGCCGAGGCCGGCAGCGAGGGTCAGAACGAAGGTGCCGAGCCGCAGCCCGAGGGCCAGGCCGAGCACGAGGCCGAGCCGGAAGCGGAGGGCGAGACCGAGACGGCGGCGGAGACGGACGCGGATGCGCCCGAGGCGGGGGAGACCGAGGACACTGCAGCGCCCGAGGATGCCGAGGACGAGGAGCCGGCGGAGGACGGCGACTCCGACGAGGACTCGGCAGCCTGAACCCCAAGATCCCGAAGCCCGAATCCAAAGCTGGCGGCCTGATCGAGTTGGTCGTCATCGTCGCGCTTGCCCTGGGGCTGGCGCTGACGATTCAGGCCTGGATCGTGAAGCCCTACCAGATCCCCTCGGGGTCGATGGAACCGACCCTGGACATCGGCCAGCGGGTCCTCGTAAACCGCTTCCTCTACCACTTCAAGGACCCGAAGATCGGCGACATCGTCGTCTTCCATCCGCCCGCAGGGAGCCGAAGGCGGGCCGGGCGAACAGTGCGGCGTCAACCGCAACCAGACCGAACCCTGCCCCGAGCCCACCTCGCAAGGCAGGCGGACGACAACTTCATCAAGCGGATCGTCGCCGGGCCCGGGCGACACGCTCGCGGTCAAAGAAGGGCACCCGGTCGTCAACGGCAAGATGGTCAGCGACGAGCCCTTCATCAACCCCTGCCCGTCCTGCAATTTGCCGAAAGCGATCACGGTTCCACCCGACCACTACTTCATGATGGGCGACAACCGTGGGGCAAGCGACGACAGCCGGGAATGGGGACCCGTCCCCCGAGACTGGATCATCGGAGAGGCCTTTGCCACCTACTGGCCCCCGAACCGCATCGGCGGGCTCTAAGAGCCCGAAGCCCGGGAAGACCCACCGCCGCCGGCTGGCGCGCAGTCGCCGCCTGTTCGCGTTCGACCGCGGGCTGCAGAGCCGCTACGTCGCCGGGACCGACGAGGCCGGGCGCGGCTGCCTGGCCGGGCCGCTGGTCGCCGCCGCGGTCCTGATCGACTACGAGCGCCTCTCGCACTCCGACCGCCGCGCGCTCAGCGGCCTGCACGACTCCAAGCAGATGACCGAGGAACGGCGGCTGGAGATGTACCCGTGCGTGCTGCGGGCGGCCGAGCGGGTCAGCGTCGTCGTCCGCTCGGCGCCGGGGATCGACCGCCGCGGGCTCCACGTCACCAACATCGAAGCGCTCTCGCTGGCGCTGGAGCGGCTGGCGCCCGGGCGAGGAGGCGATCTGCTCTCGTCGACGGCTTCCGTCTGCCGCGCTGCGAGGTCCCGCACCGGCCGGTGGTCAAGGGGGACGCGACGAGCGCCGCAATCGCCGCCGCCTCGGTGATCGCCAAGGTCACCCGCGACCGCTACATGCGGGAGGTCGCGCCGAGCGGCACCCGGGCTGGGGCTTCGAGGAGCACGTCGGCTACTCGACCCCGGAGCACCGGCGAGGCGATCGAGGAGATCGGGATCTCGCCGCTGCATCGGCGCTCGTTCCAGACGGTTGCCTACTCGCAGCTCGAGCTCGGCTAGAACGCGCCCTTGACGTAGTCGACGTCGACCGCGCGGCCGTTGCGGTCGAGGGTGACGCCGACGGCGTCGAAGCGGATCTCGGCGTAGGGCGGCTGGTCGCGGCGTTCCGACATCCAGGCGGTGGCGAGGCGGCGGACCCGGCGCTGCTTGCGGAGAGTCGATCGAGAGGATCGGCTTCTCGGGGCCGAAGGCGGTGCCCTCGCGCGCTCCCTTGACCTCGATGAAGACGAGCGTGCCGCCGTCGCGGGCGACGATGTCGAGCTCGCCGTAGCGGGTGCGGGCGTTGCGCTCGACGATCTCCCAGCCGACGGCGGCCAGGCGACGGGCGACCAGCTCCTCGGCGATCTCGCCGGTGCGGCGGCGGGCGACGGTCATCTAGGGGCTAAGGGCCGGGAAGTCACGAACTCTCCCCACAACCGCGCCTCGAAGAATTTGCTTTTTGCGCGCCACGCGTGCGATCGATGCCTCCTAGCGTCCTCTGCCGTGCTCGCCACCGCCCGCACCTTCACCCTCGATGGCATCTCCGCCCGCCCGGTCCGGGTCGAGGTCGACGTCCACCGCGGCCTGCCGAACTTCACGATCGTCGGCCTGCCCGACGCCGCTGTGCGCGAGGCGCGGGAGCGGGTGCGGGCGGCGCTGGTCAACTGCGGCTTCGAGTTCCCGCTGCGGCGGATCGTCGTCAACCTGGCGCCGGCGAGCCTGCGCAAGGCGGGGCCGGGGATGGACCTGGCGATCGCCGCGGCGCTGCTGAGCGCTTCCGGAGCAGCTGGAGTGGGAGGGGCTGGCGCGGGTGGCCCTGGCCGGCGAGCTGGCGCTGGACGGCTCGACCCGGCCGGTGCACGGGGCGTTGGCGATGGCCGAGGCGGCGCGGGAGGGCGGGGCGGAGGCGATCGTCCTGCCGGCGGAGAACGGGGCGGAGGCGGCGCTGGTGGAGGGGATCGGGGTGGTGCCGGTCGAGGCGCTGGGTCAGCTCGCCGGCGCTGGCGACGGGCGAGTGGGATCCGCCGCGGCCGGAGCCGATGCCGCTGCGGCTGGATGCCCCGCCGGGCGCGCCCGACCTCGCCGACCTGCGCGGCCAGCCGCACCTGCGCCACGCGCTGGAGGTGGCGGCGGCGGGCGGGCACAGCCTGCTGATGGTCGGACCGCCCGGGGCCGGCAAGTCGCTGGCGGCGAGCCGGCTGCCCTCGATCCTGCCGCCGCTGGCCCCGGTCGAGGCGCTCGAGGTGGCGCGGATCGCCAGCGCCTGCGGGCGGCTCGGGGGCGCTGCCCGGCGGCAGGCCGTTCCGGGCGCCGCACCACACGGTCAGCGCCGCCGGGCTGATCGGCGGCGGCAGCGCCGCCGCGGCCCGGCGAGGTGACGCTGGCCCACCGCGGGGTCCTCTTTCTCGACGAGCTCTGCGAGTTCAGGCGCGACGCGCTGGAGGCGCTGCGGGCGCCGCTGGAGACGGGCGAGGTGTCGATCGCCCGCGCCGGCGGGCAGCGCGACCTGCCCTGCCGGTTCATGCTGGTCGCCGCCGCCAACCCGTGCCCCTGCGGCAGCGGAGAGACCGATCCCGACTGCACCTGCGCCCCCTACGACGTGCAGCGCTACCAGGGCAAGCTGAGCGGCGCCCTCGCCGATCGGATCGACATCCTCGCCGCGGTGCGCCAGCCGAGCGCCGCGGAGATCGGCGGCGCGCCGGGGGAGCCCTCGGCGGCGGTGCGGGAGCGGGTCTGCGCGGCGCGCGAGCGGCAGGAGCACCGGCTCGGCGCCGGCCGCTGCAACGCGGAGATGACGCCGGCCGAGGCGCGCGCCTGCGCCGCTGAGCGAGCGAGGCGGCGTCGCTGCTCGCCGACCTCTACGCCCGTCAACGGCTCAGCGGCCGCGCCCACGACCGGGCGCTGCGGCTGGCGCAGACGCTCGCCGACCTGGCGGGAGCTGGAGGAGATCGGCGAGGAGCAGATGGCGCAGGCGCTGCAGATGCGGAGGCGCGAGCATGGCTGAGCCGCGCGCCTGTCTCGAGTGCCTGCGCCGCTCGCTGGCTGCTGGCGGACCTCGGTCCCTACGTGGAGCGGATCGCGACCGGCGAGGTCGGCTCGCGCTCGCCGGAACTGCTGCGGCTCTCGAACGAGGAGCTGGTCGAGGTCGCGGCGCCGAAGGTCGCCGGGCAGCTGCTGGCGCGGATCGCGGCGTTGCCGGAGGAGCCGGCTGAACGAAGAGCTGGTGCATGGCGGGATGCTGGGCCTGCTGCCGCCACGGCGATCTCTTACCCGGCTTCGCCTGCGCGACGCCGCCGACGCTCCCTGGGCGCTGATCGGCCGCGGCAGCCCGGAGCTGCTCGACGGGCCTGGAGCCGTTCGAGGCGGTGACGATCGTCGGCGCCCGCCGGGCCACCTCCTACGGCCGCGAGATCGCCCGCGAGCTGGGACGGGAGCTGGCGGCGGCCGGGATGGTCGTCGTCAGCGGCCTCGCCTTCGGGATCGACGGCTGCGCCCACCGCGGCGCCCTCGACGCCGGCCGCACGATCGCCGTCCTCGGCTGCGGCCCCGACGTCGCCTACCCGGCCAGCCACCGCACTCTCTGGCGGCGGATCTGCGAAGTCGGCCTGGTGGTCTCGGAGCTGCCGCCCGGGGCGACCCCCTGGCGCTGGACCTTCCCCGCCCGCAACCGGATCATGGCCGCGCTCGCTGGGATGACCGTCGTCGTCGAGGCCGCCAACCCGCTCCGGCTCGCTGATCACGACCGACCTCGCCGCCGACCTCGGCCGCGACCTCGGCGCCGTCCCCGGCCCCGTCACCTCCCGCGCCTCCGCCGGCCCCAACGCCCTCCTCGCCAGCGGCGCCCACGTCATCCGCGACGCCCAGGACGTCCTCGACGCCATGCTCGGGCCCGGCCGCAAGCCGCTCGCCCACAGCGGCCCCGACCTCGACCCCGGCTCGCAGACGGTCCTCGCCGCGGTCGAGTCTGGCGAGTCGCACCTGCGACGCGGTCGCCGACGGCAACCGGAACTCTCCGGCCCGGCCGCCGCCGCGGCCCTTGCGCGCCTCGAGCTGCTCGGCTACCTCACCTGCTCCAATCTGGGTACCTACTCGCGCACTTTGTTGTCACCTCCGACGCTGTCGCCTCTCTAGGCTGCCCATCCGATGAGTTCGCAGTGCATCTACCCGCCGTCCTCTCGATCGCCGGTTCCGACTCCGGCGGCGGCGCCGGCATCCAGGCCGACCTGAAGGCGTTCGCGCGGGTCGGCGTCCACGGGATGACCGCGATCACGGCGATCACCGCGCAGAACACGTCGGGCGTCGAGATGGTCGAGCCGATCTCGCCGCGGATGATCGTCGCCCAGGTGCGGGCGGTCGCCGAGGACATCGGCGTCGACGCGGTGAAGATCGGGATGCTGGGCACCGCGGCGACGTCGAGGCGGTGGTCGAGGCGCTCGCCTATACGTCGTCGGCAGGCGCCGGTCGTGATCGACCCGGTGATGGTCGCCGAGAGCGGCGCCGTCCTGCTGGACGAAGGCGCGAGGACGGCGCTCGTCGACAAGCTGCTGCCGCTTGCCGCGGTGGTCACGCCCAACATCCCCGAGGCGCGGGTGCTGACGGGATGGGGGAGGAAGCGAACCAGGCGAGCTGGCCGGGCGGTAGTCGAGCTGGGGCCGCGGGCGGCGGTCGTCACCGGCGGCCACAGCGAGGAGGTCGTCGACGTCTTCTACGACGGGCGAGCAGGTCGCCGAGATTCCCGGCGAGCGGCATCCCGACGGCGCCGCGCACGGCTCGGGCTGCACCCACTCCTCTGCGCTGGCCGCCTATCTGGCCCTCGGCGACGCGCCGCTGGAGGCGGCCGAAGCGCCCGCGCGATCGCCTCCGAGGCCGTTCGCGACGGGCTGCGCGGTATCGGGCAGGGCCCGGCCCGGTCGACGTGTTCGGGCTCGAATGACCAGATGGCACCGTCGCGCTCCAAACGGGACGGTCGCGGTCGCCGTGCGCTGAGTAGATTTGGCTGCCATGAGCACGAACGGCGACACCGCGACCAAGCTGCCCCGTCCCCGCTCGGCGACCGTCTTCGACGGCCCCGACCGCGCCCACTCGCGCGCCTACATGAAGGGGATCGGGTTCGACGACGACGCGCTCAGCCGGCCGACGATCGGGATCGCCAACACCTGGACCGAGGCGATGCCCTGCAACTTCCACCTGCGGGCGCTGGCCGAGCACGTCAAAGCGGGCGTGCGGGCCGCCGGCGGGACGCCGATGGAGTTCAACACCGTCGCCGTCTCCGACGGGGTGACGATGGGGACCCAGGGGATGAAGGCCTCGCTGATCAGCCGCGAGGTGATCGCCGACTCGATCGAGCTGATGGCCCGCGGCTACCAGTTCGACGCGATCGTCGCCCTCTGCGCCTGCGACAAGACGATCCCCGGCTGCGCGATGGCGCTGGCCCGGCTCGACGTGCCCTCGGTGCTGCTCTACGGCGGCTCGATCGCCCCCGGCCACTGGCACGGGCGCGACGTCACCATCCTCGACATCTTCGAGGCGATCGGCGCCCACAACGCCGGCGACATGTCCGACGAGGAACTGCACGAGCTCGAGGGCGTCGCCAGCCCCGGCGCCGGCGCCTGCGGCGGCCAGTTCACCGCCAACACGATGGCCTGCGCCTTCGAGGCGCTGGGGATCAGCGCCGGCGGCTCGGCGATGGTCCCGGCCGAAGACGACGACAAGCAGACGGTCGCCGAGAAAATCGGCGAGCTGGTGATCAACGTCCTCGTCGAGGACCTGCGGCCGAGCAAGATCATCACCCGCGACTCGCTGGAAAACGCGATCGCCTGCGTCTGCGCCTCGGGCGGTTCGACCAACGGCGTCCTGCACCTGATCGCGCTCGCCCACGAGCTCGGGATCGAGCTGACGATGGACGACTTCGAGCGGATCTCCCGCAACACGCCGCTCTTCGCCGACCTCAAGCCGGGCGGCCGCTTCGTCGCCACCGACCTCTACGCCGCCGGCGGCGTGCCGGTGATCCTCAAGCGCCTGGCCAAAGCCGGGATCCTGCACGGCGAGGCGATCACCGTCACCGGCAAGACGATCGGCGAGGAAGCCGCCGCCGCGACCGAGGCGCCCGACCAGGAAGTGGTCCGCCACGGTCGAGAACCCGCTCAAGCCCGAAGGCGGGCTGGCGATCCTGCGCGGCAACCTCGCCCCCGAAGGCTCGGTGGTCAAGGTCGCCGGCACCGAGCGCCGCCAGCAGACCGGCCCCGCCCGCGTCTTCGAGTCCGAAGAGGACTGCTTCCGCGCCGTCAAGGACCAGAAGATCAACGCCGGCGACATCGTCGTGATCCGCAACGAGGGGCCGGTCGGCGGCCCCGGGATGCGGGAGATGCTGCAGGTGACCGCGGCGATCGTCGGCGAGGGGCTCGGCGAGAGCGTGGCGATGGTCACCGACGGCCGCTTCTCCGGCGCCACCCGCGGCCTGATGATCGGCCACGTCGCCCCCGAGGCGGCGAAGGGCGGCCCGATCGCCGCGATCCGCGAGGGCGACGAGATCACCGTCGACATCGACAACCGCAGCCTCAGCGTCGCCCTCTCCGACGAGGAGATCGCCAAGCGGGTCGCGGAGTACGAGCTCGCCCGAGCCGCTCTACACCCGCGGCGTGATGGCCAAGTACGCGGCGACGGTCTTCCTCGGCCTTCAAGCAGATCAGGCGGCGCCGTAACGGTCGTCGTAGCCAGACTCGCCGTGTCCCACCGGTCCGGCGGCCGCCCGCAGCGGCTGCGAGGACTCGATGAACTCTTCGAGCAGCGGGTTGAACCGCCGCGGGCGCTCGAGCATGCGGCAGGTGGCCGGTGCGCTCGAAGAGCTCCAGGCGTGAGCTGCGGGATCAGGCGGTGGTAGCCGAGCGCCGCCTCGACCGGGACGATGCGGTCGTTGAGGCCCCAGACGACCAGCGTCGGGATCTCGATCTCCGGCAGCCGCTCGCGGGTGTCGTAGCCCCAGATCGACGCCAGCGCGTCGGAGAAGCCGGCGCCTGCAGCCCCGGCCGCACCTGCTCGGCGAGCAGCTCCGGCCGCAGCTTGTTCGGGTTGCGGAAGAGCCTGCCCGAAGGCGAGCTTGCGGCCCCGCGGGCGGGTCCAGTAGACTGCGGCGGTCGCCGCTCAGCATCGGGATCGCCGCCTTGAAGATGCGCCGGCGGTCGCCTCGAACGTGCCGGCCCTGCCACTCGGCGAAGCTGATCCCGGCGGCGGAGACGAGGACCAGGCGGTCGAAGCGCTCGGGCTCCTCGATCACCGCCTCGGTGGCGATGAAGCCGCCCATCGAGTTGCCGACCAGCGCCGCCGACCCGGTCGATCCCCAGCCGCTCGCAGAAGTCGTGGACCAGGCGGCCGTAATTGGCCATCGAGATCTCCCAGGAAGGCATCGGGCTGTCGCCGAAGCCGGGCAGGTCGAGCGCGATCGCCCGGTAGCTGCGGCCGAAGTAGGGGAGGTTCTCGAGCCAGTTGCGCCAGCAGCCGGCGATCCCGTGGATGAAGATGATCGGCTCGCCTTCGCCGATCTCGACGTAGTTGACGTCTCGGCGCCCGGCAGGTCGACCCGGCGCAGGTGCTTGCGCCAGTCGATCTTCAGCCACTCCGGGTCGCGGGTTGCCGTAGTCGGTGGCGGGGAAGAGCAGGCAGTGGTTGCCGTTCTCCGGTTATCAGGCATACCCCATCCTTTCCAGAACCGGGATCTCGCGGATCTGCGGCGGTTGCAGGTGGTCCCAGAGGATCCCGCGCGGCCGGTCGTACTGGCGGTCGATCTCGATCACCGCGCGCGGCGTCGCGATCAGGTCGCAGGGAAGGTCGTGGTCGGTGACCATCAGGTGCTGGCGCAGGATCTGGATCGGGTGGACGGTGGTGGCGACTGTGGTGTGGGCGTCGATCTTGCCGGCGTCGGTGAGGATCCCGTACTCGAGGTCGTGGTAGCCGCCGCCTTTGCCGATCCGGGCGCCGCTGAGGTTGACCGCGACCGAGCCGCAGAGGACGAAGTCGATCTCCGGCAGGTCGTCGAGGGCGACGACGCGGCCGTGCTTGAGCGCGCCCTTGATCGTCGCCGCCTCTTTCATCGCCGCTTTCGAGAGGCGTTTCGGCTCCAGCACCCGGAAGGGGTGGGGGTCGCGCAGCCGCGGCACCGCCATGATCATCGTCTTGCCCTCTTCGAGGGCGATCCGGCGGGCGTGGGTCTGCGGCGAGTCCGGGTTGGCCTTGATCACCCGCGCCCGCTTCCAGAGCCGGTGCCCGGCCAGCTTCTCGGCCGCGAGTTTGGCGCCGGCGAAGTTCGGGATCCGCCCCTCGGCGCCGGGGAAGCGGGAAACGCCCTCGCGTTCCATCGCCTTCCAGACCTCCGCCCGGACCTCGTCCTTGGTGCGCATCGAGGCGAAAGATATCCCGTCGCCGCTGCCGATAAGACCGATGCACATGCGAAATTGCAGGGAAGAGCGCCCGGCTGGGCCGAACCAGGCCGAGTGCCTAGACTTCTACGAACCGGCAGACTCGACGGCACTGAGGGTTACTCCAGTTCAGATGGGAACGAAGACTTCGATAGCGGTGTTGATCGCCGCGCTTCTGCTGGTGCTCGTCGTCGGCGGGGCGTACGCCTACGACAGCTCGCAGAAGGACAAGATCGCCGACGGAGTGACGATCGGCGGCGTCGACGTCAGCGGCCTCGACGAAGAAGAGGCCGTGGCCAAGGTCCACCGCAAGCTGGTGGCGCCGCTGCAGCACTTCGCTCGAGGTCAGCTTCGACGGCGAGACCTGGAAGCTGACCGGCGAGCAGCTGAAGATCCGCGCCGACCTCGACGCCGCCGTCGAAGAGGCCGTCGAAGACAGCCAGGAGGGCGGCTTGCCCGGTCGCCTGGTCCGCTACGTCAGCGGCGGCGAAGTCGACGAAAGCATCAGGCCCGAGGTCGCCTACTCGGAGCGCGGCGGTCAACCGCTTCGTCCGCCACGTCGCCGAGGAGATCAACCGCGAACCGAAGAACGCCGACGTCGAAGCAAGCGGCGACTCGCTCGAAGTCGTCGCCGGCGAAGACGGCCGCAAGCTGCGCGACAACCTGCTCGAGAAGGACCTGAAGGCGGCGGTCCTCAACGCCAACGCCCCGCACACGATCAAGGCCAAGGTCCACTCGATCGCACCGGAAGTGACCAAGCAGGAGGTCGCCGCCGAGTACCCGTCCTACCTCACCCTCGACCGCTCGACCTTCACCCTGCGGCTCTGGAAGCACCTGAAGCTGGCCAAGACCTACACCGTCGCGGTCGGCATGGAAGGGCTGGAAACGCCCGAAGGGCTCTACGCGATCCAGGAAAAGGAAGAAAACCCGGTCTGGAACGTGCCGATGTCCGACTGGGCCGGCTCGCTCGCCGGGCAGACGATCCCGCCGGGGCCGTCGAACCCGATCAAGGCCCGCTGGATGGGCATCTACGAAGGCGCCGGCATCCACGGCACCGAAGAGACCTACTCGCTGGGCAGCGCCGCCTCCCACGGCTGCGTCCGGATGGCGATTCCCGACGTCGAAGAACTCTACGACCAGGTCGAAGTAGGCACCCCGATCTTCATCGGGTAGCGCAGCCGCGCAAAGGACGAGGCCGGCGTCGGGGCGAATGAAGCCTCGATGAACTGGGAGGCGGCCCTCGCCGCGTACGACCGCGACCTGCGCGCCCGCGGCTCGGCCGAGCGCACGCGGCGCGCCTATGGCGTCGACCTCGGCGGCTTTTCCGAGTGGGCGGGGGAGCAGGGGCTCGGGCCCGGCGACGTCCGCCACCGCGACGTGCGCCGCTACGGCGCCGGGCTCTCCAACGCCGGCGCGGCGCCCGCGACGGTGGCGCGCAAGCTCGCCGCGATCCGCGGCCTCTACGGCTACCTCGTCCGCACCGAAAAGGCCGGCGCCAACCCGGCCGAGCTCGTCTCCAGCCCGAAGCGCTCCGAGAAGCTGCCCCAACGTCCTCACCACCGAGCAGATGCGGTCTCTGCTGGAGCGGATCCCGGCCCGGACGCCGCTGGAGCTGCGCGACCGGGCGATGCTGGAGCTCGCCTACTCCTGCGGCCTGCGCTGCGAGGAGATCGTCAACCTCGACGAAGGGTGCGCTCGACTTCGAGACCGAGCAGCTGCGGGTTCTGGGCAAGGGCATCGAAGGAGCGACTGCTGCCGGTGGGCGAGCCCGCGCAGCGCGCGTTGCGGCGCTACCTGGACAAGGGTCGCCGCGCCCTCGCGCGTCGATCCGCGCGAGCGAGCGCTCTTCCTCTCCAAGAGCGGCCGCCGCCTCTCCAACTCCGACGTCACCCGCCGTCTCGGCCTCTGGACCCGCGAGGCGGCGCTCGCCGCCGGGGTCTCGCCGCATTCACTTAGACATTCCTTTGCGACGCATTTGCTCGAGGGTGGCGCAGATCTGCGTACGATTCAGGAGCTACTAGGTCACGCATCGATCTCGACCACCCAGGTCTACACCCGAGTCGACGCGGCCAGACTGCGTGACACCTACGCTGCAAGCCACCCCCGCGCATGAACCAAACCTCCGCAAACGACCGTAGAATCGCCTAGATGGAAACGGGCGTGAAAGAGGTTGAGCTCCGCGACCTGTGGCGCCGCTACAAGGACGACGGGGACGAGGGCGCCCGCGAGCGGCTGGTCGTCGCCTACTCGCCGATGGTCAAGTTCGTCGCCGGCCGGCTCGGCGCCGGGCTGCCTTCCCACGTCGAAGACGCCGACCTGATCTCCTACGGCCTCGTCGGCCTGATCGGTGCGATCGAGCGCTTCGAGCCGGAGCGGGGGATCAAGTTCGAGACCTTCGCGATGACCCGGATCCGCGGCGCGATCATCGACGAACTGCGCTCGCTCGACTGGGTGCCGCGCTCGGTCCGCTCCCGCGCCCGCGAGATCGAAGCCGCCCAGGCCAAGCTCGAGCACGAACTGCAGCGGGCGCCGACCGAGGCCGAGCTCGCCGCGAAACTGAACATGACCGAAGAGGAACTGCAGAGCGCGCTGCTGGAGATCGCCAACTCCTCCGTCTACGCGCTGGACGAGCTCTGGACCGTCTCCGACTCCTCCGGCGACCAGGTCTCGCTGCTCGACACGATCGCCGACGACAGCGCCGCCGACCCGCAGGAGGCGCTGGCCTCGACCGAGGTCAAGGACCTGCTGACCGAGGCGATCGGCGGCCTGCCCGAGCGCGAGCAGCTCGTCGTCGCCCTCTACTACTACGAGAACCTCACCCTGCGCGAGATCGGCGAGGTCCTCGGCGTCACCGAGTCGCGCGTCTCGCAGCTGCACACCAAGGCCGTGATGCGGCTGAAATCCTCCCTCCAGCAAGGTTGATGGGAGCGGGCTGCTCGATCTGCGGCCGGACGATCCTCGGCGGCGAGCGCGTCCACAGCTTCTTCGACGGCCGGCAGGAGAAGTCGGTCTGCGAGCTTTGCGTCGCCCGCGCCGAGCATCTCGGCTGGCGGCTCGGAGGCGAGCCCGAGCCTGAGCTAAATGGGCACAGCCACGAAGGCCGCTTGCGCCGGCTCTTCCACCGCCGCGACCGGCGCCCGGGCGCGCCTGCGCCCACGCCTTCCCCGGCAGCGTCTACGCCTCCACGCCGGCGCCCGCTGCCACCACCCCAGGACGATCTCGGCTTCACCCCCTTCGAGCGCGCGGTCGCCCGCTTCAACTCCAGCGAGGCTGGCCGCGCCGTCGCCGGCCTGACCCGCACCCTCGGGGTCGCCGAGGGCTTCGGTCGGCGCCTCCGCCGGTGCTCCCGGCGAGGTGCGGGTGACCGTCGCCTGGGAGCTCTCCTGGTACCAGTGGGGCGTCGACATCGGCGACGAGCTGCGCCCGGTCTTCGAGCTCGGCAAGGGCGGCGAGGTCGAGCAGCTCGACGCGGCGGCGCGCCAGTGGAACGCGGTCAGTCGGCGCAGGACGGCAAGCTGCGCCTTGCCGGGGAGCCGGCGCCGAGCCGATGAGCCGGCTCACGGTCAACGTCGACGGCGGCGCCCGCGGCAACCCGGGTCCAGCGGCGATCGGCGTCGTCCTGCGCGACGGCGACGGCGAGGTGCTGGAGGAAGTGGGGGAGACGATCGGCGAGGCGACCAACAACGTCGCCGAGTACCGGGCGCTGCTGCGCGGGATCGAGCTGGCCGCCGAGCCACGGCGCCAGCGAGCTGGAGCTGGTCGGCGACTCGGAGCTGGTCGTGCGGCAGGTGGAAGGGCGCTACAAAGTCAAAAACGCCGGGATGAAGAAATTGCACGAAGAGGTGAAGCGGGCGCTGCGGGAGTTCGACTCCTGGTCGATCCGCCACGTCCGGCGGGCCGAGAACGCCGACGCCGACCGGCTCGTCAATCAGGCCCTGGACGGAGCCCTCGATGGCTGAGCCGATCGATCCCGGCGTCGACATCGGCCACGTCCACCTCAAGGTCGCCGACGTCGACCGTGCCCTCGAGTTCTACTGCGGCGTCCTCGGCTTCGAGCTGATGCAGCGCTGGGGTGCCGACGCGGCCTTCATCTCCGCCGGCGGCTACCACCACCACATCGGCCTCAACTCCTGGAGCTCGAAAGGCGGCTCGCCGCCGGCCCCGGGAACCACCGGCCTCTTCCACACGGCGATCCGCTACCCGACCCGGCGCGCCCTCGCCGACGCGCTGCGCCGCCTCAGCGAGGCCGGCTGGCCGCTCGAAGGCGCCTCCGACCACGGCGTCAGCGAGGCGCTCTACCTCTCCGACCCCGACAGCAACGGCGTCGAGCTCTACTGGGACCGACCCCGCGAGGAGTGGCCGATGGCCGCCGGACGGCGAGGGCGTCGAAATGGGCACTACTTCGCTCGACCTCGACGACCTGATCTCCGAGCTGCGCGACTAGTTTGTGAATCTAGTCGTCCCCGGTATGCGGGGACAGATGCCTATGCCCCGAGGATGGCGCCGACCAGGCTCGGGTTGAACGGCTCGGTCCCGGCGACCAATTGCAGGCTCGGGAAGCCGTGGGCACGAGCGTAGGCGAGCTCGCGCTGGAGGTCGCCAACCCCGTTGGATCCCGCCAGAGGTGCGATCTGCAAGGTGCTGAGGACGCCGAAAGCCTCACCGGCTTCGCTGAGGAAGCCGCTGCCGGAGTCGCCGGGTACGCCTGGGGTGAGGGTGAGGACGATGTGGCTCCAGCCGCCGCCTTCGTTCTGGATCACCGTGCCCTGCTTCGGGCTCAGCTTGGTGATGCCCAGCCGCAGTTCGGAGTTGCCGTAGGAGAAGACGGTGGAGCCGAGGTCGCCGATGGTGCCGACGTCCGTCGGACCGCCGTAGCCGGGGACGGAGGGATTGACCCGGCCGATGTCAGCCGGGTCGAGCCGGACCAAGGCGAGGTCGTTGTAGGCGCAGGTGTCGGAGTCGGCCTCGCCCGCTGCCTGCATCGCCAGCCAGGAGTTGTAGGCGAGGGTCCCGCTCTTACTGGCGCCTTTGACTTCCACCGCGGTTCCGAGCGGCAGCGACTCGCTGGTGCAGCCGTCGGTTTCGGTTGCTTCGCCGGTGCCAGAGCAGTGGGCCGCCTGGCCGAGAAAGACGCTCGAGCCTTCCTGGAAGACGAAGTTCGAGGTGCACTGGGCGCCTTGCGTGTAGGTCTGCACCCCGGGATGGACCGGAGCGGTGGCGGCGGGCGCCCAGCCCGACGCGAGGGCAGGGAGGAGCATCATCAGGGCAGCCGTGGCCAGGGATACGACGGCGCCGTTCCTACTTGTCGTCACGCTCCTCCTCTGCCTCACGTCGGTGGGGGATGGATCTGTGGGAACAGCGTTACGCTACCCAATAATCAGTAACAGAAACGAGAGCCCCTGAATCGTGCGGGAATTCCTAGCGCACTGGCAGCCTCAGCCAGGGATGTCGATCCAGTCCGCCACGCCAGGATCGTAGATGTCTGACGCCGCGGGCAACCCTAAGCTTCCGCGCCCTTGTACGACACCTCTCAGCATTCGATCGGCGGCAGCGCGCGTGGCCGACCGCTTCCGGACTGGCCCGACAGCCGATCGCTTCGCTCCTGGCAGCAGGAGGCCACCGCGGCTGTGCGGGCGCACACCGGCACCAGCTTCCTGGCCTCGGCGACGCCCGCGGCCGGCAAGACCACCTTCGGCCTCCACATCGCCCACCGGATGCTGCGCGCCGGGTTCGTCTCACGCGTGGTCGTGGCCGGTCCGACCACCCATATCTGCCGCCAGTGGGCGGCCGATGCGGCCCGTTACGGGATCGACCTCGAGCCGAACCGGCCGAACTCCGACGGGGCGGAGTCGGTTGACTTCCACGGCGTCGCCGTCACCTACCAGACGATCGCGGCCGGGCCGGATACGCACCGCCAGGCCGCCGCCCGCCGGCCGACCCTGCTGATCGCCGACGAGCCGCACCACATGGGGGACCAGGCCGCCTGGGGCCTGCAGACCCGCAAGGCCTTCGACGGCGCCCGCTTCCGGCTGCTGCTCTCGGGCACGCCATTCCGTTCCGACAACTCGGCGATTCCTTGGGTCACCTACGACGAGAATGGCCTCAGCCAGGCCGACTACGTCTACGGCTATCCGCAGGCGCTGGTCGACCGGGTCTGCCGTCCGATCACCTTTCTCCCGTACGACGGCGAGATGGAGTGGCTCTCGGACGGCCGGCTGCGCAGCGCCGACTTCGACCTCGTTCTGCCGGCGGCGGAGGCGGCCCGTCGCCTGCGGACGGCGCTCAACCCGGAAGGCGAGTGGATGGGCGAGGTGCTGCGCGACGGCGACGCCCGGCTGAGCGAGGTGCGCGCCGACGGGCACCTCGACGCGGGCGGCCTGGTCATCGCCTCCGATCAGGACCACGCGCGGGAGATCGCGGCGCGGTTGGGGGCGATCTCGGGAGAGCAGCCCGAGCTTGTGATGAGCGACGAGCCCGGGGCCAGCCGTCGCATCGCCGATTTCGCCTCCTCCAAGCGGCGCTGGCTGGTCTCTGTCCTGATGGTCTCCGAGGGCGTCGACATCCCCCGCCTGCGGGTCGGCGTCTATGCGACGGCGGCCCGGACCGAGCTCTTCTTCCGTCAGGTGGTCGGCCGCTTCATCCGGGCCACCCCGGGGCCCCGTCGCCAGATGAGCTATCTCCTGATGCCGGCCGACCAGCGGCTGAAGGCCCTCGCCCACGAGATCGAGCTGGAGCGCCGCCACGCGCTCGACCTCGCGCCGACCGGCGAGGAGGAAGAGGTCGAGCTGGACGAGCCCGATCCGGAGCGAGGCGAGGGTGGCGGCTTTGCCGCCCTCAGCTCCGGCGGCGCCGAGCTGGACGAGGCGATCATGAGCGAGACCGCCCTGCAGCTCTTCCCGACCGACGATCCCAAGCCGGTAGCGCAGAAGACGATCGCCCCCACCGCGCCCAAGCCTGCGCCAGGGGATCGCGAACCCGACCGCGAGTCGGCCTACGCGGCGAGAGAGCGCCTGCGCGCCGAGCGCAACCGCCTCGTCGCCAACGTCTCCCGCCGCACCAAGAAGTCGCACCGCGAGATCCAGGCCCGCATCAACCGCGCCACCAAGGCCCGCTCGGTCTCCAGCGCCACCATCGGCCAACTCGAACGCGGCAACGAGATGCTGCGCCGGGAGGTGTGGCGGTGAACGACTCATGGAACAAAAGCCGGTCTCTGGGGTGCTTGTGTCCGTATGGCCCGTATCGCCTTCCTCGCGATCTACCTGACCGGCACGGCCACGGCCGTCGTCTTGCTTAACGCCAATACCGGTGCTGGCGAGCTGGCAATCGCGATCTGGGCGATCGCCTCGGTCCTGCTCGGGTGGGGGACCGGGCAGGTCGCCTTCGCGCTACTGGCTTTCCTCGCGATTCCATTCGCAATCCCCTTCGGCTACCCAGATCACTACCAATTCAGTGAGCCGATGCCGATCTGGTGGAGCGTGGCAGTCTGCGCCTTCTTCTCGGCCGGCTTGATTCTCCTTGGCGCGGTGATGAAACTAATCGTCGCAGCCCGTCGCCGGCGCGTTTCGAAAGCGATCTAGGCCCCGTCAGTAGATCCTGCGCGGATCGCTTTGGGCAGCGAGGGATTTCGCTGTGCGCTCGTCCAATGCCGCTAGAAATTCCTCAGCGCTCTCGAATAGCGTGACCTTGCCGTCCGCAATGTCTTTGTCGTTCATGGGCAAGCGGCAGAAGGGAGACGAACCTCGACCTTCTGCATGGCAAGCCGGTTGGCGATAAAAACGGTCGTTTGGCAGAAAGCGCTGCTCTGGCGGGAGTTCAGACCAGTCCGGATTTCTGGCTCACGCAGACGTGATGAGCTTCCACCCGCGCGGAGTCGATTCATTGTCGATCCTCTCGTGTTTGCCGCAGAACCGCATGTGAGGTGGAATCCCTCCGAAGGAGATACCTGCCTGAGTGAACCCGAGTTCGACGAGCACACGGGCGGACGCTGAGTTTGGAAAGGCTCCGGTGCCGGTGCTGCGCACGTTGCGGGCACCGCCGAGCCAAGCTATCAACATCTCCTCGGCGGCTGAAACGATCGTTTCTCGAGGCAGGCTAAAGGTACGTAGTGCCTCTGCAAAAGGAAGCGCTTTTATCGTGCCTTTCTCGTCCGGAGAGTAGGCGACGAGGTGGAGTTCGCAGGGGAAGGCATAGACAAGGAGGTGCGGCGTGAAAACCATGGTTCGATTGAGGATCTGTGGCAGCTTGTGATGAGGCCCCGTCGCTCGTCGCAATGCTTCGAAGTCACTCCTACCGATGTACTCGACCGCGAAGGACAGCTGCCCGCCCTCGACTGTGCCGCGATCTACCGCTGGCGGTTCGCCCTCCTCAAGGTGCCGATCAAAGATCCATCCGAGTAGCTCCTGGAGGTGCGCAGGCGCGCCATCAGCCGCCCGCGGGTTTCGAGTTAGACCCTCAACGGTCTCCAGGGCTGAATCGCTGATCGCCCACTCCACGCACCCTGGGCGCACATGCTCGGGCACGGTCACGTGTGCCCACGGCTCGGGATCCCAGCCGATATCTGAAGCCCCGGCGTTGCGTGCGATCAGGACTTCGAACTCCCGAAGTTTCGGGTCCGGCCATACGGCTCTCAGCCGCGGATGCGTGCAAATCATGTAGAGCACCTCGTCACGATCCAAGGCCAGCGGCTCCTCCATCGCCCGGTCAATGTCGTGATTCGCCAGCGTCGCGGCCGGGATCAGATGAGGCACGACAACGACACCGAGTGCACAGCCGCTCATACGCGCACGATCCGAATTCTCACTTCGAATGGGCGGCGAATGTTCTGGCCACCTCAGACCAGCTCCCGGATCTCCCGGAAACGAGCGAGAACCTCCTCGAACGCGGGGTAGTCGTCTCCGGCAAAAAGGAGTTCGCACTGCTCCTCGAATTCCGCCGCGAGGCGGTCGCGCAGGTTCGCATCGGGAAAGAACGCTGGGCTGTCGACAAACGAAAGATCGGCGGGTGGGCGATAGCTCCCGGCGAAGAACTCGCGGCTCTTCCGGTCATAGTCGCGGCGAATTTCCTCGTACTCGGGCGAGGCGAGCATTGAGCGGACCTCGTGCTCTCCAGCGAGCACATATAAATCGGGGTAGTGGCGCGCATCCCTGCCGAGCGGATGGCCCTCCTCCTGGAGACGGATCACCTTGCCGTGAAGGGCGAACATCTTCTCGACGAAGGTGCGGCGGTAATGCAAGAGAGACATGTCGAAGCCGGCGATGTCCTCGACCTCGGCGAACTCGCTCGATCCCCGCTCCGCCAGGTGTTGCGCCACGAGCGAGGTGATCGGAACGACCTCGGTCGGAAAGTCGCCACTCTGGATGCCCGGCTCCAGCCGAACCGCGGCCCGGATACCCGGCAGCTCCACGAACCGGGATTCGTAGGCGAAGAGGTCATGGCGTCCCAGGCCACCAATCGTCATTCCCTCCTCGGGACGCCACGTGAGCGCTGGATGCTCGGCAACGTCTTCGGCCAGACCCTTGAGAATCCGGTCGAGTTTGTTCGTTCCGGGCCGCGGTTGGAAGAGGTCGGGATTGACAAAGAGATCGATGTCCTCCGAGAACCGGGTGATCAGGCCCCAGCCCTTGGAGAGGCTGGTCCCACCCTTGAACATCACCTTGTCGCCAAATCCGCTCGAGATGATGCGAAGGATCTCGGTGACGTAGTAGTCCTTCTCGACAAACTGCTCGGCAAGTCCGTGCTCAGCGGCGGCGCGCAGCAACGCCTGCTCGAATTCGGGATGCTCGAACAGCCTCACTTCGCCTGCCAATTCTCGGCATGGCGAAGTGAGCGCAGGCTGCCGAAATCGAATCGGCTCAGAGGGTTGAGGCTTTTCCGCAACCGATCGAGGTGCTTTGCCGGCATATTTAGCTCTTCCCCGATCGCCCCTAACATGGCCCGTACACGGGGGGGTTCTGCCATCGCGACGTCAACAAGCGCGCCGTAGCGTCGCTCGTCGGCGAGCAATCCGAGCAGGCGTCGTACCGTTTCCTTCGGGGGAAGATCGCTATAGCGAGCGCGAGCGCGAAGAGTCTCGAGGATCGCTCCGTCCTCAGCCGAGAGCGCGCCGCGCTGAGCCGGACGCCCGGTATGCACGACCGCACCGCGTAGCGCGGTGGGTGGCCCCGGAGCCGACGTCGCGAACTCAGGGCGGCCGGGGTTCTGGGTACTGAGCCCGAGCACGTTGGCCGCGTTGAGGCCGGCAGGATGAAGTGGAGCCCTCAGCGTCTGCGCGGCAACCCCGCTGGCAGCTGGAAGGCTTGGTCCGAGGGCGGTCTGCCTCGAGCGGAAATACACGCCCTTGCTGACCCGCTGCAGGACGCCCTCCCTGGCAAGCCGGGAGAGCGTCATCGCGACCGCAGAAGGCGGTAGATCGGCGAAGTCAGCGTGCTTCCAAAAACGCGACCCCCCGCGGGCGACGCGATCGCGGATGGTCGCGGCTGCGCTGCGCCGTGGCTGTTTTGACCGCTTGGGCACGACTCCAAGGTACCGAGAAAACAGAGAATCTGTCAAGTTTTTTCCCCATAAAACTTAACATTCTTTGACGGGGCTGCAGCTGCCATCCAGACCCAGAAAGCCTGACCAAAAGGAGACGTGCCTCCTCATGGCTACCAGCGATCCTATGGAGCGCGGTCATACCGCCGCTGCTCTTTCATTCACCTCTAGCTGTTGCCGCCCCTTCGCCGTATCCGGGGGTGGTCGCTGATGCCTCCCAAAGCCAGCGGCAGCGTTGTCGAACCCACAGGCGGGCGCGCATGGGCGATCCGATTCCGGGCTTACGGGAAGCGCCGCTATGTCGCGCTCGGTACCTCCGATGAAGGCTGGACGCGCGAGAAAGCGGAAAAGAAACTCGGCCATGTCCTCGCCGATGTGGAGCGGGGCATCTGGAAGCCGGAAGCGCCACCGCCCGATCAGAGCCCGGCCATCGAGCCGACCTTCCACGAGTTCGCGTCCGAGTGGTTTGAGGGGGTCGCCCCCTGAGCTTCGCGAGCGGACCCGCATTGACTACCAATGGCGGCTTTCCAATCACCTGCTGCCTTACTTCGCCAAGCATCGCCTGTCAGCGATCACAGTTGAGGAGGTAGACCGCTACCGGCGCGAGAAGGTGCGCGAGAGCAAGGCGGTCGCGGCGGCGCGGCAGCGGCAGCTTGCGATGCCGGAGAAGGATCGGAAGCGGCTCGTTCGGCCTCTCTCCAACGGCTCGATCAACAAGACGATTCGGCTGCTCGCCGTTGTCTTGGAGCAGGCCGTCGAGTACGGCTACCTGGAACGGAACCCGGCCAAAGGGCGGAAGCGGCTGCTGAAAGAGGACAAGCCGACCCGCAGCTATCTACAGCCGGATCAGGTCGCGGCGCTGCTGAGCGCGGCCGGGAAGATCGACGCCGACGCGCGAGAGGGCGACACTCGCCGCCGCCGTCCGCTGCTCGCCACTCTGACGCTGGCGGGCCTGCGGATCAGCGAGGCGCTTGATCTGCGCTGGCGGGACGTGAACCTCGACGCGCGCCGCCTGCGGGCGCGGCGGCGAAGACTGACACAGGCGTCCGCGAGGTCGATCTGACTTCCGCGCTGCAAGAACTGCTCGCCGACTACCGGAGCCGCGGCCCGTACACGCAGCCGGAGATTTGGTCTTCCCGACTGGCGCGGGCAAGCGAGACAACCCCTCCAAGTCCGCAATCGCTTCTTGGATTCGGCGGCGAAGCTCGCCAACGCCGATCTGCGGACGGCGGGGCGGGAGCCGATGCCAGACGTGACGCCGCACTCGCTGCGCCGCACCTTCATTTCCCTCCTTCTCGCAGCAGAGGCCGATGTGCCCTATGTCATGGCGCAGGCGGGGCATACCGACCCGAAGATGACCCTTGGCCTCTACGCCCAGGTAATCGCCTCCAAGACGGACCACGGTGCGGCTCTTGACGGCATCGTTGGCGCGTCTGAGTGGGCAGCGAATAGCGCTACTAAGGCTGCTTTCGTTTGACGGTGAGCGATTTGCCAAACGTGGCGAGGTCGGGCTTGAGACGTGCTTTTGCTCCGATCCAATCGAACAGATCCCAGGTGTCGGAAACCATTTCAAGGGCGGCATCCTTATCTGGGGTCATGCCGTCATGTACTGCCTGGTTCCGCCTTTTGTAGTGGACCCGCCACCATTTCGAATGCTCGGGTCCTCCTTCTCCCGGGGAAACTCCAAGCGCCTTTAGAAGCTCCTGGTTGAAGACGGTTGGCCACCTCTGGCTGAGCGTGCTTGCGGTCTTCGTATCCGACGCGCCTTCTGCCTGAAGTGCTTCTCTGATGACAAGGGCGACAAGGGCCTCAACGGCCGTGCCTGCGTCGATCACCGCCTGGCGTCCTCTGCCCGCCACGGCGGAAGCCTGGGCCTGAAAGAGCAAGGTAAAGGCGGTGAAGGCAGGCGCCGCCTCGGCATTAGTGGCCACGATGATTCCTGCCTCTTTTGCCGCCTCCTGATTGCCACCGCTAGGGACCATGTTCGGAACTCGATCATGGATTGGAAGCATTCCCGTGAAGGCGAACTCCGGTGCGTCGGGTGACTGCTTGTAGTGGATGGTCCAGGGGACTGCGGGCGGAAGGTCATGCAAAGCAATCGACCCGATTTCAAGCTCGCCGGAAATCAGACCGTATGCCTGTAGCCACAAATCCAAGTCCGCGAGCATCTCCGCGAATCCTTGTTCAAGAGGCGTCTTGGAATCGTTCGGCTCGTTGACCTCGTCAAACTCCTCGCCCGCGTACCACTTCGTCATCTGGCAGACGGTCTTCCACTCCTTGACCCCCCGTCGCGATAGTCGGCGCAACCCCACAGAATGGCGCAGCTTCTTCAGACCCTTCATGCGCTTGAGGTCGCTGAAGGTTCGGTCAGTTGCCTCAGTCGGCATGCCGATACCTACGCAGGCTCGACGGAACCGTAGGCGGCGTCTCGGTATCCCCTGAAATTCGCAGTCTGGCCACTCCGGAAGCTCGTCTAGCCGCCCCTCCCATCCGGGCGGTACGTCACCGGCGACGCCGTTAGACGAGAAAGTGTCGTCGGCGAGGCCGAGATCGCGGGGTAGCTCTAGCACCCACGACACAGCCGCAACAGGACTGACCTCATCTGTCATCGGTCCTAGTCTTCCGCCTTCACTGGCGGATTTTCCGACAACGCGACCGCCTAGCGAGGCAATCCCCTTGGCCGCTGATCGGGCAGCAACGGGCAGCGAGGGCGGAAGTCAACAGGTCGGTGGCGGCGGCGGGGTCGCACCCGGAAACTAAGAAGCCCCGCCGGAGCGGGGCTTTTGTTCGAAGCGGCTGAAGGGATTCGAACCCTCGACCTTCTGCATGGCAAGCAGACGCTCTAGCCAGCTGAGCTACAGCCGCACGGGGGGCATTCTAGCTGTGGCGGCGGGGTCGGCGCGCTAGCCTGCGCAGCGAGGGAGAAGATGCTTTTCCGCCAGATCATCCACGAGGACCTTGGCTGCGCCTCCTACTTCGTCGCCGACCGCGAATCGGGGATTGCGGTCGTCGTCGATCCGCAGTGGGACATCGATCCCTACCGGCGGCTGGCGGGGCTGCACGGGGTGCGGATCGGGCACGTGCTCGAGACCCATAACCACGCCGACCACGTCTCCGGGCACGGGCGGCTCTGCCGCAGCACCGGGGCCACGGTCCATGTTCACGAGCTGGCGGAGGCGGAGTACCCGCACGAGCCGTTCGCCGACGGCTGGAAGTTGGAGCTGGGCGACCTCGTGGTCGAGGCGGTCCACTCGCCCGGCCACCGGCCCGAGCACACCTGCTTCCTGCTCAGCGACAAGGGGCGCGACGGTGACGCCCTGGGCGCTGCTGACCGGGGACTCGCTCTTCATCGGCGACGTCGCCCGCCCGGACCTGGCGGTGGAACCGCGGGAGGGCGCCGCCGACATGTTCCGCTCGCTGCATCAGCGGCTGCTGGCACTGCCCGACGAGGTCGAGGTCTGGCCCGGCCACCTCGGCGGCTCGCTCTGCGGCGGCTCCGGGCTCGACCTCAAGTGCTCCTCGACGATTGGCTTCGAGCGCCGCCACAACCGCGCCCTGCAGATCACCGACGAGGCCGAGTTCGTCGAGGAGCAGGTCGGCTCGCTCGGCGACAAGCCGCCGAACATCGAGCGCATCGTCGGCCTCAACCGCGGCCCCTTGGTCGAGGACTTTGGGACGCCGGCGCCACTCAGCCCGCATGAGGTCGAGGAGCTGGTGGAGGAAGGCGCCGTCGTCATCGACGGACGCACCAACGAGCAGTTCGACGAGGCCCACATCGAGGGCGCCCTCAGCGCCTCCTCCTACGACACCGGTTTCGCGACCAAGGTCTCGCGCGTCGCCCCCGCGGGCAGCGACATCGTCGTCGTCGCCGCTTCCAGCGGCGACGAGCGCCGCGCCGCCCAGATGCTGGCCTCGGTCGGCCTCGCCGTCCGCGGCTACCTCGAGGGTGGGATGACCGCCTGGCGCACGGAGGAGCGGCCGGTCCACCGGATCGAGCTGATCGACCCCGAGGAGCTCGCCCGCCGCGTTGACGGCGACGGCGGCGGCGGCCCGGTCATCCTCGACGTCCGCAACGCCTCCGAGTACGCGGGCGAGCACATCCCCGGCTCCCTCCACATCCCCTACGGGGGCCTCGCCGACCGTCTCGACGAGCTGCCCCGCGACCGCCCGATCGCGACGATCTGCCGCGGCGGCAAGCGCAGCGGTCTCGCTGCCTCGATCCTCCAGCGAGCCGGCTTCGAGGTCAGCCACGTCGGCAAGGGCGTTGGCGTCTGGCGTGCGGGCGGCCATCCGGTCGAGAGCGGCGCACCTGCTACCGCCTCGGCTTCTTAGGCAGTTAGCACTTTCCTTTTCCCCGGAATTAGCGGAAAAGCCGGGGCTAATTTGCCTATCCCTTTCTTTGACTTTGGCCTGATATTTGTAAAAGGGCTCCGTTTATGTGCTGCACGTGCAGCGGGCGTCGTGGTCGCTGACTGGTCGTCTGCGGCGCCCGCTGGGCGTGCTGCCTCGGGCCCAACCTGAGAGAATCCTGCGGGTGGAGCGCTCGCGCCCCTATGACTTGGTCCTCTTCGGGGCGACTGGCTTCACCGGCGGCCTCACCGCCGACTACCTCGCGACCCACGGGCCGGCCGGGGTGCGCTGGGCGCTTGTCGGCCGCAACCGGGCGAAGCTGGAGGCGGTGAAGGAGCGGCTGGCGGTGTCGTCGCCGCAGGCGCCCGCGCCCGAGCTGGTCGTGGCCGATGCTGCCGACCCCGAGGCGATGCGGAAGGTCACCGAGTCGACCCGGGTCGTGATCACCACCGTCGGCCCCTATGCCCTCTACGGCGAGCCGCTGGTCGCCGCTTGCGCCGCCGCCGGTACCGACTACTGCGACCTCACCGGCGAGCCCGAGTTCGTCGATCGGATGTGGGTGAAGTACCACGCCGAGGCCGAACGCAGCGGCGCCCGGCTCGTCCACTGCTGCGGCTTCGACTCGATCCCGCACGACCTCGGCGCCTACTTCACGGTCAAGCAGCTGCCCGACGGCGTGCCGCTGACCGTCAACGGCTACGTCCGCAGCAACGCCAGCTTCTCCGGCGGCACCTACCACTCCGCGATCAACGGTTTCGGCCGCGCTCGGCAGACGCTGAGCGCGGCGAAGGAGCGGCGCGGGGCCGAGCCGCGCCCGCAGGATCGCGAGGTCCATTCGGCGCCGGCCCGGATCCATCGCGACGAGCAGCTCGGCGGCTGGACGGTGCCGCTGCCGACGATCGACGGCGCGATCATCCGCCGCTCCGCCGCCGCGCTCGAGCGCTACGGGCCCAACTTCACCTACGGCCACAACATGGTCGCCAAGCATCTGGCCACCGTGGGTGCGATCGGCGCCGGGGTCGGGGTCGGCTTCACGCTCGCGCAGCTGCCGCCGACGCGGAAGCTGATGTTGAAGATGAAAGCGGCGGGCGAGGGGCCGAGCGAGGAGAAACGCGAGAAGAGCTGGTTCAAGGTCGTCTTCGTCGGCGAGGGCGGCGGCAAGCGGGTCGTCACCGAGGTAAAGGGCGGTGATCCTGGCTACAGCGAGACCTCGAAGATGCTCGCCGAGTCCGGCCTCTGCCTCGCCTTCGACGACCTTCCCGCCAAATCAGGACAGCTCACCACCGCCGAGGCAATGGGCGATGCGCTGCTCGAGCGCATCCAGAACGCGGGCATCGCCTTCCGCGTTGTCGAATCCTCGGAGACTGGGTAGGGAGCCGCCATGGACGATCAGCAGGTACTCGAGCGCATCGACAAACTGGTCCAGGAAGAGGAGGCGCTCCTCCACCGCCACGAGGGCGAGGGCCTAGGCGACGACGAGCACGCCCGCCTCGAAGAGCTGAAAGTCCAGCTCGACAAGGCCTGGGACTACCTGCGCCAGCGCCGCGCCCTCCGCCGCGCCGGCGACGACCCCGACGAGGCCAGCATGCGCGATGGCGGCACCGTCGAGGACTACGAGCAGTAGCGCCGCACGAATCCGCCTGAGCGGCGCTAGGCTTCATCCCGCTCTCGGCGCCTTGGCGGAGTGGCTACGCAGCGGCCTGCAAAGCCGTTTACACCGGTTCGATTCCGGTAGGCGCCTCTGGCTCTGACAAGCGAGATCTGGAATCGTCCGGCAGGGTCCGGCGGTTGCCGATTATCTAGATGTCTGATCCCGATACTGACGTGCCAATGGTCGAGCGGATCGCCGCAGGCGAAGCGACTCCGAACGAAATCGTTGCCTGGCTTGCGAAACGCACGAGGCGGCTTCCTGTATTACGCGGAGGAGCCTGCCATTTGGATCACCCCGCATGGCTCGCCGTCCGCCATCAAGCAGGCTCCCCTAGAAGACGCGCCGGAACAAGTAGATCGCCAGCAGTACGAGGATGATGATGATCAGGATCGTGATGATGCTCATTGCTCTCCTTCGGGTCAGGAATAGGGCTGCGCAGCTTCATCCCCTGGAAGGAGCGAGGTCAAACTTTTCGATCTGAAATGACTCGAGGTGAAGGGGGGAGAACTTGGCGCCCCCGGCCCTTGGTCTGGGTGTGCCAATTCGAAGAATCGTTTGGACCGACCATGCCGAGTGGCGTCTCCGTCAGCGATGCATCCTTCGCGCAGAGGTCGAAGCGAGCATTCGCGACTCGCATCAGAAGCGGCAGATCAATCGTGGCCCGGCGGATTGGCGTGTGGAAAGAGCAACTCTCGATGGCAGGCGGCTCGTGGTGATCTACGACTGCCCGATTTTCGGAGATCGAGAGACCGTGCGAGTTGTCAGCGCGTGGATCTTGAGGGACAACAAGCGGCTTATCCAGGGGTATTCTGGCTCACGATGAGCGACAGGTTCGCCTACTACGACCGCGAGGCCGACATTGCCTGGCTGCCCACGGGAAGCTCGAATGATGTCGTCAGCGAGGAGGTCGAGTGGGGGTTGGTCGATCACGACGCGTCAAGTGACGAGGTGGTGGCAATCGAGATCTGGTCGGCCAGCAAGCGGCTGCCAGCGGAGGTGTTGGCGAGTCTTCCGGATCCGGCCGGAACTAGTGGCGCCGCTGCATAGGGCGCATATGGAGTTTGAGCCGAGCAAGGTACGGGCGTAGCCTTTGTCCGGTGACTGAGAAGTCGGCAGGGGCTGACAAATCAACGAAGCGGGACCAGGGTCGCGGGGCGGCGCGGCTCTCCCGCCGCTACCTGGAAACGCTGCGGGCCGCGGACGCGGCCGGCGCCTACCGCGTCGTCGCCGGGGCGTTGCGGGAGGGCATGACGACGCCCGAGCTCTACCAGCGGGTGATAGCCCCGGCGATGCACGAGATTGGCGCGCTGTGGGAGCGAGGGGCCATCACCGTTGCCGACGAGCACCAGGCGACGGCCCTGACCAATCGAGTCCTCGCGGCCCTGCGCCCTCCGCCAGGCGACGCCGCGAGCCCGCAACGGGGGCGGGCCCTGCTCGCCGCCGTCGAAGGGGAGCAACACGCCCTCGGGTTGCGGATGGCCGCCGACCTCCTTGAAGACGCCGGCTACGAGACGGTCTACCTCGGGGCCGACGTTCCCACCGATGCCCTCATGCGGGCGGTGAAGACCTTCTCACCGGATCTGGTTGCGCTGACGGCGACGATGCAGGCGCTGGCGCCGCAGCTCGAAGCTGTGGCGGGGGAGCTGAGGGGAGCCCACCCGCAGCTCGGCCTGCTGATCGGCGGCCAAGCGGCGTCCCCCCGGATCCACGGAGGGACGCTGGTTCGAGACTTCGAGCTGCTGCCCGAACGGATAGCCGGTCCTCAAGTGTGATTCGGACCGTCGTCGCGGTTGCGCCCGCTGCTTAGTGCGGCCGCTGCCAGTTGGGCCGCAGGTAGGCCTCTTCGAAGCCAGCCTTGAGGATGTTGCGGTAGCTGGCCGAGGGCCGGTCGGGGACCCGCTCGCCCGTCTCCACGAGAAGGGTGCGGCAGCCGGCCGCGGCGGCGTCGATGATCCGCTGGCGCAGCAGGGCGGTCTGGCAGCCGCGGCCGCGGGCCTGCTCGAGGGTGGCGCCGATCCCGAGCTCGGCGATCCCGTCTTCGATCACCATCGCCCCGCAGGCCTGCGCCTTGCCGTCGACCCGGGCGACGTAGCAGCGCCAGCCGTCGCGGCCGGGTAGGTGGGCGAAGAACTCAGCGCCCCAGGCGGGCATCCCGAAGCCGAGGGCAGCGATCGTCCCAAACGGCTCCTCGTCCGGCGCTCTCACCTCGACCACCTCGATCCCGTCGGGAGCGGGGAAGCGGGGCGGGTGCGGATCGCGGACGAACTTCATCCAGGCGTAGGTCGGTTCGAAGCCTTTCTCCCGCAGCCATTCCTCCGCCTCGGCGCTGCCGGGCAGGCCGGGGGTGACCGAGACGTAGGGGGTCGATCGCTCCTCGGCCCATGCCACCGCCGCTTCGAGGTCGGATCGCTCCTGGGCCTCGGCGGCGCCGAGCACGAGGTTGAGCATTCCGACCCGGCCGAGATCACGAGCCACCGTCGCCTGGATCGCGCCCGAACTCGCGCACCTCGATGCCGTGCTCGGCGGCGATCTCGGCCGGGACCGATTCCCAGATCTCTCGCCAGAAGCGGCGATCGATCCGGTCCAGCGCGCCGAGTCGTAGGCGACTCCGTTCTTCGTCATGCCGGTGCCCATCGAGTGGCAGCATAGGCTGCGGCGATGAGCGAGCGGCGAGCCTCAGAGCAGGTGCCCAGCGACCAGGTGATCGTCCTCTTCGGGGCGACCGGCGACCTCGCAAAGCGGAAGCTGCTGCCGGGGATGTTCCACCTGGCCCAGGTGGGGCTGATGCCGGAGCGGTTCCGGATCGTCGGCGCCGCCCGCAAGGGGCTCGGCGACGAGGAGTTCCGGGATCTGGCGCGCGACTCGATCTTCGGCTCCGGGCGCAAGCCTGGGGATCCTGAGGCCTGGGAGCGGTTCGCCGAGTCGCTGCGCTTCGCCAGCGTCGGCGAGGGGTTCGACGAGCTCGAGGGCGAGATCGAAGCCGCCCGCGAGCAGCTGGGGGAGGGGAGCGGGGCTGCTCTTCTACCTCTCGCTGCCGCCGCAGGCGGCCGCCGGGACGGTCGACGGGCTCCGCGACCTCGGGCCTCGGCCCGGCGCCCGGGTGATCACCGAGAAGCCCTTCGGGACCGACCTCAGCCTCGGCCCGCGAGCTGAACCGGCGCCTGCACGCCGTCTTCGCCGAGCACTGCATCTTCCGCATCGACCACTACCTCGGACGGGAGGCGGTCCAGAACCTGCTGGCGCTGCGCTTCGCCAACGGGATGTTCGAGCCGGTCTGGAACCGCAACCACATCGACCACGTCCAGATCGACATCCCCGAGACGCTCTCGATCGAGATGCGCGGCTCCTTCTACGAGGAAACGGGCGCCTTCCGCGACATGATCGTCACCCACCTCTTCCAGGTCCTCGGCTTCGTCGCGATGGAGCCGCCGGTCTCGCTGGAGCCGAAACCGCTGGGGATCGAGCGCGAGAAGGTCTTCGAAGCGATGCCGGCGCTGCGCCCCGCGGACGTCGTCCGCGGCCAGTACGCGCGGCTACCGCGAGGAGGACGGAGTCGCCGCGGACTCCGACACCGAGACCTTCGTCGCCGTCAAGGCCGTCAGTTGACAACTGGCGCTGGGAGGGGGTGCCGTTCTACCTGCGCTCGGGCAAGCGGCTGGGCGAGAGCCGGCACCTGCTGACGATCGCCTTCAAGCGAGCCGCCGCGGCGGATGTTCCCGCTCGACTGCGACCAGATCGCCGAGTCCTTCGGCCACGACCACCTCACCTTCGAGCTCGGCGACCCCGGCAGCATCTCCGCCTCCTTCCTCGCCAAGGTGCCGGGGCCGCGGATCCAGCTCGGCGAGGCGCACATGCGCTTCAGCTACGCCGACACCTTCGGCGGGCCGGAGGAGGCGCTCGACCCCTACGAGCGGCTGATCCACGACGTGATGCTCGGCGACCGCACGCTCTTCACCAGCTCCGAGGCGATCGAGCGGCTCTGGGAGATCTCCGAGCCCGTGCTCGAGGAGCCCGCCGCCGGGCGATGCCCTACGAGCCCGGCTCCTGGGGCCCGAGCGAGACCGACGCAGCTGATCGCGCCGCGCCACTGGCATCTGCCCAGCGACCACGTCTAGCGCCCGCCGGAACGGAAAAGGGCCCCGGAATCGGGGCCCTTTGTTTCCGAAGGACGTGCCACCAGAGAGTTCTAAGTCGCTGGCTCGTCGGTCCTCAAGCTTTTGAAGTTGCCCCCACTAAACACCGGAAAGGTCTGAAAGTTGCACCACTTGCATCGGCCCTTGCAGAGCAACCTTTAGCCACTCCGCCGCCTTTCTCCTGCCCGCTGCTAGATTCCGAGCTCCCGGGCGTTTAGCTCAGTTGGGAGAGCGCCAGCTCGACAAGCTGGAGGTCACTGGTTCGAGCCCAGTAACGCCCATACGGCTGCGCACCGGCCCTGGTAGGAAGCCGAGCCTCGCGCCTGACTCAGGTTTTCCCGCCGGCTGCCGATAGGGGCTGCGCATGAGACTTCTCGCGATCGCGGCCGTGGTCGCTGTCCTTTGTCTTGCCGGCTGCAGCTCTGGATCTGACGAATCCGGGAGCGGCGAGGTGCTGCGCGCGACCTTTTCTTCCTTCCCCGACTACCTGGATCCGGCGCTTTCGCATTCGGAGGAAGGGTGGACGGCGATCTACGACACCTATGTTCCGCTGCTGACCTACCGTCATGCCGACGGCAAGGCCGGGAGCGAAGTGATCCCGGGGCTGGCGCGGTCGCTGCCGGAGATCAGCGAGGACGGGCTCGACTTACCGATTCCGCTTACGCGACGGGTTGCGCTACTCCGAACGGCAAACCGGTCGTCGCCTCCGACTTCGAGGCGGGCGGTCGAACGGGTCTTCGTGCTCAACTCGAGCGGCTCGCCCTTCTTCACCGGCATCGTCGGCGCCGACTGAGTTCGCCAAGACCAAGAAGGAGCGGCATCCGCGGCATCGTCACTGACGACGAGCAGTGGCGAGATCACGATCGATCTCGACTCACCCCCGTGGCACCTTCCTGCAGGAGCTGGCGCTGCCGTTCACCGCGCCGCTGCCGGCCGGGACGCCGGACGAAGACCTCTCCGGCGACCCGCCGCCCGCCACCGGGCCCTACGAGATCGTCTCCTCGAAGCCGGGGCGCGGCTGGTCCTACGCTCGCAATCCCTACTGGGCGAAGACCAACGCGAAGGCGATGCCGCAGCTGCCCGGCGGCTCGGTCGACCGAATCGAGGTGACGGTGATCCGCAATGCCTCCTCTCAGGTCGACGACATCGAAGACGGCAGCTACGACTGGATGGAGAACCCGCCGCCGATCGACCGCTACGCCGAGGTCAAGGACAACTATGAAGGGAGCCAGTTCCGGACCGAGCCGACCGAGAGCACCTACTTCTTCTGGATGAACACGGCCGCAGCCGCCGTTCGACGACCTCCGTGTCCGCCAGCGTGGTCAACTACGCGGTCGACCCCGAAGCGCTGGAACGGATCTACGCCGGTCAGGTCGTCCCCACCCAGCAGGTCCTGCCGCCGGGGATGCCGGGGTACAAGCACTTCGAGCTTTATCCGTACAACCTCGGCAAGGCGAAGAACGCTGATCGAGGAGGCCGACCCCGCTGATCGCCAGATCACCGTCTGGACCGACGACGAACGGTCCCAGGAAGAGGCCGGCAGCCTACCTGGCGGAGGTGCTGAAAGAAATCGGCTTCGAGGTGAAGCTACAGGTGATGAACGCCGACAACTACTTTGCGATCATCGGCAACCAGTCGACCTCGAACCTCGACATCGGCTGGGCCAGCTGGTTCCAGGACTACCCGCACCCCAATGACTTCTTCCAGCCGATGTTGACCGAAGCAAGTATCTTCCCGACCAACACGACGAACCTGGCCCGCTTCGCCGACCCGAAGATAAGCGCGAAGATCGACAGAGTTGGCGGAAAAGCCGCTGACCCCCGCGGTGGAAGCCGAATACGCCGGCTCTTGACCGTGAAGTGATGCGAGCAGGCGCCGTGGGTGCCCTATGGAACCGGCACCCTCGGCACCTTCGTCTCGTCGGCCATCGACCTCGATCAGGTCATCTACAACCCGACCTTCAACCAGGACCTGACGAGCTTCCGCTTCAAGTGAGCAGCTAGACGGTCGCCGGCAGCTTCACCTCGGTCAGGCGGATGCTGTTGCCCGAGGGGTCGCGGAAGCCGCAGTCGATCCCGTAGGGGCGCTCTTCCGGGGTTTCGGTGAACTCGACGCCGCTTCGCCTTCAGCTGCTCGTAGTCGGCGCGGCAGTCGTCGGTGGTGAGGAAGACGGTGCCGGCGAAGCCCTTGGCCATCAGGGCCTCGACCTGCCGGGTGGTGTCCTCGTCCATCATCGGCGGGCCGGGGATCGCCATCAGGACGATCGCGACGTCCTCCTGGCCGGGAGGGCTGACCGTGAGCCAGCGGAAGTCGTCCATCTCCGGCAGGGTGACGTCGGAGCGGACCTCCATCCCCAGCTTCTCGGTGTAGAAGGCGAGGGCCTCGTCCTGGTCGTGGACCCAGAGCTGTGCGTTTGCGATCTTCATCGTTTCCTCCTGGTTCGGAATCAGCTTGGGAGCGATGCTAGGTCCGGGCCGGCGGGCTGTCTTCTCGAAACGTGCGGTGTTGCGGGCGGGCGTAGGCGCGGACGATGCAGGCAGGGACGCGGGCCTGGTGCGGAGGCCGGCGGGCAGGCGGCGCGGTACGCCGTCGGCGTCATCCCGTACATGCGTTTGAAGCTGGTGGTGAAGGAGCCGACGCCCTGGAGGCCGACCTCGAGGCAGATCTCGGCGACCGAGTAGTCGGTGTTGCGCAGCAGCGCCGCGGCCCGCTCCAGGCGCCTGGTCATCAGGTAGACGTAGGGGGACTCGCCGAAGGTGCGGCGGAACTCGCGGCTGAAGTGCGCCTTCGAGAGGCCGGCGGCCCGCGCCATGTCCTCGACCTCGAGCGGCTCCGCGTAGCGGCGTCGGCGAGGTCCTTGGCCGGAGCAGATGGCGAGCGGGAGGTACGAAGGCCACCGTCGCAGTCTAGGCTCGCGGGTCTCGTGATCGGGACCTATGCAGCGGTGGTGGCGATCTGCGCGTCGTCGCTGGCGATCGGCCAGGCGGCGGTCGGGCTCTGCGGCGGGCGCGGCTGGTCGTGGCTCTCGCCGGCGGTCGGGCTGGCGCTGCTCTGCGCGATCTGCTGGGGGACGGTGCGGCTGCCGGGGGACGGGGTGGTCTCGGCGGTCGGTCGTCCTCGTGCTGACGGTCGCTGCGGCTGGCCTACCTGTGGGGGACGGGTCGAGGACGCGGGAGAGGCGCTCCGCGCCGGCTGGCCGGTGGCGCTCGGCGCCCTGCTCGCCGCCTCGCTCCCGTTCGCCGTCGAAGGCCACTTCGGGATCCTCGGCACCAGCTTCAACCCCGACATGTCCCAGCACCTGCTGGCCGCCGACCGCCTCGCCGAAGGCCAGGCCTCCCAACTCCTGAACCAGGGCTACCCCCTGGGGCCCCACGCGATCGTCGTCGCCCTCAACAAGGGCCTGGGCATCGGCCTCGTCCAAGGCTTCAGCGGCTTGACGGTCGCCGTGGCTGTTCTCGCTTCCCTGACCGCGCATCGCCGCCTTCCGCGAGCTCCCCGCAATCCCCCGCACCGCCGGCGCCCTCCTCGTCGGCCTCGCCTACGTAGTCGCCTCCTACTTCGCCCAAGGCGCCTTCAAGGAGACGATGCAGGCCCTCTTCCTCCTGGCCTTCGTCCTGCCCTGAGGGAGTCGGAACGAGACTGGGGCGGCTCTGCAGCTCCGCTTCGTCCCAGCAGCCCTAATCGCCGCCGGCGGCATCTACACCTACAGCTTCCCGAGCCTGATCTGGCTTGGTCCCGCCGTCGTCTTGTTCCCTGATCTCTCTGCCGTGGGTGGCACGGTAGGGGGGACCATCTGAGGAACTTTAGCTACCGGAAGACATGGGGGGTCCCCGGCCGTGACAGGACCCGCAGCCCGAGCGCTAGGTCTCGCAGGTCTCGTTTTCGCGGCCTTGGCCCTGCCCGAGCTCCCCCGAATGCTCGACTTCCACAGCTTCGAGACCTTCGACCCCAACGGCCCGGGCCTCGGCAACCTCTTCGGCCAGATCTCCCCCTTCGAGGTCCTCGGCATCTGGCCCTCGGGCGACTTCCGCCTCGCGCCCGGGGACGGCGCCGTCCCGGCCGCCGGCTACTACCTCGGCATCGCCTTCGCCCTCGCGCCTCTTCCTCTACGGCCTCGTCCAGCTCTGGCGCCGCCGCGAGACCGCGATACTCGCCGGCGCTCGCCGCCGCCGCGCTCGCCTACGCCGCCGCCCGCGTCGGCGGCACGCCCTACACCGCTGCCAAGGCGATCGAGATCGCCGCGCCCCTCGTCGCCTTGACGATCCTCCTGCCGCTGCTCAGCGAGGGGTGGCGCTTTAGTCACCCTATGGGTAACAAAAGCGACAGGCGCCGGTGGGGGCTGCCCATCGCGGCGGTGCTCTTCGTCGTCGCGGCGGGCGTCTGCTCGCTCCTCGCGCTCGCGAACGCGCCTGTCGGACCAACCTCCTACTCCTCGAAGCTGAGCGAGTACCGCAAGGCCGTCGGCGCAGGCCCGACGCTCGTCCTCGTCTCGCCGCAGCTGCTCGAAGAAGAACACGGCGATACCCTTCCTCGCCTGGGAAATGCGCGGCGGTCGTGTCTGCATCCAGTCGACCGAGGAACGCAAGGTCCCGCCAGGGATCCGCTTTGTGATCAGGGACGAGGACGGCTGGACGCTGACGAAGGTGAACAACCCGCCGCCCGGCAGGAGCCCGTGCCCCCTCGTCGCCGAACGGCAGGCGCGGCAGGGCCCCGCTCGCTGAAGTCCCCGTACCATTGCCCCGGCATGGAGGCCGCGACCGAGAAGACCACCTTCACCCTGCCCGACGGCAGGCCGCTGGAGCTGCCGGCGGGGGCGACGGGCGCCGACGCGGCGGCCGCGATCGGCCCCGGGCTCGCCAAGGCTGCGCTGGCGATCAAGGTCGACGGGGAGCTGCGCGACCTGGCGGCGCCGCTGCCCGAGGCCGGGGGCGAGGTGGCGATCCTCACCGACCGTGACCCCGAGGCGCTGGAGCTGATCCGCCACGACGCCGCCCATGTGATGGCCGAGGCGGTGATGGACCTCTATCCGGGGACCAAGGTGACGATCGGGCCGCCGATCGAGTCCGGCTTCTACTACGACTTCGAGTTCCCGCCCGGAACAAAGATCACCGAGGAGGACCTGCCGAAGATCGAGGCGGCGATGCAGGAGCACATCGGCGCCGACGAGGAGTTCTCCCGCCGCGACGTCCCCGTCGGCGAGGCGATCGAGATCTTCCGCTCCCAGGACCAGGGCTTCAAGGTCGAGCTGATCGAGGACCTCGTCCGCGACGAAGGCGTCGAGACCGTCTCGCTCTACCGCAACGGTCCCTTCGAGGACCTCTGCCGCGGTCCCGCATGGCCCCTCGACCGGGCGGATCAAGGCGATCAAGCTCAGCTCGGTCGCCGGCGCCTACTGGCGGGGCGACGAGCAGCGCGAGAGCCTGACCCGCATCTACGGCACCGCCTTCTTCTCGAAGAAGGACCTGGAGGAGCACCTCGAGCGCCTCGAGCAGGCCAAGGAACGCGATCACCGCCGCCTCGGCCCCCAGCTCGGCCTCTTCATGCTGCGCAAGGAGGCGCCGGGGATGCCGTTCTGGCTGCCGAACGGGACGACGATGCTGCGGACGATCGAGACAGAGGTCCGCGACCAGCTCCGCAAGCGCGGCTACCAGGAGATCGCCACCCCGCAGGTGATGGACGAGAGCCTCTGGCACCGCTCCGGGCACTGGGACAACTACAAGGACGACATGTACTTCATGGAGGACGACGACCGCCGCTACGCGCTGCGGCCGATGAACTGTCCCGGCGCCTGCCTCGTCTACTCCGCCGACCGTCACTCCTACCGGGAGCTGCCGCTGCGGCTGGCCGAGTTCGGCCGCGTCTCCCGCAACGAGCGCGAGGGAGTGCTGCACGGCCTGCTGCGCGTCCGCGCCTTCACCCAGGACGACGCCCACGTCTACTGCACCGAGGAGCAGATCGGCCCCGAGGTGGCCTCGATCTGCGAGGCGATCGACGAGCTCTACGGCCGCTTCGGCTTCACCGACGTCCACGTCGAGCTCTCGACCCGGCCGGAGAAGTCGATGGGGAGCGAGGAGCAGTGGGCGAAGGCCGAGGCGGCGCTGGCCGAGGCGCTCGACAGCCAGGGCCGCGAGTACACGCTCAACCCTGGCGACGGCGCCTTCTACGGCCCGAAGATCGACTTCCACATCACCGACGCGCTCGGCCGCTCCTGGCAGTGCGGGACCTGCCAGCTCGACTTCCAGATGCCCGAGCGCTTCGAGCTCTACTACACCGGCGCCGACGACGCCGCCCACAGGCCGGTGATGATCCACCGGGCGCTGCTGGGCTCGATGGAGCGCTTCGCCGGGATCCTGATCGAGCACTATGCGGGCCGCTTCCCGACCTGGCTGGCGCCGGTGCAGGCGATCGTCCTGCCGATTTCCGACCGCCACAACGACTTCGGCCGCCGCGCCTTCGCCGAGCTGCGCGAACTCGGCGTCCGCGTCGCCCTCGACGACCGCTCCGAGTCGGTGGGGAAGAAGATCCGCGACGCCTCGACGATCGGCCTCTATCCCTACATGCTGGTGGTCGGCGACCGCGAGGAGGAGAACGGCGCCGTCGCCGTTCGCTCCCGCTCCGACGGCGACCTGGGGGAGATGTCCCTCGCCGAGTTCGCCGCCAAGGTCGAGACCGAGATGGCGGAGCGCTAACCGACCGGGTTCACGAACCGCCCGTAGGTCTCTATACTGCGCCGAACTTGATCGCTGGCACGAACAATCACCGCCGCCGCTGAGCGCCCCGTGCCTGCCTACCGTCTCGTCCTCTTGAAGTCCCGCCTCCGATAGTGCCGGTCCCGCGCAGGTTCGATCGGCGCCCGCCAGAGCGCGACACCACCCGGATCAACGAGCGGATCCGGGTCCCCCAGGTGCGCCTGATCGGCGCCGACGGCGAGCAGCTGGGGATCGTCGATATCAACGATGCCCTCAAACGCGCCCAGGAGGCCGAACTGGACCTGGTCGAGGTCGCCCCCGGGTCGAAGCCGCCGGTCACCCGCCTGCTCGACTACTCCAAGTACAAGTACGAGCAGGAGCAGAAGCAGAAGGCCGCCCGTAAGCACCAGCAGCAGGTCAACATCCGCGAAATCAAGCTACGGCCGAAGATCGCCGCCCACGACTACGAGACCAAGAAGGGCCACGTCGAACGGTTCCTCAAGCACCGCGACAAGGTCAAGGTGACGATCATGTTCCGCGGTCGCGAGCAGGCCCACCCCGAGCGCGGCCGCGACCTCCTGCAGAAGCTTTTCGAGGACCTCGACGGCCTCGCCACGATCGAGTCGGCGCCGCTGCAGGAAGGGCGCAACATGAGCATGCTGCTCGGCCCCAGCAAAGAGGTCGACAAGCTCCTCGGCGACGAGCAGGCCGGCGAGGCCGCGGCCGCCAGCGACGCCCCCGCCGAGCCCTGAGGCGCATCCGGAGTTGACCCCACCCGGCTGGGGGAAAAGTCGGACGCGATGATCGTCGACCTCGCGCCACCCGTTCAGGCGAGGATCACGTCGGCGATTCGCCCCGCGGCGCGGCCGTCCCACAGCGGCGGCGCTCCGGGCGGGGTCTGGCGTCCCTCAGCGAGTACGCCGGGGATGCGGGCGATCGCCGCGGGATCTAATCCGAGCAGGGTGTTGGTGCCCGACGTGACCGTGACCGGTCGCTCGGTGTTGTCGCGGAGGGTGAAGCAGGGGACGCCGAGGTAGGTCGTCTCCTCCTGGATCCCGCCGGAGTCGGTGAGGACAGCGCGGGCATCGGCGATCAGGGAGAGGAAGTCGAGGTAGCCGAGCGGGTTGGTGAGGAGCAGGCCCGGATGGTCGGGCTCGAGGCCCTCCATCATCTTGCGGGTGCGGGGGTGGACCGGGAAGACGACGGGGATTTCCCGCGCCAGCGCCGCCAGCTGGGCGACGGTCTCGCCCAGCAGCGGACCGTCGACGAGGGCGGGGCGGTGGAGGGTGACGAGCAGGTAGGAGCCCGGCGCGGCGCCGAGGCGGTCCGCCGAGCCCGCCGCGCGGAAGCGCTCCTCCAGCGCCACCAGGGTGTCGATCATCGTGTTGCCGACCATATGCATCCGCTCCTCGGGGATGCCTTCGCCGCGGAGATTGGTCATCGCCTCGGGGCTGTGCAGGAAGAGCCACTCGGCGAAGCGGTCGGCGACGATCCGGTTCACCTCCTCGGGCATCGTCATGTCGAAGCTGCGCAGACCCGACTCGATATGGGCGACCGGGATCCCCATCTTCACCGCGGTCAGCGCCGCCGCCAAGGTCGAGTTGACGTCGCCGGGGACCATCACCAGGTCCGGCTTCTCATCCGCGAGCACCGGCTCCAGCCGCTCCATCGTTCGCGCCGTCTGTGCGGCGTGGCTGCCGGAGCCGACCTCGAGCATGTAGTCGGGCGCCGGCACCCCAAGCTCCTCGAGGAAGACCTCGGACATCAGCCGGTCGTAGTGCTGGCCGGTATGGACGATCGCGTGCCGGCCCTCGGGGTGGCGCTCCCGCAGAACGCCGATCACCGGCGCGGTCTTGACGAAGTTGGGCCGGGTTCCGACCACGTAGAGGATCCGCATGCGAGCGCAGCGTATGTCAGAAAACCGACAGGAAATCGTCACCCTTCAGGCGCGGGGCCTGACGGGAAACTGACTGCGTCTGCTTCAATAGCGGACCCGATGCCGAAGATGAAAACCCATTCCGGCGCCAAGAAGCGCTTCAAGAAGACCGCCAGCGGCAAGCTGCGTGGCCGTCGCGCCTACTCCAGCCACATCCTGGAGAAAAAGTCGCCGAAGCGGAAGCGGAAGATGGCGAAGCCGGTCGACATCGCGCCGAGCGACCAGAAGAAAGTTCGGACCCTGCTCGGAGGCGGCAAATGAGCCGCGTCAAGCGCTCCGTCCACGCGCGCAAGAAGCGCCGCAAGGTGCTGAAGGAAGCGAAGGGCTACTTCGGCCGCAAGCACTCCTCCTACCGCTTCGCCAAAGAGCAGGTGCAGCGGTCGGGGATGTACGCCTACCGCGACCGGCGCAACAAAAAGCGGACCTTCCGCCGGCTCTGGATCACCCGGATCAACGCCGCCGCGCGGCTCGAGGGCATGAGCTACTCCGAACTGATGCACGGTCTCAACAAAGCCGAGGTCGAGGTGAACCGGAAGATGCTGGCCGAGATCGCCGTCTCCGACCGCGACGCCTTCCGCCGATTCGTGGAGCTAGCCCGGGAGGGTGCGGCCGCCTGACGGCTCACCGACATTCCTCTCTCCCGGGCGGGCCGTTTATCGGCCCGCTTTTTCGTTCCAGGAGAAGAAACCGCCGACAAGAAGACACCAACTAACAGGATCCGATGATCGAGAGCCCCCAAAACGAGAAGCTGAAGCTGGTCCGCAAGCTGCGCGACCGCAAGCACCGCGAGCGCGAGGGCCTGTTCGCCACCGAGGGCGAGGATCTGCTCGCGGCGGGGCTCGCGGCGGGAGTGAAGCCGCGGTTCGTGCTCGTCGCGGCGGGATCGGGCCTCGAGGGCGAGGAGGTCGAACCGGCGCTACTGGCAGACGTTTCGTCCCTCGGCTCCGGAACGCGGGTGATCGCCGTCTGGCCCCGTCCCCCAGCCGACGATAGGCAGTTGTCCCCGGATACCGGGGACAACGCGCCTGAGCCCTGTTTTTACCTCCAGGGTGTGGGTGATCCCGGCAACGTGGGGACGATCGTGCGCAGCGTGGGCGCCCTCATCGGCAGCTCCGTCGTCCTCGGCCCCGACTGCGCCGATCCCTTCTCGCCCAAGGCGATCCGCGCCAGCATGGGGTCGATCTTCTCGTCGCCGCCCGTCCAAGCTGAAATACAGACCACCCCGGAGCCCCGTGTCGCTCTAGTCGCCCACGGGGGGGAAGGACTCGACACGCTCTCGGGAGCCGCGACGGTTTGCCTGGGTGCGGAGCGCGAGGGCCTGCCCGAGGCGATCGTCAGCCAGTGCGCTCACAAGGTCACGATCCCCCTCCGCCCCGGCGCCGCCGAGTCCCTCAACGTCGCCGCGGCGGCTGCGATCGCCGCGCAGCGGCTATCTTCGCTCGCCATGCGGGAGGTGCAGGCGGATGCTTGAGCGGATCGAGGCGATCAGGGCCGAGGCGGCCGGCGCGATCGAGGGCGCGGCGAGCTCCGCCGAGCTGGAGGAGCTGCGGGTCCGCTACCTCGGCCGCAAGGCCGAGCTGACGGGCATCCTGCGCGGGATCGCCGAGCTGCCGCCGGAGGAACGGGGCCAGGTTGGCGGCGCCGCCAACCGCGCCCGCAAGGAGCTGGAGACGCTGCTGGACTCGCGCGCGCAGGCGCTCAGCGCCACCGAGCTGGAGGCGCAGCTGGTCAGCGATCGAATCGACGTCACCCTCCCCGGGGCGCCGCAGCGGCCGGTCGGCCACCCGCACCTGATCGCCCGCACCACGCGGCTGATCGAGGACACGATGGTCGGCCTCGGCTACCACGTCGCCGAAGGGCCGGAGATCGAGCACGACTACTACAACTTCACTGCTCTCAACCACCCGCCCGGCCACCCGGCGCGGATGCTCCAGGACACCTTCTACGTGCAATCGCACCCCGACGTGCTGCTGCGCACCCACACCTCGCCGATGCAGGTGCGCTCGATGGAGGCGAAGCCGCCGCCGATCTTCGTCGTCGTCCCCGGCAAGGTCTACCGGCGCGACTCCGACGCCACCCACAGCCCGATGTTCCACCAGGTCGAGGGGCTGGCGATCGCCGCGGGGCTGACCCTCGCCGACCTGCAGGGGACGCTGCTGGCGATGTGCCGGGCGCTCTTCGGCGACGACCGCGAGCTGCGTCTGCGGCCGCACTTCTTCCCCTTCACCGAGCCCAGCGTCGAGGTCGACGTCTCCTGCTTCCAGTGCGGCGGCAGCGGCGAGCTGGAGGACGGCGAGCGCTGCAACCTCTGCAAGGGCCAGGGCTGGATCGAGATCCTCGGTGCCGGCATGGTCGACCCCAACGTCCTCGGCTTCGTCGAACCGCACGGGTACGACCCCGAGCAGGTCCAGGGCTTCGCCTTCGGGATCGGGGTCGAGCGGGTGGCGATGCTGCGCCACGGCGTGCCGGACCTGCGGCGCTTCTTCGACAACGACGTGCGGATGCTGGAGCAGTTCTCGTGAGGGTGCCGTACAGCTGGCTGCGCGAGTACTGCGACCCGGGCATCGAGCCGGCGGCGCTGGCCGACCGGCTGGTGATGACCGGGACCGAGGTCGAGCGGATCGAGACCGTGGGGCCGCCCTCGGCCGAGGGCTTCGTCGTCGGCAAGGTCGTCAAGTGCGAGAAGCATCCGAAGGCGGACCGGCTCAGCGCCTGCATCGTCGACACCGGCGACGGCGAGCGCCCGATCGTCTGCGGCGCCCCCAACGTCGCCGCCGGCCAGACGGTGGCGGTGGCGCTGCCCGGGGCGACGATGCCGAACGGGATGAAGCTGCGCAAGGCGAAGCTGCGGGGGCTGCCTTCGGAAGGGATGATCCTCGCCGCCGACGAGCTCGAGGTTGGCGACGACCACGACGGGATCATGGTGTTGGACAGCGACCTCGCCACCGGGACGCCGCTGAGCGAGGTGATGCCGCTGGGCGAGGCGGTGCTGGAGATCGAGGTGACGCCGAACCGCAGCGACTGCTTCGGCGTCCACGGCGTCGCCCGCGAGGTGCATGCGATCAGCGGCGCGGCGCTCGCCGAGGACCCCTGGGCCGGGGAGGCGCCGACCGAGGGAGAGGGGGAGGCCCCCGACTACGCCTCGGTTACGGTCGAGGTCCCCGAGCTCTGCCCGCGCTTCACCGCCCGCGTCTTCACCGACGTCACCATCGCCCCATCCCCGCTTTGGCTGCAGCAGCGGCTCGCCGCCGCCGGCCAGCGGCCGATCAACAACGTCGTCGACATCACCAACTACGTGATGCTGCTGACCGCGCAGCCGCTGCACGCCTTCGACCTCGATGAGGTCCCGGGCGGCGAGCTGATCGTCCGCACCGCCAATGAGGGCGAGAAGATGACCACCCTCGACGGCGTCGAGCGCACCTTCGACGCCGAGACCGTCCTCGTCTGCGACCGTGAGGGCCCCTCCGGCGTCGCCGGGATCATGGGGGGTCAGCGCTCCGAGGTCTCCGAGGAGACGACTCGGGTCCTGCTCGAGGTCGCCTGCTGGAACGGGACCAACATCCTCCGTACCTCGCGGGTGCTGGGGCTGCGCTCGGAAGCCTCGGCCCGGTTCGAGAAGCAGCTGCACCCGGAGCTCTGCCTGCGGGCGCAGCGGATCGCCTCCCGCCTCCTGGTCGAACTCTGCGGGGCGAAACTCGTGCCGGGGACGATCGACGTCGCCGCCGAGGCGCCAGAGCCGCGCCGGCTGACGCTGCGCGCGGCGCGTGTCTCGGGCCTCCTGGGGATGACGATTTCCCAGGAGGAGCAGAAGACCTACCTGGAGCGGCTCGGCTTCGCGGCCGCGCCCGACGGCGAGGACCTGCAGGTGACGGTGCCGCCGGATCGCCATTACGACGTCACCCGCGAGGTTGACCTGATCGAGGAGGTGGCGCGGGTCCACGGGATCGACGAGCACCTGCCGACGACGCTTCCCTCGACCGGCGAGGCGGTCGGCGGGCTGAGCCGCGAGCAGCGGCTGCGGCGCCGGGCCGAGGATGGCCTCCGCGACCTCGGCTTCGACCAGGTCGTCGGCTGGAGCTTCACCGACCCCGGAGAGGCCGAGCGCCTGCGGATCCCGAGCGACGATCCGCGGGCGACCCCGGTCCTGCTCGCCAACCCGCTCTCCGAGGAGCAGTCGGCGATGCGGACGACCCTGCTCGGCTCGCTGCTCGACGTCGCCGCGAAAAACGTCGCCCGCGGCGCGAGCGACCTCGCTCTCTTTGAATCGGCCCGCGTCTACCTCGAGGGAGAGGGGGAGTTCGCCGGCGACCGGCCTTCGCCGGTCGCGGAGCCGCACCGGTGGGCGGCTATCGCGGTCGGGTCTCTCTCGCAGCGCTCGTGGCGCGGTGGCGGCGAGACCGCCGACTTCTTCGCCATGAAGGGCGTTGTCGAAGCGCTGGCGCGTGGGCTGGGGGTGGAGCTTGCTTTCGCACCAGCCGAGGAGCCGTTCCTGCACCCGGGCCGCGCTGCATCTGTCTCCGCCGGCGGGGCCGGGGCCGGCTGGCTCGGCGAGATCCACCCGCTCGTCTGCAGGACCTGGGACCTCGACGCCGCCGTCGCCTTCGAACTCGACGCGGCGCCGCTGATCGCCGCTGCGAACCTTGGAGAGGAGGCCTACGAGGACGTCACCACCTTCCCCGCCGTCTACCAGGACCTGGCCGTGGTCGTGCCGGCGGAGGCGCCGGCCAGCGCCGTGCGCGAGGCGATCCTCGGAGCCGGCGGGGAGCTGCTCCAGGCGGCCGAGGTCTTCGACCTCTACGAGGGCGAGCAGGTCGGCGAGGGCCGCAAGAGCCTGGCCCTGAACCTCGAGTTCCGCGCCCCCGACCGCACCCTCACCGATGAGGAGGTCGCCGGGGTGCGGCAGCGGATCAAGGCGAAGCTGAGCGAGATCGGGGGGTCGCTGCGTGAATAAGCGCGTCCTCGTCGCCGGCGCCTCCGGCTTTACCGGCGCCCTCGCGGCGCAGATCGTCGACGACCACCCGAGCCTGGACCTGGTCGCCGCCACCTCGCGCAGCGACGCCGGCAAGCGGCTCTGCGACCTCTATCCGCGCTACCGGGCGCAGATCGAGCTGACCGAGCTCGATCTCGACGACCTGCCCGAGGTCGACGCGGCGATCGTCGCCTACCCCCACGGGGCGGCCGCTCCGACCGACGCCGCCCTGCGCGCGAGAGGGATTCTCGTCGTCGACCTCTCCGCCGACTTCCGGCTGCGCGACCCGGAGACCTACGCCCGCTGGTACGGCGAGCACGGCGCCCCCGACCTCTTCGGGAGCGGTGTCTACGGCCTGGCCGAGCTCTACCGCGAGCAGCTGCGCGAGGCGACGCTGGTCGCCACGCCCGGCTGCTACCCGACCGCAAGCGTGCTGGCGCTGGCGCCGCTGGCCGAACAGGGCCTGCTCTCAGAGGTCTTCATCTCGGCGATGCAGGGCACCTCCGGCTACGGCCGCGCCAGCGACGACCTCGTCCACTTCTCGAACATGACCGAGAACGCCTTCCCGTACAAGACCGAGGGCCACCGGCACCGGCCCGAGATCGAGCAGGAGCTGGCGGCGCTCGGCAGCCCGGTGCCGGTCACCTTCGTTCCGCACCTGCTGCCGCTTGACCAGGGTGAGCTTGCGACCTGCTTCGCCACGCTCGGCGAGGAAACCTCGAAGGAGGCGATCCGCGACCTATACGAGCGGCGCTACGGCGAGGAGCCCTTCGTCCACGTCCTCGACGGCCCGCCGAACCTGCGCGCGGTTCGCGACACGAACGAGTGCCACGTCTACGTCACCGTCGAGGAGCGGGGGAGGGTGATGGTGTTCTCTGCGATCGACAACATCTGGAAGGGCGCCTCCAGCCAGGGCGTGCAGAACCTCAACCTGATGCTCGGGCTGGACGAGGCGGAGGGGCTGCTGTGATCCCCGCCTACGCATCCGCCTGTTCCTTTTTGTTGCTGACGGACGAAAAGGAACAGGCGAAGGGGGTGGGGGCGTGAATTTCTTCCGCTCCCGCTGGGTCGACGCCCCCGAAGGCGTCGAGGAGCTCGACCCCGCCCAACTAGCCCCCGGCTTCCGCGCCGGCGGCGCCCATTGCGGTCTCAAGGGCGGTGGCCGCACCGACGTTGGCCTGCTCGTCTGCGACGCCGAGGAGGTCAGCTCGGCCCTGCTGCTGACCCGTAACGCCTCGGCCGCGGCGCCGATCCGGGTCTGTCGCGAGCGCTGCGACGCCGGCGGGATCCGCGCCGCGGTCGTCAACAGCGGCAACGCCAACGCCGAGACCGGCGAGCAGGGATTCGCCGACGCCCTGGCGATGTCGAGCGTCGCCGCCAAACAGCTCGGCTTGGAGCAGCCGCAGGTCGCCGTCGCCGAGACCGGGACGATCGGGGTCCCGCTGCCGGTCGATGCCGTCCTCGTCGGCATCGCCGAGGCCGCGAAGACGCTGGCGACCGACGGCGGCGGGGCCTTCTCCGACGCGATCCTCACCACCGACCGCTGGCCGAAGCGCTGCACCCTGCGCGCCGACGGCGTGACGCTTTCCGCCCAGGCGAAGGGAGCGGGGATGATCGAGCCGAACATGGCGACGATGCTCTGCTTCGTCCAGACCGACGCCGTCGTCTCCGACGCCGACGCGCGCCTGCGCGCCGCTGTCGACGCCTCTTTCAACCGGATCACCGTCGACGGCCAGATGAGCACCAACGACACGGTCCTGCTGCAGGCCTCCGGCGCCTCCGGGCAGCCGCTGCCGGAGGGACTGCTGGAGGCGGTGCTGATGCAGGCGGCGATCGAGATCGTCCGCGATGGCGAGGGTGCCGCCCGCACCGCCCGAATCGCGGTCACCGAGGCCGCAAGCCAGGCCGAGGCCGAGCGCGTCGCCCGCGCGATCGCCAACTCCCCCCTGGTCAAAACCGCGCTGTTCGGCCGCGACCCCAACTGGGGACGGATCGCCCAGGCCGCCGGCGCCGCTCTGATCGGCGAGGACCTGGAGGAGCTCGGCGCCGAGAACATCGACGCCGCCGAGCTCGGCGGCGACGTCGCCGAGGCCGAGATCGGCCTGCGGCTCGGCCGCGGCGATCACAGCGCCCACGTCTGGTTCTCTGACCTCGGCTACGAGTACGTCAAGCTCAACGCGGAATACACGACGTGAACGAGCGCTACGACAGCAGCAGCGTCGCCACCCTGCTGGAGGCGCTCCCCTACATCCGCGAGTTCCACGGCCGCACGATCGTGATCAAGTACGGCGGCGCGGCGATGCTCGAGGAGGAGCTGCGCGACGCCTTCGCCACCGACGTCGTCCTGCTCAAGTACGTCGGGCTGAACCCGGTGATCGTCCACGGCGGCGGGCCCGAGATCACCCGCTACATGGAGAAGCTGGACCTGCCGGTCCGCTTCCACGAGGGCTTGCGGGTCTCCGATGCGGAGACGGTCGAGGTCGCGCAGATGGTCCTCGCCGGGAAAATCAACTCGGAAATCGTCCAGCGGCTGAACCGCCACGGCCAAGCCGCGGTTGGGCTCTCCGGCGAGGACGGGAACCTGTTCGAGGTCTCGCCGGTGGCAAACGCCGAGCAGGTCGGCTTCGTCGGCTCGATCCAGCGGGTCGACGTCGACGTCCTCAACCACATCGCCGAGGACTACATCCCGGTGATCGCCTCCTCGGCCTCCGACCGCAGCGGCCAGTCTTACAACGTCAACGCCGACGAGGCGGCGGGCAAGGTCGCGGCCGCGATCGGTGCCCATAAGGCGGTCTTCCTCACCGACGTCGAAGGCTGGTTCGACGATCCCGCCAACGAGAGCTCGCTGATCTCCCGCGCCAGCGTCGAGGAGGTCGACGCGAAGCTGCCGAGCCTGGAGGGGGGGATGCGGCCGAAGCTGCAGGCCTGTGCCGATGCGATCCGCGGCGGCGCCCAGTCGGCCCACATCATCGACGGCCGGATCCCGCACAGCCTCCTGCTGGAGCTGTTCACCGACGCCGGCATCGGAACCATGGTGACTCCTTGACCGACGCCACCCGGGAGATCGGCTTCGAGGGGGCGCGGGCGCTGGAGGAGCGCTACTTGATGCGGACCTACAAGCGGGCGCCGGTCGACTTCGTCCGCGGCGAGGGGGCGCTGCTCTGGGACGCCGACGGCAAGCGCTACCTCGACTTCCTCACCGGGATCTCGGTCTGCTCGGTCGGCCACTGCCACCCCGACGTGGTACAGGCGGTCCAAGAGCAGTCCGGGCGGCTGATGCACGTCTCCAACCTCTTCTACACCGAGCCGATGGCGCGGCTGGCCGAGCGGCTGGCGGAGTCGAGCCTCGGCGGCCGCGTCTTCTTCTCCAACTCCGGTACCGAGGCGAACGAGTGCGCGATCAAGATCGCCCGCAAGCACGCCCACCGTCGCGGGATCGCCGCGCCGGAGATCGTCAGCTTGGAGAGCGACTTCCACGGCCGCACCTACGGGGCGCTCTCGGCGACCCCGGGACTGGCGGCGAACGAGGCGCTGGGGCCGATGCTGCCGGGCTTCCGCGCCGTCCCCCGCAACGACGCCGCTGCCCTGCGCGAGGCGGTCGGCGAAAGCACCGCCGCGGTCCTGATCGAGCCGATCCAGGGCGAGTCTGGCGTCTTCCCGATCTCAGAGGAGGCGCTGCTGGCGGCGCGGCAGGCCTGCGACGAGGCGGGAGCGCTACTGATCTTCGACGAGATTCAGACCGGGGTCGGCCGCACCGGCTCCCTCTGGGCGTATGAGCAGACGCCGGTTCGCCCGGATGTGATCACCAGCGCCAAGGCGCTCGGTGGCGGTTTTCCGATCGGCGCCTGCATCACCGGCCCCAGCGCGGCCGAGGTGCTGGAGCCCGGAGACCACGGCTCCACCTTCGCCGGCGGCCCCGTCGCCACCGCCGCCGCGATCGCCGTCCTCGACGTCGTCGACGACCCGGTCCTGCTGCGGCACGTGCGCGAGCTCGGCGCCTACCTCTGCGGGCGCCTGGAAGCGCTCGACGGGGTCAAGGAGACCCGCGGCCGCGGCCTCATGGTCGGCGTCGGCCTCGAAGAGGGGATCGACGCCACCGCGGTCGGCGCCGATCTGCTCGAACGCGGCCTCGTCGTCAACGCGCCGCGACCCGACACGCTGCGCCTGCTGCCGCCGCTGGTGATCGATTCCGACCACGTCGATCAGGCGACCGACTTGATCGGCGAATCGCTTCTAGGCTTCGCGACCGGATGAAACGCCGCGACAGGCCCACCGAGATCTCGAAGAAGCAACAAGCGCAAAACGCCCTGCGGACCGATACGGCGGAGCGGCTGGAGGCGATCGTCGAGGCTGCCGAGCGCGCCGCCGAGAGCGTGATCGACGACGCCGAAGCGCAGGCCCGCCGCTACCTGTCGCAGGCGCGGGCGGAGGCCGAGCGGATGGCCGTGGATCAGGTCGGCGATCTCGGCGACCTGGTCGACACCCTGCTTTCGCAGGCGATCTCCCTGCGGCAGGAGGCAGAGCGGCTGCAGGCGACGCTGGAAGAGGCGAAGCAGCGGATCGAGCCGGGGGAACCGCGCGAGCCAGATGGGCCTCCCGAGCGGCAGGGGCCCGAAACGCCCCGACTGCGGGCGGTCGCCGCCGAAGACGCCCCGGCCCCCGAGCCGGAGCAGCGACCTTCGGACACCCCTGGAGCTCGCCTGTTGGCGACCCAGATGGCGGTTTCCGGCAGCAGCAGAGAGGAGATCGCCGAGCGGCTTCGAAACGGGTTCGAGATCGAGGACGCCGAGGCGATCCTCGACGCCATTCTCGGACCGGAGGAGCGTTAGCGATGCATGAGGACCCGACGCGATTGATGGGGCCCGAAGACCGAGGTCCCGGCGGGCCCGGCAGCGATCGTCCGCACGGCAACATGCGGCTCCTCGTCGCCGGCCTGATCGCGGTTATCGTCGGCCTGCTGATCGCCGTGATCGTGATCGCCGGAAACGACGACAGCGGCGAAACCTCGACGGTTCCGACCCTCGAATCGACCACCGAATCTTCGACGACGACCGACAGCTCGACCACGACGACGACGGAATCGACGACGACGGAAGAGGAAGAAGAACTTCCGCCCGAAGATGAGGAAGAAGCGCCGGAAGAAGAACCCGAAGAAGTTCCTCCTCCTGAAGAAGAAGGCGGCTCGGGGGGCCTCGAAGCGCCGTAGAAGCTTTGTCATCTGGGGCATGACAGACTTGCGCCCCCGTGAGCTCCGATCAGCCCCACTTCCAGCCGACCGCCACCTACGAGGCGGACCCGGCCAGCGTCCACCGCGTCCTCCTTCTCTATTCGGGCGGGCTCGATACCAGCGTGATGCTGAAGTGGATCCAGGACCACTACGAAGCCGACGTCGTCTGTCTCACCGTCAACCTCGGCCAGCCTGGCGAGGACTACGAGGTGATCGAGGCGAAGGCGAAGCAGCTTGGCGCGGTCGAGTGCCACGTGGTCGACGCCCGCGAGCGCTTCGCCGCCGAGTTCGTCGCCCCCGCGATCAAGGCCAACGCCGTCTACGGCAACGGCTACCCGCTCTTCACCGCTCTCGGCCGGCCGCTGATCGCCCAGCTCGCGGTCGAGTACGCCCGGCGGACGAACTGCGACACGGTCGCCCACGGCTGCACCGGCAAGGGCAACGACCAGGTCCGGATCGAGGCCACGGTGGCCACCCTGGCGCCGGAGCTGAAGACGATCGCCCCGGTCCGCTCCTGGGAGATGGGCCGCGAGGAGGAGATCGCCTACGCCCGCGAGAACGGGATCCCGGTCAAGGGCGGCACCGAGGTCGCGCCCTACTCGATCGACGACAACCTTTGGGGCCGCTCCTCGGAGGGACGCTGGATCGAGGACCTCGACCACGCGCCCGAGGATGACGTCTTCCAGCTGGTGACCCGGCCGGAGGAGGCACCCGACGAGGCGGAGACGGTGACGGTCGGGTTCGAGGCCGGGGTGCCGGTCTCGCTGAACGGTGAGCGCCTGGGCTTGGTCGAGCTGCTGGAAAAGGCGGGGGAGATCGGCTGCCGCCACGGCGTTGGCATCGTCGACCACATCGAGGACCGGATCGTCGGCCTCAAGGTCCGCGACATCTACGAGGTGCCGGCGGCGGCGATCCTGCTCACCGCCCACGAGGAGCTGGAGCGGCTGGTCGGAACGATCCACCAGAACCAGTTCAAGCCGGCGCTCGACCAGAAGTGGGGCTATCTCGTCTACGCCGGCCTCTGGTGGGAGCCGCTGCGCAGCGACCTCGACGCCTACATGGACGCGGTCAACGCCCAGGTGAGCGGCGAGATCGGCCTGCGGCTCTACAAAGGCAGCGTCCGCGTCGTCACCCGCTCCTCGCCAAACGCCGTCTACGACGCCGAGCTGGCTACCTTCTCCGAGTCCGGCGGCCTCTTCGACCAGAACGCCTCACCCGGCTTCATCGAGCTCTGGTCGCTGCAGTCGCGAATGGCGCACCGCCTGCGCCAGCGGGGGGAGGGCTGATGTACAACCGCCTCGGCAGAGCGTCGGTCAAGTTCGCCTTCCGCTACCTGCGCCGGCGCTACCGGCGCGAGGCGCGGATCGCGCTGGGCGTGGCCGGCATCGCGGCTGTCGCCGCTGTCGCCTACGGCGCGAGGCGCGAAGTCCCGGAAGGCTGATTCGCAACTTCCTTTGCGGGTTATCGGCAACTTGCAGGGATTTCGCGGGCCCCTCGGTAGCCTCGCCGCTCTGTGCGGCCGTTCGAAGTCCGAAACGATCTGCTGAAGATCTGCGCCGCGGCGTGCCTGTGCGCGCTGCTGGGGATCCTCCTCGTCACCGCCGGCAGAGCCGGCGCGACCGAAGCCGAGCAGCTGGAAACGACGCTCGCCTCGGCCCGTGAGGAGGCCGGCGCGCTCTCCTCCCAGCTGCAGACGACGACGGCGGAACTCGCCAGCGCCGAAGCCGAAGCGAAAGACGCCGCCGCCGAAGAGGAAGAGCTGACGGCGCTGCTGGCCGAAGGCCGCGAGCGCGCCGCGGAGCTGGCGCGCAGGCTCGGGACCACCCGGCGCCGGCTGGCGGTTGAGAAAGCGCGGCTGCAGCGCTCGCGCCGGGTGCTGGCGGAGCGGCTGGTCGCGATCTACGAGAGCGGCATGCCTAGCACCGCCGACCTCGTCCTCGGCGCCGAGGACTACGAGGACTTCGTCACCCAGAACGACTACCTACGGGCGATCTCCGAAGCCGACAGCGCCCTCGCCGACCGGGTCGCCGAAGTGCGGGCGGCGGTGCACCGGCAGGTGCTGGCGGTCGCCGACCTGAAGGCGGAAGCGATCGCCTACGACGAACGGCTCGAAGCCGCCCATGAGGAAATCGTCGCGGTGCGGGAAGCCGCCCGGGCCGCGGCCGCGCGCCTGCAGTCGCTCAGCGCCAGCCGCGAAGCGGCGCTGGCGAAGCTGAAAACGGACATCTCCAACTGGGTCGACCAGTTGCAGGAAGCGCGCCTGGCCGAATCGGAAGCCGAAGCCGAAGAAGAAGTCGGCCGCTGGCTCGGCGGGCCGTACTCGATCCCGACCTACATCGTCATGTGCGAGTCCGGAGGCAACTACAGCGCCCTCAACCCGTCCAGCGGGGCGGGAGGCGCCTACCAGATCCTTCCCAGCACCTGGGAACTGTACGGCGGCAAGGGCGAACCGCAGAACGCCCCCAAGGCCGAACAGGACCGGATCGCCGCCGAAATCTGGGCCGACTCCGGTACCAGCGCCTGGGTCTGCGGCTAGCCTCCGCTCCGACTCCGGAGCTTGCGCGAAAACCCCTGCCAGCAGTGTCGCGGAAGTCGCGCAAAAGCGGACGTAACCCAGTCGTTACATCTGCTCGGGTTGGCATTATCGGATGTCTCGTGAGCAGCGCGTCCGCCGTACATCTCCATGCCCACAGCGAGTACTCGCTGCTTGACGGCGCCTGCAAGATCGACGCGATGGCGGCACGGGCCGCAGAGCTCGACCAGCCGGCCCTGGGCCTGACCGACCACGGCGTCATGAACGGCGCCGTCGACCTCTACAAGGCCTGCAAGAAGCACGGGATCAAGCCGATTGCGGGGCTCGAGGCCTATTTCGTCGACGACCGCAGGGCGATCAAGGAGCAGACGCGCTACGAGCGCAACCACCTCACCCTCCTCGCCGAGACGAACGAGGGCTTCGCCAACCTCGTCAGGCTCACCTCGGCCGGCTTCCTCGAAGGCTTCTCCCGCGGCAAGGCCAACGTCGACATGGAGCTGCTCTCCCAGCACTCCAAGGGCGTGATCGCCCTCACCGGCTGCCTGCAGTCGCGCTTCTGCCGCCGCCTCGTCGAAGAGCGCGAGGACGACGCCCGTTCCCACCTCGACGACCTGATCCAGGCCTTCGGTCCCGAGCAGGTCTACTTCGAGGTGCAGAAGAACGGGATCGCCGAGCAGGAGAAGGCCAACGAGGGGATCGTCCGCTTCGCCCGCGAGCTGGGCCGGCCCCTGGTCGGGACCGCCGACGTTCACTACCTGCGGCGCGAGGACTTCGACAACCACGCGGCGCTGCTCTGCGTGCAGACGAAGTCGACCCTGCAGATGCCGAAGATGAGCTTCGACACGAACGAGTTCTACATCAAGGACAACGCCGAAATGGCTGACTCCTTCGCCGAGTGGCCGGAGGCGGTGCCGACGACGCTGGAGATCGCCGAGCGCTGCGAGATCGAGATCGAGCTCGGCAAACTGCTGCTGCCGCGCTACCCGACCGAGAACGGCGAGGAGCCGGGGGCGATGCTGCGGCGGATCGCGATGGACGGCCTCCGCGCGCGCTACGGCGACCCGCCGGCGGCCGAGGCGGTCGAGCGGCTCGAGTTCGAGCTCGGGGTGATCGAGGAGATGGGCTTCGAGTCCTACTTTCTGATCGTCTGGGACTTCGTCAGCTACGCGAAGCGCAGCGGGATCGCGGTCGGCCCCGGCCGCGGCTCGGCCGCCGGCTCGATCGTCTCCTACTGCCTGAAGATCACCGACCTCGACCCGCTCGAGAACGAATTGATGTTCGAGCGCTTCCTCAACCCGGGCCGCAAATCGATGCCGGACATCGACATCGATTTCTCGGTCCGCGGCCGCGAGCGGATGATCCGCTACGTCGCCGACAAATACGGCCGCGAGTCGGTCGCCCAGATCATCACCTTCGGCAAGATGGCTCCGCGCGCCGCGACCCGCGACGCCGCCCGCGTGCTCGGCTTCGACTACGCCACCGGCGACAAGCTGGCGAAGCAGATCCCCGAGCCGATCATGGGCCGCAGCCCCTCCTTCGCCGAATGCCTGAGGGCCGGGCAGGAGCTGAGACGGACCTACGACTCCGAGCCCGACGCGAAGAAGATCGTCGACGTCGCCCAGGGGCTGGAGGGGATCATCCGCAACAACTCGATCCACGCCGCCGCCGTGGTGATCGCCGACCGGCCGCTGCACGAGATCGTCCCCCTGCAGCTGGCCGAGGACAAGAGCGCCCCGGCCGGCGCCAATGCAAACGGGAACCGGTCCGGCAAGCCCGAGCGCCAGTACAAGATCGTCACCCAGTACTCGATGGGCCCGATCGAGGAGATCGGGCTGCTGAAGATGGACTTCCTCGGGCTGCGCAACCTCGACGTGATCGAGGACGCGATCGACATCATCGAGCGCTCGCGGGGCGAGCGGATCGACATGGAGCAGATCCCGATCGACGACGCCAAGACTTACGAAATGCTGGCCCACGGCGACTCGACCGGCGTCTTCCAGTTCGAGTCGGAGGGGATGCGCGACGCCCTGCGCAAGGTGAAACCGACCGAGTTCGCCGACATCGTCGCCCTCGGCGCCCTCTACCGACCGGGCGCGATGGCCTACATCCCCGCCTACGCCAAGGGCAAGAAGGACCCCTCCTCGGTCCGCTACCCGGACCCGCGGATGGAAGCGATCACCAAGGAGACCCACGGCTGCGTCATCTACCAGGAGCAGCTGATGCAGATCGCCCGCCAGATGGCTGGCTTCTCGGGCGCCGAGGCGGACGACCTGCGCAAGGCGATCGGCAAGAAGAAGCGCGACCTGATGGCGACGATGAAGGACAAATTCATGGAGGGGCTGGCGAAGTCCGGAACCGACACCAGGGTCGCCCAGGACCTCTGGAAGCTGAACGAAGCCGCCGCCGACTACTCCTTCAACAAGTCCCACGCCGCCTGCTACGGCCTGATCTCCTACCGTACTGCCTACCTCAAGTCCAACTACCCGGCCGAGTACATGGCGGCGGTCATCTCCTCGGTGATGAACACCAAAGACAAGGTGCCCTTCTTCGTCAACCGCTGCTCGGAGATGGGGATCGACGTGCTGCCGCCCGACGTCAACTCCTCCGACCACAGCTTCGTCGTCTCCGAGAACGCGATCCGCTTCGGCCTCGACGCGGTCAAGAACGTCGGCCACGCCGCGGTCGAGGCGATCCTCCGCGCCCGCGAGGAAAAACCGATCGAGTCGATCTGGGACTTCTGCGAGCGGGTGGACAGCCGCGCCGTGAACAAACGAGCGATCGAATGCTTGATCAAGTGCGGCGCTCTCGACTCCACCGGCGACAGCCGCAAAGGGATCCTGGAAACGCTGCCGGCGGCGCAGTCGGCGGGCCAGAAGGCGCAGGAGGACGCACAGCTGGGCCAGGGCTCGATCTTCGACTTCGGCGAGGAGGCCGGGGGAGAGGCGCAGTCGCAGGCGCACCACCGCCCGCCGATCCCCGGCGCCGAGTTCGAGCGGGCCGAGATGCTGGCGATGGAGAAGGAGACGCTCGGGACCTACCTCTCCTCGCACCCTCTGACCGAAGTCGGGCCGGCGCTGCGGGCGCGGGTCGACTGCAGCCTGGCGCAGCTTGCCGGCAAACCCGACGGCGGCTGGGTCACGGTCGGCGGCATCGTCGTCGACTGCAAGAAGATCCGCACCAAGAGCGGCAACCAGATGATGTTCGCGACCCTCGACGACGTCGAGGGCCAGGTCGAGATGCTGGTCTTCAAGGCTGACCAGTCCGAGAGCGCCGAGATCATCCAGCCCGACGCGATCGTGCTCGTCCGTGGCCGGATCGACCATAAAGACCGCGGCGAGACGAAGCTGGTCGTGCAGGAGGCGCAGCGCTTCGAACCCGACCAGGCGGAAATTGCCAGCGCCGCCAAGCTGGCGCCGACGAAACCCTCAGGGCCGGTCGGACCCTTTGAGGTGCCGATCTCCCTCTCGCGCTGGAACGAGACCCTCTGCGACGAACTGAAGGCGATCTTCGAGCACCACAAAGGCGACGCCGAGGTCTTCCTCGTCGTCGGCGACCGCCGTTTCAAGGTCGGTGAGAAATACCGGGTGAAGCCGTCGGGAGGGTTGCAGACCGAGCTGGATCACCTGTTGGGTGCGACTGCCTTGGCTGCTTAAACTCTGCCGATGACCGCTACGCGCACCACGGTCGGCGAGTGCCGCCAGTGCCGCTCCTTCTGCGACAAGATGGTCGAGCCGCGCGGCTGCGTCGAGCTTGGCTGCCGCTACCTCTACAGCTTCGTCGACCGCCTCACCGGCGATCAGTACGTCGGCTGCATGCAGGAGGTCTACGCGGCCGAGGTGGAGCTGAGCGCGGTGCTGGAGAAGGGCGGTTTCGGCGGCGTCAAGATGACGGGCGAGCCGCTGCCGCACTGCCAGTTCTCGGTCGAGCAGGCCTACGAGGGAGACGGCGAGTCCTACGGGTGCGTCAACCGCCGCTTCTTCGACTGCAGCGACGAGGGGCCCGAGGGCCTGCGCGCCTTCGACCTGCGCGATGTCCGCGACGGTCTGATTTAGGCACGTTTCGGTCGCGTCACGCTTTCGTGACGCGACATCGTTCTGTGTAGACTTTGCCGCAATGGCTGATTCCTCCGTCGCCGACGTCGACGCGAAAGCGCTGCTCGACGAGGCCAACTCCACTGCCGGCGCCGAGGGCGAACCGAGGTTCACCCTCGAGCTCAACCAAGACCAGAAGGACATCCGCGAGTGGGTGCATGGCTTCGCCGAGGGCGTCGTCCGCCCCGCCGCCGAGGAGTGGGACGAGCGCGAGGAAACGCCCTGGCCGGTGATCCAGGAGGCCGCCAAGATCGGCCTTTACAGCTTCGAAGCGGTCGGCCAGTTCTGGGCCGACGAGACCGGCCTGACGCTGCCGATCGCCAACGAGGAGCTGTTCTGGGGCGACGCCGGCATCGGCATGGCGATCATGGGCACGACGCTCGCGGTCGCAGCGATCTTCGGGCAGGGAACCCCGGAGCAGATGGGCGAGTGGATTCCCCAGTGCTACGGCACCCCGGACGACGTCAAACTCGGCGCCTTCTGCGCGTCGGAGCCCGACGCGGGGTCCGACGTCTCCGGCATCCGCACCACCGCCAAATACGACGAAGCCAAGGACGAGTGGGTGCTCAACGGCCAGAAGGCCTGGGCGACCAACGGCGGCATCGCCAACGTCCACGTCATCATCGCCTCCGTCGACCGCGAGCTCGGCTCGCGCGGCCACGCCGCCTTCGTGATCCCGCCGGGCACGACGGGCTGCGAGCAGGGCGCGAAGGTGAAGAAGCACGGCCTCCGTGCCTCCCACACCGCCGACGTCCACCTCGACGACTGCCGCGTCCCGGGCTCCTGCCTGCTGGGCGGCAAAGAGAAGCTCGACGAACGGCTGGCCCGCGTCCGCGAGGGCAAAAAGGCGAAATCGCAGGCGGCGATGCAGACCTTCGAGGCTAGCCGGCCGACCGTCGGCGCCCAGGCCCTCGGGATCGCCCGCGCCGCCTACGAGTACGCGCTGCAGTACGCGAAAGAGCGCGAACAGTTCGGTCGCCCGATCGTCGAAAACCAGTCGATCGCCTTCGATCTCGCGAACATGAAGCTCGAGATCGATGCCGCCCGCCTGCTCGTCTGGCGCGCCGCCTGGATGGGCCGCAACGGCCACAAATTCGAAAACGCCGAGGGCTCGATGTCGAAGCTGAAGGCCGGGGAGGTCGCTGTCTGGGTCACCGAGCGCGCGATCCAGATCCTCGGCGGCAACGGCTACACCCGCGAGTTCCCGGTCGAGCGGATGCACCGCGACTCGAAGATCTACACGATCTTCGAGGGCACCTCCGAGATCCAGCGCCTGGTCATCTCCCGCGCGATCTCCGGGCTGCACATCAAATAACGAAGACTTACGGCGGGAGAGCAAGGGTCGGCACAGGGTGCCGGCCCTTGTCGCCTGCCTCAAAGCGGGCGGGGAGGGAGCACGGGTGCCCCTCTCCCAGAGACCGTCGCGCAGCTGGGGCGTGTTGCTGGGCGCCATCGTGGTCTCAGGAGCCTCTGTGAGAGGGGCACCCGTGCTCCCATCCTGGCAGTAGCCGACTTTCGGCACAGCGGGGTGGGGCGGAACTCGGCTGCGCTCCAGAGAGCTACTTGCTGCGGCGTTTGAGACCTTCGTGGCGCAAGCGCTTCGCTGCGGTTACTTCGGCTTTGGAGGAGCCTTTCTTTTCGGGGCCGGGGGTCTCGAGGGTGGCGGGGAGGCCCTCGAAGCGGGGCTCGGAGAGGAAGGCGGAGAGGCCGCGCTTGCCCATCTCGCCTTTGCCGATGTTGGCGTGGCGGTCGAGGCAGGCGCCGAGGGGGACGGCGGCGTCGTTGACGTGGACGGCGCCGAGGCGGTCGAGGCCGACCTTGGCGTCGGCTTCGTCGAGGACGGCGCCGAGATGGGCCTCGTCGGTGATGTCGTAGCCCTGGACGAAGAGGTGGCAGGAGTCGAGACAGAGGCCGAGGCGGGGGCCGCTGCCGGCGAGCTCGATCAGTTGGGCGGTCTCGTCGAAGCTGCGGCCGAGCAGGCCTTTATGGCCGGCGGTCTGCTCGATCAAGAGGCGACAGTGGTCGGTCTCCTTCAGCGCCTCGGCGATCACCTTGCCGGCGCGTTTCATCGAGGGCCCGTGCGGCTCGCCTTTCTGGGCGCCAGGGTGGAGGACGACCCCCGCCGCGCCGATCCCGTCGCCGATCCACAGGGCGTGCGTCAGCGAGGTCAGGGACTTCTTTCGCAGCTCCTTGTCTTTGGTCGCGCAGTTGATCAGGTAGACGGCGTGGATGATCACCGCTTCGACCGGGGAGGCGTCCATCGCGGCGCGGAAAGCCTCGAAATCGGCCTCCCCGTATTTCGTCGGCCGCCACATCCGCGGGCTCTGGTGAAAGATCTGGATAGATTCGCAGCCGCGTTCCCTGCCGCGCTCGATCGCGTTCGGCAGGCCGCCGCCGGTTGAAACATGCGCTCCGATCAACATGCCAAGCGATAACTCCCGTCTCAGGTTTGCCCCCTCGCCGACCGGTGCGCTGCACATCGGCGGAGCGAGGACGGCACTCTACAACTGGCTCGCCGCTCGCCACGACGGGGGGGAGCTGGTGCTGCGGATCGAGGACACCGACCGCGAACGCTCGACCGAGGAGAACGTAGACCAGATCATCGACGCGATGGAATGGCTGCAGCTCGACTGGGACGTCGGTCCGGTCTCGCAGGCGGGGCGGGCGGAGCGGCACGCCGAGGCGCTGGGGCGGCTGCTGGAGTCCGGCCATGCCTACCGCGACCATGCCACCGCCAAGGAGGTCGAGGCGTGGAAGGCCGAGCACGGCAGCGGGCGCGGCTACCGGGGCACTCCCACCGACGACTCGACCGCCGCGATCCGGCTGCGCGTACCCGACGAGGGGGAGACCGTCGTCCACGACCTGATCCGCGGGCCGGTCGCCTTCCCCAACGCCAGCTACGACGACTTCGTGATCGCCCGCGCCGACGGCTCGGTCCTCTACAACTTCGCGGTCGCCGTCGACGACGCCGAGATGGGGATCACCGAGGTGGTCCGCGGCGACGACCACCTCTCGAACACGCCGAAGCAGCTGCTGGTGCTGGAGGCCCTCGGCCACGAGCCGCCCCGGTACGCCCACCTGCCGCTGCTGCACGGCCCCGACGGCAAGAAGCTCTCCAAGCGCCACGGCGCCGCCTCGGTCCAGGAGCTGCGCGACGCCGGCTACCTGCCGGCCGCGATCCGCAACTACCTGGCGCTGCTCGGCTGGGGCACCGACGACGACACGACCCTGATGTCGACCGAGGAGCTGGTCGAGCGCTTCCGCGTCGCCGACGTCGGCAAATCGGCCGCGATCTTCGACGAGAAGAAGCTGCGTTGGCTGAACGGCCGCTTCATGCGGGAGATGCCACTCGACGAGTACACCGCGGCGGTCGCCCGCCACCTCGGCCGCGAGGCCGACGAGCGGCTCCGCGCCGCCTGCGAGATCGCCCAGGAGAAAGCGCAGACCCTGGAGGAGGTCTGGCCGCTGATCCGGTTCCTCTTCGAGCCGCCGGTCGCCGACGAGAAGGCCTGGGGGAAGGTGATGAAGGAGGGGACCGGTCGAGTGCTCGAGGCCGTGGCCGAGGCGCTGGAGGGGGTCGAGCCCTTCGAGCCGACTCGGATCGAGGCGGCGCTGGCGCCGCTGCTGGACCGCTTCGACCTCAAGCCGGGCAAGCTCTACCAGCCGATCCGGGTTGCGATCACCGGTACCTCGATATCGCCCGGGATCTTCGAGTCCCTCGCTGCGCTGGGCAAGGAGCGTTCGCTGGAGCGGATTCGCGCCGCCGCAGGGCGCCTCTCGCCCGCCTGATTCATCCGAAATCGCTCCACAATTTTGGGTCAGAAAGGCTCTTTGAGCTAAACCCCCGGCGCACAACTGCCGATGGGAGGGGTGCCAATGAGCGTCACCGCCGCCCAAAGCAACGGCAAGGTCCCCCTGCACGAGACCGCCAAAGCCGGATCCCGTTCCGCCGCCGCGCCCGGAAGCCGCCTCGCCGAGGCGTTCGAGGCCGTCGAGCGCTTCCCGGTCCTGATCGAGTCGCGCGAGCGCGTGATCGCCGCCGCGACCGCGGAGACCGCCCGCGTCGGCGAGATCGTCGAAGCGGTCGAGAGCGACGTCGCCCTGGCGATCGCCGTCCTCCGCCACGCCAACCGCGGCGGCCTCGTCGCCGGCGGCATCGCCGGCATCCCGGCGGCGCTGGAAGTCCTGAAGCCGGCTGGGGTGCTGGCCCTCGCCGGCACGGCCCCGAGCTTCGACTTTTTCGATTCCAACGGCGGCTGGGAGCTGAAGCCCGAGCGCTTCCGCGTCCACGCCCTCGCCACTCAGCGCGCCGCCGACCGGCTCGGCCGCGTCGTCGGCTGGATCGAACGCGACGAGCTGGCGGTGACGGCACTGCTGCACGACGTCGGCCGCCTCGTGATCTCCCGCCTGCACCCCGGCTACAAGGTCTACTTCGACGCGATCTCCCGCACCCCCGAGCAGCGCCTGCGCGAGGAACGCGAGCAGCTGGGGATCGACCACGCCCTCGTCGGCGGGGTGCTCGCCCGCCGCTGGAACCTGCCTTCGCGGATCGCAATCGCGATCGAGCGTCACCACGCCGAGGACGCCGAGGGCCTGGCGGCGATGATTGGGACCGCCGACATGATCGCCCACTACTGCCAGGGCGAGGCGATCGCGCCCGAGCGCCTCCGCGCTGGCGCCGAGCGCTGCGGCCTCAGCCCGGAGGCACTTCGCGACCTGCTCTACGAGCTGCCTCTGCCCGTTCAGGACGCTTCCCGGATCAGCGAGCCCTGCCCGCTGTCGGCTCGTGAGCTCGACGTCCTCCGCCACCTCTCCGAGGGCATGGTCTACAAGCAGATCGCCAGCGAAATGCACCTCTCCGTCTCGACGATCCGCACCCACCTCCACAACGTCTACGGCAAGATCGGCGCGGTCGACAGGGCTCAGGCTGTGTTGATGGCAAGAGATCGAGGCTGGATCTAGTCATGAGCCAGCGGTCCGCGGTATCCACGGCAGCTTCGGCTGCGCGTAAGAGCGAGCAGCCAGCCACGTGGCGACGCCGTTCGCTGGTGCGCGTCCGCCGGCCGGTCTGGGCTCAGACGCAGAACCCCCAGCGCCCGGTCAGTCGATAAGGCACTCGCGGACGGCGATCGCCACTGCGTGGGTGCGGTTCTTGGCGCCGAGGCGGGCGAGGGCGTGCTTGGTGTGGCTCTTCACCGTCTCCTCGCTGAGGTCGAGCTCGCGGGCGGCGACGGTCGTGGACTCACCGTTGGCCAGCAGCTGCAGGATCTCTCGCTGGCGCCGGGTCAGCTTGCCGCGGCTGCCTTTCGGCGGCACGGCGGGGTCGATGAAGCGCTCCTGGGCCGCTGCGGCGTCGACTGCCCGCCGCAGCTCGGCTGGCCCGGCGGTGCGGGCCACGTAAGCCGAGGCGCCCGCCTGCATGGCGGCGCTCGCCAGGTGCCGCTCCGGCAGCTCGCCGTGGGCGACGATGCCGAGGGCGGCGCTGGAGCGTTGCAGCATCCGGATCGCCTCCGCGCCGGAGATCGAGTTGCCGTCGCCGTTGCCGCGCCAGCGCATGTCGACGATCGCGACGTCGAAGTCACCGATGTCGCGGACGAGGTCAAGCGCCTCATCACGCGTCGGCGTCTCATGGACGACAAAACCATCCTCCAGTGCCTCCCGAATCCCCAGACGGACGATGGGATGGCCGTCAATCACCAGGCAGTGTGGGGGCTCGCTCAGGACTGCTTCCGATCAATCAGTTGACGTTCGCGGGCACTGGTGGACCTCGAAGGGCCTCCCGCCTGCCGATCCTACCCAGCCGAGGGGTGCGGTAGAAACCCCGTTGTGATCTCAATCACCTCAAAGAGCAGGTATGCCGTCGTCGCAATGGCGGAGCTTGCGAGAGCGGGGGAGCGGCCGATGCCGATCAAAGAGCTCGCCGAGCGCCGCGACATCCCCGAGCAGTTCCTCGAGCAGCTCTTCTCAACCCTGCGCCGCAACGGCCTCCTCGCCAGCCACCGCGGCATGCGCGGCGGCTACACCCTGGCGCGCCCGGCCGAGGAGATCACCGTGCTCGAGGTGGTCCAGGCTCTCGATGGCAAAGTCGGCGACGAGGCCGACGAGGCAGGGGGGATCTGGGCCGAGGGCGTCACCGCTCTGCGCAAGGTCTTCGGCCAGACCACGATCGCCGAAGTCGCCCGCCGCGAGGCCGAAGAGGCCGGCAGCGGCATGTATTTCATCTGAGCCCCTCCTTCGATCATCGCGGGCCGGATGAGGCCGATGCCCGGCGCGGCTGCGGCCCTTCCTCTGCATCCCCGGTAGCGCCGCTACCGGGGAGCACTCGTCATGACCGCCCCGCTTGGTCCTCGACCTCCCCGACCTCGCGCTGATCTCAGTCGGGGCTCAGGAGTGGTGACGACGGCTGCGTTGGCCTAACTTCAGCAGCCTCCTCGCTCTATGCGCTCTTGTCGCAGCGGAAGAGATACCCATGTGGCTGTACATCCAATCGATGAATTTGAGGGCTGCCGATAACGGTCCAAGGGAACTAGACTCGCGCGATGCGCATCGGTGCTGAGGCCTCGGCCGTCGTCGGCAACACGCCGATGGTCCTGCTTGACCGGATGTCCGAGAGACTGGCCGGCGAGGTCTGCGTCAAGCTCGAGTACTTCAACCCGGGCGGCTCGGTCAAGGACAGGATCGGGGTGGCGATGATCGACGCCGCGGAAGCGGAGGGTCAGATCCAGCCCGGCAGGTCGGTCGTGGTCGAGCCGACCAGCGGCAACACCGGGATCGCCCTGGCGATGGTCTGCGCCGCCCGCGGCTACGAGCTGATCCTCACCCTGCCCGAGGGGATGAGCCGCGAGCGCGGCAAGCTCCTGCGCGCCTACGGGGCCGAGGTCAGGGAGACGCCGTCGCTGGGGGGGATGAACGAGGCGGTGGCGCTGGCGGAAGAGATCCGCGAGCAACGCAAAGGCTTCATGCCGATGCAGTTCTCCAACCCCGCCAACCCCGAAATCCACCGTCGCACCACTGCCGAGGAGATCTGGAGCGACACCGACGGTGAGATCGGCGCCTTCGTCGCCGGCGTCGGCACCGGCGGCACGATCACCGGGGTCGGGCAGATGCTGAGGGAGCGCGCGCCGGAGGCGCGGGTGGTCGCGGTCGAGCCGGCCAGCTCACCCGTCCTCTCCGGCGGCAAGCCCGGCCCGCACAAAATTCAGGGCATCGGCGCCGGCTTCGTCCCCGAGATCCTCGATCGCGAGGTGATCGACGAGGTCCTCTCGGTCGGCGACGAGGACGCGCTGGAGATGGCGCGGCGGGTGGCGCAGGAGGAGGGGGTCCTGGCGGGGATCTCGGCCGGCGCCAATGTCTGGGCGGCCCTCAAGGTCGCCGCCCGCCCGGAGATGGCGGGGAAGAGGGTGGTGACGATCGTCTGCGACTCGGGTGAGCGCTACATGTCCCTACCCTTCTTCTCACCATGAATCGCTGGAAACGGCTGCTCAAGGAGGTTCGCGCGGACGTCAAGGCGGCGCGCGAGCGCGACCCCGCCGCACAGGGCGTCTCGACCTTCGAGATCCTCAGCAGCTGGGCCGGGGTGCAGGCGCTGCTGGCCCACCGCGCCGCCCACGCGCTGCTCGAGGCGGGGGTGCCGCTGCTGCCGCGGACGATCGCCTACCTGACCCGGGCGGTTACCGGGATCGAGATCCACCCTGCGGCGCAGATCGGCAGCGAGTTCTTCATCGACCACGGCTCCGGCGTCGTGATCGGCGAGACCGCGTTGATCGGCAACTGCGTGACCCTCTACCAGGGGGTGACCTTGGGCGGGACCGGGTTCCAGCGCGGCAAGCGCCACCCGACTCTCGGCAACAACGTCACCGTCGGCAGCGGCGCCAAGCTGCTGGGACCGGTCGCGGTCGGCGACGGGGCGAAGATCGGTGCCAACACCGTCGTCGTCGAGGACGTGCCGCCGGCGGCGACTGTGGTCGGCAACCCCGGCCACCCGGTGAGGCTCGAAGGCAGGCGGGTCGAAGGGCCCGACGCCGACTGGATCCACCTGCCGGACCCGATCGCCGACGCGATCAAAGCGCTCTCGGAGCGGATCGCCGACGTCGAGCAACGGCTCGCCGCCCTCGACGGCGGCAACGGCCCCAGCGGCGGGGCGGCGGACATCAAGCCACGCACGGGTCGCTCCTCGGCGGGCGGCTGAGCCCCGCCGGGTCCCTGGCTATGCTCGGCGGGTGAGTCTGCAGGAGCATCTCGACAGCGATCCCGAGGCCGTTTCCGCGGCGTCAGGTGCCCCGACCGAGCCCGGAGCCGACCGGGTCGAGCGCCTGCTGGCGGGGCTGAACGGGCCCCAGCGCCAAGCCGTCGAATACGGCGAGGGGCCGCTGCTGGTGCTGGCCGGCGCCGGCTCGGGCAAGACCCGCGTCCTCACCCACCGGATCGCCTACCTGCTCGCTACCGGCGCCGCCCGCCCAGGGGAGATCCTCGCGATTACCTTCACCAACAAAGCCGCGACGGAGATGCGGGATCGGGTCGGGCAGCTGGTCGGCCGCTCGGTGCGGGCGATGTGGGTGACCACCTTCCACTCCGCCTGCGCGCGGATGCTGCGGGTCGACGCCGAGCGCCTCGGCTACGCGAAGAACTTCACGATCTACGACCAGGCCGACTCGCTGCGGATGCTGAAACGGTGCCTCACCGAGTTGGGAATTGATACGAAACGCTTCTCTCCGCGGGGCGTGCAGGCAAGGATTTCTGGCGCCAAGAACCAGCTGATCGACTCCGATGCCTATGCACAATCCCTGAGATAGAGGAGGAGGGGATCGAGGCCGTAGCTTCCGAGGCTTATCCCGTCTACGAGAAACGAATGCGGGAAGCCAACGCGATGGACTTCGACGATCTCCTCGTCCGCACCGTCAACGTCATCGAGCTTTCCGAGGAGGCGCGCGAGCGCTGGCGCCGCACCTTCCGCCACGTCCTCGTCGACGAGTACCAGGACACCAACCACGCCCAGTACCGGCTGCTGCAGCTGCTCGCCTCCGAGCACGGCAACCTGATGGTGGTCGGCGACGAGGATCAGTCGATCTACGGCTTTCGCCACGCTGACGTCTCCAACATCCTCGACTTCGACGAGGACTTCAAAGGTGCCGAGGTCGTCAAGCTCGAGCAGAACTACCGCTCGACCCAGACGATCCTCCGCGCCGCCAACGCGGTGGTCGAGCGCAACCGCGAGCGGCGGCCGAAGGAGCTCTGGAGCGAAGGCGAGGAAGGCACGCGGGTCCAGCTCAACGAGCTGACCGACGAGCACGAGGAGGCGCGCTGGGTCGCGGGGGAGATCGAACGGCTGGAGCAGGAGGACGGCGTCAGCCGCTCCGAGGTCGCGGTCTTCTACCGGACCAACGCGATGAGCCGGGTACTGGAGGACACGCTGCAGCGCTTCGACGTCTCCTACCAGGTGATCGGTGGCACCAAGTTCTACGAACGGGCGGAGATCAAGGACGCGATCGCCTACCTCAGCCTGCTGGCCAACCCGGCCGACCTCGTCTCCTTCGGCCGCGTCGTCAACTCGCCCCGGCGCGGGATCGGCAACACGACCCAGGGCCGGATCGCCTCCCACGTCAACACCACCGGGCAGCCGGTCTGGGAGGTGATCGAGCGGGTCGAGGAGGTTCCCGGGCTCTCCGGTGCCGCGATCAAGTCGGTCGGCCGCTTCTACGAGACGATGGCCGGTCTGCGCGAGCGGGCCGAAGAAGAAGGGCCGGTGGCGACGCTGCTGGAGGCGGTCCTGCACGAGACCGGCTACCTCGACGCGCTGGCGGCGGAGCGGACGATCGAGGCGGAGGGGCGGGGCGAAAACCTGGAAACGCTGATCGGCGGCGCCGCCGAGTTCGACATCGAGCGCGAGCGCGAGGGGGAGAGCGAGGTCTCGCCGCTGGAGGAGTACCTGCAGCAGATATCCCTCTACACCGAGCAGGACGCGCTCGCCTCAGAGAGCGAGCTGGTGACGCTGATGACCCTGCACAACGCGAAGGGGCTGGAGTACGACACGGTCTTCATCGTCGGCTGCGAGGAGGGCGCCTTCCCGCACATGCGAGCGCTGGAGGAGGGCGGCGAAGAAGAGGAGCGGCGCCTTTGCTACGTCGGCATCACCCGCGCCCGCAAGCGCCTCTACATGACCTGGGCGCGGGAGCGGCGCCTGTTCGGGCGGGCCGAGCACAACCTGCCCTCGCGCTTCGTCGACGAGCTGCCGCACGAGTTGACCGAGCGCCACTCGACCGCCGCCCGCAGCCTCGGCACGAGCTGGAGCACCTCGGTGGCGAACGAGGTGACGCCGGCGCAGGCGGTCGACCCGGGCCCGGCGTTGGAGCTGCAGACCGGCGACGACGTCGTCCACGCCAGCTTCGGCGACGGGGTCGTGATCGCGGTGGAGCCGGGCGGGGTGGTCGTCGTCCGCTTCTCCGGCGACGGCGCCGAGCGCAAGCTGATGGCCGACTACGCACCGATCCGGAGGCGCTGAGGCGATGACGGCCCGGGTCATCGACGGCAAAGCCGTCGCCGCCGCGGTTCGCGAGCGGGTCAAGGTCGACGTCGCCGCCTACGTCGAGGAGGCTGGCCGGGTGCCGGCGCTGGCGACGGTTCTGGTCGGCGACGACCCGGCCTCGGAGATCTACATCCGCAACAAGCGCCGCACCACCGAGGAAGTGGGGATGCGCTCGGTCCACCACGGGCTCGAGGGCGGGGACCAAGGAAGAGGAGCTGCTCGACCTGGTGGCGCCAGCTGGGCGAGGACGACGAGGTCGACGGGATCCTCGTGCAGTTGCCGCTGCCGGCCCATCTTCAGCTCCGACGCGGTCGTGCAGGCGCTGAACCCGCAGAAAGGACGTCGACGGGCTGACGCCGGTCAACGCCGGCCTCCTCGCCCACGGCACCCCCGGCCTGGTTCCCTGCACTCCCGCCGGGGTGATCGAGCTGCTGGCGCACGAGGGGGTCGAGCTGGAGGGAGCCGAGGCGGTCGTGGTCGGCCGCTCGAAGCTGGTCGGGGTGCCGGTCGCGCGGCTGCTGCTGCAGGCGAACGCGACGGTGACGATCTGCCACTCGCGAACCCGCGACCTCGACGCCACCTGCCGCCGCGCCGACGTCCTCGTCGCCGCGGTCGGAGTGCCTCGACTCCTGGGCAAAGAGGCGGTGAAGGAGGGAGCGATCGTGATCGACGTCGGCATGAACCGGCCGAGGATGGCCTCAGCGGTGACGTCGACTACGAGGCCGCGGCCGAGGTCGCCGCCGCGATCACGCCGGTCCCGGGCGGGGTCGGCCCGATGACGATCGCGATGCTGCTCAGCAACACCTTGCAGGCGGCCAGGTCTCGGGCCGGCTGACCGGCGCGCTGCGACGTCCTCGGTCGCTCGCGTGCAGAGCACGCCACGCTCCCTGCGTCCTTGCATCGCTTGGTCAGGCGGCCCGAGCAAGGTATTTGGGTCTTTACCTCGTATATCTCCTTGAATGGCAACCCCAAGGAGGAAGAGATGGACGCGGACAGGCTGAGTACGGGGGAGAAGATCGCCGGCGCTTCGGCTGTCCTTCTCTTCATCTTCATGTTCTTCGACTGGTTCAATGCTTCGGTCTCCGGCGGCAACGGCTTCTTCACCGCCAGCGTCGGCGGCAACGCCTGGGAAGCCTTCAGCTGGATCGACCTCTTGATGCTGATCACGATCGTCGTCGCGGTCGCGGTCGCGGTGATCAGGCTGACCGACGCGATCTTCGAGCCGCCCTTCTCGCTCAACACCGCGGTTGCGATCCTCGGCGGCCTCTCCGTGCTGCTGATCCTCTACCGGATCATCGACCCGCCCGGCGGCGGCGACATCGCCGGCGTCTCCGTCGACATCAGCCCCACCCTCGGCGCCTTCCTCGGCCTGATCGCCGCCGCCGGCATCACCTACGGCGGCTACCGGGCGATGCAGGAAGAGGGCACCTCTTTCGGCGACCTCGGCGACCAGCTCTCCAGCGGTCGCGGCGGCCACGCCGGCGGGACCCCGCCGCAGCAGCCGCCTTCGGCTACGCCACCGCCTCCGCCGCCCCCGCCGAGCTCCGGCCAGGGCGGTCCGCCGCCCCGGTAGGAACTGGCGGCGCCGAAGCAACTTGGGCAAGGACGCAGGGAGGCCGTCGCCACGAGCGCACTTAGGTGCGTGAGTAAGACGGCCGACCGAGGACACCGCCCAAGGCAGCTCCGCCGTCGTCAGCCACGGCGCGGGAGACCTGCTTGGCGAAGGCGATGATGGTCATCATCGGGTTGACGCCGACGGCGGTCGGGAAGAGCGAAGCGTCAGCGACGTAGAGTCCCGGCGTCCCGTAAACCGACCCGTCGACGGCGCAGACTCCACGGCGCGGATCCGCTGAGATCCGCGCCGTCGCCATCGGGTGGAAAGCCTCGAGCCGCAGCTCGGAGGCCTTGAATCGGGTGGCCTCGAAGGCCGCGACGTCGCCCGGCCGCAGTACCCCGGCGCGGGGGATGTTCGGATAGACCTCGGTGGCACCGGCGGCGAAGTGGACTTCGGCCGCGCGGGCGATCCCGAAGATCACCTTGCCGGCGTCCTCGTCGTTCAGCCGGTAGCCGGCGCGCAGCGCGCCGTCGTTCGCCAACCCGACCGAGCCGACAGAGGTGTCGCGCAGCTGCACGCCAATCGAGGCGATGCGGCCGAAGTCGTGCATCGCGCGTTGGTGCTCGCGGCCGGTGCCGACCAGCCAGGCACCGCCGAAGGCCAGCGGCGTGAAGGTCGCCTCCAGCAGCACGCCGCGGGTCTCCTCCCACTGGTCGATGTAATAGGACTGCATCACGCCGTCCCAGCCGCGCACCTCCTCCTCATAGCGGGCGCCGACCCAGCAGGCGGGGTGGATGCGGAGGTTGCGGCCGACCTGCTTGCCGCCGAGACCCGAGCGCAGCAGCAGCTCCGGCGTGCCGAACGAACCGCCAGCGGCGATCACTGCTCGCCGGGCGCGCACGCTGAAGGCCCGGCGGCGGCCGCTCGCGTCGCGCGCCGAGCAGGCGACGCCGGCCGCGCGCCCGTCCTCGACCAGGACCCGCTGCGCCTCGACCCCGGTGCGCAGCCGCGCCCCGGCGGCGACGGCGCGCGGCAGGTAGCTGACGTGCATCCCGCGCTTGGCATCGATCGCGCACCCGTAGGGGCAGGAGCTGCACTGGACGCAGCTGCCGGCGTTGCGGTGGATCGGGCCGCCGCTGAAGCCAAGCGCCGTCGCGCCCTCCATCGCCAGCTGACCGTTGCGGCCCATCCTGTTCGGGTCGAGCTGGGTGACGTGGAGGAAGTCCTCGGCCTCGGCGAAGTCCTCGTCGAGGCCGTGAGCCCAGGAGAGGCCGAACTCGCCGCGCCACTCCTCGAGGACCGAGTGGGGGGCACGGAAGCAGGTGCCGGAGTTGATCACCGTGGTGCCGCCGACCACCTTCGCCACCGGGACCGGGATCGGCGGCCTGCCTTCGGCGATCGTCAGCCCGGCTTCGCGATAGAGGGTCTGGATCGCCTCGAGCCGGTCGGCCGGATAGGTGTCGCGGTTGAAGTGGTCGCCGGCCTCGAGGACCAGGACGTCGAGTTCGGCCTCGGCCAGCGTCGCCGCGGCGACGGCGCCGCCGGCGCCGGAGCCGACGATCACCACGTCGCATTCCTCGCCTTCACCGCGCGGCTCGGTGTTTCCCAGCGAGCCAGCCGGCTCGGGCAGGGTGCCGTCGGCGAGCGCGCAGCCGGTCACGACCCCGATCCGCGCCTCGACCTCAGGCGCCACCGCGTAGCCGAGGGTGGAGAGGATCTTTGCGATCAGCAGCAGGTCGTGGTGGAGCGGGAAGCGCGAGGAGTCGAGCTTGCGGAGGAAGTCCTCGGCCGCCTCCGGCTCCAGGCGACTGAAGCGCCAGGGGAAGGGCAGCCACTCGAAGGCTCGCAGGCCGAGCCGCATCCGCAGCAGCACTCGCGGCGAGAGCCCGGCGAGGAAGCCCGCCACCGGCCCGGAGACGTCGACCTCCCCCTCCGCCGCCGGCAGCCCGTCGACGCCCGGCGCCATCGCCGCGCAGATCGCGCTCAGGGTGCGCTGCTCAGCGGCCGAGAGCCCTGGCGGGCGCTGTCAACCGGGCGCCGCGGGGCGACCGACCCGCCCCGCCACCATCCAGAGATAGAGCGAGAGCAGCGCCAGGTAGCCGTCGACGAGGAAGTTGAGCAGGTAGATGAAGACGTCTTCCTGGATCAGGAAGAAGGCCAGCGATCCCAGCGAAGAGGCGGTCTTGCCGGCGGCGAGGACCAGCAGCAGCGGCCGGTAGCGGACGACGTCGGCCTGGGCGACGAGGCAGATGCCGGTGATCACGACCATGTAGGCGAAGGCCAGCGCCAGCCACAGGTACTCCTGGGTGTGGGGGGCGCGGCTGTCGAAACCGAACCATTCGCCGACGTCGGAGATGACGTCGAGGACGCCGCTGGGGACGGCGATGAAGAGGATGCCGACGACGGCGAAGGCGGCCGCGAGCAGGCGCAGGTTGAAGACGACGAATCTCTCGGCTCGCGGACCCTGCATGGGGGAGGAAGATACTGGCTGGCCAGCCAGGGTGCTGGCGCGGCGGGTCCTGTCGCCGATTTGGTTCCACCATCCCTGCGCTGCAGTAGCTGCTCGGGATGGTCCCCCAAATCCGCGCCACCCCCCGCGAGGAGCGTTGGCGGCGGACTGCCTAGAATCGGCCGCCGTGATCGAGCGAGAGCAGGTACTCCATGTGGCGAAGCTGGCCCGACTTCGTCTTTCCGAGGAGGAAGTGGAGACGATGGTGGGGGAGCTGTCGGGGATCCTCGATCACGTCGACCGGATCGGGAACTTGGATCTGGAGGGGGTGGAGCCGACTTCGCACGTGGTGGCGCTGAAGAACGTGCTGCGGGCAGATGAGCCCCGGCCGAGCCTGCCCCGCGACGTCGCCCTCGCCTCGGCGCCCGAACCCCAGGACGGCGCCTTCCGCGCCCCCTCGCCGCAGGCCGAATGATGTCTGAGCTGCTGCGCCTGAGCGTCGTCGAAGCGACGACTAAGATGCGGAGTCGGGAGATCTCGACCCAGGAGTACTTCCAGGCTTGGAAGGAAGCTGCACTGGGCGATGAGTTGAACGGCTATCTGTGGGTGCCTGAGGAGGCGGAAGGGTTCGCTGTCTCGGAAGGACCCCTCTACGGCATCCCCGTGGCCGTCAAGGACATCTTCTGTACCGAAGGGATACCCACCACCGCCGGCTCCCAGATCCTCGAAGGATATGAGCCGCCGTACACCGCCACCGCTGTCGATCTGCTCGACAAGGCTGGAGCTGGAATTCTCGGCAAGACCAACATGGACGAGTTCGCGATGGGCTCCTCGAACGAGAACTCCGCTTACGGGGCCGTCCTCAACCCATGGGACCGTGAGCGCGTCCCCGGCGGCTCCTCCGGCGGCTCGGCCGCCGTCGTTGCGGGCGGCCTCGCGCCTTGCGCGATCGGAACGGACACCGGCGGCTCGATCCGCCAGCCGGCCGCCTTCTGCGGGATCGTCGGCCTCAAGCCCACCTACGGCGCCATCTCCCGCTACGGGATGATCGCCTTCGCCTCCTCGCTCGACCAGTGCGGACCGCTCACCCGAGACGTCAGTGACGCAGCTCTGCTCCTCGACGTTCTCCAAGGGCGCGATCCCTGTGATTCGACGTCCGTTGGCATCGACGGCGGCATCTCCCTGCCGAATAGGGAAGACCTCTCCGGCCTGCGCTTCGGCGTCCCGGCCGAGCTGCGCGGCGATGACTACGACAGCGGCGTCCGCGCCGTCTTCGAGCAGACGCTGCGGAAGATCGAGGACCTCGGCGGCGAGATCGCCGAGGTCTCCTTGCCGAGCAGCGAGCACGGGATCTCCGCCTACTACGTGATCGCCCCCGCCGAGGCCTCCTCCAACCTTGCCCGCTACGACGGCGTCCGCTACGGGATGCGGGCCGGCGGCGACCGCGACCTGATCGAGATGTACGAGACGACTCGCTCGGAGGGCTTCGGCCCGGAGGTGAAGCGGCGGATCATGCTCGGCACCTACGCGCTCTCCTCCGGCTACTACGAGGCCTACTACGGCCAGGCGCAGAAGGTCCGCACCCGGATCGCCAAAGACTTCAGCGGCGCCTTTGGCGCGGTCGACTTCGTCGTCACCCCGACCGCCCCCTCTGTCGCCTTCAAGCTGGGCGAGAAGACCGACGACCCGCTGGCGATGTACCTGAACGACTTCTTCACCGTGCCGATGAGCCTTGCCGGGATCCCGGCGATTTCGATCCCGGCCGGCCTCGCCGAGCCCGAAGGCGGCGGTTCGAAGTTGCCGGTCGGCTTTCAGATTGCGAGCCCCGCCTTCAGCGAGCAGAAGCTGCTCGACGCCGCCTACGCCCTGGAGCAGGGGATCGGCTTCGACGCCAGCCCGGGAGGAGGCGCAGATGGCTGAGCTGGAAGCCGTGATCGGGCTGGAGATCCACGTCCAGCTGGCAACCAGGACGAAGATGTTCTGCGGCTGCGAGCTCTCGTTTGGCGACGAGCCGAACGTCCACACCTGCCCGGTCTGTCTCGCCCACCCGGGCGTGCTGCCGGTGCCGAACGAACAGGCGATCCGCTACGCGCTGCAGATCGGCCTTGCGCTCGGGTGCGAGATCGCGCCGCGCTCGATCTTCCACCGCAAGAACTACTTCTATCCCGACAACCCGAAGGCATACCAGATAAGCCAGTACGACATTCCGATCGCCAGCAACGGGAAGCTCGGCGATATCCGCATTCACCGCGCCCACCTCGAGGAGGACGCGGCGAAGACGATCCACGTCGGCGAGTCGGGCCGGATCCACGGTTCCGACGCCTCCTTGGTCGACTTCAACCGCGGCGGTACGCCGCTGGTCGAGATCGTCACCGAGCCCGACCTGCGCGGCGCAGCCGAAGCGGCAGGGTGGGCACGCCTGCTGCGCGAGACGGTGCGCCAGCTCGGCGTTTCCGACGTCAACATGGAGGAGGGGAGCCTGCGGGTGGACGCCAACGTCTCGGTCCGGCCGGCCGGCAGCGAGGAGCTGGGGACGAAGACCGAGCTGAAGAACATGAACAGCTTCCGCTTCCTGCAGCGCGGGGTCGAAGCCGAGCTGGCCCGACAGCGCGAGCTGGTCGAAGCGGGGGGGACGGTTGAACAGGAGACGCTCCACTTCGACCCGGCGAGCGGCAACCTCACCTCGCTGCGCTCGAAGGAGGAAGCCCACGACTACCGCTACTTCCCCGAGCCCGACCTGGTGCCGCTGGCGCCGACCGAGGAGATGCTGCGTGAGGCGCGCGAGTCGCTGCCGGAGCTGCCGCCGGCTCGGATCGCGCGCTACGAGGGGATGGGCGTGCCGACGGACACGGCTACGCTGCTGGCCGGTTCCCCGCAGGTGGCCGAGCTCTTCGAGGACGTCACCAGCGAAGTGACCGGCGTCGAGCCCCGCGTCGTCGCGAACTGGGTTACGGGGGAGCTGACGGCGACGCTCAGGAAGCGCGGACTGAGAGAGGACTGGGCCGAGCGCCCGATCGACGACTCCAGCTTCGCGCGGGTGATGGAGCTGGTCGAGGCGAAGCGGATCTCCCATGCGAGTGGCAAAGAGGTGTTGGAGATCCTCGTCGCCGAGGGCGGCGAGCCCGACGCGATTGTCGAGCGCGAGGGCCTCGCCCAGATGTCGGACTCCGGCGAGCTCGGGGCGATCGTCGAGAAGGCGATGACCGACAACCCCGCTGCCGTCGCCAAGATCCGCGAAGGCAACAACAAGGCGATCGGCGCCATCGTCGGCGCCGTCATGCGCGAGACCAAAGGCCGCGCCGACGGCGGCGAGGTCAACCGGTTGATCCGGGAGAGGTTGTAGGGGCCCGGCGGCGGTTGTAGTTAGTGATTCTCGGTACTTTGTGACAGGTTGTTACAAAGTGCTAGGTTGAGGTCATGGCTTGGAACGTGGTGATCGCGGGTGGTGGGTTCGGCGGCGCTGCGGCGGCGCGGGAGCTGGAGCGGACGATGCCGAAGCAGTCGGCGCGGCTGACGCTCGTCAACGAGACGAACTTCGCGCTCTACACGCCGTTCCTGCCGGAGGCCGCGGCAGGGACGTTGGAGCCGCGGCACGTGGTGACGCCGCTGCGCGACATCTTGAAACGGACCTACCTGCGATTGGGCGCGATCGTCGGTCACGACCCCGAGGCGAAGACGGTGACGCTGCGGGCCAAGTACGGCGAAACGGAGCAGATCCCCTACGACCAGCTGCTGCTGGCGATGGGCTCGGTCTCGCGGGTGCTGCCGGTGCCCGGCCTGGCCCAGCACGCGGTCGGGTTCAAGAGCCTCGCCGACGCGATCTACCTGCGCAACCACGTGATCGAGACGTTGGAGGAAGCCAACGCGACCGAGGACCCCGCCAGGCGCGAAGAGCTGCTCACCTACGTCTTCGTCGGCGGCGGCTACGCCGGCCTGGAGGCGCTGGCCGAGCTGCAGGACTTCGCCGCCGACGCGATGGACTGCTACCCGCGCGCCCGGCTGCACGGGATGCGCTGGGTCCTGGTCGAGGCGACGAACCGGGTGCTGCCGGAGATCGACCCCCAGCTCGGCGAGTACGCGCTGCGGGAGTTGCGCGGCCGCGGCATCGACATCCGCATGGAGACGACCCTGGAGGAGGTTGGGCCGGACACGGCGCGGCTCTCGACTGGTGAGGTGCTGCCGACGAAAACCGTTGTCTGGACCGCCGGCGTCGCCCCGCAGCCGATCCTCAAGGAGCTGAACCTGCCGCTGGACGAGCGTGGCCGCGTCCCGGTTGACTCCCACCTGCGGGTGCAGGGGATGGACTCGGTCTGGGCGATCGGCGACTGCGCCGCGGTCCCGGACCCGGGCGGCGGCACCTCGCCACCGACGGCGCAGACCGCGGTGCGGCAGGGACCGGTCGCCGCCCGCAACATCGCCGCCGAGCTCGGGATCGGCAGTCCCAAGCCCTACGAGTACCGCTCCGAAGCGGCCTTCGTCAACCTCGGCCGCTACAAGGCGGTCGGCAAGATCGGCGACCGAACCTTCCGCGGCTTCCCGGCCTGGTGGCTGGCCCGGACCTACCACATGAGCCAGATCCCGGGCTCGGCCCGCAAATTCCGCGCCGTCCTCGACTGGACCGCCGGCCTGCCCTTCCGCCGCGACATCTCCGAGGTCGGCTCGATCGGCCACCCGAAACCGCTCGTTTAGGAGAATCGGTACGTGGAGTACCTCGTCATCGCCTTCTTCTTCGGCCTCGCCACCGGCATCGTCGGCAAGGGCAAGGGCAGCTCGTTCTTCATCTGGTTCCTGATCGGCATCGTCCTGCCCCCGCTCGGCCTCCTCGCCGTGATCCTCTACCGCGTCGACAAGGACGAACCGGAACGCCAGTGCCCCAACTGCCACAAGGCGCTGAAGCTCTACGTCCAGGTCTGCCCCCGCTGCGGCACCGACCTGTACCTGCCGGACCCGGCGGCTGTGAGACACCCCGGCGTCAGATGAGGTGGGGTCACCCTCTCCCAGAGGCTCCTGAGACCACAAGTGCGCCCAGCAAGGCGACCAGCTGCGCGACGGTCTCTGGGAGAGGGTGACCCCACCTCACTTACCGCAGCCAAGTCCTGACAATCGCGTTGGCAAAGCCGGCGCCGTAGCGGAAGGCGGCAGGCTTCTTCGAGTGGCCGTGGAGGCGCTGTTCGACGGTGACCGGGACCTCGGTGGCGGGGATGCCGCGCTTGATCGCCTCGATCATGAACTCGGAGGTGTGGAATTGCTCCTGACGGAGGACGAGCTGGGGGAGGACGGTGGTACGGACGGCGCGGTAGCCGTTGGAGCAGTCGGTCACGTGGGTCCGGGTGATCGCGGAGACGAGGCGGTTGAAGAAGACGATCCCGAGCTCGCGGGCGAAGTGGTTGCGATCGGCGTGGCCGAGGACGCGGGAGCCGTGGGCCATCTCCACTTCGCCGTCGAGGATCGGCTTGACCAGGCGCTCCATCTCGTCGGGCCGGTGCTGACCGTCGGCGTCGAGGGTGACGACGACCAGCGCCCCCGATTCGGACATCAGCCGGTAGCCGGTCCGCAGCGCCGCGCCGCCGCCGCGGTTGGTGACGTGGCGGGCGACCGCGGCGCCGTGCTCGGCGGCGATGTCGCCGGTGCCGTCGCGGGAGCCGTCGTCGACGACGAGCACCTCGGTGCGGATGCCGCAGGCCGCGGGCGGGATCTGGTCGAGGACGGTGGCGATGTTGTCGGCCTCGTTGTAGGCGGGGATCAGGATCGCGATCTTGTCGCGGAAGCGCTCCGGCAGGCCCGCCTGGCGGAACTCCTCCCAGGCCAGGCCCTCGAGCGCGGCGGCGAGCTGGCGGTTGTTGCGGGCGGACTGCGCCAGCGCCCGCAGGGTGAGCAGGAAGAGGACGAAGATCGCGAAGACGGCGAGCCCGAGGATGCGGCCGCCGTTCCCCTTCTCGAAGGAGAAAGCGGAGAGGAGGCCGTTGACGATTTCGGTCCCGGAGACGAGCGCGAGGCCGAGGCCGGCGCCGATCAGGATCACGACGTCGGCGTTGCGCAGGGCGCGGCGGCGGACGACGGCGTAGGCGACGAGGAAGATCGCCATCAGCAGCCCGAGGCCGCGCAGCGCCGTTAGTTCGGCGGGGAAGATGCCTGCTCTGGGGACCATTCGCGACCGGAGGATATGGCCGCGAGGGCGGATGAGAGGGCGAGGCCGGCGAGCGGAAAGACCAGCGTCATCAGCACCTCGTTGCGTCGCGGGGCCGCCAGGGAGACCGCCCCGACCGCGGTGACGAGGACGATCGGGGCTGCCAGGACGCCCAGCTCCCACCAGCGGCGTCGCAGTGCGAGGAGGGCGAAGCCGGCCAGACCGAAGAGGACGAGCGCGATCTGGACCACGCGGCCGGCGGTCGTGCTCATCGCTTCACCGACCCCGCTGCTCCACATTCGCTCGACCTTGCGCGCGGTCATCGCCAGGTAGCCCCAGGGATCCTCGCCGAAGTACTTGCTGAAGTTTTCCTTGCCCGCCTTGCCGAGCGCTTCGTCCCGAGTCAAGCCGGGATGCTCCCGCTGAACCTCTCTGGCGACTTCATCGAACAGCGGCGCGGGGTCGATGGCATCGAGGTTTTCGCCGGCTCCCACATAGCCGCCCATCTGCCGTTCGGCTAGTGCCTGCTTCACCCGCTGGTATTCGCCGTCGGCGGGAAGGTAGGTGCCGACGTAGAGCGCCTTGCCGCCGCCAGTCGAGATCGGCACGACGCGGTCGAGGACGAGGACGTTGCGGACCGTCCAGGGAAGGATCGGCAGGATCAGGGCGACAAGGAGAACGGCGGCGCTGGCGAGGCCGAGTCGCCATTCGCGGGTGCGCCACGGCCGCAGCCCGGCGAGGACGACGAAGGCGGCGCCGACGAGCAGGTACTCGGGACGGAACATGGCGGTCAATCCGAACAGGAGCCCGGGGACGAACCACACCCACCATGAGGCGTGTGGTCCCCGCATACCGGGGACAGATCGGTTCGCACTTCTGTCACAGGCCCAGAGGAAGGCGAGGATCGCGGCGGGGAGGGTCAGCATCGCCGGCGGCTCGCTCATGAGCTCGCCCGTGGTGTGGAGGAACGGTGGGTAGACGGCGACCGCGAAGGCGGCGAAGAGGCCGACGAAGCGCCCGTGGGCCCGCCCCCCGAGCCGCCAGCCGAGGGCGAAGACGACGAGGATCGTCGCCACCCCGAGCAGCGCCTCGACGATCCGCGCCGTCCCTTCCCGAGCGCCCCCCGTCGCGTAGAAGGAGGCGGCGTAGAGAAAGGGGGCGCCGGGCGACCAGTCGCTCGAATCTTCGAATTCCGGCCCGCCGAAGCTCTGTTCCGTGTAGAGGGCCTTCGAGAGCGCGTAGTAGGCCCGCGAGTCGTCCCCAGGGTGCTCGACCGGGTTGACGACCACATACGCCCGCACCACCAGCCCCAGCAGCCCGATCGCCCCCAGTGCGATCAGCGTCCGCTTGCCATAGCGCTGAGGCAGCGCGCGAATCCAGTCGGCTAGGGCGGTCAAGAGGCGCCCAGGCTATCCGTGTGGCCGCCCGTCAACGCATCGGAGTTTCGCCCCACCCGGCTGTGTCTTAAATCGGATGCGCTCCCCAGCCACGCAAGAGCAACGCTCGCAAGGGGGGCGAGCAGCGGAACGAGTACGAGGACCCGGCGAGGGGAGGCGACCAGCAGGGCGCTGATCGCGGTGATCGCGAGGAAGATCGTGCCGAGCAGCAGCGCCTCCCAGCGCCGCCGCCAGGCGAGGAGGGCGAGTCCGAGCAGCCCGAGGGCGACCAGCGCCCAGTGCAGGATCTCCCAGGCCGGCTCGCGCATCACCTGCCGGGGGCCGTGCGACCAGATGCGGCCGACCTTGGCGGCGACGAAGCCGGCGTATTCGATGGGCTCCTCGGTGATGTCGTCCCAGAGCTGCTCCTTGCCCATCTTCGAGAGCGCCTGGTCGGTTTCCACCCCGGGGTGCTCCTGGGCGGCCAGGCGGGTGAGGATCTGCTCGAGACGCAGCCGTTGCGCGTCCTGCGGCGAGAAGAGGTCGGGGTGTTCTGCGATCACCTCCGCGCCGACCTTTTCCGGGTCCCCGTCGGAGGGCAGGTAGCTGCCGGCGAAGAGCACCTGACCGCCGCCGGTCGAGACCGGGACGAAGCGGTCCAGCGCCACCGCATTGCGGATCGTCCAGGGGGCGATTACGACTGCGGCGGCGGCGAGAAAAACAGCAGCCCGTAAAAGGGAGGGGCGCCAGTCGCGTGGCAGCTCGCGAACCGCGATGACGACTGCGACCAACACAGCCACCCCGAGGTACTCCGGCCGCGTCAACGCCAGTGCTCCGAACAGCGCCCCCGGCAGCAGCCACCGCACCCAGCCGCCGTCCCAAGCCCAGAGCACCGCCAGAACCCCTCCCGAAAGCAGCGTCGCCGCCAGCGGCTCGCTCATCAGCATCCCCTGGTACTCCGAGAGTGCCGGGTACACCGCCACCACCAGCGCCCCGATCAAAGGCCCCCAGAACCCAGCGCTCGCTGAATTTGCCCGCCTATAGCCGGTCTTTTTCAGCGCTCGCTGAGTTATGCCGGTCGCCGCACCGACCTCACTTGAACTGGGTCGATGCGGCGACCGGCCCACCATCAGCCTTCGTCCGATCAGATACGCAAACAGCACCGACAGCGCCCCAACCACCGCCAGCACCACCCGCGCCACTCGTTCATGCGCCCCGCCCGTCACCTCGTAAAGCCCCGCCACGAAGAGCGGCAGGCCCGGGGAGTAGTTGCCCGACGGCTGCGTCGCCCCCGTCCCGACCGTGAACCCCTCGCCTTCGCCCAGGTTCGTCGCGACCGCCGCGTAGGCCTGGGCGTCGTAGACCGGCGCCCGCCCGTCCCAGGCTTCGCCGACCCGCAGCCCCAGGCCCACCAGGAGCACCGCGACCAGCGCCGTGAGTCCGATCCGGCCGCCGTTTCGCGCCGCCAGTCCACTTTCCATCGATCGGATTCAACTAGGACGGCCGGTCCCGCGCGCCGCCCGAGCGATTAAAGTCCCGCCCTCATGCGAATCCTCATCCTCGGGGGCGACGGCTACCTGGGCTGGCCGACCGCGCTCCGGTTCTCGGCCCGCGGCCACGAAGTCTCCGTCGTCGACAACTTCTCCCGCCGCCGCTGGCACACCGAACACGGCACCGCCTCGCTGACCCCGATCGGCGAGCTCGACCAGCGCATCGCCGCCTGGCGCGAGGTCTCCGGCGAGCAGATCCGCAGCTACGTCGGCGCGGTCGAGGACGGCGACTTCCTCGACGAGGTCGTCGCCGAGACCAAGCCCGAGGCGGTCGTCCACTACGGCCAGCAGGCCTCGGCCCCCTTCTCGATGCTCTCGCGCGAGCGCGCGGTCGAAACCCAGTACGCGAATGTGATCGGAAACCTCAACCTGCTCTTCGCGATGCGCGATCACGTCCCCGACGCGCACCTGGTCAAGCTCGGGACGATGGGCGAGTACGGCCAGCCCGAGATCGACATCGAGGAGGGCTACATCGAGATCGAGCACAAGGGCCGCAAAGACACGCTGCCATATCCGAAGCTGCCTGGCTCTCTCTACCACTGCTCCAAGGTCCACGACTCGACCAACATCCACTTCGCCTGCCGCACCTGGGGCCTGCGCGCGACCGACCTCAACCAGGGGGTCGTCTACGGGATCGAGACCGACGAGACCGCCGCCGACGAGCGCCTCGTCACCCGCTTCGACTACGACGAGCTCTTCGGCACCGTCCTCAACCGCTTCTGCGTTCAGGCCGTGATCGGCCACCCGCTGACCGTCTACGGTGCTGGCCGCCAGACCCGCGGCTTCCTCAACATCCGCGACACCCTCGCCTGCGTCGAACTGGCGGCGCTGAATCCGGCCGAGCGCGGCGAGTTCCGCGTCTTCAACCAGTTCACCGAGCAGTTCTCGGTGCTCGAGCTGGCGGAGCTGGTCAAGGAGGCCGGCGAGCACCTCGGCTACAGCGTCGAGATTCAGCACTACGACAACCCGCGGGTCGAGAAGGAAGAGCACTACTACAACGCGATCCACACGAAGCTGCTCGACCTCGGCCTCCAGCCGACCCTGCTCGGCGAGGAGCTGGTCGAGTCGATCATCCACGGGATCGAGCGCTACAAAGGCCGCGTGATCGAGACCGCGATCGACCCGCAGACCCGCTGGAACCCCGCCAAATCGCCTGCAGGCCAGGCTTAGGCCCGCTGCTACCATCGCCAGTTCCTATGCGGGCTGCTGACACGTTGATGGAATCCCTCAAGGCCGAGGGCGTCAAGGACGTCTTCGGGATCCCCGGGGGGGCCAACCTGCCGACCTACGACGCGCTCTACGACGCGGACTTCCGCCACGTCCAGGTGCGCCACGAGCAGGGCGGCGGCCACGCCGCCGAGGGGTACGCGAAAGCCTCCGGCCGGGTTGGCGTCGCCTTCGCCACCTCCGGCCCCGGCGCCACCAACCTCGTTACCGCGATCGCCGACGCGATGATGGACTCGACCCCGACCGTCTTCATCACCGGCCAGGTCCGCACCGAGCTGATCGGCACCGACGGCTTCCAGGAGGCCGACATCCTCGGCGCGACGATGCCCTTCGTCAAGCACTCCTTCGCCGTCACCGACCCCCGCCAGATCCCCGAGTACGTCCACGAGGCCTTCCACGTTGCCTCGACCGGGCGCCCCGGGCCGGTGCTGCTCGACATTCCGCAGGACCTCTCGCGCGCCGACATCGACTACCTGCCGCGGACCGAGCCGGTCGAGCTACCCGGCTACAAGCCCTCGACCGAGGGCAACATCAAGCAGATCCGGATCGCCGCCAAAGCGCTGGCGAGCGCGCGGCGGCCAATCTTCTATACCGGCGGCGGAGTGATCAACGGGAACGCCTCCGAGGAGCTGCGCGAACTCGCCGAGTCCGACCGCTTCCCGGTCACCTCGACCCTGATGGGCCTCGGCTGCTTCCCTGCCTCCAGCGACCGCTTCCTCGGGATGCTCGGGATGCACGGGACCTGGACCGCCAACCAGGCGATGGACAAAGCCGACCTGATCGTCGCCATCGGCGCCCGCTTCGACGACCGCATCACCGGCAAGCTCGACGAGTTCGCTCCGCACGCCAAGGTCATCCACATCGACATCGACCCCGCCGAGATTTCGAAGAACGTGGGCGCGCACATCCCGATCGTCGGCGACGTCAGGCAGGTGCTGCCGAAGCTGACCCGGGAGTACCGGGCGCTGCAGACCGACACCAGCCGCCTCGACGAGTGGTGGAACACCCTCAACGGCTGGAAGGACGCGCACCCGCTCTACTACGACCCCGGCAAAGACGGCGAGATCAAGCCGCAGTTCATGATCGAGGCCCTGCACCGGGCCAGCCAGGGCGACGCGATCGTCACCTCCGACGTCGGCCAGCACCAGATGTGGACCGCGCAGTACTACGGCTTCGACAAGCCCCGGCGCTGGATCAACTCCGGCGGGCTGGGGACGATGGGCTTCGGCCTGCCGAGCGCGATCGGCGCCAAGGTCGCCTGCCCGGACGAGGAGGTCGTCTGCGTCGCCGGAGACGGCAGCTTGATCATGAACGTCCAAGAGCTCGCCACCTGCGTGACCGAGCAGATCCCGGTCAAGGTCTTCCTGATGAACAACGGCTACATGGGCATGGTCCGCCAGTGGCAGGAGCTGTTCTGGGACCGCCGCTACAGCTCCGTCGACATGGGCTCGAGCCCCGACTGGGTGAAGCTGGCCGAGGCCTTCGGGGCCAAAGGCATGCGCTGCGACAACTCCGCCGACCTCGAGGAGCAGATGGTGGCGGCGCTGGAGCACGACGGGCCCGTCCTGATGGATGTCCGCGTCGCCCGCGAAGAGAACTGCTATCCGATGATCCCGCCGGGGAGCGCCGCCCGCGACATGGTCGAGGCGCCATGAGTCCCCTGACGCTGCGCATACCGGCGTCCTCCCTCGCTTGCGTGCAGAGCACGCGGCGCTCAGTGCGTCCTTGGTCTGCTTGGTCAGGAGACTCATGATGGAGGCCGGCACTCCACAGACGGTCAAGCTCGAGGACCTTCATGTCGCTGGCCAGCTCAGCGGCCGCAAGCACATCCTCTCGATCCTGGTCGAGAACAAGCCGGGCGTGCTGGCGCGTGTTGCCGGGCTCTTCTCCCGCCGCGGCTTCAACATCGACACCCTCGCCGTTGGCCCGACCGACGACCCCAGTGTCTCCCGCATCACCCTGACCCTGGACGGCGCGGTCCACCCGATCGACCAGGTGACCAAGCAGCTGCACAAGCTCGTCAACGTGCTGAAGATCCGCGATATGGAGCCGGAGGAGACGGTCGCCCGCGAGATGGCCCTGTTCAAGGTCTCCTCGGCGGTCGAGAACCGAGCCGAGATCATCCAGTTCGCCGAGATCTTCCGGGCGAAAATCGTCGACGTGGCGCGGCGGACGATGACGATCGAGGTGACCGGCTCCGCCGACAAGATCGAAGCCTTCGAGCGGATGGTCCGCCCGCATGGCCTGGTGGAAATGGTGAGAACCGGCGAGATTGCGATCGGCAGAGGACACGACTGAGGCACTTCTCGGCGCGCTGCAGAAAGCCGCCGAGCGGGGACGACGCACCCTTGTAAGCATCACCAGCGAGGTCGAGGCCGGCGATCCCTGCGCGGTCGTCTTCGCTTCGCGGCTGGCGAGTGACCGCTGGTTCTGCTGGGAGCAGCCCGATCGTGGGTTCGCGCTTGCCGGGCTCGGGGTCGCGCATGAGGCGAGCTCGCGGGGGGGAGGGCGGTTCGAGCACGTCGCCGACGAGTGCCTGCGGGTCGGCGGCGGTGCCGTCCTCGACGAGCCGCGCGGCCTGCCTGCGGGCGCCGGCCCGGTCTGGCTCGGCGGCTTCGCCTTCGATCCCGACGGCGGTGCTACGCCGACCTGGTCCTCGCTGGCGCCGGCCTCGCTGGTCTTGCCTGAGGTCTCGCTCTGCCGCAGCGGCGGCCGCACGTTCTTCACCGTCAACGCGGTCGTGCAGCGGGGCGAAGATCCAGAGCGGCTGGGGGAGCGGTTGCGCTCGCGCCTCGCCGCCCTCCGCACCGACGCCCCGCTGCCGCTGCTCGACCCGCACCCGACCGCCCACGCCAGCATCCGCAGTGCCCGGCCGCCCCGCGAGTTCGAAGCCGCCGTCGAGGGCGCCACATCCCGGATCGCCGCGGGCGAGATGAGCAAGGTCGTGCTGGCCCGCGAGGTGATCGTCAGCGCCGGCGCCGCCCATGACCCGGCCGCGGTCTTCGGCGCCATGCGCGAGCAGTTCCCGGCCTGCTTCTGCTTCTGCTGCGGGACCCCGGAGGCCGCCTTCATCGGCGCCAGCCCCGAGCTGCTGGTCCGCCGCTCCGGCGCCAGCGTCTCCACCGTCGCCCTCGCCGGCTCGACCAGGCGCAGCTCCGACCCCGCCGTCGACGACCACCTCGGCGAGCAGCTGCTGCGCAGCGACAAGGACCGGCGCGAGCAGCGGATCGTCGCCGAGCGGATCGTCCGCGCCCTGCGCCCGCACGCGGTCTGGGTCGAGGCTGCGGCCGAGCCGGCGATCGTCAAGGTGGCGAACATCCAGCACCTGGCGACGCCGGTGATCGCCCAGCTGGCCGAGCCGCACTCGGCGATCGAGCTGGCCGGCCTCCTGCACCCGACCCCGGCGGTCGGCGGCGAGCCCTGGCCCGCGGCCGCGGCGGCGATCGCCGAGCTCGAGGGCATGGACCGCGGCTGGTACGCCGCCCCCGTCGGCTGGATGGACGCGACCGAGGACGGCGAGTTCTGCGTCGCCCTCCGCAGCGCCCTCCTCCGCGACCGCGAGGCCCACCTCTTCGCCGGCGTCGGCGTCGTCGCCGGCTCCGACCCGGCCGCCGAGCTGGCCGAGACCGAGGTGAAGCTCGGGGCGTTGCTGCCGTTACTTGCCGAGTAGTGCAGAATCCCCTGCGTGATCCGACGCCTGGCAGGGATTGTGCTTATCGCGTGCGGTTGCCTGGCGCTCCTCGCCGGCAGCGCCTCGGCTGAGGTCCCGGCCGGCCCGCGCCTGACCTTCATGCAAATGGGCGATGCCGGCTTCAAGATGATCAGCTCCGATCCCGCCGGCGGAGACCAGCGGGTGATCGTCGGCGGCAACGTCACCAGGCGGTTGTTCCCCTTTCCATTCAGCCGACCTAGTTGGTCGGGCGACGGTGCGCGTGTCGTCTTCGTCGGACTCAAACGGTCCGGGAAGGAGGGCCGTCTCGATCTCTACACCGCCGCCGCCGACGGGAGCGAAGTCACGAAGCTCCCAGGGACCCAAAACGGCCTCAGCCCAGTCCTTTCACCGGATGGCCGCACGCTCGCATTTGCCCGAGAGCGCGAGCGAGAGGCTCGACGGTCACGAAGGGGAAAGGCGACCGTCTTTCACAGCATCTCCGTCTGGCTGCTGGCTCTCGACCGCGTCACGGTCAGCCAACTGACGCCATGGAGAAACGAGCGATTTGATCTCCCTTCTTCCTTCAGTCCGGACGGCTCCACCCTGGCGATCTCCCGCAGTCGGCGAGACCATCCTTCCGCGGTGGCTGTTCGGTTGGATGGCTCCGGAGAGACTGTCCTGGCACGGAACGCCAGCGATCCCATCTATTCACCCGATGGAACGCGGCTGGCCATGACCACGATCGGGACGCAGAGAACGATCAGGAGAGGAGGCGAATCCTTGACGTTCTCGCCGTCCGAGCTGGCCATCGCTGCTGCTGACGGTTCGGGGGTAACTGGGCTGACCCAGACCCGGAACTTGGAGTTGGCGCCAAGCTGGGATCCATCGGGCGAGCGAATCGCCTACATATTGCTCTCCCCAGTCCTCGGCGAAGCCTCCTTTCTTGGGGCAGGCGACTCGATCATGGAGATCAATTCCGACGGCAGTTGTAAAACCAAAGTGCTGTCGATTCCCAGGAGCACCCTCTTCGGCGCAATGTGGCAGCCGGGCCCCGGGCGCGAGGCGGGTGCGATCACCTGCTGATCGCGGCTTGAACGGCGTCTGCCAGATGCCGGTGCAGCTCGAGGTTCGCCCGGCGGTCCGTCTTCACCTCGATCAGGCCGGTGCCGGCGCCGAAGACCTCGGGCAGGTCGGCGAGCGACTCGAGCGGGCGGTGGGGGAGGTCGAACAGTGCGGCAGCCTTGGCGACGTCGACGCCGCGGGGGGTGCCGAGCAGGGCCTCGAACTCCTCGGAGTCCAGCGCCGACTCCTGCGGCAGGAGGTGGAAGATGCCGCCGCCGTCGTTGTCGATGACGACGATCCGGACCGGGGTCTTGACCTCGCGCAGCGCCGCCAGGCCGCCGATGTCGTGGAGGAGGCCGAGGTCGCCGGTGATGATCGTCGTCGGCCGGCCGCTGGCCTGGGCGGCGCCGATTCCGGAGGAGATCAGCCCGTCGATCCCGTTAGCGCCGCGGTTGGAGAGGAAGAGGACATCGGTTGCGCTGGGGGCGACGAACGTCTCCTGGTCCCGGATCGGCATGCTGGAGCTGGTGTAGACGAGGTCGCCGTCGCGGTGGGCGGCCCCGAGGGCGCGGTGGAGGACCGGCTCTGACAGCTCGACGCCGGTAAGCGCCTCATCCAGCGCCGCCTGCGCCGCCGCCTCGGCCGTGGTCCAGCGCTCCGGCAACGAGCGTTCGCGTCCCTCCAGTCCTTCCAGCCGCGCCGCCCAGCCGGAGGCCAACTCGGTCGGGTCGGCACGGAGGATCGCCGCCGCCCGGTTCGTCGGCTCGTTCCAGCCGCCGTAGGGGTCGACCACGATCTCGTCGGCCCCGCTGGCCTCGATCCAGGTCCGCAGCGGCTTGCTGGTCGGCATCGCCCCAAAGCGGAGGATCAGGTCGGGGACGACCGAACGGGCGAAGTGCTCCTCGCGCAGCAGCAGGTCATAGGCGGCGACGACGTGGGAGCGGTCGTGGGGGCCGCAGCGGAGCTGGGAGGTCGGGTCGGCGAGGATCGGGAAGCCGGCGACGCGGGCGAGGTGGGCGAGCGGCTCGCGCAGCTCCGGGTCGAGCTGGCGGCCGGCGACGATGACGCCGGAGATCGCGTTGCCGATATGGCCGGCGACCTCGTCGAGGAGGAAGGCCGAGGGCTCGAGGTCGATGTGAGTGACTGCGGTCAGCGGGCGCCCTTCGCGACCGTTCAGGGCCAGATCGTCGGTTGCGATCACCGCGCCCTCGACCGGGATCGGCGCCAAGGGCTCGCGCCATGGCATGTTCAGATGGACGGGCCCCGGTCGCGTCTCTCCTCGCGCCGCCGCCAGAGCCCGGCAGGCGACCGAGCGGTAGTGGAGCAGGCCGGAGTCGTCGGCCCCGTGCGTGCCGACTTCGCAGAACCAGCGGACCGAGGAGCCGAAGCTCTTGATCTGGTCGATCGTCTGCCCGGCGCCGATCCCGCGTAGCTCCGGCGGGCGGTCGGCGCTGAGGACGACGAGCGGGACTCCGGATTCGTCGGCCTCGACCACGGCCGGGTGATAGTTGACGAGCGCCGTACCCGAGGTGCAGAGCAGCGCCACCGGCTCGCGCCGCGCCTGCGCCGCGCCGAGGGCGAAGAAACCGGCCGAGCGCTCGTCGACGATCACCTTCACCTCGATCCCCGACTGCCGCCACAGCGCCAGCGCCAGCGGCGTCGAGCGCGAGCCGGGGGAGACAACGGCCAGCCGCAGCCCCCCGCGCGCCAGCTCCTCGGCGAACGCGGAGGCAAGAGCAGTATTGGCGTTGGTGGGGTCCATAGCTCAGGCGAACTGCATCAACTTATCCACCTGCTGGATAGACAAGTTGATGCAGTTCGCCTTCAGGGGGATAGGCGATGCGCCTGCAGGGCATCCTCGTCTATCTCGACGCCGAGGCCTGGGCCTGAGGGGAGGTGCAACATTCCGTCGCGCACCTCACACTCGACCGCGGCGATCGTGGATGCGAAGAGCCGCTGGGTCGCGAGGCCGTGAGCAAGGTGCAGCCGCTCCGGGCGCCCGGTCTCGGCGAGGCTGAGCGCGGTCTGCGCCGCCGCCGCGATCCCCACCGGCCCGTCGAGGGCGCTGGTGATGTAGGCGGGGAGGACGTCGGCGATCCGAAGCGCTTCCTCCGGTCCCCCGACCTTGGAGAGCTTGATCCCGGTGTAGGCGCAGGCACCGAGCGTTGCGGCCCTCTCGGCCTCGCCGAGAGACGCGACGCTCTCGTCGGCCGCAAGCGGAATCGAAGTCGCCTGGGCCAGCTCCGCCATTTCCTCCAGCGTCCCGACCGGCTGCTCAGCCAGCTCAATCCCATAGGGCTCCAACGCGGTCAGGGTTGCCTTGGCCGTCTCGAGGTCCCAGGCCTGGTTCGCATCCACCCGTATCCGCGCCTCGGACCCCAACGCCTCCCGCACCGCCCGCACCATTTCCACGTCCAGGCTCCCGTGAGTCCGCGAGGACCGTCGCATATCGACGCTTTTCGCGGACTCGGCGCCGAGCTTCAGCTTGAACGTCCGGAACCCGTCCGCCGCCCACGCTTCAGCGTCAGCCGCGACCGCCTCTGCCTCTCCTGCCACCAACGTCGCGTTGCACGGAACCGCTTCGTCCTCACCGCCACCTCCGTCCGCCGCCCTCCTACCCAGCAAATCCATCCGCGCCACCGTAACCGCACATCTCGCCGGAGCGGACAGTCCCGCGACCTCAAGCGCCTGATCCTCCGCCCACCCCTCGAGTTCCCGCACCACCTGTCCCAAGGCGACCCCGCCCCGCAGCGACAGCGGCACCGCTTCGCCCAGACTGACGACCCCGTCCTCGTCCCGCACCCGCAGCAGCACCATCTCCCGCCTCCGCAGCACCCCACGCGCGGTCGCGTACGGCCGCTTGAACGGCAGCGCGTACGGAATGACCTCGACCGAGCTGAGGCGCACGCCCCGAGTCTCTCAGGCGGAGATCAAGAGGCCGATCGTGACCAGCAGGCTGAAGACGCCGAGCAGTGCCCCGGTCGCTGCCAGGACCCCGTTCAGCGCCGGGCCGTCCCGCCGCTCCGCCAGCGTCCGCGCCGGTTTCACCGCCAGCGGCGCCGCCAGCCAGCCGATCATCGGCAGCGCGCTCGCGTCGCCGGCCCACAGCGCGATCGGCAGGATCAGAAACCCGCCGGCGACCAGCACCACGTACAGCCGTACCGCCGCCTCGCGGCCGATCCGCACCGCCAGCGTGTTCTTGCCGGCGCGGCGGTCGGTCTCGACGTCGCGGACGTTGTTGACGACGATGATCGCGGTGGCGAGGAAACCGATCGAGATCGAGAGCCCGAGCGGCAGCGCATCGAGTTCCTCGAGCTGCACGTAGTAGGAGCCGTTGACGGCGACCAGGCCGAAGAAGAGGAAGACGAAGACCTCGCCGAAGCCGGCGTAGCCGTAGGGCCGCGGGCCGCCGGTGTAGAGGACGCCGGCCGCGATCGAGAGCGCGCCGATTACGAGGATCACCGGTCCGGCCACGGCCGTGAGGTAGAGCCCGCAGGCGACGGCGACCGCGAAGGCGATCCAGGTCGCCCGCATCACCCTCTGCGGCGTCACCATGCCGCTGGCAGTGACCCGCACCGGTCCGAGTCGGTCAGCGGTGTCGGCGCCGCGCTTGGCGTCGGAGTAGTCGTTGGCGAGGTTGGTCCCGATCTGGATGAAGATCGAGCCGACCAGCGCCGCGAAGAACGCCCCCCAGCGCGGCAGGTGTCCGGCCCACTGCACCGCCGCCGCGGTTCCGACCAGGACCGGCGCGATCGCCGCCGGCAGCGTCCGCGGCCGCGCCGCCATCAGCCAGATCCTCATGCGCGGCGGGGGAACTGCGAGAAGTCGGGCTGCCGCTTCTGCTTGAACGCCTCGCGGCCCTCGGCCGCCTCCTCGTTGTCGTAGAAGAGGAGGTTGGCGTCGTGGGCGAGCTGCTGGATCCCGGCGTAACCGTCCTCGTGGGCGTTGAAGCTGGCCTTGACAAGCCGTAGGGCGAAGGGGGAGAGGGCGAGCATCTCGCGGCACCAGGCGACGGTCTCGCGCTCCAGGTCTGCAAGGGGAAAGACGGCGTTGACGAGGCCCATCTCCAGGGCCTCCTCGGAGTCGTACTGGCGGCAGAGCATCCAGATCTCCTTCGCCTTCTTCGTCCCGACCAGGTCACGCAGCAAGGAGGCGCCGTAGCCGCCGTCCCAGGAGCCGACCCGCGGGCCGACCTGGCCGAAGACGCCGTTGTCGGCGGCGATCGTCAGGTCGCAGCAGAGGTGGAGGATGTGGCCGCCTCCGATCGCGTAGCCGGCGACCATCGCCACGATCGGCTTCGGCAGCCGCCGCATCTGCACCTGCAGGTCGGTGACGTGGAAGCGCCCGACCGAGGCGCCCTCGGCCATGTAGCCGGTGTCGCCGCGGACGGTCTGATCGCCGCCGGAGCAGAAGGCCCGCTCGCCGGCGCCGGTGAGGACGATTACCCCGACCTTGCTGTCCTCGCGCGCCAGCTCCATCGCCGCCGAGACCTCGATCAGCGTCTGCGGGCGGAAAGCGTTGAGCACGTCGGGGCGGTCGATCGTCACCTTCGCGATCCCGCCGCCCGTCTCATAACGGATGTCCTCGTAGGTTTCGGGACCGGGGGTCCACTCGATCGGCGCGTAGAGCTCCTCCTCGGACGGGGCTCCTTTGTGGCGTTTGGGCATGATGGGGACGATATCCCGATGAAGCTCGACGACTGGCTCTCCCAGAGATCGCAGAGCTGCCCCGACCGGACGGCCCTCGTCGCCGACGGGGCGGAGATGACCTACGCCGAGCTGGAGGCGGAGGTGACCTGGGTCGCCCGCCGCCTCGCGGCCCACGGCGTCCGCCGCGGCTCGACCGCGGCGCTGACGATGCATCCGCGGCGCGAGCAGGTCGTCCTCCTGCACGCGCTGATGAAGCTCGGGGCGGCGCTGCTGCCGCTGGGCCCGCGCCTGACCCCGGCGGAGCGCGCCGCCATCGTCGGCGCCGAGGAGCCGATCGTTGACCTCGACGACCCGGGCCAGCTGACCCAGACCGAGGCCGACCTGCCGCTGCTTGGCGAGCACGACATGGACCACATCTGCTGCCGCGTCCTCACCAGTGGCAGCACCGGCACACCGCGCCCGATCCCGCTCAGCTTCGGCAACTTCCTCTGGAACGCGGTGGGCTCCGCCTTCAACATCGGCGTTCAGCCCGACGACCGCTGGCTCTGCTGCGTCCCGCTCAGCCACATCGCCGGCCTCGGCATCGTTATGAAATCGGTGATCTACGGCACCGGCGCCGTTGTCCACGACGGGTTCGACGCCGAGCGGGTGGGGGAGGCGCTGGAGCGGGATGGGATCACCCAGGTCAGCCTGGTGGCGACGATGTTGACCCGGTTGCTCGAGGCGGGGGTCGACCTCTCCGGACCGCGGGCAATCCTCGTCGGCGGCGGCCCGGTGCCGAAAGAGCCGCTTGAAGAGGCCCTCGCCAAGGGCGCCACCGTCGTCCAGACCTACGGCCTCACCGAGACCTGCTCGCAGGTGACGACGCTGGCGCCGGCCGACGCCAAGCGCAAGCTCGGCTCGGCTGGGCGGCCGCTGCTGACCACGCACCTGCGAATTCAGGAGGGCGAGATCCTCGTCCAGGGCCCGACCGTCGCCCCAGGCAGCGCCGACGCCGACGGCTGGCTCCACACCGGCGACCTTGGCCACATCGACGAGGAAGGCTTCCTCTACGTTCGTGACCGGATCGACGACATGATCGTCAGCGGCGGCGAGAACGTGATCCCGGCCGAGGTCGAGGAGGTGCTGCTGCGCCACCCGCAGGTGGCGGAGGCGGCGGTGATCGGCCGAGATGACCCCGAGTGGCAGCAGGCGGTGACGGCGGTGGTCGTCCTCGAGAGCGAAGCGGAGGTTAGCCCGGACGAGCTGCGCCGCCACTGCGCTGAATCGCTGGCCGGGTTCAAAGTCCCGAAGCGGGTGGAGCTGGCCTCGGCGCTGCCGCGCACGCCCTCGGGGAAGCTGATGCGCAGGGCGCTCCGCTAGCCTGCCGCCCCATGCGAACCGACGACATCTTCTCCGACAAAGACGCTGACCTGGGCAAGCTCGACGGCAAGACCGTCGCGATTCTCGGCTACGGCTCCCAGGGTCACGCCCACGCGCTCAACCTCAAGGACTCCGGCGTCGAGGTGGTCGTCGGTCTCCGCCCCGACTCCTCCAGCCGTGCCAAGGCCGAAGCGGCCGGGCTCGAGGTCCTTGACGTCGCCGAAGCCGCCAGCCGCGGCGACCTGGTGATGATCCTGCTCCCGGACGAGAAGCAGGCCGAGGTCTGGCGCGAGGAGATCGCCGACGGGATCGCCCCCGGCAACCTCCTCCTCTTCGCCCACGGCTTCGCGATCCACTTCGGCGAGATCGAGCCGCCCCCCGGTGTCGACGTCGGCATGGTCGCACCGAAGGGCCCGGGCCACCTGGTCCGCCGCCAGTACGAGGAAGGCAGCGGCGTCCCCTGCCTGATGGCCGTCCACCAGGACGCCTCCGGCGCAGCCCACGACCTCGTCCTCGCCTACGCCTCCGGGATCGGCGGCGGCCGCGCCGCGGTCATCAAGACGACCTTCAAAGACGAGTGCGAGACCGACCTCTTTGGCGAGCAGGCCGTCCTCTGCGGCGGCGCCTCGGAGCTGGTCCGCGCCGGCTACGAGACCCTGGTCGAGGCCGGCTACGACCCCCGCCTCGCCTACTTCGAGTGCCTGCACGAGCTGAAGCTGATCGCCGACCTGATGTACGAAAAGGGCATTCAGGGCATGCGCTACTCGATCTCGAACACCGCTGAGTACGGCGACATGACCCGCGGCAAACGCGTCATCGGCGAGGCGTCTCGGGCGGCGATGAAGGAGATCCTCTCCGAGATCCAGTCCGGTGACTTCGCCCGCGAGTTCATCGCCGAGAACCGTGCCGGCAACGAGAACTTCAATCGCATGCGGGCCGAGGGGCAGGGGCATCAGATTGAGGAGGTCGGGCACGAGCTGAGGGATCTCATGCCCTGGATCGACCAGGGGTTCAAGGACACGAAGTAGGTGGGGGGACCCTGGTGGGGGGTCCCTGGGAGCACCTCCGCCGGGAGGATCGCCTGCTGCTGTCGCCCGAACGTTCCTTGCCCGGCTCCATGCGGAGTACCCAGGGACCCCCCACCAGGGTCCCCAACCGAGCGTTTCCGAATCACCCAGCCCTCCCATCAGAAGCCGCGCGGGACTTCCACCTCGCCAACAGCTTTTTAAAGAGAGAGGCTGGACCCTCGGCCGTTAAGCAATTTCGTGTCGGAAGGGGTGGTCGGTGGGGGTCGTGAGGTACTCAGCATGGAGCCGGGCCACTAGCTCCTGAGGCGTTAGCCAGTTCACGCCCCTCCCGGCGGAGGTGCTCCGAACGACCCCCACCGACCTCCCCCAACCCTCAGCCTTTGATCGGGCCTCTCGGATCCGTCTCGCCCTCGGGGAGACGGCCGTCGCGGCCGACGTAGCCGTCTTTGCCGCCGACGCAGATGTAGATCGCGTCTTCGTTCTCGCTCAGGTTCTTGAGGCTGCGGACGACCTTGGCGGCGACCCAGGCGAAGCCGCCGGGGGCGAGTTCGTGCTTGGTGCCGTCGAGGTTGATCTCCATCCGCCCCTGGTGGACGAAATAGAGCTCCTCCTGCTCCTCGTGGTAGTGCTTGCCGGACTCATAGCCGGGTGGCATCACGATCGCGTTGACACCGAAGGCGGTCACGCCCAGCTCCTTGCGGACCTTGCGGAAGCCCCAGCCCTCGCCGAGGTTGTCGAGGTTGGCGACGGCGTAGCCGTCGCCTTTGGCCACGTCCGCCATCAGGCCACCGGGGCCGGGGTCGCGGCGGCGGGTGCGGTACCGCTGCCGTTGGCCTTCTCTTCGCCGATCGGCGGATAGTCGTCGGTCAGCAGGGCGACGTAGCCGTAGAGCCGGGCGTAGAAGCTGTTGACGAAGGTGAGGGCGTTGTCGACCCCCTGCGGCTGGTAGCCGCGGAAGACGATCGTCAGCCAGGCGATCGCCGCCACCCATAGGTGCATGTAGTTGACGGCGTAGGAGACGATCAGCATCGGCAGGGCCAGGATCAGGCGGAAGAACGCCTTCCACCGGCTCTGCTTCTCGGCCCGGGGGGCGATGTTGACCCGAATCGGGTAGCTCGGGTCGTCGGCGAGGCCAAAGGGAGGCCACTCGTCCGTCTGCAGGTAAACCCAGGCGGCGAGCCGGGTGCCGAAGCGGACCACGCCAGAGTTGAACTCGTAGAGCCATTCCGGGTAGCGACCGGTGAAGATGATCGCCACCCAGGCGAAAAAGTGGGTGAAGATGAAGAGGATTCCCCAGAAGAGGCCGACGATCAGCCACGGGATCGCCAGCAGTGGCCGGAAGAAGGTGGTCCACCGGTTCGGTTCTGGGTTGAAATCGGCTTCGTAGTTGACTGGATACATCGCTCTCCCCTCGTCGTGGACGGCGCCCAAACGCCGCTCCCGAGCCTAACTCCGAACCCGGCGGCAGCCACCCGCTTTGGTCAATAACCTGTCGAACCCGATGGAGGCGCACACGACCATGCAGATCCCCGGCGAGATCAAACCCGCGGACGGCCGCTTCGGCTGCGGGCCTTCGAAGGTGCGCCCGGAGGGGCTGGCGGCCCTGGCCGAGCGCTCCGACCTGATGGGCACCTCGCACCGCCAGGCGCCGGTGCGCGACCTGGTGCGGGAGGTGCGGACCGGGCTCAGCGAGCTCTTCTCGCTGCCCGACGGCTACGAGATCGCCCTCGGCAACGGCGGCACCACCGCCTTCTGGGAGGCCGCCGCTGCCTGGCTCGTGCGCGAGCGGGCGCTGCACCTCGCTTACGGCGAGTTCTCCTCGAAGTTCGCCAAGTCGACCGCGGCGGCGCCGTTCCTGGGGGACCCGATCGTCGTCGAGGCCGAGCCGGGCGACGCGCCGGAGCCGACCGCCGACCCCGCCGCCGACGTGATCGCCTGGGCCCACAACGAGACCTCGACCGGGGTCATGGTCGACGTCCGGCGCCCCGAGGGCGCGGCCGAGTCGCTGGTCCTGATCGACGCCACCTCCGGCGCCGGCGGCCTGCCGCTCGACGCGATCCAAGCCGACGCCTACTACTTCGCCCCGCAGAAGGGATTCGCCGCCGACGGCGGCCTCTGGCTGGCGGCGCTGAGCCCGGCGGCGATCGCCCGCATCGAGGAGCTCGACGGCGCCGCGGACCGCTGGCAGCCCGCCTTCCTCTCGCTGCAGACCGCGCTCGACAACTCGCGCAAGGAGCAGACCTACAACACCCCGGCGCTGGCGACCCTGCTGCTGCTAAACGACCAGGTGCAGTGGATGCTCGGGCTCGGCGGCCTCGCCGGCTGCGTCGAGCGCACCTCCGACTCCTCCGGCCGCCTCTACGGCTGGGCCGAGCGCAGCGAGTTCGCCAGCTGTTTCGTCACCGACCCCGCCAAGCGCTCGCTGGTCGTCGGCACGATCGACTTCGACGAGTCGGTCGACGCCGCCGCCCTGGCCAAGGCGCTGCGCGCGAACGGGATCGTCGACGTCGAGCCCTACCGCAAGCTCGGCCGCAACCAGCTGCGGATCGGGATGTTCCCGGCTGTCGACCCCGACGACGTCGAAGCGCTGACCGTCTGCATCGACTGGGTCGTCGAGAACGTCGACGGAGTTGCCTCGTGAAGGTCCTGGTCAAGGAGAAGATCGCCGACACCGGCGTCGACCTGCTGCGCTCGCAGTTCGAGGTCGACCTCGGCATGGAGATGTCCGACGAGGAGCTGCGCGAGCAGATCTCCCAGTACGACGCGATCCTGATCCGCTCGGCGACGAAGATGACGCCGGACCTGATCGAGCTGGCCGACAACCTGAAGGTGATCGGCCGCGCCGGCACCGGCGTCGACAACGTCGACATCCCGGCTGCGACCCGCCGCGGGATCATCGTTGCCAACGCGCCGGAATCGAACTCGGTCGCCGCCGCCGAGCACACCCTGGCGCTGGCGCTGGCCCTCTTCCGCAACGTCCCGCAGGCGCAGGAATCGCTTGTCGCCGGCCGCTGGGACCGGGCCAAGTACAAGGGCGCCGAGCTCTACGGCAAGACCCTCGGCGTCGTCGGCTTCGGCCGGATCGGCCAGCTGGTCGCCAAACGGGCCCAGAGCTTCGAGATGAACGTTGTCGCCTTCGACAAGTTCGTCTCCGCCGAGCGCTTCAAAGACCTCGGCGTCGAGGGCTGCGACTCGATCGAGGAGGTGCTGGGACGGGCCGACCTCGTCACCCTGCACACGCCGAAGACGCCGGAGACGATCGGGATGATCAACGCCGAGACGATCGCGGCGATGAAGGACGGCGCCCGCCTCGTCAACTGCGCCCGCGGCGAGTTGGTCGACCTCGACGCGCTGCTGGCCGGCCTCGAGTCCGGCAAGCTCGGCGGCGCCGCGCTCGACGTCTTCCCTTCCGAGCCCTTCACCGAGCACCCGATCTTCTCCCGCCCCGACGTCGTCGTCACTCCGCACCTGGGCGCCTCCACCGCCGAGGCGCAGGACCGGGCCGGGGTCGTCACCGCCGAGCAGGTCACCGCGGCGCTGACCGGCGGCGTCGTCACCAACGCGGTCAACATCGCCGCCGTGCGCCCGGAGGCGATGGAGGCGCTGGCGCCCTTCGTCCCGCTCTGCGAAAAGCTCGGCCGCCTCGCCCAGGGCCTCGGCGATGGCTCGGTCGAGAAGGTCAGCGCCGAATTCCGCGGCCGCATCGCCTCCCACGACACCCGCCTGCTCGGGATCGCGGTGATGGCGGGGGTCCTCTCCGGTCACACCGAGGAGCCGGTCAACCTCGTCAATGCGCCCCAGATGGCCGAAGAGCGGGGGATCGACCTCTCCGAGACGACCGACGCCAGCGCCGAGGACTTCACCGAGCTGGTCCGGGTCCGCGTCCACACCGCCGACGGCGAGGTCGAGGTCGCCGGGACCAGCGTCGGTCCGCGCAACGAGCCCTACCTCGTCTCGGTCTGGGGCGAGAGCTTCTACCTGCCCTTCGACGAGCACATCGCCGTCTTCCGCTACGCCGACCAGCCGGGGATGATCGGCCGAGTCGGCACGCTCTTCGGCGAAGAGGGAGTCAACATCGTCTCCGCCGCCGTCGGCGCCGAAAGCGGGGGGGAGCGGGCGGTGATGGCGCTGACCACCGACGCGCCGGTGCGCTCGGATTCGATCGAGAAGATCCTCGCCCTCGAGGGCTTCTCCAACGGCCGCTCGGTCGACCTCTAATCCGGCAGGGAGCGTTCGGGGTTGCCGCCGCAACGTCGGCGCGAAAGAGTTGTTTCGTGGTAAGGGTCAAGCGGACCTGAAGCCCAGGGAACGATGAAGAAGGCGATCCTCATTGCGTTGACGTTGCTCGCCGCGCTCGCCGCGCCCGCTGCCCGTGCCGGTCAACCGGTCAACCTGCTGATCAGCGGCGGCAAGGAAAACAACGGCTTCCACATCGCCCTCAGCGCCGACGGGCGCGACTACGTGATCCTCTCCACGGTGCCGCTGGAAGTCGGCGGCAACCTCTGCGAGCAGCCGGAAGAAAGCGTGACCGAACTCGTCTGCACCGCGCCCGAGATCGCCGGCTTCGAAGTCAACTCCGGTGGCGGCTCCGACTGGGTCTTCTTCACCAGCGACATCCCGGTCCCGGTGACGATTCGGGGCGGCGCCGGGAACGACCGCCTGTTCGGGGGCGGAGCCTCCGACAAGATCGTCGGCGGCCCCGACGACGATCTCCTGGTCGGCCGCCGCGGCGACGACTGGATCCTCGGCGGTCCAGGTCATGACCGCCTCAGCGGCGGTCAGGGCAACGACCAGCTCCAAGGTGGGCCGGGCAAGGACAAGCTGGTCGGCGGCCCGGGCCAGAACGGGCTGATCCCGTAGGCGACGCCTCAGGTCGATACGCGCGACGGGGGGCGCGACCCGATGAACCGCCCGCCGACGAAGGCGACCGTGACCAGCAGGCCGATCAGCGAGAGCGCCGCGTCGAGCCGGAAGCCGGCCTGAACCCCGTCGACGAAGGGCGGGATTGCGGCGGAGAAGACGGTGGTGGTGAGGCCGAGGCCGATCGAGCCGCCGGCGATCTGGAACATGTAGATGATCCCGCCGGCGAGGCTGGTCTGCGACTCGTCGACCGAGGTGACCCCGGCGGTGGTGGCGGTAGGGATGAAACTGCCGGCGCCGATCCCGAGCACGATCATCCCAGGGACCAGCGCACCGTAGCCAGATCCCTCCTCGACGAAGGAGAGCAGCAGCGGTCCTAGCGCGATCAGCGCCGCCCCGACCACCGCCAGCGGCTTCGCCCCGAGCCGGTTGTAGAGGGGGCCGGCGGCGAAGGAGGCGAGGGCGAAGACGGCGAGGAAGGGGAGCATGCCGAGCCCCGATTCCAGCGCCGAGTACCCGAGCTGCTTCTCCATGAACTGGGGCAGATAGAGCAGGGCGGCGAAGAAGGTCCCGGCCATGAAGAGGATCGCGATGCAGGAGGCGGTGAAGCTCTCGTTGCGCATCACCTCTTGGGGAACGAGGGCGTGGGCGCCGGCGCGCCGCTCCAGCCGCACGAAGGCGGCGACGAGGACCACGGCCAGCGCCAGCAGACCTATGACTTTCGGGTCTCCCCAGCCCCAGTCGTCGACCTGGTCGAGGGCGATCAGCAGGGAGACGATGCCGACCGAGAGCGTCGCGATCCCCGGGTAGTCGATCCGCCGCTCGCCGCTATCCGGCTCCTTCACGTGCACCAGCAGGTAGGTGATGCCGACCGCGAAGAGGGCAATGGGCACGTTGAGGAAGAAGATCCAGCGCCAGTTCAGCTCATCGGTGAGGAAGCCGCCCAGCAGCGGCCCGACCGCGTTGCCGAGGCCGGCGGCGCCGATGATGATCCCGCCTGCCAGGCCGGCTTTCTCTTCCGGCAGCAGCTCGTAGGTCATGCCGAGGATCGCCGGCCACATCAGCGCCCCGCCGATCCCCATCAGCACACGCGCGGCGATCAGCCAGGTCTCCGTTTGCGCGGCGCCGCCGAGCGTCGACATCGAGGCGAAGATCGCCGCGCCGACGAAGAAGGCGTTGCGGCGCCCGAACATGTCGGCGAGGCGGCCCCCGGTGACGATCATCACCCCGAAGGTCAACGCGTAGGCGTTGATCACCCACTGGATCGTGTTGATGTTGGTGTCGAAGTCGGCCTCCATCGTCGGCAGGGCGACGTTGACCGCGGTGAAGTCGTTGGCGATGACGACGACGGCCATCCCCATCGCGAAGAGGGCGAGCCAGTTGGTTTTCTGGGCGGAGGTGGTGTTCTCCGGCTTGGCGATGGCGGCAGCCTACGCTAAGGTTCGGAGCCGAATGAGCTTCCGGCTCGACAGCCTCGCGCTACTCCTTCTCCTCCCCCCTCGGGGGGAATAGCGCTGGGCGGCGCGATAGCCGCGAGAGACAAAGGCCATTCGAATCAGAGAGAGAAGGAGAGGTCCGATGGGACCGCAAATCGAAAATAAGTCCGACGCAGATCGGGTCCACGTCTTCGACACCACGCTGCGAGACGGTGAGCAATCGCCCGGGATCTCGCTGAACACGGCCGAGAAGGTCGAGATTGCCCAGCAGCTCGCCCGCCTGGGGGTGGACGTGATCGAGGCCGGCTTCCCGATCACCTCGCCCGGCGATTTCGAGGCCGTCCAGAAAATCTCGCGGGTGGTCGAGGGGCCGACGATCTGCGGTCTGGCCCGCACCCACAAAGCCGACATCGACGCGGCCTGGGGGGCGATCAAGGAGGCGGCGCGCCCCCGCATCCACACCTTCATCTCCACCTCCGACATTCACATCGAGCACCAGCTGCAGACCGATCGCGAGGACGTCAAGGGGCAGGCGCGGGCGGCGGTGGCGCTGGCGAAGTCCTACTGCGAGGACGTCGAGTTCTCGCCGATGGACGCGACCCGTGCCGACATCGAGTTCACCGCCGAAGTCTGCGCGATCGCCGTCGAGGAGGGCGCGACCGTCGTCAACATCCCCGACACGGTCGGCTACACGACCCCGGAGGAGTACGCGGACTACTTCCGGCGCCTGTATGAGTTGGCTCCGTCGCTGCGCGGGGTCGAGATGTCGGTGCACTGCCACGACGATCTGGGGATGGCGGTCGCCAACTCCTACGCCGGCGTGCTGGCGGGGGCGCGGCAGGTCGAGTGCGCGGTCAACGGGATCGGCGAGCGGGCCGGTAATTGCTCGCTGGAGGAGATCGCGATGCTGGTCGCCGTCCGCGAGGACGTCCACGGCCTCCACACCGGGATCAACACCAGGGAGATCGCCCGCACCAGTCGCATGGTCAGTCGCCTGACCGGCTACCCGGTGCAGCCGAACAAGGCCGTCGTCGGCCGCAACGCCTTCGCCCACGAGTCCGGGATCCACCAGGACGGCGTGCTGAAGGAGCGCAGCACCTACGAGATCATGGACGCGACCGAAGTCGGTCTGGAGTCGAACTCGATCGTCCTGGGCAAGCACTCCGGTCGCCACGCCCTGCGCGACGCGCTGGAGCAGCTGGGCTTCAAGGTCGAGGGCCAGGCGCTGAACAACGCCTTCAAGGCGTTCAAGGAGGTCGCCGACCGCAAGAAGCAGGTGACCGCGCTGGACCTGGAGGCGATCGTCTCCGACGAGATGCGCGAGCGCTCCGACGCCCACGAGCTGGCCTGGTTCGAGGTCGAGGCGGGGACCCGCAAGCCGCCGGTGGCCAAGGTGGCGGTCACTCGGCCATCGGGCGAGGAGTCGGTCGGCGAAGCGAGCGGCGACGGCCCCGTCGACGCGATCTTCCACGCGATCCAGGATGCCGCCGAGACCGAGTGTGAGCTGGTCGAGTACAAGGTCGAGGCGGTGACCGGGGGAGAGGACGCCCTCGGCGAAGTGACCGTGCAGATGCGCGCGGCCGGGCGGCTGGCGACGGGCCAGGGGGTGGCTACGGACATCCTCGAGGCGAGCGCCCGTGCCTACGTCCGTGCTTTGTCGAACGCCCTGGAAGGGGCGGCGACTCGCGAGGCGGAGGCGGCCACTGCCGAAGCGGTCGTGGAGCGGACGCCTGGGCCTTAAGCGCGGTAGGGGGTGACGGTGCCCCTCTCCCAGAGACCGTCGCGCAGCTGGGACGTACTGCTGGGCGCCATCGTGGTCTCAGGAGCCTCTGGGAGAGGGGCACCGTCACCCCGGCACGCTCCAGCGTGCATTTCGTATGAGAGTTGGCACAAACCGCGCGCCACACGTGCAACGTTCCTCGGCAGGCTCATCCAGGTGCCCACCGAGTCCGTGAAAAACCTTGTAGAGCAAGGAAAATCACGGACTCGTGGGGATGACATCCCGTTGTCTGAGCTGGCTCGGCGACAGCATGGGGTGGTGGGTAGGGCTCAGTTGCTGGGGCTGGGGTGGACGAAGGAAGAGATCGATTGGCGGATTCGGAACGGTCGCCTGCACCGGTTGCATGCCGGCGTATATGGAGTGGGGCACCGCCTGGTTCCGAGGGAGGGCTGGTTGATGGCGGCCGTACTTGCTTCTGGTTCCGAAGCTGTCTTGAGCCACCGCTCGGCGGCGGCGCTCTGGAACCTGCGTGGCTACTCGGGCTCCACGATCCATGTGACGGTGCCGCACAAGAGCACCTCCTCGAAGCGGATTCGCCGGCATCTCTCGGATGTGCCGCCCGACGAGCGGACGATTGAGAAAGGGATACCGGTGACCGGCCCCTGTCGGACCGTCTTCGACCTCTCCGCCACGGAGCCGCTTGATGTCGTCGAGAACCTCATACGCGAGATGGAATTCCGAGAGTTGACCGACCGACTCTCGCTTCCGGACCTCATTGAGCGCTACCCAGGCCGGCGCGGCATCCGCAAGCTCGGCCTCGTGCTGGAGCGCCTTGAAGAAGAGCCCGCTGGCCGCAAGCGCAGCAAGCTGGAGGAGCGCTTCAGCCCCTTCCTCCGCCAGTGGCATCTGCCCCTACCCCGCTACAACGACTGGATCGTGCTCCCGAACGGCAAGCGCTACCAGGTCGACTGCCACTGGCCGGGCACGAAGGAGATAGTTGAGCTGGATGGGTGGGCCGGCCACAAGAGCAAGAGCGCCTTTCGCGATGACCGCGCTCGCGATCGCCACCTGCGCGTCGCGGGCTACTCGATCACCCACCTGACCTGGAATCAACTCGACGACGAACCCGAGGCCGTCGCCGCCGATCTCCGAGCCCTCCTGATGAACAACCAATCCGCCTGAGCCGGGCCGCTGCAACCTCTACTTGATCAGGTGGAGGTTGCAGCGGCCCGGCCCGGAGCGCTCCGAGGAAGGGGTTCGCAAGGCAAGGGGGACCTGCAAAGCGAGGCGCGAAATACAAACGTCCGTGATAACGTACAAGCAATGGCTCCCACTATGACCAAGACTTCCGCTACTGCGGACTCTCCCCGCGCCGCGGCCAAAGACCCCGCAACCTCCGTCGGCCCGCGTATCCGCGCGCTCCGCGACGCCATGGGCCTCTCGCTCCGCGACCTCGCCGAGCGTTCGGGCGTTTCCGCGCCGATGCTCTCCCAGGTCGAGCGGGGGGAGACGAGCCCGACCCTCGCCGTCGCCGGCAAGATCGCCGCGGGGTTGGAGCTGACGCTGTCGCAGCTGCTGCGCCTGGACGAGGGACAGCACGTTGCGATCTCCCGCGCCGCAAGCCGCCGTCGCAGCGAGCGCGGGGGGCATCGTTTCGAGGAGCTGACGCCGCCGCTGCCGGGGCAGCGCGCCGACGTCTCCCTGCACGTCCTGGAGCCCGGCGCCAGCACCGGCGGCGCCGCGGACCCGCCGATGCACGAGCCGGGCAGTCGCGAGACCGCGGTCGTCCTCGCCGGCACCCTGGCGCTGGTCGTCGACGGCAGCCGCCACGAGCTTGAGGAGGGGGACAGCGTCACCTTCGATGCCGACCTCCCGCACCATTTCGAGAACGAAGGCCAGGAGGCGACCCGCTTCCTCGCCGTGATCGCCGCCGGCCTCAGGAGGTCATAAGACAAATGTCAAAGACGATGTTCGACAAGATCTGGGAGCAGCACGAGGTCTCGCCGGGGCTGATCTACATCGACCTGCACCTGGTCCACGAGGTCACCTCGCCACAGGCCTTCGACGGACTGCGCCTGGCCGGTCGCAAGGTCCGCCGCCCGGACAAGACCCTCGCCACGGCCGACCACAACACGCCGACCGACGGGACGATGGCGGCGCGGCTGATCGCCGACCACCTCTCGCGCGTCCAGGTCGAAACCCTGGAGCGCAACTGCGAGGAGTTCGGGATCCCGGTCTACTCGCTCGGCTCCGACCGCCAGGGCATCGTCCACGTGATCGGCCCGGAGCTGGGCGTCACCCAGTCGGGGATGACGATCGTCTGCGGCGACAGCCACACCTCCACCCACGGCGCCTTCGGCGCGCTGGCCTTCGGCATCGGCACCTCCGAGGTCGAGCACGTGCTCGCGACCCAGTGCCTGGTCCAGAAACGGCCGAGGACGATGCGGATCAACTACTCCGGCGAGCTGCGCCACGGCGTCACGCCGAAGGACCTGATCCTGGCGACGATCGGCCGCCTCGGTACCGGCGGCATGACCGGATACGCGGTCGAGTACGCCGGGCCCGCGATCGAGGCGCTCTCGATGCCCGGACGGATGACGATCTGCAACATGACGATCGAGGGCGGCGGTCGCGCCGGGATGATCGCTCCCGACGAGACGACCTTCGAGTGGGTCAAGGGCCGTCCCGCCGCGCCCGCCGACTTCGAGGCCGCGATGGCCCGCTGGCGCGAGCTCCCGACCGACCCCGACGCCGGCTTCGACACCGAGCTTGAGGTCGACGCCTCGGCGATCTCGCCGATGGTCACCTGGGGCACCAACCCCGGCCAGGTCGTCGAGGTCACCGACAGCGTCCCCGACCCCGGCCGGATGGACACCCCCGCCGACCGCGAAGCGGCCGAACGTGCCCTCGCCTACATGGGCCTGGAGGCGGGCACGCCGATGACCGAGATCGCGCCCGAACGCGTCTTCATCGGCTCCTGCACCAATAGCCGCATCGAGGACCTGCGCGAGGCCGCCGCGATCGTCGAGGGCCGCAAGGTCGCCGGCGGCGTCAGCGCGATGGTCGTCCCCGGCTCCCAGCAGGTGAAGAAGGCCGCCGAGGAAGAGGGCCTCGACGAGGTCTTCAAGAGCGCCGGCTTCGACTGGCGCGTGGCGGGCTGCTCGATGTGCCTGGGGATGAACCCGGACACCCTCGATGAGGGCGAGCGCTGCGCCTCGACCTCGAACCGCAACTTCGAGGGGCGCCAGGGCAAGGGCGGGCGCACCCACCTCGTCAGCCCGAAAATGGCCGCTGCCGCCGCGGTCGAGGGCCACTTCGTCGACATCAGGGATTGGAGCTAGAGCATGAGGCCAGTTGACAAGATCGAAGGCAAGGTCTCGGTGCTGGACCGCGCCGACGTCGACACCGACCAGATCATCCCCAAGCAGTTCCTCAAGCGGGTCGAGCGGACCGGCTTCGGCGAGTTCCTCTTCTACGACTGGCTGCGCGACGGCGAGATCGAGCTGGAGCCGAACCCGATCCTCGTCACCGGCGCCAACTTCGGCTGCGGCTCCTCCCGCGAGCACGCCCCCTGGGCGCTGGAGGACTTCGGCTTTCAGGCGATCCTGGCGCCGTCCTTCGCCGACATCTTCTACTCCAACTGCACCAAGATCGGGCTGCTGCCGGCGGTGCTGGACGAGGAGCACTGCCGCGCGGTGGCCGAGGCGGGCGAGGCCCGGATCGACCTCGACGACGAGACGGTCAACTGCGCCGCCGGCGTCTTCCAGTTCCAGATCGAGCCGGAGGTCAAGCACCGGCTGCTGAACGGGCTCGACGACATCGGGATCACCCTCGAAAACGCGGGCGCGATCGACGAGTTCGAGGCCGAGCCGGCCGCCTCCTTCGGCCCGGTCACCACGAGCCTGTGACGAAGCCGATGAACACCGGCGCACGCGAGTGGGATGCCGAGACCTACGACGTTGTCTCCGACCCGCAGTTCGAGTGGGGGATGGAGGTGTTGGAGAGGCTCGAGCTGCGCGGCGACGAGGTCGCCGTCGACGCCGGCTGCGGCTCTGGGCGGGTCACCGCCGAGCTGGCCAAGCGAGTCCCGGATGGCCGCGTGATCGCGGTCGACGGCTCTGAGGCGATGGTCGAGAAGGCGAAGGAGAGACTGGGCGACCGCGCCGATTACCTTGTCTCCGACCTCGTCGAGCTGGAGCTGGCCGAGCCGGTCGACCTCGTCTTCTCGACTGCCACCTTCCACTGGATCGGCGATCACGACGCGCTCTTCCGGCAGCTGCGCCGAGGCCTGAAGCCGGGCGGCCGCATCGTCGCCCAGTGCGGCGGCAAGGGCAACGTCGCCGAGCACACGCGGGCGATCGCGACCGCCGCCGCCGATCCCGAATACGGACAGCACCTGGGCGGCGCCAAGGCTCCTTGGAACTTCGCCGACCCGGAGGAAACCGAGCCCCGCCTCGCCGCCGCCGGCTACGCGGACGTCCGCTGCTGGCTGCAGCCGAAGCCGGTGCAGCCCGCCGACCCGCTCGCCTTCATCGCTACGGTCACCCTGGGACCCATCCTCGACCAGCTGCCCGAGGAGAAACGCCGACCCTTCGCCGAAGCGGTCCTCGCCCAGCACGACGAGCCGCTCGTCCTCGACTACGTGCGCCTCAACATCGAGGCCGTCGCCGCCTGACCTGTTCCTTTTTGGTGTTGGGCAACGGAAAGGAACAGACGAAGGTCCAGGCGCGTAGAGTGCGGCGCCGATGAGCGATGCCCCGCGCATAGTCGTCCTCCCCGGCGACGGGATTGGCCCCGAGATCGTCGCCGCCGCGCGCCGTGTCCTCGACGCCCTCGGCGAGTTCTCCTACGACGAGCGCCTGATGGGTGGCTGCTCGATCGACGAGCACGGGACCGCCCTCACCGACGAGGTCCTCGACGCCTGCCGCGACGCCGACGCTGTTCTGCTCGGCGCCATCGGCGGCCCGAAATGGGACACCACCGACCCGAGCGCACCGCGTCCCGAGCAGGGCCTGTTGGGACTGCGGAAGGGGATGGGCCTCTACGCCAACCTGCGCCCGGTCCGGCCCAGCCCGGCCCTGGTCGGCGCCAGCCCGCTGCGCGAGGAGCGGATCATCGGCACCGACCTGCTCGTCGTCCGCGAGCTGACCGGCGGCATCTACTTCGGCGACTCCGGCCGCGACGGCGACTTCGCCCACGACACCTGCGAGTACTCGGTCTCCGAGATCGACCGCATCGCCCGCACCGCCTTCGACGCCGCCCGCCGCCGCGCCGAGAGCACCGGCCGCAAGGCGAAGGTCACCTCGGTCGACAAGGCCAACGTGCTCGAGACCTCCCGCCTCTGGCGCGAGGTCGTCGGCCGCGTCGCCGACGACTACGAGGACGTCGAGCTCGAACACCTCCTGGTCGACAACGCGGCGATGCAGCTCGTATCCAGGCCTGCCGACTTCGACGTCGTCCTCGCCGAGAACCTCTTCGGCGACATCCTCAGCGACGAGGCGGCGATGCTGACCGGCTCGCTGGGGATGCTGCCCAGCGCCAGCCTCGGCGCCGATGGCGCCCCCGGCCTCTTCGAGCCGGTCCACGGCTCCGCCCCCGACATCGCCGGCCAAGGCGTCGCCAACCCGCTCGCCACCTTCCTCTCGGCGGCGATGATGCTGCGCCACGGCCTCGACCGCGGCGACGATGCGGCCCGGATCGAGACTGCCGTCGACGCAGTGCTCGAGAGCGGCCTTCGTACGCCCGACCTTGCTTCCGGCACGGTCGTCGAGCCGCCGACCAGCGAGAACCCGACGCCTCAGCGCGAGGTCGGGACCGAGGAGATGACCGCGGCGGTGCTCGAGCAGCTTGACGCCTGATCGCCGCTGGCGGTGGCGGCGCTGGTAGAAGCGAAGCGGCCCATCGGGCATAATCCTCCGTCATGGATCCGGTCGAGCTGATCTGGCGGAACGGCGAGTTTCTCCCCTGGGAGGATGCTCAGACCCACGTGCTCAGCCACGGGCTGCACTACGGGACCGGTGTCTTCGAGGGGATCCGCTGCTACGAGACCTCCCGCGGGCCGGCGATCTTCCGCCACCACGACCACCTCGACCGGCTGCAGAAATCGGCCGAGCTCTACTACCTGGAGCTGCCCTACTCGGCCGAGGAGATCCGTCAGGCCACGCACGAGCTGCTGCGCCGCAACGGCCTCAAGAGCGCCTACATCCGGCCGCTCGCCTACCGCGGCTACGGCTCCCTCGGCCTCTACGCCAAAGACGCGCCGATCGACGTCGTCATCGCTGCCTTCCCCTGGGGCGCCTATCTCGGCGAGGAGAGCAAGAACGGCGGCATTCGCGCCAAGGTCTCGAGCTGGCGCCGGATCAGCCCCGGCGGCTCGATCCCGCACGCCAAGGCCTCGGGCTCCTACCTCAACTCGATCCTCGCCAAGACCGAGTCCCACAACGCCGGCTACGACGAGGCAATCCTGCTCGACGAACGCGGCTTCGTCTGCGAGGGCTCGGGCGAGAACATCTTCGTCGTCCGCGAGGGCCAGATCCTCACCCCGCCGCACGTCGCCTCGATCCTCGACGGGATCAATCGCAAGTCGGTGATCCAGATCGCCCGCGATCTCGGCTACACCGTGGTCGAGCGCGACATCGCCCGCGCCGAGCTCTACCTCGCCGAGGAGGTCTTCCTCACCGGGACCGCGGCCGAGCTGGTGCCGGTGCGCGAGATAGACGACCACCCGCTCGGCCAGCCGGGCGAGGTCACCCGCCACGTTCAGGCGAAGTTCGAGGAAGCGCTGACGGGGAAAGCCGAGGAGTACCTGGAGTGGCTCGACTTCGTCGAGGCACCGAAGGCCGCGGACTCGGGATCCGCCGCTGCGGCCCCAGGGTCGAACGGCGCCGACTCGGAGTCGATCGGGCGAATTACCCCCGCCGCATAAGCGGCCGGCGCGGCATGTCCGCGCACGCCGGACCACCACGGTCCACCCGATCTTCTTCGACTCGAAAGGCAGTAATCAGATGGAACAGGTGAAGCTCTACGACACCACTTTGCGCGACGGGATGGGCGGTCGCGGGATGTCGCTCTCGGTCGGCGAGAAGCTCAAGGTCGCCCAGGCGCTCGACCGGCTCGGCGTCCATTTCATCGAGGCAGGTTTCCCCAGCAGCAACCCGAAGGAAGCCGAGCTCTTCGAGCGGCTTGCCGAGGTCGAGTTCGAGAACGCGACGATCGTCGCCTTCGGGATGACCCGCCGGCGCGACCGCGCCGCCGCCGAGGACGAGGCCCTGGGGGTCCTGACCTCCTCCTTCGCGCCCGCGATCTGCCTCGTCGGCAAGAGCTCGCCGCTCCACGTCGAGAAGGTGATCCGCGTCAGCCGCGAGGAGAACCTGGCGATGATCGCCGATTCGATCGCCTACTGCCGCGAAGAGGGAAAGCGGGCGATCTTCGACGCCGAGCACTTCTTCGACGGCTATCGCGACGACCGCGCCTACGCGCTCGAATGCGTCACCGCGGCCGCCGACTCCGGGGCCGAGAACGTGACCCTCTGCGACACCAACGGCGGCAGCCTGCCGAGTTTCGTCGCCGAGGCGACCGCGGCAGTTGCGGCGGCGCTCGGAGGGTCGGTTGAGCTCGGGATCCACACCCATGACGACGCCGGCTGCGGGGTGGCCAATTCGCTCGCCGCGGTGGAAGCCGGTGCCCGCCTCGTCCAGGGCTGCGTCAACGGCTACGGCGAGCGTTGCGGCAACGCCAACCTGGCCACGATCCTGCCGGCCCTGCAGCTGAAGATGGGCTTTGAGGTGGTGGCACCCGAACGGCTGGCAAGCCTGACGCTGACCTCTCACTACCTCGACGAGCTCTGCAACCTCACCCCGGATCCGGACCGGCCCTACGTCGGTCGCAACGCCTTCGCCCACAAGGCGGGGATGCACGCGGCCGGCATCGAGGCTGACGCCACCACCTTCGAGCACCTCGACCCGGCCCTGGTCGGCAACGACCGTGACATCGTCGCCTCCGAGCTGGCGGGCAAGGCGACGATCCGCAGCCAGGCGGAGCGCGCCGGCGTCGAGCTCGACGACGCGGCGGCGACGCGCGCCGTCCATCGCCTCAAGGAGCAGGAGCACCGGGGCTACCACTACGAGGCGGCACCGGCCTCCTTCGAGCTGCTGCTGCGGCGCGAGGCCGGCACCTACAGGCAGCTCTTCCGGCTCGAGAGCTTCCGCGTCGTGGTCGAAAAGCACGAAGACGGCGAGGTGACGACCGAGGCAACGATCAAAGTCGAGGTCGATGGCAAGCGCTACTTCCAGGCCTCCGAGGGCAATGGCCCGGTCAACGCCCTCGACCGCGCTCTGCGCGCGGCAATCGCCGACCGCTACCCGCACCTCGCCGACGTCGAGCTGACCAACTACAAGGTGCGGATCCTCGACGAAGCCCACGGCACCGGCGCGGTAACCCGCGTCCTCCTCGACTCCGCCGACGGCGAGCGCGAGTGGGGGACCACGGGCGTCTCGGAGAACATCATCGAGGCCTCCTGGGAGGCGCTGGTCGATTCGCTGGAGTACGCATTTCAGTGATCCCGCTCGCCCAGCCGGATATCGGCGCCCGCGAGGAGGAGCTGATCCTGGAGGTGCTGCGCTCCGGCCAACTCTCGCTAGGGCCGATGGGAGAGCGCTTCGAGCGCGAGTTCGCCGCCTGGCTCGGCGTCGAGGACGCGGTGATGGTCTCCAGCGGCACCACGGCGCTCCACCTCGGGGTGCGGATGTTGGGGTGGGGCGGGGGCGACGAGGTCGTGACCAGCCCCTTCAGCTTCGTCGCCTCGGCCAACTGCCTGCTCTACGAGCGGGTTAAGCCGGTCTTCGTCGACGTCGAGGAGGAGACGCTGGACATCGATCCCGCCGAGGCTGCTGGCGCGGTGGGGGAGAAGACGGTCGGCCTGCTCCCGGTCCACATCTTCGGTTTCCCGGCGGCGATGCCGGAGCTCGAGACGCTGGCCGATCGGCACGGCCTCGGGATCCTCGAGGACGCCTGCGAGGCACTTGGCGCCGTCGATTCCGAGGGCCGCAAGGTCGGCGCCCGCGGCAATCTCGCCACCTTCGCCTTCTACGCCAACAAGCAGATGACGACCGGGGAGGGCGGGATGATCGTCCCCCGCGATCCCGGCGAGGCCGCCCGCCTGCGCTCGGAGCGCAACCAGGGCCGCGCCGTCGATATGGGTTGGCTCGACCATGACCGGCTCGGCTTCAACTACCGCCTCTCCGACCTCGCCGCCGCCCTCGGCGTCGCCCAGGTCGAGAAGCTCGACTCGCTGCTGGAGCGGCGGGCGGGGGTAGCGCTGATGTACGAGGAGCGGCTGGCTGGGCTGGAGGGGGTGCGGACGCCGATTTCCTCTCGCAGCGCCGAGGTGCGCAGCTGGTTCGTCTACACCGTGCGCCTGCCGCAGGGCGCGGATCGCGACGCGGTGATTCGCCGCCTCGGCGAGCGGGGCGTCCCCTCCAAGGCCTACCTGCCCTGCATCCATCTCTTCCCGCACCTACGTGAGCTCGGCTACCGCGAGGGTCAGTTCCCGGTCGCCGAAGCCGCCGCGGCCGACTCCCTGGCGCTGCCGTTTTTTCCCGCGATGGGCGAGGAGCAGGTGGAGCGCATCTGCCAGGAGCTCGCCGCGGCGCTCGGGCAGCGTCCGTAAAGGCATAATCGCCCGCCCATGGGACGCTTCCGCAAAGAGCCCGACCCGCGCTTCTGGCGCCTCAACCGCTCGCTCGCCTTCGACGCATGGCTGGCGCCGTACGACATCGACCAGTCGAAGGCGCACGCACGCGGTCTCTGCGAGATCGGCGTCCTCACCGCTGAGGAGCTGACGCAGATCGAGGACGGCCTCGACCGCGTCCGCGCTCGTATGGCCGAGCACGGCTTCGAGTTCGAGCCCGCCGACGAGGACATCCACATGGCGATCGAGCGCCTGCTCGGCGAGGAGGTCGGCCCTCTCGCCGGCAAGCTGCACACCGGCCGCTCCCGCAACGATCAGGTCGCGACCGACGTGGCGATGGTCGTGCAGGCCCACTCTTTGCGGGCGATCGAGCTCTGCGGCGCGGCGATGGAGCGCCTGCTGGCGCTCGCCGAGCGCCACAAAGACTGGACGATGCCCGGCTACACGCACCTGCAGCGGGCGCAGCCGGTCTACCTCGGCCACCATCTGCTCGCCTACTTCTGGATGCTCGCCCGCGACGTCCTCCGCTTCCAGTTCGCGCTCGACAGCGCCAGCGTGATGCCGCTCGGCTCGGGTGCCCTTGCCGGCGTCAACTGGGAGATCGACCGCGATTCGGTTGCCGCCGACCTCGGCTTCGCCCACGTCAGCCATAACTCGATCGACGGCTCCTCCAACCGGGACTTCGTCCTCGACTACCTAAGCGCGGCCTCGACCTGCGCGATGCACCTCTCGCGCCTGGGTTCGGAAATCGTCATCTGGAGCTCCTCGGAGTTCGGCTTCTGCGAGCTCGATGAGTCCTTCTCCTCGGGCTCCTCGATCATGCCGCAGAAGAAGAACCCCGACTCGGCCGAGCTCTTGCGGGCGAAGAGCCCGCGCGTCGCCGCCTCCTACCAGACGCTGCTCGGTGTCATGCACGCGCTGCCGCTCACCTACGGCAAGGACATGCAGGAGGACAAGGAGCCGCTCTTCGACGCGATCGACACGATCGAGGCGCTGCTCGAGGCCAGCGCCGGGATGCTCGACGGGATCGAGTTTCACCGCGAGCGGATGCTCGAGGCCTCCGGCGACGAGATGCTGGCGGCGACCGAGGTCGCCGACCTGCTGGTCCGTCGCGGCGTCCCCTTCCGCGAGGCGCACGGGATCGTCGGCGGCCTCGTCCGCGACGCGGTCGAGCGCGGCAAGAGCCTCTCGCAGCTGACCCCGGAGGAGCTGCGCGAGCGCTCCGACCACCTCGACGACTCCTACTACGAGGTGCTGCAGCAGAGCAGCTGGCTGGAGTCGAAGCGGATCGCCGGCGGCACCGGTTCGGCCCCGCTGGCGCTGCAGATCGAGGAGGCGCGGCAGACGCTGGGCGCGGTGCAAGCACGGGTTCGGGAGGAGCGGGCCTGAAGAAGACCCCCTCAGGGTCGAAACGCCGGGCCCAACCGCTCGGAGAGCGGTTGGGGGCTGATTTCTTCAACCGTTCGGTCCATGAGGTCGCCCGTGACCTGGTCGGCTGCACCCTCCTCTACGAAGGCCGCGGCGGCGTCATCGTCGAGACCGAGAGCTACGAGGCCGACGACCCCGCCTGCCACGCCTACGTCGGCCTGACCGAGCGCACCCGGGTCCTCTTCGGCCCGCCCGGCTACGCCTACGTCTACCTCTCCTACGGGATCCACAGCCTCCTCAACGCGGTCGCCGAACCCGAGGGGGAGGCGGCGGCGGTGCTGATCCGGGCGCTGGAGCCGACCCACGGCGTGGAGGAAATGCGGGCGCGGCGCGGCGGCAAGGCCGACGCCGACCTCTGCTCGGGTCCGGGCAAGCTGACCGAGGCGCTGGGGATCGACCTCGGCGACAACGAGCGGGACCTCACGCGCGAGCCATTCCTGCTGATCCCGCCCGAGGAGCCGCCCAAGATCGTCGCCGGCCCCCGCATCGGCATCACCAAAGCCGTCGAGCGCCCCTGGCGCTTCTGCGCCGCCGGCAGCCCCTACGTCTCGCGGCCGCGGCCTTAGCCCGCGGTGACGCCACCGCCGCCGCCGGATGATTCCGGCGCGGCTTCAGGGGCAGCTTCAGGCGTCCCTTCCGGCGTGGCTTCTGGAGTTGCTTCCGGCGTCACTTCGGTTTCCGGCGTCGGTTCTTCCACTTCCGGTTCGGGTTCCGGCGTTTCGTATTCGCTTTCGGACGGGACATAGCTTTCGGTTTCGCCCGCTTCGAAATCTTCGCCCGCTTCCTTGGCCGCCTTGCGGGCCGCCTTTTCGGCCGCGTGTTCGGCCTGGATGTCCTGCCAGGCGGACATCACCCGGGCCCAGATCAGCGCCGGGAAGGTGCCGCCCATCACCGGGCCGCCGTTGTAGAGGGTGGTCATCGGCGTCGTCGTGTCGGGGTAGCCAACCCAGACGCAGGCGGTGACTTCGTCGGCGATGCCGCCGCAGAACCAGGCGTCGCCGTTGTTCTCCGTCGTCCCGGTCTTCCCCCACTGCCCTTCGGCACCGATCTGGGCGTTGGTGCCGGTGCCGTTGGCGACGACGGTTTCGAGGATCCCCTTCTCGGTTTCGACCGTTTCCTGATCGAAGACCTGGTCGTGCTTGGAGTCGTTGTCGCCGCCCTTGATCGTCTCGCCGTCGTCGTTGGTGACCTGGGTGAAGGAGACGGGACTGTCGCCGGGCCGGGGGGCGAGGGTGCCGCTGACCCTGTCGCCGTCGTTGCCGATCGTGCTGTAGGCGTAGGTCCAGCCGAGCGGCGTGACGCCGAGGGTGAGGCCGCCGAGAACCATTCCCGGGTTGGTCGAGATCGGGTCGCTGTAGCCGGCCTTGTGAGCGGTGCCGGCGATCGCCGCGGTCTTGTCGCGCACGGTCTTGCCCTGGAGGCCTTCCAGCGCCAGGGCGGCGTAGATCGAGTTGTCCGAGTAAGTCGTCGCGCAGATGATCGAGCAGGAGCCGAGATAGGAGCCCTCGTCGTTGGTCACCCGGTACGTTTCCTGGCCCTTTCTGCCGAAGGAGAAGAAGCGTTCTTCGGAGGGGTAGACGGTTTCCGGCGAGATCCCCTGTTCGAGTGCCGTCAGCAGGGTGAAGGGCTTGATCGAGGAGCCCGGCTGGCGGTGCCCCTGGGTCGCCAGGTTGAAGGGCCTGGTGTCGAAGTCGGGCCCGCCGACCATCGCCTTGATCCCGGCGTTGTGGTTGTCGATCACGACGACCGAGGCGGTCGCCGGCGAGTAGCCGAGGTAGGAGTTGACCGCTTCTTCGGCCGCTTCCTGGAGTTGCAGGTCGAGCGTCGACTTCACCGTCAGGCCGCCGAAGAAGGCTTTCGAGGCGCCGTAGCGTTCGACCAGCTGCTGGCGCAGGTAGGCGGTGAAGTAGGGCGCCCGGGAATCGAGGCTCGGTGGCTCGATGCTGGCCGGAGCGGGGAGCGCCTGGTCCTGCCCTTCGCGCATCTGCTCTTCGGAGATGTAGCCCTGTTCGGCCATCCGTTCGAGCACGAGGTTGCGGCGGGCGAGCGTGTTTTCCGGGAAGACTTTGGGATCGTAGGCCGATGGCGACTGGATGATCCCCGCCAGCATCGCCGCCTCCCAGGGCTCGAGCACCGAGGCGCAGGGCTCGGTCTGGGTCCCGCAACCGGGGTGGGCGCTGCCGAAGTAGGTACGCGCCGCGGCCTCGATCCCGTAGGCGCCCTGGCCGAAGTAGACCGTGTTCAGGTACTCGGTGATGATCTTGTCCTTGCTCCAGTGGCGCTCGAGCCGGTAGGCGAGCGCCGCCTCCTTGAACTTGACGAAGAGCGAGCGGTCGCCTTGGGCTTCCAGCGCGTTCTTGACGAACTGCTGGGTGATCGTCGAGGCGCCCTGGGCGGCGCTGGCGCTGAGGATGTCTTTGACGAGGGCGCGGCCGATGCCCTCGAAGTCGACGCCGTTGTGCTCGTAGAAGCGGGCGTCCTCGATCGAGACCACCGCGTTCTTGACGTTGGGAGAGATCTGGGCGGAGCTGAGGAGGATCTTGTTCTGGTCGCTGGAGAGCGTCCCGATCTCTTCTCCGTTGGCGTCGACGAGAACGCTGTTCTTCGAGGCCTTGTACTGGGCGAAGTCGTAGATCGCCGGCAGATCCTGGGAGACCGCCGCCATCATCCCGAAGACCATCGAGACGACGGCGAGGACCCCGAGCCCGAGCAGCACGAAGAGGACGCGCAGCTTCTTCAGGCGCGGTTTCGATTTCTTCGGGGGCGAAGGGGGGCCCGGCGCGGTGGTCGGAGCCGGGGGGATGGGCGGAATCTCACCGCCGCCGCTTCGCCGTCGCTTTAGTCCTAGGACAGCCATCGAATGGGTCACGGCAAAAAACGGCTCGACGTCCGTGACGGACCGCCGAGCGAAGGCGGCAGTCTAGCATTGCCCGGATGCCGGATCTGACGCGAAACGCCGTCGACGTGCTGCCCGAGGGGCGGCTGGACGAGCAGCTGGACGAAGGGCGGCCGCTGCGGGTCAAGCTCGGGATCGACCCGACCACCGCCGACATCCACCTCGGCCACACGGTGGTGCTGGAGAAGCTGGCGGAGTTCCAGCGCGCCGGCCACCAGGTCGTCCTCATCATCGGCGACTTCACTGCCCAGGTGGGGGATCCGAGCGGTCGCTCGGCGACGCGGCCGGTGCCCAGCGCGGAGGAGATCGAGGCGAACGCCGCCACCTATCAGGAACAGGCCTTCAAGATGCTCGATCGCGAGAAGACCGAGGTGCGGCGCAACAGCGAGTGGCTGCGGATGGCGCCGGAGGCGCTGCTGGGCCTGCTGGCGCAGACGACGGTGGCGCGCCTGCTCGAGCGCGACGACTTCCAGAAGCGGATGGCGGCCGCGCAGCCGATCGCGGCGCTGGAGCTGCTCTACCCGCTGCTGCAGGGCTACGACTCGGTCGCGGTCGAGGCCGACGTCGAGCTCGGCGGCACCGACCAGAAGTTCAACCTGCTGTTCGGCCGCGACATCCAGGGCGCCTATGGTCAGAGGCCGCAGTCGATCATGACCCTGCCGATCCTGGTCGGCACCGACGGAGCTCAGAAGATGAGCAAGTCGCTCGGCAACTACGTTGGCGTCACCGATGCGCCGGAGGAGATGTTCGGCCGCCTGATGAGCATCCCCGACGAGGCGATGCCCGAGTACTACCGGTTGCTGCTGGGCTCGGAGCAGCCCGAGGGGCCGCCGAACGAGGCGAAGCGGGAGCTCGGGCGCCGGATCGTCGACCGCTTCCACGGCGAGGGGGCGGGAGCCGGGGCGGAGGAGCACTTCAACCGCATCCACGTCCAGCATGCGGTCCCGGACGAGATCCCCGAGGTCGAGCTCGGCGACTACCGCACTGATGGCAACGGCCTGGTCCACCTGCCGCGCCTGATCGCCGGTGCCTTCGACGTCAGCAGCAGCGAGGGGCGACGGCTGCTGCAGCAGGGAGCGGTCAAGCTCGACGGCGAGCCGCTACCCGCCGAGCCTCTGGATCTCCGGTCCGATAGTCTTGACGGGCATGTGCTGCAGGTGGGGAAGCGACGCTTCTGCCGCCTGAGGGCCACCCCCTAGGCAATCAGCCTCGGCAGTGCTATATTTCTTTGCCCTCTTGGGGCTGCTTCGGCGGCCCCAAGCGCTGAGAGCGACGAGACCCGTCGCGGAGGCGCAGTGGTCTTTGAAAACTGAGCAGCGTGCATCTCCGCGGACGCAAGCAACGGTCTGCGGAATGTTCAGCCCGACCCATTCGGTGCGCCAGCGTGCCGGATGGTTTTGATTTACCTCGTCATGTCGGTCGCCGTATTTGTGTACTCGGCGGCCAACTGAGATATGACAGGCTCTCTGTAGAAGTACCTTTCACGGAGAGTTTGATCCTGGCTCAGGACGAACGCTGGCGGCGTGCTTAACACATGCAAGTGGTGCGACGAACCAGGGCTTGCCCTGGGGCAAAGCCGCGAACGGGTGAGTAACACGTGAGTAACCTGCCCCGATGACCGGGACAACCCGAGGAAACTCGGGCTAATACCGGATGTGGCGCACAGGCGTAAGTCTGTTCGCTAAAGGAAGCTTCGGCCTCCGCATTGGGAGGGGCTCGCGGCCCATTAGCTTGTTGGTGGGGTAACGGCCTACCAAGGCAACGATGGGTAGCTGGTCTGAGAGGACGATCAGCCACACTGGGACTGAGACACGGCCCAGACTCCTACGGGAGGCAGCAGTGGGGAATCTTGCGCAATGCGCGAAAGCGTGACGCAGCAACGCCGCGTGGGGGAAGACGGCCTTCGGGTTGTAAACCCCTTTCAGGAGGGACGAAGGTTCACCGGTGAATAGCCGTGTGGAGTTGACGGTACCTCCACAAGAAGCTCCGGCTAACTACGTGCCAGCAGCCGCGGTAATACGTAGGGAGCAAGCGTTGTCCGGAATCATTGGGCGTAAAGCGCGCGTAGGTGGCCTCATAAGTCCGCTGTGAAAGTCAAAGGCTCAACCTTTGAAAGCCGGTGGATACTGTGGGGCTAGAGTACGGAAGAGGCGAGTGGAATTCCTGGTGTAGCGGTGGAATGCGCAGATATCAGGAGGAACACCAATAGCGAAGGCAGCTCGCTGGGACGTTACTGACACTGAGGCGCGAAAGCGTGGGGAGCGAACAGGATTAGATACCCTGGTAGTCCACGCCGTAAACGATGGGTACTAGGTGTGGGAGGTGTCGACTCCTCCCGTGCCGTCGCTAACGCACTAAGTACCCCGCCTGGGGAGTACGGCCGCAAGGCTAAAACTCAAAGGAATTGACGGGGGCCCGCACAAGCAGCGGAGCATGTGGTTTAATTCGACGCAACGCGAAGAACCTTACCTGGGCTTGACATGTTGGTGACCGCCGTGGAAACACGGTTTTCCTTCGGGACACCATCACAGGTGGTGCATGGCTGTCGTCAGCTCGTGTCGTGAGATGTTGGGTTAAGTCCCGCAACGAGCGCAACCCCCGTCCTATGTTGCCAGCATTAAGTTGGGGACTCATGGGAGACTGCCGGTGACAAACCGGAGGAAGGTGGGGATGACGTCAAGTCATCATGCCCCTTATGTCCAGGGCTACACACGTGCTACATTGGCGCATACAAAGGGCAGCAATACCGCGAGGTGGAGCAAATCCCATAAAGTGCGCCTCGGTTCGGATTGGAGGCTGAAACTCGCCTCCATGAAGGTGGAGTTGCTAGTAATCGCGGATCAGCAATGCCGCGGTGAATACGTTCCCGGGCCTTGTACACACCGCCCGTCACACCACGAAAGCGAGCAACACCCGAAGCCGGTGGCCTAACCGCAAGGAGGGAGCCGTCGAAGGTGGGGCCCGTGATTGGGGTGAAGTCGTAACAAGGTAGCCGTAGCGGAAGCTGCGGCTGGATCACCTCCTTTCTAGGGAGATTTCTCTAGAACGTCGACCGGGCTGCTCATCGACTTTCGAGCTGGTGGTCAACGCTGCTCAGTTTTGAGAGACCACCTCCGGAAACCCCGGAGGTGCGCCTCGGTGGACCTTGAAAACTGCACAAGGCCAAAATTTCAGAACCCGCGCGACGTGGGTTCTGAGGGTATTTAATTATCGATTCACACACTTTAAAGTGAGTGAGTCGCTCACCGTCAAGATAGTAAGAGTTTACGGTGGATGCCTTGGCACCAAGAGTCGAAGAAGGACGTGGACGGCTGCGATAAGCCGCGGTGAGGCGCTGAACAGCCATTGACCCGCGGATTTCCGAATGGGAAAACCCGGCGCCGGTAATGCGGCGTCATCCGGCGGTGAATACATAGCCGTCGGAGGGGAACCGGGCGAACTGAAACATCTAAGTAGCCCGAGGAAAAGAAATCAACCGAGACTCCCTTAGTAGTGGCGAGCGAAAGGGGATCAGCCCAAACTGGATGAGTGTAAGCGGCACGCGTTGCTTATCCGGGGTTGTAGGGCGTCATGTCCAGGCCGTGCCGGCCTGGCGGCAGTTACAAAATCAGGTGTTAGCCGAAGCGAGTGGAACCTCGCACCACAGAGGGCAATCGTCCCGTAGGTGAAAGCATTCTGATCTGTCGATTGACGTTCCTGAGTAAGACCACACCCGTGAAACGTGGTCTGAATCTGGGGGGACCACCCTCCAAGGCTAAGTACTACTTGGTGACCGATAGTGAACTAGTACCGTGAGGGAAAGGTGAAAAGTACCCCTGAAGGGGAGTGAAATAGTACCTGAAACCGTAGACTTACAAGTGGTCGGAGCACCTTCGGGTGTGACGGCGTGCTTTTTGCATCACGAGCCGGCGAGTTACTCGTCAGTGGCAAGGTTAAGCGATGAGCGGAGCCGTAGCGAAAGCGAGTCTGAATAGGGCGACACAGTCACTGGCGGTAGACCCGAAACTGAGCGAGCTATCCATGGGCAGGCTGAAGCGGGGGTAAGACCTCGTGGAGGGCCGAACCGACCTAGGTTGAAAACTGGGCGGATGACCTGTGGATCGGAGTGAAAGGCTAATCAAGCTCAGAGATATCTGGTTCTCTCCGAAATATATTTAGGTATAGCCTCGAGTAATTGTGTTGTGGCCGTAGAGCACTGTTTGGATTAGGGGCCCTACCAGGTTACCGACTTCAGGCAAACTCCGAAGACCATTACATTTAACTCGGGAGTCAGTGTGCGGGGGATAAACTTCGTACGCGAGAGGGAAACAACCCAGACCATCAGCTAAGGACCCCAAGTGCTAGCTAAGTGGCAAACGATGTCCGAATGCAGAGACAACCAAGAGGTTGGCTTAGAAGCAGCCATCCTTGAAAGAGTGCGTAACAGCTCACTGGTCAAGTGTTCGGGCGCGGATAATTCAACGGGGCTCAAGCTAGCCTCCGAAGCTATGGGTGTGCAGGCCTGCGGGCTCTGTACGCGGTAGGAGAGCGTTCCAGTTGCGTGAAGCGGTGTCGTAAGGCCCCGTGGAGTGGCTGGAAGTGAGAATGCCGGCATGAGTAACGAAAGTGGGGTGAGAATCCCCACCACCGATTGTCCAAGGTTTCCTGAGTAAAGTTCGTCTGCTCAGGGTTAGTCGGGACCTAAGGCGAGGCCGAAAGGCGTAGCCGATGGCCAACAGGTTGATATTCCTGTACCACGTCGTTTCCGTTATGACCGATGGGGGGACGGGGAAGGGTAAGGGATCCCAGGCGATGGTCGTCCTGGGGCAAGCACGTAGCTAGTCGCTGTAGGAAAATCCGCAGCGGCGTTTTGACGCGAGGTGCGATGCCAGCTGGCTTACCGCCGGCGAGTCTCCGATCCCATGCCTCCAAGAAAAGCCTCTAGGCAGGATTCGCGTGCCCGTACCGATAACCGACACAGGTGGACAAGTAGAACATACTGAGGTGAGCGAGCTAACTCTCGTTAAGGAACTCGGCAAAATCGTCCCGTAACTTCGGGAGAAGGGACGCCCCGTTAGGGTGAACTCCATACGGAGGGAGCCTGAGGGGGCCGCAGTGAATTGGTCCAACCGACTGTTTACCAAAAACACAGGGCTCTGCTAAGTCGTAAGACGACGTATAGGGTCTGACGCCTGCCCGGTGCCGGAAGGTTACGCGGACTTGTTAGCGCTTCGGCGCGAAGCAATGAAGCTAAGCCCCGGTAAACGGCGGCCGTAACTATAACGGTCCTAAGGTAGCGAAATTCCTTGTCGGGTAAGTTCCGACCTGCACGAATGGCGTAACGAGTTGGACGCTGTCTCAACGAGAGGCTCGGTGAAATTAAAGTCTCGGTGAAGATGCCGAGTACCCGCAGCTAGACGGAAAGACCCCGTGAACCTTTACTGCAACTTGATATTGGAGTCTGGGGTATCTCGCTCAGGATAGGTGGGAGACTATGAACCAGTGGCTTTGGCCGCTGGGGAGTCACCCTTGAGATACCACCCTTGGTGCTCTGGGCTTCTAACACCGCGCCGTGATCCGGGCGGTGAACAGTGTCAGGTGGGCAGTTTGACTGGGGCGGTCGCCTCCTAAAGAGTAACGGAGGCGCCCAAAGGTTCCCTCAGCACGGTTGGAAATCGTGCGTAGAGTGTAAAGGCAACAAGGGAGCTTGACTGCGAGACCGACGGGTCGAGCAGGAACGAAAGTTGGGCTTAGTGATCCGGCGGTAGCAAGTGGAAGCGCCGTCGCTCAACGGATAAAAGGTACTCCGGGGATAACAGGCTTATCGGTTCCAAGAGTCCACATCGACGAACCGGTTTGGCACCTCGATGTCGGCTCGTCGCATCCTGGGGCTGGAGTAGGTCCCAAGGGTTGGGCTGTTCGCCCATTAAAGCGGTACGCGAGCTGGGTTCAGAACGTCGTGAGACAGTTCGGTCCCTATCTGCTGTGGGCGTTGGAGAGTTGAGAGGAGTCATCCCTAGTACGAGAGGACCGGGATGAACATGCCTCTGGTGTATCTGTTGTCCTGCCAAGGGCATCGCAGATTAGCTACGCATGGAACGGATAACCGCTGAAAGCATCTAAGCGGGAAGCCGTCCTCGAGATAAGCTCTCCCATCCCCTTGAGGGAGTAAGACCCCTGGTAGACCACCAGGTTGATAGGCCGGCGGTGGAAGCGCAGCAATGTGCGTAGCCGACCGGTACTAATGGGTCGAGGGCTTGACGGATATTTTTATCTACCCATGCTGGTCTTGTGCGGTTTTCAAGCTCCACCGGGGCTGGTCTCGCAAAATTTCCGGTGGCGCATAGCGAGTGGGAGACACCTCTTCCCATTCCGAACAGAGCAGTTAAGCCACTCAGCGCCGATGGTACTTGGGGGGCAACCCCCTGGGAGAGTAGGTCGCCGCCGGTTCTTCTTGTAGCCCGCGCCGCGAGTTGGCGCGGGCTACGGAACTGGAATCTCTTTAGACGGGCTGGCCTGGTCGGGTGCGGCGGGTGCGGAAGAGGCCCGATTCCTCGATCAGGTTGCAGCTCGAGCTTCGGGCTGGGCCCGGGTCGAGCTCGATCGGCGGGATGCAGGCGGCTGGTCTGCGCAACCCTGGCGAGTGCTCCCAACGGGCTCTAGCCCGTACTCGCCGAGGGTTGCGAAGTCGATGAGGAGGTCGGCGGCGTCGGTCAGCCGGCCGGTGATTTTGGTCTTCGAATCGAACATGGGTTCGTACTGTAGGTCTACCCTCGGACGGGTTGGCTAAACTGCAAGAGGGGTTGCACCGATGGCCTAGATTTGGCTCTATAAAGCGAAATCATCCTTTTTCGACGCTGAAGCGCTCGATCAATTTAGCGACCAGGGCCGGGCGCTCGACGTTGGGGGAATGGCCGGCGCCGGCGATCAGGTGGGTCTCGGCGTCGGCGCCCTCTGCGTAGTGGTCGAGCGCGCGCTGCGGGTCGTTGATCAGCTGCTCCTCAGCGCCGACCAGTACCATCAACGGCTTGCCGGTCGCCCTCATCCGCTGGTCGAGCGACTCTTCGTCGAGGAACTGCTCGTTCCCATCTGGTGAATCGTCGTAGGCGGTGTAGGTGAGGCGCTTGACGTCCTCGACGAAGGCGTCGGGGACGTCGAACCCGGGCGCGAAGGCCACTGAGATGCCGTCGCGGACGGAGAAGTCCGGCTTCACCTGCCACAGGGCCTCGCCGATCACAGGCGCGAATCCCAGCGCAGCCGATGAGGCCAAAGCCGTCGTCGTAGCTGTTGTCGGGCGGCATGTCGATGATCACGGGTCGGGCGACGAGGTCGGGCTCCTGCTCGCTGAGGGCGACGACGACGGAACCGCCGAGGGAGTGGCCGACGACGGTCGCGTCCCGCACCTGAAGGCGCTCGAGGGCCTCGGCAACCACCTTCGCCTGGTTCTGCGGCGTGTAACCGTCGCTGGGCTTTTCGGAGCCGCCGTGGCCGAGCAGGTCGACGGTGATCACGCGATGGTCGGATTCCAGCAGCGGGACCATTCCGTCCCACCAGTCCATCGCGCAGGTGTAGCAGTGGATCAGCACGATCGGCGAGCCGCTTCGGGAGCCGTGTTCGGCCACCTGCAGGTCGCCGTCGGGCAGGTCGAGGATCCTCCCGCCGGGGACGGTCACCTCCGCCTCCTCGGTCTTGCCGTCGACCCAGAGGGCGTTGAGAGCCAGCAGCGCCAGCAGCGCCACGACTACGGCGGCAACGATCTTCACTCTTCTCCCCATGGCCGGTCGTTACCCTAGCCGGAACCATGGAGAAGTTCGTGATCCAGGGCGGCGTTCCCCTCTCCGGGGAATTGACCGTCGCCGGCAACAAGAACGCGGCGCTGCCGATCCTCGCTGCCTGCCTGCTCACCGAGGAGGAGGTGCTTTTGCACCGGGTGCCGCGGATCCGCGACACCGAAGCGCAGATCGCGCTGCTGGAGAACCTCGGCGTCGAGGTCGCCTGGGTCGCTGACAACAGCGTCCGCCTCTGCGCCCGGGCCGTCGCCGCCGGCACCGTCGACGAGGAGCTCTCGCGCCAGATCCGCGCCTCGTTTCTGCTCGCGGGACCGCTGCTGGCGCGCTTCCGCGAGGCGAAGATGCCGCCGCCCGGCGGCGACTTCATCGGCCGCCGCCGCCTCGATGCCCACCTCGACGCCTTCAGGGACCTCGGCGCCCGCGTCGACGGCAGTCGCTGGATCGAGCTCTCCGCGCCCGCCGGTTTGCGCGCGTGCGAGATCTTCATGGATGAGCCCTCGGTGATGGGAACCGAGAACGCGCTGATGGCCGCGGCGCTCTGCCCGGGCGCGACGGAAATCTCGAACGCCGCCTGCGAGCCGCACGTCCAGGACCTGGCGCGGTTGCTGGCGACGATGGGGGCCCGCGTAGAGGGCATCGGCTCCAACGTGATGACAGTGCACGGGGCTGAGAGCCTCGGCGGTGCCGAGCACACGATCTGCGCCGACCACATCGAGGTCGGCAGCTTCATGGCGCTTGCGGCGGCGACCGGGGGGGAGCTGCGGATCCGCGACGTCGAGCCGGCAGACCTGACCATGGTCAGGCGCCAGTTCAAGCGCCTCGGGCTGCGCTCGGAGATCGAGGGAACCGACATGGTCGTCCCGGCCGGCCAGCACCTGCAGGTCGAAGCCGACCTCGGCGACGCGATCCCGAAGATCGAGGATGGCCCCTGGCCGGCCTTCCCCGCCGACCTCACCTCGATCGCCCTCGCCCTCGCCACCCAGGCCGAAGGCGAGGTCCTGATCTTCGAGAAGATGTTCGAGAACCGCCTCTTCTTCGTCGACAAGCTCGTCGCAATGGGCGCTCGGATCACGCTCTGCGATCCCCACAGGGCGATCGTCAGCGGTCCGAGCCGGCTTCACGGCGAGCGCGTCTCCAGCCCCGACATTCGCGCCGGGATGGCGATGCTCATCGCCGCCTGCGCGGCGGAGGGAACCTCCGAGATCGGCGAGATCCGTCAGATCGACCGCGGCTACGAGCAGATCGACGAGCGCCTGCGCGGGCTCGGTGCCCAGATCGAACGCGTCTCTGCAGAGGTCCCCGCTTAGCAGGGGATTTGTAGCCCCCCGCGTAAGGTCAGGCCGATGATCCACCCGATCCCACCGGGAACGCGGGACGTGCTGCCCGACGAGATGCGCGAGCTGCGTAAGCTCAAGCTGGCCCTGCTCGAGGTTTTCGAAGGGCGCGGCTACGGCGAGGTGGCGACGCCGGCGATCGAGTACGACGAGACGATGGCGCAGGGAGACGGCCGCGGCGCCCGCTCTTCGTACCGCTTCTTCGACGAGAGCGGCGATCTGCTGGCGCTGCGCTCGGACATGACCGTTCCGATCGCTCGCCTCGTCGCCGGTCGCTACGCCGACAGCGAGCCTCCTTACCGCCTTTGCTACCTCGCCAGCGCCTATCGCGCCGTGCGCCCCCAGAGCGGGCAGTTGCGCGAGTTCGAGCAGGCGGGGGTGGAGCTGATCGGGGCCCCGGCCTCGGAGGGGACCGTCGAGGTAATCGAGGTCCTCGAGGCCGCCCTCGACGCCGCCGGCCTCAACCGGGCGGTGATCGGGCTCGGCGACGCCGACCTCTACCGCCAGCTGCTGGAGGAGCTCGGAGTCGAAGGAGAGGAACGGGACTCGGTCCTCGCCAGCCTCGCCACACACGATCTCGTCGGGCTGGAGGAGAAGCTTTCCGAGGCGGGGATCGGCACCGAGCGGGTCGAGACCTGCGTGGCACTGACCCAGCTGCGCGGCGGCAGGGGGGTGCTCGAGCAGGCGCGCGGGCTCGGCGGCGAAGCGGTTGAGCGGGCGATCGCCCGGCTCGGCGAGACCTACGAGGAGCTGGAGCGGCGCGGTGCCGCCGAGCGGGTCCAGATCGATCTCGGCCTGCTGCGCGACCTCGGCTACTACAGCGGCGCGATCCTCGAGGTCTACGACCCCGCCCTCGGCTACGTCCTCGGAGGTGGCGGCCGTTATGACGGGCTGATGAAACGCTTTGGGCTCGACCTCTCCGCCGCCGGCTTCGGGCTCTACCTGCAACGCGTCCACAGCGCGCAGCTGCAGGAGCAGGAGAGGGACCCGTCATGAGCGCGTTGAAGATCGCCGTCCCCCGCGGCGCCCTTTTCGGGGAAACGCTCGACGTCCTCGACGGCGCTGGGATCGACACCGCCGAGCTGCGCGGCGACTCCCGCGCGCTGATCTTCGAGACCTCCGGGGTGACGCTGGTGACGGTGCGCCCCTCCGACGTGCCCACCTACGTCGAGGCCGGCGCCGCCGACGTCGGCATCACCGGCAAGGACGTCCTGCTCGAGCAGTCCGACCGCGTCGTCTACGAGCTGCTCGACCTCGGCTACGGACACTGCCGCATGGTCCTCGCCGCCCGCACCGGCAGCGACCACCTCGCGGAAGCGCAGCGGCGGCTGGGGAGGTTGCGGATCGCGACCAAGTACCCGCGGATCGCCGAGCGCTACTTCGAGTCGACCGGCCGCCAGGTCGAACTGGTGGAAGTCAAGGGCTCGGTCGAGCTGGCGCCGCTGGTCGGGCTCGGCGACGGCATCGTCGACCTCGTCGCCACCGGCCGCACCCTGGAAGAGAACGAACTCGAGGTGCGCGAGGAGATCGTCGAGTGCACCGCCCGCTTCGTCGCCAACCGCGTCTCCCACAAACTGCGCGCCGCCGAGATCGACGAGCTGACCGCGAAGCTGCGCCAGGCGAGCCGCCGATGAGGACCCGGAGCTTTGAGTGGCGCGGCCCGCTGGAAACCGCCGAGGAGTTGCGCGAGTGGGCGGTGGAGACGGCGCCGGCGGTAGATGTCGGCCCGATCGAACGCGAGGTCCGCGGCAGCGGCGACGAGGCGGTTCTGGAGCTGACCAGCCGCTTCGACGCGCCCGGGGCGGCGCTCAGCGGCCTGCGGGTCGATCCCGCTGACGCCGACGCTGCGCTCGCCGTTGTCGACGCGGAGCTGCGAGCGGCGATGGAGGCCGCGGCGGTCAACATCCGGCTTGTCGCCGAAGCCCAGATTGGCGAGGAGCGGACGGTCGAATTGCCGGCTGGGCAGAGGGTGAAGCTGCGCGAGGTTCCGGTCGCGTCGGCCGGCATTTATGCGCCCGGTGGCCGCGCTGCCTACCCGTCCTCGCTCCTGATGTGCGCGATCCCGGCGCAGGTCGCGGGAGTCGAGCGGATCGCCGTCGCCTCGCCGCCGGGGCCCGACGGGCGCGTGCACCCGCTCGTCCTTGCCGCCGCTTCGCTCTGCGGGGTCGGGGAGGTCTACGCGATGGGCGGCGCGCAGGCGATCTTCGCCCTCGCCTACGGGACCGAGAGCGTCCCCCCGGTCGACGTCATCGCCGGCCCCGGCAACGCCTGGGTGCGCGAGGCCAAGCGCGCCGTCTACGGCCAGGTCGGGATCGACTCCCTCGCCGGGCCCTCCGAGCTGATGGTGGTCGCCGGGCATGACACCGACCCGCAGTGGGCGGCGCTCGACCTCTGCGCACAGGCCGAGCACGGCCCGGAAAGCCCGCTCGTCCTCGTCGCGGTCGAGGAGCAGGTTCTGGACTCGATCGCCGCTGCCGCCGAAGCGGCTGCCACCTCGCGGCCGAGCGTCGCAGAGGCGCCGTTGGCCCTGGTGCAGGTGCCCGACATCGAGGCTGCGATCGCGCTCGCCAACGGCTACGCCCCCGAGCACCTGGAGCTGCTCGAGACCGACGCCGCCCTGATGGCAGACCGCGTCACCACCGCTGGCTGCGTCTTCGTCGGCCGCCATGGCGCCACCGCCTTCGGCGACTACCTCGCCGGCTCCAACCACGTGCTGCCGACCGGCGGGGCGGGCCGCTACGCGGGCCCGCTCGGTCCGGGCGCCTTCCGCCGCCGCATCTCCAACGTCGAGATCGACGGCGCCGCCGCCGAGCTGGCGCCGCAGGTCGACGCCCTCGCCCGCGCCGAGGGCTTCCCCGTCCACGGCGAGTCAGCGATGATTAGGAGCAACTCATGAGCCGCACCTCCGAAAAACAGCGCGAAACCGCCGAGACCCAGATCCAGCTCTCCCTCGACCTCGACGGGGGCGAGGCGAGCGCCGAGACCGGCGTCGGCTTCCTCGACCACATGCTCGACCTGCTGGCGCGCCACGGCCGCCTCGGGTTGAAGGTCAAGGCCAACGGGGATCTGGAGACGGGTGCGCACCACACGGTCGAGGACGTCGGCATCGTCTTCGGGCAGGCGCTGGACGAGGCGCTCGGCGACCGCGCCGGGATCCGCCGCTACGGCTCGGCCCTTGTACCGATGGACGAGTCCCTGGCCGAGTGCGCGATCGACATCTCCGGCCGTCCCTACTGCGACTTCGCCGCCGAGCTGCCGGTGGTCTCGATCGCCGGCTTCGACAGCGAGCTGGCCGAGGAGTTCTTCCGCGCCGTCGCCAACAGCGCCAAGCTGACCCTGCACATCTGGGTCCGCTCCGGGACCAACGCCCACCACATGATCGAGGCCTCGTTCAAGGCCTTTGCCCGCGCCCTGCGGGTGGCCGTCTCGATCGATCCCGAGGAGAGCGGCGTGCCCTCGACCAAGGGGACGCTGAGCGAATGAGCGCCCGGGTCGCGATCCTCGACTACGGGATGGGCAACCTGCGCTCGGCCGAGAAGGCGCTCGAGCACGTCGGCGTCACCGCCAGTATCACTCGCGACCCGGTCGAGGTCCAGGCCGCCGACGGGATGATCCTGCCCGGCGTCGGGGCGATGCCGCGGGCGATGGAGCGGATCCGCGAGTACGGGCTCGACGAGCTGATCGCCGAGCGCCGCGGGGCCGGGGTGCCGATCCTCGGCATCTGCCTCGGGCTGCAGCTGCTGTTCGAGTCGACGACCGAGTTCGGCGGCTCCGACGGCCTGGGCCTTCTGGAGGGGCCGGTGGAGGCGCTCGAGGCCGAGGGCCTGAAGGTCCCGCACATCGGCTGGTCGCCGGTGCGCTGGGAGCGCGACTCGCGGCTGACCGAGGGGCTCCCGTCCGGGACGCCCTTCTACTTCGTCCACTCCTTCGCGCCGAGGTCGCGTGGCGAGGACCTGCTCGGGACCGCCGAGTACGGCAGCCGCTTTGCCTGTGCGGTCGAGCGCGAGAACGTCTTCGGCGTCCAGTTCCACCCCGAGAAGTCGAGCAGCGCCGGTCTGCGGCTGCTCGCCAACTTCGCCGGCATCTGCGCCAAGTCGCCCGCGGCCGCATAACGCGTGATCCTCTACCCGGCGATCGACATTCGCGGCGGCCAGGCGGTGCGCCTCCTGCAGGGCGACTACGAGCGTGAGACGGCGTACGACTCCGACCCGGTCGATGCGGCCCGGCGCTGGGCCGACGAAGGCGCCGAGTTCCTCCACGTCGTCGACCTCGACGGCGCCAAGGCGGGGGAGCCGCGCAACCTCGAGGCGGTGCGACGGATCGCGGCGGCGGTCCCCTGTCCGATTCAGGTCGGGGGAGGGTTGCGGGACCCGGAGTCGGTTGCGGCTGTCCTCGACGCCGGGGCCGAGCGAGTCGTGATTGGCACCGCGGCGCTGCGCGACCCAGAATTTCTCGACGAAACGCTGGCCGAGCACGGGGAGCGGGTAGTCGTTTCCGTAGATGCCCGCGGGGGCGCTGTTTCCCTGTCCGGCTGGACGGAGCGGACGGGACGCGATGTCGCTGAGACCGTTGTCGAGCTGGAGGAGCGGGGAGTTACGCGGTTTCTCTGCACCGAGATCGAGGTTGACGGAACGTTGAAAGGCCCGGCCCTCGAGGAGCTGGCGCGGATTGGCTCGCGTACCTCGGCGGCTGTCATCGCTTCCGGTGGGGTCGGTGATCTCTCGGATCTGCACGTGCTTGCGCTTGAAGCCGAATCGCTAGAGAACCTCGAGGGGGTCATCGTCGGCCGCGCCTTGTACGAGCGCAAATTCAGCGTCGCCGATGGGATTAGGGCGCTGCGCTAGGAGGGTGCCGGTGGGGTCCGTGGGTACTCAGCATGGAGCCGAGCCAGCCAGGCTTGCGGCGTCAGCCAACCCCGATCCTCTCGGCGGAGGTGCTCCCAGGGACCCCCACCGGCACCCTCCCTCTACGCTTATTCCATGGCACTGAAGCGCGTCATCCCCTGCCTCGACGTCAACGCCGGGCGCGTCGTCAAGGGCACCAACTTCGTCGGGCTGCGCGATGCCGGCGACCCGGTCGAGCTGGCCGAGCGCTACGACGCCGAGGGGGCCGACGAGCTGGTCTTCCTCGACATCACCGCTTCGCACGAACAGCGGGAGATGATCGTCGAGTTGGCGCGGCGCACCGCCGACAACGTCTTCATCCCCTTCACGATCGGGGGCGGCATCCGCTCGGTAGAGGACGCCCAAGCGGTGCTGGACGCCGGTGCCGACAAGGTCTCGGTCAACTCGGCGGCGCTGGCGCGGCCGCAGCTGCTGACCGAGCTGGCCGACCACTTCGGGGCCCAATGCGTGGTGATCGCGATCGATGCGAAGCGGGAGGGGGAGCCCCCCGTTGCCTCATCTCCCTGTGCCGCTCCGGCTACCTGGGGCGTTTACGTCAACGGCGGCCGCAAGCGCGTCGACGGGCGCGACGCCGTTGGCTGGGCCGAGGAGGCCGTCTCCCGCGGGGCGGGCGAGGTCTTGCTGACGAGCATGGACCGCGACGGCACCAACGACGGCTACGACCTCGAGCTGACCCGGTCGGTGGCCGACGCCGTGAGCGTGCCGGTGATCGCCTCCGGTGGCGCCGGCCAGCTCTCACACCTCAGCGACGCGATCACCGGCGGTCACGCCGACGCCGTCCTCTGTGCGTCGATCTTCCACTACGGCCACTACCGCGTGCGCGAGGCGAAGGAGCGGATGGCAGCCGACGGAATCTCCGTGCGGTTGTAGCAGCGGACATCCGCGAGACCGTTCATCTTTGGGCCTATGGACGATCTTGGCGCGGCGCTGCGGCAGGCCTACCCGGAGTTGGAGGCGGTGCGAGAGGCGGCGGCGGAGCCCGTCTACCTGGTCGGCGGCGCGGTGCGCGACCTCCTGCTCGGCCATCCGCGGGCTGACGTCGACCTGGTCGTCGAGGGGGATGCGGTGACGCTGGCAGGGCGGCTGGGAGGAGCGACCGCCGAGCATGACCGCTTCGGGACGGTGAAGGTCGAAATCGATGGCCACGAGGTCGACATCGCGACCGCGCGGACCGAGGCCTACCCCGAACCGGGCGCGCTTCCCGAGGTGACGCCGGGCATGAGCCTGGAGGCCGACCTCGACCGCCGCGATTTCACGATCAACGCGATGGCGATCCCACTTGCCGGTGAGGTGCGCCTGATCGACCCGCACGGCGGTCGCGAGGACCTGGAGCGGGGCCTGCTGCGGGTCCTCCACGAGGATTCCTTCGGGGACGACCCGACGCGGGCGATCCGCGCCGCCCGCTACGCGTCCCGCTTCGGCTTCACGCTCGAGCCCGGGACCGACCGGCTGTTGCGGCAGGCGGACCTCTCGACGGTCTCCGCCGATCGCCGCCGCGCCGAGCTCGAGCGCCTGGCTGCCGAACCGACCGGGCGGGTCGGCTTCGGCCTGCTCGCCGGCTGGGGAATCATCGACCTCCGCGAGGGCGGGATCGAGCTGATGGAGGCGGTCGAAGACCTGCTCAGGGAGTCTCACTGGGACGAGCTGGTGCCGCGGGAGCAGGCGCTGATCGCGGCGGCCCTGGGGCCGGAGGGCTCCGAGGACGTGCTCGCCTCGATGTGGCCGCCGAAGCCTGCCGAGGCGGTCGAGCTGGCCGAGCGGCGGGATCCGGTCGAGCTGATCCTGGCGCGGGCGATGGGAGCGTCCTGGCTTGACCGCTACCTGACCGTCTGGCGCAACGTCGAGCTCGAGATCGGCGGCGAGGACCTGATCGCCGCCGGTGTTCCCCAGGGGCCGGCGGTGGGGCGCGGGCTGCGGGCTGCACGGAAGCGCAAGTTGGAAGGGGAGGTCTCGGGGCGCGAGGCGGAGCTGGAGGCGGCGCTGGAGGCGGCGCGAGCTGGTTGAAGCGGGCTTCTGCTTTGTTTTCGGGATGGACTGGCGCGAAAGAGACGGCGTGCGGTGGCTGCAAGCGGAGCTCGACGGTGCCTCTGCGGCTTTCTCGACCCGAGTTGGGGGCGTCAGCGAGCCACCGTTCGACGGCCTCAACCTCGGCCTCCTGACCGACGACGCCGACGAGAACGTGTTCGAGAACCGCCGGCGGCTCGCCGCCGCCATCGGCTTCGAGCCACAGCAGATCGTCTTCGCCCACCAGGTCCACGGGACGGACCTGATCGAGCACCCGAGCGAGGTTCGCGAGGCGGACGGGCACGTCGTTCGCGAGTCAGGGATGGCGGCGCTGGTCTTCGTCGCCGACTGCCTGCCGGTGGCGCTGGCGGGGCCGAAGGGGGTGGCGATGGTGCACGCGGGGTGGCGCGGGCTTGCCGGCGGGATCGCCGCCGCCGCGGCCGAGGCGGTGGAGGCGACCTCGGCCGCGATCGGTCCCGGCATCGGCCCTTGCTGTTACGAGGTCGGCGATGAGGTGCTGGAGGCGTTCTCCGGTCTCGGCAACGGCATCGCCGTGGGGCGGATGCTGGACCTGCCGGAGGTGGCGCGGCGGCAGTTGGCGGCTGCAGGGGTGCAGCGGGTCGAATCCGCCGGTCTCTGCACCAGCTGCGAGCAGGAGCTGTTCTTCTCCCACCGCCGCGACCAGGGGCGGACCGGCCGCCAGGGCGGGCTCGCCTGGATGGAGGCCTAAGGTGGCGGAGCTGATCCACGACATCGATCCGGCGACGGTCAGGGCCAACCTGGAGGAGGCGAAGGCCTTTGCCGGCGAGGGAGTCGAGATCCTCGTCGCCACCAAGTACGTGCCGCTGGAGGAGATGGGGAAGCTGGCCGCGGCGGGAGTCGAGCTGGTGGGAGAGAACCGCCAGCAGGACCTCGCCGCCAAGCGCGAGCGCTGGGGCGACGCCTTCACCTGGGACTTCATCGGCAATCTGCAGAGCCGCAAGGTGAAGCAGGTGCTGCCGCTCTGCCGGCTGATCCACTCGGTCGCCACCGACTCGGTCCTCGCCCAGCTGGAGAAGCACGCCGAGCCCGGGACCGAGGTCCTGGTCGAGGTCAACGTCTCCGGCGAGGAGGGAAAGGGCGGGGTGGAGCCGGAGGCGCTGGCGGACTTCATCGCCCGCTGCCCGGTAGCGGTCGCCGGACTGATGACGATGCCGCCCTTCAGCTCCGATCCGGAGCATTCACGGCCTTATTTCGCCCGCCTCGCGGAGCTTGCCGGCGAGCACGGACTGCGGCGCCTCTCGATGGGAACCTCGCAGGATTGGCGGGTCGCGGTCGAAGAGGAAGCGACGATCGTCCGCCTCGGCCACGCCCTCTTCGTGTGATTTCGCGCGAAATCTGGGAATAATCTGTAAAGGAGTCGGCCCTCCGAGGCCGAAACAACGCGACAGATGGCCCTACGGGACACTTGGCATAGAGCGCTGGTCTACTTCGGCTTGGCCGAGGATCACGACTACGGCCCCGAATACGAGGAAGACTTCGAGCCCGAGACCGGGACCGAAGAAGCCTTCGAAGGCGGCCGCGACCGCGGCGAAGGCCGCTCCTCCTCGGTTCGCCGCCTGCCGACCTCGCGCCGTCCGCGCCGCGACGAGATCGACGACATCTTCGCCGACGACGAGCCGATCGCCGCCAGCCGCACCCGCACGCTGCGCCCGGTCGACAACGGCGGCAACGGCGCCGACGTCCAGGTCCACCTGGTCATCCCCCGCAACTTCAACGACGCCCAGCAGGTCGCCGACCAGTTCAAACGCTCGGTGCCGGTGATCCTCAACCTGCAGACCGCCGACCACGAGCTCTCGAAGCGGATGATCGACTTCTGCTCCGGCCTCACCTACGCGCTCGACGGCGGTATGCAGCGGATCGCCGAGAAGATGTTCCTGCTGACGCCCCGTAACGTCGAGGTCTCCGCCGAGGAAAAGGCGAGGCTGATCGACAAGGGCTTCTTCAACCAGTCCTAGCGCGCGGTCCGGGCAACCGGAATTTCACAGCGCCTCAACATCGCCGCCACATCGCCTTGCGCGTCCGTTCCTAGGTTGCGGTCGTCACATCGACGACACGAAAGCAATCTAAGAAATGAGGAACTGGATGAAAGGCATGCGTCTCTCGACGGTGCTGGCGGCCGCCCTGGCCGTGGCTACTCTGGGCGCCGGAACCGCGGCGGCGACCGGGGTCTTCTCGGGCAATCCGGCAAAGGCCGAGGTGCGGGCGATCAGGACCGCCCTGCACGATCGCGATCCGAAGAACGTGATCTTCCTGCTCGGCGACGGGATGGGCACCCAAGAGATCACCGCCGCCCGCTACTACCAAGGCGTGCACAACCCGCTCAACGTCGACCGGATGCCCTTTACCGGCTTCGACACCACCTGGTCGGTGAAGCCGGGCACCAGCGCTCCGTACCTACCTGACTACGATCCTGACTCGGCCTCGACCGGTACGGCCTGGGCCACCGGACGTAAAACGATCGACGAGCGGATCTCGCAGGGGCCGAGCAGCGCCGAGAACGTTCCCGGCCCGAACCTGACCACGGTCCTCGAGCAGGCACAGGAGCGAGGGATGAAGGTGGGGGATGTCTCCACCGCCGAGATCACCGACGCGACGCCAGCCGTGCTTGCCTCCCACATCTCCCTCCGCGGCTGTCAGGGCCCGGCGAACATGGCGGCCTGCCCGCTGGAGACCAAGGGCGCCGGCGGCCTCGGCTCGATCGCCGAGCAGGAGGTAGACCACAAGGTGGACGTGCTCCTCGGCGGTGGCCGCAACCGCTTCACGGCGACGATCGGCAGCGGTCCCGAGGCCGGCAAGACTGTCGTCGAATCGGCACAGGCCCAGGGCTATCAGTACGTCACCGACGCCGCCGGCCTCGCCGGGGCGACCAGCGGCAAACCGGTCCTCGGCCTTTTCAACACCGGCAACATGTCGCTCGAGTGGACCGGCCCGGCGGCCTCGACCGGGAAGGGCAACCCAGCGGTCGCCTGTGCCGAGGGGCAGCGCCCGGCGAACGAGCCGAGTCTGGCGACGATGACCGCGAAGGCGCTCGACCTGCTCGACAGCGGCAAAGGCCACAACAAAGGGTTCTTCCTCCAGGTCGAGGGAGCCTCGATCGACAAGCAGGACCACGCAACCAACGCTTGCGGTCAGATCGGCGAGACGGTCGCCTTCGACGAGGCGATCGGGGTCGCGCTCGACTACCAGAAGAGCCATCCCGACACGCTGGTCGTGGTCACCGCCGACCACTCGCACACCAGCCAGATCGTCGGCGAGGACGCCAGCGGCAGTGGTCTGCCGACCGGCTACTCGACGAACCTGCTGACGAAGGACGGGCAGACCCTGAGCCTCACCTACGGCACCGCTGGCTACGGAGGTCCGGGGGCGGCTCCGGCGGCGACCCCGCCGAGCCAGCAGCACACCGGCGCGGTCGTCCCGGTCTGGGCCTCGGGCCCGGGCGGTCTCGAGGTTCTCGGGACCAACGACCACACCGACCTGTTCGACACGCTGGGCGGCTGAGCCACCCTCGCTGGGACACGATCATGGTCCGGGGTTAGTCTCCCGGGCCATGATCGTCGGTTTCGTCGGCTCGGGCAGCATGGCCGCGGCAATGGCCCGCGGCTGGGTCGGCGATTTCGCGGAGATGCTCTTCTCCGACGGTGGCTCCGGGCGCGCTGGCGCGCTGGCGGCGGAGCTAGGAGGAGAAGCCGTCGCCAACGAGGAGATCGCGCGGCGGGCCGACCTCGTCGTCTTGGCGGTGAAGCCGGACAAGCTTGAGGAGGTGGCGCCGCAGCTCGGTGAGGCGCGGGTCGTCGTCTCGGTTCTCGCCGCGACGAAGCTGGAGCGTCTCCGGGGTGCCCTCCCGGAAGCGGAAATCCTGCGGGTGATGCCGAACGTCGGGGTCGAGGTTGGCCGAGGAGTCCTCTGCGTCGCCGGCGAGGCCGACGCGGCGACGCGTGAGAGGCTGGCGAAGCTCGGCCAGGTCGTCGAAATCGGTGAGGAGGACTTCGACGCGGCGACGGCGGTGATGGGATGCTCGCCCGCCTACCTGGCGCTCGCGGTTGAGGCGATCGCCGAGGCCGGTGCCGCCGACGGACTCGACCCCGAGCTCTCGCGGCGGCTGGTGGTCGAGACCGCCGCCGGGACCGCCGAGCTGCTGCGTCGCCACGATCCCGCCACTCTCCGCAAGGCAGTCGCTTCCCCTGGCGGCAGCACCGAGCGGGGGCTGGAGGCGCTCGACCGCGAAGGCGCCCGCCGCGCTTTCGCGGCGGCGGTGGAGGCTTCCCTGGAGCGGATGCGCGAATGATCCCGCCCGCTTTCAGCCGCGGTGACGTCGCCGACTACGTCAGCGCCCTCTTCGTCGTCTACGTGATCCTGATCTTCATCCGGATCGTCGCCTCCTTCGTCCCCCGCATGCCCTACAACCCCTACCTGCGGGCGGTGCTCGACTTCGCCCACGAGGTCACCGACCCCTACCTCAACTTCTTCCGCCGCTTCATCCCCGCCTTCGGCGGCGGCGGCTTCGCGCTCGACCTCAGCCCGATGATCGGGCTGATCGTGCTCTTCGTCGCCCAGCGGGTGGTCGTCAACCTGATCGCAGGGTGAGCGCCGCCACCGCCCGTGCCTGGAGCCTCGCCGGCGCCCTCTGTGGCCTCGTCTTCCTCGCCGACCAGGCGGCGAAGGCGGCCGTAGAGGACCGCCTCGCGATCGGCGAGGAGGTGGATGTGCTGGGCCCGCTTGCCCTGACCCTCTCCCACAACCGCGGCGTCGCTTTTGGCCTCGCCGGCGGCGCCGGGGTCGGGCTCGTGCTGGTGACGCTGGGGGCGCTGGCGGTGATCGCCTACCTCTTCAGCCGCAAACCCGAGCGGCCGTGGATGTGGGTGGCGGTGGGGCTGCTCGCCGGCGGCGCCCTCGGCAACCTCGCCGACCGCATCCGCGCCGACGCCGTCACCGATTACGTCGACGTCGGCTCCTGGCCACCGTTCAACCTCGCCGACGCGGCGATCACCTGCGGGGTGCTGTTGCTCGTCTTCCTCTACCTACGCGACGCCGAGCCCGAGGTGGGGGATGGCTGAGCCGGAGCTGCGCGTCGTTCACCTCGACGAGGCGCTGGCGGTCGTCGACAAGCCCGCCGGCCTCGTCGTCCACCCGGCGCCCTCGCACCGGGGGCCGACCCTGGTCGACGAGCTGGCCGAGATCCTCGGCGGTGGCGCCGACCCGGAGCGGCCGGGAATCGTCCACCGCCTCGACAAGGGGACCTCAGGCCTGTTGGTGGTCGCCCGCGACGACGAGACCCACGCGGCGCTGCAGGAGCAGGTACGAGATCGCGAGGTCGAGCGCGTCTATCTGGCGCTCGTCGGCGGCAAGCTCGCCTCCCGCACCGGCACGATCGACGCCCCGATCGGCCGCGCCTCCCGCCAGCGCCACCGGATGGCGGTCTCCGGAGCCGCCTCCCGCCAGGCGCGGACCCACTTCACCGTGCTGGAGCTGCTGCCGCGGGAGAGCTACCTGGAGGCGCGGCTGGAGACCGGCCGCACCCACCAGATCCGCGCCCACTTCGCCGCCATCGGTCACCCGCTGACCGGCGACGCCACCTACGGCGGCGCCTCCCGCTACGGCCTCGAGCGCCAGTTCCTCCACGCCCACCGGCTCGCCTTCCAGCACCCGCGCAGCGGCGAGAGGCTCAGCTTCACCTCGCCGCTGCCGGAGGACCTGGAAGCGGTGCTGGAGGCAGCCCACGCCGAGTAGTCCCGCCTCTCTACAATCGGCGCTTCAAATCCGACCCTCGTCCGCTGGCAAACCGGATCCTGCCTGGCCACCACCAGGTCCTGGGGAGCGGGGCGGGGAGCTTCACCAAATAAGGAGAACCACATTGCCTGAGGCAGAACTCAAAGAGCTGCTCGAGGCCGGAGTCCACTTCGGCCACCAGACGCGTCGCTGGAACCCGAACATGCGCCGGTTCATCTTCGGCGAGCTCGACGGGATCCACATCATCGACCTGCTGCAGACCGAGGCGCTGCTGGAGAACGCCCGCAAATTCGCCGGCGAGCTCGCCACCGGAGGCGGCACCGTCCTCTTCGTCGGCACCAAGAAGCAGGCCCGCGACACGATCCAGGAATGGGCCGAACGCTGCCAGATGCCCTACGTCAACAAACGCTGGCTCGGCGGCCTGCTGACCAACTTCAACACGATGTCGGGCCGGATCGGCCGCCTGCACGAGCTCAACGGTTGGAAAGAGGAGGGCAAACTCGACCTCCTGCCGACCAAGGAGCGGATGGGGATGGAGGCCGAACTCGCCAAGCTCGAGTTCAACCTCGGCGGTGTCCGCGACATGGATCGCCTGCCTGACGCGGTCTTCGTCGCCGACCTGAAAACCGAGGAGATCGCGGTCAACGAGGCGGCGCGCCTGCGGATCCCGATCATCGGCCTGGTCGACACCAACTGCGATCCGACCCCGGTCGACTACGTGATCCCCGGCAACGACGACGCGATTCGCTCCTGCCAGCTGGTCATCGGCACGATCGGCAAAGCGGTAGAGGACGGCTCCGGCTCCTGGCGGGTTCAGGAGGAGAAGCGGCTCGCCGAAGAGATGGAGCGGCGCAAAAAAGACGAGGAAGAGCGGAAGAAACGCGAGGAGGAAGAGAAGGCTCGCGTCGAAGCCGAGGAAGCGAGAAAAGCCGCCGAAGAAGCCGAGAAAGCAGCTCAGGCGACTGCGGCGGCGCAGCAGAAAGCGGTTCAGGGCAAACAGGCTCAGGGACAAGGCGCTGGGGGCGCGGGTCCTGTCTCCGATACGACCCCGCCGCCCGGTGGCGGCGGTCCCGCATCGTCGCCACCCGCGCCAGAGGCCGCGGAGAAAAAAGCCGAGGCTCCGGCCGTGGAGGAGAAACCTGCTCCCACGGTTGCCGGCGAGCAGCCCGCTGCTGAGGACGCGCAGCCGTCGGAGGAGCAGCCGCCCGCGCCACCCGAGGAGAGCGCGGAGGCTGCTGAGAGCACGGAGGGTGAGAAAGCCGAGGAGTCGAAATGAGCATCACTGCTGCTGACGTGAAGGCGCTCCGGGATCGGACCGGGGCGGCGATGATGGACGCGAAATCGGCGCTGGTCGAGGCTGATGGTGACGTCGAGCGCGCGGTCGAGCTACTGCGGGTGAAGGGTCAGGCCTCCGCCGCCAAGCGCGAAGGCCGCGGCACCAACGAGGGCGTCGTCGCCTCCTACATCCACGCCAACGACAAGGTCGGGGCGATGGTCGAAGTCCAGTGCGAGACCGACTTCGTCGCCCGCAATGAGGAGTTCCGGGTCTTCGCCTACCAGGTCGCCCTGCATGCGGCGGCGACCGCGCCGCAGTACGTCTCGACGAACGAAATCGCCGAGGAGGAGCGCGAGGCCGAACGGAAGGTCTTCGAAGAGAAGGCGCGGGAAGAAGGCAAGCCCGACAATGTGGTCGAGAAAATCGTCGAGGGGCAGCTGAACAAGTGGGCGAGCGAAGTCGCGCTGCTCGACCAGACCCACGTCAACGCCGAGAAGCACGAGGGCAAGACGATCGAGGAGCTGCGCCAGGAGCTGGCGGCGAAAACCGGCGAGAACATCCAAATCGCCCGCTTCTCCTACTTCCGCGTCGGCGAATAGAGTCACCTCAGTGACGAACCCCGCCGAACCTCGTTTCGGGCGCATATTGCTGAAGCTCTCCGGCGAGGCCCTGATGGGCAGCCAGGACTTCGGCACCGACGCCGCCGAGGTCGACCGGATCGCCAAGCAGGTGGCGGCGGTCCGCGAGCGCGGGGTGGAGGTGGCGATCGTGGTCGGCGCCGGCAACATCTACCGCGGCCTCGACGGCGCGGCGAGCGGGATGGACCGCGCCACCGGCGACTACATGGGGATGCTGGCGACGGTGCTGAACGCGCTGACGCTGCAGGACGCGCTCGAGCGTCTCGATCAGCACACGCGGGTGATGTCGGCGATCGAAGTGCAGGAGGTCGCCGAGCCATACATCCGCCGCCGGGCGATGCGCCACCTGGAGAAGGGGCGGATAGTGATCTTCGCCGCCGGCACCGGCAACCCGTTCTTCACCACCGATACCGCGGCGGCGCTGCGGGCGCTGGAGATCCACGCCGCGGCGATCCTGATGGCGAAGAACGGAGTGGAGGGGGTCTTCGACTCCGACCCGGCGACCAACCCGGAGGCGAAGTTCATCCCGGCGATCACCCACAAGGAGGCGATCGAGCGCGGCCTCAAGGTGATGGACTCGACCGCGCTCTCCCTCTGCATGGACAACGACTTGCCGATCTACGTCTTCAACATGGGCGACGAGGGCAACATAGATAGGATCGTTTGCGGCGAAAAAGTGGGGACGCTGGTCTCGAGCTCCCCCGCCGAGTGACGAGGACGGGAACCTGTGGAGCTGATCGACGAACTGCTTGCGGACGCCAAAGAGCGGATGGCCAAATCGGTCGAATCCAGCCGCAGCGAGCTTGCCACCGTCCGCACCGGTCGCGCCTCGCCGCACCTGCTCGACCGGATCATGGTCGATTACTACGGCAACCCGACGCCGCTGAAGCAGCTGGCCAACGTCGCCGCCTCCGACGCCCGGCTGCTGACCGTGACGCCGTTCGACAAGAGCGCCCTGGGGGCGATCGAGAAATCGATCCAGGAGTCCGACGTCGGGCTCACCCCGAGCAACGACGGCAACTTGATCCGGCTGCAGATCCCGGAGATGACCGAGGAGCGGCGGCGCGAGATGGTCAAGGTCGTCCATGGCGTCGCCGAGGAAGGCCGGGTGGCGATCCGCAACGTCCGCCGCGACATCATGAGCGACCTGCGCGAGCTGAAGAAGGAGGGCGAAGCCGGCGAGGACGACGAGCGCCGCGCCGAGGCCTCCCTGCAGAAACAGACCGACGAGGCGATCGCCGAGATCGACGGTTTGCTCAAAGGCAAGGAAGCCGAGATCCTCGAAGTCTGAGGGCGGGCCGCCGCAGCGTGACCGCAGCCAAGTACGTAGCGATCATCACCGACGGCAACGGCCGCTGGGCGAGCCAGCGGGGGCTGCCGACGGTCGACGGGCACCGGGCCGGGGCGGACACGCTGAAAGCGCGGCTGCGCGATGCCGCCGAGCTGGGGATCGAGGAGCTGACCGTCTACTCGTTCTCGACCGAGAACTGGAGCCGGCCCGAGGACGAGGTGCGGGGATTGCTGGAGATGATGGGGGAGCGGATTGGCTCGGAAACTCCGGAGCTAAAGGCCGAAGGCGTCCGCATGCGCTACATCGGCCGCCGCGAGGGCCTCGACCCGGCCCTGGTCGAGCGGATGCGCTGGTCCGAAGAAGAGACCGCCGCCAACGACAGGATCGTCCTCTACGTCGCCTTCAACTACGGCGGCCGCGCCGAGATCCTCGACGCCGCCCGCAGGTTCGACGGCGAGACCGAGGAGGAATTCCAGCGGCTGCTCTACGCGCCGGAGATGCACGATCCCGACCTCTTGATTCGGACCAGCGGCGAGCAGCGGCTCTCGAACTACCTGCTCTGGCAGTGCGCCTACTCGGAGCTCGTCTTTCGCGACGAGCTCTGGCCGGACTTCGACCGAGCGGCTCTGGAAGCCTGCCTGGGCGAGTACGAGACGCGGCAGCGCCGCTTCGGGAGCCGAACGTGAAGATCGACTTCTTCGACGACGGCGAGCCGTTCGACCAGGAGCCGCCGAAACCGGAGCGGCGGCGCCCGCCGCGCAAGCCCCGTCCCCCTCGCCGCCGCGGCAGCGGCGAGACCGCGAAGCGGATCCTCGTCGCCCTGCCCTGGATCGTCTTCGCGATCGCGATCACGGTCGCGGGCGGGATCGTCTTCGCAGTGGCGATGATCGGGCTCGGCGCGGTCGCCTTACGCGAGTTCGCCGGCATGGCCTCTCGCTACCGGCCCCTGGTCATCCCCGCTTACCTCGGCGTTGCCGCGCTCGTCCTCGCCGCCGAGTTCGGCACCGCCTTCAACGTCCTCTACGTCCTCGGCGCCGCATTCGCGCTGATCTTCGCTTTCGTCGCCAGGGCCCAGCAGGGCGAGGGGGCAACGGTTTCGATGGGGGTGACGCTGCTGGGGGTCGTCTGGATTGGAGTTCCTCTTGCGCACGCGGTGCTGCTGCGAGGACTGCCGGACCACGGCGCCGCGCTGCTGATCGACGTCCTCGTCGGAACCTTCGTCGCCGATACCGCCGCCTACGCCACCGGGCGCATGTTCGGCAGCCACAAGATCGCTCCCAACCTCTCGCCGAACAAGACCGTCGAGGGCCTGCTTGGCGGCTTCGTGATCGGGACGATGGGCTTCTGGTTCGCCGGCCTCTACCAGGACTGGCTCTCCGGGATCGACGCCCTGATGATCGGCGCCGCCGTCGCCGCCGTCGCCCCGATCGGCGACCTCTTCGAGTCGATGCTGAAGCGCGACCTCGACACCAAGGACACCGGCACCCTCTTCGGCCCCCACGGCGGCCTCCTCGACCGCCTCGACGCCGTCTTCTTCACCGTCGTCGTCGGCTACTACCTCGCGGTCGCGGTCGTCTACTGATGGCGAGCGACGATTGGCGCCTGCAAGTCGACTTCCGCGAGGACGGGATCGTCGACGCGATGCAGGATCGGCTCGACGCCGAGGATCTGGAGCATGACCTCAGCGAGGCTTTCCAGGACCGGGTGATCGCCTCCCGCAACGAGGCGACGATCTTCACCTACGCCGGTGACAAAGAGCAAGCCGAACGTGCTCGAGCGCTGATCGAGCGGCTCACCCAGGAGGATGAAGAGGAGGTCGCAATCGACTTCAGGCGCTGGCATCCCATCGCTCTGGAGTGGCGGCCGGCCGACGAGCCGCTGCCGCAAGACGCCGAGGCGAGAGCCGCGGAGCATCAGGCGAAGATCGCCAAAGAACGCCGGGAGACCGAGGAGCAGGGATACCCCCAGTACGAGGTGCGAATCGATTTCCCCTCCCATGGGGAGGCAGAGAGTTTTGCCGACCAGCTCCGCTCCGAGGCCTTGCCGGTAGCCCGTCGCTGGAAGTACGTGCTCGTCGGCGCCGCCGACGAAGACGCCGCAAAGGCACTGGCGGAGCGAATCCGCAACGAGGCACCCACCGGCAGCAAGGTCACCGTCGAGGGGACCTTCAAAGAGATCGCCGACGACATCCACAACCCTTTCGCCTTCCTCGGCGGGCTTGGGGGATAGCGCGGAAACTGTCAAATCCCGTCAACGTCGTCTGCAATGCTCGCTCGATGCCTTGGACGCAGGCGATCTACTACCGCGACGAAGAGGGTCGGGAGCCGGTTGACGAATTCATCGAGGCTCTCCCTAGAAAGCGGGCGGCGAAGATCGATGACTTCATCGAAGAGCACCTGAACGGCCAGCCGGAGGCCGCGCCGCCGCCTGAGTTTCCCATCAGCTCCCAGATCGATGAAGAGCTGCGGGAGTTAAGAGTGAGATTCGGGAAGACTCGCTATCGAGTCCTCTACCAGCGATCCGGCAACTTGATCGTTCTGCTTCACGCCTTTGAGAAGAACACTGGCTCAGTGCCCCTCGCGGACAAGGAATTGGCGAAGCGACGAGCTCATGACTTCCGGCAGCGGATGAATGCAGATCCCCGCATTCCTCCTCGAGCTGCGGGACGTGACGCAACTTCTGGACGACGGTAGAGCAAGACTTATCGATATAGATAAACTAGAAAAATGAGTGCTCGGCAAGAAAACTTCATCAGTCCGAAGGGACGAGCGGCGGCGGCGGCGGCCCATGACCGGAGCCAGCGCAGCCAGGAGTACCGAGAGGCGCAGGATGAGTATGCATCTATCCGCGAGCTGCGAAAGCGGAACTGGATCGCCGCCCATATCCGTGAACGTCGCTACGAGCTGGAGCTGACGCAGAAAGAGGTCGCCGAGCAGGCCGGAACCTCGCATTCGTTCATCTCGAAAGTCGAGGCCGGGGATCACATCCCGACGATTCCGGTGTTGAAGCGGATCCTGGCCGTGCTCGACGAGGAGCTGCTGATCGGGGTCGAACGGCAGGTGCCCGACGAGGAGCCGGAGCGCGAGGTCGCGCCAGCCCCGGAACCGGCCGCCGCTTAGCCGGCTCCGTATCCTCTGTCGGGCATGAAGAAGGTCCTCGTGCTCGGGTCGACCGGGTCCATCGGAACGCAGGCGCTCGAGGTGATCGGGCGCAATGAGGAGCTGCAGGCCCTGGGGCTTGCGGCGGGCTCGGCCTGGGAGACGACGGTGGAACAGGCCCGCGAGCACGGGGTTCCGGTGATCGCGCTTGCCGATGCCGAGGCCGCGGAGCGGGCGCGCGGCGCCTGGAGCGGGCGGGTGCTCGCGGGCGAGGAGGGCGTGCGGGAGCTGATCGCAACGACGGGGCCGGACCTCGTCCTCAACGCAATCGTCGGCGCCGCAGGGTTGGGCTCGACGATAGTCGCCCTCAGCGAGGGGATCGACGTCGCCCTCGCCAACAAGGAGAGCCTCGTCCTCGGCGGCGAGCTGGTGATGGCGCTGGCGGAGGCGACGGGGGCGCGGCTGCTGCCGGTCGACTCCGAGCACTCGGCCCTCTTCCAGCTCGTCAACGACGAGGCGCCGGGCACGGTGGAGCGGCTGGTCCTAACCGCCTCCGGCGGCCCGTTCCGTGGCCGCGACGATCTCTCCGGCGTCAGCGTCGCCGACGCCCTCGCCCATCCCACCTGGCGGATGGGGGGGAGGATCACGATCGACTCGGCGACGCTGATGAACAAGGGCTTCGAGGCGATCGAGGCGCACCACCTCTTCGCCGTCCCCTACGAGCGCATCGACGTCGTCGTCCACCCGCAGTCGCTGATCCACTCGCTGATCCAGCTCAACGACGGTTCCTCCCTGGCGCACCTCGGCTATCCCGACATGCGGGTGCCGATCTCCTACGCGCTGAACTACCCGGAGCGGGCCGACGTCGACGTGCCGCAGCTCGACCTCGCGGCGGTCGGCTCCCTCACCTTCGAGCAGCCCGACCTCGAGACCTTCGCCTGCCTGCGACTGGCGCTGGAGGCGGGCGGGGCGGGAGGGACGGCTCCCTGCGTGCTCAACGCCGCCGACGAGGTCGCGGTCGCCGCCTTTCTCGCCGAGCGGATCCCTTTCACCGGCATCCCGGCGGTGATCGAGCGGGTGCTGGAGGAGATGCCGGCCCAGCCGGTCACCCACTTCGACGACCTCTTTGCCGCCGACACCGAGGCGCGCGAGCGCAGCGAGGAGCAGGTCAGGGAGTTGACGCCGGCATGAGCTGGTTCTGGGTCTTCGTCGGCTTCTGCCTGCTGATCATCCTCCACGAGGCGGGCCACTTCGCCGCCGCCAAGGCGACGGGGATGCGGGTCGAGCGCTTCTTCCTCTTCTTCGGGCCGACGATCTGGTCGTTCCGGCGCGGCGAGACCGAGTACGGGGTGAAATCGATCCCGCTCGGCGGCTACGTGAAAATCACCGGGATGAACCCGGAGGAGGACATTCCTCCCGAGGTTGCCCACCGCTCCTACTACCGGCAGAAGGTCTGGAAGCGGATCGTCGTCGTCGCGGCGGGGCCCGCGGTCAACATCGTCCTCGCCTTCGCGATCCTCTTCGGCGTCTATTGGGTCAACGGCCAGCTGGAAGACACGCAGCGGATCGGGGAGGTCCGACCGGGGACGCCGGCGGCCAAGGTCCTGGAGCGCGGCGACAAGGTCCTCGCCATCGACGGCCATCGCTTCGCTGACCTCGGAACCGAAGAACGGCTGAGGCGGTTCATCGACCTCGTCAGCTCCCACAAATGCGCCGGCAAGCAGGTCGATGGCTGCGCCACCGCAACCCCGGTGGAGGTCTTGGTCCGGCGGGACGGCCAGGTTCGGACCTTCTCCGTCACGCCCCGCTACGACGAGGAAGAAGAGCGGCCTCTGCTCGGCATCTCCTACGGATCGCGGGTGATCGACGTCAGCGCCGGCACCGCCGCCAAGGAAGCCGGCGACGCGATCTGGGAAGTCGCCTCCGGCACCCTCCACGTCTTCACTCACCTCTTCGAAAAGGAACAGAGGGAGCAGGTCTCCGGCGTCGTCGGGATCAGCGACGTGGGCCACCAGGTGATCGAACGCGGCCTCGAACGGGCGCTGCTCCTGCTCGCCTTCGTCAGCCTCTCCCTCGGCCTCGTCAACCTGCTGCCGATCCTGCCTCTCGACGGCGGCCACATCTTCTGGGCCCTGGTCGAGAAGCTGCGCGGCCGCCCGGTCTCACTGCGGGTGATGGAGCGGGCGACGATGGTGGGCATCGCCCTCGTCCTCATGCTCTTCTTCCTCGGCCTCTCCAACGACATCGGCAGGATCACCGGCGAAGGCTTCGAAGTCCGGTAGAAGGCCCGCCCTCCGGGCTCAATAAGCTTCAGATATGGCTTCCAAAAGGCAAATCTTCGTTGGCAACGTCCCGATCGGCGGCGGCGCGCCGGTCGCCGTGCAGACGATGACCAAGACCGAGACCGCGAACCTGGCGGCGACGATGGAGCAGATCCGCAAGGTCGCCGACGCGGGGGCGGACCTGGTCCGCTGCGCGGTGCCGCGCGAGCAGGATGCGGAGGCGCTGAAGACGATCGTCAAGGAATCGCCGATCCCGGTGATCGCCGACATCCACTTCAACCACACGCTGGCGCTGAAAGCGATCGACGCCGGCGCCCACTGCATCCGCCTCAACCCGGGCAACATTGGCGGTCGCGACAAGGTGGCCGAGGTGGCTGAGCGCGCGAACGCGGCGGGGGTGCCGATGCGGATCGGAGTCAACTCGGGCTCGCTGCCCAAGCACCTGCACGAGCTGGAGCGCGAGGCCCCGGTCGAGGCGCTGGTCGCCGCCGCGGTCGAGTTCGTCGAGCTGATGGAGGGCCTCGACTTCGAGAACTTCAAGGTCTCGATCAAGTCGACGAACGTCCCGTACACGATCGCCGCCAACCGCCTGCTCGCGGAGAAGATCCCCTACCCGCTGCACCTCGGGGTGACCGAGGCGGGGACGAAATGGGGCGGGTCGCTGAAATCGGCGGTCGGCCTGGGGACGCTGCTCGCCGACGGAATCGGCGACACGATCCGGATCAGCCTCTCGACCTTCCACGCCGAGGAGGAGGTCAAGGTGGCTTGGGAGATCCTCAAGGCGCTGCAGCTGCGCGAGCGCGGCCCGGTCCTGATCGCCTGCCCGACCTGCGGCCGCCTCCAGTTCGACATGGACTCGGTCGTCGCCGAAATCGAGCAGCGCCTCGAGGCCTACACCGAGCCGGTCGAGGTAGCCGTCCTCGGTTGCGCCGTCAACGGCATCGGCGAGGCCAGCCACGCCGACTTCGGCATCGCCGGCGCCAAGAACGAGGGCTTGATCTTCGCCGGCGGCAAGCCGCTGCGAAAGGTCCCGCAGGCCAAGCTCGTCGACACTCTCTTCGAAGAGATCGACAAGTCCTTGCAACGCGGCCAGGTCGAGTTCGACGAGGCCGAGTCCCGCGAGGGCGCCGAGTGGGTCGCCAACATCGAGCGCGAAAACGCCGGCGACCTCACCCCCGAGAAGATCGCCGCGATGGAGGCCGAAGCCGTCGAGCGTGGCGAGGCCGACAAAGTCCTCCTCGACGAGGAGGCTTCGCCCACCGCAGGCCGCCGCTTCACTCGTGCCTGAGCGTCAAACCCGGATCACTTCCACGCCCTCGAAGGACGTGAAATCGGCGTCCTGGGTGAGCACGGCCGCTTCGTGCCGCATCGCGGTGGCGGCAATCCAGGTGTCGTGTCGGCGGAGACGACGGCCGCGGCTTCGCTCGGCGGCGGCGAGTCGGGCGAACCAGCTGCCGTCCTCGGGTCCAACCGGCAGCAGCAGGTGGGTTTCCTGAACACGGGAGAGAGTCGAGAGGCGACGAGCCCGAACCTCTGGATCGGTGGCTCGCAAGACTCCCAGCTCCAGCTCGGCGATAGTGATCACCGAAACGGCGATCTTCTCGGGCAGCGGACCCAGCGGCCGACCAGCCTCTTGGGCGATGAAGACGGAGGTGTCCGCGACCGCTTTCCTCACTCGTCGATCTCAGCTTCCCTGACGTCAGCGAGGTCATCGAGCAGGCCGGGATCGGCGGGGGCCTCTTCGACGATGCGACGAAACTCCGACGAAGGCAGCCAGGGATCGCGCACCTCGACATGGGGAACGATGTCGGCGACAGGACGCCGATTGACGGTGAGCGTCAGTCGCTCGCCGCTTTCGAGCTGCGCGATAACGCTCGGAGTCGAATTTCGCAGCTCACGTATCGACACCTCTCTTGCCATGGATCGACTGTAGCACTCGATGCTACGGCAGCACCGGGATAGATTCCCCTGCGTGAGCCGCCTCTCCCAGACCTTCCTCCCGACCCTCAAGGACCCGCCCGCGGATGCGGAGGCGATCTCGCACAAGCTGATGGTGCGGGCCGGATTGATCCGGCAGCTGGGGGCGGGGCTCTGGACCTACCTGCCGGCGGGGTGGCGGGTGCAGCGGAAGGTCGAGGGGATCATCCGCGAGGAGATGAAGGGGATCGGGTGTCAGGAGATGCTGATGCCGGTGCTGCAGCCGGCGGAAGCCTGGGAGAAGACGGGGCGTTACGCGATCGAGGAGCTGTTCAAGCTCGAGGACCGCAAGGGATCGCCTCTGGTGTTGGCGATGACGCACGAGGAGGCGGTCACCTATCACGTGGCGCGGGAGGTGCGCTCTTACCGCGACCTGCCGCTGATGGTCTTCCACATCCAGACGAAGGAGCGCGACGAGCCGCGGCCGCGAGCCGGGGTGCTGCGTACGCGCGAGTTCACGATGAAGGACGCCTACTCCTTCGACCGCGACGAGGAGGGGCTGGCGCGCTCCTACGACCTGCAGGCCGGCGCCTACGAACGGATCCTCGACCGCTGCGGGCTGCGCTGGTACCGGGTCGAGTCCGATGTCGGGATGATGGGAGGTTCCGGCGCCGACGAGTACATGGCGCCCTGTCCGGCCGGCGAGAACGAGGTGGCGCTGGCGCCGGGCTATGCGGCCAACGTCGAGGTTGCCGCGGCCGAGCCGCAGCCGGTTGAGCTGCCGGCGCCCCTTGACGCGCCCGAGGAGGTCGAGACGCCGGGCCTGACCAAGGCCGAGGAGGTGGGCGAGCACCTGGGCCTGCCACAGGGGGCCTTTATCAAGACCCTGCCGATCATCGTCGAGGGACGGGGGATGGTCCTCGTCCTCCTGCGGGGCGACCATCGCCTCAACGAGATCAAGCTCCGCAACGGGATGGAAACCGACTTCCGCCAGGCGAGCGCGGAGGAGATCGAGGAGCGGCTCGGCCCCGTCGGCTACCTCGGCCCAGTCGGAAGCGGCCTGCCGATCATCAAGGACGAGGCGCTGACCGGCAACTCCTACGTCTCCGGCGCCAACAAGCCGAACACCCACCTCCGCGGCGTCGACCCCGCGCGCGACTTCGAGGCCTACTCGATGGACGTGCGGATGGTCGAGGCCGGCGACACCGCCCCGGGCGGCGGCAGGATCGAGATCGAGACGGCGATCGAGGTCGGCAACATCTTCAAGCTCGGGACCCGTTACTCGGAGCCGCTCGGCGCCACCTACCTCGACGAGAACGGGACCGAAAACCCGATCGTGATGGGCAGCTACGGGATCGGCCCGGCGCGGATCGTCGCCGCCGCGATCGAGCAGCGGGCCGACGGGAACGGGATCGTCTGGCCGCCGCGCCCTCGCCCCCTGGCAGGTCCACCTGGTCTCGCTGGCGAAGGCGGAGGAGAGTGAGCGCGCGGCCGCCGACAGCCTCTATGAGGAGCTGCAGGCGACCGGCGCCGAGGTTCTCTACGACGACCGCGACGCCGGGCCGGGGGAGAAGCTCACCGACGCCGAGCTGCTCGGATGCCCGTTGCGGATCGTCGTCGGCCGCCGCGGGCTCGCCGAGGGAGTCGTCGAGGCCCAGGAGCGCGCCTGCGGCGAGGAGCACAAGCTGCCGCTCGAGGACGCCGCAGCGCAGGCGCTGGAGCTGCTCGGCGGCCTCGGGCGCTCCGATGGCTAGCCACGACCCCTTCGGCCGGGGCCGCCTGCGCCGCCTCTTCGGGCTCGACCGCAGCGCGCCGCCGCCGCCTGCGACCCGCAAGGGCGAGCCGCTTCATCCCTGACGGTTCCGAACGTGGTCGGCTACGTGCGTCTGGCGGCGCTGCCGGTCTTCCTCTTCCTCGCCTTCAATTCCGGCGACGGCACCGCGCGTCGCTCTCGGCGATGGTCTTCTGGGCGATCGCCGCCGGCGACTACCTCGACGGCATCCTTGCTCGGGTCACCGGCCAGTACAGCCGCATGGGGGCGCTGCTGGACCCGCTCGTCGACCGGCTGACGATCCTCGCCGGCGCCGTCGTCTGCTGGCGCTTCGAGCTGCTGCCGCGCTGGGCGCTCGCGCTGCTGGCGCTGCGCGAGGTGGTGATGCTGGCTCTCGCCCAGCACGGGCTCCGTCGGGGCGTCGACATCGAGGTCAACTGGTCGGGCGGTGCCGTCTTCCCGGTGATGGGGGGGATCTTCCTCGCGATGGTCGCTCCGGGCTGGGTGCCGACGGCGCTGCTGGTCTGGGCCTGGTGATGGCGATCTTCGCCACGGTGCTCTACGCCCGGACGGGCATTCGTGCGGTGCGCGGCAGCCGAGCCGCAAGCTGACGCCCATTGTCCCGAACCTTCAACCTAGGGTTGAACCTTGGTGAGGGGACAGCTATAATCGGCGTCCGCGCAAACCGGAGGCCGACGCCTCCTCGAGTTAGGAGCACGATGGAGGAGACCTTTCCCGATCTCGGCTCGCTCAGCGACAAGGAGCTGAAGGAGCTGATCGAAAACCTCACCGAGGAGGAGCAGGAGATCTCCTACCGGCGGCGCGTCCTGCACGGGAAGATCGACATCCTGCGGGCGGAGCTGGTCAACCGCCTGCGCCATAAGCGTGAGCGGGGCGACTCGCTGATCTCCGGCGACGACGTGCGGCAGCTGACCAAGATCCTCGCCGGCAAGACGCCGGCCGCCGACCGAGGACGACCCCGCCGCCTGAGCGGCACTCCGATGGCCGTTCACTGCCCCGAGTGCGGCTTCGCCAATCCCGAGGGGGCGAACTACTGCCAGAAGTGTGGCGCCTACCTGGGCGGGCCGAAGAGGGCGGCGACGAGCCGACGACGATGACCTACACGGTCGACGAGACCGGCGAGATGCAGCCGGTCGACATCGACGAGGTCGTCGCCGAGAGCGGAGCGGCCCTGGTGATCCGCCGCGGAGGCGGCCGGGCGGGGGAGAGCTTCACGATCGCCGAGGACCGGGTCAGCATCGGCCGCAGCCCCGACGCCGGCGTCTTCCTCGACGACGTCACCGTCTCCCGCAACCACGCGCTGCTGGTCCGCCGCCGCGACGGCCTCTACATCGACGACCTCGGCTCGCTCAACGGCACCTACGTCAACCGGCGCCGGATCGAGTCCCACCGGCTCGCCGACGGCGACGAGATCCAGGTCGGCAAGTACAAGCTCAGCTACCTGGAGAGGTGATGGACCCGAGGCGTTCGAGGACAACCCGACCCGCGGCCGCCGAGGCGGCGCAGCCGGCCGCGCAAGGCGCTGACGATCGGCGCCGTCTGCAAGATCCTCCAGAGCGAGTTCGACGACATCTCGATCTCGAAGATCCGCTATCTCGAGGACCAGAAGCTGCTGAACCCGCGCCGGACGTCGGGCGGCTACCGCCTCTACAGCCAGTCCGACGTCGAGCGCCTGCGGACGATCCTGCGCCTGCAGCGCGACGAGTTCCTGCCGCTGCGGGTGATCCGCCAGGAGCTCGCCGCCGGGCGCGACATCGACCTCGGGACGGCGAGCGCAGCCGACGGCGGGCGCGGTGCGCCGGGCGATCCTCGTCAACACCTCGAGCGCCTATCTGTCCCTCGACGAGCTGGTCGAGGAGACCGGTGCCCGGGAGGAGCTGGTCTCCGAGCTCGAGAAGTTCGGGATCATCCAGCCGGAGAGGCGCGAGGGCAAGACGGTCTACGACGAGACCGACCGCGAGATCGTCCGTGCCGCCAACGAGCTCTCGCGGTTCGGGGTCGCTGCCCGCAACCTGCGCGTCTTCCGCTCCTCGGCCGACCGCGAGGCGAACCTGCTCGAGAGCCTGCTCGGGGCCGTCGCTGCGCTCGCGCAACCCCGAGCGCCGCAAAGAGGCGCTGGAGAGCCTCGAGAACCTCGCGGCGACGGTGAGCCATCTCAAGCACCTGCTGCTCGTCCGGGACCTGCGCCGCCTCGCAGGCGAGTAGCGTCCGCGCGCTGCGGCCGACGCGTGAGGCGCCGCCGCACGCGTCGACGCGCGCCCTGGATGAGGTCTGGTCGCTGGTCTCCGACCCCTACAACCTGCCGCGCTGGTGGCCGCGGACGACGCGGGTGGAGAACGTCGACCGCACCGGGGCGGCAAGCGCAGCCAGTGGACAAGGTGCTGGAGACCGGCCGAGGGGCGTGGCGTGCGGGCCGACTTCCGCTGCCTCAGCTCGGCCGAGGGCGAGCGCTACGTCTGGGAGCAGCAGCTTGCGGACACGCCGTTCGAGCGCCAGCTGCGCACTCGGGGGTCGAGATCGGCCTGCGCGAGGAGGACGGCGGACGGAGGTCAGGCTGACCGCGGAGCAGGCGCTGCGGGGATGTCGCGGCTCGGCTCGCCGATGATGCGGCGCGCCAGCGGCGAGATCCTGGACGAGGCGCTCGACGGGATCGAGCGAGGCGCTGCGTGACGCCACCGACGCGGAGCCCCGGGTGAGCTGAGCAGCGCGCGCGACTACAAGTGGTGGGGGTGGGGCGACCCCGGCGTCGAGCCGGGCTGGACCGGCGCGCTGGGGGTCCTGCGCGAGCAGCTCGGCGAGCTGCGGCCCTGGCCGCGGCCCGGTCCGCTCGAGGAGGTCGAGCTGCCGGCCCAGAGCCGCTGCCCGCACGCCTTGGTCGACGCGGTCGGGGGAGGAGAACGTCTTCGCGGGGACGAGGACCGCCTGCGCCACGCGACCGGCAGCGGCTACGTCGATCTGGCGCGGCTGCGCACGGCGCGCTCGGACGCTGCGCCCGACGCTGTCGTGATGCCGGGCGATGCGGAGACGCTGCGGCGGGCATCGAGGCCTGCGCCCGCGAGGGGGTCGCGGTGGTGCCGTTCGGCGGCGGCACCAGCGTCGTCGGCGGAGTGGAGCCGCTGCGGGGGCAGCACGAGCCGCTTGATCAGCCTCGACCTCGGCGCGCTGCGCGAGGTCGCGGTCGACCGACGCTCGCTGACCGCGCGGCTCGGCGCCGGCCTGCGCGGGCCCGAGGCCGAGGCGGCGCTGGGGCAGCGAGGGCCTGACGCTCGGCCATTTCCCGCAGTCCTTCGAGTACGCGACGATCGGCGGCTTCGCCGCCACCCGCTCCGCCGGCAGGCCTCGAGCGGCTACGGGCGCTTCGACGCGCTCGTCACCTCGGTGCGGCTGATCGCGCCGGCCGGGGAGATCTCGACCCTGGAGACGCCGCATACGGCGGCCGGGCCGGCGCTGCGCGAGCTGGTGATCGGCTCCGAGGGGGTCCTCGGCGTGATCCCGGATGTGACCGTGCGGGTCCGGCCGGCGCCCGCAGTCGCGCGCTACGAGGCCTGGATGGCCGAGAGCTTCGAGGCCGGGGCGGAGATCGTCCGCGAGCTGGCCCAGGGCCGGGCCTGCCGGACGTGATCCGGATCTCCGACGAGGAGGAGACACGTTTATCGCTGGCGCTCTCGGGGCCGAGCGGCTCGGCGGCAGCCTGTTCGACCGCTACCTCGGGATGCGCGGCGGCGGCGGCGGCTGCCCTGTGATCGTCGGCGTCGAGGGCGACGAGGAGGCGGTCGCGCGCCGGCGGGCGCTCGACGCGTCCGCGCCCTGCGCGCCGGCGGTGCCGCCTACCTCGGCCAGGCCGCCGGGCGCGCGTGGGAGCAGGGCCGCTACCAGGGGCCCTATCTGCGCGACACCCTGATGGGCATCGGGGCGATGGTCGAGACGCTCGAGACCTCGCACACCTGGAGCCGGCTCGGGGAGCTCTACGAGGCGGTCGGCGAGCGCGATCCGAGGGCGCTGGAGGCACAGGGCACGCCCGGACTCGTCTTCTGCCACCTCTCCCACGCCTACGCGGACGGCGCCTCGCTCTACTTCACCTTCATCTCCCGCGCCCTGCCCGGCGAGGAGATCGAGCAGTGGGCGGCGGTCAAGCGGCCGCCTGCGAGGCGATCGTCGCCCCCGGCGGCACGATCACCCACCACCACGCGATCGGGCGCGACCACGTCCCCTACATGGAGGCGGAGGTGGGGAAGACCGGCGTCGAGGCGCTGCGGGCGCTAAAGCAGCGCCTGGACCCGGCCGGGATCATGAACCCGGGCAAGCTGCTCCCGCAGGCTTGAGAAACCCACGCGTACTTCCATCTAGGCAATCAAGTGAAATACCCTCACCGCGGTGACTTGTCTGCGCGCTATCGGGGCTGTTCTCCTGGCGGGGACTTTTCCTCTTCGTGCCATCTGCGAATGCGGACAAAGTCGAACCTGCGGCTGACGATCCTCAGCACCGAAGTGCTCGAGGTCTCTGTCGAAAAGGGGAAAGACCAGGTCGAAGCCAAATTTTTCGTCAGAACACGAGCGATCGCATCGCTCGACCCTCCGCAACTTTTCAGGCCTCGGGCCGACAACAGCGTGGAAGCCCTGCGCGTGTCGCTCGAAACAGCTGCGCCCCGGCCAAGCGCGCACCATGATCGTCGTCCTGGAGCCCGGGGTGAGGACTGCACCGACGGTGACCGGGCAAATCGCATCCTGACAGTGGTCGCACAGCGGCGATGTTGCCCCGCCGCACCTGACGGGCATTGGCCCGAAGGTTCTGATCCTGCTCTCCTTCGTAATCGCATCGATTGCCGGGTGCTCGCGATCTGGAAAGGGGTGACCCTCGGCGAAATTGAAGAATGCCGCCCCGGACCGAAGTGGATGCTTCAGCAGCTGGGCCAGCACGTTGACCGCGGTGGGTCGCGGCATCCGGAGTGGTCCTCGGGTCAGTGACCTATCCGCCGTTTCCGACCCAGATCGGCAAGGACGAGCTGGTCAATCTGAACATCCTCTTCGGGCTAAATCCTGCTTGCTGGGCCGTTCCTCTTCGAAGCCTCCCGGAAATAGTTCCGCCGGAACTCGAGGCGGGACAAAAAAGCCCATGCGTCTCGGTTCCAACTTGATGTTGCTGATCGCCAGCTCCTTCACTGCTCTGGGCCGTCATTGGGGAGATGTTCGCCCTCGGTCTGCTGGGGTGGGAACTGACGGACGGCGTATTTGCCGAGGGACCGATAATCGTCGTCGCGCTGGCTTCCGTCTACTTCGCGATCAGGTACTTCAGGGCGACCACCAAGGAGCAGGTGGAAACGGATTGGGCGAAAGAGGCGCAGAAGGCGAAGGAAGAAGAGAGGGAAGGGCGATGTTGCCAGCCCAAACCGCACACCTGGTCCCTGCTCTGAGGCCAGCTATCGAGAGTTCGCCGCGCCGACGATCGGGCCGGTGACCTCGCCGCGCAGGACTTCGTCGCCGGTGTAGGCGGGGGCCTGTTTCTCTTTCGTCGCCTTTGCCAGCGAAGCTTTCAGCTGCGATTCCTCGGTGCGGGTGATGGCGATCTGGCCGAAGGTTTCGTTGGCGAGGTAGGCGAGGACTTCGGTCGGGACTTCGACCTGGGCGCCGATGCGCCCGTCCTCGCCGACTTCGGTCGAGGCCAGGGGCAGCATTTTCTGCGGCGAGGCAGCGAGCCAGATCGTGTACGACTCGCCGTCGCCGGCAGGCTCGAGTCCTTCGGCGGCAACCTGCAGCGCCAGAGTATTTTTCACCCGGCCGAAGACCGCGACGCCGACCGCGTCACTGTCGTCGACGGCTTCGAGCGAGGCCTTGGTCACTTTCTTTTTTCCCACCCTCGGCGGCTTTCTCCAGTCTGGCAACAGTCCCTTCGCCCGCTGAAGACGAAGACGTGGTGGTCGTATCTCCGCCCCCGTCATCGCCGCCGCCGAAAAGCACGAAGACGACGAACAGAACCACGATCGCTGCCCCAGCCAGAAGCGCCCAAAGGCCCCGTCCCTCCAACAGCTTCAGCTCTTTTTTCAGAGGAGGCTTCGGCTCACCCTTCGGGAGAGCGGGGCGGTCCGGCTGTGTTGGGCGTGGTGCAGACTCTGGGCTCGGAGGGATTTCGGCTTCGCAGCCACCGGGCGGCTCAGGGATCGCCGGAGCGGGAATCCCTTCGGCTTCCAGCGCCGCGGCAGCTTCTTTGGCGCGCCTGTGCACCTCGTCCGGCCCGATCCCCATCAGGGCCGAGAGATCCTCGTACCCCTGCTCGCCACGCTGGGAGAGCAGGCGCAGGATCGCCTTCTGGTCGTCGGACAGCGCCACCGGGTCGGAAGCCTATTAGGGTGCGAGGCCGTGAACGACGAGCGCTCAGGTTAAGCCTGCTCATTTCGACGAGCTGGTCGGCACCGAGTGGCTCAGCGACGATCCCGACGACGCCCGGGTGCGGGTGAGATCCGCGACGAGCTGCGCCAGCCGTTCGGGCTGATGCACGGCGGCGTCATGTCGTCCCTGATAGAGAGCATCTGTTCCCGCGCCACTGTCGGCGCCGTTCACGAGCAAGGGGATGGCCGCGATGGGCCAGTCGATCGACGTCAGCTTCATCCGCCCGATCACCGCGGGCGCGGCCGAAGTGCGGGCCCAGCCCGTCACCGCGGCCGCACCACCTGGCTCTGGCAGGCTGAAGTCTTAACGACGAGGGAAAGCCGTGCGCGCTGGCGCAGATGACGATCGCGGTTCGGCCGCGTCCGCAACGCGAGCTGAGGCGCTCAGCCGCCGAAGCGGTTGGTGATCGGGAGGCGGCTATCCTTGCCAAATGCCTTCGGCGTGATCCGGATTCCCGGCGCCGCCTGGCGGCGCTTGTACTCGGAGCGGTCGACCAGCTTGATCACTTCGTCGACGGTCTCGGCCGGCATCCCGGCGGCGATCATTTCCTCGCGGCCCTCGTCGCGCTCGACGTAGGCCTCGAGGATGCGGTCGAGCACGTCGTAGGGCGGCAGCGAATCCTCGTCGCGCTGGTCGGGCCGCAGCTCGGCCGAGGGCGCCCGCTCGATCACGCTCGCCGGCACCAGCTCCCGCCCGGCGCGCTCGTTGCGCCGCCGCACCAGGTCGTAGACGAGCCCCTTCGGCACGTCCTTGATCACTGCGAAACCGCCGGCCATGTCGCCGTAGAGGGTCGCGTAGCCGACCGACATCTCGCTCTTGTTGCCGGTCGTGAGCACGAGCCAGCCGTGGCGGTTGGAGAGGGCCATCATCAGGTTGCCGCGGATCCGCGCCTGCACGTTCTCCGCCGTCAGGTCCGGCTCGGAGGGTTTGGTCGGGTCGCGCGGGACCGCCGCCTCGGGCTCGTGGAGGTGGCCGCTGAGCGCCCGCTCGTAGCTCTCCATCATCGGCTCGATCGCGACCTCGAGCAGCTCGCAGCCGAGGTTGGTGGCGATGTCGCGAGCGTCCTGCTGGGTCTCGGCGCTGGAGTGGGGGGAGGGCATGACGACGCAGGTCAGCCGCTCCGGCCCGACCGCGTCGGCGGCGAGCATCGCCACCAGGGCCGAGTCGATGCCGCCGGAGAGGGCGAGGCCGACGTGCTTGAAGCCGTTCTTGCCGACGTAGTCGCGCAGGCCCAGGGTCAGCGCCTCGTAGACCTCGTCGAGGTCGCCGAGCGGCTCGGCCAGCCGGCCTGGCCCGGAGTGGGGGACCTCGCAGACCAGCAGCTCCTCCTCGAACTGGGCGGCGCGTGCGATGACGCTGCCATCGGGTGCCGTGACGAGGCTCTGGCCATCGAAGATCAGCTCGTCCTGGCCGCCGACGAGGTTGCAGAAGGCGAAGTAGGCGCCGTAGGCGCGGGAGCGCTGGCAGAACATCTCTTCCCGCTCGCGCCCCTTGCCGCGGTGGTAGGGCGAGCCGGAGGGGTTGGCGATCAGCTGCGCTCCCGCCTCGGCCTCGGCCTGCGCCGGCGGTCCCGGCGCCCAGACGTCCTCGCAGATCGTCAGCCCGACCCGCAGCTCGCCGAGGTCGATCGCCAGCGGCTTGGCGCCGGGGACGAAGTAGCGCTGCTCGTCGAAGACGGAGTAGTTGGGGAGGCGGTTCTTGCGGTAGATCGCTTGGACCGCGCCATCGGCGAGAACCGCGATCGAGTTGTGGGCGCGGCGGAGGTCCTCGTGGTCGGAGACCGGCTCGGCAAAACCGACCAGCGCCGTAATCCCCTGCACCGACGCGGCCAGATCCTCGACGGCGCGCTGGTTCGCCCGCAGGAAGTGCCGCTTCAGGTAGAGGTCCTCGGCCGGGTAGCCGGGGATGCAGAGCTCGGGGAGGATCGCCAGCTCCGCGCCTTCGTCGCGGGCGCGGTCGATCCACTCCGCCGCCTTGGCGGCGTTGCCGTCGACGTCGCCGACGGTTGGGTTGATCTGGGCGAGGGCAAGGCGCATCGCGGTGTCGCGCAGGCTATTACTCGCAGTCCCCGCTCAGGACGCCGGAGGTACTTTCGGCCGTCGTTAGGGTTGTCGAAGCATGCGGAACCGCCGGCGCCACCTGGTCGGATCCTCGGCGGCGCTGCTCCTAGCCCTCGCCGCGACCGTCCCTGCCCATGCGGTGGCGGCGCGCAAGCCGTTCATCTTGCCGCAGTCGCGACCGACGGATGAGCGGCAGCGGCCGACCGACACGCGCGACCCGAACCGCAACGCCTACTCGGTCCCGGAGGCGCCGAAGTCACCGGCCTGCTCGCGGCACTTCTGCGTCCATTGGGTCGAGCAGGGTCTCGACGCGCCGGAATCGAGCGATCGCGACGGCGACGGCGTCCCCGACTACGTCGAGCGGGTGCTGCGGGTGGCCGAACGGGTCCACCAGGTCGAGAACGAGAAGCTCGGCTGGCGTGAGCCGCGCAGCGACGGGCGCCATGGCGGCCGCCGCGGCAAGACCGACGTCTACCTCTCGCAGATCGGCGGCGAACTGTTCGGCTACGCGGCGCCCGATCGCGGCCAGGCGACGAAGCAGCACCGGATCCCGCGCCGGCTGCACGGCTACCTCGTCCTCGACAACGACTACAGCGCCTTCGAGTTCCCGGGGACGAAGCCGCTGGCGGACCTGCAGGTGACCTTCGCCCACGAGTACAACCACATCCTCCAGTTCGGCTACGACGCCTACCAGGACCCCTGGTTCGCCGAGGCGAGCGCGACCTGGATGGAGGACCAGGTCTACAACGGGATCGACGACTACCTCCGCTACGTCCGCCGCTGGGTCAAGCTCTACGAAACGCCGCTGACGACCAACTCGATCAAGGAGTACGGCACCGCCGTCTGGAACCAGTGGCTGGCCCGCCGCTACGGGCCCGAGATCATTCGCAAGGCCTGGGCGGGGGCGATCGACGCCAAACCGGGCGGCTTCTCGGTCTCGAGCTACGAGCGGGCGCTGCGCTCCAGCGGTCCTTCAGATTTCGGCCGCGACTTCGCCCGGTTTGCCGCGGCGGTGGCCGAGTGGCGCACCGGCAAGTTCTTCCGTGAGAGCCGCCTCTATCCAGACCCGCTGCGGCAGGGACACCTGCCGCTGAATGGCGCCCCTTTGACGCGCCTGCTCAACCACACGACCTTCCAGCTGCTGCGGGTGCGGGCCGGGGGCGCACGGGCCGTCGTCGTCCATCTGGCCGCTCCGCGCGGGACCGCCGCCGCGGTTGCCCTGGTTGGTCGCCGCGGCAGCGAGCGCCATGGTCACCCCCTGATACGGATTAGCTACAGGCGCGCCGGCGGCCAGCTGAAGGTTCGCCTGCTCCGGCCAGGCCGCTTCAAGCGGATCACCGCCGTGATCGTCAACGCCGACGCCCACGCCAGCGGCTTCAGCGTCGGCAACCTCGACTGGAACTACCTGACCGACGGCCTCCCGTTCGAGGTCAGCGGGCGGTTACAGCGCTAGCAGACCCGTTGGAGGCGGCGGCCGCGGCGGCTTTGCGCTTCTTCGACTTCTTCTTCGGCGCCGTGGCGATCACCTCGATGGTCGCCGCTTCGAGGTCAAGGGCGAAGCTGTCGAGGTCGGCCATCGCGTCGTAGTCGCCGATCAGGCCGAAGTTGACCTGGCCGTTGTAGGACATGATCCCGACGCAGAGCGCCTGGCGGCGGGCCAAGGGCACCATCGGGAAGATCGACTCCATCTTGCGGCCCAATACGTAGAGCGGGAACTGCGGGCCGGGGACGTTGGTGACGACGAGGTTGAAGAAGCGCTGCGCCGGCTGCAGGCGGGCCGCCTGCGAGGCGATCGTCGAAGGTGCGAAGTCGGTCAGCTTGGTGAGGATCTCGGCCCCGACCGCCTGGCCGGAGGACTTGAGGTCGCCCATCTCCTCGGTCATCAGGTGAAGCCGCTCGACCGGGTCCTCGCACCAAACCGGCAGCGGCGCCATCATCGCCGAGATCCGGTTGCCGAGGGCGCCATGCTCTTCGGCGGTGCGGACGCTGACCGGCACCATCGCCCGCAGCTCGAGGCCGGTGGTGTCGTGGCCGCGGGCTCGCAGGTAGCGGCCGATGCCGCCGGCAACGATCGAAAGGATGACGTCGTTGACGGTGCCGCCGTGGGCGTCCTTGACCCGCTTGAGGTCGTCGAGGTCGGTCTGGGTCATCTGGAAGCGACGGTGCGGCCCGATCTCGACGTTGAAGACGGTGTCGGGGGCGGCCATCCCGGCGCTGACCATCTTCGAGGTGGCACCGACGCCTTTCAGCACCTGGCGCGGGCCGCGCAGGGCGTGGCGGACGCCGCGGTAGATCTCCTTCGGGCTGGTCAGCCGCTCCTTCCAGGCTTCGGTCAGCAGCTGGACGTCGGTCGGCTCGGGGCTGGCAAGCCAGGGCGGCGCCTTCTCGGGGGCGCCGGCGGGCTCGGGGTCGAGATCGAAGAGGACGGTGGTGATGTCGACCCCGGAAACGCCGTCGACGAGGGCGTGGTGGCTCTTGCCGATGATCGCGAAGCGGTCCCCGGTCAGGCCCTCGACCAGCCACAGCTCCCAGAGGGGCTTCGAGCGGTCGAGCTGCTGAGAGAAGATCCGCGCCGCCAGGTTGCGCAGCTGCTCGTCGGAGCCGGGCGCCGGCAGCGCGGTCTGGCGCACGTGGTAATCGAGGTTGAGGTGGGGGTCGTCGATCCAGACCGGCCGTCCCTGCGTGAAAGGGACGAAGCGCAGCTTCTGGCGGAAGCGCGGGACCAGGTGCAGGCGCGAGGCGATGTGGTCGCGGAACTCCTGGTGGGTCGGCGCCTTGCCTTCGAAGACCGAGGTCGAGGCGACGTGCATATGGGCGCCCGAGCGCTCGAGGTGGAGGAAGGAGGTGTCGAGACCGCTGAGGCGTTCCGGCTTGCTCACGAGAGTCATCTTCGCACACGAGTCCAAAACCGAGTAAAGCCCCGGATAACGCTTTCTGAAGCCGATTTGCCACTTGCGTTGCATGTCGAGAATGTGTGCGTCCGCTCACATTTCCGCTCCGAGAGGCGCCCTAGCCTGTTCTCTCCGAAACGACCTGCCGAGTCCCCTCGCCTCTGAGCGCAGGGTCAGCGGATCAGCTAGGCAGCAGAAAGCGAGCGATACAGATGCGACTAATCCTGCCCGCGGTGGCGGCTGCCACTGCGCTCTCGATCGGCCTCGCCCCGGCGACGGCCAAGAGCGAGCGGAACACCCACCACGAGCGGTCGCGCTCCCACGTCTCCCTGCACCTCTCGACGCACTCGGTGCTGAAGGGGAACGGGCTGGCGGTGCGCGGCAAGGTGCGGCCGAGCGGCCACCGCCGGGTCAAGCTGGTCTTTCGTGGCCCCAGCGGCGGCGTCCGCGGCGTGACGACGAAGGCGAACGGGACCTTCGCGCTGCGCTGGGTCCCGAAGCGGACCGGCACCTACGCGGTCCGCGCCTACGGGGTGCACGACCGGCAGGTTCGGTCCTCCCGCAGCGAGCGGCGCAAGCTGACCAGCTATCGCCTCGCCGGCGCCTCCTACTACGGGCCGGGTCTCTACGGCAACGGCGTCGCCTGCGGAGGCACCCTGTTGCCGGGGACGATGGGCGTCGCGCACAAGACCCTGCCGTGTGGGACGAAGGTGAAGCTGCGCTACCACGGCCGCACGGTGACCGTGCCGGTGATCGACCGCGGCCCGTACGTGGCGGGGCGGGACTATGACCTGACCGAGGCCGTCAAGGAGAAGCTTGGCTTTCCCGGCGTCGGGACGGTCCTGGCGACGCGGTAAACGGCGCGGTCGTGGGCACCGGGCGCATCCGATTTTGACCACAGTGGGATGGGGCCAGAATCGGATGCGGTCTCATCCTGCTCCTTGAGAAGCCAAGCCGAGCTGGAGCTGACCGGGTGTCGGTTCCGGCTCGGCCTTTTCGCCGCTGCCGAAGCCGGCGAGACGGACGCCGAGCAGGCGCACCGGTCGCTGAGGGTCGTAGGCGCGCAGCAGCTCGAGGGCGATCGGGCCGACGACCGCCGGGTCGTTGGTCGGCTCGTCGATCGTGTTGGAGCGGGTGACGTTGGTCCAGTCGTCGAGCCGCACCTTGATCCCGATCGTGCGGCCCTCGAGCCCCCGTTTGCGCAGGCGCCGGCAGAGCTCCTCGGAGAGCTCGTGCAGGTGGCGCTCCAGCTCGGCGCGCTGGGTGACGTCGACGTCGAAGGTGATCTCGGTCGACTGCGACTTGGTCTCGTGTTCAGGCGTGACCGGCGTCTGGTCGAGGAGGTTGCCGCGCGAGTGGAGCCAGGCGCCCGAGCGGGGGCCGAAGGCGTCTTCGAGCGCGGGACGCTGCCAGCGCTGGAGATCAGAGAGGGTGCGAATCCCCATCGACTCGAGGCGCGAGACCGTTTTCGGCCCGACACCGGGGATCAAGCCAGGGGAGTGGTCGGCGAACCGTTCGAGCGCCTGCTCACGCGAGAGCACCACCAGGCCGGCCGGCTTTCCCAGCTCGCTGGTGATCTTCGCCAGCATCCGGCTCTCGGAGATCCCGACCGAACAGGTCAGCTGCGTCTTCTGCCGAACCTCGGTCACGACCCGCCGCATCGTCGCCTTCGGCGAGAAGATCCCGGTCAGGTCCAGGTAGGCCTCGTCCAGCCCGACGACCTCGACCACCTCGACGTTCCGCCGCAGCACGTCCATCACCTGCCCTGATGCCTCGCGATAGGCCGGAAAGTCCGGCCGCAGATACACCGCGTTCGGCAGCCGCCGCCTGGCGACCGTCGCCGGCATCGCCGAGTGGATCCCCGCCAGCTTCCGCGCCTCGTAGCTGGCCGTCGTCACCACCGCCCGCGGCCCCGACCCGCAGACCACCACCGGCTTCCCCCGCAGTTCCGGCCGCCGCCGCAGCTCCACCGACGCATAGAACGCATCCATGTCCAGGTGGGCGATCGTCCGCTCGAAGCTCACCCGTCGATGTTAGGAGGGCGGAGGGACGGGAGCGGCAGGTTCACTCCAATTCGAGGCAGGCGCCGCCGACCGTGAAGGCTGCGATCAAGAGCACGGCGGTTGCGCCGATGAGGAAGATCGATCCCCAGGCGGAGATCAGGAAGGATCTGAACCCGTGGCCGGCGCCGGACACCTGTACCACGACGGCAGCGATCGCGGGCGGGATAGGCATCAGCAGCATGAGCTTGCCGAAGCTTTCGTCGGAGCCGAAAAGTCCGCCGTAGTAGGCCGCGATGACCAGCGGCCCGATCACGACGAACAGGACGAGCAAGACGATCAACAGGCGGCGCTCGCGCCGATCCCGGGCGGTCCTGACGATCAACCCCGCCACAAATAGCCAGACCGCCACGGCAAGAGCGCCGATCACCCAGGTGAGTACGGCGCCTCCCGCGCTTCCGTCTCCGCATGCCAACAGCACGGCGATGATCCTAAACTCCGAGCGTGGCTTCCCCGGAGGCGAAGAACCTCGAGGCGATCTCGAAGGCGATCGACCAGCACAATGCCAACTGCCCCTTCCCGGCGGCGGAGGTGCGGATGAACCCGTTCGAGGTCGAGCGGCTGGGCTGGGAGACGATCCGCGGGCTGCCGGTGGTCCCGGACGGCGAGATCGGCACCGGCCGCTTCCGCATCGTCTGCTCCCGCGACGTGGAGGACGACGGCCTGGAGATCGTCGAGGCCGTCGGCAAAGAGCTGGAGACGGTCGCGCCGACCCAAAACTGAGAAGGCGCGGGGCCAAGCAGATCAAGGACGCAGGGAGCGTGGCGTGCTCTGCACGCGAGCGACCGAGGACGCCGAGATGCGCCGGCCAGGCTCCTCTCAGACGTCGCTGGAGACGTTGATGCCCAGTTCGCTCATCCAGCTCTGGGCCTCGATGTTGAGCTGACGGTACTCGCCGGTCCAGATCAGGATCCCCATCGCGATCAGGATCAGGCCGCCGACGGCGACGATCGCCTGGTAATGGCGCTTGACCGCAGCGAAGGCGGTGGTCATCTGCGAGAAGGCCACGGCGGTGAGGAGGAAGGGGATCGCCAGGCCGGCGGAGTAGACGGCGAGCAGGAAGCCGCCACGGAAGGTCGAGTCGGAGAGCGAGGCGGCGGCGAGGATCGCGCCCAGGGTCGGGCCGATGCAGGGGGTCCAGGCGATCGCGAAGGCGGCGCCGGCGACGATCGGCCCGCCCTTGCCGACCCGGTCCAGCAGGGCGTTGACGTGCCAGTCGCGGTTGAGGCGGGTGATGAAGAGGGAGCCGACGAAGAGTAGGCCCATGGCGATGATCAGCGCCGCCGAGATTTTGGTCAGCAGGTCGCGGTTGTCCTTGAGCAGGGAGCCGAGGCCGGTCGCGGTCAACCCGAGGACGATGAAGATCGCCGAGAAGCTGGCGACGAAGAGGAGGCTCGGACCCAGCACCCGGCGCCAGCCCGCGCTCTCGAGCTCGTTCGCCGAGACGCCGCTTACGGCCGAGAGGTAGCCGGGGACCAGCGGCAGCACGCAGGGGGAGAGGAAGGAGACGACGCCCGCGGCAAGCGCGGCGATGACGCCCACGCCCGCGGCGGGATCGGTGCTGACTGCGGCGAGAAACACGGCTTCTTCAGGTTATCTCGGCCGCGGCCCGGTACATTTGGCCAGCTAGCCAAATCAGGAGGAGAAGAGTTGAGCACCAAGACGTACGTGATCGGGGTCGGGATGACCAAGTTCGAGAAGCCCGGTACCAAGGAGGGCGACTACCCCGACTGGGCCAAAGAGGCGGGGGAGAAGGCGCTCGCCGACGCCGGCATCCCGTACGAGGACGTCGAGCAGGCCTACGCCGGCTACTGCTACGGCGACTCGACCTACGGCCAGCGGGCGCTCTACCAGCTCGGCCTCACCGGGATCCCCGTCGTCAACGTCAACAACAACTGCTCGACCGGCTCCTCGGCGCTGTTCCTGGCGCGCCAGGCGGTCAAGGGAGGCGTCGTCGAGTGCGCGCTGGCGCTGGGCTTCGAGAAGATGGAGCCGGGCAGCCTCGGGGTCAAGTACACCGACCGCACCAACGCGCTCGACAAGCACGCGATGCGGATGTTCGAGATCCGCGACCCCGAGCCGTCGCCGCCGGCGCCGCAGATGTTCGGCAACGCCGGCCGCGACCACATGCAGAAGTACGGCTCCGAAGCCCGACCACTACGCCTGGATCGGCTGGAAGAACCACAAGCACTCGGTCAACAACCCCTACGCCCAGTTCCAGGACGAGTACTCGCTCGAGGACATCAAGGCGGCGAAGATGATCCACGACCCGCTGACCAAGCTCCAGTGCTCGCCCACCTCTGACGGCTCGGCCTGCGCGATCGTCGCCTCCGAGCGCTACGTCGACAAGCACGGGCTCTGGGACCAGGCGATCGAGATCGCCGGTCAGTCGATGGTCACCGACCTCAGCTCGACCTTCGACGAGAACGCCGACTGCATGACGATCGTCGGCTCCGACATGTCGAAGACCGCCGCCGACGCGGCCTACGCGGAGGCCGGAGTCGGGGCCGAGGAAGTCGACGTCTGCGAGCTGCACGACTGCTTTAGCGCCAACGAGCTGATCACCTACGAAGCGCTCGGGTTCGCCGCCGAGGGCGAGGCGCACAAGCTGGTCGAGGAAGAAGCGACCACCTACGGCGGCAGCGGTCCCGTCGTCAACCCCTCGGGCGGGCTGATCTCCAAGGGCCACCCGCTGGGCGCGACCGGCCTCGCCCAGTGCTCGGAACTGACCTGGCAGCTGCGCGGCGAAGCCGACAAGCGCCAGGTCGAGGGCGCGAAGGTGGCGCTGCAGCACAACATCGGCCTCGGCGGAGCCGCCGTGGTCACCGTCTACAAACCGGCGGCCTGAACACGGCCGTCACCGGGACTAGGAGGAGCACGATGGCGAAAGAGCGGCGTTCACTCAACGGCAAGGTCGTGGCGATCACCGGCGGTGCACGGGGGATCGGCAAGGCGACCGCGCAAGTGCTGATCGCGAAGGGATGCCGCGTCGCCATCGGCGACCTCCAGCTCGAGCTGGCCGAGCAGACGGCGGCGCAGCTTGGCGGCGGCACGGTCGCCCTGCCGCTGGACGTCACTGACCGCGGCTCCTTCGAGCGCTTCCTCGACGAGGCCGAACGGCAGCTCGGCCCGCTCGATGCGGTGATCAACAACGCCGGGATCATGCCGGTGACGCCGTTCGAGGACGAGAGCGAGGCCTCGGTCCAGCGCCAGATCGACATCAACCTCGGCGGCGTCATCACCGGAACCCAGCTGGCGATCCAGCGGCTGCGCCCGCGGGGGACCGGCTACATCGTCAACATCGCCTCGCAGGCGGGCAAATCCGGCATCCCCGGGATTGCCACCTATTCGGGCACCAAGCACGCGGTCGTCGGCCTCAGCGAGGCGGTGCGGGCGGAGCTGCGCGACACCGGCATCGAGGTGCTCTGCGTGATGCCCACGGTGGTCAACACCGAGCTGACCAGCGGCGTCGGGCAGAAGTGGGTGAAGCCGGTCGAGGCCGCCGACGTTGCCAGCGAGATCGTCGACGCGATGGAAGTGCCGCGCTTCGACGTCTTCGTCCCGCGCGCCAACGGCGTTCTCTACAAGGTCCTGGCACCGCTGCCGCGCAGCTGGCGCGAGGCGCTGGGCCGGGCGATGAAGGTCGACAAGCTGATGACCGAGGTCGACCACAGCGCCCGCCAGGCCTACGAGGAGCGGGCCGCAGCCAGCGAGCCGGGGCAGCAGGGGCAGGTCGTGAACGAGGACGCACCCGCGTCCGTACATCGTGACGTTGCCTAAATTCAGCGATCGCTGAATCGAACCCCCTATAGGGGGCAAAACTCAGCGAAGGAGCGAACCAGTCATGGGACGGATCTACGACGCCACCTGGGGCCGGATGTTCTCGGCCTTCTACGACCGGGCCTTCGCGGCTAGCGAAGAGGCAGGCCTGCGGGAGATGCGCGGTGAGCTTCTGAAGCAGGCGCGGGGGAGGGTGCTGGAGCTGGGCTCAGGGACCGGCCTCAACCTGGAGCTCTACCCGCGCGAGGGGCTCGACAGCCTGACCCTGACCGAGCCCGACCCGCACATGTTCAAGCAGCTGCGCACCCGAGCGGAGATGGACTGCCCCGGAGCGGAGCTGCTGCAGGCCGGTGCCGAAGACCTGCCCTTCGCGAACGACAGCTTCGACACGGTCGTGGTGACCCTGGTCCTCTGCACGGTCCCCAACCAGCCTGCCGCGTTGAAGGAGATCAGCCGCGTCCTCACCCCGGGCGGCCAGTTCCTCTTCCTCGAGCACGTCCGCGCTCACCAGCCCGACCTCGCCAAATGGCAGGACCGCCTGGAAAAGCCCTGGCGCTTCCTCGGCGACGGCTGCCACTGCAACCGCGACACCGTCTCCGCGATCAGCGCCGCCGGCTTCCAGCTCGGCGATGTCGAACGCGACGAGCTTCCCAAGGCCCCGGCGATCGTCAGGCCGCTGGTGAAGGGGGCCGCAACGGCTATCTAGGAGTCCCTCGCTGCGTCCTCAACGCACGATAATGGTGGTTATGTCAACTCAGGCAGGAAGGACTGGGTAGGGCTCAGCCTGCTTCTTCGATTGCGGCTTCCAGCTCTGCGGCCGATTCGGGGAAGCCCAGCAGCTTGATCCCACCCGTCTTTGGGCCTTTGATCGCGAAGGAAGGCGTGCCGTTGAAGCCGAGGTTCTCGGCTTCTTGGGCAGTTTCTTCGACTTCTGCGGTCATTTCGGCTCGTTCTGGCGTCCCACTTCACTGAGCGATTCTGGACACCGGCGGTCCTGGCGAGGGCTTTGAGGAAGGGATCGTCGTCCGCGTAGCCGGAGTTCTCGTCGCCCTGGTTGCGGTAGAAGAGCTCGATGAAGTTCCAGCCGCGGCCCTGGGCGCCGGCGGCGAGCGCGGCGGCGCCGGCGGCGATGGATTCCGGGCCGATGATCGTGAAGTTGCGGAAGTCGATCTTGACTTCGCCTTTCTTGACCTGAGTTTCCATAATCTCAGGCAGGATTTCCTCCGCGTAGGCGGCGCAGACCGGGCACTGCAGGTCGCCGAACTCGATCAGCTCGACCGGGGCCTTGGGATCGCCGAGGACCATGCCCTGCTGCGGGATCCCTCGGGAGCTGTGCGCCACCGCGGCCTTGCCCTCGATCTCGGTATCGCCCCCGTCGCCGCTGCCTGAGGCGGTGATCACGATCAGGACGAGGACGCGGCCAGCGCCAGGAAGGCCGCCCCGGCGGCGAGTTGCAGCAGGCGCGATCGGCGATCGCCGGCGCTCATGCCCGCTCGGGGACGGCGTCGACCGTTCCCGCATAGGCGATCAGGCGGGTGGCGCAAAGCAGGAAGAGGATCGTCATCAGGACGGTGCTGGCTACGCACCACTGGCAGACCGCCTCGATCTTGAACAGCTCCACGTAGGTGAGGAAGACGCTGTAGCCGAAACCGCCGAGGGCGAGGACGAAGCCGCCAAATCGCGCAAGGTCGCTGGCGAAGAAGGCGGTCGCCAGCAGCAGGCAGTAACCGACGATCCCGAACACGGCGACGTTGACGCCGGCGACGTGGGACCAGGAGCTCTTGGCGACGGTCTCGCAGCCGCTCGACCCGGCTAGGCAGACCGGCGAGTCGCCGCCGGCAGCGGCGATCGCGATGTAGGCGGCGACGCCGATGCCGAGGGCGGCGACGAAGGCGATCGCGCGCTGGAGGTTGCCCTCACTGGGGAAGCTCATCGCGCGGAAGATAAGGCTTCGGCGTAAAAGGCCGCTAAGGCGCGCGAGAGCTTGCCGCCCTGCCAGGCCAGCGGCGACTGTCCCGGCTCCTCGCTGATCAGCCGCGCGTTCGGCAGCGCCTCCGCGTAGGCGGCGGCCGCCTCGTAGGGATGGCCCGGGTCGGCGTCGTCGTTGCTGGCGACGACCAAGGTCGGGACCTCGAGCGATTCGAGCTCGCTCCATCGAGTCGAACGGGTGCGAGCGCGGCACCTCCCGCAGCGCCTCGGCAAGCGCCTCCGGATGGCGCTGCAGCAGCAGTCGCTCCCGGGTGAAGCGCAGGACCGAGTCGCGCCAGCGCGGGTCGATCTCCTGCTCCTCGTCGATGTAGGCGACGAAGCCATCGACGCCGCCGGCTTCCAGCGCCGCCGCCAGCCCATCCCAGTAGTCGAGCGAGGCCTCCTCGATCGTCGCCGGTGTAGACCGGGCCGATCAGCGCCAGACCGGCGAGCCGCTCGGGATGCGCCAGCGCGTAGGCGATCGCGGTGTGGGCGCCCATCGAATGGCCGCCGAGGAGGAAGCGGCTCGTCTCCCGCCTCTGCCTCCACCACCCGCTCGAGGTCGTCGACCAGCCGCGGGTATCCATAACCCTCCCCCACCGAGGCTGGGTCCGACTCCCCATGTCCGCGGGCGTCGTAGGTGACGACGGTGTACCCGGCCCGCGGCAACGCACTGGAGCCGTGGAGTACGTAGCGCCGGGTCGCGGTGATCCCGTGGCAGAGGACGACCGCAGGCCCCTTCCCCGCCACCTCGCCGCGCAGGGTCGGGTTCGGGCCCAGCGCGAACGGCCGCGCTCCGGCCGCCATCAGCCCAGCGAGGCGACCGCGCGCTCGAGGTCCTCGACCGACTCGTAGGTGCTGCCGGTGCGGGAGACGGTGCGGTGGCGGACGACGCCCTCGCCGTCGATCACGAAGATCGCCCGCTGGACGTAGCGGCCGCCGGGCGCGTCCTTCAGCTCGGTGAACCGCGCCAGCGGCCCGATCCAGCCCGTGACGCCGTAGCCCTTCGCCACCGCCAGGTCCTCGTCGGCGAGCAGCGGCACGTTCAGTTCCTGCTCTTTGACCCAGTGCTCGTGCGAGTCGACCGATTGCGGCGAGATCCCGAGCACCGCGGCGCCGAGCTCGTCGAGGCGGTCGCCTTCGTCGCGGTAGGAGCAGAACTGCTTGGTGCAGACCGTGGTCGCGTCGCCGGGATAGAAGGCGAGGATCAAGCTGCGATCGCGATAGTCGGCGAGCCGGTAGGTCTTCCCGCCCGTGCCGGGCAGCGCGAAATCGGGGGCTGGGTCGCCGACTTCCAGCTTGGCCACCCGGCCAGCTTACCTGGGTCCCGCCACGGACTCACGGCCGCTCGATCGTCACTTCTTCGATCAGGACGGCTGTTTCGGTTCTTCGCCGGTTCGCCGGGATCTTTTCGATCCGGGCGACCACGTCGTATCCCTGGCTGACCTTGCCGACCAGCGCGTATTCGGGCGGCAGGCCGGCGTCCGGCGCGGTGACGACGTAGAACTGGCTGCCGGAGCGGCCCGGCGGCTCGGCCGAGCTCTTCGCCATCGCCACCAGGCCTTTGGTGTAGGCGAGGTTGGCGCGGCGGCTTCTCGTCGACGCTGTAGCCGGGGCCGCCGGTGCCGGTGCCTTCCGGGTCGCCGCCCTGGATCACGAAGCCGGGGACGATGCGGTGGAAGGTGAGGTCGTCGTAGAAGCCTTCCTCGGCGAGGAAGGCGAAGGAGTTGGCGGTCTTCGGCGCCCGCGTCGTGTCGAGCGCGATCTCGAAGCTGCCGCAGCTGGTCTTGACGACCGCGGTCGCCGCTTCGCCGGGCTTCAGCACCTGCTTCGGCGCCTTGAAGCTGACCGTCTTCGGTTCCGGCGCTTCGACTTCCTTGCAGCCCTCGGCAGCCGTCTCGGCCGAGGTCGAGCTAGAGCTGTCGTCGTCGGCGCCGCCGCTTCGGCTGATCAGGACCGCGGCGACGATGGCCGCGGCGACCACCGCGAAGACGGCAAGGACGATCCAGCGGCGGTCGGGCTGCTGCTGCACGAGCGCGGAACCCTAGTAAACGTTCCCCTGGGAAATGTCGTCTCCCCCGCTCACGCCGCTTGCAGCTGCCGTCCTCCACGTCGGTGCTCCTGAGCGCATCCTCCAGGTGCAGTGCGGCAGAGGTGCCGGCGCACTCTTCCTCGCCCGCGAGTTCCCGAGCGCCCGGGTGCGCGGGGTGGACCGCTCGACCGAGGCGGTCCGCGATGCCACCGCAGAGGTCGGTCTCGACCCAGAGGGCCGCATCGCCTTCAAGCAGGGGGGATCGCGCTCCCTCCCTTTCCCCATCGACCAGTTCGATCTGGTGGCCGCAATCGACGCCCGTCCCTCCCCTGCCGAGGCGGCGCGGGTGCTGCGCCCCGGCGGCTTCCTCGCGCTTGCGGCGAGCGATGAGGCAGAGGCGCTCGGCGGGCTCGGTGGCGCCCTCTACCGCCGCCGCCTCCTGCGCCTGGGATTCGAGCCGATCTGGTCCGAAGCGGCCGGCGACGGCAGCTTCTCTGTCTTCCGCCTGCGCGGCGGCGGACCCGTTGGCGGCGGGCTCTAGGCTGGGGCGCCTGTGGAGATCGCCGGGATGCCCCTGACCCTGCTCGTCAACCCCTCTTCGGCCGGGGGAAAGACGCTGAAGCTGCTGCCGCGGGTGGAGGCGGCGCTCGACGCCCGCCGCGCCGTCTTCCGGGTCGAGCGCACCCGCAGCCTCGAGCACGGGGTCGAGCTGGCCCTGCGGGCAATCGAGCTCGGCGAGGTACCGGTGGTCCTCAGCGGGGACGGCCTGGTCGGCGCCGTCGGCGGCGCGATGGCCGGGTCGGAGACCCCGCTCGGGCTGATCCCGGCGGCCGCGGCAACGACCTGGCGCGGGCGCTCGGCATCCCCGAGGAGCCGGAGGCCGCGGTCGACGTCGTCCTCGACGGCCGCAGCCGGCGGATCGACGTCGGCGAGGCCAACGGCAAGCGCTTCCTCGGCATCGTCAGCGTCGGCTTCGACTCCGAATGCAACCGCCTCGCCAACGAAACCCACTTCATCCGCGGCAACCTCGTCTACGCCTACTCGATGGTCTCGCACTCTGATCGGCTGGCGTTCGGCCCGCTTCACGATCGCGCGTCGGCGACGAACGCAAACGGATTACCGGCTACTTCGTCGACGTCGCCAACAACAGCGTCTACGGGGGCGGCATGTACATCGCCCCAGAGGCGGAGATCGACGACGGCCTGTTCGACGTCGTCGCGATCGAAGAGGTCGGCAAGCTGCGCTTCCTGCGCGGCCTCAAGGACGTGCTCAAGGGCGCGCACCTCGGCAAGGACGAGGTCAGCGACGTTCCGCACGGCCCGCCTCGAGCTTGATGCCAGCCGCCCCTTCCCCGTCTATGCCGACGGCGACCACCTGACCGACCTGCCGGTCTCGCTGCGGGTGCTGCCGCGCTCCCTCTCGATCCTCGTCCCCGGCGGCGGGAAGAGCTGATGGCGACTACGGCAAACCGGCCAAATCGGGGGCGCTTCTTCGGCGCCAAGGTCGCGCTCTCGCGGGCGCTCGGCGCGGCCAGCCGGCGCAGCGGCCGCGGCGGCGGGACGACGCTGCCTGGGCGGGTGCTGTTGCGCCTGGAGCCGGAGGCGATCGCCCGCCTCGGGAAGGGTCTCGAAGGCGGCAGGACGATCGTCAGCGCCACCAACGGCAAGACGACCACGGCCGGGATGATCGCCGCCATCCTCGCCGCCGACGGCCGTCGGCCGGTCCACAACCGCGCCGGCTCGAACATGACCTGGGGCGTGGCGACGGCGCTGCTCGAGCAGCGTGGCAGCGAGGGCCTGTTCGAGGTCGACGAGGCCTGGCTGCCGCGGGTGAGCGAGCAGCTGCGGCCGTCGCCTGATCGTCCTCGGCAACCTCTTCCGCGACCAGCTCGACCGCTACGGCGAGATGGAGGCGCTGGCCGACGAGTGGGCGAAGACGGTGGCGGCGCGCGCCGGGTGGACCCAGTTCGCGCTCAACGCCGACGACCCGCTGATCGCCGACCTCGGCCGCGACCGCGAGGGCGCCCGGCGCGAGGGCGTCCTCTACTTCGGGATCGAGGACCCCTCGCAGGCGCTGCCGGAGCTGCAGCACGCCTTCGACGCCAAGCACTGCCGCCGCTGCGGCCATCCCTACGCCTACGAGCGCGCCTTCGTCGGCCACCTCGGTCACTACTCCTGCCCCAACTGCGGGGCCGAGCGGCCGCGGCCGGAGGTGGCGGCGACCGCGATCGAGCTGCGGGGCATGGACGGCTCGCGGTCGCGGGTTCGAACCCCGTCCGGGGAGATCGAGCTGGAACTGCCCCTTCCCGGTCTCTACAACGTCTACAACGCGCTCGCGGCGATCGCCGCCGGACTCCGCCTCGGGGTCGAGCCGGATCGCATCGCCGGTGCCCTCGGCGAGATACGCGCCGCCTTCGGCCGGGTCGAGACGATCCCGGTCGGCGACGTCCCGGTCTCGATCCTGCTGATCAAGAACCCGGCCGGCGCCAACGAGGTGCTGCGGACGCTGATGCTGGAGGGCCGCGAAGGCGGCCCGATCGACCTCTGGATCGCGCTCAACGACCGCATTGCCGACGGCCGCGACGTCTCCTGGATCTGGGACGCCGACTTCGAGCTGCTGTCCGGCGCCGTCCGCCGCGTCGTCTGCTCGGGGACGCGGGCGCCGGAGATGGCGCTGCGGCTGAAGTACGCCGGCTGGCCGGAGGAGGCGATCGAGGTCGTGGCGGGGATCGAGACCTCGCTGGACGCAGCCGTCGCCGCTGCTGACGGGACGCCTCTTCGCCCTCCCTACCTACACCGCCCTGCTGGAGCTGCGCAAGCTCCTCGCCGACCGGGGCCTGGCGAAGGAGTTCTGGCGATGAACGCGACCGCGACGGCGATCTGGCACGACGTCGAGTGCGGCAGCTACGGGGCCGACCTGCCGCTTTGGGAGGAACTGGCCGCGCGCTACGGCGGCCCGGTGCTGGAGCTCGGCTGCGGGACGGGCCGCGTCGCCCTCCACCTGGCGCGGCGCGGGCCACCAGGTGATCGGCCTCGATCGCGAACCGGAGCTGCTGGCGGTCCTCGCCGAGCGCGGAACCGATCTGCCCGTCGACGGTCTGGAAGCCGACGCCCGGGAATTTGCCGTCGAGACGCCCGCCTCCCTCGTCCTCGCCCCCACCCACCTCCTGCAGCTGCTCGCCGACTCCGCCGAGCGGGCCGAATCCCTGCGCTGCATCGCCGCCGCCCTGCGTCCCGGCGGGATATTCGCCGCCGCGATCATCGAGGAGATGCCGGAGCCCGACGGAGCCCCTCCCCCCTCCCCGACGTCCGCGAGGTCGACGGCTGGGTCTACTCGAGCTTGGCGACCGAGGCCGCGATCGGGCCTGGGGAGATCATCGTCCGCCGGCTCCGCCAAACGGTCTCGCCCGCAGGGATCGCTGAGCGAGGAGCCGAACGAGGTCCGGATCGCGACCTTCACCGCCGAGGCGCTCGAGGCGGAGAGCCGAGCTTTTCGGCCTGCTGCCGGCCGGTCGGCGCGAGATCGCGGCCACCGACATCCACGTCGGCTCCCTCGTCGTCCTTCTGGAAAAGGCGGCCTGATGGAACTCCGCGTCCTCAGCCTCTATCCGGAGCAGATGAACATCTACGCAGACCGGGGCAACATCCTCTTCCTCCAGCGCCGCTGCGAGTGGCGCGGGATCGGCTTCGTCCACGCGGGCGCCGGCCCCGGCGAGCCGGTCGACACCGCCGCTCACGACCTCTTCTACATCGGCGGAGGCCAGGACCGCGATCAGCGCGCGGTCGCAGCCGACATGGTCGCGACCAAGCAGGGAGCCATCGCCGCGGCGGCCGACGACGGCGCCGTCCTGCTCGCGGTCTGCGGTGGCTACCAGCTGCTCGGCCACAGCTACCAGCTAGGCGAGGAGAAGCTGCCCGGGCTGGGGATCGCCGACCTCGAGACCGTGCGCGAGCCCGGTCCGCGGCTGATCGGCAACGTCGCGATCGAGGCCGACCTCGGCGACGGGGCGCGGCTGATCGCCGGCTTCGAGAACCACGGCGGCCGCACCTACCTCGGCCCGGGCGCGCAGCCGCTCGGCAAGGTCGTCTCCGGCCACGGCAACAACGACCGCGACGGCTTCGAGGGCGTCAAGCGCGACAACGTGATCGGCACCTACCTGCATGGCCCGCTGCTGCCGAAGAACGCCTGGCTCGCCGACCACCTGATCGCCCTGGCGCTGGAGCGTCGCTACGGCACCCGCCCCGACCTGGAGCCGCTGCCGGACGGGCTGGAGGTAGCCGCCCACGAATCGGCGCGTCGAGCTGCCGAAGCCTGAGTTGGTGTTCCTTTTGTCCGACTGGTGGACAAAAGGAACACCGCTAGCGGCCTGAGGAGCCGAAACCGCCCTCGCCGCGGACAGAATCGGTGAGCGCGGCCGCTTCGACCGGCTCGGCCAGCGCGATCGGCGTCAACAGCAGCTGGGCGATTCGGTCCCCCGGTTCGACCCGGAAGGTCTCGGCCGGATCCGTGTTCAGCAGCAGCACCCGCAGTTCGCCCCGATACCCGGAGTCGATCACGCCGGGAGCATTCACCAGCGCGATCCCATGGTCGCGAGCCAACCCCGACCGCGGCACCACCAACCCCGCATGCCCCGCCGGGATCTCCACCCCGACCCCGGTCCCAAGACTCCACCGCTCCCCCGGCCCGATATGCGCCGCCTCGCAGGCATAAAGATCAAGCCCAGCATCCCCGTCATGAGCACGCGAGGGAATGCGCGCCTCCTCTTTCAGCTTCGCGACGGGCAGCTGCACCCGCGACAGCCTACCGGGGTCCGGGGAGGGGGTTCTCGGACCCTCCCCGCTGTTGTCCGGGAACCCCCTCCCCGGACCCCACCCGGACCCCTACACAACCGCCAAATCGCTAAAGCGATGCAGCTCCGCCGAAGGCACCTTGGCGTGCACCAGCACCCCATCCTCGCGCTCAGTCCGCTCCAGGTCCCCGGCAACCTCGTGCAGCTCGTGCAACCGGCCCCCCTCCGAGTACGGGATCAGCAGCTCGACCTCGGTCAGCGTCTCCTCGAAGGCCCGCTCGATCCGCGCGCGCAGCCCGTCCAGGCCCACCCCCTCCTGGGCGGAGATCAGCACCGCCTCGGGATGGTCGAGCTCGGCCTCTTGGCGCGCCTCGTCGCTCAGCAGGTCGACCTTGTTGAAGACCAGCAGCCGCGGCTTCTCCCCCGCGCCGATCTCCTCCAGCACCTCGTCGACCGCCTCCATGTCGGCCAGCCGCCGCTCCTCCGGCGCCGAGGCGTCGACGACGTGGAGGATCAGGTCGGCGAGCACGGTCTCCTCCAGGGTCGCCTTGAAGGCCTCGACCAGTTGGTGCGGCAGCTTTTCGATGAAGCCGACGGTGTCGGTGAGGAGGTAATCGCGGCCGGATAGCTCGAAGGTGCGGGTGGTCGGGTCGAGGGTGTGGAAGAGGCGGTCGCGGACCTCGACCTCGGCCCCGGTCAGCGCGTTCAGCAGGGTCGACTTGCCAGCATTGGTGTAGCCGGCGAGGGCGACCCGCGGCAGCGAGGAGCTGTCGCGACGGGCTCGCATGACGCCGCGGTTCTTCTCCGATTGCCGCAACCGCCGCCGCAGGGCCGAGATCCGGTTACGGGCGAGGCGGCGGTCGGTCTCGATCTGGCTCTCGCCCGGTCCCCTGGTGCCGATGCCGCCGTCCATGCGGCCGGCGCCGAGGCGCTCGAGGTGGGTCCAGAGGCCCCGCATGCGGGCCATGTTGTATTCGAGCTGGGCCAGCTCGACCTGCAGCTTGCCCTCGGCCGAGTGGGCGTGGTCGGCGAAGATGTCGAGGATGACGGCGGTGCGGTCGATCACCGGCACGCCCAGCGCCGCCTCGAGGTTGCGCTCCTGCCGCGGCGCCAGCTCGTCGTCGCAGGCAACCAGGTTGGCGCCTGTGGCGGCGATTTCGGCTTTCAGCTCGGTGAGGCGGCCGCGACCGAAATAGCGGTCCGGGTCAGGCTGCGGGCGCTGTTGGGTCGCGACTCCGACGGTGGCGACGCCGGCGGTCAGGAGCAGCTCGCGCAGCTCGGTAAGCGGCTCCCCCTCGGTCCGGCCGTCGACGATGCCGATCGCAAGCGCGCGCTGACGCGCCCTGCGACTGTTGCCGTTTTCCGAACCTTGCACTCAAAGGAATTGTACGGGCCGGTTCAAAGCCGGATAGTGTCCCTGCCGTGAAGCTCTTCCTCACCGGCGGCACCGGGTTCATCGGCGGCGAGGTCGCGCGCCAGCTGCGGGCGCGGGGCGACGAGGTGGCTTGCCTCGTCCGCAGCCCCGAGAAAGCGGCAAAGCTGACCGAGCTCGGCTGCGAGCTGGTCGCCGGCGACCTTGGTGACGAGACCGCGATCCGCGAGGGGATGCGCGGCTGCGACGCCGTAGTCCACGCCGCGGCGATGTACGAGGTCGGGATCCCGGCCAAGCAGCGGCCGGCGATGTGGGAGGCCAACGTCATCGGCACCGAGCGGGTGATGAAGGCGGCGCTGGAGGAGAAGATCCCGCGGATCGTCTACGTCTCCACCGTCGGCATCTTCGGCAACACCCACAACAGGGTCGTCGACGAGTCCTACCGGAATCCCGAGACCGACTTCACCTCCTACTACGAGGAGACCAAGCTCGCGGCCCACAAAGTCGTCCAGCGGCTGATCGACGACGAGAGCCTGCCGGCGATCATCGTCCAGCCCGGCGGCGTCTACGGCCCCGGCGACACCTCGCAGGTCGCCGACCTGCTGGAGCAGTTCTTCGCCGGCCGGCTGCCGCTGATGCCGTTCCCGGAGCTGGGGATCTGCATGACCCACGTCGAGGACATCGCCGGCGGCATCCTTTTCGCCCTCGACAAAGGACAGCTTGGCGAGACCTACGTGATCAGCGGCCCGGCGACGACGATGCGGGAGGCGATCGAGACGGTGGCGCGGGTCAGCGGGCGCAAGGCGCCGAAGCGGGCACTGCCGACCGGGCTGATGAAGTTGATGATCCCCATTGGGCCGCTGGTCGGCAAGGTGATGGGGCAGCCGCCGAACCTGCGCGAGCTGATTTCTTCGGCTGACGGGGTCACCTTCTGGGCTAGCTACGAGAAGGCCGAGCGGGAGCTGGGGTATTCCCCGCGGGGGATGGAAGTAGGGCTGCGGCAGACGCTGGAGGCCGACGAGCGGTTCCCTGCTCCGGTTGTTTAGGAGGGGGTGCGGGGGAGGACTCCCCGGACAACAGCGGGGAGGGTCCGGGGAGCCCTCCCCCGCACCCCTGAGATCGCAACAGGTGCTCCAGTCATAAGCTGCGGCGATGCGCGTTATCGACGTGATGCATTTGGGGCGCCCGCACGTGATCGGGTGCTGGGAGGTAGAGGGGGCGCTCGTGGATCCGGGGCCGGAGTCGTCGCTCGGCACGGTTTTCGAGGCGATTGGGGATGAGCAGCCGCGGGCGGTGTTGCTGACTCACATTCATCTTGATCACGCGGCGGCTACGGGTGCGCTGGTGCGGCGGTGGCCGGAGCTGGAGGTCTACGTGCATGAGCGGGGGGCGCCGCATTTGGTCGATCCCTCGAAGCTGCTGGCCAGTGCCGAGCGGCTCTATGGGGACAAGCTGCACTACCTGTGGGGCGAGATCGTGCCGGTGCCGGAGGAGAACGTCCGGCCACTGCGGGGCGGCGAGACAGTGCTGGGGATGGATGTCGCCTACACCCCGGGCCACGCCTCGCATCACGTCTGTTACTTCCATGCCGAGAGCGGGACCGCCTTCGTCGGCGACGTCGCTGCCTGCCGGATCCCGCCCTCAAACCTGATCGTGCCCCCCACTCCCCCGCCCGACATCGACATCGAGGTCTGGGAGGAATCCCTGGACACCGTCGCCGCCTGGGACCCCCGGCGCCTCGCCCTCACGCACTTCGGCGCGGTCGAGGACGACGTCCCCGGCCACATCGACGCGGTGCGGGCGAAATTGCGCGAAGAGGCCGAGCTGGCGCGGCAGCTGACGAAGGAGGAGTACGACGCCGACAACGAGGCCCGCATCCGCCGCCGGCTCGCCGAGGAAGGGATCGGCGACCACACCGTCGACGAGCTCCTCCAGGCTGTCCCCACCGCCTACCAGTGGAGCGGCCTCGATCGCTACTGGCGCAAGAGGGCTGAGCGGGAAGCGGCCTGAGGCCGAGAGGCGCTATGTCGAAGGCGCTTTTATGTGCTCGCGCATCCGCTCGACCGCCTCTTCGATTCGCTCGTCGGGGGCGGTCAGGGCGATGCGGAAGAAGCCCTCGCCGCTCGGTCCGTACATCGAGCCGGGCGAGATGACGACGGCGGCCTCCTCGAGCGCGAGCTCGCAGAAGGAGGTCGAGGTATGTCCCTCGGGGACCGGGGCCCAGACGTAGATCGTGCCCTTCGGGGAGCTGACCTGGACGCCGATCTGGTCGAGCGCGGAGACGACGAGGTCGCGGCGACGGGCGTAGGTCTGGTTCATCTCATCCAGCGGCCCGCCCGGGCCCTCCAGGGCGGCGACGCCGGCCATCTGGATCGCCTCGAAGAGGCCGGAGTCGACGTTGGTCTTGAGGCGCCAGTAGGACTGGATCGCCTCGGCGTTGCCGAGGATCGCGGCGCAGCGCCAGCCGGTCATGTTGTAGCCCTTGGAGAGCGAGAAGACCTCGACGCCGACCTCCTTGGCGCCGGGCGTGGCGAGGAAGCTGGGGGCGACGTAGCCGTCGTAGGTGGTCTCCGAATAGGCATTGTCGTGGACAACGAGGATCTCGTGCTCCCGGGCGAAGGCGACGACCTGCTCGAAGAAGCCGTCGGGGACGATCGCCCCGGTCGGGTTGTTCGGGTAGTTGACGAACATCAGCCGCGCGCGCGCGGCGACCTCGGCCGGGACGGCGCTGAGATCGGGGGCGAAGCCCAGCTCCGGGACCAGCGGCAGCAGCTCGGCCCTGGCGCCAGCGAGGATCGGGCCACCGGTGTAGACCGGGTAGCCGGGGTCTGAGGCGAGGGCGACGTCGCCGGGATCGAGGAAGGCGAAGCAGAGGTTGTAGATGCACTCCTTGGCGCCGATCGCCGGGATCACCTCGCCGTTGGGATCGATCTCGACCCCGAAGCGGCGGTCGTAGAATTCGGCGAAGGCCGCGCGGAACTCGTCGCGACCGCGGTTGCTCGGGTACTGGTGGTAGGCGGGGTTCTCCACCGCCTCCTGCATCGCCTTCACCACGTGCGGGTAGGTCGGTTCGTCCGGGTCGCCGATCCCGAGGCTGATCACGTCGATCCCGGCGGCCCGCTTGTCGGCGATCTGCTGCTCGAGTTCCTGGAACTTGTAGGGAGGGATGGCCTCCAGGCGCTTGGACGGGGTGGCGATGCCCATGGGCGCGGGAATCTATGCGATCCGGCCGGCTAGGAGCCGTCCAGCTCGGCGAGCGCCTGTAGAAGCTCCGGGGTCATCTCGCCCCGGAAGACCGGCTCGGCCCAGCCGTCGAGGCGGACGTCGAGGTCCGGGGATATCTCGACCTGCAGCTCGCCGCCTTCGAGCTCGACCACGAGCTGGCTGGGGGCGCCGCGGAGGAAGGCGGTGACGGCGGCGCCGCTGGCGCCGGTGCCGGAGGAGAGCGTCTCCCCCACCCCGCGCTCGAAGATCCGCGCCTGCACCCGGTCCCCCTCAACCGCGAGAAAGCTGACGTTGGTGCGGTTCGGGAAGAGCTCGTGGCTTTCGATCCCCGGTCCGATCCCCCCCAGGTCGAGGCCGTCGAGCTCCTCGCTTGGGACGACGATCGCGCACTGCGGGTTGCCGATCGAGACGTGCTGGAACTCCCAGCTGCGGCCGCCCGACTCGAGGGTCCCGCGCCCGTCGCCGGGGCCGGAGGGGAAGTCCTTCGAGGTCGTCGACGCGCGGCCCATGTCCACCGAGCAGGTCAGCTCACCCGTGATCGTCGGCCGGATCGGCCCAGCGACGGTCGAGATCGCGAACTCGTCCGCCTCGGTCCAGCCGTTGCGGCGCAGGTAGAGGATCGCCTCGCGGGCGCCGTTGCCGGAGAGCTCGGCCTCGGAGCCGTCGGGGTTGAAGATCCGCAGCCCCGCGACGAGCTCCGGATCATCGCTCTTCGAGAGCAGCAACACCCCGTCGGCGCCGATCCCGAAGTGCTGGTCGCAGAGCCACTCGACCCGCGTTGCCGTCAGCTCCCAGGGCAGCCGCTCCGCCTCGAGGATCAGGTAGTCGTTGCCCAGCGCCTGCCACTTCTCGAACTTCACGGGCGCCACCCTATCCCGAGGATCCGCGCCGCGACCTCCCCGTCGCTGAGCCCGGTCCGCTCGATCAGCTCGAGGTTGGGGATTTTCCGCATCCAGGTCAGCTGGCGGCGAGCGTAGTTGCGCGACCGCTTCTTCATCTCCTCGATGTCGCCGGCGAGCAGCTCGTCGAAACCGAGCGCTTTTCTGGCCGTGCGGCCTGGCCCCAGCGCATCTGCCCGACGCGCCTCAGCGGCGGCCCCCGCCGCGACGATCGCCTCCGTCCGCGCGTTGATCCGCTCGTAGAGCTGCTCCCGATCCATATCGAGCCCAAAAATCGTCGTCGGGTGCCGAGTCTCCGGCGACCACAACTCCGACTCCTCCGAATGAGGCGGCACCTTCGCCAACGAAAGCTCAGCCAGCGCCGCCCGCAGATAAAGCCCCGTCCCCCCAACCACGATCGGAACCCGCCCTGCCTCCAGAGCTGAATCAATCTCCCTGTGCGCCAAGGGCATGTAGTCCCCGATCGAGAAGTCAGAGGTGATCGGCACGAAAGAGAGCAGCCGATGCTCCAGGTTCGCCTGCTCAGCCGCGGTCGCGGCTCCCGTCAGGATCTCCAGCCCTTCATAGACCTGCAAGGCGTCGCAGTTGATCGCAACAGAGTCTTCGCCCTGGTTTCGCAGCGATTCCGCCAACTGGATCGCAACACCGGTCTTCCCCACTCCCGTGGGCCCAAAGATCGCGATCACATGGGGTGTCGGCATAGCCCCGAACGGCTTGTACTTTTTCGGCGCGCGATTCTCGGAAGACCCGAGACGATTCACCGAAAAAGTTGAGAGAGGGGCTGTGCCGACACCCCACCCAACGTCTGCGAAGTAGCAGAGGTGATCTCCACCTCAACAAACTCCCCGGCCTCAGCCACCCCGTCGAAGTTCACAGCCTTCCCATGCCGAGTCCGCCCCCGCAGTTTGGTCTCATCCGTCCGGCTGGTCCCTTCTACCAGCACCTCCATCGTCCGCCCCACGAACCGCTGCGCCCGCTCCGCCGCCCGCCGCTGAACCACCTCGACCAGCCGTTCCAGCCGCTCGACCTTGACCGGGTGCGGAAGCTGAGCCCCCATCGTCGCCGCCTCGGTTTCGCGCCGCGGTGAGAAGATGAAGGTGAAGGCGCCGTCGTAGCCCACCTCCTCTGCCACCTCCAGCGTTTCCTCGAAGTCCCGCTCGGTCTCCCCAGGGAAGCCGACGATGATGTCGGTGGTGATCGCGCAGTCGGGGACGTGCTCGCGGATCAGCGCCACCCGGTCCAGGTAGCGCTCGCGGTTGTAGGTGCGCCGCATCCGTTTGAGGACGGCGCTGGAGCCCGACTGCAGCGGCAGGTGGATCTGCTCGCAGAGGGACGGCAGCTCGGCGTGGGCACGGATCACATCCTCCTTCATGTCCTTCGGATGTGGGCTGGTGTAGCGGATCCGCTCGATCCCCTCGATCGCGTCGACGCCGCGCAGCAGCTCGGAGAACCCGATCCGCTTCTCCAGCGGCAGGTCGCGGCCGTAGCTGTTGACGTTCTGGCCCAGCAGCGTCACCTCGCGCACCCCATCGGCAGCAAGCCCATGGGCCTCCGCGATCAACTCCTCGGGATCGCGGCTGACCTCGCGTCCCCTGGTTGAGGGAACGATGCAGTAGGAGCAGACGCAGTTGCATCCCTGGGAGATCTGCAGCCAGCCCTGGAACTCGCGCTCGCGCCTGGTCGGCAGGTGGCCGGAGAAGTCCTCGAACTCGAAGTAGCCCTGGGCGGTGATCGAGTCGCTGTTGAGAAACTCCGCCAGCTTGTGGATCTGGCCGGGGCCGAAGGCGACGTCGACGAACGGGAAGCGCTCGAAGACCTCCTCCTTGACCGACTGCGCCCAGCAGCCACCGACGCCGACGACCCGCTCCGGGTCTTCGCTCTTCAGCCGTTTCGCCTCCCCGAGGTGGGCGATGAAGCGGCTGTCGGCCGACTCACGGATCGAGCAAGTGTTGAAGAGGATCAGGTCCGCCTCCCCCCGCTCGCTCGCCTCCTCATAGCCGAGCGAAGCCAGCATTCCCCGCATCCGCTCGGAATCGTGCACGTTCATCTGGCACCCGAAGGTGGTGACATGGAACTTCTGCGCCATCACCGGCAGGGTAGCGGCGCGGGAACTACTTGACCGTGAGGGTCCCTTCCATGCCAGCTTCGCGGTGCCCCGGAACTGAGCAGTAGAAGGTGTAGGTGCCGGCCTTCAGGTCGGCGGTCTCGGATTCTTCGCCTTCAGCGATCGGTTTGAATCCGGCCAGTTCCTTACCGTCCTGTTCGATCACCACGTTGTGCGGGATCGGCGAGGGATTGTTGAAGTCGATCGTGACCTTGCCCGCCTTGGCGCTGAGTTCGGTCGTATCGAAGGCGAGCGCGCTCGCGTCGGCGGCCAGCGGCAGGGTCGTGGAGGCCTGGGGGCCGGAGTTGGACTTCGAGCCCTCCTGAGCGCCTTTTTCGCCCTCCGTTACGCCGCCTTTACCCGCGCCCTCGTTGCCTTCCTTCGAGCCCGTGGTGGGGCCGACCGGTTCTTCTTCCTCCGGTCCTTCCGCGCCTTCTTCGGCTTCTTCTTCGCTCTCCTCGCGTTCGCCGCCGAGGGCGCCGCCTTCGTTGGAGAAGCCGCCGGTGCCCTCCTCTTTTTCGAGCTCTTCGTTGAACTTCGCGTACTCGGCCGCCTTGGCCTCGTGCTCTTCGCCGGAGTAACGGACGGCGAAGGTAGTGGCGCCGAGGACGAACACGGCGAACCAGAGGATCACCGCCGGCAATGCCTTGCCGGGGAAATCCTTCGATTTCAGCCCGATGAAGGTGACCGCGAGGGCGGAGACGGCGAGGACGATGCCGCAGGCGTAGAAAAGGGTCTCGTTATCCATGCAGCGGCGATCCTATAGAGGTGATGCCTCGGCTCGCCGTGAGGCGAGAGCGCGCTAAGCGGCCCTCGCCTCGGCCTCGGCGACCGGAGCTGCGTCCTCGCCCTGGGGCGCCGTCTCGCCGTCGATCCCAAGTGCGGCCCGGACCTTGGTTTCGATCTCCAGGGCCAGCTCCGGGTTGTCGACCAGGAACTGTTTGGCGTTGTTGCGTCCCTGGCCGAGGCGGGTCTCGCCGTAGGAGAAGAAGGAGCCGGATTTCTGCACCAGGTCCTGCTCCATCCCGAAGTCGAGCAGGCCGCCCTCGCGGGAGATCCCGACCCCGTACTCGATGTCGAATTCGGCCTGGCGGAACGGCGAGGCGACCTTGTTCTTGACGACTTTGACCCGGACCCGGTTGCCCACCGCCTCGGTCCCTTCCTTCAGGGTCTCGATGCGGCGGATGTCGAGCCGCTGCGATGAGTAGAACTTCAGCGCCCGGCCGCCCGGCTGGGTCTCCGGCGAGCCGAACTGGACGCCGACCTTTTCGCGGATCTGGTTGGTGAAGAGGCAGACGGTGTTGGTCCGGTTGAGGTTCCCTGCCAGTTTGCGCATCGCCTGTGACATCAATCGCGCCTGCAGGCCGACCGTGGTGTCGCCGATCTGCCCGTCGAGCTCCGCTTTCGGGGTAAGCGCCGCCACCGAGTCGATCGCCACAACGTCGACCGCACCGGAAGCGATCAGCCGGTCGGCGATCTGCAGCGCCTGCTCGCCGTAGTCGGGCTGAGAGACGAGCAGCTCGTCGGTGTCGACCCCGATCGCCCGCGAATAGACGGGGTCGATCGCGTGCTCGGTGTCGATGAAGGCGCAGACGCCGCCCAGGGACTGGGCCTGGGCGATGATGTGGTTGACCAGCGTCGTCTTGCCCGAGGACTCCGGGCCGAATATCTCGACGATGCGGCCGCGGGGAACGCCACCGATGCCCAGGGCGAGGTCGAGCGCCAAAGAACCGGTGGGGATCGCCTCGACCTTGACCGTGCCCTTGTCGCCCAGGCGCATCAGCGCCCCCTCGCCAAACTCCTTCCTGATGCCGCTGACGGTGTTTTCCAGCGCGGCGTCCTTCGCTTTCGCCTCCTTGGCGGAGACGTCGTTCAAGGTCGTTTTCCTGTCTGCCATCTCGATCACCTCACTGCTGCCTCATCCGGGCAGCTCGACTTGTGCCAACGGCACGTAGCGCGCACCGGTTGGCTGGAGTTCAGAACGGTAAAGCGTCATCCGGCGGCAAATTCGGGCCTCGGACATTCCCTCCGGCAGCTTCCCCGGAGGCTTTTCGACGACCGCCGGCCGCCGCGATCCCCGTCCCTCGGGACGGACCCGGGCGACGGTCACATGCGGCCAGAACAGCCGCTTCTCGGGCTCGTAGAAGCCCCCTTCGATCAACCCCTGCGCAACGCCCGCCTGCAGGGCCTCGGCCCCCGGCGAGAGCACCGGCAGCGCGTACAGCCGAGCCCGCCCCCGCGGCGGCCGCTGCTCGGGATCGAGCAGCTCCACCCAGGGCGCCGGGCCGACCCGCTCCCGCACCACCGTGGCGATCGCCTCGATCTCCTTCTCCGGCCGGTGGCCGAGGAAGGCGAGGGTGACGTGGAGGGACTCCGGAGCGACCGGGCGCAGGGCCGGATCGGCCAGCGCACCCCTCCCCCAGGCGACGATCCCCTCGCGGAGGTCGTCGGGCAGGTCGAGCGCGACGAACAGGCGCGCCCGCGGGCTTTTCAATCGCTCTTTGACCACGACCGCCACGCTACGGGGCCGCTACGCACGGAACAACACCTCAAAGAAAATCTTCGCGCGCTACTTCGTGCCCTCTTCCTCACCTAGGAGCATGCGCAGCAGGTGCATCCCGACCAGGGCCGAGCGTTCGCGGATGTCCAAGCGGCCGCCCGGGATCACCGGGTCGCGGGCGATGCTGGTCCCATCGGCGAGGCGGGCGTTGAAGCAGACATAGCCGATCGGCTTCTCCTCGCTGCCGCCCCCGGGCCCGGCGATGCCGGTGATCGAGACGGCGACGTCGGCCTCGAAGCGCTTGATCGCCCCGATCGCCATCGCCTCGGCGACCTCCGGCGAGACCGCTCCCTTCGTCTCGATCAGCTCTGGATCGACGCCCAGCAGCTCAGCCTTGGCCTCGTTCGAGTAGGCAACCACGCCGCCGGCGAAGTACTCGGAGGCTCCGGCCAGATCGGTCACCCGTGCGCTCAGCAGGCCGCCGCTGCAGGACTCCGCCAGCGCCAAACGGTGGCCGAGCAGCAGGGTCGCCACCTGGGCGTCGATCGTCTCGCCGTCGAGGCTGAAGGTCTCTCCCGGGTGGCGCTGGACCAGCCCCTCCCGCACCGCCTCGGCGACTTCGAGGGCCTCGTCTCGATAGCGCACGTCGATCTCGATCTCCCCCCGGCGCAGACAGGTCGTCACCTCGACGGCTCCGAGTTCGAGACCCTCACTCTCCATCTCCCGCAGGCTCTTGGCGATTTCGGACTCCGGGACGCCGAACATCCGCATCGTGTAGGCGCGCAGCGGCGTCGCCCGTTCGAGGATCCGCCGCACCGGCTCCGTCTCGACCGCCCTCGCCCACATCGGCTGCAGCTCGCGCGGCGGCCCCGGGAGGACGACCACCACCCGCTCACCGGCCGGCACCACCAGGCCCGGAGCGGTCCCCACCGGATCGAGCGGCGTCGCGCCCTCCGGCACCATCGCCTGCTTGCGATTGGCCTCCCGCAGCGCCGCTTCGTCGAGCCGGAAGCGCTGCGCGAACCCCTTCAGGACCTCGGCGATCTTCGCCTCCATCGCCTCGTCGAGAACCATCTCGCGACCCGCAAAGCGGCCCACCACCTCGGCCGTCAGGTCATCCGCGGTCGGGCCCAGTCCCCCGGTGGTGACGATCAGGTCCATCCCCTCCCCCGTCATGAACCGGAGCGCCGCCTCGAGATCGTCGGGCCGGTCGGCGACGACGAGGATGTGGGCAACCTCGACCCCGTACTCGGCCAGCCGTTCGGAGACCCACGGGCCGTTGCTGTCCGAGATGCGACCGGTGATCACCTCGGTCCCGGTGACGACGATGCCGGCGCGGATCACGTGCAGGTCGGTCGTTCGCCTTCGGGCAGCTCGCGCACAGCTCCGCCAACGTCGACGACGAACCCGATCGGGCTCGCAGGATGAGGCAGGTTCGCTTGCTGTCCGTCCACGGTCATTTCCACGGCGCCATTACCCAGCGCCAGCGTGAAGCTACCGGAGCGAAACGGCCCCTCGGCTTCGCCCGGGGCGAGAATCCGACCATCGACCAGCGGCGAGCCGCCGGAGTCGAGCAGGCAGACCCAGACTTCTTCGGTTGCACGGAGCTTCAGGGAGTGACCCCTTCGCTCGTCCTTTGCCGCCGCCCCGCTGCCGGCAGCCTCTAGTGCCCGTGCCTGGCCGATGCTCGGCCCAGGTTTCGTCGAGGCGCCGTCCTCGCCCCCACCGGCGATGCCGATCGCGATCGCCGCTCCGATCACCAGGGCCAGGACGACTGCGGTTACGAGGCGCGGGGGGAGCTGCCGCCGATGCCGTGCCCTGACAACCCGCCGCGGCTGCGGATCGACGTGCGGCAGGCGCTCGCCTGGCCGCGCCGCTCCCTGCGCCCGCCGCTGTTCCTCGGCCAGGCGGTCCCCGTCGAGACCGACGAGGGCGGCGTAGGTGCGGACGAAGGCGCGGGCGTAGGTCTCGCTTGGAAGCTGGTCCCAGTCTTCGTCCTCGATCGCCCGCAGGTAGCGGCCGCGGATCTTCGTCGTCTCCTCGACTTCTTGAAGGCTGAGCTTTCGACGCCCTCGGGCCTCGCGCAGCTTGTTCCCGACGCGATCGTCCACAACCCCATTTTGCGACCTTTCGGCCGCAAGGCAAGGAAATCTGGGTCTAAGCGTCGGGGTCGGACTCGACCGCGACCGGCTTAGGCTCGGCGTCGGCGCCTCCGAGAACCCGCGGCAGATCAGCCTGGCTGATCAGGACCTGGCGGGGTTTCGAACCCTCGTAGCCGGAAATGACCCCGCGGCGCTCGAGCATGTCGATCAGGCGGCCGGCCCGCGTGTATCCGACCCGCAGGCGCCGCTGGATCATCGAGACCGAAGCGGTCTCCGTCTGCACGACGAGCCGGATCGCCTCGTCGAGGAGCTCGTCGCTGTCGGGGTCGAAGTCGTCGTCGCGGTCCTCGCTCTCCGCCTCCACCGGCGCCTCCAGCAGCTCCTCCTCGAATTCGGGTTCGCCCTGCTTGGCCCAGTGCCCGGTGATGCGGGCGATCTCGTCCTCGGTGATGAAGGCGCCCTGGACGCGGGCCAGCTTCGAGGTCCCGGCGCCGCGGAAGAGCATGTCCCCCTGGCCGAGCAGGGCCTCCGCCCCGCCCTGGTCGAGGATTACCCGCGAGTCGGTCTGTGAGGAGACGGCGAAGGCGATCCGCGAGGGGATGTTGACCTTGATCGTGCCGGTGATGATGTCGGTCGAGGGGCGCTGGGTCGCCAGCACCAGGTGGATCCCGGTCGCACGCGACTTCTGCGCCAGGCGGATGATCGAGTCCTCGACTTCGGCCGGGGCGACCATCATCAGGTCCGCGAGCTCGTCGATCACGCAGAGGATGTGGGGCAGCGGCGCCTCGCCCCTCTTCTTCCGGACCTTGTTCAGCTCGACCAGGTTTCGCGCCCGCGCCTCGCTCATGATCCCGTAGCGGCTCTCCATCTCGGTGATCAGGTTGGAGAGGACGTTGGCCGCCAGCCGCGGCGAGGTCACCACCGGGGTCAGCAGGTGCGGGACGTTCTCGTAGTGGTTGAGCTCGACCTGCTTGGGGTCGACGAGGACCAGCCGGACCTCGTTCGGCGAGGCCTGCATCAGGATCGAGGAGAGGATTGCGTTGACGCAGCCGCTCTTGCCCGAGCCGGTGGTGCCGGCGACGAGCACGTGTGGCATCTTCGCGATGTCGGTCCAGACCGCGTTGCCGTCGATTCCCTTGCCGAGCCAGGCGACGAGCGGCGAGGTCTTCTCCGGCCGGCCGGCGTAGATGTCGCCGAGGCGGACCATCTTGCGGGTCCGGTTGGGGACCTCGACCCCGACCGCCTGCTTGCCGGGGATCGGGGCGAGGATGCGGATATCGGTCGAGGCCAGCGCGTAGGCGATGTCGTTCGCCAGCTCGGTCACTTTCTTGACTTTGGTCCCCGGCGCGAGGCGCAGCTCGAAGCGCGAGACATGGGGGCCGCTGACGATGCCGACGATCTTCGCCTCGACCCCGAAGTGGCCAAGGGTCTCGACCAGCTTGCGGCCGACCGCTTCGTGGTCGCGCGGGTCGGGCCCTTTGTCGCTCTTGCCGCGCTCGAGCAGCTTCAGCGAGGGCGGGCGGTAGTCGATCTCCTCCGACATCGTCACCCCACGCTTGGACCCCATCGGGGTGAGGCCGGCGTGGGCGCGGTCGCCCTCGTCGACGACCGCGACGGCGTCCGCGGAGTCGTAGTTCTTCAGCTCGACCTGCTCGCCGACCTCAGGCTCAGGCTCGGGCTCCTCCTCCTCAGTCGTCCCGGCATCGAAGACCTGGGTGTCGAAGTCGTCCTCCTCGGCGAGGGCGACGGTCGGTTCGAAGTCCTCGTCCTCCTCGGGATAGGCGCTCATCACGTCGGTCGCGCCGGCGAGGGTGGCGGCCTCGGCCCGCGCCCGGCGGTGCTCGCGCCAGTCGGCACGGGTCCTGGCGACCGTGCGCGCGGCCGCGTCACCGCCGGCGAAGGCGCCGCCGAAGACCCCCCGCAGCCCCTTGCCGATCCCCCGCGCCAGGGCGGAGACCGAGGTCCCGGTCAGCAGCATTCCGCCGACCAACAGCAGCAGCACGGTGAAGATGCGGGCGCCGATCTGGCCGAAGAGGTAGGTCAGCGCGGTTTCGGCTCCGTAGCCGACCTTGCCCCCCTCCCAGCCGAAGAAGAGGACGAAGACGAGGTAGACGCCGAAGGCGACGAGAAAAAGGGCCAGCAAATCGAGGTGGCGCTGCTCGAGACCGCTTGGCAGCCGCAACCCGGGTTTCGCCTTCCCTTTGGACGCAGCTTTGCCTCGTCGCGCCGATCCGGCGCGCTTCTTACGCACGAACATGGTCCTCCGTTCGACGCCGAGGCCCGCAGCCCTGCGTCACTAAATTCACCCTAAAAGTCGCGCGGAGCGGCATTTTCCGCGGCTACCATCGTTCTCGTGCTCTCCGAAGTCGACCAGATGGGCGGCCGTGTCCTCATCGTCGAGGACGACGTCGACATCGCCGACGTCCTCCGCCGCTCCCTCCGCAACGAGGGCTACGAAGTGCGCACCTCCGGCGACGGGGTCGAGGCGCTCGACGTCGCCGCCGGCTTCGTCCCCGACCTGGTCGTGCTCGACCTCGGACTGCCAGGGATGGACGGGGTCGAGGTCTGCCGCCGCCTGCGCAGCGACGGCGACGTGCCGATCCTGATGCTGACCGCGCGGGCGGAGACCGAGGACCGGGTGACCGGCCTCGACAGCGGCGCCGACGACTACCTGGTGAAGCCGTTCGAGCGCAAGGAGCTATTGGCGCGGATCCGGGCGCTGCTGCGGCGGCGGCCGCCGCGGGGCTCAGCCTCGCTCGAAGTCGCCGACCTCTGCCTCAACCCCGACACCCGCGAAGTCCGTCGCGGCGAGCGCGAGATCGAGCTGACCAACCGCGAGTTCGAGCTGCTGGAGTTCCTGATGCGGAACGAGCGACTGGTCGTCTCGCGCGAGCGCCTGCTCGACGAGGTCTGGGGCTACGACCCGATGGCGGCCACCAATACGATCGACGTCTTCATCTCCAACCTGCGGCGCAAGCTCGAGGCCGGCGGCGAGGGCCGCCTCCTCCACACCAAGCGCGGGGCCGGATACGTCCTCAAGGACTGACGTGCGGGTTCCGCGCCGGCTGATCCGCCCCAGGTCCTGGCCAGTGCGCTGGCGGCTGGCCCTGGTCTCCTCTGGGTTGACGCTGGCGATCCTCCTCCTCTTCGGCGGCCTGATCGGCAAGATCGCAACCGAACGGATCCGCGACGACTTCAACGGCGAGGTGACGAGCGCCGCCAAGATCCTCTCCGGGCAGATCCAGGTCGTCTATCCCTTCGGCGGCAAGCCGCAGGCGGTGGAAAAGCCGCAGCTGATCGACGCCTTCGCCCTCCCCGACGATGCCTCGGTGTGGATCTACGACGCGGAAGGGAACGTCGTCACTTCGAACGAAGGGGCCGCGTCTCTGGGACGGCCGAAGCGCGGCCTGGCGGACTTCAAGGGGATGCGGGTGGCGACCGAACCGATCCGCGACGAAACGCGGACGATCACCGGCTTCGTCCAGTACGGCCGCAGCCTCGACCAAGTGGAAGAGACGGTCGACCGGGTCTGGCTGCTGGTGATCGGCGGCATCCTCGGCGGGACCCTGCTGGCCGTCTTCGCCGGGGTGATGATCGCCCGGCGGGCGATGCGGCCGATCGCCTCGCTGACGGCGACGGCGAAGGACATCGCCACCACCCGCGACCCCTCGAAGCAGATGCCCGAGCCGGTCGCCGACGACGAGGTCGGCGAGCTGGCCAGGACCCTGGACGAGATGCTGCGCTCGCTCGACGCCGCCCGGGCCGAACGCGAGGACGTAATGCAGAAGCAGCGGGAGTTCGTCGCCGACGCCTCGCACGAGCTGCGGACGCCGCTGACCAGCGTCCTCGCCAACCTCGAGCTGCTGCAGGCCTCACTGGACGGCAGCGGCCAAGCCGAGGACCGCGAGATCGTCGACTCGGCTCTGCGCTCCTCGAAACGGATGGGCCGCCTCGTCGGCGACCTGCTGCTCCTGGCCCGGGCCGACGCCGGCCGGATGGAGGCCCACCGGCGAGTTGACCTGGCGGCGGTCGCCGGCGATGCCGCGGCCGAGGCGGCACCGCTGATGGGCGAGCGCAAGCTCCTCGTCGACAACGAGCGCCCGCTCTGGGTCGACGGCAGCCGCGACGAGCTGCACCGGCTGGTCCTCAACCTGCTGGATAACGCGATCCGCCACACCCCCCGCGGCGCCTGCGTCGAATTGAACCTGAGCGAAGAGGACGGCAGCGCGGTCGTCGAGGTAGCCGACGACGGACCCGGGATCCCCGCGGAGATGCGCGCCCAGGTCTTCGACCGCTTCGTCCGCGGCACCGGCACCGCCGACACCGCCCGCGGCACCGGCACCGGTCTCGGCCTGGCGATCGTCAGCGCCGTCGTCGCCTCCCACGGGGGCACGGTCGAGGCCGGAGAATCGCGAGCCGGCGGCGCCCTCTTCACCGCCCGCATCCCCCTCGCGAGCGGCAGGAAATCGAGTCCGAAACCTTTAAAGGCGCTTTAGGACCAGCCCCTAGATTTCCCCGTGGACGAGACACATTGCCCGCCGGAGCTTTCTCCCCAGAACGCGCTCCGGCGGGCTTTTTCTTTGGGTCGAGGGGCGGCTGTGGCGGAGGGTGCCGGTGGGGGGTCGCTGGGAGCACCTCCGCCGGGAAAAACACAGTTTGCTGCTAGCGCCTCTGGCCTCGCTGGCCCGGCTTCATGCTGAGTACCCAGCGACCCCCCACCGGCACCCTCTGCGATCGAGCTCCGGTTGACGACCGGGGTGAAGCAGCTCTAGCCGGAGCAAGTTGCCTTTGGTCGTCTGAGCTGATTTGACTTCGAAGGTGCTCGTAGTTCGAAGCGGGGTCCCTTTGGTCAGACCTCGACGACGACTGGGAGGACCATTGGGCGGCGCTTCAAGCGCTGCCAGACGAAGCGGCCGATCGCCTCGTGCAGGTCTTCCTCGATCAGGTGGTTCTCGCGGCGGCCGGCCGAGGAGGCGTCATCGAGCTGGTCTTCGACCAGGTCCTTGAGATCCTCGACGAGGGCGTCCGCTTCCTCGAGGAAGGCGACGCCGCGGAAGATCACCTCGGGGTCGGCGACGACGCTGCCGTCATCGCTGGAGATGGTCGCGACGACGATGAAGATGCCGTCGGCGGAAATCTCGCGGCGGTCGCGCAGAGCGGCGTCGTCGGGCTCGCCGATGTTGACGCCGTCGACGTAGATGACACCGGCGTGGATGTCCTCGCCAAAGCCAGCGCCGGCGCCGTCCACTTCGAGCGGCAGGCCGTTGCGGCCCTGGAAGATGCTGTCGCCGTCGATCCCAACCGCTTCGGCCAGCTCGGCGTGCAGCCGCAGGCGCTTGTGGTCGCCGTGAACCGGCATCACGTACTTTGGCCGGGTCAGGTTCAGCATCAGCTTCAGCTCCTCCTGCCAGCCGTGGCCGGAGGCGTGGATCGGCGCGTCCTTGGCGGTGATCACGGTGGCGCCGATCTCGTAGATGCGGTCGATCGTCTCGTTGACCGCGCGCTCGTTGCCGGGGACTGGAGTCGCCGAGAAGACGACGGTGTCGCCGGAGTGCAGCTGCACGTCACGGTGGTCGTTGTTGGCCATTCGCCGCAGCGCCGAGAGCGGCTCGCCCTGGCTGCCGGTGGAGATCACCACGACCTTCTCGTCCGGGAAGTCCTCGATCTCGCGCGGCTGGATGAAGATTCCCTGGGGCGCGTTGGCGATCCCGAGGTTGGAGGCGATGTTGAAGTTCTTCCGCATCGAGCGGCCGACCAGCGCCACTTTGCGGTCGAGGCGGGCGGCGGCGTCGATCACCTGCTGGACGCGGTGGATGTTGGAGGCGAACGAGGTGACGATGATCCGCCCCTTGCAGCGGGAGAACTGCTCCAGCAGCGCCGGCCCCACCGCCGACTCCGACGGCGCCACGCCCGGGCGGTCGGCGTTGGTGGAGTCGCCGCAGAGCAGCGTCAGCCCTTCCTGCCCGAGCGCGGCCAGGCGCGAGACGTCGGCCGGGCGGCCGTCGACCGGGGTCTGGTCGAACTTGTAGTCGCCGGTCATCAGCACCGAGCCGGCCTCGGTCTTCAGCAGGACCGCGCGCATGTCGGGGATCGAGTGGGCGAGGTGGATCAGCTCAAGCTCGAACGGCCCGCGCTTCACCTTCTCCCCAGGGGGCAGCTCCTGCAATGGCGCCGACTCGCCGAGCTTGTGCTCGTCGAGCTTGGAGCGCACCATCCCGATCGTCAGCAGGCCGCCGTAGATCACCGGCGGCATCCCGACCTCGCGAAGGACGTAGGGCAGTGCCCCGACGTGGTCCTCGTGGCCGTGGGTGAGGACGATCGCCTCGATGTCGTCGGCGCGCTCGCGCAGGTAGGAGAAGTCGGGCAGCACGAGGTCGATCCCGTGCATCTCGGCGGTCGGGAACATCAGGCCGGTGTCGACGACGACGATGCGGCCGTCGTACTCGACCACGGTCATGTTCTTGCCGATCTCGCCGAGGCCGCCCAGGGGCAGCACTCGCAGTTTGCTTGGCACTAGAAGTAGTTACTCACTCTCTTGGTAGATAGGTCTAACTGGCGATCGCGACGCCAGCGGCATCGAGGCCAGCCTTGATGGCGGCCCGCTGCTCGGCGTCGGCGGATACCAGGGGAAGTCTGAGTCGGTCCTCGCACAGCCCCAGCATCGCCAGGGCCGCCTTCAGTGGGATCGGGTTGGTGGTGACGGAAGTGGCCTCGTAAACGGGCGTGATCTCGGCGTCGATCTGACGGGCGCGGGCGAGGTCGCCATCTTGGGCGGCGTCCCACATCTCCCGCATTCGGTCGCCGACGATGTGCGAGGAGACGGTGATTCCGCCCCCGCCGCCGAACTCGAGGACGCGGAGGAAGGTGTTGTCGTTGCCGGCGAGTACCGTCAGGCCCGCGATCGGGCCAAGCTCCTCGTCGTTGGCTTGCTTGACGGCGACGATGTTGTCGACCTGGGCAAGCTCGCCCAACAGCTCGGGACTCGCGTTGACCACCACCCGAGAAGGGATGTTGTACATCACCATCGGAAGCTCCGGAACGGCCGCGGCGACCGTTTCGAAGTGGGCACGGATCCCGGCGGGATTCGGCTTGTTGTAGTACGGGACGACGACCAGCGAGGCGTCGGCGCCCGCGTCGGCCAGCATCCTGGTCAGTTCGCAGGAGTGTCGGGTGTCGTTGGTGCCGGCGCCGCAGACGAGAAGGACGTCATCGCCGACCTCCTCGCGCACCGCCCGCAGCAGGACGACCTCCTCCTCGTCGGTGAGGGTCGGCAGCTCACCGCTCGTCGCAGCGACGACGAGGCCGTGGGAACCGTGTTCGAGCAAGTGGGCGGCCAGTCGCCGCGCGGCATCCGTATCGACCTCTCCGCGCTCGTCGAACGGGGTCGCCATTGCGGTGATGATTCCCTTGATCTCCTTCATGACGCCAGGGTATCCCGTCGCACGGTCCTAAAGCAGCTTCTCGAGGCCGACGGTGAAGCGATCGGGCAGATCCGCCACCCTGCGGCAGGCGAGGACGACACCAGGCATGAAGGAGCGACGGTCGATCGAGTCGTGGCGGACGACCAGGGTCTGGCCGACGCCACCGAAGATCACTTCCTGGTGGGCGACGAGGCCGGGCAGGCGAACCGAGTGGATCGGCTGGTGGACGTGGCCGCCGGCCGCGTCGATCAGCTCCTGCGTCCGCTTCGCCGTCCCAGAAGGCGCGTCGAGCTTCTTGTCGTGGTGGAGCTCGACGATCTCGCACTCGGGCATGTGCCTGCCGATCGTCTGCGAGACCTCCATCAGCAGCACCGCCCCGATCGCGAAGTTGGGCGCGACGAAGCAATTTGCCTGGGAGGCATCGGCCGCGGCGCGGGCAGCGTCGAGGTCGAAGCCGGTGGTGCCGACGACGGCGTGGACGCCGGCCCCCAAGCAGGCCTTGACGTTCTTCGAGCGCGGTGTCGGGGACGGTGAAGTCGACGACCACATCGGCCTCGGGCAGGACCTCGCTCAGCTCCGTCCCCAGGGTCGGATCGGCGCGGCCGGTCAGCTCCAGCCCGTCGGCCTCCTCGACCGCTTCGCAGACGGTCGCGCCCATTTTCCCGGCGGCGCCGGCGACCGCGACCCGAGTCATGCTGCTACCAGGGCCTCACTGACGGGAGCCAGCGCCTTGCGGAAGCGGTCTTCGTCAGCGCCGACGCAGGCGGCGGAGAGGCGATCGGCCGCGTAGAGCTCGCTCGCCAGCTCGGTCAGGTCGTCGACGCGGATAGCGTCGACCTTGGCCAGCATCTCGTCGAGGCTTTCGATCGGCAGCCCGAACAAGGTGGCGCGCGAGATCCGCGTCATCCGCGCGGCGGTCGACTCCGAGGAGAGGACTAGGCGGCCCTTGACGCTCTCTTTCGCCCGCGCCAGCTCCTCGTCGGAGACCGGCTCCGAGCGCAGCCGCGCCAGCTCGTTGCCGATGATCTGGCAGGCCTCTTCCACGTTGTCCTCGCGGGTGCCGACGTAGGTGGCCACCATGCCCTGGTCGGTGAACTGCTCGTTGTAGGAGCCGACCGAGTAGGCGAGGCCGCGCTTCTCGCGCACCTCGCGGAAGAGGCGGGATGAGGTGGAGCCGCCGAAGATCGCGTCGAGGACCGCCAACGGGTAGCGTCGCTGGTCGTCGCGGCGCAGGCCCGGCGCCCCGAAGCAGATGTGGTACTGCTCGGTCTCCTTCTGCAGGAAGCGGAGGCGGGAGTTGCCGCTGAGAGGAGCTTCGCGGGTCTCCCCCTCCCCCGCGCTCGGCGGGTTGACCAGGCGTTCGGCCAAGGCGACGATGCGGTCGTGGTCGAGATGCCCGGCGGCGCCGACGACGATCTGCGGTGCCGCGTAGTGGGCGCTGCGGTAGGCCTCGATGTCCGGGACCGGGATCGAGGCGATTACCTCGGGTTCGCCCAGGACCCGACGGCCCAGCGGATGCTCGCCGAAGACGGCTTCGGCCAACACGTCGTGGACGCGGTCCTGGGGCTCGTCGTCGTACATCGCGATCTCCTCCAGCACCACCTGGCGCTCGGAGTCGATGTCAGGGTAGGTCGGGGCCAGCAGCATCTCCGCCAGCAGGTCGAAGACGTCCTCGGTGTGCTCGTCGAGAAAGCGCGCGTGCAGGTGCGTCGTCTCCTTGCCGGTGGCGGCGTTGACCGAGGCCCCGAGTCCGTCGAAGCGCTCGGAGATCTCGATCGCCGAGTAGCGCGCCGTCCCCTTGAACAGCAGGTGCTCGAGGAAGTGCGAGACCCCGGCCTGCGCCGGGGTCTCGTTCCTGGACCCGGTCCGGACCCAGAGCCCGAGCGCGACGGAGCGGACCGAGGGAACCTCCTCGGTCACGACCCGCACGCCCGAGCCGAGCTCGGTGAGCAACGCGCCGGTCAACTAGCCGCGGCGCTCGCGTTCACGCCCGCCGCGTCCGCCACGCTCGCGATCGCGACCGCCACGTCCACCGCGGTCGCCGCCGTTGCGCCGGCCGCCATCACCGGAACCGACCGAAGCCAGTTCCTCCGGCGATTTGCCGGCGACCGAGGGGTCGTCGGTGAGGCGCAGGCCGATGCGGCCGCGCTCCTTGTCGACCTCGACCACGGTGACGTCGATTTCTTCGCCGGCTTTGAGCACATCGTCGACCGAGTCAACCCGCTCGCCCGGCTTCACGTTGGAGATGTGAAGCAGGCCGTCGGTGCCCTTGACCAGCTCGACGAAGGCGCCGAAGGTCGTGGTCTTGACGACTTTGGCGGAGTCGTAGCGATCGCCGATCTCGGCCTCCTTGGTCATCGAGTTGATGCGGGAGACGCAGCCCTCGACGAGTTCGCCGGTCGGCGCGTAGATTCGCACCGTGCCGTCGTCCTCGACGTCGATCTCGGCCTCGAACTCCTCGCAGAGGGCGCGGATCGTTTCGCCGCCTTTGCCGATGACCGCCCCGATCTTCTCCGGGTCGATCTTGATCGACTCGATCGCCGGCGCGTGGATCGAGAGTTTCTCCCGCGGCCCGTCGATCGCCTCGGCCATCTTGCCGAGGATGAACTGGCGGCCCTTGTTGGCCTGATCCAGCGCGTCCCGGAGGATGTCGAAGGTGACGCCGGTGATCTTGATGTCCATCTGCAGGGCGGTGATGCCCTCGGCGGTGCCGGCGACCTTGAAGTCCATGTCGCCGAGGTGGTCCTCGACGCCGGCGATGTCGGTGAGGACGATGTAGTCGTCGCCCTCCTTGATCAGGCCCATGGCGACGCCGGCGACCGGTGCGGTGACCGGGACGCCCGCTGCCTGCAGCGCCATCGAGGAGGCACAAACCGAGCCCATCGAAGAGGAGCCGTTGGACTCGAGCGTCTCGGAGACCACCCGGATCACGTACGGGAACGACTCTTCGTCAGGGATCGTCGCCACCAGGGCGCGCTCGGCGAGGGCGCCGTGGCCGATGTCGCGGCGCTTCGGGCCGCGCATGAAGCCCGCCTCCCCGACCGAGAAGGGCGGGAAGTTGTAGTGGTGCCAGAACCGTTTCGTGGTCTGCAGCCCGAGCGTGTCGATCCGCATGTCCATCCGGGTCGTGCCCAAGGCCACGTTGGAGAGGATCTGGGTCTCGCCGCGGGTGAACAGGGCGGAGCCGTGAACGCGCGGGGAGATGTCGACCTCGGTCTCGATCGGTCGGATCTCGTCCTGGGCGCGGCCGTCGGGGCGCTTCTTTTCGACGGCGATCGCCTTGCGGATCGTTTCCTTCTCGATCGAGTCGATCGCGGCCTTGACCTCGGCGATGCGCTCGGCGTCGACCTCGCCCTCCTCGTGGGCGGCGGCGTAGTGGCCGATGACCTCGTCCTTGACCTTGTCGATCGCCTCGTAGCGCTCGAGCTTGCCCTCGGTGGCGATCGCGTCGACGAGCGCCTGTCCATGGGACGAGCGGATCTCGGAGAGCAGGCCCTCGTCGATGCTGGGAGCCTCGACCTGGATCTTCTCCTTGCCGACCTTCTGCTGCAGCTCCTCCATCACGGCGCAGAGCTTCTTGATCTCGGCGTGGGCGATATCGAGGGCGTCGAGGATCTCAGCCTCGGTGACGCCGCTGGCGCCGGCCTCGACCATCAGGATCGCCTCGCTGGTGCCGGCGACGATCAGATCGAGTTCGAGCTCCTCGTGCGTCTCCTCCGGTGGGTTGACGACGAAGTCGCCCTCGTGTTTACCGATGCGGACGGCACCGACGTGGTCGGCGACCGGGACCGGCGAGATCGCCAGCGCCGCGGAGGCGCCGTTCATCGCCAGGATGTCGTAGGGGTTGACCTGGTCCACCGACATCGGGATCGCGACCAGCTGCGTCTCGTAGTGCCAGCCCTTGGGGAAGAGCGGGCGGATCGGACGGTCGATCATGCGCGCGGTCAGCGTCGCCTTCTCGCTCGATTTGCCCTCGCGACGGAAGAACGAGCCGGGGATCTTGCCCGCGGCGTACATCCGCTCCTCGATGTCGACGGTAAGGGGAAGGAAGTCCACGTCGCGCAGGCTGCCGACGGTGGCGGTGCAGAGGACCATCGTGTCGCCGCTGCGGACGACGACCGCGCCACCCGCCTGCTTCGCGAGTTTGCCGGTCTCGAATGAAATCTGGCTATCGCCGATATCCGCCGAGACGCGGGTAACGTCAAACATGCTCATTTAGTTGTACCTCCGGCCGCCCGGTTGGCGGCTCGTTGCGTTCAGAACTCTCGTTCTCTGTCACGCAGAAGAGTACAGGCATCGAAAACCGCTGGAGTGCCCGTGACTCCGGCGCGGATTCCGGATTGAAAATCGCGCCTGATCCGGGCCTCGATGGCCTCCTCGCGCCGGTCGGCCTCGAAACGACCGAGTTCGAGGCCCAAATCCTCCGCCCGCCGCCACAGATGCGGGTCGTCGACCCGGCCGCGGTCGGCGTAGAGCGAGTCGACCATCTCGAAGAAGCGGCCCTGCAGGCCGGCGGCCTCGGCCGCCGCGTGCAGCGCCGGCGAGCGGGGGTGCTTGCTGGCGACCGGGAAGTGGCGGAAGACGAGCCGGCCCGGCCGCTCCTGAAGCCGTTCCCAAGCGCCGGCGCAGCGCGGGCAGCCGAGGTCGGCGTAGACGATCACCCCCGCCTCCCCCTCGCCACGCACGTGGTCGTCAGGGCCGATTGGCGGGATCGATGCGCTCGTCAGATCGTTCATCTCACCGAAACCGCAAAAACGGTTCCTCAAGAGCCATTTTTGCGGTCTCGCGTTAGGAGAGCGCGTCGAAGATGACGTTGGCGCCGGGGAACTCGCCGGGGTTCGGCGACTCGTGGGTCCAGGCGACCTTCCCCTCCTCGTCGACGAGGACGAGGGTGCGGTTGGCGAAGCCGAGCGGGGCGTCGAGGTAGGAGCCGTAGGCGCGGGCGACCTGCCCCTTCGGCTCGAAGTCCGAGAGCAGGGTCGTGTCGATCCCCAGCTTCTCCTGGAAGGCCATGTGGGCGAAGAAGCTGTCGACGCTGATCCCGATCAGCTCGACGCCCTTCCTCTCGATCTCCGGCTTGACCTCCTGGTAGATCGAGAGCTGATCCCCGCAGACCGGGCTGAAGTCGCCGGGATAGAAGACCAGCAGGACCTTGCGTCCCGCGTAGTCGGAGAGCGAGACCTTCTCCCCGTCCTGGTTGCGGAGGGTGAAGTCGGGGGCCTGGTCCCCGACCGCGATCATCGCCGCAGGCCGAGTTCTTTGACCAGGGCGCGGTAGCGCTCGAGATCGGACTTTTCGAGGTAGCGGAGCATCCGGCGGCGCTTACCGACGAGCATCAGCAGGCCGCGCCGCGAGTGGTGATCTTTGGCGTGGGCGCGTAGGTGCTCGGTGAGTTCGTTGATCCGCTCGGTCATCAGCGCGATCTGGACCTCGGCCGAGCCGGTGTCCTTCTCGCCGCGGCCGTACTTGCCGATCAGCTCGCTCTTTTTCTCTTTCGTCAGGCTCATCTCAGATCAAAAAAATACCGCGCGACTCAGCGCGACGGCCGCTGGAAACTAGCACAGACACGCCTGGCATCCTCGACGTCCCGGTGCATCTGGGCGACCAGCTCGTCGACGTCCTGGTAGGCGTGCTCGCCGCGGAGGCGCTCGACGAAGGCAACGCGGAGGGTCTTGCCGTAGAGGTCCTCGTCGTGGTCGATCAGGTAGGTCTCGATCAGGACGCCGCGGCCAGACTCGAAGGTCGGGCGGACGCCGACGTTGACGGCGGCGGGGACGCCGTTGGCGAAGGCCGCGTAGACGCCGTGGCCGGGGTAGGCGAGGCGGTCGTCGGGGACGATGTTGGCGGTCGGGAAGCCGAGCTCCCGCCCGCGCTGGTCGCCCTTGACGACGGTGCCCTCAACCATGAACGGCGCGCCGAGGCAGCGCCGTGCCGCCTCCATCTCGCCGGCGGCCACCAGGGCGCGGATCCGGGTCGAAGAGACGATCTCGCCATCGACCTCGACCAACGGCACGACCCGGGTCTCGAACTCGGGATGGGCTCCCAGCATCGCGGGGTCGCCTTTGGCCTTGGCGCCGAAGCGGAAGTTCTCGCCGACCGAGACTCTCTCTGCGGCGAGCTTCTTGACCAGGACGTGCTCGACGAAGTCCTCGGCGCTGCGGCCGGCGAACTCCCGGTCGAACGGGATCACGACCAGCTCTTCGACCCCGAGCCCCTCGATCACGTCGCGCTTGACCGCGAAGGGCATGATCAGCTTCGGCGTCGCCGCCGGGTGCAGGACTTCGAGCGGGTGCGGGTCGAAGGTTAGAACCGTGTCGGCGCCGTCGATCACCGCCTGGTGGCCGAGGTGGACCCCGTCGAAGGTGCCGATCGCGACGTCGCGCGGCCGCGGCTCGACGTCGGGCAGCGAAGTGACCTCGATGCTCACCGCAGCGCCTCCGCCACGGCGGGGACGAGCTCGGCAACGCGCGCGGCGCTCAGTTCCTCGCCGGCGTCCTCGACCCGGAAGGGGCCGACCGCGGTCCGCCGCAGGTCCGAGCAGTAGGCGTCCTCGAGCGTCTCCACCAGGGTGCGGACATAGGTGCCGGCCGAGCACTCGATCTGGAAGCGGGCATGCGTCCCCTCGCCGGAGAGGAACTCGGCTCGGTGGACCTGGACGTCGCGCTCGGGCGTCTCCACGACTTCGCCGCGGTGCGCCTTCTTGTAGAGCCGCTCGCCGCCGACGCGGACCGCCGAGGTCATCGGCACCCGTTGGCGCACGGTCCCGGTCGGTAGCTCGAGCGTGTCCGGCACGCGGCCGGTCTCGGTCAGCTCGCCGTCGGGGTCGCCGGTGCTGGAGCGCCAGCCCAGCCTCGCCGTCGCCAGGTAGGTCTTCGGCAGGTCGACGAGGAAGCGCTGCAGGCGGGTGGCACGCCCCAGCAGGATCAGCAGCAGTCCGGTGGCGAAGGGGTCGAGGGTGCCGGCGTGGCCGGTTTTGGTACCGCGCCGGCGGCGAACCTCGGCGACGACGTCGTGCGAGGTGACGCCGGCCGGCTTGTCGTAGAGCAGCACCGTGCCGGAATCTAGCGCCATGCTCAGAGGCCGAGCTGCGCGGAGACCTCTTGGGTCAGGAACTCGACCAGCTGCTCGTACTCGAGATCGGTGGAGAAGCCGGCGGCGCGTTTGTGGCCGCCGCCGCCGTTGAGACGGGCAATCGCGGAGACGTCGACCTCGCCGGCGCTGGAGCGGAGGCTGACCTTACGGGCGGCCCGCCCGCGGTCGCCGAGGTCGCGGATCACGGCGGCGACCTTGACCCCGTCGATCGAGCGCAGGTTGTCGATCAGGCCCTCGGTCATCTCCTCGCCGGCGCCGGTCGCCTCGTAGTCGGCCATGGTGACGTAGCTGATCGCCAGCGCCCCGTCGCAGTGGCTGGAGATCCCGTCGAGGGCGCGCGAAACCAACCGCAGCTTCGGCAGCGGCACGTTCTCGTAGAGGCGGCGGTAGGTGTCGTCGACGTCGACCCCGGCGTCGATCAGGTCGGCGGCCACCCTGTGGGTGTGGGCGTTGGTGTTCTCGTACATGAATTTGCCGGTGTCGGTGATCAGCCCGACGTAGAGCGCGGAGGCGATCTCGGGCGTGATCTTCGCCCCCAGCAGCAGCGCCAGGTCGTAGACGATCTCGGCCGTGCAAGATGCCCCCACCTCGACCAGGTTGATGTCGCCGAAGCAGGTGTTGTCGTGGTGGTGGTCGATGTTGATGACGTCGTTGCCGCCGGCGGTCAGCCAGTCGACCGGCATCCGGTCGATGTTGCCGCAGTCGAGGAAGACGACGGTCCGGTCGGCCATGTCGGCGGGGGGCTCGTGGAAGACCTCCTCCAGCGGCAGGAAGCGGTACTCGATCGGCAGCGGGAACTCCTTCGCGGCCATGAACATCACCGAGTCCTTGCCGAGCCCGGTAAGGACTTTGTGGAGGCCGAGCAGCGAGCCGAGGGCGTCGCCGTCGGGCCCCTCGTGGGCGGTCAACAGGAAGCGGTTGCGGTTGCGCAGCTCCGAGGCCACCTGCTCGAGGTCGGAGGGGGCGATCTCGGGGAGCGAGTTCATTCCTCTTCCTCCAACAGCTCGGAGATGCGAACGCCCTTCTCGATCGTGTCGTCGTAACGGAAGGTCAACGTCGGGGTCCGCTTCATCCGCGTCTCCGACGCGATCCGCGACTGGATCACCCCGTGGGAGGAGCGCAGTCCCTCCAGCGTCGCCTCCCGCTCCTCCTCGGAGCCGAGCACGCTGACGAACACCTTGGCGGTGCGCAGATCGGGGCTGGTCTCGACGGAGGTGACGGTCACGAAGCCGATACGGGGGTCACTCAACTCGTTTGAAATTGCCGCGCCCACCACCTCGCGAAGCACCTCGTTGATGCGCCGCATGCGGGAGCTGGCCATGCTACTCCGCTACTCGAGGGTCTGCTCGACCTGTTTCGTCTGGAAGAACTCGAGCACGTCGTCCTCCTTGACGTCGGCGTACCCCTCGAGGACGATGCCGCACTCCTGGCCCTCCTCGACTTCCTGGACGTTGTCTTTGAAGCGGCGCAGGGAGCCGAGCTCGCCGGTCCAGATCACCGTGCCCTCGCGGATCAGGCGGACGCTGGCGGTGCGGACGGCTTTGCCCTCGGCGACGATGCAGCCGGCGATGCGGCCGACCTTGGAGGCTTTGAAGGTCTGTTTGACCAGCGCCTCGCCGATCGTTTCCTCGACCTCGACCGTGTCCAGCAGGCCCTCCATCGCGTTGCGCAGGTCTTCGGTGATTTTGTAGATGACCGAGTAGGTGCGGACGTCGACGCCCTCACGGGTGGCGGCGCGTTTGGCGTCGAGCAGCGGCCGCACGTTGAAGCCGATGATGATTGCGTCGGAGGCCGAGGCGAGCATCACGTCGGACTCGTTGATGCCGCCGGTCTGCGAGTGGATGATGTTGATCGCGACCCGCTCTTGCGGCACCTTCGCGAGCTCGTCCTGAAGCGCCTCCAGGGAGCCGGCAACATCGGCCTTGAGGACGATGTTGAGCTCCTTGATTTCGCCCTCCTGGGCGCGGGCGAAGACCTCGTCGAGGCTGACCTTGCGCCCCTGTCGGCGAGCCAGCGCCTCGGTTTTGAGCCGGTGGGCGCGCTCCCCCGCCATCTGGCGGGCCTGGCGATCTCCCTCGACGGTTTGCACGAACTCTCCGGCGTCGGCGACGCCGTCGAAGCCGAGCACCTCGACCGGCATTCCGGGCACGGCCTCGGCGACGGCGGTGCCGGTGAAGTCCTGCATCGCCCGCACTCGTCCCCACTGGGGACCGGCGACGAGCGAGTCGCCGACGCGGAGGGTCCCGCGCTCGACCAGGACGGTGACGACCGGGCCACGGCCGGGGTCGAGCTGGGACTCGATCACGTGGCCCGAGGCGGGGGCGTTCGGGTTTGCCGAGAGCTCCTCCAGCTCGGTGACCAGGAGGATCATGTCGAGCAGGTTGTCGAGCCCGTCCCTGGTCTTGGCCGAGACCTCGCAGAAGACGGTGTCGCCGCCCCACTCCTCGGGGGTGATCTCCATCTGGGCGAGCTCGCCGCGGACTTTTTCGGGGTTGGCGCCCTCTTTGTCGATCTTGTTGACGGCGATAAGCATCGGCACGTCGGCAGCGCGGGCATGGTCGATCGCCTCTTTGGTCTGTGGCATGACGCCGTCGTCGGCCGCGACGACGACGACGACGACGTCGGTGACCTTGGCGCCGCGGGCACGCATCGCCGTGAAGGCGGCGTGGCCGGGGGTGTCGAGGAAGGTGATCGTCTTCTCGTCGTGGTGGACCTGGTAGGCGCCGATGTGCTGGGTGATGCCGCCGGCCTCGCCGGCGGCGACCTCGGTCTCGCGGATCGCGTCCAGCAGCGAGGTCTTGCCGTGGTCGACGTGGCCCATGATCGTCACCACCGGCGGCCGGTCGACCAGGTCCTCGTCGGCGTCGGAGAACTCGGGCTCCTCGGGCTCCTCGTCGGCGGCGTGGACGATTTCGATCCTGCGGTCGTACTCGTCGGCGATCGCCTTCACAGAATCATCCGTAAGGGTCTGCGTGAGCGTTGCCATCTCGCCCATCATCATCAGTTTTTTGATCACCTCGGCCGGAGCCAGGCCGAGCGATTCGGCGACCTCGCGCACGGTCGCACCGGAGTTGACTTTCGAGGCCTCGGGCTCGTCCGGGGTGTCCGGTTTCGTCGGCGGCTCCTCGAGCAGCGGCCGGCGACGACGGCCGCCGCGGCGCCGCGGCGGGCGCTGCGGTGGCGGGCCGCCCGGAGACTCGCGGCGCGAGGCCTGCGAGTCGATCACCACGCGGCGTTTTTTCGAAGCTGCCCCGCCGCCTCCACCGCCGCCCTGCTGGGCGCCGGCCGGGCGGACCGGTTTGGTCGAGGTATTACGGCCTTTGGGCGCCGCGGCGCTCTTTGCCCCAGGTTGTGGCGCCGCGGGCTGCTGCGGCGCCGCTTTCTGCGCCGGGGGAGCGGCTGGTTTCGCGGCCTGCGAGGCCGGCGCCTTCTTCGCCTCGGCGCCCCCGTTGCCTTTGGCGGCGGAGATCGCTCTCAGCGCATCGGCCTCCTCGACGCTGGAGGCGGCGGCTTTCGCCTCCACCCCAGCCGCTTTCAGGGCGGCGAGCAGCTCCTTGGAGCTGACGCCCTGCGCTTTCGCGATCTCGTGAACCCGTTTCTTGGCCACTAAGCCTGCTCCGCCTCCTCGACAACCTCTTCTGCCTGCTCTCCCGGGACTTCCTCAGCAGCGGCCTCTGCCGCGGGTGGCGACGATTCCGAGGACTCTCCCGGGAGGGAGAGCCCGGAATCGGAGACAGGACCCGCGGCCCCAGCGGCTTCAGGGTCATCGCCCAAAGTCTCGCCGGCAACTTCCTCGGCTTCGGTCGCCTCCTGCTGGATGTCCTCTTCGATCGCCTCCTCGGTGGCGATTTCGTCCGCGGTCTCCTCCGCGGGCGCCTCCTGCGCCGGCTCGACGAATTCGCTCTGCGGCTCGGGTGACGATCTCATCGACCTGGCCTTCGTCGCCGTCGGGGTCGGCGAGGATCGCCACCTCAGCCTCGGAGACGTTGGCCAGGATCGCGGTCTGGCTGGTCTCGAAGCGCGAGAGCGCCTGGTGCTGGGGCAGGCCGCAGTAGGTCGAGCCGGGGATCGCCGCGTTCGGGCAGCGGCGCCCGTTCGAGAGCACCGCCATGCAGCGGCCGTCGAAGGTTTCCTCACCCTCGACCTCGATCTCCTGTTCTTCGGAGGCGAACTCGGTCTCCGACTTGATGTCGACGCGCCAGCCGGTGAGGCGGGCGGCGAGGCGGGCGTTCTGGCCGTCGCGGCCGATCGCCAGCGAGAGCTGGTCGTCGGGCACGATGACCGTCGCCTGGCGCTCCTCGTCGTCGACGATGACCTCGCGCACCCGCGCCGGCGAGAGCGCTTTGGCGACGAAGCGGGCCGGCTCGTCGTTGTGGGGGATGATGTCGATCTTCTCGCCGCGCAGCTCCGAGACGACCATGCGGACGCGGGAGCCGCGGGGGCCGACGCAGGCGCCGACCGGGTCGACCCCGTCGGCGTGGGAGACGACGGCGATCTTCGAGCGGTAGCCGGGCTCGCGGGCGACGCCGACGATTTCGACCAGCTTGTCGGCGATCTCCGGCACCTCGAGCTCGAACAGGCTTTTGATCAGCTCCGGGCTGCGGCGGGAGACGACGATCGCCGGCCCTTTGGTCGAGTCGGAGACGTCGGTGATGACCGCCTTGACCCGCATCCCGTGGTCGTAGCGCTCGTTGTAGACCTGCTCGGACTTCGGCAGCAGCGCCTCGACCCGCTCGCGCAGCTGGACCAGCGTGTAGCGCTTGTCGGACTGCTGGATGATCCCGGTGATCAGCTCGCCGACCCGGTCCTGGTACTCGTCGTACATCATCTGCCGCTCGGCCTCGCGGATCCGTTGCAGGATCACCTGCTTGGCGGTCTGGGCGGCGATCCGGCCGAAGTCCTCGGGAGTGACGTCCTTGGTCTCGATCTGATCCTCGTAGGGGGCGATCATCTCCGGATCGAGCTCGGGGTCCTCCGGCTCTTTCATCTCGCCGGTCTCCGGGTCGATTTCCGGCTCCTCCTGCTGCTCGGCCGCTTCGGCCAGCAGCTTCTCCTCCAGCTCCGGCGGCAGGATCAGCTCGAAGACGCGGAAGTCCCCGGTTTCGTGGTCGAGGTCGACGCGCGCGTATTTGGCGGCGCCGGGAGTCTTCTTGTAGGCCGAGAGGAGGGCGTCCTCGAGGGCGTCCATCAACTTGTCGGCGGAGATTCCCTTCTCCTGCTCCAGCGCTTTGACGGCGTCGACGATCTCTTTGGTCACTGCGGGGACTCCTTGCTTTCGGAAGCGGTGGCGTTGCGGCTGTACTTCGGACCAGGCGACGAGACCTCGAGCGAATAATCGACCAGCAGGTGCTTCATGTGGTGCGTGACTCTTTCGCAAAGTGCGAGGTCGACTCCATCGGGGCGGTCGATGAAGAGACGCAGGGCGTCGCTCCTCGGTTTCTCGAGGGCGACCAGCTCGAGGTCGCCGTCGAAATCGGACAGCTGCTCCTGGATGTCTTGCTCGGTGGGCTCGGTCATGCCTGGGCGATTCGGGGTGGAGGCGTAAAAAAAGTGGGCCAGGCCCACTTCTCGACACACATAGGGACAGAAAAGCTTGCGGCCAGTATAGCCCGCTCAGCTTCTCGACCGGCTTGCTTTCGCCCGCAAGCGGGCGACTTCGTCCAGGATCGCCTCGGCGACGGCCTCCTTGGAGTCGATCGGGACCTCGTTCTCACCCTCGGCGGTGATCAGGGTCACCGCGTTGCGCTCGCTCTCGAAGCCGATCTCCGGGTTGGAGACGTCGTTGAGGACGATCATGTCGGCGCCCTTGCGCTCGAGCTTGCCGCGGGCGCGCTCGGCCGCCTCTCCCCCGTGCTCGGCGGCGAAGCCGACGACGGTCTGGCCCTCGCGACGGCGCCCGGAAAGGCCGGCGAGGATGTCCTCGGTCGGCTCCAGGGAGAGCTCGAGCGCGCCGGAGCGCTGCAGCTTGCCCTCGGCCGGCGCGGCGGCGCGGAAGTCGGCGGGCGCAGCCGCCATCAGCAGCACGTGCGTTTTCGCGAACTCCTCCTCGGCGGCGGCGGCGAGCTGGGCGGCGGTCTCGACGTCGATGCGGCGGACGCCGGCCGGAGCGGGCAGGGCGACGTTGGCGGCGATCAGCGTCACCTCCGCCCCGCGCTTTGCAGCGGCGGCGGCGAGGGCGATCCCCATGCGGCCGCTGGAGCGGTTGCCGATGAAGCGGACCGGGTCGATCGGCTCGCGGGTGCCGCCGGCGGTGACCAGGACCCGCAGCCCGTCCCAGGGGCGGTCGCCGGCCGGCAGCGCGGCTTCGACCCGCGCCAGCAGCTGCTCGGGGTCGGGCAGGCGGCCGCGGCCGAACTCGCCGCGGGAGGCGAGCTTGCCCTCCTCGGGCTCGATCACCTCGACCCCGCGCTCGCGCAGCGTCTCCAGGTTCGCCTGGGTCGCCGCGTCGGCGTACATGCGGTCGTTCATCGCCGGGGCGACGAGCCGTCGGCGCGGTGCAGGCGAGGAAGGAGGTGGTCAGCATCGAGTCGGCGGCGCCGGCGGCGAGCTTGGAGATCGTGTTGGCCGAGGCGGGCGCGACGAGGTAGGCGTCGCAGCGGCCGGCCAGCTCGAGGTGGCCGATCGGGTCGTGGCGAGAGCTGCTCCTCGCCGGGGAAGGCGCCGCGCAGCGGGTCGCGCTCGAACTCGGAGGTGAGGACCGGGGCGCCGACGATGCCCTCGAAGGAGGCGGCGCCGACGAAGCGGGTCGCCGTCTCGGTCATCAACACGCGCACGCCGTGGCCGGCCAGCGTCGCCAGCCGGGCCAGCTCGAGCGCCTTGTAAGCGGCGATGCCGCCGCTGACGCCTAGGAGAAGTCGGGCCATCGGCCCCTAATGAAAGCGCCCCGCGGCTGGCGGGGCGCTGAGACCGCTAGGTGCGGTACTCGTATTTCAGTTTGCCCTCGGCGAGCTCTTCGAGCGACATCGAGAGGTAGTTCCTCTCGGCGTTGGTCTCGACCATCGGCGGCGGGTACTCACCGAAGCCGCCCTCTCCGAGGTTGTGGAAGTAGCTGTTGATCTGGCGAGCACGCTTGGCCGAAACGACAACGGCGGCGTAATGGGAATCGGCGTGCTCCAGAAGCTTGTCTACGCGTGGTTTGATCATCGGCGGCGAGTCTAGAGGATCAGCCTGCCGGGGCCTGGCCCAGCTCCGAGCGGACGATCGCCACCAGCTCGGCGGCGGCCCGCGGAGACCTCGTCGTTGACGACGCAATGGTCGAAGTCCCCCTGCGCGGCGAGCTCCTGCTCGGCGACCTTCAGCCGCTCGTCGATCGCCTCCTGCGGAGTCGGTGCCGCGGCCGGCGAGCCGCTCCCGCAACACGGCCGGGTCGGGCGGGGCGATGAAGATCTGGACCGAGTCGGGTTTCGCCGCGCGGACCTGCTGGGCGCCCTGCACCTCGATCTCCAGCACGACCGAGTGGCCCGCCGCCGAGCCGCCGTTCGACCTCGCTGCGCAGCGTCCCGTAGCGGTTGCCGCTGTAGGTGGCGAACTCGAGGAAGTCGTTTTCCTCTTTGCGCTGGTCGAACTGCTCGGGCGTGAGGAAGTGGTAGTCGCGGCCGTTCTCCTCTCCCTCGCCGCGGCGAACGCGTCGTCGCCGAGACCGAGAGCTCGAGGTCGGGAACCGCCTTCAGCAGCTCCTTGATCAGCGTTCCCTTGCCGACCCCGGAGGGTCCGGTGATGACGAAGACTTTGGCCATGCGGCCGCGGATATTGACCGCTGCGGCGGTCGCTACCGGCGCAGCTGGGAGATCAGCTCGGCGCGCTGGCGCTCGGAGAGGCCGCCGATCGTCTTCGACGGCGAGATCCGGCACTGGTTGAGGATCCGGTTGGTCTTCACCCGGCCGTACTTGGGAACGGCGAGGAGCATGTCGAAGACCTTGGCGGTGAGGACGTACTCGGGTGGGTCGAGGAGGATCGTCTGGATGCTTGCCCGGTTGGCCTTCAGATCCTTCTTCAGTTTCGCCCGGGCGGTGCGGATGTCGTTCGCCCGCTTGAGCGCCTCCATCCTCTGGTCGAGGGACCGTTCGGGGGCCGCGAGCGAAGATTTGACTTGGGAGGCCGTCATGTGGGCGGCGAGTATAGCCGCGGCTCGGGGGCGTGCAAGGCGACCGGGGCGCAATTGCCCCAAAATTCGTCTCAACCTCTACTCCAGGTCGAGCGCCCCCACGCGTGGAGGCCTGCTCCCGACACGCCGGTTTCCAGCTCCTTTGCTATCCGCGATCCTGCCCGCGGGTCCCGAAAGCTCTCGGTTCCGACCGCGACCAGCGTTGCGCCAGCGGCCAGGAACTCGGCCGCGTCGGCTCCGCTGGAGATCCCGCCCATACCGATCAAGGGCAGCTCCACCGCGGCCCGGACGGCTCGCAGCTGCTGCAGCGCGATCGGCCGCACCGCGGGCCCAGAGAGCCCGCCGTGACCTGCCGCCAGGGCGGGCTGCCGGGTCGACCGGATCGATCGCGCTCGCCTTCAGCGTGTTGATCAAGGAGACCGCGTCGGCCCCTCCCTCTTCGGCGGCAACGGCGACCGCCTCGGGATTGGCGACGTTCGGCGTCAGCTTCACGATCAGCGGCTTCTCGGTCAGCGGCCGCAGCGCTTCCAGCAGCGCCTCGGTCTCGCTCGGCTGCTCACCGACGATCAGGCCCGGAGTGGACGTTGGGACAGGAGACGTTCAGCTCGATCGCCGCGACCTCGTCCCTTGCCGCGACCGCGCTCGACCAGTCCGCGAGAAGCTCCTCGGTTCGTCGCCATCACCGAGACGATCAGCGGCACCGGCAGCTTCGGCCAACTGCGGCAGGTCCTCCGCCAGGAACCCCTCGAGCCCCTTGTTCGGCAGCCCGATCGAGTTGATCATCCCCGCCGGCGTCTCCCAGATCCGCTGCGGTTCGTTCCCGCCCGAGGCTCCGGCGTGATCGTCTTCGAGACAAACGCTGAGAAAGGAAACTCTTCCAGCAGCTCATCTCCGAAGACCTTCCGCGCGGCGATCGCGTCGTAGGTGCCCGAGGCGTTGATCACCGGGTGCGCAAGCTCGATGCCGCAGAAGTCGAGGCTGGACGCTCGACCGGCGGGTCCTGTCACGGCGGGGGACTCCCCATGTCTTCCGGTAGCTGGAGCCTCCTCAGACATGGTCCACCCACCGTGCCAGCCGCGGAAGTCACGGGGCCGTCTACACAGAGGCGGAGGTAGCCGCCGTCGGGCCTGGGGACCGCGCAGCCGAAGCAGGCGCCGTAGCCGCAGGCCATCGGGCGACTCCTCGGCTAGCTGACAGGCTGACGCCGTGGTCGTCGCAGAGGGAACTGACCGCCTCCAGCATCGCCGGAGGGCCGCAGGAGTAGACGACGGCGGAGGTGGCGTCGTCGCCGGCGAGCATCGTGGCCAGGAGGTCGGTGACGTAGCCCTGGTGGCCGGCGTGGCCGTCCTCGCTGGCGAGGCGGATGTCGGGGCAGAGGGCTCCGCCGGAGCAGAAGAGCTCGTTCAGGCCTCCGGAGTGCGCTTCGTTGCGGAAGCCGAGGAGGACGCGGAGGGGGATGCCCTGCTCGACCAGGTGGCGCCGCCAGATCGCCATCGGGGCGATGCCGATGCCGCCGCCGACGAGGATCGCTCCCGCGGCGTCGGGGTTGACCTGCTTCGGGGTCGAGAAGGCGTTGCCGAGCGGGCCGGTTACCCAGACGTCCTCCCCTGCCTCCAGCTCGCAGAGCCGGTCGGTTCCGGGGCCGACGCCCTCGACGAGGAAGTCCAGGCGGACGCCGTCTTTGGCCGGGGCGGTCTCGGCCACCGAGATCGCTCGCGGCAGGTACGGGCCGGCCTCCCCCCTCTCCCCAGCTGCGCTCGCTGGCGAGCATGTAGAACTGGCCCGGCTCGGGCGCCGGGCCTTCGCGATCGAGGAGGGAGAAGATCCGGTAGCCGCCGGAGACCTGGTTCTCCGCGACCTCGCAGAGCCGGCGGCCGAACGGCGCGGTCATCGCGCCTCCGGCGGCCCTGACCTGACCGGCGTGGATCTCCTGCAGCGAGCGGACCTCGGCGTCGCCCTGCTTGCCGGCGGCGATCGCGCGGGCGGCGGCGGTGGCGCCGGTCATCGTCGTCACGCAGGGGATCCCGTGGCGGACGGCGGCGGTGCGGATCTCGTAGCCGTCGGTGCGGGCGCCGGAGCCGGTCGGGGTGTTGATCACGAGGTCGCATTCGCGACTTGCGGATCAGGTCGAGGACGTGCGGCGAGCCTTCCTGCAGCTTGTTGATCCGCCGTCACCGGCACCCCCATCCGCTCGATCGCCTGGGCGGTGCCGCCGGTCGCGATCACCTCGAAGCCGAGGTCGTGGAAGCGGGTCGCGAGCTGGGTCGCGGCGGGCTTGTCGGTGTCGGTGACGGTGATGAAGACCGAGCCGGAGTCCGGCAGCCGCACCCCGGCCGCGGCCTGGGCCTTGCCGAAGGCGGTCGGGAAGTCCTCGGCGATGCCCATCACCTCGCCGGTGCTCTTCATCTCCGGCCCGAGGACCGAGTCGGCGCCGGCGAAGCGGGCGAAGGGCAGCACCGCCTCCTTGACGCTGACGTGCTCGGGCAGGCCCTCGCGGCAGGTCCTGGTCGGCCAGCTTCTCCCCCAGCATCAGCCGGCAGGCGAGCTTCGCCAGCGGCACCCCGATCGCCTTGGAGACGAAGGGGACGGTGCGCGAGGCGCGCGGGTTGGCCTCGATCACGTAGAGCTTGCCGCCGGCGACCCCGTACTGGATGTTGATCAGGCCGATGACGCCGAGCTCGAGCGCGATCTGCTCGCTGGTGGCGCGGATCTGCTCCAGCATCTCCTCGCCGAGGCTGAGCGGCGGGATCACGCAGGCCGAGTCGCCGGAGTGGACGCCGGCCTCCTCGACGTGCTGCATGATCCCGGCGACGTAGACCTCCTCGCCGTCGCCGAGGGCGTCGACGTCGACCTCGATCGCGTTCTCGAGGAAGCGGTCGAGCAGCAGCGGGTGCTCCTGGTCGGCCTTGACGTGCTTGCGTCAGGTAGGCGTGAAGGTCCTCGGTCGAGTAACAGATCTCCATCGCCCGGCCGCCGAGCACGTAGGAAGGCCGGACCAGCAGCGGGAAAGCCGACCCGTTCGGCGACCGCGGTCGCTTCCTCGGCCGAGAAGGCGGTGCCGTAGGGCGGCGCCTCGACCCCGAGCCGGTCGCAGCAGCTCGCCGAACGGCCGCGGTCCTCGGCGAGGTCGATCGCGTCGACCGGCGTCCCGAGCAGCGGCACCCCCGCTTCTTCGAGGGTGCGGGCGAGCTTCAGCGGCGTCTGGCCGCCGAACTGGACGATCACGCCCTCCGGCCGCTCCTGCTCGCAGACCGCGAGCACGTCCTCGGCCGTCAGCGGCTCGAAGTAGAGGCGGTCGGAGGTGTCGTAGTCGGTGGAGACGGTCTCCGGGTTGCAGTTGACCATCACCGCGTCGCGGCCCAGCTCGCGGGCGGTCATCGCGGCGTGGACGCAGCAGTAGTCGAACTCGATCCCCTGGCCGATCCGGTTCGGGCCGGCGCCGAGGATGACGACCGAGTCGTTGTCGCCGCGGCGGATCTCGTTGGCCGGCGGCGAGCCGTCGTGGCGCGGGCGCTCGTGGCCGGAGTAGTAGTAGGGCGTCGCCGCCTCGAACTCGGCGGCGCAGGTGTCGACCGCCTTGTAGGTGCGGACGAGCCCGTCGGTGCCGTCGCCTTCGGTGGCCAGCGCCTGCAGCTCGCGCAGGAACCAGGGGTCGACCATGCAGGCCTCGTGGACGGCCTCGACCTCGAGGCCGCGCTCGAAGGCGGCGTGGATCAGGTCGAAGCGCTCGGCGCAGGGGATCGCGATCGCGGCCAGCAGGTCCTCGTCGGCCTCGGGGATCTCCGGCGGCGCTGTCGAGCTCGCGCGAGCGCATCGCCTTGGCGAAGGACTCGCGGAAGGTGCGGCCGATCGCCATCGCCTCCCCGACGCTCTGCATGTAGGTCGAGAGCCGGCCCTCGGAGCCGGGGAACTTCTCGAAGGCGAAGCGCGGGATCTTGGTGACGACGTAGTCGATCGTCGGCTCGAAGGAGGCGGGCGTGGCGCGGGTGATGTCGTTGGGGATCTCCTCCAGCGCGTAGCCGACGGCCAGCTTCGCCGCCATCTTCGCGATCGGGAAGCCGGTCGCCTTGGAAGCCAGCGCCGAGGAGCGGGAGACCCGCGGGTTCATCTCGATCACGGCGATCTCGCCGTTCTCGGGGTTGACCGCGAACTGGACGTTGGAGCCGCCGGTCTCGACCCCGATCGCCCGGATCACCTTGATCGCCTGGTCGCGCAGGTCCTGGTAGAGCGGGTCGGTCAGGGTCTGGGCCGGGGCGACGGTGACCGAGTCGCCGGTGTGGACGCCCATCGGGTCGACGTTCTCGATCGAGCAGATGATCACCACGTTGTCGTTGCGGTCGCGCATCACCTCGAGCTCGAACTCGCCCCAGCCGATCACCGACTCCTCGACCAGGACCTGGTTGATCGGGCTGGCGGCGAGGCCCTCGGAGACGACCTGGCGCAGCTCGGTCTCGGTGTGGCCGATCCCGCCGCCCTGGCCGCCCATCGTGAAGGCGGGCCGGACGATCGCCGGCAGGGTGATGCGGCCGTCGGCCGAGCGCCTCGTCGACCTCGGAGAGCGTTTCGACCGTCATCGACCACGGGATCCGCAGCCCGGCCTCGTTCATCGTCTTGCGGAACTCCTCGCGGTCCTCGGCGCGGCTGATCGCCGCGGCGTCGGCGCCGATCAGCTCGACCCCGAACCTCTCCAGGGTCCCGTCCTCGAACAGGGTCATCGCGATGTTGAGCGCGGTCTGGCCGCCGAGGGTCGGCAGCAGCGCGTCGGGGCGCTCCTTTTCGATGATCTTCGTCACCGGGCCGGGCAGCAGCGGCTCGATGTAGGTGGCGGTGGCGAACTCGGGGTCGGTCATGATCGTCGCCGGGTTCGAGTTGACGAGCACGACTTCGTAGCCCTCCTCGAGCAGGACCTTGCAGGCCTGCACGCCGGAGTAGTCGAACTCGGCCGCCTGGCCGATCACGATCGGCCCCGAGCCGATCAGGAGGATCTTCTGGATGTCCTCGCGTTTAGGCATCTGCTCTCCACTAGGCCGCGAGGGCAAGAAAGCGGTCGAAGAGGTGGCGGGCGTCGTGCGGGCCGGGGCCGGCCTCCGGGTGGTACTGGACGGTGGCGCCGGCGACGTCGCGGAGGACGAGGCCCTCGACCGTGCGGTCGTAGAGGTTCAGCTGCGAGAGCTCGGCGACGCCGAAGTCGGTGTCCCAGCGGACCGGCTCGTCGCCCTCGATCTTCGGCTCTCCGCCTGGGCCGACGACGGCGAAGCCGTGGTTCTGGGAGGTGATGTCGATCCGGCCCGTCTCCAGGTCCTTGACCGGGTGGTTGGCGCCGCGGTGGCCGAAGGGCAGCTTGTAGGTCTCGAGGCCGACCGCGCGGCAGAGCAGCTGGTGGCCGAGGCAGATGCCGAAGACCGGCTTGCGGCCGATCACGCCGCGGACGGTGTCGACGACGTAGTCGAGGGCGGCGGGGTCGCCGGGGCCGTTGGCGAGGAAGACGACGTCGGGGTCCTCGGCAAGGACCTCCTCAGGGCTGCTGGTGCAGGGCAGCAGGGTCAGCCGGCAGCCGTGCTCGCGCAGCTGGCGGACGATGCTGAGCTTGACCCCGGTGTCGATCCCGACCACGTGCGGGCCCTCGCCCTCGAAGCGGACCGGCTCGTCCGGGGTGACCGGTGCGGGCGAAGTCGGCGCCGTCCATCGAGGGCTCGGCGGCGATCCGTTCGCGCGCCTCGGCTTCGGGGGTCTGCGCCGGGAAGATGCCGCCGCGCATCGAGCCCTTGTCGCCGCAGGTGGCGGACCAGGGCCCGGGTGTCGACGCCGCTGACGGCGGGGACGCCGCAGTCGCCGAGCCAGTCGAGCCAGCCGCCCTCGGCGGTGGCGACGTCCTCGCCGTTCTTCGCGTCGCGCATGACGACGCCGCGGGCGTGGACCCGGTCGGACTCCATCGCCGTCGCCGAGACGCCGTAGTTGCCGATCAGCGGATAGGTGAAGACGATGATCTGGCCGGCGTAGGAGGGATCGGTGACCGACTCCTGGTAGCCGGTCATCGCGGTGTTGAAGACGACCTCGCCGGTGACGACGCCGTCGTGGCCGCAGGCGAGCCCGTCGAGCCGGGTGCCGTCCTCGAGCAGCAGGTAGGCGCTCATTCGCCTGTTCCTTTCTGGTCCCTGACAACGAAAAGGCACAGGCGAATGCTCATGCGGCCACCACTCCCGACGACTGGAGTCGCATCACGATGCGACTCCGAGGGAGAAGCTGCGCAGGCGGAAGGCGACCTGGCCGGCGGCGACGGTCATCAGGACGCGGCCGATGAGGGTCTGGCCGGCGCACCAGGAGTTGGCGGAGCGGCTCTCGTAGCCGTCCTCCCCCACCGTCCACTCGGCGCCGAGGTCGCAGAGGACGACGTTAGCCTCCGCGCCCGGCGCCAGGCTCGGCCGCGCGAAGTCGAAGGGCTCGGCTCCCCCGGCCATCCGCTCGACCAGCAGCGCGAGGTCGATGACGCCGGGAAGGACCAATTCGGTGTGAAGCGCCGCGAAGGCGGTCTCCAGGCCGGTTACCCCCATCGCGGCCTGCTCGAAGGGAACGTCCTTTTCCTCCGGCTGGTGGGGAGCGTGGTCGGTGGCGATGCACTCGACGGTGCTGTCGCGCAGGCCCTCGATCAGCGCCTGGCGGTCGCGCTCTTCGCGCAGGGGCGGGTTCATCTTGGCCCGGTGGGGGTCGAGGCCGCGGACGGCCTCGTCGGTGAGGCAGAGGTGGTGCGGGCTGGCCTCGGCGCTGATTCGCACCCCGGCGGACTTGGCGGCGCGGACGACCTCGACCGACTCCGCGGCGGAGAGGTGCTGGACGTGGACGCGGGCGCCCTCGTAGCCGGCCAGGGCGGCGTCGCGGGCGACCATCGTCGACTCTGAGACGGAGGGGATGCCGGCGAGGCCGAGCGCGGCGGAGACCGGGCCCTCGTGCATGGCGCCGTCGCGGGAGAGCGCCGGGTCCTCCTCATGCAGGGCGATGTTGCCGCCGCAGAGGTGCTGGTACTGGAGGGCGCGGCGCATCAGGCCGGCATCGACGATCGGCAGCCCGTCGTCGGAGAAGCCGAGGGCACCGGCTTCGCGCAGCTCGACCATCTCGGTCAACTCGCGGCCCTCCATGTCCTTGCTGACGGTGGCGAGGAAGCCGACCGGGACGGAGGCGCCGGCGCGGGCCTGCTCGCGCAGGGCGGAGACGTCGGCGGGGGTCGAGACCGGCGGCGAGGTGTTCGCCATCGCGATGACCCCGCAGTAGCCCCCGGCTGCGGCGGCGCGGGTTCCCGTTTCCACGTCCTCCTTGTGCTCCTGACCGGGCGTGCGGAGGTGGACGTGGGGGTCGAAGAAGGCGGGGAAGGCGTGCAGGCCCTCGGCCTCGACCACCTCGGCGCCGTCGCCGTCCGCCTCCCCCGGCGAGGCGAGGGCGGCGATCTCGCCGTCGCGGATGACGACGTCGTGGACGGAGTCGATGCCCGCGACCGGATCGAGCACGGTCGCCCGTCGCAGGATCAGGTGCGCGTCCTCGCCCGGGCGCACGTCGAGGAGGTCGGTGAGGCTCATGCGGGGGTTCCGATCGGGGTCGGCTTGCTGCCTTCGCCCTCGCTGCTCGGCGCCCCCTCGGCGCCGGCGAGGAGCTCGTAGAGAATCGCCATCCGCACCACCAGGCCGGCGGCGACCTGCTCGGTGATCAGCGACTGCGACGAGTCGATCGCCTCGCCGGAGAGCTCGACGCCGCGGTTTACCGGGCCGGGATGCATCAGCAGCTGGCGCGGCTCGAGGCGGCGGCTGTCGATCTGGAAGCTTGCCGCGTACTCGCGCAGCGAGGGGACGAAGCTCTCGCTCATCCGCTCCTTCTGCATCCGCAGCGCGTAGACGACCTCGGCTGCCTCAATGCCGTCGAGGCTGTAGGAGACGTCGCAGCCGAGCTCCTCGATCCCGCGCGGGATCAGGGTCGGCGGACCGCAGACGGTGACCTCGGCCCCCATTCGAGTGAAGGCAATCAGGTTCGAGCGGGCGACGCGGCTGTGGAGGACGTCGCCGACGATCCAGATCCGGATCCCCTCCAGCGAGCCGAGCTTGCGGCGCAGGGTGTAGACGTCGAGCAGCGCCTGGCTCGGGTGCTCGTGCTTGCCGTCGCCGGCGTTGATCACCGAGGCCGTGGTCCAACCGGCGACCATCTGGGCGGCGCCGGCGTAGGGGTGGCGGATCACGATCGCAGCGGGGTCGTAGGCGGAGAGGGTGGCGACCGTGTCCTTCAGCGACTCCCCCTTCTCGACCGAGGAGCCGGCGGCCTTGACCGAGACGACATCGGCGGAGAGGCGCTTGGCGGCGAGGTCGAAGGAGCTGGAGGTGCGGGTGCTCGACTCGTAGAAGAGCGAGACGACGGTGCGGCCGCGCAGGGTCGGCACCTTCTTGATGTCGCGGCGGCCGACCTCGGCGAAGCTCTCGGCGCGGTCGAGGATCCCCTCGATCTCCTCGCGCGAGAGCTGCTCGATCGAGAGCAGGTGCTTCATCGCGTCACCTCCACGGGGCTGGACTCGGAGATCGTCACCTCGTCTGTGCCGTCGACCTCCTGCAAGCGGACGTTGACCCGCTCCTCCCGCGCCGTCGGCAGGTTTTTGCCGACGTAGTCGGGGCGGATCGGCAGCTCTCGGTGACCGCGGTCGCAGAGGACCGCCAGCTGCACGCGCTGTGGGCGGCCGTAGTCGAAGAGCGCCTCGATCGCGGCGCGGACGGTGCGGCCCGTGTAGAGAACGTCGTCGACGAGGACGACGGTGCGGTCGGAGAGGTCGAAGTCGATGTGGGAGGCGTGGACGACCGGCTGGGAGGCGGGCGCCTTGGCGCCGACATCGTCGCGGTAGAAGGAGATGTCGAGGTCGCCGATCGGCAGCTCCGATCCGGTCAGCTCGCCGAGGAAGACGTGGAGGCGGCGGGCCAGGACGGCGCCGCGGGTGTGGATGCCGACGACCGCCAAGCGCTCCGAATCCGGGTTCTTCTCGGCGATCTCGTGGGCGATCCGCCGCAGCGTTCGCCTCAAATCGTCGTGCTCCAGCACGACCTTCTCGTTCACTTCAGTGGCTTCCTTCCTGGCCTCACGGGACCTGGTTAAAGGACGTGGTGAGAGTAGCAGCGGGGGCGGCGGGTCGGGGTAGGCCCCTCCCGGGGCAACAGCTGGGGAGGGCCCCGGGAGGGGCCTACCCCGACCCTTCTCTATCCGCTGCTCCGTTTGGGATGAGCTGGGGCTGACCTCTCTCGGGAAAAGGCAGTTCGATGACGTCGAAGTCTTTGGGGGCGACGGTGGGCTCGAAGGCCTCTTTCGCCTCCTCGATCACCTTGCCGACGTGGTAGCGGGAGGAGATGTGGACGAGGGCGAGGAGCTTCACGTGGGCCTCGGCGGCGACGGCTGCCGCCTGGCCGACGGTCGAGTGCCCGGTCTCGGCGGCGCGCTGCGCCTCCTCCTCGGCGAAGGAGGCGTCGTGGATCAGCAGGTCGGCGTCGGCTGCGGCGGAGACGGTGGCCGGGCTCGGCGCCGTGTCGCCGGTGATGACGATCGTGCGACCCTGGCGGCTCGGCCCCATCACCTGGTCCGGGGTGACCGGCCCGGCGTCGCCCTCGACGGTCTCGCCACGCTGAAGCGCCGCAAAGGCGGGTCCTTCCGGCACGCCCGCGGCCGCAGCCGCGGCCGGATCGAAGCGCCCCGGCCGCTCCGCCTCGACCAGCGCGTAGCCGTTGGCGCGACCGCTGTGGGCGGCTTCGAAGGGCTCGACCAGGTAACCGTCGTGCCCCACAGTGTCCCCCGGCCCCAGCTCGATCAGGTCGAGCGTGTACTTGAGCCGGCCGAGGAACGGCGAGAAGACCTGGAAGAGCTCGGAGAGCCCCGGCGGGCCGTAGATCTTCAGCGGCACCTGCCGGTCGGTGAGGTCGTAGGTCTTCAACAGCCCGGGCAGCCCCAGCACGTGGTCGGCGTGGAAGTGCGTCAGGTAGATCTCATCCGCCTGGACCAGCCCCAGCGACCGCTGCATCTGCCGCTGCGTCCCTTCCCCGCAGTCGAAGAGCAACCGCTCCCCCCCACGCGCCACCAGCACGCTGGCCGTCGAGCGCCGCGCCGAAGGCACCGAGCCCCCGGTCCCGAGAAAAGTCACCGCCAGATCCATCGGCGGCGAGCCTACGCGAAGTTCAGCTCGGGTTCCGGCGCGAGGGTGCCCGGTTTGAACTGCTCCCGGAGCGACTCGGGAGTCCATCGATCAATCTCGTAGTCAGCGGCATAACGAATCAACCGGCGCTGGTTGTTGCGAGTCGGCTCGAGACGGAGTCGACCCTCGAAGGCGGCAACGGCGTCGATGGGAACCAAGTAGACGGTGGAGGTCGGAGGAAAGTAGACACCGAAGATGTCGGCGAGCCCGACATATGACTTCGGACCGCTGCCATGGTCGGTAGAGCGGCTGTTGAAGACAACGCACCCCTGAAGTGGCCAGGCTCGCTTGCACTGAACTCGAAGAAACGCGCGATCACCTAGATCGACGACAAGGTCATAAGGCTGCCCCTCTCCGAAAGGGACCGCCACCTCATACCCCCGCTGCACAAGGGCGCTGAGAACCATCGCCTCCGCCTCATTGCCTCTCTTCGCACTCGACATAGCAGTAATTTATTGTCTGAGTCAGACAGAAAATGGTCAAGCGCAGGAAGTCCTCGCGAAGGTCTAAGCTGCGGACACGCGCCCGTAGCTCAGCTGGATAGAGCGACAGCCTCCGGAGCTGTAGGCCACAGGTTCGAATCCTGTCGGGCGCGCTTCTTGTTGTCGCCTTTCAGGTCCGTATGGACGCAGAAGGCGACACGCTTAGCTCTCGGCCGCTTTGAACCTCGCGCGCCACTCGCCGGCGTCAAACTCCGCCGGCTCGGTTTCGGCGAGGAAGCGTTCGAGGACGGCGATGAAGCGGCCGGGGCGCTGGAGCTGGGGGACGTGGCCAGTGTCCTCGAAGATCTCGAGGTGGCTGTCGGGGAGCTGGGCGTGGAGCTCGCGGGCGTGGTCGGCAGGGATGATCGGGTCGTTCTCGCCCCAGACGATCAGCAGGGGCAGGGTTTCGGCGAGGTAGAGCTTGTCGAGGGCGGCGACGCGCTGGCCCTCCATGCCGACCACCGAGCGCAGGGTGGCGACGAAGGCCTTGCGGCGGTCGGGGTCGGTGAGGGTCGCGTAGCCGCGGGTGACCTCGGCGAGGTCGGCGTTGGGACGAAGGCCGAGCAGGCCGAGGCCGCGGCCGACCACCGAGCCGACCCCGCTCCCCACCGCTGCCGTCGCCGAGATGAAGAGCTCGGCGCCGGGCAGGGCCGCCGCCCGCAGGATCGGGCTGACGTCGGGACCGAGGCCGCCGCTGGAGACCAGGACCAGACGCTCGACCATCTCCGGGAACTGGTACGTGAACTGCATCGCGACGCCGCCGCCGAGCGAGTGGCCGACAAGGGTCGCACGCTCGTGGCCGAGCGTCAGCATCAGGTCGCGCAGGGTGCTGGCAAGGGCGCCGAGCGAGTAGTCGCCGCCACCCGGAGCCGAGGAGCCGTGACCGGGGAAGTCGGGGGCGATCACGGTGTGGTTGATCGCCAGCGGCTCGATCACCGCTTCCCAGTTGGCGCAGGTCCCCGCCATTCCGTGGATCAGCAGCAGGACCGGTCCGGAGCCGGCTTCGATGAAGTTCATCGGCCGCCCGTGGACCTCTACCGCTCGGGGCCGCACCTCGCTCATCTTCAGTCGCGTCACTTTCCCTGCCACGGAGGGAACGTACCCCGAGGGCCGGTCGAGGTATCGCAGGCCGGCGATTCCGTGGCCGATTTCAATACTGTCGCGCTGTGCGCGCCGCCCCCCCAGGCACCTCGTCCCAGGACTCCCCGCCCCGCGGCGCCCTGATCGTGATCGCGGTCGGGCTTGTCGCCTGCCTCGTCGCCGCCCTCGCCGCCACGGGCAAGGGCGAGGGAGAAGCCGCCAGCCTCGAATGGGTGCAGTCGGCCAAGGGCCCGGACTCCGGCACCGTCCCCGTCCCCGGCGGCAAGGGCGAGATCCAGCTGACCGACACCAACATCCGCGCCACCGGCACCAACGTCAGCGGCTACTCGCTCTACATCGTCTCCACGGTCTTCGACGTCTCCGCCGGTGCGCCGATCGGCAACAGCAGCGTCCTCTGCACGATCAGGGCCCCGAAAGGAACCGAAGTCGCCCAGAGCGGCGGCGACCTGCGGGCGACCTATCCGCGCTCCTCCGAAGACGGCATCTACAGCCAGGAAGTGCCGGAAGCGGTGCGGATGGACTTCAGCTCCCACGGCGGCGAACTCGCCGAACTCGAAGTCCCGGACCGCCCGCAGCGTTTCACCACCGAACAGGGCGTGAAGGTCGAATGGCCACAGTTCAAGATCGGCGAAGAGCGGATCAAGTACCTGATCGCCGGCAAATCGAAAGAAGACCTGGCCCTCCCCTTCTTCACGATCTGGCGGACCACCGACGTTCCCGTGGCCAAGTTCCGCTGCACGCTGGAGACGCGCGCCGGCGAGGAAGCTACGGTGGAGACCCAGGCCGCGCTGCCGGATCGCTCGCCGCCGATCGACGAAGAAGCCGAAGAACTCAAAGCCGAAGCACGCGAAGAAGCGGAAGAGGAAGCCGAAGAAGGCGAGTAGTCAGACGTCCAAGGTCTCCTGCGGCGCCACCAGCAGCTCCGGCCCCTCGGACGTCCCTTTGCCGACCTTGTTGAGGGCGGGGTTCGCCGGGGCGCTCGACATCCGCCGTGCGTCGAGCGGCCCGCACATCGCCACCGCGTCCTCGGCGCTCAGCTTCGGGTCGAGCCATGCCGCCTCGGCCTCGGGACTGGGCAGGATCGCCGGCATCCGGTTGTGGACCGGGGCGACGACCTCGTTCGGCGTCGTCGTCACCAGCGTGCAGGTGTAGAGGTAGCCGTCTTCGTAGCCGCGCTCCTCGGGGTCGGGCCACTCCTTGCGGGTGCAGAGGCCGGCGAAGGCGAAGGGCTCGCCGCCGTCGACCTGGAAGTGCCAGGGCTGGCGCGGCTGCTTCGGGTCCTCGGCCTTCATCCACTCGTAGAAACCGTCGGCGACGATCAGGCAGCGGTGCCGGTACTTGTCGAGCAGCGGCCCGTAGGCGCGGCTCTTCATCAGGTTCTCCTTTTTCGCGTTGATCATCCGGTAGCCGACCTTGAGGTCCTTGGCCCAGACGGGGACCAGGCCCCAGCGCATCAGCCGCGCCTCGCGTTTCCCCTGCTCGGCCTCCTCGGGCTCGGGCGAGGCGCGGACGACCACCACCTCCTGGGTCGGAGCGACGTTGAAGCGGCCGAATCCGGGCGGCGCTTTCGCCTCTTTCCCGTCCTTGGCGCTCTCTTTCGCCGGCGCCCCGGCTCCACTCCGCTCCAGGGCCTTCTCCAGCTCGACCTCGAAGCGATCGGCGATCTTCTTCGTGTCCTTGGTCGTGTTGGTGAAGCGCCCGCACATCGGGCTCGAGACTAACTGGTCGTGCCGGTCGCCTCGGGGCGCAGCTCGGCGTGATCGCGGTACCAGTCGAGGGTGCGGATCAGGCCGTCGCGCAGCTCCACCTCAGGCGCCCAGCCGGTCGTCTCCCGCAGCTTGGTCGAGTCGACGAACTGGCGGTCGATCTCGCCGTCGGGGTTGCCGGCGCCGAGGTATTCCGGGCTGAGATCGGTGCCCGAGACCTCGACGATCGTCTCCAACACCTCGGCGACCGAGAAGGGGCGCTCGCCACCCGCGTTGAACGCCTCTCCGGCTCCAGGACCGCCGGCGCCGACCGCGCTCTCGACCGCCAAGTAGGCGGCGACGGCGTCGCTGACGTAGAGAAAGTCCCGTTGGGGGCTGCCGTCGGAGCGGATCTGCGGGCGGCGACCGTCGAGGACCGCGGCGATCGCCTCCGGGATCAGGCGCGAGAAGTTGGAATCGCCACCTCCGTAGATGTTGGCGAAGCGGGTGACCGCCACCGGCAGCCCGTAGGCGGGGCGGTAGCTGAGGGCGATCGCGTCGGCCGCCGCCTTGCTGGCCTCGTACGGCGAGGCCGGGGTCAGGCGCATGTCCTCGCGGTAGGGCAGAACCTCGCTGGGGCCGTAGGCCTTGTCGGAGGAGGCGACGATCGCCGCCGGCACGTCGGCGCGGCGGCAGGCCTCGAGCAGGCCCCAGGTGCCGCGAACGTTGATTTCGAAGGTCTGGGTCGGGTCCGCCATCGCCGGCCCGACCAGGGTTTGAGCGGCGAGGTGGAAGACGACGTCGAACTCGCCGGCGGCGATAGCCGCGTCGACGCGGGCGGCGTCCCGCAGGTCCGTCTCCAGCAACTGCACGTCGGAAGAGATCCCCTGGAGGACGAGGCCGGAGCTGGGCGGCGGCGCCAGGTCGAGGATGGTGACCGCGTCACCGCGTTCGAGCAGCGCCCGCGCCAGGTTGGAAGCGACAAAGCCGTGGCCGCCGGTGACCAGGGAACGCTTCACGCCTCCACCGTCGCCGCATCCCAGATCCGCCAGGGCGCGCGGCCGGCGGTCCAGAGGTCGTTGAGGACCACCGCGTCCTTGTAGGTGTCCATGCAGTCCCAGAAGCCCTCGTGGCGGAAGGCCCGCAGCTGATCGTCGGTGGCCAACCGCGAGAGCGGCTCACGCTCGAGCACACTCGCGCCATCCAGATAGTCGAGTACGCCCGGCTCGAAACAGAAGAAGCCGCCATTGATCCAGTGCTCGCTGCGCGGCTTCTCGACGAAGCCGGTCACCGCCTCGCCGTCGAGCTCGGCGACCCCCCACTGCAGGTCGGGGCGGACGACGGTGACGCTGGCGAGGGCGCCGTGCCGCTCGTGGAACTCGAGCAGGGCGTTGAGATCGACGTCGGCGACGCCATCGGCGTAGGTGGCGCAGAAGCGCTGCCCCCGCACCCCGTCCGCCAGCGCTGCGATCCGGCCGCCCGTCGGCGTGTCGAGGCCGGTGTCGACGCAGTCGACCAGAACTCCCTCCGGCCAGCGTTCCGCAGCGGCGAACTCGGCCACCGCCTCGCCCATGTAGCCGGTCGCCAGCAGAAAGCGGCTGAACCCCTGCGCCGCGTAGACCTGGATCACGTGCCAGAGAATCGGCCGGCCGCCGATCTCGACCAGCGCCTTCGGCACCGACTCAGTCCGCTCACGCAGCCGCGTCCCGCGGCCGCCGCAGAGAATTACGACGGGTGGCTTCACGATTCCGAGATTGTGGGGGTTATAGCCCCCCGAAGTCCGGAGACCCTCAGCCTCCGGCAACTGCCGGCAAAATCGTTACCTCGTCGCCGTCGTTGATCGAGGTCTCGAGGCCCTGCTGGAAGCGGATGTCCTCGCCGGAGACGTAAACGTTGACGAAGCGGCGCAGGTCGCCGTCCTGAGTGATGCGGTCGCGCAGGCCGCCGTGGGCGTCGAAGACGGCGTCGAGGGCCTCGCCGACGGTCCCACCCTCCACTTCCAGCTCGGCCTGGCCGCCGGTGGCGGCGCGCAGCTGGGTAGGGATCTTCACGGTGACTGACATCTAGACGGCTACCTCCTGCGGGAACTCGGCCTCGAAGCTCTCGAGGGCGGGATCGATCTCGTGCATCTGGAACGTATCGCGGGTGGCGTCGAGCGTCTTCAGTCCCTCGCCGGTGATGTAGACGACGACGCGCTCGCCCTCGGCGATCTCGCCCCGTTCGGCCAGCTTGCGGAGGACCCCGACGGTGACCCCGCCGGCGGTCTCGGTGAAGATCCCGGTGGTCTCGGCCAGCAGCTTGATCCCCTCGCGGATCTCCTGGTCGGTGACCGAGTCGACCCCGCCGCCGGTGCGGCGAGCGTGCTCGACCGCGTAGGGGCCATCGGCCGGGTCGCCGATCGCGAGGCTCTTGGCGATCGTGTCGGGGCGCTGGGGCTTGCAGACGTCCCAACCTTCGGCGAAGGCGGTGGCCACCGGGCTGCAGCCCGCCGCCTGGGCGCCGTTGAAGGTCGGTTGTGCGCCGGAAACGAGGCCGAGGTCGAGCCACTCCTGGAAGCCGCGCCCAAGCTTGGTGAAGAGCGAGCCGGAGGCGATCGGCGAGACGACCCGGTCCGGCAGCTTCCAGCCCAGCTGCTCCACCGTCTCGTAGGCGAGCGTCTTCGACCCCTCGGCGTAGTAGGGCCGCAGGTTGACGTTGACGAAGGCCCAGGGGTGGGTCTCGGCGAGCTGGGTGCAGAGGCGGTTGACGTCGTCGTAGTTGCCGCGGACGCCGACCAGGTTGGTCCCGTAGACGCCGGTCGCCAGCAGCTTCTGCTCCTCGAGGTTGGCGGGGACGAAGACGTAGGAGTCGAGCCCGGCCGCGGCGGCGTGGGCGGCGACGGCGTTGGCGAGGTTGCCGGTCGAGGCGCAGGCGACGGTCTCGAAGCCGAGCTCCTTCGCTTTCGCGACGGCTACCGCGACCACCCGGTCCTTGAAGGAGTGGGTCGGGTTGGCGGCGTCGTTCTTGATCCAGATCTCGGCCCCGACTCCGAGCCGCTCGGCCAGCCGGTCGGCCTTCAGCAGCGGCGTGAACCCCGGCTCCAGCGGGTCGCTCGCCTTGCCCTCGAAGGGCAAGAAGTCGCGGTAGCGCCAGATCCCCTGCGACCCGGCCTGGATCCGCCGCTTCACCTCCTCGGGGTCGAGCCCGCTGAAGTCGTAGGCGACCTCGAGCGGGCCGAAGCAGTTTTCGCAGACGTAGTTGGCGTCCAGCTCGTAGCTGGTCCTGCACTCCTTGCACTTCAAGCTCTCTACTGACATCCGATCCTCTTTTCCACTTACGAAAAAACCTCGCCATTTGTGGGGCGAGGTCCGATCGGACATCCCCCACATCTTCCAGGCCTCTGATCGAAAACAGACCTGCTGGATTTGGCACCTGTCTCGGACCTTGCGGTTCGAGATGGTTGCCGGGGCTTCAATGGGCCAGTCCCTCCACCCCTCTAGATGTGGCGCTTATGTGGCAAGAACCTTACCAGGCACGTTCCCGACCTTCCACGGCCTGCAAGGCGGCTAACCTAGGCGGCGCGGATGACCTTGCTGCACAACGAGACGATTGGCCTGAGCGATGCCGAACCTTCCGAAACCGAGGCTGCGACGGCCCGGCCGGCGCGGCGAGCTCGTCTCTCAGCCTGCGGCGCCTGAGCCTCAAGCTCCGAACGTCGAGCAGATCGACTCCAACAGCCTGCGCTGGGTCAACATCGAGTGGCCGGGATCGCTGGAGCGGAGCTGGCTGGAGGAGCACTTCGCCTTCCACGCGCTCGACCTCGAGGACGTCCTTTCGCGCAACCAGCGGCCGAAGATCGACGTCTACGACGACTACCTCTTCATCGTCCTCCACCTCCCGGTCTTCGACCCCCAGGCGGGGCGGCTCGGCGCCGGCGAGCTCGACGTCTTCGTCGGGCCCGACTACGTGGTGACGATCCCGAACATGCCGCTGCAGCCGGTCGAGTACCTGTTCGAGCGCTGCCGGGCCAAAGAGGAGCTGCGCGAACAGCTCTTCTCGCGGGGTTCGGGCTACCTGCTCTACCGGCTCGTCGACGACAGCTTCGACTACTGCTTCCCGATGCTGCGCAAGATCGGCAACAAGCTCGACGCGCTGGAGGACCAGATCTTCGAAGAGCGGGCCGAGGAAGTCGTCCGCGACATCTCCAACGTCAAGCAGGAGATCATCAACTTCCGCAAAGTCGTGCGGCCGCAGCGGCCGGTCCTGCGCGAACTGGAGAAAGTGAAGCAGCGCTACCTCGCCTCCGATCTCGACCTGGAGATCTACTTCGACGACATCGTCGACGCCCACGAGCGGATCTGGGACATGCTCGAGAACTACAAGGAGGTCGCGGAGGCGCTCGAGGAGACCAACGAGTCGGTGATCTCCCACCGCCTCAACGACATCCTCCGGGTCCTGACCGCGATCAGCGTGATCATCCTGCCGCTGACTCTGATCGCCAGCGTGATGGGGATGAACACCTGGGTCCCGAGCGAACACCACGAGGCCGGCTTCTTCACCGTGCTGGCGGTGATGCTGGTCGTCCTGGTCAGCACGGTCGTCTACTTCCGCCGCCGCAAGTGGCTGTAACGGAGCCTGCGGCAGCGCCGGCGCCAGGCACTCGCTTCCATAGGATGCGCCGCCCGTGGCAAATTTCCGCATCTGGGCGCCCTGGCGCCTCGCTTACGTGAAGGACGCGTCCAAGGACATCGAGGAGGAGTGCATCTTCTGCGCCAAGCCGGCGGCGGGAGATGATGAGGCGAACCTGATCGTCCACCGCGGCGAGCGCTGCTTCCTCATCCTCAACCTCTTCCCGTACACCAACGGGCACCTGATGGTGGCGCCCTACGACCACGTCGGCCGCCTGCAGGAGATCCCCGGGGAGACGCTGGCGGAGATGATGGAGCTGGCGCAGCGGGCGATGGACCGCCTCGAGCAGGTCTACGAGCCGCACGGCTACAACGTCGGCTTCAACCAGGGTCGGGTCGCCGGCGCCGGGGTCGAGCACCACATCCACATGCACGTCGTCCCCCGTTGGGCCGGCGACAACAACTTCATGCCGGTGATCGCCGACACGAAAGTGATGCCGCAGTCGATCGAGCAGAGCTACGAGGCGCTGAAAGGAGCGTTTTGAGCGACCAGCCCCCCCTGGCCCCCCCAGGAATCTTCAAGGCGTACGACATCCGCGGCCTGCATGGCTCCGAAATGGACGAGTCGACGGCCGAGGCGATTGGCCGCGCCTTCGCCCGTGTGTTGGCTCGGCTACGCGGCAAGCAGCCGAGCCAATTGGCAGTCGGCCTCGGGCGTGACATGAGGCTGACGGCCCCGGCAATGGCGGCCGCGGTCCGCAGCGGCTTGATCGCCGAGGGGGCGACGGTGATCGACGCCGGGCAGGTCGCGACCGAGATGCTCTACCACCTGGTCGGCTGGCGCGATCTCGACGGTGGCGCCATGGTCACCGCCTCCCACAACCCGAAGGCCTACACCGGCGTCAAGCTCGTTCGCGAGGGGGCGCTGCCGCTCTCCGGCGACGCCGGGATCGGCGACGTCAAGGCCGAGATCGAAGCCGGCGTAGGTGGGCCACCGGCCACCGGCGGCTGGATCGAGAACGTCGACATCTGGGACGAGTACCACGCCCATGCGCGCTCTTTCATCGACCCCGCCAACGTGAAGCCGATGAAGGTCGTGGTCGACGGCGGCAACGGGATGGCGGGGCCGATGGTCGGCCCGATCCTGGAGCAGCTGCCGCTGGAGCTGGAGGAGATGTACTTCGTCCCCAACGGCGAGTTTCCCGACCACGAGCCGAACCCGCTGCTGAAGGAGAACCGGCGGATGATCATCGACCGCGTCAAGTTGAGCGGCGCCGACCTCGGGATCGCCTGGGACGGCGACGCCGACCGCTGCTTCTTCATCGACGGCAACGGCAGCTTCTGCGACGGCGACTTCATCTGCGCCCTGCTCGCCCGCTCGGTCCTGCAGAAGAACCCGGGTGCAACGATCCTCTACGACCCGCGCTCGAGCCGGGCGGTGCCGGATCTGGTTGCGGCCGAGGGCGGCCGTTCCGACCTCTCCCGCGTCGGTCACGCCTTCTTCAAGGCGCGGATGCGCGAGGAGGGGGCGGCGTTCGGCGGTGAGGTCTCCGGCCACTACTACTTCCGCGACTTCTGGAACGCCGACTCGGGGACGATCCCGGCGCTGCTGGTGCTGGAGCTGCTCTCGCTCGACGGCCGCACGCTGGCCGAGCTGATGGAGGAGTTCCGCGCCAAGTACTTCATCTCCGGGGAGATCAACTCCGAGGTGGGCGACCCGGAGGCGAAGATGCGCGAAATCGAGGAGCGCTATGGCGAGGGGGCGAAGGTCACCCACCTCGACGGCGTCTCGATCGACTTCGAGGACTGGCACTTCAACGTCCGCCCCTCCAACACCGAGCCGCTGCTGCGGCTGAACCTGGAGTCGCTGGTCTCGCGCGAGGACATGGAGCGCCGGCGCGACGAAGTCTTAGGCCTGATCCGGGCGTGACGGCGACGCCGGAGCAGGCGCTCAAGCAAGCGGCGCTGGCCGGCATCCGCCGCTTCGCGATCCCGACCCCGTTCGCGGTCGGGCGGGTCAACTGCTACCTCGTCGAGGACGAGCCGCTGACGCTCGTCGACACCGGCCCGAACTCGGGCAAGGCGCTCGACGAGCTGACGGCGCGGCTGGCGGAGCGCGGCCACGCCCTCGCTGACCTCGAGCTGATCGTCGTCACCCACCAGCACATCGACCACCTCGGCCTGGTCGAGATCCTGGTCGAGCATTCCGGCGCCGAGGTGGCGGCGCTGGGAGCGGCTGCGCGGCGGCTCGGCTCCTTCGAGGAGGACGCCGAGCTGGAGGACCAGTTCGCTGTCGAGGTGATGCTGCGCAACGGCATCCCCGAGGACGTGACGGTGGCCCTGCGCAGCGTCTCCCGCAGCTTCCGCGGCTGGGGCTCGCACGTGACCGTGACGCGGCCGCTGGAGGACGGCGGCACGCTGGAGCTCGGCAACCGGCGCCTGGAAGTCCTGCACCGCCCCGGCCACAGCCCCTCCGACACGGTCTTCTGGGACGAGGAGCGGAAGATCCTCCTCGCTGCCGACCACCTGCTGCCGAAAATCTCCTCCAACCCGCTGCTGGCGCGGCCGCTCGACGGGTCTACCGAGCGCCCGCAGGCGCTCGTCACCTACATCGAGTCGCTGAAGAAGACCCGGCAGATGCCGGCCGAGATCGTCCTCCCCGGCCACGGCGAGCCGATCACCGACCACGGCGAGCTGATCGACTCCCGCTTCGCCGGCTACGAGCGCCGCAAGGAGAAGATCCACCGCCTCGTCGACGAGCGGCCGCGCAACGCCTACGAGCTGGCGCAGGCGCTGTGGGGCAACGTCGCCGTCACCCAGGCCTTCCTCACCCTCTCCGAGGTGATCGGTCACGCCGACCTCCTCGTCAACGAGGGCCGGGTGCGGGAAGTCGAGGACGGAGCGGTGATCCGTTACGAAGCGACCTAGTGTCGCTTTAGTTACCTGTAGGGGAACAAATGCGACACGCCTAGAGCTGCTGGCCGATCCAGCGGCCGAGGGCGGCGGCGGCAAGGCCGGAGGCGATGCTGAGGACGACGTTCGCGACCGCGATCCGCCTCCTCCCCGCCTCTCCGATCCGCTGCGTCTCCACCATCCAGGTGGAGAAGGTGGTGTAGGCGCCGAGCAGGCCGGCTCCGAGCAGGAGCCGCGCATCGGCTTCGATCGAGGCGCCCGCCAGCAGGCCCAGGAGAAAGGCGCCGCTGACGTTGACCGCGAGCGTGCCCACCGGCAGGTGCGGGTGCAGGCGGTCGGCGACCAGCAGGGTCAGCCCGAAGCGAGCCAGCGCTCCGCAACCGCCGAGGAAAGCGACGCCGACCCAGACCAGCCAGCTCACGCCGCCCCCTCCCTGCGACCGAAGGCGGTCGCCGCATGTGCCCCAGCCAAGCCGGCGGCGAGACTGACGGCGAGATAGAGGACTGCCAGCCCCGCCCGGCCCGCGTCGATCATCTCCACCAGCTCCAGCTGGACGGTCGAGAAGGTGGTTAGAGCGCCGCAGAAGCCGGTCGTCAGCAGCGGCCGCCGGTAGCTCGCGTGCGAGAGGGTCGTGAACCAGTAACCTAGCAGAGCCGCGCCGGTGACATTGACCGCGAAGGTCGCCCACGGCCACTCCCCCGCCCCGGGGGGGAACGCTTCGGCAAGCCCTGCCCGCAGCAGGGCCCCCACCGCACCGCCGAGGAAAATCGCACCCAGCTCCCGTCGGTCGATCATCGGCGGCAGCGTAGTCGCCCCGTCCCCCGCACTAGGGTGCAGCCTCCGTGACCGCGCAGCTTCGCCCCCTCCGCCGCCGCAAGCCGCACAAGAAGCGGATGCTGCTGATCGTCAATCCGTACGCGACGACGGTCTCGGACCGGCTGAAAAACCTCGTGGTCTACGCGCTGCAGGGACGGTTCGACGTCGAAGCGGTCTCGACGCAGGCGCAGAACCACGCGACCGAGATCGGGCGCGAGGCGCAGGACGGCGGCTATGACGTGGTCGTCGCCTTCGGCGGCGACGGGACGCTGAACGAGGTCGCGAACGGGCTCGCCGGGTCCGATCTGCCGGTGGCGATCCTGCCGGGCGGGTCAACCAACGTGGTCTGCCGGACGCTGGGGATGCCGAACGACGTTGTCGACGCGACCGAGCACCTGCTGACGCTCGCTGATGACTGGCAGCCGCGCAAGATCGATCTGGGGATCGTCGACGACCGCTACTTCGTCTTCTCCTGCGGGGTCGGCCTTGACGCCAGCGTCGTCAAGCGGGTCGACCGCAACCCCACCCTGAAGGGGAACGCGGGCCCCTACTACTACAGCTGGGCCGGCATCTCCAGCTTCTACCGGAAGTACCTCCTCAACCCGGTGCGGGTGCGGACGACGGTCGACGGCGCCGAGCCGGTCGAGGGGATCACCACGATCGTCCAGAACTCCGACCCGTTCACCTACTTCACCACCCACCCGATCCGCGTCTGCGAGGGGATCGCGATCGACGACGGCACGCTCTCGATCGGGGTCCTGAAACGGGCGGCGCAGCGCGACATGCCGACGCTGATCACGCGGCTGTTCAGCGAGACCAAACCCGCGGCCCGCCACAAGCAGGTGGTTCACTTCGACGACGTCACCCACGCCGTGGTCGAGACCGCCTCGCTGGAGAAGGACGGCAGCGTGCGGCCCTTCCCGCTTCAGGTCGACGGCGACTACATCGGCGAGCGCGAGCGCATCGAGCTGCGGGTGGCGCCGAGCGCGCTGACGATCGTCGCCTGAGCTTCGGCCGGCGCCGGTGGCGGCGCTGCGAACGGGGGCTCGTCTTTGAGCACCGTCTCGAGAGCGGCGCGAGCGGCCTCCCGCCTGCTTCGCAGGGCGTAGCGCAGGGCCATCGCCAAGCGGTAGGGAGCGAGGTGGGCGAAGTGCTTGCGGGCGAACTGGAGGCGGGCGTAGGCGGACTGCGCTTCCATCCGCGGGGTGGCCGAGTGCTCGCTCTCGTAGTGGCGGATCGTCACCTGCGAGAGGTGGACGACATCCCAGCCGGCTGCTTTGAGGCGCCAGCAGAGGTCGGTCTCCTCGGAGAAGAGGAAGAAACGCTCGTCGAAGCCGCCGCAGGCCTGCACGGCCTCGGCCCGGGCCAGCATGAAGGAGCCGGAGGTCCAGTCGCAGGGGGTTTCGCGGTCGTAGCGCCCCGGCGCCAGAACCCGCTCGCCGAGGAAGCGGCGCAGCAGCGGGATCCGCTCGACCGCGAACGCTTCGGCGAGCATGTTGGGCGTCGAGGGGAAGCGCCGCATGCTCGGCGCCAGCTCTCCCCCGCTACCGACCTGGCGGACGCCGGCAAGCCCAATGTGGGGCCGGCGGTCGAGGGCGGCGAGTAATTCCGCGAGATCGCCGCTGAGAAACTCGGTGTCCGGGTTGAGGAAGAGGACGTAGCGCGCGTTCGCCGTCTCCAGGCCGCGGTTGTTGGCGGCCCCGAACCCGCGGTTGGCGCAGCTGATCGTGCGAGCCGCGGGATAACGCTCCTCGACGTGGGCAGCCGAGCCGTCGCTGCCGTTGTCGACGACGACGACATCGAGGTCGATGTCTCCGGCGCTCGCGTAGAGGCTGCCAAGGCAGGCGTCGAGCCAGCGCTTGCCGTTGTGCGAGACGATGATCGCGCAGACGTCGTGCATACGGCCTATCAACGGGCCGCTCTGCCGCCAGCTTGCGGGCTGGCGGCTCTCGCTAAGTCCGCGTTCGGCGAGCGCAACAGGGGCTGGGCAGGGGGAGAGTCCAGCCTCTCCGAACCTTGGGCCCCTATGGGGGACCAAATCTCGGAGGGGCAGCGGCGGCAAGCATGGAGGTTGGCGCGTCGTCAGCACGGAGTGGTGACGCGGGAGCAGTTGCTGGGCCTTGGGTTCACCTCGAAGGCGATCAAGCACCGAGTTCGCAGCGGCCGCCTGCACCCTGTGGTCGGTGGGGTGTACGCGGTGGGACGACCGCAGCTGAGCCGCGAGGGGCGCTGGATGGCTGCCGTGCTCGCCTGCGCACCCGAGGCCGCTCTGAGCCACCGCAGCGCAGCAGCTCTCTGGGGCTTCGCGAAGGAGCACGCGGACTACATCGACGTCAGCGTGATGCGCTCGTCCGAAGCTCGGCTTCCCGGGCTTCGCTGCCATCGCCGCCCAACCTTGCCTGCTCCGAGGGTCACGACGCGCTGGGGCATCCCTCTTACCCAGCCAGTTCAGACCTTCCTTGACCTCGTAGCAGTGATGGGACCGAGGGACCTCGAGCGGGCGATCAACGAGGCGGACAAGTTGGATGTGATCGATGCGGATGAGCTGCGGCGCGCGCTTGATGATCATCCTGGCGAGTTGGGCGTTCGGCCCCTACGTCGAATCCTCGACAAGCACACCTTCCGCCTCTCCGACGATGAGCTGGAACGGCTCTTCCGGCCGCTGGCCACGGCGGCGGGGCTTCCGGTCCCGCTCACGAAACACATAGTCAATGAATTCGAGGTCGACTTCTACTGGCCGGACCTAGGTCTCGTCGTCGAGACCGACGGCTGGCGCTACCACCGCACGCCCTCGGCGCAGAGCCGTGATGCGTTGCGCTTCCAGGTACACGTTGCGAACGGCCTGACTCCGCTCCGCTTCTCGCATTACCAGGTGAAGTACGAACCCCGGCACGTACGAACCATCCTCGGTAAAACGGCGGCGCACCTGCGCGGCTCCCTGCACCCTCACTAAGCAGGTAAGGGTGCAGGGAGCCGCGCCCGGAGGCTCTCGAAGTTCGCCTCTCCGAGATTCGGGCCCCTATGGGGGACCAAAGTTCGGAAGGGCGACCAGCCGCACGACGATTGACCCGGGCGCCGCTAGGATGCCGCCGCGATGGCGGATCTACTTCCTTCCGACTTGGCGCCTGGGCTGTTGATCGGCGACAAGGTCTCGATCGGCGAGGGTTCTCTGATCGGTGGGCACGTGATCATCCACTCCGGGGTTCGGATCGGAGCGGGGGCCCGGGTCGGGGACCATGCGCAGATTCGGGACGGGGCGGTGATCGGGAACGGCTCGACCGTCGGCAGCTACGTCTCGGTCGACCCTGGGGTCGTGATCGGGGAGCGGGTCAGCATTCAGACCCGCTGCTACATCACCGGCGGCACCCGGATCGAGGACGACGTCTTCGTCGGTCCCGGGGTGACGTTGACGAACGACAACACGATGAACCGACATGGCTCGGAGTTCGTGTTCGAAGGGCCCTTGCTGCGCCGGGGCTGCCGGGTCGGCGGCGGCTCGACGATCTGCCCCGGGATCGAGATCGGCGAGGAGGCGTTCGTCGCCGCGGGCGCCGTCGTCAGCGCCGACGTCCCTGCCCGCACGGTGGCGATGGGCGTTCCCGCCCGGCCGATCCGCGAAGTGCCCGACGAGGACCTACTGCAGCACTGGCGCTGAGTCCCGCTTCTTGGCCGGCAGCGGCCGCGCCGGGTTGCCGACCACGGTCGACCCCGCCTCGACGTCGCCGACGACCACCGCACCGGCGCCGACGGTGGCGCCGGCACCGATCCGCACCCCGCCGAGGATCGTCGCCCCGGAGCCGATGCTGGCGCCGCGCTCCACCACCGTCGGCAGCAGCTTCCAGTCGGACTCGTCCTGCAACCCGCCTTCGGCATTCGTCGCCCGCGGGTGCTTGTCGTTGACGAAGACCACCCCGTGCCCGACGAAGACCTCGTCCTCGATGCGGACCCCGTCGCAGATGAAGCTGTGGCTCTGGATCTTGCAGGCGGCTCCGATCGCGGCGCCGCACTGAACCTCGACGAAGGTGCCAACTCGGGTGTCGGCGCCGATCATGCAGCCGTAGAGGTTGGTGAAGGCGTGCACGACGACACCCTCGCCGAAGCTGACGTCGTTCAGTAGACGGTGAGGTGCGTCGTTCACCGGAGCAGTAGCGGGCGTCTCACCCATCGCCCCTCCAACGGCGCTGCGACGCGCAAGCTTTCGATCGCCTCGCCCGTTGTTGATCCGTGGCCGTCCTCAGCGAACCAGTTGTCGACCCTCGGGCCTCGTCCGAGCAGACCTGTGTGGTCTTCGGCGCCGAGTCGAAGGAACTGCGCCGGCGGATCGAGGCCTCGCTGCGCGAGACCCCCGTGCTCTTCGCCGCCGGAACCGAGGAGATCGGCCGCCTCGCCGACAAGGACACCGCGATCGTCATCCTCGTCTGCGATCTCGACCTGGCAGCCGAGATGGCGAAGCTGCGCCGCCTCCGCCGCGAGCTTCAGGAGCTGCCGATCGTCGCCGTCTCGCCGCCGGCCACCGGGACCGGCGTCCGCCGCGGCCTCGACGCCGGTGCCGACGCGATCGTCTTCGAGCCGATGATCGAGTCGACCCTGGCGGTGACGGTCAGCGCCGTCGGCTCGGGCCAGTCGGTGGTGCCGCGGGAGCTTCGCGCCTCCGTCCAGACGCCGACCCTCTCCCACCGCGAGCGGCAGGTCCTCACCTACGTCACCAAGGGTCTGACCAACTCGCAGATCGCCGAGCAGCTCTTCCTCTCCGAAAGCACCGTCAAGAGCCACCTCTCCTCCGCCTTCGCCAAGTTCGGCGTCCGCTCCCGCCGCGAGGCCGCCGCCCTCTTCTTAGAGCTCGATCAACCAACTCCCAACGAGGTCATCACTTGAGCACCGCAACCGCCACGAACCCCGTCCTGCCGCTGGCCGCCACCGAGGGCACCAGCGTTCCCTTCATCCGCCTCGACAGCGCCTTCCCCGAGCTCTTCGCCGAGCTGATGGAGACCGTCGAGCGGATCGCCGGCAAGTCCGCCTTCACGCTCGGGCCCGAACTGGAACGGTTCGAGCAGGCCTTCGCCTCCTTCTGCGGCACCGACCACGCGGTCGGGGTCTCGTCCGGCACGGCCGCCCTGGAGATCGCCCTGCGGGCGCTCGGGATCGGCCCCGGCGACGAGGTCATCGTCCCCACCTACAGCTTCATCGCCACCGCCGAGGCGGTCAGCACCGTCGGCGCCACCCCGGTGATCGTCGACGTCGATCCGGAGACGGCACTGATCACGGAGGAGATCGTCGCCCGCGCCCTCACCCCGAGGACGCGCTGCGTGATCCCGGTCCACCTCTTCGGCCGCCCGGTCGAGATGGACCCGCTGCTGGCCCTCTGCCGCGAGCGCGACATCGCCGTCGTCGAGGACGCCTGCCAGGCGCACGGCGCCCTCTACCGCGGCCGCCCCGTCGGCTCCCTCGGCGACGCCGGTTGCTTCAGCTTCTACCCGACCAAGAACCTCGGCGGCTGGGGCGACGGCGGCGCCCTCGTGACCAGCGATCCCGACCTCGACCACAAGGTACGTCTGCTGCGCTCGCACGGCGAGGGCACCCGCCACCACCACGAGCTGGCCACCGGCACCCACCGCCTCGACACCCTGCAGGCGGCGATCCTCGAGGTCAAGCTGCGCCACCTCCCGGACTGGAACCAGCGCCGCCGCGAGGCCGCCGCGGCGCTGCGCCGGGGGCTCGCGGGAACCGCCGTCGTCTCCCCCGCCCCGGCGGCTCCCGACAGCGACCACGTCTACCACCTCTTCGTCGTCCGCTGCGCCGAGCGCGACGCGCTGCGCGACCACCTCGACAGCCGCGGTATCGCCAGCGCGATCCACTACCCGACGCCGATCCACCTGCAGCCCGCCTACGCCGGTCTCGGCCTCGGTCCCGACAGCCTGCCCGTGGCCGAGCGGCTCGCTTCCGAAAACTGCTCCCTGCCGATCTTCCCGGCGATCGAGGATTCGCAGATCGCGGAGATCGTCGCGGCGGTCGAAAGTTTTGAAGTCCCGGCAGCTCACTGAGGCGCCGGCCGCGGCCGCCCGCCACGGCGGCCTGCGGATTTGCATGGTCCACTACTCGGACTTCGTCGTCGACTCGCGGATCCAGCGCCAGGCGCGGGCCCTGGCCGAACGGGGCGATCGGGTCGACTGCGTCTGCATCAACGACGAGGAGGAGATCCCGGTCGGAAACGGGCGGATCGCCCTCCACCGCGCCGCCCCGGGCAAGACCCGAGGGGGCGCCGGTGCCTACCTCAGCGGCAACCTCCGCTTCCTGCTCGGCGCCGCCCGCAAAGTCAGCGAGCTGGACCGGGAAGAGCCCTTCGACCTGATCGAGATCCACAACATGCCCGACGCGCTCGTCTTCGCCGCCTGGCGCCCGAAGCTGCGGGGGACGCCGCTGATCCTCAACTTCCACGACACTTTCCCGGAGCTGTTCGCGACGCTCTTCGACCGCTCCCCCCGGCACCCGCTGGTCCGCCTGATCCGTACCGAGGAGCGGGTCAGCGCGGCGATGGCGGACGGGCTCGTCTTCGTCACCTCGGAGGCGCGCGAGCTGCTGGCCGAGCGCCACATCTCGGCGGCGCGGACCCAGGTGGTGATGAACACCCCCGACGAGCGCGTCTTCGGCGAGCGCCGAACCCCCTCTGCTCCGAGCTCCCGCGACGAGCTGCGGGTCGTCTACCACGGCGGTCTCGCCGAGCGCTTCGGCGTCGAGACCCTAGTGCGGGCGGTGTCGATGCTGCGCAGCCAGGGCAAGCCCGTGCGCCTGGACGTCTACGGTGCCGACGCCGAGGCGGCTCGCCGAATCGCGGGCCTCGCCGCCGAGCTCTCCCCCGACGGGATCCACGTCGCCCCCCGGCCGACCCCGGTCGAGGAGATTCCCGCCCGGCTCGAAGAAGCCGATCTCGGCGTCGTCCCAACCCTGCGCGACCACTTCACCGAGCTGCTGCTGCCGGTGAAGCTGCTCGAGTACGTGCACATAGGCCTACCCGTGGTCGCCTCGCGCCTGCCGGTGATCGAGAGCTACTTCGGCGACGACGTCCTCCTCGCCGAACCCGGCGACGCCGCCTCCGTCGCGGCGGCGATCGAAGGTATACGCCACGCTCCGGAGAGCGCCCTCGCGCGCGCCGAAAGCGCCTCCGAGCGGCTCGCGCAGATCGAGTGGCGGCGCCAGCGCGAGGGCTACCTCGACCTCGTCGACGGGCTGGTCGACCGCTCGCGGAGCGCCTGAGGTGCCGCGGCTGCTACTGATCACGCCGGCCCATGACGAGGCCGCCCACCTGGAGCGGACGGTCCGCGCCGTCGCTGCGCAGACCCGCCCCCCGGACCTCTGGCTGATCGTCGACGACGGCTCCACCGACGAGACCCCGCAGCTACTGCGCCGGCTGGCCGCGGAGGTTCCGTTCCTGGAGATCCGGCGGACGCCGAAGCGGGCCCGGGACCCCGAGGAAGACGGGCTCGCCCTCGCGGCAGAGGCGATTGCCTTCAACGCCGCCCTCGCGAGCGTCGATCCCGGCGGGTTCACCCATGTCGGCAAGCTGGACGCCGACGTCGAGCTTCCGCCCGACTACTTCGAGCGGCTGTTGTCCGAATTCGATTCCGAGCCGAAGCTGGGCATCGCAGGGGGAGTGCTGCTCGAGCACAACGGCCGGAAGTGGACGCCGACCAAGGTCCCGTCCCATCACGTACGCGGCGCCGTCAAGCTCTACAGCCGCGAGTGCTTCGCGGCGATCGGCGGCGTCGAGGAGCGCCTCGGGTGGGACACGATCGACGAGACCTACGCCCGGATGCGGGGCTACGCGACCCGGTCACTGCCGGAGATCGCGGCCCGGCACCACCGCCCGGTGGCAACCCGGGGCGGCGCCCTGCGTGGCCGCGCTCGTCATGGACAGTGCGCCTACATCCTTCGCTACGACGCCTGGTGGGTGATCCTGCGCTCGTTCAAGGTCGCGCTGCAGCGGCCCTATCTGCTTTCCGGGATCGCCTTCCTCTATGGCTATTTCCAGGCGCTTTTCAGGGCACAGCCCAAGGTCGAGGACGAGCGGTTCCGGCGCTTCGTCCGCGACGAGCTGCGAAGCCGGGCGCTCGGCGGATCGTCCTTTTTTCAGCCTTCGGGGGCGGACTAAATCCCGTTTCATTCACGTTGTCCAGTTAGGGCGCTGCCAAAGCGGCGACCCGGCCACCTCCAGATGACCCTCACTTCCATCAACAGACTGACGCTCGCGGCCCTCGCCGCGCTCGCGCTGGCCCTGCTGCTCCCGCACGGTGCCCACGCCGACGTCAGCTGTCCCAGCGACATCCCGGTCGTCCAGGAGAACGAGTGCTCCGGCCCCGGCTCCGACGGCTGGCGCCTGATCGAATACAGCCCCAACGTCGCCGGCTTCGCGACCAAGACCAGCGTCAACCTGGGCGAAAGCGTCACCCTCAAGCTCGGCCGGGTCAACACCTCGGCCGCCTCCAGCGTCAAAGTCGACGTCTACCGGATGGGCTACTACGAAAACACGGGCGGCCGCCTGATCACCGCCGCCTCGAGCGCCAGCGTCCCCGTCAACAACCTCTTCTCCAACTGCTCGTCGACCGATGCCACCACCGGCCTCAAGAGCTGCGCGGGCTGGGCCAGCAGCTACACGATCCCGGGCTCGGCGCTACCGGCCTCCGGCGTCTACACGGTCAAGCTGACGACCCCCAGCGGGCTTGAAAATACGATCACCTTCGTCGTCCGCGACGACAACCGGGTGTCCAACGCAGACATTCTCTTCGCTCTGCCGACGGCGACCTACGAGGCCTACAACGACTGGGGCGGCGCCTCGGGCGGTAAGTCTCTCTACTTCGACACCGGCGGCGGCGGGGACACGATCTCCGGCACCCAGCGCGCGGTGAAGGTCTCCTTCGATCGGCCGCTCAACGACCCCCGCCAGGGCAATCGCTTCATCGGACCCGACTTCTACCTGATCCAGTGGCTGGAGAAGCAGGGCTACGACGTCGCCTACACCGAGGACGTCGCCATCCACCAGAACCCGGCCCAGCTGAAAAAAGCGAAGATCGACATGGTCTCCGGCCACAGCGAGTACTGGTCGCTGGAGCAGATGAACGGCTATCTCGCCGCCCGCGACGCCGGGGTCAACATCGCCTCCTTCAGCGGCAACACGGCCTACTGGAAGGTCCGCTACGAGGACGGCGGCCGCACCCTCGTCTGTTACAAGACCGTGGAGGGCTCCGGCTCCACCGGCAGCGGAGCGGACGGCGCCAACGACTGGGGACCGGACGGCAAACTGGGGACCGCCGACGACGCTCTCGGGCTCGACCAGAAAGCCGGCACCGCCGACGATCACCCGGAGAACTCGACCACCACCTGGCGGGACAACGGCGCTTCCCCCGGCGATCCCAACGCCCCGCCGGGCGGACGCGTCGGCCCGAACATGCCGGAGAACCAACTGCTCGGGAACATGTACTACGGAGCCGAGTTGCAGGCGGGAGCCTTCCCGATGCAGATCCCGGCGGCCAGCGGCGGCAACTACGCCGGCGACCGGATCTGGCGCAACACCGGCATCGCGACCGGATCGACGACGACGATCGGCACCAACCTGACGGGATGGGAGTGGGACGCGATCCCGACCCAAGCCCAGTACCTGGCAAAACAGCCGGCTGGGGTCAAGCCGCTGACCAGCTCGTCGATCACGCTCGGCAACAACGTCGACTGGATCCAGGACGAGGGGCGCATCTACGCGAAAACCCCGCCCGCCGGCCAGTGCCCCTGCGGGCAGGCGGTCAAGTACACGGCACCCAGCGGCGCCCTCGTCTTCGCCGCCGGCACCAACGACTGGGCCAATGCGCTCGCTCCGAACCCGGATAGCCGCATCATCCAGGCGACCTACAACATCCTCTCTGACATGACCGTGCAGCCGTGGACGCCGGTCGGACTGACGCTCGACCCGCCCTCCGGCCCGCAACCGCCCGTCGCCTCATTCTCGATCGCGCCCAACCCGGCGCAGACGAACCAGACCGTCACCTTCGACGGCAGCACCTCGACCGACCTCGACGGCGGCATCGCCAAATACGAATGGGACCTGAACGGCGACGGGACCTACGAGAAAGACTCCGGCTCCAATCCGATCACCACCACCAGCTACGCGACCACCGGCGTCTACACCGTGCGGCTTCGCGTAACCGACGAACAGGGTGTCCGCAGCACCACCAACCGGGCCCTCTCGATCGACAACAGCGGCAGCGGCAGCTACCCCTCGCGGGTGCTGGGGACGACCGGGCTGCTGAGTTACTGGCGCCTCGGCGACCCGGGCGGGTCGAGCACCCTGATCGATTCGTTCGGGACCAGCAACGCGACGGTCAACGGCTCCCCCACCCTCGGCGCCGCCGGAGCCCTCTCGGGCGACAGCGACACCGCCGCCAGCTTCGACGGCCTCGACGACGCCGCGACCGCGAACCTCTCGCTCTCAGGGACGAACAAGGTCACGGTCGAGTTCTGGATGAAGTGGAACGGCTTCGCCAACGACGACGACCTGGCGATGGAGTACACGCCCAACTTCAACTCCTTCGCGGGGGGCTTCCTGATCGATCCCAACGCCCCCCAGGAGGGAGGCAAGTTCGGCGTCGCCATCGGCACCGGCTCCACCCGCAACAACGTCTTCTTCAATCGCCCCAGCGCCGGGGTCTGGCACCACTACGCCTTCGTCATGGACAGCGCCGCGATCGCCGCCGAACAGATCAAGCCCTACGTCGACGGCAAAGCGGTGTCGTTCACCAAGACCGTCTCCGGCACCGGCGCCGGCAACTTCGCCAACTCCTCCCTTTACTTCATGTCCAGGAGCGCGAGCGCTCTCTTCGGCGCCGGCGCGCTCGACGAGGTCGCGATCTACAGCCGGGCTCTCGACGCCGCCACGATCGCCGCTCATTACGCGGGGAACCCACAGGTACCGACTGCCTCCTTCACCACCTCGCCGAATCCCGCCGACGTCGGCCAAACCGTCAACTTCAACGCCTCCTCCTCGAGCTCGCCCAACGGGGCGATCACGAAATACGAGTGGGACCTCGATGGCAACGGCAGCTACGAGACGAGCACCGGCAGCAACCCGACCGCGAGCAGCAGCTACGCGGTGGCGGGCCCGGTCACGGTTGGCCTGCGGGTCACCGACGCGGTCGGCAAAACCGCGACCGCCTCGGAGACCGTCGGCATCGACGGCTCGGGCGCGGGTTCCTATCCGGCCCGCGTCTTGGCCACCGCCGGGCTGATCGACTACTGGCGGATGGGCGAGGCGAGCGGGACCAGCCTGGCCGACAGCAAAGGCACGGCCACGGCCACGCTCACCGGCGGGCCCAGCCTCGGCATCGGCGGCGCCGTCGCCGGCGACCCGGACACCGCGGTCAGCTTCAACGGCACCACCAGCGCCGCCCAGGCAGCGCTCAACCTCTCCGCCACCAACAAGCTGACGCTCGAGTTCTGGATGAAGTGGGACGGCTATGCCAACGACGACGACCTCGCCTTCGAGCTGACGCCGAACTTCAACTCCAACCCCGGCGGCTTCCTGGTCGACCCCAACGCCCCCGAGGAAGGCGGCAAATTCGCGGTCGGCATCGGCAGCGGAGAAAGCCGCAACACGGCCTACTTCACGCGGCCCAGCGCCGGCCAGTGGCACCACTACGCGATCGTCATGGACGCGACCGCGCCGGCCGCCGAACAGGTCGTCCCCTACGTCGACGGCCAGCCCGTCCCCTACCTGAAGACCAAAAGCGGCACCGGAGCGGGCAACTTCGCCAACTCCACGCTCTACTTCATGTCCCGGGCCGCCAGCGCCCTCTTCGGCTCCGGCGACCTCGACGAGGTGGCGCTCTACAACCGCGCCCTGCCGGCGACGACGATCAGCCAGCACTTCGGTGGCAACAGCCAGGCTCCGCTCGCCTCCTTCAACGCCTCGCCGAACCCCGCCCAGGCCGGCCAGACGGTCAACTTCGACGGCTCCGCCTCGAGCGACCCCGACGGCACGATCGTCAAATACGAATGGGACCTCGACGGCAACGGGAGCTATGAGACGAACACCGGGACGACCCCGAGCGCCAGCACCACCTTCACCACGGCAGGCTCCTACGAAGTCAAGCTGCGGGTCACCGACAACGCCGGCAACAGTGGCCAGGCGACCCGCACGGTCACGGTCGAACAGTCGGGCGCCGGCGCCTACTCGAGTCGCGTCCTGGCAACGGCCGGGCTGATCGACTACTGGCGGATGGGCGACGCGCCCGGCACCACGCTGGCGGACGTCAAGGGCGGCGCCAACGCAACTGCTGTGGGGGCTCCGGAATTCGGGATCCCCAGCGCGCTATCGGGCGGCAGCGACACCGCGGTCAGCTTCAACGGCACCAGCAGCGCCGCCGAAGCCGCGCTCGACCTCTCGACCACCAACAAGCTGACGCTCGAGTTCTGGATGAAGTGGGACGGCTATGCCAGCGACGACGACCTCGCCTTCGAGCTGACGCCGAACTTCAACTCCAACCCCGGCGGCTTCCTGGTCGACCCCAACGCCCCCGAGGAAGAAGGGAAGTTCGGGGTTGGGATCGGCAGCGGCGACTCCCGCAACACCGCCTACTTCACCCGTCCCAGCGCCGGGCAGTGGCACCACTACGCGATCGTCATGGACGCGACCGCGCCGGCCGCCGAACAGGTCGTCCCCTACGTCGACGGCCAGGTCGTTCCCTACCTGAAGACCAAAAGCGGCACCGGAGCGGGCAACTTCGCCAACTCTACGCTCTACTTCATGTCCCGGGGCGCCAGCGCCCTCTTCGGAGCCGGCGACCTCGACGAGGTGGCGCTCTACGACCGCGCCCTGCCGGCGGCGGCGATCGAAGACCATTACTTCGGCACCGTCGGCGGCGGCGAACCGCCCGCTGCTTCGTTCACGGCCGCCCCCAACCCGGCTCAAACCGGGGAAACGGTCAACTTCGACGGCTCCGCTTCCAGCGACCCCGATGGCACGATCGCCAAATACGAGTGGGACCTCGACGGCAACGGGAGCTTCGAGACCGAAACCGGCACCGAACCGGTCGCGACCAAGAGCTACGCGACCGCCGGCACCTACGACGTGCGACTGCGCGTGACCGACTCCAGCGGCAACAAATCTTCGAGCCTGCGGACCATCACCGTGACCAACCGAGCCCCCGTCTCCAGCTTCACGGCGACCCCAAACTCGGTCAACAAAGGCCAGCAGGTCAACTTCGACGCCTCCGGCTCCACCGATTCCGACGGCACGATCGTCAAATACGAATGGGACCTCGACGGCAACGGGACCTACGAGACGAACACCGGCACGACGCCAAGCACGAGCCGCTCTTACGCCACCGCGGGCACGTTGTCGGTGAAACTGCGGGTCACCGACGACAAAGGCGCCGGCTCGGTCACGACCAAAACGGTCACCGTCACCCTGCTCCCTCCGGCAGCCTCCTTCACCGCTTTGCCGAACCCGGTCGTCACGGGTGCCAGCGTCAGCTTCAGCGGCGTCGCCTCAAACGACCCTGACGGCACGATCGTCAAATACGAATGGGACCTCGACGGCAACGGGACCTACGAGACGAACACCGGCACGACGCCGACCACGAGCCGCTCCTACGCCACCGCGGGCACGGTGCCGGTGAAACTGCGGGTCACCGACGACGACGGGCAAACGGCCACCAGCAGCGTCACCGTGACGGTCAACAACCGCCCGCCGGTCCCCTCCTTCACCGTCACCCCCAGCCCGGCCAACACCCGCCAGACCGTGACCTTCAACGGTTCGGGCTCGACCGACCCCGACGGCACGATCGCCAAATACGAGTGGGACCTCGACGGCAACGGGACGTACGAGATCAGCACCGGCACCACCGCCAGCACGACGAAAGCCTTCACCGCCACCGGGACCCTGACCCTCGGCCTGCGGACCACCGACAACAACGGCGCGAGCGCAACCACCACCCGCTCGCTGACCGTCAACAGCGGCTACCGCGCGGCGGTCCTCGGGACCACGGGGATCAGCGACCTCTGGCGCCTCGACGAGACCTCGGGCACGACCGCGACCGACGCCAACGGCGCCAACAACAACGGCACCTACGTCAGCGCACCGACCTCGGTCGCGCCCCTGATCGGCGGCGAGACCAACAGCTTCGCCCGGGCCTTCAACGGCAGCAGCCAGTACATCGACCTCTCGCCGACGCCGTTCGGCACCCCCTCGACCTTCTCGGTCGAGGCCTGGGTGCGCACCAGCGCGACCAAGGCCTCCGGTGGCTACCACTTCCTGGTCAGCGACTCGGTCACGGACTTCAACAACGGCTTCTCGCTGGTGATCGACTCCAGCAACCGGCCGATCTTCGTCGCCGCCCGCGAAAACATCGTCGGCAACGTCACCCGCGGCCAGGCGACCAGCGCCACCACGGTGGCCCCGAACACGACCCACCAGCTGGTCGGCACCTATGACGGCAGCCGCGTGCGGATCTACGTCGACGGAGTCGAACGCGCCAACGCCAACTTCAACGGCGCCCTGACCTGGCCCAGCAGCCGAGACCTGCAGATCGGCCGGCCGATCTCCTCGACCAGCCTCGCCCAGCGCTACCTCCAGGGCTCGATCGACGAGCCGGCGCTCTACACCTCCGCCCTCTCGGCGGCGACGGTCCTGGCGCACTACGAAGCCGGGAAACCGTAGGCGCTCCGAAACGCCCAGCCGCAAGCGCGCCGGGACCCGATCCGTTAGTTCCCCGTGAGCGCGAACGACGCGATCGCCCCCGAGCACCTGCGCGGCGCCAACAGCCGTGCACTGCCCGCGCGCCTGCTGGCACTGGCACGCTCGGCGGACACCCTCGCCCTCGCCGGCCTCGGGCTGTTCATGCTCGTGCTGGCGGCGATCAGCTGGCGTAAGTGGGGCACGCCCGAGATCGACGCCGGCGCCGAGCTGACCGCCGCCGCACAGGCCGTGCACGGACACCTCCCCTACGAGGACACCCGCTACTTCTACGGCCCGCTCGGCGTCTACACGCTGACCGGCGCCTTCAAGCTGTTTGGCACCAGCCTCGCGACCGCGTACGCGCTGGGGCTGGCGACGACCGCCGCGATCGCCGGGTCCTTTTACGCCCTTGCCCGGCAGCTGCTGCGGCCGCTGGCGGCGGCGCTCTCGACCGCGGTGCTGATCGCGATCGGCTTCTCCGGGACCCAGTTCAACTTCATCCTCCCCCACACCAACTCGGCCACCTTCGGCCTGCTGCTGACGATCCTGACGCTGCTCGCGCTCGCCCGCGGCCATCTCCTGCTTGCCGGCACGGCGATCGGGCTGACGGCGCTGACGCGGGTCGAGTTCGCCGCCGCCGCCGCACTCGCCGGGCTGGCCTGGGCGGTCGGCATCTGGCGCGACGAGGACGCGCGCGCGGCGCTGCGGGCGCTGGCCTGGATGGCGGGGCCAGCCCTGACGATCCCCTTGGCGGTGCTGGGCTCGCTCGCGGCCAGCGTCGGGGCCGATCGCCTCTTCTGGCAGAACCTCTGGCCGATCGACTTCCTCCGCGCCGCCGGCTTCAACGCCTACCGCGAGTGGACCCCCTTCGACGCCGCCAGCGTCGCCTCGTCTCTGAGCCGGGCGGCAATCTACCTCGCGGTGCTCGCCGGCCTGACCGCGACCGCGCTGAAGCTCCACGGCGCCCGCGGCATCGCCCGGCTGAAAGCGCTCTGGCCGCTGGCCGCAACCTGCCTCGGCTCGCTCGTCTTCCTCGGCGCCTGGAAGGCCAGCGGTGCCTTCCCGGATGCCGAGGCCGCGGTACGGGAAGAGGGCAAGCAGCTGCTCCTGGGAATGAGCTGGCTGCCACTGCTCTCGCTGCTGGCCGCGGCGCTCATTCTGCGGGCGCTGGTGCGACGTCGACAGGCGCCTCTGACCGGGCGCTGGCCGCTCGACCTCGCCCTCGCCGCGGTCGCGGTCCTGCTCTGCTCGCGGGCCTACGACCAGTTCACGATGGCCTCGGCGGCTCCCTACTACGCCGCTCCCGCTGTCCTCCTGCTCGGCCTCCTGCACCAGCGCGTCGGCGACCGCTGGCCGGATGCGCGACCGGCGGTGATGGCGATGCTGGGGGCGGTCGCCGCGGGCATCGCCCTCTACGCCGCGGTCGCCCTCTATCCCGACAAGGGCACGATCGTCCACACCGCCGCCGGCGACTACGTCGCCGAGAGCCGCGCCGCCGTCGCGCAGCAGCAGGCGATCGACTTCGTCCGCAGCCACACCGCGCCCGGAGAGCCGGTCCTCGCCCTGCCCGCGGATGCCGGCATCTACTTCCTCGCCGACCGGCCGCAGGCGCTCTACGAGAACATGTTCCTTCCCGGCCTGCTCGAGACGAGGGCCGACGAGCGAGCGGCAATTGCCCGCCTCGAGCGGGAGAGGGTCCGCTACGCACTCGTCAGCAACCGCGACACCTCCGCCTTCGAAACCGGGCGATTCGGTGGCGGCTACGACCGGCTGCTGGGCCGTTACCTGCGCTCGGGGCGCATGGTCGCGACCTTTGGCGACCTTCGAGCCGCGCCGGGCGGCGGCAACCCCTCGCAGGGCTTCCGCGTCTACGCGCTGAGGTGAGCCGATGCCTCGCGTGGGCATCTTTCCCGGCTCCGAGCTGAGCAGGCGGCCGCGTCTTTTCGCCGCCCTCACCAAGGCGTTTCCGGACGTCGTCTTCGAGTCGAGGGACGCGGGCGCGTTCGCCGCCCTGGATGCCCTGGTCGAGTTCGGCGGCTCGACCCAGGCGAGCGCAGCGACGGCCACCGGGGTCCGCGGTCTCGCGACGCTCGAGCCCGAGGGTGGGGACGGCTCCGCCCATTCGTTCCACGTCGCCGAGACCGAAAGCGTCGACCGGCGCCTGCGCGGTCGCGCTTTCCCCGACCGCTGCCTCCGCTCCGACCGGGCGCTGCTCAAGATCCCGGGCTCGGAGACGCTCGCCGGTTTCGGCGGCGGACCGCTTTGGGTGCGACGCGGATTCCTCGACGTCGCCGCGCTGGCGCCCGCCGAGCTGGACGAGGGAGAATCTCTGCGCTGCCGGCTCTGCGGGACCCGTTCGCTCGCGCTGCTTCCGATCGTCGCGCTGCTGCGGTCCCTAACCGCCGGGAACGGCTGGCGGCCGCCGCCGCTGCGGGCCACCTTCCTCCTCGACGACCCCAACCTCCACTGGCCCTCCTACGGCTACCTCTCGCTGCCGGCCGCTGCCGAGCATGCCGACCGCCACGGCTATCACCTCGCGCTGGCGATGGTCCCCCTAGACGCTCGACTCAACCACCCCGCCGCGGTCTCCCTGCTGCGGCGGAGCCGCTCGCTGTCGCTGCTCGTCCACGGCAACGATCACTTCGGTGGCGAGCTCGGCCATGAGGTCACCGATCAGGAGGCACTGGCGGTCGCCTCGCAGGCGCTGCGTCGGATCGCGGCCTTCGAGCGCCGCACCGGGATCGCGGTTCCACGGCTTATGGTGCCCCCGCACGAGGCCTGCTCGGAGCCGATGGCGCGCGCCCTGGTGCGGACCGGGTTCGAGGCGATCACGATGACCCGTCCCTACCCCTGGGAGGAGATGCCTCCCTCCTGGCTCGCCTCCGCACCGTCGGCCGCGTCGCCGGTCGGCTGGTGGCCGGCGGACTCGGGACCGGGCCTGTCGCCGGTGCTCCTCCGCCACCCCGTCGCGCCGCCCCTCTACTCCCCCGCCGAGGTCGCTCTGCGCGCTTACCTCGACCAGCCGCTGATCCTCTACGGGCACCATGACGACCTCCGCCACGGCCTCGATCTGCTGGCCGAGCGGGCGCTCGAAATCGAGAGCCTGGGCGATGTCCGCTGGGCGTCGATGGGAGAAATCTCGGTCTCCAACTTTAGCTCCCTCGAGGACGGCGAGCAGTTGCGGGTGCGACCGTACTCGCGCCGGCTGTCGGTCGAGGTCCCGGCTGGCGTCTCGACCCTCGTCGTCGAGCCGACGGGCACCCGAGAGGACGAATCGGTTCTCTCGGGAGGCCACCGGTTCGGGATCGGGAAGCCGATTCCGGTCTCCGGGCAGGAGCGAGTCGAGCTGACGCTGGAATCGCCAGACGCGGTCCGCCCTGACGATGTGGCGCCACCGCCGCGCGAGATCCGGCGCCTCGCCCGACGGCTGGCAGGCGAGGCGCACGATCGCCTCACCCCGACCCTCTCCCGCCTGCCCGGCCGCTCCTGATCAGCGGGGCGCCGGCCGGTCCGGCCCCGCGCCCAACGCCAGCTGCAGGATCGGCTCCTGGCGCCTCCTCCAAGAGTTGGCTTCGGCGAACGCCCAGCGCTCGGATTCAGGCGCTCGCCCAAGGGCCAGCGCCTCGCCGATCGCCTCTCCGAGGTCCTCGCGGATGACGACGCGGGGAGAAACATGGCGGATCGGCTGCAGGTCCAGGGCCGCCACCGGCGCCCCGCCGGCCAGGTACTCGTAGAGCTTCAAAGGGCTCATGGCCCTGGTCAAGGCGTTGTCGAGGTGCGGCAGCAGGCAGACGTCGGCGGCCGTGACCAAGCCGACCACTTCGGGCCGGGAGGCCGGCGGCCGCAGGTAGACGTTGGGCAGCAGACGCAGCTTGGCGAAGTGGTCCGGCTCGAGCAGCGGCCCGACCAGCGCGAAGGAGGCGTCGGGCAGTGCCCTCGCCGCTTCCGCCAGCGCGTCGACGTCGACCCTCGACTCGAGGCTGCCGACGTAGAGCAGCCGGGGGCCCGGCAGCGCCCGAAACCAGTCGGGAGCCGGCCGGGGGCTGCTCCATTCCCCCGGATCGACCCCGTTGGGGACGACGATGCCGGGGCCGCTGGGCTGAATCGCGTCGAGGATCGCGGGCGAAACCGCGGCAACGCCGCGGCCCAGCTCCCGCACCCGCCGGTAGGCCTCGAGAATGGCATGGCGGCAGTGCCGCAGTTCGGGCAGCTCGGCGAGGTCGTCGTAGGCGTAGTAGGTCACCGAGGAAGCCCACTCCAGCGGGGCGAACCCGGCGATCAGCGGATGGGTGGTGATCACCGCGGGCCGCACGAGGCCCCGCCGCCGGCAGGCGCGCCGCAGGCGCGCGTCCCAGCGCCGGAAGCTGCCCGCCACGGCTCGGACCGAGGTCGGGTCGGCCCGCCGCAACCGGGTCGGGCCGTAGAGCGAGACGCCGTCGCCCCCAGGTGGCTGCGGGGGTTTTCGCACTCGATCCTTCAGCAGCTTGATCGGCAGGCTGCGGGGCGTCTCCGCCACCAGCAGCCGCTCCACCCGCCGGTCGGCGATCAGGGTTTCGACCAAACGGTCTTCGGAGAAGCACATGCCGCGCGCGACAGCGGTCCCCCAGGTGGCGTAGGCGAAGCTGAAGACGACGTCCACGGTTGGTTCAGCGGCCGAGAGGCATCGGGTATGCCTTGCCGCGAATCGGTTGCTCGGCCAGCCGCACCGCCGGGTAGTCCACAGGTCGCACGTCCTTCCAGAGCACTGCGACGAGGCCCGCAAAGAAGCAGATCAGGTATGGCAGTTGGGGCAGGGCGAGGATGTCGAGCAGCGCGCCTCCGATCACCATCGCGCTCGCCGCCGCGGCGATCGAGATCGCCGGCCCGGCGCGATCGGGGTCGCCGCAACGGGCGACCCGGTGGGCGAGCAGGAAGATCGCGGCGAAGATCGAGAGATAGGCGAGGACGCCGACGACACCGGTGCCGATGATCGTGGTCAGGTACTGGTTGTCGAGGATCCGGTACTTCTTCTGGTCATAGGTCTCGTAGCCGCGACCCAGGAGCGGCTGGTTGATCACATCCGGCTCGATCGCCGAATAGTCGCTCTGGCGGTCGACGGTGCTGCCGAAGCCGAAGAAGTTCTGCGGCAGCAGCTGCGAGGTGACGCCACCGAGCGCGCCGGGGGTGAAGACGTGGACCAGAACGACGAAGGCGATCAGGCCCGGGACCAGCATCCGCAACATCCGCGGGCGGTAGGCGATCAGCACCGCGGTCGCCACCACCGGGGCGACGATGCTGGTTTTCCGCTGGGTGGCGAGGGCGGCGGCGATCATGATCGTCGCCGCCATTCCCCAGATGACCTTGCGCCGCAGATCCCGGCTTTCGTACAGGCAGATCAGCGCATAGGGAAGCGCGCAGGCCATCATCATCGCCGGTGCCAAGGGGTGGATGGTGGGGCCGATCACCGAGCGGCGCCCGATCGAGTCGGAGCTGTGGAGTTCAGGCGGCAGCGAGATCGGGATGACCTTGCCGAGACCTTCGAAGAAGAAGTTGTATTCCGCCCGGTACTCCCAGATGACTCCGATCGCGGTGAGCACCGCCAACCCGCACATCAAGTTCATCAGCGGCCGCACCTCGGAGGCGCGCACGCTCGAGGCGACGACGACGAACAGAGCGAGGTAGGACAGCAGCAGTGCCAGCTTGCGCACTCCAAGTTCGAGCTCGCCCAGCCGCACCGTCGTTTCGGCGTTGTGGACCAGGCTGAGGATCGCGATCAGTACGAAGCCGAAGAAGGCGTAGTGAATCGCCGTCATCTGCAAGCGGTTCGAGCCCCCCATCATCACCATCGAGAGAACCCAGAGGGCGACGATCGCGAGCAGGAAGGGACGGTCCAACTTCGCTTCGAGTGGCAGGCCGACCGGCAGGTCGACGCTGTCGAAGGGGACCAGGAAGAGCATCGCCATGAAGCCGGCGAGGCACCACGGCATCAGCCGGGTGGTCTGCGGCCAGTCCCCGGCCAAGCTCCTCAGGGTTCGGCGGTGGGCCGCCGTCAGGTCCGAGAGGGCGCCCGACCCCTCGTGCCGCGCAGAGTTCACGGCCCGGCAGCCGCCGTACCGCTCTTACGCTTCTCCTCGCGGCGCCTCAGTTGGGTCGCGGACATGGCCGGCTTGGGCTCGGAAGATCGACCGGCATTCTTTGCCGTCTCATTGGCGCTGGTCCCGTTTCTCTCGGTCCGAGCTCGCGGCGGCGGGCCTTTTTCCTGCAGCCAGTCGCTGGCCTCGGCACCGACCCGTTCCATGTCGCCGGCCAGGCGCCAGTGGCGCATGAACCCGGAAGCGGCGGCAATCGCGAGGCAGCCGAGCCCGAACACGGCAAGGAAGGCGAGGATCATCAGGACGTAGTCGGCTTTGCCTCCGACCAAACCGCCCTCGGGAGCGCCGAGCTGGCGGACGACGATGTTTTCGACCAGCGGCACCGAGGAGACGGCCTCGGGATCTTGCCGCGGCGGGGCCACGGCTTCGGCGCGGCGAGCGGCGGCCTTGAGTTCGTCGATGTAGCGCTTGAGAACGCTGAAGGAGCTTTTCGCCAGGGCCAGCGCCTGGCCGGTGTCGGGCCCGGTCGAGTAGACGGTGATGATCGGGACGTCTTCCTGGGCGGCGAAGACGAGGCGGTACTGCTTGCCCTCGTCGACGAGATCGCGGGCCCGGGACTCGGCCCCCTGCTGGTCGTAGTCCTGGATGCCGGTTCCTTCGCTGAAGGGGCCGGCGGCGGTGATCAGAGCGGGGTCGATCTTGATTTCGTCGGCGATCTTGTCGACCGCGTCGCGACTGCTCAGATACTGGGCGTAGACCCGAGCGCGAGTCCCGAGGGCGGCGATCTGGTCGGAGCCGGCGCCCTCGACCAGGGTCGATTCGGCCGAGTCGACGAGAATCTGGCCGGTGGCGGCGCCGACCGCCACCGAGCGCCGTTCGATCCCGCCGGGACCGACCCTGTAGGCGGTCAGCAAGGCGGCCAGAACCGCCAATGCGAGGAGGACGCCGAGGACGGCCTTCCGTTGCAGAAGTGCCCTGACGAATCCAACTACCTCCATGCTCGCTCCGTTCCTATTTTGGGGCTGTTCAGTCCGTCCACAAGTCAAGAACGAATTTCGGCCAGGAAAACTTGCTCGCGCAACGGGCGCCTCCTCCACAAGAGACCGGCGTCGAGAAGCGTTTGTTGCTCAGATGAGCCCGACCGACAAGGCGAACCGGCATGAGCTGGACGGCGACGAGTTGCGTGAGGCGGCGGTCTCGGGCGTCCGCTGGTTCGCAATTGCCAGGGTCGCGACCGAGGCCCTGCAGCTGGCCAGCGCCGTGGCCCTGGCCCGCCTGGTCAGCCCGGCCGATTTCGGCAACGCCTCGGTGGCCTTGATACTGATCCCGCTGGCGGTGATCCTCACCTACGAGGGGTTCGGCAGCGCCCTGGTTCAGCGCAAGCTGATCGAGACCGGCCATTTCGAGGCCGCGACGCTGAGCAGCCTCGCCACCGGCATCGCCCTCAGCCTCCTCGTCTACTTCCTGGCGCCGGTGATCGCGGCGCCGATCTTCAGCGACGAGATCGCCCACCTGATCCAGGTCGCGGCGCCGGCCTTCGCCCTCGCCGGCCTCGGCGCCGTCTCCCGCGCCCGACTCTCCCGCAATCTTGATTTTCGGCCGATCAGCATGATCGAAACCGGCGCGCTCGCAGTCGGTGCCGGGGTCGCCATCGGCCTCGCCGCACTCGGCCTCGGGGGCGAAGCGGTAGTGATCGGAGCGGTGGCCGGAATCGCCTTCACCTCGCTGACCATGGTCGCCGCCTCCCCACCGGGTCGCCCACGCTGGCGGCGCAAGGAGCTGGTCGAGGTCAGCCGCTTCGGCGCCCCGGCCTCGGCCGCCGGCCTCCTCTACGTCGCGATCAGCAACGTCGACTACGCCGTCCTCGCCGCCCGCCTCAACCCCAGCCAGGTCGGCATCTACTGGCGCGCTTTCCAGATCGGGGTTCTCTACCAGGACAAGATCAGCGGGATCATGATGCGCCTCGCCTTCCCGATCTACTCCCGGACCAACAACCTGGATGAGATGAAGAAGCTGCATGAGCGCGCGACCCGCATCCATGGGGCCGTGGTCGTGCCGCTGCTGGCCATCCTTATCGTGACCGCGCCCGAGCTGATCCCGATGGTCTTCGGGGATGCCTGGCGAGCCGCGATCGAGCCGACCCAGGTACTCGCGGTGGCGGGGATGATCGCCGCGATCCTCACTGGCTACTCCCAGGTGATGCTCGCCGCCGGCCGGCCGCGCGCCCTGCTGATCTTCAACTGCATAGTCCTGGTCGCCTACGCGCTCGCCGTCTTCGCCACCGCCAAGCAGGGTCTCGTCACGGTGGCGCTCGCGGTGGTGGGCGTCCACGTCGCGATGCTCGCCGCCGTCTACCTGGTCCTCTTCCGCCGCGTCCTCGGGATGCCGGTCGGGCGCCTCTTCACCGACCTGGCGCCGGCGGCGGCGACCGCCACCCTGGTCCTGGTCATAGGACTCCCGGTGGCCGACTTGATGCGCGGAGCCGGCGCCGCCCCTGTCTTGATCGTCCTCCTCGCCGGGATCGCCGGCTGCTGCGCACAAGCGCTCGCCCTGCGCGCCTTCTTCCCGGAGGTATGGAGCGACGTCTCGCGGCTGCTCCGCCGGCTGGCGCCGAGCCGGCGGCCGAAAAGTTCCAACGCCTCGGAAGCGTTAGCCCAGTAATGAGTGAAAAAGCGACCCACAGCAAGCACGCCCGGGCGGGGATGCTGATGGCGGTCGCGACCTTCGCGATGGCCGCCGCCGCGGCCATCCAGGCCGCCCTCTACCTCCACTCCAACGGGACCGACGCGCTGACCGACGGGTTCTTCGTCGCCTTCTCCCTCTACACGGTCTTCGGGGTCTTCAGCCAGAGCATCCGCGTCACCTCGGCGCCGCTCCTGGTTCACCCCACCCGGGCCCTGCCGCTGCGGGAGTTCGCGGCGACGCTCGTCTTCATCGCGCTCGTCGTCGCGGCGCTGACGATCCCCCTCGCCCACCCGGTCTCGCTCGCGCTCGCCCCCGGGCTGAGCGATGCCGGCCGCAGCGTCACCGAAGAGGCGCTGCCGATCCTCGGCGGCGCGATGATCCTGCAGCTCTGGGCCGCCGGGGGAGCGACGGTGCTCGCCGTCCGCGACCGTTTCGACGCGGTCGCGGGCGCCTACATCGCCGGTGCCGGTGCCGGCCTCCTCACCTACCTGGTCAGCTCGAGCGCCGCCGGCGAGCTCTCGCTGGGGTACTCGATGCTGGCGATGGCCGTCGTCACCTGCACGCTGATGCTGATCGCGGTCCGCCGCAGTCAGCCGGTCGAGCCGACCGCCCCGGTGCGACGGCTGCGGCTGCGGCTCCTGATCGCCGACGCCGGCCTGATCCTCGGTCGCACGAGCATCTACCTCGCCTTCAACGCCCTCTACCTGGTCACCCTGGCGTTGACCACCTCCTACGCGCCCGGTGACGCGACCGTCCTCTCCTACGCGTACCTGTTTGCCAGCTACCTGGTCGCCGGAACCGCGTTCGCCCTGGGGATGTCGCGGATCGCCGACATGAGCCGCGACGCCCGCACCGACGAACTGAAGGCGGTTGGCGGCACCGTCCCCCAGGGCTTCCGCTACTCGATCCTGATCTGCGCCCCCGCCCTCGCCGCCTTCGTCGCCGCCGGAGCGCCGATCATCGGCGTCGTCTTCTCCGCCAGCTTCGACTCGGACGCCGTTCGGATCCTGCAGGAGTTCGGGGCGCTGCTGGCGATCTGGACGGTCGCCGCTCTGCTCGTCAACCTGCTGCTGCCGGCGATGTTCGCGCTCGGGCGGGCGCGGTTCACCAACCTCCTCACCCCGGCGCTGCTCGCCGTCCACGTCGCCGCCTCGCCTGCTCGGTGGGGCGTTCTTCGGGGCGGTCGGGGTCGTCGGCGCCGCCTTCGTCGCACCGCTGCTCTTCGCCGCGGCGCTGCTGCGTGATCGGAGCGCCTTCGATCGCCGGCCATCTGGCCCGCGAGACCAGCCGCGACGCGTTTCGCTTCCTTCTTCTCGCCGGCGGCTGTTATGGCCTCGGCGCCGCGCTCGGCGCGGCGCTGGACAACACCCTTGTCGGCGCGACGGCCGCCGGAACGCTCGGCTCGGTGCTCTACCTGGCGCTGCTGCCGCTGGTGGCCCCGAGCCAGGTCGAGGTCGTGCTGCGAGCGCTCCCCTTGGGAATCCTCAAGTCGCGGCGACGGGCAACGCCCGCCGCTCCGGCCGCCTGAGGCCGTCCAGGAGCACCCTCAAGGCCCGTAGTGCTGTTCGGACGGGACCCAGGTGACGCCGCGGCCGTTGGCCTGGCGGTAGTCGCCGGCCGCGGGATTGAGGAAGGCGGGCGCGCAGTCCTTGGTCGTTCCCGCCGGCACCGACCAGCCGCTGTTGTTGCAGTAGGTGTTGTTGGAGCCGGTCAGGGTCGGCACGCTGCCGCCGCCGTTGGTGCTCGAGAGCCGGTTGAAGACGTTGTTGGAGAAGTCGATGTTCGTGTAGCTGCCGGTAAGGACGGCGCCGCCGCCCCCGGCGCCCCAGCCGACGGTGTTGTTCCTCATTTCCCCGTCGGCGATCGGCCCGTAGATCTGCCAGGGCGAGAGCTGGTAGCCGGTGCAGAGGGTCGAGGGTTCGCAGGGGAGGTCCTGGTCGACGATCAGGTTGTCGTTGGCGATGAAGCCGTTGATCGCGCTCGACTGGTCCTTGACGAAGAAGCCCTGGCCGCCGAAGTCGTGCAGGTAGTTGCGGTTGAAGACGAGGTGGTCGCCGACCCAGACCGACTGGAAGACGTCGTTGTGGCCGCCGCGCTCGCTGTTGCCCCTGAACTCGTTTCCTTCCACCAGCAGGCCGATCCCGTCGCCGTTGGCGTCGTGGTAGACGTTGGCGCGGATCTGGTCCTCTTCCATCGCGCCGTCGAAGAGGTTGCCGACGATCTTCGTGTCATCGCACTGGTCCGGCGGGGTCGCCGTGCAGACGAAGACGCCGTAGTGGTTGCCGGAGAGGATCCGGTTGTGGTCGACCACCGTCCGGTCGGTGTTGCGGGCGATGGTCACCCCTCCGTCGATGACGAAGCGGGAGACGTGTAGCCCGAGCCCGAGACCTGGACGCTGCCGATGGTCGCCGCTCCCGGGTTGGCGGCGCCAGGGTGACCCCCGGCGCCGCCTTCGATGAGCTCAGCGAGAGGCCGCCGTAGGTGCCGTCGGCGAGGCAGACCACCGTGCCGGGGCTGGCCGAGGAGAGCGGCGGTCTGGGCCGCGGAGACGCTGGAGACAGTCGACGTGCAGCCGGTAGGCGGAGGGGATCGGGCGGCGTCGGCTCTTCGGTGGCCGTCACGGTCCAGCTCCGGGAGGCCGGGGTGGCGTCGGTGTTGCCGGCGGCGTCGGTGGCACGAACCGAGAAAGTGTGGGAGCCGATCGTTACCGAGGAGTAGGACTTCGGCGAAGTGCACCCTCCCCAACTTCCCCCGTCGAGCTTGCAGGCAAAGGTGGAGCCGGGCTCGTCCGCGGTGAAGGAGAAGCTGGCCGTGGTCGCGGTGGTGGTGGCAGCTGGGCCGTTGGAGATCGTCGTCGCCGGAGGGGTGATGTCCGCGGGAGGCGTCGCCGGCGGTTCGGCTCCTCGGGAGCCGTCACCGTCCAGTTGCGCGAGGCAGGCGTCGCATCGGTGTTGCCGGCCGCGTCGGTAGCGCGCACCGAGAACTGGTGGTCGCCGGCAGCGAGGCCCGGGTAGTCCTTGGGGGAGCCGCAGGAGCCCCAGCTGCCGCTGTCGATGCGACAGGCGAAGGTCGATCCCGCCTCGCTGGAGTTGAAGCCGAAGGAAGCGGTATTCGCGCTGGTCGAGCCGGTCGGTCCCGAGGCGATCGTCGTCTCCGGTGGAGTCGCGTCTCGCCGCCGGCGCTTGGTGCGCAGGCCGATCCGCTGGGATAAATCGCCCCGGCTCGAGCGGCGAACGGTCGGCAATCTCGGTCCCAGACGCCCCAAGAGGCGCAAGACCCGAGCCGGATCGCAGGCCCGACTTCCGGAGGTCGCCTTGGACTGAGACGGCAGAGGCAGCGCGAGGGCGAGGACCCCCAGCGCCGCCACGCTCAGAAGATGAAGGCGTCCTCCGTAAATCTGTATGCCACTGCTGCGCATAGCAACTCCTCTCCGCCGTCGGGTGCACCCACCATCGACGCAAGGAGTCTGTCCTTAAACAAGAACCTCAAAGCGACGGACACATGTCCGATCTGGATCAGTGGACGGAGTATAGGCCGCTTAGCGCGCCCGCACGGGGCGCATGCCGCGGTAGAACTCGCGCAGGGGAGTCGAGCGGCCGAGCGGGACCTCGCAGGTCGCCACCGGCGCCGCGGGATTGCCGCGGACCATCGTCAACGGCGGTACCGAGGTGGTGACGATGCTGCCCGCGGCGACCACGGCGCCGGCCCCGATCGTCACGTGCGGCAGGATCATCGAGCCGGGGCCGATGAAGACGTCGTCCCCGATTCGCACCGAAGGCTTGCTTTCATCGGCGACCTCACCTTGCTGGTGGGCGATCATCGTCGTCCGCATGCCGATGTCCACGCGATCGCCGATCTCGATCAGATGCGGGAACGCGGTCTCGAGGATGACGTCGGTGCCGATGAAACAGCCGCTGCCGATCCTCACCCCACGGCGGCGGTGAAGGCGGACCCGGAGCGTCTCCGCCCCCGGCCCATAGAGAGCCAAGATCGCCAGCAATCGACGCTTCGCCCCGGCCGCCGTCGACTCATACCTCATTCCGCCCCCCTCTCGCAGCCACGACCTGAGCGCCAACCTGCTCGCTGAGCGGTCCCAAAACGGTCAGCTTCTCGGGGTCGACGTCTTCCAGTTCCAGCTCGATCCCGAAGGTCTCCTCCAGAGCCACCACCAGCTCGACGAATCCAAGCGAGTCGATCGCGCCGCTGGCGCGAAGGTCGAGATCGTCGCTCGCCGCGCCGGGATCGATGCCGTAGGCGGCGAGCGCCGAGCCGCAGAAATCGAGAATCCTCGCTCGCGCCGCCGCGGCGGCCTCGATGCCGGTCGACGGGTCCGCGATCGCCGTTGCCTGGGTGCCGATGTCCATACCCGAACAACGGCTCGAAGGCGCCGTACTTTCAGTTGGCTCGGATTCTCCGGGCGCAGCCGGAAGAATCGGTGCCGGGCTTACGTTTTCCGGGTATGACCGCAGCAACCGACGCGACTCTGCTCAGCGGCTTTCTGCGACACGCCGAGGAGGCGCCGGAGCGGCCCGCCCTCGAGGTTGCCGCGGAGCGACTCAGCTACGGCGAGCTGGCGGCGCGGGCGGCGCGAATCGGTACCGCGATCGACACTGCCGAGGCCGCCGACGGGCCGGCCTTGACCGCCGTCTACGGCTCGCGCTCCGCCGGGGTCTACGCCGGCATCCTCGGCGCCCTTTGGGCCGGCAACGGCTACGTTCCACTCAACCCAAGCTTCCCCGTCGATCGCTGCCGCGAGATGCTGCTCCGCTCCGGGGCCCGCACCCTTTTCGTCGACGGCGAGCGCGAAGAGCTGGTCGCCGAGCTGCTGGACGGCATCTCGGACCCGCCGGCGGTGATCGTCGCCGACGCCGGGCTCGAGGCGATCGATCCGGTCCCGCCGAAGCTCGGCGGCGACGCCATCGCCTACCTGCTCTTTACCTCCGGCAGCACCGGCCGGCCGAAGGGCGTCGGCGTCGCCCAGCGAAACGTCGTCGCCTTCCTCGACGCGATCCGGGAGCGATACGACTTCGGTCCCGAGGACCGCTTCTCGCAGACCTTCGACCTCACCTTCGACCTCTCCGTCTTCGACATGTTCGTGGCCTGGGGAAGCGGCGGATGCCTCTGCTGCCCGTCGCCCGCGCAGCTGATCTCACCGGCTCGCTTCATCCGCGACTCCGAGCTGACGGTCTGGTTCTCGGTGCCCTCGCTGGGGGCGATGATGCGGAAGCTGCGGATGCTGAAGCCCGGCAGCTACCCGACCCTCCGCTGGAGCCTGTTCTGCGGGGAGCCGCTGCCCGGTGAGCTGGCCCGTACCTGGGCAGCGGCGGCGCCCGCCTCGACGGTCGAGAACCTCTACGGCCCGACCGAGGCGACGATCGCCTGCACCGTGCAGCGCGTCCGCCCCGAGCTCGACGGCGAGGACGAGGTCAACGGCATCGTCTCGATCGGGGCGCCGCTGGGAACCACCGGCACGATCGTCGTCGACGGGAGCCTGCGGGAGGTGGAGCCCGGCGAGGATGGCGAGCTGCTTCTCTCCGGACCCCAGGTGACGCCGGGCTACTGGCAAGACCCCGAGAAGACCGCGGCTGCCTTCGTCGAGCCCCCGGGAACCGAGGGCATCCACTACCGGACCGGCGACCGCGTCCGCAGGCCGACTCGCCCTCAGGATCCGCTCGTCTACCTCGGGCGTCTCGATCATCAGATCAAGGTGATGGGGCACAGGGTCGAGATCGGGGAGATCGAGGCGGCCCTTCGCGATGTCTCCGGCATCGATGCCGCGATCGCCGTTGGCTGGCCGTTGACCGAGAGCGGCGCCGGGGGCATCGTTGCCTTTCTGGCCGACCAGGAAGCCGACGTGCAGGCGCTTCGGGAAGAGCTCGCCGAGCGCCTGCCCGAGTACATGGTGCCGCGGCGGATCGAGCTGCTGACCGAGCTTCCGCTCAATGCCAACGGCAAGTTCGATCGCAAGGCGATGCTCGCGATGCTCGACGAGAACGCGCCGGTCCCGGCTTAGCTGGCTGGTTCACTCAAGCCCAGGACCCCCCCTCAAGGCCCGTAGTGCTGTTCTGACGGGACCCAGGTGACGCCGCGGCCGTTGGCCTGGCGATAGTCCCCGGCCGCGGGATTGAGGAAGGCGGGCGCGCAGTCCTTGGTCGTTCCCGCCGGCACCGACCAGCCGCTGTTGTTGCAGTAGGTGTTGTTGGAGCCGGTCAGGGTGGGCACGCTGCCGCCGCCGTTGGTGCTCGAGAGCCTGTTGAAGACGTTGTTGGAGAAGTCGATGTTCGTGTAGCTGCCGGTAAGGACGGCGCCGCCGCCCCCCGCGCCCCAGCCGACGGTGTTGTTCCTCATCTCCCCGTTGGCGATCGGCCCGTAGATCTGCCAGGGCGAGAGCTGGTAACCGGTGCAGAGGGTCGAGGGTTCGCAGGGGAGGTCCTGGTCGACGATCAGGTTGTCGTTGGCGACGAAGCCGTTGATCGCGCTCGACTGGTCCTTGACGAAGAAGCCCTGGCCGCCGAAGTCGTGCAGGTAGTTGCGGTTGAAGACGAGGTGGTCGCCGACCCAGACCGACTGGAAGACGTCGTTGTGGCCGCCGCGCTCGCTGTTGCCCCGGAACTCGTTTCCTTCCACCAGCAGGCCGATCCCGTCGCCGTTGGCGTCGTGGTAGACGTTGGCGCGGATCTGGTCCTCTTCCATCGGGCCGTCGAAGAGGTTGCCGACGATCTTCGTGTCGTCGCACTGGTCCGGCGGGGTCGCCGTGCAGACGAAGACGCCGTAGTGGTTGCCGGAGAGGATCCGGTTGTGGTCGACCACCGTGCGGTCGGTGTTGCGGGCGATGGTCACCCCTCCGTCGATGACGAAGCGGGAGATCGTGTAGCCCGAGCCGGAGACCTGGACGCTGCCGATCCTCGCCGCTCCCGGGTGGGCGGCGGCCAGGGTGACCCCCGGCGCCGCCTTCGATGAGCTCAGGGAGAGGCCGCCGTAGGTGCCGTCGGCGAGGCAGACCACCGAGCCGGGGGTGGCGGAGGAGAGGGCGGTCTGGGCCTCGTCCACCGAACCGGCACTTTGATCGCAATCGGCAGGTTCGCCGGGGGGAGTGGGTTCGGGTTCTTCGGGTTCCGGTTGCGGTTCCGGCCCCGGTTCTTCCGGTTCCGGAGTGGGTTCCGGTTCGGGCTCCGGTTCTTCCGGTTCGGGTTCTGGAGTGGGTTCCGGTTCTGGAGTGGGTTCCGGTTCCGGAGTGGGTTCGGGCTCCGGTTCTTCCGGTTCGGGTTCTTCCGGTTCGGGTTCCGGAGTGGGTTCGGGTTCCGGGCCGGGTTCTGGCGGTGGGTGGTTCACCGTCGCTCCCTGCGAGGGAGGCGGCGTGCCGGGAGCGTCGTTTCCGCCGAGCCCCGGTGGAGATTCCGTCGGCAGCTCGGGGGCCGCCCCCCCGGGCGGAACGATCGGGCCGTCACCGAAGTGGCGGTGACCGCGCGAGAAGAGCCGGAGACGACCTAGAACGACCGGGCGCCTGAAGATGTCCTTGCCGCTGCACCTCGGCGCCGGCTTCCCGGCCTCGGCGGCGACGCAGATGGCGCTCGTACGAGGAACGAAGTCCCCCGACTTGGCGAGGGAAAAGCCGCCGCCCGCCACTAACACCGCGAACAGCACGGTCACGCCGACCGCTGCCGGGGACATTGCGCGCATCGTTGCTGGTCGCATGCGTCTCCTTCTCAATCCTCGGATCGCCGACTGGTTCCTGCCGTCCATCGAGCCGAGATACCGAGATCGGTGATGGACGCATGTTCGATACCCCACTTAAGCAGAGGAAAACATCTCACGCTGTGGCGGACGAAACTCTCCAAACCCGCAAGCTGCGGGTAATTCTCTCAGGAAAGGCTCTTCCAGAGCCGAATCAGGGGCCGAAATGGCGGTCGCGAGGCGCCCAGGTGACCCCGCGATCGCCGCGCAGCCGGTAGTCATCAAAGCCCGGGGCCCGGAAATGCGGGGAGCAGGCAACGACCTCGCCGACGACGCGCTTCGGCCAAGACCCGCCGGGAGAAGACTGGCGTTGACAGCGGGTGTTGTTCCGGAACCGCGCCGCGGACAGGTCGGTCGAGGTCCAGAACTTGTAGACGACGTTGGCTTCGATCCTGGCCCTCGTCCCATTCGCCTCCTGGAAGGCGGCGATCGCCCCGTTGCCCCAGATCGTGTTACGGCGCATCTTCAGCCCGGAGTACGGTCCGAATATCTGCAGGTCGCTGGGAGCGCCGCACCCCTGTGCCCCCGGCGCGCAGGCAGCGTCGTTGCGGAGAAAGAGGTTGTCCTCGACGAGGATGCCCGCTACCGGCCGCTCCTGGTCCTTGACGAAGAAGCCCTGACAGCGGTTGTCGTGCAGGTAGTTGCCACGGTAGACGAGGTGGTCCCCGACCCAGACCGTCTGCAGGCAGTCGCTGTGGTTGCCGTTCTCCCTGATGTTGCGTGAACTCGTTATCCGCGACCAGGGCACCGACGCCGTCGCCGTTCGCGTCGTGGTAGCGGTTGAGCCTGATCGCGTCCTCGCCGAACGGCCCGACGAACTTGTTGCCGACGATCGCGACGTCGTTGACGGTGGTGGTGGTGGTGGGCCCGGCGTCGACGCCGAGGTAGCCGCCGGAGATGCGGTTGTGGGCGAGCGTGACGCCGGTGGTGCCCGGCTCAACCGAGATGCCGTCGCTGATCACGAAAGCGCGCCAGCGTCACCCTCGAGCGGCCGAGCTCGACCTCGGCGAGCGTCGCTTGGCCGGGATGCTCGGCACGCACGGTCACCGTCGGCGCGCTCCCGCCGGGCTCGCTCAGCACGAGCTTTCCGTAGGAGCCGTCGGCAAGGCAGACCACGTCGTCCTCCCCAGCCTTCGCAACCGCCGCCCTCAACGCCGGCGAGCGAGGGACGCACCACCGCACATCCCGATCCGCTTCGCCGCGGCGATCCCGTCCGTGCCGCCCCCATTGCTCGCCGGGCTCGACAGGACCGCGACCGCGACCAGGACGCCGACGGCGGCCGTGACCATGACGAGACCTCCCTTCGACCGTCCCATCTCAGTTCCTCAGGGCGACGGGCGAAGTGGCGTCGCGGACCAGCAGCTGCACCTCGCCGCTGCCGTCGGCAGGCACGGTGTAGACGTTGGTTCCCGTCCGAGTAGACGAGGGTGTCGTCGTCGAGCCACTCGGCCTGGTCGTCGATCGAGCGCTTCTCGGCCACCGGATGATCGGCCAGCGTCGCTACCGTCGAGGACGTGGAGGCGCCAGCGGTTGGTTCCCTCGATCCGGCTCTTGAAGGCGATGCTGCTTCCCGTCCGGCGAGAGCGAAGGGCACTCGACCCCGTCCCGCAGCACCCGCATCGACCCGGCCGCGACGCTGCCCTCGACCAGGTAGTGGTGGGCGCCGGTGCCGAGGGTCGCGTAGAAGCGATCGGAGTCGTCAGGGTCGAAGGTGATCCCCCAGAAGTTGAAATCGACCGCGTCGAACGGCTTGCCGTCCTTGCTGACCTCGAACTGCTCCAGCTGCCCGATCGTCTCGCCGCTCTTCATGTCGAGCACGTAGGTGCGGGTCGAGAAGGCGGTCGCTCGAGTAGAGGTAGGCGTCGCCGCTGACGAAGACGGTCATCGCCCCGTAGCGGCCGTCGGCGGAGACGCGGGCGCGCGAGGGCAGGCCGGTCAGGCGCATCGAGTGCTGCGGCTGAAGATTGCCGTCGAAGACGGTGGCGGTGTAGTCGACCCCCGAGGAGGCCACCCCCATGCAGATCCCGTGGCCGGCGGCGTAGTAGACCCGCTCGCAGGCGAGGTCCTTGGAGCGGCGCCGCACCTTGCCGTCCTCGACGACGAAGACGCCACCGTTGAGGGCGGGACTGGACGGGTCGACCGCGCGAACCATCACCGCGGTGCCGGCGGGCGACTTGCCGGCACTGGGGCTGGCGTCGGTCGTGGTCTGGCTCGGCCCGAGGGCCGCGTAGACCACGTAGCCGCCGCCGAGCAGGACGCAGGCAACGACCAGGCGCGATGGTGATCTTGCCGCTGCGCCTATCCATCCAGAGCGGCGTCTCTGGGCGCGGAGGAGCAGCGGCGCGGCCAGGCGCGATCGCCAGCGCCAGGGCGACGGCGAAGATCGAGGACCGCGCTGTGCAGCCCGATCGCGAACCAGAGCGCGCCGAAGGCGAGCGAGGAGACCAGGCGACCGAGGCTGACCACGGTGATCAGTATCCCGATCCCGCTCGCCTGCAGCTTCTCCGGCAGCACCGCGCCCGCCAGCGCCGTCATCACGCCTTCGGTCGCGGCGAAGTAGCCGCCGAGGGCAGACCAGGCAGACGATCAGGGCCAGGTAGCCGACCGAGGTCATCAGCAGCACTCCGTAGACGACGAACAGCAGCGCCTGCCCGGCGAGCAGCACCGGCACCTTGCCGATCCGGTCGGCGAGCTGGCCGACCGGGATCGCCAGGGCCATGAAGGAGATCGCGGTCATCACGTAGAGCAGCGGGAAAACCGCCGGCTCGAAGTCGATCGTGCGCTGCAGGCCGACGTAGATCATCGCGTCGGAGACGCTGGCGATCGAGAGCCCGGCGGCGGCGAGCAGCAGCGGCGCGAAGCTGCGGTCCTTGAGCAGCGAAGCGGCCGCACGCAAGCGCGGAGGCGTTCCCTCGCGCGGCGCCCGCCGCGGCTTGCCTTCGACGTTGAGCACCAGCACGGCGAGGCCGAGGATCGCGAACAGGGTGCTGACGACGAAGACGGCGTCGAAGCGGGCCGGCGCGAGGAAGAGGATGCCGAAGGCGATCAGCGGCCCGAGCATCGCCCCGACGCTGTCCATCGCCCGGTGCACGCCGAACGAGGTCGCGAGCTTGTCCTTGGCGCTGGAGAGCGAGATCAGCGCGTCGCGCGGAGCGGTGCGGATTCCCTTGCCGACCCGGTCAACGGCGACGATCGCGCCGACGCCGCCGATCGTGTTGCCGGCGGCCACCAGCGCCACCTTGCCCAGCGCCGAGAGGCCGTAGCCGAGCCCGGCCACCTCCTTGTGGCGGCGCCAGCGGTCGGAGGTGAAACCGCTGAGCGACCTGGACCAGCGCCGCGGCGCCGCGGTAGGTGCCGTCGATCGCGCCGAAGACGAGCGGGCTGGCCCCGAGCGAGAAGATCAGGTACATCGGCAGCACCGTCGCGACCATCTCCGAGGAGATGTCCGTCAGCAGGCTGACGGCGCCGAGCATGATCACGTTGCGCGGCACCCGCAGGCGGGCCGATTGGCGCGCCCAGAGGCGCGGCTTCAGGAGGGCTTTGGAGGCTTCGACCTGGTACATGGCTTCTCAGCGAGAGCCGGACCGGTGCGGCGGCCGGACCCTCTAGGAGTGCAACGCGCCGACTAGTCCTTTTCTCGCACTTCGATCTGCCGGTTGGCCCGAGAGGCCGAGCCGCTGAGGCGACCTCTGCCGGCGACCTCTTCGGCGAAGCCCATCACCGAGTCGCCGTTGAGGAGGTAGGGATAGATCTGCGCGTTGGAGGCCAGCGCCAAGCCCGGGACGCCGGGCCAGACCGGGGCGACCCGCGGCTCGGCGCCGGTCTGGACCTGGTGCACCGGCTCGACCAGCTTCGCCCGCTGCACCGTCCAATCGACGACCTCGTCGCGGCTGAAGCCGGGCGAGAGGCGGGCGAGGTAGTCGGTGAAGCGGCGGTAGACGGACTCGTCGTCCTCGCTCTGCTCCGGCGCCTGCGGGATCGCAGTACTTCGGCAGGTAGACGAGCTGCAGGCCGTCGGTGTGGTCGGTGCCGAGCACCTGGGTCGTTTCCACCGCGCTGGTCAGCGGCGTCGGCTCGGTGATGTTGATCGCGTAGTAGGGGAGCAACTTGCCGCCGCACCTTGACGATCGGGCAGACGACGCCGAGCCAGCGCTCGGGATAGGGCGCGCAGCAGGTCGCTGATGGCGCTCGGGAAGCAGGAAGCGCAGGGCCGGGCGGCTGCAGGGTCGGGATCGTCAGGTCGAACTCGAGCGTCTCGCCCTCCAGCTCGACGCCGGTGACCGAGCCGTCCTCGGCCAGGGCGAGCCCGTTGACCGGCGCGCCGGTCCGCGCCTCGACCCCGAGCTCGCGCGCCCGCGCCACCATCGCGTCGATCAGGCGCTGGTGGCCGCCGACGATGTGGCCCATTTCCTCGCCGCCGCTGCCCCTTGCCCTGGCGGGCGCCGGACATCCGCCGGGTGCGAGCCCAGAGGTAGGTGGCCGGCAGCCCCGAGGGGTCGCCGTCGAAGCGGGTGTCGAGCAGCGGTTTCCAGATCCGCTCCCAGACCTGGTTGCCGCAGATCCGCCGCAGCCAGGTCTCGAGCGGGATCGTCTCCAGCTTCTCGTAGGAGCTGCGCAGCTGGCACTGGGCGACGAACAGGCCCAGGCGCAGCCGTGCCGGCGGGCTCAGCGGCGAGAACCGCAGCAGGTCGCCGATGCCGTTGAAGTCGTGCATCTCGCCGTCGGAGAAGAAGCCGGCGCCGACCGGGGTGAAGCGCAGCTGGTCGCCGAGCCCGACCTCCTCGGCCATCGCGATCATCCGCTGGTCGGAGGGGGTGATCACGTGGTAGAAGCGGTCAACCTCGTGGCCACCGAAGTCGAAGGTGCCGGCAAGGCCGCCGAGGCTGGGGCCGCGCTCGATCACCGTCACCCGCGCACCCTGCTGGGCGAGCCGCAGCGCCAGCGAGACGCCGAGGACGCCGCCGCCGACGATCGCCGACGCGCGGTGCGATGGCGCTCCATCAGCCCTGGACTACCGGAGCCGGGCCGCCTGCCGGCGACCCCTCGGTCACCGTCGCGGCGGCCGGCTCGGGCAGGCCCTTCGGCGCCGTCGCCTCGGCCAGCGGCGAGACCGGCGGCGGCTGGATGCGGCCGACCATGTGCGCGGCCATCACCCTGCATGTAGGCGAGCACCGTCGGTTTCAGCTGCATCTTCGACTCGCCTTTGCGGGTCGTCCAGTCGTTCGTCGTCGGCACCTCGGCCACCGTGGCGCCGGCGTTGTAGAGCTTCAGCAGCAGCTCGACGTTGGCGGCGAAGCCGGGCTCGCGGACGAGCAGGTAGCCGTAGGTGTCGGCCGCCTTGCGCAGCGTCCCGGCGCGGTAGACGCGGTAGAGCGAGGAGAGCGTGTGCATCTCGCGCAGGCCGCCGAGGTAGCGGAAGGTGTTGGAGACCGATTTGCTCGCCGCCAGCCGCCAGCCGGCGACGCCGACGATCTTGCCGCCCGGCGCGTAGACCGAGGCGAGGACGACGTCGTTGCCCTGCTCGAAGAGCTCGATCATCCGCGGCAGGTCGGAGAGGTCGGAGGTCGTGTCGGCCTCGAGGGTGACGATCGCGTCGTCGTCGGAGGACTCCTTCAGGGCCGAGCGGATGCCGGTGTTGATCGCGGTGCCGAGGCCGCGGTTGACGGTATGGGTGACGACCGCCAGGTGCATGTCCTGGGCGTGTTCGCGGATCACCTCGCCGGTGCCGTCGGTCGAGCCGTCGTCGACGATGATCACCCGCGCGCCCAGCTCACGCGCCACCGGCGCCAGGTCGGAGAGCAGGCGGGGGATGTTTTCGGCCTCGTTGTAGGCCGGGATCACGAAGCGGATCATGCGAAGACCTCCAGGGGCCGGGGGGCGGGGATGTCGAGCAGCTCGACCGGCCGGCGAACGGCGGCCGACTCGCGCACCGCGAGCGCCGCGGCCAGGGCCTTGACGCCGTCATGGGCGCTGACCGGCTCGGGCGTGTCGTCGAGGACGCAGCGGCAGAAGGCTTCGAGCTCGGCCCGCAGCGGCTCCGCCTTGGCGAGCGAGAAGCGCACCGCGGCCCCCTCGCCGTCGCCGCGCAGGACCGAGAGCCCGTCCCACTGCAGCGGCGCGGTCGTCGACTCGACGAACCAGACGTCCTGGGTGATGTAGCTCGCCCGCAGCAGGCCGTTCTCGCCGATCAGGGCGATCTCGCGCTTCTTCTCCGGGGTCAGCCAGTTGACGTCGAGCAGGCCCAGCGTCTGCGCCTCGCCCTCGCCGCCGAAGCGGGCGAGGCAGGTGAGCAGGTCCTCCTGGGAGCTGTGCTGGAAGCGGCCGCCGTCGGCGTAGATCTCGTGGATCGAGCCGTCGAGGACGTACTGCATCACGTCGAGGTCGTGGGTGGCGAGGTCGATCGCGACGCCGGTGTCTTGGATCCGCGTCGGCAGCGGCCCGACCCGGGTCGTGTGGGCCCGGTAGACCCGGCCGAGGCGCCCGTCGGCGACCAGCTCGCGCAGCTTCTCGACCGCCGGGTTGAAGCGCTCGACGTGGCCGACCATCAGCTTGCGGTCGGCTTCGATCGCCGCGCCGCGCATCCGCAGGGCGTCGGGCAGCGTGGTCGCGATCGGCTTCTCGACGAGCACGTGGAGGCCGGCGGCGAGCGCCTCCAGCGCGACCTCGGCGTGGTGCTCGGAAGGGCAGGCGACCGAGATCGCGTCGAGCTCGTCGGCGTCTTCGATCATGTCGCGCCAGTCGGAGAACTCGAGCGCCTGCGAGCCGGCCAACGCCCGGCTCCGCGCCTCGGGCGAAGGATCGGCCACCGCGACCAGCTCGGCGCAGTCGAGCTGGGCGTAGTTGCGGACGTGGAAGGCGCCCATCCGGCCGCAGCCGACGACGCCGACTCGAAGCTGTTCAGACAAGGGACTCCTCCCGCGATCGGTCGAGGTGGGCGACGGTCAGCTCGGCGATCCGCTCGGCGGCGTTGCCGTCGCCGAAGATCGGCGGCCTTGCGCTCGGCAGCGGCTTCGCGAGGGCGTCGCAGAACTTCTTGCTGTCAACCCCGACCAGCGTGTTCCAGCCGGTTGAGACGGTCTCGATCCACTCGGTCTCCTCGCGCATCGTGATGCACGGGACGCCCCACAGGTAGGCCTCGCGCTGGACTCCGCCGGAGTCGGTCGCGATCGCGGTCGCGTCGCGCTCGAGGGTCAGCATCTCGGTGTAGGTCACCGGGTCCCGCATCTCGACGTTGTCGGGCACCTCGAGGCTCCAGGTCTCGATGCTCTTGCGGGTCCGCGGGTGCAGCGGGAGGATCACCCGGCGCTCGGCGGCGCCGAGGCAGTCGAGGACGGCACCGAGCCGCTCAGCGGAGTCGGTGTTGTAGTTGCGGTGGGCGGTGGCGAGGACGTACTCGCCCTCCTCGCGCCGTTCGGGCAGCCGCGGCGCGGGTCGCCAGCAGGACGTCGGCGAGGACGTCGCCGGTGACGTGCACGGCGCCCTTCACGCCCTCTTCGAGGAGGACGTCGCGGGCATGCTCGCAGGGAGCGAACAGCAGGTCGGAGAGCTCGTCGGTCTCGATCCGGTTGGCCTCCTCCGGCATGTCCTGGCGGTAGCTGCGCAGCCCCGACTCGACGTGGATCAGCGTCACCCCGGCGGCCGCGGCCGCGCGCGCCCCGGCGATCGTCGCGTGGGTGTCGCCGCGGACGAGGACGGCATCGGGCTCGCGGCTGGCGATTACCCGGCCGATCCGCTCCTCCGCCACGGTCACCGCCGCATTCGGCGGCAGGGAGCCGACGCCGAGGTTGAACTCCGGCAGCGGCAGGTGAAGGTCGGCGATCTGCAGGTCGGACATCCCGGGGTCGTAGTGCTGCCCCGTGTGGACGAGGATCTCCTCCACGCAGTCCGCATAAGCGAGCGAGAGCGGCGCCGCCTGCACGATCTCGGGGCGCGAGCCGATCACGGAAACGATTCGGGCTGCCATGCGAAAACAACGCACGAGGCGGCCGTGTCTTTGCGCCGCCGCGGAAAAAAGTTGGCTGCTCGGGTGCCAAATCCCGCGGACTTCGACTGTGAGGACTGCGGACGCAAGTGTTTCGTCCCCGGCACCGTTGTGTATGGCGATGGAGGCCCACGGACTCACCCGCGAGGAGACTCTCGAAGAGAGTGTGGTTCGGCGCCGGGCGGCCAAAGGGCTGCGCCGGTTCTTCGACATCGCCTTCGCCTCGGCCCTGATCCTGTTGCTGAGCCCGCTGCTGATCGCGGTCGCTCTCGCGGTGCGAATCGACAGCCGCGGCCCCGCCTTCTTCCGCCAGCACCGCGTTGGGTACCGGGAGCGACAGTTCACGCTCTACAAGTTCCGCAGCATGCGCGTCGACGCCGACCCCCGCGGCCACAAGGAGTACGTGACGGCGCTGATCAAGGGCGAGGACAATTGCCCCGACGGCGGCCGCGAGAACCTCTACAAGCTCGCCGTCGACAACCGGATCACCCCGGTCGGCCGCTGGATCAGGCGCTGGAGCCTCGACGAGCTGCCGCAGCTCTTCAACGTCGTCAAGGGCGACATGACCCTGGTCGGGCCGCGGCCGGCGATCCCCTACGAGGTCGCCGAGTACCCGCACTGGTACCGCCAGCGCTTCTCCGTCAAGCCCGGCCTGACCGGCTACTGGCAGGTCAGCGGCCGCAGCGAACGCACTTACGAGGAAATGGTCCGCCTCGACATCGAGTACGCGAAGCGCCGCACGCTCGGCCTCGACCTCTCGATCCTTCTCAGGACCCCATGGGTAGTCCTCAGTCGAAAGGGAGCAGAGTGAATCCAGCAGGAGCAATTGGAACCTTGGTCGTCGGCTACGGCTACTGGGGCCCGAACATCGTCCGCAACGTCGTCGAGCGCCCCGAGTTCCGGCTGATGGGCCTCTGCGAGCTCGACGAAGGCCGCGCCGAAGACTTCCGTCGCCGCCATCCCGGGATCTGGATCGAGCCCGATCTCGACGCCGCGCTGGCCGATCCGAGGATCGAGGCGGTGGCGATCGCAACCCCGCCCCACACCCACTACAACCTCGTCCGCCGGGCGCTGGAGGCCGGCAAGCACGTCCTTGTCGAGAAGCCGCTGGCGCGGACGGCGGAGGAGGCCGCGACCCTGATCGCCGTGGCGGAGGAGCTGGGGCTGGTGATGATGCCCGGCCACACCTTCGTCTACAGCCCCTCGGTCAACGCGGTCCGCGACCTGATCCAGGGAGACGAGCTGGGCGAGATCTACTTCATCACCTCCTCGCGGATGAACCTCGGCCTCTACCAGCAGGACGGGGTCGTCCTCGACCTTGCCCCCACGACCTCTCGATCCTCCTTCACTGGCTCGACCGGCCCCTGCTGGAGGTCTCGGCGACGGGCCGCAGCGTCTTCCAGGACGGGGTCCACGAGACCGCCTTCCTCACCCTGCGCTTCGAGGGCGGGACCCAGGCCAACGTCCAGCTCTCCTGGCTGGCGCCGCGGAAGATGCGGCAGATGGTCGTCGTCGGCAGCCGCCGCATGGTCCAGTACGAAGACACCGCCGCCGACGACTCGGTCCGGATCTACGATCGCGGCCTCGACTTCGCCGAGCCTCCCGCCAACTTCGGCGAGTACCGACTCACTTACCGCACCGGCGACATGGTGGCACCGCGAGTTCCGGCCTCCGAGCCGCTGGGCCAGGAGCTGAGCGACTTCGCCGCAGCGATCCGCGAGGGCGTGACGCCGGTCTCCAACGCTCACCTGGGGCTGGAGATCGTGCTTTGCCTCGAGGCCCTCGAGGAGTCGCTGCGCAGCCGCGGCAAGCCGGTTGCGGTCCGCCCGGTCGCCGAGGCGCTCGGGGCGGCGCGCTCGGACCTTGGGGCGCCGATCAGCGGCGGGGAGTAGGTTCAGCTCTCGCCGTTCGTCGCTGTTTCCGGATGGCGGGGGACGACGCCGAGGAACTCCAGCTCGGCCAGGTAAACCAACACGGCGTGCGCTGCCAGGCGGCCTACCGTGGTGTGCTGGCGGTTGGCCTCTTCTGCAAGCAGCGCTTCGGTATCGCGGTCGAGGGTGAGGTCGACCTGCACGACGGGATCGGGCGGCGCCTTGAGAAACCGCGGGGCCGCGACGGGCTGCCGACCCGCCTTGAGCTTGTACGCATAGTGCAGTAGCGCTTTTCGGGTACCCATTTCGAGGTTGCCAAAGTGGCCTTCGAGTCCACTACAGGCGAGTTTTCCGAGTTCGACGTTGACCATCCCATGTCAAGAACTCGTCAAAGGTAGGTGAACCTTTGCACCGACTCGTGAATTCCTCCTAACTTCAGCCTTTTCCGGCACACGGTCAGCTTTCGGAGCGAAACAGGCCTTTTGCAGGAAACTTGAGCCGGGAACCCCTAATAGTCGAACTTTGTCTTTGACATTTCGTCGCAAGGGTGATCAGCTTTCGGCCAATTAACTCGCACACTGCGGGTTGGACGTTTGTACGATTCCCCAGTTTGGAAAGTTTTTTGAAAACCCATTGGAAGTGCATGCGGTGAGCATGAGGGAGAACACCAATGAGCAGCGCGTCCGACGGCTCAGCGTTGAGCCAAGGGGACAACAACTTCACTCAGCAAGCTGTGACCCGTGCCAAGGCCGGAGAATCCGAGGGACTGCATTATCTCTACGTCCGTTACGCCGATGACGTCCTTCGGTTCGTAAACGGGTTGGTTCGCGATCATCACGAGGCCGAAGACATCACCCAGAACGTCTTTGCCAAGCTGATGAAAGCGATCCACAAGTACGAAGAGCGGGCAGTGCCGTTCGATGCCTGGATCCTGCGGGTCGCCCGCAATGCGGCGCTGGACCACCTGCGGGCAAAGCGTGCGATCCCGACCGAGGAGGTACGGCTGGCCGACACCGGCCGCGCCCAGACCGCACTGGATCGCGGTCGCGCTCTCCGGGAGGCCCTCGAAGACCTGCCCGAGGATCAGCGGGAGGTGCTGGTGCTGCGCCACATCGTCGGCCTCTCGCCGGTGGAGATTGCCGACACCCTCGACAAGAGCGAGAGCTCCGTCCACGGCCTCCATCACCGCGGTCGCCGTTCCCTGCGTACCAACCTGACCGAGCTCGGCGCCGCGCCCGTGGTCGGTGCGCCCCAGGGACGCTAGCCCTGTGTCCCGCCTTTGCCCGATTCGAGATCGTCGAGGATCCGCTGGGTAACGCGGCCGGCGTCGAGCTCGGCTGCGAAGTAGAAGGCCGCGTGCTCGGCGAGCTGCTCGACCGAGACTCCCTGTCGCTCCGCCTCCTCCTCGAACTCACGCCACAGCTCTGAGTCCAATTCGAGCTCGATCGGAACGGCCTTTTCCGTTTCGCTACCACGAAGGAAGGGGGGAACGGCCAGGCCGGCCGTTGCGAGCCCCGGTCCCCGAGGTAACAGCGGAGGGCCCCTTCCATCGCCGCCGGAGGCGCCACATCGGCGCCGCTCGTCAGGCCTTCGAAGGCCAGGCGGCTGAGGACAACCGTCACTTGCCGCTTCTCCCCGTCCTCCCGGGTCACCTCGAGTCCTCCCAGAGTCGTGGTCACGTAAAACGCCTACCCTCTCGACCGGTTTGGCGAACTTGCCAGTTCTCTTTCTATCCGATCTTCATCCCCTCGCGCTAGGGGGGCGGTACTGGACAGCTAGTCGAGGAGACCCTTCCCGCGCGCGCCCTCCACCGTTTCCTTCAGGGTTTTCTTGGCGTCGTGAAGCGGTTTCCAGCCCAGATCGCGGCGAGCCTTCGCGGTATCCATCAGAACCGGAGTGTCCAGTGCCGCCGCCCACTCAAGCATCGAGGAGGCAAAGGTGAGCCGGCGCGCGGCAGCAGTACCGACGCTTACCGCCGGTCCCGGCACGGGGACCGAGCGCCAGCCAAGAGCGCGCGCGAGGTCGGAGATCCGGATCTCTCCCTCGCCGGCAAGGTTGTAGGCGCCGGGCGGGCCGTTGCCGCAGATAGCCGCCGCCATCGCCCTGGCGACGTCATCGTGGTGGACGAGCTGGAAGGGGACGCCGGGGTCGGGCAGGAGCGGGGTCACCAGCGGCAGCTTTTCCACGCCCTTGCGGACCAGCGGCAGCGGATCGCCGGCCCGGACGGCGTCGACGGTCTGCTCGACCAGCATCGTCGCCCGCGGACCGGCGACGATGCAGGGGCGGAAGACGTAGGGCTCGACTTCGCTTCCCAGCAGCAACGCCTCGAGCAGGCTCTCGAGCTCTGCCTTCTGGGCCGAGTAGTAGAAGCTCGCCGAACCGCGAGCGGGGACGTCCTCGGTCAGCGGCTGCGGGTTCTCGGGATGGAAGCCGTAGGCGGCGACCGAGGAGGCGTAGACGAGGCGCTAGACGCCGGCCTTGATCGCCGCTTCGAAGACGTTGCGCGTCCCCTCCAGGTTGACCTTCCGCGTCTCCTCGCGGCTGCCGAAGATCGCAAAAGCAAGGTGCACGGCGACATCTGCCCCGTCGAACAACGCCGCCAGCGCCCCCCGATCGAGGATGTCCCCCCGCCGGTACGAAACCTTCTCCCACCCCTCCGCCGTCGGATCGAAAGCGCTCCGCGCCATCCCCAGCACCTCCCCCACCTGAGGTCGCCGCTCCAACTCCGCCATCAAAGGCTTCCCGATCTCGCCGGTAGGCCCAGTGACAGCGACTTTCAGCGCCATCAGCCCATGTTATGCCTCCCCCTCTACGCTGCCGGCGTCACCCGATAAGCGTCGAACACCGAGTCGACGTTGCGAAGCCGGCTGATGCAGTGCTTCAACTGCTCGGTATCCCCAACCTCGACCACGAACTTGTTTTTGACCATCGGGTGGTTGGTCGTGCAGGAGGCGCCGATGATGTTGATCCCCGCCTCGGAGAAGGTCCGCGAGAGGTCCTCGAGCAGGCGGGTGCGGTCGTAGGCGTCGATCTGCAGCTCGACCCGGTAGGAGGCCTCGTTTTCGCCCTCCCATCGAACCTCGACGAAGCGCTCGGGGGCGCGTTTCAGCGCCTTGACGTTCTTGCAGTCGGTGCGGTGGATGGTGATCCCGCGGCCGAGCGAGACGTAGCCGGCGATCTCGTCGCCGGGAACCGGGCGGCAGCACTTGGCAAGCCGCACGGCGACGTTGTCGACCCCCTTGACGATGATCCCGTAGTTGGAGGCGTCCTTGGTGCGGCGGGCCTTGTCCTCGCGCCCGAGCGGCGCGCCCGGCGGCCTCCTCCTCGACCCCCTCGCCCGCCTTCAGCCGCTGCATCAGCTTGTTGGCGGCGGTCTTGGCGGAGATTTTGCCCTGGCCGAGGGCGATGTAGAAGTCGGTGCCTTTGCGGAAGCCCATCTCGCGGATCACGTCCGCCAGCAGGGCCGAGCCGGAGACCTTCTGCATCGGGATGCCGCGCGTGCGCAGCGCTTCCTCGAGTTTCTCGCGGCCGTCGCGCTCGGCGTCCTCGCGCCGCTCCTCTTTGAACCAGGCGCGGATCTTGTTGCGGGCGCGGTTGGTCCGCACCAGTTTCAGCCAGTCGAGCGAGGGGCCGCGCTTCTGCTTCGCGGTCAGCACCTCGACGATGTCGCCCGAGCGCAGCTGGTAGTGCAGCGGCACGATGTTGCCGTTGACCTTGGCGCCGACGCAGCTGTGGCCGACGTCGGTGTGGACGGCGTAGGCGAAGTCGAGCGGGGTCGAGCCCGGCGGAGAGGTTCTTCACTTCCCCCTTCGGGGTGAAGACGAAGACCTCGTCCTCGAAGAGGTCGACCTTGAGCGACTCGAGGAACTCGGTCGGGTCCTGTTCGCCCTCGGCCTCGACCAGCTGCCGCAGCCAGGTCATCTTCTCCCGCTGCGGGTCCCCCTTGGCTGCCCTCTTTGTAGGCGACGTGGGCGGCGATCCCGTACTCGGCGAGCTTGTGCATCTCCTCGGTCCGGATCTGGATCTCCAGCGGTTTGCCCTCCGGCCCGATCACGGTCGTGTGCAGCGCCTGGTACATGTTCGCCTTCGGCATCGCGACCCAGTCCTTGAAGCGCCCGGGCAGCGGCTTCCAGAGCGAGTGGATGACGCCGATCGCGCCGTAGCAGTCTTTGACCGAGTGGACGATCACCCGCATCGCCGTCAGGTCGAAGATCTCGTTGAACTCGCGGCCCTTCTTCGCCATCTTCGTGTAGATCGAGTAGAAGTGCTTGGCGCGGCCGGAGATCTCGGCCTCGATCCCGACCTGCTCCAGCTCCTCGGCGAGGAACTCGCCCGCTTCGGTGACGTAGTTCTCGCGCTCCTCGCGCTGCTGGGCGACCAGCTGCTTGATTTCCGCGTACTTGCGCGGGTGCAGGGTCGCGAAGGCGAGGTCCTCGAGCTCCCATTTGATCGCGTGGATTCCCAGCCGGTGCGCGAGCGGCGCGTAGATCTCCAGCGTCTCGTGGGACTTGCGCGTCTGTTTCTGCTTCGGCAGGGCGCCGAGCGTGCGCATGTTGTGGAGGCGGTCGGCCAGCTTGATCAGGATCACCCTGACGTCGGTGGCCATCGCCACCATCATCTTCCGGTAGTTCTCGGCCTGCCGCTCGTCGCGGCTCTCGAAGGTGATCCCGGTCAGCTTGGTGACGCCGTCGACGAGCTGGGCGATCTCGTCGCCGAACTCGGCCCGGATTTCCTCGAGGCTGGCGGTGGTGTCCTCGACCGTGTCGTGGAGGAGCGCAGCGCAGAGGGTCTCGGTGTCGAGCCGCATCCCGGCGCAGATCTGGGCGACGCCGACCGGGTGGGTGATGAACTCGTCGCCGGAGTAGCGGCGCTGGTCGGCGTGGCGCTCGCAGGCGAAATCGAAGGCGCGCTCGACCCTGGCGCGGTCGATCGTCGCCACCGCCACCGGCGGTGCCGCGCGGCTGCCCGTTGCCGTTGCCGGTGCTCGGTCGCAGCCGAATCGAACTCCTCGATCACGGCGAAGAGATCGGCGAGGAGCTCCTTGTGCGCTACGGCAGTTTGGGTCTTGTCGAGCGATCGCTGGGCCTCCGAAAGTCTGGTCGCTGTAGGCACGGAAAGCAGCCGAGCGCTGCAAATCCGTCCTTACGGAGGATACGACCCGGACAACCCCTGCGCCGCCTTCCGGCGATCCCTGCAGCAGCCCGAGCTCGCGGAGGACGCGGAAGCGGCGGGCGCTGGCCTCGGGACAGAGGGGTGGTTGCCGGATCCCGAAAGCGCCTCGCGCAGCCGCTGTCCCTTGGCGTCGCCGGTCTGGCGCAGTGCCCGGTAGGCGGCCGCCACACCCTCCCGCGTCGCCCACTGCTCGTCGAGCACCTGGCCGGCGAACTCGCGCTCGGCCTCGGTCCAGGGAGAGTGAAGGAAGCCGCGCCGTCCTCGCGGGGCGCCCCGGCACGATCCTCGTCCCCTTTGCTCCGGGGCGGATCGACGAGGACCACGTGCTCGAACGCCGCGGCCAGCTCCGGCCGCCGCTCCAGCGCCGCGTAGTCGGTCAGCGCCAGTCCCGAGTCGGCGCGCGTTCACAAGTCGTGCGATCTCCTCGTCCCCACAGCGGTGGCAGGCGACCAGCGCCGCGCCGCCGTTGAAACGGGCGAGCCCGGTGGCGCCGTTCGCCAGCGCCGCCCGCCGCGAAGCGTCAGCGCAGACCGCCAGCACCCCCGCCCCACTCGAAACCAGCTCTGCAAGGACCACCGTCGCCGGCGCATTCCCCGCCACCAACCGCCGCTCCGTCCTCGCGAGACCGCACCAGTACACCTATATCGGGCACTGGCGCGGATTCGGTAGTTGGTTCCGTGGCGAGCTCCGCTTCAAAGCGGGACCACCAGGCGGGTTCGTCGCACGCGCAGGCGTGGGGGAGCGCGGGCGTCTCGGCTTCGGGACCGTCCACTTCCGGCTCCTCCAGCGGGTGGAGCTCACGCAGGACCACCCGCGGCTCGACCGAGCCGTTCCAGTGGTTGAGCTCGAGGCGAACGCTGGCGTCGAGCACGTCCTCTTCCTCGACCCCGAGGCTGGAGCGGCCGAAGGCGACGCCAAGGGCGCGATGGGAGCCGCTGTGGAGGCTGAAGCGAGCGTGCTTGCCCTCCCCCATCGCCCGCACGTCGCTGACCCGCGCCGACGGGACCAGTAGCCGCACACCGGGGTTGCCCATCCCGAACGGAGCCAACTGCTTCAGCTCTTCGGCCAGCTCCAGCCCGAGGCCGACACCACCGACGATCGCGTCGACCTTTTCGGTCCGATGCAGGTCGTCGTCACTCAGCACCTCGTTGGCGTGAGCGGCGAAGGCAGCCTGGAAGGCCTCCACGTTCTCGGCCTTGATCTGCAGCCCCGCTGCGGCTCGGTGGCCGCCGAACCCCTCCAGATGCTCGGCGCATGCCTGCAGCGCGGCAAGAAGGTCGAAGCCGGGGATGCTGCGCCCCGATCCGCGCCCACTCCCCTCTTCGTCGAGGGAAATGACGACCACGGGCCGGTGGTGGCGCTCGACCATCCGCGAAGCGACGATCCCGACCACCCCGGGATGCCAGTCCTCCCCGGCAACCACAAACCCCCGCGCCTGCGCGAAGCTCCTCCGGCAGCTCCCGCCGCGCCGACTCTGCCGCCGTATCGACCTCGCGCTCGGTCGCCCGCCGTTCCGAGTTCGCCTTGCTCAACTCAACCGCGATCGCCTCCGCCCGCTTCTCGTCCTCGGTGAGAAACAGCTCGACGCCGGCATCGGCCCGGTAGAGCCGTCCCGCCGCGTTGATCCGCGGCGCCAAGCGGAACCCCAGGTCGCTCTCGTCAAGCCGCTCAGGCTCGCATTTCGCCGCCTCCAGCAATGCCCTGACCCCTGGTCGAACCCCGCGCCTGATCTCGGCCAAGCCTCGCCTTACGAGCGCCCGGTTCTCGCCCACCAATGGCACTACATCCGCGACCGTCGCCAGCGCCACCAGATCGAGATCTGACTCGACCTCTGCGCCGGTCAACGCACAAGCCAGCTTCCAGGCGACCGCGGTCCCGCAGAGCGACTCAAACGGGTACCCACTTACTTCCGGGTGAAGGATCAGGCACTCCGGCAACTCCTCCGCCTGCTGATGGTGGTCGGTGACCACCACCTCCATCCCCAGCTCTCGCGCCAGCCGGACCTCCTCGACCGAGGTGATCCCGCAGTCCACCGTCAGCAGCAGCTCCGTCCCCCGCTCCGCCAGCCGCCGCACGTTCTCGGCGGAGAGCCCGTAGCCGTCCTCGATCCGGTTGGGGATGAACCAGTCGCACTCGGCGCCCAGCCTCGCGCAGGGTCGAGACCATCAGCGCCGTCGCGCAGACCCCGTCAACGTCGAAGTCGCCGTGGACGGTGATTCGACGGCCCCCCTCGACCGCGCCTCGAATCCGCTCCACCACCTCATCCATCCCGCACGAAAGCCTGGGGCAGATGCGACTCGTCGGCAGCCGAGAAACGCCCGCGCCTGCTCAGGCGTCCGGTATCCGCGCCGCACCAGCGTGACTGCGACCGGTTCGCTGACTTCCAGCTCGTCGGCCAGGGCGCGCGCGTCTGCGTACTCGTACGGCTCGGCGATGAATGCAGCGGTAGTCGGGGGCACCCTTTCAGGCTGCTCTCACCTTCGGACAGAAAAATGAGTGCCCGAGCGGCCGAAACTGCAGCTAAATCTCAGCCGACCCGCTCTTCCGAGCGGACGCCGATCGCGTAGACGACCGCGAGGCCGATCAACGTCCCCGGGATCGCGATCAGCGCCGTCGAGAGGTCGGTGTCACCGAGGTCTTTGCCGCTTGCCTCCTGGACGATCATCCCGAAGATGATCGAGCCCAGAACGGCGCCGAGGAACGCGCCGACGATCCCCTGCCAGAAGCGGTCGGGGATGAAGACCGTGAAGTGCCAGAGGGCGATGCCCATCATGAAGAAGACGAGCAGGGCCATCAGATGCCTGCCTTCGTGGCCGTGTGCGGGGTCGGGTGTGCAGGGTCGCGGAGGGAGGCATCTTTAGCGAGACCTCCCATGCTTGCGGCGGGCCTGGCGGCGGGCGCGGCGCTCGGCGTTGCGCTGGCGCCGCTCGGTCGAGGCGGTCTCGGCGGCCTCGGTGTCGCCGTTGTCCCGCGAGCCGGCGCCGTTGCCGGCATCGTCCTCGGCGCTCGGCGGTAGCCACCGAACTCGGGGCCGCCTCCGCCGCCGCGTCCTCGACCTCCATAGCGGCTTCGCCTTCAGGTTCGTCGTCGCGACCTAGTTTCGCCATCTCGATCTCGTCGGCGTAGGCCGGCACCCGGCCGCCCTCGACTTCGGCGATCCGCAGCCGGCGGCGGACGAAGCCGGGCTCGCGTTCCTTCCAGGCGGTCAGCACCGGCGAGGCGATGAAGATCGAGGAGTAGGTCCCGGAGGCGATTCCGACCAGCATCGCGAAGGCGAAGTCCTGGAGGGTGGCGCCGCCGAAGACGAGCAGGGACGCGACGCCCAGCAGGGTCGAGAAGCTGGTCGCCAGCGATCGCGTCAGCACCTCGCTCATCGAGCGGTTGACGATCTGCGAGAAGGCGGCGCGGGGCATCCGCGGCACGTTCTCGCGGATCCGGTCGAAGACGATGATCGTGTCGTAGATCGAGTAGCCCAAGATCGTCAGGAAGGCGGCGACCGTACCGCTGCTCACCTCTTTTCCGGTCAACGAGTAGACGCCGGCGGTGATCAGGATGTCGTGGAAGATCGCGATCAGGACCGGGACCGCGAACTTCGGGTCGAACCGCAGCGCCACGTAGCCGCAGATCACCAACAGCGAGAAGATCAGCGCCTTCAGAGCGCTGTCGGCCACCTGCTGGCCGAAGGTCGGCCCGACGCTGGTGCTGTCGAAGCCGTCTTCGACGATCCCGAATTCGGAGCCGAGCGCGGATTCGGCCTCGCGCACTTCGTCCGGCTCGAGCTGGTGCGACTGGATCTGGAAGACGTCTTTGCCCGGGAAGTTCTTGTCGTTGACGGCCTGGATCTCCTCGCCCTTGATCCCGGCTTCCTCCAGCGCGTCCCGCACGCCTTCCTCGTCGGTCTTGCCTTCGAGCGCGACCGTGATCCGCGTGCCCGACTCGAAGTCGATGCCGAAGTTGAGCTGCTTGGTCGCCAGCGCGAGGCCGCCGATGATCAGGATCACGCCGGAGATCGAGAAGAACCAGCGGCTCGCGCCCATGAAGTCGAAGTGCCAGCGTTTGCCCTCCCCGGCGGCGCCGAGGACGCTCGGCGAGCGCAGCAGCCGCGAGCGGCTCATGCTGCCGAGCAGCGCCTGGGTGAAGACGACCGCGGTCAGCAGCGAGACGATCGTGCCGACGCCGAGGGTGAAGGCGAAGCCCTTGACCCCGGCGGTGGCGAGGACGAAGAGGATGAAGGCGGTCAGCAGGGTGACGACGTTGGCGTCGATGATCGTGCTGATCCCGCGTTTGTAGCCGGCGGCGATCGCGCTCGACATCGAGCGCCCCGCCCGCACCTCCTCCTTTATTCGCTCGAAGATGACGATGTTGGAGTCGGCGGCGACGCCGATCGTCAGCACCAGGCCGGCGATCCCCGGCAGGGTGAGGGTGATCGGGATCAGGTCGATCAGGGCGAAGAAGATCATCGCGTAGGCGCCGAGGGCGATCGAGGCGATCAGGCCGAGGAAGCGGTAGTAGAGGAGCAGGAAGAGGATCACCAGGGCCAGGCCGACGACGCCGGCTTTGACGCCCTGGTCGAGGGCTTCGCTGCCGAGGGTGGCCGAGACCTGGGTCTGGCTGATCAGTTTGAGGTTGATCGGCAGGGCGCCGATCTGCAGGGTGGTCGCCAGTTCCTGGGCCTCGTCGACGCCGTTGAAGCCGCCGCAGATCTGGGCCCCGGTGCGACCGTCGATCCCGTCGGGGTTTTCGGCGAAGTTGATGATCGGCCGCGTTTTGACTTCGTTGTCGAGGACGACGGCGAAGTGGCCGGAGAGGGCTTCGGCTTTTTCGGCGCTGACCGGGCCGATCGCCGCGCCTGCCCGCGCTGGGCGATCTGGCGGGTGACTTCCTGGAAGGCCTCCGGCCGGAGCCGGTGAAACTGAAGCTGACGACCGGTTGGTTGGTCTGGCCGTAGGTCTGTTCGGGGTCGGTGATGTCGTTGCCGCTGAGGGCCGGTTCGTCTTTGAGCGCGTACCAGCCCGGCTCGCCGTCTTCGATCACCTGGCCCGCTTCGTCGACCGGCAGTTCCGAGACCACCACCGTTCCCGGCGGCACCTCGAGGACGGTCCCGTCCTTTCGGCCGTTTTTCCCCGGTCGGGCTGACGTAGAGGTCTTTTTCCGCCAGCTCCGGCCCGGCGATCAGCATCGTCCGGATCGTTCTTGTCGAAGAGGTAGTAGCGGGGTCTGGCGACCGAGCAGCTTGCTGCTGGCAGTCCTCGACCGGCTCCTGTTCGGAGGCGAGCTTGACCGCTTCGTAGGCGGTCGGGTAGGCGCCGGCGACGATCAGCCGTTGTTCACTTCGTTTTTGTTGACGTTGCGGCCGGCTTCTTCCCAGCGTTTTTCCGATTCTTTGATCGCTTTTTCCGGCGGTTCCGCGCCGGGTTTGCCGCCGATCGCCTTCTCGGGCCCGATCAGGTTCGGCTCCCAGTCGTAGTAGTAGAGCTGGGCGGTGGTGCCCGACCTGCTCGGCGGCCCGGTTGGCGTCGGTGACGCCGGGGAGGCTGACGGTGATCTGATCGGCACCGAGGCGCGCGACCTCGGGCTCGGAGACGCCGAGCTTGTTGATCCGCTGTTCGATGATCGAGATCGAGTCGTCGATGTCTTCGCCGCTGACTTCGGTGGCGGTCCCGGTCGGCTGACCCTGGTAGACGAGCTCGAGCCCGCCCTGGAGGTCGAGGCCGAGCTTCGTTTCCTTGCTGGCGATGACGATCCCGGAGACGATTACCAGCCCGAGCACGAGGAGCAGGACGAGGAGGTGGCTGCGCCGGGTGCCCATCTGCTCAGCCCTCCGGGGTGAGGACGAGGAGGAGGCCGCCGTCGTCGTCGTAGGCGGGGAAGACGTCGGCCACGGCCTGCGCCGGCAGGTCGCCCTCCGCGTTCACGGAGACCCGCTTGCCGAGCGAGCGCACGCCCCACTCCAGCGAGGTCTCGATCGGGTCGCTGACGCCGTCGCCGTCGGTGTCGGCCCCGACGCCACCGTCGCCGGTGTCGATCCAGTCGAGCCCGAGGACCTCGCGCACCGGCCGGCCGATCACGTCCTCGTCGGTCAGCCCGGTCAGCTCGAAGCTGCCTTTGCCGGCGTCGATCACGCGTTCCTGCTTGTCACAGACGAAAAAGGCAGCATTGGGAGCCGGATAATAATCGTCGAGTAATTCGAAGACAAAGCCGAAGCCGCATTTCGAGCAGCCCTTGGGACGGGTGCTGAACCCCGCGGTTCGCTCCCCGCTCACCTCCCGGTGTCCGCAATTCGGACAGATGAAGAACGGCATATTCGACAGGCTAGCTTGCGCGGCTCAGAAGAGGCTCGCCGCGCCTTCGGGGGCAGGAAGGCCGAGATGCTCGTAGGCCCGCTGCGTCAGCACCCGGCCCCGAGGAGTCCGCTTCAGCAGGCCCTGTTGGAGCAGATAGGGCTCGAGCACGTCCTCGATCGTGTCCTGCTCCTCGCCGATCGCGATCGCCAGCGTCGAGAGGCCGACCGGCCCGCCGCCGAACTTGGTCGCGATCGTCTCCAGCAGAGCGCGGTCGCTGCGGTCGAGGCCGCCCTCGTCGACCTCGAGCATCTTCAGCGCGTCGGCGGCGACGTCGGCGCCGATGCGACCGCTCCCCTTGACCTGGGCGAAGTCGCGAACCCGCTTCAGCAGCCGGTTGGCGACCCGCGGCGTCCCCCGCGAGCGCGAGGCGATCGTCTCCGCCCCAGCGGCGTCGATCTCGACCCCGAGGATCCCTGCCGAGCGCTCGACGATCAGCGCCAGGTGCTCGGTCGCGTAGTACTCGAGGCGGTGGGAGACGCCGAAGCGGTCGCGCAGCGGCGTCGTCAACAGGCCGGCCCTCGTCGTCGCGCCGACAAGCGTGAAAGGCGGCAGCGGCAGCGTCACCGTCCGTGCGCCGGCCCCCTGGCCGAGCACCACCGGCAGCTCTCCGTCCTCCATCGCCGGGTAGAGCGTCTCCTCGACCGCGCGGCCGAGGCGGTGGATCTCGTCGATGAAGAAGACGCTGCCCGGCTCCAGCGCGGTGAGGAAGGAGGCGACGTCGGCCTTGCGCTCGAGCGCCGGGCCGGCGGTCTGCACCATCGGCACCCCCAGCTCGGCGGCGACGATGTGCGCGAGCGAGGTCTTGCCGAGCCCGGGCGGGCCGGCGAGGAGGACGTGGTCGAGCGGCTCCCCCCGGCTGCTTGCGCCGCCTCGATGAAGATCGCCAGCTGGTCGGTGACCTGGGTCTGGTTGACGAAGTCGGCCAGCGTCGGCGGGCGGAGCGAGCGGTCGAGGTCCTCGTCCGGCGCCTCGGCGCGGGCGTCGTGGACCTTGACCTCGGCGTCGACCGGGACCGGCTCGTTCTCGATCCCCGGGGTGCGGATCCGGCTGCCGCCGATGTCGGGTGGCCCACTCATGCCGCGTTCCTCGCCGCCGCGGCCTTGCGCAGCGCCGCCGCAACCAGGTCCTCGGGCCGGATGCCCTCGACCCCGTCGAGCAGCTGCTCGGCTTCCAGCGGCGCGTAGCCGAGGTTGACGAGGCCGTCGCGGGCGAGGGCGCGGGGGTCTCCCCCTCTGCGGCGCCGAGGGCGACCTCTTCCTCCAGCGCCCCAGCGACCTTCTCCCGCAGCTCGACGATGATCCGCTCCGAGGTCCGCTTGCCGATCCCCGGCACCGCCTGGAAGCGCTTGGCGTCGCCGGCCGCGATCGCCCGCAGCAGGTCGCGGGCGCTGCCGCCGGAGAGGGTCGCGATCGCCACCTTCGGGCCGACGCCGCTGACCGTGATCAGCAGCCGGAAGAGGTCCCGCTCCTCCTCCGAGGAGAAGCCGTAGAGGGAGAGCGAGTCGTCGCGGGAGATCAGCTCGGCATGCAGGAAGGCGTCGCGACCGGTTGCCGGAACCGCTTTCAGCGTCTCCGAGGAGACCGCGAGACGGTAGCCGACCCCTCCGGCGTCGATGACGACGTGGTCGGGGCGCCGCACCATCACCTCACCGCGGACGGCGGCGATCATCCGGCGACCCGCTCCCCGGGCGGCGCTTCCGCGCACCGCGCCGCGATGGCCGTTGCCGCCGCCGTGGCAGATCGCAACCGCGAGCGCGTCGGCAGCGTGGTCTGGCTCGGCGGCTCGGGGAGCCCGAGCAAAGTCCCGACCATCCGCTGGACCTGGCGCTTGCCGGCTGCTCCGGAGCCGCAGACGGCCATCTTGATCGCCTGCGGCGTGTAGGTGAAGCAGCCGACGCCGCGTTCGGCGGCCGCCAGCATCGCGACGCCGCTCGCCTGGCCGACGGACATCGCCGAGCGCACGTTCTTGCCGAAGTAGACCTCCTCGATCGCCATCGCCATTCGGCTCGTGCCAGGCGAGCAGCTCCGCCAGAGCGCGGTGGATCCGCTCCAGCCTGCGCTCCATCGGCTGATCCGGCATCGTCTCCACCACCCCGCCGTCAAGGGCGACCATGTGGTTTCCCTCGATGCGGACGATGCCGAAACCGAGATTGGCCGCGCCAGGATCGATACCCATCACTACTTGCATAGGCAGTGATTCTCTGACCCGCGTCGGATGCCTTCCCAACTGTCGACGACCCCTCCGTCACCACTAAACAGCGAGTTTCTCCAGCACGTCCGCCGGGATGTCGAAGTTCGCGTAGACCTCGTCGACGTCGTCTTGGTCGTCGAGCGCCTCCAGCAGCTTCAGAACCCGCTCGGCATCGTGGCCTTTCAGCTCGACGGTGCTCTTCGGTTCGGTAGCCAGGCTGGCCGACTCGACCTCGATGCCTTCGCCCTCGATCGCTTCGCGCACAGCGGTGAGGTCGGTCGGCTCGCAGATCACCCGCAGCTTGTCCTCGTCCTCGCGCACGTCCTCGGCGCCGGCGTCGATCGCCCCGATCAGGTCGTCCTCGCCGTAGCGGCCGCCGTCGACCACGATCGCCCCCTTTTTCTCGAAGATCCAGGCAACCGAGCCCGGCTCGCCGAGGTTGCCGCCGTGCTTGGAGAAGGCGTGGCGAATCTCGGCGCTGGCGCGGTTGCGGTTGTCGGTCAGCGCCTCGACCAGGACCGCGACGCCGGCGGGGCCGTAGCCCTCGTAGACGATCCTTTCGATCGCGGCTCCATCGCTGCCGGCGCCGGTGCCGACGTCGATCGCCTTCTGGATCTTGTCCTTGGGCATCGAGGCTTCTTTAGCCTTCTGGACCGCGGTCGCCAAGGTCGGGTTGCCGCTGGGGTCGCCGCCGCCGTCACGCGCGGCGACGGTGATCGCGCGCGCAAGCTTGCTGAAGAGCTTGCCGCGTTTGGCGTCGGCCGCGCCCTTCTTGTGTTTGATCGAGTGCCACTTGGAGTGTCCCGGACATCGCCTGCCATTCTATGAAGTCGCCCGATGGCCACCAAGGAGAGAACCCATGCAGCCGGCCACGCCATCGCCGCTGGCCTTGTCTTCCTCGCGATGCTGCTCGCTGCCTTCTCGCTCTGGACCGCGATTCCGCTGAGCTGGGTCTACATCGCCTCCAAGCTCTCGGAGACCCAGTTTCCCGAGCGGCGGCCCATACGCCGTGGTCGCCGTCGGCATCGTCGCCTCGATCCTCGTCGTCGCCTGGCTGATCGGCCGCCTCAACAACCTCTACATACGAATCACCGGCACCAACCGCCTTGCCCCGATCCGACCGACCTGGCTGAAAAGCATGCGCGACACCGGCCCGGCGCCGAGCTCGGTGACGGTCGTCGAGGCGGTGCTGATGGCCTCGGTGATGCTCGCCGCGCTCGCCCTGACCCTCTGGTTCTTCCTCCTCGCCGGATCGCCGCTCCCCGACCAGTAGGCCTTCCGCGCAAAAACTGGTGCGAAACTTTTACGTTTCGCGCACAACACGTTGCATGTTGCTCTGTAGCCTGGCAACATGGCGGTGATGGCCAGGGACGCATGGACCGACGAGAGGCTCGACGACCTGAATGCGCTTGAGAATGTCGATCAGCGGATGGAAACCGGATTCGCGGAAATGCGCAAGGAATTCCGGGCGATGCGCGGCGAGATGCAGAGTGAGTTTCAGGCGGTACGCGCCGAAATCGGTGCCGTCAGCCGGAACCTGATGCATCTCACCTGGGGCTTGATCGGCACGATGCTCGTCGGTTTCCTGGGAATGATCGTCGCAGTCATCACCCAGACCTGAAGATCAGACGACGAATTTGCCGTCTTCTTGCATCACCTTGCCGTCGACTTCGAGCTTGCCGCCGAGGCGGAGGTCGCAGACGAGGTCGGTGTGCACCGCGGACTCGTTCTCGCCGCCGGACTCGGGGTAGCTGCTGCCGACCGCCATGTGAACGGTGCCGCCGATCTTCTCGTCGAGCAGGACCTCGCGGGTGCCTTTGCCGATCCCGTAGTTGGTGCCGATCCCGAGCTCGCCCAGGGTGCGGGCCCCCTCGTCGGTGTCGAGCAGTTTCAGCAGGTACTCCTCGCCGCGCTCGGCCGAGGCGTCGACGACCCTGCCGGCCTCGAAGCGCAGCGCACGCCGGAAACCTCGCGGCCGCCGATCACCGCCGGCAGGTGGAAGCTGACCTCGCCCTCGACCGAGTCCTCGACCGGACCGGTGAAGAACTCGCCGTCGGGCATGTTGTTGTCGCCGATGCAGGGGATGAACTTGCGGCCGGCGATCCCGAGCCTGATGTCGGTCCCCGGGGCTGTCACCCGCACCTCCTCGTGGCCCTCGATCCAATCCGCCAGCCGCGTCGTCTCCTCCGAGGCCCGCTTCCAGGCGGTCAGCGGCTCGGGGTCGGTCGCCAGGCAGGCGCCGTAGTAGAAGTCTTCGTAGTCGGCCAGGCTCATCTCCGCCTCCGAGGCATAGGCGCTGGTCGGGAAGAGCGTGTAGCACCAGCGGAACTCGCCCACGGCGGCGCGCTTCATCGCTCGCGTCATCAGGTCACCCGTCGCCGACTGGCGCAGCGTCTGTCGCTCCGGCGGCACCCCGGAGAGCTCGCGGGTGTTGGTGCTGGCGCCGATCGCAATCCGCACGTCGGCGTTGTCGACCATCCACTCGGCGAAGGGCGAGATCCATTCCAGCTGCCGGTCGGAGGCGTGCTTGAAGTAGGCGGCGATCTGGCCGTCGAGGGCGACGTTCATCACCGGGTGGCCGCCGGCTTTCAGCACCTCTTCGTAGACCGCCAGCAGCAGCGGCGCCGCGGCGCTCTCGCCGTCGATCGAGACGACGTCGTCCCTCCTTCACCGCGGTCGAGTAGCCGACCAGGATCTTCGCCAGGTTCCCGACCCGGGGATCGCCACCGCTCATCGCCCTCGCCTCCTCCCCCGCCCGCTCGCGGGCGGCCGTGGTCATCGCCATGAAGATCGCGTGGAGCCGCGGATCGTCGGTCAACTCGGGATGGAAGGCGCAGGCGAGCACGCTCCCTTCCCGGATCGCCACCGGGTGCCCCTCGTAAGAGGCGAGCACCTCCACTCCGGGCCCGTGACGCTCGACCCAGGGGGCGCGGATGAAGACCGCCCGCAATGGCTCGTCCCCCGCCCCCGCGACCTCGAGGTCGGCCTCGAAGCTCTGCAGCTGGCGGCCGAAGGCGTTCCGCCTCGCGGTGACGTCGAGGAAGCCGAAGTGCTCGGCGTCGCAGACGATCAGCCCGGCGCAGGTGCCGAGGATCGGCCGCCCGGCCTCGTGGTGGGCGCACAGGGCCGGCTCCAGTCCGGCAGAGGCGATCAGCTTGCCGATCGTCGTGCTCTCGCCGCCGGGAATCACGAGAGCGTCAAGCCCCTCCAGTCGGCCGGGACCCGCACCTCGCGCGGCTCGGCCCCGAGCAGGCGCAGGGTTTTCGCGTGGGCTTCGAAGTCGCCCTGAAGCGCGAGGACGCCGATTTTCAGGTCGGCCACCGGGTCATCAGGCTCCGCGATTCTGCAGCAGGGCGTCCTCGGCGGCGAGGCCGGCGATCTCCAGGCCGGGCATTGCCTCGCCGAGCCCGATCGAAGCCGCCGTCACCCGCTCGGGGTCCTCGAAGTGGGTGGTCGCCTCGACGATCGCCCGCGCCCGCCGCTCGGGATCGGAGCTTTTGAAGATGCCCGAGCCGACGAAGTTGCCCTCGGCGCCCAGCTGCATCATCAGCGCCGCGTCGGCGGGGGTGGCGATCCCACCGGCGCAGAACAGCGGCACCGGCAGGCGACCGGCCTCGGCGACGACTTTGACGACCTCGAGCGGAGCCCGCAGTTCTTTCGCCTCGGAGGAGAGCTCCTCCGGGCCGAGCTGGGCCAGCCGCTTGATCCCCGAGGTGATCTCGCGCATGTGGCGGACCGCCTCGACCACGTTGCCGGTCCCGGCCTCGCCCTTGGAGCGGATCATCGCCGCCCCCTCGCCGATCCGCCGCAGCGCCTCGCCAAGGTTGGTGGCGCCGCAGACGAACGGCACCTCGAAGGCAAACTTGTCGATGTGGTTGTGCTCGTCGGCCGGGGTCAACACCTCGGACTCGTCGACGTAGTCGACTTCGAGCGACTGCAGGACCTGGGCCTCGGCGAAGTGGCCGATCCGGGCCTTGGCCATCACCGGGATCGAAACCGCCTCCTGGATCCCCTTGATCATCGCCGGGTCCGACATGCGGGCGACGCCGCCGTCGCGGCGGATATCGGCGGGGACGCGCTCCAGCGCCATCACCGCGCAGGCGCCCGCCTCCTCGGCGATCTTCGCCTCCTCGGGGGTGACCACGTCCATGATCACCCCGCCTTTCAGCATCTCGGCCAGGCCGGTCTTCAGTCGAAACGTCGCGCGCTCAGTCATCTCGGCCATCTTACGTGCCCGCCGCATCCGGGCACGTCAACCAAAGACGTTCCTCGGTGACAGGACCCGCCGCGCCTGGCGAGTAGTCCAGCTACTTCAGTTTGTAGGCCCGAATGCGGTCTTTGTGCGCGGCTTCGTCGCGGGCGTACAGCCCGTGCGCCAGGCCCTGCACCAGCGCCATCAGAGCCGTGTGGCTGCGGGTGAAGCTGGGGCTGTTGGAGGAGAAGTAGAGCGTCAGCTCGGCGTGCTCGCCCACCTCCGACATCGTCGCATCGGAGATCGCCAAGGTGCGGGCACCGCGATGGTGGGCCAGCTTCATCGCCCGCAGCAGCAGCGGGTGGGCGCGGCCGGCAGAGAGGGTGATGACGAGCGTGTTCTCGTCGATCCGCCCGAGCCGCTGCAGCGACTCGCCGCCGGTGCTGGCGACGATCTCGGCGCGGATGTCGAGCAGGCTGAGGGTGTGGCGCAGGTAGCTGGCGAAGAAGGCCATCTGGTCGACGCCGACGATCACGATGCGCTGGGCGGTCGGCCACCGCCTCGATCGAGGCTTCGACCTGCTCCGGGGCTCAGCTTGCGCGCGGTTTCCTCGAGGTTCGCGTAGTCGGCGCTGAGGGATCCCTCCAGCTCGGAGTGGTCGAAGGAGAAGAGAGCGCCGCCGTTGGCGCTGCTGGCGGCGATCGTCGTCCGGTACTCCTCGATCGCGGCCTGCTGCAGCTCCGGGTATCCCTCGAAGCCGAGGGCCTGGGAGAAGCGCACCACCGTCGAAGACGAGGTGCTCGCTCTCCGGGCCAGCTCCTCGGCGGTGAGGAAGGCTGCCTCGTCGAGATGGTCGACGATGTAGCGGGCGACGTCCTTCTGGGAGCGCGAGAACTCGTCGAAACGCTCCTGGATGTAGTCGGAAAGGCTTTTGAGCTGTGGGGACTTCGTTGCGGTCTTGGTCACGGCGGTCCATTTCGCCGAGCCTGACTCTTTCCCTTCCAGCTTCTGGTTGGATTTGTCAGGTGATGACCTTCGAAGAGGCCCTGCGCCTCACCAACCGCAACATGATCGTCTTCGATCTCCTGCTCGGCAGCGCCGCGATCGCAGCACCGGCGGCGACCCTGAAGGTGCTCGGCCACGACGAGCCCTCGCCGGACGCGAAGCACCTCTTCCGGCGCTGCGGCCCGATCTGGCTGACCTTCGCCGCCGCGCACCTGGTCGGCCGACCGCCGCGGCAACGCCGCCGACTGGCAGTCGCTCGCCTGGCTGCGGGGAACCGAGATCGCCACCGACGCGCTTTGGTCGGCATCGCCGGCTGTGACTCGACCAGGGGCGAAGCTGGGCCTGCAGCTCGCCGGGGTCGCCAACGTCGCGATGGCTGCCGGCTTCGCCTGGATGTCGAGGCGCTGATGTCCCAGTTCGACGGCCTGCCGAGCATGCGCTGGAGCCTCACCGGACTGAACGAAGAGGGCGACGAGACCTGGTTGATCCGCGGGATCGCCCGCAAGCGCTACCACTGCCCCGGCTGTCACGGCGACATCCCGGTCGGCGAGGAGCACACCGTCGTCCAGTTCGTGCGCCGGCTCGGAGGTACAGACCATCACCACTGGCACCGGCGCTGCGCCGAAGAGCTGCTGGTCCCAGAGCTCGGCAACCTCCGGCGCGTGCCGGCAGCCGAGTCGCGCCAGGATCGGCTGGAGGCGCGCGGCCGCAGGCCCGCCGGTCGCCGGGACCGCCGGTGAGCTTCCCGCGCCGCCTCGGTTCGACCTACGGACGCATCTGGCGCACCTATCGAGCCTGGGCGCCGTCGCTGCTCGCCCTCGCCCTCGTCGTCTTCCTGCCCCTCGCCCTACTCGATGCCCTGACGATGGACGTCGAGCTCGACTCGCTCGACGTCACCAGTGGGATCAAACTCGCAGCCCTCGTTCTCGCGGTCGGCGCGATCACCGCCACCGGGCTCCTCGGCGAGGTCTTTTTCAGCGGCGCGATCGCGATTTCGCTCACCCATGCGCACGGTGAGAAGCCGCCGCCGCTGCGGGAGATCGCCCGCCGCCTCCGCTATGGGCGCCTAATCGCGGTCGACCTCGCCTACGTCGCCCTCGTCGCCGTCGGACTCCTGCTGGGCCTGGTCCCCGGCGTCCTCGCCTTCGTCTGGCTAGCCCTCTCCGGGCCGATCGTCGAGCTCGAGGATCGCTCCGCGAAGGGGGCGCTGCGTACGCAGCATAGGACTGGTTCGCGGCAACTTCTGGCTCGTCCTCTGGGTCCTGCTGCCGATCCAGGTGGCCGGTGACGGGATCGGGCACCTCCTCGCCGGTCTCGTCCACAACCTCCTCGGCCACACCTTCGTCGCCACCTGGCTGGCGGAGGCGGTCTCCGACGCTCGCCCTCTCTCCGATCTTCGCCGTCGCCGCCGTCCTCCTCGCCGTCGAGCTGATGCGGGAGAAGGAAGGGACCGCGCCGCCCCTGCACGCAAACCCGGTGCCGGCATGACCTCCGCCTCGATCTTCGGCGATTTCTACAACCGGATCGCCGAGCACGAGCTGCAGGGCCTCTACCTGGTCCTGATCGGCTTCCTCCTCTCCTTCGCCTTCATTCGCATGAGCACGCGACTGATGCGGAGCCCGAGGGTTCCCTGGTGGCCGGGGAGCATCGTCAGCGACAGCGGCGTCCACCTCCACCACCTCGTCTTCGGGATCGTGACGATGATGGCCGCCGGCGCCGGCGGCTTCGCCGCCTTCGGCAACAGCCCCTGGACCGAGATCTGCGCCTTCGCCTTCGGGATCGGGGCCGGCCTGACGATCGACGAGTTCGCCCTCTGGGTCTACCTCGACGACGTCTACTGGGCGAAAGAGGGCCGCAGCTCGATCGACGCCACGGTGATCGCCGCGGCGCTGATGATGCTGGCGCTGCTCGGCTTCACCCCGTTCACGATCGAAGAGGGCTCGGTCGAGGCGATCCTCGGCACCGTCCTCAGCGCCCTCGTCGTCTTCCTCCTGGTCGCGATCTGCTTCGCCAAGGGGCGGATCCTGCACGGCACCATCGGCTTCTTCGTCTTCCCGATCGCCCTCTACGGCGCCTGTCGCCTCGGCAAGCCGGGGTCGGCTTGGGCGCGGCGGCGTTACGGCGATCGCCGCCCCGGGAAGCAAGCCCGGGCCGAAGAGCGTTTCCCGCCCGACCGGCGGACCGAACGCTTCAAGGACGCCTTCCGCGACGTCGTCGGCGGCAAACCGAGCGAGGGCCTGGCCGCGGCCAAAGAGGAGGCGTTCGCGGCGACGCGGGAGGCAAGCGCAGAAGTGCGCCAGCGGGCCGAACGGGTCACGCATCCGGAAGACCGCGGCGACTGAGCCTCAACCATCGCTCAACCTCAGCCGCGGAAACGAGTGCCTAGACTCGCCTTTGAGAGCATGCGCCGCCGTGTAGCCACCCCGATCCTGATCGCCCTCCTCGCCGTCGGCGGGAGCGCGATCGCCAGCGCGGAAACGGTTCAGGAGGACGGGCTGCGCGTCACCTTCAACGCTGATTTCACCCCTCATACCCTGCCCCGGGACAAGCCGGCGCCGGTCTCGGTGAAGGTTGCCGGGAAGGTGGCAACCGCTGACGGCAGTCACCCGCCGGCGCTGCGTTGGCTCGAAATCAAGCTCCACCGCAACGGGCACCTCGACGACAGGGGCCTGCAGGCCTGCTCCGCTGCGAGCCTGCAATCGACCAGCACCGCGACCGCACTCGCGCGCTGCCGGCCCGCTCTCGTCGGCAAGGGCAACTTTCACGCCGAGGTCTCCTTGGGCCGGGAGATCCCGACGGGCGGAAAGATCCTCGCCTTCAACAGCCGCCGCAACGGCAACAAGGCTTTGATCCTCCATCTCTTCGCCGGCACCCCCGTCCGCTTCACGCTCGTGGTGCCGCTGACGATCGGGCGGCTGCGGGAGGGCCAGTTCGGCACCATCATGCGGGCCAAGATCCCCCGGCTCGCCGGTGGACTCGGCTCGGTCACCGAAATCGATCTGACGATCGGACGCCGGTACTCCTATCGCGGCGAGCGCCGCAGCTTCGTCTCAGCCGCCTGCAGCGCCCCCAAGTCGCTCCCCGGCGGCGTCTTCAACTTCGCGCGGGCGAACTTCCGCTTCGAAGGGCACAAGGCGATCAACCCGCCGGCCCTACTGCAGGAATGCTCGGTCCGATAGCGGCCTAGAGACCGAGCCCTCCGACCCCTCCCTCGTCCCAGCCGAGATGGTGGGCGAGCTCATGGCGCAGCGTCCGCTCGACCTGGCGCGCGAGCAGTTCGGGATCGTGGCCGAAGTCGCGTTCGAGCGTGTCACGGTAGATCACGATCCGGTCCTCGTAGCGTTCCGCCGCGACGCCATCGCCGAAGTACTCGCCATAAGCGTGTCGCTCGGCTCCGAGGTCCGAGACCACGACCGCGACCCGTTCCAGCAGGCGCTGGAACTCCTCCGGCAGCGCGTCGATCGCGTCTGCCACCAGGGCTTCGAAGCTGTCCGGCTCAGTCTGCTTCACTGCCGCACCACGTTAACCAGCAACCGATCTGGAGCAACTACATGAGCAAGAAGCTGCGCACCTTCTCCTCGCTCTTCGCCGTCATGGCAATCGCCGCCGGAGGAGTCGTCTGGTCCGGCTGCGGCAGCAGCAGCGACGACGAAAGCAGCACGATCCGCGAGAAGGCCGAAAAGCAGGTCGAAGAAGGCACCAAGAAGGCCGAAGAAGCCGTCGACGAAGGCGTCGAAAAGACCAAGAAGGGCCTCGAAGAAGCCCGCGAGGAAGTCGAAAAGGGCGTCGACAGCAAGACCGAGAAGAAGTTCGAAAAGGCCCAGAAGGAAGCCGAAAAGGGCATCGAGGAAGGTCAGGCAAAGGCTGAAAAGGGCCTCGAAGAAGCGAAGGAACAGGCGGAAAAGTACCTGCCCTAGGCAATTAGCGCGTGAGTGGAGATCCCCGGTGGCCTCGATGCCTCACCGAGGATCTCCACCGATCGCTGCAGCAGCTCGTCGGAGACCGTGAACGGCGGTGCCAGGCAGAGGATGTCGTCGAGGAGCCCGCGGGTGAGCAGGCCCCGCTCACGAGCCTCGGCGGCGACGCGACGGCCCCGTCCGGTCTCGACCGGCCAGCGCTGGCGGGTCTCCTTGTCGCAGACCAGCTCCACCCCGACCATCAGCCCCGCCTGCCGGACCTCGCCGACTTCCGGGTGATCGCGCAGAGGGGCAACCAACTCGGCCAGAGTCGCGCTCACCTCCTGCACACGCTCCAGCAGCCTCTCGCGCTCGATCGCCTCGATGTTGGCGAGGGCGACGGCGCAGGCGACCGGGTGGCCCGAATGGGTGAAGCCGTGCATCAGGTAGCCGGGGCGCTGCGGCCGGGTCGCGCAGCTCGTCCCACAGCTCGTCGCTGACGATCGACGCCGCCGAGCGGGACGTAGCCGCTGGTGACCCCCTTGGCGAAGGTGATCAGGTCGGGCGAGACCCCCTCGTGGTCGCAGCCGAACCAGGTCCCGGTACGACCGAAGCCGGTGATCACCTCGTCGGCGATCAGCAGCACCTCATGGCGGTCGCAGATCTCCCGCAGGTGGGCGCAGGTAGCCGCGGCGGAGGAACGATCACGCCACCCGAGCCGAAGACGGGCTCGACGATCACCGCCGCCACCCTGCTCGGCGCCCAGCTCCTCGATTTTTTCCTCCAGCGACTTTCCGCTGGCAGACCGGGCAGCTCTCCGGCTCGCAGGGGACCCCGGCTGGGCAGCGGTAGGTGTAGGGGGCCGGAACCTCGACGACGTCGGGCGCCTCGGCGCCGAACTCGGCGTGGTAGGGCTGCAGCCGGGTCGCCGTCGTGGTCACCCCGGCGAGGCCGTGATAGCCGCGGTCGTGGGCGAGGACCATCGACTTCCTCGGCTGGCCGCGGCGCACCCAGTGGCGGCGGGCGAGCTTGATCGCGGTCTCGTTCGCCTCGCTGCCGCCGCTGACGAAGAAGACGCCGCTGAGGCCCGGCGGCGCCAGACTCGGCGATTCGCTCGCCAGCTCGATCGCCGGCGGCGAGGAGACGCCGCCGAAGGTGGCCGCGTAAGGGCAGCGGTCCGCAGCTGCTCGTGCGCGGCCGCGACCAGATCATCGCGGCCGTGGCCGAGGTTCACCGTCCAGAGGCCGGCGAGTGCCGTCGATCAGGCGTTGGCCGTCCTCGGCAACCAGCTCGCAGCCCTTCGCCGCGAACGATCACCAGCGGGCCCGTCTGCGGGCAGGTGGGAATGGTCGGTCAGAGGATGGATCAGATGAGCCAGATCCCCTGCGGAATGATCTGGAGCGGGCAAGAGCGCCCACGGACATTATTAAAGATTAGACATACTGTCTACGGTTCGTCGAGGGAGTTTTTCCTCCCCAACGGGCTGCGCGGCGCCTCGTCTGGCGGTACCGAGCAGATCGAGTACCAGTGGAGCAGGGCAAGCTGGTGGGCGACCTTGTCGATTTCCTCCTGGGTCGCGGAGACGTCGAAAGAGGAGAGGATCGACTCGATCATCGCGTAGGCGGCGCGGACGCCGAACTCGAGGTCGATGTCCTCGCGGATCAGGCCGGCGTCTTCGTCGGCGGCGTGAACGTCCATGATCCAGCCGAGCAGCGCGTCGTCTGCGGCCTTGTCCGCCTCCTCCCAGCCCTGAACCACGGAGGTTCTTGGCCACCGCGACGATCGGGCGCAGGTCGGCGTTCTTAACCCGCCAGCCCAGCGCTTCGCGGACCATCTCCTGGATCAGCTCGAACGAGGTCTGCCCGGAGCGGGCATTTTCACGCAGCCGCTGCGCGATCCGCGCGTACCCGGTCATGTAGTCGCTGATGATCGCCGCGAGGATGTCCTGCTTGTCGTCGAAGTTGTTGTAGACGGTTGCCCGGGCGACCTGCGCGGCCTTGGCGATGTCGCCCATCGAGGTCTCGGAGAAGCCTCGCCGCGCGAACAGCTTGCGGCTCGCCTCGATGATCTTCGTCCGCGCCCGCGGCTCTCCACGCCGCGGGCGGGTCAATTTTGCCCCCTCTCGAGGCGATTGGTCAGCCCCTTCACACTAGCGAGACTATCCAATAGATATGACATGACCACGCCTAGTGCACTTCTTCGGGAAGCTCATACCAACGCTTGCGATCTCCGACCCGGGCGCGCAGCTTCCAGCCCCGCGTCTTGGGGACCGTGTCCAGTTCCTCCCGCAAGCGCGCGCAGCCGCCCGGCGACCTGCTCCGAGGCGGTCGAACCCAGGCAGGTCGAGAGCGAACTGCTGCGGCTCGCTCGGCGACCATCCCCATGGTCCGCCAGAGTCCCCAATCAGAGGCGCACGAGGGCGGCGATGTGGGTTGCAGTTCACCCCACTCTCGTCTTCGCTCAAGTCGTGGTCGGCGAAGATCGCGCAGAGGTCAAGGTAGTCCTTCTCGTTGGTCTCGACGACCTGCAGCTTCAGCACCGTCAGGTCGGCGAGTGACACAGTTAGCGGAACCAACTCGAGCCGCTCGCGCAGGTCGATCCGGTGGCAAAGGTTCGCCTCGTCGACGAAGACGTCGACCTGACGCTGGTTTGCCTCGTCCCAGAAGAGCAGTCGGCGGTGGCCGTGGAGCATGTTGAACTCCCGGTTCGGCGTATACCCAAGCGACTCCAGCAGCGCCGTCACCCCCTCTCGGGCGGAGCCTTTCGTGGCCAGGTCGATATCGGCGTAACCCCGTTTCAGCGGCGATTGGCGGCTACTCGGACACAGGATCGCTATCGCGACTCCGCCGAGCAACCGCAGGGGAGATCCGATCGCGCTGGCCGCTCTCGGCGATCCGAGCGCCCTCGGCGAACGGGGTCCGCAAGGGGCTCCTGGCTCGCTGCGGTCACTACTCGGGGGGGATTTCCGCGGCCAGCTTGTCCACGTCGACGCCCTGGCGCTTACGAGCCGCTGCGGGCAACGAAGAAGGTCAGCAAGGAGGCCGCGAAGATGATCGCGCAGTCGCGGAAGAAGTGACCCTTGTCGATCCCGAGGTCGGGGTAATGCATGTAGATGAAGAAGATGCCGGCCAGGAGGATCGCGACCAGGGCGCCGGCTATGGCGACGATGGGGATGCCGAAGAACGCGCTGGGTGGTCGCCGAAGCACGCCAGATCTCCGGCCGCCGGTAGGGAAGCAGCACCGCCGAGATGCCCAGCAGGATCATCGTCACCAGCCTGCAACAGGACCGCCTCGAACAACACTTTGAGGAAGCCTTCGTTCGTTCGAAACCGCCCAGCCAGAGCACGAGGATGCTGAGAACGACCGTGAGGCCGATCGCGTAATGCGGAGCGTGGGTGCGCGGCGAGACGCGGGCGAAGCGGGACGGCAGCAGGCCGTCGAGCGCCCAGGCGAAGAAGGTGCGAACGGCGATCGTGATGTTGGGCAGGATCAGCAGCGGATAGGCGATCGCAAAGGTGACGAAGAGCCACCAGGCGAGCAGGGTGCTACCGCCCGCGATCGAGGTGAGGAAGGTGTAGTACGGCGGCGCCGCGAAGGGGTAGCTTTCGCCCAGGCTGTTGATCGCGACGAAGAAGTCGTGGCCGAATTTCCAGAAGAAGACGACCGCGAGGATCGCGGCGATGCCGATGTGGACGACCGCCGCCAGGCTCATGACTTTCATCTGGGTGGTGTCCCTGGCCCGCCTTACCTCGCCGGAGATGTAGATCGAGAGCCAGCTGTAGAGGGAGAGACTGCAGACCGCCGCCCAGGTGGGCCAGGTGTTGTCGAGGCTGAACGCCGGGTTGGTGTCGATCCCTTCTTTTTTGGCGTTGGCGATCACCGAGCCGTAGGTGTCAGCTTCGCCGGTGATCGACCGGCGAACTGGTTGAAGCTGTTGACGAAACCGTCGTGGCTCTTGAAGAGGAGCACGAGGAACACCGTCCCGAGCCCGAGCATCATCACTACCCAGAAGCCGTTCATGATCCGCGTCGTCCAGCGCCAGCCGCCGCCGAGGAGGACGGCCGAGAGCACGATCAAGCCCGATCCGATCCCGAACTGCCAGCCCTGACTGGTGGCAACGTCTTCGCCGGCGTTGACGAGCGAGTGCTGTCCGCTGACCAGGCCCACCGCCGTCAGGGACGGGCCGAACGCCACGGTGACGAACGCGAGCGCGATGAAAGCGATCGAGAGGATCACTCCGGAAGTCCAGAAGAAGGAGGAGATCAGGCCGATCACCGGATGGGTGACGCGGCCGACGAGCACGTAGTCGCCGCCGCTGCGCGGGATCGCCGAGGTGAAGAGGCCGTAACAGACGCAGATGATCACGATCGCGACGACCAGCGCCATCGCGAAACCCAGCCAGATCGAGCCGCCTGGGAAGAGGCCGAGGGTGAAGAAGATCGAGATCGCGAGGAAGATCGCCGTCGGCTGCCCCGCCATGTTGAAGACGAAGGTCGAGAACGGAGAGACTTCCCGCACCAGACCCGTGGCTTTGCGCGCGTAGGTCCCCTGCGGGCCCGCAGGCTCTACAGGACGCTCCCCCAACTCAGCCATTCCTCTCCCCTTTTCTCCCTTTGCGTCGATTCATCCTGAGACCAAGTACTGGCTGACCACACGGTCAGGCTCCAGATGCACCAGACACCCATCGAGGTGACCGCTACCGTAATCGGAGCCGGGGTTGATTGCCACCGTTCGTCCGATCTTCGTCACACCTTTGCTCTCATGGATGTGACCGTGCAGGCTCAGCAAGCGGTTGCGTCTCCTCGATTATCTGGCGCACTGCCGAGCTGCCGGTCGCAACCTCGTGCGGGCGTCCCCCCTTCGTCACGTAGCGAAGGTCCTCATCGACCTCGTAGGCGGTGTCGAGGCTGCTCTCGTAGGGCGGCACGTGGATGTTCAGGATCGCCCGCTGGGGCGTCTCGACCTGGTCGACGAGGCGCTTCAGGCGCAGGTAGATCTCCTCCTCGTCGAGCTCGCGCGGCGTCTGCCAAGGGGTCCGGTTCGAGTAGCCGAATGAGACCAGCTCGTGCGGGCCGAGCATCCGCACCTGCTCGTCGCAGGCGACGACACTGCGTTCCGGAAGCGAGCACCTCGTCGATCGACCAGGGGTCGTCGTTGCCGGGGATGACGTAGGCGCGGGTGCCGGTGCCGCCGAGACGCTCGTCGGCGAACTCGACCCAGAGGCGCAGCTCATCGAGCAGCGCCGCTTCGAAGGCCTCCTCTCGCCGCGTCGAGTTCGTCGCCAGAAGCTTCGCTTCCTCCGGGTCGACGATCAGCGGGTACATCCCGTTCGTCGAGATCGCCCGCTGTATCTCGTCCAGCTCCTCGGCGGTGCGAGCGACCCGCTGCTCGCCGATCACCCGGGCGCCATAGGAGCCATCGTCTTCGCGCACGATCGGGACCAGCGCCTTGCCGGTCAGGTCCCCGCCCATCACCAGGGCATCGGCCGGGTAGTGGGCGGCGGCGTTGACGAACTTCTTCCAGCAGACTCGCGAACCGTGGACGTCCCCCGCGTAGAAGAGCCGCGTTATCGGCTGCTTCTGACGGCGCTTGAACATCGCTTACCTCAACTCCCCTCCCTAGGGATGATCGGGGATCGACCCGACGATCCGCGTCCAGGCCACTAGTTCGACATAGTCATGGTGTCTAGTTACTGGAGAGATGCAGCTCCTGGCGAAGAAGGCGCTGCGCTGCCTCCCGGTCCTCCGTCGCCAGCAGACCGGCTGCGGCCAGGACGTAGGCCTCGTCGACTCCGATCCGGGGGTCGTCGGGCGCAAGCGAACGCGGCGCCCGTCGCTCGAGCACCCGCCGGAGGATCGCCTCGCCGTCGCTGCGGTGGGCGAACACCCCACCAGTACCCAGGAACAGCGCTGCCTCCCTCAGGTCGGGTCCGTCGCGGACCAACGTCGGCGGTCCCCCTCCTCCCCGCGTCAGCAGCATCGTGCCGCAGTGCCGACGCAACGCATGAGCCCCGCAACCGACTGCCAGTAGCGTCTCCAGCACCTCATCCCGGTCGTCCTCGGGCAGCCACTCCGGATTCTGCTCCCTAATCGAGACACTTTGTCGAACTACCGCCTCGTCTACGGCGGCCTCTGCTTCGATCCAGCGCTGGTCCGCCGCCAGGACTCCTCCCGCGCCAGACCTCAGGCCGAGGTCCCCCTCGACCGTGCGCAGTGCAGGCGGAGGCGGCAGCAGCGGATCCTCGATCCCCGGCGTAACGACCTCGGTTCTGCGGCTCGGAGTGGACATCGGTGGTGGCGCCGCCGACGTCGAGGACGACGACGTCGTCCGAGCAGCCGCGTCGCTTCGAGGACGGCCTCTGGGGTCGGCAGCTTCACCATCCGCGCGAACTCGGGGCTGGCGCTGAGCCCCTTGCCGCCGATCACGTGGTCGAGGAAGACGCGGAGGATCGCTTCCCGGGCCGATTCGATCTTCGAGGCGCCCTAGCTCCGGCATCACGTTGCCGGCGACGGCGACCGCGATTCCGCCGGACCGCAGGAGGGTCGCCGCCTCCTCGGCGACTTCGGCGTTGCAGGCGACCACCGCGTGGCCGCCGATCCCGCTCTCGCCGAGGCGACGCGCGTTCTCCAGCACCAGCTCCGCCTGCCCGCCATCGGTACCGCCGGCGAAGAGGACGATCTCCGGGCGCGCCGCCCGCAGTTCGTCCAGCTCGTCCTGCCCGAGCCTGCCCGAGACGACGGCTTCGACCCGCGCCCCGGCGTTAAGCGCCGCCTGTCGCGCCGCCGCCGCGGTGAGGTCGGCGACCAGCCCCACCGCCGCCACCTTGAGCCCGCCGCCGGCGCTCGAGACCGCGAGGCGGTGGTCGATCGTGGCGCCGGCCGCGGCCTCGCTGCGGGCCGCTTCGAGCGCCGCCGCGTAGCCGTCCATCAGGTCGGTGTCGATGCTGGTCGGAGCCTCGCCCCCTGCCGGCAAGCCGCCCCCCGTCCGGGTCGACCAGCCTGACCTTGGTGTAGGTGCTGCCGAAGTCGGCGAGCGCAACGAGGCCCACCGTCAGGCGGGGACGGCGCGGCGACGGTCGATCAGGGCGTCGACGAGGGCGTCGATCGTGCCTGGAGTCTCGATCCCGGTCGCGTTGAGGTCGGCGCGGACGTCGATCGGGATGTCCGAGCCCTCGACGTCCTCGTTCAGCACCCCGCCCATGAAGACGGGAACCTCGGCCGACCCGGTGCTCCGCAGCTCCTCCATCAGCCGCTGCCCGAAGGAGCGGGCGACGCCGTTGTGGGTGGTGATGACGACCGCGTCGGCGTCGGTCTCGATCACCGCTTTGACGATGTCCTCCGGGTCGCGGTTGATGCCGAAGTCGATCACCTCGGTCCCGACCGCCGCCAGCGTCGAAGAGAGAAGGAACTCGGCGAACTCGTGCACGTCGGTCGAGGTGACGAGCACCTTCATCCCCCGGATCGTCTCCTCTTCGCGGCGATTCTGCAGCTCGACCAGCAGCCGCTCCCGCTCTTCCATCGTGCTCCTGACCAGGTCCGTTTCCAGCACCGGGCGGCGACCGCGGGGGAACTCCGGGTCCGGCTCGCCGGCCCCGAACAGCTCCTCGCAGCGGGTCGAACCGAGGCGTTTCAGCACCAGCAGCAGCTGGGCCGGGTCGCGGACGTCGATGCCGGCGCCGTCAAGCCCTTTGATCGCGGCCTCGAAGAAGGCGCGCCCGCCGCGAGCGAGCTCGTCCCGCATCGCCTCGATCCGCCCCCAGTCGACCACCGGCTCGACCATCGGCACGTAGTCCTCGAGCCGCCGGCTGATCGTCTGCACCGTCGCCACCTCCTGCCAGGTGGGAATCCGTTCGGTCTCGGTCACCGGGACGGCGATAGGGGCGGCGCCGAGCCGGTAGCGCATGTCGGTCATCTTGGTGAAGAGGACGTCGGTGTTCAGCACCGCCATGTTGGCGTCGAAGTCCTCGGTGTTGCCGATCGTGTCGCCCTGGACGTAGGACAGCGGCACCCGGTCCGGGTTGGCCGCGTAGAGGGCCAACGTCACCGCCGACTTGATCACCGGGTTCTGGGTGAGGCCACCCCAGGAGGGCGAGTAGGCGGCGCCGATCAGCTCTTCGCTGATGTAGCGCTCGACCATCGCCCAGCCGACGTAGTTGGCGTAGTCGTGGAAGACCCCGGGGTAGCCGTCCTCGAGGTAGGAGTCGAAGACCACGCCCTCGCTTTTGAAGGCGGCGAGCAGGCCCGCGGCCTGCAGGGTGACCATCGTCTGGGTGACGTCGTCGTCGAAGTAGGGCCAGCGCCAGGAGTACTGGGAGAGGACGCCGATCGTCGTGATCCCCGCCTGCAGCGCGTCGAGGGCGTTTTCGACCGAGCCCGGCCCCCCGATCGTGTTGTCAGCGGCCTCCGGCTGGATCGGCACCGTGTGGGCGAGCTCCCACCAGTCCTGCTCGGTCATCATCACCGGCCCGGTCTCCTGCGGCGCTTCGGCGCGCTTGTCTTTCGGCAGCCCCATCCGCCGCTCGGCGATCAGGTTGAAGCGATCCGGCGGACGGACGCCGCGCGAGCGCGCGTCCTCGTAGATCGAGCCCCAGCGCCTCCCGGGTGTCGGCCCAGGTGGCGAGGCCGATGTTCATGCAGGTGCACGGGATCCCCTGCTCGCGGGCGCGTTCGCGCCACTCGCGCTCGGAGCCGACGCCCTTCTCCTCGCAGTAGGCAGAGCGGGCGCGGTCCATCCCCTTCGCCATCTCCTTGCCTTCGGCGACCGCCTCGTTGCCGTCCGGCAGATCGGGGGGCAGCAGCGCGCTCAGGTCGACGTCGATCTCACCCATCTTCGGTTCCCTCCTTCCTCACCCGTCGAGGATCCAGCCGCCGCTCACCTCGAGCACCTGCCCGGTCGTATACCCGCCGCCGTCGGAGGCGAGGTAGAGCACGGTTTCGGCGATCTCCTCCGGCTTGCCCATCCTCCCCAGGGGGGTCATCGCCAGCGCTTCGTCGATGTGCTTCTTCGGGATCCCCCAGTCGTCCTCCCAGTTCGCCGCGATCGGCCCCGGCGCGACGGCGTTTACGCGGACCTGCGGCGCCAGATCGCGCGCCAGCGCCGAGGTGAAGGCACGGACGCCGCCCTTCGCGGCGCAGTAGGTGACGGCAACGGAGTTGACGACGTTCTCCTGGTTGATCCCGTTGCCGTAGGAACCGGAAAAGTTGACGATGGCACCGTTGCCGGTCCGCCTCAGGTGTGGAACGGCCGCCTGGCAGACCCTGTAGGTGCCGAGCAGGTCGACGTCCAGCAGGGTCGCGAAGGCACCAGTTTTCGACTCGGCGAAACGCACGGCGTCCTCGGGGTCGATCCGGCCGGCGGTGTTGACGACGACGTCGATGCGGCCGTAGCGGTCGGCGGCCTCGCTGACAAAGCGCTCCACAGACTCCGGGTCCGTCACCTCGAGCTGGCCTACGTGGCCGCTGGAGCCGGCGCTCTCGATCTCTTCCAGCGCCTTCCGCGCCGAATCCTCCGAGGAGCGGTACCCGAGCGCAACGTTCGCTCCCTCGCGTCCGAGAGCTCGCGCCACCGCGCCACCGAGAGCTCCTCCCGCTCCGGTGACCAGCGCAACCTTCCCCTCGAACCTTCGGCCGTCGTTCCACTGGGCCATGCCCGTAAAAACTAGCCGGTACCCAAGCTCAGAGCGAGCCCCCGGACGGGGGCCCGCTCCAGTGCCTCAAGTGCGGGGCTGCTCTTTGACTTCCTCCGCGCTTTCCGCAGCGCTGTCTTTGAGCTCGTCGGCCTGCTCCTGACCAGCCTCTTTGGCGGTCTGCATCGCTTCCTGGCCAACTTCCTTGGCCCCTTCGACCGCCTGCTCGGCGACCTGGCTCGCCACCTCGCGGCCGCGGCCAAGTGCCTCCTGGCCGGTTTCGACCGCCGTTTCCTTCACCTGGTCGGCGACCGGTCCGACTCTTTCGTCCTCGAGCTTGGTGCTCGGGATCATCATCCCGGCGAGGAAGCCGGCGGCAAGGCCGCCGAGCGCGAGGCCGAGCGGGTTTTCCTGGGCGACCCCGGCAACCTGCCGGGCGCCCTCTTTGACTTCCTGCCCGCCCGGCGTCGCCTCGCCGACTTTGTGCGTCGTCCCCTGGACCTGCTCGATCAGCCGCTCGCGCTTGTCCGAGATCGACTCCTTGACCCGGGTTTTGACGTCGGTCTTGTAGGCGAGCGCGTCGACGGTGTCGCCCATTTCGGCGCGCGTCTCCTCTATCTCCTGGCGGATTTGGCCTGGCTCCTGGCCCATTGCACGTCCTCCTTCACGGTTTCGACGGTCTGTTCGGGGGTGGGTGGCATCCCTTTCTTCACGCGGTCCTTCCCGGTAAGCGTCAAGACCGCGGCGATGGCGCCGTAGATCACGGTGACGATGAGGGCGGCAACCCAGAGGTCCATCGCCTTGTCGAGCAGGGCGAGGATCATCGTCGTCAGCGTCCCCAGCGCCAGCAGGCCGACCACGGCGGCGGCGCCAAACATGCCGGCGCCTTCGCCCGCCACCTTGCCTTTCTGGCGCAGCTCGGCTTTGGCCAGCTCGATCTCCTTGCGGACGAGCGTCGTCGTCTGCTCGGAGAGTTCTCTGACGAGCTCCCCGGTGGAGTGCGAGCGCAGCTCGTTGCTCTCGCCGTTCATGGTGCTCACGGTGCGGCGGAGGGAACGGCCGGCTGCGCGGTGGCAGGCGGCGGGGTTGCCACCGGCTCGACGGCGGAGCGCCGCGCCGACTCCGGGCTGGTCCGCTGCGGCACCTGGGCCGTCGAGCGAGCTCCGCTGCGCTGCTGGTAGCGGTTGCGGCTCGAGGCCTTGAGGAAACGAGCGGCGAGGATGCCGGCAGCCATGCCCCCGGCAAGCACCGCCCACGGGCGCCGGCGGCCGAAGTCCTCGATGTCTTCGAGCATCTCATCCGGCCCGCTCTCTTTGAGGTAGGAGCCGACCTTCTCGGTCTGCTCGGCGGCACGGTCGGCGAGCTTCGCCGGAGTGTCCTTGCCCTGTTTGCGCAGCTCCTCACCGACCGAGCGCAGGTCCTGGGCGGTGCTGTCCACCCGCTCCCCGGCCTGGGTCGAGCGATCGTCGATCTGCTGGCGAATGCTTTCCTGCGCACTGCCCGCCGCTTCGCGCGCCTTCTCCTGCGCCTGGCCGGCGACCTCGTGCGCCTTGTCCTGCGCTTCGCCAACGCTTCCGTCAGCCATCATCGGTCCTCCATTAGTTGGGATCTTGAAATTGCGGTGACTCACGGCCAGGTCCGAGGTTCGTCAACCTCGCCACTCCGCGGTCGCTGTTCCCAAGATCGGCTCGAACCTAAGCGAGACGGCGCGACATCGGGCTCACCCTGCGGTTACCCCTCGCTGGGATGGACAAACGATGTTCTTCGGATTCCGGGTGCGATCTTCGCCAGGTCTGCCGCGACCTCAGCGAGGAAGCGAACGGCTACGCCCCATCACTGACCGTTGCCTGATCAGTGCTTCCGAGGCGGCGCGGCCGGCTGCTGGCAGGGGATGGGCAGCCGGCCGCTGCCCCTGAACCTCGGCGGGGGAGGTGCTCGTCCGGCCGGCTGACCGGCGCCGAAAGGGGCGAGGCGCCTGGTTTTCGCCGCGGTCGAGCACGATTAGACGATAGAGCCGGGTGACCCATCCGCTCGGAGGGTTGAGCCCGCCCTGCGACTAGTTCATCCTCTTCTCATGGGGGAAAAGGGGACAAGCCGAGACTGGCACCGGCAGCCGTCAGACTCGGCGGAGGGCATCCAGGCGATGCTGAACGCCCTGCCGGCCCTGGTCGGCTACTGGGACAGCGAGCTGCGCAACCGGATGGCGAACGACGCCTACATCGAGTTCTTCGGGGTCTCCCCCGATCAGATGCGCGGAACCCACATCCGTGAGCTGCTCGGCCCCGAGCACTACGCGCAGAACCTGCCCTACATCGAAGGCGCGCTGGCGGGCGAGACGCAGCTCTTCTACCGGGAGATCCCGAAACCCTCGGGAGAGATCCGCTACACCCAGGCCTCCTACATCCCCGACTTCTTCGAAGGCGAAGTGCGCGGCTTCTTCGTCCTCGTCACCGATATCACCGAGCAGCGGCAGGTCGAAGAAGAGGTCGAGCGCAACCGGGCGCGGCTGGCCGAAGCCGAGCGAATCGCGCGGATGGGAAGCTGGGAGTGGGACATCCCCGGCCGGCACCTGACCTGCTCCCAGGGGTTCTACGAGATCTACGGCATCTCCCCCAAGGAGTTCGACGGCGACCATGAAGGCGGGTCCCGGTACGTGCACCCCGAGGACCGCGAGGCGGTCGAGCGGCAGATGCGCGAAGCGGTCGAGAGCGGCCTCTGGGCCGACCTCGAGTACCGGATCATCAGGCCGGACGGCCGCGTCCGCCGCGTCCGCAGCCGAGCCGAGCTGACCGCCGATAGCGAGGGCAACCCCCTCCGCCTCACCGGCACCGTCCAGGACGTCACCGAGCTGCACGCCGCGGCCGAGGCCCTCCAGCAGACCGCCAGCGACCTCGGCCGCCGCGCCGCCGCCATCCACCCCTCCCGCGAGCGCATCCGCAGCGCCGACCTGACCAAGAGCCTCCGCCCCCGCCAGCTCGAGATCCTCGCCCTCGTCGCCGAGGGCCTCAGCAACGCCGAGATCGCCTCCCGCCTCTACCTCACCGAGAGCACCGTCAAATGGCACGTCCGCAAGATCCTGCGAGCGCTCGGGGTGTCGAATCGGGCGCAGGCGGTGGCCCGGTACCTGTCGATGACGGCGCCCTCGAGGCCTTAGCTCGCGCGCTCCCTCCCGCTAACTCGCCGTCAACCCCAGGCACCTCGATCGATCACCCAAGTGACCCGACCACCAGCCTTCTCCACAGTGTCCGCGGCGCGGTAGATGGGGAGGCTCTCGTCTCCATTCAGTGCTCCACGAAGAGCCTCGCGCTTCCCCTCTCCGGTGGCGAGGACGAGGCAGTGCTGGGCCCCTTCCAACGCCTCGAGACTGAGGCTGATGCGGTCTGGGGGCGGCTTGGGCGAGTCATGCACAGGTATCACGGAGTGTCCCCTTTCCTCCAGGGAAGGATGAGACGGGAAAAGGGAAAGGGTGTGTCCATCCTCTCCCATTCCGAGCCACACATGGTGGAGCCAAGGTGCGCCCTTTCCTCGAACCCCCTCCAGACCTTCAATCGCGTTTTCATATCCAGCGGCGCCCTCCTCGGCCCCTTTCTCGGCGGGCGGGCGAAGCAGATTGGGCCCCGAGAGGCTCAAGGGCCTCAATAGATGGGCTTCAATCTGCTCCCAGTTGGAATCCGGATCTCCTATGGGAACGCAACGCTCGTCGCCCATGAGGACAACGATCGACTCCCACGGCATCTCGCCTCCGAAGCGCTCGGCGATGACCTGGTAAGACGCGATCGGGGTACTTCCTCCTGCTGCAACCCATACAGCACGTCCATTTTTGGCGATGGCGGACTCGATGTCCTTCTTCCAGGCCTCCGCAGCCCAATTACTGACTGCGGCCTTGTCCTCCAGCAGCACTTTATTCGGCATGTTCGTCCTCTTTTTGTCGAGCCTCGAGAGCCCTCTCCTCGGGGACCTGCAGGTGGTAATAGTCTTGACGGAATCGGCCATTCTCCTTTTCCTCCAAAGTCACTTCCCGGGAGATCTCGAGAAACGGCGATATGAACGGGCTGTCCTCCTCTCCCGCTCGCCATTGCAGCCAGACCGGGGTCTTGATTTCCTCCCCTTCGGCGTTCACTACGGTGGGATAGGGCACAGCGTGCTGCCCAACCAGGGGATAATCATCCGGCAGGACCGGAATTCCGAGCCCCGCTTTCCCAAGCACCATCAAGGCGGGCGGGCTTGAACTTTGCGCTCCCACCAACAGCGAGACGTTTGCAGCCCGCGCCTCGCTTTCCAACCGCATGCGTGAGAAGTAGCCGGGGGGCGCGACCAGGACACGCTCACCATCCAGTGCCTCTATCGGGATCTCGGTGCTTTCTCGAAAGGGATGGTCGTCGGGGACCAAGGCAACTATCCGGGCCACGAACGCCTCGAACCCGTCGATGCCTCCCAGATGGGTATGAGGGGGACCCATCGCCAGATCCACCTCGAAGTCGAGAAGCTCGTCAAACAGTGATCTCCCCGAGTTCCGCCTGCGATCGTCTCGCATCTGCGTCAGATCAAGATGAATGGCGGGGTTGCGGTTCAAGAAGCGGCCGATCACCGTGCCCAGGTATCGCTCTACGTGAACCGGGTAGCAGGCGATGGAGAGGGTTGCTTCCCGGCCGGTTGCCAAGCCGTCTGCAAACTCCGCCAGCCTGGACATCTTTTGAAGCACCCGTTCGGCGTACGGGACGAGCTGACGTCCGGATGAGGTCAGCGTTATTCCGGTCTTCGACCTGACGAACAGCTGTACGCCGAGCGCCATCTCCAAGGCATTGATATGGGTGGTGAGCGCCGAGGGAGCCAAATACAGGGACTCCGCCGCCCGGTGCAGGCTTCTCTCCTGCGAAGCCCGCAGGAAGTAATACAGCCGCTGCACGGTCAAAGCATCGGAGTCCATGCCCAATGACATGTGCAAACTCTATCTTTCGCTCGGTTGACTTGGTGTCATCGACCTCAGGGCACCATAGTCACCGAACACGTGCACGCAGTTTGCGGTCACCATTCCCCTACCGAAAGTGTGCTGCCTTTTCGAAAAGGCCACCGTGGAGCTGAATTGAGTGCACGGATTCGCGCCTCACCCTGACCGCTAATTCCCATCCCTCGATCAATGGAGATCGGGCTTGACCGCTGGTACCGTCGCAGCATGTTCGAGCCTCCGGTCAGCAACAAGCACACTTACGCTTCCCGTGGTCCGATGAATCCGAGCGAGATAGCTCGCCTTGAAGCAGAAGCGGCGGAATACCACCCTCAGCAGGGGATGGACGAGGCCGATCGAAAAGCCGAGGCGAAGCGGGTCAGCGGGAGGAACGAGATGGGGCAGCCTGGACTCGAACCAGGGACCGACGGATTATGAGTCCGCTGCTCTAACCAACTGAGCTACTGCCCCACAGGGCGAGCGTACCGCGGGGGCGGGCTCAGGCGCTGAAGAGCTGGGCGAGGGAGCGGCCGACGTCCGGTGGCTCTTCTTCGCCCTTGGCGGCGGCGGCGGCGCCCTCGGCGAGGGCCTTGGCGGCGTCGGCGATCTGGTGGTCGCGACCGCCGCGGATCGTGCCGGTCTTCTTCGCTTCGGCGAGGTCGGACTCCATCAGGCCGGCGAGCTCGGCGAGGCGGCGGAGGCCGACGACGCTCGCCGTGCCCTTCAGCGCGTGGGCTTCGGCGCGCATCGTCTCGAAGTCGTTGGTAGCCGGTGGCGAGACCGGCAGAGATCACGTCGCAACGCCGCTTCGCCTCTTCGGCGAACGACTGCAGCAGCTCCTCCTCGGTGGCGGCTTTCTCGTTCATGGTGCGATCGCCTTGTCGACGGCTTCGTGCATCAGCTTGAGCCCGAATGCTCCCTCAATCGCGTCCCTGACGACTCCCCGCCGGTCGATCGAGAAGAGATACGGCTCGGTGGGCAGGTGGAAGGCCCGCACCTGGGGGCGCGGTCCCTGCGCGGGGTCGTTGTCTTTGTAGATCTCCATGTGGATGAAGGCCGCCTTGTCTCCATATTCCTGCTTTGCCTGCTCCGCCACGTCAACGACGGGGCCGCAGACCCGACTCTGGCAGAACTGCGGGGTCGCAAACAAGAGCACAATCGGTTCTTTTCCCAACGCTTCCGCGTAATCCACCTTGTTCTGGGTGTCCGGGGGGTTTCGGGTCGTGATCCTCGACAGATCGCCGCCCGCGTCCTGCCCGGTCGGCGTGTGGATGACCGGCGCCTTTTGCCCGGGTTTCGGGATGCGGTGGAACTCGCCGACGATCACGGCGCCCGATAGCGGCGTCCCCTTCATTTCGCCGTCTTCCTTGACGAGCGCCGCGAGCCGCCACTCGCCGTCGTGGGGAAAGGTGAGCTCGGTCGAGTAGACGACGGCGGCGGCATCCGGGTCTTCGGCGGTCGACTTCGCGCGAAAAGCAGGCTTGGTGTCGAGGCTTTCGATCGAGGCAGGGAACGGTCCCACGGCTGGCTGGTCGAGCGCTTGGGCTTCGGCTTTGGCCTTCGGGCCACGGTTGCCGGATTTGGATTCCGCTCCGGGCCGCGGCTCCGGCACCTCGGCGAAGTAGAGGGCGACTTCGGCGTCAGTCACCTCCCCCTCCTCGCGATCGAGGATGCCGAAGGGGTAGCGGTTCGCCCCTGGGTAGAAGACTTCAGCCGCGGGGTCGATGACCCATTCGGCCGGCCCGTCCGCCGCCTTCAGCACCTGTCGCAGGGTTCGACCTTCGGTCGCCGGGAACTCTGACTTCGCCGGCGCGGGGCGGCTTTCGGCGCTGGCTGGTGCACTTGCGGTCGATTCCTCGCCCGCATCTCCGCCGCAGCCGGTCGCCAGGGCGCCGCCCGCGAGCAGGCAGAGCAGGGCTGGAAGCATGCGGGGGGCGCGCATCGGCGGCATGTTATGGAGAGATAGGGTGCCCGGGGTTCTCGACGAGAAGGAGATGAGATGGCTGAGCGAGCGGCACTGGTGACCGGAGCATCGAGCGGGATCGGCCTCGCGATCGCGAAGACGCTTGGCGAAGAGGGGTACGCGCTCACCGTCTCCGCCCGCCGGCCGGAGAAGCTCGAGGAAGCCGCCGAAGGGCTGCGGGGCGAAGGGTTCGAGGTCGAGCCGATCCCGGCCAACATGGCCGAGGAGGACCACGTCGTCGCCATCTTCGCCGCCCACCGTCAGAAGTTCGGCCGTCTCGACGTGCTCGTCAACAATGCCGGCGTCGGGATCGGGGCGCCGATGGAGCAGATCCAGACCAAGCACCTCGATATGCAGCTCGCGGTCAACCTGCGGGCGCTGATCCTCGGCACCCGCGAGGGCCTGCCAATGCTGCGCGAGGCGGGGACCGAGCACGGCAAGGCGTTGATCGTCAACACCGCCTCGATCGCCGGCAAGGGCGGCCAGGCCTGGCTCTCGATCTATGCCGCGACCAAGGCGGCGGTGATCAACTTCACCCAGTCGACCCACCGCGAGGCCGGCAACGCTGGGATCCAGTGCACGGCGCTGGCGCCGGGCTTCGTCGAGACTCCGATGACCGAGTTCGTCCAGGGCCAGATTCCGCCCGAGGAGATGATCCGCCCCGAGGATCTCGGGGAGGCGGTGCGATTCCTGCTGCGGACCTCGCGGAACTGTCACGTGCCGGAGATCGTCTTTACCCGGCCCGGCGAGGGTCTCGATACCCCGTGACGGCCCCTGGCGTCGCCATGCGGCATCCTCAGTCGCCCAAATGGCGCTGCCATTAAGGCTCCCTGCGTCCTTGCCTGACAACGCCAGGACCTCGTCACTGCGCGTCCTGGTAGCGGCGTTCGGCGACGCTGGACACGTCTTCCCGGCGATTGCACTCGGTAAGGCGCTTGCCGCGCGCGGGCACGAGGTCGTGATCGAGACCTGGGAGGAGCGGCGCGCGGCAGTCGAGGGTGAGGGGCTCGGGTTTGCCGCGGCGGAGGAATACCGGATGTTCCCGCCGCCGGACCCCGAGTCCGAGGAGGGACAGCACGCGGCCGAGGCGGCGCAGGCGCTGATGCCGCTGCTGGAGGGCTTCTGCCCCCATGCCGTCGTCAGCGACATCCTCACGCTCGCCCCGACCCTGGCAGCCGAGCGGGCGGGGATTCCGCTGGCGACGCTGATCCCGCACATCTACCCCGTCGTCGAGCCTGGCCTTCCCTTCTTCGCGATCGGGCTACGGCCACCGCGGACGCGGCTCGGCCGGAGGATCTGGCGCTACGGCCACGACCGGGCGCTGCGGGTCGGCCTCGAACAGGGGCGGCGCGACCTCAACATCCAGCGCGACCGGCTCGGCCTGGCGCCGATCGACCGCTTCCACGGCGGCATCAGCCCCGACCTGGCGCTAGTCGCCACCTACCCGCAGCTGGAGTACCCGCGGCAATGGCCGCCGGGTGTCGAGATCACCGGTCCGATGACCTTTGAGCTGCCCCATCCGGACATCGAGCTGCCGCCCGGCGACGACCCGCTCGTCCTCGTCGCCCCCAGCACCGCCCACGACTCCGACAATCACCTGGTAAGGACGGCGCTGGCAGCGCTGGCTGACGAGCCGGTAAGGGTGGTGGCGACGACCAATCGCGTCGCCCCCCAGCACCCGATCGAGGTTCCCGCCAACGCCAAGCTGGTCGAATGGCTCAGCTACAGCCAGCTGATGCCCGCCGTTTCCCTCGTCATCTCCCACGGCGGCCACGGCACCGTCGCCCGCGCCCTCGGCGCCGGCACCCCCGTCCTCGTCTGCCCGATCATCGGCGACATGAGCGAGACCGCCATGCGCGTCGCTTTGGCGGGAGCCGGACTCTCGCTGCCGTGGCGCCTGTGCCGGCCGAGGCCGCTGCGGTGGGGGGCACGGCAGTTGCTGCACGAGCCGAGCTTCAAGGCGAAAGCGCAGGAGATAGCGGCTTGGGGAGCCGGGAACAACGGGGCGATGCGAGGCGCGGAGCTGGTCGAGGAACTGTCGCGCAGGAAGGTCGCTGCCGCCTAAAAAGCTCCGGGGGTGGGATTCGAACCCACAACCTAACGATTAACAGTCGTTCGCTCTGCCCTTGAGCTACCCCGGATCGTGCTACCCCGGATCAACGTCCGGGCACAGAATTTAGCGGGACAGCGGTAATGCCTGCCTCGACCTCCGCGTGGCAGTTGGAGCAGAGAAGGATGCACTTGCGCGCCTCTACCCTCGCTTTCGCCAGAGAACGGGTCGCGCCGGTAAAGCCGAGGTGGAACTCCTTCGTGCTCGGATCCAAGTGATGAAACTCAAGGGCACGCTGGCACCGGTGGTAGCCACAGATGACGCATTTGCCGCCAGCCTCAGCAACCAGCTTGCGCTTGATGATCCGCCGTCTCTGCGCGACTCGTTCTACCCGACAACGCTTACAGCGGTAGTAGCCGCTCCCCTCGCGGACAAACATCGTCGTTCCGTGCCGCTTGCACCGCGATGACATTTCTCGCTGCCCATGTTCTGAGCCCCTCTTACGCCGAGGTGCGGGTTTGAGCTGGTACTTGCCCATCCAATGCCGGACGGTTGCAAGGCTGCGATCCAGCCGATGACCGATCTCCCTTAATGACATGCCCGCAGCAAGCAGCCGTTCCATCTCCTCCTTCGACGGCGCCCCCCTAGCCGAATGCTTCTCCGCCCGCGCCGCATCCAGCCCGTGCTTCTTCAGCCAGTAACTCACCGTCGATTCATGCTTGCCGACCTGCTTGCCGATCGCTTCGAGGGACATTCCCTCCGCCAAGCATCCTTCTAGGAACTCCTTCTCCATGGCTGCATCTTCTCAGGTGGTGCAGACAGAAAAATGCGGATGGAGTTGTCCTAGACGCTGCCGGCGGGACGCTCTGCGTGGGCGATCCGTTGGACCAGGGCGGCGCGTTCGCGGCTGAGGGCAGCGCGGCGCTCGTAGTCGCCGCGCTCGCCGGCGGCGGCGATTTCGCCCTCGAGGCGGCGCTGCTCGAGGAGGAGGAAGTTCAGCTCCATCGCCTCGTGGGAAGCGGGCTCCTCGCGGGACATGATGACCAGTTCGGCGATCAGGCCGGAGAGCTCGGCGTCGTCGTGCGGAAGGTTCGAGGCGGGGTCCTCAGGATGCTCGCGCAGCCAGGCGGCGGCGCGCAGTCCGGTCGGTGAGAGGTGGTAGTCGGTCAGTCGCGCCAGGTACTCCTTGCCCTCGCCCGGCATCGCGATGCACATCGCCAGCAGCGCCCGCTCGCGGCGCTCGCGCGAAGTCAGCTCCCCCTGTCGCCGGGGGGGCGGGGCGCTGGCGGCTCGCTGCGGGGACGGCGCCGAAGACTGCGGCTCCCGGCCACCACTGGCCGGAGTGGCGGCGACCACCCTCCCCATCACCATCGCCGGATCCAGGTCGAGCCGCTCCGCCACGCGGCGCACGAGGTCTTCTCGCCCAGCCGTCTCCCCCATCCCCGCCAGCACCGGCGCAACCTCCCCCAGCGCCCGGTCGCGCTCGACCGGCGAGCCGACGTCGGTGCGGCCGAGCACCAGCCCCACCTGGAACGCGGTCAGCTCCTCCGCGCTTTGCAGAAGCGCCCGGAACCGCTCGGCGCCCTCGGCCGCAGCCATCATCTCGGCCGGGTCCTCGCCGGCGGGCATCGCCGCCACCCGCAGCCGCATCCGCCGCCCGGCGGCTACGCGCTGGGCCCGCAGCATCGCCTCCTGCCCGGCCGCGTCGGCGTCGAGGGCGAGGACCACCTCGTCGACCATCCCCGAGAGCGCCGCCACCTGCTCCTCGGTGATCGCCGTTCCCATCACCCCCACCGCCTCCTCGATCCCCGCTTGGTGGAGGGCGAGAACGTCGGTGTAACCCTCGACGACGACCGCGCGCCCAGCCTTGGCGATCGCCGCTTTCGCCTGGTCGACGCCATAGAGGATTTGGCTCTTGTGGAAGAACTCGGTCTCGGCCGTATTGACGTACTTGGCGCCCTGGTCCTCCCGCATCGCCCGGCCGCCGAAGCCAAGCACGCGGCCGCGCCGGTCGCGAATCGGGAACATGATCCGCTCGCGGAAGCGATCGTAATCGCCGCCGCTGCGCCCGCGCTGGACGAGCCCAACCCCGCGCAGCTCCTCGACGCTGAACCCAGCCCGCTGCCCCCGGACCAGGAGCTTGTCCCAGGCGCTGGGCGCGTAACCGATCCCGAAACTCCGCAGCGCCTCCTCCCGCAGCCCCCGCCGCGACAGGTAGTCGCGCGCCTTGCCCGCCTCCTCGGATTCCCAGAGGTAGCTGGCGTAGAAGGCGGCGGCACGGTCGAGCAGCTGCTCGAGGCGGCGGCGGTGCTGACGCTTGGCCTCCGCCCGCGGGTCCTCCTGCTCGCGCTCGATCTCGACCCCGTAGCGGTCGGCCAGCAGCTCCACCGCCTCGGCGAAGTTGAGCCCGTCCTTCTCCTCGACGAACTTGATCACGTCGCCGCCGACCCCGCAGCCGAAGCAGTGGTAGAGCTTTTCCTGCGGCTCGACCGAGAACGAGGGCGTGCGCTCCTCGTGGAACGGGCAGAGGCCGGTGTAGCGCGCCCCTTGGCGGCGCAGGTCGGTGTGGGCGGAGATCACCTCGACGATGTCCGCGGCCTGCTTCACCCGTTCGACGCTGTCGGGAGAGATCAGCGCCATCAGAACCTCGACTCTTCGGGCACGGTGAGCTCGGTGAACTTGGCGATGCAGAAGCGGTCGGTCATCCCGGCGATGTAGTCGGTCACCCGCTGATGATCGCTCGCGCCCGGGTCGTGGCTGGGGATCTCGCCCGGGTTGGCGAGGTAGTGCTCGAACAGCCCGTGCATCGTCCGCTGGACCCGGGCGTGCTCGCTGCGCGCCTCCGGACCGAGGTAGACGCGGTCGAACATGAACTTGCGCAGGCGCAGCATCGCCTGCCCCACCTCGTGCCCCTGCCTTATCTCCTCCGCGCCCTCGGAATGGTCGACGATGTCGCGGACCAGGGTGTCGATCCGCTGCGAGCCGGTCGGCCCGAGCAGGTCGATCTCCTCCGCCGGCAGGTCCTCTGGCCGCAGGATCCCCGCCCGCAGGGCATCGTCGATGTCGTGGTTGATGTAGGCGACGCGGTCGACCAGCTTGACGATCTGGCCCTCCAAGGTCGCCGGCTTGCGCGAGCCGGTGTGGTTGAGGATGCCGTCGCGGACCTGCTCGGTGAGGTTCAGGCCTTCGCCCTCGCGCTCGAGCACGTCGACAACCCGCAGCGAGTGCTCGTTGTGGCGGAAGCCGCCGCCGCAGGCGCTCCGCAGGGCCGCGTCGAGCGCCTCCTCGCCGGCGTGACCGAAGGGCGGATGGCCGAGGTCGTGGCCGAGCCCGATCGCCTCGGTCAGGTCCTCGTTCAGCCGCAGCGCCCGGGCGACCGTGCGAGCGATCCCGCAGGCCTCGAGCGTGTGGGTTAGCCGGGTCCGGTAGTGGTCCCCCTCGGGAGCGACGAAGACCTGGGTCTTGTGCTTCAGCCGCCGGAACGACTTCGAGTGCACAATCCGATCGCGATCGCGTTGATACGGCGTCCGCAAAGGACTGTCCGCCTCCTCGCGCCCGCGCTGCGCCGGATAGGAACGAGTTGCCTGGGGGGAGAGAAACTCTTCCTCCCAAGCAGAGATCCGGTCCTCGAAGGTGACGGTGGCGGCCACCGCCCGATCATACGACCGCGTCGGAAGGCGACGGGGAGGGCCTCCCCGGACAACAGCGGGGAGGGTCCGGAGAGGCCCTCCCCGTCGCCTAGGCCGCAGCGCGAAGTTGCACGTGCGCGTGGTGCTCGAGCGTTTCATTGACGGCCCGCTCCACTTGGCGCAATGCGGGTGGCTCGGCCTCTGGAGCTTCGCTGAGAGACCTTGCGAATCCCTCGACCATGAATCGATGAGCTTCCTCGCCAAGCGGAAAGGAGCCCGCTTCGCAGCTCCCGCAGACGACACCCCCGGCAGCGCCGGAAAAACCCGCGAGGTGGTCGGCCTCTCCGCAGCGCGCGCACGAAGCCAGCTCAGGTGCGAAACCGGCCACGAGCGCCAGCTTCAACCGAAAGGAGAGTGCGGTTTCGAGCGTCGCCGCCCGCTTCTCCGCGGGGTCGTCGAGCAGGCTCAGGTAGCGGCAGAGGAGGTTGTAGGCGGGCGGGTTGGGTTCGGCCGCGTCGAGCAGGCGCAGGACCGCGTCGCAGGCGCGGGCGCCTGCGGTCAGCGCGGCGCCGGAGGAGCGGAGGCGCGGATAGCCGTCGACGGTGGCCGCGCTGGTCACCGTCATCAGGTCGCTGCGCCCTTCGTGCAACATCAGGTCGAGGCGGAAGAACGGCTCCAGGCGGCCGCCGAACCGGGATCGGGGTTTACGCGCCCCCTTGGCGATGGCCCCGATCCGGCCGCGGCTTTTCGAGTAGAGGTGGAGGATGCGATCAGCCTCGCCGTAGCGAATGCTGCGCAGCACAACCGCCTCCGTCTTGACCGTAGTACCGGCCACGAAACCAAAGATGAACGACAGACCGGACGGAACTAGGAGCGGGCGCGGCGCCGTTTCGGCCGTCTCCGCAGCCGCACCTGACAAGCCGGGCAGAAGTAGGTGGAACGGCCACCGACGACGATGCGGACAATCGTGCCCCCGCAGCGGTGGCAGTCCTCACCCTCGCGGGTGTGGACGAGGAACTCGTCCTGCATCGTCCCCTTCTCGCCGCGGGCGTCGCGGTAGTCGTCGATCGAGGAGCCGCCGGCGTCGATCCCGGCCTCCAAGGCGGCGACGACGGCGTCGCGGAGCGCCTCGAGGTGCTCGGGTTTCAGTGAGCCAGCGGGGGAGAGCGGGTGCAGCTCGGCCCGGAACAGCGCCTCGTCGGCGTAGATGTTGCCGACCCCGGCCACCCCGGACTGGTCGAGCAGGAACGACTTCAGCGGCGCCTTCCGCCCCGCCGCCATCTCCCCCAGCGCCTGCGGGGTGAACTCCGGCGAGAAAGGCTCGACGCCGAGCTTCGCGAACCGCGCCTCCAGACCGTCGTCGTCGAGCAGGAACGCCTCGCCGAAGCGCCGCGGGTCGGTGAACCAGAGCTCGCGGTCGTCGTCGAGGACGAAGCGCGCCCGCAGGTGCCGTTCCTCGGTCGAGCGCTCACTCTCGTAGAGCCGCCGTCCCTCAGAGGGGTCGAGCATCTCCTCTCCTTCGCGCAGGACCAGGTTCCCGGTCATCCGCAGGTGCATCACCAGCGTCCGCTCGCTGTCGAGACCCATGAGGATGTACTTACCGCGGCGGCCGAGGCGCTCGATCGTGCCGCCGCTCACCGCCGCCTCCAGCTCCCGCGGCGGTACCGGCCGCGACCAGCGCTCGTCCAACACCTCCAGCCGCTCGATCCGGTGTCCTTCGACCTCCGGCTCCAGCTGCCGGACGACGGTCTCCACCTCCGGCAGCTCGGGCATGCAGAAGTTCTACTGGATCGTGAAGCGAATTCTCCCCGGATACCGGGGACAACCGCCTATGGTCGCCTCACTCGCTGGCGCGGGGGTGGGCGCTGAAGTAGACCTCCTTCAGCCGGTCGCCCGAGAGGTGCGTGTACATCTGCGTCGTCGCGATGTCCGCATGGCCGAGCATCTCCTGCACGGCGCGAAGGTCGCAGCCACCGGCCAGCAGGTGGGTGGCGAAGCTGTGGCGCAGCGTGTGCGGGCTCATCTTGCCGGCGAGGCCGGCATCGCGGGCGTGGCGCTGGACGATCTTGTAAAGCCCCTGGCGGGTCAGCGGCCCGCCGCGGAAGTTGACGAACAGCTTCGCCTCGTGGCGGTCGCCGACCAGCTTCGGCCGGCCACCGCGCAGGTAGCCGTTGATCGCCGCGATCGCCTGGCGGCCGAGCGGCACCAGCCGCTCCTTCGAGCCCTTACCGCGCGCCCGCAGGAAGCCCTCGCGCAGGTCGATGTCGCCCAGATCCAGCCCGATCGTCTCCGACGCGCGCAGGCCGCAGGCGTACATCACCTCCAGCAGCGCCCGGTCGCGCAGCGCCGTCGGCTCGCTCCCCTTCGGCGAGGCCAGCAGCTTCTGCACCTCGGAGTAGTTGAGGACGTGCGGCAGTTTCTTCGAGCGGCGCGGCGCGCTCAGCGCCGCCGTCGGGTCGTCTCCGATCAGCTCGTCGCGGCGCAGGTGCTTGTAGAAGGAGCGCAGGCAGGCCGCCTTGCGGTGGATCGTCGCAGCCGAGCAGGCCGGCCGGCCCTCCCCCGTGGCCAGCTCTGCGAGGAAATCGGCGATGTCGGCGCTGCTCGCCTCCAGCGCGTCGCGGTCGTGGGCCGAGAGGTATTCCCCGTACTGCAACAGGTCAGTCCGATAGGCGTTCAGCGTGTTCCGCGAGAGCCCACGCTCCAGCTCCAGGTAGGAGAGGAAGTCGAGGACGAGACTCTCGAAGCGCGCGTCGGCACCCGGTTTCGCCGCCGCGGCGGGCGCCTGCGGCTTGATCGCGATCGCCATGCGGGATGCTTCGGCTTGGGTTCGGGCAGTCCTTGGAGCGCAAGGGACCATGCGCTTGGCGCGCGGGTTTTGTCATGGGCTGTTCGGGGACCCCTGCGCTGGATGCTCGGGGTCCCCGCCGCCCATGCCACCCGCGCGAGGTGCGGATCAGACTGACACTTGCTTGGCGAGAAGCGTTCCGGCGGCTAATGGGGCGGCGAAGAAGAGTGGGTCGTCGTGCAGGGAGCGACCCATGGTGATGGTGGGCAGATCCGCTGCGGCATAGCTGTCGAGGTCTGCAGGGACCTGTTGTATCCGGTGCTGGGAACCCTCTAGGGCGGCAGCTATCTCTGGCTGATCCTCGGGGATTGCGACGTCGACCGGAGCGAGAAGCAACTCGAGGACGGTGCGGGTGTGGTGGCTGAGGCCCAGATGCCGCTTGCGAGGGTCTGCGCTGGAGAGGCGAGGAGAGATCAACGTCGGCAGCCCGAGGCTTAGGGCCGCATGGGCGCTGTCGAGAGCGGCGATGCCGCCGTGGCCGTAAGCGGTCTCGGAGCCGATGATCCCGGGACCGGGCCCGACGAGGACCGCGTCCCAACCGAGCGTAGCGGCGGCGTCGAGGGCTCCGATGGTGCTCAGCGCCTCGTGCTCGCCCCCGTAGGCGGGAGCGGCGGTGACGTGGCCGACCAGAAGACCGCGCTCGCGCAGATGCTGGACGTCGCGGGAGAACAACCCCGGCAGCGCCCCTCCTCCCGTCTGCACGTAGCCGACCCGCAGCCCGGGCGCCGCCTGGGCCACCGCCCAGGCTGCCGGCGCCAGGTGTCCGTGCAGCGGCAAAACCACCACTGACACCCCACCCCCACCTTCGTCTGTTCCTTTTCGTTGCTGTTCACCAGAAAGGAACGGATGAATAGCTGGGCGCTCGACCGGCTCGACCGCGTGCTGGAGCGAGGTGTAGTTGAGCTTCATCACGTGGGGGCCCTCCACCCCCTCGCCCTCGAGGCCCCGCGTGAGGTTGACGTGAACGACGTCGAAGCCACCGGAGCCGAGACCGAGGTCGAGGGCGGCGACGTTGACGACCACCTCGTCGCCCTCGTGCATCTCTCCCAGCAGCGCCTCGTCGGCCCAGGCGCGCCGCCGCTCACCCTCGACGTCGACCTCGAGCGGGTCGGTGGCTAAGACGCGGCCGCGGCGCAGCTTCAGGCGGCCGGCCACTAGGACGCCGCCGGCGCGGCAGCTTTGACGATCCCCTCGCAGACCTCGAGCATCTTGTCGAGGCTGCGGGCCGGGACCATCTCGTCGGAGGTGTGGACCCCGTCGGTACCGTTGGAGAGCAGGACGCAATCGAAGCCGTCACGGCGGAAGACGTTGGCGTCGCTGCCGCCGCCGATCGCGACCTGCTGCGGCTCCAGCCCGACGCCGCGCAGCCCCTCCTCGGCGAGCGCCAGCGCCGCCGAGTCCTTCGGCACCTGGTAGCCGCGGAACAGCTCTTCGATCCGGACGTCAACGTCGCATCCGTGCTCGCTGGCGCCCCAGGCGCAGGCGTCGGCGATCTTCCCCGCCACCGCCGCCGCCCGCTCGGCATCGAGGCTGCGGGCCTCGGCATGGATCGCACAGTGCCCGGGGACGACGTTGCCGGAGGTGCCGCCGCGGATCAGGCCGACGTTGGCCGTCGTCTCCTCGTCGAGGCGGCCGATCTCCATCCGCGCGATCGCCGTCGCCGCGGCCGCGATCGCGTTGCTCCCCTCCTCGGGCTTGATCCCGGCGTGGGCCTCGACCCCGATGAAGTCGGCGAGGATCTTCTGCTGGGTCGGGGTCGAGACGATCACCTCGCCGACCGGCCCGGCGTGGTCGAGGACGAAGCCGGCATTCGAGCGCAGCTGCGCGGCGTCGAAGGCCTTCGCCCCGCGCAGCCCCTGCTCCTCGGCCACCGTCAGCACCAGCTCGATCCCGACAGGGGACGGATTCTCCACGTGGCGGGCGATCAGCTCCATGAAGACCGCGACCGCGGCCTTGTTGTCGGCGCCGAGGATCGTCTCGCCACGACTGCGAAAGACTCCGTCGTCGTTCACCACCTCGACCTGTCCCCTGTGGGGGACGGTGTCGACGTGGGCACAGAACATCAGCCAGCCCTCGCCGGACCCGACCGAACGCGCAATCAGGTTGCCCGCCCCGGCTTCAGCCGCCACCGCGGCGTCGTCTTCGGCCACCGTCAGCCCCAGCGCCCGCAGCTCGGCGCCAAGCGTGTCGGCGATCTCGCGCTCCTCCCCGGTAGGGCTGCGGATCTCGCAGTAGCGAACGAATCTGTCGTACAGCCGTGAACCCTCCACGGCCGGAAGGCTAACCCGAGCGGACTTCGGACTGCTCGACCTCGATCGCCTCGATCTCGCCACCGTCGGCGGGTCGTTCGCCCGCCTGGCGGGCAGCGGCACCGACGAACTCGCGGAAGAGCGGCTCGGGTCGGTTCGGGCGCGAGTTGAACTCGGGGTGGTACTGGGAGGCAACGAAGAACGGGTGATCGGGCAACTCGACCATCTCGACCAGCCGCTCGTCGGGCGAGGTACCGCCGCAGACCATGCCCTCGTCTTCGAGTCGCCGCCGCAGCTGGTTGTTGACCTCATAGCGATGGCGATGGCGCTTGTAGATCACAGCCTCGCCAAAAATCTCGCGGGCTTTCGTGCCCTCGTGCAGTTTCACCGGATCGGCCCCGAGGCGCATCGTCCCACCCATATCGGAGACCTCCTTCTGCTCCGGCAGGAGGTCGACGACCGGGAACGGCGTCTCCGGATCGAACTCGGCCGAATTGGCGCCATCCATGCCGGCGACGTGGCGGGCGAACTCGACCACCGCGATCTGCATACCGAGGCAGATCCCCAGGTAGGGAATCGATTTCTCGCGGGCGATCCGCGCCGCTTCGACCTTGCCCTCGATTCCGCGCTCGCCGAAGCCGCCGGGGATCAGGATCCCATCGCAGCCCTCGAGCTTCTCCGGGTCGAAGTTCTCCGAGTCGACCAACTCGACCTTGACCTCGACGCCGTGGTGAAAGCCGCCGTGCTCGAGCGCCTCGATCACCGACTTGTAGGCATCGGCGAGCTGGACGTACTTGCCGACCACCGCGATCCGCACCTCGCCGCTGGCAGAGTCGGCGCGACGCACCATCTCCTCCCATTCGGCCAGGTCGGGGGAGGGCGCCTCCATCCCGAAGTGGTCGAGGACGAGGTCGTCGACCCCCTCGGCGCGGAAGACGAGCGGCACCTTGTAGATGTTGTCGACGTCGTGGGCGGAGACCACCGCGTCGACGGGTAGGCTGGCGAAGAGAGCGATCTTGCCGCGGATCTCGCGGTCGAGCCGCCCCTCGGAGCGGCAGACCAGGGCGTGCGGCTGGATCCCGATCCGGCGCAGCTCGACGACCGAGTGCTGGGTCGGCTTCGTCTTCAGTTCGCCGGCGTGGCCGACGTAGGGCACCAGCGTCAAGTGCACGAACATCGCCCGCTTCGGGCCGAGGTCGGTGTAGAGCTGGCGGATCGACTCGAGGAAGGGCAGCGACTCGATATCGCCGACGGTGCCGCCGATCTCGGTGATCACGAAGTCGACTGCCTGCGACTCGGCGACGATGAGGATTTTCTGCTTGATCTCGTTGGTGATGTGGGGAATCACCTGGACGGTGGCGCCAAGGTAGTCGCCGCGCCGCTCGCGCTTGATCACCGAGTTGTAAACGGCGCCGGCAGTGACGTTCGAGGCCCGGGTCGCGTTCTCGTCAGTGAAGCGCTCGTAGTGACCGAGGTCGAGATCGGTCTCGGCGCCGTCCTCGGTGACGAAAACCTCGCCGTGCTGGAACGGGCTCATCGTCCCCGGATCGACGTTGATGTAGGGGTCGAACTTCTGCAGCGCGACCCGGTAGCCGCGAGAGACGAGGAGGCGACCGATCGCCGCCGCGGTGATCCCCTTCCCGAGGGCCGAAACGACGCCGCCAGTGACGAAAATGAACTTGGTGTCGCCTTTGTTCCCCGGACTCATGCTCTGCCGAGCGAGTCTAGCCAGCGCAGGGGCGGAACCGAATCGATCGTCGCCGAAATAGACCGCAACTCCCCGTAAATCGTCATAGCGAGGACCGCCGCGAGGGCGACGAGACGGGCGTCGGCCCCCAAGGTCGTCAGCAGCCACACCCCCCCGACCGCCCCGATCAGGTTGGAGCCGGTGTCTCCCAGCATCGCCCGCTCGCCCAGCGTCAGCCAGGCGCCGACGAGGATCGGACCGACGAAGATCCCCAGCAGCTCCAGCGGGAACCAGGTCCAGGCACCGAAGCAGAGGCCGGCGCCCATCAGCACCAGCCCCTTCTCCGCCCGCCCCGGCCGCAGGTCGAGCAGGTTGAAGAGGTTCGTGGCCAGGATCAGCAGGGCGACGTCGGCGAGGTAGCGCCAGTCTTCGAGACCGCGGCCGGAGACGACGTAGGCCGCCAGGGCCAGCGCTCCGAGTGCCTTGATCGCCCCGGTCGAGAGCGATCCCGAACGCAGCGCCGCCCAGTGGCCGCGCCACCCGCGGGGCGTCCCGGCCGCCTCCCCCCGCCCCAGCGAGTCGTCGAGGAAGCCGAGGAAGGCCATCCCCAGCAGGTACGGCAGCCAACGGCGTAGCTCGGGCTCCAGGAGGTCGAGGTCGGCGCGGTCGTCGAGGAATGCGAGCGGTGCCAGTGCCACCAGCGCCGCCGTCGCCAGCACCGCCCCCAGCGGGAAGGCGAGCAAATCGCCGCGGTAGTTATCCCGCACCAGCCCGGCGTCGCGCAGCCCCCGGGCACCGGCCGGGACGACGAACAGCGAGATCGCGAAGGCCAGCGGCAGCCCGACCCAGTACATCCCTATTCGCCTTCGGTCAGGAGGTCGGGCAGCAGCTGGTCGGCGCTCCCCTTGACCCCGAAGCTGCCGTCGGCGCCGAGCAAGGCGAAGACGGTTGCCAGCTTTCCGGCCGTCAGGTCGACGTCGTCGACGCTGGCCAGACCGTTCGCCTGGAAGAAGGAGATCGAGGAGGAGTCATCGCTGGAGGTCTCGACCCCCACCGCCGGCCGACGGGTAGCGGTGACGCCGCCCATCAGCGCCGTCTCCAGCTGGTTCGTCTTTTCGCGCTGGACCGTGCCCATCTCTTCCGGCTGGTCGCGGACGACGATCACCCCGTCCAGCCCCCCGAAGCTACCGCTGGCGCGCGAGAAGAGGTGACCGCGGACGACTTCCGGCAGGGTGCCGCCCAGCACGAGCTGGCGCCCCAGCCCAGTGCCGAGTTCGCTCAGGGCGTCAGGATCAGTGCCGAGCGCGGAGAACCTGGTTTTAGCGAGGTCTTCGGCGAGCCCGTTGACGTCAACGGGCTCGCGCACTACCCCGACCCCGACCAGCCTGCCCCCCGTCGGCCCCAGCGCCTCCTCGACTTCCTCGGTGACCGGGCTCGGGAGCCCGCCCAGGGCGACGATCGCATAGCGCCTGCCCTGCAGCCGTTCCCGCACCAGTGCCGGGTAGACGCGTTCGGCGAACTCGTTGGAACGGTTGAGGTCGGCGTTCAGTTCGTCGGCGCGCGAGCGCGCGTCCTGCAGGTTGCCGACGAGGCTGTGCTCGAGATCGCGGCGAGTGTTGTTCAAGGCGTCGCCGCCGAACTCGGCGCCGATCAGGATCCCCACCGCCAAGGCGATGAAGACGGCGATCAAGGAGGTGGCGTGATAGCGGGCGGAGTAACCCATCGACCAGCGAAGGCTAGCCGTTGCCCTAATCGATTCCGAGCCAGATGCGGATCTTCAGCCAGACCAGTTCGAAGACGTCGTTCAGCGCCGGCGAGGTGATGACGAGGATCGTCACCAGGACGAGGAAGGCGACGACGAAGAAGGCAAGCGGCGCCAGGGTCGAGCTGGGGTTGTAGAGCCGGCTGACGCCCTTGGCGTCGACCAGGCGCTCGCCGATCTTCAGCCGGGTGAGGAAGGTCGAGGACATGCCGCCGCGCTTGCGATCCAGGAACTCGACGAGGTTGAAATGGGCGCCGACGCTGACGATCAGCGCCGCCCCCTTCTCGTGCGCCATCAGCATCGCCACGTCCTCGCTGGTGCCGGCGGCGGGAACGACTTTGTGGTCCAGCCCCGCCTCCAGCAGGCGCTCCCGGCCGGGAGCGCGGCCATCCGGGTAAGCGTGAACGATCAGCTCGGCTCCGCAGCGCAGGGCCGCGTCGCCAGCGGAATCCATGTCGCCGAGAATCAGGTCGGGCCTCAGCCCCGCTTCCAGCACGCCGTCGGCACCGCCGTCGACGGCGACGATCAGCGGCCGCACGTCGCGGATGTAGGCGCGCAGCGTCTTCAGATCGCGGCGGTGGCGGTCGCCGCGGACGACGATGAGGACGTGGCGGTCACGGAAGGAGGCGCTGGTCGACGGGAAGGGGATGCTGCCGGTGAGCAGGTCGGTCTCTTCGCGCACGTGGGCGACGGTGTTCTCGGCGAATTCGGCCAGCGCCTCGTCGATCCGGGCGCGGTGCTCCTGCATCTCCCGCTCGAGCTCGGGAACGCGGAGGACGCGTCCGCGTGCGACCTCCGCCTCGCCGACGTAGACCGAACCGCCGACGATCCGCACCCGGTCCCCGTCCTTGAGCCGGTCGAAGAGCTCGGTGCCAGGAGCGTCGATCAACCCGATCCCCGCCCGTGCCAGCATCAGCGGCCCCGCGTTCGGATACCGCCCCTGCGAGGAAGGCGAGGCGTTTAGCACTGCGACGACCCCGGCTTCGATCAGCTCCTCGGCAGCGATCCGGTCGATGTCGACGTGGTCGATCACGGCGACCTCACCGGGGCGCAAGCGCTTGACCAGGTGCTTGGTCCGTTCGCCTAGACGAGCGACTCCTTCGATCGGCGCTTCCGGCGGCACGCCATCCCTGCGACCAAGCAGGGGAAGACGACGACGACTAACGGTGGCCATTCAGTTCAGGTTAGCCCGAAAGGCCGCCTGATCAAGCAGAGCAAGGACGCAGGGAGCGTGGCCTGCTTCGCACGCGAGCGACTGAGGACGCCGCTATGCGCAGGTCAGGCGGCCTTTAGGAGCTCGCGAGCATGCTCGGTCGCCGCCTGGTCTGAATCCTCAGCGCCGAGCATGCGACGGATCTCCTCGACCATTCCGTCCCGGTCCAGGCGCTCCACCGTCGCCACCGCCTGCTCTGCCGCAACGTCCTTTTCGAGCCGGAAGTGGACGTCGGCCAGGGAGGCGACCTGGGGCAGGTGGGTGATGCAGAGAACCTGGCGGTCGCGGCCCAGCGCCTGCAGGCGCTCGCCGACGACCCGGGCAGTCTTGCCGCCGACCCCGGCGTCGATCTCGTCGAAGACCATCGTCCCGGCGCTGGCCGCCTGGCCGAGGCCGCTCAGGGCCAGCATCACCCGCGAGAGCTCGCCACCAGAGGCGGCGTCGCGCAGCGGCGCCGCCTCGATTCCGGGGTTCGGTGCGACCCGCAGCTCGACCGTCTCTCGCCCGGAGGAGCCATAGCCGTCGGGGTGGGGCTCGAACTCGACCTGCAGCGAGGCGCCGGCCATCGCCAACCGCTCCAGCTCCTCGGCGACCCGCGCTTCGAGCGGAGCAGCTGCGGCGCTGCGACCGGCGCTGAGACGCTCCGCCAGCTCCGCCCGCCGCGCTTCGGCCTCGGCGAGAGCCAAAGCGGCCTCGGCACTGCGCTCCTCGGCGCCCTTCAGCCGCGCGATTTCCTCGCGGCAGCGCTCCGCGTGCGCAAGCACGGACTCGACGCTGCCACCATGCTTGCGCTCGAGTCTGTCGATCACTTCCAGCCGCTCCTCGATTGCCTGCAAGGTGCCGGGGTCGGCCTCGACCGCCTCGGCGTATCCCCGCAGCTCGGAGGCGAGGTCGTGCAACTCCACCGCCAGCGCCGCGGCCCGCTCGGCGATCGCGTCCAGGCCCTGGTCAAGTCCAGTGGCGCCGTGCAGCGCGGCTTCGCCCGGTGCCAGCGCCGCAGCGGCGCCACCACCGTCCGCATCGGCACCGACGAGGCCGGCATGAGCGATGACAGCCGCCTCGCGCAGGCCCTCGGCGTGACGCAGCCGCTCCCGCTGCCCACCGAGTTCATCCCGCTCCTCCGGGAGCGGGGCAACCTCCTCGATCTCTGAGAGCTCATAGCGATAGAGGTCGAGGTCCCGCTCCCGCGAGCCTTCGCGCTCACGCAGATCCGCCAGCTCGGCCGCCAGCCGGCCGCACTCGCGGTGGGCCTCCTGGTAGGCCTGCCGCAGCACCAGATGCTCTGAGCCGACGAAGCCGTCGAGGATCTCCAGCTGTGCCGAGGCGATCGTCAGCCGCCGGTGCTCGTGCTGGCCGAAGAAGGCCAGGAGGCGACCGCCGAGCAGCTTCAGGTCGGCGGCGGTGGCGGCCCGCCCGGCGACGAAGGCGCTGGTGCGGCCACCGGCCGAGACCCGCCGGCCAAGCACCACCTCCTCGGCCCCCTCCGGCAACCGCTCCGCGAGCTCGGCCATCTCAGGCTCCTCCAGCAATCCCTCGGGCAGGTCGAAGACCCCCTCGACCCAGGCCTCAGCAGCCCCCGGCCGGACGATCTGCGCCCGTGCCTTACCACCCATCAACAGATCGAGCGAATGCGCGAGGACGGTCTTACCGGCGCCGGTCTCGCCGGTGATCGCGTTCAGCCCCTCGCCGAGCCGCAGCTCCGCCCGCTCGATCAGCAGCAGGTTCTCGATTCGCAACTCACGCAACATGGAGTCTGTGTAGCAACGCCCGCGGACCGACTTGCGCGGTTCTTTCCGCTAGTTGCGGCTAACCGAGCGCCAAACCCGCGACGACAGCGCCGACGACGCTGGCGACAATGCTCGCGAAGCCGATAACCATCGTCCGCTGCATCGCATCGAAGCGACCGTCGATGGCATTGAAACGTTCGTTCATTTCAGCCCGAAGATCGCGCACTTCACCCTGCACGCCGCGAATCTCCCCCCGCACCCGGCCGAATTCCTCCTTCACCCGGCCGAATTCGTCCTTCACCTCGACGAAACCCTTGTCGATGCTGACTTTGAGGTCGTCGATCCGCTCGTCGGTCCATCTTCCTCTCTCCATCACGGCCATGATTCAACCCTACGAAGTGTGTTGTCACGGATGGTGCGCGAAATGGAGATTCTCTGGAGAATTTCTCGCGCGAGACTGCGTCAGCCGCCCGCCGGCTCGCTCGGGCCGTCCGTCGGCTGGACGAAATCCTCGGACCTGACGAGGAGGAAGCCGCAGAGGGCGCCGGCGAAGGAGACGATCGCGGCGATCAGGATGATGTCGTTGAAGCCGCTGACGAAGGCGACGTCGGCGGCGTGCACGGCCTTGGCGTGGATCGCCGGGGACAGCGGCAGTTCGGCCACGGCATGTGACCCGCCCGAGGCGACCGCTTCGCCGAGGCCGTTCGGGGCGTTGGGCAGCAGATCGCCCAGTTTCGAGTCAACCCGCCCCTGAAACACCGCGCCGAGGCCGGCGACGCCGGTCGCGATCCCGACCTGACGGAAGGTGGTGTTGATCCCGGATCCCATCCCCGATTTCTCGACCGGCACGACGGCGATCGCTGCCTGCCCGATCCCAGGATTGGTCGTCCCGATTCCGATCCCGGCGAGGACGAAGCCCACCAGCAACGTCGTCCAAGCCGAATCGACCGAGACGCCGTGCATCAGCAGCAGCCCTAGCCCGACGATCGTCAACCCCGTGCCGAGCAGGACCCTGATCGGCACCCGGTGCGAAAGCGAGCCGGAGATCGGCGCGACGACGAAGCCGAGGACGGTCAGCGGCAGGAAGCGCAGCCCGGCCTCCAGCGGCGAGTAGTCGAGCACCCCCTGCATGTAGATCGTCAGGTAGAGGAAGAGGGCGAACATCCCCGCTGAGAGACAGAAGGCAACCGCCGAGACCCCGTTGAAGGCGGGCTTGCGGAAGAGGGTCAGGTCCAGCATCGGGTGGTCGCTGCGGCGCTCGATCGCGATGAAGAGCGCCAGCAGGACCGCGGCGCCGATCAGGCAGGCGAGGATCAGCGGGCTCCCCCAGCCCTCGGGGTTGCCGCGGATCAGGCCGAAGATCAGCAGGAAGAGCGCTAAGGAGAAGGTGACGAGGCCGGGGAAGTCGATCGGCTCGGGGTCCTGGGCGGAGACGTTGACGATCTTGCGCTCGGTCAGCGCCATCGCCGCGATCCCGATCGGGACATTGACGAAGAAGATCCACTCCCATCCCAGGCTCTCGGTGATGACCCCGCCGATCAGTGGCCCGACCGCGACCGCGCCACCGACCGTGGCCCCCCAGACCCCGAACGCCGTCGCCCGGTCCTTGCCGTGGAACTCCTGGCCGATCAGGGCGAGCGAGGTGGCGAACATGCCGGCGCCGCCGACCCCTTGCAGCCCCCGCGCCAGGTTCAGCAGGGTCGGGTTCTCGGCGATCCCGCAGAGAAACGAGGCCAGGGTGAAGACGCCGAACCCGATCGTGAACACCCGCCGCCGGCCGAGCCGGTCGCCCAGCGAGCCCGCCGTGAGGAGGAAGGCCGCCAACATCAGCGAGTAGGCGTCGACCACCCACTGCAAGCTCGAAGAGGCTGGCGTCGAGTTCGCGCTGGATGTCCGGCAGGGCGACGTTCACCACCGTCACGTCCAGCAGCAGCATGAAGGTCGCGACCGAGACCAGGACCAGAGTCCACCACTTGCGCTCCATGCCGCGCACCCTAAAGAACCGCTGCTCGCGGCTGAGGTGGTCTGACCAAGCAGACCAAGGACGCAAGGAGCGAAGCGTGCTTCGCACGTGAGCGACCGAGGACGCCGATATGCGCCGGTCAGAGTGCCTCAGACGGCCAGGTGGCCGAACTTCTCTCTGATTCGTCCGTAAAAGCTCGTTCCTGGCAATTGGGCGAGCCGGCTGACCGAGTCGAAGAAGCGGATTTCGAGCGAGGCGCCGGCGGCGAGGTCGGCGATCTTGCCGCCGTCGACGGCGACCTCGACCGGCTCCCGCCCGGGGGCGTTGACGACGTGGAGGACGTCGCCGGGGGCGACGACCAGCGCCCGTGCGGTCAGCGAGTGCGGCGAGATGTAGCTGACGACGTAGCCCTTCACCCCCCAGGCGAGGATCGGGCCCTGGTTGGCGAGGTTGTAGCCAGTCGAGCCGGCCGGGGTGGCGGCGACGAGGCCGTCGCAGCGGACGTGCCCAACCTCCTCGCCGGCGATCCGGTAGCTGAGCTCGGCGACCCGGTCGTGGGGGCGGCGGGCGAGGGTGATGTCGTTCAGCCCCACCTGCTCCTTGCCGTCGACCCTCACTTCGAGGCCGGGCAGCTGGATGGTCTCGATTTCGCCGGCGAGGGCACGCCTGATGCCCTCTGCCGCGTCGTCACGGTCGACCGCAGCGAGGAAGCCGACGGTGCCGAAGTTGACGCCGAAGACCGGCACCTCGGTGTGGGCGTAGCGGCGCAGTGCGTGGAGGATCGAGCCGTCGCCGCCGAGGACGAGGCAGATGTCCGGAACCGTTTGTTCGGCGGTGACGTCAATCCCCTCGGAAGCCGAGCCGTGCTTCTCCAGCTCCTGCTCGGTCGCCGCCAGCCGCCAGCCCATCTCCTGGGCGACCTCGGCGGCGACCGCGACGGCTTCCGAGGCGCTCGGCGGGTGCGAGTGGGTGATCAGGGCCGCGGTCTTCACTCGTCCCCCTCGACCGCGAGGATCGCGGCCTCCAGATCCTCGACCTCAGGACCGGTCCCGCCACACAAGACGAAAGTCTCGCGATTGCCCTTCGGCCCCGGCAGGCCGGAAGAGGCGAAGCCGCGGATCGGCAGGCCGAGACTGCGGGCCGCGTCGGCGACCCCGTGGATCGCCTCGCGACGGTCGGCGGCGGCGCGGACGACCCCCCGTCCCACGCGCTCCCTGCCGAGCTCGAACTGCGGCTTCACCATCGCCAGGATCTCGCCTTCCGGCTCCAGGCAGCCGGGCCACCGCCGGCAGGACCTTGGCGAGGGAGATGAAGGAGACGTCGATCGTCGCCAGCGACGGCACGAATGGCAGGTCCGCTGGTTCCATCGCCCGCGCGTTGAGTCGCTCGATCACGTGCACGCGAGGGTCCTGCCGCAGGCGAACGTCGAGCTGGCCGTAGGCGACGTCGGTGGCGGCAACCCGAGCGGCGCCGCGCTGCAGGAGGCAGTCGGTGAAGCCGCCGGTGGAGGCACCGACGTCGAGGCAGTCGCGGCCAGCGACGTCGATCCCCAGCGCCTCGAGCGCGTTCTCCAGCTTGGTTCCGCCGCGGGAGACGTAGCGCGGCCCCTCGTCGACGATCAGGTTGGCATCGGGTTCGACCAGCTGGCTCGGCCGCAGCGCCACCGGCCCGTCCTGACCGATCCGGACTTCTCCCGCGCGCACGGCGCCCGCCGCGGCGGAGCGGGAGGGAAAGATGCCGCGGTCGGCCAAAACCGCGTCTATCCGGGACTTTTTCACGGCGCGAAAGCTACCGAGCCCCTCCGTATCTGGCCTTTTATTCGAGCTTCAGAAAGGAATGGCACATTCACTGCGACCGCTTACCGAATTTGATCTGGTCTTCCCGAGCAAATCGGGTAGAGAGGCCGCAGAGTCCGTCAATTGCAGCAACTCTGTGACCCCACTCACACACAACTCGCACATACGTTCGTACGCTGTTCAAGGATTCGCAAGAGGAAACCGACTAAGGAGTATCACCAAAGACTTCAAGGCTGATCCCCGCGTCGACATATCGCCTCGGTGCTTCCCACACCGACGCACTCGACACCAACCGGGCTCACCTACCTCCCACGGATCCACACATATATAGAGATACATATCTCTCCTCCCTGTAGTAACCCCAGAAGCGCCCCGCCTCCCCGGCGGGGCGTTTTCTGTTGGGCGGAGGCTCATCGATACTCCACCTCGATCTCGCCGTCGGCAACCGCCTTCACCAGCCGCTCGAAGTCCCTTTCGTTCTGGTCGGCGTAGGTCTCGGCGAAACGCGCCAGCGCCTTGTCGAAGACCTCGCCGCTTCCCAGGTAGGCAGCAATGCCGATGCGGTCGCCGGAGCGAGCGTGGGCGCGGGCCAGGGCCTGGCCGCAGAGTGAGGCGTAAATCGTCAGCTCCCGCGGCAACATTCGTTCGACGTTGGCCGAGCCCTTGCCGTCCCAGAGCTGCCGAACGTAGAAGCAGCGTCGTTCATCGTCTACGCCGTTGGTCGCGATCCAGCCGAGGAAGACGTCGCTCGCCGCCTGCATCAGGCGCTGCCCCTCGACCACACGGCGACCGTGATTGCGATAGGGGCTGGCGCCGGCGTAGGGCTCGAGGACCGAAGCGGAGGCTTCCTTCGCCTGGAGAAAGAGCGGGTCGCTGGAGTCCCTCCCCAGTAGCAGCACGATCCAGGCTTGGGTGCCGATACTGCCGACCCCCACCACCTTGCGAGCGGCGTCCACAAACCTGTACGAGGAGGCAAGGCGCTGCCGATCGTGGGTCAACGACTCGCGATACGCGACCAACACCGCCTCCAGCTGTCGCTCGGCATCAGCGGCGTCGGTCAGATCGGCGAGCGGAGTGATCAAGGGCGGGTCGCTGACGATCCGCAGACGGCCGCTCTCTTCGTAGGTCAGCTTGCCGAGCGCTCGCAGACTGTCCTTCGCCGCCGCCTTGGCGAGGTTGCGCTCGACCCTGCGATAGCGCCCCTCATCCACCTGCGAGCGCAGGACCTTGAGCGCCGGCTCGACGTCGAGCCGCGAGTACCAGACCTCGACGTTGCGCATCGCCGCGAACTCACGCATCGACTTCCTGTAGGCGCGGACGGCGGCACGCGTCGCCTGCCGTCGCATCTTCCCCCCGAACCCGCGCTCGCGAGCGGCGATCGCGATGCTGGCGGCCAAGCGCTTGACGTCCCACTCGAACGGGCCGCGGCAGGTCTCGTCGAAGTCGTTGCAGTCGAAGACCAGGCGCCGATCGGGAGCGGCGAAGATGCCGAAGTTCGACAAGTGCGCATCGCCGCAGAGCTGCGCCTCGAGACCCGTGCTGGGAGTCTGCGCCAAGTCGCCTGCCATGACCGCCGCGGCCCCTCGAAAGAACGCGAATGGCGAGGCAAGCATGCGGCCGTAGCGGATCGGGACCAGCTCGGGAACCCGCCTCGCGTCCTGCGCCTCGAGGATCCGCAGATGATCGCGTGCCACGGGCTCCCACGACCCATGGCGGGAGCGGGGCACGGCGCCCCTAGCCGCCTTGCCGTCGGCTGCAAGGCGAACCGGATCCAACTCGATGCTCGAAATCGCCACTGAGCGCAGTGTCCATCCGGGGCACCGACACCGCAACCGCATTTCCTCACACGGGTCAACGGGGTATTACGCGCGCGCGGACTTGTGTTTCTGCGAGGTGCAGGCCTAACTCGCCGAATTTGGCTTAGCGGGCCGACCTTTAACAGCGGGCCTGCACTTTTCCTTTGGTACAAGAACTCTGCTTATTGGAAACAGCCAGTTCATTCCACAACGGTTGCGGCGCTCATAGCGCTAACAGCCAACTCGAAAGGAACCAGTCATGAGAAGGCTTTTACTAGCCGGTGCCGTGCTCGCGGCGGTGCTTATCGCACCGACGTCCTCGGCTGTTGCCGGCAGTCCCACAGGAGCGTTTGCCCCGTACAACGACTGCCCGTTGACCCACACCCCTCTATTCGCCTGCGTCCACTCGATCACCAAAGGAGGCTCTTTCACGATCGGAAAAAAGACCGTGCCTCTGAAAAACCCGGTGATCTTGCAGGGTGGCTTCGAGAGCGTCAACGAAGAAACCTTCGACGCGGTGTTCGTGGGCGCTCAATCCGGTAACACCCTCTCGAAAACCCCGCAGCCCGTACCCGGCGGCCTTCTGGGCGTGACCGCTCCCAGTTGGTGGCCGTCGTTCCTGCGTAATCTGTTCAACGAAACGATCAACAACGGGTTCACGGGCGTTACCGCCACGGTAGAACTGGCGGCGCCGGCGAGCGCGATCAAAGTCAACACGGCCGCGCTGGGAACCGGCAATGGCATCGCGCTCGGCCTGCCGGCGAAGATCAAGTTGAGCAACCCGTTCCTCGGGAATAACTGCTACATCGGCTCGAACTCGAAACCGGTGCAGTTGAACTTCACCAGCGGAACGACCTCACCGCCGCCGCCGAACACCCCGATCACGGGTAGTCCCGGAGAAGTCGAAGTCGAACCGAAGGCGCCATCGTCGCCTTCGAAGGCGGCCGACTCGTGAACAACTCGTTCGCGGCGCCCGGCGCCAGCGGATGCGGAGGCCTCTTCTCCTTCCTCATCGACCCGTTCGTCGACTCGATCGTCGGCACGCCGTCTCCCGCGGGCACCAACACCGCCATCCTCGAAGGGCGAATCTCGATCGGCGACACCGTCCGCGGATCAAAGCAAGCGAACCGTAGGTACTGGAATCCGGATCGCAGGAAGCGCCCGCCATTCGGCGGGCGCTTTTCTTTGCGGGGCTGCCGAGCGTCGTCCAGACGCGCCTCGCGCCCCGGCCTAGAAGGCGGGCGCGAGAGATCCGATTCCCCAAGCGGATCCACACATATAGAGCGCGTCTCTCCTCCCCTTGGTGATTTTCCCCAGAAGCGCTGGCTTCATTGCCTGCTTCTTCACCGGAGAGACTGGCGCAGGCTAATCGATTGCGCCATTTGAATCAATCGTCAAAATTGATTAGGACAACTAAAGAGGTTCTAAGTCAATGCCGGCTGCGCGCTGGGCAGCGAGCTGAGCACGCGATCGGCAACCGACTCGCCGGTCAGTCCGACCTCGGCACGCAGCAACGCCGGCTTGCCGTGGGTGACGTAGGCATCGGGCAGGCCGACACGCAGGACCCGCGCTCGCTCGCCGGGCGCCTCGGCGAAGGCGTCCTCGAGGTGCTCGAGCACGGCAGAGCCGAAGCCGCCGGGGAGGACGTTCTCCTCGATCGTCACCACCAGCTCGTGCTCGCGCGCCAGCCGCTCGGCCAGCTCGCCGTCAATCGGCTTGGCGAAGCGAGCGTCGGCGACGGTCGGCTTCAGCCCATGCTTGTCGAGGATCTCGGCGGCTTCGCGGGCGACGGTGACGCCGTAGCCGTAGCCGAGCAGCGCCACCCGCTCGCCCTCGGCGAGGACCTCGCCCTGGCCGATCGGAGAGCAGCTCCGGCTGCGCCGGCAGCTCGACCCCCTCCGCCGCCCCGCGCGGGTAGCGCAGCGCCGCCGGGCCGTCGTGGGCGATCGCGGTGTGGAGCATGTGGACCAGCATCGCCTCGTCTCGGGGCGCCATCACGACCACATTCGGGATCGGGCAGGAAGTAGGAGACATCGAAGGCGCCGTGGTGGGTCGGCCCGTCGTCGCCGACGAGGCCGGCGCGGTCCATCGCGAAGGTGACGTCGAGCTCCTGCAGGCAGACGTCGTGGACGATCTGGTCGAAGGCGCGCTGGAGGAAGGTCGAGTAGATCGCGCAGACAGGCTTCGCTCCCTGCAGCGCCAAGCCGCTGGCCATCAGGACCGCGTTCTGCTCGGCGATGCCGACGTCGTAGTACTGCTCGGGCAGCTCGTCGCAGAGCTGCTGCAGGCCGGTCCCCCCCGCCATCGCCGCGGTGATCCCGATCACCCGCTCGTCCGCCTTCGCCTCGGCCACCATCGCCTCGGCGAAGACCTTCGTGTACTGGGGCGGGGAGCCAGCGGCGGGCGGCTTCTCGAGCACCTCGATCCCCTCCGGCGAGTCGGTTTCGGTAACCGGCACCGGCTTCGGCGCGCTCGCCGGCATCGCCGTCGACGATCGACTTCGGCTTCGCCGCGTGCCACTCCTCCATCGACTCCAGGCCGCCTTCTTCGGCTGGCGCGAAGCCTTTGCCCTTGACGGTGTGGACGTGGACGACGACCGGGCGGTCGGCTTCGAAGGCCTCGCGCAGGGCCTCGCGCAGGGCGTGCACATCGTGGCCGTCGATCACGCCCATGTAGGCGAGGTCGAGCTCCTCGAAGAAGAGCCCGGGCGCCCAGTAGGCCTTGATCGCCGACTTGATCTCCGGGCCAAGGCGCTCGATCCGTTTGCCGAGGCCGAGCGGCAGCTTGGTCAGCCGGTCCTCGACCCCCTCGCGGGCGTGCCAGAGACGCGGGTTGAGGCGGATCCGGTTGAAGTAGCGCGAGAGGGCGCCGACGTTGGGAGAGATCGACATCCCGTTGTCGTTGAGGACGATCACGACGGGCGTCTGCATCCCGCCTGCGGCGTGGAGGGCCTCGTAGGCGACGCCGCCGGTGAGGGCGCCGTCGCCGATCACCGCCGCGACCTTGCCGTCGACACCGATCCCCTTGCGCATCGCCTCCTTCAACCCGACCGCGTAGCCGATCGAGGTCGAGGCGTGGCCGGCGCCCATGATGTCGTGCTCGGACTCGGGGATCGAGCAGAACGGGGCCAGGCCGTCGTACTGGCGGATCGTCGGCAGCCGGTCGCGGCGGCCGGTGAGGATCTTGTGGGGGTAGGCCTGGTGGCCGACGTCCCAGAGCACCTTGTCGCGCGGGGAGTCGAGCAGGCTGTGGAGGGCGACCGCGAGCTCGCAGGTGCCGAGATTGGCGCCGAAGTGGCCGCCGATCTCGCCGATCGTGTCGATGATGTAGGTGCGCATCTCCTGCGCCACCTGCTGCAGCTGCTCCTCGTCGAGGCCGTGCAGGTCCTCGGGGCCTTCGATCCCCGGTAGCAGCGGCTCTCTCGTCTCGTCTTCGGTGCCCTGGGTGGGGGGCTGTTCGCTCATTCGTTCCTCGTGAAGATGTAGTCGGCCACGCGCCTCAGGTCGTCCGTCTCGCCGTCCGCCTCGGCCAGCGCCGCCGTCGCCTTCGCGTGTGACTCAGCGGCAAGCTCGCGAGCCCGATCAAGCCCGAAAAGGCTGACGTAGGTGAGTTTGCCATGTCTCTCGTCGCTTCCATGTGGCTTGCCGAGCTGCTCGTCTGACTCGGTCACGTCGAGGATGTCGTCGACGATCTGGAACAGCACGCCCAGCTCCTCGGCGAAACGGCGATAGGGCATTGTCTCAGGTTCCGAGGCGCCCTCGAGGAGAAGGACCACGTTGACGCTGGCGGCGATCAGCCGGCCGGTCTTCAGTGCATGCAGGGCGCGCAGGCCTTCGGCGTCGGTCTCGGCGCCGATCACATCCACGTACTGACCCCCGACCATGCCGTCGACGCCGGTCGCGCCGATGCCAGCTCGCGCAGCGCTGCCAGCACCCGCGCCGGCTCCCCCGGCTGCTCGCAGAAGAGTCGCATCGCCTCGGCGAAGAGGCCGTCGCCGGCGAGGATCGCCACGTCCTCGCCGAACTTGACGTGGGAGGTCGGCAGGCCCCGTCGCAGTTCGTCGTCGTCCATCGCCGGCAGGTCGTCGTGGATCAGCGAGTAGGTGTGGATCAGCTCGATCGCGCAGGCGACCGGGAGAAACCGCTCGGGCTCGGCGCCGAGGGCGCGGGCGGTGGCGAGGGCGAGCACCGGCCGCACCCGCTTGCCGCCGGCCAGCAGCGAGTAGCGCATCGCCTCCTCGAGCCCGGCGGTGGAGGCGGCAGCCGAGAAGCTAGCTCCTCGAGCGCGCCGTCGACCAGCGCGCGCAGATCCTCGGGATAGCTCATCAGGGATGCCTTTTCGGTGTTGAAACAATGGACGGCAGCTCGCCGCTGCCTGCTGCTGCGCCTCGCGGTTGGCCTCCTCGACCGCCTCGGCCGCGAGCTCGGCGGCCTCCGCCGCAAGCTGGGCGGCGACCTCGTCGCCAACCTCCTCAGCACTGCAGTTGCGCGGTGATCTCGCGCAGGCGCTCGGCGATCTCCCTCAGGCGGGCGCTCACTTGGCCGGCTCCCGCTCGCGGGCGACGGCACCGAGGATGCCGTTGACGAACTTCGGCGCCTCCGCCCCGCAGTACTCCTTGGCGATCTCCACCGCCTCGTTGATCGCGACCTCGGTCGGCGTGTCGGTGAACTCCATCTCGTACAGCGCGGTCCGCATCACGTTCATGTCGAGCGGCGCGATCCGGTCGACCGTCCACCCTCTGGCGTGCGCGGCGATCACGTCGTCGAGCTCTTCCCGATGGGTGTCGACCCCCTCGGCCAGCTCCCGCGTCAGCGGTCGTGCCTCGCCCAGCAGCTCCTCCAACGGCCGCCCGGTCACGTCGCGCTGGTAGTTGGCGAAGACGGCGTCCCGCCGCTGGTCGGATCTGCGCATAGGGGCATTGTTTCAGCGCTGGGGGCCGAGCGGATCAGGCGCGGGAGATGTACTCGCCGCTGCGCGTGTCGACCCGGACCGATTCGCCCTCCTCGATGAAGAGCGGCACCTGGACGACGACGCCGGACTCCAGCGTCGCGGGCTTGTTGCCGCCACCGGAGGCGGTGTCGCCTTTGAGGCCGGGGTCGGTCTGGGTGACCTTCATCTCGATCGCGCTCGGGACCTGGACGTCGCTCGGCTGCTCGTCGACGAAGAGCACGTCGACCTCGGCGTTCGGCAGCACCCACTGCATCGAATCCCCGAGCTGCTCCTTGGGAATTTCGATCTGGTCGTAGTCCTGCGAGTCCATGAACACCGCGGCCTCGCCCGAGTCGTACAGGTACTGCATCTTTTTCGATTCGGTCCGCACCGGGCGGAACTTCTCTCCCGCCCTGAAGGTTTTGTCGATCACCGACCCGTCCTCGATCCGCCGCAGCTTCGTCCGCACAAAGGCCCCGCCCTTGCCCGGCTTCACGTGCTGGAACTCGATGATCTTCCAGATCTTTCCGTCGATCTCGATATGGGTCCCGTTCTTAAATTGGTTGGTGCTGATCGTCACGGTGGCGGCTCGCTCGCTGTCAATTTTCGCGCCTCATAACACGCGACGCGGAGATTATCTGGACTTAACCCTTTGAAGTATTCGTCCCAGCTTCGACGGTAGCCTCAACCCATGAGCTCCGAGGAGGACCGGATCATCGTCTGTCCGCACTGCGAGCAGGCGGCGGCCGCACGAGTCAAGGGGGTCGCATCGTGGAGCGGCGCCAACCACGACGGAGAACACGTCAATCCCCCTATGGAGTGGACCCTCGTTCAGTGTCGGCATTGTTTGATGCCAAGCTTGGAGCTAAGAGAGGATTATGGCGGGGGCTTCGAGCAGGACGAACCGGTATTCGTCTATCCCGAACCGCGGCGACTCAATCCTGGGATCCCGCCAGCGCTCCGCAGAGAGTGGGAAGAAGCCAAGGTTTGCTTCGACGCCAAGGCCTACGCCGCCTGCGCCGTAATGACTCGTCGCACGCTGGAGGGTACTTGCAAAGAGCTGGGGGTCAAAGAGAAAAACCTTTCGAGGGCACTCAAGAAGCTGAAAGAGAAGGGGCTCATCGACGGGGTGCTCGCTGAATGGGCCAAAGCGCTCCGATTAGCGGGTAATCGAGGGGCCCACTTCAGCGGGGAGGTGGTCTCGCGTGAGGACGCCGAGAATGCCTTGGCTTTCACGGAGGCCCTCCTGGACCACGTTTATGTCCTGCGCAAGCGCTTCGAGGACTTCATGAATCGACTCGATAAATAGGTTGCCCGTGAACCGTAGGGGACCGCTGCCGATTTACGCCCCACTGGGGTGTGCTCAAAATCGGTTGGGCTGCCTCGTGTTGCAGTCGGCCCTACTTCACCGAGACGCGGAGAGCCGCCGCACCGCTTCCTCGGGGTCGCGGAAGACTTCGCCGCGGACGAAGCGGCCGTCGCCGACCTCCCAGATCCAAGCGACGGGCATGTCGCGGATGCCGAGCGCTCGGCTGCGGGCGTAGACGCGGCCACGGACCAGCAGGGAGCCGCCGTGGTTCTCGACCACCTTGGGGTTGATCAGCAGCTCGTCCCAGGCGCGCTCGACGTCAAGCAGGTACTCGTGCAGGCCCTCGGGGCCCGTGTAGGGGGCATCGCGGCCGATCTGTTCGGCGGTGCCGATCGGGAAGAACTCCATCTCCTCGTCGCAGACGGCGACGATCTCCTCCGGATCGCGACGGTTGAAGGCGGTGTAGAGGCGTTCGACCAGCTCGACCTCCGCCTCCGGGGCGGGCGTCTCGTCGGCGGAGGCCGGCGCGATGGCGATGATCGCCGCGTCGTCGTCGAGGTCGCCGCCGGTGAACTCGTGCAGGGCACCCTCGATCCGCTGCGCCCCCAGGGCCGGGCTGTGGACGCCGGCGAGGACGGCGCGGAGCCGCTCCTCGCCGAAGCGGCCGTCGCCGCCTCCGGCGTCGGTCACCCCGTCGGTGACGACGACCAGCTGCTGGTCGCGCCCGACAGCGGTCGCCTCCATCGTCCAGGTCTCGTCGGGGAAGGCGCCGAGGACCGGCGCCGGCTTGCATGCCTCGCTGACCGAGTCGCCGTCGATCAGCAGCGGCGGCGGGTGGCCGGCGACGGCAAGGCGCACCGGATCGGCTGAGTCTTCGGACATCGTCATCGCGGCGACGCTGCAGAGCGCGGTGCCGCTGCGGGCGAGCAGCTCGCGGTTGAGGGTCCGCAGGGCAACGACCGGGTCGCCGGTGATCGCGGCAGCGGTCCGCAGCGTGTAGCGGGCATGGGCGGTGACCGCGGCGGCCTTGGCGCCGCGGCCGGTGACGTCGCCGACCACCACCATCCAGCCGCCGGCGATCCGGAAGGCGTCGTAGAAGTCGCCGCCGATCTCGTTCTCTGCCCCAGCTGGCCGGTACGTGGCTGCCACCGACCAACCGGGGATGTGTGGCAACGGCGGCGGCAGCAGGCCGCGCTGCAAGGTCTCGGCGATCTCCGCCCTTTCGCGCTCGCTGCGGGTCAGGTTTGAGAAGAGGCCGGCGTTGTCGAGGGCCAGCGCGACCCGACCGGCAAGGACGCTGACGAAGCGGACGTCAGCAGAGGTGAAGCGGCGTTCGGAGTGCCCGACCCCGACCGTCAGCAACCCGGTCAATCGGCCGCGGGCGCGCAGCTCGACCGTCACCCCGGAGCGGATCCGCAGGCTCTTGAGGAACTGGAAGTCCTCATCGTCGGCGGCGACGTCGCGGAGATCGGCGTCGTCGACGTATTCGAAGAAGCGCGGCTCGACCCGGGCCTCGGTCGCGGTGCTCGCCATCCGCTCTTGCAGGGCTGGCGTGCGCGCGATCAGCTTTGCTTCGTTTTCCTCCGCGTCGGGGCCACTGGAACGCGCCACGGCACGCTTGACCCGTCCCGCCTCGATCAGGTCGATCGCGCAGAAGTCGCCGAGCTCGGGGACGAGGATGTCGCTGATCGCGTCGAGCGTCTCCTCCAGCGAGCCGCCCTCGTCGACGACGTGGGCGATGTCGTCGAGGATCTGGAAGCGGCGATTGACCCGCCGCACCTGGACCGTGGCCAGCGCGGCGATGACCGCGGCGACCACCATCGCGACGACGGCGACGGCCGCAAAGGAGATCATTCGCCGCCGGTACTGGTGGTGAGGCTGGAGGCGGCACCGCCGCTGAGCACCCGCCGCACCAGCGAGGGGGCGAGGATGCGGGCGATTGCGGCGAGAGCATATGGGCGCGGGACGTAGCGCTCGGCCTTGCCGCCCGGGCCGGCTTCGCAGATTGCCTCGGCGACCTTCTCCGGCTTGGAGACGATCCAACGGGTGAGGGCTTTCTCCCGCAGCTCCGTGGCCGGGAAGCCCTCGGTGCGGACGAAACCGGGTAGGACCATGCCGACGTGGACGCCGTGCGGATTCTCCTCGGCGTAGAGGGAGTCGGTCCAGCCGATCAGGGCAAACTTGCTGGCCGAGTAGGCGCCGGTACGGGCGCGGGCCACGCGGCCGGCGGTGCTGGCGACGTTGACGATCGCACTCGGAGAACTGGCCCGCAACAGCGGCAGCAGCGTCTCGGTGAGGCGGACGACGGCGTCGAAGTTGAGCTCCATGTGGCGGCGGACGTTTTCGTAGCCCCCCTCCTCGAAGCTGGCCCGCCAGGCGGCGCCGGCGTTGTTGACCAAGAGGTGGAGCGCACCCCCGTGCCTCGCCTGCAGATGGGTGCGGATCATCTGCGGAGCTCCGAGCTTGGTGAGGTCGACGGCGACATAGCTGGCGGGACACGGCAGCGACTCGGCCAGCTCGCGCAGCAGCTCCTCGCGACGAGCGACGAGGACGAGCTCGGTCCCCGGCTCGCGGGCAAGGCGAACCGCGGTTGCCTCCCCGATCCCCGTCGACGCTCCCGTAACAACTGCGACTCCCATTCGGCGCAACGTTATTCGACTTTCGTCACACCTCATCGGACGTGTCTGAGCTGAACCCCCATATATGTGGGTCAAGCTCAGACACCCCTAGGATCTGGCGATGGAGGCCACCGCTCGCCGCCGACTTTCTGCCAGCCGCCGCGAGGGGGAGCGGGTAACGCCGCTGGAGCTCTTCTTCGACCTCGTCTTCGTCCTTGCGATCACCCAGTGCACGGCGTTGATGTCCCACGATCAGACCTGGTCGGGGCTGGCGCAGGGCCTGCTGATCCTCGGCGTCCTCTGGTGGGCCTGGGTCGGCTACTCATGGCTGACCAGCGTCATCGACCCGGAGGCCGGCGCAGTCCGCCTCGTCATCTTCGCGGCGATGGCGGCGATGCTGATCGTCTCTCTCTCCGTGCAGGAGGCCTTCGGCAACCTCGCCCTCACCTTCGCCCTGGGCATCGGCTTCTACCGCAGCGCCCACATCTTCCTCTTCTGGCTTGCCGGTGCCGATGACGAAGACCTGCAGCGCTCGGTGATCGGGCTCGCCGCCAGCACCGCGGTCGCGGTTGGGATCCTTGCCCTCGCTTCCCTCTTCGACGGCCTCGCCCAGGGCGCCCTCTGGGCCCTGGCGATCTTCCTCGACATGGCCGGCCCCTACTTCTTCGGCGCCGAGGGCTGGAAGCTCGTCCCCGGTCACTTCGCCGAGCGCCACGGCCTGATCGTGATCATCGCCCTCGGCGAGAGCATCGTCGCGATCGGCATCGGCGCCTCGGGCGCGCTCGACCTCGGGATCGGCACCGCCGCCGTGCTCGGCATCTTCCTCGCGGCGGCGCTCTGGTGGACCTATTTCGACGTCGTCGCGCTGATCTCTGCCCGGCGGCTCGGCGAAGCCGAGACCGGGCGCGTCCAAAACGAGCTCGCCCGCGACTCCTACTCCTACATCCACCTGCTGATGGTCGCCGGGATCGTCCTCATGGCCTTCGGCATGAAGGTGACGATCGGTCACCACGACGAGCACCTGCACGACGTTCCCGCCTTCGCCCTGCTCGGCGGCCTCGCGGTCTACCTGCTCGGCCTCGTCGCCTTCCGCTGGCGCCACGTCCACTCGCTCAACCGCCACCGCCTCGGACTGGCGATCGTCCTCCTCTTCCTCATCCCCGTCGCCACCGCGGTGCCGGCGCTGATCTCCGTCGCGATCTGCGTCGTATCGATCTGGGCGATGATCGTCTACGAGCACCGCAACTACGGGCCAGGGCGGGAGCAGCTTCGTCGGGAAGCAAGCGCGGCACACACTTAGGCATACTGCGCGAACCTTTTGAGCACTCCAGTCCTTCTCGATAAATTGCTGCGAGCCGGCGCGCCTTCCGGCTACGAGGGTCCCGCCGCCGAGGTCTGGCGCGAGGCCGCCTCGTTCGCCGATATCAGCGTCGACGGAATCGGCTCGACGATCGCCCGCGTCGGCGAAGCTTCGCCGCTGCTGGCGGTGGTCGGCCACATCGACGAGATCGGCTTGATCGTCACCCACGTCGACGAGAGGGGCTTCCTCTGGTTCGCCCCGGTCGGCGGCTGGGACCCGCAGATCCTCGTCGGCCAGCGGGTCGAGATCCGCGGCATCGACGGCCTCGTCCCCGGCGTCGCCGGGCGCAAGCCGATCCACCTGCTCGAGCCCGACCAGCGGAAAAAGGTGGTCGAGCTGAAGGGCATGCACATCGACATCGGCGCCGCCGACCGCGAGGAGGCCGAGGCGCTGGTCCGGGTCGGCGACCCAGTGGTGATCGCCGCCGAGCCGATGCCGGTAGCCGGCGAGCGCCTGGTCTCGCGGGCGATGGACAACCGCCTCGGCGCCTACGTCGCCCTGGAGAGCCTGCGCCGCTGCGCCGAGGGGGACGGGCCCGGCGGATCGTTCGCCGCCGTCGCCGCGGTCCAGGAGGAGATCGGACTGTTCGGCGCCCGCACCGCAGCCTTCCAGGCGCGCCCGGACATCGCGATCGCCGTCGACGTCACCCACGCCACCGACGCCCCCGGCGTCGACGAGAAGGAGATCGGCTCCCACTCCTTCGGCTCCGGCCCGGCGATCGGCCGCGGCTCGACCCTCTCGCCGAAGGTCTTCGAGCTGCTCGTCGAGACCGCCGAGGCCGAGGGCATCGAGCACTCGATCAGCGCCAGCGGCCGCGGCACCAGCACCGACGCCGACGTCCTCCAGATCTCCCGTGCCGGCATCCCCACCGGGCTCGTCTCGATCCCGCTCCGTTACATGCACTCGCCGGTCGAGATGGTCGACCTGCGCGACGTCGAGGCAGCGGTCGAACTGCTGGCGGCCTTCGGGCGCCGCCTCAGCGCCAACTGGGACCTGAGTCGCTGAAGCTCCTAGCCGGGTCGGAGGGACGGGTGCCCCTCTCCCTCCCTGGGTTCCTCGCCTTTAACTGATCTTCTCTCGCCGAGTGGTCTGTGCGAGGAACAGGACGCCGGTCGGGAGAGGGGCACCCGTCCCTCCAGCCGAGAGCGCTGCGAAGTTCAGCTCTTTCACCGAGGCCGCAAAAACCGTGCACAGCCCGCCTTTTTGCGACTTCGGTGAAACGGCGTCTAACGAAGGCTGTCTCAGGGGGTGCCGGTGGGGGTGTCCCGGGTACTCAGCATGGAGCCGGGCCATTTCCCTTGAGGCGATAGCAGTAAGACGCTCCTCCCGGCGGAGGTGCTCCCGGGACCCCCCCACCGGCACCCCCTTCCACCACTCCGCCTAAATGCACTACGCCTAGACGACGAGCGCCGGCTCGTAGTCGTCGAGGTAGACCAAGTCGCGGCCGGCGGCCTTGGCCGCGTAGAGCGCCGCGTCAGCACGGGACAGCATGTCGTCGCAGTCGACGGTGCCCGGTTCGGCGACGGCGACGCCGATGCTGAGGGAGACGGCGACCCCGACCGGGCATCGTTCTCGCACCTCGACCCGCAGGCGCTCGGCAATCTCCAGCGCGTCGTCGTGACCGGCACCGGGAAGCATCACGAGGATCTCCTCGCCGCCGACCCGGTAGATCGAATCGCCCGCCCGCAGGGCCGCCCGCATCGTGTAGGCGACGTCCTGGAGGACAGCGTCGCCGACGGCGTGTCCGAACTCGTCGTTGACGCGCTTGAAGTGGTCGAGGTCGCAGAGGAGGAAGGCGTGGGAGAGCCCTTCTTCTGGGGCGCAGGGCTGCCCGTTCAGCTCCGAGAGCCGCCGCTCGAGCGCGTTGCGGTTGAAGAGGCCGGTCAGCGGGTCGAGGGTCGAGCGGCGGCGGTGGGCGCGGTCGGACTCGACCAGGGCGCCGCTGAGGATGACGGTGCTGAGGATCAGCGCCGCGATCGCGATCAACAGATCACTCTGCTCCCAGGCCGCCTGCGGGTCGGGGACGACCGCGGCGACGAGGAACAGCGCGATCACGTAGATCGTCCCGATGACGATCCCCCGCGTCTCGAAGCGGAAGCCGAGGGTGGCGGTGGGGAGAGCGAACCAGACGAGGACGGGGCTGGTGGCGCCGCCGGTGGCGAGCGCCGAGGCCGCGATCAGGGCCGGCAGCGCCGCCCACGCCCCGGCGATCCAGAGCGCCGGGCGCAGGCTCCTGCGCATGAAGCGGTCAGCGACGGCGAAGCCGGCAAGACCGATGGCCAGCAGGGCGATCCACCAGTAGCCGAGCGATCTTCCTCCCGCCGCCAGCAGGGCGACCGCGAGGATGCCGAAGCAGGCGACCCGGTAGCGGTGGACACGTCTCTCCATATCCAGCAGGCGCTCGCGTCGTGCCTGCTCGTGGATCGAGACCAGAGTGCCCCGTGGCTTTCCCATGCCCGCACATCGGCAGCGGCCGAGGCCTCCCTTGAATTTGAATGATTAGCCCCGACTAAGTGAACGCAAAACTTCAGCGTTTATTCGACCAGCTGCAGCTCTTTGGGCAGCGAGCTGAGGTTGCGCAGGCCCTCCTCGCCGACGACAACGAGGTCCTCAATCCGCACACCTAGTTCTCCGGGCAGGTAAACGCCAGGCTCGACGGTGACGACTTCGCCGGGAGCGAGCACGTCGTCGGAGCGCTGGGAGAGGCGCGGGCCCTCATGGACCTCGAGGCCGACACCGTGGCCCAGAGCATGGCCAAAGCGCTTGCCGTAGCCGGCGTCGTCGATCAGCTTGCGGGCGGTGGTGTCGACGTCCTCGCCTTGGACGCCGGCGCGGATGGCCTCCAGCGCCGCCGTCTGCGCCTGCGCGACGACCTCGTAGACCGCCCGCGCCTCCTCCCCCGGCTCGCCGGTGGCGAAGGTGCGGGTGCCGTCGGAGCAGTAGCCGTCGAGCTTCGCCCCCATGTCGAAGACGACCAGCTCGCCGCGGCCGATCTCCCGCTCACCTGGCTCGGCATGCGGCAACGCTCCGTTGGGACCGGCGGCGACGATCGCCGGGAACGAAGGGTCGCCGCCGAGCTCGCGGATCCGCGCTTCGGTCGCTCGCGCGACGTCGCGCTCGGGGCGACCGGCGAGGCCCTGCTCAAGTGCCCAGCCCAAGACCTCATCAGCGAGCTTCGAAGCCTCGGCGATTGCCGCCAGCTCCTCGGCGTCCTTGACCCGGCGCAGATCCGCGACCTTGCCCCCGGCCGCGACCATCTCCGTCCCCTCGCCGAGTTTCTCCTTCAGTTTGCCCAGCAGGCGCACCGAGACCTGGTCGTCTTCGAAGCCGACCCGGCCCGGCAGGCGCTCGGCGATCCCAAGCAGCCAGTCGTTGCCGATCGTCAGCGTCTCCCACCCCTCGACCTCGGCTGCGGCACGCTCGGAGTAGCGGAAGTCGGTGAGGAAGAGGCGAACGCCGGGGCCGCAGACGCAGGCGCCGTTGCTGCCGGTGAAGCCGGTCAGGTAGCGGACGTTGGTGAGGTCGGTGACCAGGTAGCCGTCGAGCTCCTCCTCGGCCAGCACCCCCTCGAGGCGATCGCCGCGTCCGCGCATCAGGAGGCGGCGCCCAGCTCGCGCGCCAGCAGCTCCAGCGCCTCGCGGTAGCCGTCGGCGCCCTTGCCGGCGACCTTGGCGAGGACGAGGCCGTCGAAGACTGAGAGCTTGCGCCAGTCGTCCCGCGCCTCGACGTCGGAGAGGTGAACCTCGACCGCCGGCAGCCGCGTCAGCTCCAGCGCGTCGGCGATCGCGCGGCTGTAGTGGGTCCAGGCTCCGGCGTTGACGATCGCCGAATCGGCGAGGTCGGCCGAGCGGTGCAGGTATTCGCAGAACTCCCCCTCGGCGTTGGTCTGGAAGAAGATCGGTTCCAAACCGAGCTCGTGCGCCCAATCGGAGATCCGCCGCTCCAGCTGCGCCAGTGAGATCCCGCCGTAGATCGAGGCGTCCCGCCGCTCCAGCACGTCGAAGTTCACTCCGTGGAGGACGGCGACCCGGTTGCTGACGGTGGTCATCGGTAGAGCTCCTCCACGGCTTCTCGGACCTTAGTGGGCGCAACGGCCTGGCCCGTCAGCGGTTCCCCCGGCTTCCGAAGCAGGACGAATTCGACCCCGCGCCGGCTCCGCTTCTTGTCGCGGCCGACCAGCTCGAGGACGTCAGCGAGAGCGACCGAAGGATCGAGCCGCACAGGCAGTCGATGTCGCCGCAGGATCTCTCCGCACTCTCCGCGCAGATCGGTCGCCCCAGAGAGGTCGAGGGCCGCGAGGAGTCCCAGGCCGATTGCCTCGCCGTGTCGGTAGCGGCCGTATCCGGCGGCGGCCTCGATCGCGTGGCCGACGGTGTGCCCGAGGTTGAGGACATGGCGCCGACCGTCGTCACGCTCGTCTTCGGCGACGATGCCGCACTTGTAGCGAGCGCAGTCGAAGACGACGTCGTGGAGCGCCACCGGGTCGAGGCACTCGATCGACCGAACCCGCTCCCAGAGGTCAGCCCCCTCGAGCAGGCCCGTCTTGAGGACCTCGACGAAGCCGGCGGCGAGGTCCTCCCGCGGCAGGCTCATCAGCGTCTCGGTGTCGGCGATCACCGCCGCGGGCATGTGGTAGGCGCCGGCGTAGTTCTTCCCCTCCGGCAGGTCGACCCCGGTCTTGCCGCCGTAGGCGGAATCGGCCTGGGCCACCAGAGTGGTCGGCACCTGGACGATCCGCGTTCCCCGCTGGTAGAGATGCGCGCAGAGGCCCGCGAGGTCACCCACCACGCCCCCTCCAAGGGCGATCACGTGGTCTTCGCGGGTCATCCCGGCGCGCGCCAGCTCGCGCAGGACCCGCTCCGCTTCGGCCATCGTCTTCGCCTCCTCCCCTGGCGGGACTTCGACCTTGGCCGCAAGCGACGGCAGACGATCGGCGTACCGCGCCCCGACGTTCTCATCGGTGACACAGAAGCGACCGGCGGCAAGCGGCCAGTGGGCATCGTCCCCCGTGGCAGCCAGCATCCCGGCACCGGCGTAGACGGGATAGGAGCCCGACCTGCTCGTCGCCCAGAGCATCTTCGTGCCCGGCGGCATCCAGCTCAGGTGGCGCGCGTAATCCACCACGTAGAAGAGCTGGTCGGGGTCGACCGCTGGCACAACGGCGTCGGCCAGCTCCTCATACAGCGGCAACCTCTCGGCCAGTAGGCGCTCGACGTCGGCTTCGCTGGTCGCCAGCGGCCGCTCGGTGCCCTTGATCCGGCGCCAGGCCTCGGCGGCGTCGATCTCGAGGAGGACGACGATGTGACGGTCGAGCGCTTTCCGCACCCGCTCGGAGAGGACGCTGCCGCCACCGAGGGCGATCGCGCCGCCATCGGCGTTCTCCAGCAGTCGTCCCACCGCCTCGGCCTCGCGGGCGCGGAAGGCCTCCTCCCCGTCCTCCTCGAACGCCTGCCGGATCGGCTTGCCGAGCTCGGCTTCCATCAGCTCGTCGATCTCGGTCGTCTCCAGGCCGGCCTCGCGAGCGGCGGCGAGCGCGGTGCTCTTGCCGGCCCCCATGAAGCCGATGAAGACGATCGCGGGTCTTGCCACAGCGCTAGCCCCGAAAGTCGATTCGCTGCTTGTAGGCGTCGAGGGCGGCGAGCACGTCGTCGATGTGGTCGCCGCCGAACTTCTCGCGGTAGCAGCGGGCCAGGGTCAGGCCGACCATCGCCTCGGCGACGACGGCGGCGGCGGGGACGACGGTCGAGTCGGTGCGCTCGCGCAGCGCCTGCGCCGGCTGCTTGGTCTCGGTGTCGACCGAGCGCAGCGGCTTGGTCAAGGTCGAGATTGGCTTGATCGCCGCCCGGACCGAGAGCGGCTGGCCGTTGGTCATCCCGCCCTCGAGCCCGCCGGCGTGGTTGGTTTCGCGGAAGTAGCCGTCCTTCTCCGACCAGAAGATCTCGTCGTGGGCCTCGGAGCCGGGGCGGCTGGCGACGTCCCAGGCTTCACCGATCGCCACCCCCTTGATCGACTGGATCGAGGCGACGGCGCCGGCCAGGCGCCCGTCGAGGCGGTCTTCCCAGGAGATGTGGGAGCCGAGGCCGGGGACGAGGCCGAAGGCCAGCACCTCGAAGCTGCCGCCGAGGCTCTCGTTCGCCTTGCGCAGGCGGTTGATCTCCTCGACCATCGCTTTGCTGGCCTCCGGGTCGAGGCAGCGGACCGGATCGTCGTCGACCCCGGTGAAATCCTCCGGCTTCAGGTCGGGCCGCTCGGCCGCTTTGACCGAGGCGATCTGCAGCACGTGGCTGTGGATCTCGACCCCGAGCCTGGCGAGGAAAGCGCGGGCGATCGTGCCGGCGGCGACGCGGGCGGCGGTCTCGCGCGCGCTCGCCCGCTCGAGGACGTTGCGGATGTCCGAGTGCCCGTATTTCTGGGCGCCGACGAGGTCGGCGTGGCCGGGTCGCGGCAGGTGCACCTCGTCGGGCGAGAAACCCTCGACCGGCCACGGGTTCATCCGCTCCTCCCAGTTGGCGTAGTCGCGGTTGGCGACCAGCAGGGCGATCGGGCTGCCGAGGGTGCGGCCGTGGCGGACGCCGCTGCGGACCTCGACCGTGTCGGTCTCGATCTTCATCCGGCCGCCGCGCCCGTGGCCGAGCTGGCGGCGCGCCATGTCGCGGTCGAGCGCCTCGCGGTCAAGCTCCAAGCCCGCCGGCATGCCCTCGACGATCGCCACGAGACCCGGCCCGTGCGACTCCCCCGCGGTGGTGAAACGGAACGTCGTCATCGCGAGGAAGGCTATCGGCGGGACGATTGGCGAGTTAGCCCGCCTATAGCGAGGCTAACTCACCAATCGCGGGCGGCCGCGCGCATCACGTCGAGGTCGGGTTCGCGGCCGGTCCATATTTCCAACGAGCGGGCCCCCTGCTGGACGAGGATCTCGAGCCCGTCGACGACGGTCGCGCGCGCGCCTTCGGCGGCTTTCAGCAGCTTGCTGCGGTGCTCGCCGTAGACCATGTCGACGACGGTCTGGTGCTCGGTGAAGCCCTCGCGCTTCAGCGGCAGGTGCTCGAAGGGGTCCTCGCCCCGCAGCCCGGCGGCGCTGGTGTTGACGATCAGGTCGAACTCCTCCTGGCGCGGCGCCAGCACCGGCTCCCCGCCGAGCTCGGCGCAGATCGCTTCCGCCCGCTCGGGGGTGCGGTTCCAGACCGCCACCTGCGCCCCTTCCCAGAGCAGCGCCCAGAGTGCCGCCCGGGCCGCACCGCCCGCGCCGAGCAGCAGTGCCCGGTGGTCGCGCGGCGGGTCCGGCAGCGAGGCGAGCAGCCCGTCGGCGTCGGTGTTGTGGGCCTCGACGCGCTTGCCGTCGAAGACCAGCGTGTTGGCGGCGCCGATCTGCTGCGAAGCTTCGCTCGCCTCGTCGGCCAGCGCCAGCGCCGCCTGCTTGTGCGGGACGGTGACGTTGACGCCGGCGTAGCCGACTTCCGCCAGCTCCTTCACCGTCATCTCGAACGCCTCCGGGGCGGCGTCGATCGCTTTGTAGCTCCAGTCCTCCAGCCCCAGCGCCGCCAGCGCCGCGTTTTGCATCGCCGGCGAGCGCGAATGGGAGACTGGGTGGCCGAGCACCGCGAGCCTTGCCATCGCTAGTGCCCTTCCGACAACCCGCGCGTGCGGCTGGCGAGTGCCGGACCGAGCGGGGGTAGGAACTCGCGCTGCGCGCTCGCACCCGCCTTCGCGGGGTCGGCCAATGGCAGCGCCATTTGGCCGACTGAGGACGACGCCCCGCGAAGTGTGTCCGGCGCCGCCAGGCGTGCGTGGGGGTTGTTGGAAGGGCACTTAATCCCCGCAGCTGTCCGGCGAGTTGCCGCCCGCCGCTTCCCGCGCCGAGTTGTACTTCTCGACCGCGGCTTCGAATTCGGCTTCGGTCTTGGCGAAGGTGAGCTTGCCGCAGGCGCCCGGCGTCGTCACGTAGAAGAGGTAATCGGTCTTCGGCGGGTGCGCGGCGGCTTCGATCGAGGCGAGGCCGGGATTGCTGATCGGTCCCGGCGGCAGCCCGGCGTTGGTGCGGCTGTTGTAGGGGGAGTCGATCGCCAGTTCCGATTCGGTCAGCGGCTCGGTGTAGTTGCCGGTTGCGAAGCGGATCGTCGCGTCGATCCCCAGCGGCATCCCTTCGTGCAGGCGGTTGTAGATGACCGAGGCGACGAGGCCGCGCTGGCTGTCGACCCCAGCCTCGTCCTCGACCATCGAGGCGATCGTGACCACGTCGAAGACGGTCAGGTTCTTCGACTTCGCGTATTTCATGTCCACGCCTTTGATCCGTCGCTTGAAATCCTGCAGCTGCAGCTGGACAAGGTCCTCGACCGGAGCGTTCGGCTTCAGTTCGAAGGTGTCGGGGAAGAGGAAGCCTTCGAGGTCCTTGGCGCCCCTGCCGCCGTACTGGGCCGGGTCGAGGTACTTGGACTTGACCGTCGCCTTCGTGTAGTCGCCGGGAACGCCGGCTTCTTCGGCGACCTGCGCGGCCTGCGAGCGGGTGTAGCCCTCGGGGATCGTCAGCGTCAGCGTCCGCTTGACCGGCGGCGATCGAGAGCGCGTCGATCGCGGCGCCGTAGCTCATGTTGTGGGCCAGGGTGAAGTGGCCGGAATAGATCTCCGAGCGCTTGCCGGCGAGGGTGACGCGGACTTGGAAGAGGGTCGAGTTGTCGATCACGTCCTTGTCGGCGAGCAGGTCGCCGACTTCGCTGACGCTCGAGCCCTTCGGGACCGTCACCTGGACCTTGCCGGTGCCGTCGCCGTGGAACGGCTGGAAGAGGGCGTCGAGGAACCAGAGGACGAAGAGTGCGGCGACCACGGCGAAGATCAGGAAGGGATGGCGGCCGATCCTCGCCAGGGGGTCCCGCTGCCGAGCTTGGGGCGCTGCCCGGCCTTGCCGGTGGCGGCGACGACCGGCGGGGGCGGCGCCTCGGGCTCCTCGTCCCAGAACTCCTCCTCGGGCGTCCGCGGCGGCAGCGGCTCGGCCGGCGGCGGAGACGGTTCGCTGGGCAGAGGCGGCGCGGCCGGTGCAGCGGGTGGCGGAGGCGGGGGCGCCTGCTGCTCGGTCTCGGCCTCCTTGGCGGCGCCTTCTGCCGCTTTTCTTCGCGCTCGCGACGGCGCTGCTCGCGCTCGCGGGCCGCCGGGTCGTCGGGGTCGGCGAAGGCGTCGTCCTTGAGCCAGTCGTCGCTCATCGCCTGCTCTCCAGATAGGACTCGAGCAGGTGGGCGGCGGCGATCGAGTCGCGCGCGGCGCCGGCGCCAGCGCGGCGGCTGGCGTCGGCCATCCGCGAGGTGAGCCGCTCGTCGTAGGTGTCGACCGGAACCGAGAGCATCGCCTCCAGTTCCCGACAGAAGCTGCGCGCCAAACCTGCCTGGCTGCCCTCCTCGCCGCTCAGGTGCAGCGGCAGTCCGACGACGACCCGCTCGACCTCGTGCTCGTCGACCAGCTCGGCGACGGCGCGGGCCTCGGGCGGCTCGATCACCGGCAGCGGCGTCGCCAGGGTCCCGCTCGGGTCGGAGAGGGCGCAGCCGATGCGGACGGTGCCATGGTCGAGGGCGAGCACCCGCACCATCTAGCCGAGGTCCCGCTCGATCGCGGCGCGGGCGGCGGCCAGCGCTTCGGCGAGCTTGGCGGGGTCCTTGCCCCCGGCCTGGGCCATGTCGTCGCGGCCGCCACCGCCGCCGCCGACGATCGGCGCGATCTCGCGGATGATCGAACCGGCGGAGAGCGCCGCGCTCGACGAGCCCCTTGGAGACGAGCGCGACCAGCCCGGCTTTGCCGCCGAACTCGCCGCCGAGGACCACCGCCGAGGGTTGTCCCAGCTTCGACTGCACCCGGTTGGCGAGGTCGAGCAGCTGCTTCGGGTTCGCCTGCAGGCTCTCCTCGACGGTTGCGATGACCGCGCGAGCGCCGCCCGGAAGCTCCTCGGCCTTTTCGGCCAGCCCGTCGGCTTCGCCGCCCAGCTGCTCGCGCTGCGCCTTCTCGGCGCCGGCGCCGGCCTCCTTCAGCTGCTCGGCCGCCCGGCGGGCGGCGGCGACCGGGTCCTGCGGGTTGCCAAGCAGCTCGCCGGCCTCCTGCAGCTGCGCCTCGCGCTCGCGGAACCAGTCGATCGCGGCGGGCCCGGTGATCGCCTCGACCCGGCGCACGTTGGCGGCGCTCGAGCCCTCGGAGCTGATCTTGAAGATCCCGACCTCGGCGGTGTTGGCGACGTGGGTGCCGCCGCAGAGCTCGCGGGAGACGCCGTCGACCTCGACCACCCGCACCCACTCGCCGTATTTCTCGCCGAACAGGGCCATCGCGCCGAGCCGTTCGGCCTCCTCGCGGTTCATGTTCATCCAGCGCACCGCGCGGCTCGCCTTCACCCACTCGTTGACCCGCTCCTCGACGTCGCGCAGCTCCTCGCGGCTGAGCGCCTGGCCATGGGTGAAGTCGAAGCGCAGCTTGTCCGGGCGGACGGCGGAGCCGGCCTGGCGGACGTGGGTGCCGAGGCGCTCGCGCAGGGCCGCGTGCAGGAGGTGGGTGGCGGTGTGGTTGCGCATCGTCGCGTGGCGGGTCTCGGCCTCGACTTCGGCCTCGACCGCAACGCCGGGCTCGATCGCCGCGCCGCTCGGCTCGACCTCCAGCGCCTGGTCTTCGCCGAGGCGGTAGACGTCGACGACCCGAGCCTCCTCGCCGCCCCAGCGCAGGACGCCGGAGTCGGCCACCTGTCCGCCGCCCTCGGCGTAGAAGGGGCTCTCCTCGAGCTTGACCAGCGCCTTGCCGTCGACCGGCTCGACCGCGGCGAGGCCGGTGGTCGCGCGCAGGGTTTCGTAGCCGACGAAGCTGGTCGGCGGCGCGCCTTCGGCGAAGGCGAGGACGCGCTCGTGGGTGTTCTCCGAGCCGTGGGCGGTGGCGCTCGCCGTCCGCGCCCGCTGCCGCTGCTCCTCCATCAGCTCCTGGAAGCCCTGGTCGTCGACCGAGAGGCCCGCTTTCGGCCAGCAGCTCCTTGGTCAGGTCGTAGGGGAAGCCGTAGGTGTCGTGCAGTTTGAAGGCGGCGGCCGCGTCGATCCAGGAGGTCTCGCTCTCCTTCGCCTCGGCGACCAGCCGCTCCAGCAGCTCGGTCCCGCGCTCCAGCGTGCGGCCGAAGCTCTCCTCCTCGTCGCCGACCCAGCGCTGCGATCGTCTCGCCTCTCGGCGACCAGCTCCGGATAGGCGTCGCCCATCAGCTCGATCGTCCGCTCGGCGAAGCGGCCCAGCCAGGGCGCCTCGAGGCCGAGGGTGCGCCCCTGCTGGATCGCCCGGCGCATGATCCGGCGCAGGATGTAGCCGCGGTCCTCGTTGGAGGGGACGACGCCGTCGGCGATCAGGAAGGCGGCGCCGCGGCTGTGGTCGGCGACGATCCGCATCGCCCGGGTGACCGCGCCGCCCTCGTCGTAGCGGCGGCCGGAGAGCTCCTCGGCGAGGTCGACCAGCGGCCGCACGTGGTCGGTCTCGAAGACCGAGGGAACGTCCTGGAGGATCGCCGCCATCCGGTCGAGGCCCATGCCGGTGTCGATGTTCTTCGTCGGCAGCTCGGTCAGGCTGCCGTCCTCGGCGAGGTCGTAGCTCATGAAGACGTGGTTCCAGAACTCGAGGAAGCGGTCGCTGTCGTCGCCGGGGCGCTCGCCCTCGGCGCCGAACTCGAGGCCGCGGTCGAGGTAGAGCTCCGAGCAGGGGCCGCAGGGGCCGGTCGGGCCGGCCTGCCAGAAGTTGTCCTCGCGGCCGAGGCGGACGATCCGCTCCTCCGGGACGCCGGTGGCGCGCCAGATCTCGATCGCCTCCTCGTCGGGGCCGAGGCCGAGCTCCTCGTCGCCGCCGAAGACGGTGACCCAGATCCGCTCCGGGTCCATCCCGAATCCCTGCGTCGAGAGCTCCCAGCCCCAGGGGATCGACTCGGCCTTGAAGTAGTCGCCGAAGCTCCAGTTGCCGAGCATCTCGAAGAAGGTCATGTGGCGGGCGGTGTTGCCGACCTCCTCGATGTCGGTGGTGCGGAAGCATTTCTGCACGTCGGCGAGGCGCGGCGCCGGCGGCTTTTCCCGTCCCAGGAAGTAGGGCTTGAAGGGCTGCATCCCAGCCGTGGTCAGCAGCACCGAGGGGTCGTGCACCGAGGGCACGAGCGAGGCCGAGGGCACGATCTTGTGCTCGCGCTCGGCGAAAAAACGACAAGTACGATCTCCCGGATCTCCTGCGCCCTCATGTTAGGAAGCCTAAATATTTGTTCGATTCTGGGCGGCGTCGCGCAAGTTCGCCCTTACAGAGACCCGATAGGGGCGTTCCAGAGGGGACTTAATTGTTCGACGCTGTCGACAAGGAGGCAATCGATATGAAGCTGCGCACGCTGTTCGTGATGGGGCTGGCGATGCTCTCGCTAGGCCTGATGCCCGCGATGGGCGCCGCCGACGGCCCGAACTACCAGCCGGAAGGCCCGAACTACCACCCCGAACATCCCGACCACCCGCCGCAGGGGCCGAAGTCGGCGCCGAAAGGCAAAGCGTACGGCTACTACTGCCGCGGCCAGAGCAAGAAGCACGTGAAAGGCGAGAAGGGGACCGCCTTTAGCCGCTGCGTCAAAGCGCTGGCGCAGGCAGACAAGAACGACAACCTGAAGGCGAAGAAGGCGTGCAAGAGCCTGAGCAAGAAGCACGTCAAAGGCGTCAAAGGGACGCCGTTCACCAAATGCGTCCAGGGCGTCAACCAGATGCGGCGCGAAGCGGCCGCGACGGTGAGCGCCAGCTCTATCGCGTAGGCCGACTAAGCGGCGATGGTGCCGTGGCCGACGATCCGATCGCCGGCCATGAGCACCGCCGTCTGGCCCGGGGGCGACGCCAGGCGAAGGCCTCGCCCAGCTCCACCTCCAGGGAGGGGTGCCGTCCCCTCCCCGCCGCGCCCACGCTGGCCGGGAGGGCGCGGGATCGGTAGCGGAGCTTGACGGCGTCGACCTCGGCGCCGTCGCGGTGGAGGAACGCGTCGCGGACGCGGACGCTGCGCTTCTCCAGCTCGGCGCGGGTGCCGACGGTGACGGTGTTGGCGGCGGCGTCGGTGGCGAGGACGTAGAGCGGCTCCGGGGCCGAGACGCCGATGCCGCGGCGCTGGCCGACGGTGAAGTCGTGGTGGCCGCGGTGGCGGCCGAGGGTGCGGCCGGCGGAGTCGACGATCGCCCCGTCGCGCTCGCGCAGGCCGCCGTGGCGGCGGAGGAAGCCGCGCTTGCCCTGGCCGGCGAGGAAGCAGAGGTCCTGGCTCTCGGCCTTGCGGGCGACCGCGAGGTCGTGGCGGGCGGCGATCTCCCGCACCTCGGGCTTGGTCAGCTCGGTCAGCGGGAAGCCGAGGCGCGAGAGCAGCTCGGTCGGCAGGGCGGCGAGCATGTAGCTCTGGTCCTTGGCGCTGTCGGCGGCGGTGGCGAGCAGCGGCCCGTCGGCGTCCTCGACGATGCGGGCATAGTGGCCGGTCAGCAGTCGCTCGGCTCCGAGCCGCTCGGCGAGGTCGACCATCGCCGCCAGCCGCACCTCGCCGTTGCAGAGGATGCAGGGGTTCGGGCGTGCTGCCCTCGGCGTAGCCGCCGATGAAGCGATCGACGACGCGGCGGCGGAACTCCTCCTCGAGGTCGAGGGTGAAGTGCGGGATGCCGAGCTGGTGGGCGAGCGCGCGGGCGCCGAGCACGGCCTCGGGCGAGCAGCAGGCCTTGGCGCCGTCGGTCTCGGGGTCGGACCAGAGCTTGACGGTGATCGCCGACCACCTCGGCGCCTTCCTCGCGGGCGAGGAGCGCGGCGACGGCGCTGTCGACGCCGCCGGACATGGCGACGGCGAGCGCGGCGCTCGGGAGGGAGAGGTCTCCCTCCGTCGCGAATGAGGTGGAGGCTCCTCCGGGGACCTCCCCCTCCTCCCCGGCCGCGACGAGGTTCAGCGACGAGGACGCAGCCGCCCTGGAGGGCGCGGTGGAGGGCGTCGGTGGCGAGCTGCGCTGCGTGGCGCTTGGCCGGCGTGAGGCCGCCGATTGCCGCGTCGACGGTGTCGATGTAGATCAGAGCGGCATCGAGAACCGGAGTGGCCGTCGACCATCTCGGCGACCGCTGCGGTTGCTGCGCGAGTGGCGCCGCAGCCCTCGGCGTCGAAGGTGACGCTTGTCGATCCGGCCGTCGTCGACGAGGAACGAGATCCGCGACAGATCCCGCAGGCAGCACCGCCCGCGGCGCCCGTGAAGGCGCCGTCGGCGGCCGGCCCACGCCGGCTCTCATCGCTCAGGTAGTGCTCGAAGAGCTCGCGATCCATCCTCGAAGGGTAGAGCGCTCATCCCGTCCCTCCTCGCCCATTCCGCACTCGCAGGGCCATCACCCACACCTACTTGCCAGGTGGGTGTGGGTGACGGCCCTGCCCAAGCGCTGCCTCTGAGATCCGCGATGCAACCTCGCCCGGTTCGTGCTGAAGTGCCGCCAGGTGACCCGCATCGTCCTCCAGCCTTCTGCGAGGAGGATCCGGTCGCGCTGGCTTGTCGCTCTCGAAGCCTTTCGGTGCCGTGGACGGAGCGGCTGTCGAGCTCCACCGCCACCCGCTCGTCTTCCCAAAGCGCGTCGATCTGGAAGAACCGCCCGCGCACCGCAGAGGTCCGCGTTCATCCGCGGCCGGCGTCACGCCAGCAGGTATCGACGAGCGCCAGGAACGCCTCCTCGAAGTCGTTCCGCGTGAACCCGATCGGCTCCGGCGACTCCAGCAGCGCCCGCAGGTTCCGCGTCCCCCGCCGCCCCGGATACCGCTCCAGCAGCATCGGCAGCGAAACCCGGTCCGCAGCCTCCTCACTTCCGCCTCGTGCCACGCCCGCTCCAACTCCCGCAGGGCGAGCACCGCTGCAAGGTCGAAGATCGTCCGAAATGGCGAGGTCACCGGAATCCCATCGACGCACCGTCCCGCTCGTCATCCGCGAACGACAGATTCATGAGCGACGATGCCCTTTCGCCTGACCACGCGTCCGGGAGGGCAGGTCGACGTCGATGCATTCCGGACGCCGCACGGCAGAACCGCCAAAGACGGCCAGCGGATCGATGGCTCAGGAGGGCACCCTCCCCGCGGCAAGGATTGCCGCCATCCATCGTCCCCGCCGAGTGATCCGCCGCACCCCAACGACATAGACACCACGGAAGACCTCGTGCAGGCGACTCTCGCTGCAAGGCCACCGGCAATCGATCTCCGGCTGAAGCCCAATGCCAGCAACTGCCGCCGCGCCACAACCCCGTGCTGTGCCTTCGCAAGCGCGGACATCGCTTGTTCTCGCTCGCGAACCGATGGTCCGACACCCCTCAGGTGCTCAATCGCAACCTCGTTGCTCATGCCGCCGAGGATGAGGCGAAAGGGCGCACGCGTGGTGCGCACTTTGTGCCAATTGAGTCGCGGAAGCGCAACGCAAGTCGTGTTTGGACACGCCGTCTCGGTGGTACCTTTCCCTCAGGCTCGAACCCGTTCGAGAGCCGTCTCACCGTTTGACCCAACACAAACGGCACGGGAGCTGGAAAGTCTCCGGTCCCCTTGGGGACAGGAGCAGGCACCCACCTTCATTTGAAGGGATCAAAGCCAGAGGCGGCAACGGCGGGTTGGGGCCTTTTTCGTGCCCGTGGCTACGGGAAGCCGTCGCCCTCGTCCAGGTTGGAGAGGTGCCACTCGGCTTCGCTCCAGCGGTCGCCAGGGACGCGGAGGGCGATGTCGCCGCGGCCGAAGCGGTCGATCGGCCAGTCGGAGGTGAGGACTGCCTCGATCTCGGCCTCGGTCAGGGACTGGTGCCAGGCGCGGGCGGTCCTGAGGTCGGCGAAGTCACGCACCACCTCCCAGCCGTCGTAGCTGGGGTCATCGATGTGGACCGGCGTCTTGCCCGGCCCGGGAGCCGGTCGCCACCTGCGGGGGACCCAGTCCCGCAGGCCCATCTCAGTGTCCCGGCAGTTTCGGCTTGTGGATGCCGATCGCCGAGCTCTTTCAGCTGCAGCTCGTCGACCGGGGCCGGGGCGCCGGTCAGCAGGTCGAACCCCGAAGCGGTCTTGGGGAAGGCGATCACGTCGCGGATCGTCTCGGCGCCGTAGAGGCGCTGGACGATGCGGTCGATGCCGTAGGCGATGCCGCCGTGCGGCGGTGCCCCGTACTGCAGCGCCTCGAGCAGGAAGCCGAAGCGGGCGCGGGCGGTCTCGGCGTCGATCCCTAGCGCGCCGAAGACGGCCTCCTGGGTCTTCGCGTCGTGGATACGGATCGAGCCCCCACCCAGCTCCTGTCCGTTCCAGACGACGTCATAGGCCTCGGCGCGGGCGGCGCCCGGGTTGTCCGGGTCGAACTTTCCCGCGGGGGCGGTGAAGGGATGGTGGAGCGCGTCCCAGCGCTTCTCCCCCTCGTTCCACTCCATCAGCGGCCAGTCGACGATCCAGACCAGGCGGTTGTCCTCGGGGTCGATCAGGTCGAAGCGCTCGGCCAGGTCGAGCCGCAGCTGGCCGAGGACGGCGTTGACGACTGCCGGCTTGTCGGCGACCAGTAGCAGCAGGTCGCCCTCCTCGGCGCCGAGGCGCTGGTTGAGGTCGGCCAGCTCGGCCTCGCTGAGGAACTTCGCCGTCGGCGAGCGCCAGCCGTCGCCCTCGCGGAAGGCCCAGACCAGCCCCTTCGCGCCCAGCTCCTGAGCGCGCGAGATCAAGCCGTCGAGCTCGGAGCGCGGCAGCTCGCGGCGGCCGGCGTTGAGGCCGCGGATCGAGCCGCCGCCGTCGAGCACCGAGCGGAAGACCTTGAACTCGGTCTCGCGCAGGGCGTCGCCGAGGTCGACCAGCTCGAGCCCGAAGCGGAGGTCCGGGCGGTCGGTCCCGAAGCGGCCCATCGCCTCGTCGAAGCACATCCGCTGCATCGGCGTCTCGATCTTCGGGCCGCCGACCCGCTCGAAGACGTGTGCCAGCAGGCCTTCGTTGATCGCGATCACGTCCTCGCCGTCGACGAAGGACATCTCGACGTCGAGCTGGGTGAACTCGGCCTGGCGATCGGCCCGGGTCGCCTCGTCGCGGAAGCAGCGGGCCACTTGGTAGTAGCGCTCGAAGCCGGAGACCATCAGCAGCTGCTTGAACAGCTGCGGCGACTGCGGCAGCGCGTAGAAGGATCCCTGCTGCTGGCGGCTGGGGACGAGGAAGTCCCGCGCCCCCTCGGGGGTCGAGCGGGTGAGGACGGGGGTCTCGATGTCGACGAAGCCCTCGCGGTCGAGGAACTCGCGCATCGCCGCGACCACCCGGTGGCGCAGCAGCAGCGCCTCGCGCATCTGCTCGCGGCGCAGGTCGATGTAGCGGTACTGCAGTCGTTTGTCCTCGCCGACCTCGCCGCTGAAGCCCTCCACCTGGAAGGGCGGGGTCTCCGAGCCGGCCAGCAGCTCGGCGCCGGTGACCAGCAGCTCGACCTCACCCGTCGCCAGCTCCGTGTTCACCGTCTCCTGCGAGCGCCGCACCACCGTGCCGGTCGCGCTCAGCACGTCCTCCGCCCGCAGCTTGTGGGCCAGCTCGAAGGACTCGCCGGAGCTGTCGGGGTTGAAGACGAGCTGGACGATCCCGGTGCGGTCGCGGAGGTCGATGAAGATCAGGCCGCCGTGGTCGCGGCGGCGGTTGACCCAGCCAGCGACCCGCATTTCGGAGTCGACCTTCTCCGGCAGCACCTGACCGCACCAGGTGTCGCGGTATCCGTTCGCGCGCAGCGGCGGCGCCTCCGTGCTCAACTCTCTCCTCCCGTCATCTCGTCGACAAGGTTGCCGGGATCGGCGGCGCGCTGCTCGCCGGTCTCCATGTCCCGCAGCTGGGCGCCGCCGTCGGCCTCGAGGATGAGGACGCGCTCGGCGCCGATCCGGTTCGCGTGCTTCAGCTGTCCCTTGAGGCCGCGGCCGGCGAGGTCGACCTCGACCGAGATCCCGGCGTGGCGCAGCTCGACCGCCAGCGCCATCGCCCGGCCGCGCTGGCCCGGGTCGGCGATCGCGATGAAGGCGTCGCGCCCAGCCGCCGGCACCTCTTCGTCGAGTGCCAGCAGGATGCGCTCGATCCCGGCGGCGAAGCCGACCGCAGGGGTGCGGGTTGCCGCCAAGCTGCTCGATCAGACCGTCGTAGCGGCCGCCGCCGCCGATCTCAGACTGCGCCCCCAGCGCGTCGCAGACGAAGGAGAAGATCGTCCGCGTGTAGTAGTCGAGGCCGCGGACCAGGGTCGGGTCGACGACATAGGCGATGCCGGCGGCGTCGAGCAGCGCCCGCACCTCCGCGAAGTGCTCGGCGTCCTCGCCCTCGAGCCGGCCGACGATCGTGGGAGCGCTCGCCATCACCGCCTGGGTCCCCTCGTGGTCGGAGTCGAAGGCGCGCAGGGGGTTGACGTCGATCCGCTCGCGCACGTCTTTCGAGAGCTCCCCCTCGTGGGCGTGCAGGTGCGCCTTCAGGGACTCCAGGTAGGCGCGGCGTGACTCGAAGGAGCCGAGGCTGCCGAGCCGCAGCTCCACTCCCGGCACGCCCATCTCCGCGAGCAGGTCGGAGAGGAGCATGATCACCTCGGCGTCGGCCAGCGGCGAGTCGGTGCCGATGCACTCGATCCCGAGCTGGTGGAACTGGCGGTAGCGGCCGGCCTGCGGCCGCTCGTGGCGGAAGAAGGGGCCGAGATAGGAGAGCTTCACCGGCTGCGCCAGCTTGTGCATCCCGTGCTCGAGGTAGGCGCGGCAGATCGAGGCCGTCCCCTCCGGCCGCAGGGTCAGGCTGCGTTCGCCCTTGTCCTCGAAGGTGAACATCTCCTTGCGGACGATGTCGGTCGACTGGCCGACACCCCGTTCGAACAGCGCCGTGTCCTCGAAGGCCGGGGTCGCGATCGGCTCGTAGCCGGCGCGGGCGAAGATCTCGGCGGCGGCGCGTTCCAGCCGCGCCCGCTCCCGCCCCTGCTCGGGCAGGACGTCGAAGGTTCCGCGGGGTGCCTGGAATTTGCTCGCCATCGTGCGGGCGACCTTAATCCAACCGGCTACCGCGCCAGCGAGCCGAGGAAGGGATTGGTGGCTCGCTCGGCGCCGAGGGTCGTCAGTCCCATGTGGCCGGGATGGACGACGGTCTCGTCGGAGAAGGTGTCGAGCAGGGTGCCGAGGGAGGCGAGCAGCGTCGGCCCGTCGGCGCCCGGCAGGTCGACCCGGCCGACCGAGCCCTGGAAGAGGACGTCGCCGGAGAAGATCGCCTCCTCGCCGCGGACCGCGTAGGTGACGTGGCCGGGGCTGTGCCCGGGGGTGAAGACGACGTCCAGCTTCAGTCCCGCCAGCTCCAGCGTCTCGCCGCCGCGGACGACCTCGTCGGCCTCGTAGCTCTCGAACGGGCCGAACCCCTCCCAGGGGACGAAGGCCATGATGTCGGCGAGGATCGGGACCTCGATCTCGGGGCAGTAGACCGGCGCCCCGGTCGCCTTCGCCACCGGCGCCACGGCGCCGATGTGGTCGAAATGGCAGTGGGTGAGGAGGATCGCCTCGACGCTCGCCCCGGTCGCCTCGACCGCGGCCAGGATCCGCTCCGCCTCCTCGCCCGGGTCGACGACGAGCAGGCGGTCGGCGCCCCGGGGCCGGAGCAGGAAGCAGTTCTCGGCGACGGGGCCGACCGTGAGCATCTCGACGTCGAGGGCCATCGGACCCTACTACTCGCCGCCGGCGCGCATCCGCGCCCGCTCGCGCCGCCGCCACATCGCCATGTCGATGAAGTAGCCGGCGGGCACGTAGAAGACGAGCATGAAGGCGCCGAAGAGGAGCGAGGCGACGAGCGGCTTTTTGAAGATCAGGATCAGCAGCACGGCGAAGATCACGGCGGCGAAGAGGCCGCGCAGGAACGAGCTGCGCCAGGTCGGCGGCAGGTCCTGCTGCGGCGCCGGCTTGCGGCGGGAGCGTGCGCGCGCTTTCGCTTCCTCGCGGCTGCGGGGGCGGCCACTGCGGGGCTTGGTGTCAATCCGTCCGCCCTGGGTGCCGCGGCGCTTGCGCTGGCGCTTCTTCCTCGTCTGGGCCATCGGGCTCGAAATCTAGTCGGTCGCCTCGGCGAGCCGCGCCTCGATCACGTGGCGCTGCGGGTCGAAGCCGCGCATCGGCACGTCGGCCGGGTAGCCGGCGAGCGCCGCCTGCGGGATCAGGCCGACCAGCTCCGCCTCCAGCGGCCGGGCGCCTAGCGGCGCCGCCAGCGCGCGCACCCGATCGACGACTTTCGCCGAGCGGGACGGTGAGCGGATCGTGGACGTTGGTCGAGACCTGGGCGCGGCCGCTCGAGAGCAGCAGGCCGATCGCCCGCACCCCGTGCGGACCCCCGCCCGCCTCCCGCAGGCCGGCGGCGACGGCGCGGGCGATCTCGACGTCGTCGGTGTCGAGCTCGACGTTGAAGGCGGCAAGCGGCGGGCGCGCGGTGACCAGGGTGGCGCCGGCGTTGCGGTGCGGCAGCTCGGGGCCGAAGTCCGGCCGTAGCTCCCCGGACTCCATCCGCAGCCACAGCTCCGCCAGGCCGCCGTTGCGGAAGTAGGCGCGCTCGGCCCGGCCGGGGTCGCGCGCCAGCTCGCCGTAGAGGAAGACGGGGATCCCGAGGCCGCCGATCTGCGTCGCCACCGCGACCGCCTCCTCGCGCGCCGCCTCGCGGTCGCCCGGGTCGAACCAGACGATCGGGCAGACGTCGAGGGCGCCGATCGCCGGGTGGGCGCCACGGTAGCGGTCCATCTCGATCGTCTCGGCTGCCTCCTCGGCGCCGGCGGCCAGCGCCTCGACCAAGGCGCCGCCGCTGCCGGCGAGGGTGAAGACGCTGCGCCCGTGGTCGGCGTCGGAGTGGCGGTCGAGCAGGGTCACTCCGCGGGTGAAGGCCCGCTCGAGCCGCCCCAGCCGCTCCTCGTCGCTCCCCTCCGAGACGTTCGGGATCGCGAGCAGTGGCGGCATCGACCCGGCGCCTCAGACGAGCAGGTCGCCGCCGCTGACGATCGTCTCGCCGTCGATCTCGACCGTCGGTTCCAGCACGACGCAGTCGAGGTGGACGGGAACCTGGACGGTGCCGCCGATCGCCGCCGAGGCGCCGAAGGCGACGTGGCAGGTGCCGAGGATCTTCTCGTCCTCGAGGATGTTGCCGGTGAGGATCGCCTCTTCGTTGGTGCCGATCCCGAGCTCGGCGACGTTGGTCCCGTCCTTGCCGTGGACGGTGAGCAGCTCCATCAGCCGGGCGCCGTCCTCGCCGCTCGCCTCGACCAGGTGGCCCTCGCGGACGGTCAGCGCGACCGGGGTCTCGAGTAGGCCGATTTCGGCGATCGAGCCGTCGACCACCAGCGTGCCCTCGGTGGTTCCCTCCAGCGGGGCGATGAAGCCCTCGCCGCAGGGCAGGTTGCCGAAGGCGCCGCGGTTGCCGAGTTCGCCGGCGTCGACGATCCCCTGCCGCCCTTCCAGCCCGATCCGCAGGTCGCTGCCGTTGCGGCAGGTGATCCGCACCTCCGAGCCGCGGTTCAGGGCGGTGACGATGGCCCAGCCGCGGCGGCGGATTTCCTCCAAGTCGCCGGTCATCAGCCGGCCCAGCATCTCCTCCGTTACGCCGGGGAGAGTGCCGATGCGGACCCCGGCTTCGCTTGCCACTTTGCGGGCGGCGGTGTGGGAAAGCGACTGGATCGTCGGCGCCAGGACGACGTCGGCCGCGGCCATCGCGGCGGCAACCGCCCGCGGCGGCTCGGCGGCGGCGGAATCGCGCTCGGAGATGACGGCGAGGGTGGCGTCGGCGCCGTCCCCCTGCGCCTCGATTCGCATCAGCGCCCCGATCTCTTCCGTCACCGGATTGCAGACGACCAGCACGTCCTCGCCCGGCGAGATCCCCATGCACTGCCGGACGACCGTCTTCACTGCCCTGTCCAGTTCCGCGGTCACCGGCCAACCCTACTCATGATGCGCAGAGGTTGCACCCGTTTTCCCTGCAAGTGCCCCATTTGCAGCGAATTAGAAAACGCCACATGATTAATAACCACCCCTTTGCGACTCACTCATCGTCGCGCCGGTGTCCAACGGCCCAGGCCTCAAACCAAACCAGCCCGACCAGCACGATCCCGAAGCCGACGAAGGGCGGGAACCACCCATCCGGCCGCAAAACCACCAGCGACCCCACCGCAAAAGCATCTGCAACCAGCAGGAATCCCACCAGCACCGGCCGCATTCGCGACCACCCGCTCTGAGGAGATCCACCGCTCCGCTGCACCGCTACCATCCCCCTCCCCGCCGGAGTAGCTCAGCTGGTTAGAGCAGCGGAATCATAATCCGCGTGTCGGGGGTTCGAGTCCCTCCTCCGGCATTAGTTCTAGAGCCAAATAGTCCGCCTCCAGGGCGGACTATTTGGTCTCGGGTCAAGGTCTGGGTCAAGGTGTGTGGCCGCGAAAGCTGATTCCGGCGGCGCGATGCCGCCGCTCTAGGAATGATGGGATCTACCCTTGAGTGGTCCGCTGGGCGCGCAACACTTCGCGCATGCCGCATCGTCCTCCTGCCCACTGCATGTTCTGCGACGCCACCGGCGTCACCAAAGCGCACGTTTTCGCCAAGTCATGGACCGGTCTGTTCGACGAGCCGAACGACACCCGCGAGCACGAGGTGGTGCACCGCTATACCAGTCCGAGTACGGGCGAACAGCGCGAGATGAAGCGGGCGAAGACCTTTGCCCTGATCAGCCGCAAGGTTTGCGGCACGTGCAATGGCGGCTGGCTGAGGGAGTTGGAGGAGCGCGTGAAGCCCCTCATGGCGCATTTCGCAGCGGGCACCCCGGTCGTCCTGAGCGCCGACGAGCAAGCCGACCTCGCGCTCTGGGCGAGCGTCGCAACGTTGATTGCGATGAGCCAGGATCCCGATGCCGCCGGCTTTGCCGACCCGGCCCTAGCCCGGACCCTCCACCGCACACGCAGGCCCACCGCCGGTATGGACATCTGGCTCGGCGCCAACTCGCACGGCGAGATGGGCTGGTTTGGCTCCCACACCCTGAAGTTTCCGCAAGCGGTGGAGCACGAGGGCGCCTGGGGCGCGACGGTCAGCTTCGGCCATGCCGTCATCCACCTCGTCAACCACGACCTCCCGGACCAGCGACTGCGCCTGAAGCAGGAGGTCCGTCGCTCGCTGCGCCGGATCTGGGCGCCTCAGGAACGCGTCTCCTGGCCGCCTAAGCTTCGTCTCCGGCCGCGCGACCTCAGCCCGCTGGCCATCATCGTTGGTGAGCAAAGCTCCTTGGAGAGAGCCGCGCCGCGGCGGGCGGCCTAGTCGTTGTCCTCGCGCTCGCTGAGCTTTTCGTCGGCCACTTGCGCGATGACCGCCAGCATGAGGATGAGGTAGCCGGCGAAGGGTGGAATCGGGGAATGCGGGAGGTAGGCGAAGCCTTCCATGGCAAAGCCGACCCGTTGCAGGCAGGTGATGATGGCTTCGCGGTCTTCTGCCAGCCGCCTCATGCCGCTGCTGGTGTCTCCCGCATCGGCGTCGGCAGCGGCAGCTTCCGCCACGACCTGCTCCCGATAGGCGGCGACCTGCTCAGCAAAGCCCTCGGGAAGAGTGAAGTTGATGCCGGCGAGCGCCTTCCGCATCCCAGCGCTGTCGAGCATCTTGCCGATGCGTTCGTTCTGCTCCTTTAACTGCGCTTCGAGCGCCGGAGAGAACAGGTTCCGCGTATTGACCTGGAGATTGATCGCTTCGCTGATGCGTTTCCCTTGCGCCTGCATCATCTTCCGAACGTCAGGCGTCATGATCGAATCGACCATTGCTTGATGCCGCTGCGCCTCACTCGCCATGCGGAAAGTCTTGCTGATCTGCTCGGTCGTCATGCCACCGAGTCTGGCAGGCGCGGCGGCGCACCTATGCCCGCAGAGCGGCGCCGAGCAGGTGCGCCCAGCGCTCGCGAAGTTAAGTCCTCTCGCTGCTACCTAGAGCGGATACGGCGCGAATATCGACAGCGGCTCGCCGGTATCGATCTCGGCCATAACCCGGTAGACGTGATTGCCGATCCAGGCAAGGGTGCTCACGGACCACATCTCAATCCGTACTTCATAGGAGAACATCGGCTCGACGATGAGGGCCTCGATCTCGCCTTCGCTGCGCGCGGTGAAGGTCGAGATCTGAGTCCTACCCGCCCCGAGGCGCTTGTTGGTCGCGGGATCCAGCCAGGTCAGCTTTACACCGTTCGGAATCCCCACTCCCTCGCGGGTGACGGCGCTGACTATGGTCGCGAGTACGCGGTGCTTGTCGAGGTTGGAGAGGGAACTAAGCCGTGCCAGTGGATCGTGGGCGGCGGCGTCGGGCATGGCGCGGAAAGGTTGGGCCTCCTCGATCTTTGCCTTGACGTCGTCGGGAACTCCGTTGAGCCTTCCGGGAGCCTTATCCTCGAAGTTCGACTGTTCGGTGAAGATCGGGAACTGGGTGTTTCGCTTGCCGCCGGACTTTTCGTAGACAAGGTGGTCAAGGGCCGAGCGAAGGTTCTGGATCGCCTCACCGGCGAGGAGCGGCCAGTGGCCCGGCATTCCCTTCTCCTGGGTCGCGAAGCATCGGTACTCTGCCTCGTTACTCGAACGGAGAGTCCGCTCGTTGGAGAAGACGTAGGCAGCTCCCTCTTCATAGGACTTCGCTTCTCGGCGCAGCCTGTCAACGTGTTCGATGCCGCGTTTCAGCTTTCGCTGCGCGGAGGTCATCTCTTCCTCGGGCACCGTCCAATTCATTAGGGATAGCGACCATGCAAGCGTTTGTGCGCGCGTTCGTAGACCGTGCGCGTGGCTGGGTTGTCGGGGTGGCGCTCACCGAAAGCGAGGAAGTTCCACACGAGACTGCCATCTGAATCCTGCGCCAATTGGAACACGAAGCCGAAAGGTGCCTCAGACGCCCCCTCCCGGCCGAGCGGCACATATAGCTTCACGCAACCAGGAAGCCTCGTCCCGCCCTCGCCGTCGGCTTCACACTTCTGCAAGTTGACCGTCGCTTTTCCACCGTCGATTTCTCGACGGGCACGCTCTGCCTGGATGCGCGACACCGCGCGCTCGTCCAAGCGCTCAACCTCTTCGCGCCACTCCTCGCGGTCGAATTGGATCGAGACGTCCGGCAAAATGGGTCTTGGCGAGGCCACGCGCGCACGATAAGCGGTGGCAAAAGGCGAAAGCGCCGAACGGCTGCGTCAGCCCTCGCCGTCAGTTGGGAGGTGGCCCGCGATTCGCTCGAAATCCTCCGGCGAAGCGGGCTTCATACCCCGCTTTTCGTACAGCTCCGAGATCGGGGTTATTGGCGGTTCGATCGTCAGTCCGCCGGTCTTAGCCGGCACGACCTCGTATCTCCGGCCGTCGATTTCGACCAGCTCACCAACATGGAGATCAAGCTTCTTAACCGCAGTTGCCATGGAGAGATTGTACCTCGGTACAAACCTGCCGCCCGAATGCCCTCGAGATGAAGTTACCGCCGGGGCGCGCCCACCCGCCCACCCGGTGAAGATCGTCAGCCTTTGGCTGCCTGCACCAGGCGCGCCGTGGGTGCCCGCCCATCGCGCAGGTGCAAAGCGGCGATCCAGCGCTCAAACAGAAAGCTTTGGAAGGTCGAAGGGAATTTGGCGGGGTAGCGGCGCAACTCCCAGAAGTGCGCGGCCCATGCCATCACTTCGTCCTCGCTTGCGCTCCATGCTCGCCGTGGGTTCTCGATCTCCCTGATGATCGGAGCCATCGAGCGCTCGGCCATGACGGCGGCGGCAAGCCCTCGCCATAGCGGCTCGCAGCCGGTGAGGAGATAGACGGCGGCTTGCCATTCGCCCATGTCGTCGGGGTAGAGGACCGACGCCTCGGCGAAGGCGGGGTCTTGCGCTCGCAATCGCTCGATGAAGTCGGCAAGCCCGGTGTCAGGGAGATCGGCGCTGGACGGGGGGAGCCGGTCGGCGTCGGGGTCCATGGCTCCAAGACGACGGAGCAGGACCGAGCGGTCCACCATCCTGACGCGCCACCGCCTGAGTAGGCCCCACCGCACAGAGGGGGGCTTCCATTTTGCCGCCTCTCGCCTTGCTTAACTGGGGGCGCGGACTCAGGACAAGCCGAATGGCCCCTGAACAACCGTGACGGCCAGGGCCGACGACGATTCCGGTACAGCCGCCGACCTTCCGCCCAAGGTGGCGCCAAGGAACGTTCCGCAGGATCGTCCCAAGACCGTTAACGAGGCCCGTCGGTGTCCAAAGCCAGGCGGGTCTTCTTGGTTCTGCGTCTTTACGCAGCCACGCCGTGATCCGTCTCGCTGTCATCGAGAGAGCCGCCGCCAGCCACAATCGCTGCCTCCAACATCTCCTCAAACGAGGCTGCGGATTGCTTCGTTCCGGTGACGAGGGTGTCGGCAACCTTTTCGGAGTCTGGCGCGCTCTCCCCGTAGAGCCTAAGCAGTTGATCGAAGCGCGGGGCAAGCCAGATCGGGTCGCAGTCGAAGATCACTGAGAGTTGTGCCACAGCAACTGCCATTGGACGGATCTCGGAGGGAGAACGAGCCTGTCCCGCTAGTGCTCCGATCAGCTCGCCCCGTCGCAACGGCCGCATCACGGCAAAAGCGTTCTGTTTCTTCATCCAGTGCCAGATTTCGTCGGCTTCCTCAACGCTCATATCTGAGCTTTGAACGGAAGCGTCAACGAGAATCGACTGCTTTTTTGCGGCGAGGATCACTGACCACAACAGTGCGGCAACAATGTTCACGCCGAGAAAAATTCCGATCCCGATCCACCCCAAGGCAACTAGAGAGACAATCAGCACGGCCACCTCAAAGACAGACAGGAGCGTCTTTTGAAATGAGTTGAACTCCAAGCGCTGCCACCCGGTCCACAAAAGGATCAAGGTGAGAATCAATCCGAGTGCGCCGATAAGCGTTTCCATGACGATGGAGTCTGAGCGACTATCCGGCGGCAGTCTCAGCAAGGCGAATTCGGCTTTGCATTAGGCCAGCGAAGACTTTGCCAAAGGCTCTTGCGAGCTACCCGATTAGAAGGAGCGAGTCGGAGGTCACCAGGAACACTCCATAAGCCGCGAGAAGATCGGCAAGCTCACGGATCAAGCAGAGGGAGGATTCGCCTTCGTCACGTCCTCCTAGGGGTCTAGCCTACGATCCTCCATTTTTATGCCTGCAGCCGACATTTCTCTTCTTTTTTGCGATGGCGAACTTCGTCCATCGCTTGAGGCTCATCGGCAGAAGATGCTTGCCGAAATCGAGGGCGCTTCAGAGGAGTATCTCCTCAACACGGACATCGACGAATGGGTCAACTACTTGGAGGGGGAGTTCTCGGTTGAGAGTCCAACCCTTTTGGTCGAGGAGATGGAAGTTGAGGACCAGGGCGAGATCGATGTGGACGTCTCCCACGAACATTTCAACCGGGCGATCTTCGATCCGAGCCAACCGGCCTACGTCAAGGGCCGCAGGGTTCTCCTCACGATCCCGTACGAGGGGGACGGCGGCCTCTTCAAGTTGCAGGCGAGTACTCGCAGCATGAATCCTCCGCGGGCTTTGATCCGCCAAGGGCAGGTCCAACTGCCAATCGAATATCCAACGGACACCGCCCGCCCGAACATCAAAGCGATTGCGGACAAGCTTGCGCAGGACTTGCGCCAGCATCTTGAATGGACGGCCCGGGACTGCGAGCTCTACAACGGAGACCTAGGGGGCGTTGCCCGACGGGCGATCACCCAAAGACGCGAGCGCGTCCTAGCGGACCACTCCCATCTTGACGATCTCGGCATCAAAGTTAGGAAGCGCGACGATGCGCCCACGACTTACGATGCTCGAGCCGTACGGCGGAAGGCCAGGCCATCGCGCCCGAAAGCTAAGGCCCGGAAGCCGCAGCCTGCCGAGCCGACGATGGTAGGCCCCTTGTATGAGCATACGCTCGGGGTCATTCGTTCTTGGGTTAAGGCGTTGGAGCGAACGCCTGGCGACTACGCCAAGTCGCAGGAGGAAGCCTTACGGGATGCCCTCCTGGTCATGTTGAACACCCATTTTGAAGGCGATGGACAGGCTGAGGCGTACAACAAGAGCGGTAAGACGGACATTCTGATCCGGGTTGAGGATCGCAATATCTTTATCGCCGAGTGCAAACGCTGGGGTGGCGATAAGGCAGCGGTTGAGGCATTGGATCAGCTACTCGGATATACGACTTGGCGCGACAGCAAGCTAGCTCTGATCTTCTTCGTCGACCGCAAAGACATCAAAGCGGTGGTTGGGAAAGCCAAGACCATGCTAAGTGGACATCCTTCATTTGCGCGTTGGCTGGAGCCGGAAGACGAGGGAGAGTTGAAATGTGCGCTGACGTGGCCCGACGACCGTGATCGATCTGCCGAATTGGCCGTTTTTTTTGTTCATCTCCCCGCCTGAGCGCCCGACTGAAGATCCGCCAAGTCCGCATTTCAAGAGGGGTCCAATCGTTTGCAAGACTCATTGGTATGAGCGAGTGGCCACCTACCCCCGAAGAGGTAAGAGACCTTCCCGTCGATGTGATCGGCATCCGCCTGCTCCGGCACGTTCGCGGAACCAAGACGGTCCTGCGCAACGTCGTCGCAAATCTGCGGTCGGAAGTGGACGCACAGCGGTTGCGGCAGCAGGTTGGGGTCACTGGAGGGATGGTGGTCGGAACGAGCGACGCGGCCCTCGACCGGAAGTACGAGCAGGGGCTTGGGGAAGCCTGGCACTGGCTGATCGCTACCGGCCTCCTGACGGAGATTCCAATGGAGGAGGGGTGGTTCGTGGTGAGCCGCCTCGGAGAAAAAGTTTTGGACGAGGCGCCTGATCCCGTCAAGCACGTCCGCGCAGAGCAGAGAATCGGAGTCGACCTGCACCCGCGCATCCGAAACGTCCGGTCGCAGTTCCTGCTCGGTGAGTACGATGCCGCCGTCCTGATCGCGATGCGGACGGTGGAGGAGCGGGTCCGGGAACTAGCACGCGCGGCGAACGAAGAGATCGGCGTCAAGCTCATGCAGAGGGCCTTTGGCAGTGGTGGGACGCTCAGGGACGAGGAAGTAGATCCGGGCGAAGCTGAGGCGCAGATGGCACTCTTCTGGGGAGCCATCGGCTTCTTCAAGAACCCCGCATCGCACCGACGAGTTCACTACGAGGACGCCACGGAGGCGTCGGAGGCCGTGCTGCTGGCGGACCTGCTCCTGCGGATTCTTGATCGGGTTAGCCCAGCGACGTAGCTACCTTCCTCATCGGAGATTTAGATCGGGCATCGCCGTACTGAGCATCGCGTCCGCGGCATCTCTGCCTTCATGGACTTTCCGCACGACCGCCGCCCAAGCCAATGCGGGCTTGGGGGCAGAGTTGATTTCAGCCTCGCTTGGAGAACAGTCCGTCGCAGCCTGTCCCCAGGCTGCGATTTCTGGTGATCGCAAGAGGGCCCAGGCTGGTAGAGCCTCAGGGCCTAGCTGGACAAGAAGCTTCTCGACGGTCTGGCGGCGCCGATCGGCGACCCACGAGAGGGCAGTCGGAAACAACGCGCACATGGTCAGTAGTCGTCGCGAGAGGGTGTCTGGATGAATTGGGCTGTCGTCGCGGAAGAGGACCGCATCCCCCCCGGAAAAGTCCTCGTCCGATGGAGGCCCAAAGTAAGCGGTCGTCAAACGCGCAGCAGCACGGTTCGCATCTTCCTCAGAAGGAAGCAGGTTGTAAAGCGTCGCACTGCCTTGCCGGCGGGCTGATCCGGCTTCTTCGAAGGCCCGGCCAACCGCGTCTTGCACGATCTCCATCGTTCGGTAGACGTTGGTGGATCTATCGAATTGGTGGGCGTGCTCAAGCTCATGGCGTAGCCGCCCGAGGGCGACACGCGGCGACTGAAACTCCCGCACAAAGATGCGGTGGGTACCCCGCTTCGCCGGACTGTTCGCGTCCGCGATCTGCGTCCGATCAAGCGGCCAGTCGCTTTCCGAGTGAACAGCCGACCCAGGTTCGACATGAAGCGCTGGATGGTGGTTCTCGGCGCTGCTCGGAACGATGTAAAGGACTGCCTGAACGCCAGCCATGTAGTCGGCGTCTCGACAGGCCTCCTTCCAGAGTTGGCCGACTTCTTCAACGCTGATCACGAGACGCTCACGCCTCTAAATGCTTCGCCAGCTTCGCCACCTCGACCACCGATACGCCGAGTGCGGCCGCGATGCCTTCGACCGTTCCCCAGCTTGGGTTCGTCAATCCCCGCTCGATTGCCCCGATGGTCGCCGCAGTTGACCCGGCCTCATGGGCCAAGCCTTCTTGGGTCATGCCGCGCTTCTCGCGCAGCTGGCGAATCGCCTTGCCGAGACCGGCCGGTGCCTGAGGGGAAGGTGCCATTACTTCACGCTCCCAACTTTCGGCAGTCAAGTCCAGCAATAAAACTTCCGAAAGTATGTTTGTGATTCTGGTAGCCTGCTTCCCTCATACAAAAAGCGCCCCCGCGCTGCGTGAACAGCCGGGGGCATGGCACAGGAGGTTCTAGCTCCCATGCACGACAAGCCTAGTGGCGCTGGCGATGAGAGCGCCACGACCACCGCCCAGGAGGACCACCGCGACCAAAGTGGTGTCCTCAGACACATCCTCTCGATCTACCCGGAGGTCCTGACCCAGGCCGAGTTGATCCGCGAAATGACCGGCGGCGCTTCCTCGCCGGGGTTCGTGGAACGCGACCGGATCGAGCGCGCAGTCCGCGACCTGATCGCGGGCGGCCTTCTTCACGAGGACGCGATGCTCATCCTGCCGACGAGAGCCGCCGTCCTCTGCCACTCCATCCTCGACGCATGATGGACGGCCGAAACGTAGACAGAGAGGCCGCACGGCGGCTCGGCAAGAACTTGTGGAGAGCCCGCCGCCGTGCTGGCTACTCCCAGGAAGACCTAGGCGTGCTCGCCTGTCTTCACCGCACCGAGGTCGGGATGGTGGAGAACGGAGAGCGACTGCCCCGCATCGACACGCTGATGAAGCTCGCCGCCGCCCTGGAAGTGCGGGTGGAAGCCCTGGTGGAGGGGATCGAGTGGCTGCCGCCCGGTCCTCCCGCTCAGGGGAGCTTCGCGGTTAGGAGGGCAGCATGACCCAGGAGAAAATGACCCTGCGGCTTCCCGAGTCGATTGCGAAGCAACTCCGCGCTATCGCCCAAGCCGAAGGGGTTCCGGTTGCGGAGGTTCTCCGGCAAGGCATCGAGAACCACATAACGGCAGGGGTCCGCCAGAAAGATTTCAAAGAGCGCTTGGCGAAACGCATGAAGGAAGACCGCGAGGCCTTGGAAGACCTCGGGATCGAGGGCGAGTAGCGATGCTGAGAGAAGGTCTGCCCTTCGCCCTCGGGTCCTCGATTCGGAACCCGTTCAGCCGGGACCTGCTTCGCTACTGCGTATTGGCGCAGCGGCCGGTCAGCCTCGACGAGCTGGCGGCTTCGCTGAAAAAGCCGCGCTATCAACTCAGAAGCCACGCCGAAGAACTGGAGATGCTCGGCGCCCTCAAGGTCTCCGAAGAGTTGTGGCCCTGGCGTCCGGCAGGCCACCGCTACGCGGCGACAGAGCGGCTGATGGAATCGCAATGGGCGCTGACCGGCCTCGGCCTGATGCCCGGTGATCGGTGGCTCACCGAGGAGGAGCAAGCGCCGATCAGAGAGCACATCGCCGAGCGGCGCAAGGACAAGGAGTTCATGGAGCGACTGGACCGCCGCATGGAGGAAAACCTGCCGCTCTTTGAACGCATGGCGGGCGAGGATGAGCCGCTGCGGCTTTGGCGGCGAGCGCGAGCGTGGCTGCGCTTCGCTTCAACCCGGCGCTTGAAGACGAGGAGAACGCTCTAGCCCCTTCCATAAAACGGGGACCAAGCGCCATATGCCCACTCACCCAATTGGGTGGGCATATGGCGCTCCGTCTCCCGCCCGCCTTCCTGTGACATCGCCCGGTGCCACCAAGACCAACGGAGTCGTCCCCCTCCGCGCGGGTGTGAGCGCCAGCGGAGGAGGACGCCAGCGACGGACAAGGTTCCCTGAACACTTGACAGAGGGTGTAAACTGGACCTCCGTACGTAGGCGAAGCCCTAGCTGGCGGTTTGGTCTTGCGCTAGCGCTCTCCCTTCTTTCTCTCGCGCTCTCACTCGACCGCGTTCCCGCTCTGACCTCCGCCCGTCGCTGTCTTGGACTCGGCCATGGTCGCATCGGCGGCTGTCCTCCTCGCCTACGGCTCGCTACGGGCCGCCCGATGCCCACCGGCCTCCGTCAAGACAGCGACGGACGGAGGTCCAGATGAAGGCAGCAGGGCAAATTGAAACGGAGGGACACGAAGATTGCGGCGGACGGCTGAGGTGCCCGTCTATGCCGACTAGCCTGGCATTGAAGCGTCGTGGCGGGCGCCCGTCAACCCCTAAAGGGGTCGCGCTTGCGCGCTTGACGGCCACCCGCCACGACGCTGAAAGTGCGGCCATGTCGGCAGATTGGACTTCGGGTCGGGCCTCAGGGGTGGACTGTGGTGTGGACGGGGCTATGGATCGCGCGTCCACCCCCGTTTTGGCTTGGCGGTGCGGTTGTGGGCGTCCCCCGGCAGCCGACCACGCCCCTTCACGATCCAAAAATGGATCATTCGTGAACGGTCGTGGTCGGCTGCCGGGGGACTTGGTTCGGCGGGGGACGGGAACGGGTGCGGACGCGGGTTTGTCGCAGTGCGGAGGCAAGGGGGATACCGGGGACGGGAAGGTTGGCGGCGACGGGGCTGGGTCGAAAGGTGGAGACGCTTCGTCTAGGTCGCAGGTAGGCAAGACGGCACAGGAGCGGGGGCAGGAACAGTGAAGGCGGCGGGCAGGAATAAAAGCCGGGATCGGGAGCTGGTCGAGTTCGTCGGTCGGCATGGAGTGGTCACGGTCGAGCAGGTGATGGCCGCGATGGGCGCGGGCCGGACGGCCTCATATCGTCGTATCGCGGCCTGCATGGAATTAGGGCTGTTGGAGCGCTTGGCGCTCCTCCGCACCGAGCCGACCGTGCTGCGGGCGACCCGCGACGGACTCAATTACGCCGAACTCGGATTGCCGGTGGCTGCGGTGACGCCGGGGCTGGTCAGCCACGATCTGCGCTGCGTCGACGTTGCGCTTCTGTTCGGCGCTCACTTGGGCCATGAGCGCGTCCTGACCGAGCGCGAGTTCACCTGGCGCGAACAGAGCGAGGACAAGGAGATCGCCAGCATCGACGTCGCCGGCAGCGGGGGCGCTCGCGGCCTGCCGAGGAAGCACCGCGCCGACCTTGCCGTCCTACGCGAGGAGGGCACGATTGCAATAGAGGTCGAGTTGACGGCGAAGGCACCGACCCGCCTCGAGGGTTTGCTGCGAGCCTGGCGGCGCGCCCAGGTCGAACAGGTTGTCTCAGAGGTTCACTACCTCTGCGCACCGGGGAAGACGCGGCGCGCCGTCGAGCGGGCAGCCACAAAGGTTCAGGCCCAAGACAGCTTCCTGATCACGGACGTGCCGGGATGAGCGCCTTCAGCGTCAACGTCGCCGACGAGTTGGTCGAGCGGATCGCCCAGCGAGCCGCTGAACTCCTAGCGGAGCAATCTGGCGAGCCCGCAGAGGACGGCTGGCTGCGGGGCGCGGAGAAGATCGCCGCCTACATCGACTCGCCGCGCTCGCGTGTCTATGCCCTGGTCTCGGCGCGACGAATCCCAGTCCACCGCGACGGCTCGGCGTTGATTGCGCGGCGCTCGGAGTTGGACTCATGGCTGCTGCGGGGCGGCGGTCGGCGGCCATGAATTTTGGGTCAGCAGCAAGTCCATGTGATCGGTCCGACTCTCGGCCGAAAATGAACTCAACCGAAAGGGGCAGTTAATGGCCAAGCTCACGAAAACGAGAAAACCGGGTCAGTTCAGACGCCACAAGAAAGGCTGCTCGCGAAAGGGCCGCTGCGACTGTCCCTACGTGCTTGTTTGGGAACACCGGGGCAAGCAGTACACCGAAACCTTCCGCACCGCAGCAGAGGCCGACGAGGGTCAGGGCAAGCGCAAGGCCGGAGAGCGCCGCCCCGCCTCAAAGGTGCATTTCGGCGACTACTTCGTCGAGTGGATCGAGTCCTACGCCGGGAGGACGGCGCGCGGATTCTCAGAGACGACGCGGCCTGAGTATCGACGGCCGATTGAGGCCTACGCGATTCCCCGCTGGGCGACGTGGAAGCTCGCCGAGATCGAGCCCGCCGACGTGCGCGAGCTATTCGGTTCGATGCGCCGCGACGAGCAGACGACGGCTCAGATCAAAAAGCTGCGGGCCGCCCTGTCGGCGATGTTCGCGACCGCAGTTGACGACGGCTTGCTCAGATCGAACCCCTGCCAAGGGGTCCGCATTCCGGCAGGGCGAGGCAGCGAAAAGCCAGAGGATGATCGGGTCAAGGCCCTTAACCGCAAAGAGCTTGCGCTGTTGTTGGCCGCGCTCCCCGAGGACTGGCGACTGTTCTTCGAGTTCTTGGCCGCCACCGGCCTGCGAATCAGCGAGGCGGTCGGGCTGACCTGGGAGCACACCGATCTTGGCGACCGCCCCCACGTCCAGGTCCGCGAGCAGATCTATGAAGGTCGGCGCAAGCGGCTCAAGAGCCACGCTGGGCGGCGGGACGTGCCGCTGTCTCAGGGAATGGCGGCTCGCCTGCTGGCCCATCGGCGCGACAACTACAAGGGACCGAAGGGGCCGGTATTCGCGTCGAGGACCGGAACGCCGCTCTCGCCCGGAAACGTCTACGGCCGTGTCTTGGGTCCGGCTGCGATCAGCGTCGGATTCGCCGAAGAGGTTGTCTCGAAGTCCGGCAAGGCCCGCTCGCGGTCCACGGTCTCCTTTCACGTCTTTCGCCACACCTGCGCCTCGCTTCTGTTCGAGGAAGGTCGCAACGTGAAGCAGGTAGCCGATTGGCTGGGCCACGCTGATCCCGGCTTCACTCTCCGCACCTACGTCCACCTCCTGGACGCTGGGCTTGGCGGCGGCCTCGAAATCGACACCGGGGTCAAGCCCGGGTCAAGGTCGGGTCAAGGAATGACCCGGAAAGGGATCGAAACGGACGCCGCGCCCGAAGCCCATAAACCGCTTGAGAAAGCGGAATACCCCGAACAGCCGCAAACAGCCGGAACCGCTTAACCGGAATCATAATCCGCGTGTCGGGGGTTCGAGTCCCTCCTCCGGCATCGCAGCAGCAAGGGGAATCCGGCGCTTCCGGAGGTCGAGAGGGTCCGATTTGGCAGGGGGGTGGCAATGGAAGTGGCAAGGTTCCAGCCCTGAAAAGCCCGTGGAGGCAGCGGGTATCATCGACTGGGTGAAACCCACCCGCACTAATTTCAAGGGCTACGAGGGCAAGTACGTGGCGACCGACACCCGCACGGGCCAGGTCGTGATCGCCGACGAGAACTTGAGAGTCGTGATGGAGAAAGCCCGCAAGCTGGATCACGTCGTCGTCGGAGGGCGAGTCCCCCACGCGGACGAGCCGATCTACGTCGGCCTTGGCTGAGCCGAAGACCCCTTGGCTCTATCCCTATCGGGAGGACCCCCAACAGACGCGCCTGGGGCAGCCGGTGTTTCGGCCCTTCGTGCCTGTCTCTCTTGCCACTGAAGGCGCATCGACGCCAGAGCTTGAGGGACTGATCGACACCGGAGCCGACGCGATCCTCGCGAGCGACTCGCTGGCGGACGAGCTTGGCCTCGACCTGGCCGACAACGAGGGCGAGGAACTGCACGCCGTCGGCGGGCGCACCGTCGTCGCCCGGTACAAGACTGTCTCCCTGCGCTTGCACCACCACGACGATTCCGGCACTCGACACGAGTGGGAAGCCTCGGTCGGATTCGTAGATGGTTGGCACAGCTTCGGCTTGGTCCTGCTCGGCAACGTGGGCTTTCTCGATCACTTCACCGTCACCGCGAGTCGCTTCTCTCAGGCAGTCGCAGTCGAGGACCGGGACCGCTTCGATGATCGCTTCGGCGTGATCCTGGCCTAGGGCACGGCGGGCCGATCAGTCGGGAGGAAACGGCTGGCTGCTCGCTTAGCCCTCGTCGTCGCAAGGAAGATCGGCGGCGGACTGCTCAAACTCCTCACGAGTGGCGGGGCGGCTGCCTCGCTTCGCATGAAGCTCGGCCATCGGAGTGATCGGAGGCTCCAGTGTCAATCCCGGACCGTCTTTTTCCGGGACAACCTCGTAGCGCCGCCCCTCGATTTCGACCAACTCGCCGACGTGCAGGTCGAGCTTCTTGACCGCAGTTGCCGCCTAGCCACAGCGTTAGCGCCCCCGTTCGGCCGTAAACCCCTTCGGGGGTGATCCCGATCCCGACGCACAGCCGCGCATCCGATTTCGAGAGGGCGATGCAGTGGTTAGCGAGTTTGACCGGGCGTGTAGCGCGGTCACTTCGATCATCAGCGTCTACTGGATCGCAAGGGGGATGAGTTCGGAGGTGGCAGCCCCAACGATGCACAAGAGGATTCAATGGAAGCATGGGAGTTGAGCCAGAAGTTCGATGGCCACAAAACCGCATACCTAGCTGCCGCTCAAAAGGTCGTCGGAATTGAACTCGGCGACGACTAGACGGGCTCATGTCTAGGCTCGCCGGCGGCGCGGGGCCTGGACCTTCTGGACCATGCGGCGGGCGCTCACCTGCGGAACGTACTCCGGCTGTTCAGTGAATTGTTGCCAGCGCCCCGGGTGCAGAAGTTCCTGACAGGATCAGCCCATGCATCCGATGGAGCCGGTTGAGCTACGCGGCGATTTGGTCATCCTCGAGCCGCTGAACATCGAACACGCTGCCGGCTTGCTCGCCGCCGCTAACGCCGAGGAGGTCTTCGCCTGGCTTCCATATGCCCGACCGGCAGACCTTGGTCAGGCACGAGCCTGGATTGACGGCGCCCTCGCCGATCGGCGCGCGGATCGACGCTTTGCATTTGCTGTCCTCAACGCCGAGGACGGCTCGGTGATCGGATCAACCTCCTATTGGGATTTCGATGCGCACAACGCTCACGTCGAGATCGGATCGACCTGGCTCAATCGTGACTTCTGGGGAACCGGCCGTAACGCCGATGCGAAGCTCCTGCTGATGACGCACGCATACGAGACCCTCAACTTGGAGCGCGTCGCCTTCCGCACCGACATCCTCAACGAGCGTTCGCAGCGGGCGATCGAGCGGCTCGGCGCCACCAGGGAGGGCGTGCATCGCCATGAGATGCGGCGGCAAGACGGGAGCTGGAGAGACAGCGTCCACTACTCGATCCTGCGCTCCGAGTGGCCCGATGCCAAAGGCCGCCTCGGCGAGCGGATTGCAGCGGCTCGGCGACAACGGGGCTTAGCTGCGTAGTCCATCGGGAGGATTAGCCTGCACCATGCCCTACCGCGGATCCCCGAATCGCGATGAGGCAACCGACGCAGACTTCTTCGGCCTGGCCGCGCTCCCGACGCCGATCCACGCCCCGACCGGTCACGCACTCGATCTTCTCGCCTCCTACCGGCAATCCGGCAATTTCCAGGTGCGGTGAGATCAGGGCCGCCACTTCCCTGCAAACGAGGGCAGCCTTGGATGGAGGGTTAGACCTTGCGCAGATCGATCACCGTGCAGCGCAGCTCTTCAGCACGGTCGATGATCTCTGGATCCCCCGTCAAAAGGGGGTCGGAGAGACGCTGTGCCGTCGCGATGCAGAATGCGTCGGCGTAGGCGAGGCGGGCGGTGGCCTTCATGCGTGCCGCGACAGTGATCAAGTCCCAGTCCGGCTCGACGAGGGTGCTGTTCCTACGAACCACCTCGATCTGCTCTGCGGCGGCTTCCTCCCAAGTCGCGGATCAGGATGTAGAAGACTTCACCGAGGTTGATCGAGCAGACGGCCGGCCGGTCTGCCAACCACTCCTCTTCGATTCGGGCGGCTGCCGGCTCGTCCTTCAGATATGCCAGCAGTGCCCAGCTATCGAGGACGGCCAACGACCCATCCTTGGGCTTTGCGCTCCTCGAGATCCCGCTCGCGGCGGCGCTCTCTCAACTGGTCGTCGGTTCCGCCGCCAGGGGCGGCGGCCAAGGCGCCTCGCAGCGCCTTTATCTCGCGGGCACGAACGTCCGGATCATCGGCAACTCGCCGTATCCGCACTTCCTTTCCCTCCGGCTCGAATGCCACCTCGTCGCCTGGCTCAATGCCGATCTGATCGCGGATCGCCTTTGGGATCACGACTTGGCCTTTGATGCCGACCTTATGAGTCATACCGCGGGTCATGAGTCTCCGGTTCCGTCACCCATCTCGCTCATCTGTTCCTTTTTGTTGCCATGGACGCTTAAGGAACAGGGGAAATGAGGTCTCGATTGTCTCCTGTTCCTTTTGGTTGCTATGCACCGATAAGGAACAGACGAACAGATGGCGCTGTGCTGGCCGGGAGTGGACCTGAGCGAGCCGGATACTCATGACCGCGGGTATGACCGCAAAGATCCTGGCTCTCTCGGCCGATTACGGCATCCCGCAGCTGAAAATACGGCAACTTCGCTGATGCGCGGCCTCTTTCGGGCTCGTACCTTGGGTTGGCAAGGTCAAGCAACGAAACGGAGGCAGCAAATGCAGCTCTACGGAATTTTTCGCCGCAACGGTTGGCGGACGCCGGAAGACCTGGAAGTGGCCGGGAAGAAATCGGCCGAAGTGGGCGACGAACCGGGTTCGGGCGTGCGCTGGATCCGCAGCTACGCGCTCGGCGAGGAGAGCGGCGAGGTCGGCACGTTCTGCGTCTACGAAGGCGAGAGCCCGGAGACGATCCGCGCCCACGCCGAGGCCGCGGGCCTGCCGTGCGACGAGATCGTCCCGATCCTCGACACCGTCGTGGTCCGGCCCGACCCGGTGCCGGACGAAGTAGCTGCGGCCGCGGGGCGCGTTTGTCAACCCTTGGTTTACAAAGGCGCCCCGCATCTCGCGCCTAGACTGAGATGAAGATGAGCGAGCGGACTCCGCTGGTCGGGCGGGCGGACGAGCTCGCCCGCTTGAGCGAGGCGGCCGAGCAGGCTCGGCAGGGCAACGGCTCGATCGTCCTGCTCTGCCGGCGAGGCCGGCGTCGGCAAGAGCAGCCTCGCCGAGGCGGCGACCGCTGGCTTCGACGCTGGTCCTGCGGGGCGCGGCGGCGAACGGGGTCACGGTCTCCTACGGGCCGATCGTCGACGCGCTGCGCTCGCGGCTGCGCGCCGAGCCCCGAAGCGCTCGCCGAATGCGGGCCGCTCCTCCCCCACCTCGCCCTGCTCCTGCCCGAGCTCGGCGAGGCAGCCGCGGAGAGCGAACGCGCGACGATCTTCGAGGCGATCCGCTGCGCCCTCGCCCACCTCAGCGCCGAGCAACCCGCGGTCGTCGTCCTCGACGACCTGCAGTGGTCCGACGAGACGACGCTGGAGCTACTGGCGGCGCTGGCGGAGCCGCTGCGGCAGCTGCCGGTCCTGGTCATCGCCGCCTACCGCTCCGACGGGCTGCCGCGCGACCACCGGCTGCGCTGGCTGCGCAACGAGCTGCGCCGCGGCGGCAGCCTGCGAGGAGCTGGCGCTGGAGCCGCTCGACCGCCCCGCGGTCGGCGAGCTGCTCGCGCGAGCTGCTGCCGGAGGAGCCCTCGCCGGCGCTGGTGCGGACGGTCCACGACCGCACCATGGGCTCGCCCTTCTTCGTCGAGGAGCTGGTCGGCGCCCTGCAGCGCGCGGAGCGCGCTGCGGCCGGGCCGCCGCGGCCTCGAGCTGGCCGAGCAGGACGAGCGTCCCGGTGCCCGGACTCGATCCGCGAAGCGGTCCTCGTCGGCATCTCCGACCTCTCCCCCGAAGCCCGGGAAGCGGCCGAGACCGCGGCCGTCCTCGGCCCGCAGTTCGACCTCGCCCTCGCCGCCGAGCTCACGCCCGGCTGCCGGTCTGGCGGAGCTGGTCGAGGTCGGGCTGCTGGAGGAGCGCGATGGCGGGTCAGGCCGCCTTCCGCCACGCCCTCGCGCAGGAGGCCCTCTACGCCGAGGTGCCCTGGATCCGCCGCCGGGACCTCCACCGCCAGCTCGCCGAGCCGCTGGAGGCAAGCGACGGCGCCAGCCTCGAGATCGCCACCCACTGGCGCGGCGCCGGCAACGACGGCCCGCGCCCGCGAGGCGCCTGGTCGCGGGCCGCGCGGGAGTCGGAGGCGCGTCCACGCCCACCGCGACGCGGTGCGGGCGGCGCGCAAGGCGCTCGAGCTCTGGCCCGAGGACGAGGCGGAGGAGCTGCGGGCGGAGACGCTGGAGCGCTACGGGCGCTGCGCCGAGCTGGTCGGCGAGCTGGCCGAAGCGACGAAAGCCTGGCGCGAGCTGGCCGCCTGCCTGCGACCGTCGGCGGCGACGGCCTCGGCTACGCGGAGGCGCAGCGGCGCCTGGCCGCGGTCTACGACCTCGGCGGCGAACGGGAGCAGGCCTTCGCCGCCCGCCGCCTCGCCGCCGAGGCCTTTGCCGCCGCGGACCGCCCGGCCGAGGCCGCCCTCGAGCGACTGGCGATGGCCGACCACCACCGGCGCGGCGGCGCGCTACGGCGAGGCGATCGAGCTGGCCGAGCTCGCGGCGCAGGAGGCGCGGGCGGCGGAGCGGGTCGACCTCGACGCCCGCGTCCTCGGCCTGCGCGGCGTGGTCGAGGCCAAGGGCGGCGAGTTCGAGCGCGGCCTGGAGTCGGTCCGCACCGGCCTCGCGCTGGCGCTCGAGCACGACCTCACCCCGGTCGCCGCCGAGCTCTACCAGCGCCTCAGCCTCGTCCTCTACGACGGCGCCGACTACCGCCAGGCCGAGGAGGCGCTCGACACCGCCCTCGACCTCTGCCGCACCGACGGCGACGCCGGCACCGAGGTCGCCTGCGTCACCTGCCTCGTCTACGTCCTCCGCGAGCGCGGCGAGTGGTCGCGCGGCGGCCGAGCTGGGCCGCGAGCTGATCGAGGCCGACACCGCGGTCTGGGTCGCCGAGGGCCTGCTCGGCGCGATCCACGCCTTCGAAGGCAAGCTCAGCGCGGCGCGGCGCCTGCTGACCGCCTCGCGGGCGGTCTCCTCCGCGGTCGGCCACTACAACATGTTCATCGACTCGACCACCGGCGCTGGCGATCGTCGCCGCCGCCGAAGGGCTCGACGACGAGGCGGCGACCCACTGCCGCGAGCTGCTCGCCCGCTGGGAGGAAAGCGAGGACCACCACTACGCGGTCTGGGGCGTGCGCTGGGCGGCCAGCTGGTTCGCCCGCCAGGGCCGGCGCAAGGAGGCGCAGCTCTGCGCCGCCGCGCTGGGCAAGATGGCCGCCGAGGGCGGCCACGACGACGCGGTCGCCGCGCTTGCGCAGGCGGTCGGCGAGCTGGCCCTGCTCGAAGGCGACGCCGAGCGCGGCGGCCGAGAACCTCTCCCGCGCGGTCGAGCTGCACCGCAACCTGGCGACCCCGCACGAGCGGGCGCAGGTCGAACTGCGCGCCGGCGTCGCCCTCGCCGCCGCCGGCGAGCGCGAGGAGGCGCTGGAGCGGCTCTGCGACGCCTACCGCTGCGCCGCCAAGCTCGGCGCCCGGCCGCTGGCGGCGGCCGCGGCCAAAGAGGTCGCGGCGCTGGGCGAGTCGGTCGCCCAGCGGCTCGGCAGCCGCGCCGCCGCGGCCGCCGACGGGGTCCAGCTGACCCGCCGCGAGCTCGAGGTCCTGCGCCACGTCGCCGTCGGCCGCACCAACCGCGAGATCGCCCAGGAGCTCTTCATCAGCCAGCGCACCGTCGACATGCACGTCCGCAACCTGCTCGGCAAGCTCGACTGCCGCTCGCGGGTCGAGGCCAGCCACCGCGCCGGCGAGCTCGGCCTGCTCAGCCTAGAGCCCGTCAGACAAGCGGGTTCCCAAGCTGCCGGGTAGGGTCGGCGGAGAGATGCCCGATTATTCGAAAAGTCACCTTGCAGGACTGGGGCGAGCTGATCGCCTTCGCGCCGAGCACGGTCCTGCGCGCCGACCAGCATCGAGGAGCTGAAGGGGATACTGGAGCAGGTCCACCGCGGCGAGAAGGCGGCGCGTGCGGGTGCCGGGCAGCCTCCACTCCTGCTCGGAGATCGCCGTCGGCGAGGCGATCGTCGACGTCGCCGGGCTGCCGAAGAGCGATCGAGCTCGAGAACGGCGACACCGCAGGTCGACGGCACCGCCAACGACTCCCTGCACGAGTTCCTCGCCGAGCTCGGCCGGCACGGCAAATCGGTCACCGCGACCGGCGGCACCGACCACCAGACGCTCGCCGGATTGATCTCCACCGGCACCGCCGCCGGCCAGCTGCCGCCACGGGCTCTACGAGAAGCTCGAGTGGGTCGAGCTGGTCACCGTCGACGCCTCCGGGCAGGCGGTCGAGCGGCGGATCTCCCGCGGCGAGCCCGACTTCCCGGCCGTGATCTGCTCGCTCGGGCTGCTCGGGGTGATCACCAGGGTCCACTTCGGGCTCGTCGACGAGCTCTACTTCGACGTGACGATGAAGATCGTCCACCTCGACGAGGTCCTCGCCGACCTCGACGCCACCTCGGCCAAGTACGACTTCTGGCGCGTCAACTGGATGCAGAAGAGCGACAAGGCATTGCTGTGGGCCGCGACCGCGGTGCCGCCGGCCGCCTCCAAGCCCGACGGCGACTACCCCGAGGAACGCTCCGAGCAGGTGCTCGACTTCGTCTTCGCGGCGATGGACGAGATCGCCGACACCGGGCCGCTGCTGAACCCGGTGCTGGAGGGGATCTACAACCTCCTCGCCCTCACCTACGACGAGGCGCGCTTCACCGGGCCGCTGCGCAACATGCTCCCGGTCGACCGGCGGGCGCCGCTGCGGGTGGCGATGGCCGAGTGGAGCTTCCGGCCGCAGGACCTGCAGCGGGTGCTGGGCGAGTGCGAGGAGTACTTCGAGCGAGGCCGGCTGGCCGAACATCCCGACCGAGATCGAGCTGACCAAGGTCGACGGCGCGCTGATGTCGGCCTGGAGCTGGGACGACGTCCCCTACATCGTCAAGTTCAACTGGATGTACCTGACCGAGGTCTGCCGCTCGCCCGGCGAGAAGGAGGCAGATCTACACCCACCTGCGCGGCCTCTGGGAGCACCTGCAGCGCGAAGGCATCCCCTTCAAGGCCCACTGGGGCAAGGTCAACTTCATCGACCCCGAGTTCGTCCGCCAGAACCACGACTTCGACCGGTTCCGGCCGCTGATCAGCCCGATCTTCGCCAACGACTACCTGGAAGAGAGGCTGGGACCGCTATGAGCGACGACAACGGAGTCGCCTTCCCCGGGCTGATGGACATCCACGCCCACCCGGCGATGAACGCCTACTTCTGGGACCGCGACCTGCGCAGGCACTACTTCACCGCCAAGAAGTTCAACCCGCTGGCCAGCCTCACCGACTTCCAGATGCTCGAAGAGGGCGACGTCAGGGTCGATCTGGTCGGTCCTCCACGTTCCCGAGGAGGACTACTTCCGCAACCCGGCGATCCGGCTTCTCGCCCGCGTGACCAAGGGCGGCCGCGACAATGCTGAAGCTGAACGCCTGGGAGGCGATGCTGCGGATGATGAGCGAGATGGAGTGGCAGGTCGCTCGTACCGACGGCGAGATTCGCAGTCGCCCGCTCCAACGCCGACCTCGACGCAGCGCTCGCGGCAGGTAAGCGGGCGGTCGTCCACACGGTCGAGGGTGGCCACATGCTCAGCGCCGGCCTCGCCGACGGCGACGTCGCCAGCCGCCTGACGAGGCTGGAAAGCCTGGCCCGACGCGGCGTCGCCTCGCTGACGATCGCCCACCTTTTCCGCAATGACCTGGCGGGGCACAGCGAGTGCATCCCGCCCGAGCAGCACAAGATCCTTTTCTGGCGGCTCGACACCGGAGGTCGACGACCGCCGCGGCCTGAGCAGGGTCGGCAAGGAGGTGGTGAAGGGGATGGCGGAGATGCGGATTATCCCCGACGTCACCCACTGCTCGCCCGTCTCGCGTCGAGAAATCTACGAATTGGTCGGCGACAAGATCCCGATCGTCGCCACCCACATCGGCGTGCAGACGCTGAACCCGGTCCTGGTCAATCTCGACGAAGGAGACGTCAAGGCGATCGCCGCCTCGGGCGGCGTGGTCGGGGTGATCTTCATGCCCTACTGGCTGAAACCCGAACACCCCGGGCCCGGCCGCGAGGCGATCTGGGGAACGATGAAGCAGATCAACGACTGGAGCGGCGGCAATGGCAGCACGTCGCGATCGGCACCGACTTCGACGGCTTCACCGACCCGCCCGACGACTGCGACGAGCGCCCGTGAGCTCAGCGACAGTTCGGCAGATGCTCGAGGCCAACGGCCTGGGCCAAGCCGAGGTCGAGGCGGTGCTGGGGACTAACGCCCGACGCGTGCTGCGCGACGGCTGGCGATGAAAATTCTGCACCCACCTCCGGCCCTGGCGCTCGCGCGCCGTGCCTTCAACCTGACCGCTCGCTCGGCGGGACCTCGAGCATCAGGGTCACCGGGCCGTCGTTGATCAGGGCGACGCCCATGCAGGCTCCGAAGACGCCCTTCTTCGCTCCCAACCGCTCGCAGAAGCGGTCGTAGAGCGGCTCCGCCGTCTCCGGCCGCGCCGCCTCGACGTAGCTGGGGCGGTTGCCGCGCCGGGCATCGCCGTAGAGGGTGAACTGGCTGACGCAGAGCACCTCGCGCTCGCCGAGCGGCTCGTTCATCCGCCCCTCGGCGTCGTCGAAGATCCGCAGCTTGCGCACCTTCTCGGCGAGCCGGTCCGCCTCACCTTCGCCGTCGCCGACACCGACCCCGAGCAGGACCAGCATTCCCGGCCCGATCTGGGCGACCCGATCGCCCTCGACGTCGACCGCCGCCTGGCTGACCCGCTGGACCAGCGCCTTCATCCCTGCGCCGCGGAGTCGCCTTCCAGCGCCTCGACCAGCGAGCCGGCGTCGTAGGCGCCGAAGAAGCGCGCGCCGTTGACGAAGAAGGTCGGGGTGCCGGTGGCGCCGCTTGCCTCGGCCGAGGCGAGGTCGCGGGCGACGCGGTCGCGGTGGGCGCCGGAATCGACCTCCGCCCGCATCCGCTCGACGTCGAGGCCGAGGCCCTGCCCGATCTCGAAGACCAGTCTCGGGCGAGAGTCGCGGCTGGTTCGCGTAGAGCTCGTCGTGGTACTCCCAGAAGCTCCCTTGCGCCGCCGCGGCCTCGCTCGCCTCGGCGGCCAACGGCGCCAGCGGATGGCGCTCGGGGATCGGCAGGTGGCGGAAGCCGAAGAGGAGGCGGTCGCCCAGCCGCTCGCGCACCCGCCGCAGGACCGATTGGGCGCCAAGGCAGAAGGGGCACTGGAAGTCGCCGAACATCACCAGCTCCAGCGGCGCCCCACGCTCGCCGCGCACGTGGTCGAGATCCTCGAGCGGGGGTGAGAGCAGGTCGTCCACGTCGCCCTTGATGTTATGTGCGCGTGCACGACGTCGAGTCGATCCTGGTCCTGGTCCTGGCCGCGGCGCTGCTGGTCCGCATCGCCGACTACGGCAAGATCCCCGCCCCGATCGTGCTCGTCGTCGGCGGCCTGGCGATCGCCTTCATCCCCGGCTTGCCCGAGGTCGAACTCGACCCGGACACGATCTTCCTCGTCTTCCTGCCGCCGCTGGTCTACGCGGCGGGCTGGCGCACCTCGCCGCTGGAGCTGCGGGCGGTGATGCGGCCGCTGGCGCTGCTCTCGGTCGGGCTCGTCTTCGTCACTGCCGCCGTCGTCGCCCTCGTCGCCCACGCGACCGTGCCGGGGCTGGGCTGGGCCGAGGCGGCTGTCCTCGGCGCCATCCTCGCCCCCACCGACACCGTCGCCGCCACCTCGATCTTCCGCCGCCTCGGCGCCCCCGAGCGGGTGCGGCTGCTGGTCGAAGGCGAGTCGATGATCAACGACGGCACCGCGCTGGTCCTCTACCGGATCGCCGATCGGGGTCGCGACCGGCGGCGCCTTCAGCCTCGGCGGCGCCGCGCTCGAGTTCGTCGGCGTCGCCGCCGGCGGCATCGTCGTCGGGCTCGCGATCGGCTACCTCTCCGACCGCGTCCTCGCCCGCCTCAGCGAATCGGACCTGACGATCATGCTCTCGGTCCTCACCGCCTACGGCGCCTACATCGGCGCCGAGGAGCTGCACGTCTCCGGCATCCTCGCCGCGGTCGTCGCCGGCGTCTACGCCGGCTACCGCTCGCCGCACACGCTCGACGCCGACGTCCGCCTCAACGCCGTCGCCTTCTGGAGCGTCCTCGTCTTCGGCCTCGAGATCACCCTCTTCGTCCTCCTCGGCCTGCAGCTGCCCGAGATCGTCGACACCCTGGAAGCGAGCTCGACCGGGGTCGACGAGCTGCTGCTGCCGGTGGCGGCGATCGCCGCGGCCTCGATCGCCGCCCGTCTCGCCTTCGTCTTCGCGATGCGGGGCGACGCCGGCGAAACCCCCGGCCAGCGCTTCGCTGTCGGCTGGAGCGGGATGCGCGGCGCTGTCTCGCTCGCCGCCGCGCTGGCGGTGCCGCTCAGCGTCGACGGCCGGCCGCAGATCATCTTCCTCACCTTCGCCCTGATCTTGGTCACGATCGTCGGCCAGGGCCTCTCGCTGCCGTTCATCGTCCGCGCCCTCGGCCTGGAGAGTCCGCGGCGCTGGTCGGACGAAGAGGCAGTGGCGCGGATGGAGGCGGCGCAGTCGGCGCTCGACCGCCTCGACCAGATGGAGACCGACGAGCGCGCCAGCGAGAAGCAGCTGATCCGCCTGCGCGACCTCTACCGCGCCCGCTTCCGCATGTGCCAGGCGGTGCTCGGCGGCGAGGAGCCCGACGTCGCCGCCCGCGAGCAGCGGATCGCCGACTACGGCGAGCTGCGGCGCGAGCTGATCGGGGTCGAGCGCGAGGAGCTGCTGGAACTCCCCAGCGCCGGTCGTTTGCGAAACCAGACCCTGCGCCAGATCGAGAGGGATCTCGACCTCGAAGAGGCGCGGATTAGGAGTTAGTCGGGGGAGGGAGTCGGTGGGGGTCGTTCGGAGCACCGGCGGTTGGAGGGGTCCGGTGGGGATCCCTGGGAGCACCTCCGCCGCGACTAGCGGCACCTGCTGACGCCTCAGGAGTGCTGGCGCGGCTCCATGCTGAGTACCCAGGGACCCCCACCGGACCCCTCTGCTTCATCGAATTGAACAACCGCCCAAGGTGGGACAGCTATCCGGAAAGAGCTGATCGGGCTCGGGCGACCCAAAAGTGCGTGTTGTAGAGGGGGTGGGGTGCCCCTTGTCGGGTACTCAGCATGGAGCCGAGCAAGTTAGATTCGGGCGCCAGCAGCAGGCGCTTCTCTCGGCGGAGGTGCTCCCGGCAAGGGGCACCCCACCCCCTCCCCCACCCGCCTATTCGAAGAACTTACGAGCTCGGTCTGCGACCAGGTCCGGTCTCTCATCTGCAATGAAGTGGCCGCAGCCCTCGACTTTCTCGACCTGCATGTCTTCGGCGTGCCGCTCGCAGCCGGTGAGGATCGTGTGACTTCAGCGCCTGGTCGCCGGTGCCGAAGAGGAGCCGGGTCGGCACCTCAGGTGCGCGTTGCTCGTAGCGGCCACGCGCTATCTCCGGCGCCTCGCGCAGGTTGAAGACCCGGTACATCTGCACCGCCGCCCGCGCCCGCGCCGGTTCCGTGAAGGTGTCGGAGAAGGCGTCGAGTCGCCTCCTGCTTCCAAGACCTCTTTCCGCACCGAACCCCCGACCAGCACTTTCGGCACGAACTTGCCGCTGCGGTGCAGCCGGTAGCCGACCCCGGGGCTGAGGATCAGCCACTGGTACCAGAGGCGCCATAGGTGCGGCGCCATCGCCCGCATCGACGTCCACGGCGGCAGGATGTTCAGCGACAGGTACTTCTCGAACCGCTGCGGCGCCTTCAGGCAGAGCAGGAACCCGATCCAGCCGCCCCAGTCATGGGCGACCAGCTTCACCCGCTCGATGCCCAGCTCGTCGAGAACGGCGAGGACATCGTCGGCGAGGTTCTCCTTCTCGTAGCCGTCCGCCGGCGCGTCGGACCAGCCGAACCCGCGCAGGTCGAGCGCGATCACCCGGTGGCGATCGGCGAGAGCCGGCATCAGGTGGCGCCACTCGTACCAGTGCTGCGGCCAGCCGTGGAGGCAGAGGACGATGTCGCCGCTGGACCCCGCTTCGGCGTAGTGGAAGCGGACGCCCCGGGCCGTGACCGAGTGGTGGGAGACGCCCTCGATGTCGGGTGGCTGGCTCACCAGCCAAACACCCTAGTGATCTGCCGAGGGCATGAGGCGGGCAGGGCGGCCGGCTGCGCGCCGGGAGTCGCGCCGGTCGCCTGCCCCCTTCCGCTCAGCGCAGCGCGGCCGCCGCTGCCGCTTGGCGAAAGTCGTTGAGGATCTCCTCCATCGCCCCGACCTCGCAGGGAACCCCTTCCGGCCAGTCCTTCTCGGGGTGCTCGTGCAGCGTCTTCAGCCCGTTGCCGCTGATCACCGCGACGACGGTCTCGTCGGGGGCGATCCTCCCTTCTTGGGCGAGCCGCGCGGTCGAGGCGATCGTCGTCCCGCCGGCCGGCTCGGTGAGGATGCCCTCCGTTGCCCCCAGCAGGTCGATCGCGCTCCAGATCTCCTCGTCGGAGGCGGTCGCCGCCGAACCCTCGCGCGAGCGGACCGCGTCGACGACGAGCTTGCCGTCGCCGGGGGCGCCGATCGCCAGCGAGTGGGCCGCCGTCTCGGGCGTCTGGGTGACGATCTCGCCGCCGCCGATGATCGCCGTCGCGATCGGCGAACAGCCGCTTGCCTGGGCGATGTCGATCTTCGAGTGAGCCGTGTCCGCCAGCCCGACCTTCTCCAGCTCGACCAAGCCCTTGTGGACACGCGAGGAGAGGGTGCCGCCGGCGGCCGGGATCACGAAGTGGTCCGGCGCCAGCCAGCCCAGCTCCTCGACGACCTCGAAGGCCATCGTCTTCGCCCCCTCGGCGTAGAACGGGCGCAGGGTGATGTTGGCGAACTCCATCCCGGTGGCCAGCGCCAGCTCGCGGCAGGCCCGGTTGGCCCCGTCGTAATTGGCATCGAGTTGAATGACCTGCGCCCCCATCGCCCGGCACGCCTTCGCCTTTCCCTTCTCCATGTTGCCCGGGTAGAAGATGTAGGGACGGGCGCCAGCCTGAGCCGCCAGCGAGGCGACCGCGGTGCCGACGTTGCCGGTGGAGACACAGCCGACCTCGTCCTTGCCGAGCTCGAGCAGGCGGGCGATCGCCATCCCCACCACCCGATCCTTGTAAGAGAGCGAGGGACGGTTGGTCGAGTCGTCCTTCAGGTATAGGTTGCTGAGGCCGAGCTCGGCGCCCAGCCGCTCGGCGTGGATCAGCGGCGTTTTGCCGGCAAACTGGGCGACCCGCTGCTGCGCCCGCAGGTTGAGGATCGGCAGCAGCTCCTCGAAGCGCCAGATGCTCCAGGGGCGCTCCGCCGGCGAGTGCTCGGCGATCCGCTTCTTCGCCAGCTCGTAGTCGTAGTCGATGTCGAGCCCTTCGCCGCAGGCCGGGCACTTGAAGGCTTTGTCCAGGAGCGGCGTCCGGTAGCCGCACTCGCGACAGGTGAGTTCGGTGGCACAGGAGCGGGTCCGGAGCCCGTAGGGCTCGGTGAGATGCGGGTCGGCCGCGTCACTCATGACTCCTCCTTTGCCGCCGAGGCCTCGGCGTCTTTCCGGTTGATCGCTCGGGTATAACACATGGTCCGTCACCGCTCAACGGTTTCTGCGCATACCCGCGGAGATTCCCAAGCGGATTCCTCTCAGGAAGGTAGCGGAACCTGATGCGGGTGCAAGGGGGCTGAAGCCTGACGTCTGTAGAGTCTCTGTCCGCAGCCATGAAGGATCTCGACCGATGACCCCGCAGGAGCGTTTCGCCGTCAATCTCCGCAAGGCCCGCACTGCGGCGGGAATCTCGCAGGAAGAGCTCGGCTACATGTGCGACCTGCACCGCACCGAGGTCTCGCTCCTGGAGCGGGCGGGACGGGAGCCGCGGATGGCGACGATCGTCAAGTTGGCCGGGGCGCTGAAGACGAGCCCGGGTGAGCTCTGCACCGGAATCGGCTGGCTGCCGAAAGCAAAGCGCTTCGACGTCAAGCGCCCCCCGCGGGACTAACCCCCCGCGAACAGCGCGGCAGCGTCCCCCAACGCTGCCTACGCACCCCTGAAAGGAAGTGAAGGGAGGCGGGGCGACGTCGGCCGAGCCGACGTGACCAGGATCCGTCATGACGATTGATCCTGGCTCAGGATTGGTCCTCCTTTGCCACCCCAAGGCGGTTTCCCATATCCGAGAGCCCCGCCTCCTTCACCGGTTGATCGCCCGGCAGGTGCATTCATAACAGAGTTGTATGTATCAATCAAGGGTGTTTGCTCAATCGTGTGGAATTGAGCGTAGATCGGCTCAGGAAGCCGGGGTGACGCGGGGCGAGACCGGGATCTCGGCCGCTTCAGGCCACGTCTCCAGCGCCTCCGCGGCGTCCTCCACCCCGGCCGCGACCAGCAGTTCCTCGGCTACGTGGGGAGCGAATGGAACCAACGTGCGGGCCAGAAGTACGAGCGCGGCAAGCTGGGACTCGGCATCGGCGCGGTCGAGCCGACCCCGCCGCGCAAGGACGCGCTTCTCGAAGTCCTGGATGCGCTCGAAGAGGCGGGTGATGTTGCGGATCGACTTGTGCATCTGCAGCTGCTCGGTGTCCTCGGTGATCTTCGCCAGGCCGTTCTCGCACCATTTGCGCAGGCGGTCGCGCATGTGCTCGGTGTCGGCGGCGGCCTCGGGGTCGTGCTCGAGGCCCTCCAGCCCGGCGATCCGCTCCTGGGTGTAGTTCCAGAGATTGCGGAGGAAGCGACTGGCGAACCGGACCGCCCCGTCGCTCCAATTCAGCGTCTTCGCCGGGCCGGCCGCGTAGAGGACGGCGAGGCGGACGGTATCGGCCCCGTGCTGGGCGACGAGCTCGTCAGGGTTGACGACGTTGCCCAAGTGCTTGCTCATCTTGCGGCCGTCGGCGATCACCATCTCGTGGAAGAGACAGCCGGCGAACGGCTCACCCTCCCGCATGAAGGCGAAGGGGCCGATGTCGCGCAGGGCCTTGGTCACCACCCGCTGATCGAAGACGAAGCTGCCGCTGTCGTTGCCGGCGACGAGTCGCTCCGCCGGCAGCCACTCCCCCAGCTCGGGGTGGGTGAACATCTGCTCGGCGCGCCCCTCGGGCGGGACCGCGGCCGGGACCCAGAGCCAGAGCGCGTCGAAGTGGCAGTCGAGGGTGTCGGTCTCGCGCTTGGCGGCGGCGCCGCATTTGGGGCACTCGACGTCGGCAAAGTCCGGGCGCTCGGCCAGCGGGTTCCCTTCCCCGGTCGGTCTCAGGTCGCGCGGGAGGACCACCGGCAGGTCCTCCTCGGGAACCGGCACCGGGCCGCACTGCTCGCAGAGGACGATCGGGATTGGCGACCCCCAGGCACGCTGGCGCGAGATCGAGAAGTCGTTGGCGCGGTAGCGGGTGGCATCGCGGGCGCCCGGCACGGGCTCGCCGGCGGGCACCCCCTCCCCGTCCTCGGCCGGCTCCGAGACGGCGACCCGCGGCAGACGCTCGGCGATGTCACGGTCGGCCTCGTCGACGGCGGGGATGCCGAGGGCGGCGGTAGGCCCGAAGCGGGCATCGACGATCGGCGAGACGACCACCGGCAGCTGCGACCCGTCCGGCCCAATGATCGAGGCACCGGCGTCGACCAGCGGGACCGAGCGGGCGTCGCGGGCGCTGCGCTCCCAGCCGCCCGAGCGCATCTGCTCGAGCTGCTCCCGCGCCGCCGGGTCGGTGACCCAAGCGTCGACCTCAGGGTGACGCGGCGAGAGGAGGACGAAGCTCGCCAGCGAGGCCGCGCGGCGGTGCAAAGTGAAGACGGTGAGCGCGCGCCCCTCGCCCTCCAGCTCGAGCTCGACCCCGTCGGAGCGGCCGAGGATGTAGCGCTGGGTCGCCAGCGCGAGGTCGTCCCACTTGCCGCTCTCGGCAAGCCGCTCGGTGTTGCGGTCGTTCTCCTCCAGGTAGGGGGTGATCCGCAGGAACCAGGTCGGGCGCCGGATCAACCGCACCTCGTGGTGGCAGCGCCAGCAGCGCCCGTCCTCGACCTGGATCGAGGCGAGGGTGGTCTGGCAGGTGTCGCACCAGTCCACGGTGGCGTCGGCGCGGTAGATCAGGTCGCGCTCCAGCAGAGTGAGGAAAAGCCACTGCGACCAGCGGTACTGGGCCTCGTCGGAGCTGTAGAAGACGCGGTCGTAGTCGAAGGAGAAGCCGAGGCGCTTCATCTGACCGAGCATCCGCTCACCGCACTGCTCGACCCACTCGGCCGGAGTCGTCTCGCGCTCGATCGCCGCCAGCTCGGCCGGCAGCCCGAAGGCATCGAAGCCGAAGCCGAAGAGGACCGCGTCGCCGCGGCCGCGGCGGAAGCGCGCGTAGGAGTCCCCGATCGAGTAGTCGCGGACGTGCCCCATGTGCAGGTTGCCCGAGGTGAACGGGCTCGAAGGCTTGACGTAGACCCGCTCCTGTCCCTCGCCGGGCTGCGGCGCCGCGAAGTCCCCCCGCTGCTCCCAGACCTCCTGCCTAGCGGCCTCGATCGCCTGCGGGTCGAAGTTCAGTTTCCTGCTCACCCTTCAATCATGCCTGAGGCGTCTAGAGCGAGCGGTTCAGTCAAATGCCCACAACTTGTTGCCGAGAAAGTTGAAGGGCATTGCCACTGCGACCGCAATGGCCTGGGCGGGGAGCTCGCCCATGCCCCCGGCGAGGAGCAGTTCGAGGGCGATCAGGTTGACGCCGAGCGAGGCGACGCTGACGACGAAGAAGCGGGCCGCCTGGAAGTGGGCGGGGTTCTCGCCGGGGCCGAAGGTCCAGTGGCGGTTCCAGAAGAAGTTGTTGCTGACCGCGACGAGGAAGGCGCCGATGGCGGCGGCGAGGTGGTGGATGTCGAGGACCCCAGCCAGGAAGGCGAAGACAGCGAGGTTGATCAGGTACCCGGAGCCGCCGACGATGCCGAATTTGGCCAGCTGCCACCAGCTCGCCGGACGGCGGGAAGCGGCGCGGATGCGGATGGCGAGTTCGCTGGCGGGCGACATCGAGAACGGGTCAGATTATCGACAAGAGCAGGCGTTAACAGGGATCTGCGTAGTCTTCCCGCCGTGCAAACGAGGACCGCAACTCTGGCCGCGGTGGCGCTGGCCGCCATCGGCGTGGCGCTCGCCCTCGCCTTCGGCGGCTCCGAGAGCTCGAACACCGCCAAAGCCGAAAGTTCCGCCATCCCAGGCGCCCCGACGGTGGAAATCGTCTCCCCCCGCAACGGCGCCCGCCAGGGCAACCGGGCGATCGTCGTCAAGGTCCTCGTCGAAAACTTCCAGCTGGCGCCGCGCCACCTCGGCGGCGAACCGCAGTTCGGGGAGGGACACCTGCGCTTCAGCCTCAAGCGGGTGCCCGACTGCGTCTACCCGAAGAAACTCGAAGACGCGATCAACAGCCCCGTCGGCAAGGGCCGCCTGCTCGGCAGATCCTTCGACTACGCCGAGCACTCGGGCCCCAACGGCGTCCTCGCCGAACGGATCGGCTCCGCCGGCAGCTACTCCCCCGCCACCCGGCCGGAGATCTACTACCACGCCCTCCAGCCCGGCTTCTACCGCCTCGTCGTCAACCTCGCCCAGAACAGCGGCATGACGACCCAGTTCCACGACGTCACCAACTTCCAGGTCCTCCCCCGCCCCGGCCACGGCCCGAAACCGTGCCCGGCCGGCAAAGTCCCCAGCGCCAAGGCCGCGGCCCGCCTCAATAGCTAATACTTCACTTTGTATAGTGGATAGGTGCGTACCTACCGCCGCTTGATGGGATTCCTGCGCCCCTACCGGGCGCAGCTGTGGGGTTCGCTGGTCTTCGCCTGGGCGGCGATGGGGATGACGGTGCTGATCCCGTGGCTGATCGGCGAAGCGGTCAACGCGGTCAAGGACGAGAACAAGCCGGACCTGCTGCCGCTGGCCCTGGCGATCGTCGGTGCCGGGGTCCTGCGGCTGGGGCTGACGGTGGTGCGGCGGGTCGTTGCCGGCAAGGTCTCGCTGGCGGTCGAATTCGACCTGCGCCAGCGGTTCTACGCCCACCTGCAGCGGCTCGACCTCGGCTTCTTCGACTCGCAGCAGACGGGGCAGCTGATGTCGCGGGCGACCGTCGACCTGCAGTCAATCCGCTTCTTCCTCGGCTATGGGCTGATCTTCATCACCCAGAACCTGCTGACGATCACCCTGGCGGCGGTGGTGATGATCGCGATCAACCCGCTGCTGGCGCTGGTGGCGCTGATCCCGGCCCCGTTCGTGATCGTCACCGCGACGAAATACAGCCAGATCTCCCGCCCGGCCCAGCAGGAGGTGCAGCAGCGAATCGCCGAACTGACCGCTGAGGCGGAGGAGAACGTCTCCGGGATCCGCATCGTCAAGGCCTTCGCCCGCGAGGAACACCAGCTCCACCGCTTCCAGCGCGCCGTCGCCCGCGTCTTCGACCAGAGCATCTACACGACCCGCGTCCAGGCCTTCTTCTCGCCCTTGATTGGACTGCTGCCGCAGATTGGGATCGCGCTGGTGCTGCTGGTCGGCGGCCGCGAGGTAATCGACGGCAGCCTCAGCCTCGGCGCCTTCGTCGCCTTCTACACCTACGTCGCGATGCTCGCCGGGCCGATGCGCTCCCTCGGCATGGCGCTGGGGATGGCTCAGCGGGCCGTCGCCAGCGGCAACCGCATGTTCGAAATCCTCGACCGCGAACCGGCGATCCAGAGCCCGCCGGGTGCGCCGGCGCTGCCGGCGGGCGGCGGCGCCGTCGAGCTGCGCGGGGTGACGCTGCGCTACAACGGCGGCTCGCCGTCGCTCACCGACGTCGACCTGGCCGTCGAGGCCGGGAAGACGGTGGCGCTGGTGGGACCGTCGGGTTCCGGGAAGACGAGTCTGGTCGGGCTGATCGCCCGGCTCTACGATCCGAGCGAGGGGACGGTGCTGGTCGACGGCGCCGACGTGCGCGCCGTCGACATCGAGTCGCTGCGTTCCCAGATCGCCTTCGTCGCCGACGACAGCTTCCTCTTCACCGCCTCGGTCGCCGAGAACATCGCCTACGCCCACCAGGATGCCTCGCTCGAGCAGATCGAAGCCGCTGCCCGGCGCGCCCAGGCCGACGCCTTCATCCGCGCCCTGCCCGACGGCTACGAGACCCGGGTCGGCGAGCGCGGGCTCACCCTCTCCGGCGGCCAACGCCAGCGAGTCGCGATCGCCCGAGCGCTGCTCGCCGACCCGCGCATCCTCATCCTCGACGACGCCACTTCCTCGGTCGACGCGACCACCGAGGCGGCGATCAAAGCCGGGCTGCGCGAGGCGATGGCCGGGCGCACGACCTTCATCATCGCCCACCGCCTCTCCACCGTCTCGCTCGCCGACGAGATCGTGGTAATGGACAGCGGCTCGATCGTCGACCGCGGCACCCACGAGGAGCTACTGGCGGGATGCGGCTTCTACCGCGAGATCGCCGAGCACGGCCTCGCCGACTCGGTCTTCCTCCAGCACGACCTCGAGGAGCGCGAGGAGGTGGCGCGCCTGTGAACGACGGCAGCGGCAAGATCGGAAACATCGGCCGGCTCCTCGCCGACCTCTGGCGCCTGGTCCGCGGCGAAGACCAGCGGGCACGCAAGGTGCGCTGGATGATCGGCCTGCTGCGGCCCTACAGGCGGCGCGTGATCCTGATGTTCACCGCCCTGCTGCTGGAGACCGGCGCCGCCCTCGCTCCTCCCTACCTCCTCGGCAAGGCGATCGACAGCGGCATCAGCGCCGGCGACGTCTCCACGCTCGACTGGATCGTCGCCGCCTTTGTCTTCGCCACCGTCCTCTACGCCGTCGCCACCTACTGGGAGACCTACCTCGTCGGCTGGATCGGGACGCGGGCGCTTCAGGACCTGCGCGAGCGGATCTTCACCCACCTGCAGTCGATGTCGATCGGCTTCTTCACCCGCCGCAGCCCCGGCGTCCTGATCTCGCGGATGACCAACGACGTCGAAGCGCTGAACCAGCTGGTCACCAACGGCCTGGTGACGATCTTCTCCAGCACCCTGACCCTGGTCGGGATCGTCGTGATCATGCTCTTCCTCGACGTCAAGCTGGCGCTGATCACCTTCGTCACCTTCCCGCTGCTGGCGGTGGCGAGCGTCGTCTTCCGGATCGTCTCCGCCGGCACCTACCGCGCCACCCGCGAGCGCATCGCCGCGGTCACCGCCTACCTGCAGGAGACGCTCAGCGGCGTGCGGGTGGTGCGCAGCTTCGGCCAGGAGCCGCGCCACCTGGCGGCGATGACCGATCTGAACGAACAGAACCGCGACGTCAACATGAAGACCGTCTACCTCAACGCCTCCTACTTCCCGGCGGTCGAACTGCTGGCGGCGGTGGGCACCGCGGTAATCCTGCTGTACGGCGGCAGCCAGGCGATCAACGGGGCGCTCGAAGTCGGCGTCGTCGTCGCCTTCGTCGGCTACCTGACCCGCTTCTTCGAACCGATCCAGGAACTCTCCCAGCTCTACACGACCTACCAGCAGGGGATGGCGGCGCTCGACAAGATCTTCGACCTGCTCGACACGGCGCCCGACATGGTCGACGCCCCGGACGCGGTCGACCCGGGGACGCTGCGCGGCGAGATCGAGCTCGACGGGGTCTGGTTCTCATACGCGGAGCAGACCGCCGCCGAGGATGGCCCCGACGACGATCTCTGGGCCCTGCGCGACGTCGATCTCAACGTGCCGCCGGGACAGACCCTGGCGCTGGTCGGCGCGACCGGCGCCGGCAAGTCGACCTTCGCAAAGCTGGTCGCCCGCTTCTACGACCCGCAGAAGGGGATCGTCCGCGTCGACGGCCACGACCTTCGCGGAGTGCAACAGCGGGCGCTGCGGCGCCAGCTCGGAATCGTCCCCCAGGAGGGCTTCCTTTTCAGCGGCAGCGTCCGCGAAAACGTCGCCTTCGGCCGGCCGGAGGCATCCGAGGAGGAGATCGAAGCGGCGATCGCCGCCGTCGGTGCCACCGACTTCGTCACCCGCCTCCCCCAAGGCCTCGACACCGAAGTAGGCGAGCGCGGCATCCAGCTCTCCGCCGGCCAGCGTCAGCTCCTAGCCTTCGCCCGCGCCCTCCTCGCCGAGCCCCGCATCCTCATCCTCGACGAGGCCACCTCCAACGTCGACGTCCGCACCGAGAAAACCATCGAGCGCGGCCTCGAGCGCCTCCTCCACGGCCGCACCGCCATCGTCATCGCTCACCGCCTCTCCACCATCCGCCGAGCCGGCAAGATCGTCGTCCTCGAAGACGGCCAGATCGCCGAGCAGGGGACGCACGACGAGCTGATCTCGGCGGGAGGTCCCTACTCGAAGCTGTACGGAGCCTGGGCAGACTCTTCAGTCGCTTGACGGAAGGCTTGCGGGGAGGGGGGAGTCGGGTGGGGGTCGTTCGGAGCACCTCCGCCGGCAGACGCGCCTCCTGCTGACGCCTCGAATGGAGGTGGGCCGGCTCCATGCTGAGTACCTCACGACCCCCACCCGACTCCCCTGCAGGCTCAATCCATCTGCCCACCTCTCTAGAAACTGGCGGCGCCCCGCGAGTCCGTGAAATTCCTTGCTCTACAAGGAAAACGACGGACTCGGTGAGTCAGCGCCAGGGTTTTCTCCTCCGTGAGCTGAATCAGGACGTGCCGGTGGGGGTCCTGGGGTACTCAGCATGGAGCCGGGCCAGCAACCTTGGGGCGACAGCAGAAGGCGTAGCTCCCGGCGGAGGTGCTCCCCGGGACCCCCACCGGCACGTCCCCAAACCTCAGATCAACCGGGTCCGACCCCGCCGCTTTCCCCACCGGTTTCCGGCGCCGGTTCAGGTGCTTCGGGTCCGCCACCGGCGCCGCCGGTTTCCGGCGCCACTTCTTCTTCGGGCAGCATTTCTTCTTCGGGGGCGGGTTCTTCGTATTCGGGTTCGACTTCGATCCCGCCTTCAGATTCTTCGCCTTCGAATTCTTCGCCGCCGCTGGTCGTGGGGCCGCCGTCGACAGCCGGGGCGCCGGGTTCGTCGCTGCAGTCTTCGAAGCCGTAGATCGCGGCCTGGGACTGGAAGCTTTCGAGGGCCGCGGCGGCTTCGCCGCCTTTTTCTTCGACCCCGGCGACGTCTTCGCGTTCGGCCGCCAGTTTCAGTTCGCCCTCGACCTTGCCCAGCTCTTCAGCCGCTTCCATGAATTTGGCGTAGTCGCCGCTGTCGCCTGCGGGCGTCCCCAGCTCCTGCAGGCGTTCGACCATCCCGAGGTAGAGGTTGGCGATTTTTTCGCTGTTGCCGGTCGGCGAGGCTTCGTCGCTTTCGGAGGCACTCAGAGCGCCGACGGCGGCATTCACCTCGGCGCAGATCCCGTCGCCCTCCTCGATCAGTTCCTCTTCGGTCAGTGCCACCGGTTCTTCGACGGTCGGCGTGGTCGTCGTTTCGGTCTCGTCGCCCCCGCTGCCGCAACCGGCGACCAACAGCGCCGCCAGGACGCCGAGGATGAGGAGGATCGTCTTGTTGCCGGGGATCTGCATGGGGGCGAAGCTAGCAAAGCGATTAGACGCGTTTGCAGGGAGTTAGGGGCGTGGCGATTTACTGCGGCCCAGGGACTCGAACCCCGACTACCTCGTCCAGAGCGAGGCGTGCTGCCATTACACCAGGCCGCAACGGCGTCCCCTCAGGATAAGGGACTCAGCCGTCGAAGGGAGTTCCTTCGGCGATCATCTGCCGCGCTTCGGCGAGTTCTTCGGAGCGGCCGACGCTGAGGCAGCCGGCGACGCGATCGCCCTGCAGATACCAAACCGAGAACTCGCCGCGGTCGCGGTCGCCGCGCCAGACCTCGCGGTCCCACTCGTAGGCGGGGCCGACGTACTCCAGGCTGGCCCAGTCGGCGAGGTCGCTGAAGAAGTAGGGCACGACTTCGTAGTCGAGATCGGCACCGAGCATGTTGGTGGCGGCGTGGATCCCCTGCTGCATCGCCACGTCCCAGTGCTCGACGTGGATGCGGCGGCCATGGACGACGCTCTCGTAGGAGCAGCAGTCTCCGGCGGCGTAGATGCCGGGGGCCGAGGTCTGCAGCTTCGAGTCGCAGGCGATGCCACCGTCGCCGGCCTCGATCCCCGCGCGCTGGGCGAGCATCGCGTCGGGGCGCACCCCGGCGCCAACCACGACCGTGTCGCACTCGACACTCAGACCGCTCTCGCAGACGACCGCCTTGACCCGGCCGTCCCCCTCGAAGGCGCTCAGGGTCTCGCCCCCGTGGAAGGTCACCCCGTGCTCTTCCAGCTGCGCCTGGAACCAGCGGCCGGCGTCCTCGCCGAAGGTACGCGAGAGCGCCACGTCCTCCATCGCGATGATCGTGCACTTCGTCCCCCGCGCGGTCAGCGAGGCCGCAACCTCGCAGCCGATGTAGCTGCCTCCGATCAGGACCACGTGCTCTGCTCGCTCGGCGTCGGCGCGGATCGCGTCGGCGTTGCCGAAGGCGCGCAGGTAGTGGATCCCCTCGTTCTCGGCCCCCTCGACCCGGAGGATGTTGACCATCGCCCCGGTCCCGAGCAGGCCCTTGTCGAAACCGACCTCTTCCCCGCCCTGGACCTTCGCCGCGCGGTTCTCGAGGTCCAGCCCCATCACGTTCTTCCCGGTCAGCAGCTCCACCCCATTCTCCTGATACCAGGAGCGCCCGCCGTTGACGTGGGCGTCCTCGCGGGCGGCGTCGCCGCGCAGGTACTCCTTCGAGATCGGCGGCCGTTCGTAGGGCGGCTCCGGCTCGCGGCCGACCAGCAGGACAGACCCTTGGGCCCCCCGTCGCCGTAGCTCGGCGGCGCAGTGGGCGGAGGCCATGCCTCCCCCGACCAGCAGGAAATCGACTTGACGATCGGCCATCTCTACCCGTTAGCGTCCGATCCCGCGCCGGTCTTACCCGCCGCTGACGCCGTTGCCGTTCCCCTCCGGCCCGAAGAGGACCTTCAGGTCCTCCTCCTTGCCCGGGTCGAGCACCGCGAGGATCTCGTCGCCTTCCTGCAGCACCGTGTCGGCGCTGGGGACGAACCCCTTGCCCTCGCGCAGGACCGAGATCAGGAGGCTGCCTTCCGGCATCTGCAGGTCGCCGACGCGGCGCCCGGTCACGCCGGAGTCCTTGCCCAGCAGCATCTCGATGATCTCCAGCTGCTCCTCCTGCAGGTCGAGCAGGTGGACGAGCCCGTACTCGGGCACCTCGTGCTCGAGCAGGCGCAGGATCAGGTCAGTGGCGGAGACCGACGGCTTGATCCCCAGCAGGTCGAAGTGGCGCCGGTTCCGCGGGTTGTTGACGCGGGCGATGATCTGGTCGACCAGGTACTTCTCCTTGGCGACCTGGCAGATCAGCATGTTGTCCTCGTCGTCGCCGGTGACCGCGATCACCATGTCCGCCCGCTGGATCCCGGCCCGCTCCAGCACCCAGAGCTCGGAGGCGTCGCCGTAGGAGACGTTGTGCTCGAGCTCCTGCTCGACGGTCAGGTAGCGGCGGCGGTCGCTCTCGATCAGGGTCACCTCGTGGCCCTTGTCGAGCAGCTCGCGGGCGAGGTTCCACCCCACCTTTCCCGCGCCGACGACGATGATGTACATGCTCGCCGCCCCTCTCCTACGCCGCCGCCGGCGTGTCGTCGGGGGAGCTGCCACGCTCGGCGGCGCTACGTACCTCGCCCTCGAGCAGGTCGATCGCGACCCGGGTCGGGCAGACCGTGTTCAGGCCCTGGCGCTGGTACCACTCGGCCCGCAGCGGGTCGAGCACGCGGGCGATCACGGTCGGGACCTCGTAGCGGCGCTGGGCGATCTGGGAGATGACGATGTTGGTGTTGTCGCCATCCGTGGAGGCGATGAAGACGTCGGCATTCTCGATTCCGGCCGCCTCCAGCGCCTCGGTCTCGAGCCCGGCGCCGACGGTGAACTGGCCGCCGAGGTCCTCCCAGCTCTTCTCCAGCCCGACCTCGAGCCGCGCGTGCGACTCCGGGTCCTCGTCGAGGCAGGAGACCTGATGCCCCTCGCGGAGCATCGCTCTGGCAACCGAGGAGCCAACCCGGCCACAACCGACGATCAGAACGAACATGAGCCGGATACTAGATGGATGCCGTGGGCCTGGGGGCGTGCCTGGCCAAGCAGGTCAAGGACGCAGGGCGCAGCCTTTGCTGGTTGCAAAGGCAAGCCCGAGGACGCAGAGATGCGCAGTGCCAGGCGCGTCATCCAGGCGGTTCCGGCGGCGCCGTGAGCAGTACCCGGCAGGGTGCTTTCTTCAGCACGTACTCGGTCGCGGCGCCGATCTCCGCCGGCTTCGACGCGCCGATCCCGCCGAGCACGCCGCCGCCGCGGATCTTGGTCGGCGCCTCCCCCCCGATCACGATCGCTTCGACGTTGCTGCGGCGCGCCGCCTCGAGGATCCCGGCGCCGACCTTGCGGGCGCGGATCACGTCGGTGACGACCTCGACGTCCTCGTACTCCTCCCCCACCTCGCGCGCCCGCTCCAGCGCCCGCCGCGCCTGCTCCTCACGCTCCTTCGGCAGCGCCGCATCGAGGGGCAGGGTCAGCGGCACCTCGATCACGTAGACGACGTCGAGGCGCGAGTCGTGGCCGCCCTTCGGCGTCCCCGCCTCCGCCGCCGCCAGCCGCCCCGCGGTGGCGACGATGTCGTCGTCGAACTTGGTCCCGAATACCGGCACGAGGATGTTGCTGAATTCGATCTCCGGCACCTGCTTGGTCAGCGCCCGCTCGGTCACCGAGACCCGCTTGGTCAGCGAGGTCCCCTCGAAGACCTTGCGGTAGACGACGTAGAAGGTGAGGCCGAAAACCATCCAGCCGAGGCCGACCCAGCGCGCGGTCGAGTGGTAGGCGAGGACGCTGAGGAAGGCGAGGGCGCTGACGATCGCGGCGAAGATCGCCGGCAGCGGCAGCTCCGCCGGCCCCCATGCGACCCCCATCGGGATCCGGAACGGTCGCCGCTTTTCCGGTCTCTTCACCCGCAGGCGGATGATCGAGAGGTGGGCGATCGTGATCGCCAGCGTGGCGCCGAAGGCGTAGATCCCGGCCAGCAGCTTGACGCTGGTAGGGACGACGAGCCCGATCGCGATCAGGCCGCTGAGGACGATCGCCACGTACGGCGTCGCCGTGCGACGGTGCAGCTTGCCGAGCCAGCTGGGGATCTGGCGGTTGATCGCCAGCGTGTAGATGTGGCGGGAGACCCCGAGCATCGAGGTGCTGGCGGCCCAGATCAGGACGGGAGTGGCGACGAGGGCGACCAGCCAGCGCATCGTGTCGGCGACCCAGGCCGGTTCGTAGGCGGAGACGATCCCCAGCACCGGCTCCTCGACGAACTCACCGCCGAGCGCGGTCTGCGGTCCGTCGGGGCCGCCCACCACCGGCACGGCCATCAGCGCGATCGCCGCCATCCCGGCGTAGACCAGCGGCACCCCGATCGCGCCGACGATCGTCACCCGTTTCAGGTCGCGGCGGCTGACGTCGATGTCGGGCGCGAGGTCGGAGGCGGCCTCGATCCCGGCGTAGGCGAGCATCGCCACCACCGCGGCGTAGACGATGTCGCGGAAGCTCGGGTCGGTGAAGAGGTCGAGCTGCTCGGTGAGCCGCTCGGGATGCATCACCGCCAGCAGGCCGACGACGATCACCGCCAGCTGCAGACCGAGGTCGGCGAGGGCGAGGAAGGTCAGCGAACCCTGCCGCTCGCGACCGGTGATGTTGTAGACGTTGAGGAGGCAGACGAAAGCGATCACCGCCGCCGCGATCCCCACCTCCCAGCCCGGCCTGCCGAAGTCGCCGCTGACCGGCTCCAGGTAGTGCGGGACCGAGATCGCGGCCAGGGCGATCACGATCAGGTAATCGATCAGGATCGCCCAGCCGGCGACGAAGGCGATCAGCTCGTTGAAGGCGTGGCGGGCGAAGGTCGAGGAGCCGCCGCGCTCGCGGAACATCGCCCCGCCCTCGACGTAGGTGAGGGTGGTGAGGCCGAAGAGCAGGCCGGCGGCGAGGAAGATCAGCGGCGTCAGCCCGAGGCCGCGGTCGGCGACGACGCCGAGGGCGAAGTAGATCGAGAAGCCGACCGCCGAGTAGGCGGCGGCGAACAGCGCCGGGACGCCGAGCCCGCGCATCAGCACCGGCTCCGAACGCGGCTCCTGCGGTCGCGGCGGGCGGCTGCCGTCGCCCTGCGGCGGCGCCTCGGGGGTGCTCACCCTTGCGTCCTCGATCCCAGCCAGAGCCGGCCGACGCCGACCAGCAGGAAGGCGATTCCCATCAAGAAGCCAAGCGAGGCCGGGCCACCACCGTTGGCGAGGGTGACGACCAGCACCACCAGCCCGATCGCGACGAAGGTGAGCGAAAAGGCACGGACGGCTCCGCGGTAGACGCGCTCACCGCTCACCGGGTCGCCTCCGCCAGGGCGGCGCCGGGGATCGCCGGCGGCTTGTCGGTCGGATCGGAGACGACGATCACGCGGCAGGGGCGCTCGCCGAGGACCGTCTCCAGGGTCTTGTCGTAGAGCGGGACGCCGTTGCGGTAGCGGAGGCCGATGACGATCGCCTCGGCCTTGATCTCCGCCGCCTCGTCGGCGACCGAGTAGCCGGCCTGCCCCGGTCGCACCCGGGCGACGTGGCCGGTAACCCGCTGGCCGCCGATCAGTTTCGCCTCCTCGATCTTCTGCTGCGCCTCCTCTTCCCGCTCCGGCATCTCCGCGTTCAACGGCAGGTTGGTCGGCACGGTCATCATCGAGTGGACGTGGATGCCGCGGCGACGCTTGCCGGCGAGCTTGACCGCCGTCGCCACCATCTCCGGCGAGAACGATTCGTCGTCCTCGAAGCCGACGAGAACGCTGCGGTACTCGACCTCCTCGACCCCGAGCGGCTCTGGCAGCACCACCTTCACCGTCTCGGTCAGCGGCAGCTTCTGGTTGCGGCGGTAGAGCACGTAGACGACGACACCGAGGACCATCCAGCCGAGGCCGACGACGAGGGTGCGCGGGTTCAGGGCCATCACCACCAGCCAGGCGATGAACGTGCCGAGGCCGCCGAGGACGGCGCTGACCGGCACGTCGACTCCGAAGGCGCGGACGTTCAGCGGTGGCTTCCAGGTCCGTTCGACGTCCGGCTGCTTACGCCGCAGCTGGATCACCGCGACGTGGGCGATCGTGAACGAGAGCATCGCCCCGAACGAGTACATCGTCGCCAGGAAGTCGGTCTGACCCGGCAGCAGGGTGACGATCGCGATCGCGGCAAAGATCAAGATCGCGATGTAGGGGGTGCGGTACTTCGGGTGGACCTGGCGCAGCCCCTCCGGCAGCTGGCGATGCTGGCCCATCGAGTAGGTGAGGCGGGAGACGCCGATCAGGCCGGCATTGGTCGCGATCAGGAGGATCACCGCGGCGAGGATGCCGACGTAGTAGCGGAGGATCTCGGTCGGGACGCTGGAGAGGCCGAGGTTCTCGACGATGCCGAGGATCGGATCGTCGGCGAAGGTCGAGCCGAGCGCGGTCGCGTAGTGGCCGGCGGCGTCCTGGGTGACCGGCATCGCCGAGAGGGCGACGATCGGGATCAGCAGGTAGAGGCCGAGCACCGCGACCACCGTGAGGCCGACGCTGCGGGGGATCGACTTGGCGGCGTCCCTGGCCTCCTCGGCCATGTTGGAGATCGTCTCGATCCCGGTGTAGGCGATCATCCCGACCGCGATCCCGAGCAGGAAGTCGGTCCAGGTCGGAGCGACCCCGAAGTGGACGTTGTCGACCAGGATCGCCGGGCTGAGGACCAGCACTATGCCGATGCCGACCAGGATTACCTGGGTGGCGAGATCGGCGATGGCGAGAATCAGGTTTAGTTTCGCCGACTCCTCGGTGCCGCGGATGTTGATCAGGGCGAGGCCGACGATCAGTACCGCGCCGCCGATGATGTCGCCGGGGCTGTCCCCCAGCCAGGGCCAGAAGACGGCCAGGTAGTGGGGCACGAAGAAGGCCGAGATCGCGACCGTGATCGTGTAGTTGAGCATCTGCCCCCAGGCGGCGATGAAGCTGACCAGCTCGTTGAAGGCGTGGCGGGCGAAGCTGGAGGAGCCTCCGGCCTCGGGGAACATCACCGTCGCCTCGGCGTAGGTGGCGGCGGTGGCGGCGAAGATCAGGCCGGAGATGACGAAGGCGACCGGGGTGAGGCCGAGCGCGAATGCGGCGGTGACGCCGAGCGCGTAGTAGATCGAGGAGCCAACGTTGCCGTAGGCGGCGGAGAACAGCGCTCCGACGCCGTGGACGCGGCTCAGGGACTCGTCTCTGGGGATCCGCTGGGCCATCTATGAGGAACGAGTACGTGTCACTCAGACCGAATATACGGACGCGGCTGGCGCCCTTCGCACGTGGGCGCGGGTCAGCTCGGCGGGGGAGTTGCAGCCGCAGAGGCCGAGGGTCAGCTCCAGCTCGGCGCGAAGCAGGCCGAGGACGGCGGCGACGCCCTCCCGGCCGCCGGCCGTCAGCCCCCAGAGGGCGGGGCGGCCGACCAGAACCGCGTCGGCACCGAGCGCGAGCGCGGTGGCAACGTCGATGCCGCGGCGGACCCCGCCGTCGACCAGCAGCGTCCCGCGTCCTTCGAGCGCCTCGGCGACCTCCGGCAGAGCGTCGGCGGTAGCGAGGCAGCGGTCGAGCTGGCGACCGCCGTGGTTGGAGACGACGACGCCGGCGGCCCCGTGCTCTAGCGCCAGCTCGGCATCGTCGGCGGTGACGAGGCCCTTGACGAAGACCGGAATCTCGCATTCGGAGGCGAGGTCGGCGACGTCGTCCCAGGTGAGGGCGTGGTTCATCAGCGCAAAGGTCTCCTCGATCGTCAGCGCCTGCCCGCCACCGGTGGCCGCGGTCAGGCTCGGCGTCCCCAGCTCCTGCGGCAGCGTGAAGCGGTTGCGGCGATCCCGCTCACGATTGCCGCCGGGCGGGGCGTCGGCGGTGACGAGGATTGCCTCGAAGCCAGCGTCGATCGCCTCGTCCATCAGCGCCCGGGTGACCCCTGGGTCCTTGAAGGCGTAGAGCTGGAACAGGTGGCGGCCGTCGGGCGCCGCAGCGGCGACCTCGGCGGGGCGGGTGGTCGAGAGCGTCGAGAGGCACATCGCGGTGCCGGCCGCGGCGGCGCCCCGGGCCATCCCGGCCTCGCCTTCGGGATGCGCCATCCGCTGGTAGGCGACCGGGGCAACAAGGACCGGCGTCTCCACCGGCTTCCCCAACACCTCGGTCCGGGTCGAGACCTCGCGGACGTCGCGCAGCACCCGCGGCCGCAGCCGCCAGTGCCCCCAGGCGGCGACGTTCTCCCGCAGCGTCAGCTCATCCCCGGCGCCGCCGGCGAAGTAGTCGAGCGGCCCCTGCTCGAGCTTCGCTTCGCCCTCGCGTTCGGCGTCGGCGACGTTGATCCAGTCTGCGATCACGGCCGGAACCTACTCCGACTCGAACAACCCCGCCGTTTGCGGGCCGGACCGGTGCAACCTCTACTTGATCAGGTGGAGGTCGCACCGGCCCGGCCCTATGCTGCCGCCGGATGAGCCCCTCGCCGGCACAAATCCGCCGCCGTAGGGCGACGGCGCTTATCGTCCTCGCCTTGCTCGTCACCGCCGTCGTCTACCTCGCCCTCACCGCCACCGTCTTCGCCCCTGTGGACGAGCACGGCGCGCACGTCGTGCACATGAACGTCCAGAGCCAAGCGGTGGGTCGGAAGCTCGGCGTCAACGTGGTGGTCCCAGCGCAGACGAAACCACGTGGTGAGCGGCCGCTGCTCGTCTTCCTCCACGGCCGTGGTGGCTCCGACGACACCTTCATCGGCAACGAGGCGGTCTTCGAAGGCTTGGCGAAGCTTGGCCGCGGGGCGCCGATCGTCGCCTTCCCCGACGGGGGCGACCACAGCTACTGGCATGACCGCAGGGAAGACAAGTGGGGGAGGTACGTGATGCGGGAGGTGATCCCGAGGGTGGAACAGCGCTTCGGCACCGACCCGCACAGGGTGGCGATCGGCGGCATCTCGATGGGCGGCTTCGGCGCCTACGACCTGGCGCTGCTGCACCCGGACCGCTTCTGCGCGGTCGGCGGCCACTCCCCCGCGCTGTGGTTCGACGGCGGCGAAACGGCGCCGGGCGCGTTCGACAGCGCCGCCGACTTCGATCGCAACGACGTCGTCGGCATGGCCCGCGGCAACCCCGACGCCTTCGAGGGAATGCGCGTCTGGAACGACTACGGCGACGCCGACCCCTTCCGCGTCTACGACGAAGGCTTTGTCGACTACCTCGAAGCCGACGGCGCCAACCTCAGCGCCCACTCCTGGGACGGAGGCCACGACAGCGACTACTGGAACCGTCACTGGGCCGCGTACCTGCGCTTCTACGCCAACTCACTCGCGAGCTGCTGAGGCCGCTCAGGTTTTCCAGTGTCGCTTTTGTTCCCTATGGGGAAACAAAAGCGACACGCCCCCCTCAGTGCCCTGGCGAACCGGCCGGCGGAACGCTTCGCGGAGGTTCCGGACCCCAGCTTTCGCGGCCGTCGGTGGTCGCGATCGGGATCCTCGGTCCGGCCAGCGCGGGGGTGTCGAGGGTGACGTCGGCTACCGCCTTCACCCGCGAGAGCACCTCGCGCACGGCGCTCTTGCGCCCCTGGAACCCCCAGCCCTGCAGGTCGGCGGTGAGGCCGGTGGCATCGATTCCGGCCGCGTCGGCGAGGTAGAGCGCCCGCGGCATGTGGAAGCCCTGCGTGATCACGACCGCCCGATGCACTCCGAAGATGCTCTTGGCCCGCACCATCGTCGCCCAGGTGTCGAAGCCCGCGTGGTCCTCGAAGACGTCCTCCGGCGCCACCCCGTCCCGGACCAGCGCCTTCCGCATCGTGTCCGGCTCGTCGTACTTCCAGGTCCCATGGTCGCCCGAAACGAGGACCTTCTCCACCTTGCCCGCATGCCACAACCGCGAAGCCTGCTCCACCCGAGCCGCCAGCATCGCACTCATATCCCCATCCGGCTCCACCAGAGCCCCCGGCACGATCGCCACTTCCACCCGCGGAACCTCACCAACCTCCGAAGTCGAATCCCCACCTCTGGAGAGCACCCAAGCGTTGGCGCCCAAAACCAGCAGCACCAAGACCACGCCCAGGCCAACTACAGCTTTGAAGAGCCGGGGCCATCGCTTCCACGGGTACAAGATCACCTTGCGCACCCCCGAAACGCTACTTCAGGAAGGGCGGGTGCCCCTCTCACAGAGGCTCCTGAGACCACAATCGCGCCCAGCACTCCACCCCAGCTGCGCGACGGTCTCTGGGAGAGGGGCACCCGCCCTTTCCCGCTGCGCGACGGTCTTCGGGAGAGGGGCACATGGCCCCCCTCCCAACAAACCGAGCTTCTAGAAGTGGACGATCGGGATGATCAGAATCGCGACGATGTTCGCCACCTTGATCATCGGGTTGATCGCCGGCCCGGCCGTGTCCTTGTAGGGATCGCCGACGGTGTCGCCGGTCACCGAGGCTTCATGCGCCGGTGAGCCTTTGCCGCCGTGGGCGCCGTCCTCGATCAGCTTCTTCGCGTTGTCCCAGGCGCCGCCGCCGGCGGTCATGCTGATCGCGGCGAAGAGGCCGACGACGATGACGCCGATCAGCAGGCCGCCGAGCGCGTCGACGCTGAGGATGCCGACGATCACGGGCACGACGATCGGGATCAGCGACGGGAGGATCATCTCTTTTTGCGCGGCGGCGGTGACGATGGCGACCGTTTTCCCGTACTCGGGCTTTTCGGTCCCCTCCATGATCCCCGGGTGCTCGCGGAACTGCTCGCGGACCTGTTCGACCACCTGGCCGCCGGCGCGGCCCACAGCCTCGATCGCGAAGGCCGAGAACAGGTAAACCATCATCCCGCCGATGATCAATCCGATCAGCACGTCGGGGCTGGTCAGGTTGAAGAGCCCGTTGAGGTCAAAGCCTTGCGGGGCCTCCGCTTCCAGCTCGTACTTGAAGGCGGCGAACAGCACCAGCGCCGCCAGGGCGGCGGAGCCGATCGCGTAACCCTTGGTCACGGCCTTGGTCGTGTTGCCAACCGCGTCGAGCGGGTCGGTGACGTTACGGACGTCCTCCGGCAGCTCCGCCATCTCGGCGATGCCACCGGCGTTGTCGGTGATCGGCCCGAAGGCGTCGAGGGCGACGATCAAACCGCAGAGGGAGAGCTGCGCCATGACGGCGACGCCGATGCCGTAGATGCCGGCGAGCTCGTTGGCCGCGAGGATCGCTAGGGCGATGACGAGCGCCGGAGCGGCGGTCGACTGGTAGCCCTGGGCGAGGCCCTGAATGATGTTCGTCGCGTGCCCCGTCTCGGAGGCCTGGGCGATCGTCTTCACCGGCCGGAACCGGGTCGCCGTATAAAATTCGGTAATCACGAACAGCAGCGCCGTGACCGCGACGCCGATCACCGCGCAGAGCCAGAGGTCACCGACGCTGACAGCATCGGCCGCGGCGTTGGCGAAGCCGAGCTTCACCGCGTCGCCCATCAGCCAGTCCGTGACGGGGTAAAAGGCCGCGATCGAGATCAGCCCGGCGAGGATCACCCCCTGGTAGAGAGCACCCTCGACCCGGTCGGTTTTCGTCCGCACCACGAGGGCCCCGATGATCGAGGCGATGATCGCGACGCCGCCGATCACCAGCGGGTAGATCGCGACCTCGCGGGCGAAGTCGGCGTTGAAGGTGAGGACGCCGAGCAGCATCACCGCGACCGAGGTGACCGCATAGGTCTCGAAAAGGTCGGCGGCCATGCCGGCGCAGTCGCCGACGTTGTCGCCGACGTTGTCGGCGATCACGGCCGGGTTGCGAGGATCGTCCTCGGGGATCCCCGCCTCGACCTTGCCGACCAGGTCGGCGCCGACGTCGGCGGCCTTGGTGAAGATGCCGCCGCCGAGGCGGGCGAAGACCGAGATCAGCGAGCCACCGAAGCCGAGGCCGATCAGCGCGTCGACGGCCTCCTTGTCGGTGCTGCCGATCAGGAGCAGGAACCCGTAATAGCCGGCGACGCCGATCAGCGCCAGGCCGACGACCAGCAGCCCGGTGACCGAGCCGCCCTTGAAGGCGACGTCGAGTGCCGGCGGCACGCCACCGCGGGCCGCCTCGGCCACCCGCGCATTCGCCCGCACCGAGACGTTCATCCCGATGAAGCCGGTGGCGCCGGAGAGGGTCGCTCCGATCAGGAAGCCGACGGCGGTTTCCCAGTTCTGGAGCACGAGCAGCAGGACCGCGATCGGAACCGCGAGGGCGGCGATGATCGTGTACTGGCGGTTCAGGTAGGCCTGCGCCCCTTCCTGGACGGCGCCGGAGATTTCCTGCATGCGCTCGTTGCCTGGCGATTTCGAAAGCAGCCGTTGGGTAACGAGAAGTCCGTAGATGACGGCGGCGCCCGCACATACAAGTGCGACGACCACGCCGTATTCGGTCAAGAAGTCGGTCAAGTTCCTATTCCTCCGGTGGTTTTAGCGGCGCGGGAGTCTATAGACGAAGGCGGCGACAGCGCTTTCTAAGCGCGATCGGCAGCCTTTTCCGCATAGGTCCGGCGCGTCTCGGCAACGGCGTCGCGGTAGATGTCCTCGATCGAGAGCCCGGCATCGAGTGCCTCGCGTGCCCGTTGGGCGCCGTTTCGCTCCGGCAGTCTCAGGTCCAGCCCCAATTGCGCCCGCGCCGGCTCGGTCCAGGCCAGCACTTGATCGAGCAGGGAGCGCGTAGGCACCTCCTCCCCCCGCCTCCAGTCGATCATCCGGCCGCCGGCGCCGTAGCGGATCGCCCGCCAGAGGTTCTCCTCGATCTCGCGGTCGGCCTGCGGCCCTCCCTGCCTCTCGTAGCCGTGCTCGTCGTAGTCGAGCGCGGTCTGGGCGATGCAGGCGGCGATCAGCCCCGCCAGCGCGAAGGACTCCTCGCCCCGCGTCTGGGCGTCGCAGATCCGCACCTCGACGGTGCCGAAGCTGTGGTGGGGTCGCACGCTCCACCACAGCTGCGTCGACTCAACCACCGAGCCGAGCCGCTCGAGGCTGTCGACGAAGCCGGCGTAGGTTTCCCAGTCGCGGAACGGCGAGGGCACCCCACAGCGGGGAAAGGTGCGGGTGAATATCTCCGAGCGGACGCTGTGCAGGCCGCTGTCGCGGCGGTCGAGGAAGGGCGAGTTCGCGGAGATGGCCAGCAGCAGCGGCAGCAGCTCCCGCATCCAGTCGCAGACGGCGATCGCCCGGTCGGCCCCCCGCACCCCCATGTGCAGGTGCAGGCTCCAGGTGTTGTTGCGTTGCGCGACCCAGCCGAGTTCGTTGCGGAGGCGGTTGTAGTGGGGCGTGTCGATGATCCGCTGGTCGAGGTAGTTGGCCCAGGGGTGGGTCCCCATCGCTCCCAGCGCCAGCCCCATCCCGCCGACCAGGTCGAAGAGCCGCGCCCGTCGCTGGCGCTGATGCTCGACGGCTTCGGCGAAGGTCTCCGAGCGCCCGGAGCGGATCTCGACCTCGGCGGCGATCAGCTCCCCTGCCGCCGACTCGGCTAGCACCTCGTCCTGCTGGCAGGCCGCGAAGACGTCATCGAAGCGGTGCTCCAGCTCCAGAGTCTGGGGGTCGAGGATCGCGAACTCCTCCTCCAGGCCGATCGTGAAGTCCTGCGAGGATTCGAACTTCTCGCGGGCGAGATCGAGGTCCAGGGCCAAGGTCGGAGGCTAGGCGAGGTAGAAGTAGAGCGCGTAGAGCAGGTCGACCGCGGGACTGGAGGTGTGGACCGTCACCTCCGGCGGCACCTGCAGCAGCTGCTCGGAGTAGTTGAAGATGATCTTGACCCCGGCTTTGACCAGGCGGTCGGCGACGTCCTGGGCCGCCTCGGCTGGGACCGCGAGGACGCCGACGACGATCTCCTCCTCGGCCACGACTTCCGGCAGGTCGCCGATGTCGCGCACGCTCAGCTCGCCGATCCGGTTGCCGACGACGCTGGGGTCGCTGTCGAAGACGGCGACGACCTGGAACCCGTGATCGGCGAAGATCGAGGAGGTGGCGATCGCCTGGCCGAGGTTGCCGGCGCCGAAGAGGGCGATGTTGTGCTGGCCGGAGGTGCGGAGGATCTTGCGGATCTCCGAGACCAGCGACTCGACGTTGTAGCCGACGCCGCGCTTGCCGAACTTGCCGAAGCCGGAGAGGTCGCGGCGGATCTGGGTCGGGTTGATATGGGTGTACTCGGAGAGCTCCTGCGAGGAGATCGTCTCCCGCCCCATCTTCCGTGCCTGCGTCAGCACCTGCAGGTAGCGGGAAAGCCGCGCGGCGACGCCCAGCGAGAGACGCTCGCCTTCGACCGGAAACGCCCCTGCGGCGTCGAACTCCTCGATCACCTCGACCATGCCCCCACAGTATCGAGCCTGGCCGTGAGCGCCGCGCGGTCGAGGATCAGCTCCGAGACCTCGACCCCGTCGACCTCGACCACTGGGATCCGCTCGAGGTGGCGCCGCAGCAGCAACTCGTTGCTCTCGATATCGACCTCGTGGAGGTTGAAGCGATAGCCCTCCTCGTGCAGGGCGACGATCTGCTCCAGCGCTTCCTCGCAGAGATGACAGCCCGGACGGGAGTAGACGACGACGTCTGCCATCGGCTCAGTGCGGGACCGCGGCCTTGGTCTCGCCGCTCGCGAAGGCGTCGTAGCCGAGGTAGTCCGGGTAGGGGATCGGCTCGACGTAGCGGGCGGCAGCCCCGATCATCGCGGCGTTGTCGGTGCAGAGAGTGATCGGGACCAGCTTCAGCTGCACCCCCATTTCCTCGCAGAGCCGGCCGACCGCCTCGCGCAGGGGTCCGTTGGCGGCGACGCCGCCGCCGAGCGCGACCGCCTCCCACTCCCCCTTCTTCAGCGCCCGCTTCAGCTTCGCCGTCAGCTGCCCGACGACGGCGGCCTGGAAGGAGGCGGCGAGGTCGGCGCGCCGCTCGGCGACTCCGTCCGGACCAAGTTCCCTGCAGCGGTAGAGGACCGCGGTCTTCAGACCGCTGAAGCTGAAGTCGAGGCCGGGGTTGCGGGACATCGCCACCGGCATCTCGAAAGCCTCCGGATCGCCGCCCTCGGCCTCGCGCTGGACCGCCGGCCCGCCCGGGTACCCCAGCCCGAGCAACCGCGCCGACTTGTCGAAGGCCTCGCCGGCGGCGTCGTCGAGGGTTTGGCCGAGCGGCTCGTAGCCATGGTGGTCGCGGACGCCGGCGAGCAGGGTGTGGCCGCCGCTGGCGATCAGGCAGAGGAAGGGTGGCTCCAGCGGCTCGGGCTCGAGGAAGTTGGCGGCGACGTGGCCCTGCAGGTGGTCGACCGGGATGAAGGGCAGGCGGCGGCCGGCGGCGATCCCCTTGGCGGCGCTGATCCCGACCAGGAGCGCCCCGATCAGGCCCGGTCCGGCGGTGGCGGCGACCGCCTCGACGTCGTCCAGCGTCACCCCGGCCTCCTTCAGCGCCGCCTCGACCACAGGCTCGACCAGCTCCAGGTGGTGCCGCGCGGCGACCTCGGGCACGACTCCGCCGAAGCCCTCGTGGGCCTTCGCCTGCGAGGAGATCACGTTGCTGAGGATCCGCGCGCCGTCGAGGACGGCGGCGCAGGTGTCGTCGCAGGAGGTCTCGATCGCCAGCAGCATCAGCCGGCCCTCAGTCCAACCACATGATCAGCGCGTCCTCGCCATTGTCGTGGTAGTAGCGAGGGCGGACGCCGGCGGAGCGGAACCCGAAGCGTTCGTACATGCCGATCGCGCGGTGGTTGGAGACGCGGACCTCGAGCGTGAAGGGCAGCTTCCCCCGCGACTCCTCGATCAGGCGTCGCATCAGCTGCCCGGCAACGCCGCCGCCGCGACTGTCGGGAGCGACGGCGATGTTCATCAGGTGCCAGACCTGGTCGTAGCGGGAGCAGATCACGTACCCGAGCAGCTCCTCGCCGGCACTGGCGGCGAGGCAGATCCCCGATGGCTTCGAGAGCTCGAGCACGAACATCGCCAGCGACCAGGGGGTCGGGAACGAGCGCCGCTCGATCGAGATCACCGCCGGAAGGTCGCTGTAGGCGAGCCGGCGGATCTGGACCTCTCGCTTTAGCTCACTTGGCTCTTTGTGAAGCGTCTCGTGCACGCCAGCGCTCCGCGTCCGGGGGTCTGAGGTAGATCGGGGCGAGCCCGCCGGTCTCCGCATCGTCCGCCGCCGCCAGCGCGCAGACGTGCCGCGCGGCGACCCGGTGGACGGGATCGGAAGCGTCCGCTATCCGGACGCCGTCTCGGGCCAGCTCGTCTCGGAATCGTACCGCCCCCGAGCCGGCGACCGAAGGCGTCTCCTCCAGCTCCGCCACCCGCTCGGCCAGCTCCTCGGGCCGGTAGACCGCGGGCTCCCAGATCCGAGCCCTGTCGGCACCGTAGAGCGCGGCGAAGACCTCGCCGCGCCAGCCGTCCAGGACCGCCAGCATTCGCCTGTTCCTTTTCGTTGCTATGTCCCCAGAAGGAACAGCCGAAGCGTCGGCCTCGCAGATCCCCGCGGCGAGGGCGTCGAGCGTGCAGACGCCCCGCGCCGGCAGGCCGAGGCTGACGCCGAGCCCGCGGGCGCTGGCGATCCCGACCCGCAGGCCGGTGAAGGTGCCGGGGCCGAGCCCGACCGCGAGCATGTCGACCCGCTCCCAGCCTCCGGCCGCCGCCGCGGCCCGCTCGACCTCCTCCAGCAGCCGGGTCGCGTGCAGGGGCCTCCCCTCGGGGGAAAGCCCCAGCTGCGACTCGTGCAAGACCTCGCCGTCGCGCCAGGCGCAGGCGACGGTGTCGACCGTCGCGGTGTCGAAGCCGACGACTACCAGAGGTGCGCTACCCCGTCACCGTGAAAGCCCAGGAACCGACTTTCTTCCCTTTGACGTACCAGCTGACGACGTGCTTGCCGGGGATCGTCGAGGTGATCTTGTTGACGTAGAGCGTCCCCTGTTCGGCTTCCTGAGCCTGGGCGCAGAGGTTTTTTCCGCTCGGGAACTTGACGCAGACGCTGTAGGCAACGTCGCCGGCGAGGCTTTTGAAGAAGGCGCCCTTCTTGGCTTTCTTCGGGCACTTGTGGGCGGGCTTGGCGTTGCGGGAGACCCCGCAGCCGACGTAATGCTTGTAGGCAGCCGCGCTGGCCGAAGCGGGCACCGCCGTGATCAGCAATCCGCTCACCAACATCACCGCCGCGAGCGCCTTCAGTCCCTTCATCCCGTCCTAGCCTTTCCGTCGAGTTCCAAGCGCCGATGCTAGCTGGCGCGCTCATCCGTGAACACTTTCGACACCCGTTTGGTGCGCCCCTGCCGCTCGTTACCCATTCCAGTCGACTTCGATCCGCCGCCGCTCCTCGTCGAGATGGGCGAGGCGGACCTCCAGGGCGGGACGGTCGAGGCGCCCGGAGCCGGCGCCGGGCCACTCGACGAAGCCGACGCCCTCCGGGCGCAGGTAGTCGTCGAACAGGGCGGGGTCCTCGCCCTCCAGCGTCTGCAGGCGGTAGAGGTCGAGGTGGGCGACCGGCAGCCGGCCGCCCTCGTAGCGCTGGCCGATCGTGAAGGTCGGCGAGGTGACAGGGCCGGGGACGCCGAGGGCGCGGCAAGCGCCGCGGACCAGAGTGGTCTTGCCGGTGCCGAGCTCGCCGGAGAGGAGGACGACGTCGCCCGCGTCGAGGCGGGCGGCGATGCGGGCGCCGAGCTCTTCGGTCTCGGCGGCGCTGCTCGTCTCGACGATCTCCGCGGACATGACCGCCACTTCCTACCCGAAGAAGCCGAGCTGGTCGGCCGGCGGCGGAGGCAACGTGTCGTCGCCGGCTTCGGCCTCGGCGATCTCCTCGGCGCTGGGCACCGGCTCCGGCAGCGGCCGTTGCAGCAGCTCCGGGATCGTCGCGAAGTCGACCCGCAGCGTCTCCTTTACCGCGGGCGTGCGCAGGGCGGCGGCGGGGTGGAAGAGCGGCAGCAGGAAGACGGTGCGGCCGCCGAGCTCGTGCACCTGCGGGGTGCCGCGGACCCTGGTGATCCCGGTCGGGCTGCCGGTGAGCAGCTTCGTCGCGAAGTTGCCGAGCGTGCAGACGACCCGCGGCTCGATCAGGCGCACCTGTTCGAACAGGTAGGGCTCGCAGGCCTGGATCTCCATCGGCTGGGGGTCGCGGTTGCCCGGCGGGCGGGACTTGAGGACGTTGGCGATGAAGACGTCGTCGCGCTCGAGCCCGATCTCCTCCAGCATCTGGTTCAGCAGCTGGCCGGCGCGGCCGACGAACGGCAGGCCCTGACGGTCCTCTTCGGCCCCCGGCGCCTCGCCGACGAACATCAGGTCGGCATCGGCGTTGCCGGCCCCGAAGACCGCTTTCGTCCGGGTCTCGTAAAGGGGGCATTTGGTGCAGCCCTGGACCTCTTTGTAGAGCTCCACCAGCCGCTCCCGCCGCTCGGCGGCGCCGGCGCTCACGGCTTCTCTCCCGCCGACCGCCGCTTGCGCGACTCGGCGATCCGGTCCTGCCGCGCCGCCTCCCGCTCCCGCCGCCGCGATTCGTCCGAGCGCACCGCGGCGCCGCGCGGCTGACGACCGGGCGCCGAGACCGTCGAGAAGAGCCGCCGCGTGCGCCCAGAGCCGCAGCCCGGGCAGGCGACGGCGCCGCCCGCGGCGACAAGCTCCTCGAAGCGCCCCCCGCACTTCTCGCACTCGAACTCGTAGATCGGCATCCCGCCCCATCGTAGTTCGCCTCAGCCCGCTGCCGGAGGACCGAATACTCTGCGGCGACGAGGGCAAGGAGAAGTCTCCGGATATTCGTCGCTCTGGCGCTAGCGGCGCTGGCGCTGCCTGCGGTTGCAATCGGCGCCTCCGGAAAGGCAGCGGAAGTGAGGGTCAGCATCATCGAGTTGAGGGGGTCCGACGGCTATGAAGTGACGATCTCCTCGTGGCGGGAAGGCGATGTCCCTGGTGGACGCGGTGGTCCAGACCGCCAATGGCCCGCTCCAAGCGATCTACGCGGTGCCCGTGAATGACGGGCCTGGGATCCACGCCACCTTCGGCTCCCTCGGCCAGCTCGACGTCAGCTTCGAACGCCGCCGCAAGGAGATCGACCGCCCGGCGAGGGGATGCAGGTCGATCACCGAAGAGGGGGTCTTTCGCGGCGCCTTCCAGTTCACCGGCGAGGGCGGCTACTTCTCCAGCGAAGCGGTCGACCCGAAGGGGGAAGTGTGGCGTCTGCCGGACGGCTTCTGCATCTTCGACAGCTTTCGCCGGGCCCGGCCGTTCCTGGGAATCGAGCTGCAAACCCTGGAAGCGCGGGCGACCAGGGAAGGCAGAGCCATCACCTTCCGCGCCTCCAGAGAAAATCACAGGCCGTCGGCCCACCTCTCGGCCACGTCGAGCGAACGCGTCGGGGAGATGAAAATCTTGCGGTCGGCAGAAACCAACAGCGGAAAGGCGACCTTTTCCGTCACCGGCAGATCGCGCGCCAGCGTCCATCCGCTTGGGCCGTTCATCGGCAGCGCCAGGTTCCGCGATCCCGCGCGCGGGGCCGCGAGCTGGACCGGGTCGCTGATCGTCCCCTTCCCTGGAATCCCAGCCCTCGCCCTGGCGGGCGAAGACTTCGTCGCCAAGCTCTGCCCGCGGCTGTCGATCCTCGCGCGCTGCCTGAAGCGTCCGCCGCGTGGAGCGTCGTCGGCTGGCCTCGCCGCCTACGGCAGCGGCTCCCACTCCCAGCCCTTGGCGCTGGCCAGGCTCTCCTCGCTGAGGTAGCGGCGGAACTCGTCGAGCTCGGCCGGCTCGACGCTGTAGACGTGCTGGGGCTCGGGGAAGTGGCGGCTGCGGACCTCGCGGCTGTAGCGGGTGACCGCCTCGACCATCGTCTCGTGGACGTCGGCGTAGCGCTTGACGAACTTCGCCATGTGGCCGGTGGTGATCCCGAGCAGGTCGTGGAAGACGAGGACCTGACCGGAGGTGCCGGCGCCGGCGCCGATCCCGATCGTCGGAACTTCGAGCTTCTTGACAATTTCGTCGGCGATCGCCGAGGGGACCGCCTCGATCACGATCGCGAAGCAGCCGACCGACTGCAGGGCGAGGCAGTCCTCGAGCAGCTTGATCGCGCTCTTGGCGCTCTTGCCCTGAGCTTTGTAGCCGCCGAGGGCGGTCGCGGTCTGCGGGGTGAGCCCGACGTGACCCATCACCGGGATGCCGGAGTTGACGATCGCCCGGGCGCGCTCGACGATGACGCCGCCGGCCTCGAGCTTGACCGCCTGGCAGCCGGTCTCCTTGATCAGGCGCTGGGCGCTGCGGATCGCTTCCTCGTTGCTCGCCTCGTAGCTGCCCATCGGCATGTCGCCGACCATCAGCGGCGTCTTCAGGCCGCGGCGGACGGCTTTGCCGAGCATCACCATCTCGTCCATCGAGACCATCTCGGTGCCGGGGTAGCCAAGGACGACGTTGGCGGCGGAGTCGCCGACGAGGACGATGTCGACGCCGGCCGCCTCGGCGACGGTTGCCGAGGGGTAGTCGTAGGCGGTGACCATCACGATCGGCTCGCCGTTCGCCTTCATCTCGGCCAGGCGCGGCAGGCTGACCGGTTTGCGGTCCGAGGTTGGGGCGGTGTGGGAGCGGCCGCCGGAGCTCATTTGAGCAGCACCTCCGGGTGGCTGTCGATCGCGATCGGCTCGTTGTCGTCGTTTACATGCACGACGACCGGGTCGTAGCGCTCGAGGTCGCTCTCGTCGTAGGCGCCGAAGGAGGCGACGATGATCTTGTGGCCGGGCTCGACCAGGTGGGCGGCGGCGCCATTGACCTGCATCGTCCCCGAGCCTGCCTCGCCGTCGATCACGTAGGTGACGAAGCGGGAGCCGTTATCGACGTCCCAGACGTGGACCTGCTCGTTGGTGATCAGATCGGCGCCGGCCATCAGCTCGGTGTCGATCGTGATGCTGCCGATGTAGTCGACGTCGCAGTCGGTCACCGTTGCCCGGTGGATCTTCGACTTCAGCATCTGTCTCTGCACTTCGGACCCCTTTCCGGGCTAGGTGGATGGCCGCTCGGCGGCCGGTTGGATCAAGACGTTGTCGATCAGGCGCGCGGCGCCGACTCGGGCCGCGACGAGAACGAGGACGGGGCGGTCGGCGAGCCGCTCGACCGGCTCCAGCGTCTCCGCGTCGCGGGCCTCGAGGTACTCGGGCTCGATCGCGGCGGCAGCGAGCTCGCGGCGAGCGGCGTCGAGGCCGGCGGTGAGGGAGCCGCCGCGAGCCTCGCGCTCGGCGGCTCTCAAAGCGCGCGAAAGCGCCGTCGCCCGCTCGCGGTCGGCCGGCTCCAGGTAGGCGTTGCGGCTGCTCATCGCCAGGCCGTCGGGCTCACGCACGGTCGGCATCGCCTCGATCCGAACCGGGAAATCGAGGTCGCGGACCATGCGGCGAATCACCACCGCCTGCTGCGCGTCCTTCTGACCGAAGTAGGCGATGTCGGGCCCGACGATGTTGAAGAGCTTGGCGACGACGGTGGCGACACCGCGGAAGTGCTCCGGGCCGCGGCGGTCGGGGTCGCCGTCGAGGACGCTGGTCAGAGAGCCGGTGACTTCGACCGCGGTCGCGGCGTCGGGAGCGTAGACCTCCTCGACGGGCGGAGCGAAGACGAGGTCGGCGCCGGCCTCGGCGGCGAGCCACAGGTCGCGCTCCTCGTCGCGCGGATAGCGGTCGAGGTCCTCGCCGGGGCCGAACTGGGTCGGGTTGACGAAGAGGCTCATCACCACCAGGTCGCACTCGGCGCGGGCGGCGCGGATTAACGAGAGGTGCCCCTCGTGCAGGTATCCCATCGTCGGCACGAGGCCAATCGTCAGACCCTGTCGGCGCACCGGCTCCAGCGCAGTGCGGAGCTCGGCCTTCTTGCGCAGGGCGGGGGCGGCCACGGTGGGTCGGGGGCTATCGGTGAGGAGATTGGTGTTCATAGGTCCATGCCCTAGGGGTCACGGCCGTGCAGACAAAATTATAGGCACGCTCTGTGGCGCTTCTGTGACGGTTGAAGCAAAAAGTTCGCTAAGTGCTCGCGGGCGGCGTGCTGAAGTCGATCCTGCGGATCGGCTTCGCCGGGGCCCCGGCGGCGATCGTGCCGCCCTCGACATCGCGATTGACGACCGAATTGGCGCCGACGACGCAGCGGTCGCCGACGCTGACGCCGCTGGTCACCGCGCAATTGACTCCGAACCAGCAGTTGGCGCCGATTCGCACCGGGCCCTTGCTGGTGAAGCCCTGCCAGGTGATCGGCTTGCCGGGGTCGTCGTAGCGGTGCTCGGCGTCGCCGACGAAGCAGCCGTTGGCGAACATCGTGTGGTCGCCTATGACTACGCTCTGGTGGGCGGCGATCATCACGTTGCGGTTGAGGAAGCAGCCCGCGCCGATCTCGATCCGCGCCGTCGGCGCCAGCGTCAGCCAGCAGCCGGGCTTGAGCAGCGTCCCCTCGCCGATCGTCAGCCGCCCCTCGTCGAGCGCCTCGAGGACCTCCCCCTCGACCGGATGGCGGATGAAGAACCCGCCCCGCGCCGCGTGCCGGTTGATCCGCCAGCGCCGCAGCAGCCGCCGATTGCGGTCATACCAGCGCCGCTTCTGCCACCAAAGCTTCCAGCCGCCCATGGATTCGTAGACTCGCAGGCGTGGCGGACCCGCGCGGTGGTATCGACCGCGGGGGCACGGTCGGCGCCTCCCGCTCCCACCCAGGACTTCATGTGCGGAGCGTGTTGTCCCCGCATACCGGGGACAACTAGGTTCACGTTGGCGTTACACGCGGCCTGAGGTCTGGCGCTGCTGGCGCGCCACGGCGTCGACCAGGACGGCCAGCAAGAGGACGCCGCCGGTGACCATCAGTTTCACCGCCGAGGAGAGCGAGAGCAGGTCCATCCCGTTGGAGATCGAGCCGATGACCAACGCTCCCAGCAGCGCCGTCCAGACGGAGCCGCGGCCGCCGAAGAGGCTGGTCCCGGCGATCACCGGGCCGGCGATCGCCAGCAGCAGCAGTTCGTTGCCGCCGGAGTTCTGGTTCACCGCGAAGAGCCGCGAGGCGGCCATGACGCCGCCGATCGCCGCCATCGTGCCGGCGATCGTGAAGACCGCGATCCGCACCCGGTTGACGTGGATTCCGGCGCGGCGGGCTGCCTCGGCGCTGCCGCCGACGGCGAAGACGTGGCGGCCGAAGGTGGTCTGCTTGGCGACGTACTCCATGCCGACGACGAAGGCCAGCAGGATCATCACCGCCAGCGGCACGCCGCGGGATGAGTTGAGGATCGCAACGGCGGCGATCACGATCGCGGCGAGGAGCACGAAGCGGACGATCTGCGAGACCGCGTTGGTGTCGCCGAGGCCGGCGGCAACCCGGCGGCGGTAGCCGACCGCGAGCGCTGCCCCGTAGGCGCCAATGATCACCACGGCGAAGATCCAGCCGACCGTGTCCGAATAGAAGATGTTGGCGAGGCCGGTGATCTTCGGGTCGTTGATGTTGAGCGAGCCCGTCTTTCCCAGCACCTGCAGGAGCGCCCCTTCCCAGGCCAGCAGGCCGGCCAGGGTGACGACGAAGGAGGGGACGACGAAGCGGCTGAACAGCGACCCCTGCAGGCAGCCGATCGCGGCGCCGCAGAGGACCGCGGCGGCGATCGCCAGGTAGGCGTTCCAGCCGTGGTTGACGCTGAGCACGGCCATCACCGCGGCCGAGAGGCCGCTGACCGCCCCCACCGAAAGGTCGATCTCGCCGAGCAGGAGGACGTAGACGACGCCGACCGAGATCAGCCCGATCGTCGTGATCTGAAGCATCAGGTTGGTCAGGTTCTCGGCCGAGAGGAAGCGGTCTTCCTGAACCTGGAAGATGACCGCGATCACGACCAGGCCGAGCACGACCCGGACCGAGGAAAGATCGCCCTGGACGATCCGGCGCACGGTTTCCCCGGTGGTCGGGCGGCGCTCGCTCGCCTCCTCGGCGGTCGCCGCCTCGGTCACGTTCACGTTTTCTCCCCCTCTCCCGCACCCTGGTCGCCCTCGCCGCCGTCCCCGACGCCGGTGATCGCGCCGACGACGTGCTCCTCGGTGGTTTCTTCGGCCTTGAACTCACCGGCGGCGCGGCCGAGGCGGAGGACGAAGACCCGGTCGGCGACCGCGAAGACGTCCGCCAGGTTGTGGCTGATGACGACGACCCCGAGTTCGCGCTCGCGCAGCCGCCGGATCAGCTCCAGCACCTGCTTGGTCTGCGGCACGCCGAGCGCCGCGGTCGGCTCGTCGAGCAGCACGACCTTCGGGTCGCCCAGCAGCGAACGGGCGACCGCGACCTGCTGGCGCTGGCCGCCGGAGAGCGTCCCGACCTCGCTGCGCAGGCTGGGGATCGTCACCGCGAGGTTGGAGAGCAGGTCGGCGGTCTCGTGCTCCATCTTCACCTCGTCGAGCTGGCGGGAGACCTGGCCGGAAGCGGGCGCCACTTGCTCGCGGCCGAGGAAGAGGTTGGCGACGACATCGAGGTTGTCGCAGAGGGCGAGGTCCTGGTAAACGGTCGCGATCCCGAGTTCGGTCGCGTCCTGCGGCCCTTTGATCCGGACTTCCTCGCCCTCGAAGCGGATCGTCCCCGCGTCGGGAGAGTGGATGCCGGCGATCGCCTTGACCAGCGTCGACTTGCCGGCGCCGTTGTCGCCGACGAGCCCGATCACCTCGCCGGCGTTAATGGCGAAGTCGACCCGGTCCAGAGCCTGGACCGGGCCGAATCGCTTGCTTACTCCCTCCAGCTCGAGGAGTGGAGTGCCGTCTGCCATCTCAACCGGAGATTCCCGCTTCTTTGCAGTCGGCCGCATAGGGGCCGGTGCAGAGTTCGGAGGCGCTTACGAACCCGTCTTTGATCACCGTGTCTTTGATGTTGTCCTTGGTGACCGCGACCGGTTCGAGGATCGCCGAAGGGACTTCGGTCTTGCCGTTGTCGATTTCTTCGCTGACTTTGTCCTGCGGCAGTTCTTCGTCGTTGCCGAGGGCGATCGCGAATTCGGCGGCGATTTCGGCCTGCGGCGGGATCGACTTGTAGATGGACATGAACTGCTGGCCCGCGAGGATCCGCTGCAGCCCGGCGACGGTCGAGTCCTGGCCGGTGACTGGCCGTTCTTCGGGGTTGATCCCGGCGCCTTTGAGCGCCGCTATCGCGCCGCCGCCGGTGTCGTCGTTGGCGGCGTAGATGCCCCAGAAGCCGTCTTTGCCGAGTGCGGTGATCGCCTGCTGCGCCTCGCGCTGGGCGTTTTCCGCGGTCCAACCGGGGGTGTCGTATTCCTTCGCGACCTTGACCCCGGCTTCTTCGAAGCCCTTGTTCGAGCCTTTCTTGAAGAGCGCTGCGTTGGGGTCGGCCGGATCGCCGTTGATCTTGATGATCGGGCCGCTGGCGTGCCCGTCTTCTTTCAGTTTTTTCGCCAGCGTTTCGGCCTGCAGTTCCCCCACCCGTTCGTTGTCGAAGGAGACGTAGGCGTCGACTTCGCTGTTTTCGATCAGGCGGTCGTAGCTGACTACCGGGACGTCCTGGGCATTGGCCCGTTCGGCGATCGCGGCCGCCGATTTCGAGTCCATCGGGTCGAGAACGAGGACTTCGGCGCCTTTCGTCAGCGCCGCTTCACCCTGCGACTGCTGCTTTTCAGCATCGCCGCCGGCGTTGAAGTAGATGACTTCGCAGTCGGGGCACTTTTCTTCGACCGATTTTTCGAAGTCGGGCTTGTCGTTGGTTTCGTAACGGGGCGTTTCGTTTTCCGGGAGCAGGAGGGCGATCGTCGCGCTGCCGCCACCGCCGCCTCCCCCGCCGCCGCCGCTACCGGTCGTGTCGTCGCTGCCACCGCAGCCGGCGACGAACAGGCCGAGAGCGAACAGCGCGCATCCGATTACTACGAGCGGTCGCAACAACGCTGGTCTGGACATGAAACTTCCTCCTCAGGGATTGGCACTCGGCAACTACCCCTGTGCAGACGTTTCATTCACCCCTGAGGCATCGGGATGAGAATCCTGGCCAACTAGCAGTAAGGGATCCCGAAGCGTTGGCCTAGGCGGCCACAGGTTCGCGCCTGCGGCGCTTCGGCTTCGCCGCCTCCACCAGCTCGGCGAGGAAGCGGCCGGTGTAGGAACCGGGGACCCCGGCGACCTCCTCGGGGGTGCCGGTGGCGACGATCTGGCCGCCCTCTTCCCCGCCCTCGGGACCGAGGTCGACCAGCCAATCGGCGGTCTTGATCACGTCGAGGTTGTGCTCGATCACGACCACGGTGTTGCCGGCGTCGACGAGACGGCCGAGGACGTCGAGCAGGCGCTGGACGTCGGCAAAGTGGAGGCCGGTGGTCGGCTCGTCGAGGATGTAGAGGGTGTCGCCGGTGGCGACTTTGGAGAGCTCGGTGGCGAGCTTGACCCGCTGCGCCTCGCCGCCCGAGAGCGTCGTCGCCGGCTGCCCGAGGCGGATGTAGCCGAGGCCGACATCGTTGAGGGTGCGCAGGCGACGGGCGATCTTCGGCACGTTCTCGAAGAACTCGACCGCGTCGGATACCGACATCTCGAGCACGTCGGCGATGTTCTTGCCTTTGAAGCGGACCTCGAGCGTCTCGCGGTTGTAGCGCTTGCCGTGGCACTGCTCGCAGGGCACGTAGACGTCGGGCAGGAAGTGCATCTCGATCTTGATCTGGCCGTCCCCTTTGCAGACCTCGCAGCGGCCGCCCTTGACGTTGAAGCTGAAACGGCCGGGCTTGTAACCGCGCGCCCGCGCCTCCTGGGTCTGGGTGAAGATCTGGCGGATGTGGTCGAAGAGGCCGGTGTAGGTGGCCGGGTTGGAGCGCGGCGTGCGGCCGATCGGCGACTGGTCGATGTTGATGATCTTGTCGATCTGGTCGAGGCCGTCGATCCCGTCGTGCGAGCCGGGCCGCAGCTTCGCCTGGTGCAGGCGGTTGGCGACCGCGTGGTGCAGGGTCTCGTTGACCAGGGTCGACTTGCCCGAGCCGGAGACGCCGGTGACGCAGCAGAAGACCCCGAGCGGGACCTCGACGTCGACGTCCTTGAGGTTGTGTTCGCGGGCGCCGCGGACCAGCAGCTCGCCGTTCGGCCGCCGGCGCTCCTCCGGGACCTCGATCTTTTTCTTCCCGGAGAGGTATTGGCCGGTCAGCGATGCGGGGTCTTTCGAGACCTGCTTCGGGGTGCCGGCGGCGATCACGTGGCCGCCGTGATCGCCGGCGCCGGGGCCGAGGTCGACGAGGTGGTCGGCGGCCATCATCGTCCCCTCGTCGTGCTCGACGACGATCACGGTGTTGCCGAGGTCGCGGAGGCGGTCGAGGGTCGCGATCAGCTTCTCGTTGTCGCGCTGGTGGAGGCCGATCGAGGGCTCGTCGAGGACGTACATGACCCCGACCAGGTGGGAACCGATCTGGGTCGCGAGCCGGATCCGCTGCGCCTCGCCGCCGGAGAGGGTGCGGGCCGAACGGGCCAGCGAGAGGTAGCCGATGCCGACGTTCTCGAGGAAGGAGAGGCGCTCGGTGATCTCGCGCACGATCAGCCGCGCGATCGCCCGCTCGGTCTCCGTCATCTCCAGCTCGCGGATCCAGGCCGAGGCGGCGCGAGCGGAGAGACCGGTGTACTCGGAGATGCTGAGCCCCCCGACCTTCACCGCGAGGCTCTCCGGCCGCAGGCGGGCGCCGTGGCAGGCCGGGCATGGCTGCTCGGCCATGTAGCCCTCGATCCGCTCGCGGTTGGCCTCCGAGTCGGTCTCTTCGTAGCGCCGCTGCAGGTTGTTGACGATCCCCTCGAAGCGGACTTTGTAGGAACGGCGGCGGCCGAAGCGGTTGGTGTAGCTGACGTGGTGGCGCTCGTCGCCGGTGCCGTAGAGGAAGATCTCCCGCTCGTCGGGCTTCAACTTCGACCAGGGCTTGTCGACGTCGACGCCGTAGGCCCCGGCGACGGAGACGATCAGCCGCTTCCAGTAGGCGCTGATGCCGCGGTTCCAGGGCTGCAGCGCGCCCTCGGCGAGCGCGAGCGTCGGATCGGGAACGACCAGCTCCGGATCGATCACCCGCTGGAAGCCGAGCCCGTGGCAGCGGTCGCAGGCGCCGTGGGGCGAGTTGAAGGAGAAGATCCGCGGCTCCAGCTCCGGGATCGAGGTGCCGCAATTGAGGCAGGCGAACTGCTCGGAGAAGAGCATCGTTCCGCCGGGATGCTCCGCGTCCTCGCTGCCGGCGGCGCCCTTGCCCTCGATGATCTCGACTTCGACCAAGCCGGCCGCCAGCCCGGCCGCCGCTTCGACCGACTCCGAGAGACGGCGACGCAGGTCCGTCTTCATCACCAGGCGATCGACGACGATCGAGACGTCGTGTTTGTACTTCTTGTCGAGCTCGATCTTCTCGTCGAGGCGCAGCAGTTCGCCGTCGATCTTTGCCCGCGAGTACCCCTCGAGCCGCATCTGGTCGAGCAATTTCCCGTACTCGCCTTTGCGGCCGCGGACGATCGGGGCCATGACCATGAATTTGGTCCCGTCCTCCAGCGTCATCAGCCGGTCGACGATCTGCTCCTGGGTCTGGCCGGTGATCTCCTCGCCGCACTCGGGGCAGTGCGGGGTCCCGATTCGCGCCCACAGCAGCCGCAGGTAGTCGTATATCTCGGTCACGGTGCCGACCGTCGAGCGCGGATTGCGGGAGGTCGTCTTCTGGTCGATCGAGATCGCCGGCGAAAGCCCCTCGATCGAGTCGACGTCGGGCTTCTCCATCAGCCCGAGGAACTGCCGTGCGTAGGCCGACAGCGACTCCACATACCGGCGCTGGCCCTCGGCGTAGATCGTGTCGAAGGCAAGGCTCGACTTTCCCGACCCGGAGAGGCCGGTGATCACGATCAGCGCGTCCCGGGGCAGCTCGACGTCGACGTCCTTGAGGTTGTGCTCACGGGCGCCGGAGATGACGATTCGCTCAGAGGCAGCCACTCACACCGATTCTAACCAGGCGAACAGACGTTCCCGGGGGAGAATTTGGATCACCTGAGCCCTTATCCCCGGTATGCGGGGAGAAATGCGTTCATGAGGTCCGAGGGTGAGACGGACGGGCACGCGGGATCATCCGAGGGCAAGGATTCCCAGCAAATCAGTCTGTTTGAGCACGAAGGCGAGGATCGGTCTTGATCGCGGGTGGCCCGGCCGATGTGTCCGAATCGTGTCCGCCAGGAGCCTCCCGTCTTGGCGCTACCATTCCTGGCGTGGCCGCATCCCCAACCAAGAGAGTTGAGTTCGACAGCGAGTTGCTTGAGCGCCTGCACCGGCATCGCCCAGAGATGAGCGACCGGCAGTTGCTTGAGTCAATGGCGAGGATGACCCTCGGCCGCGAAACCCTGCGTCGTGTCCAGGAGCGCAGCACGCTCTCCGAAGACGAAGCAATCGAGCTTGGCGTCAAGGCCGTGCATGAAGCACGCCACAACCGCCGAGCTACCGGTCGAAACGCCTCGTAGTCGATGCGAGCACTCTGGTCTCCGGTGTAGCCAGTCGCCCGGGGGGCGGCGCGCCCTGGCTGATCCTGGCGGCCCTAATGGACTTCGACTTTGAGGCCATCGTTTGCCCGAAGCTCATCGACGAGTTCAGGGGCGGTCTCGCTAGCAAATACTTCCAGGCTCGCTTCGATCCCGATGATCTAGCGGAGATCGTGGCCAGCGTGGAGGAAGCAGCTACTGAGTACGAAGATCCACAGGAGATCACGCCGGTGCTTAGAGATCCCGACGACGACTATCTCGTGGCCTTGGCTCGTGATTCCGGAGCGGATGCAATCGTCACCGGCGACCGCGATCTACTTGATCATTTGGGTCTCAAGCCCCGGGCACTGGATGCCCGCGCGGCATGCAGGTCGCTCGGTCTTCTCGGCTGATAAGGCAGGGGGGCGCAGGGACTTGACCCTCGCGCTCTTGAGGCAAGCTCCCGCACGTGCGGGAGACTACGCAGCGGCTGAGCGCTTGATCTCTGAGCCCGGGATGATTGTCGGGAAGAGCTCGGGATTGGAGCCCCAAGGCTTAAAGGCGAGAACAAAGACGTCGCCGTCGGCGCTTGGTGGCTTTGCCAGCTCGTCGATCAGGATGTCGAGGGCTGCCTCGCGGTCCCCGCGGTCGAGGGCGGCGAAAGCGTCGGTGGCGATGCCGGCTTTGGCGAGGCGGACGCGGGCGGCGATGCCGGCGGCGGCGAAGTCGCCGTCGTGGCCTTCGACCGCTTCCAGGGCCTGACTTAGGGCTTTGCAGGGCCCGCAGCAGTCCGCCCAGAAATCAACGACGACGGGCAACTGCCGCGAGCGCTGCAGGACCTCCGCCTCAAAGGTCTCTTCGTTGACGGGTATGGACATTTTTCGAGCTTAAGACCCGCCCGGAGTGACAAGTCGGTACTACGCGTCGGTTTTCAAGCGCCGGCGGTCATCCCATCCAAGTCGCGCCGAAGTTCCCGCAGCTCGTCCCGGATCCGGCCTGCCTCCTCGAAGCGGAGGTCATCGGCAGCCGCCAGCATCTCCTCCTCCAGCGCCACGATCGTCTTCTCCAGGTCCTCGGGGCTGGCGAAGTCCTCGGCACGCTTGCGCCGCCGTTTCCGCGGTGCCCGATCCTCCATCGCCAGGAACTCGGTCATCTCGGAGATGCCTTTGCGCACGGTTTCCGGCGTGATCCCGTGCTCCTCGTTGTAAGCGAGCTGGATCGCGCGGCGCCGGTCGGTCTCGCGCATCGCCGCCCGCATCGCCTCGGTCTCCTTGTCGGCGTACATCAGCACCCGCCCGTTGACGTTCCGCGCCGCCCGGCCGATCGTCTGCACGAGGCTGGTCTCACCGCGCAGGAAGCCCTCCTTGTCGGCGTCGAGGATCGCCACCAGCGAGACCTCGGGCAGGTCGAGCCCCTCGCGCAGGAGGTTGACGCCGACGAGGACGTCGTACTCCCCCAGCCGCAGGTCGCGGACGATCTGGATCCGTTCCAGGGTGTCGACCTCGGAGTGCAGGTAGCGGACCTTGACCCCGTACTCGAGCAGGTAGGCGGTCAGGTCCTCGGCCATCTTCTTGGTCAGGGTCGTGACCAGGGTCCGGTCGCCCTGCTCGGCCACTCGCTTCACCTCGTTCATCAGGTCGTCGATCTGGTTCCTCGTCTCCCGCAGCTCGATCTCGGGATCGACGATCCCGGTCGGGCGGACGATCTGCTCGACCGTCCGGCTTGATTCGGCTTTCTCGAACGGCCCCGGCGTCGCCGAGACCATCACCAGCTGGGGAACGCGCTGGAGGAACTCGTCGAACTTGAGCGGCCGGTTGTCGATCGCCGAGGGCAGCCGGAAGCCGAAGTCGACCAGCGTCGTCTTCCGCGAGCGGTCGCCCTCGTACATGCCGCCGATCTGGGGGACCGTCTGGTGGGACTCGTCGACGAAAACGACGAAGTCGTCGGGGAAGTAGTCGATCAGGGTGTGCGGCGGGCTGCCGGGCGGCCGGCCGTCGAGGATCCGCGAGTAGTTCTCGATCCCCGAGGTGAAGCCGAGCTCTTTGATCATCTCGAGGTCGTACATGGTCCGCTGCCGCAGCCGGTGCGCCTCTAGCTGCTTGCCCTCCGTTTCCAGCTCGGCCGTCCGCTGTTCCAGTTCGGCGCGGATCTCGTCGACGGCGCGGTCGACGGTCTCGTCTTTGGTCACGTAGTGCGAGGCCGGCCAGACCGAGACGTGGTCGATCACGTCGAGCACCTCGCCGGTCAGCGGGTCGAAGTGCTGGATCCCCTCGATCTCGTCGCCGAAGAGCTGGATCCGATAGGCCGACTCGGCGTAGGAGGGCATGATCTCCAGCACCTCGCCGCGGACCCGGAAGGCGCCGCGCCCCAGCACCTGGTCGTTGCGCTGGTACTGCATCTTCACCAGCTTGCGCAGCACGTCGTCGCGGTCGATCTCTTTGCCGACCTGGAAGAGCTGCATTTTTTCGTTGTAGACCTGGGGCGAGCCGATCCCGTAGATGCAGGAGACCGAGGCGACGATGATCACGTCGCGGCGGGCGAACAGGGCCGCGGTGGCGGCGTGACGGAGGCGGTCGATCTCGTCGTTGATCGAGGAGTCCTTCTCGATGTAGAGGTCCTGGGCCGGGACGTAGGCCTCGGGCTGGTAGTAGTCGTAGTAGGAGACGAAGTACTCGACCGCGTTGTCGGGGAAGAACTCCCGGAACTCGTTGCAGAGCTGCGCGGCAAGCGTCTTGTTGTGGGCGATCACGAGGCTCGGCCGCTGCACCTCGGCGATCGTCGCCGCCATCGTGAAGGTCTTGCCGGTACCGGTGGCGCCGAGCAGGGTCTGGAAGCGTTCGCCCTCGCGCAGGCCCTCGGCCAGCCCGGCGATCGCCTTCGGTTGGTCCGCCGTCGGCGAGTAGGCGGGGTTCAGCTTGAACTCGGGCACGGAATCAACATAGCGAGGGGCCCGGTCCGGCTCGCCTGTTCCTTTTCGGGGTCAGACAACAAAAAGGAACAGGCGAATGAGAGACTGGCGCACGATGAGGCTCTCGCGCGCCGCGCTTGCGGCTTTCTTCACCTTCACGGGGACCATGCACTTCCTGCGGCCGCGCTTCTTCGAAGCGATCGTGCCACCGGCGATCGAGGCTCAGAAGCGGGAGGTGGTGGCGATCAGCGGCGCCGCCGAGATCGCCGGCGCCGCCCTCGTCCTCTCCCCTCCCACCCGGCATCTCGGGCGTTGGTGGCTGCTGGCACTGCTGGTCGCCGTCTTCCCCGCCAACATCCACATGGCGGTCAACCCGGAGCAGATCCGCGGCCTCGACATGCGCAGGTTCCCGCGCTGGGCGCTCTGGGCGCGCCTGCCGCTGCAGCCGCTGGCGATGGTCTGGGTCTGGCGGGCGACTCGCGGCTGAATACAATTCATGACAGAGTTGAGGGAATGGATCACCGCGACCGCTTCTCCGTGAACCTGCGCCGGGCCCGGCAGGACGCTGGCATCTCCCAGGAAGAGCTGGCCGAGCGCTGCGAAATCCACCGCACCGAGGTCTCGCTGCTCGAGCGCGGCGGCCGCGAACCGCGACTGGGGACGATGGTCAAGCTCGCCACCGCCCTTGGCACCACCCCCGAAGCCCTCTGCTCCGGGATCGCCTGGAACGCGCAGGCGCGCGAGTTCAAGGTCGACAACCCGAGCTGAACGCGGCTTCGCCGTCCGCTCAGGGCAGGCCGAGCCCGCCAAGACCGCCCGGCAGTAGCTGTTCGATCACGCCCTGCGCCGGGCCGAGGAAGCCCTGGGCGTCGCCGAGGAAGCCCTGGGCGTCGTTGATGATTTCGATCGCCTGTTCGAGCGGGATGCGCTGCACGGCCTGCCGCAGCGGCACCGCGATCAGCGGGCTGCAGCGCGCCCGCTTCTTCGGCGTCGTCAACGGCGCGCACGAGCCCGGCGCGGATCGCCTTCGCCAGCTTCTCGTCGCCGATGCCGTAGCGCTCTTCGAAGCGTTCCCGCCGCTCCGGCGTGGTCAGCGCCCGCGCCAGCGTCTCCCGGGTGACCCCGAGCTGGCAGGCGGCGCCATCGAGGGCGGAGATCGTGAACTGGTTGGCGATCTGGCCCAGCGTCTGCGGGTCGCTCCAGGGGCGCGGCTGGCAAGGGTCCTGCACCTGCTTCGGCTCGTAGCAGGAGCCGCCGGCGGCGAGGTAGGCGCCGACCAGGAGCAGCGACGGCGACGATCGAGCCGACGACCAGCACCTTGCCGCTGAAGTCTCCCGTCCGCTCGCTCACAGGTCGACCCTCCGCGAGAGCCCGATCGGGAAGAGGGCGATCAGGCCGAGCAGCGCCGCGAGCAGGAACGAGGTGCTGAAGGCATGGGTGGCGCCGCGGTCAAGCTGGTCCTGGAGTTCGTCCTGCAGCTGCTCGACTTCCGCCCGCTCGGCTCGGATCGTCCGGCTTCGGCTCGAAGGCGGGACCGATCGTCGGCACCTTCCCCCGCTCTTCGTCGAGCCGGTCGCTGACCTGCTCCGCCAGGTCGAGCTTCAGCAGCGGGTTGACGGGCGAATCGAGGATCACCGCGGTGCCGGCGTCGATCGCGTCGTGGCGCTGCTCTTCGATGTCGGCGGTGAAGATCGGCGTCAGCGACCAGCAGGCCGATGACGACGCCGGCGTGGCGCGAGGAGATCGTCCAGCCGCCGTGGATCGCCTGCGGGGCCCTCCCGCCCAGCGCCGTCTCGGTCAGCGCCGAGAGAACCAGCGCGAGCCCGACCCCGACCAGGATCTGCGGCGGCAGCGTCAGCGCGATCGTCGCCTTCGGCAGGAAGGCGAGCCCGGCGAGGCCGCCGGAGACGAGGATCGCCCCCGCCGCCGCCCGCGAGCGCGCATCCGCCGACCCGGTCGGTAAGGCGGCTGCCGAGGATCGCCGCCAGCGGCATCGCCGAGACGACGAGCGGCAGCTTCGATCGGGCTCAGGCGCCAGCCTTCGATCAGCAGCAGGACCAGCAGGAAGAGCGCCGCCGCGATCGCCGCCGAGACCATCGCCAGCGCCAGGTTCGCCCAGAGGTGCGGACGGCCGGTCCGGCGCACCTCCGCTTCGATGATCCCGCGTCGCCGCCTCGTGCCTGGCGACCGCGAGGATCGGCACCGCGGCGGCCAGCGCCAGCGGCACCTGGAGGAGGAAGATCGACTGCCAGGAGACGAGCTCGGTGAGCAGGCCGCCGACCGCGGGGCCCAGCGCCGCGCCGGTCGCTCCTGCCGCGGCCCAGACGGTCGCCGCCCGCCGCTCCGAGCCGACCGTCGCCGGCAGCAGCTCGAGCGCCGCGGTGACCGCCGCGGCCCCGCCGAGCGCCTGCACGCAGCGGGCGACGATCAGGGTCGAGAGCTCGTCGGCGAGCCCGCAGGCGAGGCCGGCGCCGGCGAAGATCGCCAGCCCCACCGCGGCCGTCCGCGCCGGCCCGACGCGGCGCGCCACCAGCGCCGCCGGCACCGCCGCCAGCGCGATCACGAGGTTGAAGGAGACCAGCACCCAGGTGACGCCGGCGACGCTGGTGTCGAGTTCGCGGTAGATCTCCGGCAGGGCGAGGACGACGATCGAGGAGTCGGCGAGGACGAGGCCGACCGCCAGCGCCAGCGCGGCGACGCGCGGCCTAGGAGGCATCGGCACAACCCCCGTGTGCGACTGGCGAGTGCCGGACCGAGCGGGGGTAGGACGCAGGGAGGCCGAATAGCAGCGCTATTTGGCCGACTGAGGACGACGCCCCGCGAAGTGTGTCCGGCGCCGCCAGGCGTGCGCGGGGGTTGTGCCGATGCCTCCTAAGGGATTCCGCCATAGCCCAGCTCCGTTGCGTACTCGCGGCGGTACTCGTCGCGCTTCTCCAGCACCTCTTCGACGTAGGCGCGGGTTTCCGGGAAGGGGATCTCCTCGACCGTCAGGCTCCGCCCCGCCCCACTCGTCGGCGTTGCCGGGACCGGCGTTGTAGGCGGCCAGCGCCGCCGCCTCGTCGCCGTCGTAGCGGTCGAGCAGTTCGCGCAGGAGGAAGGTCCCGTAGCGGATGTTGAGTTCGGGGTCGGAGAGATCGGAGAGCTCGAAGGTGGTGCCCCCGCTCTGCTTCTCGATGAATTCCGCTGCTTCCGGAGTGATCTGCATCAGGCCGCGCGCCCCCGCGCTCGACGTCTGGTCGCTGAACTTGGACTCGGAGTAGATCACGGCGGCGATCAGCGCCGCGTCGACTCCCTTCTCGTCCGCCTGCTGGCGGATCACGTCCTCGTGCCGCAGCGGCAGCGTCAGCTCCTTGAGGGCGTGGTCGAAGGCGCCGCTCGACTGCAGGGCGCCGACGAAGACCCCGATCAGCGCGGCGACGGTGCCGAAGGCGAGGAACCGGCGGCGGCGGCGCGCCTGCTTCCGCTTCATCGCCGCAGCTTTTCGAGCAGGGCGGACAGCGCCTGCTCGAGCTCCTCCACCGAGCCGTCGTTGGCGATCACGTGCTCGGCCCGCTCGGCCTTCTCCGGCTGGGTCAGCTGCCGCGCCTCGCGCTCGTCGACCAGGGCGTGGCCGCGGGCGTCGGCCCGCTCGCGGCGGACCTCGTCGGCGGTGACGATCGCGACCGTGGTGTCGAAGGCCTTGTCGCTGCCGGCCTCGAACAGCAGCGGCACCTCGACCACGGCGACCTCGGTATCCGCCGGCAGCGACAACAGCCAGGCGGCGGTGCGGTCGCTGCACCAGCGGGTGGATCTGCGACTCGAGCCAGGTCAGCTGCTCGGGGTCGGCGAAGACGATCTCGCCGATCTTCGCCCGCTCGATCTTGCCCCTCGGGCGCGACCTCCGGCCCCCAGCGCTCGACCAGGCGGTCGCGCAGCTCCTCGCTTTCCAGCAGTTCGTGGACGACCGCGTCGCTGGAGAGCGTCGCCGCGCCGAGGCGCGCGAACGCCTTCAAGGCCTCCGACTTGCCGGCGGCGATGCCGCCGGTGAGGCCGATCTTCAGCGGCGCCATCGGCGCCGCTCAGCCCTGGTCGGACTCGCCCGTCTGGCGTCGTCGCCCGAGAATCCTCGCCGGCAGCCTCATCGAGGTCGTCCGGGGAATCGGGCCGCTCCTGCACCGATTCGCCCTCCTGGTGCTCACCGGGCTCCTCCTCGGTGGTCCCGTTCGCCTCGGCGACCGGAGCGGGCTCGGCGTCCTCGGAAGCCTCGACCTCGGCCGGCAGCTCGGCCGGCAGCCTCCTCGCGCTCGGGAGCCTCCTCGGCGGCCGGCGCCTCCTCCGCGGCAGAATCCTCCTCGGCGGCCGGCGCCGCCGCTTGCGCGAACGCATCGGCCATCTGACCCGTCGGGCGCATCCGCCTGCTCTTCGACCTCGGCGGTCTCCGCCTCCTCGGCCGCCTTCGGCCTGGGCGATCTGCTCGCCGAGCCCGGCCATCGCCATGTTCTGCCCCTCGACCCGCTTGATGCTGAGCGAGAGGCGGCGCCGCTCTTCGTCGATCTCGAGGATCTTCACGTTCAGCTTCGAGCCCGGCTCGACGACTTCGCTCGGGTTCTCGACGTGGTGGTCGGCAAGCTCGGAGATGTGGACCAGGCCCTCGACCCCCGGGAGGATTTCGACGAAGGCGCCGAAGGCGACGACCTTGGTCACCGTGCCCTCGAGCACGTCGCCGCCGCGATGGGTGCTGATCACCCGCTGCCACGGGTCCTCCTGGGTCTGCTTCAGACCGAGGGAGATCCGCTGGCGGTCGCGGTCGATGTCGAGGACTTTGATCCGCACCGTGTCGCCGATCGCGACGACTTCGGAGGGGTGGTTGACGTGGCTCCAGGAAAGCTCGGAGATGTGGATCAGGCCGTCGATCCCGTCGAGGTCGACGAAAGCGCCGAAGTCGACGATGTTGGAGATCTTGCCTTCGACGACCTGGCCCGGCTCGAGGCGGCCGAGGATCTGCTCGCGGACCTCTTTGCGCTCCTCCTCGAGCACCGCGCGGCGCGAGAGGACGACGTTGTTGCGGCTGCGGTTGAGCTCGATCACTTTGCACTCGAGCGTCTGGCCCATGAACTCGTCGAGGTTGTGGACGCGGCGGATGTCGACCAGCGAGGCCGGCAGGAAGCCGCGGACGCCGAGGTCGAGGATGAGACCGCCCTTGACGACCTCGATGACGCTGCCTTCGACCGGTTCGCCCGAGTCGGCGGCGACCTCGATCCGGCGCCAGGCCTTCTCGAAGCGGGCGCGCTTCTTGGAGAGGATCAGCCGGCCCTCGGCGTCCTCCTTGGTGAGGACCAGGGCGTCGACCTCCTCGCCCAGCTCGACCTCGTCGTGCGGGTCGACCGACTTGCGGATCGAGAGCTCGTTCGAGGGAATGACCCCCTCGGCCTTGTAGCCGATGTCGACGAGGACCTCGTCTTTGTCGATCCGGACGACCTTGCCTTTGACGACGTCGCCCTCCTCGAAGGACACCATCGTCGCCGCGTAATTGGGGACGATCTTGCCGTCGATCTTGAGGAGGAGGCCGCCAGAACCCTCGACAGGGGTGGCGCTCGGCGCAGGCGTCATGGTCTCGGTCGCGGACACGGCGGCGAATGATGGCAGAATCCGGCCCGATGCCGGTCCGAGCCACCAAGCGCGGCGACGAACGCACGCCGCTGAGCGGCGAGCGCGACGTCCTCATCTGCGGCGCCAGCTTCGCCGGGCTCGCGGTGGCGCGCGAGTTGGCCGGCTCCGGCGCCGACGTTCTGATCGTCGACCGCTACGAGATCGGCGAGCGCCAGACCTCCGCCTGCGGGATCCCGACCGAGTGGCTGCGGCGGCTCGGGCTGATGGACGCCGAGCGCCAGCGCTTCGACACGCTGGTCATGCACACCCCGCACGGGACCGCCCGCTACCGCCTCCCCTGGACCTTCTCGACCTTCGACTACCGCGAGATCTGCCAGCTGCTCTGGCGCGACTGCGACGCCACCTTCGAGACCGCCAAGGTGAACGGGCGGGCGCCGCCGAAGGCGGCGTTGTTAACGGCGCCGTCAACCGCAACGGCCAGATCGCGGTCGAGACCGACCGCGGCACGATCTCCGCCCCGCTGGTCGTCGACGCGCTCGGCTGGCGGCGGATGCTCGCCACCGGCGACGGCTACCAGCCGCCCGACGCGCCGCTCTCGCGCGGCCTCGAGGTGCACCCGGGCGGCGAATCCGAGGACCTGGCGATCTGGATCGACCGCAAGTACGTCCCCGCCGGCTACGGCTGGTCCTTCCCGGCCCGCGACGAGCTGCGGATCGGGATCGGCTCCTTCGACCCCCGCTTCCACGTCAAGGACACGACCGTCGAGCTGACCCGGGACCTCGGCAAGGAGCCGAACGAGTACCAGGGCAACTGGATCCCCCACAAGCTGCGCACGGCGACCGAGGGCGGTGTCTTCTTCGTCGGCGACTCGGCCGGCCACTGCCTGCCGCTCAGCGCCGAGGGGATCCGCACCGCGCTCTACTTCGGGATCGCGCTGGGGCGCGAGCTGCGCGGGGTCGTCGAGGGGCGGCAGACGCGCGAAGCAGGCGGCCGAGAACTACGCCGACTTCCACGACTCCCACGAGTGGAAGTTCAAGTGGATGCTGCGGGTGCAGAAGCTGATCCCGCGGGTGCCGCCGCGGATCCTCGCGCCGCTGATCAAGCTGATGGCCTCGAAGCGCTTCGTCGACTGGTCCTTCAACCACTACCTGCGGATCGCGCCGCCGGAGTTCGCCGGCGCCGGCCGCCCGGGCGGCTCAGCGGACGACCAGGACGGTGCCGGCCAGCAGCAGGGCCGACGCCGAGGACGCGCTCGGGGCTGAGCGGGACCTCGTCAAGGCCGAACAGGCCTAGCCGGTCGATCACCACCGAGGCGGTGAGCTGGCCGAAGACGGTCGCCGCGGCGACCCCGCCGGCGCCGATCGCGGAGACCGCAATCAGCGCGTTGAGGACGTAGAGGGCGCCGAGGAAACCGCCGAGCAGGTAGTACCAGCTGACGTCGAAGGTGCTGGTCGAGGCCGCCGGCCTTGCCGCTGAGGACGACGACCGATCGCCAGCGCGACGGTCCCGACCAAGAAGGAGACGAGGGCCGCTGCCATGCTGCCGGTGGCCTTGCCGAGGCCGGCGTTGATCGGCGCCTGGGCGGCGATCAGGCCGCCGGCGACCGCGGTGAGGAGGACCGCCAGGCCCCTATCCATGGATTTCCTCGCCGCCTCGCGTGATCTTTGCCGTCGACATGTGTTGCTCGATTGGTGCGGGTTTGAACCTTCCCGCTCTCATATCAGTAACGCACTAAGCAAGGCCAGACCGGCCGCATCAAGGGGAACACGATGCCTCCACCGCCCGCAGAGCACTTCGCCGCCCGCGTCTTCCTCGGCCCGAGCCTGCGCGCGCAGCCGGACCGGCGCCTCGTCGACCTCGTCCGCGACGGCTACGACGCCGCCTTCGAGGAGATCGTGCGGCGCTACCGGCGCCCGCTGGACCGCTTCGCGGCGGCGATCGTCGGCGGCCGCTCCGAGGACGTCACCCAGGACGCCTTCTCGAAGGCGCTGCTGGCGCTGCGCGGCTCCGAGGCGGAGATCGAGCTGCGGCCCTGGCTCTACCGGATCGTCCGCAACACGGCGCTGAACGACCTCCGCGACCGAGCGCCGGTGGCCGAGCAGCTGGCGGAGACGCTGCCGGGCGGGCGCAGCGCCGCCGCCGAGGCCGAGGCGCGGGAGGAGCTGCGCGACCTGATGCGACGGCTGCGGGCGCTGCCGGAGCCGCAGCGGGCGGCGCTGGTGATGCGCGAGCTGGAAGGGCTGAGCCACGAGGAGATCGCGGCGGCGCTCGGGGTCAGCGGCGGCGCCGCGCGGCAGGCGATCTTCCGCGCCCGGGCGGCGCTGCGCGAGGGCCTCGGCCTGCTGCTGCCGATGCCACTCGTGCGGGCGCTGGCCGAGCACGGGGACGACGCCGCCCGGGCCGGCGGAGCGCTCGCCGGCGCCGGCACCTCCTCGGCGGGCGGCGCGGCCCTGGGCGGAATCGGCGGCGGAACTTTGAAAGCGGGAATGGCGGCGGTCCTGATCGCCGGGCACGGTTGGCGCCGGGGTGGCGATCGACCACCATCGCGGCGACCGTCCCGGCTCGGGAGCGGCCGAGGCGGCGACGCTGCCGCGGGGCGACCAGGGCGGCAGCCACGCCGCGTCCGTCAGCAACGAAGCAGGTGCTGCCCACCACGTGACCGGGGATCGGCACGGCGGCAGCCGCTCGGGCGACGACCAAGGCGATGATCACAGCGGCCCCGGCGGGGGCGTCGACGACGGCGACCGCACCGGCTCCGGCGACGTCTCGGGGCATTCGGGCAGCGGGTCGGGCGGCTCCGGCGAGGGCGGCCGCCACAGCGGCTCCAGCCCCAACTCCGGTCCCGGCTCGATCTCCGGCGGACACCACGGGAGCGACGACGACGGGGGCGACGACCACGGCGGCTCTTCCGGCCCGGGGTCGGACGATGATGGCTTCGACGACCACGGCGGCACCTCGGGCGGCGGCGACGGCGGCGACCTCGAGAGCAGTGGCGGCGACAGTTCCGGTCCGGCAGCTCGGGCGAGAGCGAGCCGGCGCCGGAACCCGAACCCGATCCCGTGATCGAGGACGGCGGCAGCAGCGGCAGCGGTGATTCGAGCTCCGGCTCGGACGGCAGCTCCGGCTCCGGTGGCGACGACTTCGGCAGCGGCGGGACCTCGGGCTCGGGCGGATAACCGAATCCGCGTGATCTTCGCGCGTCGCCCGGGTTTCAGCCCCGACCAGTTGTTACTCAACCTAGGAGGAAAGGCATGACCCCGACCAAAGCACGGCAAGCCCGCCTCGGCATCACCTGGTTCGCGCTGGCGCTGGCAGCGCTTGCGCTGCTGGCCATGCCCGGGCTGGCGGCCGCCAAGGATCGCAACCACGACCGAATCCCGGACCGCTGGGAGAAGCGTCACCACCTCTCCCTGAAGGTCAACCAGGCGCGCCACGACCAGGACCGGGACCACCTGCGCAACCGGGCTGAGTTCCTCGCCGACGACAGCCCGCGCGACCGCGACAGCGACGACGACGGCGTCATCGACGGCCATGAGCAGGCCGGGACGATCGTCTCCTTCGACGAGGAAACGGGACGGCTCGTGATCGACCTCTTCGGCAACGACACGGTCGCCGGCCTGGTCACCGACGGGACCGAGATCAAGTGCGAGGACGACGGCGCCACCGTCAGCAGCGAGGGCTCCGGCAGGGGCGAGACCGAGCCGGGCGACGACAACGGCGGCGAGGACGAGGTCGGTGACGACCACGGAGAGGACAACTCTGGCCCCGACGATGACGGCGGCGACGACAACTCGGGGCCGAGCGACAACTCCGGTCCCGGTCACGAGGGCGACGACGACCGCGACCGCCTCTGCACCACCGCGGAGCTGGTTCCCGGTGCCGTCGTCGAGGAGGCCGAGCTGGAGATCGAGAACGGCCAGGCGGTCTTCCACGAGGTCGAGCTCTCGGGGAAAGAGCTCAGCAACAGCTAGTCAGAGAGGGAAGTCGACTACTTGGCGTCGAGCCAGTCCTGGCCGACGCCGACGTCGACCTCGAGCGGCGGATCGAGCGGGTAGGCGGCGCACATCTCGCGCTCCACCAGCTCGGCCGCCGCTTTCATCTCCGACGGCGGCCCCTCGAAGAGGAGCTCGTCGTGGATCTGGAGGACCAGCCGCGTCTCCCCTCCGGCCTCCCGCAGCGCCCGCTGGCAGCGGACCATCGCGACCTTGATGATGTCGGCGGCGGTCCCCTGGATCACGGTATTGACCGCGAGCCGCTCGCCGAGGCGGCGGGTGTTGGGGTTGCCCGAGCGCAGCTCCGGGATCGGGCGGCGGCGGCCCATCAGCGTCTTCACGTAGCCCTCCTCCTGGGCCCGCTCGATCACCTCCTCGCGGAAGGCGCGGACGGCGGGGAAGCGCTCGAGGTAGCGGGAGACGAATTCCTCGCCCTCCTTGCGCGGGATGTTGAGGCGGTCGGCGAGGCCGAACCCGGTCAGCCCGTAGACGATCCCGAAGTTGACCATCTTCGCCTTCGAGCGCTGGCCGACGTCGACCTCGTCGCGCTCGATCTCGAATACCTCGGCGGCGGTGGCGGCGTGGACGTCTTCGCCTTTGTGGAAGACGTCTTTCAGCACCGTCTCGTCAGCCACGTGGGCGAGGACGCGGAGCTCGACCTGGCTGTAGTCGGCGGAGAGCAGCTGCGATCCCTCGGCGGCGACGAAGCAGGCGCGGACCGGCCGGCCGATCTCGGTCCGGATCGGGATGTTCTGCAGGTTCGGGTTGGTGCTGGAGAGGCGGCCGGTGGTGGTCGAGGCCTGGTTGAAGGTGGTGTGGACGCGGCCGGTCTCGGGGTCGATCAGCTCCGGCAGGGTGTCGAGGTAGGTGCTCTTCAGCTTGCTCAGCTCCCGCCACTGCTCGATCTTCTCGACGATCGGGTGCTCGTCGCGGATCTGGGCGAGGACGCGGGCGTCGGTCGAGAACCCGGTCTTGCCGCGGCGTTTCTTCGTCAGGCCGAGCTTCTCGAAGAGGATGCGGCCGACCTGCTGCGGCGAGCCGATCGTGAACTCCTCTTCGGCCAGGTCGATAGATCTCTCTCTCCAGGGTGTCGATGCGCTCGCCGAAGCCGGCGCCGACCTCGGCGAGACGTTCGGCGTCGAGCTTCAGCCCCTCCCGCTCCATCGCCGCCAGGACGCCGACCAGCGGCAGCTCGACCTCGCGCAGCAGCTGCCCCAGCCCCAGCTCCTCGATCCGCGGTCGCTGGACGGCGGCGAGAGCGGCGACGAGCTGGGCTTCCTCGGCCGGCTCGAGTCCGGGCTCCAGATCCTCCCCCAGCGCCAGCTGCCCGTCGTCTTCCCCCTTCTCCGCGGCGGCGCCCTCGGCGAGGCCGATGCCGGCGTCGGCGGAGAGCTCGACGAGGTCGTAGGTGCGGCGCTGCGGCTCCAGCAGGTAGGCGGCGATCATCGTGTCGTGGTCGAGATTGGGCTCGACCCCCTCGCGCGCGGCGGCGGCGAGGAGGCCGTGACGGCCGCCGCCGAGGGACTTGGCGTCGTGGGCGGCGAAGGGCTTGGTGCCCAGCGCCACCGCGAGCTCGTCGTGGCTGTTGCTGCCGGCAAGGACGCGATCGCCTTCGGCGGCGGCCCAGCGGTCGCCGCCGATCGCCAGGGCGACCGGCCCCTCCCCCAGGTCCTCCGGCTTCCCTGCGACCGCCTCGACGGCGAGCTCGGTCTCGACCTTGCGGCCGGGCACCGCGTCGCCCTCCGGCAGCGCTTCTTCCAGCCGCTCCATCACCGCCCGCAGCTCGAACTCGCGCATGAACTCGCGCAGGGCGCCGCGGTCGGGTTCGCTCGACATCGCTTCCCCAAGGTCGACGCCGGTCTCGATGTCGTACTGCAGCGTCGCCAGCTGCTTCGAGAGCCGGGCGTCGTCTGCGTGCTGCGTGAGGTTTTCCTTGCGTTTTTTCCCCGATATCCGGTCGACGCTTTCCAGCACCGCTTCCAGCGAGCCGAACTGCTGTAGCAGCTGGGTCGCGGTTTTCTCGCCGATCCCGGGGACGCCGGGGATGTTGTCGGAGGTGTCGCCGCGCAAACCCATCAGGTCGCAGATCAGCTCCGGCGGCACCCCGTAGCGCTCTTCGACGGCGGCGCGGTCGTAGATCTTGGTCTCGGTGATCCCGCGCGAGGTGCTCATCACCCGCACCCCCTCGCTGACCAGCTGGTAGGCGTCGCGGTCCCCGGTCACGACCATCACCTCGATCCCCTGCTCGCGCGCCTGCTTGACGAGCGAGGCGATCACGTCGTCGGCCTCGTAGCCGTCGACCCTGACGTTGGTGTAGCCGAAGGCCTCGACCAGCGGCATCAGGTGCGGCCACTGCTCGCGCAGCAGGTCGGGGCGCGGTTTGCGCTGGGCCTTGTAGAGGTCGTAGGTCTTCTCGCGGCCGCTCCAGCCGGCGTCCCAGGCGACCACCACCCCCTGTGGATGGTGTTCGTCGATGATTTTCACCAGCATCGAGGCGAGGCCGTAGATCGCGTTCGTCGGCCGCCCGTCGCTGGTCCCGATCGACTCGGGCAGGGCGAAGAAGGCGCGGTAGGCGAGGCTGTTGCCGTCGATCAGGAAGAGCTGTGGGGCGTCCGCCATCGGGCGCCACTTTATGGCTCAGGCCTGACCGGACTCCACGAGCTCGACCAGCACCCTCACGACCGCGGGATCGAACTGGGTGCCGGCGCAGCGCTGCAACTCCTCGATCGCCGCTTCGGTGCCCATCGCCTTGCGGTAGGAGCGGGTGGTGGTCATCGCGCTGAAGGCGTCGCAGCAGGTGACGATGCGGGCCTCGACGGGGATCTCCTCCCCGGCTAGCCCGTCGGGATAGCCGGAGCCGTCGAAGTCCTCGTGCGAAGCGCGGACGATGACGCCGACCTCGGCGAGGACGCCGCCGATCCGCTTCAGCATCCGCTCGCCCTCGATCGTGTGCTGGCGCATCACCTCCCACTCGGCGTCGTCGAGGGGGCCTTCCTTGTTGATGATCTCGTTGGGGACGGCGATCTTGCCGACGTCGTGGAGGAGGGCGGCGAACTCGACGTTGCGGCGCTGCTCGAAGCCGAGGCCGAGGCGGTCGCTGACCGCGAGCGAGAGCTCGACGACGCCGCGGCTGTGGCTGCCGGTGTAGGCGTCGTCGGCCTCGACCACGTCGCCGAGCAGGAGCGCGGTTCCCTGGTAGGCCTCGCTGAGGGCCAGTGCCTGGTCGATTCGGGTCTGCCGCTCGCGGGAGAGGACGGCGAGGACGAGGCCAAGCGGGATCACCGCCAGGCAGATCGCCGGGCCGATTTGGAGGGCCGCCACGGCGGCCAGCAGCCCGATCGGCGCCAGGGCGGCGTCGAGGCCGTAGACGGGAACGATCATCCGCAGCACCTCGGCGGCGCGGGTGCCGTCGATCAGACGGGCGCGGATCGCCGCGGCAGCGAAGTCGAAGCCGAACTGGGCGAGGAGGGCGAGGAGGTAGAAGGGCCACTCGGCCCAAGAGAACGTCTGCGCGCCAGCGAGCACGATCACCAGCGCCGGCCCGACCGCGTGCCAGCAGTCGCCGAAGACGTGGAAGGCCCGGGAGACGCTGGTGCTGCCGCTGGCGTAGTCGAGCAGGCGACCGAGCGCCCAGCTGAGGCTGACGACGAGCGGCACCGCCGGAGTCGGCAGGAGAAAGAGCATCGGCACCAGCACCAGCTCGGTGGGGACCGTGTAGCCGTCGGCGATGTCGAACTTCGCCCGGCAGGCGAATACGTAGGCAGCGACGAGCGCGATCAGGGGCGCCGCTTCCAGGCCCCGCGGCGAATCCATAAACACGGCCATGCCGACGGCGACCAACAGGAAGCCGGCACCGGCGATCTGTTCGACCAGGCGCTCGCGGCCTTCGGCGGCGCTGCGAGCGCGATCGCGGCCGCGGGCGAAGAGCTGCTCAGGAGTGGTTGCCGGGTTTGCGGTTGCCATGGGTGGAGGCGGGTTTCTGGACGAATCCCCGACATATATCGGCGATTTCACTCCGTAAATGAGCGGGTTTTCCACTTTTTCGGCGGTGGGAGATCCCGAAAATCAACTAGACACCTGGTCTAACACGGTTAAGTGCAGCGTTCGGCGCGCCGATGTTCGGCCCACATAAGTGCAGATGTGAGCTGAATAAGGGCAAACCTGTCGCGAGGCGGGGACGCAAAGTCAGAGGTCTCCCTCAGGAGACGGCTCGGCCGCCAGCTTGGTTGTCAAGACCAGGCTTTTTCGCCTGCAACCAGGAGGTTTACCCAAGTGAAGTCGAATTCGTTGCGCAAGCTGATCCTCGCGGCAGTGGCGGCCCTCGTCGCCGTCGCCTTCTCGGCTGGCAGCGCCCAAGCCTGCTCCTACAGCGGGGCCGAGCAGGTCTTCAAGCCATGGGGGGATTCGAGCAATTACGTCCTCGCTCCCAACGGCGGTTTCGAGGCCGGTGGCCTCGGCTGGTACCTCGGCGGGGGTGCAAAGGTCGTCGACGGCAACGAGTCCTTCTTTCTCAACGACTCGGCCGACAGGAAGTCGCTGGCGCTGCCTGCCGGTAGCTCCGCCGTCAGCCCGCCGATTTGCATGTCGATCGACACGCCGTCGTTCCGCCTGCTGGCCCGCAACACCGGCGACCCTGCCTCCTACCTGAAGGTGGAAGCCACCTACCCGCTGCTGGGCCTGATCCGGACCAAGACCCTGAGTACGGTCAAGTCCGGGCCGAACTGGGCGCCCGCCCAGCAGATGTCAACGGTGCTGACCCTTTCCACCATCGTCGGCACCCTGATCCCGAGCGCGATCCAGATCCGGATCACGCCGGTCGGCAGCGGCGGCAGCTGGCAGGTCGACGACCTCTACGTCGACCCCTTCGCCCGCCACTAGCACCGCGAGTACCAGTCCTCCTGTTCGAGGGCCCGGGCGACGTCGGCCACGACGCGCCCGGGCTCTTTTTCGATCTGCCGATCGGTGAAGCGGAGGACGGTGTAGCCGCCGCTGCGGAGGTCGAGGTCACGAGCGTGGTCGTCCTGCCACGCCACTGAGCCACGGTGGTAGGCCCAGAAGTCGGTCTCGACGACGACGCGCTGCTGGCGCCAGAGGAAGTCGACGGCCCAGCGGCCGATTTTGACGTTGACCTCAGGAGGCGGAATGCGGTCGCGGTGTGGGCGGATCACGTCGAGGAAGAGGGTCTCGAGGTCGGAACGAGTGCGATCGCTCTCGACTCCTTCGAGGCGATGGCCCTTGAGCTCTGCCTGGCGCATGGCGCGGCGGAGGAGGTGCGGAGGGAGTAGGGATGAGACGCGGAGGTCCTCGATCGTGCGGTTGATGGTGGTGACGGGGATTCGGCGGCGGTGGGTGGTGAGCCGTCTCCCTCGCCCTCCTTCTTGATTCAGGTAGGAGGGCGAGGGAGACGGCTCTCGGGGCATTTGGAGGGAGGGACAGCGGTGGAGGTGGATGCCGCGACGGCGGGCGCGGCCCGAGGTCTTCGGGACGGAGACATGGATGGGACCCGAAATCGGTTTCAACAGCTCCCAGAGGACGGCGGCAGAGGTGTGGCTCAACACTGCTCCTTCACGACAAGCGAGCACAGCCGCCATGAAGCGCCCGTGAAGGCTCAAGGCGCTGTGGCCGACGGCGTAGACGCCGTGGTGCACGCGGTGCAACCGTCCCCTGTTCGCACGCTTTGATACCCCGCGGCGCCCGAGTCCCAGCGTCTCGAGCTGCCTCGACGTGATCACACCATGCTGCCGAGCAGCGATCTCGTCGATCCGCAGATCGAGCGTGTCGAGTTTGTCCTCCATAAGGAGACAAAGTCGACAGGGGCTTCGACTCGCCCCCCTACCCCGCTGTTTAACGCGCTACTTACGAGCAGCAACCAGCTGATCAGTCATCCTCGTCGCCACCAACCGCCAGGGCAACTCGGAACATGGGATGGATCACGAAGCGTCCATTCCCAGTCTCGATTGGGTGAGTCAGGCGTCGAAGATTGAACTGAACGGCGTAGGCGTAGAGCTCTTTCGCTCCACTAACCCGCACGCCCAGGAAGCCGAACCACAGCAGAAGCTCGATGGTCCTATCGATCCCCTCCTCGGGCACGTTGGCTTTTAACAGCAAATCAGCCACTTCCTCCTGCGTCATCGCCAGAGGAGCCCCGTGAAAGGCGAGCAGAGCGTCAGAAATACCCGGATGGGTGTCCTCCATTTCATATCCAAGCCAAGAGAGAACCTCCTCGCTATAGCCACTCTCAGCATGCTCAATGTCCTCTGCCGTGACGCGATCATGAGCACGACTCAGCGCCACTTGGATGGCCCTCTGCGCGAACAGCAGCAAATCCCTGGGCCGCATGAGCGTTCGGTCTATGAGATAGCGAAATGAATCTTCGGTTCCGACCGTCGGCTCAGCAATCTGATGCCAAACTGCTTGGAAATCACCTTCCAGTCCGGTGCTGGCAGAGATTCGCTTGCGAATGACATCCTGAAAAAGGACCGGGTCATCCCAGCCCAAGCTGATCGTGGTCTCCTTTCCGCGATCGGGAGTCGCCCGGTTGAGATGATCGAGTACATCCGTACGGATGAAGACGAGGCAACGGAAGTCGACTCCCCGCGACGCCATTTGACTTTCAAGTTTCCGCGTGGCCTCAAGAAGCCCAATCAAGATTCGGACGTCCTCTTTGGTTGCTCCGCGAGTGGCCCAACTCTTATCGAGGTTGTCGATCAAAAGCCAAAGCTCGTCCTTCTCCGCCATCACATAAGCCGCGACGGCATCGTTCAACGTTCGAATATCGCCGCCGTAAACAAGCTCTGCCAAGTCGGTCCGACTCGATATATCACCAGCATCGTCAAACCTTGCTGCCAGCCTGTCGATCTGCCGCAGCAAGCGCTGCGAGAGATCGTCCTTCGATTCCAGGCCGTGCGCCTGGTATGCACTCCTTAGCGCCTCATAAGCTTCAAACCGCTTCGGATCCCGCTGCGCAGCTCGCAGCTCACCCTTGTTGTTAAGGATCTTGTGAGCGATCTCAGCTGACAACAAGTAGGTCCAAAAAGCGGAAATCGTGTACTCGCGCTGTCCCTCCGACAACTCCTCTAGTACGGCCTCTCGTAGGCGGGTGAACTGGTGGCCCTCTGGCCGCATGTCGAGCACCAGCGTCTGGTGGCCCCGCTTTACCGCTTTTCGAAGTCCGAAGAACATCGCGGTCTTGCCGGCTCCCTTTCGGCCATCAACGATCCGAGCATGTCCCCGGGCAGCCTGACGAAACTGCCCCGTGGGTACGAAATATTCATTAAGTCCCGCGATCTCGTTCTCGGCCGCGGGATCACCGAGATCTACCGATTCGAGAAGCCCAGAGGGACGAACAGCAGTGGCCGTCCCATCGTCCTGCATACGGGAAAAGGTCTCATCGATCGTCGGCTTGACGAGATTTCGAATCTGAGAGGGGTTTTCCCAGGTCTTGACGACGTCCCGATAATCCATCGGTTGCGGCGCCTCGATCTGCCCCCCTTCCTGCAGCATCAGGACAGCTTTTTGTTCCGCCATTGCGATTCCGCAGAGAAATGCGCATAGAGCATTGTGTGCATCGGCACCTGCCCGATCCGGAGCAATTAAGTTCGCGATCACGCCATACGAGCCCCGCACCTGCTTCCAGTGAGCATGGAGGGAAGTCCGCGGCATCTCCTCCGGGTCATAGGTCCTGAACCGAAGCGGCGACTTTTTCAGAGTTGAGAGAAGGCGAACCGTGCCCTCGGTCGCAACGGGTCCCTTCAGAAGATAGACCGGGGTATCTCTGTAGGTTTTCGTTGGCAGACGCCCCAGTGAGGGAGGGGTTGCTTTCCGGGCCTTGGCTGCAAGGTCATCTGCGTTTTCAAAATCGACATAGCCCAAGGTGTCGAGCACGCCCAATGCATCGAACTTCTTTTTTGCGATGCCGTAGCTGGTGTCTCGTATAGGGATGACCGGGATCGAAAGTCCGAGGCAATATCCGATCTCGAAGAGGAGATTGAAATTTAAGGTGGTGACGTCTGCGAAGACGGTGGTTGCCCCTCGGATTGCCTTGCAGATCTCACAAAAGATGATTCGTCCACCGATCTCAAGATCGCGCCAGTCACGCCAGCATCCGCCTCCTTCATTAAGGGCTCTCTTTGCGCTTTCGATAGTCGCCGCGATCGGTTCCGGCTTAGAAGCAAAGAGGAAGAGTCCGTCAATACGGACAACCGATTCGAAGTCTTTATCGCATGCGTCAGCGACGTATTGACAGAAATCAGGGGGCGGCTGGAGAAGGGAAGTCTGCTCCATACCGAGAAAGTACCTAGAGGATCGGCGGTTCAGCAAACCTCCCAGAACACCAAATCGCTATTTGCACGACGCGGAGCCGGCGGTGCGGCATTGCGCCGCGTCCTACAGCCTCAGGCGGCCTTGGTGACCTTGCCGGCCTTCAGGCACCGGGTGCAGACGTAGGCGCGGAGGGGGCGGCCGTTCTCTTGGATCCGGACCTTCTGCAGGTTCGGGTCGAAGCGGCGCTTGGTGGCGACCATCGAGTGGCTTCGGGACTGGCCGAAGGCGGGTCCCTTGCCGCAGCTGTGACAAATCTTCGCCATGAGTCGCGGCATGGTACCGGGTTCAGCCGAGTTGGCGCTTGAGCAGGGCCATGCGGGCGACGGTGAGGGCAGCGTTGCGGCCCTGGTCGCGCTTGTCGCCGCCGGCCCGGGCCAACGCCTGCTCCATGTTGTCGCAGGTGATGACGCCGAAGGCGCAGGGGACGCCGGTGGCCAGCTGGACGTCCTGGATCCCGCTGGCTGCCTCGGCGCAGACGAAGTCGTAGTGGTCGGTCTCACCGCGGATGACGACGCCGAGGCAGGCGACGCCGCCGATCTCCATGCCGCCGGCCTGCTTGGCGTTGCGGCGGCGGACGCCGTCGATGATCGCGCTGGCGGCGAAGGGAAGCTCGTAGGCGCCAGGAACTGCGTGATGGGTGACGTTGCCGATCGGCACCCCGGCCATCTGGAAGCCGTGGTCGGCGCCGTCGAGCAGCCGCAGCGCCAGGTCCTCGTAGAAGCGGCCGACGACGACCGCGAACTCCAGCTGCCCCAGCTTCGCCTTCTCCTCGTCGGAGAATTCCTCGAGGAACGCTCCCGCCTCAGCCATTGCCGTCCCCGGCATCGCGCGCGATCTCGTCGTGGATCATCTCCTCGTCGAGAGCGAGACCCTGGTGGTGCAGCGAGTGGCCCATCTTCTCCCGCTTGGTGCGCAGGTAGGCCTCGTTGTGGGCGTTGGGGACCGATTCGATCGGCACCTGCTCGGTGACCGAGAGGCCGTAGCCCTCCAAGCCGACGATCTTTTTCGGGTTGTTGGTGAGGATGCGGATGCTGGTCAGGCCGAGGTCGCCGAGGATCTGGGCGCCGATCCCGTAGTCGCGCAGGTCGGCCGGCAGCCCGAGCTTGAGGTTGGCCTCGACGGTGTCGGCACCTTCCTCCTGCAGCTTGTAGGCCTTGAGCTTGTTCAGCAGGCCGATCCCGCGGCCCTCCTGCGAGAGGTAGAGGAGGACGCCGCGGCCCTCGCGCTCGATCATCGAGAGCGCCGCTTCCAGCTGTTCGCCGCAGTCGCAGCGCATGCTGTGGAAGACGTCGCCGGTGAGGCACTCGCTGTGGACGCGGACCAGGACGTCCTCGACCCCGTCGACCTCGCCTTTGACCATCGCCACGTGGTGTTTGTCGTCCACCAGCGAGCGGTAGCCGACGGCCTTGAAGTCGCCGAAGGCGGTCGGCAGGGCGGTGTCGACCACCCGTTCGACCAGCTTCTCGGTCCGGCGCCGGTAGGCGATCAGCTCGGCGACCGTGATCATCTTCAGACCGTGCTTCTCGCAGTAGGGGACGAGGTCGGGGACGCGGGCCATCGTCCCGTCGTCGTTCATCACCTCGCAGATCACGCCGGCCGGCGTCAGGCCGGCGAGACGGGCGAGGTCGACGCTGGCCTCGGTGTGACCGGTGCGCTCCAGCACGCCGCCGTCTTTCGCCCGCAGGGGAAACATGTGGCCGGGGACGACGATGTCGCGCGGGCCCGAGTCGGGGTCGATCGCGACCTGGATCGTGTGGGCGCGGTCGTGGGCGGAGATGCCGGTGCTGACGCCGCCGGCGGCCTCGATCGAGACCGTGAAGGCGGTCTCCAGCGGCGCCTCGTTCTTCGCCGTCATCAGGTTCAGCCCCAGCCGTTCGCAGCGCTTGGCGGTCAGCGCCAGGCAGATCAGCCCCCGCGCCTCCTTGGCCATGAAGTTGATCGCCTCCGGCGTCGCGAACTGGGCCGCCATCACCAGGTCGCCCTCGTTCTCGCGGTCTTCGCCGTCGCAGACGACGACCATCCGGCCGGCGCGGATCTCCTCGATCGCCTCCTCGATCGTCGCGAACGGGCTCCCGCCCGTCGCCGCCCCGTCCATTTTTCGCTCGGTCTCCGCCATCTCGCTCACGCCTGCTCCTTTCGGGCGAATGGTGACATCAATCGCTCCACGTACTTGGCGACGACGTCACACTCGACATTCAAACGGCTCCCCACCTGCACTTCGCCCAAGTTCGTCCGCTCCAGCGTCTCCGGGATGAGGGAGACCTCCGCCCACGTCTCCCCCAGCTCGGCGACGGTGAGGCTGACCCCGTTGAAGGTGATCGAGCCCTTGTCGACGACGAACTGAAGTAGTTGGGCGGGAAGCTCGACCCGAACGCGCCTGGCGAACCCGTCGTCCTCGACGGACGAAACCGTGCCGACGCCGTCGACATGCCCTTGGACGATGTGGCCGCCGAGGCGGTCGCCCACCTTCATCGCCAGCTCGAGGTTGACTTTCGAGTCTTTTTCGACGCCGTCGAGGGTGGTCACCTCCAGCGTCTGGTTCATCGCCTCGATCTCGAACTGATCGCCGCTTATCGCGGTTGCGGTGAGGCAGCAGCCGTTGACCGCGATCGAGTCGCCGAGAGTTAGCTCTCCGGCCAATGGAGAGGCGATCCGCAGGCGGGCGCCGTCGTCGTTCCGCTCAACGGCCTCGACCTTCCCGACGTCTTCGATCAGCCCCGTAAACACGTCACCACTCCTTGTACTGGGCTTTGATGAGGAGGTCGTCGCCGATCGGTTCTGCGGCGTGGGACAGAGCGCTCAGGCGCGCGGGTCCTGTCACGGCAGGGGACCCCCCATGTCTTCCGGTAGCTAAAGCTTCCTCAGACATGGTCCCCCCTACCGTGCCACCCGCGCGAGGGGCGGAGTTGGGCTGACCGAGAAGCACTGGGGCGATGAAGGTACGGGATTCGTCGACGTGGCCCTCGGAGAGGAAAGAGGAAGCGAGGGTTCTGCCGCCCTCGAGAAACAGGCTCGTGACCTCGCGGCGGCCGAGTTCTCTCAAGGCTGGCTCGATGTCGGTGGCGGGAATGATTTCGGCGCCCGCGTCTTTCAGGGAACTGGTGCGCTCGTTTGGGGCGTCGGGGGAAGTGACCACGAGAACGGGTGCTTGGTCGAGGGTTTGGAGGAGCTGGGAGTCCAGGGGGAGGCAGGCTTGGGAGTCGAAGATGACCCGTTTGGGTTGCCGGGCTCCGTCGATGCGGGCGGTGAGGAGGGGGTCGTCGGTGAGGACGGTGCCGATGCCGACGGCGATCGCGTCGGATTCGGAGCGCCAGCGGTGGACGAGCTCGCGGCTTTCGGGGCCGGAGATCCAGGGGCTGTCGCCGGGGGCGGTCGCGGTCTGGCCGTCGAGGGACATCGCCATCTTCAGGATCACGAAGGGCAAGCCGGTGCGGGCGTGCTTGTGGAAGGGCTGGTTGAGGCGGCGGGCTGCGGTGGCCTCGGCGCCGGAGGCGAACTCGACCCCCACTCCGCCGTCGCGGAGGATGCCGGGGCCGCGGCCGGCCGCCTTCTCGCTGGGGTCGTCGGAGGCAATGACGACGCGGCCGATCCCGGCCTCGAGGATCGCCTCCACACAAGGCGGCTGCCGCCCTTGGTGCGCGCATGGCTCCAGGGTCACGTACATCGTCGCCCGCGCTGGATCCTCCCCCCGCTCGCGGCAATCGGCCAACGCCGCCCGCTCCGCATGCAGCCCACCCAACTCCGCATGAAACCCCTCGCCGATGACGTGGCCGTCACGGACGATCACAGCTCCAACCAAGGGGTTGGGGCTTACTCTCCCCCGCCCACCATGGGCCAGCTCCAAGGCGCGCCTCAGGTGAGCTTGATCCGTGCCAGTTAGCTGGGATTCCATGGTTGACTGACTCGTCAATCAGTCTACTCTCCTCGCGCGGGTGGCACGGTAGGGGGGACCATGTCTGAGGAAGCTTTAGCTACCGGAAGACATGGTGGGTCCCCTGCCGTGACAGGACCCGCGCGCCTGAGCGGCAGGCGCTGCAACGAGTAGCGCGAATACGCTGATGTCGTGAAGCTGATCATCCAGATTCCCTGCCTGAACGAGGAGGAGACTCTCCCGCGACGATCGCCGACCTCCCCCGCTCGCTGCCCGGCATCGACCAGATTGAGCTGCTGGTGATCGACGACGGCAGCACCGACCGCACCGTCGAGGTCGCGCGGGAATGCGGGGTCGACCACATCGTCCGCCTCACCAACAACAAGGGGCTCGCCGCCGGCTTCCAGGCCGGGCTCGACGCCGCCCTCAAACTCGGTGCCGACGTCGTCGTCAACACCGACGCCGACAACCAGTACCAGGGCGCCGACGTCGCCAAGCTGGTGGCGCCGATCGTCGCCGGCGAGGCCGACATGGTCGTCGGCGACCGCCGCGTCGCCGAGATCGACCACTTCTCCGGCTCGAAAAAAAGCCTGCAGCGGCTCGGCAGCTGGGTCGTGCGTCGCCTCTCCGGGACCGGCGTCACCGACGCCACCTCCGGCTTCCGCGCCTACAACCGGGAGGCCGCGCTCCAGCTGCTCGTCGTCGACAACTTCACCTACACGCTGGAGAGCCTGATCCAGGCCGGGAAGATGCTGGTCGCGGTCGACGAGGTCCCGATCGGAACCAATCCGAAGACGCGCGAGTCCCGCCTCTTCGCCTCGACCGGCGCCTACGTGCGGCGCAACGCGCCGGCGATCCTCCGCATCTACGCCCGCTACGAGCCGCTGCGCGCCTTCGCCACCGCCGGCGCCATCGTCCTCCTCCTCGCCCTCTGCGCCTGGCTGCCGTTCCTGCTCGACTGGATCCTCAACGGCGACAGCGAGGGGCACGTGCAGTCGCTGATCCTCGGCGCCGTCCTCTTCATCGCCGCGGTGCAGCTCTTCGCCCTCGGCGTCATCGGCGACCTCCTCGCCGGTCAGCGGGTGATGACCCAGCGTGTCTTCGAGCGGGTGCGGCGAGTCGAGCTCGCGCTCGGGGTCGAGCCCTCCCACTACGAGCGCGGCGCCCGGACCGGCAGCCGCGACCGCGCCGAGTGAGCGCGCCGGAGCGCGGCGGCAAGGAGGCGAACGCCGCCGAGTACGGGAAAACCGCGAGCTTCCTCGCGATCGGGGTCGGCCTCACCGGCGTCATCACCTACGCCTACTTCCTGATCGCCTCGCACACCCTCTCCAAGCTCGACTACGGCCAGATCACGATCCTCTGGTCGGCGGTCTTCATCACGATCTCCACCCTTTACCGGCCGGTCGAACAGCTGCTCAGCCGCCATATCTCCGAGCGACTGGCTAAAGGCGAACCGTTGCGGCAGGAGCTGCGGGTCGCGGCGAGGATCCAGATCGGGCTGGCGCTCGTCTTCGCCGTCGTCGCGCTGGTCCTGCGGGGACCGATCCAGGACGACCTGCTGGAAGGCAACGAAACCCTTTACTGGGTCTTCTTCGGCGCCGTCCTCTTCTACGCCGCCAGCTACTTCGCCCGCGGCTTCCTCGCCGGCCAGCGCAGCTTCGGGCTGTTCACGGCGCTGATCCTCTCCGAGTCCTGCTTTCGCACTCTCTTCGCCGTCCTCGTCGCGGTCAGCATCCTCAGCGGCCAGTCCTGGGTCGCGGTCGGGATCGTCGCCGCCCCCAGCCTCTCGCTGATGGTGGTCCCGTTCGCCTTCCGAAAAAGGGCGAAGAAACAGCAGGCCCTGGAAGAGGAGCGCAAACTAGCCGCGCCCGGAAGCGAAGCTGAGGACGCGGCGACTGACCACTTCACGATGAAAGAGGGGTCTGGGTTCGCCGCGGCCGTGCTGGTGATCATGTTCAGCGAACAGGCCTTCCTCAACGCCGGCCCGCTGATCACGCGCGGGCTCCAGGGCGCCGAGGCCGCGGGCTTCATCTTCAACGTGCTGATGCTGGCCCGGGCGCCGCTGCAGCTCTTCCAGGCGGTCTCGACCAGCATCCTCCCCCACCTCACCAACCTCCACACCTCGACCGCGCCGGACAGCGAGCGAGAATTCCACCGCTCCGTCCGCGGCGTCCTCCTCGGAGTTGCGGCCTTCGCCGGCTTTACCGCGATCGTCGTCCTCGTCGCCGGCCCGAAGCTGATGCAGATCGCCTTCAGCGACAAGTTCGTCTACGACCGCCCAGGGCTGCTGCTGGTCACCCTCGGCATGGGTCTCTACCTCGCCTCGGTCACCGTCAACCAGGCCTGTCTCGCCCAGGGACAGGTGCGGCGCGCCGCCGCCCGCTGGATCGCCTGCGCCGGATTCTTCATCCTCTGGAACTTCCTGCCGATCGTCAGCAACGAGTTCCGCCGCGTCGAGATCGGCTTCGCGTTGACGGCGGGCGTCCTCTTCGCCCTCCTCTACCTCGTCTACCGCCGCCCGCACGGGCGGCTCGAGGACATCCCGCGCGAGGGGTCGACCGAGCAATTGGAGCTGCGGCTCGCATCGATCGACGAGAACGCCTGAGGCTTGCGTCAAAGAGCTTCAACCTTTGTCATCTAGGGTCCCCCGATGGGTCACCACGACGCCGAGCTGATCCTCGCCGCCGGGGCACTGCTGGCCGCGGGCATCGTCGGTGCCCTGCTCGCCGACCGCATCCGCGTGCCCGGCCTGCTGCTCTTCCTCGCCCTGGGGATGATCGCCGGGTCGGAGGGGATCGGCGGGATCGAGTTCGCCAACGCCGAGCTGGCGCGGACGCTGGGGACGATCGCGCTGGTCTTGATCCTCTTCGAGGGCGGCCTCACCTCCGGCTGGTCGGAGATCCGCCCGGTGCTGGGCACCGCCGCTTCGCTGGCGACGGTCGGCACCGTCCTCACGGCGCTGGTCGCCGGCTTCGCGGCGAAGCTGATCTTCGATCTAGAGCCGCTCGAAGGGCTGATCATCGGAGCGGCGGTGGCGGCCACCGACTCGGCGGCGATCTTCGCGGTGCTGCGTCGCTCGACCCTGGAGAAGCGGTTGGCGCGCTCGCTCGAGGGAGAGTCGGGGATGAACGACCCGGTGGCGCTGCTGCTGATGATCGGGTTCATCGAATGGATCCAGGAGCCCGGCTACGGACTCGCCGACATGGCCGGCCTGCTGGTGCTGAAACTCGGCGTCGGGATCGCCGTCGGCCTCTTGATCGGGCGCCTCGCGGTGGCGGCGCTGGACCGGGTACGGCTGCCGACCGACGGGATCTACCCGGTGGCGACGATTGCGATCGCCGCCCTCTCCTACGGCGTTGCCGAGGTCGCACACGGCTCCGGCCTGCTCGCCACCTACCTGGCGGCCCTAGCCCTGGGCGGCGCCAACATCCCTGCCCGCCGCACCGTCGTCGCCTTCCACGAGGGTCTTGGGTGGGTCGCACAGCTCGGCCTCTTCATCCTCCTCGGCCTGCTCGTCTTCCCTAGCCGGCTCGACGACGTCGCCCTGAAGGGGCTCGCGCTCTCGGCGGTGCTGATCCTCGTCGCCCGCCCGGTGGCGACCTTCGCCGCCACCGCGCTGGCGCCCGTGAACGCGAGGGAGCGGCTGATGCTGGGCTGGGCCGGCCTGCGAGGTGCAACCCCGATCTGGCTGGCCACCTTCCCTGTGGTCGCCGGGATCGCAGGCGGCGAGCAGGAGTTCGCGATCGTCTTCTTCGTCGTGGTCACTTCAACCCTGATCCAGGGCGCCAGCTTCGAGCCGCTGGCCACGCGACTGGGTCTGACCACCGACGAGCCGGCGCTGCCGCGGCGGCTGCTGGAGTCGGGACGGATCCGCCGCATGGGCGGCGACGTGATCGCCTACCGGCTGCCCGAGGGAGCAGCCGCCGCCGGCCACCCCGTCCGCGACCTCGAACTGCCGCGTGAGGCGCTCGTCAACGTGATCGTCCGCGACGGGGACGCCTTGCCACCACGGGGTTCAACCGAGCTGCGCGAGGGAGACGAGCTGCACATCCTCGTCCGCAGCGAGCTGCGGGACGAGGTGGAGGCGCTGACCCGCAAGTGGTCGAAAGGCCCGATCGGCAAACCGGCTCCTCCCCCGCTTCCCCGCCGCGGCGCCTCGCAGGTCTTCACCGTGCGCCCGGCGCGCGGGGACGGCGAGCTCGGCGAGGAGATCGACGGCATCCCGGTCGCGTCCGTCATGCGCGACCGCAGCGAGCGGGGCGCTTACCTGGTTGCCCTCGCCGACGGGCGCTACGCAGTACTCGGCGCCGGCCTCGTCGCCATCGGGGGACGGCGCGTCCTCGCCGACTGGTGCTCCCGCCGCGCCGAACGTCCGGACATAGACGGCTCCGAACGCGCCTGGTGGCAGGAGGTGACCGGAGCCCTCATCGCCCGCGGCTGAGGGCGCGGGGGCCCCAACCGCTACGCAGCTCCAGCGGCCTCGGCGATAGCCGTATAGGCGGCCGCCGGGTCGTCGGCTTTGAACACGGCCGACCCCGCTACGAACAGCCGTGCTCCCGCCGCGGCCAACGGTCCCGCCGTATCCACGTCGACCCCCCCGTCAACCTCGATCGCGGCCTCGCCGACCAGCGGCAGCAGGCTCTCGACCTTGGCGGGTGAGGTCTCGATGAACGACTGACCACCCCAGCCGGGGTTGACGCTCATGCAGAGGACGATGTCGGCGAGCCCGCGCAACTCCCCCACGGCCTCAACCGGGGTGCCGGGGTTGATCGCGATTCCGGCAAGGCAGCCGAGCTCCCGGACCGCCGCCAGGGTGCGGTGGGCGTGCGGCGTCGCCTCCTGGTGGAAGGTGATCGAGTCGGCGCCCGCCTTGGCGAAGTCGGCGATCTGCCGCTCCGGCGCCTCGATCATCAGGTGGACGTCGACGGCGCCGCCGGCATCGTGAACCTGATCGGCGATCCCGCTGAGAACCAGCGGCCCGATCGTGATCGGCGGCACGAAGTGCCCATCCATCACGTCGAAGTGGATGACCCGCGCCCCCGCATCCATCACCTCGGCAACTTGGGATCCCAACCGCCCCATGTCCGCCGAGAGGATCGACGGCAGGACTCTCGGCTCGGCCATTAGATCCGCCATTCCAGTCACGCCGAGCAGCCTATATCTGGGCGTGGCTGGCAAGGACGCAGGGAGCGTGGCGTGCTCTGCACGCGAGCGACCGAGGACACCGCCAGGCGCGTCCAGATTAGGCTGATCGCAGCATGGAAGATCCGCATGACTGACATTCCATGTCGGCGGTGTTCGTCATCCGGGCGATCGTCTGGTGCTCGCCGCAGTTGGGGCACTGGGAGACGAGTTCGAAGCGGCTGAGGCAGTTGACGCAGCGCAGGCGCCCCGGCAGCTGGGTCGGCCGCAGCCATGGCTCGCCGCAGTTGGGACAGGGCGCTCGCCCCAGGGGATTCGACTCCCCCTGATCTGACTGGTTGGGGTGGTTCATCCCTTAATCATTACGGGTCGGGGGCTCATCCCTGACCAAGCGGGCGATGAAGAAACCGGTGGTGCGGTCGCGATCGGGGCGCAGTTGCAGGCAGCGGGGCTCGGCCGGGGATGAGAGCGCCGGCGCTGCGGCGCCAAGGTCGTCGAGCCGCAAGGGCGGCACCTCCCCCGCCTCGGCGGCGCGCAGCAGGCCGGCGATCCGCTCCTCGTTCTCGCGGCGGGAGATCGTGCAGGTCGAGTAGACGAGGGTGCCACCGGGACGGAGGGCCGCGGCGGCGCGGCGCAGCAGCTCGCCCTGGACCTCGGTCAGGCGATCGATCGCCTTCGGCGATTTGCGCCAACGCGCGTCGGGGCGGGAGGCGAGCGCGCCGAGGTCCGAGCAGGGCGCGTCGAGGAGAACGCGGTCGAAACCTGCGCCGGCATCGGCCTCGGTCGCATCGGCCTCGATCACGGTGATGCCGTGGAGGCCGAGCCGGGTCGCCTGGGCGGCGACTTCGGCAGCCCGGACGGGATCGAGCTCGACCGAGATGACGGTGCCGCGATCACCGGTCCGCTCGGCGATCTGCCCGGTCTTGATCCCGGGCCCGGCGCAGAGGTCGAGGATCTGCTCATCGGGCTGGGGGTCGAGGGCCCCGACCACGGCAGCCGAGCCGCGGCTCTGCGGCGTCAACTCCCCGGCGGCGATCGCCGCCGGCACCGCTTCGCCGGTCCGCCCCTCGATCACGATCGAATCGGGAGCCGCAAGCGGCCAATCGGTCTCGGGGAGGCGCGCATTGACACTGCCCTCGCGCAGGCGCCCCAGCATCTCTTCGCGCTCGACCCGGAGCAGGTTGACCCGCATCGCCACCTCGGCCGGGCGGTTGCAGGCGGCGAGGACGGCGCGCGCCGCCTCCTCTCCCAGCTCCTGCCACCACATCTCCGCCAGCCACTTCGGGGCCGAGTCGGCCACGGCGGCGGCCCCTGGCGTCGAGTCGTCGTCGAGCAGGGCCGCTGAGAGCTCGGCGCGCTCGCGGACGGCGCGCCGGAGGATCGCGTTGACGAAGCCGGAGGCGTGGGCAGCGCCGGCGCCCTTGGCCAACTCCACCGCTTGGTCGACGGCGGCGTGGTCCGGGGTCGCGTCGGCGAAGAGGAGCTCGTAGAAGCCGAGGCGCAGCGCCGCCAGCACCGGCGGGTCGAGCAGCCGGGTCGAACGGCCGGCCAGGCGTTCGATCGCGACGTCGCTGGTGCCGCGGCGCTGCACGGCGCCGTAGGCGAGTCGCTGCGCCTGAGCGCGGTCGCGGCCGCGTAGTTCCAGCCGGTCGGCCTCGGCACGGAAGGCGCGCTCGGTGAAGGCGCCGTCCTCGAAGGTGGCGCGGACGGTCGCGTAAGCGAGCGCACGCGCCGGGGAGACTCTCGCGGGCGCCATCCCCTTGCCGCCGTCGCTCACGATCTCGGCAGCGGGTGGCCCCGCAGGTAGGCGTCCGTCGCCATCGGCTTACCGCCAGCCGGCTGCACGACCTCGAGCTGCAACGCGCCCTCGCCACAGCCGAGCAGGAGCGCCTCGAAGTGCATCTCCAACCTGCCCGTCTCTACCTGCCCGTCGACGGCCCTGGCGCGGCGGACGCCGAGGCGCTCGCCGTCGGGGAGCTCCAGGTAGGCACCGATGTGCGGGGTCAGCGCCCGCACCTTCGCCGCCAGCTCGGTGGCGGGCCGCTCGGGCTCGAGCCGCCGCTCCCCCGCCTCGATCTTCTCGGCGTAGGTGACCCCGGCCTCGTCCTGCTCGGTGAACTCGAGCGAGCCCTCCGCCTGCAGGTTAAGGGCACGGACCAGGAGGTCGCCGCCGACCGCCGCCAGGCGCGCCGAGAGCGCCGCGAAGTCCTCCTCCGGGTCAACCGGCACCTCTTCGACCAGCGCCACCGGGCCGGAATCGAGCCCCGCGGTCAGCTGCATCACGCAGACTCCGGTCACCTCGTCGCCGGACATCATCGCCCGCTCGATCGGGGCGGCACCGCGCCAGCGCGGCAACAGCGACGGGTGCACGTTCAGAATCGGGAACTCGGAGAGGAGAGGCTCGCGGATCAGCTGCCCGAAGGCGCAGACGGCGACCGTCTCCGGCGCCGCGGCGCGGACCCGCTCCAGCGCCGCCCCCTCGTTGACGTTCTCGATCTGCAGCAGCTCGAGGCCCAGCTCCTGTGCCGCCAGCGCGACCGGCGGCGGCTTCACCTTGCGGCCGCGGCCCTGCCGGCGGTCGGGCGGGGTGACGACGAGGGCCGGGCGGTGAGGCGAGTCGGCGAGCCGGCGGAGGACCGTCGCCGCGAACTCGGAGGTGCCGAGGTAGGCGGTCCTCACGCGTCGGTGCGAGGCTCGCGCAGCTCGTCGCCCTCGTCGATTTCTTCCTCCGAGGAGGGGCTGTAGCTGTCGCCCTCGCGCAACGCCCGCAGCGCCGCCTTGCGCTGCTCGCGGACCGTGCGGTCGAGGATCAGGACGCCGTCGAGGTGGTCGATCTCGTGCTGGAGGACGCGCGCCTCGAGGCCGGCAGCCTCGATCACGATCGGGGCTCCCTCCACATCCCGGCCGCTGAAGCGCACGTACAGCGGCCGCTCGACGTCCATCGAAACCCGCGGCAGGCTGAGGCAGCCCTCCTCGGCGACCGCCATCTCGTGCGAGAGCCACTCGACCTCGGGATTGATCAGCGCAGTCGGCTCGCTCTCCGGCCCCGCCTGGAAAACAACTAGGCGCCGCAGGGCGCCGAGCTGAGTTGCCGCGAGGCCGATCCCGAGCCCGTCCCGCATGATCTCGATCATCCGCTCAACCTCCGCGCGCAGATCGGGACCGAACCTGGCGACCGGCGAGGCCTTGCTCTTGAGCACGGGGTCGCCGAACTTGACCACATGTGCGAGGGCGGCTTCGCGGCGCTCCAGCAACTCGACTTCGAGCCGGCGCTCCTCGGCCTCGCGCTCCTCCGTCTTCACCTCGTCGCTCATCCGGGCTGAGTCTAAAACGCCGAACCGTTCTGTTACTTCCTGCGCGGAGGGCGCTACTGCGGGTCGACGTCGACGCCGATCGCGACGTTCTTTAGCGACCGGTCGGCGGCGCGGCGCTCGACCGCCTCGCGGACCGCGCCGACGGTTCCGCCGCGGTCGTCGGCCTTGATCAGGATCCGCCGTCGGTGGCGGTTGCGGACGCGGAACATCGGCGCCGGGCCGAGCAGTTCGGAGCCGTCGGGAAGACCGCGGTCGAGCTCGCGCGCCAGCGAGATCGCCACCTCGTCGAGCTTCGGCTCGGCTTCGGCGGAAAGGTTGATCCGCACCAGGTGCGAGTAGGGCGGGTAGTGGAGGATCCGCCGCTGCTCCAGCTCCAGCTCGAGGAAGCCGGCGGAGTCGTGGCGGGAGGCATGCTCGATGCTCGAGGCGTTCGGGGCCAGGGTCTGGACGATCACCTCTCCCCCGGCCTCGCCGCGGCCGGAGCGGCCGGCAAGCTGGGCGACCATCGCGAAGGTCCGCTCCTCGGCGCGAAAGTCGGGGAAGCGCAGGGTCGCGTCGGCGTCGAGAATCGCGCTCAGGGTCACCTCGGGGAAGTCGTGGCCCTTGGCGACCATCTGGGTGCCGACGAGGACGGCGCTGGGGGCTTCGTCGAAGCGGGCGAGGATGCGGGCGTGGGCGCCGCGCTCGGTGGCGGTGTCGGAGTCGAGGCGCAGGACCGGCATCGGGTCGAGACGCTCGGCCAGGAGGGACTCGATCCGCTCGGTGCCGGCCCCGGCGCGCGAGAGCGTGGTCGAGCCGCACTCGACGCAGGCCCGCGGCTGCGGCTCGGAGTGAGCGCAGTGGTGGCAGACGAGGCGGCCGCTGTGGCGGTGGACGATCAGCGAGACGTCGCAGTTGGGGCAGCTCCAGTGGTGACCGCAGGAGCGGCAGGTGAGCCAGGGGGCGAAGCCGCGGCGGTTGATCATCACGATCGCCTTGGCGCCGGCAGCGCGGACGCCCTCCAGCGCCTCCCAGGTCTCGGCGTGGACCGGGCCGCTGCGGGGGTCCACGCCGCGCATGTCGACGAGGTGGACCGGCGGCATCCGCCGCCCGTCGACCCGGCGCGGCAGCTCCAGCCGCGGCAGCTCCAGCCAGCTCTCCGGGCGCGGCGTCGCGGTGCCGGCAACGAGGACGGCGCCGTTGTCCTCGGCGCGCTTGCGGGCGACGGCGCGGGCGTCGTAGGTGGGGTCGCCCTCCTGCTTGTAGGAGGGGTCGTGCTCCTCGTCGATCACGATCAGGCCGAGGTCGCGGACCGGGGCGAAGACGGCGGAGCGGGGGCCGACGCAGACGCTTGCCTCGCCGTCGCGCAGGCGCCGCCACTCGTCGTAGCGCTGCCCGGCCGAAAGGGCCGAGTGGAGGACGGCGAAACGGTCGCCGAGGCGGGCGCGGAAGCGGGCCACCGCCTGCGGCGCGAGGCCGATCTCGGGGACGAGGACGATCGCCCCCTTGCCGCGCTCCAGGGCCGCCTCGACCGCCGCCAGATAGACCTCGGTCTTGCCCGAGCCGGTGACGCCGTGAAGAAGCAGCCGGCGCGGGGCGGTGGCCACGCCGTCGAGAGCGGCGACAAGCGCGTCGACCGCATCGGCCTGCTCGGGCAGCAGCTGCGGGCGGGCGGCGGTCCCGCTGAGGCCCGGCTCGCCGGGGACGCGGCGCACGGTGGTGCTGCGGGTGACGATCAGCTCCCGCTCCTCCAGGCGCCGCAGGGTGCCGCGGTCGGAGCCGACCGCCGTCGCCAGCTCTCCGCTCGACATCTCCCCCGCCCGCAGCGCCTCCAGCACCGCCCGCTGCTTGGACCCGAGGCGCTCGCCGCCGTCGAGGGCGGCCTCGCCGGCGGGGAGGATCGCGGCCCGCAGCTCGGTCTTGGCCCGGGTCGTTCGCCCCGCGCTCCCGGTCCCGGTCCCCGGCGGCAGCACCAGCTGTAGTCCCCGCGAGGGCGTCGAGCAATACTCGCGGGCGACCCAGAGGCCCAGCCGGACCAGCTCCGGCGTGGCGCCGGCCTCGAGAGCCTCGATTGGCTCCGCCAGGCGCTCGGGCGGCAGCTCGGAGGCCTCGGCGACCTCGACCACGACCCCGAGCAGGCGCCGCGGCCCGAAGGGGACGCGGACGACGCTGCCGACGTCGAGGTCCTCCATCGCCTCCGGCCGGCGGTAGTCGAAGGGGCCGCGCAGGGCACGGGCGGTGGTGAGCGGCTCGACGCGGAGGATCGCCATCCGGTCGAGGTTATGGGTGGGCGGGGATGGCCTGACCCGCGGCCGCAGGACCGCCCAGGGCTTATGCTGGCGCCCGTGAGCCTCAACCTCCACCCCGGCGAGCAGGTGATCTTCGAAGGTCACCCCTCCTGGCGGGCAATCCTCGGCTTCTACCTGAAAGGGCTGCTGATCGGCGTCATCCTCGGCGTGATCGCGAAGCTGATCTGGGACGACGGCACCGCCTTCCTGGTGATCCTCGTCGTCCTCGCCCTGACCGTCCTGATCGGCTTCATCAAGCGGGTGGCGACGACCTACACGATCACCAACCGCCGCCTCAACATCAAGCGCGGGATCGTCTCCAAAGAGGTCCAGGAGACGCGGCTGGAGCGGGTCCAGAACGTCAACTACCGCCAGTCGGTCTACCAGCGCCTGATGCAGATCGGCGACGTCGACTTCGACACGGCGGCAAGCGACGACTACAACTTCGTCTTCAACGGCGTGGCGGACCCGGGCGAGGTCGTGGAAGCGGTGGACAAAGCGACCGGGGCGTTCACCGCGGGCTCACACGGACTGGGCGAGGCGCAGCCGCCCGGTTCTCCGAGCGCCAGCTAGCCCTTCCGCACTTTGGTCCCCCATAGGGGCCCGAATCTCGGAGAGGCGAACTTCGAGGGCCTCCGGGCGCGGCTCCCTGCACCCTTACCTGCTTAGTGAGGGTGCAGGGAGCCGCGCAGGTGCGCTGTCGTTTGACTGAGGATGGTTCGCACGTGGGTGGGTTCGTACTTGCGTGCTCGTCAAGTGCCTTCCGCAGCGCGTCCGCGTCGATCACGTCCAGCTTGTCCGCCTCGTTGATCGCCCGCTCCAGGTCCCGCGGTCCCAATACGGCTACGAGATCGAGGAAGGTCTGAACTGGCTGGGTAAGGGGGGTGCCCTGGCGAATAGTGATCTCCGACGCAGCCAAGGCTGGACGGCGATGGCAGCGCAGACCTATGAGTCGAGCTTCAGAGGTGCACCTGAGGCTTACGTCGATGTAGTCGGGGTGCTCCTTCGCAAAACCCCATAAAGCCGCCGCACTTCGGTGACTCAAAGCGGCACCGGGTCCGCAAGCGAGGACGGCAGCCATCCAGCGCCCCTCGCGATCAACCTGCGCTCGTCCGACCGCGTAGATGCCCCGGGCGATGAGGTGCAAGCGGCCGGTTTGGAGTCGGTGCTCGATCGCGCTCTTGGTGAAGCCAAGCGCCAGGAGCTGCTCGCGCGCCACCACGCCGTGCTGAGATCGAACTAGCCGCCAAGCCGCGGCGCTTCGTCTCTCCGCATTTGACCCCGCCATAGCGAGGTTAAGCGCGGAGAGGCGCGGGCTCTCTCCCTACCCGGCCCCGGACTTACCTGCCAAGCCCGGAGTTTGCGGGGTTACGCCGGCGCGGCCTCGGCGCCCGCGGCCTGGCGCAGGGCGTCGGCGCGGTCGGTCTGCTCCCAGGTGAAGTCGGCGTCGCCGCGGCCGAAGTGGCCGTAGGCGGCGGTCTTCTGGAAGATCGGGCGGTGGAGATCGAGGTACTCGCGGAAGGCGCCGGGGCGCATGTCGAACTCGGCCTCGACCAACTGGGAGATCTTCCCGTCCGAGAGCTTGCCGGTGCCGAAGGTCTCGACCATCAGGCTGACCGGGTGGGCGACGCCGATCGCGTAGGCGACCTGGACCTCGCAGCGCTGCGCGAGGCCGGCGGCGACGACGTTCTTCGCCACGTGGCGGGCGGCGTAGGCGGCGGAGCGGTCGACCTTGGACGGGTCCTTGCCGGAGAAGGCGCCGCCGCCGTGGCGGGCCATCCCGCCGTAGGTGTCGACGATGATCTTGCGGCCGGTGAGACCGGCGTCGCCGACGGGGCCGCCGATCACGAACTTGCCGGTCGGGTTGACGAGGAACTCGCCGAGCAGCTCGGACTCGTCGAAGCGGTCGGGAACCTCCTCGCGGAGGACCGGGAGGACGACGCTCTCCCACAGCTCCGGCTTGATCTGGCTCTGCGAGTCGACCCCCTCGTCGTGCTGGGTGGAGATCAAGAGCTTTTCGACCGCGACGGGGCGGCCGTCGGCGTAGCGGACGCTGACCTGGGTCTTGCCGTCGGGCCCGAGGTAGCCAAGGCTGCCGTCCTTGCGCACCGCCGCCAGCCGTTCCGCCAGCCGGTGGGCGAGATGGATCGGCATCGGCATCAGCGCCTCGGTCTCGTCTGAGGCGTAGCCGAACATCATCCCCTGGTCGCCCGCCCCGGCGACGTCGAGCTCGTCGTCGTCAGACGGGTCTACTTTGGTCTCGTAGGCCTTGTCGACGCCCTGAGCGATGTCGGGGGACTGCTCGTCGATCGAGACGATCACCGAGATGTGGTCGCAGTCGTAGCCGTAGCCGCCACCCTGGTAGCCGATCTCTCGCACCGTGTCGCGGACGATGTCCGGGATGTTGAGGTGGACGCTGGTCGAGATCTCCCCCGAGACCACCGCCATGCCGGTATTGACGAGGGTCTCGCAGGCGACGCGGCCGCCCGGGTCCTCGCCCATGATCGCGTCGAGGACGCCGTCGGAGATCTGGTCCGCGACCTTGTCCGGATGGCCCTCGGTTACTGACTCCGACGTGAAGAGGTACTCGCCCTCGGCGAGTGGCTTGGAAGTAGGCATGGCGAGAATCCTAGAGGAACTTCGACTGGCGGCCGGGATCAGTCTCCGTAGCGCCTGCGGCCGGAAGCGGGGACGAAATCGATGATCAACGGTACCCCCTCCAGCTCGTAGGTCTCGCGCATCCGGTTCTCCAGGTGGTAGGCCCAGTCGCGGACGATCAGGCGGCGGTCGTTGACCTGGATCGCGATCCGCGGCGGGCTCTCCCCCACCTGGGCGGCGTAGTAGAGGCGCAGGCGCTTGCCGCGGCGGGACGGGGGCGGGTGCTTGGCGACGACGTCGCCGACGAACCGGTTCAGCTCCGGGGTCGGGATCCGCTCGGCGGCCCGGTCTGCGAGCCGCAGCGCCCGGGGCAGCAGGGCGCCGACGTTGCGGCCGCGCGTCGCCGAGACCGTGATCACGGCCGGCCGCAGCCGCAGCTTCCGCTCCACCCGCGCCCGCGCGTCGTCGATGTCGGTCTCGGTGACGTCCCACTTGTTGAGGCAGAGGAGGCTGGCGCAGCCGGCTTTCATCGCCATCTCGGCGACCCGCAGGTCCTCGGCGGTTACCCCCTCGGAGGCGTCGCAGACGACGATCGCGACGTCGGCGCGCTCGACCGCCCGTTCCGAGCGCAGCTGCGCGTAGTAGTCGACGGTGCCGGCGACCTTGGAGCGGCGCCGCAGCCCGGCGGTGTCGACGAGGATCACGGGCCGGCCATCCACCTCGAGCCGAGTGTCGATCGCGTCGCGGGTGGTGCCGGCGAGGTCGGAGACGATCACCCGGTCGGAGCCGAGGAAGGCGTTGACGAGGGAGGACTTGCCGACGTTGGGGCGGCCGATCACCGCGACCCGCGTCGCCTCGTCGTCCTCGGCCCGTGGCTCTCGATCCCCGAGCGCGGCGACGATCGCGTCGAGCAGGTCGCCGGTGCCGAGGCCGTGGGTGGCGGAGACCCCCAGCGGCTCGCCGAGCCCGAGCGCGTGGAACTCGGCGGTGATCCCGAAGTCGTTGGCCCGATCGGCCTTGTTGACGACTACGAGCACCGGCACGTCGCCGCCGCGCAGGGTCTTTGCCAGCTCGGCGTCGCCGGCGCGGAGGCCGGCGCGGCCGTCGACGACGAGCAGGATCGCGTCGGCCTCGGCGATCGCCACCCGCGCCTGCGCCTGCACGTCGCGCGCCAGCTCGGCCTCGTCGCCGAGATCGATGCCGCCGGTGTCGACCAGCTCGAACTCGACGCCGTTCCACTCGGTCGCCAGCCGCTTGCGGTCGCGGGTGACCCCGGGCTCGGGCGAGGTGACCGCCTCGTTGCCGCCGACGAGGCGGTTGACGAGGGTGCTCTTGCCGACGTTGGGGAAGCCGACGACGGCGACGGTCGGCAGGCTCATGCGAGGCCCCGCTCGCGGGCGAGGCCGACGACGCGGGCGACGACTTCGTCGAGGCCAAGTCCCGTGGTGTCCGAGCCCGACCGCGTCGCCGGCGGGGCGCAGCGCGCCGTGCTCGCGCTCGGTGTCGCGGGCGTCGCGTCGGCGCTGGGACTCGAGCACCGCCTCGACGCCCTCGCCGGTCTCGGCGGCGCGGCGCCGCGCCCGCTCCTCGTCGGAGGCGGTGAGGAAGACCTTCAGCGGCGAGTCGGGGCTGACGACGGTGCCGATGTCTCGTCCCTCGGCGACGTAGTTCCCGGCGCCGATCAGATGCTGCTGGCGGCCGACCATCGCCGCGCGGACCCGCGCGTGGACGGAGACTCGGGACGCCGCCGCGGTGACGGCAGGGGTGCGGATCTCCCGCTGACGTCGCGCTTCCCGAGCAGGACGCGGGGGCCGTCGAAGCCGATCTCCAGCCCCTCGGCGAGGACGCCAAGCCCTCGCCGTCGTCCAGGCGACCGCCGCTGCTCCAGCGCCGCCAGCGCCACGCAGCGGTACATCGCCCCCGAGTCGAGGTAGGTGAACCCGATCTCGTCCGCGACCGCGCGCGCGACCGTGGACTTGCCGGCCCCGGCGGGCCCGTCGATCGCGATCACCATGCCGGCAGCGTATTGACCGTCGTTTCCAGAATCTTGGCCCCTATAGGAACCAAAAGTGTGGAAACGATGCTCAGGGGTGGGTGAGGGAGGCTAGGTCGCGACTCGAAGCCGGGGTAGCTGACGGCCGCCGCCTCCATCCCGTGGACCTCGACGCCCTCGCGGGAGGCGAGGCCGGCGACGGCGCCGAGCATCGCGATCCGGTGATCGCCGTGCGAGTCGATCGCCCCGCCGCGGAGGCCGCCGCTGCCCTCGATCACCATCCCGTCCTCGGTCGGCTCACACATGCCCACCGAGCGCCCGCAGCGCCGCGGTCACCGTCTCGATCCGGTCCGACTCCTTGCGCCGCAGCTCCTCGGCGTCGCGGATCGTCGTCGTCCCCTCGGCGAAGCAGGCGGCGAGGGCGACCAGCGGCAGCTCGTCGATCGCCAGCGGGATCTCGGCGCCGCCGACCTCGGTGGCTTGAAGGGGGGCGGAGCGGACGCGGAGGTTGGCGATAGGCTCGCCGCCGGCTTCCACTTCTCGTTCACGCTCGATCTCGACCCCCATCCGGGCGAGGATCGTCAACAGTCCGGTCCGAGTCGGATTGACGCCGACCCATTGCAGGCCGATCTCGCTGCCAGGGACGAGAACAGCAGCAGTGAGGAAGAAGGCGGCCGAGGAGATATCGGCGGGAACAATGAAGTCATCGGATTCGAGCCGCTCGACGGGCCGGACCACAACCGACGTCGCCGTCGCGCGTCGACCGAGGCACCGGCCGCCGTTGAGCATCCGCTCGGTGTGGTCGCGGCTGGGTAGCAGGCTCGAACATCCGCGTCTCTCCCTCGGCCAGCAGTCCGGCGAAGAGCAGGCATGACTTGACCTGGGCGCTCGCGATCGGCATCTCATAGGTGATGCCGTGGAGCGGCGCGCCGCGGACCTCGAGCGGCGGCAGCCGGTCCTCCCGGGCACTGAGGTCGGCGCCCATCTCGCGCAGCGGCGCTGCGATCCGGTCAACCGGCCGGCGGCGGATCGACTCATCGCCGTCGAGGGTCCACTGCTCCCCTACCTGCCCCGCCAGCCATCCAGGCAGCAACCGCAGCAAAGTCCCCGCATTGCCGACGTCGATCGTCGCAGGGCGAGCACCGCGCAGACCGACACCCCTGATCGCGCAGGCCACTTCCGGGCTCCCCCTCGGACCTCCGCGCCGACCGCCTCGACGACCGCCAGGGTCGAGCGCGTGTCGGCGGCGTCGAGGAACGCCGTGATCTCGGTCTCCCCCTCTCCCATTGCCGCGATCAGCGCCGCCCGGTGGGAGATCGACTTGTCCGAGGGAGGCCGCAGCGAGCCGCGCAGAGCCGAGGTGGGCGCGAAACGCGTGCTGCTCATCACGCGACCCTACGACTCGGGCGCGTCGAGGACGCTGACGGTGTGGCCGAGCCCCCGCACCAGGTCCGCCGCCTTGGCCGCCTGCTCGTCGCCGGCGACCCAGAGGGAGACGGCGCCCGACGTCATGTCGGGGGCCGGGTGCAGCGCCATGTCCTCGATGTTCACGCCCGCCTCGCTCAGCGCCAGCGCCAGCTCGGCGATCGTCCCGGGCTTGTTGGCGACGACGATCCGCAGCTCCCGCAGCGGCCCGCTCTGCGCTTCGGATTCGAGCAGGCAGTCGCGGTCCTTGCCGGCGGCGGCGTGCCAGGCGGCGAGCGCCTCGTGGTCGCCGCTGCGGATCAGCTCCGCCGCCTCGCGCAGGCGCTCCGCGACCGAGTCGACCGAGGCGGCGACGGCCTTCGCGGTTGGCGGCGTAGATGTCGGCCCAGATCGCCGGGTTGGAACCGGCGACGCGGGTGGCGTCGCGAAAGCTCGGGCCGACGTCGGGGAGCCGCTCGGAGTCGCGGGTCAGCGAGTGGGCCGCCTCGGAGGCGAGCGCGTTGGCGAGCACGTGCGGGCAGATGGCTGACGGTCGCCATCAGGCGGTCATGGCTCTGCGGATCGATCGCCTGCGGCCGCGCCCCCAGCGCCGCCAGCGCCCGCTGCAGGCGGTCGTAGAGGAGGCCGCTGGAGCGGTCTGTCGGGGTCAGGTACCAGCGGGCGCCCTCGAAGAGGTCCTCGCGCGCGTTCTCGACCCCGGCCGTCTCCGCCCCGGCGAGCGGGTGGCCGCCGATGAAGCGCTCGTCCTCACCGAGCGCCGCGACCAGCTCTCCCTTGGTCGAGCCGACGTCGGTGACGGCGGTCTCCGGCCCAGCCGCGGCAAGAGCCTCGTGCCCCTGCTCGGGCAATGCCGCCACCGGCGCACAGCAGAAGACGAGGTCGACGCCCTCGCAGGCCTCGGCGAGCGAGCCGGCGGCGCGGCCGATCGCCCCAAGCTCGACCGCCAGCTGCAGCCGCTCCGGACTGCGGCCCCAGCCGACCACCTCCGCGTCCAGCCGCCGCCGCGCGGCGAGCCCGATCGAGCCTCCGATCAGGCCCACCCCGAGGACAGCGATCTTCATCGGCAGAGGGAAACCTTCACGAGCCGCGCCGCGCCTCCACGGCCGAGGCGAACCGCTCCAGGGCCGAGGCGGTGTCCTCCCAGTCGAGGCAGGCGTCGGTGATCGACTGCCCGTAGGTCAGCTCCTCGCCAGGGACCAGGTTCTGCCGGCCCTCGACCAGGAACGACTCCAGCATCACCCCGACGATCGCCTTGTTGCCGTCGGCGACCTGGTCGGCGATGTCACCGGCGGCGAGGAACTGCCTCTCGGGGTCCTTGCCGCTGTTGTCGTGCGAGGCGTCGATCACCAGCCGCTCCGGCAGCCCGGCCACGCCCAACGTCACCAGCGCGTCTTCGACCTCGGGCGGGTGGTAGTTCGGGACACCGTGGCCGCCGCGGAGGATCAGGTGGCAGTCGGGGTTGCCGGTCGTGTGCAGGATCGCCGGCATGCCGGCGTCGTCGATGCCGGCGAAGGCGTGCGACGCCGCCGCCGCCCGCACCGCGTCGACCGCGATCTGGATGTTGCCGTCGGTCCGGTTCTTGAAACCGATCGGCATCGAGAGCCCGGAGGCGAGCTGACGGTGCGTCTGGCTCTCCGAGGTACGCGCCCCGATCGCCCCCCAGGCGACGCAGTCGGCGATGTACTGCGGCATGATCGGGTCGAGGAACTCGCAGCCGATCGGCAGCCCGGTGTCCACCACTTCGAGCAGCAGCTTGCGGGCGATCCGCAGGCCGGCGTTGACGTCGCCGCTTTCGTCCAGGTGCGGGTCGTTGATCAGCCCCTTCCAGCCGGTCGTCGTCCGCGGCTTCTCGAAGTAGACCCGCATCACGATCAGCAGGTCGTCGCGCAGCGCCTGCGCCGTCGCGCTCAGCCGCGTCGCGTACTCGATCGCCGCTTTCGGATCGTGGACGCTGCACGGCCCGACCACGACCATCAGCCGCGGGTCCTTGCCCGCCAGCACGTCGCGCACTTCTTCGCGGCCGCGGATCACCGCCTTCGCCCGCTCCTCCGTCAGCGGCAGCTCCGCGAGCAGCCGTTCCGGCGGCGCCAGCTCGACGACTTTTGCGATCCGCTGATCGCGGACGCCATCTCGTTTCGTCCCCTCCATGCCGATGAACATTTTGCCTTCGCCTTTCTCCAAACCAAGGAAATCGTACTTTCTGGTCGCCCGCTGCCGGTCTGGGTCGGCGCGCGCGACGAGGAAACCTGAGGACGGCGCCCGGCCGGAAGATCCGAGTCTTCGGGGCGACCACGCGGGCCGCCAGGCCAGACGCCTAGCTAAATCGCCAATACCAGTGGGTGAGGTGGCCGCGCGCGACGGCGCTGGCTGGGATGCCGGTCGCGGTGTTGGCGTCGTTCGAACCTCACGGTTCAGAGGTTGTACCACGAGCGCGGCTTTAGTCAAGTAATTCCGAGAGGGCGCGGAGGAAGCGCTCGTTCTCCTCGGCGGTGCCGTAGCTGACCCGGATGTGGCCGGGGCCGCCGAGGGCTTTGCCGGGCCGGACGGCGATCTCGCGCTCGGCGAGGCCGGCGATCACCGCGGCTTCGTCGGCGTCGCCGAGGTCGATCCAGGAGAAGTTGGCGTGGGAGTCGGAGGTGCGCAGGCCGAGTTCCGCGCAGCGCCCTCCTCGACGGTGAGGCGGGCGGCGATCGTGCTCTCGACCCGGCGCAGGACGTCGTCCTGGTGGAGGATCGCCTCCGCCCCCGCCGCCTGGGCGAGGGCGTTGACGCTGAACGGGCTGGCGGACGGCGTCGACGGCGGCGCGGAACTTCGGCGAGCCGATCGCGTAGCCGACCCGCAGCCCGGCAAGGCCGTAGCACTTGCTGAAGGTGCGGAGGACGACCAGGTTCGGGAAGTCGGCGAGCAGGTCGAGGGTCGCGTCGGGATCGTCGTGGGTCTGGAACTCGACGTAGGCCTCGTCGAGGATGACCGTCACGTGCGGCGGGATCCGCTCGCAGAAGGCGGCGATCTCGGCCGCGGGGATGTGCGTCGCGGTCGGGTTGTTCGGGTTGCAGACGATCAGCAGCTGGGTCGCTGCCGTCACCTCGGCCGCCATCGCGTCGAGGTCGTGGATGTCACCCTCGGCGAGCGGCACGCGGACCTCGCGGGCGCCGGTCAGCGCCGGCAGGTACGGGTACATCGAGAAGGCCGGCCAGGCGTAGAGGATCTCGTCGCCGGGCTCGCAGAGTGCCTCGGCGGCGGCGAGGAGGATCTCGCAGGAGCCGTTGCCGACGGCGACGCGGCTCGGATCGGTCTCGTAGCGCTCGGCGAGACGCCGGCGCAGCAGCGTCGCGTCGGGGTCGGGATAGCGGTTCATCAGGCCGGCAGCGGCGGCGACCGCCTCGACCACCTTCGGGTGCGGCGGCGTCGGCGACTCGTTGGAGGCGAGCTGGGCGATGTTCGCCCGAGGCGATCGCCTCGGGCGCCTGCCCGGTCGGGACCCCGGCCTGGTAGCCCGGCATGCGGGCGAGCTTCTCGGCGAAGGTGATCGTCATCGCGACCGATTGTGACGGACGAGAGGCGAAACGCCTCTACTGCGCGGCTTCGAGGTCGATCCGCAGCTTCTGCGCCTCGCCCACGTAGACGTGCGACCGGCTGGTGCCCCTCCGGCGCGTAGAAGTGCAGCATCACCCGGATCACCCGCGGCATCGACCCCGGGACGGGGATCTCGCGACAGCACATCAGCGGCACCATTGTCAGCCCCAGGTCCCGCGCCGCCACGGCCGGGAACTCGGCGTCCAGGTCATCCGTGGTCGTGAACAAGCAGCTGACCATCGCGTCCGGCTCCAGCCCGTTCCGCCCGATCAGCTCCCGCATCAGCTCCTCGGTCGCCGCGAGGATCGCCCCCGCCCCATTCGCCTCCGCCTGCACGGCGCCGCGCACGGCGAAGAGGCGTCGCATCGGCGCCTCGTAGCGCCCGCGCTGCATGTCGCCGTTTTGGCTCACAAAGCGCATCTTTCCAGACGTAGAGGGGGCGAAACCTGCAGCGGTGCGCCTTATCCCTCTTATGACGGGGAAAAGGCGCACCGCTGTAAAGAGGGATGCTGTGGCTCGGCTCGCGGCGGCCCAGCACGACGTGATTTCCCGCGAGCAGATGCGCGCGGCTGGGCTTGAGCGACAAGGCGATAGATCACGCAGTCGCCTCTGGTCGGCTGAAGCGGGTCTTCCGAGGCGTCTATGCCGTTCACCAGTCCAAGCTCAGCGAGCGTGGGCGCCTACGAGCTGCCGTGCTCGCCTGCGGAGCAGGAGCGCTCATCTCCCATCGCAGCGCTGGTGCCTTGCTTGGCTTCTTGGATGTCGGCCCCGTGGTCATCGACGTGATCGCTCCCCCCTCCCATGGGCGCGAAGATCGACGGGATTCGCTTCCACCGCGTGCGGTCACCGCGGCTGGAGGAGACCGGGACCGTCGACCGCATCCCCTGCACGAGCCCGTCGCGGACGTTCGTGGACCTCGCCGGCACGGTCGGCGACCGGACGCTGCGGAGCTGCTTCGAGCGGGCGGCGCAGCGGAAGCTGCTCGACATCCCGGCGATCGAGGCGTCGATGGACCCGAGGCGGCGCGGCATGCCCTCGCTGCGAGCGCTGGTTGACGAGTGGCGGCAAGCGGCGCCAGTGGCGAAGAAGGGCAAGCTGAAGAGCCCTCTTGAGGCGAAGGTGCTGCCGTTGGTCCTGCGCCGCGACCTCCCCACCCCGCTTCCCAACGCCCCCGTCCAGATCGCCAACGGTTGCATCGAGGTGGACTTCCTCTGGCCCGAGGCCAAATTCGTCGTCGAGGCCGACAGCCGCGACTTCCACGGGACGCACGTCGCCTTCGAGCGCGACCGCTGGCGCGACCGGGAACTGCTCCGTGCGGGCTACGCCAACCTGCGGGTCACCCATCGCGAAGCCGAGCAAGAACCCGAGGCCATCGCCGACACCGTCGCCACAACCCTCGCGGCTCGTCTCGCACCAGCGCTCCCGCATTCCCCGAGCGGCGCGGGGTGAGGAGCAGAGTCCCCCTCCTACTCTGCAGGTGGGGAGGGGGACTCGGCTCCTCACCCCGCAGCCGCCTCGTGCAATTGGGCGATCTCGTCGTCCGAGAGGCGACGCGCCTGTCCCACCTTCAAGCCACCGAGCCGCAGCGGTCCAAAGGAGACCCGCCGCAGTGAGACCACCTCGTTCCCGACCGCCTCCAGCATCCGCCGTACCTGGCGGTTGCGGCCTTCGCGGAGGGTGATCTCGATCTCCCGCTCGCCGAGACGTCGGACCTTCGCCGGCGCGGTCGGACCGTCCTCGAGCTCAATGCCGCCGCGCAGCCGCTCGAGGTCCCGGTCGCGCGATCGGCACCCGCAGACGCGCCCGGTAGGTCTTCGGCACCTCGTACCGCGGGTGCGTCAAGCGGTTCGCCAGCTCCCCGTCGTTCGTCAGCAGCAAGAGGCCGGTCGAGTCGGCGTCGAGTCGCCCCACCGGGTAGAGCCGGGCCTCCGTCTCCACCAGCTCGACCACCGCCGGCCGCGCCCCTGGCTCCCGCGCCGTGGAGACCACGCCCTCCGGCTTGTTCACCGCCCAGACCTCGCGCGCCTCCGCCGCCACCGGCGCGCCGTTGACCCGGACGTCATCCCCCGCCTCGACGTCCCGTGCCGGATCCCTCACCACCTCGCCGCCAACGGTCACCACCCCCTTGGCAATGATCTCCTCAGCTTTCCTCCTGAGAAGCGACGCCCCCGTGGGCGAGGAACTTCGCCAGCCTCACGAGCGGGGAGCCGGGGGGACCCTCTCCGGACCCTCCCCATCTGTTGTCCGGAGAGGGTCCCCCCGGCTCCCCCCACTCACGGCTCTGATCGTTGTTCCCCCGCCTTCAGCAGGCGCTCGCGCAGGTCGCGCTCGTCCTCAGGGCTGGGGTCGAAGCGAGAGGGATCGGGCAGCTGGTCGAGGCCGCTGAGGCCGAAGAGCCGCTCGAACAGCTCCGAGGTCTTGAAGATCGCGGCGCCGAACTGGGAGCGGCCGGACTCTTCGATCAGGCCGCGCTCGGCGAGGCTGGTCACCGCCGACTCGGAGGTGACGCCGCGGATCCGGGCGATCTCCGGTCGCGTCACCGGCTGCAGGTAGGCGACGATCGCCAGGGTCTCGGCCTGGGCCTGGGTCAGCGGCGGCGTCCGCGGCTTCGCGAGCAGCCGCCGCGCCGCTTCCTCGCTGGCTGGGTCGCTGGCGAGGCTGAAGCCGCCGGCGACCTCGCGCAGGACGACGCCGCGCTTGCCCTCGGCGAGGTCCTCGCGCAGCAGCTCGATCGCCTCTTCGACCTGGCCCTCGGTCGCCTGCGTCGCCTCGGCCAGGTCCTTGACGCGTGACCGGCTGCGGCGAGAGGAAGAGCAGCGACTCGACGGTGCGGGAGAGGTCGCTCATCCGATCTTCGTGGGTAGCGGTTGGGGCTACCTTCTTCACCCGGATCGGCCCGAAGGCGCGGTCCTGCTCCCAGGTGATCTCGCCCTTGCGGTAGAGCTCCAGCAGCCCGAAGACGGTGACCGCCTGGGTCAGCCGGTCCTCGTCGCCGAACTCCTCGTCGAAGTCGAAGCTGGAGCGGCTGCGCGAGGACGTCGCGGAGGGCGCGCAGGCGCCGCTCCAGCGAGACGGTCGGGCGGATGTGGCTGATGTCGACTTCGGGCGGCTCGGCCAGCAGATCGCCGAGGGCGGCGCCGAGCGCTTCGGGGTCATAGACGGCGGTCGCGGCCTCGATCGCGACCCGCCGCAGCTCCGGCGGCAGCGGCGCCGAGCGGTAGAGGTAGCCGCGCTGGGCCTCGAAGCGGTCGGCCAGCACCTTGGACGCGTCGCGGTAGCGCCGGTACTCGAGCATCCGCGCGAGCAGCTCCTCGACCGCCTCCTCGGGTTTCAGGTCATCGAGCTCTTCCTCGGGGCTGGGCAGCATCAGCCGCGACTTCAGCTCCAGCAGGGCGGCGATCAGGACGAGGAACTCGGTCGCCACCTCCAGCTCCAGCTCGCCCTCGCGCTCGAGGTGCTCGACGTAGGCGACGACGACCTCGCCCAGCTGCAGGTCGAGGAGGCTGATCTCCTCGCGCAGGACGACCGCCATCAGCAGGTCGAACGGCCCGGCGAAGACGTCGAGGTCGAGATCGAGGTCGAGGTCGGCTACGGCCACTGCGGGGAGAGTAGCCTCCACCGAGGAGGTGGTTGGAGATGGGATTGAGCCTGGCCCTGGTAATTGCGGCCTTAGCGCTGCCGCCGCCGCTTCCGGCACCCTCCGAATTCGCGCCGCGCGTCGACAACGCCTGGTTCCCGCTGCGACCGGGGACGGTCCTCCTCTACCGCGGGCACAGGGATGGCACCTCGCGGGAGCGCCTGCGGGTGCTGCGCCAGACGAAGACGATCCTCGGCGTCCGTGCCACCGTCGTCAGCGACAAGCTCTACGTTCGCGGCAAGCTCGAGGAGCGCACCCGCGACTGGTACGCGCAGGACGAACGCGGCAACGTCTGGTACCTGGGCGAGGCAACCGCCGAGCTGAACGCGGACGGCAGCGTCAAGACCCGTGAGGGCAGCTGGCAGGCAGGCGTCGACGGTGCCCGCGCCGGGATCTTCATGCCGGCACACCCGCGCCGCGGGCAGAGCGGGATTCAGGAGATGTACCAAGGCGAAGCCGAGGACCACTTCCGGGTGCTCGACCTCAATGCGATCGTCGAAACTCGCGCCGCCGTCACCAATCACGCGCTGCTGACCCGGGAGTGGACGCCGCTGGAGCCGGGCGTGGTCGACCACAAGTACTACGTGCCGGGAATTGGCACCGTCCTCGAGGAAACCGTCAGGGGCGGGGACGAGCTGAACGAACTGGTCGCTGTGCGGCGCTAGCGCGCGGCGCCGTAGCCCATGCGCTCGCGCACGTCGGCGAGGACCGGGGCGGCGAGAGCCCGCGCCTTCTCGGCGCCGATCCCGAAGATCCGGTCGAGTTCGGCCTCGTCGGGGCGCAGCTCCGCGTAGCGCTCGCGGACCGGCGCCAGGTACTCGACGACCGCCTCGGCGACCGCCTTCTTGAAGTCGCCGTAACCCGCCCCCTCGAACTCGCTCTCGACCCGGGACTGGTCGCTGCCGCGGGCGACGGCGAGGATGTCGATCAGGTTGGTGATCCCCGGCTTTTCCGGCGAGCGGACGATCTCCCGCCCGGAGTCGGTGACCGCGGAGCCGAACTTCTTGCGGACCACGTCGGGCTCGTCGAGGACGAGGACGGTCCCCTGCTCGGTGCCGCCGGTGGTCGACATCTTCCGCTCCGGCTCCTGCAGGTCCATGATCCGGGCGCCGACCTTCGGGATCACCAGCTCCGGGACGACCAGGGTCTCGCCGAAGCGGGCGTTGAAGCGGCGGGCGATCTCCCGCATCAGCTCGACGTGCTGGCGCTGGTCGTCGCCGACCGGAACCTCGGTCGCCCGGTAGGCGAGGACGTCGGCGGCCATCAGCACCGGGTAGTAGAAGAGCGCCGCCGAGGCCAGTTCGCGGTCCTTGCCGACCTTTTCCTTGAACTGGTGCATGCGGTTGAGGTCGCCGTGGGCGGTGACCGCCGAGAGCAGCCAGGTCAGTTCGGTGTGCTCGGGGACGTCGGACTGGCGGAAGAGGATGCAGCGCTCGGGGTCGAGGCCGGCGGCGAGCAGGATCGCGGCGGTGTCGTAGACCCGCTCTCGCAGTTCGGCCGGATCGTAGGGGACGGAGATCGCGTGCAGGTCGACGATGCAGAAGATCGCCGGGTCGCCGCGGTCCTGGCCCTCGACGTACTGGCGGATGGCGCCTATGTGGTTGCCAAGATGCTTGCGGCCGGTCGGCTGGATTCCCGAAAAGATGATCGGTTTCGGCATAGGACGGCGGAGCCTAGTTGAGGGTCCGGGAAGGGACACCCCTCGCCCGGACAAACGGCGGCCTAATTAGGCCGCCGTTTTGAGTATCCGCCCGTTCGAGGGGTGTCCCTTCCCGGACTACAAGCCGCGTCGGTTGACCGGATACCTCAAGCGGGGTCGGCCGCCGCCGCGGCTTGTTCTTGCTGAGGAGTGCAGTCGCCGTCGCTGCTGTGGCCGCACTCGCCGGCTTGGGCGGTACCGCGGTTGGGATAGGAGCTGACTTCTCTTCTTGGGTTTTCGATGCCGAGGGCGGAGGCGATGCCGCCGGCGATCATCAGGACGGCGGCGATGAGGAGGCCTAGGTGGAATGCGGACGTGGAAGCGGCGGAGGCGGCGTCGGTGAGGGGGCCGCCGCTGACGTTGCCGGCGATTGCGTCGAAGCGGGCGGAGATGACGGCGCCGAGAACGGCGATCGCCAGCAGGCCGGCGACCCGGGAGACGCCGTTGTTGATCCCGGAGGCGATGCCGACGTGGCGCTCCTCGACCGAGTCGAGCACGGTCGCGGTCAGCGGCGCCACCGTCGCCGAGAGACCGAGCCCGAAGACGAGGACCGCGGGCAGCACCTCGGTGACGTAGTCGGCGCCGGCGTCGACCCGCAGCATCAGCAGCAGCCCGAGGCCGCCGACGATCGGGCCGGCGGTCATCGGCAGCCGCGGTCCGGTCCCGGAGGCGACGCGGCCGAAGCGCGGTGAGAGGACGAAGAGCAGGATCGAGATCGGCGTCGTCGCCAGCCCGGCCTCCACCGCCGAGTAACCGGCGACCTGCTGGAGGAAGAGGCCGACGAAGAAGAGGCCGCCGATCAGCCCGGCGTAGGCGGAGAGCGTGGTCAGGTTGGCGACGGCGAAGTTGCGGATCCGGAAGAGGCCGAGGTCCATCATCGGGTGGCGGGCGCGCGCCTCGTGGAGGACGAAGAGGGCGAAGCAGAGGACGCCGACGGCGAGCGGGACCCAGACCAGCGGATCGCTCCAGCCGTACTTCGGCTGCTCGATCAGGGCGAAGACGGGGCCGCCGAGCCCCGCGGCGGAAAGCGCGATTCCGGCCCAGTCGATGCCGCGGAAGGCGTCGGGGTCGCGGCTCTCCTCGACCGCGTGCAGGGTCAGCATCACCGTCCCCGCGATCAGCGGCAGGTTGATCCAGAAGATCGCCCGCCAGGAAGTGAGGCCGACGAGGGCGCCGCCGCCGGCCGGGCCGATCACGGTCGCGATCCCGGTCCAGGCGGTCCAGGTGCCGACCGCCCTGCCGCGCGCCTCGCCCTCGAAGGTGGCGGCGACGATCGCCAGCGAGCCCGGCACCAGCAGGGCTCCGGCGATTCCCTGCAGCGCCCGCGCGCCGACCAGGAACTCGACCGTCGGGGCGATCGCGCAGAGGACCGAGGTGACGCCGAAGGCGATCAGCCCGACGACGAACATCCGCCGGCGCCCGAACTGGTCCCCGAGCGAGCCGCCGACCAGGAGCAGCGAGACCATGGTCAGCATGTAGGCCTCGACCACCCACTGCTGGCCGGAGAGGCCGGCGTCGAGGTCTTCGCTGATCGCCGGCAGGGCGACGTTGACGACGGTGCTGTCGAGGAAGACGACGGTGGAGCCGAGGATCGTCGCGATCAGCGTCAGTCGCTGCGAGCGGGCCACGCGACGAGTCTGGCAGGTGCATCGACGGGGCCGGGACTTCTGGCGCGCCCTCGTTCGTATAGAGGGCATGAGGAAGGGACTGACCGCGATCGCGACGCTGCTCTTGGCGCTGGCGCTGGCTCCCGCCGCGGCCAGGGCGGACGGCTTCGGGCTACTCGGCGCGGCGCACTACCTCGACGACCCGCCCTACCGCTACATCGCCCTCTCACCGCACACGCGCCACCCGGTGACGGTGGTCGAGCGGATCGACCTGCGGGACTCGACGGTCGACCGCTGGTGGTACCTGCGCGGAACCTGGTACCTGCCCGCCGTCGCCTACGACGGCAGCGCCGACGGGATCGCCGAGGGCAAGCTGGTTCTTTCTACCCTGCCGCTGGGCTACCCGCCGAAGCGGACCGGCTTCGCGATCCTCGATACGCGCCTCTTCCTCCGCCACCCGCAGACCGGGAACGCTCCCGAACATGCGATCACCCGCTTCAGCCTCCGCGGCGCCTACGGGTTCGACGCGCTCTCCCCCGACGGGTCGACGATGTACCTGATCCACAACTTCTTCGACCGCCACCGCCGTGGCCGCTACGAGGTGCGGGCTCTGGACATGGCCAGCGGCCGGCTGCGGCCAGGGGCGATCGTCGACCCCGAGGAGCCGGACGGGCGGATGCAGGGCTCGCCGGTCAGCCGCGTCTCCAGCCGCGACGGCCGCTGGGCCTACACCCTCTACACGGGCAGCGAGGAGACTTTCGTGCACGCGCTCGACACGGTCCGCGGCCGCGCGGTCTGCGTCGACCTCCCCCAGCTCGAGTTCCTGCGCGAACCGTTCCAGCTGCGACTGCGGCTCAGGGAGGACGGAAGCGAGATCCGCGTCTTCAGCCGCGACACCAAGGACGCCCCCGATGGGACCCTGCTGGCGATCGACACCGGGTCCTTCGACGTCCGCGAGCCCGTCTGGATGCAGCTCGATCTCCCCGCTAACTTCCTCCAGGTCTTCTGATGTTCGTGCTGCTGGCAGCCCTCGCCCTCCTCGCCCCCGCCCCGGCGGCGAACGGTTCCGGCCACCTCCTCGCCTTCACGGAAACACCGCAAGGCCCAGACAACCTGCTCGCCCGCTTCGGCATCGTCGGCCACTCCTTGCAGGGGCGGCGAATTGCGCTGCAGCAGTACGGGGATCCCCGGTGGAGCGGCGAGCTGCTCGTCTTCGGCTGCATCCACGGCGACGAGTGCGCGGCGAATGGGATCAAGCCACTGACGGGCGGCTGCCCCGATCCCAGCGCCGACATCCTCGTCGTCCCCAACCTCAACCCCGACGGGACGGCGGCGCACTCGCGGCTGAACTCCCGCGGCGTCGACCTCAACCGCAACTTCGCCACCGGGTGGACCCCGATCGGCGCGCCCGGCGACCTCGAATACGCCGGGCCGAAGCCGTTCTCGGAGCCGGAAACGCGGCTGGCGAGGCGGCTGGTGCGGGAACTGCGCCCGGAGACGACGATCTGGTTCCACCAGTACCGCGGCGGGCGGCGCCCGTTCGTGCGCGCCTGGGGGCCGAGCGTCGGCGCCGGCCGCCACTTCGCCAGCCTCGCCCGGGTCCCGTTCCGGCGCCTGCGCTGGCCCGCCGGCAGCGCCCCGAACTGGCAGAACCACACCTTTCCGGGGTCCTCGTTCGTCGTCGAGCTACCGCGCGGCGAGGCGAAGCCGGCGCTGCGGGAACGGCTGGCGAAGGCGCTCGTCCGCATGGGCCGGTGGGTGAGAGAAGATTGAGATGCGGAAAGGGGGTGGCGGTTGCGAGCTGAAAGCGGCGAGGACGAACGGCAACTCGTGCGCGAGGCGCATGACGGCTCCGGGGCCGCGATGGCGCGGCTCTACTCGCTGCACTGGGGCGGCGCCTACCGCGCCGCCTACCTCGTCGTCCACGACGCCGCCGCGGCCGAGGACATCGCCCAGGACGCCTTCCTCGCCGCCGTCGACGCCCTCGACCGCTTCGACCGCCGCCGCCCCTTCCGGCCCTGGCTGCACCGGATCGTCGTCAACCGCGCCCTCGACTGGGCGCGGCGCGAGGCGCTGCGGCGACGGGTCGACGGCGCCGAGTCGGTATTCGAGCCGCTGCCGCCGCCGCAGGAGCTCGGTGGCGGGATGATGGCGGCGCTGAAGGAGCTTCCCGCCGAGCAGCGCGCGGTGGTGGTGCTGCGCCACCTGCTCGAGTACACGCCGGGGGAGATCGCGCGGATGCTCGAGCTGCCGCGGGGGACGGTGAACTCGCGGCTGCGACGCGGGCTCGACCGGTTGCGCGAGGCGGCCAAGGCGGAGAGCCTGGCGGAGGAGAGGCGATGAGGGACGGAGCGCTGAGCAAGGCACTGCGCGAGGCGCCGATCCCGGTTCCGCCCGAAGCCGAGGCGCGCGGTCTGCGGGTTGTCGAAGCCGCCTACGCAGAACGAGAAGCTTCGGAGCGGGGCGCCTCGGAACGGGATGACCTCGAGAATCGCCGGCCCCTCTCACGCTTCGCGCTCGCGCTCGGCATCGCCACCCTGCTGACCGCTCTGTTGCTCTCGCCTGCCGGCGCCTCCGTCCGCGACTGGGTCGGCGACGTCGTCGAGAGCCCCGCGCCGAAGCCGGAACCCGAGCTGGCCCGGATCCCCGGCGGCGGCCGTCTCCTTGTCCAGAGCGCGGCCGGTCCCTGGGTCGTCCAACCCGACGGCTCGCGGCGCCTGCTCGGCGACTACGAAGAAGCGACCTGGTCGCCGCGCGGGTTCTTCGTTGCCACCGCCAAAGGACGGGCTCTGAGCGCGGTCGAGCCCGGTGGCACCCCGCACTGGTCGCTTACCGCTGACGCAAGGGTCGGCGATCCGCGCTGGGCGCCGGCGGGCGAACGAATCGCCTACCGCGCCGGGAAGGAGTTGCGGATCGTCGCCGGCGACGGAACCGAAGACCGGCTCCTGGCGGCCTCCACCGCACCGGTCGCACCCGCCTGGTCGCCAGGGGGAGACGCGGGGTTGGCTTACGCCTCCGGCGATGGCGTTCTCCGGATCGCCAACAGCGAATCCGGCGAGGGTCTGACCGAAGCGCCGGCCCTGTCCGACATCTCCAGGCTTAACTGGGGCGCGGGCGGCACCGCGATCCTCGAAGCCTCGCCGCGGGCGCTGCGCCTGCGGGAGGTGCGGCCGCAAAAGGTCGCACCCGGTCCCGCCCTCGGCCCCGCTCGAACGCTCGCCTTGCCCGGCCATGGCATCAGCCTCACCGGCGCCGCCCTGGCGCCCGAGCGGGAGGCGGTGGCCGCGGTCGTCACCCATTGGCGGGACCACGGCACCACCAGCGAAGTGCTCCTTTTCCCGCCTGGCGCCAGGAAGCCGCGAAGTCTCCTCACCGTCCCCGGCAGCCTCGGCGAAGTCGCCTGGTCGCCTGACGGCCGCCGCCTGCTCGTCGCCTGGCCCGGCGCCAATCAGTGGCTCTTCCTCCCGGTCGGCCGTGGCAAGCCACGAGCGGTCGCGAACATCTCCACCGCCTTCTCCCCCGGCGAGCGCGCCGCCTCATTCCCCCGGATAGAAGGCTGGTGCTGCTCGCGCTGACGCGAGACCGCAGAAATACGCCTATACGACGCTTTTTTGCGGTTTCGCGGTCTCCGGCTCGCGCAACTGCTCCGCCGGGGTGAAGAAGTGGCGGTAGGCGAGCAGGGTGGCGGCTAGGGCGGAGATCGAGACGCTGCCCAGCAGCGTGTAGAGGAGGATCAGCTGTAGGCGGACGGCGTCGGTGGGGCTGGCGCCGGCGAGCAGCATCCCGACCATCGTCCCCGGGAAGAAGATCAGGCCGGTGGTCTTGGTCGAGTCGACGAGGGCGATCATCCCCGAGCGCAGGGCGCGGCGGACGGTCGGTGCCGCGGCTTCGTGGGCGGTGGCGCCGAGCGCGAGCGTCGCCTCGATCCGGGCGCGGGCGTCGGCCATCTCGTCGCCGAGGCGGTTGAGGGCGACGGCGCTGGCGGTCATCGCGTTGCCGATCACCATCCCGCCGACCGGGACCAGGTAGCGCGGGGTCGGGTCGAAGATGCCGAGGGCGACGACGAGGCCGAGGGTGCCGGCGCCGGCCAGCGCCAAGGCGATCAACAGCGGCCCGAAGGAGTCGGGAACCTTGGCGGCGCGGTGGCGGGCGGTGATCGCCCCGAAGAAGACCATCACCGCCAGCAGCAGGAGGACGAGCCAGATCGTGTCGGCGTCGAAGATCAGCTTGATCGCGTAGCCGACCAGGGTCAGCTGGACGATCGAGCGGCCGGTGGCGACGAGGATGTCGCGCTCGAGGTCGGCGCGCTGCCAGAAGGAGATCGCCGCCGCCAGCCCGACCAGGACCAGCGAGGCGGCGACCTGCCAGAGCTCGACGTGGATCGAAGTGCTCACGTCGGCATCTCCAATACCTGGTCGCCGAGCCGGCGCGCCTGCTCGGGGTCGTGGCTGACGAGGACGATCGAGACCTCCTGCTCGCGCCGCAGCTCCGCCAGCGCCGCCTCGATCCGGTCGCGGGCGGCGTGGTCGAGGGCCGAGGTCGGCTCGTCGAGCAGGAGCACGGTGGGTCGCTGGGCCAGGGCCCGTGCCAACATCGCCCGCTGCTGCTCGCCGACCGAGAGCCGGCTGACGTCGCGCGCGGCGAAGGAAGGGTCGAGGCCGGCGCGGGCGAGGGTCGCCTCGACGTCGAGCTCCTCCCCCGCCAGCTCGGCGGCGTAGCGCAGGTTCGACTCGACGGTTCCCTCCAACAGGGCGGGCAGCTGCGGCACCAGCGCCACCTGCCGCCGCAGCGCCAGCGGCTCGTACGTCTTCAGCGGCCGGTCGCGGAACCCGATCTCGCCACGGTCGGGATCGGCGAGCCGGTTCAGCAGCCGCAGCAGCGTCGACTTGCCGGCGCCCGAGGGCCCGACGATCGCCGTCGAGCCCTCGGGAATCGAGGCGCTGAAGGAGTCGAGGACGGCGCGGCCGTCGCGATCGACCCCCACCTCTCGCAGCTCGAAGAGCACCGCGGCATGATCCCCCATCGGCCCGTCGGCGCAAGATGCCTCTCGCTGTGCCCACCTCTGTTGAGCGAGCGCGTTTGCTTGAAAGAATCCGGGTAAGGAGATTTGGGCAATGGCTAGAGCGATTTGGAGCGGAACGATCAGCTTCGGGCTGCTGAACGTGCCCGTGAGCATGTTCAGCGCCGTGGCGCGGCGCAACATCGCCCTGCGCGAGATCCGCGAGTCCGACAGCGCCCGGATCAAACACCGCCGCGTCGCCGAAGGGACCGACGAGGAGGTTCCCTACGAGAACATCGTCAAGGCCTACGAGCTGTCCCCCGGCCAGTACGTACCGCTGAGCAAAGACGAGATGGCGGCGCTGGCGCCGGAGAAGACGCGGGCGATCGACGTCCAGGACTTCGTCGACATCGAGGAAATCGACCCGATGTACTTCGACAGCCCCTACTACCTCGGGCCCGCCGACGGTGCCGAGAAGGCCTACTCGCTGCTCGCCAGCGCGATGGAGAGCTCGGGCAAGGCGGCGATCGCCCGGTTCGTCTTCCGCAACAAAGAGCACCTCTCGGCGATCCGCGCTTCCGACGGCGTCCTCACCCTGACGACGATGCGCTTCCACGACGAGGTCGTGCCGCCGTCCGACCTCGACGACGCGCTGCCGGACAAGAAGCCGAAGGTCGCGAGGAAAGAGCAGCAGATGGCGGAACAGCTGATCGACTCGCTCAGCACCGAATTCGAACCGAACAGCTACCGCGACGAGTACCGCGAGCAGCTGCTGGCGCTGATCGAACGGAAGGCCGAAGGCAAGGAGATCGTCGCGCCCGAAGCCGAGGAACCGAAGGCGACCAAAGCTCCGGACCTGATGGCGGCATTGGAGGAGAGCATCGCCGCGGTCAAAGACAAAGGCAGCGGCGGCGACGGCAAGAAACGAGCCTCGAAATCGAAAGCCAAAGCCGCGAAGGGGAAGGCCAAATCCAAAGGCTCTTCCCGCTCCAAGGCAAAAGCCTCGAAATAAGCTCTTAGGCCGTGGGCGAGACGCGGCAAGTCGAGGTCGAAGGCAAGGAGCTGCGGCTCACCAATCTCGACAAGGTGATCTACCCGAAGGCGGGTTCACCAAGGGCGAGATGGTCGACTACTACGCCAAGGTGGCGCCGGCGATCGTCCCCCACCTGAGTGGCCGCGCGGTGACGCTGCGCCGCTTCCCGGAAGGGGTCGAGGACCTCGACGCCGCCTTCTTCGAGAAGCGCTGCCCGAAGCACCGGCCGAAATGGGTGAAGACGGCGAAGGTGCAGGCGGGGCCACGGGCGGGCGTGATCGAGTTCTGCGTCTGCGACAGCCTGCCGACGCTGATCTGGATGGCGCAGCTGGCGGCGATCGAGCTGCACCCCTCGCTCTCGCTGCAGCCGGGCGCCGAAACGCCCGACGGTGCTCGCCTTCGACCTCGACCCCGGGCCGCCCGCCGACGTCGTCGACTGCTCGCGGGTGGCGCTGCGCCTGCGCGAGGTGCTCGCCCAGCTTCGACCTCGAGTGCTTCATCAAGACTTCGGGCTCGAAGGGGATGCAGCTCTACGTCCCGCTCAACACGAAAAGCACCTATGAGGAGACCCGCCCCTTCGCCCAGGCGCTGGCCCAGCTGATCGCCAAGCAGGACCCCGAGAACATCCTCGCGAAAATGGGCAAAAAGACCGACCGCAGCGGCAAGGTCTTCATCGACTGGTACCAGAACAACGAACGCAAAACGACGATCTCCGTCTACTCCCTGCGAGCCCGCGAGCGCCCCACCTGCTCGACCCCGGTGAGCTGGGAGGAGGTCGAAGCCGTGGCCGACTCAGGCGACGGAACGAAGCTCGTCTTCGAGGCAAGCGACGTGCTCGAGCGGATCGAGCAGCATGGCGACCTCTTCGCGCCGGTCCTGGAACTGGAGCAGGAGCTGCCCGAGCTTTAGCTGTTCCTTTCTGTCGCAGAGCAACAGGAAGGAACAGGCGAATGGCTATAGGGGTTGGCGGACTACCGGCTGCCTGGTCGCCTTCACCTCGTCGAGGCGACGGACCGGGGTCGTGTAGGGGGCGCCCTTGGCGAGGTCGGGGTTGGTCTCGGCCTCGGCGAGGATCTGCTCGATCGCGTTGGCGAAAGCGTCGAGGGACTCCTTGGCCTCGGTCTCGGTCGGCTCGATCATCAGCGCCTCGTCGACGAGGAGCGGGAAGTAGACGGTCGGCGGGTGGAAGCCGAAGTCGAGCAGGCGCTTGGCGAGGTCGAGGGTGGCCAGGCCGAGCTCGCGCTTCATCGGCTTGCCGGAGAGGACGAACTCGTGCATGCAGTGGCGGTCGAAGGCGATCGGCAGGCGCTCGCCGGCGCGGCCGTGCGCCAGCCGTGCCTTCAGGTAGTTGGCGTTGAGGACGGCGGTCTCCGAAGCCTCGGAGAGACCGTCGCCGCCGAGGCTGAGGATGTACGCGTAAGAGCGGACGAAGACGCCGAAGTTGCCCTGGAAGCCACGCAGGCGGCCGATCGACTTCGGCCGCTCGAAGTCGAGGTCGAAGGCCGGGCCGTGCGCCGTTGGAGCCCTCGCGGCGGACCACCTGGGGCCGCGGCAGATAGGGCTCGATCCGGTCGGAGACTGCAATCGGACCGGCCCCGGGGCCGCCGCCGCCATGCGGCTGGCTGAAGGACTTGTGGAGGTTGACGTGGACGATGTCGAAGCCCATGTCGCCGGGCCGCGAGTGGCCCATTACCGCATTGAGGTTGGCGCCGTCGTAGTAGAGCGTGCCGCCCTCCTCGTGGATCAGCCTCGCGATCTCGGCGATGTTCTCGTCGAAGACGCCGAGCGTGTTCGGGTTGGTCAGCATCAGGCAGGCGACCTCGCCCTCGTTCTCGGCCAGCTTCGCCCGCAGGTCGTCCATCTCGACCCCGCCCTGCTCGTCGGTGGCGACTTTGACCACCTCGTAGCCAGCCATCGTCACCGAGGCCGGGTTGGTCCCGTGCGAGGTGTCGGGCGCCAGCACCTTGGTCCGCTCTTCGCCGCGGTCGGCGTGGTAGGCGCGGGTCAGCAGCAGGCCGGCGAGCTCGCCGTGGGAGCCGGCGCTGGGCTGCAGGCTGACGTGCGGGAGGCCGCAGATCTCGCTCAGGGACTCCTGCAGCAGCCACATCAGCTCCAGCGCCCCCTGGGCACGGCGCGGGTCCTGCGCCGGGTGCAGGCGGGCGTGGCCGGGCAGCGCCGCCACCCGCTCGTTGAGCCGCGGGTTGTGCTTCATCGTGCAGGAGCCGAGCGGGTAGAAGCCGCTGTCGAGGTCGAAGTTGCGGCGCGAGAGCCGGTTGTAATGGCGGACGATCTCCGGCTCGGCGATCTCGGGCAGGCGCGGCGGCTCGGTGCGCAGGAGGTTCTCGGGGATGAGGTCCGCGAGCGGCCTCTCCGGAACTTCGGCGGCCGGCAGCGCAGCCGCGCGGCGCCCCGCCTTCGACTTCTCGTAGATCGTCTGCGCCTTTTCGGCCTGCATCGGCGTCTCGGTGAGCGCCATCAGCGGGCCTCCTCGGCGAGAGGCGCTTCTACGTCCTGCTCGGATGCAAAGGCGCCCCGCTCTGCGGACACGGCGGCGCCCAGCGCCTCGGCCAGCTCGTCGATCTGGGCTTTGGTGCGACGCTCGGTGATCGCGACCAGGAGGCCGTTCTCGAACTCGGGGTACTCGCGGCCGAGCGGATATCCGGCGGCGATCCCGCGCTCGGCGACCCGGTCGAGCACCTTGTCCACCGGCGCGTCGAGCCGCACCGCGAACTCGCGCGCCACCGGCGCCTCGTACAGCAGCTCGACTCCGTCGACCGCGGCCAATCGCTCGCGCGCGTAGGCGGTGCGCTGGACCAGCAGCTCACCCAGCTCCCGGAAGCCGTGGCGGCCGAGCCAGGCGAGGTGGACCATCGCCCCCAACGCGTTCAGCGCCTGGGCGGTGCAGATGTTGTTGGTCGCTTTCTCGCGGCGGATGTGCTGCTCGCGGGTCTGCAGCGCGAGGACGAAGCCGCGGCGCCCGTCGACGTCCTCGGTTTCGCCGGCGATCCGGCCCGGCATGCGGCGAATTTGCGCCTCGGTCGCGCAGAAGAAGCCGAACGAGGGCCCGCCGAAGTCGAGCCGGTTGCCGAGCGGCTGTCCCTCGCCGAGGGCGATGTCGGCGCCGCACTCGCCCGGCGGCTTCAGGACACCCAGGGTCATCGGGTCGCAGGCGACCACCAGGAGCGCGCCGTGCTGCTTCGCCGCCGCGCCCAGCGCCTCGACGTCCTCGACCGCGCCAAGGAAGTTCGGGCTCTGCAGGATGACCGCAGCGGTCTCGCCGTCCACCGCCTCCGCCAGCGCCGCCGCGTCGGTCAATCCGCCCTCGAGCCCAACCTCGGCCACCTCGGCGCCGTAGCCAACCGAATAGGTCGCGAGGGTCTCGCGGCTGTGCGGGTGGACGCCGCGGGAGACGACGAACTTGCGCCGCTTGGTCGCGCCCATCGCCAGGTAGCCGGCGGAGGCGACCGAGGATGGCCCCTCGTAGAGCCCGGCGTTGGAGACCGGCAGGCCGGTCAGCTCCGACATCGCCGTCTGGAACTCGAACATCACCTGCAGCCCGCCCTGGGAGATCTCCGGCTGGTAGGGCGTGTAAGGAGTGAGGAACTCGCTGCGCGAGGTGATCGCGTCGACGATCGCCGGCACGTAGTGGTCGTACATCCCGGCGCCGACGAAGCAGGCCTGCTCTTCGGCGTCGGCGTTGCGCTCGGCCAGCGCCGCCAGCCGCTCGTAGACCTCGGCCTCGCCCATCCCGTCCGGGAGCGCCAACGGCCGGCTCAGGCGCAGCGGCTCGGGGATCTGCTCGAAGAGCTCCTCGGCGGAGCCGACGCCGACCGTGTCGAGCATCTCCCGCCGGTCGTCAGGGGTGGCGGAGGTGTAGCGAGTCACGTAGTGAAGGCTAGGGAACGAGGTGGGCGGGCTCGGCCGTCAGCGGTCCAGCATCTTGCGGTATTCCTCGACGGCGAGCAGCTGCTGGGACTCCTCGGGAGAGGTCAGTCGCACCTTGACCAGCCAGCCACTCGCCGTAGGGGTCCTCGTTGATCTGCTCGGGCGCGTCGGCGAGGCCCTCGTTGACCTCGAGCACCTCGCCCGACAGCGGCGCGATCACGTCGGAGACCGCCTTCACCGACTCGACCTCGGCGTAGGAGGAGTCTTTCTGGATCGTCGCCCCGACCTCGGGTGGGTCGAAGAAGACGACCTCGCCGAGCGAGTCCTGGGCGTACCAGGTGATCCCGAAGGTGGCTTGGTCACCCTCGATCCGGGCCCAGTCATGTTCCTCGTGGTAGCGCAGGTCGTCGGGGTAGGTGGCGTCGGCCAATCTCAGCTCCTTTCGCGTAGAGAGGCCTGGAAGCTATCCGGGCGGACCGGTGCTTGCCGCGCACGTCGATCTCGATCTCCGTCCCGACCTCCGCAAGCTCCGCGTTCACGTATGCCATTCCGGCGCCGATCTCGAGCGAGGGCGAGAAGGTGCCGCTGGTGACAACACCGGCCGGCTCGCCGCCGTGGAGGACCGGGTTGCCTTCGCGCGGGATCCCCGGCCCTCGATCTTGAAGGCGACGAGCGTCTCCGTGGTGCCCTCGGCGCGGGCGCGGGCGATCGACTCGGAACCGACGAAGCCAGTCGCCTCTTTGCAGCACCAGCCGAGGCCGGCTTCGATCGGGTTGCGCTCGGGCGTCAGCTCGTTGCCGTGCAGCGGGTAGCAGACCTCCAGCCGCAGGGTGTCGCGGGCGCCGAGCCCGCAGGGGACGACACCGGCGTCGAGCAGCTCGCCCCAGATAGGCGCCGCGACCTCGGGGTCGATCAGCAGCTCGACCCCGTCCTCGCCGGTGTAGCCGGTGCCGCAGGCGAGCGCCGGGCGGCGGCCGACGCGGACGTGGGAGACGTGGAAGCGCGGCGGCAGCTCGATCCCCAGCGCCGACCGAGCACCTGGCGCACGTGCGGCCCCTGGACGGCGAGCATCGCGTAGCGGTCGGCGACGTCGCGGACGATGACGTCGAACCCGCGGCTCTGGCGCCCGAGCCAGGCGAGGTCGCCCTCGTGATTGGCGGCGTTGGTGACGATCAGGTAGCGGTCACCGCCGAGCCGGTAGACGAAGAGGTCGTCGAGGACGCCGCCGTCCTCCTGACAGAGACACGAATACTGCGCCCCGCCGACGGCCATCTTGGCGACGTCATTCGAGAGCACCCGCTGCAGAAAAGCGAGCGCCCCCGGCCCCTCGACCTCGACCTCGCCCATGTGCGACACGTCGAACATCCCCACATGCCGCCGCACCGCCGAATGCTCCTCCCGGATCCCCTCGTACTGCACCGGCATCTCCCACCCGGCAAATGGCACGACTTTTCCCCCAAGGTCGACATGCTGCTGAAAGAGAGGAGTACGCATCGACCAAGAGGCTATTCACCCGAGCGGGTCGCAGGGGGCGCGGGTACCCCCTTTCAAAACACTCCCAAAAGCGAGCTCCGCGAGCGGGTTTTGAAAGGGGGTACCCGCACCCCCCACCCACCTACTCTTTGAGGAACCCAGGCACGTCGATGTCGTCCTCGGACACCCGCAGTTTCCTGATCTCGGTGTCCTCGGCGGAGACGCGGGGGCGGCTCTCGTAACGGCGGCGGACGCGCTGCGGAGACCGAGCCAGAAGCTCGAACCCCTCGAAGCCGGTAGCGATCACCGTCACCCGGACCTCGTCTTTCATCGACTGGTCGACGACCGAGCCGAAGATGATGTTGGCGTTGTCGTCGGCCTCGGCCTGGACCAGCTGCGCCGCCTCGTTGACCTCGAAGAGGCCGAGGTCCTCGGGGCCGGTGATGTTCAGCAGCATCCCGGTCGCGCCTTTGATCGACTCCTCGATCAACGGCGAGGTGATCGCCGCCTTGGCGGCGTCGAGAGCGCGGGCCTCGCCAGAGGCCGAGCCGACGCCCATCAGGGCCGAGCCGGCGTCGCGCATGATCGTCCGCACGTCGGCGAAATCGAGGTTGATCAGGCCGGGGATCGTGATCAGGTCGGTGATGCCCTGGACGCCCTGGCGGAGGATGTCGTCCGCCTGGCGGAACGCCTCGAGGACGCTGGTGCGCCGCTCGACCGCCTGCAGCAGCTTCTCGTTCGGGACGATGATCAGGGTGTCGACTTTGTTGCGCAGTTTCTCGATCCCCTCGAGCGCCTGCTGCATCCGCCGTTTGCCCTCGAACTCGAACGGTTTGGTGACCGCTCCAACCGTGAGGGCGCCGATCTCCTCCTTGGCGATCTCGGCGATCACGGGAGCGGAACCGGTGCCGGTGCCGCCGCCCTCGCCGGCGGTGACGAAGACCATGTCGGCGCCCTTCAGCGCCTCCTTGATCTCGTCGCGGCTCTCGGCTGCCGCGCCGGCGCCGACCTCGGGGTTGCCCCCGGCGCCGAGGCCCCGGGTCAGCTCCTGGCCGATCGAAAGCTTGATGTCGGCGTCGCAGGCCTGCAGCGCCTGGGCGTCCGTGTTGACCGCGACGAACTCGACGCCGCGAATTCCGGCGTCGATCATGCGGCTGACGGCATTGGTGCCGCCGCCGCCCGCGCCGACGACCTTGATCACTGCCAAGTAAGTGGATTCCATCTTGAGTTGAGCCCTTGTTCCGTCCGAGCCTTTAGCAACACTCTAGGGTTCGAGTTGCTGCTTCAAGCACGGAAATTGCGCTCAACGTAGGGCATTCCTGCTCCTCTGTCAAACGCCCGTCAGACATCGTGCAGCCTCCATGTCTCGACCATTACTTGAGGGTTTGGCTACTCTCACCCTCAGGTCGAGACTTTTCGACGTCGCTCTGCAAAGCCCTTTCTCGAACCTTTCGAGAGGTTCAGGGTGCGACTGGAAGTTCATGTCCCGAGCCCTCGTAGACCGGCCGGCTCGGCGCGATCACGTTTACATAATCGAGTCCGGTTACTTCGGGATCGGCGAGGATCGCCGCCGCCGCTCGCCACTTCCGTTGAGCCTGGGTGGCGTCGCCGAAGCTGATTTCGATCCCCGTCGTCAGTTCAATGTCCACCCCGCTCTCGCCGAAGTAGCTGCGGGCGACGTAGGGACGCAGGGGGTCCGGGACTGCGGCGAGCACCCGTACCTGTTCCAGCGCCGTCCCCTTGACCCGGCCGCCCCGGGGAACTTCGTCGAGGGGCAGTTGCGGCAGCGGCGGGTCCTGTGGCAGCGGCAGCCAGCGGACTGCGGCGCCGTTGCCGGCAACCCCGACGGCTTCGTCCCCTTCGCCGATCGCCGCGGCCAGCTTCGGGATCAGGACATGGGGCTCAGCGGAGCCTTCGCGAACGATGAACCAGTAGAGGCCGACGACCGCGACGAGCACCGTCGTGAGACCGAGGATCGCCCGGCGGCGGCTCACAGCTCCCAACCGTCCGGCCAGCGCACCTCGCCGAGCACCTGCACCTCCGGCTCCAGCTCGACGCCGAAGCGCTCATGCACGCGCCGCCGTCCCTCGGCCATCAGCTCGAGCACGTCGGCCGTGCTTGCCTCCCCCATGTTCTCGACGAAGTTCGCGTGCTTCTCGGAGAAGCGGGCGCCGCCGTGGCGGAGTCCGCGGCAGCCGGCGGCCTCGAGCAGCTGACCGGCCGACCTTGCCTCCGCCCGCTCGTTCTCGGGGTTCTTGAAGGTCGAGCCGAAGGTCTTGATCCCCGAGGGCTGGGCCTCGCGCCGGCGCTCGCGCATGCTCGCCAGGGTTGCCTTGATCTCCTCGGGGTCGGCGGATTGGAGGTGGAAGGAGGCGCGGGCGACGACTTCCCCCTCGCGCAGGTTCGAGTGCCGGTAGGTGAAGCCGAGGTCGTCGGGACCGCGCCTCTCGACCCCGGCGGCGGTGGAGACGTCGACCCACTCCAGGACCCGCGCCAGCTGGCCGCCGTAGGCGTTGGCGTTCATCCGCACCGCCCCGCCGGCGGTGCCGGGGATGTTGACGCCGAACTCGAGCCCGGAGAGTCCCCAGCCCGCGGTTTTCGCGGCGGCCGAGGGGAGCCGAGCACCGCCGCCACAGAGGATGCGATCGCCGTCGCGCTCGATCGTCGCAAGGGAGCCGCCGAGCTTGATGGCGAGGCCGCGGAAGCCGGCATCGGCGACGAGGAGGTTGGAGCCGGAACCGATCACGCCGACGGCGATGCCCTCGGAGTCGGCCCAGCGCAGGACCGAGACCAGGCCATCGAGGTCGCGCGGCTGGGCGAACCAGTCGGCGGCACCGCCGGTCCGGACGGTCGTGAACCGCGCCAGCGGGTGGCCCGCCTTCACCCCCTCGGGCAGCGCGTTCATGAGACGGCCTCCGTGACGAGGGCCTCGCCGAGCTTGAAGACGTCGCCGGCGCCGATCGTCACCAGCACGGTGCTCGAACCGCCGACCTCCCGGGTGCGATCCAGGCGGTCGACGAGCGCGCGCTGGGCGAGGTCCGCCGTCGGCAGCCACCAGACGGGCATCCCCCCGCCCCGCTCCGCCGCCGCCTGCGCGACCTGCAGGCCGCTGATACCGGCGAGCTCACCGACCGGCTCCTCGCGCGCCGGGTAGACGTCGAGGACGATCGCCTCGTCGGCGAGGGTGAGGGCGGCGCCGAACTCCTCGGCCAGCGCCTTGGTCCGCGAGTAGAGGTGGGGCTGGAAGACGGCGATGAGGCGCGAGGGGTCCTGTTCCCGCAAGGCCGAGAGCGCCGCCCGCACCTCGGTCGGGTGGTGCGCGTAGTCGTCATATATGGAGACCGGGCCTCGCATCCCCTTCAGCTCCAGCCGGCGGTGGACGCCGCGAAAGCTGGATAACGCCTTGCTGGCCACCTCGCCGTCGAAGCCCGCCAGCTGCAGGGCGGCGATTGCGGCGCGGGCGTTGCGGCGGTTGTGCTCGCCGGGCACCGCCAGGCCCAGCTCGGCCGGCCCGGGCGTGGCACCGTCGAAACGGAGGACCTCATTGCCGGCTTGCAGCCAGCCCATCTCCTCGTCGCCAGGGATGACCAGGGCCCGCGCCGGTCCGGAAAAAGCGGCGAATGCCTCCCGCAGCTCGGCCAGCGACCCCCAGCGCGAGTGGTGGTCCATCTCGACGTTGGTGACGACCGCCACCTCCGGCTGCAACCGCAGGAAGCTGGCGTCGCTCTCGTCGGCCTCGGCGACGACCCACTCGCCCTCGCCCCAGCCGGCGTTCGCCGCCTCGCCGCTCGGGCCCAGCCCAGGTACCTCGCCGCCGACGAAGAAGGCGGGATCGGCGCCGAGCTCGCGCAGCGCCCAGGCCGTCATCGCCGTCGTCGTCGTCTTCCCGTGGGTGCCGGCGATCGCGATCAGCCGCTTCTCGGCGCAGAGCTCGGCGAGGAGCGCTCCGCGGTGGATCGGCTCGATGCCGCGTTCGCGGGCGAGAGCGAGCTCGGGGTTGTCGACGGCGATCGCGGTCGAGACGACCACCTCGGCCCCCTCCGACAGGTTGGCGGCGTCGTGGCTGACGAGCGGTTCGAGGCCCGCCTTGCGCAGGCGCTCCAAATACGAGGAGTCGGCGCGGTCGCTGCCGGTAACGGTCGCGCCAAGGCGGGCGCAGACGAGGGCGAGCCCGCTCATCCCGGCGCCGCCGATGCCGATGAAGTGCAGCCGCCGCCCGGCCCAGTCCGTCATCAGGCATCTCTTTCGCGAGACCGCAAAATTCCTTCTCCAGGAAGGATTTTTGCGGTCTCGGTGAAGGGCGACGTCATTGGATTGCCTCCAGGACCTCGTCGGCGATGCGGCGGGCGGCGTCGGGCTTGGCGAGGCCGCGAGCGCTCGCGGCCATCGACTGCAGCCGTTCGTGGTCCTCGATGACCGCCGCGACCTCCGCCCGCAGCCGCTCGACGCTCAGCTCGGCGTCGGGGATCACCGTCGCCGCGCCGCCGTTGCGCATCCACTCGGCGTTGGCGGCCTGGTGATCGGCGGTGGCAAACGGGTAGGGAACGAGGATCGCCGGCCGGCCGACGGCGATCACCTCGAAGATCGAGCCGCCGGAGCGGGCGAGGACGAGGTCGGCGGCGGCGAGAGCGTCGCCGAGGTTCGGCTCGTATTCGAGCAGCGTGTAGCGGTCGCGGTGGGGCGCGGCGGCGAGCCGCCGCTCGACCTCCGGGAAATCCCGCTTGCCGGCAATGTGGAGAACGTGGAAGCTTCGTGAACCTAGTTGTCCCCGCATACCGGGGACAGCGGGGTCCGGTCCCTCGGCGAAGGCCTCGACGGCCGTGAGGTTGATCGACTTCGCGCCCTGGCTGCCGCCGAAGACCAACAGGCACCTGGTGTCGGGGGCGATCCCGAAGCGCTTGCGCGCCGCGGCGCGGTCGCTCTCCAGCACCGCCCGCGGCACCGGCCGCCCCGTGACCAGGTAGCGCTCCCCCTCCCTGCCCGCGATCGGGAAGGCAAGGCAGACGCGCCGGGCGCGGCGGGCGAGCAGGCGGTTGGCGAGGCCGAGGTGGCTGTCGGCCTCGGTCAGGACCAGCGGCGTCCGCGTCGCCACCGCGGCGAGGCCGGCGGGGCCGGCGACATAACCGCCGCCGCCGACGACGGCATCGGCGTTGCGGCGGCGTAGGACCCTGCGCGCCGCGCCGACGGCGCCGAGCGCCTCGAAGCCGGCCTGCGCCGCCCGCAGCGGGTTGCGGCGGTCGATCCCGCGCACCTTCACCAGGTCGATCTCGTAGCCCGCGGCCGGCACCAGCTCCGCCTCCATGCGCCCTCGCGCGCCGAGGAAGCTGACCTCGGCACCGCTAGCCCGAAGCTCGTCGGCGACCGCCATGGCGGGCACGACGTGCCCCGCGGTTCCCCCCGCCGCCACTACCACTCTTGGCTTTCCTGGCACCGCTGGCTCGGCTCCTTTCACGCGCGGGCGAGCGCCCGCCGTCGATGGCGCGCAGTTTGCCAGCGCGGGTGGGCGTCGAAGCGCGCGCCGCCGCCGCACGCCCGCCGCGGGCGACGTTGAGGATCAGCCCGACCGCCAGCAGCGTCGCCATCAGGCTGCTGTTGCCGTAGGAGACGAAGGGCAGCGGCACGCCGGTCAGCGGCGCCATCCCCATCACCGCGAAGAGGTTGATCGTCGCCTGGACGAGGACCAACGAAGTGAGGCCGGCGACGAGGATCTTCGCGTAGGCGTCCTTTGCCTTCTGCGCCGTTTTCAGCCCCGCGTAGCCGAACATCGCGAAGAGGCCGACGACGGCGGCGATCCCGGCGAAGCCGAGCTCCTCGCCGATCACCGCGGTGATCATGTCGGTGTGGGCCTCGGGCAGGTAGAAGGCCTTCTGGACGCCGTTGCCGAGCCCGTCGCCGAGGAGGCCGCCGGAGCCGAGGGCGATCTTCGCCTGCGCCGCCTGGAAGCCGGCGCCGGAGGCGTCGGCGGCCGGGTTGAGGAAGGAGGTGAGGCGCGCCATCCGGTAGGGCTCGACGACCGCCATCAGCCAGCGCCAGGCCGCCGATCACGAGGCGCGATCTTGCCGAGATCGGCGGGGCGCGCGCCGGCCGCGACGAGCGTGGCGCCGACGGAGAAGCAGATCACCATCGTCGTCCCCATGTCCGGCTGCAGCATGATCAGCAGGCAGGAGGCGCCGACGACGAGGAGGAAGGGCATCATCCCTTCCAGCGAGCGCACCCGCTTCGGCTTCCGCGCCAGCAGATCGGCGCCGTAGAGGATCAGCGCCACCTTGGCCAGCTCCGAGGGCTGGATCTGGAGGAAGCCGCCGCCGATCCAGCGGGTGGCGCCGTTGACTTCGGTGCCGGCGGCGAGCACCGCCAGCAGGAGGAAGATCGAGCCGCCGAGCAGCAGCGGCGTCATCTCGCGGATCACCCGCAGACCGTGGCGCGAGGCGAAGTACATGATCGCCAGGCCGACGGCGCCGAAGAGCAGCGTTCGCTTCAGGTAGAAGGCGCTGTCGGAGAGGCCGCCGTCCTGGAGGATGCGGGTGGTCGAGCTGGCGGAGAAGACCATCACCGCGCCCAGCGCCAGCAGGCAGAGGGTCGCGGTGAGGAGGATGTTGTACTCGGGCGGGGCGGGGCGGGCGCGCTTCTGGCTTGGCGCGCTTCTTCGCCGGTTTGCGCGCCGTGCGCGTTCTTCGCGCTCATCCCAGCTCCCCGACGATCTCGCGGAAGCGGTCGCCGCGCGCCTCGAAGTTCTCGAAGGCGTCGAAGCTGGCGCAGGCGGGCGAGAGCAGGACGACCTCGCCGGGCTCGGCGGCGGTCGGCCGCCCGGCGGACCGCGTCCTCGAGCTCGGCGCAGCGGTGCAGCTCGACCCCTGCCGCGACCGCCGGCGCCAGCTCGCGCGCCATCCGCTCGCTGGTGGCGCCGATCAGGTAGCAGGCGGCGGCGCGCTCGACCAGCGGGTCGACCAGCGGCGCGAAAGGCTCGTCCTTCTCGCTGCCGCCGAGGATCGCGTGGACACCTCCCGTCGAAGGCGCGGATCCCGACCGCGGCGGAGGCGACGTTGGTCGCCTTCGAGTCGTTGACGAAGCGGACGCCGCCGATCTCGGCGACCGGCTCGAGCCGGTGCGGGACGCCGGCGAAGCTGCGCAGGCCCTCGCGAGACCGCGTCGCGGTCGATCCCCATCGCCAACGCCGCCGCCGCCGCGGCCATCGCGTTGGCGACGTTGTGCTCGCCGAAGAGGCCGAGCTCGGCGACCGCCAGCAGCGGCTCGCCGTCGTAGAAGATCGTCCCCTCGGCGACCGCGACCTCGCAGTCGGGGGCGGCGCCGACGCAGAAGGCGACCCGGCGGCCGCAGCCGCCGAGGTCGGTGCCGGCGGCGAAGGGGTCGTCGGCGTTGTAGACGGCGACGTCGTCGTTGCCCTGGTTGGCGAAGATCCGCAGCTTCGCCGCCAGGTAGTGACTCGAGGTCGCCGTGGCGGTCGAGGTGGTCGGGGGCGAGGTTGAGGAAGACCGCGCACTCGGGGGCGAAGGCGGTCGTGTCCTCGAGCTGGAAGCTGGAGCACTCGCAGACGATCGTCGTCTCCGGCGTCGACCTCGCCGACCAGCTCCGAGAGCGCGGTGCCGACGTTGCCGGCAACCGCCACCGGCTCGCCGGCGGTGCGGTAGAGGTGGCCGAGCAGCTCGACCGTGGTGGTCTTGCCGTTGGTGCCGGTGACGGCGACGAAGCGGTTCGGCAGCGCCCGCCAGGCCAGCTCCATCTCCCCCACCACCTCGATGCCCCGCTCGAGAGCCGCCGCGATCACCGGCGCCTCCCGGGGAACCCCCGGGCTCTTGACGACGGTCCGCGTCCCCTCGAGCTGTGCCAATCCATCCGTATCCAGGAAGACTTCGACGCCCGCCCCCGCGAGCCCTGCCGCCCCCTCGGGATGGCCGGAATCGACCGCCCGCACCGTCTCCCCGCGCGCCGCCAGCAGCCGCGCCGCCGCCTGGCCGGAGCGGGCAAGGCCGACGATGAGGAAAGGACCTTGGGCAGGGGGGGGCGAACTTCCTTGGCCTGAACCCTTATAGACACATGCCAAAGCTTCGCGAGCGCCCCGGATACCCCTCTTCCGCTGCCGGTAGCACTATTGCTACCGTTGCCACCATGCCGGAGATCCCGCAGAAAACGCTGCGAAACGAGAGCGGAGAGATCCTCCGCCGGGCCGAGGCCGGCGAGGTGTTCACGATCACCGTTTCGGGTCGGCCCGTAGCGAAGCTTGGGCCGATCGGACTCGACCGAACCTGGGTAGATAGCTCGGTCCTCAAAGACCTGGCGAGGCTACCGGTTGACGAGAACCTTGCCGACGATCTCAGAGAGTTCGACATCCAGCTACGGGACCCGTGGGCAGATCAGAGTTGAAGGCAATTCTCGACACCTCGGTTTTGATCGAGAACCCCGATGTGCCCGGCGTCTCCCAGGCAGCCATCAGCACGATCTCACTTGCCGAGCTCTACTTCGGCGCCCTCACCACCACCGATGCAGATGAGCGCATGCGGCGCATCGCCCAACTCGGATTCATCGAGTCTCATTTCAGTGCGATCCCACTCGACGAGGAGATCGGGAGAACCCTGGGCCAGCTGCAAGCCGCGGTCTCAGATCGCGGCGCGAATCCCCGGAAGCGGACCGCGGACCTTGCGATCGCGGCCACGGCGATCGTCCGCGAAGCGATCCTCCTCACCCGCAACCACAAGGACTTCAAGCTCATCGACGACCTCGTCGACGTGCGCGAACCGCCAGCCTGACGATCAGCCAGCGAACTGCCGGATCTCCCGCGCCAGCGCCTGCGGCTGGTCGATCGGGATCAGGGTGTAGCAGTCGGGCAGCTCGACGTAGGTCGAGTTGGGGAAGGACTCGGCCAGGCGGCGGCCCTCGGAGTTGGGCATCATCGTCCCCTCCTCGTCCCAGACGACCAGCACCGGCCGCTCGAACGAGCGCAGCTTCGGCGTCGCGGCGCGGATCTCGCGCTTACCGTGACGGACGTCGCGGACGTAGCGGCGCGTGTCGCGGCGGATCTCCGGCCGCTTCAGCGGCTGCAGCCAGCGGTGCATCAGCTCGTCGGGGACACCGCGCTTGCTCATTCGCCCGTAAGTGAAGGGAAGTTTCCGCAGCATCGGCGAGGAGAGGGCGAAGCGCATCACCCCGAAGCCGCCCGGCAGGAAGCCGGAGAGCGCCGCGATCTGGCCGGCGACCCCAGGCGGGTAGTTGCGGTCGGTCTCGCAGGAGACGAGGACGAAGGCGCCGACGCGGTCGACCCCGCCGTGGGAGATCATCGTCTGGGCGCCGCCCCAGTCGTTGAAGCAGACCACCGCGTCGACGAGGTCGAGCCGCTCGAGGAACTCGGTGACGATCCGCCCCAGGCCCGGCAGCGAGAGGTCGGCGTCCGGGCGCAGCGGTTTGCGCTGGGCTCCCAGCGGCAGCACTGGCGTCAGGCAGCGGAACTGCGGCGCCAGCTCGGCGATCACCCCGTCCCAGAGGCTCTCGTCGTGCGGCAGCCCGCCGACGAAGACGAGCGGCCTGCCCTCGCCGCCGGAGTCGCCATAGTCGATCGGCCCGGCGCTGACCTCTACCTCTGGCATCGGCTAACTCCCAATCGACTGCTGGTAGAGCGTAAACCCGATCCCCGAGCAGACGGCGGCGATGATCCAGAAGCGGAGCATGATCTTCGTCTCCGACCAGGCCATCATCTCGAAGTGGTGGTGCAGCGGCGCCATCAGCAGGACGCGGCGGCGGAAGGTCTTGAAGGCGAAGACCTGGAGCAGGACCGAGAGCGCCTCGATCACGAAGATGCCGCCGATGATGATCAGCAGGACCTCGGTCTGGGTCATCACCGCCAGCGCCCCGATCGCGCCGCCGAGGCCGAGCGAGCCGGTGTCGCCCATGAAGATCGAGGCCGGGAAGGCGTTGTACCAGAGGAATCCCACGCAGGCGCCGACCAGGCAGGCGGAAAGCAGCGCCAGGTTCTGCTGCTCGTTGGCAACGAAGGCGATCGCCGTGTAGGCGAGGAGGACGATCGCGCAGGAGCCGGCGGCGAGGCCGTCGAGGCCGTCGGTGAGGTTGACCCCGTTGGAGGTGCCGGCGATGACGAGGAAGACGAGGACGAAGTAGAGCGCCGGACCGAGGTCGATGCTGCCGTCGCCGATCCGGAAGTAGAGCGTCGGCTCCAAGCCGACCTCGTGGCGGGCGACCCACCACAGCGCCAGCGCCAGGATCAGCTGGCCGATCAGCTTCCAGCGGCCGGCGAGACCGAGCGAGCGGCGTTTGACGATCTTGATGTAGTCGTCGGCGAAACCGAGGACGGCGCAGCCCATCGCCACCCCGAAGACGGCCATGCTCTGCGGCGTCGCGGTCGGAGAGGACGAGAAACGGTACGCAGATCGAGGCGAAGACGATCAGCCCGCCCATCGTCGGCGTCCCCGCCTTGGTGTGGTGCTCCTGCGGGCCGTCCTCGCGGATGTGCTGCCCGAACTCCTTCACCCGCAGGTATTCGATGAATTTCGGGCCGAGGAAGATGCAGATCAGCATCGCCGCCATCCCCGCGATCAGGACTTCGCCCATCAGCCGTCCTCCGCCGGGACCAGGTCAACCAACTGCTCGGCGACGGTCTCGAGGCCGGCCGAGCGCGAGCCCTTGATCAGGACCGCGTCGCCGGGTTCCAGCTGCTGGGCCAGCAATTCGGCGGCCTCGCCGGGGTCGGCGACGAGCTCGTCGGGGTCGTAGTCGCGGGCGGGCAGGCCGACGCCGACGACGAAGTCGATCCCCCGGGCGCGGGCGTGCTCGCCAACTTCGCGGTGGTAGCCGGGCGAATCGGCGCCGAGCTCGCCCATTTCGCCCAGCACGGCGACGGTGCGCGTCGCTTCCAGGCTGGCGAGGTGGTCGAGTGCCGCACGCATCGACACCGGGTTGGCGTTGTAGCAGTCGTTCACGAGGACGATGCCTCCGGGGAGCTCCAAACGCTCGCCGCGGAAGCGGGAGAATCCTATGTCCGCAGCGCGGTCGGACATTCCGGCGAGGTCGGCGCGGAGGGCGACCCCTGCGCCGATCGCCGCCAGGGCATTGGCGAGGTTATGCGACTCCGTGAAGGGGAAGTGGAAGCGCTGGCAGCCGAGAGGGGTCGAGACAAGAGCCTCGGTGACTCCCCCATCGACCTTGACCTCGATCGCCTCGACATCGCCGCCTGGGGCCGAAGCGCAACAGATGGGGCGACCCGCTCCAGGTGCGGCTCCAGCTCGCCGGCCTCGACCGGCGCCACGGCAGTGCCGCCGGCCGGTAGGTCGTCGAGGATCTCCGCCTTCGCCGCGGCGATCGCCGCGACCGAGCCGAGCAGCTCGACGTGGACCGGGCCGACGTTGGTGATCACCGCCACCTCTGGCTCGGCGATCGCCGCCAGCTCGGCGATCTGGCCCTTGCCGCGCATCGCCATCTCCAGCACCAGCGCCTCGGCGTCGTCGGGTGCTTCGAGGATCGTCAGAGGCAGCCCGATCTCGGTATTGAGGTTCTCGTTGTTGGCGTGGACCCGGCCGGGCAGCAGCGCCCGGGCGATGTCCTTGACCGAGGTCTTGCCGACCGAGCCGGTAACCCCGACCACCCGCGCCCCGAGCGCCCGCCGCCAGGCCCGGGCCAGCGCCTGCATCGCCGCCAGCGGATCCTCGACCACGAAGACCCAGGGCCGCACAGAAGTGTGAACCGATTTCTCCCCGGTATCCGGGGACAGATGCCCATCGTGGCCGGGGCCAACGACCACGCCCCAGGCGCCGGCCTCGATCGCCTGGGGGGCGAACCTGCCGCCATCCTGGCGGCTGCCGCGGAGGCCGAAGAAGAGGTCGCCGGGGCGGGTCCGGGTGGAATCGATGACGGCGCGGCGCGGCGAGTTCGGGGCGCCCTCGGCGACGATCTCTGCTCCGAGGGCGGCAGCGATCTGCTGCGGGGAGAGGTTCACGCCGGGCTTCCCAGCTTCCAGAGCTCCTCGCGGGCGACCTCGCGGTCGTCGAAGGGGATCTTCCGCCCACCCTCGAACTCCTGGCCCTGCTCGTGGCCCTTGCCGGCGATGACGACGGTGTCGCCGGGCTCGGCGCGCCCGAGCGCCAGGGCGATCGCCTCGCGGCGGTCGACGACGATCTCCAGCTCGCGCAGCGCCTTCGGCGCCGGCGGCGACTTCGGCGACGATCGCCTCCGGGTCCTCGGAGCGAGGGTTGTCGGAGGTGATCACGGTCAGGTCGGAGAGCTCGGCCCCGGCCCGTCCCATCTTCGGCCGCTTGTCGCGGTCGCGGTCGCCGCCGGCGCCGAAGACGGCGATCAGCCTGCCGCTGGTCAGCCGCCGCGCCGCCCGCAGCACGTTCTCCAGCGAGTCGGGCGTGTGGGCGTAGTCGACCAGGACCGAGAACCCCTGCCCCTCGTCGATCGGCTCGAACCGCCCCGGCACCCGAGCCGCCCGCGCCAGGCCGGCGACGGCGATCTCCTGGCCCACCCCCATCGCCTCCGCCGCGGCGAAGGCGCCGAGCGCGTTGGCGACGTTGAAGTGGCCGGGGAGGCCGGTACGCAGCTGCATCTCGCCGACGCCGAAGCTGGCGCCGGAGGCGTCGAAGGACACATCGCGGGCGCTGTAGTCGGCCTCGGCGCCCTCGGCGGAGAAGGTGACGCACTCGAATTCCTCGGCGAGGCGGCGCCCGTAGGGGTCGTCGACGTTGACGATCGCCGTCTTCGGCCCCGCCTCGAAGAGCTTGCGCTTGGCGAGGAAGTAGTCCTCCATGTCGGCGTGGAAGTCGAGGTGGTCCTGGGTGAGGTTGGTGAAGATCGCCACCTCGAAGTGGATCGCGTCGGCCCGATGCAGGGCCATCGCGTGCGAGGAGACCTCCATCGCGCAGGCTTCGTCGCCGCCCTCGAGCATCTGCCGGAAGGTCTTCTGCAGCTCGATCGCCTCCGGCGTCGTCCGCACCACTTCCCTCTCGACCCCGCCGACGATCTGCTTCACCGTCCCCAGCAACCCACACGAATAGTCCGCCCCCCGCAGGATCTCCCGCACCAGAAACGCCGTAGTCGTCTTCCCGTTCGTCCCGGTAACCCCGACCATCCGCAGTTCATCAGTCGGATCTCCCCAGAACCGAGCCGCCAGCGGCGCCATCGCCGCCCGCGAATCCCCCACCACCACCTGCGGAACCTCCAGTTCCGTCAGCTCCCGCTCCACAACCAGTGCCGCGGCCCCTTCCTCCACCGCCCGGGCCCGAATTCATGCCCATCAGCCTTCTCCCCGACGACGCAGAAGAACAGCGTCCCCGGCTCCACCTTCCGACTGTCGTAGGCCAGCTCCCGAATCTCCACGGATCCGTCGCCGACGACTCGCGCCCCCGGCAGTCCAGCGACCAGCTCGGCCAGCCCCATCATCGGAGCCCAATTCTAGGAAGGGAACCGGGTGCCCCTCTCCCAGAGGCTCCTGAGACCACACCGGCGCCCAGCAAGGACGCCCCAGCTGCGCGACGGTCTCTGGGAGAGGGGCACCCGGTTCCCGACCCCAGCAAGATCGTTTTCATTCCTGCGGCACGCCCAAGTAGGGCAAGGCGAATTCAGCGATCCGCCCAAACGCCGGCGCCGCCACCGACCCGCCGTAGATTTCCCCCTGCGGCTGATCGACGATCACCGCCGCCAGCAGCCTCGGATTCTGCGCCGGAGCAAACCCGATGAACGACGCTACGTATTTCGTGTCCGAGTAAGTCCCGTTTTCGGCGACCTCAGCGGTCCCGGTCTTCCCCGCCAGCGTGTACCCGGGAACACTGACCTCAGACGCGGTTCCGCCCGGCGCCAGCACCCCCTCGAGCATTTCCCGAACCTCCGCCGCCACCTGAGGAGAGATGACCCGCTTCCCCTTCGGCTCGTGCACCGGTTCGTCCCCGATCTTCTTCACCAGCTGCGGCGGCCGCAGCCTGCCGCCGTTGGCGATCGCCGTGTAGCCGGCGACCATCTGGATCGGGGTGACCGAGAGGCCCTGGCCCATCGCCTCGTTGCCGAGGGTCGAGCCCGAGTATTGGTCGAGGTCGAGCAGCAGGCCCTGCTCCTCGGCCGGGTACTGGATCCCGGTCGGGCGGCCGAAGCCGAAGCGGCGGATCCACTTGTCGAATTTCTCTTCGCCGACCTTGATCCCGATCGTCGCCGCCCCGACGTTGGAGGAGTGGGCGAGGATCGTGGCGACGCTCATCGTTTCGGTCCCGCGCGGGTGGGAGTCTTCGATCGTCCGGTCGGCGACCTGGAGGACCGGCGGCAGGGTGAATTCGCTGGTCGGCGTGACGATTTCTTCCTCCAGCGCCGAGGCGACGGTGAAGGCCTTGAAGGTCGAACCCGGCTCGTAGGTGAACCCGGTCGCCTTGTTCAGCAGGTCCTCGTTGCTGACTTCGGAGAGGTCACCGGGGTCGACCGGCGGCCAGTTCGCCATCGCCAGGACTTCCGAGGTCTGCGGATCGACGACGATCGCCGTCGCCCCCTGCGGCGAGTACGTTTCGCCGACGCCGTTCAGCGCCGCTTCGGTTTCGCGCTGGATCACCGGGTCCAGCGTCAGCTGGATGTCTTCGCCGTCCTCGGCTTCCTGGACCGTTTCCAGCCGGATCGGCTCGCCGAGGGCGTCGTTGACGATCCGCCGTTCGCCGTCCTCGCCGCCGAGCACGTCTTCCTCGCCCGACTCGAGCCCGGTCAGCCCCTCGTTCTCGGAGCCGACGGCGCCGATCACCTGCCCCGCCATCTCCCCCTGCGGGTAGGTGCGGCGCGTGTCGGGCAGTTGGCCGATCCCTTCGATGTCGAGCGCTTCCACCTTGGCGGCGGTGCCGAGGTCAACTTTCTGCGCGACGTAGGAGAAGCCGCCTTCGGCGCTCAGTGCTTCCAGCACCTCGTGCTTCGGCTCTTTGAGGATCGGCGCCAGCTGTTTGGCGGCCGCCGGCGGGTTCTTCACCTGGTAGGGCGTGGCGTAGATGGTTGCCGCATCTTCGGAGGCGGCGAGCTTGTTGCCGCTGCGGTCGAGCAGGTCGCCGCGCAGGCCGGGGACGGTGACGACCTCGGTCTGCTGGTAGCTCGCCTGCGAGGCGAGGCTGGCACCCTGCACCCCCTGCAACCAGAAGGCGCGGCCGACGATGAGGAGGAAGCAGAGGAGGAAGCCGCCGAAGAGGAGCCCGATCCGGCGCTCAATCAAGCGCATCGGCGGAGGTTCCTACCCTTCGGCGGCCGCGAGGCGGCTGGCGGCGGTGGCGACGTCGGCAGGCTCGAACTCGATCAGCCGCGGGTCTTCGGTGGTCGGCATCGCCAGCCCGGCGGCGGCGCCTTCGTTGCGGATGCGCGCGGTGCTGAAGTACTTGGCCTCACGGCTCTCGAGCATCGAGTTCTCTTTTTCCAGGGTCGTGATCTGCTCGTCGATCTTCCCGGCCGAGGCGGCGAAGCTGAGGGTGGCGACGTTGAGGGCAACGATGCCGACGAGGAGGACGCCGAGGACCGCGATCCAGGCGCGGCCGCGGGTCATTCGCACGACCAGGCCCGAGTCCGGCAACTGGCTGACCGCGACCGCGGTGCGACCGGCGACAACCGCGAGCTTGGGGCGGGCGGGGGCGGGGGCGCGCTTCGGCGCTGGTCGACGGACGGGAGCGCGGCGGGCCGGGGCCTTGGCGGGGGCGGGCATGGCGCGGGCGCGCTGCGGTTTGCGGGCGGGCGCTTTGCGTTTCGGCGGCTTCGTCCGCGATGGCGCCGGGGCGGGCGCAGCGGTACTGCGGCGGGCGGGAGCGGCGACGGCCATCAGGCGGTCTCCCCCGCCGACTGCTCATGGGCGATCTTTCGCGCCGCTCGCAGGTGCGCCGAGCGCGAGCGCGGATTGCTCTCCGCCTCCTCCGGGCCCGGAGAGATCGCGCGGCGGGTCAGCAGCTCGGCCTCGGGCTCGTGACCGCAGACGCAGACGGGAAGCTCGGGTGGGCAGACGCAGCCGCGCGCCTTGGCGGCGAGGAACTGCTTCACCGGCCGGTCCTCGAGAGAGTGGAAGGAGATCGCGGCGAAGCGGCCGCCGACCTGCAGCTGCGACCAGGCCAGCGGCAGCATTTCCTCGAGCGCCTCGAGCTCGCCGTTGACGGCGATCCGGATCGCCTGGAAGCTGCGCTTTGCCGGGTGACCGGCGCCGAAGCGGGCCGAGGCCGGCATGCCGGCCTTGATCGCGGCGACCAGCTCGCCGGTGGTCGAGAGCGGGCGACGGGCGGCGATCTCGCGGGCGATCTCGCGGGCGTGGCGCTCCTCGCCGAAGCGGCGCAGGACCTTGGCGATCCGCGCCTCCGGCCACTCGTTGACGAGGTCTGCGGCGGTGAACTGCTGCCGCGTGTCCATCCGCATGTCGAGCGGCGCGTCGTAGGAATAGGAGAAGCCGCGCTCGCGCGCGTCGACCTGCATCGAGGACATCCCCAGATCTACATAAACCATGTCTGGGCGGATTCCTTCGCCCTCCAGGGCGCGGAGTCCTGCTGCGAAGTCGCTGCTGATGAAGAGGGTGCGGCACGGCGCCTCGGCGGCGAAGCGGTTGAACCGCTCCTGCGCGGCGGGGTCGCGGTCGATCCCGATCAGCGTCCCCTCCGACCCGATCAGCTCGGCGACGCGGCGGGCGTGGCCGCCGCCGCCGAAGGTGCAGTCGACCGCGACCTGCCCCGGCTCCGGCGCCAGCAGGGAAACCAGCTCGTCGGCGAGTACCGGCTCGTGCTCGCTCATGACCACCTCCACAGGACTGAGCGCCCGCCCATCCCTGCCGACGGGACGATTCCGGTCCATATAAGGACGTTTTCGTCCCGTCGGCACCGGGGTGGGCGAGTAGGTGTGGGCTGCGGCAGCATTCAGTCTCATGATCACGCGGTGCCGGCGGCGGCGAGGCCCTCGGCGATCTCGGGGGCGGCGGCGTCGAGCTGTTCCTCCTGCTTGGCCCAGGCCTCGGCGTTCCAGATCTCCAGGTACTCGCCGGCGCCGATAACGACGCAGTTGCCGTCGAGGCCGGCGTGCTCGATCAGCGGCTTGGGGACGCGGATGCGGCCGGCGCTGTCGAGCTTCTCGTCGAAGGAGCCGCCGTGGAAGCGGCGGCGCAGGGCGCGGGCGTCGGCGCCGAAGGGGCTGTGCGGGGAGAGGAAGCGGTCGGAGAGCTGCTCGAACTCGTTGGTCGTGTGCACCCAGACGCAGGGGTCGAAACCCTTGGAGAGAACGATGCCGTCAGCAAGCGAAGCCCGGAAGCGAGAAGGAACGGTGAGGCGGTCCTTGGAATCGAGACTGTGCTCGTAGAGACCCCTGAACGCCACTGTGGCGAAGTCCTTTCTAAGCGGGGAGCCGGAAAAGAGTTGGACCGGAGTGATGAGGTGGGAGGAGCCTCACCACCCCGGTCCTGGGCTTCAACTCGATTGCCACAATAACCCACTCTCCCCCACTTTGCAACACGACCCCCCTCTGCAACCCCGGTTGCATCGGCTCCTGGCATTCGTCTGTTCCTTTCTGTTGCTCTGGCGCCATAAGGAACAGGCGGATGCGGGGCGGGTAGATTGCGCCGGTGGCAACCCCCGAGGCGCAACCGAAAGTCGAGGAAGCGGTGAGCGCCGGTCTGCCGACCGACGCCAACGACATGCGCGGCTACCACTTCGGCCGCCTGATCCGGACGCCGCTGACGCTGGTCCTGATCGCGACGCTGACCGCGATCGCCTTCGTCGCCTGCCTCGTCTTCGTCAGCGCCCTGATCGGCGCCGGCGCCGCGATCGCGACCCTGCTGCTCGGGATCCTCGTCGTCTTCGTGATCGCCGACAAGCGCGCCGCCGACGACTTCTTCGAGGTCTATGCATCGAACCGCGGCCTGACCCTGATCCACGGGCGCGGCCGGCTGCCGCAGGCGACCCCGCTGCTGCGCAAGGGCAACGATCGCTACACCGAGCGCACCCTGACCGGGCCGATCGCCGACGGGTTCGACGGCACCCTCGCCCTCTTCACCTATGAGGAAGAGACGCGCGACTCCGACGGGGACACGCAGACCAACTACTACCGCTACACGCTCGGCCTGGTCGAGGTGGCCGAGTGCGCCGGCTTCGTCCCCGAGCTCTACTGCCAGCGCAAGTTCGGGTTGCGGGCGCTGGAGAAGTTCGAGGACGCCTTCCGCGGCGACAAAGAGCGGGTGACGTTGGAGAGCGAAGAGCTGCTCGACAAGTACGAGATCTTCGCCACCAAGGAGCAGGACGCCGTCTGGCTGCGGCGTCTCTTCTCCCCCACCTTCATCGTCTGGCTTGCCGACGCCGCCCCGGACAAGTTCGCCTTCGAGCTCGTCGACGGGGCCCTCTGCTGCTACGTCAGCGGCCACAAGGAAGATGCCGCCAGCCTCGACGCGATCGCCGCCGCCACCGGCGCCGTTGCCAGACGACTGCGCGACGAGTCGCTGGAGTAAGCCCGGGCGGTTTAGAAGCCGACCAGGAGCTTGCCGGCGTTGGCGATCAGGCCGGCGGCGATCATCAGCAGGACCGAGGGGACGAGGACCAGGGCGACGACGAGCTGGATCTTCGGTGCCGCCCGGGCGGCACGCTCCTCGGTCGCGCGGCGGCTGTCGCGGCGCAGAGAGGTCGCCTGACGGCGGAGCTGGTCGGCCAGCGGCGATCCGAAGCGGCGCGAGCGCTCGATCGCCGCCACCAGCGTCGCCACCTCCCCGCCCGGCGCCCGCCGCCGCAGCGAGTCGAGGGCGGTGCTGAGGGGAACTCCGCAGGAGATCTCTGCCACGGTCAACCGCAGCTCCTCGGCCAGCGGCCCCTCCCCCGCCCGCGCCAGCTGCTCGATCCCGGCGGCGGGACCGCGGCCCGAGGCGGCGCTGACGGCAAGTAGGTCGAGGGCGTCCGGGAGGGCCGCGACCAGGCGGCGCTGGCGGCGCCGCGCTTTGCGCTCGCGCAGGACGTCCGGTGCCAGGAACCCGGCGAGAGGCAGACCGAAGGCGACGAGCCAAGCGGTGCGGCCAGGTGCGGCCGGCGCCGCCAAGAGCGCCATCGCCCCACCGAGCAGGGCGCCGAGCAGCTTCTGCGGCAGCAGCACCGGAACCTGCGCGCGGCGCCCTAACGTCGCGGCAAGGCGTTCCAGCGGCAGCTCTCTCACCGCTGCGGCGGCAAGCAGCACCGCCACGGCTGCCAGCAGCCCGGCACCGCTCACTCGACCACCTGCGAGAAGCGCCGGATCGCGAAGAAGCCGACCACCTGCAGCCCCGCCGCCAGGGCCAGCAGCACGGCGGCCGCCGGCGAAGCCAGCAGCGTCGCCAGGAACCCGGGCTGCAGCAGCTCGGCGAAGAGGGCGCCGCCGGTCGGCATCGCCACCACCAGCAGCCCGGTGAAACGGGCCTGGGCGGTAGCCGAGCGAGCGTCTTCGGCGACCCGCTCGCGCTCGGCAGCGGCGGCGGCGAAGCGGCGCAGCAGGCTGGCGAGATCGCCGCCGGCGAGGCGCTGGCTGAGCAGGGCGGCGGCGAAGGCGTCGACCCGCTCGGAGCGCATCCGGCGCCGCCAGGCTTCGCAGCGCCGCGCCGGTGGCGGCGCCGAGTTCGAGCTCACCGGCGAGGCGGGCCAGCTCGCCGCGCCGGCGGGCCGTCTAGCGAGGCGACCGCGCCCGCGAGCGAGGCCCGCAGGGAGCGGCCGGCGCTGAGCGAGTCGGCGATCGCCGTCGCCACTTCCGGCAGCGCGCGCTCGACCGCCCGCCGGTAGCGGCGCCGGCGGCTGCCGATCGCCCAGGCCACCCCCGCCGGCCCCGCCACCGCCAGCGGCAGCGCCAGCGGCAGCCCGCCGAGGAACCAGCCCCCGGCGATCGCGGCGCCGGCGCCGAGCAGCGCCAGCCGGCGCCGCTCGAGCGCCGAGGGCGCATAACCCTCCTCGCCGGCGCGCCGCAGCGGCTCCAGCGCGAAGCGAAGCCAGCGCGCCGCCTCCGGGCTGGCCAGCAGCGCCTCGCGCACCGCCAGCGCCGCCAGCCCTCCTGCTACCGCCGCGATCAGCGACCGACAGGATCAAGGGACCTCAGCGATCTCGGTCACCCGGCGGCTGCCGTCAGCGCCCCGCTCCAGGTGCACGACGAGGTCGATCCCCCGCCGCACCTGCTCGGTCACGGCAGCGTGCGGCAGTCCGACCCCCGCCATCAGGACCAGAGTCTCGAGACGGCGCAGGGCGTCGTCGGGGGAGTTGGCGTGGACGGTCGAGAGGGCGCCCTCGTGGCCGGTGTTGAGGGCGGTCAGGAGGTCGAGCGCCTCGACCCCGCGGACCTCGCCGATCACGATCCGGTCCGGCCGCATCCGCAGCGCGTTCCGCAGCAGGTCGCGGATCGTCACCTCGCCGCGTCCCTCGACTCCCGCCGGCCGGCTCTCGAGCCGGACCACGTGGGGTTGCCGCAGCCGCAGCTCGGCCGCGTCCTCGATCGTCACCACCCGCTCGGTCGGCGCGACGAATCCAGAGAGCGCGTTCAGCAGCGTCGTCTTCCCCGAGCCGGTGCCGCCGCTGACGAGGACGCTGCGGCGGGCCTCCACCGCGGTGGCGAGCTGGTCCCGCTGCGCCGGGGCCAGCGTCCCCAGCGCCACGAGCTCGTCGGGACCGGGGCGGTCGGCGCCGAAGCGGCGGATCGAGAGGGTAGGGCCGTCGATCGCCAGCGGCGGGATCACGACGTTGACCCGCGAGCCGTCGGCGAGCCGGGCGTCGACCATCGGGCTCAGCTCGTCGACACGGCGCCCCAGCGGCGCGAGGATGCGCTCGATCGCGTTGCGCAGCTCCTCCTCGCCCTCGAACGCGACATCGGTCGCCTCCAGCCGCCCCCGTCGCTCTACATAGACGCAGCCGGGCCCGTTGACCATCACCTCCTCCACCGCCGGGTCGGCAAGAAGCACCTCCAGCGGGCCCAGCCCGACGCTGTCGCGGATGATCCGCTCGACCACCTCCTCGCGGCAGGCCGGTGGCAGGACCGCGGCCTGCTCCTCGACCACCTCGCGGGCGGTCGCGGCCAACTCCTCGGCAAGGGCGCCCCCAGCCGCGGCCGCGGCCCGACGGCGCTCGACGATCCGCCCCCTCAGCCCCGCCGCGAGGTCGGCGATGTCTCGCTCGCGCGCCTCCATCAGATGATCGCTTTCACGGCCAGGTGTGCCTGGTTGGGGAAGCGATCATCTAGCCTCGCGGGATTACGGTGACGCTGCGGGCGAAGTTCTGGGCGGCGATCAGGCGCAGCGCCTGCGTCCGGGTCAGGCCGAGAGTCGCGGTGGCTTCACCGGGACCGCCTTCGCCGCCGGGCGCCAGGGCCAGCAGCGGCACCGCGGGGGCGGCGACGTAGGTGCGGCCGTTGCCGGATCCCGTCGGGTTCGGCGGTGACGACGACGTCGACCCTCGAGCCGACCGGCTGGGCGCCGAAAGCCGAGAGGGCGCCGGCGCCGTTGACGAGGATCTCCACCGGCCGCCGGCCCTCGCCGAGGACGCCGCCGGCGCGTGGCATCGCCGTAGTCCGCAGCAGGGTCGCGAGCACGTAGGAGCCCTGCGGGAATGGGGACGGTGGGAGTCAGGCCGACCGCTTCCCGCGGCGCCGCGAGAGCGGCCGGCGGAGCAAAGCGAACCGGCACCCGCCGAACCTCCAGCTCCCCGGCGGCGACGCGCGGATCGATCTCCTTGCCGGCCCGGAGATCGCTCGAGGCGATCAGCACGGGGCGCAGCTCGCCGTAGCCCCTGACCACGCTGTCTCCGTAGCCGTCGGCGATCGCCGCCGCCGCGGTCGCAGCCAGCGCCGCCGCGAGGAGGAAGGCGATGGCGCGGCCGCGGCGACTCACCGGCCCGCTCCGGCCAGCGGCAGCTCGAGACGGGCCTCGGTGCCGGCGTCAGAGCGGTAGAGGCTGAAACTGCCGCCGCACCGCGCCGCTACCCGCCGCACGATCCTGAGGCCGTGACCGTGCCGGTCGCGGCCCCCGATCCGGACCGCGCGCCGCACCCGTCGGCTGCAGCGACCTTCCTCGCCACAACCGCCGTCCCGCACCACCAGATGGAGGCGCTCGTCCCATTCGCCGACCTCGACGACCACTGCGCTGCTGCCATGGACGAGCGCGTTGCTGATCAGGTTGTCCAGCGCCTGCGCGAGGTCCGCCGGCCGCGTCTGGAGGATCGGGTCGTGCGCCTTCCATTCAAGGCTGAGGGAGCGGCCGAGGGCCTCTGCGGGCCGGCGCCATCGATCGATCGCCGCCCCTACCGCTGGCCTGGGAGAGGACGGCGCGGCCGGCGCCTCCAGCGTTCCGCCGTTTATCTCCCGGTCCAGCCTCTCGACCGCGTCGACGGCCATCCGCAGGCAGGCCTCGGCGGGCCCGCTCTCCGGTCCCTCGGCGGGCAGCGACAGCGCCAAGCCCTGCAGCGGGCGGCGCAGCTCGTGCATCGCCTCGTTCAGCGAGGAGCGCCGCCGTCCCTCCCGCAGCGCAGTGATCCCAGTTGCCATCGCGAATGAGGCGGCGATCGGCAGCCCGCCGGCCAGCTCCGAGAGCTCGGGCAACATCTCAGCAGCCGTCCGCGAATCGAGTCATGGAAGGTTAAGGAGCCAGCGCCTCCTTCTCTCCCCCGCGGCACCACGCGCAGCTCGCAAAACGCGGACTTCCCGCCGCGGCGCTGCGCACCCATCCCCTCGAAGCGGTTTCGGTCAAGTGCATCCAGAGGACGGGAGCGGCTGGTCAGGCCTTTACCGCTGGACATAAGTGTCCAAATCTGACAGCGACTGCAACCGAGTAAAACGGTCGATTTCTTTTACTGCATGGATCCCTATCGAGATTGGTTCCGGCGGACCGTTTTGGAATACTTGTCTAGTAACTCGGGTGCTCTGCCACCAACGTTTCCCCGCCCGAGTAAGAAACGGAGGTCCTCCCTTGCCACAGTCCCGAACGTCACCAGAGGGCATTACGCAGCAGCTTGCGAAGGCCCTTGCCCACCCCCTGCGGGTTCGCATCCTCAGCTCCCTGCACAAAGGGATCTCGAGTCCGAACCAGCTCGCCCAGGAACTCGGCGAGCCGCTGGGCAATGTCAGCTACCACGTCAAAACCCTGCTCGAATACGACTGCGTCGAGCTGGTGAAAACCGAGCCGCGTCGCGGTGCCGTCGAGCACTTCTACCGCGCCACCGACCGCGCCTTCCTCAGCGATTCCGACTGGGGCAAGATCCCCGCCTCCGCCCGCAAAGGCATCTCCGGCTCGATCCTCGAGTCGATCGGTCAGAGCGCGACCGAGGCGATGGCCGAGGGGACGATCGAGGGGCGCAAGGACTCACACCTCTCCGACACCCCGCTCCTGCTCGACGAGAAGGGCTGGAAGGACCTCAACAAGGTCCTCGCCGAAGCGGTGAAGAAGGCTGCCGAGATCCAGAAGGAAGCCGGCAAGCGCCTCGACAGCAAGGCCGACGGCATCTCCACCAAGCTGGCGATCATGCACTTCGAGGTGCCCGCCGCGAAGAAGGCGAAGGCGAAGAAGTAGAGCCTCACCGGCGCCCCCGCCGAAGCGCGGGGGCGCCGCCAACTCCCGGTTACCCGTTGATCAGGCGGTAGCCGATGCCCCAGCAGTTGATGACGAAGCGGTTGCCCTCGGGGTCGAGTTTGCGGCGCAGGCGGCTGGCGTGGGAGTCGAGGGTGCGGGTCTTCGAAGGGCCGCGGTAGGCCCAGATCGCATCCAGCAGCTCTTCCTTCGTGTAAGACGCGGAGGGGGTCGGCGGCGAGGACGCGGAGGAGGGCGAACTCCTTCTTCGCCAGGTGGACCTCGCGATCGCCCACCGTGACCCGGCGGCGCAGCGGGTCGATCACGAGGTCGCCAACACGGCTGGGCCCGTCGTTTGGTTCGGTGCGGCGCCGAAGGACAGCGCCGATGCGGGCACGCAGCTCGCTGTAGACGAAGGGCTTCGTCAGGTAGTCGTCGGCGCCGGAGTCGAGGCCGCGGACCTTGTCGGTGTCGCCGACGCGGCCGGTGAGGACGATCACCGGCAACCGCGGGTCGAAGCGGGAGTTGACGCCGTCGGCCTCGCGAATCTCCCGCAGAACATCGAGGCCGGAAGCGTCCGGCAGCGAGAGATCGAGAAGCAGCAGGTCCGGGTGGTTGTAACGACAGAGCCGCAGCGCGTCGGAGGCGCTGGGCGCGGGCATGACGCCAAAGCGATCGGCGGCAAGGTGCTCGCAGAGCAGGTCGAGGGTGACGTGGTCGTCCTCGCAGACGACGAGGCTGGCGATCTCTTCTCTTTGGGGAAGCATGCGGACCTAAGGTCCGGGGGAGGAAAACTCTCCCCTTCCGACGCCGACGGAATCTCCAAAACTGCGGAAGCTCCGCGTTGCCAGAGGACCCGCCGCGGTGGCACTGCTCGTCTCACGGAGAGGACCCGACCCTTCCTGTCGAGGAAGTAGACGTCGAGGGAGAAGCGCATGCCGAAGGTATGGACGCTGGCGCAGCGCGGAATCAAAAGGCCCGGTCCCGCTGCCCTACGGTCACGGAAGGCGAGACCGCGCAGGCGGGTTCGAAAGTCCTTGGCGACGGGAATGGACTGACGAAGATGATCCACCTATCTATAAGGGCGTCCACCGGCTTTCTCTCCCCCGCCACCTAGGATCAACCGATGCCTAAAAAGCCCAAAGTCGCGATCTTCAGTCCGAACCCGATGGTCTCGATCGCGATCGAGCGCTTCAGCGCCGATGGCGGCGACGACATCCACGTCCACCCCGCCGGGCAAGGCGTCTGGGTGGCGCGGATGGCGGCCGAGCTCGGAGCCGAACCGGTCCTCTGCGGGTTCATCGGCGGCGAGGTCGGCACCGTGCTGCGGCCGCTGCTGGAGCAGACGCCGGTCGAGCTGCGGCTGGTCGAGACGGCGGCGGCGAGCGGCATCTACATCCACGACCGCCGCAGCGGCGAGCGCGAGCCGGTCGCTCAAAGCGCGGCCCTGCCGGCCTCCCGCCACGAGGTCGACGACCTCTTCTCGGTCACGGTCGCCGCCGCCCTCGACTGCGATCTGCTCGCGATCTGCGGCCCCTACCCCGACAACACCGTGCCGCTGGAGATCTACGGCGGGCTGGTCGCCGACGTGAAGGCGAACGGCAGGCCGGTGATCGTCGACCTCTCCTCGCCGCGCCTCGACAGCGCCCTGGAGGGGAAGCCGGACCTGGTCAAGATCAACGACTGGCAGATCGCCGGCTTCGTCTCCGGCCCGGTCGACACCGAGGAGCGGATGCGGGCGGCGATGGAGCGGGTGCACGAGATGGGCGCGGAGAGCGTGATCGTCACCCGCGCCGGCGAGCCGGCGCTGGCGCTGCGCGACGGAGGCTTTTGCGAGCTGACGCCGCCGAAGTTCGAGCGCGGCTCCCGCGAGGGCTGCGGCGACTCGATGATGGGCGCCCTGGCGGCGACGATCGCCTCCGGCCGTGAGTGGGAGGACGTTCTCCGCCTGAGCGCCGCCGCCGGCGCCACCAACTTCCTCCGCGCCGGCCTCGGCACCGGCTCCCGCAAGGTGATCGAGGAGCTCGCGCCGCGGGTGCAACTACGCCCCCTCGATTGATCGTTTCCCGACTTTTGGTTCCCCTGGGAACCCAAAGGATGGAAACGACCTAGAGCTGGGGGGCGAAGGGGACGTTTAAAGGGGTGCCGTCGATGATCGCGCGGGGGGCGGTCTCGGCGATCCACTCGATGTGCGGGGCGAGCAGCTCGACCTCGCCGAGGCGCTCGAGCGCCGTGGAGATCCGGACCGGGCGGCCGCCGCGGACCGAGTGGGCGTCGCTGGTGAGGACGTGGACGAGGCCCTTCTCGGCCATCGCCAGCATCCCCTTCGCCATCTTCTCGCGGAGGAAGAAGTCGGCGGTCGCCTGGATCAGCGCCCCCTCCCCGATCAGCGCCGCCATCCGCTCGAACATGTCGGCGGAGAGGTGGCGCTCGGGGTGGGCGACGATCGTCCGGTAGCCGCGCTCGGCCAGGTGCCCGACCCGGCGCAGGAGGCTGTCGTCGAGCGGCCCCGGCGCCGGCTCCAAGAGGATCCAGCTGCCGCTCCCGAGAGCAACCAGCGCCAGCTCGTCCTTGCTCAGCCCCTCCAGCGCCGTCTCCGCCACCTCGCCCCCCTGAAGGATCCGCACCGCCACCATTTCCCGCTCCAGCCGCTCGTTCAGGCCCCGCACCCGGCCAGCCAGCTCTTCGATCCGGACATCGTGGTCGTGGCGGATGTGCGGGGTCGCGCAGACCGCTTCGATCCCGTCCGCCTCGGCCTGGCGCGCCATCGCGACGCTGTCGTCGGCATCGCGGGCCCCGTCGTCGATTGCATCGAGGATGTGGCAGTGCAGGTCGATCACGGCGTCTCCCGCCCTGCTTCTACCCAAATCTCCGCTGAAGAAGTGCAACAACCCCTCCAAGGTGCAACCGGGCGTTCAGCCACCGGCCCGAGCCGGCACGTCTCTACGATGATCGGCAAGATCATGGACCTGCTGACGCCGGGCTTGCGTCAGTGGACTGGCTTCAACTCATGGATAAGAAGACGACCCGCAGAGGGAATTACGAGTCCGGCTCCGACTACGTGCTGGAGTACGGCGAGCTCCGCTTCGCATTCAACGAGGAGGATTTCGCGCAGCGCGTCGAGCAGGCGGCGGTGAAGCTCCGCTTCGTCGACCAGGGACTCAGCTCCGAGGAGCTCGACGACCTCCTCGACCTCGCGGTCAGCGGCGAGATCGCCGAGCCCAGCTCCCGGCTCGGCGAGCACATCAACGAGAACTGGGAAGACCTCGTCGGTCCCTCCAACCGCAGCCTCGTCCACTGGATCCGCCGCCTCGTCTTTCGCGGCGCCTGGCTCGACCAGCGGGTCAAGGAGGGCGAGCTCGACGTCGTCTTCGACGAGCGCACCCAGACCTTCGGCTACGTCCAGCCGGACCGCAGCGACGAGCTGATCGAGCTGTCTAAAGAGCCGTCCTGGCGGCGCATCGCTTATAGGCGTTGACGTTGAGGGGTCGGGCAGGCCCCTGCACTTAACTTTTTCGGTCGTCGCCACGGTCGTCCGAGATTGCGGACGCCGAAAAAGTACAAGACGTTCCGGGGCCTGCCCGACCCCTTTCTCGAACGGCTAGGAAGTGCGCTCGAGGGCGGCGATGATGGTGAGAGAACCGCCACCTTGGGCGCCCTGGGCGCGGCCGGCGTCGAAGAACTCCTTCGCGGCCTCGGCGTCCTCGTAGGCCTCGCCGAGGCGGGTGAGGGAGTCGACGAGAAGGATCACGTCTTCGCCGCGGCCGGCGCGTGCCGCTGCCTGGGCGAGGGCGTCGTTGGCGTGGCGCGGCTGCCCGGCGGAGACGATCTCCGCCTGCGGCGCGTCGCGCTTCCAGTCGGCCAGCTCCTCGGGACTGGGGTCGATCAGCAGGGCGACGGGATCGGGGCCCTTGCTGTCAGCGGCAAGGTCGGCGGCGACGCTGCGCAGCAGCGTCGTGCAGCCCTCGCGGGTCTCGGCGAAGACGAGTGCCTGACGACCCGCCTCCGGCGGCAGCAGCAGTCCCTGCAGGGTGACGCCCTGCTTGCTGCGGCGGCCGAAGCGACGGCGGCGGCGCCGCGGCCGCGCCTGCTCGGCGGCGGGCCCCCTCGGGGGCGCCTCTTTTGCCTCGGGCGCTTTCCTCTCCTCGATCTCCTCTGAGACCGCAGGTGAGCCGCTGCGCTCGCGCCTGCGACGTCGGCGCGGGCGCTCCTCGGGCTCGCTCCCCTCGGCAGCGCGCTCCGCGGTCGCACCCTCGGAGGCACCACTGCCATTGCTCTCGGCGAGCTTCTCTACCAGCTCGCTCTTGCTCAGCATCCGGTACTTCTCGACGCCGGCCTCGGCGGCGAGCAGGTGCAGGTCGGACAGGTGCTTTTTCTCCAGCTCAGCCTTGTTCATCGAGGCGCAGACTATTCGACCGACGCGGCGGGCGACCGGCCCAGGGCCGCAGCTGGATCCGTCCCTTCCTCGGCGGCCACCGCCAGCCAGGCCTCGGCCTCGCGCGAGCGCTGCCGCCGTCCCCAGCCCAGCTCCGCCCCGAGCGCGTCGGCGACCGGCCGCACCGCCTTCGCCGTGCGCAGCTGCGGCGCCGCGAGGATCCCCAGCCTGGTGCGGCGCAGGAGCATGTCGGCGACGCTGCGCGCCTGCTCGGAGCGCGCCGCCAGCACGACCTCGGCCAGCAGGTCAGGGCGGCCGGGGACGATCGGCTTGGCCAGCTTTGGATCCGAGCGGGCGATCTCGAGCACGCGGCGGGCGGCGTGCCCGTAGCGGAAGGCCAGCTGCTTGACGGCCTCCTCCCCCACCCCCTCCGGCGCCTCCAGGTCCTCCGGCCGCGCCTCCATGCCCAGCGGGACCTCGTGGGTGTGGCAGGGCGCCTCGCGGCCCTCGCGCTCGACCAGGCGGTCGACCGTCTGCTTCGCCATCCGCCGCCAGGTGGTGAGCTTGCCGCCGGTGATCGTCAACATCCCCGAGGAGGTCTCGTAGAGCTCGGCTTTGCGGGAGATGTCGACGGACTTGCGCGGGTCGCCGGTGGAGATCAGCGGCCGCACGCCGGCGTAGGCGCCGACCAGGTCGCTCTCGTCGATCGCGGTCCCGAAGAACTCGTTGACCGCGTCGAGCAGGTAGGCGACGTCGTCCTCGGCCGGGCGCGGGTGGACGATGTCCCCCTCGAAGTCGTTGTCGGTGGTGCCGACGAGGGTACGCCCGTACCAGGGCAGGGAGAAGATCATCCGCCCCTCGCCGGCCGGGACGATGCAGGCGGCCTTGCCCATCGGCAGCTGCTCCTGGTCGATCAGGAGATGGGTGCCGCGGCTGGGCGCGATCCGCGGCACGTCCTCCTCCCCCAGCAGCTCCTCCGGCCGGACCTGGTCGGCAAAGACGCCGGTGGCGTTGACGAGATGGTCGGCGCCGACCTCCATTCGCTCGCCGGAGGCCTCCTCGACGAAGGCGACGCCGGTGGCTTTTCCATCTTTCGCGAGGACCTCGGTCACCTCCGCCCCGTTCAGCATCACCGCCCCGAAGCGCTCGGCCTCGCCGAGGACGGTGAGGACGAGGCGGACGTCGTCGGTCTGGCAGTCGTAGAAGAGGTAGGCGTCGTGCGGTTCGCGCGGCGCCAGCGCCGGGACCAGCTCCAGCACCTCGTCGCCGTCGATCGTGCGGTGGCGGTCGGGGGACCAGTAGACCTCGTCTTCGAGCTCGCGGGCGGCGCGCCGCTCACGGCGGCTGCGGCCGGCGCGGCTGGTCGCCATCACGTCGTACATGTTCAGCCCGAGGCCGAGTTTGCGATCCCGGCGCTCCTCTCCGAGCGCGGCGACGAGGAACGGCGTCGGGTAGACCAGGTGCGGAGCGAGGCGAACCATCAGCTGCCGCTCCAGCAGCGCCTCGCGGACCAGGCCGAGGTCGAAGTTCTGCAGGTAGCGGAGGCCGCCGTGGACCATCTTCGAGGAGCGGCTAGAGGTGCCGACCGCGTAATCGCCACGCTCCAGCAGGGCGACCGAGTAGCCGCGAGAGGCGGCGTCGAGGGCGACGCCAGCGCCGGTGATGCCGCCGCCGATCACCACCACCTCGAAGTGCCTGCCGGCGATCTCCTCGATGGCGCGGGTGCGGGTCAGCATCAGTCGAGGTAGGTCGTGGTGCGGTCGGCGCCGGGGCGCTCGGGCGGCGGCTTCTCCTGACGCGGGTGGCCGAGGTGGAGAAGGCCGACGAAGCGCTCCTCCTCGGGCAGGTCGACGGCGGCGCGCCCCTCAGCGCCGCGGAGTATGCCGGGGGTGCGCCAGTAGCCGGCGAAGCCGCGGGCGTGAGCGGCGAGGAGGACGATGTAGGAGGCGGCGGCGGTCGCATGCAGGTCCTCTTCCTCTTCGACCGGGTCGCCGCTGAGGACGCAGGAGACGACGATCAGGGTCGGGGCGCGGTCGAGCTTCGCCGCCCCCTCCGGCCCAGCTACCTCCTTCAGCCGCCGCAGCGCCTCCGGTCCGATCACCCGGAAGCGCCAGGGGACGGTGAGGTTGTGGTTGGGCGCCCAGCTCGCCAGCTCCAGCAGCTCGTCGATCTGCTCCCGCGGCAGCGGCTCGGGTGCGAAGGCCTTGTGGGTGCGACGGGTCCGAATCGCGGTCTCGACGTCCATCCGTCGAGGGTATAGCGAGGCCCTCCTGAGAGTAGACCGGTGCTTAGAGCCCGTAGCGCCAGCGCATCCAGCCGCGGCGGCCGGCGAGGCCGGCGCCGAAGAGAACGCAGCCGGCGAGGAGGCCGAGGAGGATCGCGCCGGCGGTGGCGCTGCTCGAGTCGCCTTCGCTCGCCTCCGCGGCGGGTTCGCCCGACGCCTGGGCGCCGGAGGTACCGGGCAAGGTACCCAGGTCGCCCTCGGGAACCGCGCCGCCGGTGGCGGGGATTTTCGGAAGCCCATCAGCGCCGGCGCCAGGGGCAGAGCCCCCACCCAGGGCACCCGGTTTGCCCGAAGACCCTTTGGGGGCCCCATCGAAGAATTTCTTCAGGTCCGAGGCCGAGGGGGCAGACCCGGAGCTCGACGGAGGCAGTCCGAGGGCCGACGAGACGCCGCCCGGGTTGGAGGCGCTCGTCTTCGCTTTCGGCTGCTTCGGCTTCGGCAAACGCGGCGGCGCGGCGATCGGGTAGTACTTGCCGGCGGCAGCGGCCAGCACCTGCCCCGTCACCCAGACCGGCGTCTGGTTGGCGACCTCGGAGGCGGTCTGGTCGGGGTTGGCGTACCGGTAGGAGCCGTTCGCGCGCTGGTTGTGGGCGAGATACTCGGGGGCGCTGACGCTGCCGCGACGGAAGGAATCGGGATTGCCGCCGACGGCGAGGATCCCCTGGATCGCCCAGGCCGTCGACATCGTGTTGACGGTGCCGTTGCCGCCGATCGGGAAGCCGCCGCCCTTCTTCTGCGCCCTTGTGGCGCAGGTAGAAGAGTCCGTGCCCAGCCGCTTTGGAGTCCGGCGAGAGCGCCTGCAGGACGGCGCCGGTGCCATCGGTGGTGCTGGGAGAGCCGGGGGTGTCGCCCCAGCCGCCGTCCTCGTTCTGGACCTTGCGCAGCCAGTCGAGCGACTTCTGCACGCCCTCGACCCCGGCGGCCCGCAGCGCGATCACGGCGAAAGCGGTCGAGTTCGGCCAGCCGTGGTAGGAGCCGTTGTCACGCCGGCTCGCCAGCAGCTCGGAGACGAGGTTGCGGTCGGCGAAGTTACGGCTGTCCACTCCGGCGCCCTCGAGTGCGAGGATCGTGCGGGCGAGGTCCCCGGGGCTGCCGATCGCGCCGATTTCCTTGCGCAGGAAGTCGACCGGCGTCCGCCCTTTCGTTGAGGTGACGTCGAGCGGGTTGCGGCCGGCGGCCTCGAGTCCCAGCATCACCCAGCAGGTGGTCGCGGTCCCGGATTCGTCGCTGGCCGAAGGGCCGAAGCCGCCGTCGCCGTTCTGCACCGACTCGAGCCAGTCGGCGGCCTCGGTGACGGAGGCCGCGTGGGCCGGCGCCGGCGCCAGGGCAACGAGCGCGACGAGCAGGAAGGCGGCGACACCGCCGCTGCGGAGCGCGCCGCCGAGCGGACCTTGGCGGCGCGGTGGCGCGACATCGGGTGCACCCCGCTCCCATTCGAAGCGCCGGCGGAAGCGCACCAGCATCCTCACCATCGCCGGGCCGGCGACGAGGGCGAGGACGACGTTCCCCAGCACGTGCGCGATTTCGAACGGGATCGCCCGCCCCTCGAGCACGAGGAAATGCCGCCACGATAGGTCCCCCCCGTACGTCGCCATCAACGAGAAGTTCATCAGAGCGCCGTAGAAAATGCCAGCAAAACCGCAGGTTGCAGCGAGGGCAAGGCGGCCGGCGTTGCGCGTGCCCACCGCCAGCGCCGCGCCGAGGACGCCGCACAGGCCCCACCCCGCCATCTGCCACGGCGTCCACGGGCCCTGGCCGAACCAGAAGTTGGAGACGAGGGCGGCGAGAGCGCCGACGGCGAAGCCGGGCGCGCCGCCGAGGGCGTAGCCGGCGAAGATGACGATGTCGGTCGTCGGCTTCACGTTGGGGAAGGCGGCGAAGGCAATCCGCCCGGCGATCGCCAGGGCGGCCAACGCGGCGACGAGCGCCACCACCTGCGCCGGCGGCCGCGAGCGCTCGTACCAGGCGAAGCCGGCGAGGATGACCATGCCGACGACGAGGAAGCAGGCAACCTCCCAGGTCACGACTTTTCCTCCCGCAGCGCCGCGGCGCCCTGCTCGGGGGTAACGACGCCCGGCCGGTCGAGGACCCGTGCCACCTCGGTGGCGAAGTACCAGCCGCCGGAGAGAATCTCCGCCATCGGCCCGTCGGCGATGACGACGCCGTCGCCGAGCAGAACGACGCGATCGGCGAACTCGGATGCGAACTCGACGTCATGGGTGGCGACGACAACCGCGGCGCCACGCTGCGCCAGCTCCTCGATCAGGCGGACGAGCTCACCTTTGCGCGCGTGGTCCATGCCGCGGGTCGGCTCGTCGAGGGCGACGAGGCCGGGCAGCTGCTCGCCTTCCATGCGTCCCGCCAGGGCGATCGCCAGGGCGAGGCGCTGCCGCTCTCCTCCGGAGAGGTCGCGGGGGTCGGCGTCGATCTTGTCCTCCAAACCGACGACCCGCAGCGCCGCCATGCCCTCGTGACCCGGCAGCTCGTCTCCGACGCGCTCGCGCACCAGGTAGTCGCTGGGGTTCTGGGTGAGCAGCGCGATCGAGTCGACCTGCAGCTTCCCGGCTACCGGCTCGTGCAGCCCGGCGGCGGTCCGCAGAAGCGTGCTCTTGCCGGCGCCGTTGCGCCCCATCAGCGCTACGCGTTCGCCGCGGTGGATCGTCAGCTCCACCCCTTTCAGCACATCGCGCGGATCGTCGCCCCGATCCAACTCCACCCACAAACCAGCTGCGCCGAAGGTCGCGGGTTGGGAGGGCGGGACCCCCTCCTCACTCAACTTGCTCGGGTGGGGCGTTGGCGGCCGTCCGAGATTGGGCTGCCCGAGAAGTACAAGCCGTTCGGAGGGGGTCCCGCCCTCCCCACGACAGTTGTCGAGGGTGCGGCGAGCTTCGCGGACGCCGATAGGGAGCGGGTCGATGCCGACGAGGGAGAAGAGACGGGCCGCGGGGGTCTCTAGGGCGGGGTCGTGCGTCGCGGGACCAGGCGAGAAAGTCCGCGGGAGCGCCATCGAAGGAAAGGCGTCCAGCCTCCATGGCGAGGACGCGGTCGGCGGCCGCGAGGCAACGCTCCAAGCGGTGTTCGGCCAGAAGGACCGCAACCCCCCACTCCTCGTTGAGCCGACGCAGGAGCCAGATCAGCTCATCACCGGCGACGGGGTCGAGCTGAGAGGTGGGCTCGTCGAGGAGGATCAAGCGGGGGCGGGTGACCAGGGATGCCGCGAGGGCGACGCGTTGGAGCTCGCCGCCGGAGAGGGTGTCGACGGTGCGGTCGAGGAGGTGCGGGATCGCGAGGGCGAGGGCGACCTCCTCGACGGCACGGGCGCGGTCGGCGGGTGGGTCGCCTCGCATCTCCAGCGGCAGCTCGATCTCGGCGGCCACGGTGGTCGAGACCACCTGGGTCTCGGGGTCCTGGGCGAGGTAGCCGACGGCTGCTGCCAGCTCGCCGGGGCCGGCGGCGATCGCGTCGACGTCGGCGACTCGGACCTCTCCCTCGATCTCGCCGCCGTGGAAGTGCGGGACGAGGCCGCAGGCGGCCTTGAGGAGGGTCGACTTGCCCGAGGCGGAGCGGCCGGCGAGGAGGACGAACTCCCCTGGGGCGATCTCCAGCAATACGTCTTCTAAAGCGGCCTGCTCCGCTTGGGGATAGGCGTAGCTCAACCCGCGCACCGCGAGCGCCGGAGCCGCCCCTCGCCTGATCGCCAGCTCAGACATGGGCCACCTCGGCGTGTCGCTTTTGTTTCCCTATGGGTAACAAAGGCGACACCCGACCTCGCCGGAGCGGGGCGAAACCGCTGAGGGCGACGAGGGCGCTGAGGGCGAGAGTCGCGCCGCCGAGGCCGATCTCTACGGCGGGGTAGGTCTGGAAGTCGTCGGCGCCGAGGGCCTTGCCGGCGATCGCGGCGGCGAGGAGGAGGGCGGCGACGGCGTAGAAGCGGCGGTCGTAGCGGGTGCGGGTGCGGCGATTGCGGGCGACGCGGGGCGTCGAGGCTGTAGCCGCGGCAGCTCGAGCGTGGCGGCGATGTCGACGGCGCGGTCGAGGGAGCCGGCGAGGAGGCGGCGGGCGAGCGGCGCCCTTGCCGACGGCGGCGGCGCCGGGGCCGCGGAGGCGGGCGGCGTCTCGGAGGCGGGCGGCGTCGGCGGCGGCGACCGGGACGAGGCGGGAGACGAGCGTCGCCGTCAGCGCCGAGCGGCCGGCCAGCGGTCGCAGCACCCGCAGCACCCGGTCGGGATCGACGCAGGCCGAGTAGACGGCGGCAGCGACCATCGCCACGGCGGCGCGCGAGGCCGCCGGAGAGGCCGGCGACGATCGCCTCGACGGTGACGTCGACGCGGCCGAGCAGCGGCCAGTCGCCGAGTCGCGCCACCACGGTCTCGCCGCGGTCGACGACGAGGGCGTTGACGACGACGATCAGCAGCGCCAGGGCGAAGCCCATTTTCAAGGCAACCCGCACCGCGCGGCGCGCGCCGGCGAGCAGTCCAGCCACCGTGGCGGCGACCCCCGCCGCAATCAGAACCAGCGGATTCGAGTAGAGGAAGGCGACGACGACGATCGCGCCTAGGTAGGCGACGGCGGCACCGGGCGAGGCCAGCTGCAGCGGCCGCGGGCGGGGCTGGTAGGCGAAGGGGGATTTCACGGCGCCTCCAGCGGCAGCGGCATACATCTTGTCGCCCTTGATAGCCACCGCGTAATGGTCGCGCAGCGTGCTCCGCGATCCAAGGCGGTTCCGCGGCCTCTCGCACCGCCGCCGCCGTCCCGCCGGTGACGACCCAGACGGGAAGTCCGCCGTAGCGGCTGGTGGCGGCGACGAGACCTGCGGCCGAGCCGAGGTTCTCGACCGGCTCCCCCGCTTCGTCGAGCGCCACGAGTTCGAAAGCGTTCCGCGAGTCCGTCCAGAGTGCCCCGTATAGGTGTCTTCTCGCGGACTCGCCGGAAATGAAGTCGACAAATACGCCGCTTTCGGCCGGGCCCGCTTCGATCAGGTTCGAGCCGCAGGGTCCTCCCGCACCTGCTCCCAGGGGCCGACCAGGATCCGGATCGCCTCTTCCGGCTCGCCGGCGGAGACCTTTACACCTTCGCGCCCGAGCGCCGCCCGCGCCTCCTCGCAGGCCGCGCCCGCCGCCCTCGCACTCGACCCCCACCGGGTACCGCTTGCCGCCGATCCCGTCGCTGAAAGGGGCCGGCCAAGAGCCGACTACCGCCGGGATGTGGTTCGTCGTCCCCCAGTTGCGGTAGTCCCACCAGATCCGCTCGCCGCCCTCGAGGTCGTACTCGGCGGCGCCGATCGGGGATTCGACGCCGTCGACGTAGAAGAACCAGTCGTAGGGGTCGCCGTCGCGCTGCCCCTCGGCGACGCCTTCGATCGCGTGGACGAAGCCGCCGCCGTAGCGGGTTTCGACTCGGCCTCGCCTTCCAGCACCCGCATCACCGTGTCGGATTCCTTCGCCGCGACGCTGAGTGAATGGAGCACCGGCACCGCGCCGAATTCGCGCGTCACCGTCAGCTGCACGTCGCCGACGTCGGCGCCGGGACCGAGGCCGCAGCCGGCGGTCGCGAGCGCCGCGCAGAGCAGCGCGCTCACGACCGCCATGCCGCGGCGACGGCTCATTTAGGGCACTTGCCCCCGATGCAGACCGCCTCGCGGGCCGAGGGGATCTCCCCCGTCGCGCTGGCGATCAGCTTCGCCGGCTTGCTCAGCGTCACCGTGGTGCGACCGTCGGCGCCGGTCGGCTCCGCCGCGCCGGTCACCTTCGCCCCGACCTGCGGGCGTCTTGCGGCCCTTTTCGTCGTAGGCCCAGACGCGGACCGTGAACGACTTGCCCGGCCATCGCCGACTCCGGCGCGCTCAGCGCCAGCTCGTCCGGATATTTGTAGTCCGGGGCTTCGGTCTTCGACAGGGCCCACAGCACTTCGTCGCCGGCCTTGATCTTCGCCACCTCGCCGCCGACCTGCAGCGACTCGTGGTTGATCTTCAGGTACCAGGACGAGCTCCCCTTGGCGACGCTCGACCCGATCCCGCAGAGCGCGAGGCCGAAGTCGAAGTGGTCGCTGATCGAGAGCGGCCGCAGCGCGGGGATCGTCTTCGCGCCGCTGGCGAGCAGGCCCATCGCCGTGTTCGCCTTCAGCTGCACGTCGTCGCCGCTGCCGCCGGTGCCCGGCCCGAAGCAGGTCGCCTTGGAGCTGGTCTTGACGGAGACGTTCGCCTCGGCGACCGTCTTTTCGGCGAGCACCTTGCCGCCGGCGCCGACCACGCGCAGGTCGGCCATCAGGCCCTTGGCCGAGGCGATCGCGGTGAAGGCGAACGGCGAGGGACAGAGCCAGCGCGCAGACGGCCGCCAGCCGGAACGGGGTGATTCTTGGCATTTACGCCACCCTTTCCTCGAGGGTTGAATTGGCTAGGCCGGGGACAGGTCTCCTGGCTTCCGGGATCAGGGAGGACGCGCCTTCCCGGGGACGAGGTGTCGGCCCCAGTGGCTGACGCGCGAGGCGCCTGCGAACTCCTCCACCCGGTCACAGTGGCGGGACCACGCCGGACTTGCACCGGACTTCCCTTGACCACCGACCGATATGTACGCGGCGAGTCTATCCCGCCAGGGGGTGTCTGAGGTCAGGGGTGGCATGTGACCCTTCTGCTCAGATACCCCCCGAGGGCGGCTCTAGGCTCAGCGGGGATGGCGTCTTGAGCGCGTCAGACCCGCGCGGGGATGCGCTCCGCGTACATCCGCCAGAAGAAGATGCCCGCGCCGCCGGTGCCGGCGAGAATCGACAGCGACGGGACGATCAGCTCGATCGGGCCGCCGACGAGGCCGACGGTCAGTGTAAAGACGGCCATCATCGCCACCATCACCAGCACCGCGAGCACCGCGATAAAACCCTTTCGCACCCAGCCGAAGCTCTTGCGTTCCTCCTGGGCCATCCGCAGTTCCTCGCGCTGGTGCTCGAGCTCGATCTCCTGGGAGGTCCGCAGGTCCGAAGCGTTCGCCGGCAGGTCCTCGAAACTGCGATGAACTCTATTATGCAAAAATCCCTGACCGTGCATATATGCGTCTTCGGCTCCCGTCCCCGGGTCTTTTCTTTCCCCCCGCACGTCCCCACGAGGCGCCCAACCCCGTCGCGATGACGGTAGACCCGAGGCTGGAGTCTTGTCAAGGAATAGGGCAGTTTTCCGGCGCGGCAGTCACTGGCCCTCCTAAACGGCCAGCAGCAGGTCCAGGGCCATCATCACCCCGGCCCCGACCGCAATGCCCATCGTCGGCCCCCGCCATCGCCGTCCCCCGTAGGCCTGCGGCAGCAGCTCGATCGCGATCAGGCTCAGCATCGCCCCGGCGGCGAACGCGAAGGAGAACGGCAAGAGCGCGTTGACCTCTTCCACGGCGAGGTAGGCGATCACCGCTCCCACCGGCTGCGGGGCGCTGGTCCCAACCGCCGCCCAGAACTGGCGTGCCCGGCCGTAGCCGGTCGCCTCCATCGGGATCGCCACGCTGGTGCCCTCGGGGACGTTCTGGATCGCGATCGCGAGGATCACGAACAGCCCCAGCCCGGCCCGGTCGGAGGCATAGGCGGTGCCGACCGCGAGCCCCTCCGGCAGGCTGTGGACGAAGAGGACGGCAAAGACCAGCGCCGAGGTCCGCGCCCCGGGCCCGCTCCGGCCCATGAAGACGGACTCGTGGTCGAGCCGGCTCCGCGCCACCCCCAGCAGCACACCCCCCACCGCCAGCCCCGCGACCAGGTCGAAGGCCGAGCCTTCTTCGGCGGCGGGGATCAACAGCCCGACGATCGAGGCGATCCCCATCACCCCGGCCGCCAGCCCGAGCAGGAACGGCGTCAGCGCTGCGGCGCGGGTACCGAGGAACCAGACCGGGATCGCCCCCAGCCCCGTCGCCAGCGCCGTCGCGGAGGCGGCGAGGAAGAGGACGAGGAGGTCGGGCATCGGCCCCCACGCTATTCCTCGCCCAGGAGGCGACGGCGGGCCTCGCCAAACCCTCCTAGTGAGCCTGGCGCCGGCGGCGGCCGAGCAAGCGGACGATGCGGGCCGGGCGGGGCACCCGGAACATCGTCAGCTGACTGGAATATGGCTCGGCCGCCGCCCGGCGCCGGTGCTCGCGATCCGAGCGCTCGGTGGCGCCCAGCACGAGCAGAGCCTGGCCACTGTCCGTGACGGCCGAGCGAAGCAGGCGCTCATGGCCACCGGGACAGCGCCGGCTACCGTCGACGCAAACACAGCCGGAGTCCTCCAGCACCTGGGTGTGGTAGCTGAGTTCTCCGCGGCTGAGTTGGGGGAGAGCGGCGACGATGTCTGTGATGCTGCGCGGTTGCTTCTCCCCCTGCAGGACCCTGAGGATGTCGCGCCGTGTGGGGTGATTGAGGGCGTCCTGGAGTTGGGGCTCGAGCGTCGCCACCAAATCCGCCGCCAGGCGTCCGTCTTGTACCAAGACCCCCGCGTCGCCCATCTTTCCCTCTCCTCTGGCTGGTTACCTAAAACCTCACGATCACTAAGAGATCGTTGCGGAAGCGTAAAAGGAGGCGCCCGGATTTACGAAGGCAAAACCCGGCAGTAATTGGGCGACAGGGGTTCGCCTAACTGGTGCGGCAGAGGTAGACCCCCTTGGTGTGGTGGTTTTCGTCCAGTCCCAAGGTCAGGTCGCCGTCGTACTCACCGTAGAGGGCGACGCACTCAAGCCCGGCACCGTCAATCGCGCCGCGCACCTGCTCCTGGCTGAAGTGGCGCTGACGATGGACGTGGGCCTTTCCCGGCTGCCCCTGCACCTCGAAGCGCGCTTCGGCGAAGGTGCCGGGCGTGACCTCCTCCGGCGAGAGCTGCCCTTGCCAGATCAACCGCTGACCGCCGTCCTCGACGACGACTTCTTCGCTGAAGAATGTCCGGTAGGTGACGAGCGTGTTGAGGTCGAAGAGGGCGATCCCGTCCGGAGCGAGGTTGCGAGCCATTCCCTGCAGCGCCGCCTCCAGTTCCTCGGTCTCCAGCAGGTAGTTGAGCGGGTCGTTGACCGCCCAGATCAGGTCGAACTCGCCCAGCTCCGGCAGCTCCCGCATGTCCGCCTCGACCAGCTCGGCCCGGCCCTCGGCCCGCTCCCGTGCCCGCTCCAGCATCTCCGGCGAGATGTCGCAGCCGGTCACCTCCCAGCCCCGCTCGAGCAGGACGATGAAGCTGAGGCCCGTGCCGCAGGCGACGTCCAGCAGCCGCTTGCCGCCGAACCCGGCTTCTTCGGCCACTGAAAGTAGCCGTCCCGTCCAGCGCTCGTACTTGTAGTTTCGGTTGAACTCGTCATAGACCGGCGCGTAGACGTCGTAGGCCTTCTTCGCCGCGTCCCCCGCTACCCATTGCTTCTGCATCGTCTCCTCCTTCATCCGTTTCCGTTGGATAAATCGCGGCCCCTCTGCGGGCGATCAACCGCCGTCGACGAAGGGCCGCGATCGAGCTAGTTGCCCTTGCTATTGCTGGCTGCCGGCAGCACCATCCCCGTTGCGTCGAACTTCATCCTGCTCACCCCCCTTCACAAGATCCGACGTTTATGAACTTAGGATCGTCTATCGCTGGCAAAATCGGTCACTAATCCGGCAACCCAAAGAAGGACTTTGGGCAAAGAAGATTTTTTTCAGCCAACGATTTAGTCTTCGCCTCTGTACTCAGCGTCTATTGAGGATGGTTCAGGTGGCGCGGGAGGTAATTGGAGAGAGAGAACCTGCGGCGTTCGGGATCAGCGCCAGGACGGCCCGTGCCCTTGCCGACCCCTGGCGATTTCGGATCCTGATCGAGGTGAACGTGCGGCCGCTCAGCCCCTCCCGCTTCGTCGAGGAACACGGCGGCGAGCTGACCCACGTCGCCCGCTGCTTCCGTCAGCTGGCCGAGTGGGGCTACCTCGAAGTCGCCGAAAAGCGGCCGGGCCGGCGGCGGGGAGCGGCGATCGAACACGTCTACCGGGCGATTCGCCGCGCCCAGTTTCACGCCGATACCTGGGAGAGCGTCTCCCACTCGGAGCGCCACAGCGTCACCCGCTCGATCCTCGACTCCTACCAATTGCGGATCAGCGAAGCGCTTGAGGCGGGCACCTTCGACCAGGAGGCAGACCGCCACCTCTCGTGGGAGATCATCGTCCTCGACAAAGCGGCTTGGCAGGAGCTGGGCGCGCGCCTCGACCTCATCCAGGGTTCTCTCGCGGGACGCGAGTTCGAGGCCGGCAAGCGCCTCGCGGCGACCAGCGAAGAGCAGATCTCGGCGACGGTGGGCCTGGCTGCGTTCCGCTCGCCGGGACAACCGACACCGAAGGGCGGCCCCCACGCCCGCTCAGGGCCCGGGGCACCGATGGTGGGAACTCACTACGTGCTCGGACCCAAGTTGGCCAAGGCTCTGTCCAACCGCTGGCGCTGCCGGATCCTGATGGAGGTCAGCATGCGCCCGCAGAGCCCCTCCCAGTTCGTCGAGGAGGTCGGCGGCTCGATGACCCACGTCTCCCGCTGCTTCCGCGAACTCGCCAAATGGGGCTACCTGGAGATACTGGAAGAGCGCAAAGGCGGCCGCCGCGGCGGGGTCCAAAGGATCTACAAGAGCACTCACCGGCCCTACTTCGATGCCCCCACCTGGAAGAGCCTTCCCCAGGTCATCCGCGAAGAGGTTTCCCCCTGGTTCCTCAACACCTACTTCGACCACGTCAGCGAGGCGATCGAGCGGGGCACTTTCGACGCCGACCTCGACCGTCACCTCACCTGGCAAGCAATCGTCGTCGACCGCGAGGCCTGGACAAAGATCGGTGCCGATCTCGACGAGGTTCTGACCTGGCTACCGGAGCTGGAGGCACAGTCGCTGGAACGAACCGAGGACAGCGACGAGCTCATCACGACGACGGTGGGGATGGCCTCGTTCCGCTCGCCAACTTCCAAGAGAGCCAAGTCGGACGTTTGACGAGCGCCCGCAGCGACATCCGTCCAGCCGCCAAATTCCGCCTCTAGGGTGCCGCCACTTCGACGGCCCCTGGCATTGGGGCCGAGTTGATCTTTCAACCGACCTGAAGGGGGATTTCGATGATGGGCAGGGGACTGCGACAGGTGCCGGCGCTGGTGGTGGCGGGGCTGGCGCTGGTGGCGGCGCTGGGCGGGACGGTGTACGCAGCCGGGAAGATCAGCGGGCGGACGATCAAGGTGAAGTCGCTGCCGGGGAACCGGCTGGCGATGGGCTCGGTGCCGGGCAACCGGCTGAAGCCGGGCGCGATCAAGGGCTCGGCGCTGGCTCCCGGCTCGATCACCGGGATCCAGATCGACGCCTCCACCCTCGGCCAGGTCCCCTCGGCCGTCCACGCCGACGTGGCGGAGTCGGCGCGTGACGCGGAAACGGCGCTGAACGCGGCCAACGCCGAGAACGCGCGGACCGTCAACGGCTACGAAGCCGGCTGCAAGACCGGCACCCGGGCGTTCGCCGGCGCCTGCTGGCAGAGCGCGGCGAGCGAGAGCGCGCTCAACGCGCCCGCGGCGGCGGCGGCCTGCGCGGCCCGAGGCGGCGAGCTGCCCGAGGCGCTGGCGCTGGTCGCCTTCTCCCAGCAGCCGGGGGTGACGCTGGCGACGGGGGATGAGTGGAGCGGGGATTTGACGAACGTTTCCGGGGTGGATCTATATGCGGCAATCACTGTTTCGTCTTCGGGGGCAGTGGGTTCTGCCATCTCCACCGCCACCAAAAAATTCCGCTGCGTCCTCCCCCTGCTCGGTTGATCCACGTTTCTCTTCTATTCTCAGGACGATGTACCCGCACTGCGGTAGCGGTACATACCGGCCCGGCCTCCTTTGCCCAGTCCTCGCGCTGGCGCTGGTGCTGCTGTTCATCGCCGACGCGGCCGAAGGTTCGCAGGACTCCGAGGGCGCCCGCGTCCGCGGCTACTGGACCGCGCAGCGGATGGAGGGTGCCCGTCCGCTCGACCTCGTGCTCGGCGCCGACGGGCAGCCGCGCCTACGCCTCGGCCGCGCCACCCCGCTGGCGGGCGCCAGCTTCGTCAACGCCCCCTCCCCCACCGCTGCGCCCTTCTCGGCCAACGGCCGCCTCTTCGTCCGCATCGACAGCCGGAACGGCTACTGCTCGGCGACCGCGATCGACAGCCCCACCCGGCAGCTGGTCCTAACGGCAGGTCACTGCCTCAACCCCGGCTCCCTCTATCGCGGCAACCACTGGTACCGGGACCTCCTCTTCGTCCCCGCCTACACCGGCGGCAAGGCCCCCTTCGGCGCCTTCCCCGCCCGGCGCAAGAAGGTCTTCGCGCCGCCGCAGTGGACCAACCACGACAACCCCGACTTCGACCTCGGCGCCTTCCTGGTCCTGCCCAACAACCGCGGGATTAACGTCGCCGACGCGGTGGGCGGCGGCGCTGAGATCGCGCTTGACCTGCCGCGCAACCAGCGCTTCGCCTCCTTCGGCTATCCCGGCAACTTCAAACGGATGCAGACCTGCGCCGGCGGCTACGCCGGCGACGACGGCCTCACCAGGCGCCTGGCCGGGCCGCCGACGATGTCGATCGGCTGCCGCTGGGCGCCCGGCGCCAGCGGCGGCGGCTGGCTGGTCGAAGACGGCCGCATCAACGGCCTCAACTCCTACCTCAACATCGCCGACCGCTCCCGCACCTACGGGCCCTACTTCACCCGCGAAACCGTCGGCAGGCTGGTCGAAGGGCTCTAACTCGTTCGCATGTTCCTTTTCGGCAAATCACAACGAAAAGGAACAGGTCAACTTGCCTCGGCCTCGAGCAGGCGGCGGTAGTAGCGGTAGTCGCGCCGCTCCGGACGCAGGTTGCAGGCGAGGGCGAGGTGGTGGCGGGCGCGGCGCTTCTGGCCGGTCTTGCTGAGGGCGCGGCCGAGGCAGAAGTGGGCGAAGTCGTTGACCGGGTGGGACTCGACCACCGCCTCGAACTCGGCCGCCGCCGGAGCGAAGCGGCCGGAGCGGAAGTAGGCGCGGCCGAGGGCCTCGCGGACCGAGGTCTTCTCCGGCGCCCGCCGCGCCGCCTCCGCCAGCGGCGCGGTCGCGTGCTCGAAGTCGCCGTCCTCGAGCAGCTCGAGGCCGCGGCGGTAGAGCGTGTAGGTGGGCTCTGCGGCGCCTTCCGCGGACATGCATCAAGTGTAGGAGGCGGGCGAAACGTGCTTCCTAGCAGGGCAAAAGTAGCGGCCTGCTACCTTAGGTAGACGAGTTCGGAAGCTTCCCAGTTCGCCGGCTCCGCGTCTTATGAGCACTACTGCCGCGAAAAAATGGACCTGCGATCAGTGCGGGGTGACGGTCAGCCGCCTCGGCGGCGAGAAGGTCGAGCTGCCCGAGAGCTGGACGTCCTCCAAGGAGGGCACCTTCTGCCTCCTCTGCCGCCGCGAGCGCGCCGCCCAGGCCGCCCTCGACGCCGCCCCCGAGGACAGCGGTCTCGAAGACCGCGCCAAGCTCCGCCGCGCCGCCCTCGTCGAGTTCGAGGTCCGCCGCCGCCCCGGTCACGGCAACGGCGAGATCGCCAAAGCCTGCCGCTCCTCCGTCGCCGCCGTCGTCGCGGCCCGGAAACGCCTGAAGATCCCGGCGCCCCAGTAGCGCAGCCGACTTTCGCCCCACCAGGGTGGGGGGAAAGTCGGCCGCGGCGTTCAGGCCCGCGTGCGCTCGGCCAGATCGGCGAGCAGGGCTTCCATGCCGCCTTCGCCGTGCATCCGACGCTGGCGGTCGGCGCCGTTGCCGTCGCTGAGGATGCGGTCGATCTCCGCGAGGGCGTCCTCGCCGCCGAGGTCGCGGGCGTAGGTGCGCGCCTCCTCGAGGGTCCCGCGGGCGACCTCGGGGGCCGGGGCGGCGGTGCTCTCGTCGACCATCAACCGCGCTTCGAGGCCGTAGCGCTCAGCCTGGAAGTAGGACTCCTCGATCGCCTCGCGGGCGAGGCCGGGGGCGCTGGGACGGTCGATCTCCTTCGCCGCCAAGGCCTGGATCAGGGCCGCGATCGCGGCGTTCTGCTCCGGCCGTGGCTGCACGTCCATCCCCCGCACCTCGACCGTCCCCAGTTTGGGGTGGGGGCGCACGTCCCACCAGATGTAGGTGTAGTCGGAGACGCCGGCGGCGGCGATCAGCTGGTCGGCGACGCGGAGGAAGTCCTCGTAGTCGCGAAAGGCGCGGGGCAGCTCGAAGCGCGGGTAGCTGCGGACGGCGGCGGCGCGGGCGCTGGCGAGGCCCGAGTCGGCTCCGTCGCGGAAGGGCGAGTTGGCGGTCAGCGCCGCCAGCAGCGGCAGGTGGTGGCGCATCGCGTTGGCAACGGCGACGGCGGTTTCGGGATCGGGGACGCCGACGTGGACGTGGAGCCCGCAGGGCGGCGTCGCCAGCAGGCTCGCGAGGTCCTTCTTCACGCTCTCGTAGCGAGCTTTGTCGACCAGCTCCGGGTCGCCGCTCTCGGCCGGGTAGAGGCCCGATCCCATCAGGTGGGCGCCGGTGCCAACGACCGCCCGCCGCACCTCCGCCAGCTCCTTCGCGGCCTGGCCGGCGTCGAGGCAGACACCGGTCTTCAGCTCGATCTGGGTGGCGAAAATCTCGGTCGAGACGGAACCGCGGTGCGCGGGCTCGATCCGCTCCAGAACCTGCTCGCCCTCGGCGACCAGCCCGCAGCGCTCGTCGACCAGCAGCAGCTCCTCCTCGACCCCGATCGTCAGCGGCGTCGAGGAGCCGAACCTGTGCTCACGGCGGTCGGTCTCGTCCTCGGTTTTGGATGAAGTCCCCATAGTGCCCCGGTGAGGCCGAGCTACCCCAGCGCGAAGCTTCTTTAACCCGGCCTATCCTGGCCCGGGTGGCAACCTGGGGACGATTCGACGTGCTGCGGGAACCGGGTTACCGGCGGCTCTTCCTCGGCCGCACCACCTCCCTGGTCGGCGACGGGATGGCGCCGATCGCGATCGCCTTCGCCGTCCTCGACCTGACCGGCTCGGCGACCGATCTCGGCCTCGTCCTCACCGCCCACGCCGCCGTGATGATCGCCCTCCTCCTCGTCGGCGGCGTCGTCGGGGATCGCGTCTCGCCGCGGGTCGCGATGCTCGGGGCCGACGCCGTCCGGGCGGTCTCGACGGCGCTGCTCGCGGCCCTCCTGCTGTCCGGCGCCGCCGAGGTCTGGCAGCTGGCGCTCCTCTACGCGATCGACGGCGCCGCCACCGCCTTCTTCAACCCGGCCTCCACCGCGATCGTCCCGCAGGTGGTCCCCGGCCCGCGGCTGCAGGAGGCAAACGCGCTGCTGAACATCTCCCGCCACGGGGGCAAGGTTGCGGGGCCGGCGCTGGCCGGCGTGCTGCTGGCGCTGGGCTCGCCGGGGACCGCCCTGGCCGTCAACGCCGCCACCTTCGCCGTCAGCGCCGCCTGCCTGCTCGGGGTGCACGCGCCGAAGCTGCAACCCGCCAGGGAGCCGGCGTTCTTCTCCGAGCTCCGGCATGGCTGGCGCGAGTTCTCCAGCCACAGGTGGATGGTCGCGATAGTCATCTCGGCGGCGGTCAGCAACGGGATCTTCTTCCCGGTCTTCCAGGTGCTCGGACCGGTGGTCTCCAACGAATCCCTCGACGGCTCCAGCTCCTGGGCGCTGATCATGGCCCTCTTCGGCGTCGGCGGCCTGGTCGGCGCGGTCGGCGCGCTCTACCTGCGGCCACGCCGGCCGTTGCTGGTCGGCGAGGGCCTGATCTGCCTGATCGCGATCCCGGCGCTGCTGCTGGCGATCCCGACCTCGACCGCGGTGATCGCGATCGGCGCTCTGGTCTCTGCCACCTCCATCGGCTTCGGCGAGGTTGTCTACGACACGGTGGTCGCCCAGCAGGTTCCGCCGGAGTCGCTCTCCCGCGTGATCGCCTACGACTGGTTCGGCGCGCTGGCCCTGGAGCCGATCGGCCTGGCCCTGGTCGGCCCGCTCGCGGCAGGGCTCGGGATCTCGACCACCCTCTTTCTCGGCGCCGCCGTGATCACCGTAGTCCAGGCCTGCGTCCTCCTCGTCCCCAGCCTCCGGCGCCTCGAAGCCCACCCCGAGGCGACCGGCCCGGCGCCGCCGCTGCGGCCCGTCGAGGCCGGGGACTGACAGGGTGTGGTTGAGCTTCGACCTCTCTAGGAGGCCAAAGCTCAACCGCGACCTCCTTTGGCTAGAGCGTGCGCAGGACCGCTTCGGCGGCGTTGTAGCCGCAGATGCCGTGGGCGCCGGGGCCGGGCGGGGTCGCGGCGGAGCAGATGAAGAGGCCGGGGGCGCCGGTCCAGTAGGGGACGGGGGCGACGCGGGGGCGGAGCAGGGTCTGCAGGGGGGTGTTGGCGCCGCAGAGGATGTCGCCGCCGACGAAGTTGGGATTGGCGGCCTCGAACTCGGCGGGGGTACGGGCGGCGCGGGCGACGATGCGCTCGCGGAAGCCGGGGGCGAAGCGCTCGACCTGGTCGAGGATCGCCTCGGTTGCGTCGCCGCCGTAGCCGGCGGGGACGTGGGCGTAGAGCCAGAGCGGGTGCAGGTTGCCGCGCGAGCGCTGCGGGTCGGCCAGGTACTGCTGGCCGACGAGGACGAAGGGGCGCTCGGGCATCCGGCCGCGGTTGATCTCCGCCTCGGCGTGGACGAGCTCCTCGAAGGAGCCGACCACGTGGACGGTGCCGGCGCGGCGGGCCGCCTCCTGGGTCCAGGGAACGCCGCCCTCGATCGCGAGGTCGAGCTTGAAGGCGCCGGGCCCGTGCTTGAAGCGACGGTAGGCGCGGGCGACGCGGGCGGGCAGGCGGTCGCCGGCGATCTCCAGCACTCCGCGCGGGGCGAGGTCGAAGACGACGGCGTCGGCGGGCGGCAGCTCGTCAAGGGAGCTGACCCGGCGACCGGTCTCGATCCGGCCGCCGTGCTCGCGGATCACCGCGGCCCAGGCGTTGGAAATCGCGATCGATCCCCCCTTCGCCACCGGCCAGCCGCAGGCGTGGCCGGCGCAGGTGAGGGCCATCCCGATCGCCGAGCTGAACGGCCGGTTCAGCGGCGCGTAGGCGTGGGCGGCGACGCCGCCGAAGAGGGCCGCCGACTCCGGCGTCCCCAGGTAGCGCCCGAGCGCCGTCGCCGGCAGCGCCGAGGGAAGCCCGAAGCGCAGAAGCCGCAACGGGTGCCGCGGGACGTGGACCAGCGGCCGGTAGATGTCTGCGGTCAAGGCGTCGTAGCTCTCCGAGGACGGGCCGAAGACGCGCTTCCAGCGGCCGCCGGCCTCCCCCAACCCCGCCGCCGTCGCCTCAACCGAGCGCTGCATCGCCGCCCCACCGCCGCCGTCGAGCGGGTGGGCGAGGTCGACCTCCGGCCAGGCCCACTGGAGCCCGTGCCGTTCCAGCACCAGCCCGAGGCCGACCGCCGCGGGCGAGGAGACGACCATCGGGTGGGTGGCGCTGCACTCGTCGTGCAGGAGCCCGGGCTCGGTCAGTTCCGAGGTGCGGGTGCCGCCGCCGATCGTCGCCTCCGCCTCGATCACGGTGACGGCGACGCCGCGGCTCGCCAGGGTCGCCGCGCAGGCGAGCCCGTTGGGCCCGGAGCCGACGACGATCGCGCTACTCATGACTCCGTTGTCCCCGCATAGCGGGGACGAGCGCGTCCGGGTCCCTCGGGGTGGACCGGGAAGGGCTCGTCGCCGACCAGCCAGGGCTGGCGGACGACCATGTCGCGGACGTCGACCCAGCCCTCCTCGACGAGGCCGTCGGCGGCGTCCCAGATCCGGTAGCGCTGGCGCTGCACGTGCGCCGGCTGGGACTCCAGCGTCACCACCCGCAGCTCCCCGGGTGCGAAGCGGCAGCGCTCCTGCACCGCGGCAAGCAGCCGCTGGTCGTGGAAATGGCCGTCGCCGAAGTTGTAGCCGAGGACGACGCCGGCGACGAGCTCCCCCTCGCGCACGCCGTAGTCCTCGACGTCGTCGACGGCCCGCAGCGTCAGCGCGTTCAGCGCCCGCCCGTGCGAGTGCATCGAACGGAAGGCGAGGCCTTTGTAGACGAGGACGTCGATCATCTCCGCGTCGTAGAACTTCTCCAGCTGCCTGGTGACGATCGGCGCCGCCTTGACGATGTCGCGATCGAGCTTCTCCTCTGCCCCCTCCTCCCCTTCGCCGCCGCGGCGGAAGAGCCATTGGCTGGTCGCCCAGTTGCCGGCGTAGTAGCGCATCGAGGGCAGGAAGGAGACGAGGTCGGGTCGGAAGTTCCCCAGCACCGGCAGGCCGACGCAGACGAGCCCCAGGACCGCCAGCAGCAGCGGGTCGTCGATCGAGGACCAGGGGACGTCGGCGTAGTGGCCGAAGAGGAAGAAGAGGCCGAAGATCATGAACACGTTCCACTCCAGCGGGACCGCCAGCGGGAAGGTCGAGAAGATGTGGACGTGGAAGAGGACCATGCCGGCGAGGGCGAGGGTCCCGAGCAGGCCGCCCTGGGTGAGGAGCAGGATCAGCGGCAGGGTGAACTCCGTCAGCGTCCCGATGTGGGCATCGAGCTCCCCGAGCCGCGACGGTCGCAGGTCCTCGGGGTGGTCGCGGTAGAGCCGGCCCTTGAACGCCCGCGATTTGTTCCACGGCGTGTTGCTGATCATCACCGTGACCACGAAGGGGAAGTGGCGGTTCAGCTTCGAGGACGCCGCCCCCCACCAGATGCAGAAGAAGACGAGCTGGGCGGCGATGACCATGTTCGTCAGCGGGAAGATGAAGATGATCGCGAGGCTGCCGTAAACCTCCGCCCGCGCCGCCAGGAACGGGACCTTGTCGCGGAGGCCGAGGGCGGCGAGGAAGGCGAGGAGGACGCCGACCGCGGCCGGCTCGAGGACGTCGCCGCCTGAGAACAGCAGGTAGAGCGCCGACGCCAACAGCCCCGCGTAGAGGCCGACGTCGAGCCAGGTCCGGGTCGTACCCCGGGTGCCGGGGACCCTGTCCGGCCAGGGCGGCAGCCGCGTCGTCCCCGGGCGCAGCCAGTAGAGGAAGCCGCCGACCATCGGGCTGAAGCGCAGGGTCAATGGCAGCGAGCCGGCACCGAGGCCGAGCACCTCCCACAGCATCGTCCAGATCACCGCCTTCTGGAAGACGATCGGCTCGTACCAGGCGGGCCAGCCGCTGGTGGCGAAGATCAGCAGCGCCCCGAGCCCGGCGTAGGCGAGGACCTTGAAGACGTAGAGGAAGTAGACCGCGACCGGGGTCCCGAACCCGTTCAAGGCCCAGTCCTGGGCCAGCGGCTTGATCCGCTCCAGGTGCGAGAGGCGCCGCCACTCGGAGACCTCGAACGGCGGCGGTGCGGGATCGAGCAGGCCCATCGCGGGCCAGCCTAACCTGCGCTGCGATGGCCTACCGCCGCATCCTCGCCCAGCCCCACGTCCTCGCCCTCTGCGGCGCCTCGGTGCTGGCGCGGCTGCCGGTCGGGATGGGGTCGGTGGCGCTGGTGATCTTCCTCCACGACCGCACCGGCTCCTTCGGCGTCGCCGGCCTCGCCGCCGGCGCCTTCACGATCGGCCTCGGCGCCACCTCGCCGCTGCTCGGCCGCCTGGTCGACCGGCGCGGGCCGCGGCCGGTGATCATCCCCTTCGCGCTGGTCACGGCGTTGTCCCTCGTCCTCGTCGTCGTACTCACCGAAGCCGACGCCGGGACCCCGGCCCTGGTCGCCGTCGCCGGCCTCGCCGGCGGCTCGACGCCACCGATCGGAGGTCTCCTGCGCCAGCTCTGGCCGCGGCTGGTCGGCGAGGACGACCTCGTCGGCGGTTACGTGGTCGACTCGCTGCTGATCGAGGTCTTCTTCGTCGCCGGCCCGCTGCTGACGGGAGCGATGGCCGCCGTCGTCGGCCCCGCCTCCCCCCTCATCGCTGCCGCCGGCTTCGGCTTTCTCGGCGCCCTCTGGTTCGCCGCCGTTCCCACCGTCGGCGCGGTCGAGCGCGCCCCTGCCCAGCACCGCACCCGCGCCGGCGCCCTCGCCTCGCCGGCGATTCGCCTCCTCGTCCTCACCGGGGTCCCGATCGGGATCAGCTTCGGCGTCTTCGACGTCATCTACCCCGCCTTCGGCTCCGACCACGGCAACTCCGCCCTCGGCGGCCCCTTCATCGCCGCCACCGCGATCGGCTCGGCCGTCGGCGCCCTCGTCTACGGCTCCCAGGCCCACCGCTTCCGCACCCCGGCCCAGGGCTCGATCGCACTCGCCGTCTACCAGCCGCTCGCCTGCCTCCCCCTCCTCCTCGCCGACTCCAACCTGGCGATGTTCCTGCTCGCGCCGATCGCCGGCAGCTACATCGCGCCGGCCAGCAACCTCCGCAACCAGATCGCCCAAGCGGCAATGCCGCCCGGCACCGGCACCGAAGCCTTCACCTGGCTGGCGCTCTCGCTGACCGTCGGCGCCAGCGCCGGCGCCGCGCTGGCGGGGCCGCTGGTCGAGAGCAACGGCTGGCGCGTCGGAGCGCTCCTCGCCGCCGGCCTGCCGGCGCTCTGGCTGCCGCTGATCCTCCTCCGCCGCGGGCTGCTGCACCGCGCCGTACACGCCTGAGCCTAGAAAAGCGAAAGGCCGAGCAGGTCGGCGGCTTCGCCGACGACGGAATGATTGACGGTCAGCTCCTCCACCTCCCCCACAGCTAGGCGCCCCTCGGCACGGTCGAACAGGGTCCAGTTGATCCAGCTCGACTCCAAGGTCGACCACCATCGGATGGCTCGCAACACATTCCGTTGCGCTGGTGTTTGCCTGGCGTGCCCACGGACCTTGGCCTACCTCAGCACCTCAACCTCGCAGCCAATTCCGTTGGCCTTGCCGATGCCCCCGTCTGCCGTCAAAAGCAGCGCATCGAGAGCCTCGGCAAGCGCGACGTAGGAGGCGTCGTAAGCGGTGAGGTTGTCGCGCAGCTCCCAGATCCGAGGGAGCAGAGAGAGATGCGAGACCCGTCGCAGCGGCAGCGCCGCCAGGTCTTCGAGCGCTTGGCGGGAGCGCCTCTTATCGAGCTGGCCAGACCTTGCGGCCCGACGAAGGGTCGACAGAACCTCGAGGTCGACAAGCTCTGGCGCGACGAGCTGCTCGCCGCGCAATCGGTCCCTAACCCGATCCCCGTCATCCCTGTCGTCGGCCAGAGCCGGCGCCAGTACCGAGGCGTCGATGACAATCACGCCGCGCGCTTGCGATCCGCTCTCAGCGCCTCGGCGGCGAAGCTGAGACTCACCGACCCCCCGGCCCTGCCGCCGGCGCGATCGAGCACCTCGTCAAGGGTCTCCTCTTCTGCCTGCTGCTTGAGCTGCGCCAAGAGATATTCCTGCAGCGACTGACCAGCCGTCGCAGCGCGACGACGAAGTACACGGTGCACCTGAGGCGGAACGTTCTTGATCTGGACGCTTGGCACGAAGCTATGGTAGCGCCAATATGGCGCCACTGCATGCTGAAAGCCTGCCGACGAAGGATCGATCGTCTATCTGTGAGCCGACCGCAAGTCTGAACAAATTGTCCCTGCGCCTCATCCCTGCGCCACCCACGGAACTGGCTCGCTGCCAGCGACAGACCGATCCAGTCTGGTCCGAGACCGGTACTGACCGTGGCAGCCGAGAACTCGCAGCAGAACCAACTCGAGCAGCCCAGTCCCGCGACAGCGACGTCCTGTTGCTCAGATGTTGCGCCCGATGAACGAGAAAAGCCCCGGCAAACCGGGGCTTTGGCTTCCTCAAGCGCTTTGCAGCTAGTACCGCTACAGCGTTTCGCTCATAGCGGAGAGATCGTCGTGCCCATAGAAGCGGCACTGGATTTGGCTCCCTGAGAAGGACGGGTTGCCTCGACAGAGACATCGAAGCGCCCCGGTATGGCCCGGAAATGCCAGCTTGGCCGGACCCGTGGCACCGGTGAGACGGGTCGACACTGGATAGTCTCCGGTGCCATCAGCGTGGCCCTCATCAACATCACCCCTGACATGACGGCAGGAGATCTCATTGTTGGCATTGGCACCCTTGCGCTTGCCGGGTTCACGTGGTTGGTTGCGCACAGAACCAGGAACAGCATTGAGGCTCTGGATCGACCATTTATCTTCGTGAGCCGTAGAGATGACGCCTCGATCGCTCGCCTAGACAAAAACTCCATGTGCTTTGCCCTCACCAACCTAGGAAAGGGTCCGGGAATAGTCCATGATGTCGAACTTTTGACTGCATCGGGTAAAAACCTTTTTTCAGATTCACTGGAGAACGTTCGGGCGATTCGCCCGGCCACCATAGATACGGTCCGCCTAACGATGGAGCTGGGCGATACTCTTCCCGGTGTGAATGAAGAGGTACGGCTACGAACCATGTACCGGTCGGCCTCTGATTTTCCCTACACGACGGACTCATATCTCGTGCTGAACCCCGATGGCGATTTCCGCTATCGCGGTCACAAGCGCCAGCATGCGCGCCCTGAAGTAGCGCGCCGACGCACCCTGTCCCTGGATGAGCAGCGCTGAGCCTCCACACTTCGAGATCGGCCAGGCGGTCCTGGTCGATGAGGGTCTTCCGGGCGAGATCACGGCGGTCAAGCGGGGAACGGCCCCCGGTGTCCTGGGCCTGCCTCCGATGGACACATGCCTCTATGCGGTCAAGCCGGAAGCCGGCGGCGACCTACAGATCGACATCCCGGAGTACAACGTGTTGGTGCGAGCTGGTCGCTGAGTTACGACTCAAATTCGCTCGCCAGCGTCTCCCGGAGTGCGTTCAGTTCGGCGCCAAGGGCCGACTGACGCGCATGACCTGCCGACCGGTGACGATGTCAACACCTTTCCCGGCCTGCACCCTTTGGTCGAAGCAGTGGACCGCAACAAGCTGCCGCCAGGAGGATGGGGCTGTCCTGCCTCGGCCCTCGAGAAGCCGCCCTCTCTCTCGGGTCGCAACGCGCCGAGGAAGCTCGGTGAGATATTCGCTTCCCAGCTTCCGTACCTTGGCGATCAGGAGAGCTAACCACAACGAGATAGGGCCGAGCTCCCAATGCTTGAACCTGAATCGCGCAGCCCTCGCCCGAAGACGAGGGCTGTGCGATCCGCGCCGTCAAACGACTACCTGCACTTCTGCGGCTTGCAGGCCGTGCGCCCGCATTTCGCCGCGTCGCTGCTGATCCAGGTCTCCGCGGGCGGCTCGCCAAAGGCGTCCCGGTAGCGCCAGAGGGTGTCAGCGTAGGCATCGTTCAGCGCCTGCGCATCCTCTTCTCCCCGCATCCCGAAATACGGGAAGTGATCGAGGAAGCGCCCGAAAATAGCCTCAAATCGAGCAAGTCGTCAAGCTTCTGCATCGCGGTAGGAGCGTCGGTAGCGTCGAGGACGGCAGTTCCGCCGGTCTCGACAGTAGGTTCCTGCAACATCGGATGAAACCTCCTTGGTGGTCTTTGAGAACTCTGGGAGATTTACGTACGGAGCGGCGGAAACTTCGCTCTCGGAAAGCCGTATTTGCGACTTTCTGGAGGTTGCGTGCAGGAAGCCGAGATGGACTTCAATTGCACGTGGGAGGCTACGAACAAGGCTGCGATTGCAGCGTGCGAAGCCGCCTCGCTTCCCTGCGCCAAATGAGGGGAGGCCCAGGGAAGCGAGGCGGCTTCGGTCTGCGGGGCCACATGTCTTTCCACCCTTCTTGCGCGGCATGGGGGCCGGAGAGAAATGGAGAGAACTTCCCCCCCACCGGAGGAACCTCGGTTTGCTTGATAGCTGAATAAGGAGAGGTGTAGGCAGATTCGGGGAATCTGCTCAGCTTTTGGAAGGTCGGGGGCATTGGACTCAATCTTCTTCGGTCGGTCTTGTACCGGGGTACAATCGCTGCATGGCAACTGCGGTGAAGAGCCTGCATGTGGGTGAGTTGGTGGATGTTGACGGCCGCCGCTACGAGGTTGTGCCGGACGGGGCTGGTGACCTGACGCTTGAGCCCACGATCACGCCGATGGCGGAGTTGGACCGGAAGCGCGGCGCCAAGCCAGCCTCCCGAGAGGATTTCGACCGGCTGTTTGGGCACCTGCCGACTGACGGCGAGGGCTAACGGCCCGCACTGGCGTGGGCCCTCGTGACCCTTGGGAGGGTCAACGAGCCGATCTGGAAAAGTGCAGGGGCGTGGCAGGGCGACGAAATCCGATTGATGTCCACGTCGAGATAGACGACGAGGTCTGGACCGAGGAGGTGGGCCGCCTGCGGGAACACTCGCCCGCACGCGCCCAGGCCGAGAAGGCCCGCCGGGAGATTGAGGCCCACCCGACGACCGTGCCGTGGCAGCCGTGCGAAGAGGACGGCCCGCGAGGTACGAGACTGGCGGATTGCGTGAAGCTCTATGTCCCGATAGGCCAGGAGGGGGCCTCGGCGGCCCCCCTACGGTTTCGTGTTTGCTCTCAGGAAGGTGGAGGGGGCGCTGGTATTGCGGATGCTCGCCTTCGGCGAGCGCCACCCGACCAATCCGCGGACGCACCCGGTCTACTCGCGCGCCCATCGTCGTCTCCACGGGCGCTATCCCCGGTGACTTGCGGCTGTTCGCCGCCAGCCCTTGCCACTTCCCTTGCCACCCGCATAAAAAAGCCGCCCCTTGGGCGGCGCATTTGGCTCTGTGTGTGGAGTACCGCTACGGGGATTCGAACCCCGGTTTCCGGACTGAGAATACGAATGAGCGCTTGCCGGAGTTTTCGGCTATTACAGAATTTGGCTCTAGATGGCGGGATTAGATGACTGCTGGGCGGCTTCCGCTCCGGCCGTTTCCGTACCTCTCCTTGACCTGACCTTGACCTGAGAGGGGAAATCAAGCCCGCCACCGACGCCTGCGTCGAGAAGATGGACATACGTGCGCAGGGTGAAGCCGGGGTCGGCATGGCCTAGCCACTCCTGCACCTGCTTGATGTTCCGCCCGTCATCAAAGAGAAGGGACGCGCAGGTATGGCGGAACGTATGGAAGGTGACGGTCGGCCGGACCTTCGTCGCTTCGCGGCCGTCCGCGCCGATAACCGCCTCCTCTCTCTTGAAACCGGCGGCAACTGCAGCGGGGGTCAAAACCCGTTCAGCGATCTTGCCGCGAATCAACTCGGTTCCCGTCTTCGAGGCGAATACAGGCGTTTTAGGACCCCGGTAGCTGTCGCGTCGATAAGCGAGCAGTCGCCCGCTCATATCTGGGGCGAGCGGCAAATCGCGGCGTCCAGCCCCGCTCTTGAGCTTGCGGCGCTTGCCTCGATAAAACTGCTCGCGGACCATGACGCGGGGGCTCTCGCCCAGGTCGAGGTGCTCCCAACGCAAACCAAGAGCCTCGGATATCCGCAGGCCGGTCACCGTGAGGAACTCGAAGAAAAGCGTCCAGTCCTCGGGGAGCGCCGCCATCAATAGAGCCAACTCGGCCCTCGTCAGGGCCTTTGCCCTCTCCTCCTTGGGCTCGCCTTCGTCTCGCTCGGCAGGGATACGAACACCTTGGACCGGATTAGAGCGCACCAAGCCATCGTCAACAGCGGTGGCGAACATCACCGAGAGCGCGGCGCGAAGCTTCTTGATTTGCGAAGTCGAGCATCCCTCCGCCCTCATCTCTCCGAATAGCTCGCGCACATCGGCCGCTTCTATCTCAGCCAACTTCCAGCCTCCCCACCGCCCCACCGCATGACTCCGGATCGGACGCTCGTACTCGGGGCGCGTCGTCTCAGAGAAGCCGCGAGAAGTTCGACCTCCGTAACTCTTGATCCAGCCCTCGAAATACGCTCGAAAACGAACTTTTGAAGTCGGCCGACGATCCCCAGTGTGCTGAGCGCCCTTTCGCTCCCGCGCCTCGGCAAAGGTTGCAACCGTCTCCATCGTTTGCTTGCCGCGGTGTTCGGATACGACCACATAGGAGCACTGGCAACGGCCGCTGCCATCACAGTCCTTGATGTGCCGCCTGTAGACACCGGGTAGAGAAGTCTTGGTCAGCTTTGCCATTGCCTGCCCCTTTCAGTTGCCTTCTTTATCTTGCATTGCAGAGAGGACCGATTCCTGAGCTACGGACGCCGCCCGCCCCCTCGCAGCAGCCACTTGTCAAGCTCCGAGCGACGGGCGATCAGCGCCGAGCCGTCATGCTCGACGGGAATGCGCTTGGCCGAGACAAGCGCGTAGACGCGGGAGCGCGGAGCGTCGATGTAGGAGGCGATCCGCTCAGCACCGCGCAGCCAACCATCCTCGACGGGCTCGCCCGATTGCTCGGCCACAAGTTCGGCGGCGCGGTGAGCGATCCGCTCGACCAGCTCGTCGGCGACGTTGACGCTGATTGCGTTCATCGCCGCATCTCCTGAACGGCGACGCAAATCGGACGCGGCGGGGGTTTTCACACCCTTACTTATTTCCTCCCTAGCTCCCATAGCTGAACGAGTAAGCCACTTTTCGTGAGTATTGTCAAGTCTTTTTTTAATCATTCAAAAAGTGACTGTTACTAGTGTGTACGTCCCCATGCCGCGCAAGAAGGAAGAACGACATGTAAGTACCTTCTTCCTGCTATTGCGCCCGTAGCCCTGATGGCTGTCGCCGTGGTGCGCACCTAGGCAGCATGTGTGACTGTTAAGCACAGTTTTGTGACTGTTAACCACTCTTTTCACCTGGCCGACCTACTTGCCAGCGAAGCGCAGCGCCGCTCGGCAGTCAACCCCTAAAGGGGTCGGGCGCGTTGCGCCCTTGACGGCCGAGCGGCGCGGCGCTAATTGCTGGGTAGGTCGGCGAGGACGTTGCGTGCACGGTTCATCCCCGTACAACCCGGATCATTGGAACCATGCCCTTCTGTAGATGCGCCGCGACGATCCAGCGGGTAAATAGGAACCCTTGGAACGCCACCGGGAAGCTGGCCGCGTATTTGTCCGGCCTCCAGAAGTGCAGCGCCCATTCCATCGCTGCGCGCTGATCTTTGGTCCAGCGCCGCCGAGCGCTTTCCATCTCTTCCATGACGGGGCGAAGAGAACACTGGGCGACTATCGGGGGGCCGAGTCTTTCCCAGACCGGCCCGCAACCCGTCAGCAGGTAGACGGCTGCATGCCGCTCGCCAACCTCATTGGGCAGCAGGATCGAAGCCTCGGCAAACCGTGGCTCGGCGGCGCGAAGCTGCGCCAGGAGTACGGCGAACTGCCTGCGCTTGGCGGCAACGTCCGCGTGGATTTCGTTCGATCCTTCGGGCATCCGTTCAATCCTTCGAGCATCGACCCCTAAGACGATGCTCGAAGTCAAAACGGTCCACCTTCAGATCAATTTGTTTTGCAAATAGCTAGCGATCTGCACACAGCCTGTAGCCGACGCGCCAGCAGTTGACTATGAAGCCCTCCGCCCCGGCTTTGCGGAGCTTGTTGCGGGCGCGGCTGGCATGTGAGTCGAGGGTGCGGCTGCTGCCGCCACCTCGGTTTTTCCAGACTTCCCGCAGCAGCTCATCCTTGGTGAAGACGCGGCCGGGTTCCGTGGCAAGCAGCGCGACCAACTCATATTCCCGCGCCGTCAAGCACACCGGAGCGCCGTGTACTTCGACGCAGCGAGCCGCAGGATCGACCCGTAGCGGGCCGACCGTGATCGGCGCATCATCGTCGTCCCCGGCAGTCTCAAAGATGGTGCCGTCTATATGGCCCCGGCAAAGCAGCCGCCACTCCTCGCCATCGGTCGAGCGCACCTGAACCCGCCAGTTGCCGCCATCGCTCAGACGCACCTCCAACTCGCCCTCGCCAATGTTGATCGCGGCGCTGCTGAACCGCCCCGGAACCAGCATCAGCACGCCCCCAGCAGCCGCTTGACGTAGATCGCTGGTCGGCTCGGCTGCATACGCAAGCCGTCGCTGAAGACCAAGCCCTCGTTGTCCAGATCGCGGAGGGCGCGGGCAAGCGCGACCTTGCCAGCGAGAGTGCGCGGGTCTGCGAGAACCTGGCCTGCCAGCGCCGGCAGCGACAACACGGCCGGATGTTCACGGAGGACGAGTGCCAGCACCACCCGTTGCAACCGCAGGTCGGTGGCGATCAAGCGCGCCCACCTCCCACCGCGTCAAGGAGGGCATGTAGCGCATCGTGAGTTGCGGTTACGTCCGCGTAGTCGCTCTCCTGGTCGTGCGCAGCTGCCGACGCTTCGAGCGCCGTCCTTGCCGCTTCGTCGGGAAGACAAATCTTCCCCGTCGCAAGAGCGGTTAGCAACCGCTCAAACGCCCGCGCTTCCTGCCAGGCCTGATCGGGTCGCTGGGCCTCGTCTACGGCTTCCAAATCCTCCCGAACGCCGTCTAGCCAGGTCGTCAGACGTTCGCGCAGGATCGGAATGTGCTGTGGGGGAAGGTCGAGAGGCACCAGCGACCCGCCGCCCATATCGTTGTCTCTAGCCATGAGGAGGTGTCATCTCCTTGTGGTCAGGCCCTCGGTTGGCGTGACAGCGCCACCGGGGGCCGCTTTTGTCGGGGGCAAAAACGTAGCACAGACTGTCGGGTTTAACCGACAGTCTGTGCTATTGAGCTACTTGCCTTCGATGATTTGCGCGACGCTTGAGTGGTGCAGGCCCGCCTCATCGGCGATTTCCCGCAGCGATAGACCTGCCTTCTGCGCCCGGGCGAATGCCTCGCGACGCGACTGCTGCGAGGCCTTTCGCTCACGCTCAAATTGCCTTTGAGCCGCCCGGACTTCTGCGCGGGCGGACTTACGTTCGGCGTCGTCGGGCATACGAGCGCCCAACCTAACCGGCCAGCCCCCCCAGCGCTTCCACCCATCGCGGCAAGTGATTGGTCGCGCGCGCCACAGGTCCCCGAAGTGGATTTGGCAGATCGACTGCCCTCAGATCATTCTCGAGTTGTTGACGATCCTCCTCAAGGCGCGCAGCCATTTCCCCGAGGTTCATGGCTCCCCAGGAGTCAATCTCCGCTTGCCTCGCATGGACTGAATGCTTCATCAGGTCGTGATAGGCCAGCACTGGAGATCCATTGGAGCAGATCGGACATTCGCAAGCAGTCAAATCAGCGTCCCGCGACCACAACTGATACGCAAGATCCTGAGAGATATAACGGTGGAAGCGCGGTGCGTAGTAGCGAGGCGGCGGAGGGCCGGATTGAGGCAACTCCGGCCAGCTTCGATCCTCGCCATAGCCAATTCCGTGGCAAGCTCCTCGCAAGCCTGCTGCCCCTAGAAGAACGCTAAAGAAGCCGCCATAGATCGCGAAGCACTCCTGTCCACGGGTGGCGGCTTTGCGAAGTGCAGTTCCGTAGTCGACGAGGGCATTGACTGAGACTTCAATCTCTTTGAGACCGGACACCCAAAGGATGACCTGCCTGTCGGTGACCTCTGCCAGAAGCTGGTCTAGCTGAGATGCCTCAGTCGTAGCCACAACACGGAGGACCTTCGCCGAATCAGACGCAGCGGCCACGGTCGCCTCCATCAAGGCTTGGCTTCGCTCCCACCATGCCTGCCCATCAGCCACCAGATAGGGCGCGATTATGGCTTCTGGCCCTTGGACAGCCTCTTTAGCCACCTCCTCATCCAGCAACTTCGCATACTTCTCGAACTTTCCCGCCTCACGACTGGTGTAGTTGCTGTTGAAATCAACCCACTTTTGGGCGACTCGCTGGACCAGTTCATCGGAGAAATCTCCGGGCGCGGGCATCGCAGTCCACAGCAGCTCCGGTGATTCCAAAATGTCGGCCAACGCGATATGAGACTTCTTAGGGTTGACTAGCGCTTTTTGAAATAGCGGAAAGCGCGGGTCGATCACATAAGGCGATGCGCTTTGCTGAGCCGACAAGCTAAGGACGAATCCCCCAGTCCCTTCTCTCTGGAAAGCCGCGACCGTCCCCGGCACAACAAGACCCTGATAGCTGTCGCTCAGGTCACGGAGCGTTTGCTGATCCGTCGCCCCATACGAGAGATAATGGGAAAAGGTTTCAAACATGAAGTGCCGAGCGTTTCCGCGTCTGATCTCGGAGAAGGCGGGCGAGCGCTGGCTGGGGAGATCGAAGACGGGGGCGCTGAATCAGCTTCGCCTCATCAGCAACCGTGAAGAGGCCGATGCCGTGGGACCTTGCAAGTCCTTGGTAATCCAAACTCGGACGACTCCCGCTCACCACAAAGCTTCGATGAGCGGAGCCGCTGTTGTAGATCGCTTGCTCGAACACCCTTCCAGTTCCTCCGAGCTTGAACTCAAATGCGCTCACATAACCCCGAGCATTGACGGTAACTAAGTCTATTCGCCTTCCCCTCCAGGGGACCTCGAATGCCGCGGCGCTTGCAGAACCAATCCATCCAGCCTGCACAAGCCATCGAAGTAGCCCCGCAACCATCCTCCGCTCTCCCGGGTGGACCTCCCAAGCCTCTGCCATACGCAACGCGTCTTGAACAGACTGGGTCAACCCCAACAAAGGATCACGACTAGCCGCACTACTCATTGCTTTCCTCCCCGCCGCGAATCTCTGCCCCGGACAGCCGTTGATTGAGCACAACATAGGCAGCCAGCAGGAGGATTCCGAGGCTTACCGCTATCAATCCCAAGCTGATGCCCGTTACCCGTAGGGCAGCCGAGGTGAAAAGTTCAGAGTTGTCTGCAAAAACAGCAGCGACCCCGACTAGAAAGAGGACAGCGATTCCAACCGCTAATGGACCCAGGCGGAGTAGCAGCTTGAAGTCGGCGGGAACTCGCGCGCCGACCTTCAAGGTCTTCTGAAATTCCTCGGCACTTTTAGCCAACGGCGCTACATCCACATTCGCAAGGCGAGGCAGGGAGCTATTGCGGGAGCCGATCACATCCGCAATTTCGCCTTGCATCGCAATCGCCTCGCTAGTCGCTCTGTTAGCCAGAGCGGCCTCCGCTTCCCTAACTCGCGGCGTCCAAATCTCCCTCATATCGGCCCGAAACGCTGCGGCTTTCCAAAGTCCTCCGATGCCTGCCACGGCAAGGACGGCAAATAGCTCAGCGTGATCTAGATTCAACTGCCGAGGATCTCGTCGCGAATAATCGAATTCTCAGTGAAATCGGGGTACCGCTGATAGACATATCGGATGAGCCGCCTCAAAGGAATCGAGCCAAAGCGGCGCTTGAGCTCTGAAACGACAGACTCGGCCTCTGGCGGCAGGAGCTCCAATAATTTTTCGTAATACCTCTGGCCCTTAGAGGTCAAAGCGAGATTCCTAGTGGCATAAGGCTCGGCTGCGGCCTCCCCGATGATGTGTTCGCTCTCCCAAGTGTCTTCTGCGGATTCGCTCAGCGTGGCCGAATCAGTGATAAGTCCATAGCTGGTCAGCGTTTCTATTTCCTGGTAGGCCTTCGCGGAGAAGGGACCGAAGTTGTCGGCAGAAAAGTCGGCCTTCTCTAGAAGCCATGAAGTTGCGTCGGTCTCCATCTCCAAAAGAAAGAGAAGCTTCTCCAAGCGAGTGATGCCCTCGATGCGGCCTTGATCCCGCTCGGTTGCGCCAGGCGCACCTAGCAAGAGAATGATTGCGTCGTCCGTTTCCAGGACCGCTGAGCCCGACTCCTTGGCGCTGACGCTCACGCGTCTAACGATAGTCGAGCGAAGAGACGAAAGGATCGATCGAGGTGAGGCCGAAGCAAGCCATTTCACGCTTGCTCCTTGGACGGAAATTGCCAGAGATCCGGTCCACCCAGCGCCATCCTGGCGGCAAGTCCGGCCCGTAAAGCGACAAATCAATTCGGAAGCAGCACCGAGCCGTCGCCAACTTGCTCCGTTTGCGAGCCCTCAAAGCTACGAACAAGGCTGCGATTGCAGCGTGTGCAGCCGCCTCGCTTCCCTGGGCCAAATGAGGGCGCTCCTTGCATCTGACCCCACCCGCTCACGATGTGATCGACCGGGGTCAGATGCAAGGAGCGCGGGGGGCCCAGGGAAGCGAGGCGGCTGCGGTCTGTGGGGGACCACATGTCTTTCTTCCTTCTTGCGCGGCATGGGGCCAGGGAGAGCGAGGGAGAACTTCCCCCCCACCGGAGGAACCTCGGTTTGCTTGATAGCTGAGTAAAGAAGGGTGTAGGCAGATTCGGGGAACTGCCTAAAGCGGTCTACTGCGGATTGGGTGGGTAGCCTCTACCACCAAAGGAGGCAGGGGGACCGATGGCAACTGACGAGAGCATCATCGGCCGTGTGGCGGCCGTAGTCCGTCAAAGGTCTACTTCGCTAGTCGGCGCAGCGTCTTGCGATTCGCCTTGATCGCGGCTTTAATTTTCTTGCCTCGCTCCTTGGCGCTCCCAGGCAGACCAAAGCGCAGCTTGCCCCTCTTCGCAGGCGCGGTGTTGGGAGTCCCGATCTTCATCGCCGGGACATTGTTGCACCGGGCCAACGGAACCAATTTCTGCATCCCGCCTGCATTTCCTTGACCCAGACCTTGACCCGAGAAGAAAAACGCCGCCTCTTGGGCGGCGCGTTTGGCTCTACATCTGAAGTACCGCTACGGGGATTCGAACCCCGGTTTCCGGACTGAGAATCCGGCGTCCTAGTCCCCTAGACGATAGCGGCGAGGATGCGGGCATTTTAGCGAGCCGGCTGGCGGGGGCGCGAGACGTCGGTCACAGGAATGGCCCGCAAGGCGGGGAGAGGCGCGGGGCGCGCAACCGGTAAATTGCCTCTCCCGCGCGGCTGTGGCGGAACTGGTAGACGCGCACGGTTCAGGTCCGTGTGGGCGAGAGCCCGTGGAGGTTCGACTCCTCTCAGCCGCATCGAACTCCGACGGCCCCGCTGTCGGGAAGGCCGGGGCGGTGGCCGATCAAGCCGCCCCCTGCACTCGCTGCTTCTACGCCGCCTCCCTTCGGCTGGGTGGCCTCGCGGAACTCAGTTCACAGTGGTTATTGGCGCGGCGGACGAAACCGCCGCCGCGCCAGGGCTGCAGGGGTGCATTGCACCTTGCTTACCCGGTCAGCCGACCTTGGTGATCTGAACAGCCGGAATAGCCCGAACGGTCGTCATTGACACGGCGCTCACCTCCTCCGCAAGGTCGCGCGGCGGCGCCCTTGCGGCCGCCGCTAGGCCCCGCGCGACTTTACTGGAGCAGATTTCACCAATGTAGCTGTTTCCTCTAAAAGCCCTCCTGAGTCAATTACTGTCGAGCGCTATCGGCCTATCGACTAGTCCAGGAACCCCTAAGAACAGGAGCTGCTCACGATGCCCACCCGTTTCGGCAGATCGGAAGTCAGCAAAGCTGATCAGCGCCTCAGCCGAGCGCTGAGCCACCCACTGCGCGCCGAATGCCTGACCATCCTCAACGCGCGGGTCGCGAGCCCCGCCGAAATCGCCCGTGAGCTGGACGTCGAAGTCTCGAACGTCAGCTACCACGTCAAACAGCTACTTCGAGCTGGACTGCGTCGAGTTGGTCAGGACGAAACAGGTCCGCGGCGCGACTGAGCATTTCTACCGCGGCGTCGCCCAGAAGTACCTTCATGACGACATCTGGTCGAAGCTGAGCCACCCCGTACGTAACGGCATCAGCCTGACCGCCATCCGGGTCATCATCGGCGCGATCCGCGACTCAGTGGAGGCGGGCATCTTCGACCGGATGAAGGACCGCCATATCAGCGTCGTGACCTACCGGTTGGACGGGGACGGGTGGGAGGAGATGAAAGCGCTCTACAAAGAAACGCTGGAGCGAGGAATGGCTATAGGCGCCAGGGCGGAAGGGCGGATCAGCGAACGCAGACACCGGGGCAAGTTGCGGCGCATCACCTGCAGCCTGCTCGCGCATGAGTCACCAGAGGGCTCGCCACGGCGCCACGAACTCGGCGAGGTGACTGAGGCCTGAAGGGCTTCTGGAGTCGCTGCCGGACGACCGTCAAGCAAGCTGGGGCATCGGCTTGGGCTGCGGGGCCCGAGCGGCGTTGCCGACGATCTCCTTGACGAAGGTCGGGTAGAGGGCGCGGGGCAGGTCGTGGCCCATGCCGTCGATCAGCTTCAGGCGGGCGCCGGGGATCGCCTTGGCGGTGGCGCGACCGCCGGAGGGGTTGACGAGGAGGTCGTTCTTGCCGTGGATGACGGCGGCGGGGAGGTCGAGCTTGCGGAGGGCGGCAGTGCGGTCGCCGGAGGCGGTGATCGCGTGCAGTTGGCGGGCGATCCCGGCCTCGCTGTGACCGCGGTCGAAGGAGAGGGCGGCGATCTCGCGGATCCGCTCCTCTTCGAAGGGGTAGCCGGGGGAGCCGATGACTTTGAAGGTCTTGACGACCCGCTCGATCGCCGCCTCGCGCTCGCGGGGCGGGTTGCCGAGCAGGAGGCCGAAGGTTTTGTAGCTGGGGTGACCGACACGGCGGCTGCCGGTGGTCGACATGATCGAGACGATCGAGCGAACGCGGGCGGAGTTCTCGATCGCGGCGGTCTGGACGATCATCCCGCCCATCGAGGCGCCGACCAGGTGGGCGGACTCGATCCCGAGGTGGTCCATCAGGCCGAAGGTGTCGGCGGCCATGTCGCGCAGCAGGTAGGGCGCGTTGCCGCGGCGGCCGACCAGCATGTCGAGGGTGCCGGGCGTGCCGGCGGCGCGGAGCTTGGTCGAGCGGCCGATGTCGCGGTTGTCGAAGCGGACGACGCGGAAACCGCGCTCGGCCAGCATCCCGCAGAACTCCTCGCTCCAGGCGATCATCTGCGTCGCCAGCCCCATCACCAGCAGCATCGGCTCCCCGTCGGGGTCCCCCATCTCCTGGTAGCAGAGCTCGATCCGTCGTTGGCAGGGCGCGAACTGCTCCTCCGAAGATACTGGGATCGCATCCGCCCAGGTTACCCAGCCAACTCGGCGTTGTCCTTGTGCCTAGGCACAAGGACGTTCTCCGGTAGAAAGGGCGGATGCGGACGGCGATCATCTCCGACCTCCACCTCGGCGTCGCCAGCGACGAGGACGTGCTGCGCGATCCCGCGGTTCGCCGGATCCTGCTCGAGGAGATCGCCGAGGGCGCCGACACGCTAGTCCTCCTCGGGGATGTCGTCGAGCTGCGCAACCTGCCCGTCGGCCCGTCGCTCGCAGCGCGCCCGCCCTTTCTTCGAGGAGCTCGGGCGAAGCGATCGGCAAACGTCGAGGTGACGCTCGTCCCCGGCAACCACGACCACCGCTTCGCCGAGCCGCTGCTCGACGGGCTCTCGATCGCCGGCGAGCCAGCCACTTGGCGCTCGAGCACCACCATGCCCCCTCACCCGGCCCGGCGGCGCTGATCGACGAGTGGCTGGGGCCGGCCCAACTGAAGATCGCCTACCCAGGCATCTGGCTGCGCGACGACGTCTACGCCACCCACGGCCACTACATGGACGTCCACCTAAGCCTGCCGCGGGCCGAGTGCGTGGCGGCGGCGCTGATGGTCCGCTTCGGCGGGCCCCTGCCGAGCCGGATGACGCCGGGCGAATACGAACGGGTACTCCGGCCCTTATATGGGCTCGCCTACGGCCTCGCCCAGGTGCTGCCGATCAGGCGCCGGCGCAACGGTCCCTTCGAGCGGGCCTGGGAGGTGCTGGCAGGCGAAGACGCGGGAGCACGACGCTCGGCGCCCGGGCGGCGCGCGCCGGCTTCCCGCTGGCGATCGGCGGCCTCAACGGGCTCCTGCGCGCCGACTTCAAGCCCGACGTGACCACGCGAGCGATCTTCCGCAGCGGCGTCGAGGCCGCGATCGAGATGGCGGCGCGCCTCGGCCTCGACGACGTCCACGTGATCACCGGCCACACCCACCGCGGCGGCCCCCTTCCCGACGAAGCCGAGTGGCTCCTCCCCGCGCGGCGGCCGCCTCCACAACACCGGCAGCTGGGTCTTCGCCTCCGCCTTCCACCAGCCGGGAACGCCACCAAACTCCTACTGGCCCGGCACGGTCACCTGGCTCGAAGACGACCAACCCCCACGCCGCCTCCAACTCCTCCACAGCTACTCCCACAAGGAGATGAGCGACCTGATCCAGCAGAACGGCCAAAGGGCCGACCGGGGGTGACTCGCCGGGCCCTCCCCGCTGTTGCCCGCCGAGTCACCCCCGGTCGGCCCTCCTAGCCGAGCCACTCGGCGATGGTCGCGCCGATCTCCGGCCCCGCGTCCTCCTGGAGGAAGTGGCCAGCGTCCTCGATCGGCCGCGGCGGCGGGAAGTTGAGCTGGGTGGAGACGCGCTCGCCGACCGAGAAGGGCAGCACCGGGTCGGAGTCGGCCCAGAGGACCAAGGTCGGGCGCTCATCCTCGCGCAGCGCGTCGGCGACGCGTTTGCCCTCGGCGGCGCCGGGCGCGTCGGGCTCGGTCGGCAGGATCAGCGGGAAGGCGCGGGTGCCGGCCTTCGAGGGGCCGTCTATATAAGGAGCCTCGTAGGCGGCGATCACCTCGTCGCCCGGATCGTGCTTGCAGCCGCCGCGGACCAGCATCCCGACCGGCACCTCGTCGCTGTTGCGGACGAACTCGCGGAAGGCGAGCCAGGCGTCGCTCATCTTCTGGTGGCCGGTGAAGGGGCCGGTCTCCATGATCACGATCCGGCGAGATCCGGTCCGGGTGCTCGACCGCGAGCCGCAGCCCGATCGGCCCGCCCCAGTCGTGGACGACGGCGGTCGCGTTGCGCAGGTCGAGTTCCTCCAGCAGCGCCGCCATCAGCTCGACGTGGCGGTCGTAGGTGTACCAGCCGACGTCGGTGGGCTTGTCGGAGCGGCCGAAGCCGGCGTAGTCGGGGGCGATGCAGCGGTAGCCGGCGTCGCGCACCGGCGGGATCACCTTGCGCCAGAGGAACGACCAGGTCGGCTCGCCGTGGAAGAAGACGACCGGCTCCCCCTCCCCCTCGTCGAGGTGGGCCAGCCGCAGGCCGTCGACCTCGCGGTAGTGGGACTCGAACGGGTAGTCCGGCAGTCCCTCCAGGAGCTCGTCCGGGGTGCGGACGGCATCGACGCGTCATGCGCGCAGTCCTATGCCGAAAAGTGGATTGTTGACCTCGAATCCCGGGAATCCGGATCAGGATTCCGGACTTTCTCGGATCGACTTTGTGCTACGGTGCCCGCCTCATTGAGCAGTAAGTTGCTCAAGAAAGTAAGTCAGTCGACATAGGAAGGAAATTTCTAGATGCGGAACGCTCGCACCACCCGGCGGCGCGGCGTGAAGGTCGGCCTCCCGGCCGCACTTCTCGTCCTGCTCCTCGCAGTCTTCGCCGCTGGATGTGGCGGAGGTGACGACGACACCACCGGCGCTCGGGCTCGGCTGGAGGCGGCAAGCTCGACGTGGTCGGCTACTCCACCCCCGAAGCCGTCTACACCGAAGCCCTCGAGCCGGCCTTCGAGGAGAGCTCGAAAGGCGCGGGCGTCAGCTTCAGCAACTCGTTCGGCGCCTCCGGCGACCAGAGCCGCGCCGTGGCCGCGGGCCAGCCCGCATCGGTCGTCCACTTCGCCCAGGCCGGCGACATGGAACGACTGGTCGAAGAAGGCGGCATCGTCGCCAAAGACTGGAACAAGCAACAACTACAAGGGCATCGCCCAGAACTCGGTCGTCGTGATCACCGTCCGCAGCGGGCAACCCCGAGGGGATCAAGTCCTTCGACGACGTGCTCAGCAAGGACGTCGACGTGGTCACCCCGAACCCGTTCAGCTCCGGCGCCGCGCGCTGGAACATCATGGCCGTCTACGGCTCGCAGATCAACGCCGGCAAATCGGCCGACGAGGCGCTGGCCGCGGTCAAGACCCTGCTCGAAAAGGCAGTCGCGCAGCCGGGCAGCGCCCGCGACGCGCTCTCGGCCTTCACCCAGGGCCAGGGCGACGTCCTCCTCGGCTACGAGAACGAGGCGATCAAGGCCGTAGACGAGGGCGAAGACGTCGAGTACGTGATCCCGCCCTCGACGATCCAGATCGAAACCCCGATCGCCGTCACCAAAGACGCGCCGGAGCCTGCCGCGCAGGACTTCCTCGACTTCATCTGGTCGGATGAGGGACAGGAAATCTGGGCCGAGAACGGCTACCGCCCGGTCAACCCGAAGCTCGTCGACCCGAAACAGTTCCCGACCCCGGCCGATCTCTTCAAGATCGACCAGTTCGGCGGCTGGGGCAAAGTCAACGACGACTTCTTCGATGACGAAACCGGCTCGGTCGCCGAGATCGAGAAGGAACTCGGAGTCTCGACGAGCGGCTGATGGAGGCACACCCGGCAAACCTCCCCGCTCCCGACCGCACCCCGGGCAGGCCTGCGCCTGCCCGGGCTCGGCATCGGCTTCGGCGGCGGCATGGTGATGCTCTACCTGAGCATCATCGTGCTGCTGCCGCTGGCCGCGGTCGCCAGCGAAGCCTTCTCCGGCGGCCTCGGCCACTTCTGGGAACAGGTCACCTCGCCGCTGGCGATGAAGAGCCTCGAAGCTGACGGTCGTCTGCTCGCTGATCGTCGTCGTCCTCAACGGGATCTTCGGCACGATCCTCGCCTGGCTCCTGGTCCGCGACAAGTTCCCGGGCAAGAGCCTGATCAACGCGGTCATCGACCTCCCCTTCGCGCTGCCGACGATCGTCGCCAGCCTGGTCCTGCTGACGCTCTACGGCAACGACAGCCCGCTGGGGATCGATCTCGCGTCGACCCGGGCCGCGGTCGTCGTGGCGCTGATGTTCGTCACCCTGCCCTTCGTCGTCCGCGCCGTGCAGCCGCTGCTGCTGGAGATGGACCGGGAGATGGAGGCCGCGGCGGCCTCGCTGGGGGCCGGCAACTTCACGATCTTCCGCCGCATCATCTTCCCCAACCTCCTCCCCGGCCTCGGTGCCGGGATCGCGCTGGCCTTCGCCCGCGCGCTCGGCGAGTTCGGCTCGGTCCTGCTCTTCGCCGGCGGGCTGCCCGACACGACGGTCACCTCGGTCTTCATCCGCAACCAGGTCGAGTCCAACAACCTGGTCGGCGCCTCCGCCGTCTCGGTCGTCCTGCTCCTCGCCTCGCTGCTGCTGCTCGGCTGCGTCTCGCTGATCCAGCGCTGGGCGATCCGCCACGACCGCAGCTCCAGCGAGTTCATCCCGACGCTCGCCAAGGACGTCGGCGGCGACGGGAGGTGGCGCCTGATGAGCGCCAATCCCGCCAGCCGCTGGGGCCTGCGGGTCCTCGGGCTCGGCTACCTGACGCTGCTGCTGCTGATCCCGCTGGTGATGATCTTCTACAAGACCTTCGAAGACGGGATCGGCCCGCCGCTCGACGCGATCACCTCGCCCGACGGCCTGCACGCGCTGAAACTGAGCCTGCTGATGGTCGCGATCGCGGTGCCGCTGAACACGATCTTCGGGATCGGCTGCGCGCTGCTGCTCGTCCGCCACAAGTCGAAGGCTGAACCCGGTGATCGACGCGGTCATCAACCTCCCGTTCGCGGTCTCGCCGGTCGTCATCGGCCTCTCGCTGTTCCTCCTCTACGGGACCGGCGGCTGGTTCGCCTTCCTCGGCGAAGAAGGGATCAAGATCCTCTTCGCGGTGCCGGGGATGGTGCTCGCCAGCATCTTCGTCTCGCTGCCCTTCGTGGTCCGCGAGACGGTGCCGGTGCTGCAGGAGATCGGCACCGACCAGGAGCAGGCCGCCTCGACCCTCGGCGCCAACGGCTGGCAGACCTTCTGGAAGATCACCCTGCCGTCGATCCGCTGGGGCGTCGCCTACGGCGTCGTCCTCACCACCGCCCGCGTGCTCGGCGAGTTCGGCGCGGTGACGATCGTCTCCGGCTCGATCAGCGGCCAGACCCAGACCCTGCCGCTCTTCGTCGAGAAGCAGTACGCCAACTTCAACCACCCCGGCGCCTACGGCGCCTCCCTGGTGCTGGCGCTGCTGGCGCTGATCACCCTGTTCGCAATGAACCTGCTCAAACGAAAGGAGGACGCCTGATGGGAATCTCAGTCGAGGGAGCAAACAAGCGCTTCGGTGACTTTCAGGCGCTCGACGACGTATCGATCGAGGTCCCGGACGGGTCGCTGACCGCTCTGCTCGGTCCCAGCGGCTCCGGCAAGTCGACCCTGCTGCGGGCGATCGCCGGGCTCGAGGATCTGGACTCCGGCCTGGTGACGATCAACGGCGAGGACGCGACCGGCAAACCGGCGCAGAAGCGCGGCGTCGGGTTCGTCTTCCAGCACTACGCCGCCTTCAAGCACATGACGGTGTACGACAACGTCGCCTTCGGGCTGAAGATCCGCAAGTGGAAGAAGCCGGAGACCTCGAAGCGGGTCCACGAGCTGCTGCAGCTGGTCCAGCTCGACGGCCTCGCCGGCCGCTTCCCCTCCCAGCTCTCGGGCGGCCAGCGGCAGCGGATGGCGCTGGCGCGGGCGCTCGCGGTGGAGCCGCAAGGTGCTGCTCCTCGACGAGCCCTTCGGGGCGCTCGACGCCAAGGTCCGCAAAGACCTGCGCACCTGGCTGCGCCGCCTCCACGAGGAGATGCACGTGACGACGATCTTCGTCACCCACGACCAGGAAGAGGCGATGGACGTCGCCGGACCAGCTGGTGGTGATGAACGAGGGCCGGGTCGAGCAGTCGGGCAGCGCCGACGAGCTCTACGAGCACCCGGCCAACGAGTTCGTGATGAGCTTCGTCGGCGAGGTCAACCGGCTCGGCGACCACTTCGTGCGCCCGCACGACATGGAGGTCGTCCTCGACCCCGACGAGCGCACCCAGGAGGGCCTGGTCCAGCGGATCGTCACCCTCGGCTTCGAGGTGCGGGTCGAGCTGGTGCTCTCCGACGGGACCGAGGTCTGGGCGCAGCTGACCCGCGCCGAGCTGCAGCGGCTCGAGCTGCGGGAGGGGCAGATCGCCTACCTGCGCCCGATCCAGGCCAAAAGCTTCAACGGTTCGTCGCCGTCCGATTCCCAGGGGGCCTCGACTCCCCCGGGTCCCAGGACGGCGGCGACGCAGGGTATCTGCAGCCGTCTGAAGGGGCGACGGGGTGGGGCGTCTTCTTGCCGGGTGACGCCCCGCCCCAACTCGCCACGCTGTCCTTGGGCGCCAGCAGATTTCCAGAACCTAGAAGCGGCGTCCCGCACCGAGGTCGATGAAGCGGTCGCTGTCGCCGCTGAAGTCCGCCCAGTTGCAGTGGTAATCCCAGCCTTCTCCATCTAGGCGCGAGCGGTAGCAGTCGTACGTCCGACCTCGGTATCTCACCCGTCCGTCCTCCATCACATCCGGAGACCTGCGAACGAACCGACGCATTACCTGCCGGGCCGCATAACAGCCGCGTGCCCTCATGCTGATCGTTTCGGTGATGTCAACCCGCAGTCGCTTCCCATGGACGCTGATTGCACCGCAGGCTTTAGCGATCGGCGGACGGGGACCCTCCGCCCTGGCATCAAGCGCGGTAGTAGAAGCGCTCACGAAAAGAAGTACGACCACGCCAACACGAAAGGACCTTCGTCTCTGGAGCATCCGAGTGCAGTTCTATCAGGAGACCTGACCTCGCCATACTCCTTCTTTGCTATTCTTGACTTAGTCGGTCTACAAATAAGAAAGGAGACGGAGTGACCAAACGGGTTGCGACTACGACGTTTCGCTCGAGGGGTCGGTTGACCGGGCTGGTGCGGGACGAATACCCGGCCGGGACCGGGCAGAACCGGACCACGCAGGCCGACAACCGGGAGTCGGCGCTGAACGGGGTTGATGAGGCGCTCTTCTATCGGGCGCGGTTGATCCTCGGGGATCGGCTCCCCCGGCCCCAGCGCTAAGGCATGACCGACAGCGCTGATTGTCCCGGCTGCGAAACCTGAGCCCGGACCGCGTCGAGACGACGGGTCCGGGCTCATTTCGCGTCAGCTGCCTCTTCTCGGGGCTGCTCTTCTTCTTCGGATTGGAGCGGTTCGTCGGGCTGCGGGTAGGCCTCGACCGCGAGGTTCCAGCTTTTCAGCGTGAAGGTGACGTTTTTCGCCCCTGCGTACTGGACCGCGATCGTGTGGCCGCCTTTGGTCAGCACGGCCGTCTGCACGACCGTGTTGACGACCGGCACCGGGTCCGGCGAGGCGGCCGTCGCTTCGGCGAGGTTCACTTTCCCGGTCGCCTGGCCGTCGACCAGGATCTGGATCGGGCAGGCCTGGTCGGGGCCCGGTTTGGCCGAGGTGCAGATCGCCTGCCCGGAGAAGGTGACATCGCCGAGCTGACTTCGGCCTTGGTCGCGAACGAGGTGAAGGCGGTCGGGATGAAGCCGGCGGTGGTCGCCGAGACCGGCCCGAACTGCGCGGTGCCGGCGGCAATCCCGCGACCGGCGGTTTTGGCGCCGCCGCCTTCGCCACGAACAGGTTCGAGGCCGCCTTTTTCTTCAGGTAGAGCTTCGACGCCTTCTTGTTGGTGACGAACACCTTCGCCGCCTTCTGGCTGGTCAGGAACGATCTGGGCGACCGAGGGCACCACCGTGACCGAGACGGCGACGGCCGCCGCGAGCACGACGACGGTCGCGGCTCGGGGGGTGGACAGTCTTCTCTTCAGCAATTGGTCCTCCAGTTGTGCGGCCCCCGCGCGGCTGTTCATCGGTGCCCTCGGGGGGCCTTTCTTGACTAAGTAAGTCAATAAAGTACAGAACCTGCTAGGGTTTCGCGACCAAGCTGGTCAACAAACTCAGTTTACCCGGCAGGAAAGGACTCAACCCGCATGAGAAGCAAGACCCTCGCCATAGCGGCGATCTCCCTTCTGGGACTCGCCGCGCCGGCGTCGGCCGGCGCCGTGACCCTGATCGGGTCCGGCTCCGTGGCCGCGCAGCCCGTGCTGCAGGCCCTCTTCGCCACCTACACGAAGAAGGTCAACAAGCAGGTCCATTTCGTCTACACCGCCAACGGCGGCAACGCCGGCGTCAAAGACGTCCAGAACGGGACCAGCCAGTTCGCAGGGCAGGCCCGCACCCCCCTCCCCAGCGATGCCGGGACCACCTACATCAAGATGTTCCTCGACGGCCTCTGCATGGACGTCAACCCGAAGAACAGCCTCAGCAACATCACGGTCCAGCAGACCCACGACATCTACCGCGGCCTGCTGACCAACTGGAGCCAGGTCGGGGGCTCGAACCTGACCACGACGATCGACCCGGTCGGCCGCGACACCAACGGAGGGACCTACAACTTCTTCCTCCAGGCGGTGCTCGGCAACGAGCCGCCCGCGTCCAACGTCAACGCTCTCACCGCCGACGGCCTCGTCGTCAACGCGGTCAAGCAGGACCCGAACGCGATCGGCTACGCCGGCCTCGCCTGGCAGAGGAAGGGCCTCAAGCCCCTCAAGGTGAACGGCGTTCCCTGCGTCCCGGGCAAGATCAGCGTCGAGCCGCTGAAGTACCCGCTCTCGCGCTACCTGTTCCTCGTCCTCCCGGGCGACGGCAGCCAGAGCCCGAAAGCACTGCTCAAGTTCGTCGACTGGGCGCGGCGCAGCAAGCTCGCTGGGTCGGTCATCTCCCAGGCCGGCGGCGTCCCCGCCTTCAACAAGAAGTAGGCCTTGGAAGAGCAGTTCGAAACCGAGTACGGGCCGAAGTGGTCCGACCAGCGCGTCGAGCGGATGCTCGGCGCGCTGGTTTGCTTCGTCGTCGGCCTGCTGCTGGCGATGATCGCCACCGTCCTCGTCCGCGCCTGGCCCTCCTTCTCCCATAACGGCCTCGCCTGGTTCGGGCCCGGCGGCAACGTCGACGACCAGCTCAACGCGATCTTCCTCTCCGGCCAGAACGGCCTCGAATACGTCTACACCTTCCACGCCTGGCCGCTGATCTGGAGCACGCTGCTGATCACCGGCGGGGCCGTCCTCGTCGCCCTCTTCTGCGCCCTCTTCGTCGCCGTCTTCATCGTCGAGTTCGCGCCGCAGTGGATGAGCAACGTGCTGCAGCCCGTGATCCGCTTCCTCGCCAGCGTCCCCTCGGTGATCTACGGCTTGATCGGGGTCGTCGTCCTCGTCCCCTTCATCGGCAACAACCTCGTGACCGAGCCCCAGAAGGCCTCGGTCGCCGGCGTCATCTCCCTCACCGGCTACAGCCTCCTGGCGGCAACCCTGGTGCTGACGGTGATGATCGCGCCGATCATGGTCTCGATCTTCAGCGACGGCCTGCGGGCGGTGAAACCGGGCTGGCTCGAGGGCTCGCTGGCACTCGGCGTCAACCGCTGGCGCACGACCTGGAAGATCGGCGTCCGCAGCGCCCGCCCGGCGATCGTCGCCGGCACCGTGCTGGCGGTTGCCCGGGCGATCGGCGAGGCGGTGATGCTGGCGATGATCTCCGGCTCGGTCGGCTTCGCGCCCAACCCGGCCGACGGCCTGATCTTCATCTACGAGCCCTCGCGGCCGCTGGCGCCGACGATCGTCAAGAACATCGACCAGCTGAGCTCGCCGCCGGCCAACGCGACCCTGTTCGCGATCGCCGCGGTCTTGCTCTTCTCGGCCGCGACCTTCTCCCTCACCGGATACCTGGCCCGCCGGGCGATGGCCAAGTACGGAGCCGCGTGATGCTCGCTGCTGAGGGACAGGGAGGACAAGGGTGCGGTCGAGGGGACCGCGACCTGGGCCCTGGCCGATCGCATCGGCCTCGCGATCTGCTGGGCGCTGGGCCTGCTCTTCTGCGCGATCGCGGTCGCGATCGTCGTCTACCTGCTGGTCCAGGGGATCAAGTTCCTGCGGCCGCAGATGCTCTGGACGCCCGCCGCCGCCGGCTTCTCCGAGGCCGAAACCGGTGGCTTCTCCGACGCGCTCTTCGGGACCCTGATCGTCGCCGTGATGGGGATCGCCCTGGCCCTGCCGACCGGGATCGCGCTCGCGGTCTGGCTGGTCGAGTACGGGCGGCCGGCGGCGCTCGCCCGGGTCACCGAGATGACGATCGAGGCAATCGCCGGCATCCCCTCGATCGTCCTCGCGCTCTTCGGCACCGTGATCTTCTCCAGCACCGCCCTCGGCTTCCTCAGCCGCACCTCGGAAGGCGTCGTCTTCGGCCGCTCCTTCTTCGCCGCCTCGGCGATGCTTTCGCTGGTGGCGCTACCGCTGATCGTCGCCAGCGTCCGCGAGGGGCTGAACTCGATCCCGCGCCACGTTCGCGAGGCCTCCTACGCGGTCGGCAAGACCAAGGCGGCGACGACCCGCCGCATCCTCCTCCCCACCTGCCGCCCGCAGGTGGCGACCGGGGCGATGCTCGGCCTCGGCCGGATCATCGGCGACACCGCGATCATCGTCGTCCTCCTCGGCGCCACCCAGAACTTCGCCCCGGTCGAAGGCGTCGGGTTCCCCTTCGACTACCTGCGGGGAGCCGGCACCACCCTGACCAACTTCGTCTACGAGGCCTCCCCCACCGGGAACCTCAACCAGCCGCAGAAAGCCTACGCGGCGGCTTTCGTCCTGCTGCTGATGGTCCTGGCCCTGAACGCGGCCGTCGACGTCGTCCATCGCCGCGCCCGAAAGGTAGGAACGTGGAGCCACTGACCCGAAATGCATCCGATATCGACCCCACCAGGGTGGGGCAAAACTCGGATGCGTGGGCGCCGCCACCGATTCGGCGACTGCAGCTGGATCCCGAGGCGGCGAGGGAGGTATCGGCGCCGCTCGCTCCGAGCAACGGCGACGCCCCCCAGCAGAGCGGCTTCACCACCGCCAAGCGCTCGGTCGGCGCCCCCCAGTTCTCGATCCGGCGGATGGAGATCGACGAGGTCTCGGTCCACTACGGCGCCAAAGAGGCGGTCAAAAGCGTCTCGCTACCCGTGCGCCAGGGCGAGGTTCTGGCGTTGATCGGTCCCTCGGGTTGCGGCAAGACGACGCTCCTGCGCTCGCTCAACCGGCTCACCGAGCTGACCTCGAGCGCCCGCCTCAGCGGCCGCATCCTCCTCGACGACGTCGACATCACCGAGATCGAGCCGACCCTGCTGCGGCGGCGGGTGACGATGGTCTTCCAGCAGCCGAACCCGTTCCCGATGAGCGTCTTCGACAACATCGCCTACGTCCTCCGCGAGCAGGGCTCGCGCCGGGCACGGCGCAAGACGCTGGAGCCGAAAGTCCACAGCGCATTGGACCGCGCCGGCCTGCTTCGAGGAGGTCAAAGACAACCTCGACCACCCGGCGCTGAAGCTCTCCGGTGGCCAGCAGCAGCGGCTCTGCATCGCCCGCGCCCTGGCGGCGGAACCCGAGGTGCTGCTGCTCGACGAGCCCTGCTCGGCGCTGGACCCGAAATCGACCGCGGTGATCGAGGACCTGATCGTGAAGCTGCGCGACGACGTTGCCGTCGTCATCGTCACCCACAACCTGCAGCAGGCCTACCGGATCGCCGACCACGTCGCCTTCATGTACCTCGGCGACCTGGTCGAGTACAACAGCGCGACGGCGCTGTTCGGCTCCCCGCGCGAGCAACGGACCCAGGAGTACGTGAGCGGTGCCTTCGGCTAACCGCAACCAGCTCGCGGTCCTCGCCTTAGCCGCTGTCATTGCGGTCACCGGCCTGACCGGCTGCGAGACGACCCAGGACAAGGCCGCGGCGCACCGCGCCGAAGCCGAACGGATCCTCAAGGCGCGCGAGAAGCGTCAGGAGGAGAAGGCGAAGAACAGGGAGGAGAAGGGATGAGACAGATCGAGATGGTGCGCCGGCCGCAGGCGTTCGAGCCTTGCGAGGAGTGCGGGGCGGCGATGGACCCGCAGCAGCGCTACTGCGTCAACTGCGCGGCGCGGCGCGGCAACGGCGCCAACCCCGCCTCGCGCTATTTCGCGACGATGAGCAAACAGGCGCGGCGGTCGCTGGCGCGCCCGGCGGCGAAGCAGGCCCCGACCAGCCGCGCCGCCGCGGTCGGCTTCTTCGCCCTGCTGCCGATCGCCGTCGCCCTCGGGGTGATGGTGGGGCGCAGCGGCTCCGGCGAGGACAACAGCGGCGCGTTGCTGCAGGCGCTGCGCGAGCGGCAGGCGACCGCCGTCGCGGCCGCCCCGACCACCGCGGCCGCCACGCCGAAAGCGAAAAAAGCCAAAGGCGACAATGCGAAAGCCAAAGGCGAGGGCAAAGTCGTCGCCCACACCGCCAACGGCGACGTCCACGAGGTGACCGATTTCCATGCTTCGAGGGCCAAGGAAGAAGAAGACACCCAGATCGTCGCCGAAAACCCCGAACAAACGGGGGAGAACTACATCAAGGCGCAGCAGAACCTGCCCGACGTGATCGTCGTCGGCGGCGAAGGCGGCAGCACCGGCCCGGCCCCCTCGGGGGTGGAACCGTGAAGCTGCCGAAACCGAGGTCGAAGCCGGCACCCAGGCCCGCGCCCGCGCCCGAGAACAAGGAGCTGCTCGCCCAGCGCGACCGGCTGCTGGAGAAGTTCACGGTGATGCAGGCCGACCTCGGCGGGGCCTTCTACGAGATGGCAATCCGCGACCACGTCCGCCTCGACGTCCTCACCCGCAAAGCCGCCGAGCTGCAGCGGGTCGACGCCGAGCTGCTCGCGGTCGAGCGCCTGCTCGAGCTGGAGCGCTCCGATGCCGCCGGGCTCTGCCCCAGCTGCGGCTCTCCCTACGGCCCCGCTGTCCGCTTCTGCCCGCAGTGCGGACACTCGCTCACCCCCGAGACGGTGGCCGCGTGACCCTGTTGCAGAAAGCGACGGTCGCGGCCGCCAGCCTCACCGGCAAACGGTTCTCGCTGCTGGTCGCCTCCTCCCTCGTCGCCACCTCCGGGATCGTCGCCGTCGGGATGGGCGGCACGGGCGGGCTCAGCCCGATGGAAGCCGCCGCCGCGCGGGCGCTGATGGAAGAGGAGGCGGCCGTGGTCGCCGCTGCGCCGGCAACCGGGGCGTCGGAAGAAAGCTTCCAACCTTCTTCTTCTCCGGAAGTGCCGCCAAGCGCAGAAGCGGCTTCCTCCGAGTCGCTTCGGGCGCCGGCGCCGGCGCCCGAAGCCGCACCGGCACCGGCGCCCGAAGCGCCGCTCGAACCGGCCTCTGAACCGGAGACGCCACAGGCGGGCCCGATCGAGCACGTCTTCCTGATCTCGCTGGCCAGCCCCGGCTTCGAGGCCGCGTTTGGAGCGACTTCGCAGATGCCCTACCTCTCTGGACAGCTGCGCCCGCAGGGCGTCCTGCTGACCGACTACTCCCTGCTCGACAGCGCGCTGCTGCCGAACAGCTTCGCCACCGTCAGCGGTCAGCCGCCGACCGAAACCAGCAGGGCCGGCTGCCCGCAGATCGAAGCGTGCCTCTTCGACGTCGAAACGCTGACCCTTGCCGACCAGCTCGTCGCCGGGCGCTACAGGTGGCACGGCTACTTCGAGGGGATGACCGACAGCGAGGGCAAGCCGGACAACTGCGTCCAGCCCGAGCCCACCGCGCCCGGCGCGGAGACCGCGAGCGGCTACTCCCCCAGCCTCAACCCGTTCGTCTTCTTCCACTCGCTGCTCGACCTCGGCGACTGCGACGAAAACGACGTTCCGCTGGACGAGCTCGCAGGCGACCTGAAGAAGGCTGAGAAGACCGCAAACTTCTCCTACCTCTCCCCCAACTTCTGCAACGCCGGCTTCCGCGGCAAATGCCCCGAGGGCACCGCCGACGGGGCCGCTGCCGCCGACGCCTTCCTCAGCAAAGTGGTCCCGGTAATCCTCGCCTCCCCGGCTTACAAGGCCGACGGGCTCGTGATCGTCAACTTCGGTGCCGCCGACCCGGCCCCGCCGGTCGATCCCGCCACCGCGCCGGAGGACCAGAGGAAAGTCGGCGCCCTGCTCCTCTCTCCGCTGCTCGCCCCCGGCGGCACCGACGGCACCCAATACAACCCCTACTCGCTGCTGCGCTCGGTCGAGGACCTGTTCGCGTTGGAGCCGCTCGGTAAGGCCGGGGGTGCCAGAGTCCACTCGTTCGCATCGGCGTTCACCGCAGCCAACAACGGCGACTGAGATATGGCACGCTGCACGGATGAGCGCGCAGGAGCAGCAGGGTGAGCCGATCACCCACGAGGGTCTGGAGGAGCTGAAAGCCGAACTGGCCGAGCTGGAAGGTCCGGCCCGCAAAGCGATGGCGGCGCGGATCAAGGTCGCTCGCGAGGAGGGCGACCTCAAGGAGAACGCCGAGTACCACGTCGCCAAAGAGGACCAGGCGCACATGGAGACCCGGATCAAGCGGCTGCAGGAACGGCTGCGCAACGCCGTCGTGGTCGAGGTCTCCGAGCTCGACAGCGACTTCTTCTCCTTCGGCCGGACGGCCGAGGTGCTCGACGAGTCCAAAGGCGAGAGCAACGAGTGGACCCTGGTCGGCTCGACCGAGGCGAACCTGGCCGAGGGGCGCCTCTCGGCCGAGTCGCCGATCGGCCGCGCGCTGATGGACGCCAAGGTGGGCTCGACCGTGGTCGTCGAGACTCCTAAAGGCGACCGCTCCTTCAAGGTCGTAAAGCTGGTCTCCTGAGGACCGGATGCTGAGGCTCCGCTCCTCCGTCGCCCACCACCGGGCCGAGGAGTTCGGGGCGCTGCTGCGAGGCCACCAGGGCGTGCGCCGGGTGGTCCAGCAGGTCGACGAGGGGCGCGACGCGAAGGCCTACGTCTTCGTCGCCGACGTCGAGCCGAGCTGCGCCGACAGGCTGGTCGAGCAGATCGTCGCCCTGGAGATCCCTGCCGACGACTACGTGCTGACGAAAATGGAAGTGGTCGCGCCCCAGCACCGCCATCACTTCGCCGAGGGCGGCGTCGACGGCTTCGCCTGGGTCGAAATCCTCGGCCAGGCGCGGGCGAACTCTCGCCCGCTCGCCCGCTACCTGGCGCTGATCAACGTCGCCGCCGTGATCGCCGCCCTCGGCGTCATCGCCAGCAGCTCGATCCTGATCGTCGGCGCGATGGCGGTCAGCCCCGACCTGCTGCCGATCTGCGCCACCTGCGTCGGCCTCGTCCGCGGCGACCGCGAGCTCGCCGGGCGCGCCTTCGCCACGCTCACGGTGGGCTTGGGCCTCGTCGTCGTCACCGCCGCCGTCCTCAGCGGGCTCCTCAGCGTCTTCGGCTTCCTCCCCGACGGCTTCAACGTCGAGCAGAGCAGCCTCAGCACCCTCGCCAAGACCGACTACTCGACGGTGCTGATCGCCCTCGCGGCAGGCGTCGCCGGGATGCTCTCCTTCGAGACCCGCGCCAGCACCGCGGTCGGGGTGGCAATCTCGGTGACGACGATCCCCGCCTCCGCCTACCTCGGCGTCGCCCTCGGCGCCGGCGGCATCGAGCACGCCCTCGGCGCCCTCGTCGTCCTCATCGTCAACGTTGCCCTGCTGATCCTCGGCGGCACCCTGACGCTCCTGACCCAACGCCTCCTTCCGAACCGCTCCGGCGCCCCGCTTTAACACCTGTCCCCGCATACCGGGGACAAATCGGTTCACAGTTTCGCCAGCAACCGGTCCAGCAGCTCGGCCTGGGCGGGGAGGATCTTCTCCCGCGCCGTCTCGAGGTCGAACCACTCCGCCTTGTCGACCTCGGGGAACTCCTGCTCGACGCCGCTGCGCGGCGGCCACTCCAGGCTGAAGGTGTTGCTGGCGAGGTCGGCGGGGTCGAACTCGGCCTCCGCCGCCCAGGCCTCGACGACTTTGCCGGCCCGTTGCCTGATCGAGCCCAGCTCGATCAGCCGCTCGGCGTTGAGGTCGGGTGCGTGCCCCAGCTCCTCTTCCAGCTCGCGGATCGCGCAGGCGCGCGCTTCCTCCTCGTGCTCGATCTGCCCCTTCGGGATCGTCCAGGCGCCCTGATCTTTACGGCGCCAGAAGGGGCCCCCGGGGTGGACGAGGAGGAATTTGACCTCGCCGTCGGCGCCGCGACGGAAGAGGAGGATGCCCGCGCTGTGCTTGCTCGCCATCGACCCGAGTCATACCCGACTCGGGTCGATGGAAGCGTCTGGCGCCTGTGCGGCTGTGATTCCGCCGCGTTCAGCCGCCGAGTTTGTAGGCCACCAGTTTCGCCGTCTGGCCTTCGGCGGTCGGCAGGCCGGCGCCGGTGACGAGCATGTCGCCGCTGATCATCACCCCGGCGTTGCTACCCGAGGGCAAGGCCGCCTGCCACAGTTCCCCGCCTTTGGCGGAGTCGAGCGCGTGGACCACGCCGTCGGCGGTGGTCGCGAAGACGACGTCGTTGGAGACGACCAGCGAGCCATAGGCGGGCTGCGACATTTCCGCCGTCCAGGCGATCTTCCCGGTGGCGAGGTCGAGCGCCGCCACTTCCCCGGTCGCCGCGCTTTCTTCGGTCGTTTCGCCGCCGTTGAGGAGGGTCAGGGAGTGGTTGACGATCGGCACGTAGATCCGTTTGTCGTCGGCCGCGGCCAAGGCGACCACGCCGCCGATCGCGCCGGGGAACACCTCGCCGGTCTTGATCTTGTCGTAGTCGCCCTTCATCGCGAGGATGTTGTCTTCGTCGTGGCCGTTGTGCCTGCCGACGCTGGTCCGCCAGACCGGCTTCCCCGTCTTCATGTCGACAGCGACGACAAAGCCCGACTTGCCGGAGCCCACCGCCACTTCCTTGCCGCCCGCTTTGGTGATGATCGGCGAGTTCTGGAAGTCCCAGTCGTAGATGTTGTGCGGGGTCTCCTGGTAGTACCAGACGAGCTTGCCGGTCTTCGGATCGAGCTTGACCAGCGAGTCCGCGTAGAGGTTCGGCCCCGGGCGGCTCGCGCCGAACGGTTCGCCTTTGGTCCCCGGCAGCGGCGCCGGGTTGCCGGTGCCGGCGTAGACGAAGCCCTTGCTGTCGAAGGAGGGCGGGTACCAGAGGCCGCCGCCGGAATTGACCTTCGGCTTGCCCCAGAGGCTTTTCGGGACCGTGTCCCAGTGCCACAGTTTCTTCCCCGTTTTGCCGTCCATCGCCCAGAGGGCCCCTACTGCGCCCGCTTCGTATTCGGCCGCCGGCGTCTCCGGCACGGTCGAGACGTAGACCCTGCCGTCGTCGACGCCGGGAGCCATGTCGATCGCGCCTTCGAGGTCGACCTGCCAGGCGGTCTTGCCGGTTTCCTGATCGAGGGCGAACGCTTCCGAAGCGGTCGCTCCGTAGACGTGGCCGTCGGCGACCGCGAGCCCGTTGGGGCCGTGGCTCGCCGATTCCCAGTTCTTCGTCCAGAGGACGTCGCCACTTTCGAGGTCGATCGCCTGAACATTCGATTCGAGGTCCTGCGAGTAGATCACCCCGTTGACGATCACCGGCGTCGAGGCGTAGCTGCCGTAGACGCCCACGCCTTTGACCGGCATCGACCAGGCTTCTTCCAGTTCGGCGACGTTGCCGCTGTCGATCTTGCTTTCCGCCGCCCGGGTGCTGGCGGCATCGATGTTCGAGAGGGCGTCGCCCTTGAAGTTGGCGTCTCCCGAGGACCCGGAATCCGACGAAGAGCCGCATCCGGCCAGGATCGCTCCCACTGCTACCACCACCGCGAGCAGCGGCAGCCTCCAGAACCTAGACGGCATCGACATCCCGAATCCTCCCTAGTCGAGTAATAAGGACTTGTCTTCTATCGTTTCAGAAATCCCTGCAAAAGGGATATTCAGTTCGTTGAGCAACGGCTGCAGGACGCGGTTGGCGAGCAGGCCGAGGCTGCCGAGGTTGGCGAAGCCGGGGCCCTGCCGCAGGCCGCCGAGGCCGGGGATGTGGAGGCGAGGCCGCACCCCTTCCAGTTCCAGGCCGCGACCGATCGGGACCTCCGTCTTCGGCGGGCTGTCCCAGAGCGGGCCGCACTGTTCTTCGACCTCGTCGCGGACGGCGTCGGGGAAGAGCCCGCGCAGCTGCCGCAGCAGGTCGAAGCCGGTGCAGTTGACGACGAAGTCGTAGCGCTGGGACCGTTCCCCATCGGAGGGGCTGTCGAATTCGAGCAGCGCCGCCTCGCCGTCCCCGGCAAGGGAGACGTGCATCGCCCGCCCGCAGACGAACGAGAGGTGATCGTCATCGGCGATCCGCTCCAACACGCTGGCATCGAAAACGCCGCGGTCGCAGTGCTTGACGAAGTCACGCCGGGTCTCGACGTCGAGGTGTTCCCAGGCGACGTTGTCGGGATCGGCGAAGACGCGATTCTCGAGGAAGCTCTCGCCGCGGCTCAGCGGCAGGGTCGGGGTGTAGATCGTCAGCCGCGCCTGCGGCCGCAGGTCGCGCAGGAAGACGAGGGCGCTGAGGGCGCTCTCGCCGCCGCCGATGATCGCGATCTCCACCTCCTCGTCCTCCGGCACCCGGGCGAATTCCTCGCGCCGGCTGTCGCAATGGAAGACGCGGGACTCGACCTCGGGGTCGTGCGGGAAGTGCCGGTGGACGCCAGGCCCGGTGAGGACGAGGGCGCGGCCACGGTGGCTCTCCGGATCCTCCGGGCGCCCCCGCTCGGCGACCTCGGCCTGCCAGCTCTCGTGCCCGTCGGCGACCGACACCTCGGTCACCCGGCCGTCGTAGATGCTGATCCCGTTGGTCGCCCGTTCCAGCACCCAGCCCAGGTACTCGCCATAGTCCTGGTGCATCACCGAGGGCGACCCGGAGTTGACCCAGGCCGCGTATTCGTGCCGCTCCATCGCGAAGCGCTGCCAGGTGAACGGCAGCAGAGCGGCGTCGATCTCGTCGCCGACTTCGCCGAACTGACGGCTGCTCTGGTACGGAAATCCGATGTCCTTGATCGGCGGGATCGCCAGCGGCTCCTCGCCGGAGGTCATCCCGTTGCGCCCCAGCCAGGAGGCGGCGGGCTCGGTTTTCTCGATCACGGTCATCGAGACCTCCCCCAGGCCGAGCGTGTTGATCGTGTGCACCTTGGCGGCCAGCGCGGCGGCCTTGGCCCCGGCGCCGACGACGAGGATGTCGCTCTCGCTCATCTCCCCCCCTCAGACCGGTGCCAGCGGCCGCGGCCCGGCCGGCTCGGTCTCCCTCGGTTCCGCGATCACCATCCCCTTCTGGTCGGGAGCGAAGGAGATCGCGCTTTTGCGGGCCCGCTCGGCGTCGGTCTCGACTGCCCGCAGCTCGGTCGTCTCGAGGACGATCCGCAGCACCCGCTTCATCTCCATTTCCGCGTAGCTGGCGGCGAGGCAGCGACGGACGCCACCGCCGAAGGGGATCCAGGTGTAGGTGCCGGGCTGCTTGCCAAGGAAGCGCTCGGGCAGGAAGCGGTGGGCTTCGGGGTAGTGGCGCTCGTCGCGGTGGATCAGGTGGATGCAGGGCGCCACCGTCGTCCCCGCCGGCAGGTCGTGGCCGCCGAGCCGCATCGGCTCCAGCAGGTTGCGGACGACGACCGGGACCGGCGGCCGCAGCCGCAGCGTCTCCTTGACGACGGCGTCGAGGTATTCGCCGTCGCCGGCGACGATGTCCTGCCGCAGCCGCTCCAGCTTGTCCGGGTGGCGCAGCAACCGCTCGAAGGTCCAGGCGAGGGTGCTCGAGGTCGGCCCGTCGGAGAGCAGGGTCACCAGTTCGTCGCGCAAATCCTGGTCCGACAGCGGCGAGCCGTCCTCGTAGCGGGCGCGGACCAGCATCGAGACGACGCCCATCGCTCCACCGTCCGGGTCGGCCGTGCGCCGCCGCACCTCGTTCATCACCGCTTCCTCGACCGCGCCCATCGCCTCGCGGTAGCCGCGGCTGCGGACTACCCAGCCGGGACCGAGGAAGGCGAGCATCGCCAGGTTGCGCGGTTCGTTCATCCAGGTCGTGAGCCCGCGCAGGCGCTCGCGCAGCGGCTGCAGGCGCGGCGAGCGGGCGTCGGGTCCGAAGACCGCGCGCATCACCACGTCGAGGGTGATGTCCTGCATCCGGGGCCAGAGCGCGAACGGCTCCCCCACCGGCCAGCGCTCGATCTCCTCGCGCGCCACCGTCGCCATCATCTCGGCATCGGCCTGGACCGCCTGGCCGTGGAAAGACGGCAGCATCAGCTTGCGGCGGGTCATGTGTTCCGGTTCTTCCAGCAGCATCACCGAGCGCGGGCCGAGCAGCGGCCCCAGCAGCGGGTTGGCGACGTCGACCCCGACCGCGCGACCGGCGGTGAAGACCTTTTTCACGTCATCGGGGTCGGCGAGGATCACCCAGTCGCCGTAGTGGCGAATCCGCAGCGTGAAGGTGTCGCCGTAGCGGCCGTGGCACTGCTCCAGCCAGGGCAGCGGCCGCTGCGTCCAGCCGACCGCCTGCAGGGACCGGGGCAGCCGCGGTCCGGGCGGCAGCGCGCTCACGCGGCATCCCTCCCGTTCTGCGCCGCGAGCTCGTCCATCAGCTCGTCCTCGAGCCGGCAGGTGGTGCCGATCAGGAGCTCGAAGAGGTCGGAGGAGAACTGCGCGGGCAGGTCGTGCTCGGCGCCGCGGGCCAGGTAGCGCTCGCGCACCAGCTTCACCCGGTCCGGCTGCATCATCGGGATCCCGTGCACGCTCTTGTAAACGGCGACTTCGCGGCAGATCTGCAGGCGCTCGCCGAAGAGCTTGGCGATCGCGTCGTCGATCTCGTCGAGGCGGCGGCGGAAGGGCTCCAACCCGTTGTCAGGAGCAGCAGCGCTCATCGTCCCCCCTCTCCTCCCAGCAGGCCGGTGGCGAAGGCGTGGCTGCAGTCGGCGAGCTCGTCGAGGGCGTAGCCGCCCTCCTGGATCACGCAGACCGGCAGGCCCGAGCGGGCCAGCAGGCGGCCGATCTCGGAGAAGATCTCCGGCCGGAAGCTCCAGCCGCCGTGCGGGTCGCCGGCGACGGTGTCGTAGCCGAGCGAGACGACCAAGGCGCGGGCGATCTCGGCGAGCTCGTGGATCGAGTGCGCGACCTCTTCCAGATAGGTGTCTTCGTCAGGGCTCTCGGCGAAGGCAACGGCGCGTTCGCCGGCCATGCGCGGCAGCCGCGTCCCCGGCGGCAGGTTGGTCACCGGCGCCGCGTGCAGCGAGTGCAGGGCGGCGACGGGGCCCATCCGCTCGACCAGGGCGGAGGTCCCGTTCGGGTAGTGGAGGTCGAGGTCGACGATCCCGACCGGCTTGATCCCCCCCTCGGAAAGGCGGCGCACCGCCGCGGCGGCGTTGTTGAGGTAGCAGTAGCCGGCGTGGAAGGCGGGACCGGCGTGGTGTCCAGGCGGGCGGCAGACCGCGTAGGTGAACCGCGCCCCTTCGAGCAGCCGCTCGGCGGCGGTGATCGAGGTGCGGATGCCCTCGCGGGCGGCGGCGACCAAGGCCTTGTTGACGGGGATGTCGGGGTCGAGGCCGGGCGGGGCGAAGTCCGGCATCACCACCGGCTCCTCCGTCTTCAGCTCGGCCAGCGCCCGCAGGTACTCGGCCTCGTGCAGCGCCTCCAGGGTCCGCTGCACGTCCTCGTCGGCTGCGTCGGCCTCGACCGGGCGGACGCCGGAGTGACGGACGAGGCCGGCGCGCAGCTCGACCAGGCGCAGGTTCGAGTCCTGGCCTTCGATCAGCCGTTCCCCTTCCCGCACCCAGAAGGCGGCGTCGCCGCTGCCCTGGCGCTGCTCGACCATCAACAGCTCACTCATCGAGGAGCCTCCGCATCCGCGGCCCGAGGTGCTCGAACCCGCTGCGCCTGTAGAAGGACTCGGTCGAAGCGATCGCCGCGAAGGTCTCGCGCGGGAGGCCGACCTCGAGCCGGCTGACCCCGCGCGTTCGCGCCTGGGACGCGATCGCCTCGACCAGTTCCGCCCCGACTCCGCGACTGCGCCAGGCCTCATCGACCCAGAGGTCCTGGATCGTCGCGTAGACGCCGGGAACGTGGATTGCCCGCTGCCAGCTGGCGCTGAGGACGCCGACGATCTCCCCGTCGGCCTCTGCAATCAGCACCGAGCCCCCCGCCGGATTCTCCAGCAGGGCGCGGATCTCAGTTTCAAGCTCATCCTGCCCGGGTCGGCGGCCTCCGAGCTCGTCGAGGAGGGCGCCGACCGCGGCCGCAACCCCTTCGACGTCTCCGGCATCCGCCTCCCGAACCGTCACGTTGCCCGGCGTTCGTCCTTTTCCGGGCATATGCCCGGAAAAGGACGAACGCCGATTCGTCGCGGCCGCTTCGGTCACGCCGCCTCCGCCTGGCGGGCGACCGGCTCCAGCTCGACGCTCCAGGCCTCGCCGGGCGCCTCCGAGCCGGTAACCGTGCGGGCGATCGCCGCCATCGGCGCCCGCGCCTTCAGCAGGATCTCGTCGAGCTCCTCCTGTGGGTCCGACTGCATGACGATCGCGCCGCCGGCGCCGATCGTCGTCCGCCCCGGCCGCATCACGATCGTACGGATGACGATGTTGAGGTCGGTGGTGCCGTCGGCGCCGAAGTAGCCGATCGAGCCCGAGTAGACGCCGCGCGCCTCCTCCTCGAGGGTGTCGATGATCTCCATCGTCCGCTCCTTCGGGGCGCCGGTCATCGAGCCGCCGGGGAAGGTGGCGCGGACGCAGTCGACGGCGCTGCGGCCGTCCTCGAGCCGGCCGACGATCGTCGAGACCATCTGATGGACGGTCGCGTAGGGCTCGACCACCATCAGGTCCGGGACGTGGACGCTGTCGACGTCGCAGACGACGCCGAGGTCGTTGCGGAGCAGGTCGACGATCATCAGGTGCTCGGCGTAGGTCTTTTCGTCTTCTTCGAGGCCTTTGACCCTGGCGGCGTCCTCAGCCGGGTCGTCGACCCGCGAGATCGTCCCCTTGATCGGCCGCGCCATCACCTGGCGCTCGCGGTCGACCGAGATGAAGCGCTCGGGCGAGGAGCTGACCACCGCGTACTCGCCAAAACGGAGGAAGGCGGCGAACGGCGAGGGATTGCTGCGGCGCAGCTGCCGGTAGAGATCGAAGGGCTCGGGGCTGGCCGTGGTCGAGAACTGGTCGGTGAGGCAGACCTCGTAGGACTCGCCGGCGAGCAGTTCGGCCTGCGACTTTTCGATATCGGCGAGGTAGCGCTCGCGGCCGCGGCCGGACTGGAAGGCGACGTGGCCGCCCGGCTCGCTCGGCGGCGGCAGCGGCCGCTCCGCCGGCGGCTCGGCGATCGCGGCGGCGATCAGCTCCTCGGCGGCGTCGAGCCAGCGCTCGGCCTCCGGGTCCTCGCCGCGGCAGAGGGCGAAGACGTAGGTCCTGTCCTTGGTGTGGTCGACGGCGACGACGCGATTGGCCAGCATCAGCGCCGCGTCGGGCATGTCGGAGCTGTGGACGTTGGGCGAGCCGCAGTCGGCCTTCAGCTCGTAGCCGAGGTAGCCGACGTAGCCGCCGACGAGACCGCGCTGGACGCCCTCCGGCGGGTCGACCTGGATCCGGCCCAGCTCCCGCTGCAGGTAGTCGAAGATCGACTTGTGCTCGACCGTCTCCACGCCGGCGCGGTCGACCGAGACCTCGCCGGCGTCGACGTCGTAGGAGACAAAGCAGCGGTCGGCGCCGGCGGTCGTCCCCATGTAGGAGCACTGGGCGAGCCAGGTCGGGGCGTCGGCGCTGTCGAGCCAGAAGGACGGGTCGTGCTCGGCGAAGAGCTTTTCGTAGACGTGCTCGGTCGGCGCCTGCCCCTCCAGCATCCGCATCCGCAGCTCCAGCTCACCCTCGGCGTCATCCCTCTCGACCGGCCGCGGCACCGGCTTCGCCACCCGCGGGGCGATCGTCGCCCGCCCCGCCGGCCTCTCCCCGGGCCGCTTGTAGCTCGCCGCCAGCTCGAAGAAGTTCTGGGCGATCTTCAGCCCGTACTCGGTCGAGATCGACTCCGGGTGGAACTGGACGCCCCAGATCGGCCGTTTCGTGTGCTCGACCCCCATCACGACGCCGTCGTCGGACCAGGCGACGATGCTGCCTTCCGGGCCGGGTGGGCTGGTGATCGCCAGCGAGTGGTAGCGGACGACCGAGAAGCCCTGCGGCACGTCCTTGAACAGGCCCTTGCCTTCGTGCATGACGCGGCTGAGGCGGCCGTGCATCGCCATCGGCGCCCGGTTGACCGTGCCCTCGAGCAGGTTGCCGATCCCCTGGTGGCCGAGGCAGATCCCGAAGACCGGGACTTCGCTCTTGCGGAGGATGTCGCTGCAGACGCCGAAGTCGTGCCAGCGCGAGGGGTGCCCGGGGCCCGGCGAGAGCACGATCGCGTCGAAGTCCATCCTTGTCAGCACCCGCCAGCTGACCGCGTCGTTGTTGACCACCATCGGCTCCTCGCCAGAGGCCGCGGCCAACAGGTGGAACACGTTGTAGGTGTAGGAATCGTGGTTGTCGACCAAAAGCGTTTTCACGTCAGGCTCCCTCTAGTCCCAGGCCCCGCAGGCCCTGCTCGAGCACCGGCTGCACGACCGCCTCGACCTCCGGTGCGCGCTCGTCTTCTCGGTACCAGCGCGCGAAGTGGGAGAGGTACTTGGAGAGCGGAGCGACGTCGAACTCCTCGACGGCGCTGCGCAGGTGCACCCGGTAGTGCTCCGACTGGACCACGGCGAAGCGGTAGTCCGGGTCCTCGGCCGGACGCTCGCCCTGGATCTCGGTGGAGGCGTGGTGGGCCTGCGCGCGCGCCAGGTCCCAACCAAGGCTCCCTTTTCCTTCGACCAGAAGCTTCTCTTTGCCGAACTTGACCTGCTTGGTCGTCGGCTGCAGGAGGAAGTAGCCGAGCGCGACCTGGCCCGGCACCGTCTCCGGGTGCGGGTGGCGCGCCATCTCCTCGGCCAACTCGGGGTTCTGCTTCAACTCGTGCTCGAGCCACTCGACCAGGTCGTCGATCAGCAGCGCCCCTTTCTTCGAAGAGCTGATCGATTCGTTCTCCCGCGCGACCATGCCGTGGAAGATGTCGTAGGTCGGAGGGCCTCCCCCGCGGGCCGAGCCGTTGCCGTTGCCGTTCTGCAGGCCCATCTCGTCGATCAGCTTGCGGCGGCAGGTGACGTGGGCTACCCACTCGTTGCCGCAGACCTGCATCGAGATCACGTCGTCGAGCTCGTCGGCGGCGGCCCAGTAGGCGAGCGCCCGCATGTGCTGGGTGGGAAGGCCGTCGGAGCGGACCAGCGGCATCTCTTCCAGCTCCTCGCGTTCGGTCTCGTACATGACCATGTCGTCGCCCCAGCGTTTGGTCAGGGTGCCTGCGGCGAGGCCCTGGTTCATGTACTCGGCGACCTCGGGAAGGAAGTCGGACTCGAAGATCACCTTGTCGAAGGTGATGCCCAATCGAGCCAGGGTCTTGCGCTGGCCGGAGATCACCCAGGAGCGGGTCTTCGACCACAGTTCCAGCGCCTTCTGGTCGCCGCCCAGGACCCGCATCATCATCTCGTCGGCTCTGTCGTCGTAGCTCGTCGACTCGCGGGCGACCGAGTCCTCGGCGCCGTCGTCGCCGGCGCCGCCGTTGCGGCTGGCGGTGACGTAGTCGGCGTAACAGAAGCCGACGAAGTGGTCACTCTTCTCGTCGGCGTCCGGGCCGGAGTCCTCGCCGGCGCGGGTGGCGACACCGGCCATCGCCTCCCCCATGCTGCGGCCGACGTCGCAGATCAAGCTGCGGTTCTCGACCCGCGCCCCCGCCTGCTTCAGCGCCCCGGCGATCGCGGCGCCGACGGCGAGGTTGCGGAGGTGGCCGATATGCAGCGCCTTGGTCGTGTTGGCGCCCCAGAAGTAGACGGCGTAGCGGTTATCCGCAGCCATGTCGGCGAGTTGCTTCTCGCCCTCCGCGCCGGAGCGGATCGCCTCGCCCTGGGCTTCGATCCACTCATCGCTGAGCTTCAGCTTCGGCTGCTTGTCGTCGCGGTCGATCGCGGCCACCCAGGGCTCGGCCTCGATCCGGTCAAGCGCCGCCTTCGCCTCCTCGCTCTCGCGCCAGTCGCTGCCCTTCGGCAAGCGCGGGATCAGCATCAAGTCGAACTCGGCCTCCGGCCGGTACGGCGCCCGCGCCGCCCACAGCGCCGTCCCGCTCTCCCCTGCTGCGACTTCGCCGAACCTGTTGAAGATGTTCTCGCCCATAGCTGTGATTTCGAACTTTCTGGCCTTCGAATTTGGTTGTCCGAAATGCACCCGCCGGGGCTCGAACCCGGATCTTCGGCTTACAACGCCGACCCTTTAACCGATTAAGGCACAGGTGCTAGCTATGTTTCCCTGCCGCCCTGAGCAGATCCCTGATTGCTCAAGTGCAGCGGCAGCATAAACACGAACCTCGTGCTAAGTCAAATACTTTGATTAAAAGCCTGGAAATCGAGAGGAGGGTTGCTGTTCACGCTCCTCTACGAGTCCGCGAAAAACCTTGTAGAGCACGGTTTTCCGCGAACTCGCGAGCCTCAGGCCTCTCGGAGGAGGGGCACCGGCGAAGAGTTGAACGGCTCGACGTCCACTTCACCTTCGCCTTCGGGTAGCCGAGCTGGTCGGCGATCGCGTAGGCGACGGCGCTCTCGAAGCCTTCGCTGCGTGGGTATTAGAGTTGCGCGCAACCACCCCAAGGTTGTTTTCTACCGCCCCCCGCCGTTCTCGGACCGGGGGGCGGTTCCATATCTGGCCTCGAGGTTCTCGGCGAGCGCGGCGAGGACCGGCAACGGCACCTTCAAGCCCTCGGCGATGCGGCGGACATTGCCCCAGGTCGGGTTGACCCGGCCAGACTCGATGTGGGAGATCCAAGTCGGGTGAATGCCGACCATCAGCCCCAGCGCTTCCTGGCTCAGCTTCACCTCGAGGCGGAGCTGGCGGATGGCCTTGCTCAGGCCGACTTGGGGATCTTCTCGGCGCGGCATCTAGGGAAGGGAATTCGCCTCCCGCCCCCGCGTCCATAGAGGCAGGCTCAACTTTTCACCGCCGCGTCGCAGGCGAGGACCGGTTTCAGGGGGGCGGTCTCTCGCGGTAACGAACACGAACATATGTTCGCATAGGTCCGCCTGGATTAATAGGGCAGATCAGCCGACTTCTTCGCGCGCGGCTTCCAGCTCCGCTTCCACCGTGCCCGTCTGGTTCGGGATTTCCAGCCGTTTTTCCAGCACTGGGATCGCCTCTTCGGGGCGGCCGCTGAGCCGCAGCGCGTTGCCGAGGTTGAAAAGCGCGTAAGCGTAGTTGAGGTCTTCGCTGCCTTCCGGGAAAGCGGCGACGGCTTCTTCGAGCACAGGGACCGCGGCTTCGTATTCACCGGCCTGGATCAGCGCGAAGCCCTGTTCGTTGAGCGAGGCTCCGTCGGCCGAGTCGCCGCCTTCGGGGGCTGGTGCGGATTCCGAGGGTTCGGGCTCGCTGGATTCTTCGGCGGGCGCCGGCGTCGAAGCGGCCGGCTTATTCGCGCCAGCCGCGCTGGAGCTTTTCTGCGCCTTCTTTGCCTCCTTCGCCTGGGCCTTCGCCTGCCGCGGCTGCTTGCCGTCGTCGCCTCCTCCGGTCAGGGCGACAGCGGCGATTGCCCCGACCGCGGCGAGGAAGGCGAGCAGGGCCACGAGCGCGCCCCAGCGGCTGCGGCGCGAGCCCCTCCCGGTCTGTCGCTCGTAGGCCGGAGGGGGCGGCGGTGACTCGGCTTCCGGCCTCGGCTCCATCTCCGCCTCGAACACCTGGGTCGGCTGTTCGAGCGCCGGCTCCGCCCGTTCGAGACGGGCGAGAGCCTGCCGCGCCGAGCGGGGACGGACCGCCGGGTCCTTTTCGGTCAGCGACGCAATCAGGGCGCCCAAGGCACGCGAGCAGCTCCCCTCACATGCGCGAAGAACAACGCCGAGCGAGTAGAGGTCCGAGCGCTCGGTCGCCGGCCGCCCCTCCATCACCTCCGGCGCGGCGAAGCGCTCGGTGGCCATTATCAACCCGGTCCTGGTCATCGCCGTCGCGTCCAACGGCCGCGCGATCCCAAAGTCGATCAGCTTCGCGGTCCCGTCGGGTTCGACGACGATGTTGCCGGGCTTGACGTCGCGGTGGAGGATGCCGGCGCCGTGGATGTGGGCCAGCGCGTCCAGCATTTCCCGCGCCAGCTTGTCGCAGTCGACCCCCTCCCCACGCTCCAGCAGCGCCGCCAGGTTCTCTCCCGGCACGAACTGCATCACCAGGTAGGGCCGTTCGCCTTCTTCGGAGAAGTCGTAGACGCCGACGAGGTTGGGATGCGAGAGCCCGGCCGCGGTCTGGGCCTCGCGGCGGAAGCGAGCGACGAAGCCGGGGTCGGCGGCGATCGTGTCGGCCAGGACCTTCACCGCCACCGGCCGGTCCAGCACCTCGTCGTGCCCGAGCCAGACGGCGGCCATGCCGCCGCGCCCGAGCGTGCGCTCGAGCCGGTAGCGGTCCTTCAGCAGCTCCCCGGTGCCGATCGTCGCGGCCACGCGTTTCCTCTACCCACCTGGCGGGAATTACTGCCGCATGGACGTGATCCTCTTCATCATCGGCCTCCTGCTGACCGGCCTCGTCGTCGGCGCCCTCGGCCGCCTGCTGCTGCCGGGCCGCGACCCGATGTCGATCTTCCAGACGATCATGCTCGGGATCGCCGCCTCGCTGGTAGCCGGCCTGATCGCCTACTACGCCTTCGACGAGAAGGAGGGACCCGGGTTCCTCTTCTCGGTGCTCTGCGCGATCGGCCTGGTCTACCTGGTGCGAAAGCTGCGCGAGCGTTCGGACGCCGGGCGCACCCGCTACTAGGAGGGCTTGGCGAAACCCCCGCGCACGCCTGGCGGCGGCGGACACTGCGCGGTGCGGCGTCCTCGGTCGGCCAAATAGCGCTGCTATTCGGGCCTCCCTGCGTCCTTGCCCCGCTTGGTCCGGCGCTCGCCGGCCGCACACGCGGGTTTCGCCAATCCCTCCTAGCTCAGCCGCGCAGCGCCCGCAGGACGACCCCTGGCCGCAGGCTGACCTTCGGCCCGAGAACCAGGGCGAAGAGGGTCAGCGCCAGCCACGGGCGCAGGTGCGGGCCGATGCGGCGGATGCGGCCGTCGGCGTCGAGGTCGAAGACCATCGCGTCGGTCAGGCGCACGCCCAGCAGCCGCGCTTCGCCGACCATCACTCGCCGCGCTCCGTCACCAAGGGGATCGGTCCAGCGCAGCCCCTTCAAGCTGCCATAGACGCCGGTGAGGAGGAACTCGACGTCCTCCCGGCCGCGGAAGACCATCCGGCCCGAGATCGGGGAGACAACCTCTACGTCGGGGGCGCAGGCGGCCATGATCCCGGCGATGTCCCCTGCCTCGGAGGCGGCCCGGTACCGCTGGAGCGGGTCGTCCATGCGCCAACCATATGCCGCCTGCGCCGTCTCCGAACTGTTCGACCCGCTGGCGTCCCCGCCGCTCGCGACATAAGGTGGGCGGGTCGAGCGGACACGGGAGGGGCTATGGCGCAGTTGCAAATCACGGATTTCGGGCGGCCTCGGATGCTGGCGATGCTGATCGCGATGGCGGGGGCGCTCCTGGTCGGCACGGCCAGCGCAAACGCCGACGAAGAAGAAGTCGACAGCACCCCGCCGGTGATCACCAACGGCCTGCTCAGTCCGAGCAGCCTCCCCTCAGCCGGCGGAAACGTCCAGATCAGCGTCGACATCATCGACGAGAGCGGCGTGCAGATGACCACCGCGCAGGTCTACGGATCCGACGGGACCTACCAGGCGATCACCCTTTATCAAGGGAACGGAGACACCTACTTCGGCACCCTCGAAGCTCCGGCCAACTACTCCGAAGGCATTGCGAGCTACAGCGTCGAAGTCCAGGCCTACGACCTCCACAACAACTACAACGCCAGCTACATCGGCGAGGTCCAGGTGGAAGGACAACCGCAGTTCGATGAAGCGCCCTGGATCTCGACGACCGAAATGTACCCCCAGTTCCTGCCCGCCGAAGGCGGCACGGCGACGATCATCGCCGAGGCCGGCGACAACCGCGGGCTCAGCGCGGTCTACGCGACGATTACGCCGGTCAGCGGCGGCGCGACCGCCGAAGTCGGCCTCAACGGGGTCAGCTCCAGCCGCTTCGAAGGCACCTACGAAGTGCCGGCCAATACCGGGCCCCTGGCCGCCGAATACATCGTCGAAGTCGTCGTCCAGGACGACATCGGCCAGGAGGGCCGCGCCTCGGCCGGAACGATCACGGTCGCAGCGCCCCCGCCGCCCCCAAGCGCCGGCCTGCTGGAGGTCTCGCCGCTCGAACGCTCCTTCGGCCAGGTAGCGATCGGCAGGGAGGCGAGGCGCGTCGTCTTCGTCCGCAACCTTCCCCGCCGCGGCGGCGAGCCGGTGGCGGCGACGGCACGGCTCTTCGGCTCGCCGGCCTTCTCGCTGGCGGGGGCGCCCGCTGGCGGCATCCACTTCGTCCTCAAACCGGGCGAGAAGCGCTCCTTCGCCGTTTCCTTCCGACCCACCAGCACCGGGGAACAGGCAGCAATGCTGGAAATCGCCCGCGACGACGGCGCCCAGCCGAACCTCGGCGTCAGCCTCGTCGGTCGGGGCGTCGCCAGGCGGTGAAGTGCGCGCGGCGCGGGTTCGACGCTCGTCGCTACCTTGCCAAGGCGCCGTAGCGCTCGCCCGCGGGCAGGCGCGCCGCGGGATGGAGCCGGACGGCGTCCGGCCAGAAGCGAGCGCCAACCCGCAGTTGCAGCAGGGTCGAGCGCAGCAGCGCCTCGCGCCCCGGGTCCCAGCCGAAGCCAAAGAGGCGGCGGATCTGCGGCGGGAGCAGCCCAACTGAGATCAGCCTGATCGTCTCGGTGACGGGGATCGCGGCCGCGCGCAGGAGGCCCGTCCAGGGCGGCTCGAGGATCATCGCCACCGCCTGTTCGCGGCGCTCGTCGGAGATCCAGAGGCTGCCGTCGTGGAGGCGCCCATCGACGTAGCCCCTGAGCCCGGCGTGCGTTGCCGGCATCGAATCCGCGGACAAACCCAGCAGTTCTCCGACCTGGCGGTATTCGCGCCAGTAGCGCTCCCGCTCGTCAGGATCGAGCGAGCCAAAGATGCGCTCGTAGTAGACGAGGGCGGAGTCGGCGAGCGTCGCGAGGACCCAGAGCGCGAGTTCCGGATCCGTGGCGTCGTACGGCGTCCCCTTCGGGATCGGGCCGTAGCGAGCGGGCGTCTTCCCCTTCACCCGCCGGTGCATCGCCTGCACCACCCGCCCGGTCTTCTCCGCCTCCTCCCGGCCCCCGAAGTAGATCCGCGACATCCGCTCGTCGGTCCGCTGCAGCCGCGCCTGGGGATTGTCGAAGATGATCGAGTGGCGCCGGAACCCCACCACCGCCAGCGGATCGCAAGCCTGCATCAACAGCGCCCGCACCCCCGAAAACAGCACCAGCCGCTCCCGGTGCAACCGCCGCACCATCGAGTCCGCCCCGAAGAACCCATCCACCTCCTCAGCCTGCGCCCCCCGCTCCGGCGCCAGCCCGGGGATCAGCGAGAGCATGTCGGTGGGAAGAAGCACTTCAACAACGGTAGCCACCGCGACCAGCGAATTAGTGCGTCAAGTATCTATCGCCTGATAGAAGTGGCTGATGCCGGTCTGGCTCTTGCTCCTTCTGGGCCTGAGCGCCCTCGGCCTCGTTCTCTGGTACCTCGACAACAAGACGGAGCTGGACGCGACCGAGAGGTTCGCACCGGCCCTAGCCATCTTGTTCGTCTTGGCCGCGCTCGCCGCCGTCGTGCTCAGTTTCCTGAATGCGGACTGGCGGTGATCGGAGGGCTCAACGTCCCTTGCGCACCCATCGAAGGATCGCCCGTGAGTGCATGAGGACGGTTCCGTCCGGGAGCTTCAGCGTCGGCAGCTTGTCGGTACCGGTCTCGGCTTCGAGCCTCTCCCGCGACCCTTTGCGGAAGAACGGAATCGGGTTGCCATGGCCGGCGATTACCTTCTCGTACTCGATTCCCTCCTCCTTGAGAGCTTCCTGAACGCGTCGGCAAGGGTGGATTCGCGGTCCCCCTTCGTCGCCGTGACAGACGTAGAGCGTCGGGCGAACATTCGTGTGGGCAGCGCTCATATCGTCCTCCTCACCCCGCCCGCCGGTAGCGGATGTGGGTGGCGAGCGGAGAGTGGAGCGCCTCGACCGACTCGAACCCGAGTGACTCGACTCCGTCGAACAGCCGCTCGCCGGACCCGAGCAAGACGGGGGCAACGTCAAGCGTGAGTTCATCGATCACTCCAGCCGCAAGCGCCTGACGGACGGTCGAGGCGCCGCCCGCGATGTCGACGCCATCCTCGCCGGCCGCCTCGAGCGCCTGCGCGTAGGCGGCCTCGAAGCCCTCGGTGACGAAATGGAAGCTCGTGCCGCCCTCCATCTCGATCGACTCCCGGGTGTGGTGGGTGAGCACGAAAACCGGCGCGTGATAGGGCGGCTCGCGGCCCCACCATCCCTCCCAGTTCCCATCCCACTCGCCACGGATCGGCCCGAACATGTTGCGGCCCATGACGTAGGCCCCGCGCGGTCGCATCAGCCAGCCCTCTGCCGTCGCATCGGCCTCATCTACGCGCTCGTCACCGAGGTGCCAGCGATGGACCTCCATGCCGCGCTTCCCCAGCGGATCATCCTGGCTCTGATCCGGCCCGGCGACAAAGCCGTCGAGCGAGATCGACATGTGGCAGGTGGTCTCCGGCATCGGTGACGTATCGGGGAGACAGGATTTGAACCTGCGACCGCTCGGCCCCCAGCCGAGTGCGCTACCAGACTGCGCCACTCCCCGTGGGGTCTTCATTTTGACGGATCGGCGGGTGCGGTGCTTGTGGGAACGTCTTGTCTACCTTGTAGGTTGCGACTTATGAGGCGGTGCGGGCGCTGCGGAGAGGAGAAGGTGGTGGAGGAATTCGCTTGGCGGCGGCGGGCGCGGGGGCAGCGGGACAACTACTGCCGGCCCTGCCGGGTCGAGTACCACCGGGAGCACTACTTGGCGAACAAACAGCGCTACATCGCCCAAGCGCGGCAGCGCAACAAAGCGCTTCTCGAAGAGCGGACTCAGTACCTGGTTGCTTTTCTGCGAGAGCATCCCTGCATCGACTGCGGTGAGAGCGATCCCATCGTTCTCGAGTTCGACCATCTTCGGGACAAGAAGTTCGGGATCGCAAATGGCATCCGGAACCGCAACTGGCAAGACGTCCTCGACGAGATTGCAAAGTGCGAGGTGGTTTGTGCAAACTGTCACCGTCGCCGCACCGCGAAGCGGGGCGGCTTCCACCGCGCGGCGGTAGCTCAACGGTAGAGCCCCAGTCTTCCAAACTGGAGACGCGAGTTCGATTCTCGTCCGCCGCTTTCTCTTAAAGCGCCTCACACCTCTGCCGATGAGAGGGGCGATGCGCGTTGTCCTCTCGATGCTCGCCGTTCTTGCCCTCGCTATAGGCCTCGCCGGCTGCGGCGACTCGGGCGGTGACTCGGCAGCGGGCGCAGGCGGAGCCGCGGCCACCGGGGCCTCCTATGTCGACTGGCCGCTGTTCGGGCGCGTCCCGCAGCGGACGCACTACCTGCCCGCGGAGGAGAAGGCGCTGGATCCGCCGTTGAAGGAGGCTTGGTCGGTCAATACGCACGCGTTGATCGAGTTCCCGCCGGCGATTCATGACGGGGTCGCCTATGTGATGAACAAGTACGGGAACGGGAAAGCGGTGCGGCTGTGGGATCGCAAGGTGCTCTGGGAACTGAACGTGCGGCCGAGCGACAAGGGGAAGCCGAACTTCGTCACCGCGCCCGTCTATTACGAAGGCGTCGTCTACGGGGCGTTCCTGAGCGGAAACCTCGCCGCGGGCGACGCGAGGACGGGGAAGAGGCTCTGGGTCCGCAAGCTCGGCGGGCACCTCGAATCCTCGCCGCTTGCGGTCGACGGCAGGCTCTACCTCGGCACCGACACCACGAACCTCCTCGCCCTCGCCGCCAAGAGCGGCAAGAGGCTCTGGAGCTTCAACGCACCCGGCGCGATCAAAGCCAGCCCCAGCTACGACGACGGCAAGGTCTTCTTCGCCGACTACCAGAGCGGCATGTTCGCCCTCGACGCGAAGAGCGGCAAGCTGGTCTGGCGCAGCAACACGAGCAAGGTCCCGCCCTACGGCCGCGGCGGCTTCTTCTCCTCCCCCGCGATCGCCTTCGGCAGCGTCTACGCCGCCCGGGACGATGGCACCGTCTACGCCTTCGACGAGGGGAGTGGCAAAGTCGCCTGGCACTTCGACGCCGGCGGCTAGGTCTACGGCTCCCCCGCCGTCGCCCAGGTTCCCGGCACCCCGCCCACCGTCTACATCGGCGCCGAAAACGGCCGCTTCTTCGCCCTCGACGCCCGCACCGGCAGGCTGCGCTGGCAGAAGGACGTCGGCGGCCCGATCCCCGGCACCGCGACCGTGATCGGCCACACTGTCTACACCTCCAGCTTCAAGACCGAGGAAACCAGCGGCTTCGACGTCCACACCCACAAGCGCACCTTCCACATGAAGGAGGCCGGCTACACGCCGATGGTCTCCGACGGGAAGCGCCTCTACCTGATCGGCTACTACGACGTGGTCGGGCTCGAACCGAAGTAGCGCAACCGACTTTCGCCCCACCCTGGTGGGGCCAGACTCCGAAGCGCCAGGGCGCCCGGCCCCCGCCCGATCAGGGGATCGGGCTGTGCGCCCGGCTCGCGTCGAGCTCGAAGATGCGGAAGTCGGTGCCGAGCACCGGCTGGGAGACGTTGTGGACCGGGGTCTCGCCGATCAGCCCGTCCGGTGAGCCACCGTGGGCGTGGCCGTGAAGCACCAGGTCGGGGCCGTGCTCGAGGATCGGCGCCGCCAGGCGGTCCGAGCCGAGGAAGACCCAGATCTCCCGCGGCTCCCCCTCCAGCGTTGCTTCGGCCGGCGAGTAGTGGAGGAGGACTATCCGCAGCGGGCAGGTAGCCACCTCCCGCAGCCCGTCGTCGAGCGCTTCCACTTCCGCCGTCGCCTCCGCGTACACAGCGCGCAGCGAGGGCTCGCCGAAGTTCGGCAGGTGGCGCGGCGCGAAGCCGCCGACGAAGCCCTTGACGCCGACGATCCCGACCTCGACCCCGCCGGTCTCGCAGACGGCGGCGCTGCGGTCGAGCATGTGGACGCCGCCCGCCTCGAGGCGCTCCAGGATCGCCTCGCCTTCGTCCGCGTGCCAGTCGTGGTTGCCGAGTACCGCGTAGACGGGCGCATCCGTCTCCACCGCCGCCGCGCAGAGGATTTCCGACTCGTCGAGGCGGCCGTGGCTGGTCAGGTCACCGGCGACGAGGACGAGGTCGACGTCATCGCCGAGCGCCGCGAAGGAGGAGACGATCGCCTCGCGGTTGGAGTCGCGGCAGTGGATGTCCGCGGTGGCCGCGATCCGCAGCCGCTCGCTCCCGGATGAAGAAGTCACCCCGCTCCCCTACCCGCCCCGCCCCGCGTTTATCGGGACCGTGGACGGGGCAGCGAAAGGGGGCATGGCGGAGAACCTGGGCAAGAGCGAGGTCGCCGAGGAGCTGACCGAGAGCCTGAAGCGGTCGGTCGCGGCCCTGGAGGGGCAGGGCATCCCCTACCTGCTGGGCGGTGGGCTCGGCTGCTGGGCGCGCGGCGGCCCGCCCTCGAGCAACGACATCGACCTGATGGTCAAGCACGAGGACGCCGAGCGCGCCCAGGATGCGCTGGCCGAGGCCGGGATGCGCCCGGAGACCCCGCCGGAGCAATGGCTGCTGAAGGCCTACGACGGCGAGATCCTCGTCGACCTGATCTTTGAACCCTCGGGGATAACGATCGACGACGAGGTGATCGGCCGCGGCGACGACCTCAGCGTGATGGCGATGAACGTCCACGTGATGGACCTCAACGACATCCTCGTCACCAAGCTGCTCGCGCTCGACGAGCACAGCGTCGACTACGGCGACCTGATCCTGATCACCCGCTCCCTGCGCGAGCAGATCGACTGGCAGCACCTGCGCGAGGCGACCGCCTCCAGCCCCTTCGCCGTCGCCTTCTTCGCCCTCGCCGACGGCCTCGACATCTGCCCGGCGGCGTCTCGGCCGGCCGCGGTCGAGAGCTAGCCGCTCTAGCGCTGACAGCGCAGGTAGTTGCCGGGGACGGGGGCCTTCGGACCAGCAGCCCGTCCTTCGCTTTGGTCGTGTACGGGCAGCGTTTCCATCACGGCGGAGCCGTCGCCGGTCCTCAGTACCCAGGAGCCGCCGGGCCCTGCGTCGTCGATCGTCAGCGCTTCGCCGAAGCCGAGCGGGACTTCGGTGAAGCCGCGCGAACGACCACTCCGCCGCCGCTCGGACAGGAGGCGAAGACGGTCGCTTCGGTGGGCTCGCGCGGCGGAGATCTGCCAGTCGTCGAGGTAGGTCCCGCTGCGGTTGCGCCGCACCGCCGGGACCGAGAGCGGCTCCTCATCGTCTGCCGTTTGGCGTCGCCGTTACCGCTTCGATCCTTCGACTTGGCTCCGTCCCGACCCGGGTCTTCGAGCCCGCTTCGACGTAGCGGTCCAAGCCGGTCTCGTCGCAGACGACCATGTAGATGCCGCTGGTCGCCGGCTTTTCCCAGTCCGAGCAGTCGTCGATCGCCTTCTCGAGGGGGCTCGCGCCGGGCCCGCAGGAGCCTCGGCACCTCGTCCTCTCCTCGAGCACTTCTTCGCCGAGGCCGTCGCGGCCGCCGGGGTCTTCCAGGCCCGCGGCACGGTTCCACTTCCTCGCCGCCGAACTTCTGCTGCCAGAGCGGGCTCTTCGGCGCGTCGGCGATGAGGAACTTGTTGCTCCCTTCGTAGACGCCGAGGCCACCGTTGCGGTGGCCGAAGAGCCCGTGCCAGCAGCCCCAGCCGACCCGCGAGAGGTCGATCAGCGGCGTCACCTCCGGCAGCAGGTGCAGCTGGCGCACCTGAGTCGCAGGTCGGGTGGTCGTCGATCAGGCCCTTGACGTCCAGCGGCCGGACCTGGCCTTCGCAGTTCTCGTAGGTGGCGTGGCTGCCGCGGGCGGCGAAAACGCGCGGGTGCTCTTCCGGTCGGCTCAGCGCCTCGTCGTCCCAGGGAAAGGCGCGGCCCTCTTCGTCGTGGCGGTTCATCCAGACGTAGCGCGGCTTCTTCGTTGTGACCCGAGAGCAGGACCCCGATCGACTCGAAGTCGCCCTCGTGGAAGCCGCCCTCGGCGAGCCCGTCGCCGACCGGCTGGTAGTTGAACGGGTAGAAGAACCAGTACTGGATCGAGATCGGCCCGCTGCCGTCCTCCTCGCGGTCGACCAGGTAGTACTCGGCCGCGCTCGCCTCCGGGTCCGCCGTCCCCAGCGCCGCGACCATCTGGTCGTGCTGCTCGTCGACGTCGTTGTCGGCGGCCGGGTACTCGAGCGACTCCCCTTCGCCGCCGACCCAGGGGAATTCGCCTGGCGTCCCCAGCCGCAGGCAGCCGTCGCCGCCGCCGGCGACGCGGCGGCAGATCGAGGCGCGCCGGTCGCGGAATGAGAACAGGGTGCCGACCGGGACCGGCCAGAACCCGTCCTTGCGGTCGACCACCAGCTCGGGCTGGATAGCCTCGGCGAGTTCGCGCTGCCAGGCGCCGGCATTGGGGGCGTCCTTCGTCGCGCCATCGCCGCCCTCATCCCGGGCGAGGAGCTGCAGCTGGGAGCGCGCTTGCGCGGATCGCGGTCGCCGCGGTCGTCGAGCAACTGGTCGCGCAGCTCGCAGCGCCCGCGGCTCGACCAGGTCCACCGGCTCCAGCGGGCCCAGCGCCTTCGCCTCGACCCGGTCGGCGTCGAGCGGCGCGATCGCGCCGCGCCGCGGTCGGTGGACGCCGGCCCGCTCGTCGAGGGTCACGTGGGCGAGCCAGAGCTGGTCGTCGCTTTCGCCGACGTAGGCGCCGCAGACCGCCTCGCCGTCGTCGAGGACCACCGCGACGGGCTGCAGTTCGGGCGAATCGAGGCCGTGGAGGAAGGCGGCGGCGCCGGCGAAGAGCGGGACCGAGACCAGGACCGCGAGCCCGTATGGCGCGAACCGCTCGCCCGAGGCGGCGGCGACCGCGAGGCAGAGGAGCCCGAGCAGGGCCGCGGCGGCGGCGACGCCCGCGAGCCAGAGCTCGTCGCGGGCGAGGAGGACGACGACGAGGGTGAAGCCGACCAGGGCCAGGGCGACCCGGGGCACTGTCAAGCGCCTGGACCGTCAGGGTTCTTCCACCGCACCCCGGGCGCGGCGAGACCGCCCGGGGCAGCAAACAGCATCGCCGCGACCAGGTAGGCCACGAGGACGAAGAGCTCCGGTCGAACCCTTCGGTCCCGTACGACAGGTAGAGCGCAAGGGCGAGGAAGCAGGAAGGGCAGCAGCTGGTAGAGCCGCTGCGCCCAGCGCACCTCGCTGCGGAGCGAACGCCTATGCCCCAGGCCTTGAGTTCGCATCCAGACTTCCTGTCCCGGCTGACGCGATCGCGCCTGCGCCGGCCTTCGCTTCTGCCGCTGCGCCGGCGCCACTCGAGAGCCCGGTCGACCAGGTAGTGGAGCAGCAGAGCCGCGGCGACCACGACCCGATCGAGCAGCTGCAGGGCCTGGTCGGCGCGGAATTCGCCGATCCGGATCGCGGCCATCACCTCGACCAGCCCGATCGCGACCAGCCCCCGCCGCGTCGTCCGCACCTCCCGGCCGTTGCCGTCGAGCAGCCAGGCGATCGCGGCGGCGGCCAGGCCGAGGCCGACGAAGATCGCCAGCGCCACGGCGCCGGTGGAGACCAGTTCGCTGCCGGAGACGGCGTTGACCGCCTGGTCGGCGGGCAGTCGTGCGCGACCAGAACCGCAGCCAGAGGATCGCCCGGCCGGCCAGTCCGGCGAGCACGAGCATCGCCGCGAAGAGGACCGCGACGCCGAGACCGATCAGCGAGCAGCTGCCGGACCGAGAGCTGCATCGCCGAGCCCACCGAAGCTGCGGTGGCTCGCGGCGCGCCGGCGGGATCCGGTGGCCAGGTCGCGCGCAGCAGCAGCAGTGCCCGCCAGCGCGAGCCAGGCCAGGCCGATCAGCAGCGGCAGCAGGCAGCCAGAACGCGAGCACCTGGCGCCAGGTCGAGTGCAGGTCGGGCTGAGAGCAGCTTGCCGGCGATCGCCAGCTGCGGAGCGAAGACCGCCGCCGCCAGGCCCCGGCCGATCTCCTCCAGGCCCGGCAGCCCCCCCTCCTCTTCGCCTTCGGGCGGCGGCGCCGGCGCCTGGAAGTCGAGCTGCGCCGCCAGCGGCCCGGCCACCCGCCGGGCGATCGCCTTGTGCCCTCTTCGTTGGGATGCAGGGTGCCCGTCCGGGTTGTCCATCGCCAGCGCCTCGGGCAGGGTCCGGATCCAGCGCCTTTCCCTGCGCGCAGTAGCCGTGGTGTTTGAAGTCGGCGGCGATCCCGTCGACTCGACTGCCAGCCGTTGACGCTCGGCGGCGGTCCTGATCTTCCGGTTCAGCGGCCGCAGCAGCTCCTCGTAGGCCCACTGCGCCTCCTCGTCGGTGGTCAGGCCCGGGCCGTCCTTGCAGAAGCGCCCGAATTCGTCGTGGGTCGGGATCGAAGTACTCGGTGATGAAGACCGGAGTCTCGGGCGCCGCCTCGCTCGAGCGCCTCGCCGAGCTCGTCGTAGCGATCGTCCAGCGCCGCCAGCCCGCTGCTCCACGAGCCGCTTTGACGCCCTCCCGGCAGTCGCCGGGCAGGGCGCACTGCTTGACGATGCTGGAGAAGCGGACGTCGTTGGCGCCGACGCTGAGCAGGACGGCGTCCACCCCGGGCCCGTCGTCGCCACGCGGGGCGGCGAGCGATGCCGATTTCGCGCAGGCGGTCGACCTGCGGCAGGATAGGGAGCTGCCCCCGGCAGCGGCTCGATGCCGTCGTAGCGACCCGAGCAGGCCCGTGTCGATCCGGGCCCCCGAGCAGGCGAGGCTGACGAAGGTGATCGAGCGGCGCCGATCGACTTTGCCGAGCTGGTTGCGCCGCCTGCTGGAAGCCGGCGGCGGCGCTGCGATGGCAGGGCGCGTCGAGCCAGCGGCCCGGGCCATTGCCTTCGGGGTTACCCTCCCCGGAGGCAACCGAGTCGCCGAGGGCGACGATCAGCTTGTCGTCGACTGTCGACCCGGGCGACCTCGGCCCGGTTCCTGGCCAGGACCTTGATCGTGTGTTCCCCCTCGCCTTTCGACCGCGAAGACGGCATCGCAGCTGGCCGGGTTTCTGCGGCATTTGAGCAGCGGTTCGGCCGGGGCTCCTCGCCGTCGACCCGCCAGGACGCCCGCTTCCAGTTCCGCGCAGATCGCCGGCGAGGGCAGCACCCGCACCGCGAACGACGTCGAGGTCGGCCGGCCGCAGCGGCTCGGGCCTTCGAGGTCGTCCAGCTTGCCGTCGCCGTTGGCATCGCCTCCGTAGCGGTCGATCACGGTCCAGCCCATCGCCGTCGGCGCAGGAGCCGCCCCAGCCGCCGGCGCCTGTGCGGTAAAGGCGAACATGCAGCCGAGAAGCCCCACGAGTAGTCGGTGCCACCTGAGCATCGCGCCGCCAACTTTCCTACAACCGGCCGGACGGCGCAACTAGAAGTACCCAAACTAAGCACCAGGTTCTGAGCGGGGCACCTAGGACTCGAACCTAGAATCGCCGGTTTTGGAGACCGGTGCCTTAGCCAGTTTGGCCAGTGCCCCAGGGTGCGGATCGTATCGAGTGCGGGCGGAGGGACTTGAACCCCCACGGGCCGAAGCCCACCAGGACCTAAACCTGGCGCGTCTGCCAAATTCCGCCACGCCCGCGTGGCTGGGCCGGCTGGCCCTTAACGCGGGGGCAACGCCGCCGCGTCGCTGACAGATTCTATGATCGGGCGGTGGCGGTAGGAGAGCTAAGGCCCGGCTACGAACTGTGGCGGCCGAATCGGGAAAAGGCGAGCTCGGTCACGACCAAGTTCGTCGTCGTGCTGCTGCTGGTGGCGACGGCGGTCGTTGCGGCGCTGATAACCCTCGGCGGCTGGCCGCTGTTGAAGGGCGGCGGCGGGATGGGGATCGTCTGCATGATCTACGCGATCCTCTACGCCTTCTTCGCCTTCCTCGTCGTCCGCTGGAACCGTGGCATCCTGCCGGTGGTGGCGGCGCTCTCGATGATCCTCGCGATCTTCTGCGCGGTCGGCGCCGAAAGCTGGTTCAACCGCGACCGCGCCGGCTTCGACGAAGCGGCCCTCAGCTCCTCGCTGATCGGGCTGCTGGTGATCATCCTCGGCCTGCTGCAGATCGTCCTCATCGCCGCCGCCCTCTACGCCTTCAACCAGGAGTGGCACGTCGAGGAGGAGCGCCCGATCGGCTCCGGCGAGGATTACGGCGCCGGCGCCGGCCAGCCGCAGGCTGCCTGATCCGGCTTTATCGTTCGGGCTGAGCCGGAGTGGCGGAATTGGCATACGCGATCGACTCAAAATCGATTGCCCTTGCGGGCTTGTGGGTTCGAATCCCACCTCCGGCATAAGTGAGCGCGGCTAACGGGGAGCTGTTGTGGGAGCCGTCGGCCGAGCTGGTCGAGCGCTCGCGGCTGACCGAGTTCATGCGCTGGCTGGAGCGCGAGCGCGGCCTCTCCTTCGCCGGCTACGGCGAGCTGTGGCAGTGGTCGGTCGACGACCTCGACGGGTTCTGGTCGGCGATCTGGGAGTTCTTCGAGGTGCAGGCGGACGGCGACCCCTCCCCCGTTCTCGGCTCGCGGGAGATGCCTGGCGCGCAGTGGTTCCCGAATACCTCGCTCAACTACGCCGAGCACGTCTTCGGCGGAAAAGACGACGGCGAGACGGCGATCCTCCACGCCTCCGAGCTGCGCGAGCTCGGCGAGCTGAGCTGGGGCGAGCTGCGGCAGCAGGTGGCGGCGGTCGCGAGCGGGCTGCGCGAGCTCGGGGTCGGGCGCGGCGACCGCGTCGTCGCCTACGTGCCGAACATCCCCGAGGCGATCGTCGCCTTCCTCGCCACCGCCTCGATCGGCGCCGTCTGGTCGAGCTGCTCGCCGGACTTCGGCCCCGCCAGCGTCATCGACCGCTTCGCCCAGATCGAGCCGAAGGTCCTCTTCGCGGTCGACGGCTACCGCTACGGCGGCAAGGACTTCGACCGCCGCGAGGTGGTGGCCCAGCTGCAGGAGGCGATGCCGAGCCTCGAGCGCACGGTCGTCCTCCCCTACCTCGACGAGGATCCCGACCTCAGCGGGCTGCGCGACGCGATGCGCTGGGAGGAGCTGCTCGCCGCGGGCGCAACGGTGCCGAGCTGAGCTTCGACCGCGTCCGCTTCGACCACCCGCTCTGGGTCCTCTACTCCTCCGGCACCACCGGCCTGCCGAAGGCGATCGTCCAGGGCCAGGGCGGGATCCTGCTCGAGCACCTGAAGAAGCTCAACCTCCACGTCGACGCCCATCCCGGCGACCGCCTCTTCTGGTTCACGACGACCGGCTGGATGATGTGGAACTTCCTCGTCTCCGGGCTGCTGACGCAGGCGGCGATCGTCCTCTACGACGGCAACCCCGGGCATCCGGATATGGGCACGCTCTGGGACCTCGCCGAGCGCGCCGGGGTGACGATGTTCGGGACCAGCGCCGCCTACATCGGCGCCTGCATGAAGGCGGGGGTCGAGCCCGGCGTCGGGGCGCGACCTCAGCGCCCTGAAGGCGATCGGCTCGACCGGCTCCCCCCTCTCCCCCGAGGGCTTCGACTGGATCTACGAGCACCTCGGCTCCGACACCTGGCTGTTCTCGACCAGCGGCGGCACCGACCTCTGCACCGCCTTCGTCGGCGGCGTCGCGACGCTGCCGGTCTACCGCGGCGAGCTGCAGGCGCGGGCGCTGGGGGCCGCGGTCGAGGCCTGGAACGAAGCGGGCGAGCCGGTGGTCGACGAGGTCGGCGAGCTGGTCGTCACCGAGCCGATGCCCTCGATGCCGATCTACTTCTGGGGCGACGAGGACGGCAGCCGCTACCGCGAGAGCTACTTCGAGATGTTTCCCGGCATCTGGCGCCACGGCGACTGGCTGGAACTGACCCGGCGCGGCACGGCGGTCATCTACGGCCGCTCGGACTCGACGATCAACCGCGGCGGCATCCGCATGGGGACGAGCGAGATCTACCGCGCGGTGCTGAGCATCGAGGAGATCGTCGACGCGCTGGTGGTCGACGTGCCACGGCCGGGCACCGACGGCTGGATGCCGCTGTTCGTGGTCATGCGCGAGGGCGCGGAGCTGGACGAGGAGCTGCCGCGGGAGATCGCCCGCCGGGTGCGCGAGCAGTGCTCCCCGCGCCACGTCCCCGACGAGGTCTTCGAGATCGAGGAGGTTCCCCGCACCCTCAGCGGCAAGGTGCTGGAGGTGCCGGTGAAGAAGATCCTGATGGGGACGCCGGTGGAGAAGGCGGCGAGCCGCGACTCGCTGGCCAACCCGCGCGGCGCTCGACTACTTCGTCGAGATGGCGAAGCGGCTCGCGGTCTGAGCGAGGATCCGCAGCGACGTAATCGGGCTCGTAGCGCACCTGCTCGTGCGTGAAGCGCAGCTGGGCGAGCCCGGCGGCGGTGTGCGCCTGGTCGCGCAGCCGGTCCCGAGCCTGCTCGGCCGGCGTGCGGTGGTAGCGCAGCCCGTCGGTCTCGACGACGAGGCCGAGGTCCGGCCAGTAGAAGTCGACTTCGAACTCATTCACCCACTGGCCGGTCAGCGGGACGGGCAGGCCGGCCTTGGCGCGAGCGGCAGGAAACGCCGTTCGAGCTCCTCCTTGGTCAGCCGGAAGGTGCGCCGGTCGAGGATCTGGCGGAGCTTGGCGACGCCGGGCTCGCCGGCGCGCTCGTCGAGCGCTCGGCGCAGTTCGCGGCGGGTGCACGAGGTCGTATTTGTCCGCCTCGTTGATCGCCCGCTCGAGCCCGCGCCGGTCGAGGCGGAGCGAGAGGTCGATCAGGGTCTGGATCGGGGTCGTGACGGGGATGCCGTACTCGACGGTCGCGTCGCGCGGGCGAAGGGACGGGCGGCGATGAATCGGAGACCGGGGCGTTCTGTATGGGAGAGGCTGGGTAGGGAGAGCTCAACCACCGCGCGGTCGCTCGGATCCGATGCGCCAGAGCGCCGCCGCGCTGGAGTGACTGAGCACCGCCCCGTCGCCGCAGGCGAGCACGGCAGCCATCCAGCGGCCGTGTCGGTGACATGCTGGACGGCCCACCGCATACACGCCGCGGTGCAGCGGTGGAGCCGCCCCGTCGCTGATCCGGTGATGGATCGCGTGCGGCTGAACCCGACCTCGAAGCTGATCGCGGGACATGACCCCGTGCTGTCGGCGGGCCAGATCCCACGCCTGCCCGCGCCATCCGCACGCGCTCCTACCGCCGCTCGTCGGACGACTCGCCGAATCTGACCCCGCTCGCTAGGCCGGGAAGTGAGACCATCGCCGGACCCTCCCCGCTTTTGTCCGCCGAGGGTCTCTCTCCCGGCCCCCAAGAAGCGGGCTCAGACCATGCCGAGGCCGCCGCTGACGCCGAGCGTCTCGCCGGTCACGTACGAGGCGTCGTCGGAGGCCAGGAACGCGACCGCGGCCGCTACCTCCTCGGGCTGGCCGAGGCGGCCCATCTGGGTGGAGGTGCGCATCGTCTCGATCACCTTCTCGCCGATCTCGCCGAACTCCTTGGCGCCCATCAGCAGCGGGGTCTCGATCGGGCCGGGGGCGATCGCGTTGGCGGTGACGCCGTAGCGGGCGGCCTCGCGGGCGATCGCCTTGGTGAAGCCGATCACGCCGGCCTTGGCGGCGCTGTAGGCGGCCGAGCCCTTGGAGCCGACGCGGCCCGCCTCGGAGGAGATGTTGACGATGCGGCCGTAGCCGCGCTCCTGCATCCCGGCCAGCGCCGCGTGGGTGCAGTTCATGACCCCGCCGAGGTTGATGTCCAGCACCTGCCGCCACTGCTCCTGGGTGACGTAGACGAAGAAGCCGAAGTTGTCCATGCCGGCGTTGTTGACGAGGACGTCGAGCTCGCCGACGGCGGCGACGGCGGCGCGGGCCGCCTCGAGGTCGGTGACGTCGAGCTCGACCGCGTGGCCGGCGATCTCGCCCGCGACCTTCTCCGCGCCCTCGACGTTGAGGTCCCCGATCCAGACCTCGGCGCCCTCGGCCGAGAGCCGGGCGGCGACCGCGGCGCCGATGCCGCTCGCCCCCCGGTGACCAGCGCCTTGCGTCCCTCGAGCCTCATGCGGCCCGGAGCATAGACTGCGCGACCTTGGAACCGATCCCGATCATCGGCGGCACCGGCGCCCTCGGCGCCGGCCTCGCGCGGCGCTGGGCCAAGGCCGGCGTGCCGGTCGTGCTCGGCTCCCGCGCCGCCGAGTCGCGCCGAGGAGGCGGCGGCCAAGGTCCGCGCCGACGTTCCCGACGCCGACGTCACCGGCTCGAGAACGGCGAGGCGGCGACCAAGGGAGAGATCGTCTTCCTCACCGTCCCCTTCCGCGCCCAGTCGGAGAACCTCAACAACCTGCGCGAGGCGCTGCGCCCCGGCCAGATCCTGGTCGACTGCACCGTCCCCCTCGCCGCCGCGGTCAGCGGCAAGGCGACCCGCTCGCTCGGCGTCTGGCAGGGCTCAGCCGCCCAGCAGGCGCAGGAGATGGTCCCCGACGGCGTCACCGTCGTCTCCGCCCTGCACACCGTCGGCGCCCCCAACCTCGCCGACCTCGACGCCGAGCTCGGCGAGGACATCCTCGTCTGCGGCGACAAGAAGGCCGACAAGGCGCGGGTCGCGCGCCTGATCGAGCTGATCCCCGGCCTGCGCGCGGTCAACGCCGGCGCGCTGGAGATGGCGCGGATCGTCGAGCAGCTGACGCCGATGCTGATCTCGGTCAACACCCGCTACAAGGTCGCACGCCGGGATCCGCCTCACCGGCCTGCCCGACGGCGACCACTGGGCTTAACCCGATGCGCGTCGCGCTCCTCGCCGGCGGCACCGGCGGCGCCAAACTCGCCGCCGGGATGCAGGAGGAGATCGGCACCGACCTGGCGGTGATCGCCAACACCGGCGACGACATCGAGGCGCTCGGCGTCCACGTCTCCCCCGACCCCGACCTCGTCACCTACTGGCTCAGCGGCGAAATCGACGCCGAGCGCGGCTGGGGGATCCGCGACGACAGCTTCACCGTCTTCGAGCGCCTAAAGCAGCTCGGCGCGCCGAGCTGGTTCGGCCTCTCCGACCGCGACCTCGCCGCCTGCCTCTACCGCCGCGAGTTCCTCGACGAGGGCGGCCGTCCGACCGACGCCCAGGCGCAGATCGCCCGCGGACTCGGGGTCGAGGCGCGGGTACTGCCGATGGCCGACACGCCGGTCCGCACCCAGGTCATCACCCCCGCCGGCCCGCGGGCCCTGCAGGAGTACCTGATCCTCGACGGCGGCCAGCCGCCGGTCGAAGGCGTGCAGCTGGAGGGGATCGAGGCGGCCGAGCCGACCCCAGAGGCGCTGGCGGCGATCGCCGACGCCGAGGCGATCGTCCTCGGGCCCTCCAACCCGGTGATCAGCATCGGCCCGATCCTCGCCGTGCCCGGGATGCGCGAGGCGATCGCCGCCTCCCCCGCCCCCGTCGTCGCCGTCAGCCCCTACGTCGCCGGCGAGGTCGTCAAGGGCCCGACCGACCGCTTCATGGAAGGGATCGGCCGCCCGACCACCGCCGCCGGCGTCGCCTCCCTCTACGCCGGGCTGATCGACGCGATGGTCGTCGACGAGGGCGACCCCGACCCGCCGCCGAGCGAGATTCCGACGCTCGCGACCCAGACTCTGATGGAGGGCGCCGCCGGCCGCGTCCGCCTGGCCCGGATCGTGCTCGACTACGCCGCTACGCTCGCTTACTCTTGAAAGCGACCGCGGTCCTCCCCGTCAAGCGCTTCGATGCGGCCAAGCAGCGGCTGGCCGCGGGAATCGACGAGGACCGTCGCCGCGAGATGGCGGCGGCGATGGTCGCCGACGTGCTCGAAGCGATCGGCGAGCGCCCGCGCGATCGAGCGGCTGATCGTCGTCAGCGGCGACCCGATCGCCCAGGAGCTGGCGGCCGAAGCCGGCGCCGAGGTCGTCCCCGATCCCGAGGACGCCGGCCACGTCGAGGCCGCCCAGGCGGGCATCGCCCGGGCCGAAGTCGAGGGCGCCGAGCGGGTCGTGCTGCTCGCCGGCGACTGCCCGCTGCTCGACCCGCGCGAGCTCGACCGGCTGCTGACCGGCATCCCCAGCCGCTACGTCGGGATCGTCCCCGACCGCCACGGGACCGGCACCAACGCCCTCCTCCTCAGCCCCCCCGACGCGATCGTCCCCGCCTTCGGCGAGGGCAGCCGCGCCCGCCACGTCGAGGCTGCGCGCCTGGCCGGGATCCCCTTCGGGATCGAGGAGCTGCCGTCGATCGAACTCGACCTCGACACCCCCGCCGACGTGGTCGCGCTGACGCTGGAGCTGGAGAAGACAGCCCAAGCGGGCCCGCCGCACGGCCAAGGCGCTGGGGATATGAGCCGCGAGCTTCGGGTGCTGCCCGGTCGAGGGGCTGCCCGAGGTCGAGGAGGGAATGAAGCTCGGCGAGCTGATCGCTGCGCGGGCCGAGATAGCAGCACGAGCGACATCGTCGTGATCTCGCAGAAGGTGGTCTCCAAGGCGGAGGGGTGAGTGCGGCGGCTGGCGGATGTCGAGCCGTCCGAGCGCGCCCGCGAATTGGCGAAGAAGCTGGGTAAGGAGGCGAGGCTCGTGGAGCTGGTGCTCTCCGAGAGCCGCGAGATTCTCCGCGCCGAGCGAGGCGTCCTGATCACCGAAACCCACCACGGCTTCGTCTGCGCCAACGCCGGCATCGACGCCTCGAACCTGCCCGAAGATGGCACCGTCTGCCTCCTGCCAGCCGACCCCGACGCCTCCGCCCGAACCATCCGCAAAGAACTGACGACCGCGTCCGCGTCCGAGGGGTCGGGGGTGGGGGTCGCCGGGCCCTCCCCGCTGTTGTCCGCCGACCCCCACCCCCGACCCCTCCCAGCGGTAGTGATCGCAGACAGCTTCGGGCGGGCATGGCGCCTTGGCCAGGCGGAGGTAGCGATCGGCTGTGCCGGGCTGATGCCGCTTCGATGACTGGCGCGGCCGCAGGACGCAGCGGCCGCGAGCTGACAGCAACCGTGATCGCGATCGCCGACGAGGTCGCCGCCGCCGCCGACCTGGTTCGGGTCAAGGACTCCGGCGTCCCGGCCGCGATCGTCCGCGGCCTCGGCCGCTACGTCGTCGGCGGAGGACGGCCCCGGGCGCCGCCGCCCTCCGCCGCCCTCCCGGCGAGGACCTCTTCCGCTGAACCGCTAGTTGTCTTTGCCGACCGCGTCCTTGACCTTGTCCGACACCTTGTCGGCACCGTCCTTGACGGCGCCGGAGGCCTTGTCGACCTTGCCTTCGCGCTTCAGCTCGTCATCGCCGGTCAGGCTCCCGGCGGCCTCCTTCACGCGCCCCTTGGCGTCGTCCTTGTTGCGGATCTCGTCGCTCATGCATCCCTCCTTGGCTCGTATGGATGCATTCCCTCTACCCGCCCCTCGAACTGCATCAACTTGACTACCTGCTGGATAGCGAAGTTGATGCAGTTCAGATCTGGAGAACCGCCGCGCCGCGGAAGCGGCCGGCGCGCAGGTCGTCGAGCGCCTGGTTCGCCTCCTCCAGCGGGTAGACCTCGATCTCGGTCCGACCGGCACCTGCGGCGCCAGGGCGATGAACTCCTCGCCGTCGCGCCGGGTCAGGTTGGCGACCGAGCCCAGCGACCGCTCGCCCCACAGCTCCGCGTAGGGGAAGGAGGGGATGTCGCTCATGTGGATGCCGGCGCTGATGATCCGCGCGCCCTTGGCGCTCGCCCGCAGCGCCGCCGTCATCAGCGCCCCGACCGGGGCGAAGACGATCGCGCCGTCGAGCTGCTCCGGCGGCGCCTCTGCCGAGGCCGCCAGCCCACTCGGCGCCCAGCTGTCGCGCGAACGCCTGCGTCTCCTCGTCGCCATCGCGGGTGAAGGCGAAGACCCGCCGCCCTTCGTGGACGGCGACCTGGCAGAGGATGTGGGCGGCGGCGCCGAAGCCGTAGAAGCCGATCCGCTCCGCCTCGCCCGACCAGCCGCAGCGCCCGGTAGCCGATCAGCCCGGCGCAGAGCAGCGGCGCCGCCTGCAGGTCGGGGTAGCCCTCCGGGATCGGGAAGCAGAAGCGCTCGTCGGCGACCGCGACCTCGGCGTAGCCGCCGTCGATGTCGTAGCCGGTGAACCGGGCCCGGTCGCAGAGGTTCTCGCGGCCGCTGCGGCAGTAGCGGCACTCGCCGTCGGTCCAGCCCAGCCAGGGGACGCCGACCCGGTCGCCGGGCGCGAACCGCTCGGCCCCCTTCCCCGCCGCGCGCACCGTGCCGACGATCTGGTGGCCCATCACCAGCGGCAGCTTCGGCTCGGTGAGGTCGCCGTCGAGGATGTGGAGGTCGGTGCGGCAGACGCCGCAGGCGCGGACCGCCAGCTGGACCTGGCCGGGACCCGGCGTGGGCTCGGGCAGCTCAGCCGGCCGGAGCGGCTGCCGCTGCCTCTCGAGGACCATCGCTCGCATAGGTCTCGATGATCTCGTACAGCGTCGTCCGCTGCGCGGGTTCGCGCCCCGCCGCCCGCGCCGCGGCGATCAGCTGCTCGGGCTCCAGCCGCACCCCGTGCTGGGAGCCGGCCATGCGGGAGATGTTCTCCTCCATCAGGGTGCCGCCGAGGTCGTTGACCCCCCAGCGCAGCGCCTCGGTCGCCCCCTCCAGCCCCATCTTCACCCAGCTCGCCTGCAGGTTCGGGATCGTCCGGCCCAGCGCCAGCCGGAAGGCGGCGGTGTGCTTGAGGTTCTCCTCCATCGAGATCTCCTCGATCCCGTGCGTGCGCCCCAGCATCGTGTTGAAGGGGATGAAGCTGAGCGGGACGAACTCGGTGATCCCGCCGGTCCGCTCCTGCAGCGCCCGGATCACCCGCATGTGGCGGGCCAGCTCGCGCGGCTCCTCGATGTGGCCGAACATCACCGTCGAGGTCGAGCGCAGGCCGGCGCGGTGCGAGGCTTCGATGATCTCCACCCAGCGGTCAGCGGGCAGCTTGTTCGGCGAGATCCGCTGGCGGACGCCGTCGTCGAGCACCTCGGCCGCGGTGCCCGGGGTCGAGCCGAGCCCGCACTCGAGCAGGTACTCGAAGACCTCCAGCGGCTCCTTGCCCGAGCGCTCGCAGGCCCAGTTGATCTCCATCGGCGAGTAGGCGTGCAGGTGCAGCTGCGGCGCCACCTCCTTCGCCAGCCGCAGCCAGCGCCCGTACTCCTCCAGAGTCAGGTCGGGATGGATCCCGCCCTGCATGCAGAGCTCGGTCGCGCCGAAACTCCACCGCCTTCGCCGATCCGCGCCGCGAAGTCCGCCTCGGAGACTTCGTAGGCATCCGGCGACCGCTTCCCCTGCCCGAACCCGCAGAAGGCACAGCCGACGACGCAGACGTTGGTGAAGTTGATGTTGCGGTTGACGACGAAGGTGACCGTGTCGCCAGCCAGCTCCGCCCGCAGCTCATCGGCGGCGACCCGCATCTCCTCGATCACCTCGGGACGAGTCTCCGCGAACAGAGCGGTCAGCTCGTCCTCGGACAGCTCCAACCCCTCGCGCCCCTTCTCGATCGCCCTCGGCGCGAGATCAGGATCGATGACCTCTTCCGACCTGCGCCCCGACCCCTTCCGCGGGATGAACGACCAGTACTTCAGCTTGATCACGTCCAGGACCCCCTGCTCCATCCACTCCGGGTCCATGTACTGCGGATAGACGCACAGCCGCTCCGTCAGCGCGTACCCCCGCGGCGCCAGCTCCTTCCGCACCTGATGCGGCGAAGGAAACGGCTCCTCCGGGCGAGATGTGATCCCCGTTCGCAGAAAGCCCACCCAGATCCGTCGCCCCAGCCTCAACCAACTCCGGCCAGAACTCACTGAAAGATTCGGCGGCACCTGCACCCCCACGTCGGGCATCAAGCGCTTGCACTCCAGCAATCAGGCGCTTGATCTCGTCGAACGTCAACCTGCTGCGCCCACGACGGGAGGGCGACGGGGACGCCCTCCGAACGTTTGCGGAACTTGCCGACCGGGTGCGCGACGACAGATCACGTGTCTCAAAGGATCCGAGTAGGAGGTGCCCCCGTCGCCCTTCCCCACCGCTCGCGCGAAGCCTCGTCGGCGATCTCGGCCACCTCGGCCCCGTAATAGCGCGGGTGCGGAACAAAGTTCTGGAGGATCACCTCCTGAAGGTGGCCGTAGCGCTCGTGGCTGGCGGCGAGCGCTTCAAGGGACTCAACGCGCTCCTCGGGGGTCTCGCCAATGCCAACCAGGATCCCGGAGGTGAACGGGATCTTCAGCTCGCCCGCGGCTTCGATCGTCGCCAGCCGAGCCGCGGGATGCTTGGTCGGAGATCCGGCGTGGACCGTCTCCATCAGCCGCTCGGAGGTCGACTCCAGCATCAGACCCTGCGAGGCCGTCACCTCGCGCAGCCGCGCCAGGTCGCCCTTGTCAAGCACGCCGATGTTGGTGTGCGGGAGCATCCCGCGCTCCAAGGCCCGTTCGCAGGCCCAGACCACGTAGCTGGTGAAGTCGTCGTGTCCCCAGGCCTTCAGCCGTTCGGCGACGACCGGGTTGACCTCAGGCCGCTCGCCGGTGAGGACCAGCAGCTCCTTGGCGTTCCGTTTGACCGCTTCGTCGAGCTGCCGTTCGACGTCCTCCGGCGCGTGGATATGCGCCTGATGCGTCGCGAAGGCGCAGTACTTGCAGTAGCACTGGCACGTCCGGCTCAGCGAGAGCGTGAAGTTGCGGGAGAAGGTGACCCGGCGCAGCGCCAAGCTACTGCACCCCGTCGGCCAGGAGGGACTGGCGAAACCCGCGTGCGGCTGGCGAGCGCCGGACCAAGCGGGGCAAGGACGAGGGAGGCCGAATAGCAGAGCTATTTGGCCGACTGAGGACGCCGCACCGCGCAGTGTCCGCCGCCGCCAGGCGTGCGCGGGGGTTTCGCCAGCCCCTCAGGCACGGCCAAAGAAAGCGCCGCCCGGGTGGGTGGCGCTTTGGAAGCTGCTGCGGCCCTAACCTAGCTGGCCGGTTTGTCGCTGGTCGGGCGTGGACCGTTTCGGGACCGGAGGCCGCACGTGCTCCGGCGGTTCGGTCGGCGGCAGGCCACCCGGCTCGAGGACGAAGCGGTAGACGCCGGCGGCGAGCAGCGAGCCGGCGATCGGGCCGACGAGGTAGGGCCAGACGCCGCCCCACGTCGCTGCCGACGAGGGCGGGGCCGAACCAGCGGGCCGGGTTGAAGCCGGCGCCGGTCAGCGGGCCGACGACCATGACCAGCGAAGCCGAGGGTGGTGCCGATCGCCAGCGGCGCCCACTCCTTGAAGCTCTTCTCGGAGTAGACCGCGGTGAGGATGACGAGGACGAGGGCGAAGGTGCCGATCGCCTCGACGATCATGCCGGCGAAGTTGCCGGCGAGGAGGCCGCTGACTTCGAGGTCGCGCCGTAGTGGGTGGCGACGCCCCTCGTCCTGCAGCAGCGCCTTGGTCAGCAGCGCGCCGAGGACGCCGCCGGAGAGCTGGGCCAGCATGTAGATGCCCCCGTCGAGCGGCTTGATCCGGCGGATCACGATCGCCGCCAGCGTCACGACCGGGTTGAAGTGCCCGCCGACTGACGACGCCGAACATGACGATCAGTCCGAAGAGCAGGAAGGCGTGGACGAGGCCGACGACGGCGAAGTCGGAGCCGAACTGCGCCTGGCCTCCGGTCGAGACGTACAGGACGACGACACTCGTGATGAAGAAGACCAGCAGCAACGTGCCGATCAGCTCAGCGAGATATGCGGATAGACCTCTCTCCTGCACCATTTCCTCCTCGATTCCCGTGATCAGGTAAGCGGCGGCAGTCTACTCACATTCGTGGAATGGAATAGGTTCCCCGACCGCATGAGAAGGACTGTCGCGCTGCTGGCGACCGTCCTCGCGCTCGCCGGCGTTGCCGGCTGCGGCGAGGACGGTGCGGAACCGGGCGCGCCGAAAGGCGCGACGCTCGTGCTCGATTTCGTCCCCAACGCCGTCCACAGCGGCATCTACGCGGCGCTCTCCCGTGGCTACTACGACGACGAAGGGGTCGCGCTGCAGGTCCAGGCCCCGGGCGAATCGACCGACGCGCCGAAGCTGCTCGGCGCCGGCAAGGTCGAGTTCGCGATCCTCGACATCCACGACCTCGGCATCGCCCGCGAGCGCGGCATCGACCTGGTCGGCGTCGCTCCGCTGGTCCAGCGCCCGCTCGCCGCGGTCCTCGCCCGCGGCGACGGCCCCGTCCACCGCCCCCGCGAGATGGAGGGCCACCGGGTCGGCGTCACCGGGCTCCCCTCCGACGAAGCGGTGGTCGACTCCGAGGTCGAAGGCGACGGTGGCGACCCGGCCAAGGTCGACGAGGTGACGATCGGGTTCAACGCCGTCGCCTCGCTGGCGGCAGGCAAGGTCGACGCCGCCACCGGCTTCTGGAACGCCGAGGGGGTCGTCCTGCGGTCGCCAGGGGGTCCCGATCCGCATCTTCAAGGTCGACCAGTTCGGCGCTCCTCCCTACCCCGAGCTGATCCTCACCACCTCCCGCAAGCTGCTCGATGACGATCCCGAGCTGGTCGACTCGGTCGTCGCCGCCACCCGCCGCGGCTACGCCTTCGTCCAGCGCAACCCGCAGGGCGCGCTCGGCGACCTGCTCGCCGCCAACCCCGAGCTCGAACGCGCCGAACAGCAGGCGCAGCTGCGGGCGCTGCTGCCGATCCTCCAGCCGCGGCCGTTCAACCTCGACGTGCTGCGGGAGTGGGCCGGCTGGGACCTCCAGCACGGCCTGCTGGAGGAGCCGCTAGGCGTCGAGCAGGCGTTCCACCAGGTCGGGTAGTTCGCGGGCCATCCGCGAGCGCGGCACCGCCAGGTCGATCCCCGCCGCCTCGGCGGCTTCCTGGTCTCGACGTCGACGTGGGAGTAGTAGCCGAGCACCGGCATCCCCAGCCCGACCAGGGCTTCGGGGTTCTCGACGTCGAGGTCGGCGACGATCAGGTCGACGCCGGCCCAGGTCGTCTCCTCGAGCGAAGGTGAGGAGACGACCTCGTGCCCGGCCGCGGTCAAGGTCTCGGTCACTTTGCTGCCGAGCATCAGGTCGGTGGAGATGCTGAGGACGCGCGCCACGAAGCTCTCTACAGCGACCGGCGCTGGCGGAACTCTTCGCGCACGCTCTCCGGCCGGCCCCACATCTGCACGACCTCGGAGCGACCCTCGCGCACCTCGGCGACGCGAAGCTCTCCCCGCACCCCGTCGGCGTCGAGCTTTTCCAGAACCCCGAGCACCGTCTCCGCCGCGGCGGCGTGGCCGAAGCTGTGGGCGACGAGCAGCCTCCATTGCCAGCCCTCGCGCGGGTACTGGTAGACCTGCGCGTTGACCTGGCTGAGGGCGACGGCGGTGTCGACGTAGGCCGATTCGTCCTCGATCCGGACGTCGACCTCGAGGTCGGTCCAGTCGGGCGGCAGGGTGTCGAGGATTTGCTGGAAGTCGGTGGCCAGGGCCATCGGGAGAAGCCTAGCTGGCCGCTACCCGAAGAAGACCTGGTAGAGCAGGAAGGCGTTGAGGGCGATGATCAGCGAGGCGAGGACGCCGGCGAGGGCGCTGAGCCAGCGCGGGTTGACGAGGTCCCCCATCACCTCCCTGTCAGCGGCGATCAGCACCAGCGGCACCAGCGCGAAGGGGATGCCGAAGGAGAGGACGACCTGGCTGCCGACGAGGGCGTCGGTCGGGTCGAGGCCGATCGCGAGCACGATCAGCGCCGGCGCCAGGGTCAGCGCGCGCCGCAGGAAGAGGGGGATGCGGCGGCGGATGAAGCCCTGCATCACCACCTGCCCAGCCATCGTCCCGACCGAGGAGGAGGCGAAGCCGGAAGCAAGCAGGGCGATGCCGAAGATCGTCGCCGCCTTGTCGGAAGCCAGCTGCTTGAGGGCGTCGTAGGCGCCGTCGATCGTCTCGACGCCGGTGAGGCCGCTGCTGTGGAAGAGCGAGGCGGCGACGATCATCATCGAGAGGTTCACCATCCCGGCCAACGAGAGGGCGATGACGACGTCGACCTTCTCGAAGCCGAGGATCTTCCTGCGCTCCTCCGGGTTGCGGCCGACGATCCGCTTCTGGGTCAGCGCCGAGTGCAGGTAGATGACGTGCGGCATCACCGTCGCGCCGATGATCCCGGTCGCGAGCAGCAGGCTCTCGGTGCCGGCGAACCCGGGCAGGACGAGGTGCTTGGCGACTTCGCCCCCGTCGGGGCTGGCGTCGAAGAGCTCGAAGGCGAAGGAGGCGACGACGACGCCGACGAGGACGGTGATCCCCGCCTCGAGGCGGCGGAACCCGCGCTGCTGCAGGGAGAGGAGCGCGAAGGCTCCCGCGCCGGCAATCAGCCCGGCCGGGAAGAGCGGGATGCCGAAGAGGAGGTTGAGGCCGAGGGCGGCGCCGACGACCTCGGCGATGTCGCAGGCCATCGCCACCACCTCGGCCTGCAGCCAGAGGCCGATCGAGGTGCGGCGGGAGAAGCGCTCGCGGCAGAGCTCGGCGAGGTTCTGCCCGGTCGCGATCCCCAGCTTCGCCGACTGGGTCTGGACCAGCATCGCTATCAGGTTGGCGGAGAGGACGACCCAGAGCAGCAGGTAGCCGAACTGGGCGCCGCCGGAGATGTTGGTGGCGAAGTTGCCGGGGTCGATGTAGGCGACGGCGGCGACGAAGGCGGGACCGAGGAAGGGCCAGAAGCGGCGGACACCGCGGCGCCGTCCCTCGAGCGAGTGGCGGGCGGCGCGGGCGACGGCGGCCTCGCCGGGGAGGACGTCCTCGACGTCCGCTTCCCGCTCCCGCAGCTCCTCGACGACCGCCTGGCCCGGCGGGGGCGGCGGCTTCACCTGGCCCCCCAGGTTGGCGGCACGAGATCGGGACCGGGGATCGGGGTCCCGTGCGGGTCGTGGAGCGGTTCTCCCAGCTTCGCCGCGATCAGCTGCTCCAGCTCCTCGGAGATGTAGTGCTCCAGGACCTCCGCCTCCTCGTGGACGCGGTCCTCGGGCATCCCCAGTGCCTCCGAGAGGTAGGCCTCGATCAGGCGGTGGTGGCGGATCACCTCGAGGGCGACCTTCTCCCCCGCCTGGGTGAGGCTGACGCCGCGGTAGGGGATGTACTCGACGAGGCCGAGCTCGGCCAGCCGCTGCAGCATCGAGGTCGCGGTCGCCGGGGTCACGTCCAGCCGCTCCGCCACCTCGCCGTTCAGCACCAGCCCGTCGCGCTCCAGCGAGATCGCGTAGATCGTCTTCGCGTAGTCCTCTATGGCTTGAGAGTTAGACACGTCTAAAAGAGTTTGACACGTCTAAAAGATGGCCGCTGTGAGAGGGGGTGGGGTGACCCCCTCCGGGCACATCTCGCTATGGCTCGATGTTGAGTGCCCTGAGGGGGTCACCCCACCCCCCAGGCGAGCCGCTTTCTAGACTTAGTTGGCAGATGGCTCTGACTCCGACCGTTGAGATCGATGCGCAGTACCGGCAGCTGCGGGAGGAATGCGGGTTGGTCGAGCGGCCGGATCGGGGTCTGCTGATCGTCAGCGGGCCGGCAGCGGCCGAGTATCTGCAGGGGCAGTTGACCAACGACATCGAGACGATCGAGCCGGGCGGGTGGGTTTACGCCGCTTTGCTCGACCGCAAGGGGCACATGCAGGCCGACATGCGGGTTCTGCGCCCGGGCGAGGGGCCGGAGCTGTGGCTGGACCTCGAGCCGGAGGGGCTGACCGCCACCAGCCGCCACCTGCAGATGTACAAGATCGGCCGCGAGGTCGAGGTCGTCGACGCCAGTGAGGAGTACACGCTCTTCTGCCTGATCGGGCCGCGGGCGACTGAGATCGCGCGCGCGGCCGAATCCGTCTCGTTGCGCACCGACGTCGGTGTCGACCTGATCGTCCCCGCCGCCGAGCGCGATCGCGAGCGTGACGCCCTCCTCGCCGCCGGCGCCGTGGAGGTCTCCCCCGAGGCGGCGGAGATCGTCCGGATCGAGGCCGGGTGCCCCCGCTTCGGGGCCGAGATGGGGACGGAGACGATGCCAGCCGAGGCGGGGATCGTCGAGCAGGCGGTCAGCTTCACCAAGGGCTGCTACATCGGCCAGGAGACCGTCGCCCGCCTCCACTACAAGGGCAAGCCGAACCGGCACCTGCGGGGACTGCGGCTGAGCGCGCCGGCACAACCCGGCACGGCGCTGCGGCTGGACGAGAAGGAGGTCGGGACGCTCGGCAGCGCCGCCCTCTCCCCCGCCCTCGGGCCGATCGGGCTGGCGATCCTTCGACGCGAGGCGGAGCCGGGCGCAACCGTCGCCGTAGGTGAAGATGGCGTTACGGCTGAAGTAGTCGCCCTCCCCTTCGGTTAGATTCAGCCCCGATGGGCGCCGGAGGATTGAGAGCGGCGGCGATTGCCGCCCTGATCGGAGCTATCGCCCTGCTGCTCGGCTGCGGCGAATCCCGCCATGCCAACCAGCAGCGGCCGAACGTCTCGACCCGGGTCAGCGTCACCGTCAACGACAGGGAAGTGATCGTGCAGCCGGTCGAAATCGGCGAGCGGGCCGAAGCGACGCAGGAGATCCCCCAGAACGTCGAGCACCCCGAGCCGCCGATCAAGACGACGAAGCCGCTCAGCGTCACCTTCGTCGTCGCCAACCAGACGGCCCGGGACGCCACGGTGCAGGTCCTGGAGGGGTCGCGGGAAGTCCAGGGGGAGAAGGTCTTCGCCCGCAGCCCGGGAACCTTCCAGGTCGAGCTTCCCGCCGGCTCCTACACGGTCTCCGCGGCCGGGCTGCCGGGGGCGCGGCCCGCCCACCTGACGGTGGGCAGATACCGCGCCTCTTCCCAGAACGACGTCCTGCTGCCTTAGTCGAGCGGCCCGACGTGGAGCGAGACCGCCGCTCCCTCACCGCCGCCAGCGAACTCCTGGAAGGCTCGCAATGTGTAGTTGCCTGTGAGCGTGATCGGCAGGTGGTTCAACATCCCGCCGCCGCCGCACATCATTTCCGGCCCTGTGCGTTTGGCTGTGAACTGCGCTTTGACTGTCGCCAGAACGTCGCCCGGGTTGCCGGCGACGTTGTGGTAGATGCCGGCCGGCACCGGTCCCTGCCCAGCGATGTCGTACGTGCAGAGGGGCATGTTCGCCGCGTGGGTGAACACGTTTTCGTAGACGTGGATTTTGATCATCTGTTCGGCCGGGCAGATGATCCAGGCCGCGAGTTTCCCTGTCCCCGCCGGCTGTTCTGTCGTGCCGGGCTGGCTGACGCCGAAGCTGTAGTCGCAGCCGTTCAGTGTGACTGTGACCGGCATCGCCCCCGGTTCAGAGGTGCAGTTGACGTATTTCGGCGTCAGTGTGACCGGGTCGGTTGGACCCGCAAGTGTGCCGTCGAGGCTCGCCGCTTCGCAACCCACCACTTTCAGCGGTCCTGCGCCGATGTCGAACGTCGGCCCCACTACTTGCGGGCCTGTGACGATCGCCGGGTTTGCCCCGGCTGTCAGCTGTCCTGTCGCGGCTTGAGCGCCGGGCGCCGCGATCGCGACCATGGTTGCCATTGCCCCAAGAGCCAACCCAAGGGCTTTGAGAATGCGAGTCATCTGACTCTCCCTTCTGTCGATTACTAAAGGAATCTTTCACAAAAGGGGTGAGTCGGCTGAGGGTCTCCGACGAAGCCGCTGCAAGTGGCGTTTCAGATTCACGGTGGCGTCTGAAGGCGTTGTCAGCATCGCCTCTATGACCGTCGTCCTCGCCATCGCCGTCGTCCTCCTCGCCGCCGGGCTGATCTACGTCCTGCTGGTGCGTCAGCCAGAGCCAGTCGAGCAGCTGGACCTCGCCCCCGCGATCCAGGAAGCCACCTCGCAGGTCGCTTCGCAGGTCGTCGCCGACCTGCTGCGGGTCAACGAGGAGTCGCGCAAGCTCGACGCTAAGACCGCCGAGGCCGCTCTCGACAAACGCCAGGCGGAGATCAAGAACCTGACCGAGCGGATCGCCCGGGGGCAGGAACGGATCGAGAAGCAGGTCCAGGCCCGCGGCGAGACCGACGTCCAGACCAGGGCGCTGCTCGAACAGATGGGGCAGACGATCGGCAACCTCAACAGCGAGACCGCCGGCCTGAAGAAGGCGCTGCGCCAGCCGCAGACGCGTGGCCAGTGGGGCGAGCTGCAGCTGCGCCGTTGCGTCGAGATCGCCGGGATGACCGAGCACGTCGACTTCGAGCTGCAGACGACGCTGCACACCGAAGACGGGCGCCTGCGCCCGGACGCTCGCTTCCTGCTGCCCGAGGGCCGCAGCTTCGTCGCCGACTCGAAGGTCCCGCTCGACGCCTTCCTCGACGCCCAGGAGAGTGAGGTCGAATCGGAGCGGCGGGTCCACCTGGAGCGCCACGCGCGCCAGGCTCGCGAGCACGTCCGCAGCCTCAGCTCGAAGGACTACCAGGGCCAGTTCAACCCGGGAGAGACGCCCGACCTGGTGATCTGCTTCATCCCCAACGAGCCGGCCCTGCACGCCGCCTTCGCCGCCGACCCGGGGCTCTTCGACTACGCCCTGGAGCGCAACGTCCTCCTCGTCAGCCCGACTTCGCTGATCGGCCTGCTGCGGACGATGGAGCTGGGCTGGCGCCAGGAGCGGATGGTCGCCGAGGCGGCGGAGATCGCCGAGGCGGCGAAAACCCTGCACGGCCGCTTCGCCAAATTCCTCGGCGACTTCGACAAGATCGGCCGCGGCCTCCGCACCGCCACCGGTGCCTATGACACCGCCGTCGGCTCGATGGAAAGGCGGCTACTGCCGTCGCTGCGCAAGGTCGAGGGCCTCGGCGTCGCTCCGGGCAAGGAGATCGAGGCACCGCAGCCGGTCGAGGCGACGGTGCGCGAGATCACCGCTCCCGAGCTGCGCGAGGCCAAACGCGAGTCGCCCGAAGCCGAAGCCGCCTGAACTGAACTAGGATTCGCCGCCCGTCATTTTCGACCTGCGGAGGAGCCGGTTTTGGCCGTTGACACGAGTGCAGTAGCGAAGTTGGACGTCGAGCCCGGGACGCTGCCGGAGACGATGGCGGCATGGGTGATACGTCAGGAGCGCGAGGGCGAACCGAAAGACGCCTTCCAGCTCGAGCAGATCGAGGTCCCGGAGCCCGGCGCCTTCGAGGTGATCGTGCGGGTGATGGCGGCCGGCGTCAACTTCAACAACGTCTGGGCCTCGCTGGGGGAGCCGGTCTCTGTCTTCGGCTACGGCGACCACCCCGAGTACGGCCACCACATCGGCGGCTCTGACGCCTCCGGCGTCGTCTGGAAAGTCGGCGAGGGCGTGACCCGCTGGAAAGTCGGCGACGAGGTCGTGATCCACTGCAACCAGGCCTCCTACGAGGACGTCGAGGTCCACGGGCTCGACCCGATGGCGGCGCCGAGCCAGCGGATCTGGGGCTACGAGACCACCTGGGGCTCCTTCGCCCAGTTCACCAAGGTCCAGGCGCAGCAGCTGCTGCCGAAGCCGCGCAACCTCTCCTGGGTCGACTCCTCCTCCTACGGGCTCACCTACTTCACCGCCTACCGGATGCTGATGGACCAGTGCAACCTGCAGGCCGGCCACAACGTCCTCATCTGGGGCGCCGCCGGCGGGCTCGGCGTCTTCGCCGTGCAGCTCTGCAAAGCGGCCGGGGCGAACGCGGTCGGCGTCGTCTCCTCCGACGAGAAGGGCGAGCTGATCAAGAAGCTCGGCGCCGTCGACTACGTCAACCGCAACGAGTTCCGCGAGATGATGCGGACCGACGACAACCTCACCGACCCCGCCGCCGACAAGGAGCGCTTCAAGGGCTCTCGCGCCTTTGCCAAACGGGTCAAAGAGATCCTCGGCGATGCCCCCGACATCGTCTTCGAGCACGTCGGCCGGGCAACTTTCCCGACCTCGGTCTTCACCGTGAAGCCGTTCGGCAAGGTAGTCATCTGCGGCGCAACCTCCGGCTACCAGCTCGACTTCGACGTCCGCTACCTGTGGATGAAGCAGAAGCAGATCATCGGCTCCCACTTCGCCAACGCCTACGAGTGCATGCGGGCGAACCAGCTGATGGCCGAGGGCAAGGTGCGGCCGGTGCTGTCGGAGACGATGGCCTTCGACGGCGTCCCCCACGCCCACCAGCTGATGCACGAAAACAAGCATCTCGGCAAGATCGCGATCCTCGTCGGCGCCGAGTCCGAGGACGAGGGCAAGTACGAGGACGGTCCCGGCGCGATCCGGGCCGAGGTCGGCGCATGAGCCGCGCAAGCACTCGAGTGGAAAGGCGAATCTGATGGCTGAGGTCTGCACCCTCGACTGGCACATCTCCCCCTTCCGGGCCGACCGCTTCCTCGACCTCTGGGAACCGTCGGCGGCGAAGGCGCCCGCCTACGGTGCCAAGAGCTGGTCGCTGACCCGCTCGACCGACGACCCGCTCGCCTTCCGCCAGACGATGGTCTGGGAGAGCCGCTCGGACTTCGAACGCTACTGGTACTCGGAGGAGATCGAGCAGGCCCGGGCGGCGATCATCGATCTCTACGACATTCCCCTGCTGCCCGCCTGGCACATCCTCGTCGCGGCGGAGTAGGCGCGGGGCTCAGTTGGGTCGTAAGACCTTCCAGCTGAACTTCGCCGGCGAAGCGTCGGTTTTACCGTTCGCGGTAGCCCAGGCCTTGAAGGTGTGGCGGCCGGGCTTCAGCTTCTTGTAGGTCTTCGGTGACCTGCAAGGCGCTTTTCTTTTGCCGTCGAGCTTGCAGCTGAACTTGGCGCCGGCGGTATTGGACTTGAAGGTGAACCTGGCGGTAGTCGATCGCGTCTTCGCCGGCGGGTGCTTGCCGAGCAAAGTCTGCGGCGCCGTTCCGGTGCCGCCACCACCCCCTTCCCCAGCGCCTTCGCCAGGGGTGGTGTAGACAGCGGTGTAGGTCGAGGACCCCTTTGCGACGATCGTGTGGGTGATCGCGCCCCCGTCAGACCAGCTCTGCCAGGTGTAGTTCTTCCCGTTCAGGGAGTAGGTCGACGGTGCATTGAGGACCAGTTGCGAGCCTTCAACCGAGGGCACTTCGAAGGGTGCCGGTCCTGAGGTTAGTCCGGCGGTGAGAGGGATCCCGGGGGGACTGGAGGCAAAGTGGACGACGAATTGCCTCGCCGACAATTTGATCGTTTTGCTTCCCGAGAGTCCCCGTTTATCCGAGGCGGTGAGGGTGATTTCGAGGAACGAGGGGTAGTCGTGTTCAGGCGCGACCAGGGTCGCGCTGAGGACACCGGGAAAGTCCTGCAGCGGGTGCGAATGGCAGTTGTTCGGTTCGCTCACGAAAGGACAATGGAGCACTCGCGTGCTCCACGAGAGGAAAAGTGGTTCGAGCGGTTCCCCATCCGAGGATTTCGCCGAGCCCTGCAGCTTGATTTCATCGCCCACTCCCCACTGGGTGCCTTCGGTGGGTTTGGCGATCGTGGGAATTGGGGGCGTATCGCCGGGATAGAGCGTCAGCTTTGCGGTGTTCGTCAACCCTTGACCGTCCTTAACCCGAAGCGCGACAACCACGTTTTTGGCTTCGGTGAATTTGACGCTCTGGGTTTCTTCGTTGCCGGTTTTCTCGAAGGTACCGTTGCCGTCGAGGTCCCATTCGAAGGTCAGCGGTTCTTCGGTCGGATCGCTCGAGGCGTTGCCGTCGAGTTGGAATTCGTGTTCCACGTCAGCCGAATACCGGGTGTCGACGCTGAGCCTCGCGCGGGGTGCGTCGGGCGCGTAGGTGATGCGATGGATCGCGCCTTTGCTGAAGCCTTCGCCAAACAGGCTGGCGTAGTAGAGCGCTCCGTCGGGGCCTTCCTGGATGTCGACTCCGGGATAGAGACTGCCGCCGGTCATGAAGGTCTCGATTAGGTCAGGATCGGGTTGTCCATCTGCGTCAGGCAGGATCACGTAGAAGCAACCGCGGACCGAATCGGCAAAGAAAAGGGCACCTTTGTACCTGGCCGGGAACACGTTCCCCTCGTAGAAGGCGGGTCCCGCGATCGCCGAACCAGACGAGTAGGAGCATTCGTCCCCGGGCGCGATCGCCGATTTGTGGCTGTAGTAGAAGAGCGGCGACGAGACCAGCTGCGGCTGGGAATAGAGGCCTTCGCAGATCGCGAGACCGAAGGTCCTGAACAGGTAGTGCTTATCGCCTCCCTCATAGCAGGGCCAGCCCGAGTTGAAGAGCGTCCCCGACATGGGATCGAAGCGGTCGAGCTCCTCGTACTCGGAAGAACCTACGTTGGCGACGTACATTTCCTCGGTCTGCGGATCGAGCGTGAAGCGAAACGGATTCCGGAAGCCCAGGGCGACGATCCGCCGTTCGTTAGCGGAAGCGCTGCCGGCCAGGGGGTTCCCCGGCCAGCCTTCGCCCGTTTCCGGGTCGATACGGATAATCGTGCCATTGAGTCCCGTCGGGTCGCCCCCGGTTTCTGACGTGCGCAGATCCTGAGAGCGGAGTGACCCGCCCGCGTCGGGTGGGTCCCCGCAGGGATTTGGTGGGCTTCCCAGCTGCCCGAAGTCGGCACCGGTGAAGCTGGCTCCGTCGCCGCCGCCCGCGTACAGGGCGCCTTCCGGGCCGAACCGGAGGTCGCCGATCGAGTGGCTGGAGAACTGCTGGCACCAGTCTTCGGCGATCAGCACTTTTTCTCCTGAGGCAACTGCCCCATCGGGATTGAGGGTGGCGGTGTAGCGGACGAGACGGCCGCTGACGACGCAGTCATCGGCGCCTTTGGTATCCGGGCAGCTGTCGCCTTCCGGATTCACCTCCGATCCCCATTCCGGAACCGGTTCGCTCGATCCGATCACGTGGTCGTAAGTGAAAAGCGCGTAGACGTAGGGCTGGGCCGGAAAGCCCGGGTCGATAGCCAAGCCGAGAAGGCCGCGGTCACCGTGGTCGTAGGTTTCGAGGGTCAGGTCTTTGAAGAGCTCCGGCGTTTCATCTTCGCGGTCTTTGAAGGCCTGAATTTTTCCGTTCTTTTCGGCAACAAAGACCATCCCGTTCGGGGCGAACCGGACCGCGGTCGGCTTCAACAGGTTCGGGAAGGCGACTTCGTCCTGGAATCCGGCCGGCAGACCTGGATCGGCAACCGCGGTCGGGCCGGTGCCGAGGCTCGCGCAAATCATCGCGAGAAGTGCGCAGGCGAGGGTGGCCGCCTTTCTGTTGAGGCTGATCAAGCGCGCTCCAGCGGGGCCATCGTCAGGCCGGCGCCCTCGAGCTGCTCCCAGTAGTGCTCGGCCGGCTCGCGGGGGCCCGACCAGACGATCGCCTGGCCGCCGCTGTGGATCGCGTCGGCGATCCGGTAGCCCTGGTCGAGTGAGACGCCGGGGATCACCTGGGCCAGCGTCTGAGCGACGTGGTCGAAGGTGTTGTGGTTGTCGTTGCGGACTATCACGCGCCAGTTACCCCCTAAACCGGAGCCGGGGCCGGAAGTTTTGGGTCGCTCGATCGTGCTCGTCGACATCGTCTTGATTATGCCCCCGGTGAAGGCCTTCGACAGGAGCAGCCGGAGGCTAAAACGGGCTGGGGACGCGGACGACGACGTCGTCGACGCTGGCGATGATGCCGTTGCCGTTCTTGATCGTGCCGACGACGACGCTCGAGTTGCGCCCAGTGAGGTCGCCGGCGGCGTCGTCGACCGCTTCGCCGACCAGGGTCTTTCCGACGTAGGCAAAGAGGCGGGCCTGGCCTTTTTCCGGGCCGCTGGTGACGTTGACCGCACGCAGCCGCAGCACGTTCGCCTCGTTGATCCCCATCACCGCTTTCTCGTTCTTGGCGATCGCGAGATATTTGGAGCCCTCGCCGAAGACCTTGACCAGCTGCGCCTTTTTCTGGCGCGGGAAGACCAGCAGCTGGTACTTGAAGCCGTCGCCGGCGCGCAGCTCGAGGCCGAGGAAGGCCTTGCGCTGGAGGTTCTCCGGGGTGCCGCTGAGCAGGCGCTCGGTCGCCGCGATCTCGAGGTCGCGGCCGAGCACCGGCGTGCGGAAGGAGCAGGCGGCGGTTTTCTTCCCCAGCGTCACCCGCATTGCGCCGTTGGCGCCGGCGCGGGCGCAGTTGGCGCCGGAGAGTTTCACCAGCTGGCTGCGCTGGGCGAGCGACTCCATGCTGTTGCGGTAGACGCCGATCATCGCCCCGCCGGCGACGGCGGAGGCAAGCGCCGCCACGGCGAGCGCGGCAAGGAAGGCGGCTGCAAATCTGCCCTTCATCGAGTCGCCAGCCTAAACACAGGCGGGGTCGAAAGATGCGGCCGGGGGCAGCCTGAACGATGGATTTCGGCCTCCCCCGCGTGGCGTTCGTCCTTTCCCCGACATATGCCCGGAAAAGGACGAACGCCGAAAGGCAAATATCATTTAGCTCATGAGCGACCACCGACTTCCCCAGCCCGACCGACCGTGGGTGATGCGCACCTACGCCGGCCACTCCGACGCCCGCCGCTCGAACGAGCTTTACCGCAAGAACCTGGCGAAGGGGCAGACGGGCCTTTCGGTCGCCTTCGACCTGCCGACGCAGACCGGTTATGACCCCGACCATGTCCTCGCCCGCGGTGAGGTCGGCAAGGTCGGCGTCTCGATCGCCCACAAGGGCGACATGCACCAGCTGCTCGACGGGATCCCGCTCGACGAGATGAACACCTCGATGACGATCAACGCCACGGCGGCCTGGCTGCTCGGCCTCTACGTCACCGTCGCCGAGGAGAACGGGGTCGACCGCTCGGCGCTGAAGGGGACGACGCAGAACGACATCATCAAGGAGTACCTCTCGCGCGGGACCTACGCCTTCCCGCCGGAGCCGTCGATGCGGCTGATCGCCGACATGGTCGCCTTCAGCGTCAACGAGGTGCCGAGCTGGAACCCGACCAATATCTGCAGCTACCACCTGCAGGAGGCCGGGGCGACGCCGGTGCAGGAGATCGCCTACGCGCTCTCGACCGGGATCGCCGTCCTCGACGAGGTGAAAGCGCGCGGCCAGGTCGCCGACTCCGACTTCCCCAAGGTCTTCGGCCGCATCTCCTTCTTCGTCAACGCCGGCATCCGGCTCGTCGAGGAGATCGCGAAGCTGCGGACGATGAGCGCGCTCTGGCAGCAGATCGGGCGCGAGCGCTACGGGGTCACCGACGAGAAGATGCTGCGCTTCCGCTATGGGGTCCAGGTCAACAGCCTCGGCCTGACCGAGGCGCAGCCGGAGAACAACATCCAGCGGATCGTGCTGGAGGCGCTGGCGGTGACGCTCTCCCGCGACGCCCGCGCGCGGGCGATCCAGCTGCCGGCCTGGAACGAGGCGATGGGTCTCCCCCGCCCCTGGGACCAGCAGTGGAGCCTGCGGATCCAGCAGGTGCTGGCGAACGAGACCGACCTGCTCGAGTACTCCGACATCTTCGAGGGCTCCCGCGTGATGGACGGCCTCGTCGCCGAGCTGACCGCGGGGGCGCGGGCGGAGATGGCCGTGGTCGAGGAGCACGGCGGCGCCGTCAACGCCGTCCCCTACATGAAGGCGCGCCTGGTCGAGAGCCACCGCGAGCGGGTGGCGCGGATCGAGGCCGGCGAGCAGAAAGTGATCGGCCAGAACAGCTACACCGAGACCGAGGACTCGCCGCTGACCGCGGGCGCCGACGGCGGCATCCTCACCCCGGATCCCGAGGTCGAGCGTGAACGGGTCGAGGCCCTGGCCGAGTGGAAGGCCGAGCGCGACGAGGAGGCGGTCAAAGCCGCCCTCGAGGACCTCGCCAAAGCTGCCGCGGACGACAGCGTCAACATCATGCCGCCAACGATCGCCGCCGCCAAGGCGGGGGCAACCACCGGCGAGTGGGCGGCGACGATGCGCGACGTCTTTGGCCCCTACCGGGCGCCGACCGGCGTCGACGGCGCCTCGGCACCCGCCGACCGCGAGCAGCTGGAGGAGACCCGGCGCCGGGTCGACGAGACCTCGGAGAAGATCGGCCACCGGATCAAGATCCTCGTCGGCAAGCCCGGCCTGGACGGCCACTCGAACGGTGCCGAGCAGGTGGCGCTGCGCGCCCGCGACGTTGGCATGGAGGTCATCTACCAGGGCATCCGCCTCACGCCCGAGGAGATCGCCGAGTCCGCGGTGCAGGAGGACGTCGACGTCGTCGGCCTCTCGATCCTCTCCGGCTCCCACCTGGAGCTGATCCCCGAGGTGGTGCGGCTGCTGCGGGAGGAGGGCCTGGAGGTGCCCGTGGTGGTGGGCGGGATCATCCCCGTCGCCGACGCAGAGCGCCTACGCGAGGCCGGCGTCGCCGGCGTCTACACGCCGAAGGACTTCGACGTCAACCGGATCATGGGCGAGATCGTCGAGCTGGTCGGCCAGCGAGCCGGCGCCGGCGCCGCCGCCTGAAGCGCCGGGGCCTGCCGACTGGCAACGCCCGGCCGGCGCCCAACCGCCGCGCTCGCAACAATTAGGCGATGAGCGGCGAGCTGAACGGCGACCGGACTGCCTGGCTGCGGTGCTACCGCTGCTGGTCCCAGAACCTCGAGATCCAGATCCACTACGACGCGATCCGGCGCGTCGACCCGGAGACCGGGTCGCTGGCCGACGGGGTCGACGAGGTGCAGGAATCCGTCGTCCAGTGCCTCGACTGCATGCACGACCAGCCCCACCTCAGCTTCGAAGGCGACCACGTGGTGCCGACCGAGCGCTGGGAGCGGATGGTCGCCGGCACCCCCTGGGTCGCCTCCTGCACGGTCACCGTCGACCAGGACCGGGTCGAGAGCTGCAGCGGCCCGGAGGCGATCGAGTTCCTCACCTACGGCGCCTTCGGCGACGCCGGCGTGCGCGAGTTCTTCACCCACGTCCGCTTCCACAAGCACGACGACGAGCAGATCGTCATCCACCTCCTGGTGGAGCTATACGCCCGCAGCGCCCAAGAGGCAACCGACGTCCTGGAAGCCGCCGCCCAAGGCCAGCTAGAGATCACCTCCCTAGCCGAGGAGTCAAGACCCCCCGCGCACGCAAGCGGCGAGGCCCACTAACTCACCAGCGCCCGAATCCGAACTGCATCAACTTGTCTATCTACTGGGTGGACAAGTTGATGCAGTTCGCGTGAGGAGGGCTTGGCGGACGTTTTGGAGGAAGGGGTCCGGGTTGCGCTCGAGCATCTTGTAGGTGGTGCGATGGACGTCGTAGCCGGCGGCGACCAGATCGACGTCCCGCTCATGGTCGCTCTCGAAGGTAGGACGGTCGCCGTGGTGGCTCCAGCTGTCCGTTTCCACGATGACTTTTTGGGCAGGCCAGAGGAAGTCGACGAGATGGCCCTCGACCAGGACGTTGCAGACTGGCGTCAACCTGCTCACTTGGCGCCATAGCGCGAGGAAGTCGATCTCCGAGACCGATTTGGTCTCCAGCGCCTCGGGGTCCACTTCCAGCGCGATCTGCCTTAGGCGACCGACGCCCTTGCAGCCCCGCCTGCGTTTGGTGATCTGTCCCAATCGCCGCCAGTCCAGATGACCGCTCTTGTAGGCCTGAACGACGACACGCTCCAGCCGTTTCGCATCCGTACGAGCCGCAAGATCAAGCAGTACCCGCTCCCGGACGACCACCGGGATCCCTCTTTCGAGGGTGACTTCGTACTCGAAGAGTCGCCGCGTCTGATGCAGCCGGACTCCCCGGTGCCCTTCGGCCTTGAATCCACCTGACTGCCGCAGCACCTCGATCGGCCCGCGAGAACCACACATGTGCCAGTGATGCCCGGCATTGAAGTGAGAGAGCACCGCCCCCGGACCGCAAGCCAGCACCGCCGCCATCCATCTGCCCTCCCGCGTCAACCGCTGGTGGCCAAGCGCGTAGACGCCCCGGTGTACCGGGATCAGAATCCCTCCCTCCTTACGACCGTAGGGAAAGCTTTTGCTCGTCCCAAGTTGGAGCAGCTGCCAGTGCGCCAGCACCCCGTGCTGTCGTTCGGCCAGGCTCCTCACAGCGTCCGTAGCCTGTCGATCCTTCAATCCGACTCCCTACCCACCCGAACTGCATCAACTTGTCCACCCAGCAGATAGACAAGTTGATGCAGTTCGGATCGGTCGTTTTGGGTTCCGGGCATGGCTGGAACCCTGAGGGGTCGGGACGCGCTTGTGGTGCGCGGTTTGTGCCGGTTTTGGGACCGAATTCGCGCGTTTGCGCGAATTCGGTCGGCGTGACGCTCTGGGCACCCGCTTCGCTGGGCGCGGACCCCTGGGTGCCCGTTTCGCTGGACGCGGCCCCGCCGGGGCCGCGCCTTGCTCGCTACTCGACGTTGTCGGCGGCCGGTTCGGGCGAGGAGCCCGGGTTTTTCTTCGGGACGAGCACCAGGCGCTTGAACTCGGCGACGAGGACGCCGTCCTGGTTGAGGACGCGGGTGTGGACCTTGACGATGCCGCGGTCGGGCTTCGATTTCGACGGCTTCACGTCGAGCACCTCGGTCTCGCAGAAGAGGGTGTCGCCGTGGAAGACCGGGTTCGGGTGGCTGAGCTCTTCGGTCGCCAGGTTGGCGATCGCCTTCCCCGAGATGTCGGAGACCGACATGCCGAGGGCGAGCGAGTAGACCAGCGGCCCGACGACGACGTTGCGGCCCTGCTGGGAGCCGCTCGCGTAGACGTCGTTGATGTGCAGCGGGTGGTGGTTCATCGTGATCAGGCAGAAGAGGTGGTCGTCGGCCTCGGTCACGGTCTTCGCCGGCCAGTGCTTGTAGACGGCGCCGACCTCGAACTCCTCGAGGTAGCGGCCATAGCTGTGCGCGCCGGTCGCCTCGCGCGCGGCCTGGTCGGTGGTCAGCTCGTACGTCTCGCTCATTTGCTCGCTTTCGTCTGCGTGGTCTACTTGGAAGTTTGGCGGCGCCGGATGCTATCTGCCGGTCCCATCCGAGGGCTGTATCTAGACGGACTCGGCGACACCCGCGTGTGCGACCGGCGAGCGCCGGACCAAGCGGGGCAAGGACGCAGGGAGGCCGAATAGCAGCGCTATTCGGCCGACCGAGGACGCCGCACCGCGCAGTGTCCGCCACCGCCAGGCGTGCGCGGGGGCGCCGCCGAGCCCGTCTAGACTGCGCGCGATGCAGATCGGGATCATCGGCTTGGGCTACGTCGGCCTGCCGCTCGCCGTCGCCTTCGCCGAAGCGGGCTGCGGGGTGGTCGGACTCGACGTCGACAGCGGCAAGGTCGCGGCGCTGAATGAGGGCCGCAGCTACATAGAGGACGTGCCGAGCTCGTCCCTGGAGCCGCTCGGCGAGAAGCTGCGGGCGACCGGCGACTACGCCGAGCTGGCGAGCTGCGACGCGGTCATCCTCTGCGTCCCCACCCCGCTCAGCGACTCGCGCGAGCCCGACCTCACCTACCTGGTGGAGTCGGCGACGGCGCTGGCGCAGGTGCTGCGCTCGGGCCAGCTCGTCGTGCTCGAGTCGACGACCTACCCCGGCACCACCCGCGAGCGGCTACTGCCGATCCTCGAGGGCTCGGGTCTCACCGCGGGCAGCGATTTCCACCTCGCCTTCTCCCCCGAGCGGATCGACCCCGGCCGCACCGACTTCACCGTGAAGACGACGCCGAAGCTGGTCGGCGGAATCACCGAGGCCTCGACCGAGCGGGCCCGCGAGCTCTACGCGGAGATCTGCGACACCGTCGTCGTCCTCTCCAGCCCCGAGGCGGCCGAGCTCTCGAAGCTCCTGGAGAACATCTTCCGCTCGGTGAACATCGCTCTTGTCAACGAGCTCTCCCAGCTCTGCGACAGACTCGGGATCGACGTCTGGGAGGTGGTCGAGGCCGCTTCGACCAAGCCCTTCGGCTTCATGCGCTTCGATCCCGGACCAGGGATGGGCGGCCACTGCCTGCCCGTCGACCCCTTCTACCTCGCCTTCCGAGCGCGGCAGCTCGACTTCTACCCCGAGTTCATCGAGCTCGCCGGGAAAGTGAACCAGGCGCAGCCGGGCTTCTGCGTCGAACGGATCGAGCGAGCCCTGAACGGGGTCCGCAAGCCGGTCAACGGCTCCCGCGTCTTGATCCTGGGCGTGAGCTACAAGGGCGGCGTCGGCGACACCCGCGAATCGCCGGCGCTGAAGATCATCGGCCGCCTCCAGGACCTCGGCGCCGAGGTCTCCTACCACGACCCATTCGTCCCGGAGCTGCCCGGCCACGGCCTCAGCTCGGTCGAGCTGGAGGCGGCGCTGCGCGAGTGCGACCTGGCGGCGATCGTCACCGCCCACCCCGACGTCGATTCCGCGGCAGTGGTCGCCGCAGCGCCGCTGGTGATCGACTTCCGCGGTGTCACCCGCGAGATCAAGGCCGACAACCTCGTGCGGCTCTAACGACTCCGAACTTTGGTCCCCTATGGAGGCCTAAATCTCGAAGTCAGTGGACTTTGCGGAGGCGGTTCCGTTCCTCTTGCTTCTCGACCACCTGGGAGATCAGCTTGACGACGTTTGAATCGCCGTTCGCCTTGATGTGGCCGGTCTCGGCTGCGCGGCGGTAGCTTTTCAGCGTCCCTTTCTCCGCCAGCTCGTTGAACTGGGGCCGGTCGATTTCGACCAGCACCCGCTCGTCCTGGGCGAGGTCCTTGGTGATCTTCGGCCCCGGCAGCTCGACCCGGTAGAGCTGGATGTCGTGTTTGGCCCGCAGCTCCAAGCCGAAGACGAGTTTCAGGTTCTGCAGAGCAGGGACTTCGGCTTGGAACCGCTCGACGGCGGTGCGGATCAGGTCCGAAGTCGAGGCCACTTGTCAGCTCCGCCGGATCAAATTTTGTGCCGCTGCAGCAGCTTCTTGCCGATGACCATGCGCTGGATCTCGCTCGTCCCCTCACCGATCAGCAGCAGCGGCGCGTCGCGGTAGAGGCGCTCGATCTCGTACTCCTTCGAGTAGCCGTAGCCGCCGTGGATGCGGAAGCTTTCTTCGACGCAGTACTTGCCGGTCTCCGAGGCGAGGAGCTTGGCCATCCCGGCCTCGAGGTCGGAGCGCTCGCCGGCGTCCTTCATCCGCGCGGCTTTGCGGGTGACGAGGCGGGCGGCCTCGAGCTGGGTCGCCATGTCGGCGAGCTTGAACTGGATCGCCTGGTGGTTGGAGATCGTCTTGCCGAAGGTCTTCCGTTCCTGGCTGTAGCGGAGGGCCAGCTCCAGCGCCCGCTGGGCGATGCCGACGCCGCGGGCGGCGACGTTGACGCGGCCGACCTCGAGCGCGTCCATCATCTGGATGAAGCCCTGGCCGACTCCCGCCTCCTCGCCGCCGAGCACGCGCTCGGGCGGGCAGCTGTAACCGTCGTAGACGAGCTCGGTCGACTCGACGCCCTTGTAGCCCATCTTCTTGATTTTGGGCGGGACGTTGAGGCCGGCGAAGTCGCCCTCGTTGGTTTCCTTCCAGGGCTCCTTCTCGGTGATGAAGCAGGTCATCCCCTTGTAGGGCGGGTCGGCCTGGGTGTCGGTCTTCATCAGGACGAAGACGACGCTGGAGCCGAGGCCGTTGGTGACCCACATCTTCTGCCCGTTCAACTCCCAGTTGCCGTCCTCGCCCTTCTTGGCCGTGGCCTTGATGCCCTGGACGTCGGAGCCGACCTCGGGCTCGGAGAGCGAGAAGGCGGCGCGGATCTCCCCAGTCGCCATCTTCGGCAGGAAGTACTCCTTCTGCTCGTCGGTGCCGAACTTCATCAGCAGATAGGAGCCGATGAAGTGGGTGTTGACGACGCCGGAGATCGAGATCCAGCCGCGCGAGAGCTCTTCGACGATCATCGCGTAGGTGGTCAGGTCGAGCCCCATGCCGCCGTACTCCTCGGGGATCGTCACCCCGAAGAGGCCCAGTTCCTTCATCTGCTCGACGATCGGCTCCGGGAAGGAATCCTCGTGGTCGTAGTGCTCGGCGTTGGGGATGATCTGCTCGTCGGCGAACTGGCGGACCATTTCGATGATCGCTTCCTGCTCGTCGGTCATTTCGCGGTAAGCGGCGGTGTCTACGGCCATTGCTCCTGCTTCGGTCGGGATGGAAGTTTGGCTAGCGCGGCAGCGCGGCTGCGGCAGCGCTCTGGAGAGCCAAGGATATAGACGCGGGGTCGAGTCCGGCATCGATCGCCCGCAGCGGCGCGGCGGCCTTGAGCAGCATCTCCTCGTACTCGCGCTCTGGGTCGGAGTCGAGGACGATCGCACCACCGGCGCCGACGGAGGCGCGGCCCCTGGCGAGGACGATCGTGCGGATCGCGACCGAGAGGTCGGCGGCGCCCCCAAGGCCGAACCAGCCGATCGCGCCTGAGTAGGGGCCGCGGGCGGCGCCCTCGAGCCGCTCGAGGATCTCGGTCGTGCGTTTCTTCGGGGCGCCTGTCATCGAGCCCGGTGGGAAGCAGGAGCGAAGGGCGTCGAGGGCGGATGCTTCGGGGCGCAATTGGCCCTGCACCGAGGAGACGAGCTGGTGCACGGTCTCGTAGCTCTCGACGGCCATCATCTCCTGCACCGCGACGCTGCCGACCTCGCAGACGGCGCCGAGGTCGTTGCGCAGGAGGTCGACGATCATCAGGTTCTCGGCCCGGTTCTTCTCGTCGGTGGCGAGGGCGGCGGCAAGGCGGGCGTCTTCGTCGGGGGACGAGCCGCGGCGGCTGGTGCCCTTGATCGGGCGCGCTTCGGCTTCCCCGTCGCGGCCGACGCGGAGGAAACGCTCGGGAGAGGAGCTGAGGACGGCGAGGCCGCCGAAGCGGAGATAGGAGGCGAACGGAGCCGGGTTGGCGCGACGGAGGGCGCGGTAGAGGTCGAGGGGCTCGACATCGAGTTCGATGCTGACCTGGTTCGTCAAGCAGATCTCGTAGCTGTCGCCTTCGAGGAGGTAGTCGAGGGAGGCGGCGATGTCGTCCAGGTACTGGTCGCGAGAGCGATTGAGGGTCATGACCGTGGGGGGCGCGTCGGGGGAGTCTCGGCGGGCAACAGCGGGGAGGGCCCGGCGAGACTCCCCCGACGCGCCAGCCGGAGCCGTTCCTAGATTCGCCAGGCGGGCGGCCGTGGCGTCGAGCCAGCGCTCGGCGTCAGCACCTATCTCCTCACCCTCCTTACCCTGCTCAGTGAGGAGGGCGAGGAGATAGGTGCGGCCCTCGGCGTGGTCGAAGGCGACGAGGCGGTCGCTGAAGATGAAGGCGGCGTCGGGGTACTCGGAGGGGTGCGATGCGGCGTAGCCGCACTCGGACTTCATCTCGTAGCCGAGGTAGCCGACGAAGCCGCAGTCGAACTCGAAGGGGAGGTCGGGCAGATCGGCGGGACGCAGCTCCTCGAGGCGGCGCTGGAGGCGGTCGAGGAGCGGCTCCCCCTCCCCCGCTTCGTGCGTGATCACCTCCGCCAGCGGACCGCTCGCGTCTCCTATGAACGAGAAGCGCCCTCGCTCGCCACCGCGGCTGCTGTCGAGCCAAAACGCGTGGTCGCTCTCGCCGTATAGAGAGACGAACGCGGCCTCGGTATCCGGTAGCGCATCGATTTGCCGAACGCAAACCTTGGTCAACGATCCCGATGTCGCTTTTGTTTCCCTAGAGGTAACAAAGGCGACACTGCCGCGCTCCGAGGGCGGCGTGAGGTCGCGGAAGTTCTCCAGGAGGCGCTTGCCGTGCTCGGTGGCGATCGACTCGGGGTGGAATTGGACGGCGTATTGGGGGCGGAAGACGTTTTCGAGGGCCATGGGGATGCCGTCGGCGGTGGCTGTCTCGCGCAGGGACGAGGGCAGTGGGCGCGCCAGGGCCAGCGAGTGGTAGCGGGTCGCTTGGAATGGGCTTGGGATGCCGGCGAAGAGGGCTGTGCCGTCGTGCTTGATCGAGGCGACGCGGCCGTGCATCGGCTCCGGCGCGCGCTCGACGCGTCCACCCTCCGCCCAGCCCATCCCTTGCAGACCAAGGCAGACGCCGAGCAGCGGACGCTCGCAGTGGCGGATGAGGTCGGCGCAGACGCCGAAATCCTCCGCGCGCTCCGGCCGTCCCGGTCCCGGGGAGATGACGACGTTGTCGAAATCGAGACGATCCAGCTCGGCCCAGCTCACCTCGTCGTTGCGGACGACGAGCGGCTCGCGGCCATTCACCTCCGCCAGCAGCTGGAAGAGGTTGTAGGTGAAGGAGTCGTAGTTGTCGATCAGCAGCGTCTGCATCGGCCAGGCCGCGCAGGCAAGATACCCCCATGAGCGCGAGCGACTGGCGACCGGACCTGGCCAAGGGCGTCTTCGAGACGCTGCTGGTGGTCGACGGCGAGCCGGTCGAGCTGGAGGCCCACCTGGCGCGGCTGGAGCAAAGCCTGGCCTCCGTCTACGAAGAGGAGCTGCCGCCGCAGGCCGAGGATGAACTGCGGCGGGCAGCGAAGGGGCTCGCGCTCGGGCGCATCCGCTTCACCCTCGTCCCTGCTGAGGACGGTCTCCGGCACGACCTACTTGCCGGGTGGGTCGTGCCGGAGACCGTCTTCCCGGTCCGAGGCGTGAAGCTGCGGACTCAGGTGGTTAGCGGCGGCCATGGCCCTTACAAGTGGGTCGACCGGCGGGAAATGGAGCACCCAGACGGCGGCCCTGGTCAACTCATTTGCGACGGGGAGGAGCTACTAGAGGCCGGCTGGGCCAACATCTTCGCCGTCCGCGAGGAGACCCTCTGGACACCCCCCGCCGATGGTCGCATCCTCCCCGGCATGGCCCGAGCAGCCATCCTGACGATCGCAGGCGAAGAGCAAATCCCGGCCCACGAGCAGCCACTCCGCGCCCAAGACCTCCACACAGCCGACGAGGTCTTCCTCACCAACTCGATCCGCGGCATCGAGCCAGTGACTTCCCTCGACGGCACCGCCCTAACGGGCTGCGGCCCAATCAGCCATCGCCTCGCCGCCGCCCTCCAGCGACGCTGGAACCTGCCGCAGGCGCCCCAAGCCGCCGCAAGCGCCCGGACAACCGGTCAGCTCTCTCACTAAAACGCCGAAACCTGTCCTCAAACCGAGGAAGCGGATCAGCAGCAGCCTTATCCCTGCCCACCTCGGACGGCAGCTCATCCCCATTTCTCCCGGTGGGTGGCGCCGATTTGGGGGACCGCCCCCCGCCAGTTGCGGGGGGCGGTGGAACCAAATCGGCGACAGGACCCGCCGGCCCGAAACCCTGGTCCCGAGCTTCGGGTGCCTGAGGCACCGCCCGAACAACCTCCGCAGTTCTCTCCGCCGCGTCAGCGGCCCTCCTGGCCTCCCGCGCCGCCTCAATCGCCATCTCGCCGACCTCCCGAACCCCCTCCTCAGAGGCCCGAGCGATCACCAGCGCCTCGTCGATCCGCGCTTCCAGCCCGGCAATCGTCGGCACCGCCGCCCGGGGCACGATCCAGTCCTCGGTGTTGTCCCGCTGCGTCCCCTCGATAAGTGAGCAATTTACGGTCGTCGCAGGCGGCAAAATTCGCCCCCTCGATTAGATTTAGCCGCCCCCAGTCAGAAACGAACCCCGAGGAGCACGTTGAGACACCCCAGAGACTTCTTCCTGCCGCAGGCGATCGGCGCCCCGGAGCCGCTCCGCGAGATCCCCGTCAAGCCCTCGCGGATGATCCACTTCCTCGACTTCTCGAACGAGAAGATGGTCGCCAAGGCCGGCGCCATCGCCGAACAGACCGACATCCTCCTCGGCAACCTCGAGGACGCGGTCCCGGTCGACCGCAAGGAGGCGGCCCGCGCCGGCCTGATCCAAGCCGCGAAGGAGAACGACTTCGGCCAGACCTCGCTCTGGACCCGCGTCAACGCGCTGGAGAGCCCCTGGGTGCTCGACGACCTGACCGAGCTGGTGACCGAGATCGGCGACCAGCTGGAGACGATCATGGTCCCGAAGGTCGAGGGCGCCTGGGACATCCACTACGTCGACCGCCTGCTTGCCCAGCTGGAGGCGAAGGCCGGCCTCGACCGCCCGATCCTCGTCCACGCGATCCTCGAGACCCCGCAGGGCGTGGTCAACCTGGAGGAGATCGCCAATGCCAGCCCGCGGATGCAGGGGATGAGCTTCGGCCCCGCCGACCTGGCCGCGGCACGGCGGATGAAGACGACCCGCGTCGGCGGCGGGCACCCGGGCTACCGCGTAATGGAGGACCCGGCCGACCCCGAGAACCCCGAGGCCGACCGCGTCAGCGCCCAGCAGGACCTCTGGCACTACTCGATCGCCCGCATGGTCGACGCCTGCACCTCCGCCGGGATCCTGCCCTTCTACGGCCCCTTCGGCGACATCAAGGACACCGCCGGCTGCGAGACCCAGTTCCGGGCGGCCTTCCTGATGGGCTGCGTCGGCGCCTGGTCGCTGCACCCGGTCCAAATCGGAATCGCGAAGAAGGTCTTCAGCCCGCCGCCTGACGAGGTCAAATTCGCCAAAAAAGTGATCGAGGCGATCCCCGACGGCCGCGGCGTCCACATGATCGACGGGAAGATGCAGGACGACGCCACCTGGAAGCAGTGCAAGGTGATGGTCGAGCTCGCGGAGATGCTGGCCGAGAAGGATCCAGAGCTCGCCGAGGCGTATCGCTAATAGGCAGTAGCAAGGGCTTTCCCCACTATTGGGGAAAGCCTATTTTTCCAAAGAGTGATCCCGTAATCTGCGGAGGAAGTACCCCCCGTTGCAGTCGCTCATGTGATCTGAAGCTGCTGCCGATACGGATTTTGCGCTGATAACCGCAACCCCTCTTCCGTTTCGGACTTACAGATAGACCCAGCCTCCTCTCCCCTCCCCTATGAACTCTTCCACCGACGTCCCGTTCGATCCCCCTTTCAAGCCGCAGGCGAACCCGCGCGAAGCTCTGGTTCAGGATCGCCCCACCCTCGGTGCGATGCCGATGGCCAGGCGGGGTCCCGGAACCTGGGTCCTGCCGCTGGTCGACTTCGTCTCCTCCACGGTCGCCCTCGCCGCCGTAACCGCGTTCGCGGGCGTCGACTTCCTTCCCGCCTTCCCCATCGCCTCGGTCGTCCTGCTCGTCGCCTACGCCCTGCTCGGCGTCTACGGCAACCAGTCGGCAAGGGCCGAAGAGAGCGGTGGCGGCTGGCGGGTCATCCGCTTCCTGGTCGCCGGCGCCTACGTCTGGACCGCTTCCCTGCTGACCCCGCTCGGGAGCGTCGAGCAGCTGGGCCTGTGGATCGGCTTCATCGCCCTCGACAGCGCCTGCCGCTCCCTCCTCACCCCCTACATCGAGCGCATGCACCCGCAGGAGCGCTGGGTCCTGGTCGGCGACGAGGAAGTCGCCGAACGACTGCGCGCCTACGCGCCGCTGAAGAAATACGCGAACGTCGTCGGCACCGTGCCGCCGTCCGAGCAGGATCCCGGCACCGCCGGTCGCGTCGCCGCCCTCGAGGTCGTCGAGCGCTACCACGCCGACCGCGTCGTCATCTCCAGCCAGCACGCCGACGACGAAGGCCTGCTGGAACTGGTCCGCGCCTTCAAGTCGATCGGCGTCCCCGTCAGCCTGCTGCCCCGCCCCCTCGACCTGCTCGAGGCGCAGTCGGCGACCCCCAGCCGGGTCGGCGGCGTGCCGCTGATCGAGGTCGAGGCGCTCGCCGGCCGCGGCGCCATCCCCTACAAGGGGCCCGACCGCCGCGCCACCCGCACGACCAAGGTCAGCGTCGTCGTGCCGGCGATGAACGAGGAGAAGAACATCGGCTCCGTCCTCGCTGAACTGCCCGAGGGCCTGCACGAGGTGATCCTCGTCGACGGCAACTCGAAGGACAACACGATCGAGGCCGCCCGCCAGGCCTATCCAGGCATCCGCGTCACCAGCCAGAGCGGCCGCGGCAAGGGCGACGCCTTCCGCACCGGCTTTGCCGCCGTCACCGGCAACCTGGTCGTGATGCTCGACGCCGACGGCTCCGCCGACCCCGCCGAGATCCCCGCCTTCGTCGAAGCGCTCGAGGCCGGTGCCGACTTCGCCAAGGGCTCCCGCTACATGGAGGGCGGCGGCAGTGCCGACATCACCAGGCTGCGCAGCCTCGGCAACCTCGTCCTCAGCGGCACCGCCAACAAGCTGCACGGGACCGGGTTCACCGACCTCTGCTACGGCTACAACGCCTTCTGGGCCCGCTGCCTCCCCTTCATCTCCCTCGACGTCCCCGGCTTCGAGGTCGAGACCCTGATCAACCTCCGCATGGCTTCGGCCGGGATGAAGATCGTCGAGGTCCCGAGCTACGAGAAGGAGCGGATCTCGGGGATGAGCAACCTGAAGACCTTCCGCGACGGCTTCCGAGTCCTCGGCACGATCTTCAAGGAGACCCGACGCCGCCGCAGCCTCCGCCACCCCCGCCACAACCTCGGCAAGGCTGAGGTTGCTGCAGAGCGGGCGAAGGCTGCCGCTTAGTCGTCCTGGTGGAGGTGTTGGTTGGGAGGGGGCACCCTGCTGCCTCAACCCTCCGAACTTTGGGGGTCTATAGGGACCCAAAGTTCGGAGAGTGCATTCCGCCCAGCTCTTGTCAGCCCGCCGCGCGCGCCGGCGGCGGGATCGGGCCGCCTGCAATGCCGCCGAACTCGTTCGGGCGGTAGGCGCCTGGGGAGACCGCCTTGCGGAAGGCGTTTTTGTCCTTTTTGCTGCGCTCGATCGGCCAATTGGTTCCCCGGTCGTCGACGTCGTACCAGATGACGGCGCGGATCTTGCGGTACTTGTGGCGGACCTTGATGAACATGTTCTTGATCCAGTTGGGCTTGCTGCCGCCCTTGTCGCTGGAGGCAACCTCGGCCAGCATCATCGGCTTCGTCGGGGCGACCTTCCTGACGATCCGCCGATAGCTGCGGTGGAAGACCTGGTTGAAGGTCTGCCAGCCTGGGGAACCGCGCCGCTTACCCCAGTTGAAGCCGTCGAGGGCGGTCCAGTCCACGTAGCGGTCGCCCGGGTAGACGGCCCCGAGAGGGATGAGGCTGTTGTAGAGGTCGACGTTGGGGCACCAGACCCAGGTGACGTTGGTGGCGCCGACCTCCTCGAAGATGTCGTGGACGTGGCGCCAGGCGGCCTTGAACTGGCCGGGCGTATTGCCGTTGACCCCCTCCGACCAGGGGAACCAGAAGCCGTTCATCTCCCAGTCGAAGCGGAGGAAGAAGGGGTGGCCCCAGTCCTTCGCTTTGGTCGCGAATTCGTGGATGTAGGCGTCGTAGCGGCCGGAGATCAGGGTGCCGAGGTTGAAGTCCGGCTGGTCGACGCTGGGCGGGCTGGCGGTCGAGTTCCAGCTGAAGACCGGGATCGCGCCGTAGGCGCGGACGTTTTCCAGCGGAGTCATCGGGAATTTCGTCATCGTGCAGCCGCCCTCGTCGCACTCGGCGAACGGCGAGCTGAACTCGATCAGCGACAGCCCCTTGTCGGCGATGCGCTCGAAGCGGTAGATCGGCTGCATGTCCCAGGGCGCCGCTTCGCCGGTCATCTGGTCGCCGATCTGGGCCCCCCAGTAGAGCGAGGCGGGCGGGCGCTTCTTCGCCCCGGCGGCGGGCGCGAAGGCGAGGATCAACAGCAGGCCGAGGAGCCAGAAGGCTCCCGCGCGGAAGGCGAAATCGTCGTGTGGCTGGCTGCTCGTCATTCGGCTCGGTTGCGCCTGAAACCCCGCTCGGCGCCTGATGCTTCGGCCCTCATCATCCTGTATACGGAGGAATGGGCGAGGAAGATCAGCGCAAAGGCAAGATCGGGCCCCCGGCCAGGGCTCCGAAGCGGTTGTTCGCGAAGGCAGGCTTGCGTATTCCCTTGGCAAAGGCGCGAGCAGCCGGGGGTGAACTCTCGAGCGGCCAGTCGACCATGCGATCGACGGTGTCGAAGTAAACGAGGGCGCGCACCCGCGGGTACCTGCTCGGTAGCTGCGCGAACATCTTGCTGATCCAGACCGCCTTGTGGCCCCCGAAGGAGCTGGTCGCGAACTCGCCCAGCATCATCGGCTTGCGTTTGGCGACTTTGGTGACGATTTCCTGGTAGGCGGGGTCGAACAGTTCGGAGAAGCTGCGCCAGGGCTTCGAGTTGACCGGGTTGCGGCCCCAGTTGTAAGCGTCGAGGCAGGTCCAGTCGACGTAGGCGTTGCCCGGGTACACGGGCTTCAGCGGGTTCTTCTTCAGCCGCTTTTCGGTGTCCGCGTAGGGGCACCAAACCCAGGTGACGTTGGCGGCGCCAACCGCGGCGAAGATGTCGTGGATATGGCGCCAGGCGGTGATGTACTCGCCCTTTGAGTTGCCGTTCGCCCACTCCGACCAGGGGAACCAATCCCCGTTCATCTCCCAGTTCGGCCGCAGGAAGAAGGGGTGGCCCCAGTCGCGGGCTTCGGTCGCGAACTGTGCGATGTAGGGGTCATAACGGCCGGAGATCACGTCGGCGAGCTGGAAGTCGGGCAGCTCGGCGCTGCTGCGAGGGCTGGATTCGGCCCCCCAACTGAAGATCGGGACGGCACCGTGGCCGCGGATGTTGTCCATCGCTTCCAGCGGGAACTTGTATGGGCGGCAGGGCAGGCGGCTGCAGTCTTCCCAGGAGGAGGAGAACTCGATCAGCGACATGCCCTTGCCGACCAGCTGCTCGAAGTAGGCGACGGGGGTCATGTCCCAGGGCGCGTCGATGCCGGTGATCTGATCGCCGATCCAGGCGCCCCAGTACGTCGGCTTCTGCTTCGGCGGCTTGCGGTGCGGCTGCGCCGCCCCCGCTGTCGCCGGCGCGCCGAGGAGACAGCAGGCGAGGAGCGCCAGGAATAGCGCCGCGACTAGATGCGCCCCCCCTGGGCGCTGCAGCTGAAGCCGAGCAGACAGAGCGGCAAGTGTAGGGAACCGTCCCGTTGGCATCGCCGGGTTAGATGATCTAGCTGGGCGGCGCAATCGCGCCGCCGGAGAGCCCGCCGTAGCCGGCGCCGACGAAGGCGGTCTGCTGGATCCCTTCCGCGAAGGCCGCGGTGGCCGCGCTCGAGGTCTCGATCGGCCAGTCCATGTCGTCGTCGAATTTGTCGAACCAGAGCAGGGCGCGGATCTGCGGGTATTCGGCCGGCACGCGGGCGAGCGCGTCGCGGATCCAGTCGGCCTTGGAGCCGCCCTGCTCACTGGAGCCGACCTCGCCGAGCATCATCGGCTTCGCCGGCGCGATGCCGGCGATTTCGCCGTAGGTGCGGCGGAATAGCTGGTCGAAGCTCCGCCAGCCGCGCGGCGAGGCCGGGTTGGTGCCCCAGTTGTAGCCGTCGAGGCCGGTCCAGTCGACGTAGGCGTCGCCGGGATAGAGCGAGCCGAGGTCGTGGAGAGATCGGCCGGGATCGACGAACGGGCACCAGACCCAGGAGACGTTGCTCGCGCCGGCGGCGGCGAAGATGTCGTGGACGTGGCGCCAGGCGGCGACGTACTCGCCCTCGGCGTTGCCGTTGACGCCCTCGGCCCAGGGGAACCAGTCGCCGTTCATCTCCCAGTTGAAGCGGAGGAGGAAGGGGTGGCCCCAGTCGCGGGCTTCGGCGGCGAATTCGGCGATGTAGTCGTCGTAGCGGCCGGAGATCACGTCGGCGAGCTGGAAGTCGGGCTGGCTCAGCGTCGAGGGGATCGCCTGCGAGCTCCAGCTCAGCACCGGGATCGAGCCGTGGCCGCGGATGTCATCCATCGGATCGGTCGGGAAGGAGTAGAAGGAACATCCCGAGCCGCCGCACTGGGCGAAGGGCTGGAAGAACTGGATCATCGAGGCCGACTTCCCCGCCCCGCCCTCAAACTGGGCGACCGCGTTCATGTCCCAGGGCGCTTGGTCGCCGGTCAGGTGGGAGCCGATCGTCGCGCCCCAGTAGAGCGGCTGGGCGGCGCCGCTGGCGACCGCGGGCTTGCGGTTGCAGCGGCGGCGGACGCGCGGGGTGTTGATGCGGCCGGCGCGGCGGGCGACGCAGCGATTGGGGGCGACCAGCGCTCTGGCGGAGCCGAGGCGGGCGTGCTTGGCCCCCCGCTTGCCGCCCTCGAACTTGCCGCTGCCGGAGGCGGGGAGGGCGACCGCGGCGCTGAGCAGCAGGATCGTCGTCGCCAGCCAGGCGACGTGGGCGGCGGAGCGGGTCGAGAAGCCTTTGGCCATACAGGAGCCATCGGCCGATTCCTGCCTCGGTCGAGCGTCCGCCAGTCAACTGGACATATGTCCAGGTGGGGTTGAAATTCGCGGATCAGGCCTGCGGGAGGAGCTTGGTCGGGCTGAGGCCGGCGAAGCTGTTGCCGAGGTAGGAGGAGCTTTGGATTCCTTCGCCGAAGGCGGTGATGGCGCTGCTCGAGGTCTCGACCGGCCAGTCCATGTTGCTGTCGAATTTGTCGAACCAGAGGAGGGCGCGGATCTGCGGGTAGCTGGTCGGGAGCTTGGCCAGCATGTCCTTGATCCAGGCCGCCTTGGAGCCGCCGTACTCGCTGGAGGCGACCTCACCGATCATCATCGGCTTGCCGGGCGCGATCGTTTCGACGATCTTCTGGTAGGTCGCCTTGTAGACGGCGTCGAAGCTCTTCCACTTGTCTGGCTTGCTCGGGTTGGTTCCCCAGTTGTAGCCGTCGAGGCAGGTCCAGTCGACGTAGGAGTCGCCAGGGTAGAGCGAGGCCAGCGAGGTGCTGCCGCTGTACTCGACGTTCGGGCACCAGGTCCAAGTGGCGTTGGTGACGCCGACGGCGCTGAAGATGTCGTGGACGTGACGCCAGGCCGTCGCCGATTCGCCGGGCTGGTTGCCGTTGACGCCCTCGTGCCAGGGGAACCAGTTGCCGTTCATCTCCCAGTTGAAGCGGAGGAAGAAGGGATGGTTCCAGGCCTTCGCCTGAGTCGCGAATTCGCGGATGTAGGAGTCGTAGCGGCCGGAGATCACGTCGGAGAGCTGGAAGTCGGGCTCGTTCTTGGTCGAGGGGATCGACTGCGAGCTCCAGCTGAGGACCGGGATCGAGCCGTGCAGCCGGATGCTTTCCATCGGCGAGGTCGGGAACTTGTAGAAGGAGCAGCCGGGGTTGCAGTTTGCAAAGGGCTGGAAGAACTGGATCATCGAGGCCTTCTTGTGCACTCCTTCCTCGAACTTGGAGACGGCGGTCATGTCCCAGGGCGCCTGGTTGCCGGTCAGGTGGGAGCCGATCGTCGCGCCCCAGTAGAGCGGACCGCCACTCGGCTGCGGGGCCGGAGCCGGCGCCGGTTCGGGGTCCGGAGCCGTGTTGGCGACGGTCACGGTCACTTTCGTCGTCGCCTTGACCCCCTTGGCGCTGGAGGCGGTGGCGCTGAGGGCGTGCGAGCCGTTGCCGAGCTTGGTCGTGTCGAGGCTGCCGGCGTCGGCGCCGTAGGTGAACGGGGCGCTGGTGTCGGTCCACTTGACCACGCCGTCAATGGCGAATTCAACCTTGCTGGCGCCGGCAAGGACAGAGATCTGCCAGGCGCTCTTCCCGGAGACGATCGCGCCGTCGACGGGCGAGGCGGTGGCGATCGAGAGCGCTTCCTTGCTGCTGCCGGTGTCGGTGCCGGGGGTCTTGGTGCGCGAGGCGGAGGTGGTGACGGTGGTCGTTGCGGTCGTCCCCCCCAGCTTCTTCGCCGGGCCGATCCCTTCGGCGGCGAAGGCGCTCGACGCCGGCAGCGCCGCGAGGGAGAGGGCGAAGGCGAGGACGGAGAGGGTGGCGAGGTGGCGGAAGCGGGACATGCCCGCCTCTCATCGGCCCGCCCTCGGCGCGCTCCAGCAACCCCCGACCTGGTGGACGTTTAGGCCCGGGCGGGACGCTTAATTTTAAGTAGCGAGCGGTAGAGATCGAGGAGCGCCGCGGCGCACTCGTCCCAGGAGGTGAGGCTCGGGGAGCGCAGCGGCAGCGGCTTGCCGAGCTCCTCGATCGCCGCCAGGGCGATCTCCTGCGGCGAGGAGTCGAGGGGGATGCCGCGGCCGAACCCGTCCTCGGCGATCTCCAGCAGCCCACCGGCTTCGGCGACGAGCAGGCGGCGACGGGCCGCGGCGGCCTCCAGGGCGACCAGCGGGTGGCTCTCGAACTCGCTCATCAGCACGACCAGGGAAACGCCGCCGAGCAGCTTTGCCATCCCGCCGGGGTCGTCGGCGGGGACGCTGGTGATCTCGACCCGCTCGCCGACGCCGAGCTCCTCCGCCTGGCGCCGCAGCTCCTCTTCGTAGGGGCCCTTGCCGACGATCAGCAGCCGCGCCCGCGGCTCGCGCTCGAGCACATGGGGGAATGCGGCGAGGACGCGGTGGTGGCCCTTGTAGCGCTCGAGGCGGCCGATCGAGGCCAAGGTCGGCGTCTCCGGCTCGGTCCCGGCGAGCTCGGCGTCGGAGAAGCTGAGGTCGGTGCCGTTGGGGATGAAGGCGAAGCGCTCGGGCGGGACGCCGATCGCGGCGCCGTACTGCTCGACCTCGAAGCGGGCGATCGCGACCAGGCGCGCCGCCCGCCGCAGCAACGGCCGCAGCAGCAGCATCTGCGCCCGCCGGGCGCGGTTGCGGAGCTCGGAGGAGTGGCCGCCGCCGTGGAAGGTGACGACGTAGGGGATGCGGAGGGTGAGCGCCCGCAGCATCGCCAGTGGCGCCACCAGCGTGTGGTAGCTCTGGACGTGAACGAGGTCCCAATTCCCCCTCTTCATCTCCCGCCAGATCCCCGGCGCGAAGTACCAGTCGCGGCCGCGGGCCAGGCGCGGACGGTGCGGATGCGGACGCCGTCGCGGGTCTCCTCCTTCGCCCTGCCGATCTCGGGATCGGTACAGAGGACCTCGACGCGCACCCCCGAGGCGGCGATCCGCCGGCTCACCTCCATCACGTGCCGCTCCACCCCACCCTGGGCGAGCGGGCTGCGCGGGGTGACCATGAGGATCCGCGGGCCGGCGCCGTTGGAGCTCGGGTGGGCGTCCTCGGTGCGGTCGGGCTCGGCGACCCGCGGAACGGACCCGCAGGTAATCGACGCTCGTCGCCCCGAGGCCGAGGAGGATCATCGCCGCGCGGCCGAGGCCGCCGGCTTCGCCGCGGAGGGCGTCGCGGAAGCCACGGAGGACGCCGAGCGGGAGCGTGCGGCGGACGTAGGAGCGCTCCGAGCGAGGCCGTCGTCGGTCCGACCATCCCGGTCAACACCGCCTTCGAGCGCCCCTCGGCGCGGCAGCGGTCGAGGGAAGTAGCGCGACCGTCCCCGGCGTCGCCGGGACCACGTGGTCGACCTCGGCGGCGGGGTCGTAGAGGATCTCGGCCTCGGGCCAGCGCTGGCGGACGCGAATGCAGAGGTCGGTCTCCTCGCAGCCGACCGGGAGCTTGCCGACGCGGCCGAGATCGTGGCTGAAGCCCCCGACCTCGAGCAGCGGCGCGCGGCGGAAGGACATGTTGGCGCCAACCAGGTTGCGGACCGGCTCCAGCTCCTGCGGCATCCCCGAGTGGGTGCAGCCGACGACCCAGTCGAACTCGGCCGGGAACCAGGCCGGCTCGCCCTCGACCCAGCGCGGGCGGACGGTGCCGCCGGCGCCGAGCACCTTCGGGTCGGCGTAGGCGCGGGCCAGGTGCTCGAGCCAGTCGGGCGCGGCGATCGCGTCGTCGTCGAGGAAGGCGACGATCTCCCCCGTCGCCTCGGCGACGCCGGTGTTGCGGGCCCCGGAGAGGCCCTGCTGCTCGCGGTTGGCGACGATCTTCAGGTCGGGCCAGAGCCTCCGCACCTCCTCCAGCAGCTCGGGCGCGTGGTCGATCACCAGCACGACCTCGTGCGGCGGCGGCGTCTGGGCTCGCAGCGAGGAGACCGCTTCGCCCATCACCTCCAGCCGCTCGGAGGTGAAGGCGCAGATCACCACCGAGATCGTCGGCGGGGTGGCGTCGCGCTCAGCGCGGGGCTCGCTTTGCACCGGCCGGATTCTGGCATGCCCATCGCCACCGCTCATGACAGGCTGTGGGCGTGCGAGTGATGATGCTGGCTCAGTCCTTCGCCCCGATCGTCGGCGGCGAAGAGCGCGTGGTCGAGGACCTGAGCCGGGAGCTGGTCGCCCGCGGGCACGACGTCTCGATCGCCACCCTGCAGCAGCCGGGTGACATGACACCGACCGAGGTCGCCGGGGCGCGGGTCCACACGCTGCGCAGCACCAGCTACCGGATCACCCGCACCCTCAGGACACCGAGCGTCGCCACGCGCCGCCGGCGCCGGACCCGGAGACCGTGATCGACCTGCAGCGGGTGCTGCGGCGGGAGCGGCCGCAGCTGGTCCACGCCCATAACTGGATCGTCCATTCCTATCTGCCGCTCGCCCGCAGCTCCCACAGCGCCCTCGCCCTCTCGCTGCACGACTACGGCTTGATCTGCGCGACCAAGCGCCTGCGCCGCCACGACGAGGTCTGCTCGGGGCCGGCTCCGGTCAAGTGCCAGATCTGCGCCGGCGAGCACTACGGGCTGACGAAAGGTCTGGTCGCGGCCTTCGGCACCCGCTCGAACGAGTCGCGGCTGCGGCGCCACGTCGACGCCTTCCTCCCGGTCAGCTCGACGGTCGAGCAGCTCTGCCGGATCGACGGGGACGAGCGCTCCCAGGTCGATCCCGAACTTCATCGGCGAGCTGCCGCAGCCCGACCTCGCCGACCCGCGCCTGGAGCAGCTGCCCGACGAGCCGTTCCTCCTCTTTTTCGGCGACGCGACCGTGGACAAGGGAGCCTGGCACCTCGCCGACGCCTACAGCCGGCTCGAGGACGCGCCGCCGCTGGTCCTGGTCGGCCGTTGCTACATCGACGAGCTGCAGGAGCGGCCGAACGTCTTCCCGATGGGGGCCTGGCCGCACCAGCTGGCGATCGAGGCGCTGCGGCGCTCGCTGTTCTCGGTCGCGCCCTCGCTGTGGCCGGAGCCGTTCGGGCTGGTGGCGCTGGAGGCGGCCGCGGCCGGCAAGGCGATCGTCGCCTCCGACATCGGCGGCCTGCGGGACATCGTCTTCGACGGCGAGACCGGGCTGATGGTGGCTCCGGAAGACCGGGAGGCGCTGACCCTGGCGATGCAGCGCTTGATCTCCGATGCAGACCTACGGCAGCGGCTCGGCGCCGCCGCGCGGGAGCGAGCGGCTCAGTTCAGCCCGGATTCGATCGTGCCGCAGTTCGAGCGCGCCTACGAGGCGGCGGTTGCCAGGCGGCGCCCAGAGAAATAGCCGTACACGTTTGCGCTGACATAGAACTCCCTGCCGCGTTGGCAAAGACAGATGGACCAGTCCGCCCGGCGCAGCCGGCTCCTCCTCGCCGGCACCCTTGCGCTGTTCCTGCTTCGCTTCGCGCTCTCGCTGATCCGCACCGGCCCGGTGCTTGTCGCTGACGAGATCGGCTACCTGACCAACGCCAGGGTCCTCGACGGCGGCATCCCCGGTCAGATGGAGCTGGCGCCGTTCTACCGCGGCGGCTACTCGCTGCTGATCACGCCGCTGCTCGAGCTCGGGGGGAGTCCCGGCTTCACCTACCACCTGATCCTGGTCCTCAACGCGGCACTGGCGGCCTCAGTCTTTCCCCTCCTCTACCTGCTGCTGAGGAGATTCGCCGGGGTCCGCCCCGGTTTGGCGATCTGGGCGGCCTTCGCCGGGGCGCTCTACCCGGCGCTGACCGTGCTCTCGCAGGCGGCGATGTCGGAGAACGCGCTCTTCCCGCTCGTCGTGCTCTGGCTGATCGCCTTTGCCGGGCTGCTGCAGGAACGGCGCAGGGGCGGTGACCTCGCCTGGGCCGCGGCGCTCGGAGCCGCCACCGGGTCCCTCTGGGCGATCCACAACCGGATGTTCGTCACCGTCGTCCTCGCCCTCGCCGCGATGGGCTGGCTGACGCTGCGCGGCCGGCTGCGGCCGGCCGCCCTCGCGCTCGGCGTCGGGGTCGTCGCCCTCTGCATCTACGGGGTGCACGTCCTCGACGGCTACCTGATCGACCACAACTACGGCGGCTCGACCCCTGACGAACTGAGCGAACGGATGGACGAGATCTTCGCCTTCGGCGGCCTGCGGACGGTGCTGGCCAACCTGGCCGGCCAGACCTGGTACCTGCTGGTGGCGACCTTCGGGCTGGCGGCGGTCGCCGTCGCCGACCTCGCCCGCCGCCGCGCGCCGCTGACCGGCGTCCTCGTCGCTCTAACCGTCCTCCTGCTCCTCGTCTCGGCGGCCGCCTTCCCGGAACGCACGCGCCCCGACATGCTGATCTACGGCCGCTATGCCGAGGTGGTGGCGCCGGCGTTGATCGCCTTCGGCCTCGCCGCCCTCCCCCAGGTGTGGTTGAGCTTCGGCCTCCAGGAGAGGCCTAACCTCAACCACACCCCGGATTGGCGACGGCTCGTGTGGCCGCTGGCGACGTTCGGGGGGCTGACCGCGCTCGTCGTCCTGATCCGGGCGACCGCTTCGGACCCAGACGCGCCGAATCGCTGGAACATCTCGGCGCTGCCCTTCGTCACCGTGCAGCTGGGGCCGGCGATCCTGATCGGGGCGGCGGTGGTAGCGCTAGCCGGGGCGTGGTTGTTGACGCGCGCCTCGGCGCGGACGATCGGGTGCTGGGGCTCGCCGCGATTGCGCTCTTCCTGCCGGTCCTCGCCTACGGGGCCTGGAACCCCGTGCGCAGCTCCGAGCGGGCGGTCTACCCGGTCGGCTGGGAAAGTCCGGAGGCGGTGGTGGAGAATGCCGGTTCACCCCCCGTGGCCTACGACCTCGACCACTACGACACGATCGGGCTCTACGCCGTGCAGTGGTTCCTGCCCGAAAGCCAGGTGGTGCTGTTCGAAGGGAACGAGGAAGCGCCAGCTTCGCGCCTCCTAATCAGCGACGGCGCCTGGAGCGAGGAACACCGCAGCGCCCCGGCGCAGCTTCTCTGGAGCGACAGCGGGCGCGACCAGTCGCTCTGGCGCCTGCAGAAGCCCTGCCCCGATGCCGGCTGCTGAGCCCGCTTCGCGGCAGGGCCGCCTGCGCGCCGACGTCTACCTGCTGCTCCACGCCGCCAGCGGCAGCAGCCTCCCTCGCCACTACCGGGAGTTCCTGCGCCAGGACCGCGGGCGCTCCTACCCCGAGCCCGGTGCACAGCTGGCGGCGACGCTGGAACACGCGGTCTCGACCGTCCCCCACTACCGCGGCGCAGCCACCGCGGCGGAGATCTCAAACGACCCCTTTGCCGCCCTCACCCGCTTCCCGCTGCTCCACCGCGACGCCGTCCGCGCCGGCTGGGAGCGGATGCTGAGCACCGACGGCGACCGCAGCAAGTGGGTCGAGAACACCTCCGGCGGCTCAACCGGCGAGCCCGTGCCGCTGCTCCAGGACCCCGAGCACCTGGCGCTGACGGTGGCGGCGCGGGTCGTCTATTCGACCTGGGCCGGCGGCACCCTCGGCGATCCCGAGCTCTACATCTGGGGCTCGGCGAAAGACCTCGAAGCCGGCGGCGAGGCGCTCCGCAACCGGGTCGGCAACAAGCTCCTGCGGCGCACCCTGCTGAACGCCTTCCTGCTCACCGACGAGGCGATCGAAGCGATCCTCGAGCGGCTCCGCAACGGTCCCCCCCACCTCGTCCTCGCCTACGCCCAGGCCGCCTACGAGGTCGCGCGCTTCGCCTCCCGGCGCGGGATCGAGGTGCCGCCGCAGCGGGGGATGATCGCCACCGCCGGCACCCTCTACGGCTTCATGCGCGAGCAGCTGGAGGAGACCTTCGGCTGCACCGTGCTCAACCGCTACGGCTCCCGGGAGACCGGCGACATGGCCGGCGAGTGCAGGCACCAGACCGGCCTCCACGTCCTCCCCTGGACTTGCCACGTCGAGGTCCTCGGCCCCGACGGCCAGCCGGCGGGGCCGGGCGAGGAGGGCGAGGTCGCCGTCACCGGCTTCACCAACCGGGCGATGCCGCTCGTCCGCTACCTGATCGGCGATCGGGCGCGACTGCCCGATCGCGAGTTCGAGTGCCCTTGCGGCCGCCGCACCCAGATGCTGGCCGAGGTGACCGGCCGCAGCGTCGACATGTTCCTCGGCCCCGACGGGCAGATGGTCGACGGCGAGTACTTCACCCACCTGATGTACTTCCGACCCTGGCTGCGCCAGTTCCAGGTGGTGCAACGTGCCCCCGACGACGTCCTCTTCCGGGTCGCGACCGAAGCCGCGGTACCGGTGCGCGACCGCGACGAGATCGTCGCCAAGACCAAAGCTGTCCTCGGCGAGGCCTGCAGCGTCTCCTTCGAGCAGGTGGAGACGATCGAGCCGAGCGCCTCGGGCAAGCTCAGGTATACGCTGCGCGACTTCTGACCGCGCCATCGCGTTTTTAGGGTTATTAAAGAAAACCCCCGTTGGGCTTTAATAGGCGTCGGCGCTTTGCCCGGGTCTTAAAGCCGGCGTTCATAGGAGGCTTCTTTTTCGATCCCAGAGCACCTTGGTTGAAAGAGATCACCGGACAGAAACGCTCTCGCGTGTTCCGCTATGAGCCCTATCTGGCCCTCTTCGAGCGCGAAGCATGAAGGCAAGCGCGAAGGCGACGCCGACGATCTTGCCGAGCGCCCAGCCGACCCCCGCTCCCTCGAGTCCCATCGGCGGCAGCAGGAACCAGGTCGCGGCGATCGCGGCGACGAGAGTCGCCCAGGTGGCGATCGCCGCCTCGCGCAGCTTGTGCCGGACCCGGAGGACGGCGAGCGAGAGCTGCAGGACCGAGTCGAAGGCGGCGGCGCCGACCAGGATCAGCAGCAGGGTGCTGCCTTCGTCGGCGTAGTCCTGCCCGAAGAAGCCGAGGATCAGCGGCCCGAAGGCGATCAGGACGAGGGCTGGCGGGCCCGCCAGCAGCAGCACCTGACGGGCGGCGTGGCGGAGGTCGCGGCCGAGGTTCTCGGGCTCGTGGGCGCCCTCGGCGAAGAGGGCGTTGCCGATCGCCGGGGCGATGAAGAAAAGGGCGCTGGAGACCATGAAGGTGGTGTAGAAGAAGGCGTTCTGTTCGGGGCCGAGGCGGGCGGAGACCAGCACCGGCAGCAGGTAGCTCGAGGCCTGGGCGCCGAGGTTGATCGACTGGTGCCCGACGATCAGGCCCTTGATCTCCCCTAACTCGCGACGCCAGCCGGCGAGGGTCGGGCGGAAGTCGTGGCCGAGCCTCGGCAGCTCGCGGAAGATCGCGACGAGGTCGATCAGCAGGAAGGAAGCGGCCCAGATCCCGAGGATCCAGGTCGTCCCCTCGACCGGGACCACCGTCGCCAGCGGGATCAGGGCGATCCGCAGCAGCGCCGCCGCGGTGTTGCGGAAGAAGGACAGCCTGGCCCGGCGCTCGGCAATGCAGGCGTAGTCGATGACCAGCGAGCAGGCGGCGCCGGTGACCCCCAGCGGCAGCAGCAGGAAGGTGGCGTGGCTGAGCCCGCCCTTGAGGGCCGGAATCAGCGTCGGCAGGAGCACGGCGGCGATCGCCCCTCCGACCAGGCTGGCGACGGCGGTGAGGGCGAGCCCGGTGCTGACCGTGATCGACCAGTCGCGCCCCTGCGCCCGCGAGGCGAGGCGCGAGACCAGCACCTGGCCGAGGCCGAGGTTGGTGAAGACGGAGACGAAGAGCATCGCCGAGATCAGCGCCGCCGAGCGGCCGACTTCGGTCGCCGAGAGGGTCCGCGCGGCGACCAGCCAGAAGCCGAAGCCGAGCAGCGAGGTCGCTGCGGTCGTGCCCATGATGTAGGCGCTGTTGCGGAACAGCGACTGCTCGCCGAGGCGCCTCAGCCGCTGCCACCCGTGGGCGAGGCGAGCTGGATGCATGATCCGGAGCGATTCTGCCAGGGAGGGGCGGCGGAACCGATGCTCTTCCTATGCTGCGCGACTTGGAGACGGTTACCCCTGCCCCGGAAACCATCCGCCTGCAACCCACGCGCGGCTTCAGCCGCGTGCTGGCGCCGCGCGAGCTCTGGCGCTACCGCGACCTGGCGGTGCAGATCGCCCTCCGCGACATCACCGTGCGCTACCGGCAGACCGCGCTCGGCGGCGCCTGGGCGGTCCTGCAGCCGATCGGCTTCATGGTCGTCTTCTCGCTCTTCTTCGGCAACGTCGCCGGGATCTCGTCCGACGGCCTCCCCTACCCGCTCTTCAGCCTCGCGGCGCTGGTCCCCTGGACCTTCTTCGCCAACGCGCTGCTGCTCGGCTCCGACAGCCTCGTCGCCAACTCGGCGCTGGTCTCGAAAATCTATTTCCCGCGCATCTTCATGCCGGCGGGCGTGATCGCCGCCGGCTTCGTCGACCTCGCGATCTCGCTGGTCATCCTCCTGGTCATCGTCCTCGCCTGGGGCTTCGTGCCCTCGATCGCGATCCTGGCGCTGCCGCTGCTGATCGCGATCGCCGCCGCTGCCGCGCTCGGCGAACCACGGCGGCGCTCTCGGCGATCAACGTCCGCTACCGCGACGTCCGCTACGTCGTCCCCTTCGCGATCCAGATGTGGCTCTTCGTCTCCCCCGTCGTCTACCCGAGCAGCCAGATCAGCGAGCCCTGGCGGACGCTCTCCGCGATCAACCCGATGGTCGGCGTGGTCGAAGGCTTCCGCTGGGCGATGCTCGGACACCGGAAATGCCCCCTGGGACCTGATCGGCGATCTCCGCCGCTCGCCGCGGTCGTCTTCCTGATCGCCGGCCTCGCCTACTTCGACCGCGTCGAGCGCGCCTTCGCCGACTTCGTCTGCATGGGCGAGATCGCGATCCAGACCCACGAGCTCGGCAAGAGCTACACGCTGGGCGTCAAAGGCGCCGGCTACGGCACCCTGCGCGAGAGCGATCGTCGAAGCGGCGCAGCGGCCGTTCCGGCGCGCCGGCGGGCGGCGGCGAAGAAGAGGAAAGGCGACACGCTCTGGGCGCTGCGGGACCTCTCGCTGACGATCCGCACGGCGAGGTGGTCGGCCTGATCGGCCACAACGGCGCCGGCAAGAGCACGCTGCTGAAGATCCTCTCGCGGATCACCGAGCCGACTCGACCGGCTAGGCCGACGTCACCGGCCGGGTCGGCTCGCTGCTCGAGGTCGGGACCGGCTTCCACCCCGAGCTGACCGGGCGCGAGAACATCTTCCTCAACGGCGCGATCCTCGGCATGCGGCGAGCGGAGATCCGCACCCGCTTCGACGAGATCGTCGAATTCGCCGAGATCGAGCGCTTCCTCGACACGCCGGTGAAGCGCTACTCGAGCGGGATGTCGGTGCGCCTCGCCTTCGCCGTCGCCGCCCACCTCGAACCGGAGATCCTGCTCGTCGACGAGGTGCTCGCGGTCGGCGACGCCGCCTTCCAGCGCAAGTCGCTGGGGAAGATGGACGAGGTCGCCAAGGAGGGCCGGACGGTCGATCTTCGTCTCCCACAACCTGGCGATCATCCAGGCGCTCTGCACACCGCGGCATCCTGCTCGAACGCGGCGAGGTGACGACCGACGCGCCGGTCGACCGAGGCGATCGACAGCTACCTGCGGACGCTCGAGCGCGCCGCCTCCGACGACCTCCTCGAGCGCACCGACCGCGACAGCCGCGCCTACGACGAGACCCTGGTGCGGCGGCTGGAGATCCACGACGCCAGCGGCGGCCAGCCCGACGTCGTCGTCGGCGGCCGGCCGGCGACGATCACCGTCGAGGTCACCGAGCACGCTGCCGACGATGGAGTGCCAGCTGACGATCGTCAACAGCCTCGGCCAGCCCGTCTGCACCCTCGACAGCGAGATCGTCGGCCCCGGCCGACGTCCGCGAGGCCGAGCCGGGGACGCGACTCGAGTGCCAGATCGAGAGCGCTGCCGCTGCTGCCGGGCCGCTACCGGATCGACGTCATCGTCAAAGCCAAGCGGCAGATCCAGGACGGGCTGCAGGCGGCCGCGCTCTTCGACGTCGAGCCGGGCATGGTCGCTGACCGGCCGATCGCCGCCGAAGCCGAAGGCGACGTCGTCCTCTCCCACTCCTGGCGGCTGCCGGCATGAGCGAGCCGACCTTCGCGATCGTCATCACCGCCTACGAAGCCGCCGAGACGATCGCCGCTGCGGTCGACTCGGCCCTGGCGCAGACCCGTCCGGCCGAGGAGGTGATCGTCGTCGACGACGGCTCCAACGACGACCTGATGGGGGCGCTGAGGCCCTACGAGGGCAGGATCAAGCTGATCCGACGTGAGAACGGCGGCGGCGCCGCCGCCCGCAACACCGGCTGGCGGGCGGCCGAAGCCGACTTCATGGCGGTCCTTGACGCCGACGATGCCTACCACCCGCGCCGCCTCGAGGCGATCGCCGAGCTCGCCGCCCGCGAGCCAGACCTCGACCTCGTCACGACCGACGCCCGTCTGCTCGCAGGCGGCGAGCCCGCCGGCACCTTCGCCACCTTCACCCCCTTCGTCCGCGAGAACCAGCGGACGGCGATTTTCTGGACCTGCTTCGTCGGCGGCTGGCCGGCGGTCAGGCTGAGTCGTCTGGAGACGATCGGCGGCTTCGACGAGGGGATGCGGATCGCCTACGACTGGGACTGCTGGCTGCGCTGCATCCTCGACGGCGCCCGCGCCGCCTTCGTCGACGAGCCCTACTACGACTACGTGCTGCACCAGGGAAGCCTCTCGGCGAGCCGCGCCCCGAGCCTCTGGGAGCGGGCGCGGCTGCTGGAAAAGGCGGAGGGGAACCCGAGCCTGCGGGAGGAGGAGCGAGCGGAGCTGGAGCGGGCCGTGCGTATGCACCGGTCGCGAGCGGTCGACGCCGAGACCCAGGCCGCGATCTACGGCGAGGGCGAGCGTGCGAAGCTAGCCCGGCTGGCGGTCGCCCCGCGGCTGGAGCGGCGGGCGCGGCTCGGCGCCGCCCTCGGCTTCCTGGCGCCGCCGCTGGCGCGGCGCGTGGTCCACGAAGACAGGCCGGCCGAAGAGCGGCTGCCGACGACGGCGTGAGATTCAGCGTCGTCATCCCGACCTACCGGCGGCGCGAGCGGGTGCTGCGGCACGTCGAGGCGCTCGCCGAGCAGACCTGGAAGGACTTCGAGGTGGTCGTCGTCGACGACGGCTCGGGCGACGGCACCGCCGCCGCGCTGCGGGGGCTGGAGACGCCGTTTCCACTGACGGTCGTCGAGCAGGAGAACCAAGGCGCGGCCCAGGCCCGGAACGTCGGTGCCCGCGCTGCTGCCGGCGAGCTGCTGCTCTTCCTCGACGACGACATGGAGGCCGATCCGGCGCTGCTCGCCGAGCATGAGCGCTCCCACCGCGAGGGGGCCGACCTCGTCGTCGGCGACATGCCGCTGCACCCGGACTCGCCGCCGGGGCTGTTGAGCTGGGGGGTCGGCGTCTGGGCGCAGACCCGGCGCGAGCGGCTGGTCGAGAGCGGGGCCGAGCCGGGCCTCGACGACCTGCTGACCGGGCAGATGTCGATCTCCCGCGAGGCCTTCGAGCGGCTCGGCGGCTTCGACACCTCGTTCACCCGCGAAGGCCTCTTCGGCGGCGAGGACATCGACTTCAGCTACCGGGTCGTCAAAGCGGGCCTGCGGGCGGCCTACAACCCGGCCGCGATCAGCTACCAGTACTACGCGGTCGACCCCGCCGCCTACCTGCGGCGCTCGCGCGAGACCGGGCGCTCGGAGGAGGAGCTCGTCCTCAAGCACCCCGAGCAGGCCGATCGCCTCGCCGCCGCCCCCGACTTCCACACCCGGCGCAGCCGCTGGCTGCTCGGGCCGCTGGTCAAGGCGCCCGAGTGGGTGAGCCGGCCGCTGCGCAGGCTGGCGGTCGCGGCGGCGCGCAGCGGCCGCCGCGACGTCTACATTCGCCGCCTCTTCTTCGGGATGCGGACGGTCGAACACCGCCGCGGCGCCTGGCTGGCGCGGCGCGCGACGGCCACCGGCGGCGTCACCGTCCTCGCCTTCCACGCCGTCGCCGACCTCAGCGACGACCCCGTCCTCTCCGAGTACGGGGTGCCGCCGGCGCGCTTTGCCGAGCACCTCGACGCGCTCGCCCGACGCGGTTGGAGCTTCGTCGATCTCGATGCCGTGCTGGCGGCGCTCGACGGGCGCGCGCAGCTGCCCGAGCGGGCGCTGCTCGTCACCTTCGACGACTGCTACGTCGACCTTCTGAGCGACGCGGTCCCGCTGCTCACCGAGCGAGGCATCCCCGCCGTCGCTTACGCCGTCGCCGGTCTCACCGGCGCCACCAACGAGTGGGATCGCCCGCTCGGGGCGCGGGAGCTTCGGCTGCTGGACGCCGAGGGACTGCGCTCGCTCGTCGCGGCCGGGATCGAGGTCGGCTCCCACGGGATCAACCACCGGCAGCTGACGAAGCTGCCGCTCGAGGAGGCCGCCGCCGAAATCCGCGACTCCGCCCCGGCCCTCGAGGCGCTGGGGCTGCCGCGGCCGCGGACCTTCTCCTACCCGCACGGCGAGTGCGACGCCCGGATCGAGGCGGCGGTGCGCGAGAGCGGCTACCGAGCCGCCTTCACCGTCACCGCCGGCCAGGCGGAGCGCGGCCGCGACCGCTTCGCGCTGCCGCGGATCGAGGTCCTCGCCGGCGACACCCCAGCGCGGCTGCGGCTGAAGCTGGCGACCGCCTCCTGGCCGCCGTCGCTCCGCCGCCGGATTCTGCGACTGACCCGGACGGGAGAATGAGGAGCGACCGATGCTCGGCCTGAACAAGATCCCCGCCAGCCAGAGTCCCGCGGCGCGCAGGCTCTCGCAGGTCGTCGGCTGGCGGCTGCTGGTTCCGGCGCTGCGGGCCCGCAGCCGGCGCCGGCTCGCTCGCCTGCAGCCCGGCGCGACGACCGTGGTCACCGTCAACTGGAACTCCTGGACCCACCTGGAGGTGCTGATCGACGTGGTCCGGCGGCGCAGCCCCGCGGGCACCAGGATCATCGCCGTTGACAACGGCTCGGTCGACGGCTCGCGCGACCGAATCGCCGCCGCTTCCGGCGTCGAGGGCCTGCTGCTGCCCGCCAACGTCGGCCACGAGCTGGCGATGGACCTCGGCGTCCTGCTGACGGAGACCGAGTACGTCGTCGCCCTTGACGTCGACGCCTTCCCCCTCCACGAGGACTGGCTCGACCGGCTGCTGGCGCCGCTCTCCGAAGGCGCCCGGGTCTCCGGCGCCCGCCTCAACCGCAATTACGTCCACCCCTGTTGCTGGGCGATGCGCAAGGCGCGGTTCGTCGAACAGGGCCATTCCTTCCGTGCCCACTACGTCCCCCGCACAGACAGTCGCGACGCCTCCGGTGACGTCGGCGAGGAGATCTCCGAAGCGGAGGCTCCGAACGTCCATTTCTTCGAGATCACGAGCCAGCGCGGGCCGGGCGACGTCGGCACCGTCTTCGGTGACCTCGTCTACCACAACTTCTACGCGACCCGGTTCAACGCGACCTCCGACCGGACGCTCGACGGCGTCGTCGCCGCCGACGACTCGGCGAATGCCTGGGACGAGGCGCTGGAGCGCTACGTCGATTGACCCGGCCGACGCGCCAGCACCAGAGTGGCGCTCGGCTTGCCCCAGGTGAGGCCGAGCCGCTCCAGCCGCACGGCCGCCGCCAGAAAGGGGAAGGCGAGCAGGCGGAGAGCAAGCGGCGCGTCTTTGATCCGGTCGCGGATCTCCTGCGCGGCAGCGGCGAGGCTGCGGTAGGTCGGCCGCATCTCCACCGGCTCGAGGCCGGCAGCCCGGAGGTCGGCAGCGATCTCCTCGCGGCTGTACCCGTGCCGGACCTCCTCGCGCCAGATCCCGGTGCTGCCCGGGAGGACCGGGCGCCAATCCTTTTCGGGCACCTGCAGCGCCAGCAGGCCGCCGGGCCGCAGAGCCCCGGCAAGGGTGCGCAGCGCCGCCGCGTCGTTGGGGATCTCGTGCAGGGCCTCGAGCGAGACGACGGCGTCGAAGTCGCCCTCGGGCAGCGGCTTGGTCAGGTCGGCGGGCTGGAAGCGGACGTTGCCGAGCGAGCGCGCGGCGGCGCGCGCGGCGGCTCCCTCCAGGAGATCTGCCCGGAGGTCGACGCCAAGCAGCGCCCAGTCATCGTGGCGGCGAGCCAGCGAGAGCGTGAGCAGCCCGTCGCCGCAGCCGGCGTCGAGCACCCGCAGCGGACCCGCTGCCTCGCCGGAGACGACTTCGTCGCTGAGGGCAAGGCGCAGCCGGCGCGACGGCGCCATCAGCGCCAGCCGCTCCTCCAGGATCGCGCGCAGCTTGCCGAGGACGCTCACCGGCGCATCATTTCCAACCGGGCGGCGTCTCCGACTTTCGACACACCTCGCTGTGTCGAAAGTCGGATGCCCTTAGGAGGGTCGGCGTGAGCCGGGATTGGTGCTCCGCACCATGGCGGACGCGGCTGTTGCGGCGGTTGCGGGTACCCTCCCCCGCGCTCGCCCCACTGGCTCGCTTCTCGCCGCGCTGGCGGGAGCTGCAGGAGGACCTCGCCCAATGGGCGCAGGTCCGCGCCGAGTCGAGCCCAGGGCAGTGGCGGCGGCTGACCAGCTCCTACTCCGTCCTCGTCTACCACCGCTTCGCCGGCGAGCTGAAGCCGGGGCAGGAGCGGATCGACATCGCTCCCGGTCGCTACTACCGCCACCTGCGAGCGCTGCGCCTGCTCGGATTCAGACCGCTGCCGCTGAGCGACCTGCTCGCCTTCCACCGCGGCGAGCTGAACGAGCTGCCGCGGCGCCGCTTCGTCGTCACCGTCGACGACGCGATGGCAGACGCGGTCGAGCCACTGCGGCGGACCGCCCATCTCTCCCCCCAGCTCTTCGTGCCGAGCGCCGAGGTCGGTGGCAGCGCCCACTGGATCGACGGCGAGCCCGTGGCCGGATGGGGCGAGATCGAGGAGCTGGCGCGCGCCGGAGTCGCGATCGGCTCCCACACCCGCCACCACCGCCGCCTCTCGCAGCTAGGTGAGGCCGAGCGCGAGGTCGAGCTGGTCGACTCGCTGGCCGAACTACGGGAGCACGTTCCCGGCGCGGTCGCCGTCCTCGCCTACCCGAATGGGGACCATGACGATGCCGTCTGTCGAGCCACCGAGGCGGCGGGCTACGAGGCGGCGTTCACGACCGAGAAGGGCCGCAACGACTGCGCCGTAGATCCGTTCCGCCTGCGCCGCGTCAGCGTCCACGGCGCCGACGGCGCCCTCGCGGCTCTCTGGAAGGTGCTCACCGGCGAGGCGCTCCCCGGCTGGTGGCTGCGCCTGCGGCGCTAGCCGCGCGCCAGCTCCTCTTCGACCAGGCCGAGGAAGACGGAGCCCCGCAGTGCCTCGGCCGAGGGCTCGCCCGGCACCTCGAGCTGGAGGTGGCGGTAGTCGCTGCGGCTGTGGGTGATCCAGGCGAGGAGGCGGAGGCGGCGCAGGTCGTCCTCGCCGATCCCGATGGCGCTCGCATACTCGGCAAAGGCCCTGGCTGCGATGCGACCGTACGGGGTCGCCGGGTCGAGCAGCCGGGCGTAGCTCTCGCGGGTGCGGCCGCTCTCCAGCGCCTTGTCGAGGACAAAGGCGCAGTTGGCGAGGAAGTAGGCGAGGTCGAGGCCCGGCAGCCCCGCGGGCTCGGCCGACTCCCAGTCGAGCAGGACCGGCTCACCGGCCGGGGTGACGAGGACGTTCCAGGGTGAGCAGTCGCGGTGCTCGATCGCGGCCGGCAGCTCGCCGAGACCGTCGAGCAGCGTCCGCGCCTCCGCGACCTGGGTGAAGGGAAAGTGCTGCTCGAACCACCCCAGCGGTTCGGCGATGAGGCGCCGGCGCCAGTTGTCGCCGCTCGCGCGGTTCCCCGAACGCGCAAGCTCGACCAGCAGGCGCGTCACCTGGAGCGCCACCTCCTCGAAGTTCTCCGGGCTGAGGGCGTCGAGCAGGGACCGCCCTGGGACCGCCTCCTGGACCACCGCGAGGCGCCCGGCGCGCGACCCCTTCCCGACCAGGTGCGGAACCCCCGCCAGGTCGGGCCTCTCCTCGCTCAGTCGCCGCAGGACGCTCGCCTCGCGCTCGAGCCCCGGCTCGGCCTCCGGAACCCGAGCGAATTTGACGGCCTTCGCCGGCTTCTCCTCCCCCGCCTCGAAGGCCAGCCCGACCGCCTTGTTGATGCTGCGGTGGCCGGTGGTGAGGAGGAGGAGCGGGCACGAGGGCGCCACCGGAAGATCCGGCTCGGAGCTCGAACCGGGAGGGCGGCCGACCACGTAGAGCGGAGCCAGCATCCCGGCGCTCCGCACCAGGCGCCAGGCCTCTCGCAGGACGACGCCGAGGAGCGAGCGCGGCGCCCTGCTTTTCAACAGGTGGTCCACCGCCTCCCCGATCTCGATCGGGACCCAGAACTGGGGCAGGCGATGCGGCAGCGGCCCCGCCCAGTAGACGCGGACATCGGTGTAGCCGGTAGCCTCGGCGCGCCGGCGCACCCGCCGCGCCCGGCCCGGCCAAGGGAAGCGCCAATGCCCCAGCAGCTCCGCCTCCGGTAAGAGGAAGCGCCAGTCCCGCCGCCGCAGCAACGGATTCCGCCGTGACTCCGGTAATCCCTCGTAGTCGCGGCAGAGGTTGTTGCCGCTATAGGCCCATAACCTCTGCCGCGTCCCCAGCAGGTCGCTGTAGACGCTCGTGACGCGTGTGGCGTTCTGCTCGCGGGTCAGCCCCTGGTCCACCCGCTCGCGCGCCCGCGCGGCCAGGTCCCGGCGCAGGTCGGCGTCGCCGAGCAGGCGCCGCAGCGCCGCTGCCAAACCAGCCGCGTCGCCTGGCGCCACCAGCAGCCCGCTGCGGCCGTCCTCGATCAGCTCCTCAGTGCCGCCGATCGCCGAGGAGACGACGGGGATCCCCGCCGCCATCGCCTCCAGCACCGCCAGCGATGACCCCTCGTACAGCGAGGGCAGACAGAAGACGTCGCAGGCGGCGAGCAGCGCCGGAACGTCCTCGCGGCGGCCGAGGAAGCGGACGCGCTCGCCGAGGCCGAGCTGCGCAACCCGCGCCTCCAGCGCCGCCCGCTTCGGCCCTTCGCCGGCGAGGACGAACGTCGCCCCCGGAACCTCGGCGGCCGCCTCGAGCAGCGTCTCGTGCCCCTTCTGGGCGTCGAGGCGGGCGGGAGTGAGGACCAGGGCCCGCGTCTCGGTGCCGGCGAGCTGCTCGCGCAGCCCCGGCGGCGGGGCGACGGCGACCCGCTCCGCGTCGACGGCGTTGTAGACGACCTCCACCTTCTCCGCCGGCCAGCCGAGCCGGTCGACCAGCTCGGCGGCGATCTCCCGCGAGACCGCCAGGTAGCGGTCGACTCCCCGCGCGAGCCCGCGCAGCTGCCAATAGGCCGAGCGGTCGGGCGGCTCGTAGGCGCCGACCTGCACCGTCCCTAGGACCGCCGGCACCCGCGCCAGCACGGCCGCCGCCAGACCCCACTTGCAGGCCACCGGCGAGCTCATGTGGGCGTGGAAGACGTCAGGCCGGTCCCGCCACAGGAATCGGGCGAACGCGGGCACGCGGGCGGCGCCGCTCAGCCCCAGCGGCATCGGCGCCACCCGCCGCACCGGCACCCTGATCGCAGCTGCCCGCTCGGCGAGTGGCTCGACCTGCGGCGCGTCGTCGAGCAGCAGCGTCGGCTCCCACGCCACCCGGTCGAGGGATTCGAGCAGCATGAACATCGCGTTCTCGGCCCCGCCGAGAACGCGGCTATCGGTGTAGAAGAAGACTGACTGGGCCACGCTTGAGCTCTCGGGCAAGGTTGGACAGATTGCCGTCGTCGTCTGATTCGCGCAGCTCTGCGTCCACCCCTGCCCAGAAGGCGTAATCGAGAACCGGGCGGTAGAAGAGCGGCAGGCGCCAGGCGCCGAGCCGCTCCAGCAGCGAGTACAGGGCGAAGACAGCGCCGCTGGTCGCCGCCGACCGCCGCGTCGCCCACAACAGCACCGCGCGCACCGCCAGCCAGGGCCGCGAGCTGTCACCAGGGTCGGCGAGGCGCAGCGAGCCGAAGACCTCCGGGTGGCTGCGGGCGAGCTGGACGGTGGTGTGCCCTTTGGCCAGCGTGTCGCGCTGCAGACCGCCGAGGTCCTTGTCGTAGCTCTGGTAGGCGAGCGCCTCCGGGTCGTAGCCGAGCTCGACCCCCGCCTTGCGCAGCCGCAGGGCCAGCTCGACGTCCTCGTTGCCGTAGATCCCGAAGCCCTCGTCGAAGCCGCCGACCTCCCGCATCACCTCGGTCCGCAGCGAGGCGTTGCCGGTGAAGAAGGAGCGGGGCAGCGCCCGGTGCTCGGGGTCGGAGAGTCGCGCGAGGTGGAGGTCGAACTTCTCCTTCACGTAGCGGGCCGCGAGCGGGTCCCCCGCCGCCAGCTCGACCGGGACGGCGCCGAGGACACAGCGGCGCGATCCCGCCGGATGGTGGGAGCGGTGCCGCTCGACGAACTCCGAGACGACCCGCATGTCGTCGTCGAGGATGATCACGACCTCCCCCCGAGCCGCCGCCACCGCGGCGTTGCAGGCCGAGGCCCGGCCGCGGCCCTGGGGCGCGACCCAGCGCAGCTCAAACGGGGCCGCGAGGCCTTTGAGCATCTCCAGCGTCCCGTCGGTCGAGGCGTCGACGGCGACGACGACCTCGTAGGAGTCCGGGCCGACGCTCTGGCGCGAGAGCGACTCGAGCACATTCCGCAGCGCCTCGCGGCGCTGGTGGGTGGGGATGACGACGCTGACCTGCAACCCCTCAGCCATCGCCGGCTCCTCCCCGCAGTGCCCGCGCCTCTTCGAAGACGGCGGTCTGGCGCTCCGCCCAGGCCGCGGGGCTGTGGTGGCGCTCGGCGAACCCACGCGCCCGCTCGCCCAGTCGCCGCCGCTCGGAATCGTCGGCCAGGAGCGCCGCGGTCGCGGCGGCGATCCCCGCCTCCTCGTCGGCGACCGCCAGCGGCGGCTCCTCCCCGAAGCCGGTGTAGCCCTCGGTCCCGCGACTGGTGGTGACGACCGCCTTGCCGGCGGCCATCGCCTGCAGCACCTTCATCCGCATCCCTCCCCCGGTCCGCACCGGCGCCATCACCACCGCCGCTTCTTCCAGGTGCGGGATCACGCTGGGCGCGTCGGCGACCACCTCGACGCCGTCGCCGGCGAGCGAGAGCACCTCCGGCGGCGGTGCGCTGCCGACGATCCGCAGCCGCGCCCCCGGCGCCCGTTCCCGCACGGCCGGCAGGATCTCCCGCGCCAGCCAGAGGGCCGCGTCGCGGTTCGGCGGGTGATGGAAGGCGCCGACGAAGAGGATCGTCCCGGGCGCCTCGCGCGCCGGGTCCGCGACCGGCGGCAGCACCAGGCCGAAGGGGTCGACCCGGACCCGCCCCGCCGCCTCCGGGGCCAGCGAGGCGATCGCCTCGACGTCGCGGCGACTAAACACCTGGACGAGGTCGAAGCGCATCCAGGCCTCCCGCTGGAAGCGGTGCCAGCGGCGCCAGTCGAGCTCGCCGAAGGCCCAATCCGGCCACTCCCGCGGGCCCCCGAGATGCCGGTCGACCGGGCGCGGTCGCAGCACCTCGTGGTGGGTGAAGACGGTCGGCACCTCCGCCGGATAGCGGAAGACGGACATCGCGCTGTCCTCGATCGCGACGACGTCGAAGGCCTGCCGCGTCGCCGCCTCGTCGATCACCCGCTGGATCTCCGGCGCCGCGTACCAGACGGTGCGCCAGGGCCAGCGCCCGCGCGCCCACCGCATCGCCATCCGCAGCTGCCGCCGGCGCCGCGCCATCCCCGGCGCCGGTCGGCGCCGGTCGGCGACGAGGACGTCGACCCCCTCGCTGCGCAGGCGTTCCACCGCGTTGGCTTCCCCCGGCTCGTCACCGACCGCGGTGACCAGGGTCACCTCGTGCCGCTGCCGCAGCCCCAGCAGCTCGGCGTGGAGCAGAACCGGAATCGCCCCGCCGCCGTCGGGCTGCGGCGGCACCGGAACGGCCAGCAGCACCTTCATCCGGCGGCGAGGACGTCGCGGTAGGCCTGTTCGAAGCGCGGGATCACGGCGCCGGCGGCAAACGAGCGCGCTCGCTCGCTCGCCGCTCGGGCGAAGCGATCGCGCTGCTCGGGATCGTCGATCAGCTGCTTCATCGCCGTCTCCAGCGCGCCGACGTCGCCCTGCGGCACCAGCAGCCCGGCGTCGTCGCCGATCATGTCGACGTGGCCGCCGAGCGTGGTCCCGATCACCGGCCTACCCCGGTTCATCGCCTCGGCGACGGTGGCGCCGAACGGCTCCGGCCAGAGCGAGGGCATCACCCCGAACAGCGCCCGGTCCCAGGCGGCCATCACCGCTTTGTGGGGGACGTCGGTGAGGACGACGGCTTCCGGCGGGAAGTTCGTCGGCGAGTCGCGCTCGTAGGTCCCCATCAGGACCAGCGGCGGCGGCGACTCCAATCGCTCGTAGGCGCCGAAGAGCGTTTCCAGCCCCTTCACCTTGCGGAAGGCGCCGACGTAGAGGATGAACGGCTCCTCCGGGAGCCGCGCCAGGTAGGCGCCGACCTCGCCGTCGGAGCTGTCGACCGGCTCGTCGGGGGCGACGTCCTGGAAGCTCGGGATCGTCACCTGGACCAGGTCCCCGGGCGCCCCGCCGGGGCCGAAGAGGTGGCGGACGGTGACGTCGTGGACGAAGGTGCTGACGCTGTGCAGCCCGGTCATCTTCCGCGCCAGCAGCGGCCGGCAGGCGTAGACCCCCGCCGTCGCCGCCAGGCCCTTGGGAGCGCCGCCGTAGTAGTCGGTCGCACAGGTCGCGCACTTCAGCGGCGCCGGCCCAGCGCAGGGCTCGCCTTTGCGCAGCAGCGTCCGGTTGGCACAGAAGTAGCCGTAGTCGCGGGCCGAGACCAGCATCGGGATCCGGCGCCGCCCCATCGCCACCGCCACCGAGAAGGCGAGCCAGCCGTAGGCGTGGATGACGTCGGGTTCGAAGCCGTTGATCAGCCGCCGCAGGCCGGTGATCGTGACCGGGTCGGGAAAGGGCGGCTGGTGGCGCTGCCCCTCGTCCCGGATCAGCGAGCGGAACGCGGTCCGCACTTGCCGCAGCCGGTGGACGGTTACGTGCTCTTCCCAGTCGAGCGGCGGCAGGCCCCCGTGCCAGGTGGTGGCGACGGCGACGTCGTGGCCGCGCTCGGCCATCCCGGCGGCGATCAGGCGCGCCTGCCGGTGGGCGCCGCCGATGAACGGCGGATAGTGGTCGGTGGCGATCAGGACCCGCATCAACGTTGCAATCTTCCCAGTAGGCGGTTGGCTCCGGTGCGCCTGCCGGGGAAGAGAAACAGCTCGGCCAGCCGGCGCGCCAGGCGCCGCGGCGCGACCGCCGCGAGCGCGAACCAGGCGATGAGGAGGGCCTTCATCGGTACGGAGACATCCGTGCGGCGGCGGGCAGCCCGCAGGGCGTCGCCGAAGAGGGACAGCCGACGATCCGTCCCTACCGGGTGACGTGCGGGCGCCAAGCGCAGCGAGACGAGGCGGTTGGCGAGGTCGGCGTAGGAGAGGATCCGCGCCGGCCGCTCCAGTCCCAGCTGGTCGGCGAGCGATTCCAGCGAGCGCGTGGTCGCGCCGGCGAAGACGATCGCTTCGCGGACGTGCTCGAGGTCAACATCCTCCCCCGTGAGCTCATACGCGTTGCCACCGTGGACCCGGTAGGAGGCGCAGACCTCATCCAGGAGCGCTGCCTCCCCCAGGAGGGCGGTGAGGTGGACCAGGTACCAATCGGCGCCGCTGCGGGGATAGGCGGCGGCGGGAATCGGCAGGATCCGCCGCACCGCCGCGGTGCGGAAGCCGGTGCCGCCGCCCGGCAGCCAGGGCAGGTCGAAGGGGGAGGCGAGCTCGGCCCGGCGCTGGTCGCCGACCGGCGCCCGCAGGTGCCCGCCCGGCTTGACCGCGCCGGTCGGCCTGCCCTCGGCGTCGACGATCTCCATCGGGAACTGGACCTTCGAGAGCTGCGGCCCGGCGGCGAAGGCGACGGCGACGCGCTCGGCGGCGTGCGGGCGCAGGACGTCGTCGGCGTCGAGGACGAGAAGGACCTCGCCGCGGCAGCGCTCGAGCCCGGCGTTCAGCGCCGAGGCCTGTCCACCCTGCTCCTTCAGCACCACCTCGACCCGGTCCTCGAAGCCCCGCAGCAGCTCGCGCGAGCCGTCAGTAGAGCCGTCGTCGACGACGACGACGCGGACCTCGGGATGGGTCTGGGAGCAGGCGCTCTCGATCGCCTCCGCCAGGAAGCGGCCGTAGTTGTGATTGGTGACGACGACGTCTACGGGAGGGAGCCGAGAGCTCAAGGGAAGGTGGTCTGCCTCGGTAGCCAGCTGTTGACGCGGCGGTAGACGTGCCCCGGCCTCCCCTTGCGGTAGAGGGTGGCGACGACGTGGGTCCTGCCGCTTGCCCGCAGCGGGACGTTGACTTCGTAGACGCGTTCCTCGCCCGGGTCGAGGTCGACCGGGTAGGTCTTCGACTGGCTGTTCCCGACGCTGACTTCGAGCCTGTAGGAGGCAGGGTGCCTTTCGTTGCTGATCACCCCGACCGCGACCGCGTCTTCGCGCGAGTCGGTCGGCAGCATCCAGAGGGCCGAGTAGCCCGCCGCGTTCTTTGCCGGCAGCGGCTTCTGGGCGAGGACGAGGGCGGCGGCGGCGATCAGCACCGCGACGGCGGCGATCGCCAGCGAGGCGGGGGCCGGCCGCGGGATCGTCGGCCGCCGTCGCGCCCCGCGATCGGCCGGCTCGCGTCGCAGCGCGGCGCCGCGGGCGGCCGCGATCACGACCAGCGGCAGCAGCACCGCCCAGCTCGCCGTCCGCAGCCCGAAGGGGAAGATGTTGAGGACGAAGGCGCCCAGGACCAGCGTCATCAGGCTGGTGCCGACGCTGAGCACGATCCGCTTCGGCAGCGCCAGCTCCCGCGATCCGAAGGCGACGGCGACGATCGCGTAGCCGGGCAGGAAGAGGGTCAGCGGCAGCGCCGCGAGCAGGCGCACCAGCTCGAACGGCACCAGCGCCGCAACCAAGGCGCAGAGGATCGCCGCCACACAGGCCAGCTTCAGATCCCGGTGACCCCTCACGGTCGGTCCCTGAGGTTGAAGACGACGATGCGACCGCTCTGCCAGACGCGCCCGACGGGGATGCGGGCGAACTTGTGGACGACCCCAGGCTCCCTCAGCGCGCTCCCGTACTGGTCCTTGACCGTGAAGTACATCCCGCGCAGGGTGTCCTCGGAGTTGAGGCGGCGGTCGGCGACGACGTAGGGCAGGTGGTGCTTTTCCAGCAGCGGCAGCTGCCAGCTTTCCAGCTGCGGTTCGTCGACGATGTCCTCGACGTCGGGGCCCTGACCGCCGAAGGCGACCTGGCCGCCGGGCGCGAGGAGGACGCGGGCGTCCGCTTCCGGCGCCGCAAAACGACTGCCGTCGAGGCGCTCTGAGGCCCATTCGGCGAGGGCGAGCGATTCGGAGTCGATCTCATGGCCGTCGTCGGTGGCCTGCAACGGCCGCGCCAGCTGGATATCCCAGGGCCAGCCTGAGATCGCGCCGCCGACGAGGATCACCCCGAGCGCGCCGGTCAACAGCACCCGGCGACGGAGCAGATTCGAGCCGCGGCGCAGAAACTCGGCGGCCCCGTAGAGCCCGACGAAGGCGAGGCCGAGGAAGAAGTAGCCACCGGCCCGGTTGCCGGTCTCCCAGGCGGCCGGGGCGAAGCGCAGCGTCAGCGCCGCGAAAAAGGCGAGCGCTCCGAGGCCGAGGAGGATGACGAGGGGCTCGCGGCGCTCGTCGCGGTGCCGCAGTTGGCGCAGGCCGAGGAAGACGATCGCCGCCAGGGCGACGACGGCAAGCAGGGCGATCGCCCGCGCCGCCAGGGGCGTCGAGGCGACGGTTTCGGCCGTCGTCGATGCCTGGTGGAAGAGCGTTCGCGGCGCCGACTCCCCCGAGGCGGTCTTGATGATCGCCTTGATCGCCTCCTCGAGCACCGGGAAGAGGTAGCCGGTGGTCGAGCGAGCGGCGATCAGCAGCCAGCCGAGGGCGGCGCCGACCGAGAGCAACGCAAATGGCCACGGGTTCGGCCGCTCGACCTTCATCACCCGGTAGAGAACGGCGAGGGCGACGAAGATCGCCGCCAGCGCGTAAGAGCTGAGGTGGTGGGTGATCGCGATCGCCAGGACCCCGAGCACGATCGGCACCGCCCAGGCACCGCGGCTCGCCGGTGGCGCCTCCTCGCGTTCGACGAAGGACATGAGGACGACCACCAGCAGCGGCAAGGAGAGCGACTCGTAGGAGAACTGCACCCCCCAGAAGAGGAAGTTGGAGGTGCCGGCGTAGATCGCGACCCCGAGCCCGGCCCCACGCGCCGAGCCGCTGAGCCGGGCGAAGAGGAGGAAGAGCGCCGCCATGAAGGTGAGCCGGGCGGCGCCGATGACGAAGATGCCGGCGCCGTAGCTCGACATCCCGGTCAGCATCATCAGGGACGAGGTCGCCCCCTCGAGCCCGGGGTAATACGGGGTCGTCGGGATCGCCGGGTTGAAGTGGTAGAGGTGGTGGTACTGCTCGATGTTGTGGGCGTTGAAGGCGTGGACGAACTCGTCGGAGAAGGTGAAGAAGATCGAGTCGTGGACGAGCTTGACGCCATAGAGAGCGAGGCCGAGCAGGAGGATCAGCCCGAGGCGCTCCCGGTAGGTCGGTTTGGTCGAACTGAGCCGGAAGAAGATCGGCAGGGCGATGATCAGCAGCCCGACCCAGTAGATGAGCTCGGTCGGGGCGAGGGTCGCCCGCGCCAGCGCGTTCGCCAGCGAGCAGAGGAAGAGCCCGACCGCGGCGAGCAGCGCGATTACCGGCAGCGATTCGAGCCTAGCCTGCACCATGAAACCTTACGGTCGGCATTCGCCCGCGGTTGCCATAGCCCTGCACAGGGACGGCCGGGGCGCCGTCGACGCCCCGGACCGCCGCGTCATCAGCCCAGCCGCTGTTCGAGCGCTTCGAGCTGAGCGCCGACCTCGGCCGGCAGCTTGTCGCCGAACTTCGCCAGGTGCTCTTTGACCTGCGGCAGCTGCGCCTTGACGAGGTCGAGGTCGACGCTGAGCAGCTCCTTCATCGCCTCGGGGGAGATGTCGAGCCCTTCGGTGTCGATCTCGCCCTCGGCCGGCAGCAGCCCGACCGGGGTCTCGACCGCCTCGCCCTCGCCCTCGCAGCGGCGGAAGACCCACTCGAGGACACGGCTGTTCTCGCCGAAGCCGGGCCAGAGGAACTTGCCGTCGGCGTCTTTGCGGAACCAGTTGACGTAGAAGACCCGCGGCAGCTCGGCCCCCTCGCGCTGGCCGATCTTCAGCCAGTGGGCGAAGTAGTCGCCCATGTTGTAGCCGCAGAAGGGCAGCATCGCCATCGGGTCGAAGCGGAGCTGGCCGACCGCGCCGGCGGCGGCGGCGGTCGTCTCCGAGGACATCGTCGCCCCCATGAAGACGGCGTGCTCCCAGTCGAAGGCTTCCTGGACCAGCGGCACCACGGTGGCGCGGCGGCCGCCGAAGAGGAAGGCGTCGATCGGGACGCCGGCGGGGTCCTCCCACTCGGGCGCGATCGAGGGGCACTGGGAGGCCGGCGTGGTGAAGCGCGCGTTCGGGTGCGCGGCGGGCTGGTCGGACTCGGGCGTCCAGTCGTTGCCGTGCCAGTCGATCGCGTGGGCCGGCGGCTCGCCGGTCATCCCCTCCCACCAGATGTCGCCGTCGTCCGTTTTGGCGCAGTTGGTGAAGATCGTGTTCCGCTCGATCGTGTCCATCGCGTTCGGGTTCGTCTTGTGGCTGGTGTTCGGAGCGACGCCGAAGAACCCGGCCTCGGGGTTGACCGCGTAGAGGCGGCCGTCGTCGCCGAATTTCATCCAGGCGATGTCGTCGCCGACCGTCTCCACCTTCCAGTCGGGCAGGGTCGGGACCAGCATCGCCAGGTTGGTCTTGCCGCAGGCCGAGGGGAAGGCGCCGGTGATGTACTTGACCTTGCCCTCGGGCGAAGTGAGTTTGAGGATCAGCATGTGCTCGGCGAGCCAGCCCTCGTCGCGGGCCATCGCCGAGGCGATCCGCAGCGCGAAGCACTTCTTGCCGAGCAGGGCGTTGCCGCCGTAGCCCGAGCCGAAGGACCAGATTTCCCGCGTGTCCGGGTAGTGGACGATGTACTTGTTGGCCTCGTTGCAGGGCCAGGAGACGTCTTCGACGCCCTCGGTCAGCGGCATCCCAACCGAGTGGACGCAGGGGACGAACTCGCCGTCGGACCCGAGCACGTCGAGGGCGGCCTTGCCCATCCGGGTCATGATCCGCATGTTGGTGGCGACGTAGGCGGAGTCGGTCAGCTGCACGCCGATCTCGGAGATCTCGGAGCCGAGCGGGCCCATCGAGAAGGGGACGACGTACATCGTGCGGCCCTTCATCGAGCCCTTGAAAAGCTCGTTCAGGGTCGCGCGCATCTCCGCGGGGTCGCGCCAGTTGTTGGTCGGCCCGGCGTCCTCCTCCTCCTCGGAGCAGATGAAGGTGCGGTCTTCGACGCGGGCGACGTCGCCGGGGTCGGAGAGGGCGAGGTAAGAGTTCGGGCGCTTGGCTTCGTCGAGGCGCTCGAAGGTGCCGGCGTCGATCAGGACCTGGGCGAGCCGGTCGTACTCCTCGGCGCTGCCGTCGCACCAGTAGACGGAGTCGGGTTCGGTCAGAAAGGCGATTTCATCGACCCAGCTGAGCAGCTTGGAGTGGGTCGTCAACTCGTCCGGGGCAGTGGTCAGATCGCTCATTCGCCTCTCTCTAATCCTTGGGTTCGAGGCCGACCATCGAGATGTCGGCATCCTTGTTGCGAATTTTCAAAACGGCTATTTCCCGCCTGTCATCGGCAAAAGTCACTTCACAGGTGAAGGTCGCGCCCGGGTCTACAGACTGATCTGAGGGGCAATCGACAGCCTTAATCTTTTCATGAATCGAGTCTTCTAGCGAAGCCTGGATCGTGTCCTGGAGCTTTTCCCGACTGACAACGGTGCCGCATCCAGCCAGCGCCATAGAGCCGAAAACCAGCATCAGCAGTAGGAGAACGGGGAACCGCAAGCGGATCTTCCGCCCAGAGGAGACGGGGAGCACCCGCGGCAGTAAAGCAAGGCCGGTTGACAGTGCCGGATGACTTGGGGTGGGCGGGGGTCGGGTGGGGATTGCTGGGAGCACCTCCGCCGGGAGGGACGCATCACTGCTGACGCCTCAAGAGTCGGTGGCCCGGCTCCATGCTGAGTACCCAGCGACCCCCACCCGACCCCCGCTGCGATCGCTTCGGCAAGGGCTGGGGTGGAGCTGGTTTCGCGAGACCGCAAAAACCCGCGCTCTACACGGGTTTTTGCGGTCTCGCGGTGTTGGTCCTGCGCCGTTGGATAGGGTTCCGCGCCCGATGCGCTTCTACGAGTTCGAGGCACGCAAAATCGTTGAGCTGACTGGCATCCCCGTCACCAAGTACGGGTTCTGCACGTCCGCGGACGAGGCGCGGAAGGTCGCTGAGGAAATCGGTGGGCCGGTCGTGATCAAGAGCCAGGTGCTGACCGGCGGCCGGATGAAGGCCGGCGGCGTCAAGTTCGCCGACACGCCTGACGAGGCGGCCCAGCACGCTGAGGAGATCCTCAAGCTGGAAATCAACGGCCACATGCCGCGCGGCGTCCTCGTCGACCCCAAAGCCGAGGTCAAGCAGGAGTACTACGCGGGCGTCGTCTGGGACGGCACCGCGAAGAAGCCGCTGATGTTGTTCAGCGACATGGGCGGGATCGACATCGAGGAGGTCGCCGAGACCCATCCCGACCATGTCGGCAAAGGCCACGTCTCCAACCTCCTCCCCGTCTCCGACTTCGAGGCCAAGCAGGTCGTCGCCGCGACCGGCGTCACCGGCTCGCAGCTGAACCGCGCGACCCCTATCCTCGCCCGCCTCGCCCGCCTCTTCCGCGACAACGACATGACCCTGGCCGAGATCAATCCGCTGGCCGAGCTCACCGACGGCAGCTTCGTCGCCCTCGACGCCCACATGGAGATGGAGAACGAGGCGGTCGGAAGGCAGAAGAAGCTGCTGCGCAAGGAGCTGCAGATCGCCGAGGACGACACCCGCGAGACCTACGAGCCCTCCGACTTCGAGAAGAACGTCGGCGCGATCGACGCCGCCGACCACCGCGGGGTCATCCAGGGCAAGGACCACGGCTTCACCGGCAACCTCGGCCTCGTGATCGGCGCCGGCGGCGGCTCGCTGACCCTGACCGACGCGGTCCGCAACCAGGGCGGCCAGCCCGCCAACTACTCGGAGATCGGCGGCAACCCCTCGGTGCAGAAGGCCTGCGGCCTCGCCAAGGAGGTGCTGGAAAAGGACGGCGTCGAGAAGATCGCGGTGATGATGTCGATCGTCTCCAACACCCGCGTCGACATCGTCGCCCGCGGCGTCATCAAGGCCTGCCTCGAGCTCGGCAAGGACCCGGGCGAGACGATCGCGATCTTCCGTATCCCCGGTGCCTGGGAGGACGAGGGCTTCAAGATCCTCGAGAAGTACGGCGTCGAGTACTGCAACCGCTCGGTCTCGATGTGGGAGGCCGCCGGCCGCGCCGTCGCCAAGATCCAGGGGGCTCCCGCCTGATGAGCATCCTGCTCGACAAGGACACGACCTTCATCGTCCAGGGGATCACCGGCCGCGAGGCGGTCAACCTGACCCGCGAGTGCCTCGACTACGGCTCGAAGATCGTCGGCGGCGTCACCCCCGGCCGCAAGGGCCGCGAGGTCCATGGCGTCCCGGTCTTCGACACCGTCGCCCAGGCAGTCGAGAACCACGGCGGTCCGATCGACGGCTCCGTCGTCACCGTCCCTCCCGCCTTTACCAAGGACGCCGTCCTCGAGGCGATCGAGAACGGGATCAAGCTGATCGTCATCGTCACCGAGCGAATCCCGCGCGGTGACGTCGCCGAGATGGTCGAGCTGGCCGACATGCGCGGCGCCCGCATCATCGGCCCCAACTGCCTCGGCCTGATCGTCCCCGAGGTCTGCAAGATGGGCGGTATCGGCGGCCCCGCCAAAGACGCTGCCAAGGCCTACCAGCCCGGCCGGGTCGGCGTGATGAGCCGCTCGGGCGGGATGACCACCGAGATCTCCTCGTCCCTCACCCAGGCCGGCCTCGGAGTCTCCACCGCCGTCTCGATCGGCGGCGACGCGATCATCGGCTCCACCTACGCCGAGCTGATGCCCTACTTCGAGGCCGACGAGCAGACCGAGGCGATCGTCATCTACACCGAGCCCGGCGGCCGCATGGAGGCCCAGCTCGCCGAATGGGTAAAGGACAAGAACTCCCGCCTCCCGATCGTCGCCTTCATGGCCGGCAAATTCATGGACGACGAGGAGATGAAAGGCATGAGCTTCGGCCACGCCGGCACGATCGTCGAGGGCAAGGAGGACACCGCGACCGAGAAGATCGCCCGCCTCGAAGCCGCCGGCATCCGCGTCGTCGAGCGGATCGACCAGATCCCCGGCGTCGTCAAGGAAAAGATCGGAGCGACCGCCTGATGGCCGAGCAGCTGACCAAGGTCTTCATCGACGTCTCCGTCGAGGACTCGATCGCAAACGACGCCGCCCTGGCGGCCAAGCTCGAGGAAGTCTGCCCCGTCGACATCTTCAAGGACGCCGGCGGCACCGTCGAGATCGTCGACGCCAACGTCGACGAGTGCGTCCTCTGCCGCCTCTGCATCGAAGCCGCCCCCGCCGGCACCGTGCACGTCAAGAAGCTCTACGACGGCACCGAGCTCCAGTAGCCACCGCCTCCAACCCTTGAATCACGAAGACCCGCCGAAGCGGGTCTTTTTCGTGCGGGGGAGCTACCCCCGGAACGGTTGATAACCGAGGCCGAGGTTAGTCCTCTGCGCGAATCTCGTCAAGAGGGGGCGAATCTGGGGCGCTGTGCCCTTATAGGTCCGGAGGACGAAGCGGCGAGGTGCCGCGAACGGTTGATAACCGGGAGTCCGGAGTCGCACTTCGGATGGGGTTCGAGTCCCCCGTCCTCCTCACGCCTTGCTGCCGGGTGAGGCTTTATCACCCTCTCCCGGCAGCTTGACCTTGTGCATCCGTCACGTTACGCCCATATAAATTTATAGTCCGGTAACGTTTACACCGATGGATGCATCAGTTCGAACGCGGCTCTCCCGGGACGACCGCATGGCGCAGACTCTCTCGGCGGCTCACCTGCTGTTTGCCGAGCGGGGCTATGCCGCCGTGACGATGGACGAGATCGCGGCTGCGATCGGGGTCACCAAGCCGCTGCTCTACAACTACTTCGGCAACAAGGAGCGGCTCTACATCGCCTGTATGGAGCGGGCGGGAGATGCGCTGATCCAGACGATCGCCCGGGCCGTCAGCGAAACGGCCAATCCCGGTGACGCGCTCGGGGCCGGCGTCCGCGCCTTCTTCTCCTTCCTCGACACCGACCGCTCGGCCTGGGCCGTGCTCTTCGACGAGACCCTCCCCCAGGCCGGCGAGGTCTTCGAGCGGGTCGCGGCCTACCGTGGCCAGATCGTCGACCTCGTCTCGGCCTCGCTGCTGGCGCAGATTCCGATGCGCCGCCGCGAAGGCGCCAAGGTCGAAGTCGAAGCCCTCTCCACCGCCCTGCTCGGCGCCTCCGAGGCGCTCGCGCGCTGGTGGCTGCGGACCGAGGCGATCACCGCCGAGGACGCTGCCGCGCTCCTCGTCTCCACCGTCGAGCCCGGCCTCCGCAGCCGCACGACCCGCACCCCCACTTCCAACTCATCCCAAGGAGGACCCTCCCCGAAATGAACGCCAAAACCCGCAAAGTCGCCGTCGTCGGCGGCAACCGGATCCCCTTCGCCCGCTCCAACAGCGTCTACTCGCACGCCAGCAACCAGGACATGCTGACCGCGGCGCTCGACGGGCTGATCGACCGCTACGGCCTGCAGGGCGAGACGCTCGGCGAGGTCGCCGGCGGCGCCGTCCTCAAGCACTCGCGCGACCGCGACCTCACCCGCGAGAGCGTCCTCAGCACCCGTCTCGCCCCCGAGACCCCCGCCTACGACGTCCAGCAGGCCTGCGGGACCGGCCTGGAGACGACGATCCTCGTCGCCAACAAGATCGCCCTCGGGCAGATCGACTCCGGCATCGCCTGCGGAGCGGACACCACCTCTGATGCGCCGATCGCACTCAACGAGGACCTGCGCGAGACCCTGCTCGAGGCCAACCGCGAGCGCTCGACCGTCGGCAAGCTGAAGCAGCTGACCAAGGTCCGCCCCGGCCACATCGTCCCGGCGATCCCCCGCAACGAGGAGCCGCGCACCGGCCTCTCGATGGGCGAGCACTGCGCGATCATGGCCACCGAATGGGAGATCGGCCGCGAGGAGCAGGACGAGCTCGCGGTAAAGAGCCACAAGAACCTCGCCGCCGCCTACGACCGCGGCTTCTTCGAGGACCTGATGACCCCCTACATCGGGCTCGACCGCGACCAGAACCTGCGGCCGGACTCCAACCTGGAGAAGCTGGCCAAGCTGGGGCCGGTCTTCGGCGGCCCCGAGGGGACGATGACCGCGGCCAACTCGACGCCGCTCTCCGACGGCGCCTCCACCGTCCTCCTCGCCTCCGAGGAGTGGGCGAAGGAGCGCGGCCTGCCGATCCTCGCCTACATCACCGAGGCGCAGACGGCCGCCGTCGACCACGTCCACAAGCGCGAAGGCCTGCTGATGGCGCCGGCCTACGCGATGCCGCGCATGCTCGACCGCGCCGGTCTGAAACTGCAGGACTTCGACTACTACGAGGTCCACGAGGCCTTCGCCGCGCAGGTGCTCTGCACCCTGAAGGCCTGGGAAGACAAGGAGTTCTGCAGCGAGAAGCTCGGCCGGAACAAACCGCTCGGGCCGATCGACCGCGCCAAGCTCAACGTCAACGGCGGCTCGCTGGCGGCCGCCCACCCGTTCGCCGCGACCGGCGGCCGGATCGTCGCCAGCCTCGCCAAGCAACTGAACGAAGACGGCAAGGGCCGCGGCGTGATCAGCATCTGCGCCGCCGCCGGCCAGGGTGTCGTCGCGATCCTCGAGGCCCCGGGAGGTGCCAAGTAACGATGGCTGACCGCTACTCACAGGTTGTCAACGCGCCGCTGGTCGGCACGATCGCCAAGCAGCTCGGGCTGCCGCAGCCGGTCGCGCTCGACCGCTACCAGGAGGGCCAGCCGGTCGTCGCCGGTCCCGTCCTCTACGACGGCGCCCCCGCGGGGCGCCTTGGCAAAGCGATCGCCGGCATCCTCGACAGCGTCAAGGCCGAACGGGCCGGCGCCGAGGGCAAGGCGAAGGCGCTGGTCTTCGACGCGACCGGGATCGCCGACTCGACCGAGCTGGTCGAGCTGCAGCGCTTCTTCTACCCGGCCGTCGCCCGCCTGCAGCGCAGCGGCCGCGTCGTCGTCCTCGGCACGCCGCCCGAGGAAGCCGGCTCCGTCCCCGCCCACATCGCCCAGCGGGCGCTGGAGGGCTTCACCCGCTCGCTCGGCAAGGAGATCGGAGGCCGCGGCTCGACCGCGCAGCTCGTCTACGTCGAGCCCGGCGCCGAGGACCAGCTGGAGTCGACGCTGCGCTTCCTCCTCTCGCCGAAATCGGCCTACGTCTCCGGCCAGGTGATTCGGATCGGCAAGGGCGTCGCCCCCAGCCCGAAGATCGACTGGGAGCAGCCGCTCGCCGGCAAGGTGGCGCTGGTCACCGGCGCCTCGCGCGGGATCGGCGCCGCGATCGCCAACACGCTCGCCCGTGACGGGGCCGAAGTCGTCGGCCTCGACATCCCGCAGATGTCGGCCGACCTGAGGGCGGTCACCGAGGCGATCGGCGGCCGCTCGATCGAGATCGACATCACCGCCGACGAGGCGCCGGAGACGATCGCTTCCGAGCTGTCCGGCGGCGTCGACGTCGTCGTCCACAACGCCGGCGTGACCAAAGACCGGACGATCGCGAAGATGCCGGAGGACCGCTGGGCGCAGCTGATGGAGATCAACCTCTCCTCGGAGGAGCGGATCAACGACGCCCTGCTCGGCAAGAAGCTGCTGAACGGCAACGGGCGCATCGTCGGCGTCTCCTCGATGGCCGGGATCGCCGGCAACAACGGCCAGACCAACTACGCGGCCTCCAAGGCCGGCGTGATCGGGATGGTCGAAGCGATGGCGCCGGAGCTGGCGAAACGGAAAGCGACGATCAACGCGGTCGCTCCAGGCTTCATCGAGACCCAGATGACCGCGGCGATGCCGATCGGTCCGCGCGAAGCCGGCCGCCGACTCTCCAGCCTCTCCCAGGGCGGCCTCCCCGTCGACGTCGCCGAGACGATCGCCTGGTTCGCCAGCCCCGCCTCGACCGGCGTCAACGGCAACGTCGTCCGCGTCTGCGGCCAGAGCCTGCTGGGGGCGTAACGCATGACCAAGACCCTTGACAGCTCCCCCAGCATCCTGCCGCTTTACGCGCGGGCGGCGCTGCCGATGATCCCCGGCGCCTCGCTGCTCCCGTTCGTCCCGGGCGGAGGCGGGGAGATCCCCGACGGGCTCGACCTCGAGCTGGCGGGGGTCGTCGCCGAGCCGGAGGACGTCGCCGCCTACGCCAAGGTCTGCGGCTTCGCCCTCCGCGACACCCTCCCCCCGACCTACCCGCACATGCTCGCCTTCCCGCTGCACATGGCTGTGATGAGCGACGGCTCGTTCCCGTTCGGCGCGGTCGGCCTCGTCCACGTCGAGAACTCGATCGCCCAAAAGCGGCCGATCGGGATCGGCGAGGAGATGACGATCCGGGTGCGGCCGACGAAGCTGCAGCCACACCCGAAAGGCAAGACCTTCTCGCTCGAGACCGAGGTCCTGGTCGACGGCAAGGTGGTCTGGGAGAGCGTCAGCACGATGCTCCGCCGCGGCAAGGGCGACCCGGACGCAGTTGTCCCCGGTAGGCGGGGACAAAACGGTTCACAGAAAGGAGACGGTTTCGATCCACTCCCCGCCGACGCGCCGGCAAGCGCCGAGTGGAGGCTGTCAGGCGACCTCGGGCGCCGCTACGCCGGCGTCTCCGGCGACCGCAACCCGATCCACATGCACTCGCTGACCGCGAAGCCGCTTGGCTTCCCCGGGGCGATCGCGCACGGGATGTGGACGAAGGCAAGGGCGCTGGCCCAGTTGGAAAGCAAGCTGTCGCCGAGCTTCGAGGTCGAGGTCCGCTTCCGCAAGCCGGTGCTGCTGCCGGCGCGGGTCGAGTTCGCCGGCCGCGAGGAGGAAGGGGAGATCCTCTTCGCCGTTCGCGACGCGAAGAAGGGCACCCCCCACCTCGACGGGCGCGTGCAATCGCTAGCCAAGCCTGCGTCGAGTCCGCGCAGAGCGTCGAATAGCGACGCTTCTCGCGGACTCGCGAAATCCGCCAAAGCCAAAACCGGAAGGAACAAAACCAAGTGAGCACCACCACCGAGAACAAGGGGATGGCGGAGCGCGGGATGGGCTACGGCCTGCGGGCGCTCAATCGCCTCGCCGGCTCCGACCTGCTGGACCGCATCCGCATCCGCAAGCAGGTCGAGCGCGCCCTCTTCCAGGGCACCAAGAACGGGTTCCGCTCCGCGACCGCAGCTGGCCGCACCTTCAAAGCCGCGCAGCAACTGGGCAAACCGGCCCGCCAGAAGAAGGGGAGGTCGACGGGCCTGTTCGACCTCTCGCCCGATGACGAGCAGCAGATGTTCCAGGAGGCCGGCCGCGCCTTCGCCGAGGACCAGATCCGCAAGGCGGCGCTGGAGGCCGACGAGAAGCGCGAGACGCCGAAAGAGATCCTCGACCAGGCGAACGAGCTCGGCGTCAACATGCTCGGCGTCCCCGAGGAGCTCGGCGGCGTGATGACCGAGCAGTCGGCCGTCACCAGCGTCCTGATCGGCGAGGCGCTCGCCCACGGCGACATGGGCATCGCCTACGCCGCGATGGCGCCCGGCGCGGTCGCCACCGCGATCGGCCTCTGGGGCTCGGCCGAGCAGGAGGCGACCTACCTCCCGGCCTTCACCGGCGAGGACATCCCCGCCGCAGCGCTGGCGATCCTCAAGCCGCGGCCGCTCTTCGATCCCTTCCAGCTGGAGACGAAGGCGAAGAAGAAAGGTGACGAGTGGGTCCTCAGCGGCGCCAAGTCGCTGCTGGCCCGCGCCAAGGATTGCGAGCTCTTCGTCGTCGCCGCCGACGCCGAGGGCATCGGCCCGGCCATGTTCGTGGTCGAGTCCGGGGCCAAAGGCCTCTCGATCGAGGACGAGCCGGCGATGGGGCTGCGCCCCGCCGCCACCGGCCGCCTCCTGATCGACAAAGTGAAACTCCCGAGCAACGCGCTGCTCGGCGAGGGGAACGCCAAAGCCAAGGACTACGCCGCCTGCGTCAACCGCGCGCGGATCGCCTGGTGCTCGCTCGCTAGCGGGACCGCGCAGGCCGTCCTCGACTACGTGATCCCTTACGTCAACGACCGCCAGGCCTTCGGCGAACCGGTCTCCAACCGGCAGGGCGTCGCCTTTGTCGTCTCCGACATCGGCATCGAGTCCAACGCGATGCGACTGGCGACCTACCGGGCGGCAAGCCGCGCCGACCGCGGCGAGAGCTTCGGCCGCGAGGCGGCGATCGCCCGCAAGCTCTGCACCGACAAGGGGATGAAGATCGGCTCCGACGGCGTCCAGCTGCTCGGCGGCCACGGCTTCGTCAAGGAGCACCCGGTCGAGCGCTGGTACCGAGACCTGCGAGCTGCGGGCGTGATGGAGGGCGCCCTGCTCGTCTGATCGGCGGCTGAAACGCCAGTCCCGATCCAGACGAACGAAAGGCACACCATGATCAACCTCGAGATACCGAAGAAGTTCAAGCCGCTGGCGAGCCAGGCCAACCAGGTCGCCACCGAGGTGTTCCGCCCGATCTCGCGCAAGTACGACGAGGCCGAGCACGCCTACCCGAAAGAGCTCGACATGCTCGCTTCCCTGATCGACGGCATGAACGAGGGCTCCGACATCGGCGGCGCCGGTGCTGCCGGCGTCCGTCGCGAGAAAAGCGACGACGGCTCCAACCGCAACGGCTCCAACCTCTCCACCGTGCTCGGCATCATCGAGCTCTGCTGGGGCGACGTCGGCCTGCTGCTCTCGATGCCACGCCAGGGGCTCGGCAACTCGGCGATCGCCTCGGTTGCAACCGAGGAGCAGCTGAAGACCTACGGCGGCAAGTGGGCGGCGATGGCGATCACCGAGCCGGAAGCCGGCTCGGACTCGGCCGCGATCCGCGCCACCGCCGAGCTCGACGGCGACGAATACGTCCTCAACGGCGAGAAGATCTTCGTCACCTCGGGCGACCGGGCAGACCTGATCGTCGTCTGGGCCTCCCTGGACCGCTCGAAAGGGCGGGCGGCGATCAAGTCGTTCATCGTCGAGCGCGACAACCCGGGCCTGAAGCTGGACCGGCTCGAGCACAAGCTCGGGATCCGCGCCTCCGACACCGCCAACTTCACCCTGCAGGACTGCCGGGTGCCGAAAGAGGCACTGCTCGGGGACCCGGAGGTCAAGGAGAAGGGCTTCGCCGGGGTGATGGAAACGTTCGACAACACGCGGCCGCTGGTCGCCGCGATGGCCGTCGGCGTCACCCGGGCGGCGCTCGAAGAGACGCGCAAGCAGCTGAAAAAAGCTGGCGTGACGATCGACTACGACGTCCCCGCCAACAACCAGCACGCCGCTGCGGCCCGCTTCCTCGAAATGGAGGCCGACTACGAGGCCGCCTGGCTGCTCACCCTCCAGGCCGCCTGGATGGCTGACAACTCGAAGCCGAACTCGCTGCAAGCGTCGATGGCGAAGGCGAAGGCGGGTCGCACCGGCGTCGACGTCACCCTTGGCTGCGTCGAGCTCTGTGGCTCGATCGGCTATGGCGAGAACGAGCTGCTGGAGAAGTGGGCTCGGGACTCGAAGATCCTCGACATATTCGAGGGGACGCAGCAGATCCAGCTGCTGATCATCGCTCGGCAGTTGCTGAAGAAGACGTCTGCCGAACTTCGGTAGCAGGGTGGTTGCCGAGCCCGGTGCCCCTCTCCCAGAGACCGTCGCGCAGCTGGAGCGGGGTGCTGGGCTCGGCTTGTGGTCTCAGGAGCCTCTGTGAGAGGGGCACCGGGCTCGGCTGTTCGAAAGACTCCGCTCGGTGAACTTGATTGAGGAATTGATGGAGCGGTCTCCGGCTTCGCGGTTGGGGATCGTCGCTATCGACGCTGAGGGGGAGCGGCAGGATCACTACTTCGGGGAACTGGTGGCTCAGTCGGCGGGGCTTTCGGGGGCGCTTGCGGCGCGTGGGGTGCGGCGCGGCGATGTGGTGATGACGTTGGTGGGGAATCGGATCGAGTGGGTTTTGACGCTGCTTGCCTGTTGGCGCATGGGGGCGGTGGCGTTGCCTTGCAACACGATGCTGCGGCGGCATGATCTGGAGCATCGGGTTGCTGCCGCCAATCCAAAGCTCTGTGTCGGCGAGGAAGGGCTGCTGGAGGAGATGCCTGGGGGCGTGCCTTTGATGACGATGGAGGACGTTGCTCGGGTGCTTGATGAGGATCAGGCGCAGGAGGCTCCCGCCGCGGTTGAGGAGATGGCGGCCGAGGATCCGGCGTTGATCGTGTTCACGTCCGGGACTACGGGGGAGCCGCGGGGAGTTGTGCATGGGTATCGCTATTTGATGGGGCAGCGGGTGCAGGCGGAGCACTGGTTTGGGTCGCGGAAGGGAGATCTGGCTTGGTGCACGACTGCGACTGGGTGGTCGAAGTCGGCGCGGAACGTCTTCCTGGCGCCTTGGATCACCGGGGCCGCGGCGGTGATCCATGACGGGCGGTTCGATCCCGCCGAGCGGCTCGATTTCGCCGAGGCACTGGGGGTCAACGTGCTCTGTCAGGCGCCGACGGAGTACCGGATGTTGGCGCGGCGGACTGCCTTGCGGCCACTGCCGAAGCTGCGGCGGATGGTCTCGGCGGGGGAGCCGCTGGACCCGGAGACGATCGCGGCCTTTCGGGAGGCGACGGGGCTGGAGCCGGCCGACGGCTACGGGCAGACCGAGACGGGCCAGGTCACTGCCAACCTCGTCGGCGAGCCGGTGAAGCTGGGGTCGATGGGAAAGACGCTGCCGGGGACGGAGACGCGGATCGCTGAGGGGGAACTGCAGCTGCGCGCCGCCTCCTCCCCCACCTTCTTCTCCCGCTACCTCGACGGCGAGCGCTTCGAGGGCGAGTGGTGGGAGACGGGCGACCTCGTGCGGGAAGACGAGGACGGCTACCTCTACTTCGAGGGCCGCAGCGACGACATCATCCTCTCCTCCGGTTACCGGATCGGTCCGACCGAGGTCGAGTCCGCCCTCCTCTCCCACCCGGCCGTCGCCGATGCCGCCGCGGTCGCCGCCCCGGACCCCGAGCGGGGCTCGGTCGTCCGCGCGATCGTCGTCCTCCGCGGCGACCCCCCCGGCAACGGCTCCGAGGACGCCCTCGTCCGCGAGCTGCAGGAGCACTGCAAACGCGAGACCGCCCCCTACAAGTTCCCCCGCATCGTCGAGTTCGCCGCCGAGCTGCCGAAGACCAGCAGCGGCAAGATCAAGCGGGCGCAGCTACGCGGGCGCTAGCCCCTCGGCGACGTCCGTCGGCCTGCCCAGGTGGTAGCCCTGGGCCATGTCGACGCCGTACTCCTGCAGCAGCGTGCGCGTCGCCTCGTCCTCGACGAACTCGGCGATCGTCCGCTTGCCGAGGCCGCGGGCGATGTCGACGATCGCCTTCACGGTCAGCTGATCGGCATCGTTGCGGGGAAGGTCGCGGATGAAGTTGCCGTCGATCTTGATCACGTCGAACGGCACCTTCTGCAGGTAGGCGAAGGGACCGAAGCCGGCGCCGTAGTCGTCGATCGCGACTTCGCAGCCGAACTCGCTCAGCCGGTCGGCGAAGGCGCCGGCGGTGTCGTAGTCCTCGACCCGCGCCGTCTGGGTGATCTCGAAGGTGCAGCGGGCAGGGTCGGCCTCGCCTTCGTCGAGCCGCCGTTCGATGAATTCGAGCACCGAGAGGTCGGTGACCGAGGCGCCGGAGATGTTCATGTGAAGGGAGACAGGCGCGCCCGCTTTCTCGCGCTCGCCGATCAGCTCCAGCGCCTGGGTGACTACCCAACGGTCCAGCTCCTGCACCATCCCGGAGCGCTCGGCGACTTCGATGAAGTCGGCGGCGGGTAGCAGCTCGCCGCTTTCCCCCGTCATCCGCAGCAGCAGCTCGTAGCGCTCGATCCCGCCGGAGGCGAGGTCGCGGATCGGCTGGGTCGCCAGCCGCAGGCGGTTCTGGGTGAGGGCGTCGCGGATCCTGGCGCTGGTGGTCTGCGGCCGCGGCGGCGCGCCCCCGTCCTCGCCGGCGGCGTGGAAGAGGGTGATCCGGTTCCGCCCCTCCCCCTTGGCCTCGTACATCGCCTGATCGGCGGCGACCAGCACCGACTCGGCGCCGACCTCGCCCTGGCCGCCGAACATCGCAATCCCGACGCTGATCGTGGCACCGTCGATCTCCGAGTTCAGCGGCATTCCCTCGGCAACCTGTGCCCGGAGGTCCTCGCCGAGCTGGAGGGCCCCGGCGGTGTCGGTCTGCGGCATCAGCACGGCGAACTCGTCGCCGGAAAGACGGGCGACGATGTCGGTGGCGCGAACCCGTTCGCGCATGATCTCGGAGACGCGGCGGATCAGGGTGTCGCCGGCTTGGTGGCCAGCGCGGTCGTTGACCTCCTTCAGGCCGTCGATGTCGATCACCATCACCGCCCCGCGACCGCCGTAGCGGGCGGCGAAGGAGACGTACTGGTCGAGCTCGGCCCGGAACCGGCGCCGGTTGACGAGCCCGGTCAGGGAGTCGTGGTCGGCGAGGAAGCGCAGTTCGGCCTCGGTCTTCTCGGCCCGCTTCAGGGCGCCCTGGATCACCGCCCGGTCCTCGGGTGCCAATTTCGCCAGAACGGCGTCGACAGCCGGGTCCGGCTGCCCAGGTCCCTGGTTGTTCTTCATGAGAGTGACGGTATTGGGTTAACCGGCAGGAAAGGGTTTCTCTTCCATAAACGGGAAACCCGACCCAAGTTTCTGCGAGTGCCAGCGCCCAATACTTGACTTGTCCGCTCCGGGGTAGGTTGAGAGGGATGCCGAACCGACTCGCGCAGGAGACCAGCCCCTACCTGCTCCAGCACCGGGACAACCCGGTCGACTGGTACCCCTGGGGCTCGGAGGCCCTGGAGCGGGCGCGCTCGGAGGACAAGCCGATCCTGCTCTCGGTCGGCTACTCGGCCTGTCACTGGTGCCACGTGATGGAGCGCGAGTCCTTCGAGGACCCGGAGACCGCCGCCTACATGAACGACCACTTCGTCAGCGTCAAGGTCGACCGCGAGGAGCGCCCCGACGTCGACGCGATCTACATGGAGGCGGTGCAGTCGATCACCGGCCACGGCGGCTGGCCGATGACCGTATTCCTCGATCCCGACGGTGTCCCCTTCTACGGCGGCACCTACTTCCCGCCCGACGAGAGCCGCGGGATGCCGAGCTTCCGGATGGTGATGGAAGCGGTCGTCCACGCCTTCGAGACCCAGCGCGAGAAGATCCGCGAAAAAGCGCCCGTGGCGCGGGCGCGGCTGGGAGCGATCGGCGAGGTCGAGCCGCGCGACCTGCCGGGAACGGCCGAGCTGGAGGAGGCGGTGCAGCGGCTGCTGGCCGCGGCCGACCGCCGCAACGGCGGCTTCGGCGGCGCGCCCAAGTTCCCACCGGCCTCCTCGCTGGAGCTGCTGATGGCGCGCGGGGAGAGCGAGGCGGTCGAGCTGACCCTCGACCGGATGCTCGCCGGCGGCATCTACGACCAGCTCGGTGGCGGCTTCGCCCGCTACTCGGTCGACGCGGTCTGGCTCGTCCCCCACTTCGAGAAGATGCTCTACGACAACGCGCTGCTCGCCCGCGCCTATCTGCACGGCTGGCAGGTGCTGGGGCACGAGCGCTACCGCCGCGTCTGCGAGGAGACGCTCGACTGGATGCTGCGGGAGATGCGCGGACCGGAGGGCGGCTTCTACTCGGCGCTCGACGCCGACTCCGAGGGCGAGGAGGGGAAGTTCTACGTCTGGACGCCGGAGGAGATCCGCGAGGTCCTCGGCAAAGACCCGAACTGCAGCAGCCTCTCGGGTCCGCAGGTAGAGAGGCTGCTGCAGTTCTGCGGGGTCAGCGAGAGCGGGAACTTCGAGGGCAAGAACATCCTGCATCTGGCCGAAGGCGTCGAAGCCGAGGAGCCTGAGGGACTTGCCGAGATGCGGCGGGCGCTGTTCGAGGCGCGGGCGCGGCGGGTCTGGCCCGGGCTGGACGACAAGCGGCTGACCTCGTGGAACGCCTTAGCGATCGCGGCCCTGGCCGACGCCGGCGCCGTCCTCGGCCGCGAGGACTACCTCGACGCCGCCCGCGCCTGCGCCGAGTTCGTCCTCGACCAGCTGCGCGACGACGACGGCCGCCTCCTGCGCACCTACAAAGACGGCCGCGCCCATCTCAACGCCTACCTGGAGGACCACGCCTTCCTGCTCGAGGCGCTACTGGCGCTCTACGAGTCGACGTTCGAGGAGCAGTGGTTCGCCGAGGCGCGTGACCTGGCGGAGTCGACGATCGAGCGCTTCGGCGACCCCGAGCGCGGCGGTTTCTTCTCGACCTCCAGCGACCACGAGGAGCTGATCGCCCGCCGCAAGGAGGTCGGCGACCACCCGATCCCCTCCGGCAACAGCTCGGCGGCGATGGGCCTGCTGCGGCTCGAGGCACTCACCGGCGAGCGTCGCTACGGCGAAGCCGCCGAGGGCGTCTTCCGCCTCTTCGCCAAGCCGGCGGTCCAGCACCCCGACGCCTTCGCCCACCTCCTCCGCGCCCTCGACTTCCGCCTCTCCCCCACCCGCGAGGTCGCCCTCGTCGGCGACAACCTGGCCGAGCTCACCGCCGCGGTCCGCGAGAAACCGCTCTTCCACCTAGTCCTCGCCGGCAGCCCCGAGGGCGCTGAGGAACCACCGCTCCTAGCCGACCGCACCACCATCGACGGCCGCGCCGCCGCCTACGTCTGCCAGAACTTCACCTGCCAGCTCCCGATCATCGACCCCACCGAGCTAAGGCGTCAGCTCTAAGCGCTCCTCGCGCGGGTGGCGCGGTAGGGGGAACCATGTCTGAGGAAGCTTTAGCTACCGGAAGACATGGTGGGTCCCCTGCCGTGACAGGACCCGCGCGCGAGGCCTCAGAGAATCGGCAGGAAGTTCTCGATCTCGTAGGGAGTCACCTGCACGCGGTAGTCGTCCCATTCCTGCCGCTTGATCTCAACGAAGCGACGGAAGGTGTGCTCGCCCAGCGTCCGCAGGACCAGCTCCGACTCGGCGGCGATCTCGATCGCCTCGCCGAGCGTCGCCGGCAGCTGCTCGATCCCCTGATGCGCCAGCTCCTCCTGGGAGAGGTGGTAGAGGTTCTGCTCCATCGGCTCGGGCAGCTCGTAGCCCTTCTCGACCCCTTCCAGCCCCGCCTGCAGCATCGCCGCGAAGCAGAGGTAAGGGTTGGCGGCCGGATCCGGGCAACGCAGCTCGGCCCGGGTCGCCCCCTCCTTGCCGGGGTGGTAGAGCGGGACCCGGATCAGGGCCGAGCGGTTACGACGCGACCAGGCGAGGTAGACCGGTGCCTCGTAGCCGGGGACGAGCCGCTTGTAGGAGTTGACCCACTGGGCGAAGAGCGGCGATATCTCCCGCGCGTGCTTGAGCTGGCCGGCGATGAACGACTTCGCCACCGGCGAGAGGTAGTAGGGGTCGCCCTCGTCGTAGAAGGCGTTCTTGCCGTCGCGGCTGAGCGACTGGTGGACGTGCATCCCGGAGCCGTTCTCGCCGAACAGCGGCTTCGGCATGAAGGTCGCGTGGTAGCCGTACTTCATCGCGTACTCCTTGACGACGATTCGGTACGTCATGCAGTCGTCGGCCATCTCGAGCGCGTTCTTGTAGCGCATGTCGACCTCGTGCTGAGAAGGGCCGACCTCGTGGTGCGTGTACTCGACGTGGATCCCCATCTTCTCCAGCGCCAGCACGGTCTCCCGGCGCAGGTCGGAGCCGGCATCGAGCGTGGTCAGGTCGAAGTAGCCGCCCTCGTCGAGGGGCTCCGGGGTCCCGCCCTCGGGCTTGGCCGAGCGGAAATAGAAGTACTCCAGCTCGGGACCGATGTTGTAGGCGTCGAAGCCGAGCTCCTCGGCCCGCTTCAACGCCCGCCGCATGATCCAGCGCGGGTCACCCTCGTAGGGGCCCCCGCCCGGCACCTGGATGTCGCAGAACATCCGCGCCACCGCGTCCTCCTCGGGGCGCCAGGGAATCAGGGCGAAGGTGGAGGGGTCGGGCACCGCCAGCATGTCGGACTCCTCGATCGGGTTGAAACCGGTGATCGAGGAGCCGTCGAAGCCCATCCCCCCTTCGAAGGCGTCTTCCAGCTCGGAGGCGTTGACCGAGAAGCTCTTCAGCTGGCCGAGAACGTCGGTGAACCAGAGGCGGATGAAGCGGACGTCGTGCTCCTTGACGAGCTGGATGACGTCGGCGGCGCTATTGGGTTGGTCGGCCATGCCTGGCTGCTCCTTGCTGGGGAAGGCCGCAACGATAGGCGAATGAACCGAAGCGGTGCCGATCGCCGTATTGCGGGTAGAGAAATGTGATCCGGACGAGCTTGAATCCGTCCCCTGAACGAGGTATAACTTACGCCAAGTAAGTAAGCGGCTAAAAGTAAAGTAAAGGCCACGTAAGGGCTCTGTAAAGCGACTGCCGCCCCATCAGCAGAGCCCAGAAGCGAGAAGCCCGTGACGGTAAAAACCGCAGTAAGCAGATTCCAGATCCACGACGAGCTGACGGCGCCAGATGAGAGCGCTCCTCTCATCAAGAGCATCCAGGCCGCCGGCGGCGCGGTGACGAAGTTCGTCGGCGTGCTTGCCGGAGCGCCGGCTGTCCTGCGCGCGTATACGCGGATGCGCTCGGAGCTTCGCGGCGGAGCACTGCCGCAGGCGACGAGGGAGCGGATCGCGCTCGCTGTTGCCGAGTACAGAGAGGACAACTACAGCATCGCCCAGCACGCGAAGTCGGCGCGGCGGGCCGGGCTGGGCCTCGACGAGGTCTCGAAAGCCCGCAGCTTCACCTCCGCCGACCCGAAGGAGGCCGCGCTCCTCACCTTCCTCAAGGAGACGCTGGACCCGGAGGGGCCCCCGCCTCTCCACCTCCACGAGGAGGCGCGTGAGATCGGCTGGAGCGACGAGGAGATCCTCGAGGCGGTCGCGCACTTGGCGCTGAACGAGTTTCAGAGCCTGATCGCGAGCGCGGCTGCTCTTCCTCAGGACCAGGGTGGTCCTAGGGCGCTTCCCCCTGTCGCTTAGGCGCGGGAGAGGGGGACGGGTGCCCCTTTCCCCAGAGACCGTCGCGCAGCTGATTTGGGCGCGAATGAGAGGGCCGGGGGTGATACCCCCCGGACAACAGCGGGGAGGGTCCGCGGGGCACCACCCCCGGCCCTCCAGCCGCTGGGGTTGTAGTTATCGACCCTCGACGAGGGTGGCGGTGTAGAGCAGCCGCGCGGTGGTGTATTTGCAGCCGTAGGTGCGGCGGGTGCCGAGCTTTTCGTGGGGCTCGCCTTGGCGGATGTCGGTGGCGTTCTTGCAGGCGCCCTCTTCGCGGCTGGCGCGCCAGATGTTGGTGGTGGTCAGGTCCTGGGCGAAGGTCGGTGCCCAGGTCGGCACCGTGAGGCCGACGATGTCGCCCTTTTCGACCTTGAGGTCAGCGCTGAACTTGACCGTCTGCCCGAGGTAGGGCGAGAGCACCTTGACCGAGCCCTGGCGGCGCAGGTTGTAGCGGGGCGGGTTGGTGCCGGGGACCCGGCGGAGGATCGCCAGCCGCGCCTGCGGCGGGGTGCCGAAGAAGCCGTTGAAGAAGGTCCGCTGGCTGTTGGTCGGCTGGGCCAGGGTCAGCGTCCAGGCCTTGATCGTGCCGTCGTTGGGAACGGTGAAGGGCAGCCTGGTCTGGCCGTTGTTGACCTGGAAACCGGTGACGCTGCCGACCGCCTGGCAGGGCAGGTCCGGGCAGGAAGGATCGGGCTCGGTCGCGGTCTGGCCGAGGATCACCGTCGTCCGGCCGGGCGCGGCATCGCCGTCGCCGGTCGCGAGGCCGAGGAGGAGCAGGGCAGCGGAGCCGGCCATGGTCAGGACCAGCCAACGGCCCTTCCACTCACCGACGGTGGTGACTCCTCGCGAAAACCTCGATATCAACGTTGCTCCTCTCGATCTTGGACCCTGCCTGAACACGGCAGCGTAGCCCTCGGAGCGGTTGGAGAGGCCCGACTCAGTCGGTGCGGGCGCTGGTCGCGCCCTCGATCGCGATCGCGTAGCGGACCCGCCCCACGCCTTCGAAGCCGAGGGCGTCGCTGGCGGCTTTGGTCAGGTCCCAGGCGCGCCCCTGTACGTAGGGGCCGCGATCGATCACCTGCGTCACCACCGATTTGCCGTGGTAGACGAACTTGACCGTGGTGCCGCAGGGCAGCTTCTTGTGAGCGACGCCCAACGTCCCGGGCCGCAGCGTCTGCCCGCAAGCGGTCTTGTTGCCCCAGAGCCCGGGCCCGTACCAGCTGGCGCCACCGTAGCGCCAGGCGCCGAAGGTGTAATCGCCTGCTTCTTCGGCAGGCGGGTCGTAGCTGGAGGCCCCGCCCGTCGTTGCCTGCGCACCGGTGACGACCCCGGCGAAGAGGGCGAAGAAAGCAGCCAGGGCAAGCGCCCAGCGCACGGAGGTTTGTCTAGTCGTCTGCATCTCTTTCCAGGCGCTTGCGGGGTTAGCTGTCGGGCTCGCGCTGAAAGAGCTGCGCTACGCGGCCATCGCCGCGACTCGCCCCAACTACTTGGGTCCCCCGCTCCTCGCGTTATGTAAGGCGAAGATTCAGCGGAAGTTGGCGGAAGGTTAGCAAACGCTAAGACAGAAAACGATGCAGGGATAGAAGAGGCCCCCTTCCGGGAGCCTCTTCCGTAGCGGGCCTGTAAGCCGGATCCTGTCGTGAGCGGCCATCTATCTCTGCGGCCTACCTGGACCTCGCCGAGCCGGGTCGACGGTCCTGCTTGGCCTTGCACCGGGCGGGGTTTGCCTGGCCGCCGCGTCACCGCGACGCCGGTGCGCTCTTACCGCACCATTTCACCTTTGCCTGTGCGCAACGCAGCTGCAGTCGCGCCATCGGCCGTGTCATTTCTGTGGCACTTTCCCGCGGGTTTCCCCGGGTGGGCGTTACCCACCGCCCTGCCCTGTGGTGTCCGGACTTTCCTCGAGGGGTTTTCTCTCCCCCCGCGGTCCGCTCGGCCCGCCCTTCAAGGGTAGCTCGGAAGCGCGTTTTCGCAACGAATCGCCATCCCCTGGTGCCGACGGGCCGAAAACGTCCCTATCTTGACCGTTTTCGTCCCGTCGGAGGGCTTGGGGGGGACGTAAACTCGCCGACCATGCGTACGGCCGTTGTCACGGGCGCTGGGAGCGGGCTCGGCCGCGCCATCGCCTCTGAGCTGATCGATCGCGGCTATCGCGTCCACGTCACCGACGTCGACGCCGGGGCCGCCGACCGGGCCGCCGCGGAGTTGGGTGCCGAAGCCCGCGGCTCCGCTCTCGACGTCCGCGACGAGGCTGCCTGCCGCGGCCTCGCCGAGTCGATCGGCCGGACCGGCTCGCTCGACCTCTGGGTCAACAACGCCGGCGTCTTCTTCAGCGGCGTTCCCTGGGAGCAGAGCGCCGAGCGGCGGCAGACGTCCGTTCCTGCGCTTCGTCGACCTCTTTCCGCGGCTATCGCTGCGACTGCTGCCGCTGGTGATGTGGGACGCGCGAAGGAAGCAGCGGCGCTACAAGAAGCTGATCGAGTCCGGCAAGTGGCCCTGAGGGTCAGACCTTTCTGAATACGCCGACCACCTTGCCGAGGACCCGCGCCTCGGTCGTCAGGATCGGCTCCATTTCCGCGTTTTCGGGCTGGAGCCGGATGTGGTCCTTCTCGCGGAATATTCGCTTGACCGTCGCCTCCTCGCCGATCAGGGCAACGACGATCTCGCCGTTGTTGGCATCGTCGCTGGGCCGGACGATCACGTAGTCGCCTTCGATGATGCCGGCGTCCTTCATGCTTTCGCCACGCACCTGGAGGATGTAGTCGCCATCCTCGCCGCCGATCACGTCGGGCACCTCGAGGTATTCCTCGATGTTCTCTTCGGCCAGGATCGGCTCACCGGCCGCGACCTGGCCGATCAGCGGCAAGCCGCTTTCCGGGCTGATCGTCCGCTTGGCCTTTTCGTAGAGCAGCTCGATTGCCCGTGGCTTCGAGGGATCGCGCTTGACCAGCCCCAGCTTCTCCAAGTTCGCCAGGTGCGCATGGACCGTCGAGGACGAGTGCAGCCCGACCGCTTTGCCGATCTCCCGCACAGTTGGCGGGTAACCGGTCTTCGCCGCGTATTTGCGGATGAAGTCGAAGATCTCCTTCTGCCTCTTGGTCAGGTCCAATTCCATCGTGGTTCCGATTTCCTCCGCTCCCGCTTCAGGGTCAAAGAGCCGCAAATTGCCTTCGAACACTTGTTCGCAAAGGCTACCGCCTCCCCCGGACACCCGCAACCTGCGGCCTCCCCCTGCACGCAAACATCTAGAATCGAGCGCCCTCAAGCGGCTGTGGCGGAACTGGTAGACGCGCAAGGTTGAGGGCCTTGTGGGTGGAAACACCCGTGATGGTTCGACTCCATTCAGCCGCATCAAAAGCTCCTGCAATGGGGGCATTTCAATCAAAACCAGGAATTTCGGCACTGCTGCCCTACGGTCCATTGCGGACCGTTTTGGCAGCAATGCCGCATACCCGGGCCGCGCTACGAGGGTGCCCAAGCGCGAGCAAGACATTTACTCACGCAGGGGAAGACCGCCGGTTTTGTGCCCAAGGAGTGCGTCGATGCGGAGGGGCTGAACCGCACCCAGGCCGAGGCCAAGCTGCGGCGGCTGATGGTTCGCGAGCGCCCACCCGAGGCCGGCGCGAGCGGCTCCTTCGCGAGCACCGCAGAACTGATGCTCCGCGAACTCGAAGCACTCGGGCGCAAGGCGACGACGCTCGACAACTCAACCGGACGACGCTGATCTACGCCGACTACGAACCCGGAGGCAAGGAGAGTGCCCTGGTGGACGCGGCCTTCGCGAACAAGACTACGGCCACCCGGGAGGCGCAAACGCGACCTCGCACCAGCCAGCTGCTGTTGCGCTGCGGAGATTTCTCCCTGCTCGGCAGAACTAGTCGAGGCCGGCGACTCCGAGCCCGACACGTTCAGCAGCCCGACCGAGGACCCTATCCCAGGTGACCAGGACGACTTCCTCGTCACCGAGTTCGAGCGCAGTGGCTAGGTGGACCGCGTCGTATCCGCGCAGTCCCAGGTCTTCGGCGTACCCGCCGGCGCGGACAGCGAGATCCTGGTCGACGCCGATCGTGACCAACTCCCCGTAAATCTCCTCGAAGACCGCGAGCGCCTCTCGGTGCTCCTCCTCCCCGAGCCGATCCAGGCGCCGTGCGGCCGCGAGGGCAGCACGGCCCTCCGGATAGGCAAGGATGCTCGATGCCGCCGGGTAGGCGCTTCCCCAAAGCTCGGCCGCCAACTCCGACCCGTCCTCGACGACGACGAGCTTGACCAGCGCCGAGGTGTCGAAGTAGAAGATCAGGCCCGCTGCTCGGAGACGAGATCGGAGACCGAACCAGTGCCCTTCACCTGCGCCGAGCGAGATGAGCGCTCGCCCTGCGGCATCCGCACCAGGCCACGGCGTGCGAGAGCATCGAGCGGCCGCTCGCCGAGCCCACTTAGGCGAGCAACAGGCCGTCCGCGACGGGTGACGACGATCTCGCCTCCCCCCTCCACTCGCTCCAGGTACTCACTGAGGCGATCATGGAGCTCACGGACCCCGACTTCGCACTCGGACTGATGTAGCGTCATAGGAGCAAAATAGCAGCTACATATAGGTGGCGCCCAAGCTGCTTCGGAAGTCGAAATGCCCGCGGTCGACCGACGCGACTCAGGTGAGATGTGATTCGTATCGCCGCTCACGCTCCTTGAAGGCCTCTTTGCCCAAGCGAAGGCGGCTCGCTCCGCACTTAACTGTTGTCGTTCCCTAATGACCTGGATTCACCTACATGATCCGGAGGCTCGACCAAACGGCCACGCTCGGGTTCGGGGGACTTGGAGACGACTGGCATGCCCCATTGGCGGGTCGGGTCGTAGCGGGGCGGCAGCACCTGGAGAAAGATTCGCTGGGCCAGCGGGCTCTTGTATTCGTGGTGGCGCAGGGCGAAGTGCCAATGTCCGGCAAGCCACATCACCAACCCGATCACCACCATCAACAGTGCAGCTGGATTGGCGAGGGTCACCAGGCTGATCAGGCCGACCAACACGAAGACAACCCCCCCGACCCTTAAGACCACACCGCCGAAGAGCCAGAAGCCGCCTATCGCAAGGACTGCGATGCCGAAAACCGTGAAGATCATCTCGCCTCCTCATGTCCGGGCGACCGCGACTCACCCGGCGTCGATGCTCCGCAGCTCGATCCTACCCCGGAAGCTGCGAAATCACGCCTGTATGCGGAAGGCGCTCGGCGAGCATGTCGAAATAGCGCTGGCGCATCCACGCCTCACGGTCTCCGATCACGTAGAGCCGGCGCTTGCGCCCGACTGACCGCGACGTTCAGCAGATTGGGCCTGCTCGCCGCCCAAGCCCGCGCACCCTCGCGGGCGGGGTCTGAGCCGAGCACGAGGATCACGATCTCGGCCTCCTTGCCCTGCGCGGTGTGGATCGTTCCTGCTCTCAGCCCCGGCCGTTGCCGGGCGCGTTCTTCGAGCCGGCGGGAGACGTCACGAAAGGGCGCGATCGCCATCACCTGGGAGAAGTCGAACCCGATCGCATCGAGGTGGGCGAGGATCCGGTCGACCTCGGCTCCCTCGGCGGGGATCCAGTGCCCGTGCGTGGTCGTCGCGGGCAAACATCGATCCACTTGCTCTGAGGGAGCGTGGGATGGCGCTCCGCAAAGGCTCGGGCGAGCGTGGGATCGGTGGCGTCGAGCATCAGCCCGTCGTAGGCGATCGCGTTGGAGAGGTCGAACATCGGCTGGTCGCAGCGGCGATGGACGCTCAGCGGTGCGCCGACCCAAACCGGCGCTCCGGCCCCGGCAGGCTCGTCCCAGTCGGTTTAGGCGATCGGCGAGGCTCTGCACGGAGCTGCGTCCCGTCAGCCACTCCTCCCCCACCCCATAGTGCGCGCGGATCGCCTGCTCGGCCTCGAAGGGGATCGTCGTGATCGGCTCCAGCTGCAGCGGATCCCCGACGATGACCGCGCGGCGGGAGCGCCACAAGGCCCCGACCGCGCTCTGGGGAGCGGCCTGCCCGGCCTCGTCGACGAGCAGCCAACCAAGTGACTCGGGACCGAGCGGGCCGAAGAGGCGCGAGACGGAGGCAAACGTCGTCGAGACCACGGGGACCGCCAGGAACAGTGCCTGCCAGGCGGCGAGCGCCGCCTCGGCGGAGAGGTCATACGGAGCGTTTCCGCTGAGGATCTCCATCGCCCCGTCCAGGCTTTCGCGCATCGGCCGGGCAGCGTGGACGAGGAATGCCCGGTGCAGGCCCAGGGCCGCTCCGAAGAGCTCGGTGCGGGCCTGGTTCCACTCCACATCGGTCCAAGGCGCCTGTCGCTCGCGCGCCTGCCTGTCCCTCAGCCAATCGTCGTCGGGAAGCTGGGCGCCCGGTTGCTCGCGGTAGTGCGATAGGGAGCGGCGGCAATCCTCCAGGCGGCTCTCGGCGACGGCTAGTTCAGCGGCGACCTCGGCATGGGCCCGCACTTCCTCCTCGAGGCGCTGTAGCTCCTCGCGGGTCTCGCGCAGCCGCGTATCGACCGCGGCGACGTCGGCGGCGAGCTGGCGGTCGTGGGCGCGCCACTCGGCCCGCGCCCGCAGCCGGAGGATCCATGGGCGGTTTCGGCGCACCTCCCCCCGCGCTTGGATCCGACGCTCCCGCTCGTCCTCGTCGCATTGGAGGGCGCCCTCCAGCTGCTCGCGACGCGGCCCCGATGAAGCGACCCGCTCGCCTGCGGCCTTCTCGGCCTCCCGCGCGGCGGCGGACTCCGATTCCAGCCCGCCGAGACGCTCGAGCTCTGCCCGCGTGCGCCGCCGCTCCTCCCGGATCCCCGCCACTCGATCGCGTGCCTGTTCGAACGCCGCGACGGCATCCGCCCAGGAGGGCCCCTCGGGGTGGGTACTCCAGGCGACGAGAAGGTCACGGAGGCCAGTTGGCGGCGGTGGATCGTCGGTGTTCTTTCGCGGCTTGCTCCACCAGACAGCGTTGACGAAACCCTTCCGGTTCTCGCTCTTGCCGAGCCGGGCGGCTATCAGAGCCCACGCCGGCTGCTCGGCTGCGCTTGAGGATTCGCGGGCGGACTTTCCGACGCCCATCGCCCGCTCGGCAAGCGCCGGGAAGTAGTCGATGCCCTGCGCCGACCCGCGCCAGGCGGGGTCGATCGCCTCGCTGGAGGGGATCTCGAGGGTGACGTTCTCGACCGCCCCATTGTTGCTCGAGGCCAAGACGAGCTCGAACCCCGTCAGCTCGGGGCGCAGGCGATGGACGAGCCGCTCGAATCGCGACGTCTTCCAGCCGACGGGCTCTCCCACGAAGGCGTCGGAGGGAAATGGCAGCGCCGCCAGCCGCTCGGCTCGCTCGGTCACGAGAGCGGCGATTAGATCACGCAGCATCGTGGTCTTACCCGTCCCCGGCGGCCCGTTGACGGCGAAAAGACTGCTGTCGGTGCCTCGCATCGCGACGGCCTCGTCAACTGCCATCTGCTGTCCGAGCGCGAGGGGGTGCTCGGGGGCGGCAGGCCAGCGCCCGAGAGGGATGCGATCGGGGTCGGTGGCGCTCCGCAGCTCCTCGAGACGGACCCGCACGTCAACGCGATCGTCCGTGTCTATCTCCGAGCCGGGCCTCAGGTAGTCGCCCAGCGCCGAGCCCACATCTCCACGACCGATAGCGCCGGCCACACGAGCGAGATCATCGGCGATGAAGCTGTTGAGGAAATCGTGCTCGACCACCTCGGCCCTCTGTTTCCCGACTATGTGGCTACGGACGCGAACCCCGTCGGCCTCCAGCAACTCGGCCGCTCCAAGGGCCGCCCCGGCCGCGGCCTCGCACTCCACGAGCCCGTTCCAGTCGAGCACCCGCGACGGCCGGCGGACCCCCTCCTCCCAGCCCAGGAACATCTCCTCGAGCTGAATGGTGAATTCCGCTTCGAGGTTGCCGAACCCGTCGATCCACCCGGCTGCCGTAGGACCGGGATCAAGCGCGCGGGCAGTGGCCCAGGCGCAGGCAGAGAGGACCACAGAGCCCTCCAGCAGCGTGCCCTCGTCGGAGACGGCGAATGCGAGCAGCGCGCTGGAGCCCGTGGGCCGCTCCTCGAAGCTGTCGGGTACTTGGGGAAAGACAGACCTCAGCGCTTGAAAGACCTTGTCGCACGAGTAGATCCCGACGTAGACGATGTGGCGCCAGGTCTGGTCCTTCGTCAGCCGCTGGCGGCGAACCGGGTGGCCAGCATTCCAAGGCAACGGCTGGTCGGGATAAACGTCAAAAACCCGCTGCGACGGGCGAGCAGCCGGGATCGCCGGTGGGCTGAACATCTCCACGGCTCGCCAAAACTCGATGACCTCCCCTCGCACGACGCTCCTCTCAGTAGGCAGGCTTTAGTCCGGAGATCATCGGGAAGTGGCGCACGTTGGTGGTGAGCAGATCCGCCTCGAGTAGGAGCGCGGTGGCGGCGATCAGGTAGTCGGCGTCGTCGATGCCGCTATGGGCTCGGCGGTGACGCTGGGCAAGGGATGCGGCAGCTCGCGCTACCTCCTCTCCAACCGGAACCCAGGAGACCGCTGAGAAGAACTGCTCCAGTGCCGCGATCTCTTTCCTTCGCACACCCGCCAGCAGCTCGAAGCGCACTATCTCGCTGGCGAGGAGCGATTCTTCTGCGTCGATCAGGCCGCTCAGGAGTCCAACCGCAGGCTGCGAGCCGCGAAGATGGTCGATTGCGACGCTGGTGTCGAGCAGCTTCACTTGACGCCGAGCCGGGCCAAGCGGTCATTGAGGTCACTGCCGCGGATCGCGTCGACGTACTCGGCGCCGCTGGCGCGTCGGCCCCGCCAGGAGCCGGCGCTGGCCTGGAGGGCGCGAAGCTTCTCGTCCCTCCCCTGCTCCCCAAAGGTTGTGCGAACGGCGCGACGGATCAGCTCCGAACGCGAAGCACCCGTGTCGCGCGAGGCACGATCGAGGAGCTCCAACTCGCCCTCGCCTAGATAAACCTGCGTCCTGCTCATAGCATCACTATACACCTTGTGGTGTCGTCCTCAGGCTCGGCTGAAATCTGGCCGCACTCAAGGGGTACAGCGGACGCCGGCGGCGTGGGATTGGACGAACCGCGCCAGCTCGGGAACTTCGCCAGCCGGGTTCGTGAAGACGCGGGAGAAGGTCTCCTCGTACTCGCAAACGATGATCGGGCCGAGGAGTTCATCGGCCTCGGGGGCATCGAGGTAGTCGTGGTTGAAGAGCCAGGCGAAGTAGTTCATTCCATAAGCCTCTTCGGCGACCGCCTGGTAGGCGGGGGCGCTGAGCTGGGTCCGCTTTTCAGACTCGAGCTCACGCAGCTCGTCGCTGTACGGAACCTTGGCATAGATGGACTCGGTCATCGCCGTCTGAATTCCCGCCAGCAGCCCGAGTTCGGTGGCCTGCTTCGCCTGGCGCTGCGCATTGGCGCTATTGCGGGCCTGGACCCCGTTGAAGACCAGCGCGACGACCAGAGAGAGGAGAGCGACGATCAGGGACCGCCGCGCCCATTTGTCTTTTTTCGACTCCATCGCTAGGGGCAAGCCTCGGTGCGGCCACGGCCATAGCGAACCACCACGCGCTTGACCTGCTTGAACGAGATGGCGGCCGAGCAGACTTCTGCGGCGGCCTTTCCTTCATCTCCCGTCAGCGTGGTCGAAATCAACGCCCGGCGGCGCTTCACGTCGACCACCCCCACCCTCGGCGACCATTCCTCCTCCGCGAAGTTCTGCAGGAGATAAACACGCAGCGCGATCTCCGCCCTAGTGGAAGTAGTGGGCAGCACCTCGGGGGCGCCGTCGTCAGCACCTCCGCATCCGATCAGGCCAAGCGACACCCACACCAGCGCGAGCGGGAATCCGCGTTCGAGCTTCCTCATGCCCGAAGTCATTCCAGCTCCCGCTCCATCTCGTCCGCCAGGACCGGGTGCCGATAAGGGCTCTCCGCGCGCAGTGCGGCGATTACGTTTCGTCGCGACTCCTCGTCCCGATTCTGGCTCAGCTTGCGCTTCATCTCGAAGCGGTCGATCGGGATGCGGAGGCCGACGGTGCCTTTGGCGATCGGGGCGGCGTACTCGGGCTCGAGGTGGGCGGGCTCGTCGAGCCGGCGCTCGAAGTGGTCGACCAGGCGGGTAAGGACCTGGAGGTTCTCTTCCTCGCCGAGGATCTGGGGGGTCCCATGGAGGTGGGCGACGGTGAAGTTCCAGGTCGGGACCTTGCGCTCCTGCGGCGAGTACCAGTTGGGCGAGACGTAGCCGTGGTGACCTTGGACGATGACGAGGACCTCACCGCGGTTGATCTCGAGGACCTCCTCGTCGGGGCGGCCGAGGTGGGTGAGCAGAGTGAGGCCGTCGGCGTCCTCATCGAGCAGCAGCGGGTAGTGGGAGGCGGCGAGGCCGCTGCTGGTCGCAGTCACCAGCGTCCCCCACGGGTGCTCGCTCACGAGCTGCCGCACGAGGTCCGGGTCGTCGGAGGCGAAAAGCGGGTTCGGGCGCATGGGGCATCTTCCCAACCTCGGCGAGAGGCCGCGCGGGGGTGCGCGCGGCCCCTCTACTGCGCACCTCAGTGCGGGTAGAGCCGGTTGACGATCGCCGGATCGCCGAGCTGATCGAAAGCGACCAGCTTGCCCTCTCCATTGAAGGTGAGGACGTCGGCTGCCTCGTCATCCTCGCCGTCAAGGGTGACCGTGGTCAGGACCACGACTTTGTCGCCGTCGGCGATGAAGTCATGGGGGTTGGTTTTGAGCCCTTTCTCGGCCAGTTTCGCCCAGAGGGATGCGATCTCTTCTTTGCCTTTGTAGGTACCGCTGAGTGAGCTGTCGCCGCGGGCCGTCCAGACGATGCCATCGTCCATGTTCTCCATCGCGCCGACGGCGTCGCCGCCGGCGAAGGCGCGATAGGCGGCTTCAGCCGATTCTTTGTTTGCCTGAGCGCTCAATGTTGACCTCCTTTGCGCTTGTTACCGACGCTACCTCCGCGTCGGCCTCGAAGGCAAAGGCCACAGTGGCCCAAACAGCCGGGTTCATTTGTGCAGATCGGGGCGATCTACGCGTTGATGCAGGGCTCGCCCGGCGCCGCGTTGGCGCAAGACGGCACGGGAGGCCGGTCGGTCAGGCCGCCGACCCGGAAATGGTAGGTGGCGGGCTGCCCTTTGATTCCTCCGGCACCGATTGCCCGCACGCGGAAGAAGGTCTTACCCCTGACGACCCGGTAGTGCTGCGGCGATTTGCAGGCGCGGTAGCGATGGCCCTGCAGCTTGCACTGGAAGCGGGCGACCCTGCCGACCCCGCGGAAGCGGAAGGTGACCTTGACCCCGCCCTTCTCCATGTCGAGCCGTTTGGCGGGGTGGCGGGTGATGACGACGCGCGGTCCCCTGCCCTTGCGGATCGGCGACTGCGGCTTCTCGACGGCGAAGGGATCGGTCGAGGTCATCACCTGGTAGCGCTGGCCGGCGGCGGCGCAGAAGGAGGTGGTCGGGCAGGAGACCCCGTACATCGCATTGCCGTCCTCGGCTCCGAACGGGATCACGTTCTGGAACGACCACGCCCCTTTCCCCCCGTCGGGATCGGTCGAGGCGAGGACGTCGGCGTTGTTGTCGACCGCGACGCAGGCGGACGACGACGGGCAGGAGACGTCGGTGATCGGCAGGCCGGTGCCGGCGTTGAAGGCCGTCCAGCCGTCGGGGGTACCCGGTGCCGAGGCGGTGAGGATCTTGCCGGCATTGCCGGTGACGCAGAGGCCGGGATCGGGGCAGGAGATGCCTTCCAGCGAGCTTTCGCCTCCCGGCGCCCCCAGCGACCGCCAGGCGTCGGGCCCGCCGGTCGGATCGTCGCTGGCGACGATCTGACCTTCGTTGCCGACCGCGACGCAGAAGCTCGGGGAGGGACACGACACTCCGCGCAGATCCACCGGCTGCGCCAGTTGGGTCACCGTCCAAGCCGAGGCGTCGCCGCTCGGATCCGTCGAGGTCAGCACCTTGCCGCCGTAGCCGACGACGACGCAGAAGGAAGCCGACGGGCAGGAGACCCCGAGCATGTGGATGTTCGGGCCGCTTTCCGCCTGCTTGAAGACTTTGAAGGTGGATGGGCCGCCGGCAGGATCGGTGCTGGTGTAGAAGCGGCCGTCGAGGCTGGCGGCAACGCAGAGGGCGGTGGTGGGACAGGAGATGCCGCGGATCTGGCCGCCCCCGTAGGTGACTTCGCCGCCCGGGGGCACAGCCCCATCGGGAATGTCCACACCCCCGCCGGGCTTGCCGATCTTCCAGGCCGAGGCACCGCCCGTCGGGTCGGTCGACGTCGCGATCGCGCTGTTGCCGCCGACCGCGACGCAGAGCGAGGCGCTGGGACAGGACATCCCGTAGAAGGAGGCGTTGACTCCGCCAGCAGGCAGTTGGACGACCGACCACTCCGAGGCTCCCGCCGCGGCAGGAACGAGCGCAGCGAGAGCCAGCACGAGCAGGCCCGCCGCCGCAAACTGTCTCCCCCCCAGCTTCATCAGCAGCGATAACCCGGCCCAACCGGCCGGGTTGCGGTCAAGTCTTCCCAACCCACTCCTCCTCGAGCAGCCCGTAGACGACGCTGTCGAGGTAGCGGCCGCCGACCAGCTCGGCCTCGCGCAGGGTCGCTTCCTCGCGGAAGCCGAGGCGCTCGGGGATCGACCTGCTGCGGCGGTTCTCCGGAGCGCACCGGATCTCGAGCCGGTGCAGCTCCCACTCGTAAAAGACGAAGTCGACGAGGGCGCGGACGATCGTGGTCATCGTCCCCAGCCCCTGTGCGTCGGCTGCCAGCCAGTAGCCGAGGCTGGTGTTGAGGTTGATCCAGTCGATCGCGTGGAAGCCGACGACGCCGACGATCTCACCCTCCGGTTCGATCGCCGCCTGGAACCCGTCGTTGCGGGCGAACTGCTCCTCGGCCTCGGCGAGGAAGCGTTCGGTCCCGTCGAGGTCCTGGCCGGCCGCCCAGGGCAGCCACCGCGCCAGGTGCTCACGGTTGCGCTCGATCAGGGCGTGAAGCTCGGCGACGTCCTCGGTCTGCAACGGCCGGACCCCGAGGGAGTCGAGCCGCGGCGAGAGCATCACGGCGATCCGAACCCGAGGGCCTTGTCGATGAACGGCCCCAGCAGCTGGGAGGCCGCGCTCGCCGCTTCCTCCGCCGACTCCCCAGGGGTCGTCACATAGCTGATCGAGAGACGCACCAGCGCCTCGGCCAGCAGCCTCACGTCCGCCTCCGGCGCCTCCGGCCAGCCCTCCTCGATCACCGTGGTCAACCGCCCGGTCGCCCACTGGACCACCGGCAGGCCCTGGGTGGTGACGAAGGGGAGCATGCCGCCGGTGCCGTCGTCGCTGAGAAGGATGCTGATCAGCGGGTCCTCGCCTGCGGTGCGGAGGAAGTGCTCGAGCGCCGCCAGGACCGCGGCACGGGGGTCGTCGGCGTGCTCCAGGACCGCCTTTTCGACCCCGTCCATGAACCGTTCCGCCTCGTGGATGACGAAGGCGAAGCCGAACTCGTTGCGGTTGCCGAACTCGTTGTAGAGGGTCTGGCGGCTGACGCCGGCGCCGGTGGCGATGTCCGCCATCGTGATCTCCGACCACGGCTGGCTCGCCAGCTGCTCGCGGGCGGCATCGAAGACGGTCTGGCGCAGCAGCTCCCGCGCCGCCTCCTGATAGGGGGTCCTCCCGTTCGACATCCCCCTTATCGTGCCAGCGGCGGCAGTCAGGCGTCGGCCGAGACCGGTTCGAAATCGATCTTGTCGCGGACGCCGCAGTCGGGGCAGGCCCAGTCGTCCGGGACCTCGCTGAACGACGTCCCCGCCGGGAAGCCCTCGCGCGGGTGGCCGGCCTCCTCGTCGTAGACGTAGCCGCAGCTGGGGCAGCGCCAGGCGCTCATACCGCCAGCCGCCCGTAGCGCTCGAGCACCCGGCCCAGCCGCCGCGGTTGGATGTTGCACTTGGTCACGTCGCCGCCGTAGTGGTCGAGTAACCGGGGGTCCATCACCCGGCGCCAGAGCGGCGGGAACCAGGCGAGGACGATCATCCCCGCGTAACCGGTCGGCAGCTGCGGCGCCTCTTCGACGTGGCGCAGCGCCTGGTAGCGGCGGGTCGGGTTGGCGTGGTGGTCGGAGTGCCTCTGCAGGTGGTAGAGCAGCACGTTGGAGGCGACGTTGTTGCTGTTCCAACTGTGCTCGGGACGGCAGCGCTCGTAGCGCCCGTCCTCGCGTTTCTGCCGCAACAGGCCGTAGTGCTCGAGGTAGTTGACGACCTCCAGCAGCGAAAACCCGATCACCGCCTGGACCAGCAGGTAGGGCAGGACGACCGCGCCGAAGGCGATTCCCAGGCCGGCGAAGAGAGCGATCGTCATCGCCCAGGCACCGAGGATGTCGTTGTGGAAGCCCCAGTGCGACTGGCCGAGCCGGTCGAGGCGGGCGGCCTCGATCTCCCAGGCGGAGCGGACGCTGCCGATGACGGTGCGCGGCAGGAAGGCCCAGAAGCTCTCCCCGAGGCGCGAGCTGGCGGGATCCTCGGGAGTGGCCACTTTGACGTGGTGACCGCGGTTGTGCTCGATGAAGAAATGCCCGTAGCCGGTCTGGGCGAGGGCGACGCGGCTCAGCCACTTCTCCGAGCTGGCCCGCTTGTGACCGAGCTCGTGGGCGGTGTTGATCGCGATCCCCCCGACCACGCCCATCGTCAGTGCCAGCCCGATCGATTCGATCAGGTTGAGGTCGCCGCTCGACCACATCCAGCAGGCGAAGACGAGCCCGGCGTACTGGATCGGGATGAAGAGATAGGTGCACCAGCGGTAGTAGCGGTCCTGCTCGAGGAACTTGAGGACGCTGTCGGGCGGGTTGACCGAGTCCCTCCCGATCGCCATGTCGAGCAGCGGGAAGATGACGAAGACGAGGAGCGGGCCGAGGAACCACATCCCGCCGAAGCCGGTCAGCGACCAGTAGAACCAGGCGAAGAAGGGCGAGAGCGGGACGACGATCCCCAGCAGCCAGGCGTAGCGCTTGCCATCGGTCCATTCCGCCGGGTTGACCTCGACGTTGTCGTGGTGGTGATGGTGGTGAACGTGCTCCGCGTGCGCCTCCACGGCTTCTCCTTGTCAGTAGCCCACGAGTCGTCGGATATCTTTACATAGATCCCGGATGTGTCAAGAGCGACTACAGAGCAGCACCGAATGTCCGCTGGAGCGGAGGCAAAGTAAGTCGAGGACCCGTCCTAGATCTTCAACAAAAGGAAAGTGTTCAGCACGAACAGCACGCTGAAGAAAACCGTTGCTCGATCCAGGTTCTGCTCGACCATCGAGCCACCGCCGATGCCGCTGCCGCCGGCGCCGCCGATGCCGAAGGCGCCGGAGAGGCCCGCGTCTTTTCCCGAGTGCAGGAGCACGAGGAAGATCACGACGATGGCGATGATCACCTGGATGACGGCGAGGAACGTGAACATGGTGGAGAAAGTCTAGGCGATCTAGCCCTGCTCGAGTTTTTCCGGCTCGCGGGGATGGGGGCCGTGGCCGTTCTCGTGCCCGTTACCGTTCTCGCGGTCGAGGATCTCGATTGCCTCGCGCCGCAGCTCGGCGTCGAGGAGGGCGAAGTCCTCGTTGGAGAGCTTGCCGGTGGCGTGGTCGAGCTCGGCGTCGCGGATCTCCCTGTACTTCGCTTCCTTGCGGGCGTCGGCTTCGGTGCGGACGAGGGCGCCGCGGCGGCGGCCGCGGGCGGGCCAGAGCGCGATCAGCGCCCCGGCGAGGGCGATCAGGCCGCCGATCCACATCCAGATGACCAGCGGGTTGACGATCACCTTGAACGTAGAGGGCGCGGTAGTGGTGAGGAAGGATTTGGCGACTCGCTCGGCCGCCTGGCTCTGCACCTGTTTGATCTGGGAGAACGCTTGCGGCTGCAGCGACGGGTTGGCGGCCGCGGCCCGCATCAGCGCCCCCAACGCTTTGCACTGCTGCGGCGTCCCGGGCGCCCCTCGCACGCAGGCTCTGAAAGCCTGGTCGGCCAGCCGCACGCCGCGCTGGATGTCGACGACGTTCGGCTGCTCGGCGATCCAGAGGTCGTGGCCAAGACCTGCCCGCAGACCGACCTCGCTCGTCGCCTCACCCCCGAAGTAGGTGCTGATCAGCCCGGTTTCCTGCCCGGTCGGGCGGAAGAAGCGGCGGCTGGGCCGCAGGAAGCCGACCACCTTCCCCCCTTCTTCGATCCGCAGCAGCGAGCCGAAGGTGAACTTCTCCTCGTCGACCGCCATCGTCGGTTTCACATAGGTGATCGTGCGGCCGTCGACGGTCGTGCTCTCCCCCGGACGCAGCTCGACGTCCCGGTTGGTCTGGAAGCTGGAGGAGGCGGCGACGCCGATCAGGAGGACGATGACGCCGACGTGGACGATGTAGCCGCCGTAGCGCCGGCGGTTGCGGGAGACGAGCCCGACCAGCGCCTGCGCGCCCGGCTCGCCGCTGAGCTGCTTACGCGCTTGGGTCCCACTCCAGAACTCCTGGGCCAGTCCGGTCAGGGCAAAGGCAGCGAAAGCGAAGAGGGCCAGTGCCCAGAGCTGGCCGGCAGCGTCGGTAAAGACGATCAGCGCCACCGTCACCACAGCGGCGACCACGAGCGGAGTCCGGAAGACCCGCTTCGCCGACTCCCAGCTGACGCGCCGCCAGGCCAAGAGCGGCCCGATCCCGGTGAAGAGCACGAGCCCGATCGCCAGCGGGGTCGTGTAGCGGTCGAACCAGGGGGCGGCCAGCGAGGCCTTCTCGCCGGTGAAGAGTTCGGAGATCAGCGGGAAGAAGGTGCCCCAGAAGATCACCGCCGTCATCCCGACCAGGAGCAGGTTGTTGACGAGGAAGATCGACTCGCGCGAGGCCAGCGAGTCGATCCGCTTGTCGGAGCGGAGTTCGTCGAGACGGCTGACGATCAGCGCCGTCGAGCCGACGAGGACGACTGCGATCAGGCCGAGGATGTAGGGGCCGACGGTGTTGTCGCCGAAGGCGTGGATCGACTGCAGGATGCCGGAGCGGACGAGGAAGGTGCCGAGCAGCGCCATCGAGAAGGTGCCGACGATGAGGCTGGCGTTCCAGACCTTCAGCATCCCCCGCTTCTCCTGGACCATGATCGAGTGCAGGAAGGCGGTGCCGAGCAGCCACGGCATCAGCGCCGCGTTCTCGACCGGGTCCCAGGCCCAGTAGCCGCCCCAGCCGAGCTCGGTGTAGGACCAGCGGGCGCCGAGCAGGAGCCCGAAGCCGAGGAAGGCCCAGGCGATCAGGGCAAAGCGGCGGGTGGCGCGGATCCACTCGGCGTCGATGCGGCGGGTGACGAGCGCCCCGATCGCGAAGGCGAACGGCACCGTGAAGGCGACGTAGCCCGAGTAGAGCATCGGCGGGTGGATCATCATGCTCGGGTGCTGGAGCAGGGGGTTGAGGCCGACGCCGTCGGTCGGCGCCCTACCCATCTGCATGGCCGCCTTCGCGAAGGGGTCGACGTCGGGGGCAAACAGCATCAGGCCGGTGAAGAAGGCGGCAACCCCCATCATCACCGCGGTCGCCCAGGGAACCAGCTCGCGCAGCTTGTTGCGGGTGGCGTAGAGCGCGGCGCTGGCGGCGATCGAGAGCACCCAGGCCCAGAGCAGCAGCGAACCCTCCTGGCTCGACCACATCGCCGCCAGCTTGTAGCCGGCCGGCGTCTCGATCGAGGAGTGCTGCTGGACGATGTTGAAGGAGAAGTCGTCGCCGGCGAAGGCGAGCTCGATGATCACCACGCAGGCGGTGAGCAGGCCGCAGAAGGCGTAGACGACCCGGCGGGAGAGCCGCAGCCGGGGCTCGTCGCCGTTGCGCCCGGCCAGGGCAATTGCGCCCGCCGAAAGGGCGGCGAGGAAGGCAAGGCCCAGGAGGGCGCTGCCGAGGCTAGACATCAGACTTGGTCGTGAACTTCGACGGGCACTTCGTGATCAGGGTTTCCGGCTCGCCGACGAAGCCGCCGTTCTCGACCGTCCCGGTGAGGACGATCTCGCGGCCGCCGCGGAAGGGGTCGGGAACGGCGCCCTCGTAGGTGACCGGCAGGCTCGCCCCCTTGCCGTCGCGATCGACGACGCGGAAGGCGATCCCGTTGCCGTCGCGCTTGATCGACCCTTTGACGACCTTGCCGGTCAGCTGGGCACTGGTTCCAGGCGCGGCGTTCAGCAGTTCCGAGGGCTCCTTCGCTCCGGTCGCGGCCGAGAAGGAGGTGTAGATGAGCGCCACCGCGAGCAGCACGGCGACGCTGAGCGCGACGACGAGCCGGATCTTCCGCTTCCGCTGGGGGTCCACAGGCATCCCGGATTATCGCAATCCGCCGACCTGGGAGAATCACCGCCATGGCCGACGACCCCGTTCTGCTGATCACCGGCGCCAGCAGCGGCATCGGCGCCGCCACCGCCCGGGCCGCCGCCTCCGGCTACCGGCTGGTGCTGGCGGCGCGGCGCGAGGAGGAGCTGCGGGAGCTGGCCGAGGAGCTCGGCGGCGACGAACGGGCGATCGCCGTCCGCTGCGACGTCACCGAGTGGGACCAGGTCGAGGCGATGGCCGCGACCGCGCTGGAGCGGTTCGGGCGCATCGACGCCGTCTTCGCCAACGCCGGCTTCGGCGCCGCCCGCGGCTTCCTCGAGGAGACCCCCGAGCACTGGCGCTCGATGGTCCTCACCAACGTCTACGGGGTGGCGCTGACGATCCGCGCCACCCTCCCCCACCTGCTCGAGCGCGGCGACGGCCACTTCCTCGTCACCAGCTCGGTCGCCGGCCGCCGCGCGCTGCCGGGCTCGCTCTACTCGGCGACGAAGTGGGCGGCGACGGCGATCGGCGAGGCGCTGCGCCAGGAGCTGCGGCAGATGCACGACAACCACGGCATCCGCGTGACCCTGATCGAGCCGGGCATGGTCGACACGCCGTTCTTCGACAACCGCCCCGGCGAAGGGCGCCCTGCAGCGACGAGGACATCGCCCGCGCGGTGATGTACGCGCTCGAGCAGCCCGAGCGGCGTCGACGTCAACGAGATCCTGATCCGCCCGATCACCCAGTCGAACTAGCAGCCGCACACCCGGGTTTCGCCAATCCCTCTTGCGCATCCGACTTTCGCCCCAGCGGGGTGTGCTGAAAGTCGGCTACGGCAGCAGCAGGCGGACCAGGCGCCAGTAGGCGCGCAGGGCGAGGCGGGCCGGCCAGGTGCGGACGAGCGGGGAGATCAGCTCGGAGTCGAGGTCGGGCGTCAGCGCCGCGGCGAACTCACTGGCGCTGATCGTCCGCTGACGCTGGACCGCGCGCCGCTCGCGCAGGAGGCGGGGCAGCCAGCGGAGGAAGGCGAGGTTCGCCCGTAACTTCTCGCGACCCCAGCCGCCAGCGACCGCGACTGGCAGCAGCGCCAGCTCGGTCGCCACCAGTGCCGGGGCCAGCAGCGCCAGCAAGGCCCCGGGATAGGTGCGGACGAGGAAGGCGAGCCGGTTGCGCTCGAGCCAGAACCACTTCTCCCCATTGGCGCCGAACTCGTAGCTGTGGGCGACGACCGCGGTGGGCTCGATCCCGACCGCGCCGCCCGCCGCCCGCAGCCGCACCGAGAGGTCGACGTCCTCGTGGTACATGAAGAACTCGGCCGGGAAGCCGCCGATCTCGCGCCAGCGCGCCAGCGGGATCGCCAGGCAGGCCCCGGACGCGGCCGCCACCTCCCCCGCCCCCGGCCAATCCCGAACTGCATCAACTTCGCTACCCGCTGGGTAGTCAAGTTGATGCAGTGCCTTTGGGAGGGGGAGGCCGTGGCCGCCGGCCCAGACGATGCCGGTGAAGTGGACCGGGTTGCCGGCGGAGTTGACGCAGCGTTCCTCGCCGTCGACGACCAGCGCCTGCCAGGCGCTCCAGCCTCGTCCCTGCAGCCACGGGCGGCGGATCGCCTCGCCGAAGCCAGGCTGTGGCGCCGCGTCTGGGTTGAGGATCACCAGCAGGTCGCCGCCGGCGACCTCGGCGCCGGCGTTGGCGCCGCCGGCGAAGCCAGTGTTGCGGCCCATCGCCACGATCCGCGCTCGCGGGGCAAGCTCACGCACCGCTTCGGCGCTGCCGTCGCCGGGGTTGTTGTCGACGACGATCAGCTCATCGTCGTCGCCCAGCTCGGGGAGCAGGGCCGGAAGGGTCCTCTGGAGATCGTCGCGGCTTTCGTAGGCGACAATCAGGACTGAAAGCGTCGGGCGCACCGACGCGGAGGCTATTCGGCTCTCCGCGCCGGTGCGACTGACTCGCTTGCTGGACTGCCCTTACTTCTTGCCCTTCTTCTTGCCGCAGGAGACGACGTTCAGCTTGAACTTGTTGTTGTTCTTCTTCTTGCCGTTCTGACCCTTCATCTTCACGATCGCCCGCTGCGACTTCGCGCAGAGGTTGGTCGAGTTGACGAGGAGGCCCTTCTTACCGCCCTTCATGTTGAGGACGAACTTGCGGACCGGCACGTCGGGCACCCGCCGGAAGACCGTCTTCAGGCCCCCGGTGCTGCCGCTGCTGATCACGCCGCGAAGGTAGACCTCCACCTGGCCCCGCAGGTCGACGAGCAGGTCCGGCAGTTCGTTGTTGGACGACACGAGGAACACCTTGCCCTTCAACGGCTTCTTCAGGAGCGGCGTCTTCGCCCAGGCCGACCCGTAGACCGAAGCCTTCGGGCAGGTATGGGACGCCAGCTGCGGCCGCGTGCAGACGGTGCCGATGTGGCCCTGTTCGAGGAACAGGGATTTCGGCATCGTCACCGCGGTGCGGGCGATGTTGGCGTCGCCCTTGCGGGCGCCGAGGACCGCCTTCAGGCGCGGGTACTTGTTCCGCACCGTCGGGCCGAACAGCTTGACCCTCAGCTTCGGCTTGAAGCCGAGCTTCTTGCACCCGGTCGCCTGGAACGGGTCGTTGACGCCGTAGGAGCTGAACGCTCCCGGATCCGCGGGATTGGCGCCGCCGCCGTTGATCGTCCCCGTCGTCGCCTCCGCGTCGCAGTTCGTCGGGTTGAGCATGAACTTCTTGCGATAGAGATCGATGTCGATCTGCCGCAGGTCCAGTTTCACCCCGCCGAAGACATCGGGGATGACGTCGGAGACGGCGTTGACCTGAGCGGTCTCCGGGTTGATGTTGAGCGCTACCCGGACGACCACGACCCCAAGGTCGAACGGACCAGCCAGCGCCGGGGTGGTCGTCACCAGCGATACCGGAGCACCTTTGTACGGGCCCGCCAGCCAGACGTTCCCCGGCAGTTTCAGCGGGTTGTCGCCGGTGCCGGAGACGGTAGTGACCGTGCCCAGGAAGCTGTCCTCGGGACAGCTCGGGTTATCGGACTCCTGCCTGCCGCTCTTGCCCTCGGCGGCCGCGATGGCCTCCTCTGAGCAGTAGGGGATACCGCGGAGCTTGCCGGTCAAGCCCTTCGGCAGGGTGACGTCGACGACCTTCAGCTCCTGCTCGCCGTCGCGCCGCGCGATGCGGACGTGGAAGGGCGAGTAGGCGCCGCCTCCGGTGCTGTCGCTGGTGGCTTTGTAGGTTGGCGTGAACTTCCGCTCCGCCATCGTTTTCGGACAGGCACCTCCGGTGGGGTCATTCGAGAGAGTGACGGTGGTTTGGTCGGTGTCAGGGGTTTCGCCCGTGGGACGTTTTTCCCCGGGACGCGCCCATGGTTCGAACAAGCTCGTGCTCTCCGCCGAGCAGATCGGTGGGCTGGTCAGCACGTTTTTCGAGCCGTCGAAGTGAACCCGGATCTCTTCGAATGGCACCTGCGGCAGACCCGACGGCAACGGGCCGGCAAACTGATTCGTCAGCTGGTCGTCGAGCACCGCGGTCAGCTCGCCGGTCGTTTTGTTGGCCTCGACGTGGCCGACCAGGCGGGCGTTGACGCCCTCGTGCTCGCTCTTGGCTTCGAGCAGGATCCGGAACTGGTCGCCCGATTCGGGGTCGCGGCTCCTCTGCTCGCCGACGTAGACGTCGCCGATCAGCGGCTCGCGCAGCGGCGGCGATTCGACTTCGACGCTGCCGATGTCGGAGGCGCCGGGGCATTCGTTGTCCATCACCCGAACGCCCTTCTTGAACTGGGCGTCCGAGCAGGCGGCGAGGCCGTTGGCCCCTGAGGGGTTAATGCCCATGCCCTTCGGCAGCACCACTTCCGCCTTGCGGACATGCGACTGCGAGATGCCTTCGAACCGGTCGGGAATGTCGTCCGCCCCCGGTTCCACTTCTTCCACTTCCCCGCCTTCTTCGTCCGGTTCGAAGGGGAGGTTCGTGCTTACGGTCGCTGCGGCAGGAGAATCGACCGCATCCGTCCCCGGGTCGATGCCGACACTGGGTTCGAACGGGACCCGGTCGCAGCCGGTCGGCTGGATCCCCGGGGGCAGCTTCGCCTCCCACGGCGTCGAGCCTTCCGGGAAGGTCGGGTTCGGTTCGCCCCACGACTCGCCCCGGAACCAGGTCGAGTAGAGGTGCGGCCACTGGTTCGGGTCGAAGCAGGTGGTCGGTTGGGTGATGTGGGCGCCGTCACCCGACTGACCAAAGGCGATCAGACGGCTTTTCAGGCTCGAGAACGGAGCGGAGGGCGCAGGAAGTTTGATCGTGAAGTACTCATGGAAGTCGCTCTCCCAGGCAACGCCACCTTCGAGTTCGATGACCCGGGTTCCTGCGATTACGAAACCAAGGCGAGCCGGTTCGCCCTCGTCCGGCACGAGGTTGTAAACGGGGACTCTCGTTCCTTTGGCGGGATCCGGTGAGATGACAAAACCTTTGGGGAGAGTGCTTGCCGGCGGGAACGGAGGCGATGGTGCCGGCACGAGACCCGCGGTGTTCACGACCAGCCAGGTTTCGTTGCGCCCGACGATCGTGCTGGAATCACAGGCCGGATCGAAAGTTTTCGGGGCGACTTCTTTTCTGAAATCAGCCCGCGAGCACTGGGGGCTGCTCTGCGGGTTCTCGGTGAATCCCGGGGGAAGATCGACTCGCTCCGTTTTCAGCACCCGGCCCGCAAATGGAGGCGTATCCTCCGGATCTTCTTCCAGCGGCATGAGGATCCCGAAAGGAGAAGGTTCTTCTTTGTGCCTGATGATGTACTGGTCGAACCCGAACGGGGGGTGACCTCCAGCCTGGGTGAAGAAGATCTCCGGGGTGGCCGAAGAGCAAAAGGGTTTGGTGGTGTCCGTCGGTTTCGTGGGAATCGGTGCTTCCGGCACTTCGCCCACCTGGTTTTCGTAACACGTCCCCGCCTGGAACCCGTCTGCCGGGGTCGGCGGTTCGTGTTGCGGTTCGATCACATTCCCGGTGTCTGCCATCGCCGTCGCGGACAACGACAGCAGAGCCCCGAGACACAGTAGAAGCAGCGCAAGCGAGCGCTTTGCCATTTAAACCCTCCTCGTTTTCCCTTAACGAGGACGCCCCCTGTAAGCGCCCATGTACTGCCCTCCCGCCAAAAACCATACACGGTGTCGCGCGCGTTTCAAGTACCTCACGGTGTTACTACCTGGGTAACCGCGACACCAAACAGTGACATGACACCGATTAGTGTCATGTAACTTTCCTTCTTACTTCTTCTTGCCCTTACGCCCGCATGGCGTGCGAAGCTTCGGCTTGCTGTTGGCCTTCTTTCCGTTCTGACCTTTGATCCGGATAAACGCGCGGACCGGTTTCGCGCAGAGATTGGTCGAGTTGACGAGGAGGCCCTTTTTGCCGCCCGGCAGGGTCATCACGAACTTGGTGACCGGCACGTCGGGGACGCGGCCGAAGGTGGTGCGGATGCCGCCGCGGAAGCTGTCGATGCGGCCGACCAGATCAATGTCCACCTGGCCCTCGAGGTGGGCGACCATGTCCGGCAGCGTGTTGTTCGAGGAGCGCAGGTAAACCGGTCCTTCGAGCGGTTTGCCGAGCAGCGGCGTGAAGGCACGGGCCTTGCCGTAAATCGAGCGCTTCGGGCAATTCTCTTCGGCGAACTGGACCCTGGTGCAGACGGTCGCCAGGCTCGCCTGGTCGAGGAAGAGCGCGTGCGGCAGCGCCACCGAAGCCTTGCGGATGTTCGCGTCTTTGCCACGGGCCTTGAGGACCGCGCGCAGTTTCGGGTGCTTGGCCCGCTGGGTTTTTCCGAACAGGCGAATCTTCAGCTTCGGACGGAACTTCAGCTTGCGGCAACCGCTGTTCCTGTAGTCGGCGGCGACTTTGAAGGCGGAGTAGGAGCCCGGTTGCAGCGGGTTGGCGCCGCCACCGCTGATCTCGCCCGCCGTCGCTCCTTTGCGGCAGTTGGTTCCGTTGAGGGTGAACTCGTCGCGGTTGATGTTGAGGAAGACCGAGCGGATGTCGAGTTTGGTGCCGCCGTAGACGTCGGGAATGTCGTTGGTCTTCGGGTGGATCTGCGCCGTCTCCGGGTCGAGGAAGAAGGGAACGCGGACGACCACGTTGCCGAGGTCGAACGGGCCCGCCAGCGCCGGCGTCACCACGAGGAGCGAAAGCGGCGCGCCTTGATAGCGGCCGGCGAGGTAGGCGTCGCCCTCGATCTTGAGGGGGTTCGGCCCCGTACCCGCCTGCACGACGGCAGCGCCGACCCTGCTCTCCTTCGGACAGGCGGCGTTTTTCCTCTCCGCAGCGCCCGAGCGTTTTTCGGTTCTCTCGATCTCATCAGGCGAGCAATAGGGAACGCCCTTCAGCTTCGCGGTCGCACCTTCTGGCAGGGTGATGTCGAGCCCTTTCAACTCCTGCTGACCGGGCGGGCGGGTGATGTGGGTCGAGAAGGGAGTGAAGGTTTTCACCCGGTCGCTTTTCGGGGTGGCGGAGAAGCTGGGTGAGAAGGGGCGCCCCTGCATGGTTTTCGGGCACTCGCCATCGCCGGGCGCTTTAGCGAGGTCGAATTTGCTCGACGGCGTCGCCGCGGCGTTGCCGGACCACGGCTCGAGCTGGCTGACGGTGATGTTGGGGCCGCAGGTCGGCGGGCTGCTCAACGCCGCTTTCGGCCCGCCGTCGATGCTGAGACGGAAGGTCGTGAAGGGGACCTGCGGCAGTCCGTGGGGCAGGTTGTCGGCGTTGCCGCCACGGGTCACAGCCTTCGCCGGTTCGTCGAAGACGGCGGTCAGCTGGCCGGTCTTCGCGTTGGCGGCCACATTGCCAACCAGCCGCACCGAGATCCCGTAGCGGGCCGACTCGGCGGCGACAAAGATGCGGTACTCCTCGCCCGATTCGGGGTCGCGGCTCCTCTGCTCGCCGACGTAGATGTTGCCGGCCAGCGGGCCTTCCGGCAGCGGCGGCGACTCCACTGTCACGGTGCCGATCTTAGAGGCCCCCGGGCAGGCGATCAGGTTCCGCGTCCCCTTGCCGAACTGGGCGTCGCTGCAGGCCTGAAGGCCGTTGGCGGCGGACGGGTTCAGACCCATCCCGGCCGGCAACGTCACCCGCGCCGTCCTCATCGTCGAGGTTTCCTGGCCGCCTGCGCTCGGTTCGATCGGCAGCTTCACCTCGGTCGTCACCCCGGCCGGCGAGTCGACCTGGTCGGTGCCGGGGTTGACGCCGATCGTCGGTTTGAACGGGATCGAGCCGCAGGCTTTCGGGCTCGTCCCCGGCGGCAGCTTCGCCTCGACGAACGGTGAGCCGTTGGGGAAGCTCGGGTCCGGGTTCTGCACCGAGTCGGCGCGGGCGTAGGTCGAGTAGGTGTGCTCGAAGGTGCCGCTCGGCTGGAAGCAGGTGCTGGGGTTGGTGAGGAAGTAGCCGGTGGCGGCCGAGCCGGCTCGGCCGTTGAAGACCAACCGGTTTTTCAGCAGCTTGACGTTCGAGACCTTCGGAACGTGAATCGTGAAGCCCTCATGGAAGTCGGACTCGTAGGCGACGTCGGCTTCGAGGTAGATGTCGTTCGGCGGCTCGGTGAGGACCGGGTTGATGACGCTGAACCCGAACCGCGCCGGCTCGCCGTCTTTCGGCTTGACGTTGTAGACGAGCGCCGGCACCGTGATCGGCGCCGCCAGCAGTTCGGGGGTGACCGTGACCAAACTTTTCCCGACCTGGCTGGCCGCGGGGCAGGTGGCGGCATCCGGATGCTGGCCAGGTCCCACGTCGCACCGGGGGACGGCCCCCGGATTGACGCTGAGCCCGACGGGCAGGTCGACCCGCAGGGTCTTCATGTCCACTTCCGGTTCTTCAGTGCCGATTCCCGTCAGCGGGATTTCGACGGTTTTGTGCCGGACGATGAACTGGGTGATCCCGAACGGAGGATGCCCCGCTGCCGTTTCGTAGAACGCCGCTTTCGGGCTGTCGGGGGCGCAGGTTTCGATGTTGCAGGTGCCGGCCTGCCAGCCGTCGCTCGCGTTCGGCGGGTTTTGCTGCGATGAGAAGACGACTTCGCCGGCCTGCGCCGCGGGCACAAGCAGGAGGCCGAGGAAGACGGCAAGCGACAGCATTTGCATGACTGGTTTCCTCACCGTTGCAGGCCCGTACCCAGCTAGACGCGCTGTTAATCGCTAGCGATTGTGCTTCTTCTTGGCCTGGCGGCAGGCCGGCGTCTGCAGCGGCAGCTTCTTCACCTTCAGGCTCACCCCGTTCTGAGCCTTGAAGTTGAGGAAGGAGCGGTTGCGGTGGCCGCAGAGGTTCTGCGAGTTGACCAGCAGGCCTTTCTTGCCGCCCTTCATCTTCAGCACGAACTTGCTCACCGGGACGTCGGGAACGTTGGAGAAGACGGTCCTCATCCGTTGTTTCTTCGAGCTGATGACGCCGCGGAGCCGCACGTTCACCTGCCCCTTCAGGTCGGCCAGCAGATCGGGCAGTTCGTGGTCGGAGGAGACCAGGTAGACGGGGCCGGCCACCTGCTCGTCCAGCAGCGGGCTCTGCGCCCAGGCGTATCCGTATATGGAGCGGGCGGGACAGGCCGCGGCCGCAAGCTGGACGCGGGTGCAAACCGTGCCGATGTGGCTCTGGTCGAGGAACTGCGAGCGCGGGAGGGTCAGCGCCGCCCGCTTGATGTTGGCGTCGCCGGCGCGGGCGACCAGGGTCGCCTGGAAGGCCGGGTGCCCGTTGCGCCGCATTTTCTTGCGGTTGCCGATCAGCTTCGTGAACAGCTTCGGCTTGAAATCGAGCCCCTCACAGTCGCTGGCCTGGAAGGGGACGTTGACCGCGAAGGCGCTGAAGGCCGCCGGGTTCGTCGGGTCTCCCCCGCCGCCGTTGAGGACACCGCTGGTGGCGAAGGGTTCGCAGCTGGTCGGGTTGAGGGTGAAGTCGAGTCGGTCCATCTTCAGGTCGACCGAGCGGATGTTGAGCAGAGTGCCGCCGAAGACGTGCGGGATCGGGTCGGCGACGGCGTGGATCTGCGCCGTTTCCGGATCGACGAACAGGGCCACCCTCACCACGACCGTGCCGAGGTCATACGGACCGGCCGTGGCGGGGGTGACCACTGAGAGGGAGAGAGGAGCCCCGTGGTAGGGACCCGAGAGGAAGACTTTGCCGTCGATCTTGTAAGGCGCTGGACCGGTGCCGGCGGCGACCGCGGCGGTACCGACCTGGCTCGCGGCCGGGCAACTCGAGGCCGCCTTCTCCTCGGCGCCGGAGCGGCCGGCGGCCGCGGCGAGCGCGTCCTCCGGGCAGTAAGGGATGCCGCGCAGCTTGCCCGTCATCCCCGGCGGCAAGACGATGTCGGTGCCCTTCAGCTCCTGCTGCCCGTCGGGCCGGGTGATCTGGAGCGAGACCGGGCTGAAGGTGCCAGCCTTCGCGCTCGCCGGCCCGGCCGCGAAGGTCGGCGAGAACGGCCGCTCGGCCATCGTTTTCGGGCATTTGCCGCCAGCGGGGTTGTCGCTGAGGGTGAAGCTGCTGCTCGGGGTGGCCGGCGGGTTGCCCGACCATGGGGTCATCACCGCATTGCCTTTGTTGGGCCCACAGGTGGGCGGGCTGCTCAGCGCCGCCCGGGGGCCCCCGTTCAGCTTGACCACGAACTCTTCGACCTGCGACTGGGGCGTGCCGGAGATGGTGGTGGTCAGCTGGCCCGTCTGCGGGTCGGCGCTGACATTGCCGACCAACCGGACGTCGATGTCGTAGCGCGTAGAGACCGCGTTGATGAAGATCCGGTACAGGTTGCCCGAGGTCGGGTCGCGGCTGAGCTGCTCCCCCACGTACACCCGTCCCTTCAGGGCCGGCCCTTCCCCATTCTCCTCCGGCAGCGCCGGCGAGTCGATCGTCACCGTCCCAACCTGCGAGGCGGCGGGGCAGGCGACCGGACTCCGGGTCCCCTGGCCGAACTGGGAGTCCCTGCAGACCTGCAGCCCGTTGGCCGCCGAGGGGTTGAGACCCATGCCGAGCGGCAGCGTCACCTTCGAAGCTTTCGTCGTGGAGGTCTGTTGGCCGTCTGCTTCTTCCAGATGGGGGATGTGGATGTCGACGACCGCCCCGGCAGGCGAGTTCGTCTGCGAGGTCCCCGGGTCGAGATCGAGGGTGGGGTCATAGGGGATCGAGTCGCATTCTTTGGGCGAGGTGCCCGGCGGGATCGGCGATTCGAGCGACGGTTCGGCGCTCTGCGGCCAGACGTAATCGGGTTCGGCAAATTCCGCGATGGAACCGGCGAGGAGATAGGTCGAGTAGACGCTGCCGGATTCGACGAAGGCTTCACCAAGGCAGGTGCTCGGGGTCGTGATGAAAGTGCCGTCGCCGGCGCGTCCGTTGAAGACCAGGCGGTTTTTCAGAATCGCTCCGTTATCGGCGCCAAGCAGCCCGCCCAGCGCCTCCGGAAGGGCGGCCGGCACCTCGATCGTGAAGCCCTCGTGGTAGTCGCCGGACCAGTCGGCGTCGCCTTCCAGGTAGACCTTGTTACCGGCGAGTTCGAGGCCGAAGCGGGCGCTCTCGCCATCCACCGGGATCACGTTGTAGACGGCGGCCTGCAGCGGCAGCGAAGCGCCGAGCAGGGGATCGGCGGCGGTCACGTAGCTGTCGCCGACGTGCGATTCCGGCGGGCAGGTCGTCGGGTCGGCTTTGAAGGTGGCGAGGGGACAGCGTTCCGTCGCGCCGGGGTTGACGTTGAGGCCGACCGGGAGGTCGACCCGGACCCGCGCCAGTTCCGCCTCCGGCGTCGGTCCCAGCGTCCCCGGGCTGTTCTTGACGATGAACTGAGTGAAGCCGTAATTGGGATGTCCGGCGGCCTGTTCGAAGAACCAGTCGTCCGTCTCCACCGAGCAGACTTTCGCCCCTGGGGCTCCCGGGTTGGCGGCTTCGGTGGCGCAGGTTCCCGCTTGCCAGCCTGAGTTGACCTGCGGATCGTGCGGGTCGATCGGGGGCGCAATGACGTCTTCGGTGCTGGCGAAGGCCGCTGCCGGCAGCAGTGACAGAAGGCATGCGATCAGAACAGCGACAGACAGTGGTCTCGACACTGGATTTCTCCTCCCATAAAGCATCCTCGACGAAAAGACTACCCGAAATTAATGACCTAAATCAATAATTTTGGGTAATATCGGCATATGTCAACCCAGAACGGACATTCCCCCCACCCCATCTCTGTAAACGGCAATTCCCATGGAAAAGCCCCGGAAAATGGCCATAACGGCAACCACCATTCTTCGCTTCCCGTGAACTGGGAGCGGCTCGCTCGGGCGACCGCCCACCCCCTCAGGGTCTCGATCCTCGAAATTCTCGGGATCGACGGCGGCCGCGTCCTCTCCCCCAGCGATCTCAGCCGGGAGCTGCAGATTCCCCTCAGCAACACCAACTACCACGTGACCGAGCTGGCGAAAGCGGGCTTGATCGAACTGGTGCGCGAGCGGCAGGTGCGCGGCGCGACCGAGCACTTCTACCGCCTGCCGGAAGCCGGGGCGACCGCCGAGACCGAAGCCGCCGAGGGATCCACCGAGACCGAGGGCCACTCCGACGAGAACCCGATGGAAGAAGGGAGGCGCGCCTGGGCGATGGCCTAGCCACGCCCAGGCAACCAGTCGCTACGCCTCCAGCTCGACCGCGAGCTCGTATTTGTCGACCGCGACGCGCTGACCCATGCCTTCGCCGGGCGGGCTCATCGAGTTCAGCGTCGCGTCGCCCTGGCGGTAGTCCTCCTCGTTCTCGAAGAGGGTGATCGCCATCGCCTTGCCGCCCTCGAGATCGTGCAGGACCCAGAGCCTTTTCGCCGGTATTCCTTCCGGCGGCCCCGACTCCGCGTCGGCGCGGATCTGCTCCACGCTCTCTTCCATCGCATCGGCGTTGGCCCCTTCCCAACGCACAACCCTTGCGTACATGTCTTCCTCCTGTCCTCGTTGGGGTGACAGAGCTAGCGGACCACGTTCCCAGGGCTAAATCAAGCGCTTCTTCCTGTCGATCTACGAGCCATGCCGATCGAGCGCACGACTGACCAGCTGCGGGCGATCATCCGCACCCAGACCGAGATCGCCGCCAGCGACCTCGACCCGGAAGCGACCATGCAGCTGATCGCCGAGCGGGCGCAGGAACTGACCCGGGCCAGCGCCGGGTTGATCGAGCTGCTCGAGGACGACGAGATGGTCTACTCCGTGGCCGTCGGGGAGGCGACTCCATACCTGGGGATGAGGCTGAAGGCGGCGGCAAGCCTCTCGGGCCTCTGCGTGCGGGAAGGGAAGGTGCTCCACAGCGAGGACACCAGCGACGATCCCCGGGTCGATGCGGTCGCCTGCCGCCGTGTCAACGCCGCCTCGATGCTGTGCGTGCCGCTGGCCCATCGCGGCGAGACCGTCGGCGTGCTGAAGGTCTACTCGCCCGAGTCCCACCACTTCGACGACAGCGACGTCGAGACCCTGGAGATGCTGAGCGAGCTGATCGCCGCCCACCTCTCCCACGCCAACCTCTTCGAGGCCGAGTCCTGCGAGAGCCGCTGCGACGCCCTTACCGGCCTGCTCAACCGCCGCGCCTTCGAGGAGCGCCTGCCGATCGAGCTCGCCCGTGCCGCCCGCCTCGGCCCGATCTCACTCTGCCTGCTCGACCTCGACGGCTTCAAGGGAGTCAACGACCGCCTCGGCCACCCCGCCGGCGACGAGGTCCTGCGCCGGGTCGCGCAGATCCTCGAGGCCTCCCGCGTCGCCGACGACTGCTTCCGCATCGGCGGCGACGAGTTCGCGATCCTGATGCCCGGCACGGGCAACGACGAGGCTCACATCGCCGCGACCCGCATCGCCGAAGAAGTTCGCGCCGCCGCCCTCGGCCAAGGCACGATCAGCACCTCCTTCGGGATCGCCACCACCGTCGACCGCGACGCCGAGGTCCTGATGTCCGTCGCCGACAGCGAGCTGCTGGGGGCGAAGCACCGGCTCTACGGGCGCGGCGACGACGTCTGACTTCACCAGGTGAGGTGGTTCGACTCGACTCCGTCCACCTTGACCCACACGTGGGTGCCGAGGTAGCCGTAGACGCAGACGTTGGAGGTCGTAGAGGAGGTGGTGTACTGGTAGAAGGCGCCGGTCGGCGGCGGATAGTCCGAATAGCAGGTGACCGTGTGCGATCCGGAGCCGAAGTTCTTCAAGGTCACTTTCATATAGGCGCAGGCCGATGATTTGCAGCCAGTGACATTCACCGACGAACCCTTGGTCAGTTCCACGACTTTGGCGCAGGCCGAGGTCGAGGCCGTCACGGTCGCCGTCGCGGACCGGTTGCCCGCGCTGTCGTAGGCCGCCACACCCAGCTTGTAGCTCGTCCCGCAGGAGAGGCCCGAGAACTTGAAGCTGGTGGAGCCGGTATTGGCGATACGGGTTCCGTTCCGGTAAACCGAGTAGCCCGCGACGCCGACGTCATCGCTCGCGGCGGCCCAGGAGAGGGAGATCGTGCTCGCGCTCTTCGAAGGGACAGACAGGGAACCCGGCACGGTGGGCGCACCTTCGTCGTCGACGGTTCCCGGGTCGCTCAGTTCAGGTTCGGGTTCGGGTTCGGGTTCAGGTTCCGAAGTCGGAGTCGGCTTCGACTTCGGCTTCGGATTCGGCTTGTCCTTGATGTGGAGGAAGCTGTCGGGCCAGTAGGCGTCGCCGCTTCTGACGATCAACCGCCTGCTCCCCCATTCGAAGTGGGACTCGCTCAGGTAGATGACCTGGCCCCCGGCCGCCACTTTCTCCACGTAGGCGACGTGGCCAGCGGACCTGACGCCAGGCGCACCATAGGCGCCCCACCAAGCGATCGCACCGACCTTCGGGGTCTTGTTCGCCGCCTTCGATCCCAGCTTGCTCTGCACAACCGACTTCCACCCGACGGCATTGCCAAAAGAGGAAGCCAGCTGCCGGGCTCCGTTCCTCGAGAGCCGGTACGCCACGTAGTTCGTGCAGTTCCCCTTCGGGTCGGTGGCCTGGCCCCAGTACTGACGATTCGGATTGAAGCCGGTCTGGCTAAGGCAGGCGTTGCTGCGGACGATCGAGTTGCCCGGCCCGCTGCAGGGAAACGGGTTCGGAACGTTGCTCCAGAGGGGCGAAGCGGCGGCGGTACCCGGCAACACTCCGAGCGCCAGAACAGCGACGAGCAGCAAAGCCTTGCGCAAATTCAAGTGATCTCCTCCGAATCGAAAGATTGGAAGCTATCAACGCTTCTCAAGTAAAGGATTCTTGCGTTCCCAGATCGAGGCGAGACCAAGAGGAAGCGGACGACGGGGGTCGAACCCGCGACCTCAAGCTTGGGAAGCTTGCGCTCTACCAACTGAGCTACGTCCGCGTGCGGGTTGATTCTAGTCGCGGGCGGGCTGCCGGGAGGCGCTGGGATCTAGTCTTCGCCGTCTGTGAGCTTTCGCTCTGTCATCGCAGTCCTTGGCGTGCTGGCCGTCGTCGGCCTGCTCGTCTTCGGGTTGGCCATCAAGGGGTCCTCGGGACTGGAGGTCGGAGACCCGGTGCCGACTTCGGCCTTGCCCGAGCTGGAAGGGGGCGGCTCGCAATCGCTGGCCGACTATCGCGGCCGCTGGGTGCTGGTCAACTTCTGGGCCTCCTGGTGCGAACCGTGCCGGGCCGAGGCGCCGACGCTGGAGCAGTTCCAGCGGGAGCACAGCGGGGCGAAGTTCGCGGTGCTCGGGATCGACACCCGCGACCTCAGCGGGGACGGGCGCGAGTTCGTCCGCGAGTACCGCCTCTCCTATCCGCAGTTGCGCGACGGGAACGGCGACGCCGCCCACGATTACGGGACCACCGGCGTGCCCGAGACCTTCCTCGTCGACCCAGGGGGCAAGCTGCGCCTGCACTTCCCCGGCCCGGTCGGCGAGGAGACCTTGGAAGGCGCCGTGGCGCCGCTGCTGCCGGGAGGGAAGTCGTGAGGGCTCGCGCCGTGCTCGTCGCCACCCTGCTGCTGGCGCTGCTGGCGCCCGGGGCCACGGCCGCCGAGCAGGCCTCGCTGACGGAAATCGAAAAGCAGGTGATGTGCCCCGTCTGCGGCACCCTGCTGCAACTGGCCGAATCGCCGCAGGCCCAGCGCGAGCGCGTCTTCATCAACCGCCTTATCGACGAAGGCAAGAGCGAAGGGGAAATCAAGGACGCGCTGGTTGCCGAGTACGGCAACGAGGTCCTCGCCCTGCCGCCCGATTCCGGGTTCAGTCTCTCCGCATACGTCGTCCCGATCGTCGCCCTGTTGGTCGCGGCGGTGGCGCTGGCGATCGGGGTGCTGCGGTGGCGGCGGGCGGGCGGCGGGCCCGCCGCGGGCGAACCTCTGGCGGGAGCGGCCGGTCCCAGCGAGCGGGACACCGCGCGCCTCGACGCTGACCTCGACCGCTACGACCTCTGAACCCAGGCCGCCCCTGTAACCGCGATCGACCCGAGGGCCGGCAGCGGCAGGCGGCGAACCGCGGAGCGAACCGCGCGGCCCTCGCCGCCCTTGGCCTCCTCCTTGAGCAGGCCGGCAACCGCCGCGTCCGCTTGCGCCGCGGCGGCGAGGCAGGGGCCGGTCTCCCCGAGGACCGGGGGCGCGAGCAGGAGGACGAGCTCGTAGGCCTCGCGCAGCTTGCCGACCATGTGGGCGAAGCTCTGCAGGCCGAGCAGCGTCTCCGCTTTCGTCGCCGGGCGGCCGGCGCTGATGCAGACGAGCGGGTCGGTGAGACCGCTGGCGGCGGGTCCGGCGAGGACGATCGGCTGCAGGATGTCGGCCGGTTCGGCCTCCCAGCGCAGGTACTCGTGCAGGCCGGGGGTGGCGGCGAGGCCGACCTGCGCCGCCAGCCGCGGCTGCGCGAGGCCGCAGTCGACGAGGATCGTGCGCCGGCCCGAGGCGCTGGCCGCCGCGGCCAGGCCGACCGCCGCCACCGCCGGCTCGCCACCCTCCCCCGCCACCAGCACCACCCGGTGCGGCGCCAGCTGCGGCAGCGCCTCTCCGAGCCGCTCGAAGTCGCCCCGCCGCAGGGACCACGCCGCCGCGCCCTGCGCGGGACCGGCGATCTCCGCCAGCACCCTGAGCCTGGCCCGGCCCCGCAGCATCACATCCGCTCGGGAGCCGAGATCCCCAGCAGCCCGAGGGCGGCGGCGACCGTCCGCTTCGTCGCCAGGCAGAGCGCCAGCCGCGAGGCTTCGACCCCCTCCCGCTCGGCCCCGACGACTTGGCAATCGCGGTAGAAGGCGTGGAAGTCGGCGGCGACCGCGGTCGAGTAGGCGCAGATCCGGTGGGGCGCGCGGCGAGCGGCTGCCACCTGCACCTCCTCGGGGAACTCGAGGAGGCGCTTGACCAAGACCTTCTCGCTCTCCTCCAGCGGCGCCCGCTCGCTCGGCGCGCCCGGCTCGGCTAAGCCACCCTCACCCTCCGCTTTGCGGAGGATGCTGGCGATGCGGGCGTGCGCGTACTGCACGTAATAGACGGGGTTCTCGCTCGACTGGCTGCGGGCCAGCTCGAGGTCGAGGTCGACCGTGGTCTCGTGGCTGCGCCAGAGCATGAACCAGCGGGCCGCGTCGACGCCGATGTCGTCCATCAGCTCATCGAGGGTGACGAAGTCTCCGGTGCGCTTCGACATCTGCACCCGCTCGCCTTTTTCGACGATGTGGACGAGGCTCATGAGCAGCGCCTCGAACCGCTCCGGATCGCCGCCGAGCGCCTCGATCGCGGCGCGGATCCGGGTCACGTACCCGTGGTGGTCGGCGCCGAGGACGTCGACCAGGCGGTCGAAGCCGCGCTGCAGCTTGTCCCAGTGGTAGGCGATGTCCGGCGTCAAATAGGTCGCCTCCCCATTGGAGCGGATCAGGACCCGGTCCTTGTCGTCGCCGAAGTCGGTGGTCCGCAGCCAGAGCGCGTCCTCGTGCCGGTAGGTGTGACCGCGCTTCTCCAGCTCGGCTAGCGCCTCCTCGACCTCTTCTTTGGCGTAGAGGCTGCGCTCGGAGAACCAGTTGTCGAAGTGGACGCCGAAGCGCTCGAGCGTCCGCTCCGCCTCCTCCAGCACTTCCTCGATCCCCCGCTTTTCCAGCGTCTCCCGATCGGCCGGGTCGACCCCCTCGGCCGCCAGGCGCGCGGCGATCTCGCCCACGTACCCGCCGGCGTAGCCGTCCTCGGGCGGCTCCTCGCCACGCATCCGCGCCGCAAGCGAGTCGGCGAAGCGGCCGATCTGGCTACCGCCGTCGTTGACGTAGTACTCGCGCTGCACCTCGTGGCCGACTGCCTCCAGCAGCCGCACCAGCGAGTCGCCGAGGGCGGCGTTGCGAGCGGTGCCGGCGTGGATCGGGCCGGTCGGGTTGGCGGAGACGAACTCGACCAGGACCTTCTCCGGAGCCTCGGTCGGGCTCGGGCCGAGGTCATCCCCCGCCGCCAGCAGGTCGCCCAGCGCCCGCAGGTACCAGGAGTCGGCGAGGAAGAAGTTGACGAAGCCGGGCCCGGCGACCTCGATCCGCTCCAGGTCCGGGGCGAGGCCGGGATCGCTCTCCAGCTCGCCCTGTAGCCGCTCCGCCACCGCCCGCGGGCTGTCGCCGAGGGAGCCGGCGAGCAACATCGCCGCGTTGGAGCTGTAGTCGCCCAGCTCGGGCTTCGGCGGGCGCTCCAGGGTCGGGCGTGGCCCGGTCGGTTCGCCGTTGCGCAGGGCCTGCGCGGCGGCCTCGACCGCGCCCCGCAGCGCGGCGACTGGATCGGTGGGGGTCACGGGGCAATCGTATGGACCGAGGGCGAACCCGGGTACGCTGCCCGCTTGCGCGTAGCCGTCCTCAGCGACATCCACGCCAACCGCCAGGCTCTCGAGGCCGTCCTCGCGGCGGTCGACGAAACCGGGGTCGACCAGGTCTGGTGCCTCGGCGACCTGGTCGGCTACGGCGCCGACCCCGACGCCTGCACCGCGCTCGCCCGCGAGCGCTGCAGCCTCTGCCTGGTCGGCAATCACGACCTCGCGCTGCTGGGCGCGCTCGACGTCTCGACCTTCTCCGAGGCGGCGGCCGCGGCGATCGCCTGGACCCGCGCGCAGGTGAGCCAGGGGACCCTCGAGTTCCTGGCGACGCTGGAGCCGACCGCCTCCCAGAACGGCGTCGGTCTCGCCCACGCCTCGCCCCGTGACCCGGTCTGGGAGTACGTGCTCTCGAGCGACCAAGCCGAAGCCGGCCTCGACGCTCTGGAGGAGCGGGTGGGCCTGATCGGCCACTCCCATATCGCCCTCTTCTTCATGCGGGCGCCCGGCGTGCGGCGCGGCTACGCGCAGGGCGCGCAGGCGAGCGACGGCGCCGAGATCGAGATCGCCGAAGGCCAATGGCTGCTCAACCCCGGCAGCGTCGGCCAGCCGCGGGACGGCGATTCCCGCGCCGCCTGGATGGAGCTCGACACCGAGCGCTGGGAGGCCCGCTACCACCGGGTCCCCTACGACATCGAAGGGGCCGCAGCGGCAATCCGCGCCGCCGGCCTTCCGGACGTCCTCGCCGAGCGCCTGGAGGTCGGTCGTTGACCGCAAAATGCAGGGGAAATATCGACAGCCGGCCTTTGTCTAGACTCGGATCATGGCCCGGCTGAGCGCACTTTTCCTCGCCTTCCTCCTCGGCACCGCCAGCGCTGTGGCGCTCGTCGCCTGCGGTGGCGGCGGCGATGCCGAGCTGCTGCCCGGGACGACCGCCGACCAAATTGAATCGAACCTCGACCAGGTGGCCGAACTGGCGGGCGAAGACGACTGCATCGGCGCCGAAGACGCGGTCGCCGAGGTGATGGCCGAGGTCGAAGAACTGCAGGGCGTCGACCTGAAGCTGAAGGCGGCCCTGGAAGAAGGGACGGCGCAGCTGAGCGCGGTCGTCGGCCGCTGCGAAGAAGAAACCAGCGAGGAAACGGAACCCTCACTGGAAACGACTGTTGAAGCTGACGAACCGGAAGAAGAAAAGAAGAAGCCGAAGAAGGACAAGAAGGCTGAAAAGGAAGAAGAGGAAGCCGCGGAACAGGAAGAAGAGCCCGCGGAAGACGAAGGACCGAACCTGCCGCCGCAGTCGAACGGCAGCGGCGAAGAAAAAGGCAAAGGCGGAGGCGAACCCCCCGCTGAATCCGAACCGGAAGAAACTCCTCCCTCGGGCGGGGTAGGTCCCAGCGTGGGAGTCGAAGAATGATGGAGGCAGGAGCGGGCACCCTCTCGGGGCGCTACGAAACGAACGCGAAGCTCGGCACCGGGGGGATGTCGAACGTCTACAAGGCGACCGACCGCATCCTCGAGCGCACGGTCGCGGTGAAGATCCTCGCCGAGCACCTCTCCGACGACGAGCGCTTTGTCGCCCGCTTCCGGCGCGAGGCGCTGGCGGTGGCGAAACTGATCCACCCCAACATCGTCCAGGTCTACGACACCGGCAAAGACGAGGGTCGCCACTACATCGTCATGGAGTACGTCGAGGGCCGCTCCGGGGCGCAGATCCTGCAGCGGCAGGGGCCGGTCGAGCCGGAGACGGCGGCGGAGATCGGGATCCAGGCCTGCGCCGGCCTCGACTATGCCCACCGGCGCGGGATCATCCACCGCGACGTCAAGCCAGGGAACCTGATGATCGTCGGCGGCCCGATCGGCGGCGGCGAGATGATCGTCAAGCTGACCGATTTCGGGATCGCCCGGGCGATCGAGCAGACCCGGATCACCCAGGTGGGCTCGGTGGTTGGCACCGCCGCCTACCTGGCCCCCGAGCAGGTGCGGGGCGAGGAGGCGACGCCGGCAACCGACGTCTACGCGCTCGGCGTCGTCCTCTACCAGTTCCTCACCGGCCGCCTCCCCTACGAGGGTTCCTCGCTGGCCGAGCTCGCGGTGCGCCAGCAGAACGAGAAGCCGCTGCCGCCCAACACCTACAACAGCGAAGTGCCGGAGACGCTCGGGGCTGCCGTCCTGCGGGCGCTGGAGGGTGACCCGAACCGGCGCTACGCCAGCGCCGACGAGCTGGCCTCGGGCCTGCGGCTGGGGATGGAAGGCGGCGACGTGACCCTGCCGCTGGAAGAGGGCACCTCGGCAACCAGCGTCCTCGGCGGCGACACCGCCGCCACCCGCCGCATGGGCCGCGACACCGCCCAGACCGAGTACCGCCCGGCCCAGTCCCAGACCCGCCGCCCGCAGCCGCGGGTTGCACCCGCGCCCGCCCCAGCCCCAGCTTCTCCACCAAGAGCGACCGCCCCCCCACGTAAACGCGGTGCTTTTTCCCGCTTCGCTCGTTTCGTACTGGCCGCTGTGGCCCTAGTTCTTGTAGCCGCGGCAGTAGCAACCGCCGTAATCGTCACGACCGACAAGGCCGCCGGCGTCAAGGTCTCGCGAGTCGCCGGCGACACCATCGACAAGGTCGTAGAAGAAGTCAAAGAGCTGGTCCAGAACAACACCGAATAGGTGATGGTTGGGGAGGGTGGACCCCCTCCTCACTCAACTTGCTCGGGTGGATCGTCTTGCGCCGTCCGAGATTGCTTCTGCCCGAGAAGTACAAGCCGTTCGGAGGGGATCCACCCTCCCCTTCTCAAGCGTTCCAGGGTGCCGTTCCACCCAAGATGGCGGAGCGGTAGCTGGCGAAGGTGCCGCCCTCGATCGCCTTCCGAGCGTGGGTCGTAAGTTCGCGCATGTAGGTGAGGTTGTGGATGACGATGAGGCGGACGGCGGTCAGCTCCTCGGCGCGAGAGAGGTAGCTGACGTAGTCGCGGTCGTGGCGCTGGCAGGTCGAGCAGGGACAGCCCTCGACCAGCGGCTCGCGGTTGCCGACCCAGCCGCCCTTGCGCATGTCGAGGCGCCAGCGGGTCTCCGGCGAGGGCGCGAGGGCGACGCCGTGGCGGGAGAGGCGAGTGGGTACGGCGCAGTCGAAGACGTCGAGGCCGAGGGCGATGCCGCCGAGCAGGTCATCGACCTCGCCGATCCCGAGCAGGTGCTTCGGCGCCTCCTCCGGCAGCAGCGGCGCGGTCATCGCCAGCACCGCCGCCATCTCCTCCTTGTCGCGGCCGAGGGTGCCGCCGATCGCGAGCCCGTCGACGCCGGCCGCGGAGACGGCCTCGGCCGATTCCCGCCGCAGGTCCTCGTGGGTACCGCCTTGGACGATCCCAAAGACAGCCTGGCGCTCGGGCCCGTTCTCGCCGTGCCAGGCGAGGCAGCGATCGAGCCAGCGATGGGTGCGCTCGGTCGAGCGGGCGGTGTACTCGCGGTCGGCGTGGAAGGGCGTGCACTCGTCGAAGACGAGGGCGATGTCGGAGCCGAGCTGCGCCTGCACGCTCATCGAGACCTCGGGCGAGATGAAGAGCTCGGCGCCGTCGCGCGGCGACTGGAAGCGCGCTCCCTCCTCGGTGATATCGACCCTGGAGCCGTGGTCGCCGGAGCGGCCCGAGCCCTTGACCTCGTTGGCGACGCCGCCGTGGGCGAGCGAGAAGACCTGGAAGCCCCCGGAGTCGGTGATCACCGCCCGCTCCCAGTTCATGAACCCGTGCAGGCCGCCGGCGGCCGCGATCCGCTCCGGCCCCGGAGAGACGAAGAGGTGGTAGGTGTTGCCGAGGATCAGCTGGTAGCCGAGCTCGGCGACCTCCGCCGACTCCAGCGCCCGCACCGTCCCCTTCGTCGCCAGCGGGATGAAGGCCGGCGTCTCGATCGGCCCGTGAGCGGTATAGATGACGCCCGCGCGGGCCCTGCCGTCACGGGCGCCGATCTCGAAGCGGAGCCTGTTCTCGTCGCTTCTCATCTCGACGTTTGGCGAGTTAATCCGGCTATAGGCGGGTTAATTCGCCAATCGCTCACGCGATCAGCGACCGCCCCGTCATCGCCTCGGGTTGCGGGATCCCGAGGAGGGCTAGGGCCGTGGGGGCGACGTCGGCGAGGATGCCGCCGTCGCGGAGGTCGAGGCCCTTGCTGGTGAGGATGAGGGGGACCGGGTTGAGGGAGTGGGCGGTGTTGGGGGAGCCGTCGGGCTCGAGCATGTGGTCGCAGTTGCCGTGGTCGGCGGTGACGATGCAGGCGCCGCCTTTGGCGGTGACCGCCTCGACGACCTTGTCGAGCTGAGCGTCGACAGTCTCGACGGCCTTGACGGCGGCGGGGATCACGCCCGTGTGTCCCACCATGTCGGGGTTGGCGAAGTTGATGATCCCGAAGCGGTAGTTGCCCCCGCCCCAGTGGGAGACGAAAGTCTCGGCCGCCCCTTCTGCGCTCATCTCCGGCTTATGGTCGTAGGTGGGGACGTCGCGCGGGGATTCGACCAGCGCCCGCTCTTCCCCCTCGACCTCCTGCTCCTTGCCGCCGTTGAAGAAGTAGGTGACGTGCGCGTACTTCTCGGTCTCCGCGACGTGAAGCTGGTTGCCGGCGGCCTCGGCGATCGTCTCCGCCAGGGTCGTCGCCGGCCGCTGCTCGGGGAAGGCGACCGGGTAGGGCCAGCCCTTGCGGTACGCCGTCATCGTCGTCAGGTCGAGCGGGGCGGCGTCGCGGGGGAACTCGTCGAAGCCGGGCTCGGCGAGGGCGCGGCTCATCTGCCGGGCGCGATCGGGGCGGAAGTTGATGAAGAAGGCGATGTCGCCCTCGGCAGCGCCGTCGTAGTCGCCGATCACCGTCGGTTTGACGAACTCGTCGGTCTCATCGCGCTCGTAGGATTCGGTGATCGCCGCGGCGGCGCTGGGCGCGTGCAGGCCCCGGGCGTGGACGATCGCGTCGTAGGCGAGCTTGGTCCGCTCCCAACGGGTGTCGCGGTCCATCGCGTAGTAGCGGCCGCTGACGGTGGCGACGCGGCCGGCGGCGCGCAGCCAGCGCTCCAGTTCCTCCAGGTAACCCTTGCCCCCGTGCGGGAGGGTGTCGCGACCGTCGGTGAAAGCGTGGAAGACGAGGTCGGGCACGCCCTCCTGCGAGGCGAGCTCGATCGCCGCCTCGATGTGCTCCCAGCCGGAGTGGACGCCACCGTCGGAGACCAGCCCGAGTAGGTGCAGGCGGCCGCGGGGGCTCCGGCGGGCGCGCTCGCAGGCGGCGCGCAGGACCTCGTTGTCGAAGAAGCTGCCGTCGGCGACGGCGTCGTCGATCCGAGCCAGGTCCTGCTTGACGATCGCCCCGGCGCCGAGGTTGAGGTGGCCGACCTCAGAGTTGCCCATCTGACCCTCGGGCAGGCCGACGTCCGGGCCTTGGGCGGAGAGCTGGGTGTGCGGGAACGTGTCCCAGAGGCGATCGAAGACCGGCGTCTCGGCGAGCGAGATCGCGTTGCCCGGCCCCGGCTCAGCCAGCCCCCAGCCGTCGAGGATCACAAGAGCCAAAGAAGGAATGATCATGACGAGGTCCAGACGTTGCCAGGCAAGGACGCAGGGAAGGCCGACGAGGGGAGCGCACTAGTTGGTGCGTGACCCGAGGAGGCCGACCGAGGACGCAGCATGGCGACGTCTGGGGCCGTCATGCCGCCTCGACGATGGCGGCGAAGTCCTCGGCGTCGAGCGAGGCGCCGCCGACCAGGGCGCCGTCGACGTCCGGCAGCGAGAGCAGCTCGGCGGCGTTGCCGGGCTTGACCGAGCCGCCGTAGAGGATCCGAACCCTGTCGGCCGCGGCGCCGCGTGCTCGCAGGACGTCGCGAATGAAGGCGCAGACCTCCTGGGCCTGCTCGGGGGTCGCGGTGCGGCCGGTGCCGATCGCCCAGATCGGCTCGTAGGCGATGACGACGTTCTCGATCTGCCCTGACTCGATCGCGCCGAGGTCGGCCTGCAGTTGCCGCTCCAGCACTTCCTCGGTCTCCCCCGCGTCGCGCGCTTCCTCGCTCTCGCCGATGCAGAGGATCGGCTCGAGGTCGGCGGCGAGCGCGGCCGCGACCTTGCGGGCCAGCGCCTCGTCGGTCTCGTTGAAGTACTGGCGGCGCTCGGAGTGGCCGAGGACGACTGCCTCGACGTCGAGCTCGACCAGCATCGGCGCCGCAACCTCGCCGGTGAAGGCGCCCGCGTCCTCCTCGTGCATGTTCTGGGCGGCGACCTTGACCGCGGTGCCGTAGCGGCGCTCGACCACCGCGGTCAGCGCCGTGAACGGCGCGCAGATGACGACGTCGCTCTGCGTCGCGGCGATCCGCGGTAGCAGCGCGTCGACGAACTCGGCCGCTTCGGCGACGGTCTTGTGCATCTTCCAGTTGGCGGCGATGTAGGGGGTGCGCTCAGGCATTCCTGGACTCCTCCTCGGCATCTAGCAGGGCCTCCACGCCCGGCAGCTTCTTTCCCTCCAGCAGCTCCAAAGACGCTCCCCCTCCAGTCGAGACCCAGTCGACCTCGTCCTCGAGCCCGAACTGGTTCAGCGCGGCGACGCTGTCGCCGCCACCGACCACCGTCGTCCCCGGTGCCTTGGCAACGGCCTCGGCGACGGCGCGGGTGCCGCCGGCGAAGGGCTCCATCTCGAAGGCTCCCATCGGCCCGTTCCAGAGCACGGTGCCGGTGCCGGCGATCGCCTCGGCGTAGCGCTTGACGCTGCGGGGACCGATGTCGAGACCCATCCAGCCGTCCGGCACCTCCACCCCGTCGCTCTCTTTGCGCTCGGTGTCGGCGGAGAACTCGCGCCCGAGGACGAGGTCGACCGGCAGCTGCAGCTCGCAGTCAGACCCCTCGGCCCGCTCCAGCGCCTCTTTCGCTTTTTCCTCGCCCTCGGCGAGCGAATCGCCCACCGGGATCCCCTGCGCCTTGAAGAACCCGAAGCACATCGCGCCGCCGATCAGGATCTTGTCGGCAACTTCGAGGAAGCGGTCGATCACCCCGACCTTGTCGGAGACCTTGGCGCCGCCGAGGACGACGACCAGCGGCCGCTCGGGCGACTCGACCACCTTTTCCAGTTCGGTCACCTCGCGCTCCAGCAGCAGGCCCGCGTAGGCGGGCAGGTAGTCGGCGACGCCGGCGGTGCTGGCGTGGGCGCGGTGGGCGGCGCCGAAGGCGTCGTTGACGTAGACGCTCGCCAGCTGGGCCAGGTTTTCGGCCAGCTTCGGGTCGTTCTTCGTCTCCCCCGGCTCGAAGCGCACGTTCTCGAGCAGCAGTACGTCGCCCGGGCCGAGGGCCCCGCAGGTGAGGTCGACGTCGCCCTCGATCACCCCCGGCGCCAGCTTCACCTCCGTCCCCAGCAGCTCGCCGAGCCGCTTCGCCACCGGCGCCATCGAGAGCGCCGGGTCGGGCTCGCCCTTCGGGCGCCCCAGGTGCGACATCAGGATCAGCGCCGCGCCGCGCTCGCGCAGCAGCTCGATCGTCGGCAGCGCCGCCCGGATCCGGGTGTCGTCGACCACATGACGACCTACCTCATCCGCTTCGCGTCCGGGGGCGTGGTCCGCCAGGGGGACGTTGAAGTCCACCCGGACAAGGACGCGGCGGCCCTTGACCTCGGCGTCGCGGACGCTTGCCTTGTCGAATGCCATCGGCTGCCGGTGGTGCGTCGGAGGCGCCGTTAGGGCAGGACCTTGCCGGCCAGCTCGACGCAGCGGTTGGAGTAGCCCCACTCGTTGTCGTACCAGCTGACCGCCTTCACCAACTTGCCGTCGCCGATCACCATCGTCTGCTGCGCGTCGAAGATCGACGAGTGTGGGTCGCCGACGATGTCGGTCGAGACGATCGGGTCCTCGGTGTAGGAGAGGATCCCCTGCAGCGGGCCGTCGGCCGCCGCTTTGACCGCCGCGTTGACCTGCTCGGGGTTGACCGCCTCCGGCGTCGTGAAGGTGAGGTCGACTACCGAGCCGGTCGGGACCGGGGCCCGCATCGCGAACCCGTTCAGCCTGCCGTTCAGCTCCGGCAGCACCAGGCCAACCGCCTTGGCGGCGCCGGTCGTGGTCGGAATCAGGTTCAGTGCCGCGGCGCGGGCCCGGCGCAGGTCCTTGTGCGGCATGTCCTGCAGGCGCTGGTCGGCGGTGTAGGCGTGGATCGTCGTCATCAGCCCCTGCTCGATCCCGAAGGCGTCGTTCAGCACCTTCGCCAGTGGCGCGAGGCAGTTGGTGGTGCAGGAGGCGTTGGAGATGACGTGGTGGTTCTCGGGGTCGTAGCCGGAGTCGAAGTTGACGCCGAGGGCGACGGTCACGTCCGGCTCCTTGGCCGGGGCGGAGATGATCACCTTCTTGGCGCCGGCCTCGAGGTGTTTCGCGGCGTCGGCGCGGGCGGTGAAGAAGCCGGTCGACTCGATCACGACGTCAACGCCGAGCTCACCCCACGGCAGGGCGGCCGGGTCGCGCTCGGCGAGGACCTTGACCTCGTCACCGCCGGCGACGATCGTGTCGCCGTTGACCTCGACTCCGCCGGGAAAGCGTCCGAGGATCGAGTCGTACTTGAGCAGGTGGGCCATCGTCGGCGTGTCGACGAGGTCGTTGACGGCGACGAAGTCGATGTCGGCGTTCGCCTCCTTGGCGGCGCGGAAGACGTTGCGCCCGATGCGGCCGAAACCGTTGATGCCGACCTTCACAGCCATGAACCAATTCCTCCTATTTGTATGTGGGGAAGCCGATCCTAAGGACTCGGCGCTTCCGGCTCCGAGATGATCGACTCCACGGCAAGGTGCGACTGGGGGCGTGCCTGGCCAAGCAGACCAAGGACGCAGGGCGCAGCCTTTGCTGGTTGCAAAGGCAAGCCCGAGGACGCAGGGATGCGCAGCGCCAGGCGCGTCATCCAGGCGTGCCTGGTCGTGGAGTCGATCATCTTCTAGTCGGAGCCGATCGTGATCTCGATCTCGTACCCGTCGGGGTCCTTGAGAAAGGCGGAGTAGGAACCCGACCCGTGCGAGCGCTGCTCACCCGGGTCGGCGACGCTGACGCCGCCCGATTTCACCCCGTTCTCCCAGGCCGCCTTGACCGCGACGATCCCCAGCGCCGAGAAGCTCAAGAGGCCGAAACCTGGCTGGGGATCGTGCTTTCCGGAGACGAAGAAGACGGGCTTGGCGATGCCCCAGCCGATCGTCTGGTCCTGCTCGAAATGCCGTCGCCAGCCCAGCGGGGCCAGCATCGAGTCGTAGAAGGCGGCGCTGCGGTCGAGATCGCCGACCTCCAGGAGGACGTGGTGGAGCATTGAGCCATGGAGGCTATAGGGGCGCCCCCCGGCAAAGTCGCCTGACTCAGCCCGAGCGCGGCGTCCAGCGGAAGAACCTGATCGCCAGCAATAGGCCGGCGACTCCCCAGAGGGCGACGATTGCGAGGTTGTCCCAGGAGACGGCGGAGCCGCCGGCGGGGACGTAGGCGTCGAAGAAGGCGTCGAAGAAGTGGCGGACCGGGAAGAGGTCGGCGAAGGCGATCACGCCATCCGGTAATTGGTCTTCGGGGATGAAGACGCCGGAGAGGAAGTAGAGCGGCAGCAGCAGCGCGTTGACGATCGCGGCGGCGGCGTCCTGGGAGGGGATCAGGGCGGTGAGGGCGATGCCGAGACAGCAGAAGCTGGCGGAGCCGATGACGAGGGTGATGAGGATCGCCGGCAGGCGGCTCCAAGGGACGTCGGCGCCGAAGAGGGCGCCGATCGCCGCCAGCAGGACCAGCATCATCAGGGCGACGACGATCGAGTTGCCGACCCGGCCGGCAATGAAGACCCAGGGCGGCATCGGGGTGCCGCGACCGCGCTTGAGGCGGCCGTCTTCGCGGGCGATCACCAGGGTCATCGCCAGCGTCTGCATCGTCGCCGAGATGATCGCCAGCGACATGATCGCCGGCACGTAGTAGGTGGTGGCGTCGATCCCGCCTCGCACGTTCACGTCTTCGCCGCTGAAGACGAGGGCGAGGATGAGGAAGAGGATCACGGGGAACATCACCGTGAAGAAGACCGAGGCGGGGTTGCGCCAGAAGGCCTTCTGGTCGTAGCGGAGCTGGTGGCCGACGAGGGCGAGGCCGTTCAAGAAAAGCGCCTCCCTTCGGTCGGCAACTCCGACGCTGCGGTCAGCTCCAGGTAGACGTCCTCGAGCGAGGGCCGGGTCACTTCCAGGCCCTCGAGCTCCTCCCCCTTGGCGAGCGCCTCGGCAGTCAACTCGTGCAGCGCCTGGACCGGAGTGCTCGTCTGCAGGACGACCTCCCGGCCCTGCGAGCGGTAGCGAATAGTCGTCTCGCCGGCGTCGCGCTGGCCGAGGTCCTCGGGCGTGCCCTGGGCGACGATCTGGCCGGCGGCGATGATCGTCACCCGGTCGGCGAGCCGCTGCGCCTCGTCCATGTAGTGGGTGGTGAGAAAGACAGTCTTGCCGAGGTCGCGGAGGCCGGCGATCACGTCCCAGGCCTGGCGGCGGGCGGAGGGGTCGAAGCCGGTCGTCGGCTCGTCGAGGAAGAGCAGCTCGGGGTCGCCGACCAGGGCCATCCCGACGTCGAGCCGGCGCTGCTGACCGCCGGAGAGCCGCCCGGTCCTCTCGCCGGCCTTGCTCTCGAGTCCGACCAGGGAGATCACCTCCGCAGTTGCCAGCGGGGCGCGGAAGTAACCGGCGTAGAGGTCGAGTGACTCTCGGACAGTCAAGTACGGATCGAGGCGGCCGCTCTGAAGGACGATTCCGATCCGCTCGCGCCACTTGCGCCCGGCCCGCTCGGGGTCTTCGCCCAGCACCGCCACCTCTCCCCCGCTGCGGCGCCGATAGCCCTCGAGGATCTCGACCGTCGTCGTCTTGCCCGCCCCGTTGGGGCCGAGGAAGGCGATGACCTCGCCCCGGTTCACCTCGAGGTCGATGCCGCGCACAGCTTCGGTAGCCCCATAGGACATCCGCAAGCCGCTGATGGAAATAACAACCTCAGCCAAGAGGGGGCGATTCTAGGGCGGGCCGGGGGAGTCTCGCCGGACCCTCCCCGCTGTTGTCCGCCGAGACTCCCCCGGCCCGCCCTTCAACCACCAAGCTCAACGTCGCGGTGCTTGACCCTCACAATCACGTCCTCCCGCCCGGCGAGATCGCGGCGGATGCGGTCGGCGACGGTGATTGAGCGGTGGCGGCCGCCGGTGCAGCCGACGGCGATCGTCAGGTGGCTCTTGCCCTCGGCGACGTAGGCGGGGACGAGGAACTCGAGCAACGGCAGCAGGCGGCCGTAGAACTCGCCCGCCTGGGTCCCCTGCTCGACGTAGTCCTGGACCTCCTGGTCGAGGCCGGTCTTCGGCCGCAGCTCGTCGACGTAATGCGGGTTCGGCAGGAAGCGGACGTCCAGCGTCAGGTCGGCGTCGCGCGGCGGCCCGTTCTTGAAGCCGAAGGTGAGGAGGGTGAGGGCGAGCTTGCCGGTCTCCTCCTGTCCCAGCAGCTCTTCGGTGATCTGGCGGCGCAGCTCGGCCCCGGTCAGGTCGCTGGTGTCGATCACCTTGTCGGCGCGTTCGCGCAGCGGCGCCAGCAGCTCCCGCTCGGCCCGGATCCCCTCGACGATCCGCCCTTCCGGCGCCAGCGGGTGGCGGCGGCGGGTCTCCTTGTAGCGGTCGAGCAGGATCTCGTCGCCCGCATCGAGGAAGAGGACCATCGGTCGCAGCCCTTCGCTCTCGAGGTCGTCGAGCACCTGCAGCAGGCCGGCGAAGTATTCGCCGCCGCGCACGTCGGAGACGACCGCGGCTCGCTCGACGCCGCTGCCCTCGTGGCGGAACAGCTCGCCGAGGCCGGCGATCATCCGCGGCGGCAGGTTGTCGACGCAGAAGTAGCCGCCGTCCTCGAAGGCGGCGATCGCCTCCGACTTCCCGGCTCCCGAGTGCCCGGTGATGACGACCAGCGTCACCTGCTTCGCCATCGTCACCTCAGTTGGTCCGGTTGAGCTGCTCATGGATCTCGCGGCCTACTTTGCCAGGCAGACCGGGCACTGCCTCGAGCTCCTCGCGGGTGGCGGCGAGAAACCGCTCCGGCGTCCCGAAGTGCTGCAGCAGCGCCCGCTTGCGCGCCGGGCCGACGCCGGGCAGGTCGTCGAGGACCGAGCCTTCGAGCATGCCCCGGTCGCGGCGGCCGCGGTGGTGCTCGATCGCGAACCGGTGCGCCTCGTCGCGGACCCGCTGCAGCAGGCGCGAAGCCTCGGAGTCGGCGGCGAGGTCGAGTGGCTCGGCGCGTCCGGGGACGTAGACCTCCTCCAGCCGCTTGGCGAGGCTGACGACGGTCACCCCGCGTTCGGTGAACGGTTGCAGCGCCCGCATCCCGGCGGCAAGCTGGCCTTTGCCGCCGTCGATCAGGATCAGCGAGGGGAGCGAGGCGAAGCTGGCGTCGCGCTTGGCGTCGTGCGGGGAGAGGTCGGCCTGTTCGAGGTAACGGGCCATCCGCCGTGAGAGCACCTCCTCCATCGAGGCGAAGTCGTCGGGGCCGCCGTTGCCGGTGCCGCCTTCGCGCAGGTCGCCGCGGACTTTGAAGCGGCGGTAGTCGGACTTCTTGGTGGCGCCGCCCTCGAAGACCACCATCGAGGCGACGGTGTGCTCGCCGCCGATCGTCGAGATGTCGAAGCCCTCGATCCGCACCGGCAGCTCCTCCATCCCCAGCGCCTGCGCCAGCGCCGCCAGGCTCTCGACCCGCCGCGAGCGGCGGTGCTCGCGCCGCAGCCGGTCCTGGTCGAGAGCGAGCTGGGCGTTGCGCTCGGCCAGCTCGCGCAGCCGGCGTTTGTCGCCGCGCTCGGCGGCGCGGACCTCGACCGGCGCCCCGCGGCGCTCGCTCAGCGCCTCGGCCAGCAGCTCGGCGCCGTCGCGCAGGTAGGGGCCGACGATGATCGTCCGCGGCATCGAGGGCGAGGCGGAGTAGTACTGGGAGATGAACTCCTCGGCGACCTCGGCCGGCTCCCGTTCCCCCTCGTTTTCGAGGTAGAAGCTCTGGCGCTCGGCGAGAATCCCGTCGCGCACTTGGAAGACCTGGGCGTTGGCGTCGGCACCCTCGACCGCGACCCCGATCAGGTCGGCGGTCCCCATCGAGGCGCCGGCGACGCGCTGGCGCTCGAACAGCGAGCGGATCGCTTTCAGGCGGTCGCGGTGCAGAGCAGCGCGCTCGAACTCCTGCGCCTGCGCCGCCGCCTTCATCTTCTCCTCCTCCTCGCGCTCGACCTGGCGGTAGCGGCCGGAGAGGAAGTCGACGATCGCCTCGACGTTGCGGCGGTATTCGTCCTGGCTGATGTACTCGACGCAGGGCGCCCCGCAGCGCTTGATGTAGTAGTCGAGACAGGGGCTGCCGGAGCGGCGGCCGGGCTCCTTCCCCTCGCAGGTGCGGAACTGGAAGAGCTTGCCGAGCAGGTCGAGCGTCTCCCGCACCCGCTTGGCGCTGGAGAAGGGGCCGAAGTAGGCGCGGCCGGAGCGGTGCTTCTCGCGGGTGAAATAGACGCGCGGGTAGTCCTCGTCGAGGCTGACGCAGACGTAGGGGTAGGACTTGTCGTCGCGGAGGCGGATGTTCAAGCGCGGCCGATGGCGCTTGATGAAGCTCTGCTCGGTCAGCAGCGCCTCGGCCTCGTTGGCGGTGACGAGGCTCTCGATCCGCTCGATGCGCGAGGTGAGCCGGGTGTCGCCGCCGGAGAAGTGGGAGGCGATCCGTTTGCGGATCGAGCGCGCCTTGCCGACGTAGAGCAGCTCGCCGTCGCGGTCGTAGAAGAGGTAGACGCCGGGCTGGTCGGGCAGCGACTTGCGCTGCTGGGCGATCCGCTCCGCGCGGCTCATCGCCTTCTCCCCGCTCTCCGCGGCGCCCGCTTTCCGCCTGCCTTCGGCCATCCCACTAAGGGTAGGCTGCTGGCCACTCGGCCAACCACCGCCAAGAGGGAGAGAGATGACCACGGAGACCGTCAACCCGCCGCAGCTGAACACGATCCGAATCGAGATCGACGGAGAGATCGGAACCCTCACCCTCGACCGGCCCGACGCCTTCAACGCGATGAGCCCGGAACTGATCGGCGAGATGACCGTCGCCTTCGCCTGGCTCGCCGATCGGGCGCCGCTGCGGGCATTGATCGTCACCGGCGCCGGCAAGGCTTTCTGCGCCGGCGGCGACGTCACCTGGTTCCGCAAAGGGGTCGAGTCGGGGGAGATCGACCTACCCTCGGACGTGCGGCGCGGCGCCGAGGTCCTGCACCAGGCGATCGTCGACCTGCGGCGGATCCCCTACCCCGTGATCGGTGCGATCAACGGGCCGGCCGCGGGGGCGGGATTCTCGCTGGCGCTCGCCTGCGACATACGCGTCGCCGCCAGCACCGCCTTCTTCGCCCCCGCCTACGGGCGGATCGGCGCTTCGCCCGACGGCGGCATGACCTACTTCCTGCCGCGGGTGGTCGGGCCGAGCAAGGCACTGGAACTGCTGCTCGACGACCCCAACCTGGGTGCCGAGGAGGCGCTGGAGCTGGGCCTGGTGAGCGAGGTGGTCGGCGCCGAGGAGCTGATGCAGCGGGCGCGGGTGCGGGCCGAGGAGCTGGCGAAGAAGGCCCCGCATTACGTGCGGATGGCGAAGAAGCTGGTCGGGGTCAGCATCGAGAACAGCATCAACGACCACTTGCAGCTGGAGCGCCATGGGATCGCCGACTCGATGGCGACCGAAGACCTTCGCAACGGCGTCGAGACCTTTTTCAGCGGCGGCACCCCGGAGTTCCACGGCCGCTGAACCGGGTAGCGACCAAGTACGTATCGCGACTAGATTCCCCCTGACCAGTTCCCCATGGGAAAGGAACCGAGATGAAGAAGCTCGTACCGCTGTTCGCCCTGCTCCTCGCCGCGCTGGCGCTCGCCGCCTGCGGTGGCGGTGACGACACCAGCGGAGACACCTCTCCGGTGGGAGGCGCCGTCGAAGACGTCGAAGAAGGGGCCGAAGAAGCCGGTGAAAAGGCAGAAGAAGCCGGTGAAGAAGTCGAAGATAAGGCCGGCGAAGCCAAGGACGAAGCCGAAGGCGGCTCCGCAGGCTCAGCCGCGGCCGTCGATGTCGAAGCCGACCCGAGCGGCCAGCTCGCCTTCACCACCGACGAAGCCAGCGCCAAGGCCGGCAAGGTGACCGTCAACTTCACCAACTCCAGCCCCGTCCCCCACGACGTGCGGATCGAAAGCTCCGGCGGCGAAGAGCTCGGCGGCACCGCAGTCATCAGCGAAAAAAGCGAATCCGCCACGGTCGACCTGAAGCCGGGCGAATACACCTTCTTCTGCTCCGTCCCAGGCCACCGCCAGGCCGGCATGGAAGGCACGCTGACCGTCAAGTAGTCCTTGCGAACACAGCGGTGTGCCTTATGTTCGCCTGGCGGACAAAAGGCACACCGCTGTCAAGAGCTCGCCTTCACCCGCGTCACCGAGTCCCCGACGAAGCAGGGCTTCTCGCCGCCCTCGACTTCGAGGGTGAAGCGGGTGACGACCTCGTACCAGCCGCTGCCTTTGTCCTCGACCGAGACGACCTCGGCTTTTGCGCGGATCTTGGAGTCGACCGGGACCGGGGCCGGGAAGCGGATCTTGTTCCAGCCGTAGTTGACGCCGAGGGCGAAGCCGGTGGAGGAGATCAGCTCGGTGCGGAAGCCGTCGACGGTGGCGAGGGTGAGGTTGCCGTGGGCGATCGTGGTTCCGTAGGGGCTCTCCGTCTTCGCCCGCTCGGGGTGGACGTGAATCCATTGGTGGTCGCCGGAGAGCGCGGCGAAGGCGTCGATGTCCGCCTGGGCAATCGTCCGCCACCCGCTCGGCCCGACCTCCTGGCCGACGAGGGCCTTCATCCCCTCCACACCTTGCACCTCTGCTGCTGGCATCGGCGGGCAGTCTATCCGCGAGACCGCAAAAACCCTGCCTCTATACGGGTTTTTGCGGTCTCGGCGTTCAGTCGGTCCAGAATTCTGGGTCGAGGGAGCCGTCGCCGTCTTTGCGGGGGCCGAAGGCGAGCAGCTCGAGCCCGTCGTCGCCGGCTTCGAAGGCGCGGGTCACCTCGGGGGAGACGCGGATCGCGTCGAGCGTCTCCACCTCGATGATCTCGTCGTCGAGTTTGAGCAGCCCGTCGCCGCGGACGACCACGTAGACCTCCTCCGCGTCCTCGTGCCGATGGCCGAACGGCTGCCGCTTGTTCGGCTTCAGGCGGTGAAAGCTGAAGCCGGTCTCCTCCGTCTCCAGGTCGCCCTTGGCGAAGCGGGCCTCCATCTTGTCGGCGTGCCCGAAGTCGGCCGCCGAGTCCTTGACCTCTTCCAGCTTCTTGTGGGTGAAGGGATTGCGCATCGGAAGTCCTTTCGGTCGCTGGCGTCACCGGCAGCCTACCCGCGCGCAGTAGCCTTGACCCGTGGCCGGTCCCGTCAGTCGCGTCCTCTCCAGCAGCCAGCTCGCAACCCTGGCGCGGCACGGGGAGGAGCGCAGCGCGGAGGTCGGCGAGAAGCTGTTCGAGATCGGCGACGAGACCTACCCCTTCATCGCGATCCTCGAGGGCGAGGCGGCGGTGCTGGACGCGGCCGGGAACGAGATCGTCCGCCATGGGTCATCGGGGTTCCTCGGCGAGATGAACCTGCTCTCTGGCCAGACCGTTTTCCTCACCGCCGAGGTGACGAGGCCGATGCGCTACGTCGCGGTCGAGCGCGAAGAGCTGCGCAGGCTGCTGCTCGAGGATGCGCCGCTCTCGGACATCCTCCTCTCCGCCTTCGTCCAGCGGCGCGAGCTGCTTCAGCAGCGGCAGGGGATCGGGGTCGAGATCCTCGGCCCGCGAGACTCGGCGCCGACGCGGCAGCTGGTCGACTTCGCGAAACGGCAGCGGCTGCCGTTCACCTGGACCGACTCGGCGGACGACGTGGAGGCAGCGCGGGCGCTGGAGGGCCTGGAGCCGACCGAGGTTCCGCTGGTGCGACTGCCGGGCGGGGCCGAGCTGCGGGCGCCGAGCGACGGCGAACTCTCGCGGGCGCTCGGGATCGGCCTCGAGCTGGGACCGCGTGAGGAGGTCGACCTGCTGGTGATCGGCGGCGGTCCTGCCGGCCTCGGCGCCGCCGTCTACGGCGCCTCCGAGGGACTCGACACGCTGGTCGTCGAGAGCACCGTGCTGGGAGGACAGGCGGGGACCTCGCGGCGGATCGAGAACTACCTCGGCTTCCCAGCGGGGATAAGCGGCAGCGAGCTGACCAGCCGCGCCGTCACGCAGGCGCGCAAGTTCGACGCCCGCACCGCGACGCCCTACCGGGCGCGGGCGCTGGAGCCCGGCGACGGCCACCACCTCGTCCGGCTCGAGGAGGGCAACGAAATCTCGGCCCGGGCGGTGGTGATCGCGACCGGCGCCGAATACCGCAAACTCCCGGTCGAGGACCTGGAGCAGTACGAGGGGCTGAGCGTCTTCTACGCCGCCGGGCCGCCCGAGGCGCAGATCTGCGGCGGCCAGCGGGTCGCCGTCGTCGGTGGCGGCAACTCGGCCGGACAGGCGGCCGTCTGGCTCGCCCGCGGCGGAGCCCTGGTGACGCTCCTGCACCGGCGGGCCGAGCTGGCGGAGACGATGTCGAGCTACCTGCTCGACGAGCTAGACCGCTACGGCGTCAGCGTCCGCGACCGCAGCGAAATCACCGAGCTGCACGGCAGCGACGGCAAGCTCGAGGCGGTGACCCTCACCGACGGCACCCGCCTCCCCTACTCGTTCCTCTTCCTCTTCCTCGGCGCCTCGCCTTGCACGGACTGGCTCGGCGACGCGGTCGACCGCGACGAGAAGGGCTTCATCCGCACCGGCGCGGAGATCGGTGCCGAGGGCCTGCTGGAAACCAGCGTCCCCCGCGTCTACGCCGCCGGCGATGTCCGCGCCGGCTCGATCAAGCGCTGCGCCACCGCCGTCGGCGAGGGCGCGGCGGTGGTTCGGTTCGTCCACGAGCACCTCGCACCGGCGACGTCCGTGCGCTGACCGCTCAAGTGGGAAGGGGCACCGACTGGACCTGCGAAGCGAGCTCGTCGTTCGCCCAAACGTGAATGGCAAACCCCGGGGGGTCGATCCACTCGATCTCGTCGCGGTGATAATTGGGCAGGACTTGAAGGTACGTGCTGGGGACAGCAAGCACGGGGCGGCCGTTCAGGGTCGAGGCAGCAACGCGGTGCAGGTGGCCGCCGACGATCGCGCGCAGCTGCGGGTGCCGTCCGACCACCTCGCCCAGCGCGTCGCGATCGCGGCGATCGAGGTTGATCGCGTCCCACTCGGAGATCCCGGTGGCCAGGGGCGGATGGTGCACCGAAAGCACCGTCGGCTGCTCGGGGCGCGCCGCAAGCTCCCGCTCCAGCCAGGCAAGCCGGTCGGCGTCATAGCTCCCCGGGTCACGACCAGGAAGATTGGAGTCGAAAAGGACGAGTCGCAGCTTGCCGACGTCGACGGAGTAGTTGACCGGCTCGTCGCCCTCCCCCGGCAAGTCGAATGCCGCCCGGATCCGCCCACGGTCGTCGTGGTTTCCCGGCAGGACGTGGAGCGGAGCACCGAGGCGCGCCAGCATCGCCCGTGCGACCCGGTAGCTCTCATCGCCACCGTCGTCGGTCAGGTCGCCGGAGACAAGCACCGCGTCGGGCCGGTTCGGCAACGCCCGAACCGCCTCAACCACCGCTTCCAGCCGCGGGATCGGGTCGACCCCGTTCTCGTTACCGCCGATGTGGAGGTCGCTGAGCTGGACAAGAAGAATTGGCTTGGACATCCGCTGACAATATGCTCTGCGCTGCGGAACTTCCGTGGTCGTTATGGTCTGAATCGGCTACTTTGAAAGTGGCATCGAGGGGTCGCCCCCCTCTGCAGGCCCTTCACCATGGCGAAGCGAGATTCGAAACACGAGGACAGCGAGCGCTCGCTAGCGCCCATCTCCGGTGGGGCCTCCGAGGCCTACCTGGAGATCGACGCAGCCGAGTTCGAGAGGGCCCGGCGAGACCCCGCGGTGCGTCGTCTCCTGGAGAAGGCCGACCGCTATGCGGAGTCCCTGCGCGCGCAGGGCAAGCTGAAGGATTAAGCAGCCTCCAAGGGCAGCCAAAGGCGCGATGGCCGGCTCGGATCGTCGGAAGTCGCCCCCGTTCGAAATCCGTGCTTTTGCTGCCAGACCTTCCTGCTGGACACAGCGTCGAAAGGATCGAGAGCGAGGATCGAACATCCGTAGGGACGAAGTTCGCGCCCGAGCCTGATGGCATTCAGGAGCAGCTCGTCGCCATCGATCTCCGCGCATCGGTGCTTTGCACACCAGCACAGAAGGTAGGCGGGAACGGTTTTCCTCGAGGCCCGGCTTCCCCCCAGCCTCTCGATGGCGTTCCACGTAAGCGTCGCCTCGCTTACTCGACAGGTGATGAAGCCTTCGAGACGCCGGGGTCCGACCAGCAGATAGGTGACGGTGAAAACGTCAGTACGCGCCTCCCCTTGGAGCCAGGCGGCCGCCGCATGGCCGGCAGTGGTGTCCATGGGTTCGAACTCGCCCACCATGCGAACGAGATAGGAATCGGAGGAAACGTCCCAAGGAACCCAGTCGCACCTGGGGTCGGCTGCAACTTCGCTCCGCCGTATGAGATCCAGCTCCTCGTTAGTGGACATCAGGCGCCACCTTCGGAATCCCGGCGGAGCTTGGGATCCATGGGCATCACCAGGAGATACCGGCCGAGATACCCCTCCACGATGAGCGCCTCCCCCGGTTCGAACTCGAGGTTCTCTGCTTCGATTTTCTGGTCGAGTGCGCGCGGGGTCTCCGTCAACCAGACAATGCGAACACCAAGAGACGAATCGATCGCCTGCAAAGACTCCCTCACCCCCTCTTCGAGGATCAACGCCTCTTCGCTCGGGTCCACCCGCTCCTCCCAAACGCAATCCTCGGCGGTGTCTACCCAGAATCCCGGCAGCTCCTGTTGGGAACGCTCGAGCGCGTAGCTCGTGTTGGAGCGATAGTCGCCTTCAATGGCAAGTTTGAGGGGCCGCGATCCGTTTTCGGCCACCCACTCCTTCATCCCCTGGCGAAATGCCTCCGCGGCGGCCTTCTCCGCTTCTTCCTTGTCAGTCTCCTTTTGCGAGGCTTCCGCTTCTTTTGCCTCGATCTGGTCAAGCCAAGGCTCCAGATCCTCGAGGAAATCGGCAGGTTGCTCGGAAATCCGCGATAGAACCGGGTAGAACTTCGCCTTGTCGTAGCGCCTATATGCCTCTCGCAGACGGCGCCTCAGGTTCGGGTCGTCGACGTCCTTCAGGTTGAAGTCGATTTCCCATTCGGGCGTCGGACGCTCACCGTTTTCGTCGATATAGCGTTCGACGAGCTCATCAGACATCTTGATTTTGAAAGACAACTCGACCGGAGTTGGTTCTCCCAATAGCCGCAGCGTTCCCACGGCATCACCTCCATATGTGTCATCCCGATCCCTAGACCAGGCCTTGAAAAGCGCCGCGCTTGCGCCGCTTCAGCAACTATAACCGGAGCCGGGGAAGCCCTGGCTGTGAGTTGTCACGCCACCAGCCGCACTTCGAAGCTCGGCATCGCGATCGCGCCGGCACCGCCGATCAGGGCGAGGATGCGGGTGACGTAGGCCTGGGTCTCGGGATAGGGCGGGATGCAGTGGCAGGCTTCAACCGGGGCTGGGCCGGCGTTATAGGCGGCGAGGGCCAGTTCGGGGGAGCCGAACTGGCGCAGGAGGTCTGACATCAGGTGGGCCTCGGCGTCGATCGCGGCGACCGGGTCGTAGGGGTTGGTGAGGCCGTAGGCGGCAGCCGTGGAAGGCATGAACTGGGCGATGCCCTGGGCGCCGGCTGGAGAGCCGACGTTGGGGTCGAAGCCGGACTCGGCCATCAGCTGTCCCGCCATCAGCGCCGGGGGCACGTTCCAGCGGGCGGCGGAGCGGAGGATCGGCTCGCGATACCGGGCCGGGACGAAGGAGGGGAGGCTGCTCGCACTGGCCATGAAAGCGGCTCCTCCCTCGCTCGCGGACACGCCTTCACCAGCCGGTGAGCAAGGCGCCGGCCCGGCGTCGAATCCGAAATGCCATGCCTCCCACGAGTAACGCTGGGTGAAGCCGAAGCGGCTGGCATTGGCGGCCAGCCAGGCGTAGGCAGAGGACGGGCCGAGGTCGAGCTCGGTCGCGCAGCGGTGCAGCGAGTGGCCGGGCGGGGCGACCCAGGTCGGATCGGGATGAGCGGCGAACAGCTCCGCCTGTTCGGCATCGGATCGAAAGCCGGAGACGACCATGAGCACGACGCCGTCGGCGCGAGCCGCCGCGGCCATCTGGTCGTAGGCGGCGGCAACGTCCGGTCGCATCCCGTTGCCGTCACGAAAGACGAGCGGCCCGCCGTAGCCGCCACCGGTCGCCATCCCAGTGGCGCTCGATCCCATGGCGCCGTAGGGAGCGGCGGCTTCAGCCACGGCGGAGGCTTCGACCCGATGGCCCCCGCTCTCCCTCAACCGCGCAACGATCGTCACCCTGGCGCGCACCGGCGCAAAGGAGTCGGCGTCGGGAAAGCCGAGAACCACCCGCGCCGGGTCCACCTTGTTCTCCCTGGCTGCACCGAACGCCACCGCTCGCGCCCGCGCCAGGTAGATGGACTTGTCGATGTGTTGGGGATTCGGCCGCCCGTCCGAGAGCCGCGGCGGCGACAGCAGTCGCGAGAGGTCGTCGCGCATCGAGCGCACCGTGGAAATCGCGACCAGGTCGGCGGCCCGCTGCGCCCGGCCTTTGCCGGTGACCGCCCCGGCAATCGCCACCAGCGCCAGCGCCGCCGCGATCAGAGCCAAGGAACCGCCAAGGGCGAGGATCAGGGCCTGCCCCGACTCGCTGCGAGCGCGCCTCATCTCGGCGGTCCGCAGAGGCGCCGCACCAGCCGCTCGGGGAGCCCGCCAGGCGAGCCCGGCGGGAGGATCCCGAAGAGCGCCCGCCGTTCGGCGACCCAGTTGAGGCGGCGCTTGAGGACCCCTACCGCTAAGTCTCTGCCCAGCAGGTCCCGCGCTACCAGCCCCACCAGCGAGCGGTCGCCCTCCAGATCCGCGCGCAGCAGAACGCCCGACGGGCGCACCCCCGCAGCGACGAGCGCCGGCTGCAGGAGTTGCGGCGGGACGTGCAGCACGGTGAGCCCGTCGCGCGCGATCGTCGCCGCAGCGGCCGCCCCCTCCAGGCCCACGACCTCGGCCGGCACCGCCAGATGACAGACCTGACCGCGGGCGGCGCCCCGGTGATCGGGCAGGTGCGCGGCGAGGCGCTCCTCCAGCTTCTGCGCGGCCACCGAGGCGACCAGCGTCGGCCGCGGCGCCCTGCCGCCGACGTCGACCAGCAGCGTCGCCACGTCGACCTCGGCGCGGGCACAGGCCAGCGCCGCCGCGGCGCCGCGTGAACCCTCGGCTTCGCCGACCGAACTGACGACCAGGACTCTCCCCTGCGCCAGCGGGTTGACGAAGCTCAGCGTTCGCTCTGGTGGCTGGTGGTCGAGCCGCGTGCTTCGCGGTGGGCTCAGCAGACTCATCGCGCCGGCCTCGCCGCGGCGCTGCTGCTGACGGTCAGACGGTCGGCGAGGGCATCGATCGGCGACGGCGGCCGCAGGCGCACCGAGACCTCGCCGCCCTCGACCGCCACCATCACGTCGTCCTCGGCCCATCCCGGCAGCGCCCCACGGGCCGCCTCGGCGGCCGAGCCACCCGAGGCGAGAGCCAGTGCTCCGGCCTCGGCCGCACCGTCGGCCAGCGTCATCGCGTACCCCGCGACCAGGAGCTGCAGCGCCACCAGGGCCGCCAACAGCAGCGCCGGCAGCGCCGCGACCAGTTCGACCGTCGCCTGCCCGCGCTCAGCCATCGCCCTGCTCCAGCGTGCTCCGCGCCTCCACCCGCAGCCGCGGCAGCGAGGGCATCAGCCGCGGCACCTCAACCTGCACCTCCACCCCGTCCTCGTCCACCACCCGCGCATTCGCGCGCATCGGCGGCGGAAGCGCCGAGCGGGCCGCGTCGGAGGCGTCCCCGCCGACCAGCGCCGCTCGTGCCCCCGCCCGCGCGGCGACGCCCGCCGACCAGAGTGCCTGGCCGGCCAGCGCGATCTGCGCGACCGCCAAGACCGCGAGCAGCAGGAATGGAACCGCTGCGACCAGCTCGGCCGACGCGGTCCCCTCCTCCCCGTGTGCTGCTTCCCCGGCTCCTGACGGCATGGGGCAACCGTGCCGAGACAAAGCGCACCCGTGGTGCGCAGATCGCAAAATCTTCGACCCGACTTACGAACGCACTCGTAAACTGAGGGCATGCGAGCCGCTCGCAACGTCGCGATCATCATGCTGCTGGCCCTGCCGGTTGCCTTCTTACCCCGCGGCGACAACTTCGCCGAAGCGCTTCTGACCGCCCTGACGATGGGCCTGCTCGCCGGGATCAGCTGGGCCCTTTACACGTTCAGCCGCGAGAACCAGCTGACCCTGGCGACCCTCACCGACGGCCGCCGAGCGATCCTCTACGGCGGGTTTGGCCTAATCGCCCTGCTGATCGCCGGCAGCGACAAGATGACCTCCACCGGCGGCGGCACCCTGCTCTGGATCCTCCTCCTCGCCATCGCCGTGGCTGGCATCTGGCGAATCTGGATGGAAGCAAACACCCTCAGCTGACCAAAGAGGAGGGCCGGGAGAGGGGTCCGCCGGACCCTCCCCGCTGTTGTCCGCCGGACCCCTCTCCCGGCCCTCCGGCCCCTACTTGTGGGTCATCACGATGATGCCGGTGGCCACCGCGCCGGCCACGCAGACCAGCGCTACCGCCCCAACCAATGCCGCAGCCGTGGCGGCCGCTGGCCGTTCGTTGCGGCTCAGCTCGGTGAACTGGCCCGCGCCCCAGATCCCCAGCGAGAAGAGGAAGGTGACGCCGATTCCGGCGATCACCGAAGCGGCGATCGTCTGCAGTAGTTCGTCGGTGTGGACAATCGTCGCGATCATCCGCCAGCCGCCGTGACCGGAGCTCCACGCTGAGCCCGTCGCGCAAAGGCGGCGGCAACCATGGAGAGCGCCATCAGCGTGACCAGGATCGGCCCCAGGGCGCCGGTCCCGAAGATCCGCGTGAAACCGTAGGTGAGGGCTCCGATCGCAGCTGCCGCCGGCAGCGTCAGCAGCCAGGCGACGAAGATGTTGCCGGCGACGCCCCAGCGCACCGCCGAGAGCCGCTTCCCCGCGCCCGCGCCCATGATGCCGCCGTTGATCACGTGGGTGGTCGAGAGCGGGAAGCCGAAGTGGGTCGAGGCGAGGATCACCGCCGCGCCCGCGCCTTGGGCCGAGAACCCTTGCGCCGCGTCCATCTTGATGATCCGGGTGCCGGTCGTCTTGATGATCCGCCAGCCGCCGCTGTAGGTTCCGAGGGCGATCGCGGTCGCCGCCGAAGCGATCACCCAGAACGGCGGATCGGCTTCGGCGGCAAGGGTGCCGTTGGCGATCAGGGCCAGAGTGATGATTCCCATCGTCTTCTGCGCGTCGTTGGTGCCGTGGGCCAGTGCCAGCAGGCCGCCGGAAACGATCTGGCCGTAGCGATAGCCGCGGCTGACGATCCCCGGCCGCTGTCTCCCCACTACCCGGTAGGAGATTCCGATCGCCGCGCCGGCGACGAGGAAGGCGAGGATCGGCGCGACGACGGCGGGAATCAGGACCTTGCCTACGAGCCCTTCGGCAATCACCGCGTCGAAGCCGACGGCCGCCACGGCCGAGCCGACGACGCCACCGATCAGCGCGTGCGAGGAGCTCGACGGCAGGCCGAAGTACCAGGTGATCAGGTTCCAGGCGATCGCTCCGATCAGGCCGGCGAAGACGATCGTCGGGGTGATCACTTCGGCGTCGACGACGTCCTTGGCCACCGTTGCGGCGACGCTGATCGAGATGAAGGCGCCGACGAAGTTGAGCAGCGCCGCGAACCCGATGGCCACCGACGGCCGCGCCGCCCCGGTCGAAATCGAGGTGGCGACGACGTTGGCGGTGTCGTGGAATCCGTTGGTGAAGTCGAACGCCAGCGCCGTGGCGACGACGATGACCAAAATGATGTCCGAGTCCACGATTACGTCCTCGTGAGGAGGCTCAGACGTTGCCAGGCAAGGACGCAGGGAGCGTGGCGTGCTCCGCACGCGAGCGACCGAGGACGCAGCATGGCGGCGTCTGAGCCCCTCACGAGTTCTTGATCACTATGCCCTCGAGGATCTGGGCGGCGGTCTCGGTCGCGTCGATCGCCTCCTCGAGCACCGCGAACATGTCCTTCCAGCGGATCACGACCATCGGGTCGATGCCGTTGGAGAAGAGCGAAGCGACGGCATCGCGGGAGATCCGGTCGCCGTCATTCTCGAGCCGGTGGATCTCGATCCAGTACTTGTCGAGGTCTTTGAACGAGGGCAGGTTCTCCAGGCCCATCGCCAGCTGTTCGCAGGAGGCGACGAGGACTTTGGTCAGCGCCTGCGCCTGCTCCATCGGCGCCTCGATCTTGTAGAGGCCGAGGAAATCCGCCGCCTCCTCAGTGAAGTCGACGATGTCGTCCATCTGCGTCGCCAGCGCGTAGATGTCCTCGCGATCGATCGGCGTTACGAAGGTCGAGTTGAGCCTTTTGACGATGTCGTGGGTGATCTGGTCGCCATCCTGCTCGGCGATCACGATCTCCCGCGAGAGCGCCCCGGAATCGGGCCAGGTGTGCATCATCTCGTCGAGCAGCTTCGCCGCCCGCACGGAGTTCTGACCGGCCTGGATGAAGAGGTCGAAGAAGGTCCTATCGCGAGGGAGGAGCGAAAAGCGCGCCACTTCTTCGCATCCTAGTCACGTGACAGGCGTCCGCGGCGTCTCGGCAGGCGGCGCCGCCAGGTGCTCCGCGGCCCGTGCGGAATGTCTCGTCAGCAGCTCGTCCTGAGCGCTGCGGATTTCGCCGTCGGGCTGCCGCCGCGACCACTCGCCCTCGGCGTTCAGCTCCCAGGAGCTGGCGTTGTCGGCGAAGCAGCGCTCGAGCACGTCCATCAGCTCCGCCTTCAGGGCCGCGTCCTCGACCGGCGCCACCAGCTCGACGCGGCTGTCGAGGTTACGCGGCATCAGGTCGGCCGAGCCCATCAGCACCCGCGTCTCCTCGCCGCGGCGGAAGGCGTAGATCCGCGAGTGCTCGAGGAAGCGGCCGAGGATCGAACGCACGGTGATGTTCTCCGAGACGCCCTCCACCCCCGGCCGCAGGCAGCAGATCCCGCGCACGTTGACGTCGATGCGGACGCCCCTTTGCGAGGCCTCATACAGCGCCTGAATGCAGTGGGCGTCGACCAGCGCGTTCATCTTCAGCGCGATCCGCGCCTCTTCGCCGGCCTCGTGGGCGGCTGCGGTGCGCTCGATCTCGGCGATGATCTGGTCCCGCATCGTCGTCGGCGAGACCAGCACCTTGCGGTACTCGGCCGGCCGGCCGTAGCCGGTGAGGAAGTTGAACATCTCGGCGACGTCGGCGCCGAGGTCGGGGTCGGCGGTGAAGATGCCGAGGTCGGTGTAGAGGCGGGCGGTCTTCGGGTTGTAGTTGCCGGTGCCGACGTGGACGTACTCGCGCACCTGCTCCCCCTCGCGGCGGGCGACGACGATCGCCTTCACGTGCGTCTTCAGCCCGGGGATGCCGTAGACGACGTGGACGCCGGCCTCCTCCAGCGACTTCGCCCAGTGGATGTTCGCCTCCTCGTCGAAGCGCGCTTTCAGCTCGACCATGCAAACCGCCTGCTTGCCGCGTTCGGAGGCGCGGATCAGCGCCGGTACCAGGGCCGAGTCGTCGCTCGTCCGGTAGACCGTCTGCTTGATCGCCAGCACGTCGGGATCGGCGACCGCCTGGGCGACGAAGCGCTCGACCGAGGTGGCGAAGGAGTCGTAGGGATGGTGGACGAGGAGGTCCCGCTGGCGGATCTCGGCGAACATGTCGACCCCCTCGTCGTCCTCGCCCTGCAGCCGCGGCTGGGTGACCGGGGTCCAGGGCGGCCAGCGCAGCTCGGCATGCCCGGGGACGTCGGCGATCGCCTCGAGGTCGGCGAGGTCGAGCAGGCCCTCGATGTCGTAGACCTCGCGGTCTTCGAGGCGCAGCGCTTCGACCAGCTGCGCGCGAAGTTTCGGGTTCATCCCGGAGGCGACCTCGAGCCGCACCACCTCGCCGAAGCGGCGGCGCCGGATCTCGTCCTGGACCGCCTGCAGGAGGTCGTCGGCCTCGTCGGAGACGGTGAAGTCGGCGTCGCGGGTGACGCGGAAGTAGCCGTGCTCGATCACCTCGATCCCCGGGAACAGGGCGTCGAGGTTGGCGGCGATCACCTCCTCCAGCGGGACGAAGGTGAGGCCGCCGTCGCCGAGCGGGAGGAAGCGGCCGAGCAGCTCCTTCGGGACCTTGACCCGGGCGATGATCTCGTTGCCGCTCTCGGCGTCCCGCAGGAGGACGCCGAGGCTGAGCGAGAGGTTGGAGATGTAGGGAAACGGCCGCCCGAGCCCGATCACCAGCGGCGTCAGCGCCGGGAAGACCTGTTTCTCGAAGCGGGCGTCGATCTCCCGCCGCTCCTCATCGGTGGCCGTCTCGAGCGTGACGATGCGAATCCCCTGCTCCTCCAGTGCCGGCTGCAGGTTGCCGCCGAAGCATTCGCAGAGGCGCTCGTCGAGCTCCAGCACCCGCCGCTGGATCGCGTCGATCTGCTCGGTCGGGGTGAGGCCGTCGGGGCCGCGGGCTTCGATCCCGGCGTCGAGCTGGCCGAAGAGGCCGGCGACCCGGACCATGAAGAACTCGTCGAGGTTGCTGGCATAGATGGCGCAGAAGCGCACCCGCTCCAGCAGCGGCACCTCCGGGTCCTCCGCCAGTTCGATGACCCGCTGGTTGAAGTCGAGCCAGGAGAGCTCGCGGTTGAAGTAGAGGGCGGGATCGTCGATCGACCCATCGTACTGAGGGCCCCTTGGCTGGTCGCCGGGCGCCATGCCGAGGCATGGCGGGTTCTCATGCGGCACGGGAGAGGGTCTGCGGCCGCGCCGCAACGGCGGCGTCGAGAGCCCGCCGGTAGCCGGCTGCGAGCTGACCAAGCGAGCGCTCCCAGGAGCGCTCGCGGGCGGCGCGGGCGGCGGCATCGCCGAGCTGGCGGCGCCACTCCGGAGAGGACGCGAGCTGCAACAGCGCCCCGGCGAGGTGGTCGGGATCCGGGAGGCAGAGCAGGCCGGTGTGGCGGTTCTCGATCAGCGCCGCCGGCCCGCCTTCGGCGACGGCGACGATCGGCAGGCCGCTGGCCGCCGCCTCGAGGATCACCTGGCCGTAGGTGTCGGTGCTGCTGCAGAAGAGGAAGGCGTCGGCGCTGGCGTAGGCGCGCGGCAGCTCTTCGCCGGAGAGCCAGCCGAGGAAGGTGGCGCGCTCGCCGAGCCGCTCGCGCAGCTCTCCTTCCTCGGGGCCACCCCCGGCGAGCAGCAGGTGCAGGCGCGGGTCGGCAGCGTGGGCGCGGAGGAAGGTCTCGGCGAGGAGGTCGACCCCCTTCTCCCGGGTCAGGCGTCCCGAGTAGAGGACCTTGATCTCGCCGGGAAAGGCGTCGCGGTCGGCCTTGGCGGGGTCGAAGCGCTCGAGGTCCACCCCGCGCTCCCAGCGGCCGACCCGCTGGGGATCGGCGCCGAGGGCGATCACCGAGGCGTCGGCCGACGGGCTCGGGGAGAGAACCGCCGAAGGAGCCGAGTAGAAGGCGCCGAGGCCGGTCCGGGTCAGCGCCTCGAGGGTGCCGTCCTGGCTGCGCATGCCGGCGTAAGTGGCGATCTCGGTGTGGTAGCTGGCGAGCAGCGGCACCCCGGTGATCCGGCTCATCAGGGTGGCGGCGATCCCTGCCGGACCGGGCGCGGTCACGTGGACGAGGTCGTAGGAGCCCTCGGCGAGGGTCTCGACGAGGTCCGGCAGGCCGGGAACGCCGAGGGTCATTCCCTCGTAGAAGGGAATCGCCAGCTCGGCCGCGGCGGGGAGGCGGCGGTCGACCCCGGGGTCGGTGCCGACGATGTCGACCTCGAAGCCGGGCACGCCGCGCTCGCGGATCTGTTCGATCGTGTGGGTGACGCCGTGCATCGAGCCGATCCCGTCGGCGATCACGGCGACCCGCTGGCGCTCGCCGCGGCGGTCGCGCAGCTTCGCTTTCTCGGTGCCGAGGAAGGCGGTCGCCGGCGCGTAGGGGACGGCGGGGACGAGCGCTTCGAAGAGCCCGTTGACGGCGCCCGGGAAATCGCCGCCAGCGACTGCCCTGGCGCCCTCGTCGACCACCCGGCGCAGCCGCCGGTCGTGGATCCGGCGGGCGCGCCGGTAGAGATCAGCGTGGGAGAACTCGTCGGCCTGCAGATAAGCGATCAGCTCCGGCCCGCGGTGCTCGAGCCCAACCCCATCGAGCCAAGCCTCCAGCAGCGCCCGCGCATCCTCGGGCCCCACATCAGCAGCAATCTTCCCCTCACGGGCAGCCCCCTCCCGAATCACCCGCTCCGCCATCTTCAGCACGGCGGCCGGCTCAGGCCCAGCGGCGCTCGCTTGGATAGGCGGGGGCCCCTCCCCGGACCCTCCCCGCTGTTGTCCGGGGAGGGGCCCCCGCCTATCCCCAAACGTAAGAGCCCTAGTCGCTAGCGCCATCGCCGCATGCGCCCACTTGGCGGCGCTGCCCTGTTCCCCACCCGCTTCGGCGTCCCCGCGCTGCAGGTGGGCGAGAAACTCTTCCGGCGTCGCGGCCGCGGGCGCCTCGGTGTAGGTGCGGCCGATGTCGACGCCGGCATGGTCGTCGGAGCCGCCGATGCCGGTGCCGCCGTGAGTCTCGACGTAGACCGCGGCGGGCATGTTCAGCTCGGCGGCCCGAGAGCCGTTGCGGACCTCCCAGATTGGGAAGAGCTCCGCAAGTCGCCGCCGGTGGCGCCGGGTCAGCGGCGCGGCGACGTTGAAGAAGGGATGCGCCAGGGCGCAGACGATCCCCTGCTCGTGGAGGTATGCGGCGCAGGCCTCGACGTCGCCGGAGTGCGCCTGCAGCCACTCGTGGTCTCCGGGAGTGATCCCGTAGGTGAGGACGTGAACCGCCTGGGGCTCGCCGGCAAAGCGGGCGGTCAGCTCCTCGGAGACGAAGCAGTCGGGACGATCGGCCAGCTCGAGGCAGCCGTCGATCGTGTCGTGGTCGGTGATCGTGACGAAATCCATCCCCCGTCGCTTGGCCAGCTCGTAGACCTCCTGCGGCGGCGTCGCGCACTCCGGCAGGCCCAGCGAGCGCTGCACGCCCAGCTTCGAGAAGTGCGATGCCGTCGAGTGGCAATGCATGTCAACACGGGAAGTCATCGGTGCTCTCCCTTTCAGGTCGTCTTGTCCCCCACAGGGTTCGCCACCGGCGCGGCCGAAGATGTGAAAAGGCCGAGACCGGCCAACAAAGAAGGCCGGCACCGGGCGAGCCCGGTACCGGCCTTGGAGTGAATCCGCCGAGGGCGGAGGTCGACGCGGCTAGAGGCCGGCGACCGCGTTCAACCCTGCCTGCTGAACGACCTTCGGCAGCGGGGCGAAATCAAGCGCCGCGCCGTATTTCTGGCCGATGGTCAAGCAGTATTTTGCGAACTGCTGCAGGAAGCCCTTCTGGGGGGCGTCGTGCGGGATGATCGCGTAGGTGAAGGTCGAGATCGGATAAGCGATCGTCGCCTTCTTCGGGGGGTTGGTGATGCTGATCGTGTTGGTCGGCCGGCAGGCTTCTTCACGGTCGAAGCCGCGCTTGAGATGTTGGGGATGTTCGGGAGCGTCGAACTTGCCCGCCTTGTTCTGGATCGAGGCGGCGTGGACGCCGGCGGCGATCAAGTAATAGGCGGAGATGTAGCCGATCGCCCCGGGCGTTTTAACGACCGTCGCGGTGACGCCGGCGTTGCCTTTGGCCCCGATGCCGTGGCTTGAAGCCGACGGTGGTCGCGTAACCGACTTCGCTCTTCCAGGCGGAGCTGATCTTCGAGAGGTAGTTGGTGAACGCGTAGGTGTCACCGGAGCCGTCGCTGCGGAAGACCGGCGTGATCGTCAGGCCCGGCAGTTTGACCCCAGGGTTGATCCTTCTTGATTTTCGCGTCGTTCCACTTGGTGATCTTGCCGAAGTAGATACCGGCCAGGATCGACCCGGTCAGTTTCAGCTTCTTGACGCCCGGGAGGTTGTAGCCGACAGCGGTTGCCGAGAGTGCCCAGGGAATGTGCACGCAGCCATTGCAGGCACCTGCCTGTTCCGGGGTCAAGGGCGCGTCGGAAGCGCCGAAGTCGACGGTGCGGGCGGTGATCTGCGCGATTCCGGTGCCGGAGCCGACGGCCGCGTATTTGACCGGGATCCCTTCTTTGATTTCGAAGGTGCTGATCCAGTTGGCCATCAGCGGGGCGACGAGCGTCGAGCCGGCGCCGGTCAGGCCGGCGGCGGAAGCGGCGGGCGCGACCGTTGCCGTGCCGCCGACCGTCGCGGCCACCGCGATCAGCGAGCAAGCAACCTATTCCGAAGCAATGCGGGTCCTTTCGAGTTTGATTTCACACGGCTGCAGCCTCGCCGTAACGGGTCGCGAAAATGTTTCAATCCCGTAAACCAATGTCTATGTAACAACACTGTTACAAGTAGGCAAACGTGACTACGATACCCTGGCGCGCTATGGCCACCGCGACTCCCTCCACCGTTCGGGTCGACTCCCGCGGCGCCCGTGTCAGCGCCCTGCGGCGGCGCCTCGACCGCTTCAGCGACCGGCTGCTGTTCGGCGTCTGCCTGCTGGCGGCGCTGATCGCTATCGCAACCATCCTCCTCGTCGGCTATCAGGTCGTCCATGGCGCCTCGGCAGCGATCTCCGAGTTCGGTTTCGGCTTCGTCTACGAAACGACCTGGCAGCCCAACTTCGGCACCTTCGGAGCCGGAACGCTGCTGTTCGGGACCGCCGTCACCTCGGCCTTCGCCCTGCTCCTCGGGGCCCCGATCGCAATCGCGATCGGGCTCTTCCTAACGCTGCTGGCGCCAAGGGGCGTCCGCGGCGTGGTCGGTCCCCTGGTGGAGCTGCTGGCGGCGATCCCCAGCGTCATCCTCGGCTTCTGGGGCCTGCTCGTCCTCGCCCCCTTCGTGCAGGCACACGTCGAGCCGTTCCTCCACAACACCCTCGGCTTCCTGCCGATTTTCGGTGCCCCTGAAACGACCGGGCTGAGCGTCTTTACCGCCAGCCTGATCCTGACGATCATGGTGATCCCGATCATCGCCTCGATCACCCGCGACCTCTTCCAGTCGGTCCCGGCGGAGCTTAAGGACGGTGCCAGCGCCCTCGGCGCCACCCGCTGGGAGGTCGTCCGCGGAATCGTCTTGCCGACGACCTCCAACGGCGTGGTGGCAGCCTGCATCCTCGGCCTCGGGCGTGCCCTCGGGGAGGCGATCGCAGTCTCACAGGTGATCGGGGCCGGCTCCGCGATCCAGGCCTCGCTGTTCAAGTCCGGTGACACCCTCGCGTCGCGGATCGCGCTCCAGTTCCCCGGCGCCCTGACGGAACTGCACAAAGCCTCGCTCTACTACTGCGCCGTGATCCTGCTGGTCATCAGCCTGGCGGCGAACCTGGTCGGCGAGCTGGATCGGGCGCCGCTTCAGCTACAGCGGGCGGTGAGCTGATGAGCGAGCAGCTGACGCCGGACCCGGGCGCCCCGCTGACGCCGAGCGGCAACCTGCGCCGCCGGCAGCTGGTCAGCCGAGCGGCGGAGCTGGCCGCAACCGCCGCCGCGGTCGTCGGCGGTCGCGGTGCTGGCGATCGTGATCTGCACGGTCGCCTCCCGCGGCATCAAGGCGATCGACCTCGACTTCGTCTTCACCGGCTACCCCACCGGGGTCGGCCCGATGCTGCTCGGGACGCATCGTCATCGCCCTCGTCGCCACCCTGATGGCGATGCCGGTCGGCGTCCTGATCGCCCTCTTCCTGACCGAGTACGCCGGTGCCAGGGGCGTTCGCGGCATGAAACTGGTCCTCGACCTACTCAACGGGCTGCCCTCGATCAGTCCTTGGCCTCTTCGTCTTCGCTCTGCTGGTTGACCATAAGCAGCAGTCGGGCTTCGCCGGCGCGGTGGCGCTGGCGATCATCGAGCTGCCGTTGATCGCCCGCGGCTCCCAGGAGGTCCTGCTGCTGGTGCCGAAAGGCCTGCGCGAAGCCTCCGACGCGCTCGGCGTCGCACGCTGGCGCTCGGTCCTCACCGTAGTGCTGCCGACCGCGCTCGGCGGGATAGTCACCGCGACCGTGCTGGCGGTCGCGCGGGCCGCGGGCGAGACCGCGCCGTTGATCCTCGCCACCTCGGTCTTCGACCCGAAAAACTTCTCCGTCAACCCCTTCGAAGCGATGCCGAACGTGCCGGTGTGGATCTACAAACTCTCCGAAGAAGGCAACCCCGAAGGCTTCACGGAAGCCTGGGGGATGTCGCTGTTGCTCGTCTCATTCATCCTCTTCGCGAGCCTCGGCGCCCGGGCGCTGCTGGCCCGCAGCAAACGAAAGCTGAGCTCATGACCCCTCCCGACCAGGCCGTCCCTTCGCGGGTGCGAATCCAGACCGGGCGACCCGAGCCGCGACCGACGATCCCGGCACCACCGCCGCGACCTAGCCTCCACACCCGGAGCTCGTCTTCGACGCCGCGTGGCGTCTCGATCTTCTACGGCGCCAAGCAGGCGCTGGCAGGCGTCAACCTCGGCATCCGCCGCGGCGAGATCACCGCCCTGATCGGCCCCTCCGGGTGCGGCAAGACGACCTTCCTGCGCAGCCTCAACCGGATGAACGACTCGGTCCCCGGCTTCCGCATCGAGGGCAGCATCCTCTACCACGGCCACGAGCTCTACGGCGGCAACGTCGACCAGGTCGAGGTGCGGCGGCGGATCGGGATGGTCTTCCAGAAACCGAACCCCTTCCCAAAGTCGATCTACGACAACGTCGCCTGGGCGCCGCGCAACCTCGGCCTGCGGCGCGGGCTCGACGAGCGGGTCGAGCGGGCGCTGCGCGGCGCCGCCCTCTGGGACGAGGTCAAGGACCGGCTCAAGGACAGCGCCCTCGGGCTCTCCGGCGGCCAGCAGCAGCGGCTCTGCATCGCCCGGGCGATCGCGATCGAGCCCGACGTCCTCCTCCTCGACGAGCCCGCCTCGGCGCTCGACCCGATCGCGACCGGGGCGATCGAGGAGCTGATGCACAGCCTCAAAGGCCGCTTCACGATCGTCATCGTCACGCACAACATGCAGCAGGCGGCGCGCGTCGCCGACCGCACCGCGTTCTTCAGCCTCGAGACCGGCGGCGAGAAGCCGGTGGGGACGCTGATCGAGGTTGGCGAGACGGAGCGGATCTTCGCCGAGCCGCGGGATCCGCGTACGCGGGACTACGTCACCGGCCGCTTCGGTTAGGGCCGTAAGTGCAGGCCGCATTCGTTAGGGAGGGGCGGGTGTCCCCTAACCTCCCTGGGATTCTTCGCCGTTAACTGATCCGGCTCTCGCTGAGTGGTCAGTGCAGAAGATCAGGACGCCGGTCGGCCAGGGGACACCCGTCCCTCCCAGCGACAGCGTTTCTGCCTAGCTCTTACCGCGAGTCCGCAGAGACCGTCGATATACGACGGCTCTCGCGGACTCGCGGAGCAGGCGGTCTCTAGGCGCGTGTTGGAGGAGGGAGTCGGCGCCCCTCCGCAGGAATGTTCGGCGATATGCAATCTGATGTTTGCGCGCGGAGCGCGCAGCAGGTTCTCCCCGGAGCGCAGCGGAGGGGAGGTCAATTCCGGAGGAGGGGTGCCGACTCCCTCTACCGCCCGCTCGGTCCCTCAGCGCTTAAGAATCTCGTCGCCGGAGACCTGGGCCAGCAGCGGCTTGCCGCACTGCCAGCAGAAGGTGGCGCCGCTGGAGTGCGGCGCGCCGCAGCCGGTGCAGGCGCCGGCGGCGCCGGTCTCGTCCATCCGCAGGATCCGCTCGACCTCGCTCAGCTCGGCATCGGCGTCCTGCAGCGGCACCGCCCGCTTGACGATCAGCTCGACGTCGATGCTGTTGCGCACGGCCATCTCGTAGACGAGGCCGCCGAGGTCCCACTGCAGCTCGGCGACGCGGGCGGCGAGCTGCTCGCGCCGCCGCTTCAGGTCGACGACCGCGTCCTCTCCGCGCGGCGGCGCTCATTCGAAGAACGACCCTTCGAACTTCGCCCTTGCTCGTTGCAGCCGGCGACACCGGGGTCGCAGTCGCCGCCGAGCTGCTGTTCGGGCGGGGCGATCTTCACTCCCGGCGCCGGTTCGAAGACTTCTTCGGTCGCCTTGCTGGTGCCGCTCTCGCCGGTCGAGGCTTTTGCCTTCGCCTTTTTCACCGTCGCCGATTTCGGCTGGTTGGCACCTTTGCGCGCAGCCGCCGGCGCTGGATCCCGCCGTCGAGGCGGTTGCGGCCGGGCCGTTCGCGCCGCCGCCGACGCGGATTACCTGGGGCGCGGCGGCGTTGTTCATCCCGTTGTCGCCGGAGCGGCCGATCATCACGCCGACGCCGATCGCGAGGACCAGGGTGGCGACGACGGCGACGAGGGAGGAGCTGGCGGAGACGGAGGGGCGCCGGCGCGGCGGCGGCTCGGGAGGGGAAGCCGCCACCGCGGCCGGCTGGGGACGCTTGCTCGCGTCCATGTAGGCGACCGCGTCCATGATCGGCAGCCGCGGCTCGCCCGCGCCGCTGCCCGCAGGAGAGGCAGTAGCGCTGGTCTGGGAGCAGGGACGATCCGCAGCTGGGGCAGGCGTCGGACACGAGGGCATCTTCCCTGCGACCCCGCGCCCCGCATGTTTAGGAGTTGTAAATCGGACCCAGGATCTTCACAACCTCCGAAGCGGGCCGACGGCGATACTCGCGCTGCCTTTGACCGCGAAGAAAAGGACCAACAGGCTCTGCCCGCTCCCTGGGCCTTGGCGATGGCGGTGCTGGCGATGCTGTCGCTCGGGGTGTTGATCGGCTCCGTAACCAGACAGTCTCTCCGAGAACGCGGGCTTCCCGACGGTCCTGCTCGAAGCCGCGGCACAGCCGCCGAAGAAGAAGGTGCAAGCGCCGAAGCCACGGCGGGCAGAGCGGCCTGAAGCCGAAGCGGCGGGCGGGGAAGCTGCTGCGCCCGCGGCGACCCCCTCGACGGCCCCGGCAGAAGCACCGCTGGTCGAAGAACCGCTGCCCGATGCCCCCAAACCGGAAGTCCCGCTGGTCGAAGAAGAACTGCCGACCGGCCTGCCGGAAGTGAAACACGTCTTCGTGATCATGCTGCCGGAAGGCGGCTATCGAAGAGACCTTCGGCAAAGCTCGGAGTCGAGCTTGCTCTCACAGGAGCTGCCCGAACAGGGCGAGCTGCTGACCAACTACTACGCGGTGACCAAGGGGGTGCTGGCGAACCAGATCGCGCTGCTCAGCGGCCAGGGGCCGACGCCGGAAACGGCGGCCGGCTGCCCGAACTACGGCGACGTCTCTCCCCGGCACCGAATCGAGCGAAGGACAGATGGAAGGCAACGGCTGCGTGTACCCGGCGGCGACCAAAACCCTGCTCGGCCAGCTGACCGAAGCGGGGCTGGAATGGAAGGCCTACGGAGAAGGCTGGGAGGGCTGCCCCAGTCCGCCACCCCGACCCTGCCAACCCCCTCCTCTTCTTCCGCGCCATAGTGGACGCCCGGAATGCGTCGAAGCGAACGTCGACCTGCCGCAGCTGACCACCGACCTGCAGGCTGACGGCCGACAAGTTCCCCGCCTTCGCCTACATCGCCCCCGCACGAAACCCCCGCTCGAAAGTTCCCGAACTCATCGTCCCGAGATCAAGGAATCGCTCGCCTACAAGGACGGCGGCATGATCGCCGTCACCTTCGCCCAGGCTCCCCAGGAAGGCGAAGAAGCGGACGAAAGCGGCTGCTGCCTCGACCTCGACTTCCCCAACCTGCCGGACGCCGGCGGCGAAGCCCCCGCGACCGGCCCGGTCCGCGAAACGGCGGCGGCGGCCGGGTCGGCCTGCTCCTCCTCTCCCCCTATGTCGAACCCGGGACGACCAGCGATGACCTACTTCAACCACTTCTCGCTGCTGGTCACGATCGAGGAACTGTTCGAACTCGAACGCATCGGCTACGCCGCCGAACCGGCCCTGACCGGCTTCGACGAATCGATCTTCAACGCCGCCGGCTAGCCGATATGCTCAGTTCCGCGAGCCGAGGGTGCGGGTTTTCCCTTGCCACGCCGGCTCAGGGGGGAGAATCCGTCGCCCTGAGAGCTTGACCAGGCATGGCAGGACTCAACGCCCGCAACCTGATTCGAGTCCTCGTCGGCACCGCATTCTGGGCTGGCGTTGGTGGCCTGCTCGTCACGCCGGTTCCCGAGAATCTGCCGGCAATCGCTCTTCGAACAGCCAGCCCTCTACCGGACTGGAGATGCCCTGGCTGCGTCTTCTACGGCAGCCTTCTGCTCATAACCCCCGCCTACTCTGGACTCGTCGGCGGGTCGCCTGCCGATCGAGATTTCGACTCGCGGCGCGAAGTTCGCGGAGGACGCCAATCATGCGGCGGAGCTGAGATGAGGATGCGATCTCTGAAGCTGGAACGGACCACGGAAGATCATGTTGTGATGGCCTATCTGAAGTCGATATCGAGATCGAGAGGCTGAAGGCTGAGGTGACAGTAGGTGACTGACAGTAGGTTGAAAACCATGGAACAGAGGAACAGCGCGCATTGGCTAGGCGTCTAGCTGAAGAGTCAAACGTTTTGGATTTCGAGACTGCGCTCGGAGATCGTTCAAGCACAGACCGGAAAAAGCGGAAAGGATCCTGCGGAACGTGAGGGGATGGCGCCAGCTGATAGAAGAAATGGATCGCGCCCACGAGCGACTGCGCCAAGCTCCCTGGAAGATTTCGCTAGACCGCAACTTGCTCGGCGGAGCCCTTGAGGCTGCCGTTGAGGAGGTCGAGGATGACGCCCTCGCGGAGGCCGCCCTTGCCGATCTGGAGGGGCTGGCCGAGGAGGTCGGAGAGCTTCTCGAGCAGGAGGACGCCGGTGGGAAGGATGCGGACGCGGGTGGGATCGAGCTCGAAGCGGCGGCCGACGTCGACGGCGGGATCGCCGCAGAGGACGCGGATGCCTCGCTCGAGGGTCTCGTATTCGAGCATGGCGCCGACGAGGCGGCGCAGCGAAGTGGCCGAGCCGCCGACGGCAACGGCTTGCGCAGGACGCTCGATTTCCACGCCCTCGAAGATGTCGTCGATGCGGTCCCGCGTGCGGCGGATTTCCGCCGCCGAGGGCGGGTCGGAGGAAAGCAGCTCCTCGGCGAGGTTGCCGGAGCCCACCGGCCAGGAACGGACGCTTTGGACGCCGCCGGGGACGGTGCCGAGGATCACCTCGGTCGAGCCCCCGCCGACGTCGACGACGCCGACCAGGCCCTCCGGTGCGTGACCGAGCGTCTTGGTGGCGCCGATGAACGAAAGGCGTCCCTCCTCCTCCTCGGGCAGGATCTCGATCGGGACACCGGCGGCGGCTCCGACCGCCTCCGCCACCTCCTCGCCATTGCGCGCATCGCGCACGGCCGCGGTGGCGACGGCGCGGATCTCGGTCGCTCCCATCTCCCGCGCCAACCGCACCTGGGTCGCAACGACCTCGCCGACTTCCCCGATTTTCTCCGCCGAGATCCGGCCCTTCTTGTCAACCGCCTTGCCGATCCGCGTATAGGCCCGCTGCTCCATCACCTTCTTCAACTGCCCATCCACAGGCTCCGCCACGAGCAACCGAGTGGTGTTGGACCCAATATCTATGGCGGCGCAAAGAGTCACGGGTATCCCCCGCATGTTCCCAAGACCACCGGATCCGACACGTGAAGGGGGTCGGGTAGGGGTCCGAACGGCTTGTACTTTTTCGGCGCTTGAAACTCGGACGGCCACCGACGTCCCACCGAAAAAGTTGAGAGAGGACCCCTACCCGACCCCCTCCCCCCGCCTAAGAAGGATGCGAGGCGTCCTCAAACTCGCGGAACAACCCGGTGACGACGAAGGCGACCTGCTCGCCGATGTCCACCCCGTTGTCCCCCACCCGCTCGATCGCCCGCGCCGCCAGCAGCATCGTCATCGCCCACTCGCGCTTGTCGGCCTCGTCGCCGATCTCCAGCGCCAGGTGGAAGCACTCGCGGTTGAGCTCGTCGACGACGTCGTCGCGGCGGACCAGGTCGCGCGCCATCTCGACGTCGCGCTCTTCGAAGGAGCGCTTCGCCTGGGTGATCAGGGTCCTCGTGTGCTCGCCCATCTTCAGGATCAGGTCGACCATCCGCGGGTCCGCCGGCGCGTAGTTGCCGGTCAGCGGGATCACCTTGCAGACGTTGACGCACTGGTCGCCCATCCGCTCGATGCTCTTCAGCACGTGCAGCAGGGCCGAGATCAGGCGCAGGTCGGTCGCCACCGGCGACTGCGTCGCCAGCAGCGTGATCAGGCTCTGGTGGACCTCCAAGTAGCGCCCGTCGATGCGGTCGTCGTCGGCGATCACCACCTGGGCCAGCTCGACGTCGTGGTTCTCGACCGCTTCCATCGTGCGGCCGAGCGCGATGCCGACCAGGTCGAGACCGCCGAGCGCGCTCGCCTCGAGCTGCTTGAGTTCCACCTGGTAGTGGACGCGGACGCCCTCGGGCATCAGCCGACCTTCCCGGAAACGTAGTCCTCGGTCCGCTTGTCGGCGGGGTTGGTGAAGATCCTCTCGGTTGCGTCGTACTCGACCAGGCGCCCCCAGCGATTGTGCTCCTCGGCATCGAGCTCGACCATCAGGAACGCCGTGCGGTCGGAGACGCGCGCCGCCTGCTGCATGTTGTGAGTGACGATGACGATCGAGAACTGCTCCTTCAGCTCGATCATCAGATCCTCGATCTTCCCGGTCGAGATCGGGTCGAGCGCCGAGCAGGGCTCGTCCATCAGGATCACGTCTGGCTCGACGGAGATGCAGCGGGCGATGCAGAGCCGCTGCTGCTGACCGCCGGAGAGGCCGAAGGCGTTGTCCTTGAGCCGGTCCTTGACCTCGTCCCAGAGCGCCGCTCCACGCAGCGCTTTCTCGACCATCTCGTCGAGGTTCTCCTTGCGGCCGAGGACGCGCGGCCCGAAGGCCACGTTGTCGAAGATCGACTTCGGGAACGGGTTCGGTTTCTGGAACACCATCCCGATCAGCTTGCGCACCTGCACCGGATCGACATCGGGCCCGTAGAGGTCCTCGCCGTGGTAGAGGAGCTCGCCCTGCACGGCGGCGGTAGGGATCAGGTCGTTCATCCGGTTGAGGCAGCGCAGCAGGGTGCTCTTCCCGCAACCGGAGGGGCCGATCAGCGCCGTCACCTCCTTATGGCCGATCGCCAGTGAGATGTCTTTCACCGCTGCGACGCCGCCGTAGAGAACCTCGACGCCGTTCAGCTCGAAAACCTTCTCCTTTATCTGGGGGGGCGCTGCCTGACGAAACTCGGGGCGCACCGAGATCTTCGGCGTCTGCTCTTTCAACACCACCTACCACCTTTGCTCATAGCGATTTCGCAGCCAGATCGCGAACGAGTTCATCGCGAGCAGGACCACCAGCATGACGATGATTCCCGCGGCGGCCAGCGCCTGGAACTCCTCCTGCGGCCGCAGCGCGTAGTTGAAGATCTGGACCGGCATCGCCGAGTAGCCGTCGGTCCCGAAGGGCGTCGGATCGAAGGTGACGAAGACCGTGGCGCCAACCAGGAGCAGTGGCGCGGTCTCCCCCAACGCCCGCGAGACGGCGAGGATGACGCCGGTGGCGATCCCGGGGACCGAGGCCGGCAGGACCTGGCGGCGGATCGTCTGCCACTGCGTCGCCCCGAGCGCCAGCGAGCCCTGCCGGATCGAGTCCGGGACCGCCCGCAGCGCCTCCCGCGAGGCGATGATCACCATCGGCAGGACCAACAGCGCCAAGGTCAGCGAGCCGGCGGCGAGGATGAAGCCGAGATCGAGCGGTCCGCGGACGATGAAGGCAAGGCCGAGGATGCCGTAGATGATCGACGGCACCGCCGCCAGGTTCTGGATGTTGACCTCGATCAGCCGGTTCCACCAACGCGAGCTGTCGGCGTACTCCTCGAGGTAGATCGCCGCCCCGATTCCGACCGGGACGACGAACAGCATCACTCCTGCAATCAGCTCGAGCGAGCCGACGAGCGCCGGCCGGTAACCGGCTTTGTCGGGGAAGGCGGTCGAGGGCGGGTTGGTGAGGAGGTCGAGGCTGAGCGCCGAGGAGCCTTTGGCGAAGGCCTGGATCAGGAGCGCCAGCAGGCCGGCGAGGGCGATCCCCACCGCCAGCAGCAGCAGCCCGGCGAAGACCGCATTGCGGATCACGTCGCCGCGCGGCTGGCTGCGGAGCATCGCCTCGGTCGTCGCCCGCGCGCCGGCGACGGCGAGGCGGTTGCGCGGCGCGGCCGCCCCTCCCGCCTCCATCACTCGTAGACCTCGCGGTACTTCCGCACCAGACGGATGCTGATCACGTTCATCGCCAGCGTCATCACGAAGAGGACGGTGCCGACGGCGAAGACCGATTTGTAGTCGACCGAGCCGGTGGAGATGTCGCCGGTCGCGGTGGTGGCGATGTAGGAAGTCATCGCCTGGATCGATTCGACCGGGTTGAGGGTGAACTTCGGGGTCGAGCCGGCGGCGAGGACGACGATCATCGTCTCCCCAACGGCGCGGGAGATCGCGAGGACGATCGAGGCGACGATGCCGGAGAGCGCCGCCGGGAAGATGACTTTGGTCGCCACCTTGGCTTTGGTCGCACCGAGGGCGTATGCACCTTCGTGGAGGCCGCGCGGCACCGCCCGCATCGCGTCATCGGACATCGAGGCGATGATCGGCACCACCATCAGGCCGATCCCGAGCCCGGCGGCGAGGGCGAGGAACGGCTTGCCCTCGGCGCCGCCGAGGAGGCCGTCGGGCCAGAGGGGGACGATGATCTCCGGGAGGATGAAGCTGACGGCGAAGAACCCGATCGCCACGGTGGGGATGCCGGCCAGGACCTCGAGCGCGGGCTTGACCGTCTTGCGGACCCGCGGCGAGGCGTACTCGCTGAGGTAGACCGCAGACCCGAGCCCGACCGGGATCGCGAAAAGCATCCCCCAGAGGGTGACGTTGAGGGTGCCGGCGACGATCGAGAGGACGCCGAAGCTGGGGGGCTCGAACTGGGGCGTCCAGTCGACGCCGAAGAAGAATTCGTCCGCCGGGACGATTTCGAAGAAGCCGATCGTCGGCCCGATCAGGGAGATGACGATCGCGGTGGTGGTGAGGACCGAGAGCGCGGCGCAGAGAGCGAGCAACCACTTGATTGCCCGCTCCCCGTACCGCTTGCTCTCGGCCTGCAGCACGGCCCTAGGCGCCGATCTTCGCGGCGGCTGCTTCGGATTCGGTCAGCTGCTCTTCGGTCAGCGGCACGAAGCCGAGCGATTCGGCGAGCGAGCCAACGTTTTCGAGGTAGTACGCGATGAACGCCTTGACCTCGGGCTTCTGCAGCGCCTGCTCGCTCGGGTAGATGAAGAGCGGCCGGCTCAGCGGCGCGTAGCTGCCGTCCTGCGCGGTCTCGACCGACGGCGGCACGCAGCCTTTGCCGTTGTCGACTTCCAGCGCTTTCAGACTGCCTTCGTTCTCCGTGTAGAAGGAGAAGCCGGCGTAGCCCATGCCGCCGGGCGAGCCCTCGACCCCTTTGACGGTGGCGTTGTCGTCCTCGCCGACGTTGTTGTAGTCCTTGCGGGTGACTCCCTCTTCGCCGTTGATCGATTCGGTGAAGTAGTCGAAGGTCCCGGAATCGGTCCCGGGGCCGAACAGAGCCAGCTCCTCGTCGAATTCCTCTTCCAAGCCGGGGATTTCACTCCAGTTGGAGATCTTCGAGTCCGCTCCCCAGATCGCCGCCAGCTGATCGACGGTGAGGCAGGAAACCGGGTTCTCGTTGTTGATCATCACCGTCAGCGCGTCGGTCGCGATGTGGACGTCCTTGTAGCCGACGCCGTCCTTCTTGCAGGCTTCGACCTCTTCGGGCTCGATTTCGCGCGAGGCGTCGCTGATGTCGGTCTCGCCGGCGCAGAATTTTTCGAAGCCGCCGCCGGTGCCGGAGGTCCCGACAGTGACCCGCACGCCGGAGTTTTCGGCCATGAACTGCTCCGCCACAGCTTCGGTCAGGGGGGCAACGGTGCTGGAGCCATCGATGCGGATCGAGCCGGAGAGGTCTCCGCCTCCGCTGCTGCCGCTGGCCGTTTCGTCGTCGCTGCTGCCGCAGGCGGCAACGCCGATCGTGAGGGTCACCGCGGCGCTCAGCACCACGAACCACTTAGAGCTGGTCAACTCTTTCTCCTTCGGGTCGATTCACAGTTGGCGCCACCCTCGCAGCGGCTAACCGGAACCTTGTTACGTGGCTGTGTCGAGCGTGTGAAAAAGATGTAAAAGCCACTCGGGGGCTCAACCGTCAGGCGAGAAGCGGTAGCCGATGCCGTTGTGGGTGTGGATCAACTGGGCTCCTGGCAGCGCATCGCCGAGCTTCGCGCGCAGGCGGCTGACGTAGACGTCGACGGAGCGGTCGTCGCTGCGCGGCTGCCCGCCCCAGACCTGGGCGAAGAGCTCATCGCGGGTCATGATTCGCTGCGGGTGCGCGGAGAGGGTGACGAGCAGCTGCAGCTCGCGGACGGTCAAGCTGAGGGGGCGACCGTCGACGAGGGCCGCGTGCTCTTCAGGCTTGATCTCGAGCCGTCCCATGCGTGCGAGCATGGCGACGGGTCAGGGGCGCGCGGTTATCCGGGCGTGAAGGTGTTGTGAACGGGTTGTGAAGGCGTCTCGCCGCTGGGCTCGACCGCCGCCGGCTGCTCCGGGGCGGGTCGCAGCTCCTCGGCGACGATGCCCGCCGGTTCGGGGTCGAAGCGGTAGCCGATGCCGAAGTGGGTGTGGATGTATGTCCAGCTCGGCGAGAGGCTCTCCAGCTTCTTGCGCAGCTTGCGGATGAAGACGTCAACCGAGCGATCGCCGTGGGCCATCGCGTAGCCCCAGACCCGCTGGTAGATCTGCTCGCGCTCGAGCACCTGGCCGCGCTCCTCGGCGAGCAGGTAGAGCAACTCGAACTCGCGCCGGGTGAGGTCGAGGGCCTCGTCGCCGACGAAGGCCTGGAAGCGATCGGGGCGGATCTCCATCTCGCCGACCGCGAGCGGCGAGGCCTCGTGCTCCTGGCGGCCGCGGCGGCGCCGGCGGGAGACTGCTTCGAGGCGGGCGATCGCCTCCTCGGGGTGGCAGGGCTTGGTCATCCAGTCGTCGACGCCGAGCCGCAGCCCCTTCACCCGCTGGGCGACGGTGGAGCGGCCGGTGCAGACGACGAGGCCGAGGTCGGGCAGCATCTCGCCGAGCCGCTCGAGGTAGGCCCAGGCTTCGTCGCCCAGGACGACCGGGTCGACCAGGATCGCATTCAGCTTCATCGCCACCAGGTCGCGCGGCGGCACGGGGCCGGTCTTCTGGCTCAGGTGCCAGCCGGCCGCCTCGGCGCGGCGGGCGAGAACGGTGACGAAGCCGCTGTCGGTGTCGAGGACGGCGATTCGGATGGACAGAGTGTATGCACCTGCGGGGGCGTTAACCCCTGCGTTCACAGGATTTTCACGAGTCACCCGCAAAGCGCCTCGAATTTGCGGGAACCCGGGCCAGCAGCGTTTCGACCTGTTCCTTCTTGGTTCTGGACAACAAAAAGGAACAGGCGAATTAGAACGTCGCCGGCCGCAGGCCGGTAGCGATGATCAGCAGGATCGCGGCGCCGGCGGCGTAGCGGTAGAGGACGAAGGGGCGGTAGCTGGCCGTCCGCACCAGGCGCAGGAGGAAGGAGATCGCGAAGTAGCCGGAGACGGCGGCGGCGATCGTCCCGACCACCATCGGCCCGCCGACGCCGGGGGGCAGCCCTTCTTTGGCCGCCTCCAGCGCCTTGTAAGCGGTGGCGCCAGCGACGGCGGGGATCAGCAGCAGGAAGGAGAAGCGGGCGGCGGCGTCGCGGTCGAGGCCGAGCCAGCGGCCGGCGGTGATCGTGATCCCCGAGCGCGAGGTCCCGGGCGCCAGCGCCAACACCTGAGCGAGGCCGACGTACCAGCCGTCGCGCAGCTTGGCGTCGCCGAGGTTGCGGCGCTCGGGCATGCGGTCGGCGTAGCCGAGCAGGAAGCCGAAGAGGATCAGCTGGATCGCGATCATCCAGGGCTCGCCGAGGTGCTCGTCGATAAAACTGGAGCCGAGGCCGCCGGCGATCACCGCGGGAACGGTGCCGATCGCGATCGCCACCGCCAGCTGCTGCTCCTGGGTACGGATCGCCCGCTGCCGCGCCGCCTGTACGAAACCGCGGATGAGGACCACCACCTCGACCCGGAAGTAGGCGATCGCGGCGATCAGGGTCCCCGCATGCAGGGCGACGTCAAAGGTCTTGTTGAAGGTCTCGTGGTCCTGGAGGAAGGTGTAGTCCTGCAGCCAGGGGACGATGATCAGGTGGCCGGAGGAGGAGATCGGCAGGAACTCGGTCAGTCCCTGGACCACGCCCAGCAGCAGGGCCTCGAGGTTCGACATCGCGGCGGATCCTATGCGTCGCGACCTAAGGTTGCGCTAAATTGGCGCCCGTGAAGCGCACCGCCGCAGCCCTGCTCTCGATCTGGGCCTTGATGCTGGTCCTCGCCCCGGCAGCCCTGGCCGACGAGGGCGTCGGCCTCGCCGGCCCGACCACCGACAAGACGGTGACCTTCTTCTGCTTCGGCGTGATCTTCTTCTTCGCCGCCCTGGTGATCGTCCTCTCGCTGATCCAGGACAAACTGGAGAAGCGCAAGGAACAGCGCCGCAGCGACCTGGCTCGCTTCAACTGAAGCTGGGCCTGGGCTTCCCTTTTTTTGATCCACTTCATCGATGTTTATCGATGAAGTGATAGCCTCGTGGCGGTGACGGACCTGCCGGTGATCAACTGCTGCACGCCGCTCGCCGGAAGCTCGCTCGGCGGGAAACAGGCGGGGGAGCTGGAGACGGTGATGAAGGCGCTGGCGGACCGCAACCGCCTGCGGATCGTCAACATGCTGCTGAGAGCGGACGGCGAGCCTGTCTGCGTCTGCGAGTTCGAACCGTTCCTCGGCCTCGCGCAGGGGACCGTCAGCCATCACCTCAAGGTTTTGGTCGAAGCCGGCCTGGTCGAGCGCGAGGGTCGCGGCACTCGCAGCTACTACTCCCTGGTTCCCGGCGCCTCGACTCGGTGCGCGAGGTCTTCGCGCCGGCGGCCGCCTGCTGCTGAGGCGATGGATCCGCGCCCCGACCTCACCCGCCGCGCCGCCGCCGAGGGGATTGGCGTCTTCGCCCTCGTCTTCGCCGGCTGTGGCGCGATCGTCGCCGAGGCCGAGCATCCGGGCAGCTTGGACACGGTCGGGATCGCAATTGTCTTCGGCCTCGTCGTGATGGCGATGGTCTACGCCACCGGCCACCTCTCCGGCGCCCACCTGAACCCGGCGGTGACCCTCGCCTTCGCCCTCACCCGCCACTTCCCCCGCGCCGAGGCAGGCGCCTACATCGCCGCCCAGGCGGCTGGGGCGCTCGCCGGCGCCGCGTTGCTCGCCGCCGTCTGGCCCGACCAGCCGGCGGCGCTCGGCGCCACCCTGCCGACGGTCGGCACCGGCAGCGCCTTCGTCTACGAGGTCGTCCTCACCGCCTTCCTGATGTTCGTGATCATGGCTGTCGCCACCGACACCCGCGCGGTTGGCGCCGCGGCGGCGATCGCGATCGGCGGCACCGTCGGTCTCGATGCCCTCTTCGGCGGCCCGGTCACCGGCGCCTCGATGAACCCGGCCCGGTCGCTCGGACCGGCGCTCGTCTCCGGGGAGCTGCACGACCTCTGGATCTACCTGCTGGCGCCGCCGCTCGGCGCCGCGCTCGGCGCCCTCGCCTACCAGCTAGTCCGCGGCGAGCATCCCGGCGAAGCGGCGACGGAGGCCACCTGATGGCCCGCGCCCTCTTCGTCTGCCTCCACAACGCCGGTCGCTCGCAGATGAGCGAGGCGCTGTTCGCGCGCGCGCCGAGGGGCGACACGAGGCGCGCTCGGCGGGAACGACCCCGGCCGACCGCGTCCACCCCGAGGTGGTCGAGGTGATGGCCGAGCTCGGGATCGACCTCAGCGAGCGTCGCCGCGGGAGCTCTCGCGCGAGGACGCCGAATGGGCCGACGTCGTGGTGACGATGGGCTGCGGCGACGAGTGCCCCTACATCCCCGGCAAGCGCTACCTCGACTGGGACCTGACCGACCCGAAAGGCCAGCCGATCGAGGCGGTGCGGGCGACGCGCGACGAGATCGAGCGGCGGGTGCGGGCGCTGGCCGAGGAGCTGGACGCGGCAAAACAGCGCTTCTAGGAGAGGCGGAAGCCCGAGAGGAGGCGTTTCTCCGTCTCGCCCTCGACCTTGGCGACCACTTCGAGCCGGCCCTCCAGCGGGGTGTCGCGGATCTTCGTCGCCAGCAGGTCGTCGACCTGGAAGATCCCGGCCGAATTGTTGAGCTGGATCTCGATCCGGACCGGCCGCTCCTCGCCGGCGGCGATGCGGACCTCGTCGACCGCGGCGGCGGAGATCGAGTGGATGCCCTCGTGGCCGAGCTCGATCGGGGTGCGGATGCGCCCCTGGGCCATGTCGAGGGCGTCGGCGACGCGGACGACGCCGGCCTCGAGCGTGTAGGGCTCGCCACGGCGGCGGTGGCCGATGATCGCGTGCAGGATCTCGGAGGCGACGACGGTGCGCTCCGGCTCCTTGTAGGCGTCGGCAAGGAGGCGCTGCAGGGCGCCGTTGGCGAGGAAGAGCGAGTAGGCCTCGTGGTCGGCGCGGTGGATCGACATCCCGGTGTCGTGCAGCAGGGCGCCGCCAGCGACGACGACTTCGGCGTCGCGGTCGCGCATCCCGTGGTCGGCGACCATCGCCGGCTCGACTCCGGCGCGCAGCAGCAGCCGCAGCAGCCGCAGGGCGATGTTGAGGACGATCTGCATGTGGACCCAGGAGTGGTCCGACATCCCCAGCCGCTCGGCGTGGACCTGGGTCATGTACCACCAGGCCCGCACCTGCTCGTCGGAGTTGACGGCGTCGAGGAAGCCCTCGAGCTTGCGGTTGCCGCGCGTCGGCGCCCGCACCCGCGCCTCCGCGATCGCCTCTTTCGGCGGTTTCCGCTTCGGCCCCTCGGCGTCGGGCGCCGGAACCTGCTCCTCGCCGGTCTCTATGGGCTCCTCAGCCATCGCGCGCATCGTACGCGCGCGCTCCCCCGAAATTGTGACCGCACGTGCAGACCGAGTTCTTCCCGCATACCGGGAACAATTCGGTTCACACAGACCGGGACGCTTCAGCCGCAGATCGGCCAGGGGCTGGAACCGCTCGCCGCGTAGAGCAGCGCGGCGCGGTAGTCCTGCTCGGACTCGGGGGCCGCGGCTGGGTCGCCGCTCCCGCCCATCGATTCCCAGGTGCCGTAGTCGAACTGGTATTTGCCGCGGTAGGTGCCGTCGGAGGAGACCGCCGCCGGGTCGCCGCCGGACTCGCAGGAGGCAATCGACTCCAGCGTCTCCATCGAGACGCCGCCGGGCAGCTCTGCGAAGGGTTCTTCGGCTTCGCGTTCGCGCCTGCGCTCGGCCGCGCGTTCTTCGGCGCTGATGTCGGCGGCGATCGTCTTGACGACGCGGTGGAAGCGGTTGACCGGCCGCTGCAGCATGCGCGAGCAGGCGCGACTTCAGCCTGGCCGACCCAGGGTCCTTTGGCCTCTCCCTCTCCGCTGGCCGCCAAAGCGGCTGCCGGAAAGGCAAGCAGGATGAGCAAGATCGAGGTGAAATGTTTGCGTTTTGTGAGCAAGCGCGAAACCGTGAGGGTTCGCGCCACTTTCATGTGTGGCCGCCATCACACTTCGCTCCCGACTCGCTGCCACTCCGCACTAGCTCAGGCACGAAGTCAGTCGGCAGCAAGGTGAAGCTGGTCGCAAATTTGCGGTCTCAGACGGCTTTTGCGATCAGCAGGCGCAGGTCCGGCAGCCGCCGGAACGACTTCACCTCGGCCTGCCGTAGCCGCTCTCCCCCATCCAGCGGGAGACCTCTTCGACCGTGTAGGTGTCGGCGCCGGAGGTGAGGTGGAAGAAGAGGCCGAGGATCGAGGCGAGGTTGGCGCGCTGGCCGCCGGGGCGGTCGTAGAGGTCGAGGACGCAGAGCGGGGCGCCCGGGTCGCAGGACGGCGCGGATGCGGGCGAAGAGCGCCGCGGATCTGCTCCGGCGAGAGGTGGTGGATGATGTTGAAGCAGAGGGCGCCGTCGTAGTGGCCGTCGTAGTCGACCTCGAACATGTCGCCGACCAGGTGGCGGACGCGGTCGCTCATCCCAGCCTCGGCGACGATCTCCTTCCCGACGCTGGCGCTCCCCGGCAGGTCGACGATCGTCGCCCGCAGCCCCTCGTGGCGGCGGCAGAGCGCCATCGAGTACTCGCCGTGGGCGCCGGCGACGTCGAGCAGCGAGTGCGCGCCCTTGGCGAGCGGGATCGCCTTCGCGACTTCGGCGCTGGAGAGGCGCGCCAGCTGGTACTGGCCGCGGATGTAGGACTGCCAGTAGGGGTCGTCCGGCGCTTTCTCGTGCAGCTCGACGTGCGTGCCGTCGCGGACCAGGTCCTCGAGGCCGGCGTACCAGTCCCAGTAGTGGGCGGTGTCGGCGAGGAAGTCGCCGAGGTAGGTGTCGGAGCGCGGGTCGAGCCAGCATGGCCGCTCGCGGTCATCTCGTAGGTCCCGTCGGGTTCTGCTTGACGTGCTCCAGCGTGGCGATCACGTCGAGGACCCGGCTGGTCCCGGTCGGCTGCAGGCCGAGGTGCTCGGCCAGCTCGGTCGGGTCGCGCGGCCCCTCGGCCAGCGCCCCGAGGATCCCGGTCCGCTGCGCCACCTGCAGCGAGCGCGCCACCGGCATCGCGAACATCGCCTCGCCGATCGGCGTCGGCACCTTGCCGAAGAGCAGCCCGAGCCGCTCCACCAGGCTCCGTCGGGAATCGCGCCGATCCGCATCGGCGGCAGCCTATCCGCGATCATCGACGGATGGGAGACGCGCCGACCTCGCGCCTGCTGCTCGCCTGCCCCGACCAGCCGGGGCTGATCGCCCGCGTCAGCGGCTTCCTCGCCGAGTCCGGGCTCAACATCGTCGACGTCGACCAGCACTCGAGCGCCGAGGGACGCTTCTTCATGCGGATGGTCTTCGACCGTCTGCCCGACGGCGAGCGCGAGGCGCTGGAGCTGCGCTTCGCGCGGGAGATCGGCGAGCCGTTCGCGATGGACTACGAGTTCCACGAGACGCGGCCGCGGACGAAGCGGGTGGCGATCATGGTCAGCCGCGAGGACCACTGCCTCTCCGACCTGCTCTGGCGCTGGCGCAACGGCGACCTCGGCGGCGAGCTGGTCATGGTCATCTCCAACCACCCCGACCACGCCGGCCAGGCCGAAGCGGTCGGGCTCCCCTTCCACCACCTGCCGGTCGAACCGGCGACTCGGGCCGACGTCGAGCGGCAGGCGCTGGAGCTGCTGGAGGGCATCGACCTCCTCGTCCTCGCCCGCTACATGCAGATCCTCTCCGAGGACTTCCTCCGCGAGCTCGGCGCCCCGGCGATCAACATCCACCACAGCTTCCTGCCCGCCTTCGTCGGCGCCGACCCCTACCACCGCGCCTACGAGCGCGGCGTCAAGCTGATCGGCGCCACCGCCCACTACGTCACCGCCGAGCTCGACGCCGGCCCGATCATCGCCCAGGACGTGACCCGCGTCGACCACCGCGACGAGGTCACCGACATGATCCGCCTCGGCCGCGACGTCGAGCGCCTCGTCCTCGCCCGCGCCGTGATGGCCCACCTAGACGACCGCGTCCTCCTCGACGGCGACCGCACGATCGTCTTCTGAAACTCGGCCAGCTAGCCGACTGCATCAACTCTGGCTGTCATAGAGCCAGAATTTGATGCAGTCCATCCGGACTGGCTGGACAGCCAGTTTCGGGTAACCTCGGGCGATGGAGCAGGCGACCCTTCCCCAGCCGAATGCTGCCGCGCGCCCGGCGACGCCGCCGGGCTCGCGGGCGCCGGCGATCGCGCAGGCCGTCAGCTACGCCCGTGACCCGCTCGGGTTCCTCGATCCGCGCGGCAGCGGCGCTACGGCGACATCTTCAGCGTCCGCTTCCCCTTCTTCGGCCGGCTCGTCTACGTCGCCCGGCCGGACCTCGTCAAAGCGCTCTTCACCGGCTCCCCGGCCGTCTTCCACGCCGGCGAGGCGAACGCGACGGTGCTGGAGCCGGCGGTCGGGCCGAACTCGGTCCTCACCCTCGACGACGAGCCGCACATGCGCCAGCGCAAGCTGCTGCTGCCGCCCTTCCACGGCGAGCGGATCCAGCGCTACGGCGAGCTGATCGTCGAGATGACCCGCCGGGAGATGGAGAGCTGGCCGGTCGGCGAGCCCTTCGCGCTGCGCCCCCACACCCAGCGGATCACCCTGGCGGTGATCATGCGCGCCGTCTTCGGCGTCCACGACGAGGCGCGACTGGAGCGCTTCGAGCGGCTGATCGACGACTTCGCCCGCCGCGTCGGCGTCGTCACCTCCTTCCCGGTGCTGCGCCGCAACCTCGGCCGGCTCAGCCCCTGGAACCGCTTCCTCCGCTCGCGCGAGGCGCTCGACGAGTTCATCTACGAGGAGATCCGGCTGCGCCGGGCCGAACCCGGCCACGAGGAGCGCGACGACGTCCTCTCGCTGCTGCTCGGCGCCCGCGACGAGGACGGCGAGGCGATGAGCGACCTGGAACTGCGCGACGAGCTGGTCACGGTGCTCGGCGCCGGCCACGAGACGACCGCAACCGGCCTCGCCTGGGCGGTCGAGCGGCTGGTCCGCAACCCGGCGGTGCTGGCGAAGCTGCGCGACTCGATCGCCGCCGGCGAGGAGGACTACCTCGGCGCGACGGTCAAAGAGACGCTGCGGGCGCGGCCGGTGATCGTCGACGTCGCCCGCAAGCTGAAGGCACCGGCGACGATCGGCGACTACGAGCTGCCGGCCGGCCAGTTCGTGCTGGCGGCGATCGCCGCCCTCCACTACCGCGAGGACCTCTTCCCCGAGCCCTACGAGTTCCGCCCCGAGCGCTTCCTCGACGGCAAGGCCGACAACTACGCCTGGATCCCCTTCGGCGGCGGCGTCCGCCGCTGCATCGGCGCCGCCTTCGCCGAATACGAGATGCGGCTGATCCTGCGCGAGTTCGTCGAGCGGGCCGAGCTGCGGGCGGTCGACGAGAAGCCCGAACCGGTCCGCGTCCGCAACATCACCCTGGCGCCGGCCAAGGGCACGCGGGTCGGTGCTCGAGCGGCCGCTCGCCTAGGCGGTCGAGCCGGCCTCGGCCTCCTGCTGCGCGGCCTCCCACTCCGCGTAGAGCTCTTCGACCGCCGTCTTCGCCTCCTCGTGGCGCTTTGTCGCCCGCTCGACCCGGCCGGGGCTCGACCAGGCCGCGGGGTCGGCGAGCTCGTCCTCCAGCTCGCGCAGCTCCGCCTCGGCCTCGCTCGATCCGCTGCTCCAGCTTCGCCGCCTTGCGCGCCGCTTTCTGCGCCGGCTTGGTGGCGCTGTACTTCCTGCCGCCCCCGCCGCGCGGCTTGGCCGCCGCCTGTCGCCTCCGCCTCGGCTTCGTCGCGCCGCAGCTGGTACTCGGCCCAGCCGTTCGGGAAGCTCTGCAGCTTGCCGTCCTCGCAGACCAGGGTGCGGCTGCCGACCGCCTCCAGCAGCGCCCGGTCGTGGGAGACGAGCAGCACCGTCCCCTCGAACTCGATCAGCGCGTCCTCCAGCGCCTCGCGGCTCTCGAGGTCGAGGTGGTTCGTCGGCTCGTCGAGGACGAGGACGTTGGCGCCGGAGGCGACGAGGATCGCCAGCGAGAGCCGCCGCTGCTCGCCGCCGGAGATGTCGGAGAGCTGTTTCTCGACGTCGCGCGCCGGAGAAGAGGAAGCCGCCGAGCAGGGCGCGCGACTGGACCTCGTTGAGGCCGGTCTCCCGCTTCGCCGCGTCGAGCACGGTGCCGCCGCCGGCCGCGGTCTCGGCATGCTGGGAGAGGTAGCCGAGCTTGACGTTGTGGCCGGTGCGGACGCTGCCGGCGGCCGGCTCGCGGTCGCCGGCGAGGGTCTCGATCAGGGTCGTCTTGCCGGCGCCGTTGGGGCCGACCAGGACGACGTGTTCCTCGCGCTCGATTTCGAGGTTGGCGCCGTCGAGCAGCGTCCGCCCCGGCACCTCGAGCTTGCCGTTGACCAGTTTCAGCACCACCCGCCCGGGCCGCTCGGGCGGCTTGAAGCGGAAGCGCAGGTGGCGGTTGTCGCGCTTTTCGGACGCCGGGCCTTCGCGCTTGGCTTTCTCGATCATCTTCACCCGCGACTGCGCCTGGCGCGCCTTCGTCGCCTTGTAGCGGAAGCGCTCGACGAAGCGCTCCATCCGCGCGATCTCCGCCTGCTGGCGCTCGATCGCTTTGCCGAGGGCGATCTGCCGCGCCGCCTGCTCCTGGCGCCAGGCGTGCCAGGGGCCGGCGAAGAAGCGGGCGCCGCTGCGCCTCCAGCTCCAGCACCGAGGTCCCGACCGCCTCCAGGAACCAGCGGTCGTGGGCGACGAGGACGACCGCGGCGTCGAGGTCGACCAGGTAGCGCTCGAGCCACTCCAGCGAGGGGATGTCGAGATGGTTCGTCGGCTCGTCGAGGAGCAGCAGGTCGGGGCGGGTGGCGAGCGCGCGGGCCAGCGAGGCGCGGGTCAGCTCGCCGCCGGAGAAGGTGCGGAGCGGGCGCTCGGCGTGCTCGGCCTCGAAGCCGAGGCCGCGCAGCACGGCGAGGACGTCGTCGCGCCAGCGGTAGCCGCCGCCGGCTTCGAGCCGCTGCTGGGCGGCGGCGTAGGCGCGCATCGTCTCCTCGCTCGCCTCGCCGCCCATTTCCCCCTCCAGCCGCTCCAGCTCGACCTCGGTTTCGAGCATGTCGGTGCGGCCGGAGAAGACGTACTCGCCGAGTTTCATCGGCGATTCCCGCGGCGGGCGCTGGTCGTGGAGGGCGACCCGGGCGCCGCGCTGCACCGTCAGCGAGCCGCTGTCCGGGCGCAGCTCGCCGGAGAGCACCCGCAGCAGCGTCGACTTGCCGGCGCCGTTGCGGCCGGAGAGCGTCATCCGTTCGCGCGGCTCGAGCTTGAAGGAGACCTCCTCGAAGAGCAGCTTGCCGCCGACGTAGACGTCGAGCGAGGTTGCGGTCGCGATTGCCATTGCCGAACTAGGCTAGGCGAGCTTCGCGGCGATCTGCTCGACAGTGCCCATCGTGCGCCGGGTGTCGGAGCCGAGCAACCGCTCGATCGCCTTCAGATTGAGGGCGGACTCGAGCAGCCCGCCGCTCGGGAGCCAGTAGAGCTCCCGCTCCTCGATCGCCAGCAGGTCCTCGTCCGTGGCCAACGCCAAGACCTTCTTCTTCGCCGCAGCGCTCGGCTTCTTCTTCAGGAACGAGACCTGCAGCCTCCCCTTCGACTTCTCCACCGCCTTCGCGTCGAAGGGCCGCCGCGCCGCCACCGCCGCGATCTCCTCGTCGCTGCGCAGGAACACCGGCACGTCATAGCCGAGCCGCTCCCTCAGCTCCGCTTCGACCCGCTCCCCCAGCTTCGCCTCCGCCTCCCGCTTCGGCGTCGCGAAGATCACGTTGCCGCTGGCCCGGAAGGTCGACGACCTCCTCGAACCCGATCTCCTCGAAGTGCCGCCGCAGCTCCTCGTTCTTGATCCGCCGCCCGCCGAGGTTCATCCCGCGCAGGAAGGCGACGTAGCGGTCCATCGGCGGGACCCTAGCGGCGGCCGCCTAGCTCCGGTGGAACCCCACGGCGCGCGGCCGGTTCCGAGACCGGCGCTCCCTCGCGTCCCTGCGGATTCGCTCCAGAGCCTTGTCCAGCCGCCACTCTGTCGGCGTGCGCAACCCCTTCGCCTTGTTGCAGCGCCGGCAGGCGGCGACGAGGTTCGTCGGGGTGGTCGCGCCACCGCGAGCCCGGGGATCGACGTGATCGACCTCGGCGGTCTCGGCGCCGCAATACGCGCAGCTCCAGCCGTCGCGCTCGAGAACCCCGCCGCGAAGGATCGGGTGAATGCGTCGCTGGGCCGGGTCGGCAGCGGCGGGGTCCCAGTGCAGGAGCGGGTTGGAGGCTGAGGGAATTCGCATGGAGAAATCGGGCCGCCCCGCCGCGGCCCCTGTGACCAGAACCCTGGATCTCAGCAGAGGTTTCGGTCCAAGAACGAGGAAGGGGCGCCGAAGCGCCCCTTCCTCGCCGAGCTACTAGTGCCGGGGCGGGTCGCGATCTTCGCGCTCTGCGTCGTACGGCTCGCGGGAGCCCGACTTCGCGAGGCCGCGGCTGATCATGTAGCCGACGGCGACGATGGCGACGTAGAGCCACGCCTGCCGGGCGATGAACTCGTCGGTGCCACCCGTGTCGCCACCCTTGATCGCGGCGGCGGCGACGAGGATGCCGACGATGACGGCCACCATCGCCCAGAACTCGGTCGTCTTGAACGCCTGTTTCGTCTCCGTCGCGAGGCGACGAACCGTACCGCGGCTCGCGGTGCGGTCGACGCCTGCGCCCGCGCCTCCGGCACGGGTCGTTGCTGACTCCATGGTTGATCCTCCTAGATGGATTTGGCTGATCCCAAGCTCGGCCAGGCCCGTCTGGACGAGACGGCGCAACCTCGGGTGAACAAGCTCGGCTCTCAAGGTGTCTCCCTCTGACTGGCGGCGAATCCCTGGCGATCCACTCTCGGAGCACACAGCGGCTACCCGGGAGTCCTCTATGGGAAACGACGGCCGGTTACAGAGAGCACACTTGGCCCGTGACCAGCACCACTTCAACCGCTCCGAGCGACAAGGCTTCGTCGAAGACCGCTTCGACTTCTTCGGGGCTCGCGAAAAAACCGTAGTAGCGGAGAAGTTCTTCGCGCTGTTCCAGCGGCAGCTCCTGAAAATAGCCATAGGCCTCGTCGGCCTTCTCAGCCCACTCCGCTGCTTCGCAAGCCCACTCGGCCGAGCTTCTCAACCTCTGCTCAAAGCTCCGTATCTCCGTCTCCCTCTGCCAGGCAAGCTTTGCCTGCAGAGATGCGTCGGCAGCCAGCCCCTCCCACTCAGCGGCCTTGCCATGGAGTACGTCGAGGATGTACTGGCGAGCCTCCTGGGCCGTCTTCAACTCCTTCCCGCCACACCCACCGACGCCACTAGTAACCAAGATCAGGACCACGGCAAGCACACCGGACGCGAGCCTCACCCTCACCGGAGCGTCAGCTCCTCGTGAAGCACCGTCGCCGTGCTACCGACCCTTGGAATCAAGATCCTCCAAAAAACCAAAAACTTTCGTTACTCCAGATACTTGAGCCTAACCTGCGGCCGAGGGCAGCGGTGGGTTTCCAAAGACCGCAGCCGCAAACTGCGTAACCGCACGAGCGAACCGCTCCCAACTGGGGAGCGGTTCCAATGGAGGCGCCGAGATTCGAACTCGGATCCGCGGACGCGGTGCGAGGGTGTCTACAGGTTTAGCTGGCGCTTGATTCTCGTCTCCCGGGGTCCGCGCCAGCGGGCACTGCGGGAGATAAAGCCCCTTCGATGTTCCCTGGCGGTCGGGGCGGTCCGCCTGGGTGAGCCCACTTCTGAAGCCGGTGCCCCTCCCCGTGGGCGAGGGAGGACCGACTCTCACAGCGCTTAGCTTCTAACTAAGCGGCGAGGGCGAACTCATGGTCCGCACGTATTGGTTTGTGCTGGGGTTTAACGAGGCCTCCAGCAACCTCGACCTGCAACCGTTCGCACGAGTCGACCACGTCGAAGCCTGTCGCCCCCGTGCTTGGGAATGCCTCAGCATTTTATCGAGCCGGAGGGGGCGACCTGAAAGGATTCGCCCGATGAGCGAGCACAGCTACGACGCCGTGGTCCTCGGCGCCGGCCCGGCGGGCGAGGTCTGCGCCGGTCGCCTCGCCGACGCCGGCTGGAAGGTGGCGATCGTCGAGCGGGATCTCATCGGCGGCGAATGCTCCTACTACGCCTGCATGCCCTCCAAGGCGCTGCTGCGCCCGGCCGACGTTCTCGCCGAGGCGAAGCGGGTGCCCGGGGTCCCTACGGGTCACGGGGAGCTGGAGGCGCCGACGGTGCTGGCCCGGCGCGACGAGGTGATCCACGACCAGGACGACTCGGGCCAGCTGCCCTGGCTGGAAGAACGGGACATCGACCTGATCCGCGGCAGCGCACGTTTCGACGGCGAGCGGCGGATCGTCGTCGACGAGCACACGCTGGTCGCCGAGAAAGCGGTCGTCGTCGCCACCGGCAGCAAGGCGGCGATGCCGCCGATCGAGGGACTGGACGAGATCGACCCCTGGAACAACCGCAACGCCACCACCGCGAAACTGCTGCCGGAGAGCATGGTGGTGCTCGGCGGCGGCCCGGTCGGCAGCGAGCTGGCGCAAGCGTGGGCCAGTCTCGGCAGCGAGGTCACCCTGGTCGAGGGCGGCGAGCACCTGCTCTCGCGCGAGGAACCGTTCGCCGGCGAAGAAGTCGCCGAAGCACTGCAGGAGCGTTTCGGCGTCGACGTCCGCGCCGGCTCGAAAGTGGAGAGCGTCGCCGCCGGCGAAGGCGGGCGCGGCATCGTTGCCTGCCTCGACGGCGGCGAGCTGGTCGAGGCGGCCGAGATCCTGATCGCCGTCGGCCGTACCCCCCACACCGCCGACCTCCAGCTCGAAGCCGCCGGCGTCGAGCCGAACGACCACGGCTACCTCGACACCGACGGGCGGATGCGGGTCGGCGGCCGCGACTGGCTCTACGCGATCGGCGACGTCAACGGCCGCGCCCTCTTCACCCACATGGGCAAGTACCACGCCTGGGTCGCGACGGAGAACCTGCTCGGTCGGGGGACGGAGGCGGTCGCCGAAGGCATCGGCTCCCCCCGCGTCACCTTCACCGACCCACAGGTCGCCGCCGCCGGCAAGACGCTGGAGCAGGCGCGCGAGGCCGGTATCGACGCCCGCCCAGTCGACGCCCCCACCGACGGTACCCCCGGCGCCAGCTTCCAGGGCAAGGACACCGGCGGCACCTGCCGGCTGGTGATCGACCAGACGAAGGAAACCATCGTCGGCGCCACCTTCACCGGCTTCGAGACCGCCGATTTCCTCCAGGCCGCCACGGTCGCGATCGTCGGAGAGGTTCCTATCTCCAAATTAAGGCACGCAATCGCTCCCTACCCGAGCCGGAGCGAGGTCTGGCTGAAGCTGCTGGAGAAGTACGAAGACGATTGACGGAACCGGGAGAGGGGTTCGCCGGGCCCTCCCCGCTGTTGCCCGCCGAACCCCTCTCCCGGTTCCCTAAACCGTAGACCGGGTCTTCAGGTCGTCGAGCAGCTCAACCGGGAACCCCGCCACCTGATCAAGGTCGTCCACCGATTTGAAGCCGCCAAGGCGCTCGCGGTGGGCAAGGAGTCGGGTCGCCTGGGTCACCGAGAGGTTCTGCTCGCGCAGTTGCTCGAAGGTAACCGTGTTGAGGTTGATCTGATCGCCGCCGCCTGCCGGCGCGCCGAAGCTCGGCGTCGCCGTGGGAGCGGGAGGCTCGGCCGCGGGCGGCTGCGGCGGGGGCGGTGGAGTCGCGGGCTCCGCCGGCGTCGGCGGGGGAGTCGGCGGCGCGAACGACTCTGCCGGCGGCGGGGGAGGCGTAGGCGGCGAGAACGATTCGGCTGGCGGAGGCGGAGTAGCCGGGAAGGACTGGGTATCGGCCGGGGTCGGCGGCGGCGTCGGCGGAGCGAACGACTGCTGCGGCTCCGGCGGCGGAGGTGGCAATGGCGCTCCTCCGCCCTGGAGCGAGCGGACGGCGTTCTGCTCGGCTTCGGCGGCACGCCTTTCGGCCTCGCGGGCCCGTTCTTCGGCCTCGGCGACGCTACGGCGCATCTCCTCGAGACGGCGGTCCTGCGCTTCGTCTTCGGCCCGGCGCTGCTCCAATCGCTTCGCCTCGGCAGCCCGCTCTTCGGCGGCTTTGGTTCGCTCCTCGATCTGGCGGAGCTTCTCCTCGGCCTCTTTCATCGCCCGCTCCCGCGCCTGCCGCTCGCCCTCCAAGCGCTGCTCAGCAGTGCGCAGGTCGATGGGCGGCGAGGGGACGGCCTGAGTGTCCTGGATCGGCGGCGCGCCGGCGACATACTGGTCGGCCTGGGCACCGATCCGCTGGGTCTCGGCGCGAACCTCCTCGACTTTGTCGCGCACCCGCTGCTCGGCGGCGTGCGGGTCGTAGTCGCCCGCCGCCGGCGTTCCGCCCGGAACGGGCGGGGGCGGGACCGAAGGCACGGCGGTGAGGCCTCCGGCCTGCGGCTGCGCGGTCGTCGCCTCCTCCCACGGGGGCAACTGCCCTGAGGGCGGGACCTGCCCGCTGGCTTGAGCTTCGGCCACCGCGCGTTCGTTTGCTTCGCGGGCGGCCGCCAGCCTCTGCTCGGCCAGCGCTGCCTCGCGCTTCTGCTTGCCGGTGCCGATCCTGATCCCGAAGAACTTGCGCTCCTTTGGCGCTTCCGGCGCTGCGGCGGGGGCGCCGGGCGCTCCGACTGCTGGCGGCGCAGAGGCCGCGCCGCCGCGCTTCTGCGCCTTGCGCTGCGCCCGCTCTTCCTTGCGGCGCTGCAACTCGGCTTTGCGCGCTTCGCGCATCTGCAGTCGTTTCTGCGCTGTTCCTCGCGCTGGCGCCGCTTGCGGTCTTTGGTCGACTCACCGGCCGGGGCCTGCCCCACGGTCGGAGGCGGCGCCGAGACGCCGGGCGGGGGGACCGACTGCCCAGGCGGCGCAGGAGGGAGGGCGGCGGGTGCAGGTACCGCTGCCGGAATGGCGGCGGTCTCTGCGGTCGGAGGAGCGGGGGCGGCTGCCGCAGGCGCTCCCGGAGGCGGGCCCTGCGGGTTCACCGCAGCGGCGCCCGGGCCCACGGGCTGGGCCGCCTGTTTCTTTTCCCTCTCCTTTGCCCGTCGCTGGCTGATCCGCACGATCAGCAGGAGCAGCAGGATCGCCACCAGCAGCGCGGCGACGAAGTAGCCGGTGTTGTCGCTGACGTAGTCGCTCGCCTTTTCCGGGAAGGAATCGGCGCCGGCCTGCGCGGGGGCGACCATGAGCACCGCGATGATCCCAGCGGCAGCGGCGGGGAGGCTCTTCCGGGTCCGCATCGCCCTGCATCCTTGCATGTGAATCGGCAGTTTCAACCTCAGCGCATCCTTCCCTTGAACTCTCGCTCGACCTCTCTGCGGACGTCCCGGTCGGCGATCTCCCGCCGCCGGTCACGACCCTCCTTGTTTCGCGCTAAAGCCAGCTCCACCTTCGCCCGCGGCCCTTTGAAATAGATCCTGGTCGGAATCAGGGTCAGGCCTTTCTGCGCGGTTTTCCCGACCAGGCGCTCGATCTCCTCCCTGTGCAGCAGCAGCTTGCGCGGCCGCTCGGCCGCGTGGGCGTCGACGGCGGAGTACTCGTAGGGCGGGATATGCAGCTTGCGGAGCCAAACCTCGCCTTCGTCGACAACCGCGTAGGCGTCGGTCATCTGCGCCTTGCCGCTCCGCAGCGCCTTCACCTCGGAGCCCTGCAGGACGATCCCGGCCTCCATCTTCTCGACCCACTCGAATTTGTGGCGGGCGCGCCGATTCGTGACCACGTCGCCCGAGGCCGGCTCGCGTTTCTTCTTTTGCTTCTTGGCCATTGACTTAATCCGCCGCCTCCGGGGGCTCCAACTCTGCTCGCCCCCGCGGCGCGTCGACCCCCGCCACGCGGACGGATATCGGATCGCCGAGACGCACCCGCGCTCCCGACTCGCGCCCGACCAGCGCCACCTCGGCCTTGTCGAGCGCGTAGTACTCGCCCGGCAGCCGCCGCGCCGGCAGCATCCCCTCGTAGACGTCGCCGAGCTCGCCGCCGAAGGAGACGAAGGCGGCGGAGCGGATGACGCCGGAGACCTCACCCTCGAAGACGGCGTCGAGCCCGCGCTCGCCGAGCTCGCGTTCGAGCAGGAAGGCGGCGCAGACGTCGTCGGCGTGGCGCTCGATCTGGCCGACTCGCGCTCGCGCGCCGAGCTGTCGGCGGCGGCGTCGCGCGCCTGCGGCCAGCGTCGGCGCCTCCTCTCCCTCGCCCAGCAGCGCCAGCAGCGCCCGGTGGCAGACGAGGTCGGGGTAGCGGCGGATCGGCGAGGTGAAGTGGCAGTAGGCGGGGCTGCCGAGGCCGGCGTGGCCGATGTTCCGCTCGCTGTAGGAGGCCTGCTTCGAGGGATCGGAGCACGAGCGAGGTATACGCCTCCTGCCCGTGTCCGCGTCGCGCGGCCTCGCGCCGCGCCAACCGGCTCGCCTCGGCGGCGATCCGGCCGGCCTCCTGCGGCGAGAGGCCCCGGCCCAGCGGCGGCGTCGGCACCCCGAGCGCGGCGAGCTGCTCGAGCAGGCGCTCGATCCGCGCCGCGTCGGGCTGGGCGTGGACGCGGTAGATCGCCGGCACCCGCTCGCGCTCCAAGCAGCTGGGCGACCTGCTCGTTGTTGAGGATCATCAGCCGCTCGATCAGCCGGTGCGCCTCGGTCTGGGCGACGCCGTGGGCGCCGACGACGTTCCCCTCGGCGTCGAAGCTCGAACTCGGGCTCGGAGGATTCGACGTCGAGGCTGGAGCTGCCGCGGTGCTCGCCGAGGCCGGCGGCGATCTCGCGCGCGGCGGCGAGCGGTTCGGCCACCTCGGCCGGCGGCCTGCGCCCGGCCGGCGAAGATCTCGTCGAGCTGGTCGTAGTCGAGGCGCACGTCGGAGCGGATGCGGCTGCGGTAGAAGCGCGCCTCGGCGCGGCCTCATCCCCGGCCCCAGCTCGATCTCAGTCGTCACCGCCAGCCGCTCGACCCCCGGCGCCAGGCTGCAGGCTTCGCTGGAGAGCGCGTGCGGCAGCATCGGCTCGACCGTGCCGGGGACGTAGGTGCTGTTGCCGCGCCGCCGCGCCTCCTGGTCGAGCAGCGAGCCCGGGTCTGACGTGGGCGGCGACGTCGGCGATGTGGATCCAGACCCGGGCGCCGTCACCCTCGAGCTGGGCGGAGACGGCGTCGTCGAAGTCGCGCGCCGTCGCCGGGTCGACGGTGAAGGTCGCCAGCGCGGTGAGGTCGCGCCGCGGGCCGCTTTCGCGCTCGGCCCACTGCGCCGCTTCCCGCGCTTCCCCCTCGATCGTCGGCCGGAAGCCGCGGAACCCGAGCTCCTCCTTGCAGCAGCTCCTCGACCGTCTCCCGAGCCGAGCGCCGAATCGACGAGCGTCGTTTCCACCCTTTTGGTCCCTATGGGAACGCGAATCGTGGAAACGACGGTCCCGCGGCCGGGTGGTGGTTGCGCCGCTCCGCGGCCTTGCCATCAGGCCGATCTGGCCGGCGAGGACTTCGAAGGCGCGCTGTTCGGCCTCGTCGGCCTTCGTCCTCGGGTCGTCCTGGACCTTGACGTCGGGATGGATCCCGTGGCTCTCGGCAAGGTTGACCCCCTTCGGGGTGAAGTATTCGCCGACCGTCAGCTTCAGCGCCCCGCCGTTGGCGAGCGCTCTGCTCCTCCTGGAAGACGCCCTTGCCGAAGGAGCGGGTGCCGACCACCTCGGCGCCGCCGTCGTCGGCCAGCGCCGCGGTGAGGATCTCCGCCGCCGAGGCGGTGCCGCCGTCGATCAGGACCACCAGCGGCAGCTTCGAGCGCCGCGCGCCGCTGGTCTCGTACGTGCTCTCGCCCTGGCTGCGCGATTTGGTCGAGACGACGACTCTCCCCTCGGGCAGGAAGAGGCTCGCGGTCCGCACCGCCTCCTCGAGCAGACCGCCGGGGTTGTGGCGGAGGTCGAGGACGATCCCCTTCGCCCCTTCCTTCTGGACCTGGCGCACGGCTCCGGCGAGCTGCCCGTGCGCACCTTCGCTGAAGCTGAGCAAGCGCACGTAGCCGAGCTTGCGCCCGTCGACGGTCTCGATCCTGCGGCTGACGTTCGGCAGCGTCACCTCGGCCCGGGTCAGGGTCAGCTGCCGCACCTTGCCGCCCTTGCCGTCGCGGACGCCGATCGTCACCTCGGTCCCTTCCGGGCCCTTGATCTTCTTCGTCGCCTCGGAGCTGCTCTCGCCGGCGATCGACTTCCCTTCGACCGAGACGATCAGTGTCGCCCGCCGCGATCCCCGCCTGCTCGGCGGGCGAGCGCGGGAAGACGCTCGCCACCCGCAGGCCCTTCTTGACCTCGATCACGGTCAGCCCGATCCCCGAGAATCGCCCTTCGATCTGCTCGTTGAAGGCGGTCAGCGCTTCCGGCGAGAAGTATTCGCTGAAACGGTCTCCGTGGCGGCGACGCAGCTCGCGGACCATCCCCTGCAGCGAGGCGTTGCCGAGCTCGGTCTCGCCGACCGGCCGGTAGTAGCTGTCCTCGATCGCTTCCGCCGCTTCGGCGGTCAGCCCGGTCGGTTCCTCGACGAAGACGTCGCGCAGCGGTTCCGGCAGCGAGCGCGGGTGTCCGCCCAGCCAGAGCCCGGCGGCGAACAGGGCCACCAGCGCCACGGCGAAGGCCACGGCCCCGCGTGCGCTCACGCCGCCTCAGACCTTGAGGAAGCGCCGCAGCGTCACGCCCGAGCCGATCGTCGAGACGACGATCGAGGCGGCGAAGAGGATCGCGACCAGGGCGGGGAAGCCCAGGGTGGAGTTGTTCTGCGCCGCGAGGACGCCGATCGAGTCGCTGAGGGGGTCGACGACGGTGATCTTGCCCAGCCACAGGATCAGTATGGCCAGCAGGCCGCCGACGAAGCCGACGACCACCCCCTCGATCATGAACGGCCAGCGGATGAACCAGCGGGTGGCGCCGACCAGGCGCATCACCTCGACCTCGCGGCGGCGGGTGTAGATCGAGAGCCGGATCGTGTTGCCGACCAGCATCAGCGAGGCGAGGATCAAGAGCGCCGTGATCACCGTGAGGACGATCTTCAGCGCGCTCGTCACCTGCTCGATCTTGTCCGAGGACTGCTGGCGGTCGAATTCTTTGACGATGATCGAGGCGATCGGCTGCCCCTTGGGGCCGTCCGGGAAGACCGCCTTGCGGACCGCCGGCAGGTTGGCGGCGTCGTCGGCCTTGACTTCGAAGCTGTTGGGAAGCGGGTTGGTGTGCAGCTCTTCGACGATCGTCTTGTCCTTCAGTTCGCCCTTCAGCGTCGCCAGCGCTTCGTCCTTGCTGACGAAGGTGACTTCGGCGACGTGCGGGATCGCCTTCCAGCTTCCCTTTCAGGGCGACGATTTCGGCTTTGGTCGCGTCGTCGTAGAGCTCGTACTGGACGTTGAGCTGGTCGCGGACTTCCTCGCTCTTGCCCTGGGCGGTCTGGAAGATCGGGATCAGCATCCCGAGCAGGACGACGGTGACGACCGTGGTCACGATCGCCGCCAGGCTGGGGGCGCCGTTGCGCTTCAGCGCGCGCAGGGCCTCCTGGAAGAAGAAGACGAGCCGGCCCATCAGCTCAGGTGGTCGTGGTCGGAGTGGCCGTTGGTGCGCGGCTCGCCCTCGGCGCCGACGCCCATCTCGGCCCGCATCCGCAGGCCGAATTCGGTCGTCGACTCCTCGGTGTAGCCGCCGGAGACCTCGTCGCGGACGACGCGGCCCTCGAACAGCTCGACGACGCGCCGCTGCATGTTGTCCACCATCTCGCGGTCGTGGGTGACGACGACGACGGTGGTCCCGGCCTTGTTGATCCGGTAGAGCAGCTGCATGATCCCGATCGAGGTGACCGGGTCGAGGTTCCCGCTCGGCTCGTCGGCCAGCAGCAGCGGCGGGTGGTTGACGAAGGCGCGGGCGACGGAGACGCGCTGCTGCTCGCCGCCGGAGAGCTGGTCGGGGTAGCTGTGGAGCTTGGTCGAGAGGCCGACCAGGCGCAGCGTCTGCGGCACCTGCTCGCGGATTTCGGCGCGACTGGCGCCGATCACCTGCAGCGCGTAGGCGACGTTGTCGTAGACGGTGCGGTCGGGCAGGAGCTTGAAGTCCTGGAAGACGGTGCCGATGTTGCGGCGCAGCTGCGGGATTTTCTTCTCCGGCAGCTTGCCGATGTCTTTGCCGGCGATCTTGACCGAGCCTTCGGTGGCGGCTCAAGCTCGCGGATCAGCATCTTGATCAGCGTCGACTTGCCGCAGCCGGTCGGGCCGACGAGGAAGACGAACTCGCCGCGGCCGATCGCCAGGTTGACCCGGTCGAGCGCCATGTGGCCGCCCGGGTAGACCTTGGTCACGTCGCTCAACTCGATGATCGGCGCGCGCCGCCCGCGTGGACGCCGCGGCTCCTCGGAGCCCTGATCTTTCTTCCTTCTGATCGCCATGCGTGGGGTGCCTTCTGCGAGGACAGAGTGACTCCTGCGCTCCCTCGACCCCGCAAGATCCCGCCCACGCAGGCGATCTTTCAAGCGCCGCTACCCGATCGCGACCATGCGCTCGATCGGGATTCGCGCCCGCTCGGCGATCTCGGGCGGGACGCTGACCTCGAACTTCATCTCGCGCAGCGAGTCGCGCAGCTTCGGCAGCGTGATCATCTTCATGTACTTGCAGGTGGCCATCCGGTTGGCCTCGATCAGGTTCGCCCGCGGGGCGGCCTGCTGCAGCGGGTAGAGCATGCCGTTCTCGGTAGCGACGATGAACTCGCCCTCGGGGTGCGCTTCGACGTGCTTTTGCATCCCGGAGGTGGAGAGCATGTGGACGCCCTCGGGCTCGATGTCGCCGGCGGCGACGTACTCCATCGCCTGAGTCGAGCAGCCGCACTCGGGGTGGATCAGGAACTCGGCGTCCGGGTGTTCGGAGCGGGTGCGGGCGATGTCAAGCGGCTTGATCCCGGCGTGGACGTGGCACTCGCCGTCCCAGATGTGGAAGCGGCCGCGGCGCTCGGGTTCTTCGACCAGCCCGGTCTCGCGCTCGACGAAGGCGCCGAGCCACATGTCGGGGCCGAAGAGGATCTCCTGGTCGGGGCCGTGCTCCGCCCAGATATGGCGGACCACGTCGACGGCGTTGGAGGAGGTGACGCAGTAGTCGGTCTCCGCCTTCACCTCGGCCGAGGTGTTGACGTACATCACCACGAGGGCGCCGGGATGTTCGGCCTTCCAGGCGCGCAGCTGGTCGGCGTTGATCGAGTCGGCGAGCGAGCAGCCGGCGTCGAGGTCGGGGATCAGCACCGTCTTCTCGGGCGAGAGGATCGAGGCGGTCTCGGCCATGAAGTGGACGCCGCAGAAGGCGATCACCTCGGCTTCGGTCTCGGCCGCCTGGCGCGAGAGGCCGAGCGAGTCGCCGCGGTAGTTGGCGACGTCCTGGACCTCGGGCAGCTCGTAGTTGTGGGCAAGGATGACAGCGTTCCGCTCCGCCGCGAGCAGGCGGATCTCGTCGCTGATCTCAGCGATCTGCTCCGGGCTCAGCTCCGGCGCGAAAGTAGGTTGGATCGTCGGGAGCTCCTGCATGAGCCCTTCCTTTCCTGATGTTCGCCGGCGGGACTGGGTCCGGACCGGTCGAATGACGTCATTGAAGTTTAGATGATCGAAGCCGCCATCTAGCCTGTCTGGGGATGCCCGAGCTGCCCGAGGTCGAGATCGTCGCCCGCCGCCTCGACGCTTGGCTCCGCGGAAGCGAGGTGGAATCGGCGCTGGCGCCGGGGATGAACGTGATGAAGACCTTCGACCCGCCGCTGGAATCGCTGGTGGGACGAGAGGTCACCGGGGTGCGGCGGGTCGGCAAGATGCCGGTGGTCGAGTTCGGCGACCTGGCGCTGCTGGTCCACCTGATGTCGGCGGGGCGACTGCGGGTCTTCGACAAACGCGCCTCGCTGAAAGACAAAGCCTCCCGGGTGCTGATCCGGCTGAGCGACGGGCGCGAGCTGCGGCTGCGCGAGTTCGGAACCAAGCAGCGCGCCTGGGCGAAGCTGCTGCCGAGCGAGGCGGTGGCCGCAGACGAGATGGTCGCCAGCCTGGGACCGGAGGCCTGGCCCCCTCCCCCGCTCGAGGAGTTCGCGGCGGCAATCGACAAGCCGCGCCACCTGCACCCGCTGCTGCGCCACCAGAAAGACATCGCCGGGATCGGCCGCTCCTGGGTCGACGAGATCCTCTGGGAGGCACGCCTCTCGCCGTTCAAGAAAGGGTCGGAGCTGAAGCCCGAGGAGATCGAGCGGCTACACGGAGCCCTGCACGTCCTCGGCGACGCGATCGACCACTACGAGGAGACGATCGGGCCGGAGGTTCCCGACAAAGTTCCGATGTCGCTGCGGGTGCACAAGCGCGAGGGCGAGCCCTGCCCGCGCTGCGGGGCGACGATCGAGGCGGTCTTCTTCTCCGAACACCAGACGAACTACTGCCCGCAGGAGCAGACGGGAGGCAAGGTCCTGAAAGACCGTCGCCTCTCGAAACTCCTGAAGTAGGGGTTGATGAGGGGACCCGGGGGTGGGGGTCGGCGGACAACAGCGGGGAGGGTCCGGCGACCCGCACCCCCGGGTCCCTACAAGCGTTTAAGACAGTTCGAGGAGCATCGAGAAATCCAGGGTTGCCGCCGAGTGGGTGAGCGCCCCGATGGAGATGAACTCGACGCCGGTTTCGGCGATCTCGCGGACGTTCTCGAGGGTGACGCCACCCGATGCCTCGAGGGAGACGCCGTCGGCGCCGCCGGCGTTCTGATCGCGCAGCGCGACTGCTTCGCGCAGCAGGTCTGGGCTCATGTTGTCGAGCAGGAGACGGTCGACGCCCATGCCGAGCGCGTAGGCGGTCTCGTCGAGGTTGGTGACCTCGACCTCGATCGTCTTCTCGGGCTGGGCGTTGCGAGCGGCGTAGACGGCTTTCGCCAGGCCCCCGGCGGCGGCGATGTGGTTCTCCTTGATCAGGATCGCGTCGTAGAGGCCGATCCGGTGGTTGATGCCGCCGCCGGCCGCGACCGCAGCCTTCTCCAGGTGCCGTAGCCCCGGGGTCGTCTTGCGCGTGTCGAGGATCGTGGTGCCGGTGCCCAGCACCGCCTCGGCGTAGCGGGCGGTGAGGGTGGCGACGCCGGAGAGGTGGCCGAGGAAGTTGATCGCGGTCCGCTCGGCAGCGAGCAGGGCGCGGGCGCTGCCGCTGGCGATCAGCACCTCCGCCGGCACGTCCTCGCGCCATTGCCCCTCGACGACGAGGTTGTCGATGTCCTTGACCCCGCACTGCCGCATCGCCTCGACAACCACGGCGAGGCCGTAGACGACGCCCGGCTGTTTCTGCACGATCCGCGCGCGGGCGCGGGCGTCCTCGGGCACCGTCGCCTCGGAGGTGATGTCGCCCTCGCCGAGGTCCTCGGCCAGCGCCCGTCTGACCAGCTCCTCGATCTCCGCCGCCAGCTCGATCATCGGTTGCTCCTATGTCAAGCCACCGCCGCAAACTGCGGCGCCAGCGAGCCTCTCTGAGGGTTGACGGGATTGCTCATGGATAGATCAATTTCAGATTTGACCAACAGCTGCCAGACCCGGCGCACCAGGTGGCGCTTGAGACACCGCAGGGCTTCGCGGTTGGACTTGCCCTCGGCCCGCTTGCGGGCGAGGAAGTCCTTGGCCGGAGGATGCATCCTGCTCTGGGTGACGGCGATGCGGTGAAAGGCGCAGTTGAGCTGGCGATTGCCGCCGCGGTCCAGGCGGCAGGCGGGTGCGGTTCCCGGAGGAGGCCGGGATCGGGGCGACGCCGGCAAGGCGGGCGAGCTTTGCGTCTGAGCCGAAGCGCTCGGCGCCGGCGGTCTCGGCCAGGAGCTTTGCGGCGGTGAGCGTCCCGCAGCCGGGCAGCTCCAGCAGCTGGGGAGCTTGACAGCGGACCGCTTCTGCGATCTCCCTCTCCAGGGCCGCTGCGCGCTTAGTGCGGTCGCCCGATCGCCCTGACCAGCTCGCGTGAGATCCGCACCCGGACGCTCTGTTCGGCGCGGGCGAGCTTGCGCGCGACGCGCTCGAGCCAGACGACCCGGTCAAGGCAGCCGGCCGGCAGCTCCAGCTCGGGCCAGAGGTCGTGCAGGCGCCAGCGCAGGCGCTGCTGGTCCTCGGAGCGAGCCTTGACCAGGTCCTCGCGGCGGTCGAGCAGGAGCTTCAGATCGAGAGCGTCCTCGTCCAGGCGAGCGGCGGGCAGCGTCTCGGGGCCCTCTCGCAACGCGGCGCGGGCGACGGCAAGCGCGTCGATCGGGTCGGACTTGCCGCGGGTGCGCTCGCCGCGGCGGGAGGCACCCATCAGCTTCGGCGGGACACGAACCACCTGCTCGCCCGAGGCGACCAGGAAGCGCTCGAAGGAGCCCGAGACGTGGCGGCAGTCCTCGAGCGCCCAGATTCGCTCGGAGTCGAGGTCTCGGCCCCAGGCGAGCAGCTCCCTGAAGCCAGGCTCCCTGGCCGTCGCGGTCAGCTCGCCGGCCAGCTGACCGGTTGCCGCAGATACCGCTCCGCAGGTATGGGTTCTCTTGTGGGTGTCCGTGCCGATCACGATCATCTGGCCTGTCCCTTCGATTGGTTGTCGCCTGTCGGGGCGGACCGCTGACGGACAAACCTCACTTGGGGCAAAGCCAAGCTCCTATCAAGTCACGTTGGCGATCCTCGGGCGGCGGCGAGCGACGAAACCCATGGAGGTCAGGCCCTTAGTCGGGTCGACAGCCAGCCTAGGAGTCAGCTCGCCGCCTTCCCGAGAACCAACCGCCTCGGTCGGACGCTGCCGCCGACCTTGGGGCCGACGATGACAGTGACGGCAGCCTAGTCGTTCGCCTGTTCCTTTTCCGCGCATAGCGCCAAGAAGGAACAGGCGAAGTCAGGGATCTCACGATTCGGGGCTCCGGCACGTTTAATCCCACAGAGTGACCGCGCTGCCGCCGTTTCAAACCGTCCTGGACGAGCATTCCTCCACTGTGATGGCGATCTTGCGGGGGGCGGTCGGCCGTGACGGCGCCGACGATTGCTTCCAGGAGACCTTCCTGGCGGCCCTGCGCGCCTACCCCAAGCTCGACGATGGGAGCAACCTGCGCGGTTGGCTGCTGACGATCGCCCACCGCAAGGCGATCGACCACCACCGCGCCCGCGGCCGGGCACCGGTCCCGGTGGCGGAGGTGCGGGAGGTCGCGGTTGAGGACGGGATCCCCGAGCACGATCCAGGCCTTTGGGCCGCGGTCGGGGCGCTGCCGCCAAAGCAGCGGGCGGCGGTGGCGCTGCGCTACGGCAGCGACCTCCCCCACGACGAGATCGCCGCCGCCCTCGGCTGCTCACCAGAGGCGGCACGCCGCTCCCTGCACGAGGGCCTGAAGCGACTCCGAAAGGAATTGGCATGACGACTGCAACCGAGAAGTCGATCGAAAAGCTGAAAACGCGGGCGGCCGCGGAGGGTCTACTCGACGTCGCCTACACGATCACCGACTCCCCCTTCGGGCCGCTGCTGCTGGCGAAGACCGGGCGCGGCCTGGTCCGGGTCGGGCTGCCGAACCAGGACGCCGACGAGCTCCTCGCCGACCTCGCCGCCCGGGTCTCCCCGCGGGTGCTGGAGGCGCCGCAGGCACTGGACGAGGCTCGCCGCGAGCTCGACCTCTACTTCGCGGGCAAGCTCGACCGCTTCGACCTGCCGCTCGACTGGCGCCTCAGCGGCGGCTTCCGCCAGCGCGTCCTGCGGGCGATCAACCGCATCCCCTACGGTCAGACCCGCAGCTACACCGAGATGGCGCGCAAAGCCGGCAACGAGCGTGCCGTCCGCGCCGCCGGCACCGCCTGCGGCAGCAACCCGATCCCCCTCGTCGTCCCTTGCCACCGGGTCCTGCGCACCGGCGGCGCCCTCGGCGGCTACGGCGGCGGCCTGCCGATGAAGGAAGGCCTGCTGGAGCTGGAGGGGGTTCTGGACGGAAGGCGAAAGCCCTAAAGCGCACCCGCCATCGCTCCGATGAAGGGGCGATGCGCAAGCTCCTCCCGATCCTGCTCGTCCTCCTCCTGCTCTCGCTGCTGACCGCGGCCGCCTCGGCCCACGCGCTGAACGTGCCCAGCCTTCCCGGCGACCCGCTCATCGCGGTCGATGACGAAGCGGAAGAACCGGAAACCGAAGAGGTCGACGACTCCGAAGCCGAGGAAGACGGCTGCACGATCGAAGACGAGGAAGACGAGCGGCTCTGCGCCGAAATCGCCGCGGAAGAACGGGAATCGGAGAAGGCCGAAGAGTGCGTGATCGAAGCCGCGAGCGCGAAGCTCGTCCCCCACCCGGGCAGCGACACGGTCGAGCTAACGATCCACTACCAATCCTTCAGCCCTGTCGCGGCCGTAGTCGAGGCGCAGCTGCGCGGCGCCAAGGGCAGGCTGCGCCTCGGCGCCGACCACACCCACCTACGCCGCGCGGGCGTCTACCGCAGGAGCTTCGTCCTCAGCGAGAAGAAGATGGACCGCGCCCTCGGTGCCCGCGAGTTCGAGGTCGAGCTGCGGGCGCTGAACACGCCGCGCTACTGCCGGCTGAAGCTCAACGGAGCACCCCATCGAGCCAAGCGCTCGCTTCGCGCAGGTGGGCCGGGTCGATTTGGTGACCGAGGTCGGACTCACGGTAAGTCAGGTCGAGCCCGCCTTCGCTGAGCAGCTCTCGCGCCCGTTCGGCGAACTCGATCCCGATCACCGGGTCGTTACGGCCGTGGCTGACGAAGACGCGGGTATCGGTGTGGTCGGCCAGCGCCGCCTCCCACCCCTCGACGGTGGGGATGAAGCCGCTGAAGGCGAGGATGCCGGCAACCGACGGGCGGTCGGCTCCTAAACCCATCGCGTAGCTCATCACCGCCCCCATCGAGAAACCGCCGAGCACGGTTCGCTCCGGGCCGATCCCGGTCTCCTCCCAGAGCCCGTCGTGCAGCTCGGCCAGCGCCGCGCGCGCCGCCTCGAAGCTCTCCCGGTCCGGATAGCCGACCTGCGGCACCAGGTACCAGTGGTAGCCCGGCGAACCCGGCAGCTGCAGCGGCGCTCGCGGCGTCACCACCCGCAAGCGCCTATCCGGGTCGAGGAGGTCGGCAAGTCCGATCAGGTCGCGCTCGCTGGTACCGCGGCCGTGATGCAGGACCAGCAGCCCCTCCGCCTCCGCGCTCGCCGCCCGCTCCAGGTGGAAGAGCGGCGCCATCTAGCTGGCCGAGGCGGCGGCGGTCTTGTTCAGGTAGTCGCGGACGAACTCGTCGATGTCGCCGTCGAGGACCCGCTGCACGTCGCCGACCTCGTGCTCGGTGCGGTGGTCCTTGACCATCGTGTACGGGTGCAGCACGTAGCTGCGGATCTGCGAGCCCCAGGCGACGTCTTTGACCTCGCCCCGCGCCTTCGCCAGCTCTTCGGAGCGTTTGCGCTCCTCCAGCTCGATCAGCTTCGAGCGCAGCAGCTGCATCGCCACCGCCTTGTTCTGGGTCTGCGAGCGCTCGTTCTGGCACTGGACGACGACGCCGGTGGGGACATGGGTGATCCGCACCGCCGAGTCGGTCTTGTTGACGTGCTGGCCGCCGGCCCCCGAAGCGCGATAGGTGTCGATCCGCAGGTCGCCCTCGTCAATCTCGACCTCGACGCTGTCCTCGACCACCGGGCCGACATCGACCTGGGCGAAGCTGGTGTGGCGGCGGGCGGAGGAGTCGAAGGGGGAGATCCGGACCAGGCGGTGGACGCCGCGCTCGGCGGCGAAGAGGCCGTAGGCGTTCTCGCCGCGGGCGATGAAGGTGGCGGACTTGAGCCCGGCCTCCTCCCCCGCCGAGGCCTCGACCATCTCGACCGCGAAGCCGCGCCTTTCGGCCCAGCGTAGGTACATCCGTAGCAGGATCTCGGCCCAGTCCTGGGAGTCGGTGCCGCCGGCACCAGCGTGAACGGTGACGACGGCATCGCCGGCGTCGTACTCGCCGGAGAAGAGCCGCGCCTCCTCCAGCTCGGCGAGCCGGCGCTCGACCGAGGAGAGCTGCGAGTCCAGCTCCGCCGCCATCTCCTCGTCCTCGGCCGCCATCTCGGCCAGGTCGCCGAGATCGGCGACGTCCTGCTCCAAGCCCCGAAACATCTCCAGCCGCTTCTGGGCGCGGGCATGGGCGGCCGAGGTCCTGGCGGCGGTCTCCTGGTCGTCCCAGAAGCCCGGCTGCCCCATCTCCTGCTCCAGCCGCGCGGCTTCGGCCTCTAGCGCAGCGGGGTCAAAGGTAGTCCGAGAGCAGGGACAACTGCTCCCGGACGGCGGCCAGGCGAGGCGCGACGGGCTGCTGCGCGGTATCGGCCATGCGCACAGGTTATTGGGCGCGCCGGCTCAGCTCGGGGTGCGGGCGGTGATGATCCAGGTCGAGGCCGGCGCGAAGACTCCGTCGGGCCGCTCGAAGTCGGCTATTGCGGCGCGGATCTTGGCGGCTATCTCGGGGCGGATCTCGTCGACGCGGTCGCCCCAGAGGCGGAGGATCTCCCCCGCTGGGCCGAGCGCCATCCCGAACTCGACTGCCTGGTCGAGGTCGGCGCCCACTTTCATCGGCAGGTCGCATCGCCGCAGCCCGATCTCCTCGAAACCGGCGATCTTCAGCTGCTCGCTGACGGTATCGGCGTTGGCCATCGAGAAGGGGCCGGGGCCGCAGGTCGGTTCGTCGGTTTCCTCCGGGTGCTCGAGGTACTCGTCGACGATCTCCTCGGCCCGCCGCACCCACTCGTTGTCGAACTTGCGCCGCCAGACGACGGCGGTGAAGCGGCCGCCCGGCCTCAGCGCCGCGCGGACGTTGCGCAGGGCGGCAACGGGGTTGGCGAAGAACATGATCCCCATCCGCGAGAAGGCGTAATCGAATTCCTGCGGCAGCTCAAGCGTCTGCACATCGGCGAGCCGGTACTCGATGTTGTCGAGGCCGGCTTCCTCGGCCTCCTTGTGAGCGGTCTCGATGAACGGAGCGGAGACGTCGACGCCGAGGGCCGAGCCCTCCGGCCCGACCAGCTCCGCCAGCCGCTGCGTGGTGTCGCCGAAGCCGCAGCCGATGTCGATCACCCGCTCTCCGGCCCGCGGTGGGTTCGACCCCATAGCCACCTCGCCGTGGGCCCCGAGGCCGCCGGTGGTCAGGTCGCGATACTTGAGGAATATCTCGAAGAGCGGCCCGCTCCAAGCCTCCGTGGCCTCAGCGTTGTCGGGGGCGACCGAGCTCATCCGTCCATCGTAAGCGGCTGCCGCGCGCCTGGCTAGGGGTGAACGAAGCGATACTCGCGCAGCGCCTCGTCGCGGCTGTCGTAGGGGCGCCAGCTGCGGATCCTGCGGTCGCGGAGCTCGAAGGCCCAGGCCATGGCGTCGATGCCGGCGACGCTTTCGTCTTCTTCCCAGTGCCAGCGCCGCAGGATCAGGGCGACAGCACGACCGCCGCCGCCCTCGGTCCCGTCCTCGTAGAGCTCCTCCAGCTCGATCGTCTGCTGCACCCCACCCGGCGCCCGCGTCGCCCAAACCCGCGCCGCCTCGATCCCCTTCCGCAACCCGCGGCTCGCGTGCAATTCCACCTCGGGATCGAGCACTGCGACGAACGCATCGAGGTCACGCTCGTTGAACGCCCTGATGAACTCGCGGACGGGGTCAGTCATCCCCTCTCCTGAGGGTGTGGGACCAAGCAGGTCGGTGGACGCAGGGAGGCCGACAAGGGGAGCGCACAGTTAGTGCGTGACCCGCAGGCGGCCGACCGAGGACGCCGAGATGCGCCGGTCCCACGCCCTCAGGCGCCGTGGCACTTCTTGAACTTTTTGCCGGAGCCGCACCAACACGGGTCGTTGCGACCGATGTTCTCTTTGTCGCCCTTGACCACCGTCTCGACGACCTCACCGTTGCCCGGGGACGCGGCGCCGGCCGCGGCGACGTCGGAGGCGGCCGCACCGCTGGTGGCGACGACTTCCCGCAGCGCCGACGGCTGATTCTCGGCGGTGCCGCCGGAGTAGGCGAGGTTGGTCGCCTGCCCCTCGCCGTTGCCCGCGGCGACCGGGGCCTTGGGCTGAACTTCGATTTCGGCGCGGAAGACCAGCTTCGAGAACTCGTCCCAGATCGAGTGCAGGAGCTCTTCGAACATCGAGTAGCCCTCGTTTTTGTAGGCGACGAGAGGGTCGATCTGGGCAAAGCCGCGGAGGTGGATTCCTTCCCGCAGGTAGTCCATGTCAAAGAGGTGTTCACGCCAGCGGTTGTCGATCACCTGCAGCAGGATCGAGCGCTCCAGGTATCGCATCAGCTCCTCGCCCAGCTGCTCTTCGCGCTCGTCGTAGGCGTTCATCACGTCGTCGTCGAGGGCTTCTTTGAGCTGTTCGCGGTCGACCGTCTCCGGAGCGAGGCCGGAGACCTCGACGCCGACCGGCCAGATCTGGCGCAGCTGCGTCTCCAGCTCCTCCAGGTCCCAGTCCTCGAGGATGTCGCCGGCGGTGTACTCGTCGACGAGGCGCTCGACCACGGCCTCGAGTTCGTCGCGAGCGTTCTCGGAGATGTCGCGCCCTTCGAGGATCTCGCGGCGATATTTGTAGATCACCCGCCGCTGCTCGTTCATCACGTCGTCGTACTCGAGCACGCGTTTGCGGATCAGGAAGTTCTGCTCCTCGACCTTCTTCTGGGCATTCTCGACGGTTTTGGTGAGCATCTTCGCTTCCAACGGCACTTCGCCGCCCTCGTCGTCCGTAGGTCCGAGTTTGTCGAGGATGTTGTAGATGCGGTCGCCGGCGAAGAGGCGGATCACGTCGTCTTCGGCGGAGAGGAAGAAGCGCGACTCGCCGGGGTCGCCCTGGCGCCCCGAGCGGCCGCGCAGCTGGTTGTCGATGCGGCGGGACTCGTGACGCTCGGTGCCGCAGATGAAGAGGCCGCCGAGTTCGCGGATTTCCTCGGCCTCGGCCTTGCACTGCGGCTCCAGCTCGGCTGCCTTCTCGGCCAGCGCCTCCTCGTAGCCCTCGCTCTCGTGGGTGATCCCCTGCTTTTTCAGCTCGGCGATCGCCAAGTGCTCCGGGTCGCCGCCGAGCTTGATGTCGACGCCGCGGCCGGCCATGTTGGTGGCGATCATCACCGCGCCCTTGCGACCCGCCTGGGCGATCAGCTCGCCCTCTCGTTCGGCGTGCTCGGGCTTGGCGTTGAGAACCGCGTGTTTGATGCCCTGCCGCTTCAGCGCCTCGGAGATCATCTCGGAGACCTCGACCGAGACGGTTCCGACCAGGACCGGCTGGCCCTTTTCGTGGCGGCCGACGATTTCCTCGATCACGGCGCCCCACTTGCCGTCCTTGGTCTTGAAGATCTGGTCGTTCTGGTCGAGCCGGACCATCGGTTTGTTGGTCGGGATCTCGACCACCGGCATTTTGTAGATCTTCATGAACTCGGTCGCCTCGGTGAGGGCGGTGCCAGTCATGCCGGAGAGCTTGTCGTAGAGCCGGAAGTAGTTCTGGAGGGTGATCGTCGCCAGGGTCTGGTTCTCCTCGCGGATCGCCACGCCCTCCTTCGCCTCGACCGCCTGGTGAAGCCCCTCCGACCAGCGCCGGCCCTCGAGGATGCGACCGGTGAACTCGTCGATGATCATCACCTCGCCGTCGATCACCGCGTAGTCGTCGTCCTTCTTGTAGAGCGACTCGGCCTTCAGCGACTGGACGAGGTGGTTGACGAGGCTGCCGTGCTCGCCGAGGTAGAGGTTGTCGACGCCGATGAACTGCTCGGCTTTCTTCACGCCCTGCTCGGTCGGCGCCACCGTCTTGTGTTTCTCGTCGTACTCGTAGTCGTACTCGGCCTCGGAGGTGTCGCGGGACTCGCCCAGCGATTTGAGTCGCTGTTTCGCCGGTACCCCGACCATCTGCTTGGCGAGGCGGGCGAACGTGTAATAGGTCTGCGCGGCCTGTTCGGGCTGGCCGGAGATGATCAAGGGCGTCCGTGCCTCGTCGATGAGGATGTTGTCGACCTCGTCCACGATGGCGAAGTTGTGATCGCGCTGGACACAGTGCTCGAGCGCATCGGCCATGTTGTCGCGCAGGTAGTCGAAGCCGAACTCCGAGTTGGTCCCGTAGGTGACGTCGAGGGCGTACTTGCGCTGGCGGGTGGCGTGGTCGTCGCCGTCCTGGAGCGCGTCGACGCTGACCCCGAGCGCCTCGTAGATCGGCTGCATCCATTCGGCGTCGCGGCGGGCGAGGTAGTCGTTGACGGTGACGACGTGGACGCTTTCGCCGGCCAGCGTGTTGAGGAAGACGGGCAGGGTCGCGGTCAGGGTCTTTCCCTCGCCGGTCTTCATCTCGGCGATACCGCCGTCGTGGAGGACCATTCCACCGATCAGCTGGACGTCGTAGTGGCGCTGACCGGTGGTCCGCTTCGAGGCCTCGCGGCAGAGGGCGAACGCCTCCGGCAGGAGGTCGTCGAGGGACTCGCCGTTCCGCGCGCGCTCGCGCAGGGAATCAGCCTCGGTGCGGACTTCCTCGTCGGAGAGCGCTTCCATCTCCGGCTCGAAGCGGTTTATCGCGTCCGCGCGCTTCTGGTAGGACTTGAATTTCCTTCCCTCTCCCGCGCGCAGCGCCTTCGTTACAAGGTCCATCGCTGGCATTGGTCAAGAGTAGCGGTGCCGGATTAATTGCCCCTTGCTCCCTTCCGCCGAGGGGGCTAGTCTCGTGCCAGAACCCACAAGGAGGCACTCATGCGGATAGAGATTCGGGGCCGGAACGTCGAGATGACGGATGAGCTGCGTGAGACGGTGCGGAAACGCTTCCAGCGGCTGGGGCGGCAGGTTTCGCCGCTCGCGACCTTGGAGGTGGTGCTCTCGGAGGAGCGCAACCCGCGGGTCGCCGACAGCCAGGTGGCGGAGGCGACGTTCTACTTGAAGGGAGTGACGCTGCATGCCCGGGAGTCGACCCCGGAGATGACCCACTCGGTGCACGAGCTCGCCGAAGACATCAGCCGGCAGGTGAAGAAGCACCGTGAGCTGCGTCGCAAGCGCCGTCGTACGCGGCGGCTTGTCGACCAGATGCGAGGCCGCCCGGCCGAGGCACGGCCGTAGGGCCGCGGAGAGCCAACTAGAGGCGCCGGGCAAAGGTCACCGCAACCACTCGGGACGCCCCTCCGGCCCGAAGCGCGCGAGCGCAGGCCGTGAGGGTCGCCCCGGTGGTCAATACGTCGTCGACGAGGAGAGCGCTGCGCGGAGCGGTGCCCTTAGCGCTGATCCGCGGCGGGTGCCCAACCCGCTCCGCCCGCCGCTTGCCAACCTGCCGTCCCCTGCCTCGCCGCTCTAAGCATTGGGAGAGCGGCGCCTCCAACCGCGCCGCCAGCGCCGCCGCCAGCTCCCCAGCCGGATCGAACCCCCGCTGCCGCAACCGCGGCCGCGCCGCCGGCACCGGCACCACCGTCCCGCTCAGCATGTGCGCCGGCGCCAACCACTCGATCCGTTCCGCCATCAGATCAGCCACCGGCAGCAATCGCCGGTACTTCAACGCCGCCACCAAATTCCGCGCCACCCCTTCATAAGAGGCCGACGACCAGACCTTGTCCAACCCCTCCGGCCCGTTCCCCATCAACGGATCCGCATCAGCAAGCCGCCGCCCACACCGAGTGCAAACCACCGCCTCCGACCGACAGCTCCGCCCACATGACGCGCACAACGCCGGCACCAGCGCCACCCCGATAGTCGGCAGAAGATCCATGCCCCGACCCTGCCGAGCAAGAGCGCACGCGTGGCGCGCACAAAGCAAATTCTCTGTGCCAGCTCTGTCTCAAAACCCTCACCACCCCGCGAGACCGCAAAATTGCCTCCTCAAGAGGTGTTTTTGCGGTCTCGCGAAACCAGGCCAGCCAGAGGGTGCCGGTGGGGGTCCCTGGGTACTCAGCATGGAGCCGCGCCTAGCCGCTTGAGGCGTCAGCCCAAAAACGAATCACGCGGCGGAGGTGCTCCCAGGGACCCCCCACCGGCACCCTCCCCAACGACTAAGGACGAGCCCCCGCGATCGCGCCGATCAGGACCTGGCGCGCGGGGATCTCGGCGTTGGGGAGGGCGATGACCTCTTTGAGGCGGGCGCCGTCGCCCACCTTGACGTTGTCCCCGATCACCGCCGGCCCGTCGATGCGGACGTCGTCGCCGATCTCGCAGCCGGGGCCGAGAAGAACCGGGCCGACGAGGTCGGGCTCGCCCTCCATCCGCTCGCCGCTGCGGTAGCCGTCGACCAGATCCCCTTCCTGGTCGACCTGCACCGCCCCGGTGAGGGCGTCGACGTTGCCCTCGCGCAGCTCCTCGAGGTTGCCGATGTCGTTCCAGTAGGCCTCGATCTCGTGCGAGTAGAAGGGGACGTCGCCCTCCAGGAGTCGCGGGAAGACGTCCATGGCCCAGTCGGCGAAGCCGGGCGGGTCGCCCTCGCCCGCCGCCTTGCTCGTCCCCGGATCGGGAAAGAAGTCGAAGATCTCCTTGCGGAACATGTAGATGCCGCAGTTGGCGAGGTCGGAGAGGGCTTCGGAGGGATCGGGCTTCTCCTGGAAGCCCTGGATCCGCCCGTCAGAGCCGACGATCGCGACCCCGAACTGACTGGTGTCCTGGACCCGCTTCATCGCCAGGGTGGCGATCCCGTCGTGGGACTCGTGGAACTCGCGCATCGCCGTCAGGTCGATGTCGGTGAGGGCGTCGCCGCTGATGATCAGGAAGGAGTCGCCGAGGAAGTCGGCCGCGTTGCGGACGCCACCCGAGGTCCCCAGCAGCTGCTCCTCGCGGCTGTAGGCGAGGGAGACGCCGCAGCCGGCGCCGGCGCCGAAGTAGCCCTCGATCAGGTCGGGGAACCAGTGCAGGTTGGCGATCGTCTCGGTGAAGCCGTGGCGGGCGAGCAGGCGCAGGATGTGCTCCATCACCGGCTTGTTCAGCACCGGAACCATCGGCTTCGGCATCTCGTAGGTGATCGGCCGCAACCGCGTCCCCAGCCCCGCCGCCAGCACCATCGCCCTCACGCCGCCATGCCCTCCTTCAGCTTGTCGATTGCGACGATGCTTCTCGGCTCGACGCCGCGCAAACTCGCCATCTCCATCGAGACGAGGTCGCCGAGCAGGGTCGCCCAGAGCAGCCGTTCGACGCGGTTGCTGCCAGCGGTCTCCAGCCTCACCACCGTGACCCCTTCGGCCTCGATCAAGTCGGCGGTGAGCTCGAAGCGTTGGCGCTCGCGCGGGTGCTGGTCGCAGTCCTCGAGGAAGACGGCGGCCATCGGCCCCGGGCCGGAGTCAGGGGACCAGCCGCAGATCTCGTTGTGGTCGGCCTCGGGCAGCTCCGAGTAGAAGGCGGGCGCCTTCGCGTTCTCGTTGATCTGGGTCTTCCAGCGCCGCGCCACCGGCGTCGTCAGGTCGCTGCCATAAACGACGGTGGCGGCGCCGTCGAGCGCCGCGGCCACCTCGCCCGCCCGTGACCGCAGCTCCTCGAGCCGGACCTCGAGGAAGGCAGCGGCAGCGTCGATCTCGGTGCGGACGCGGGGGCCGACGCCGGCCAGCGCGGCCGCCTCGGCGGCGACCGCGAACATGTAGGCCACGGCGAACCGCGGCTGGAAGATCCCGGGCAGCCCGATCACGGGCACGCCCGCCTCGCGAGCCCCCTCGACGAGCTGGCCGCCGGTGCTGGCGACCAGCCGCCGCGTCCCCAGCACCTCGGCAGCCTCGAAGCAGGCCAGCGTCTCCTCGGTGTTGCCCGAGTAGCTCGAACAGAGCACGGTCCACTCCGGCGTCGCCCAGCTCGGCAGCTCGTAGCCGCGGATCGAGACCATCGGCTTGGTCAGGCGGTCGCCGAGGGCGGCGGCGGCGAGGTCGCCGCCGATCGCCGACCCGCCCATCCCGCAGATCATCAGCCCCGCGGAGTCGGCCGGCTCCAAGCGCGCGGTTTCGACCCGCCAGAGAGCGTCGCGGAGCTGGTCGGGAAGGCCGAGGACGTCATCGAGCAAGCTGCTCATCAAGCCGGGACTCTTTCATCTCGGCCGATCACCGCGTTAACGAGTCGGGCACCAGGCTCGACCTCAGCGCCAGGGGAGAGGATCGACCCGCGCACGAGGGCGTCGCGGCCAACCGTGCAGCCGTCGAGCAGGACCGAGTCCTCGACTGCGGCCCCCCGTTCCACCCTGCAGCCGCCGGAGACGACGGCGCGGGGGCCGACGCTCGCCTCCTTGTCAATCGGCGCGTCGGCGGCGACGAGCAGGCCCGGAGCGGTCGGCCGCACCTGCGTCTCCACCCGCTGCTCGAGGATGTCCCAGCTCGCCTGCAGGTAGCGCTCGGGGGTGCCGATGTCCATCCAATAGCCCTCGAGCAGGAGCCCGCAGAGCCCGTCGCCGACGAGCCTCGGGAAGACTTCGCGCTCGATCGAGACCGCCTGCCCCGCCGGCACCAGGTCGAGCACCGAGCGCTCGAGCACGTAGGCGCCGGCGTTGATCTGGCCGGGGACCGTCTCGCCTGTCTTCTCGAGGAACTCCAGCACCCAGCCGTTTTCGTCGCAGCTGACCAGCCCGTAGGCGGAGGAGTCGTCGACCGGGTGCAGGCCGATCGTGGCTCGGGCCCCGCGTTCCTCATGGGCGCGAAGTAGCGCCGAGAGGTCGAGGTCGGCGAGGACGTCGCCGTTGAGGGCGAAGAAGCGGTCCTCGAGCCGGTCGCCGAGGGCGTCGGCGGCAAAGCGGATCGCGCCGGCAGTACCCAGCGGTTCAGGCTCGGCGACGTAGGTGATCTCAACCCCCGCCCGCTGCTCCTCGTCGGCCAGCGCCTCGCGCAGCACGTCGGGCAGGAACCCGCAGGCGAGGACCACCTCGGTGACTCCATGCCCCGCCAGCCACTCGATCGCGTAGGCGAGGAAGGGTCGGTCGACCAGCGTCACCGCCGGCTTCGGCACGTCGGAGGTGAGCGGGCGGAGGCGAGTCCCCTCGCCCCCGACTAGGACGATGGCCTGCACTAGGAAGCGGGTGCCGGCTTCGGCGAGTCGACGGTGCGGCCAATCCCCTCATACTCAAAGCCCGCGGCGGTTAGCTTCTCAGGCTCGAGGAAGTTCCGGCCATCGACGATCAGAGCGCCGGTTCATCCGCTCGGCGGCGGCGGCCCAGTCGAGCTCGGCGAACTCGTTCCACTCGGTCACCAGCACGGCGGCGTCGGCGCCCTCCAGCGCCGCCGTCGCCGAGGTCGCCATCTCGACCGAGCCGAGCAGCTCGGCGGCACGCTCGGCGGCGACCGGGTCGTAGGCGACGACCTCCGCCCCCTCGCCCTGCAGCCGCGCCGCCAGGACGAGGCTGGATGCCTCGCGCATGTCGTCGGTGTCCGGCTTGAAGGCGAGGCCGAGCAGCGCCACCCGCTTGCCGATCAGCGAGCCGAGGTGCTTCTCGAGCTTGCCGACGACACGGCGCTTCTGCAGCTCGTTGACCTCGATCACCGCGGTCAGCAGCTGGAAGTGGTAGCCGGTGTTCCCCGCCAGCATCTTCAGGGCGCTGACGTCCTTGGGAAAGCAGGAGCCCCCGTAGCCAATGCCCGCACGGAGGAAGGCGGTCCCGATCCGCTCGTCGAGCCCCATGCCCTTGGCGACCTGGCCGACGTCGGCGCCGACCTCCTCGCAGACGTTGGCGATCTCGTTGATGAAGGAGATCTTCGTCGCCAGGAAGGCATTGGAGGCGAGCTTGATCATCTCGGCGCTGGCGACGTCGGTGCGGAGGATCTCGCCGCCGAGCGGCGGTAGAGTCGTTCGACCGCGTCAGCCGCCGCCTCGTCGCCGGGGTCGACGCCGATCACCACGCGGTCGGGGTCCATGAAATCCTTGACCGCCGTCCCCTCCTTGAGGAACTCGGGGCAGGAGACATAGGAGAGGCCGGGCATGTCGCGGCGGATCGACTCGCCGGTGCCGGCCGGCACCGTGCTCTTCATGATCAGGACGTGGTCGCTGTCGTCGGGCAGCTCCTGGACGACCGCGCGCACCCGGGAGAGGTCGGCGTCGCCGGAGTAGGTCGGCGGCGTGTCGACGCAGACGAAGAGCAGCTTCGCGCCGGACAGCAGCTCGTCCATATCGGTGGTGAAGGTCAGCCGCTCGGCGTTGCGGCGCAGCAGGTCCTCGAGACCGGGCTCGTGGATCGCCACCTCGCCGCGGGAGAGGGAGTCGACCTTCTCCTGGACGATGTCGCGGGCGATCACCGGGTGCCCGAGCTCGGCGAAGCAGGCGGCGGTGACCAGGCCGACCCAGCCGACTCCGATGACCCCGACGGTCTCCTTCTGCTCGCTCATCCCCTGCTCCTTCCGGGCTTCGGCTGCTTCTTCTTCTTGGTCGGGACGATCACCTTCGCCGAGCGCGCCATCCCGATCATCTGATCGTTGGTCAAGGTCCGCAGCAGGTCATTCGAGATCCAGTAGACGTTGTCGCCGCGGTGCCAGGCGACCATTTTCACATTTTCGCCGTCGACGTAGATGTCGTAGTCGCGGCCGTTGATCGTCTTGGTCAGGCTCGGATCCTCGAGGATCGGCGGGTCCGACCAGCCGCGGATCCCCTGCACGCCGAAGTAGTGGGTGCCGTCGGACATTTCCGCGACGAGGACCATCCGGTAGGCGACGTGGCGGTTGTCGTCTTCGTCCTTGAGGTTGTAGACGTAGGGGTCGACGACCTTCTCGTAGGGGTTGCTTTCGACGAAGCGGGCCCCTTCGGGGAGCCGGGTCGGGTAGTAGATCGGGAAGAAGCCACGGGCGCGGCGGGCGGCGATCTTCGCCTCCGCTTCGCCCGCTTCGGAGCCGGGCACGAGGCCGTCGCTGCCGGGCTTCGCCACTTCGACCTGCGGCTTCTTCGGCTTGCTTCTTCTTCGGCTTCTGCTTCTTGTGCTTCTTCGGCCGGCTTCGGCTTCTTCGCGGCTCTGCCGCTGGGCCGCTTTCGCTTCCTGCGTGGTCTCGCCGCCGAGGAATTCCTGCACCGCCGCTTCGAGCGCGCTTTCGGCGTCGTGTAGACGAAGCTGGGGCCGAGTTCGGCCGGGAAGTTGACCTCGTTGATCGTCGAGTTGCGCGAGGCGGCCAGCAGTTTGAGCACTTCCAGCAGGGTCTTGCCGTCGCTGATGTCGGAGGTCGTGTAGTCGGTGAAGGCCTCGATCAGTTCGCCCTGGTCGAAGAACGACGTCCTGGACCGAGACGCGGGAGCGGGCGGCGCTGAGGAAGTCCTGCTGGCGGGCGGAGCGGACGATGTCGGTGTCGGTGTGGCGGTAGCGCACGTAGTCGAGCGCCTGCTTGCCGCACATCAGCTGGTAGCCGGGCTGGACGTTGATTTCGGCGTACTGTTCGGAGGGCGGCACGCCTCGTTCGAGTGGTAGTAGCGGCGGTCGACGTCGACGTAGACGCAGCCGATCGCGTAGACCCCCTGGGCGAAGCCGAGGAAGTCGACGTTGACGACGTGGTTGATCGGCAGGTCGGTCAGGTCCTTGACCGTCTGCAGGGTCAGCTTGGTGCCGCCGTAGGAATACGCTTCGTTGAACTTGCCGGTCCCGTAGCCGGGAATTTCGACTTTCAGGTCGCGCGGGATCGACATCATCGAGATCAGGCCCTTGTCGGGGTCGAGCCGGACCAGCATCGTCGTGTCCGAACGGCCCGGGTCTTCGGCTTCGTTGGCGCGCTTGTCGGAGCCGATCACGAGGAAGGTCTGGGCGCCGCCGTCGCCGGCATCGGCGAGGAACTTGTCCAGCTTCTTCTCCAGCTTGTCGTTTTTCGGCTGGATCGCGTTGGCGATGCTGTCGAGGTAGAGCAGCGTCGCCGCCGCGGTCGTCCCCGCCGAGACGGCGACGATCAGGACCGCGGCGAGGAGTGAACCGCCACCAGAAGCGCTTCGGCTTCGGCGCCGGCGTCGCCATTACCCTCGGGCGGCGGCTTCTTCGGCGCCCAGCCCGGGCCTACGGCTCAGTCATCGCAGCCGGTCCGGGATCGCCCGCAGGAACGACTCCAGCGCCTGGCGGTAGGTCTCCAGCGAGGAGACCGAGACCCACTCGCCCGGGCCATGGTGGCCCGCCCCGACCGGCCCGAACTCGACCGCCGGGACGCCCGACCCGCAGGAAGGAGACCGCGTCGGAGGCGCCGTCGCGGCCGACGCTCATCGGCTCCCCGTCGTGGTGCTCGGTCGCCGAGGTGCGCAGCGCCCGGACGAAGGGGGAGTCGCGGTCGACCGTGGCCGGCGGCCGGGTCAGCAGCGCCTGCACCTCGATCCCGCGCAGCTCGCGCACCTGGGCGAGGATCTCCTGCGGATCCTGGTCCGGGAGGTAGCGGATGTCGACGTCGATCACGCATCGGTCGGGCACCTTGTTGAGAGCGTCGCCGCCGACGATCCTCCCCAGATTGATCGACGGCCGGTCGAAGAGCTCGGAGCTGTGCCGGGCAAACGGTAGCGACTCGATACTGCGGAAAACGTCGATTGCGTTGAGAACGGCGTTGTCGCCGAGCCAGGGAGTGGCGCCGTGGGCGGCCGTCCCGCCGACCTCCAGCCGCAGCGCCAGCACGCCCTTGGCCTCGATCCCGATGTGGAGGTCGGTCGGCTCGCCGGTGATCGCGAAGTCGCCGAGTGAAGCCGCTGTCGACGAGGTGGTCGGAGCCGCGCTCGGACTCCTCCTCGGACTCCTCGTCGCCGACGATCCCGAGCCGCACCCGCACCCGGTCCTGGTCGCGCATCGCCGCCGTCACCATCAGCATCGCCGCGACCGCGCCCTTCATGTCGTAGGCGCCGCGCCCGATAAGCCGGTCGCCGTCGACCTTCGGCTCGAACTGCTCAGCGTGCCCGGGCACCACGTCGATGTGCCCGTGCAGAACCACGGTCGGCGCCCTCTCCGGCCCGACCTCGGCCATGACCACCGGCAACCCCCGCACCTCGTCGCCCTCGGTCTCGATCCCCCGAGCTTCCAGCCACCCCTGAATGAACCCGGCCGCCTCCGAAATCCCATCCGGCTCGCAGGTCTCAAAAGAGATCAGCCGCTTCGCAAGGACAACCAGCTCCTCACTCATACGACCACCCCGTCCCCACCAAAGAAGCTTCGGGCCCTGAGCGTCCCGCCGCCGAGGCTGCGAAGGAGGGGAGCGGGTACCCCTCCGCAGGAATGTTCGGCGACATGCAATCTGATTCTTGCGCGGCAGAGCCGCGCAGCATGTTCTCCCCGAAGCGAAGCGAAGGGGAGGTCAATTCCGGAGGAGGGGTACCCGCTCCCCTCACGCCCCCAGCGATCGAAAGGAACGCTTCGGCCCGGTCGCGGTCTTTTTGCGCCCGGTTGTGCTCGGCGCTGCCCTCCTCGGACTCCGAGAGCCGCTGCTCGGCGTCGGCGAGCTGCTCTTTCAGGGCGCCGGTGTCGAGGTCCTCGGGCGGGATCGCCTCCTCGAGCAGGAGCCGGGCGCGGTTGCCGTAGACCTGCAGCCAGCCGTGGGCCTGCGCGTAGCGTTTGGTCTCCGAGTCGGAGAGGTGCAGGCGGAGCTCGGTCGGCCGCAGCGCCGCCAAGCACCGGGCGCGTGGTTGGCGAGGATGCCGATTTCGCCGACCTCGGTCCGGGTCGAGACCTGGCGCGCTTCGCCGCTCCAGACCTCGCCCTCCGGGGTCAGGACCTCGACGTCGACCATGTGCTCCGCCGCCACGACTGTCAGCTCCTACGCGGCCGCGGCGGACTTGGCGTTCTCGAGGACCTGGTCGATCGAGCCCTGCATGTAGAAGGCGCCCTCGGAGAGGTCGTCGTGCTCGCCGTCGAGGATCTCGCGGAAGCCGCGGACCGTCTCGGCAACCGGCACGTACTCGCCGGAGCGGCCGGTGAACTGTTCGGCGACGAAGAACGGCTGCGAGAGGAAGCGCTCGATCTTGCGGGCCCGGGAGACCGTCTGGCGGTCCTCGTCGGAGAGCTCGTCGATGCCGAGGATGGCGATGATGTCCTGCAGCTCCTTGTAGCGCTGCAGCACCTCCTGGACCTCGGTCGCGGTGCGGTAGTGCTCGTCGCCGACGACGTCGGGCTTGAGGATCGTCGAGGTCGAGTCGAGCGGGTCGACCGCCGGGTAGATCCCTTTCTCGGAGATCGACCGCGAGAGCGCCGTGGTCGCGTTGAGGTGGGCGAACACCGAGGCCGGGGCCGGGTCGGTGTAGTCGTCAGCCGGCACGTAGACCGCCTGGATCGAGGTCACCGAGCCGCGATCGGTCGAGGTGATCCGCTCCTGCAGGCCGCCCATCTCGGTCTCCAGCGTCGGCTGGTAGCCGACCGCGGAAGGCATGCGCCCGAGCAGCGCCGAGACCTCGGAGCCCGCCTGGACGAAGCGGAAGATGTTGTCGATGAACAGCAGCACGTCCTGGCCGCCCTGCTCGCGGTAGTACTCGGCCATCGTCAGCCCGGAGAGGGCGACGCGCAGGCGCGCGCCCGGGGGCTCGTTCATCTGGCCGAAGACGAGCATGGTCTTCTCGATCACGCCCGACTCTTTCATCTCCAGCCAGAGGTCGTTGCCCTCTCGCGAGCGCTCGCCGACGCCGACGAAGGCGGAGAGGCCGGAGTGCTCCTCGGCGATGTTGCGGATCAGCTCCTGGATCAGCACGGTCTTGCCGACGCCGGCGCCGCCGAAAAGCCCGACCTTGCCGCCTTTGGCGTAGGGGGCGAGGAGGTCGATGACCTTGATCCCGGTCTCGAGGATCTCCTGCGTCGGGGTCAGGTCGGAGGCCTTCGGGGCCGGGCGGTGGATCGGCCAGCGCTCGCTCGTCCTGCACCTCGGGGCCGTTGTCGATCGGCTCACCGAGCAGGTTGAAGATGCGGCCGAGGGTCGCGTCGCCGACCGGGACCGTGATCGGGCCGCCGGTGTCGGTGACGACGGCGCCGCGCGCGATCCCGTCGGTGGCGTCCATCGCGACCGCGCGGACACGGTCGTCGCCGAGGTGCTGCTGGACCTCGCAGACGAGGACGGCCGATTCGCCGTCGCCGTCGCCGCCGCTGGTCTCGATCGTCACCGCCGAGAAGATCTCCGGCAGCTGGTCGGGGAAGACGGCGTCGATGACCACTCCGGTGACCTGCTCGACGCGCCCTACGTTGGTTCCGTTTCCGTTGCTCTCAGCCATGGGTTCCTTTTCTCGTCTTTGAGGCCGTGATTCGGGTTCGTCGTCTAGCCGAGCGCCTCGGCGCCGCCGACGACCTCCAAGATCTCCTGCGTGATTTCCGCCTGACGCGCCCGGTTCATCTCCAGGGTCAGGTCGCCGATCATCGTCTCCGCGTTCTCCGCCGCGTTCCGCATCGCCGTCATCCGCGCCCCCAGCTCCGAGGCCGCGGACTCGAGCAGCGCCCGGTAGACCGAGATCGTCACGTACTCCGGGATCAGCCGCGCCAGCAGCTCCTCCGGGTCGGGCTCGTAGATCCACTCCGAGCGGCTCTGCGCCTTCTCGGCGTCGGTTTCCTCGTCTTCGGCGGCGGCCTCGTCGCCGGCGCCCTCGCCGATCACCTCGGCCTGCTGCAGCGGCAGCAGCGTCTGCCGCCAGACGTGCTGGGTCAGCGGCGAGACGAAGCGGTTGTAGATCAGCTCGACCCGGTCGAGGTCCTCGTCGACGTAGCGCGCGGTCAGCGCCTCGCCGATTTCGCGCGCGTTGGCGAAGGCGGGCCGGTCGGTGAAGCCGACGTAGGAGTCGGTCACATCCTGCTTGCGGAAGGTCAGGGCGGAGACGCCCTTGCGGCCGACCACGGCGAAGGAGGGCTCGGCGCCCTCCTCGCGGACCTTCTGCCGCCATCCGCATTCCCTCGCGGATGATGTTCGAGTTGAAGGCGCCGGCGAGACCGCGATCGCCGGTGACGAGGACGATCCCGACCCGTTTGACGTTCTCCCGCTCTTCGAGGACCGGGACCCGCGGGATGCCACCCGCCTGGGCGGCGGCGCGGCGGGTCAGCTTGCGCATCCCCTCGGCGTAGGGCCGCATGTCGGAGATCCGCTGTTCGGCCCGCCGCAGGCGCGCCGCCGCAACCATCTCCATCGCTCGCGTGATCTTGTTGATGTTCTTGACCGACGCGATGCGGTTCTTGACTTCCTTCTGCGTTGCCATGGGGAATCAGCTCCCAGGCGCTAGGCCGGGGTCGCCGCCTCCTCGTCCTCGCTGCTGTCGGAGCCGGCCTCGGACTCGGTCCGGCCCGGCGGCCTCGCGCTCGTCCTTGGAGTGGATGCGGTCGGACTCGCCCTCCTCGAGCGGGTCGCCGTGCTCGTCGAAGTCGGGGCCGAAGTCGTCGACGAAGTCGGCGATCGCCTTGCCCAGCGCCTTCTCGTCGTCCTCCTCGAGCTTGCCGGTCTCTTCGATCCGGCTCAGCAGCTCGGACGTTCTCGGAGTGCAGGCGGATCCGCAGGTCGGCGAGGAACTCGCCGACGCGCTCGACTTTGATCCGGTCGAGGTAGCCGCCGGTGCCCGAGTAGATCGAGGCGACCTGGTCGCCGACCGAGAGCGGTTCGCGCTCTTTCTGTTTCAGCAGCTCGACCAGCCGTTCGCCGCGGGTCAGCGCTTTCTGGGTCTCGGCGTCGAGCTCGGAGCCGAACTGGGCGAAGGCCTCGAGGTCGCGGTACTGGGAGAGGTCGAGGCGCAGTTTTCCGGCGACTTTCTTCATCGCCTTGGTCTGCGCGTTGCCGCCGACCCGGGAGACCGAGATGCCGACGTTGATCGCCGGCCGGACCCCCGAGAAGAAGAGGTCGGACTCGAGGAAGATCTGACCGTCGGTGATCGAGATCACGTTGGTCGGGATGTAGGCGGAGACGTCGGAGGCCTGGGTCTCGATGATCGGCAGCGCCGTCAGCGAGCCGCCGCCGAGCTCGTCGTTCAGTTTCACCGCGCGCTCCAGCAGCCGCGAGTGCAGGTAGAAGACGTCGCCCGGGTAGGCCTCGCGACCCGGCGGGCGCCGCAGCAGCAGCGACATCTGCCGGTAGGCGGAGGCGTGTTTGGTGAGGTCGTCGTAGACGCAGAGCGCGGCTTTGCCGTTGTAGAGGAAGTGCTCGCCCATCGCGCAGCCGGCGTAGGGGGCGATGTACTTGATCGGCGCCGCCTCGTCGGCGGGGGCGGCGACGATGATCGTGTTCTCCATCGCGCCGTTTTCCTCGAGCGTCTCTTTCAGCTGCACGACCGTCGACATCCGCTGCCCGATCGCGACGTAGATGCAGATCAGGTCCTTGTCCTTGTTGTTGATGATCGTGTCGATCGCGATCGCGGTCTTGCCGGTCTGGCGGTCGCCGATGATCAGCTCTCGCTGGCCACGGCCGATCGGGATCATCCCGTCGATCGACATCAGCCCGGTCTGGACGGGTTCCTCGACCGGCTGGCGCTGGACGACGCCGGGGGCTTTGAACTCGGCCGGGCGGGTCTCGGTGGTGGCGATCTCGCCGCGGTCGTCGAGCGGGCGGCCGAGCGGGTCGACCATGCGGCCGAGCAGCGCCTCGCCGACCGGGATCTCGAGCAGCTTGCCGGTCCGTTTGACCGTGTCGCCCTCGACGATCTTGTCCCAGTCGCCGAACAGCACGGCGCCGACGTTGTCGGCCTCGAGGTTCAGCGCCAGGCCGGTGACCCCGTGCGGCAGCTCGAGCATCTCCAAGCGCCATGCAGTTGTCGAGCCCGTGGATGCGGGCGATGCCGTCGGCGACGGACAGGACGGTGCCGACCTCGGTGAGGTCGGCGGAACCGGTCTCCAGTCCCTCGATCCGCTCTCGCAGGATGCTTGCGATCTCGTCGGGCTTGATCTCCATCGGGTGCTCTCTGCCTCCTTACGCCGCGGTGGCGACGCTCTTTCGAAGTTTCTCCAGGCGACTGCGGATGCTCGCGTCCAGGACCATGTTGCCGACCTGCAGGACGATGCCGCCGAGGATCTCGTCGTCGACCGCGCTTGAGAGGTCGACCTCCTCCCCGGTCTGGCGTTCGACCTCCTGGCCGATTTTCTCGACGACCGCCGGGTCCAGCTCGACGGCGCTGGTCACGGTGACGTCGATACGGCGGTTCTCCTGCTTCCAAAGCTCCTCGAACTCGCGGCGGATGCGGAAGATCTCCGTCATCCGGTGCTTGTCGACGAGCAACTCGAGGAAGTTGATCAGCTCGGGCTCGGCGCCCGTGATGGCGCGCTTCGAGTCCCCTCCTGCTTCTCCTCCGAGGAGAGGTAGGGGCTGAAGAAGAAGACCTGCAGCTCGCGATCGCCGTCGACGGCGTCGGCGAACTGGCGCGAGCTGCTGCTGCAGCGCGTCCAGCTTGCCTTTGTCGCGGCCCACCTCGAAGAGGGCCTCCGCGTATACGCGAGCTGCGTCGGCCATGGCCTAGTTCTTCTCCGACCCCGAGAGCGTCGAGAAGTCGACCTCGCTGAGCGCCTCCTCGACGAGGCGTTTCTGGTCCTCGGCGTTGAGCGATTTGCGGGTGACCCGCTCGGTGGCGAGCACCGTCAGGTCGGCGACCTCCTGGCGGATCTGGTCGAGCGAGCGACGCGTCTCCGCCTCGATGTCGCGCTTGGCGGCCTCGACCAGCTCCTCGCGTTTCTCCTTGCCGGCCGCCGCGCCTCGGCTTCGGCGGTCTCGGCGGATTTGCGGGCGCGGGCCATGATGTCGTCGGCCTGCTCCCGGGCCTCGGCGAGGCGGGCGCGGTACTCGGACAGCAGCTCGTCCGATTCCTTGCGCTGCCGTTCGGCGGCGTCGATCGACTCGGCGATCGTCTTCGGCGCGTTTGTCGAGCGCTTCCTGAATTTTCGGGAAGGCGACCTTGCTCAACACCCACATCGTGACCAGGAACAGGACCAGCGTCCAGATCATCAGGCCCAGGCCGGGGCTGACCAGGAAGCTGCCGCCGCTTTCCTCGCCGTGTTCCGCCGCCTCGGCGGCGAGCGGGACTATGTAGCCGAGCAGCTCCATCGACCTAGGCGAGGAAGAAGGCGATCAGACCGAAGATGAAGGTGTAGAAGGCGACCGCCTCGGTCAGCGCGAAGCCGAGCCAGCGGATGCTTTCCAGCTCGCTTTTCATCTCCGGCTGGCGGGCGACCGACTCGATCTCCTTACCGAAGATGAAGCCCACGCCGATACCGGCGCCGATCGAGCCTAGCCCGGCACCGACGCCGAGGGCGATCGCTTTGCCGGCGCTTTCCACGGCTTCGTCGGCTGACCTCAGCGATGGGCAACAAGGTGAGATCCATCTGAGAGTTGACTCCTTTTCTAGTGAGAGGCGGAGGTCGCTCCGCCGATGTAGATAGCGCTAAGCGTCGAGAAGATGAATGCCTGCAGGGTCGCCACCAGCCCGACCTCGAAGATGAAGAAGGCGAAGGCGAGCGGGAAGGTCAGCGCCCCGAGGGCGGCGATCCCCAGCAGCACCGCCAGCCCGCCGCCCATGAAGAGCAGCAGCAGGTGGCCGGCGAGGATGTTGGCGAAAAGACGGACGGAGAGGCGAGATCAGCCGCACGAAGTGCGAGATCACCTCGATCACGAAGATCGCGGCCTTGCCGACCGGGTGCATGTCCTCCAGGCCCGGGGGCAGCCAGCTCTTGAAGTAGGGGCCGACGCCCTTCGCGCGGATGCCCTCGACGTGGTAGCTGAGCCAGACGACGAGGGTGAGGACGAGCGGGATCGCGATGTTGGCGGTCGCGGCGTAGATCGCGAAGGAGGGGATCTCGAGGCCGCCGACCGAGAAGGTGTGCTCGGTGTTGGTCGGCAGCGGCAGAAAGCCGAGCATGTTCGAGAACCAGATCCAGAAGAAGAGGGCGCCGATGAAGGGGAACCACTTGCGCGCCAGCTCGCCGTGGAGGCTGCCGCCGGTGATCGTGTTCTTGGTCAGGTCGTAGGCGACCTCGACCGCGGTCTGGACCCGGTTCGGCTTCTGCACCATCCGCCGCGCGATCCAGGTCATCGTGAAGATCGTCAGGGCGCTGGCGAGGACCAGGTAGAGGACCGCCTTGTTGATGCTGAGGTCGAGGCCGCCGAGTGCGATCGAGACCCACGGTTCGAGTTTGAACTCGTTCTGCGGCTTGAAGGCTTCGTTCTTGCCGTCGTTGCCGAAGATCAGCAGCAGCAGGATCGAGACGGCGAAGATAGCCGCCGAACCCGATCAGGACCTTGGCTTTGGTGCTGAGGCCCCTCTTCTCGGGGTCGCCGCTCTGAGGCGGCGCCGCCCGGCGCCTGGATCGAAGCCGACTCCACGGCTAAGCCCCCTGTCCCTCGGGCTGGTCGTCGAAGAGGTGCGCGACGCCCTGGGCGGCGAAGGAGATCGTGAAGAGGGCGAGCAGGAGGATCGCGGCGGCGAGGCCGGACTCCCGTTCGGCGATGCCGACGAGGAGGACGGCGGTGGCCATCAGCCAGACGCGGCCAAGGGTGCTGCCGGCGACGAACCCCATCGCCTTCTGCCGGTTGCCGGCGGCCAACTCCTGCTTCATCCGGCGCTGCGCGAGCATCTGGATGCCCCTCTGCAGGAGCCAGACGGCTGCCGCCACGGCGTAGCCGAGCAGGGGCAAGTCGCCGAGCAGGAAAACGGCGAGTGCAACGAGCAGCGCGAGTAGATCGACGTACTTGGGAGGAGACATAAAGTCAGAGAAAAGCCAAGAAAAGAAGGAAATACGCCCAACTCGGGGCAGAGTGGGCGCAGGGGCGACTATACCCAACCAGGCCCGGGAATGGCTTTGTGGAGCCAGTTCGTGAGGGTTGCCACTACCGCGACTGTCCTTCGAGCGCCGCCTGCTCCTTTCGATGGCATTCAGTGTCCGGGAAGCTGCTCGACGAACTCGTCCATCCCGATCTCCGTCAGGAAGGCGCCAGCACTCAGCCGATGGCCCTCGATTGAGCGAGCGAAATGGTGGCAAGCGATGACAAGCCCGGCATTCAAGTAGAGACGGTGGGCGTCGGCACGATCGAGGCCGACGCCGGAGTCGAGATGAAGCTGATCGCAACTCAACCGCTTCGACTCTCCCAGCAACCAGCTGAGAAGTGCCTTTCCGTGCCCGCGACGCCTTGCTTCCGGCAACGTCGAAAGATCATCGACGTAGAGGTAGTGACCCCAGGCAAGGTTGTGACCAGTGCGGAAGCCCGCGATTGCGACTGCCTGGGGCTCTCCCTCCTCGAACGCGCCCACGAGTCGGTAGCCCTCCGCCCGTTGCACGTCGTCGATCACGCGAACGAACGCCTTCTCATCGACAAGCTCTCTCCTCAGAGCGCGCATAGCACTAAACGCCAAGGCAGTATCAGGGGGGAACAGCTCACGGATCACAGCCCCAATCCTGAGCCCGGTTCCGGACGATCAGAGGAACGGCAATGCGTTGCGACCCCGCCCCACCACCAGCCCACTACTTGATCGCCTCGAACTCGCCGGTCTCTGGATCCACGGCCGGGAAGGAGCCGGTCTCCAGCTCCTGCTCGACCGCGGCGTTCACCTCGCCGAGCTCGGGTTCGGGGCCGCCGGTGCTCCGACGGAGGGTCACCAGCTGGCGAAGGCGGGTTTGGCGCAGCTTGAGGATCTCGAGGACCTCGACGAGGTAGACGCTGGCGGCGAGGGCGAGGACGCCGAAGAAGGCGATCACCGCGGTCCAGAGCGGATCGAAGTTGCCATGGTCGTCGCTGTAGGGGACGAAGCGCAGCGCCAGGGCCAGCAGCGCCATCACCGCGGTCCAGCCGTAGAGGTAGAGCAGGGTGCGGCGCTGGGAGAAGCCGATGTCGGCCATCCTGTGGTGGAAGTGCCAGCGATCGGCTTTGTAGATCGGTTTCCCGTATTTGAGCCGCTTGGCGACGACGAAGCCGGTGTCGAGGATCGGCACCGCGAGGATGATCAGCGGCAGGAAGAGGGCGATCACCGCGTTCGTCTTCAGCGCTCCCTGCACCGCCACCGCCCCGAGCAGGTAGCCGAGCAGGTTGGAGCCGGTGTCCCCCATGAAGGTGCTGGCGGGCGGGAAGCCCCACCGCAGGTAGCCGAGCGCGGCGCCGGCGGTCAGGGCGGCGAGGACGCCGGCGGCGGTGCGGTCGAGCGAGAGCGCGATCGTCGCCAAGGTGATGCCGGAGATCACGGCGACCCCGGCAGCGAGGCCGTCGACGCCGTCGATCAGGTTGATCACGTTGATCACGGCAACGATCGCGACCACGGTGGCGACGTCGCCGAGGTGGATGACGCCTCCCCCAGGCAGGGTGAGGAGGTCGACGGTCCCCGGGGTGAGGCGGCCGAAGAAGGGGAAGGTGAAGTTGTCGACGGTGACCCCGGCGGCGACGGGGATGACGACCGCGGCGGTCTGTCCCAGCAGCTTCACCGCGGCCGGGAGGTCGAAGATGTCGTCGAGGACGCCAACCAGGGCGATCGCGACGGCGCCGATCAGGATCGCGTGGCTTTCCCCGTCGCTCGGCAGCCAGACGAGCCCGGCGACGAGGACGCCGCCGAGGATCCCGAGGCCGCCGAGCTTCGGCGTCGGGGCGAGGTGGAGCTTGCGCTCGCTCGGGTAGTCGATCGCCCCGACCCGCACCGCCAGCCACTTGGTCAGCGGCACCAGCGCCAGGGCGAGGACGCCGGCGACGAGGAAGGCGAAGAGGGCGTCGGCGTCAGTTGGCATAGCGGTCGAACCAGAGGGTAAGCGCCATCAGGCCCCAGATCTGGCGGCTGAGGTCCTCCTGCCCGGAGACGTGGCGGTCGAGGATGGGAGTAACGGCGGCGGGGTCGAGCAGGCCCTGGCGGCCGACCGCGCCCGGCGAGAGAACCTCGCGGGCGAAGGGCTCCAGCGGCCCGCGCAACCAGGCGGCGATCGGGATCGAGAAGCCCTGCTTGCGGCCGTGGACGATCTCCTTCGGCAGCAGCGGCTCGAGCGCCTTGCGCAGCAGGCGCTTCTTCGAGAAGCCCCGCACTTTCATCCGCCGCGGCAGCGAGAAGGCAAACTCGGCGACGCGCTGGTCGAGAAACGGGACCCGCGTCTCCAGCGAGTGAGCCATGCTCGCGCGGTCGGTCTTCACCAGCAGGTCGTCGACGAGGTAGATGCCGAGGTCGACGTCCTGCATCCGCGCCAGCGGCTCGGCGCCGGCGGTCTCGGCGTAGCGCTCGCGGTAGAGGTCGAGCGGGTCCCAGGACGAGGCTTTGGTGCCGGCCAGCTCGGCCCGCGCACCCGGGTCGAAGATCTCCTTCCAGCCATGGTGACGCTCCAGCGGCGGCAGCGGCGCGGCGCGGGCGAAGCGCTTGGCTTTGTAGTCGAAGCCGACGCGATCGTGGCGGCTCGGCAGCGCCTCGGCCAGCGGCCGGGCGAGCGGCGCGAGACGGCCGACGCGACGGGCGAGGAGGTCGGCGACGTAGGTGTAGTAGCCGCCGAACAGCTCATCGCCGCCCTCGCCAGACATCGCCGTCTTGACGTGCTCGGCGGCGAGCTGGGAGACGAGGTAGGTGGGCAGCGCCGAGGAGTCGCCGAAGGGCTCGTCGAAGGCCTCGACCAGCCGCGGCAGCAGCTCGACCGCGTCGGGGCGGAGGACCAGCTCGTGGTGGTCGGTGCGGTAGCGCTCGGCGACGAGGCGGGCGCGGGAGAGCTCGTCGAAGCCGGCCTCTTCGAAGCCGATCGAGAAGGTCCGCACCGGCTCGTCGGAGTGCTCGGCGACGAGCGCGGCGAGAGCACCGGAGTCGACGCCGCCGGAGAGGAGGACGCCGACCGGGACGTCGGCCACGAGGTGGGCGCGGACGCTGTCGTCGAGGACCTCGCGCAGCGCCGCCGCGAGCTCCTCCTCCGAGCCCCCACGCTCGCCTTCGGCGACCGCCCCGACGCGTGCGTAGCGGTGAAGGGCCACCTCTCCTCCCTCCCAGGTGAGAAGGTGGCCCGGGGGCAGCTTGCGCGCCTCGGCGAAGATCGTCAGCGGCGCCGGGATCGAGTTGAAGGCAAGGTAGGCGGAGACCGCCTTCGGGTCGATCTCCCGCGAGAAGCCAGGCTGCTCGAGCATCGCCTTCAGCTCGGAGGCGAAGGAGAGCTCACCGCCGACGTGACGGTAGTAGAGCGGCTTGATCCCGAAGCGGTCGCGAGCCAGCAGCAGCCGGCGGCGGCGCTTGTCCCAGAGGGCGACGGCGAACATCCCCCGCAGCCGCTCGACGAACCCCTCCCCCCACTGCTCGTAGCCGTGGACCAGGACCTCGGTGTCGCTACCGGTGGCGAAGCGGTGGCCGCGCCCCTCCAACTCCCGCTTCAGCTCGCGGTAGTTGTAGATCTCCCCGTTCTGGACGACGACCGCCGACCCGTCCTCACTGGCAATCGGCTGGTGGCCGCCGGCGAGGTCGATGATCGAGAGCCGCCGTGCCGCCAACGCCACCGGACCCTGATGAAACAACCCCTCGTCATCGGGCCCTCGATGAACGAGCCGCCCGCTCATCCGCCCCACCGCCTCGAGGTCAGGACCCCCGTCGGGGCTGACGATTCCGCAGATCCCGCACATGCTGCGGCAGTCTCGCAGGGAGCGTGGAGGTCCGAGAGCGCTGGGGAGGGTCCAACCGGTCCGCGCCAAACTCCGCCCACCGAACCACCGCTTCCGACTTTCGCCCCACCATGGTGTGGTCAATGTCGGTTGGTCGATTGCCGAACCTCGTCCGGCCCAGTTCTCCTCAAGGGTGATCCGGGTCTGGGCGAAGCCGGTGACGCCGGGGCGGACGACGAGGCGCCGCGCCATAGGCTTCGGGCGTGCAGGCAGCGAAAGAGATCGTGGCAGCCTCGAGCGCGTTGGTCGCCTACCGAGCCACGGTCCTTCCTCCTGTGGGGCAAGAGCTACGGCACTGGCGTCGGCAGGCGGAGACGATCTCCGATCCGGAAGTACGCGGAATTGCGGTGGCAGCGCTGGAGGAGAAGGCGAGCAACGTCGAGGCGGTGGCCGTCTTCGCGACGCTGGCGCCGCGGTCGAGGCGACGAGCGGCGCTGGCGGCGATCGTGCCGCTGCAGGTGGCGGTCGACTTCCTCGACAGCCTCGAAGAGGCCGGGGCCGCCGCCGAGGACTGTGGCGACGGTGGGTACCTGGGGCAGCTACAGGACAGCTGGCGCCGGGCGGTCGCGGCGCTGCCGAGCGGGCCGGCCTGCGGCGATCTGATCGAGCAGGCCGTCGGACGCAGCGGCGAGGGGCAGTTGCGAACCCACGCCGCCGAACGCGAGGGCGACGCGGGCGAGCTCGAGGCGTGGGCCCGGAGGCTCCCCTCGCAGGGCGGCTACCGCTGGTGGGAGCTCGCCGCCGGCGCCAGCTCCTCGGTCGCCGCCCACGCTCTGATCGCGACCGTTGCCCGCCCCGGAGTCGAACGCCGGCAGGCGGAATCGATCGACCACGCCTACAACCCGTCGGTGGGCGCCCTCACCGTTCTTCTCGACAACCTCGTCGACAGAGACGAGGACAGCGCCGTGGGAGCACACAACTACACCGGCTACTACGCCGATCCAGGCGACGCAGCCGAACGCATCGCCGCGATCGCCGCCGACGCGCGCGCCGCGATCGCCGGACTGCCCGGGCGCAGTCGCCACCAAGCCATCCTCGCCGGCGTCGCCGCCTTCTACATCAGTCAACCGGGTGCCCGAGAGCCGTTTGCACAACCGATCAGCGCCGCTCTGAAGACCGAGCTCGGCCCAGCCGTCCGGCTGATCGCCGCCGCGATGGCCAGAGGGCGCGATACTCCCACTGGCGCTTGACGCAAACAGTTCGGAGGAGCAGGGAGCTTCCCCCGAACCTACGCGTTTGCGTCTCGGCCATGCCACCCCCTGGGACAGGGGTCGACGGCTTGCAGCACCAGGACCGTTTACGGCCCAGGAGTAAAAGGGTCGAAAACGGGATCGCCCTCAATAAGAACAAAGACGGACCAGATTGTCAAGGAGTTCTGGCCCTGCGATAGGCATAGACCCAGCCCTTCGCTTCAGCGAAATCGAGGAACGGCAGCAGGATGAGGAGGTGCAGCTCCGGACGCAGGACCGGAAGGCGGTCGCAGCGTTCGGTCCTAACATGGGCCTCGACGAGCAGGCCGACGCCGGCGATCGCGGCCGCCGGCAGGTGCGAGTCCGGCCGGGCCGGCAGCGGGACTGCCTCTTCCAGCATTCCCGTCATGCTCTCGACGAAGCTCCAGAACGGCTCCCCAAACTGGCTTGATTCCGAGATGGAGAGCAGCGCGCGCGCCCTGCCGGGGTCTTCGACGACATAGTCGACCGCGGCATCCAACCCGGCCCCCACCCGAGCCTGCCACTCCTCGGTCGGCCGGCACGATGCGGCGATTCGCACGACCAGATCCCGCAGCGCCGGAGAGATGCCACCGCCGTCCTCACCGCAATCCCGCTTCCAGACTTCGGCCTGCACCGGCGCCCCTTCCAGGTCAGGAGGAATTAGGGACGCTAACAGACCAATGAGACGCTCAACTGCGCGGGAGAACCAGCGGGGCGCGGCAGCTTCGGGTAATCGCCCTGTTGACCTGGCGCCCGTCCGCCAGGGTGTAGGTGACCTGTGCCAGCGAAAAGAACCCGGAGGTGAACCGGGGCGGGATCGGGCAGGTTGCCCTGAGGAAGCTGCGCTTGCGCCCACGGAACTCGTAGTCGCGCCCGAGGTCCATCTGGAACCGCGCCAGATGGGGCCAAGGTCCCAAGGCCGCGGGGAGGTCGGCGCCGATCTTGATCCCGAAGCGGCCGTGGCCCCGCACCAGCGAGAACGGCATCACCACCGCCGTCGGCGGCGATCGAGCGTAACCGTGCAGGAGCAGAAGCCGGTGACCACCCTTGCGGGGACCGTTGAAGACGAGCAGCTTTGCATTGATCCGAAACGACCCCTGGTCGGGAAGGACGACGTCGGCTTCGACCGATCCCTCGCCGATCAGGGCAGGGCGGCAAACGGCAACGGCTCGCTCACTGGTGGCATTGCGCAGCTGCCGAGCGCTGCAGGTGGGGAGGCCGAAGGTGGAGACGAGGCCCTTGGTGGGAAAGCCAATTTCGACCCGGTTGACCCGCGGAAGTAGGCTGCCGTCGACGCTCTGCAGGCCGCCGGCGAGACGCAGGTGAATCGGGGTCGGCTGGCGCCGCGAAAGCTGCAGGGGCGAGATCCCCCCCTGCAGCGAGATGATCAGGCCCCCCCGCTGGCTGCGCTCGCCGCCGGCCGGCACCGCTGCCGCCAGCGCCGTCAGGAGGAGCGACACCAGCAACGCCGCCGCACCGCGCAGGCCGCCGCGCCGCCGCCTCATCCGTAGCGCGAGAACTTGAAGCTGCAGTATTCGAAGCCGAACGCGAGCACGACGTTGTTGGCGAGGTTGCCGTTGTGGATGAAGCGGGCGGTCAAACGCTGGGCCTGGATCGGCTCATCCGCTCGCAGCTTCGCGGTGATCTTTTCCAGATAGCGCTCCTGCTGCCTCAGGTAGCCGAACCACTTCGCCAGGCGTTGGCGGTCGGCGCTCGGCCGTGGGATCGCGGCGATCTCCTTCACCGTCCCGCCGAAGATCGCGGCCGCCGCGGGCGAACTTGGCCGCCGCTACCCGCAAGCGTTCATGCTGCACGTCGCTGCGGGCGCCCTTCATCGCCCGCTGGGTCGCCAGCACGTCGGGCTTGCAGATCGCCTCCAGCTGGGCAACGTATTCCTCCCGCGTCGGGGCTTCGGCAGCGCCCGCGGCCGCCCCGCCCAGCACCAGCGCGAGGCCGTCGCCAGCAGGCCCGAGGTACCTCGGCGGCCCATGTCCATCTTGTCCCGTTCATCTTCAGCTCATCCCTCCCGTCGAGGAACCATATGTCGCGGCAGGACGCGGTCAAGTGCGGCGGGCACGTGCCAGACCCGGTCGCCGATCAGCAACATCAGCGCCGGCAGCAGGACGATCCGCACACGGTCGCGTCGATCAGGATCGCCACGGTCAGCCCGACGCCCATCTGGCTGACGGTTGCGATCGGCGCGGCGGCGAAGGAGATGAAGACGGCCCCCATGATCGCCGCCGCGCCGGTGATCACGCCGGCGGTCTTCTCGCAGGCCGAAGCTCGATCGCTGCCGCGTTGTCGCCGTCGCGTCGTAGCGCTCCCGCATGCGGGCGAAGAGGAAGACGGCGTAGTCGATCGAGAGGCCGAAGGTGACGCCGAAGATGCCGGCAGCGCCGACCGTGTCGATGTAGGGGTGGCCGCCGAGCGGGTAACCGGCCGGCACCTTGCAGATCAGGGGGACGACGCCGATCGCCGCGGCGACCGAGGCGAGGTTGAGGACGACGGTGAGCGGCGCCAGCAGCGGCGCGCGCAGGACGCGATCAGGGCAGCAGGGTGATGAGGATGATCGCGCCGATCACCAGCGGCAGCCGCGCCTTGGTCGCGGCGCCGTAGTCGTTGAGGGTCGCGGCGCCGCCGGTGACCCCCGCCCGCACCCGGTCGCCGCCCGAGGCGCTCGGCTTCGGTGTGGAGGCGGGCGCCGGTCGCCGCGAGCCCGCGGTGTTGAAGGGCTGGTCGGAGACGACCAGCAGGCGGGCGGCCTGGCCGCCGCCGCTCGACGTGATCGCCTCGCCGGCGAGGGCGCGGCGCGCCGGCGGCGCGCCGTCGAGGGCGGAGAGGACGAAGTAGCCGGAGTCGAAGAGGTGGGGAGAGTCGCGGCGGAAGCGGCGCCTCCGCCGCGCGCAGCGGCGCCGCGGCGTAGACCCGCACGCCGGCCCGCCGCAGGCCGCTCTGCAGCGGGTAGGAGCGGTGGAAGCCCTCCGCCAGGCCCTGTTCGAGCGCGCCGGCGCCGCCGCTCAGGTCGCCGAGACCGTCGGCGAGGCGGTCGGCGCCGTCGCTGAGCTGCTCGAGGCCGCCGCTCAGCCCGGGGCCGCTCCGGCGAGCGGGCCGGTGCCGTCTTCCAGCCGCTGCCCCCGGGGACGAGGCGCTCGAGGGCGCCGTTGACTCTGGCGATCCGCGCAGCCGCTTCACCTCGTCGCGCTGGCGGCGAGGAGCGGGCCAGGACCCGGCTGGCTGGGCGATGGCCCGCAGGGAGGGGTCCTCGCGCGCCGCCGTTCGAGTCCGCGGGCGAGGCGCCGCGCCCGCGCCAGGGCCTTGCTGCGGAGGCTGGGCAGCAGCGCGCGGAGGCCGAGTGTCAGGGAGAGGGCGCCGACCGCGGCTCTGCGCTGTCCCGCGGCGAGCCGCTGGTGCCGTCGGCGAGGCGGCCGAGCGCCGGCAGTCGCGCCGTCCCCCCCGCCGCGGCGCGCTCGAGGCCGGCGGCGAGCGCCCGGCGCCGGCGCCGGCGCGTTCGGAGCCCTCGCCGAGCAGGCCGCTGCCCTGCGGCCGCCGGCGAGGCCCGCGCGCAGCCTTCCACCGCGCCGGCGGCGCGGCGCAGGCCCGGCCCGAGCCGGGCCAGCTCGCCGGCGCCGTCCCGTCGTCGGTCGAGCAGCTGCTCCCCGAGCGCCCGCAGCGGCGCGCGCCGGCGGGCGATCGGCGCCGGGCCGATCACCGCCTGCACCCCCGGCTGGCGGCGATGCGGCGCTGCCGCGGGCCAGCAGGGCGAGTGCGGCGGGGTGGTGATCGGTCCCTCGCGGCTGGCGGCGACGAGAACGAAGGGCGCCTCCCAGCCCGGGCCGACCGCGCGATCGATCGCTTCGGAGTCCTGGCGGGCCTCGCTTGAGGCCGGCAGCTCCTCGATCCCCGGGGCGCCGGTGTTGAAGGCGAGCGCGGGGATGGCGAGCAGCGCCAGCGGCACGGCGATCAGCACCGCCGCCAGCGCCGGGCGGCGCAGGGCGGCGTCGGCGCGGCGGCGACCGCGGGCGCCGCGCTCCCCGGCGGCGGCCGATCGCGCCCGCGTTGATCCGCGCCCCAAGCAGCGCCAGCGGCGGCGGCAGGCGAGATCGAGATGAGCGACGCTGATCGCGGTGACGACGACGCGTGGCCGTCGCCAGCGAGAGCAGCAGCGAGCCGGGCTGCAAGAAGGCGGAGGAGAGGATCGAGAAGAAAGGGTGGCGCCGGCGAACAGCGTCGTGCGGCCGGCGGTGGCGCGGGTCGCCAGCGGCCGCCTCTCCCGGCGCCGCCCCCGCGCCAACTCCTCGCGGAAGCGGGAGACGATGAGGAGCGAGTAGTCGACCCCCAGGGCCAGGCCCATCATCGTGCAGACGACGAGGGAGAGGGCGTCGATCGTCATCACCGAGCCGAGCAGGACGAGGACGCCGCGGCCGGCGAGGACGGTGAGCGCGCCGAGGGCGAGCGGGATCGCCGCCGCGATCAGCGAGCGGAAGACGAGCAGGAGGACGATGAGGAGGAGCGGCGCGGCGATCAGCTCGGCGCGCTCGGTGGCGCCCAGCGATTCGTGCTGCAGGGCGCGGGAGACGGTGGCGTAGCCCGACTGCATCGCGTCCACGGGCGGGCGGATGCGCGGCCTCAAGCATCTCTTCGAGCGCCGGCACGGTCTCGCGCATCGCCACGTCGGCGGCAGGTGGAAGTCGACGAGGATGAGCGCCCTGCGCGGGCCGGGCCGCAGCGCCGTCAGCGACCGCGGTCCCAGGGGGAGACGACCGACGCTGCCGGGTCGCGGCGCAGCGCCCGCACCAGCCCCGGCCCCTGGCGGTCGATCGCCGGCGCCGGGCCGCGCAGGAGGACGGCGAACGGCGCCGAGTCGCCGAAGTGCTTCGCGCGAGAGCGCTTCGGCTTCGGCCGTGGCCGTCCCGTCGACCCGCAGCGAGACCGGCTCCAGCTTCTCCTCGACGCCGAGCCCGAGGACTCCCAGCACGAGGCAGCCCACCACGACAACCAGGCCCATCAGGTGCCGCCGGTACATCACCGACCCGAATTCCCTCCCATTGGAAGAGGAGTCTATGCGAGCGAGCTGCGGCTTTTGGTACGCCCCCGTCCCTCGCGGACGGTTGGGTGCGATCCTCAGCGCAAAAGGACGCGGCAGCGCATCAGCAGCTCCTCCAGAGTCTTCGGACGGAGAGCGCCGAGGCGCCGAGCGAGGCGCTCGTGGGAGATCGCGCGCAGCTGCTCGGGCATCGCGAAGCCGTCCTCTCGCAGCCCGCCCTCCGCGGCCGGGACCGCCAAGTGCAATGCGCTGCCGAAGTCGGTACGGGTGAACGGCACGGCCAGTGAGAGCCCCAGGCTCGCCTGGTTGAGCTGATCGACGGATACGATCGCGAAGGGTCGAGCCTTGGCCTGCTCGGTCCCCCGCGTCGGATCGGGATCAGCCCAATAGACCTCGCCCTGCTGGGGGCGAGCGCCTACCACGCGGGGCTCGGGGGCTCGAACCCCCGACTCGAGGTCGCGACTCTCGGCACGGTAGGCGGCGAGCGCCTCCGGGTCGGCGGCAAGCCTTTCGAAGCCGGCCCCGACCTCATCCAGCAGCGCCTCCTCGTCGGCGGCGCTGACGAGCTTCGCGACGACGTCGCCGGCGGGCTCGCCGCGCCGAGCTGCGAGCGCCCTTAGCCGGTCCCGAGTTTGGATCGCAACCCTGATCGTGGTCGTGTCGGCGGCTGCCATGTAGATAATCAGTCTACACCACAGCTGACCGGGTGATTTCGGACCGCGCTATCCCCGCCGACTGCCGTGCCTACCGCTGCACGCGCTTGCGCTTCTCGCCGCCGCAGTCGCCCTTGACCGGCGCCGCGAGGCGAAGGGTCTTGCCGTTGTGGGCGCCGAAGGAGACCAGGGCGCGCGGCTTCGCCTTGCAGATGTCGGTCTCGTTGGCCAGCAGACCTTTCTTACCGCCCTCCATCCTCAATTCGAACTTGCTGACCGGAGCATCGGGTGCGGTCAGGAAGCGATTGCGGATGCGGCCATGGACCCCGTCGACGTAGCCGACCAGGTCGATGTGGATCTGGCCGCCGAGCGAGGCGACGAGGTCCGGCAGTTCCCGTTCGCCGCCATTGGCGCGCAGGTAGACCGGCCCCTCCAGGGGCTGGTCGAGCAGCGGCGTCCAGGCCCTGGCGTAGCCGTAGACCGAGCCCTTCGGACAGCCGGCGCCGCCGCCACCTTCGGCCGTGTACTGGACCCGAGTGCAGATCGTGCGGATATGCGCATTCTTCGAGCAGCTCGGTCGTCGGCAGCAGGACACTGGCGCCGGAGATGTTGGCGCTGGTTCCTTTCCGAGGCATGGTCAGGACCGCACGCAGAGCTGGGTGCGCAGCGCGGTGCGTCGCCCCGGAGAGCTTCAGGGAGAGCTTCGGCTTGAAGCCGAGGCGGTCGCAGCCCGCCACTTGGAAGTGCGAGCTGGGGTTCGCGGTGGCGCCCGTGGTGGAGGCGATGCTGGAGCCGATCTGCATCGGTTCGCAGCTGGTCGGGTTGAGGGTGAAGTCGGGACGGTTGAGGTTGACCCGGACGTCGCGCAGATCGAGCGGGATGCCGTGCAGGATCTGCGGCAGCGGGTCGGAGACGGCGATGATCTGGGCGCTCACCGGATCGATGCGCAGGGCGTTTCGGACCACGACCGAGCCGAGGTCGAAGGGGCCGGCGACGGCGGGGGCTACCACGGCCAGGCTCAGCGGGGCGCCCTTGTAGGGGCCGGCCAGGTAGGCGCGGCCGGAGGAGGTGTAGAAGGGGTTGACGCCCGCTCCGGCGCCGACGGTGACGGTGCCGACCTGGCTTGCAGCCGGGCAGCTGGGGCTGGCTTCCTGGCCCACCCCGGTACCGAGGGCGCCGGAGACCGCGGTCAGGGCGGCGTCGGGGCAGTAGGGGATGCCCTTGAGGTAGCCGGAGAGGCCCGGGGGAAGGGTGAGGCTGAGGCCGCCCAGTTCCTCGGTGCCGTCTTCGCGAGTAAGGCGCAGGGAGAAGGGGCTGGTGGTGCCGGCCAGCGGATTCTGGGTTCCGGCAGAGAGCTTGGGGTTGAAGCCCCCGCCGCAGTTCTGGTTGATCGAGAACGAGGATTCGCCCTGGACGACCTTTCCGCTCCAGCCGGTGAAGGTGGAGTGGGTGGTGTAGGTGGCGCAGGTGGAGGGGGCGGTGATCGGGGCCCGAGGGCCGCTCTTCAGCTCGAGGTGGAGCGCTTCGAAGGGCAGCTGGGGGTTGTCGTCAAAGGTGGTGGTGATCTGGCCGGTGGCGGGGTCGGTGTCGATCCTGCCGGGCAGGACGACGTTGACGCCGGAGATCGGGTCGTTGGCGACGAGGTAAAGAGCGAGAAGGGAGCCAAAGGGGTTCTGGCCCTGCTGGGCGAGGTAGACCGAGCCGGGGATTTCGTGGTCGAGCAGCGGGGTCTTGATCGAGAGGCTGCCGAGCTTGGAGCGCTCGGGGCAGTTCGTTTTCTCGGTTTCGAAGTTGGCGTCTGCCTGACCGACCGGAGTGCTCATCGCAACCTGGGACGGAGAGCAGGCGCCGAGGCCGTCGGCGGAGGAGGGGTTGACCCTCACACCTCGCAGGCAGGGTGACCACCGCCTTGCGGAGGTCGGTTTCGGAGATCGCGCTGGGGTCATCGAAGCCCTGCTGAGGCATGGTGAGATCAAAGGAGAAGCTGGTCGGCTCCCCGGCCTGGGCGCCGGAGGGGGGACCGGCAGCAAGGCTCGGCGAGAAGGGCTCGTTGGCGCATTCTTCGAAGCTCACCTCTGCGCCCCATTCGGTGGGGCCGGCGTAGCCGGCGGGAAAGATCGAGGGCTCGGGTGAGAGCGGGTAGCCGGGGTTGAGGTGGCTGATTGAGGTCTGTTCGGCGAACTCGCCCGGATGGAACCAGGAGTCGGTGCGCAGGGTACTGGTCACCGGGCCTTCACAGGCGGTGGGGTTGCGCAGGAAGGCGATCGGTTCGGGGGCGCCCGCACAGGAGAATTCACCGCCGAGCGTCGGCGGGTCTTTTCCGGGGCAGGCACGCTGTTCGTCGTGAGTGGTCGCTGCCGGGTCACCCCAGAAGTCAAAGGTCGAGCCGGCGACGGCGAGATGCCCTCGGAGACATTGGCCGAGCCGGTGGTGATGCCGTAGTCGCCGTCGGAGCGGACGGAGGCATCGAGGAGGACGGTGGTTCCGGCGATCGCGACGCCGAAGCGGGCGGGGGCGCCGACCGGGGCCTCCATGTTGAAGACGGGGAGGGGCCCGACGATGGGTGGGCTCAAAAAGTGGCCGTTATTGCGCAGAACGACGACGCCAACCTGAGAGGTCGCTGGGCAGAGCGTCTTAGCCGTTAACGTTCTGCTGGCCGCCAGCTGGGCAGTGGTGCAGGTGTCAAGGACGGCGGGGTTGCCGACGAGGCCGGGCGGCAGCTCGACGAAGGCGTCCTTGACGGGCTCGACGGGGGTGGCGGTGCCGTTCTGGGGAGCGGGGTCGTCGTGGGTGTTCCAATCGAGCGACGTGAGGAGTTCGGCGGGGTGGGCGCCGGCAGTGGTCGAGGGTTCGCCACTGCTATCGAAGAGCTGGTTGTCGAAGGCGTCGACGCCGAAGGGCGGTGGTTCGGGCGCGATTGTGGTCGGGTCGACGGTGGCGTCGCCGAGGGGGTCGCCGCCGCCGGAGACGGCGAAGGAGGCGGTAAGGGTGCCTGCGGCGGCCAATGCGGCCTTGACCTCGAGGCGCAGGCGCTGGAAATGCGTCTTGAAGGGCAGGGCGGTAAAGTTGATGCACTTGACGTGACTGGCCGCGGCAACCGGGGGAAACGCCATCGCCGGCGGTGCATTCGATAAGGCCTTCTTCTGCGGGTCGGCATCCGGGTCAAAGATGGCGCTCTGAGCGGTGAGTCCGGCCGGCAGGTCGGCAGTGAGAACGATTTCGTTGCCGTTCATGTCCTGGTCGCCGATGTCTCGGGTTTCGACCATGTATTCGAATTCTTCGCCCGGGGCGGCGGTGGTGTTGCTGACCGACTCGATTCGCCACTTGGGCCCGACGGCGGCCGAAGCGGAGGCGGCACCGAGTAGCAGAACTGCAACCGCCGTGAGAGCGGCGAGGAAGCCGAGCCGCTTAGTCATCGTCTTGGTCGCGGTGCTCATCGGCCGGCCCTCCGGTTGGTGTTGGCGGTTCGGTGGTGCTTGCGGGGCTTGACGCAGCGGGTCTTGCCCCTGACCTTCCTGGGGTGGCGGCCCTTGGGGCAGCGGGGTTGCTTGGGGTCGCCGGGGCCTTCGATGCCAGAGCCGACCGCGGCGGTGGGCGGGGGAGCGGACTGGGCGCCCTGGCAGGTCTCGCCCTGGCAGGAGGCGGGGACGGGGACGGGCTCGGAGTAGCCGCCGCCTAGGCGAACGTCGTAGAGGTCGTAGGCGCTGTCGGTGTCGTGGCCGACGAGGGGCTCGCGGGTGTCGATGAAGACGTCGCGGCCGTCTTCGCCGGCTTCGACGAAGTAGGAGTCGTTTTTGTCGGTGCCAGAGGAGAGCAGGGAGACTTCTCCAGTGACACTGTCGTACTCGTAGGCGTCGTATTTGCCGTTGGTGTCGCGGGGGACCAGCGCCTCGGGGCTGCTGAAGAAGACGTAGCGGCCGTCGGCGGAGACGACACGGTTTTCGTGGCTGGTGCCTTCGGCGCCACCGTGGAAGTTTTCACTGACTGCTTCTGCATCGCCGGTCGCCTCGGCGCCGCTCGGGTTGCAGGAGGCGCAGGCGAGCTGGCCGGTGTCGGCGCTGTAGACGTAGACCTCGCGGCAGCCGAAACCGCCGTTGCAGGGCCCGTGATCGTAACCGCCGGGGACGGGCGAGCGATCATTGGTGAAGATCAGGTGGCGGCCGTCGGGGGTGACGCGCGACTGGCGCAACGTGATCCCGTACTGCACACCGTCGGTCTTGAGCTCGTTTGCGAGGACCTGTGGTATCTGAGCTATGTCTCGGGTGACGCCGTCGTGCCAGTTGACGATCCGACCGCCAGTCATGTAGTAGGCGTAGTGGCCATCGCCTCCAGTACCCAACATCCCCTCCCCTGCGGCGCCGGGGGCACTGACAAGGGTGAGGTTATCGGGCGCAGAGGCGGGCTTGGAGGCGTCGTAGACGTAGATCGCCGTGGGGCCGGGCTGGGCATCGTCGGTGAGCGCCTGGCCGGTCGAAAAGAAAACATGCTCGCCGTCGGGAGAGGCATCGAGGTACTGGGCGGGGGCGAAGGCGGACGGTTCACCTTTGGTGCGCTCGGAGGCGTTGAGCTGGATGGTTTCGGTGCCATCGATGCGCTGGAAGAGGTTACCTGTCTGCACACCGCTGTTGATCGAAAACATCCCAAAGAGATCTTCTTCATCCTGGAACTGGGCGTAGGTCGCGCCTTCATTGGTGGTCGGCTGCGTGAACTCGATGCGGGTGTGGCCATCGGATCCGTCGGATACGACGTGAGGGGTGTAAGTTCCGGCACTGGTGCCCGCAAAGGAAGCGTCGGCTGGTTCGCCATCCGGGAGGACGCCGGCGAGGCGGAGCGTGCCGTGGTCGTATTCGTAGAGGCGTGAAGCGCAAAAGTAACCGCCGAGGGGAAAGAAGACGGTTTCACTACCGCAGAACGGCGATTGTGCGCGCGGTTCGCCAGTGAGCCTCTGGACCGACTCGAAAGCGACATGCTCCATGTCAGGGGAGGCGCCGGAAAAAGCTGGAACAAACCTCTGAAGTATCGCGGAGATCGAAGATGCAGGTGGGAGCTCTTCGTGGTGTTCTTCGCAAAAGGGGCAAGTGGTGAGAAGATGGTAGGTACCGTCGCCCGGGGTGCCGAGGTCGTCGCGGAGGTAGAGGTTGGGGACGCCGGAGACGGACCCCGGGGTGCCGGCGAGCGCCTTGGGGGCGGCGAAGACGCCCCGGTTGAGGTCGGGCGAGAGCTCACCGGCATAGAGCGCCTCGGAGTTAGCCGAGCGGACATCGACCGAACTGGAGGCAGCGGTCGGGGTGATGGCGTGGGTGCTCCATCCGGCGCCGCCGCGCTGGGCGAGGTACTCGAAAGCGATGCCGGCACCGTGGACGTCGCCGAAGCCGCCGAGGGAGGCGAACTGGACCGCTTCGCCGTCGACGGAGGCGCGGGTGCGAGGGGAGAAGGGCATGACGTCGTTGCCACCCTTGTCGACGGGGCTGACCTGCTCGTAGGCGCGGCAGTCGGGGAGGGAGGTGGAGTGCTGTTCGGTGCGGATGACTTCGTTGGAGCAGGATTCGGCGGCGTCGGCCATGGCGGCAAAGGTGGCATCGGCGCTGTGGGCGGTGCCGCCGGCGGTGGTGGTGAGGAGCTGGAAGTGGTAGGTGGCGCCGGGGGTGAGCGAGGCGACGGAGAGGGTGGCGCGGGCTTCGACGGGAGAGCCGCCGGAGCCAAGAATTTCGAGCACGGAGCCGCCCTGGGTGGCGGTGGAGGCATTGCTGCCGCCGTTTAGCGGCGTCGTACCGGGGAGGAGTTCGATCTGGGACAGGTTCTGTTCGGCGAGGGCACCCTGGAAGGCGATTCGATAGGTGCGGGCACCGCTTACGTTGACTTTCAAGATGACCGAGACATTGCCGGCGCCGATCGAGGCGAGGGCTTCGAGGGCGTCCTGGACTTCGGCGGCACTGGCGGTGAAGGGGAGGTCAGGGGTAGCCTGGGATTCGGAGCTGAGCTTGAACTGACCGGTGGTGACGTTGGAGCCGATGAAAAATGTCTGGACCTCGTCGAGGCCGAGGCAGGGAGCACTGTGGCCGTAGTTTTCGTCGGTCCCGTAGGCGAAGTGGCAGTCGGTGGCCTGGGAGTCACGCGGGTTGACGAAGCCGCGCAGACCGATCGAGCGGTCGAGGTTGGTGAGGGTGGTGGCGGTTTCAGCGGTGGGCGGCCCGGCGGGGGTTTTGAAGGTCTTCTCAGCCGTGGTCTCGCCGCCGGCGTTGCCGGCGTGGAGGGTGACGGTATAGGTCGTTTTGGGGGCGAGACCGGTGACTTCGGCTTCGACGAGGTGGTTGGATTCGTCGGGGGCAATGGTGCCGCCTGCGGGAGAGCCGCAGGAAGGTGAGCAGTCGAAGTGCCATTCGGTTTCGTATTCGGCTTCGGTGCCGCCGGGATTGACGTGGCCGGCAAAGGCGAAGGAGCCATCGTTGGCGCTGATCAGCGAGGGGGATTCGATCGTGACCGTGGGCGCCGTCGCAGCGTTGGCAACGGCGACCCCGACGACGAGAGTCGCGGTGAGGGCGAGGGCGGCGGCGAGGGAGCGGCGCTTGACTGCGGGCGCACCACTCCCGTCACCACGGCCGAAGGCGCCACGGGTCGCGAAGGCTCCACGGATGATGGCGCCCAAGCGCGTGTTCGATCCGGAAGACGATGCCTTCGCGTGGCGTCTCACGTAGCTCTCTCCTTGTCCCTTGCCTCTTCCCCGTCCAGCCCCGCCTTTGCGGAGTTCCCTGGCCGCGAGCGTCGGCTGTTTGATCTCTCCCGCCCTTTCAAGGACACCCTGCCTCCCTCGCGGGGGACATGTCCGTGGGGCTGGAGAAATAAGAACAGGTACGGACCAGACTGTCAAGGAGGGGCAGCGGATTTTTCTGGAAGAAGTTGCGGCGCTCTACCTCTTCGCCTTTTCTGAAGCCGAAAACGACCCTCCCCGAAAGTGGGAAATCTGGGCGATTCTTTCCTTCCGCGTACCAGTTGAGAGATTTCGCATGGTCGTCCCGCTGCTGTCCGGGTTTGCCGGGATATGGTCAGCGAGCATGGTCAGAACGCCGTGGGGGAACTCCGCAGAGCTGCGTGAAAAAAGGCTCCGCCCTGGGCGGGGGACGCCGCGGAAGGAGGCCGAGCGCAACCAGCGCGAGAGGCTGTTCGGGGCGATGGTGGCAACTGTCGCCGAGAAGGGCTACGAGGCGACGACGGTGGCCGACCTGGTCGAGCTCTCGGGGGTCTCGCGCAGTGCCTTCTACCGCCACTTCGAGGACAAGCAGGCCTGCTTCCTGGCGACGGTGGAAGCGATGGTCGAGCCGACCCTGGAGCGGCTCCGCGGCGAGGACGGCGGCGCGCCGGGAGTGGAGCGGGCGCGGAAGGCGTTCGCCACCTTCATCGAGACGATCGTCGAGCAGCCGGCGGCGGCGAAGATGTGCATCGTCGAGGCCTACGCCGCCGGCTCCGCCGGGGCCGAGTTGGTCGACCGGATGTTCGAGTCGGCGACCGACGTCGCCGTGGACCTGCTCGAGCAGGTCCCCGAACGCGAGGGGATGCCGCGGGAGCTGGTGCGTTCGATCGTCGGCGGCGTCCAGAAGGTGATCCACAAGCGCCTCTATCGCGGTCAGGAGCAGGAGCTGCTGGAGCTGATCCCGCAGCTCTGGGACTGGATCTTCTGCTACCCGGTGCCACCCGGCCCGTTGAAAGCGCGGCGCCGGCGCGTTGTCAAAGCCCTCCCGTTCGAGGAGCGCCAGAAGCACGCCACCCCGCCCGAGCGGATCCTGCGGGCGCTGGCCGCGGTGGTCGCCGAGAAGGGATACCCGGACACCACCGTCGCCGAGGTGGTCGACCGCGCCCAGACCTCGCAGCGCACCTTCTACGAACACTTCAAGAACAAGGAGGACGCGATCGTCGCCGCTCTCGACAGCGGCTCGGCCCACATGCTCGCCGCCGCCCTGCCCGCCTTCCGCCGCGCGCCCGACTGGCCGCAGGCCGTCCACGACACCCAGGAAGCGATGTTCCGATGGGGCGCCGAAGAGCCCGAGTACGCGCGGATGGGCGGCAAGGAGATGTACGCGGCGGGGAAGCGAGCGCTCGACCAGCGCGAGGTCGTCACCGAAGGAATGGAGGGCCTGCTCGCCCCTGGCTACGACCTCAAACCGGAGACGCCGGCGATCGCCGCCGAGGCGATCGGCGGCGCCCTCTACGAGCTCCTCTACGACCACGTCAACAAGAAGGGCCCGGCGACGCTGCCGGAGCTGGTGCCGACGCTGGTCTACGTCACTCTGGCGCCCTTCCTCGAGGCGGCGGAGGCCTACGAGGTGGCGGTGGGTTAGGCACTCGCCGCTGCTGATCTAGGAATCCACGAGCTCGGCTTCCGCCCAAGTCCTGGTCCCCTCGACGGCAGACAGGGTCCGTCGGCGGTCGAGGCCAACCTCAGGCAGATCGTCGTATCGGAACTCGGCTGCCCAGGGCGTCAGCTCCGGAAGATCCTCCGCATTGGGCGGTAGCGGGACCTCGGCTTCCTCCAAGAGCTTCAGGAGGTAGGCGATGTTGTGGGTGCGCTCGTAGGGAACCTCACGCCAAGCGAGTACCGCCTTGACCATCTTCTCGACCGCCTGTTGAGCGTGGAACCCGAGTCCGTCGTCGGGGATCTCCTTGTCCTCGATCAGCCGCGCCAGTATCGCCTCGTCGCCAGCCGCCTTGCGCATCAGCCGCTGCGCGAGGTCCCCGTTGCTACGAGCCGGCGCCGGCAAGCACTCGTCCCTGAGTAAGGGCGTCGTGGAGCATCGTCCCCTGCATCTCTCCCCACTCCCGCACGTGGTCCTCGCTCACCACAATCACGTCCGCCGGCACCCCGAGCTCTCCGATCAGCCTCCCCAGCCGTACCGCCTCGCCGAAGCGATCCTCCAGTCTCGGCTCGATCACGAGGAAGTCGACGTCGCTGTCGGCAGCGGCCTCCCCGCGGGCGTGCGAACCGAACAGAATCACCCTGGCAGATCCGCCCGCCGCTGCGGCCAACGCTTCACCGGCCCGCTGGATCAGTTCAGGAGAGGCCACCACAACAAGGTACCTGACAAACCGCACCGAATCTGAATCCTCTCCCGGGAAGGCACGGGCGCGCGGCTAGGCGGGGTCGAGATGTACGCGGTGGGCAAGCGGGCGCTGGACCATCGCGAGGTCGTCACCGAAGGGATGGAGGGCCTGCTCGCCCCCGGCTACGAGCTGAAACCGGAGACGCCGCCGAGGCGATCGGCGGCGCCCTCTACGAGCTCCTCTACGGAGGCCTACGAGGTCGCGGTGGGCTGAAGCGCCACCTCAGCCCTCGGAGCGGCGCGCGGTGCCGGCGGAGACCCGGTCGATCAGCTGCTCGAGGGAGACGAACTCGACCTCGAGGCCGTCGAAGGAACGCCGGTGGGGGGTCTCGACGTCGGTGGCGACGACGAAGGTCGGCCCCGCCGGATAGATCCGTCGAAAGGCGGCAAGGGACGCGGGTTCGAAGGACGCCGCCTTCCACTTGCACTCGATCGCGATCGGCCCATCGGAGCCGCGACGGGGAACGACGAAGTCGACCTCCGCCCCCTGCTTGTTGCGCCAGTAACGCGGCACGCGCTGCTGCAGACGACCCTGCATCTCGTTCAACACGTAATGCTCCCAGAGAATGCCGAGATCGTCGGGGCGAACCGTGTCCCACCCGCGGTAGTAGCTGACGAACCCCGTGTCGAAGCCATAGACCTTCGGGGCCGCGACGATCTCCGTCGAGCGGCGCGAGCTGAACGGGCGGACGACATGGGCCACGAAGGTCGCCTCGAGCGTCGCCAGGTAGTTGGAGATGGTCTGCCTGCTGACCTCGCACGGCGCGGCGAAGCGGGTCGCCTCGAACACTCCCCCGCTCTGGGCGAGGAGCAGCTCGAGGAAGCGCTGAAAGGACCAGCGCCGTTCGAGTCGGAAGAGCTCCTGGATGTCCTTGGCCCAATATGCATCGACCCAGTCCTGGAAGTCGCGCTCGGGAAGCTCGCCGGCGAGGAACAGTGGCGGCAGGCCGCCGCGGAGAAGCCGATGAGGGAGATCCTCCCGTCCGAAATCGACGAGATCGGCGGCGATCATCGGCGTCAGCCAGATCGTCTCCCTGCGCCCCGTCAACGTGTCGCGGAACTTCGAGCTCGCCTCCAACGTCGAGGAGCCGGTGGCGAGGATCCGCATCTCCGGGAAATGGTCGGCGGCGATCTTCAAGAGCTCGGAGGGGTTGCCGAGCCGGTGAACCTCGTCGAGCACGATGCGCCGTCCCCGCCGCTGCTCGAGGAACCCCTCTGGGTCGTCCATCAGGCGGCGGGTCCGCGGCAGCTCGCAATCGAAGTACTCGACCTCCTCCAGGCTGCGGCAGAGGAAGGTCTTCCCGGCGCGACGGACGCCGGCCAGCCAAAGCACGGACCGCCGCTCCCAGCCTTCCTCGATGAGCCCGACCCAGTTCCGCCGCGTAACCATATGCAGGCAGAATAGCGAATGGTTGTACCATACGTCAGACCATTAGCGTCTGGTAACGCGGCGGACGAACTAGTTTCGCGGAGCTGCCGGACCGCGGCCCAGGACCTTCTGCACGGTTGCCAGCAGGACCTGGAGGTAGAGGGCGACGGAGCGGTCGGCGATGTACTCCATGTCGTGGGCGAGCTTGTCGGCCCAGGTCTCCTCGCGGGTGATCCGGGTCTGGGCGAAGCCGGTGACGCCGGGACGGACGACGAGGCGCTGCCAGTACTGAGGGATCTCGCGGCAGAGTTCGGCGTAGAAGGTGGGCCTGATCGGGCGCGGGCCGACGATCGACATGTCGCCGCGCAGGACGTTCCAGAGCTGCGGCACCTCGTCGAGGTGGGTCCTGCGCAGGGCGCCGCCGAGCCGGGTCCGCTCTTCCTCGGTCCGCCGCGTCAGCTCCTCGCCGTAGTAGGGCCCCAGCCGCGTTTCCGCGTCGGGGTTCAGGGTGCGGAACTTGTACATCCAGAAGAGGTGCCCGGCCTTGCCGACGCGGGCGCCGCGGTAGAGGACCGGACGGCCGGAGTCGAGCGCGATCGCCAGCGCGATCAGCGCCAGCAGCGGCGAGAGGACGAGCAGGATCGAGGCGGAGATGAGGATGTCGAGCGCCCGCAGGACCGGGTCGATCGGCCGCGGGTCGCCCTCCGCCGCGGGCGCGACGAGTTCTTCGAGGCCGGGCTCGGCCTCGGGCAGCTCGCTCAGGAAGCCGTTACGGGATGGGGCTCTTCGCGCAATGGTGAGGCTCCGACGGTACCGAGGATGGTCTTCACCAGCGCGGACGGATCGCGGCGTGTCGCCGTCGCCTCCGCGGTCCGCTTGCGCAGCTCGAGCGCGCGGGCGTCGGTCAGCGGGCGCAGCCGTCCGGAGCGGATCAAAGCTTCGTCGACGCCGCCGAGGCGGCCGCCGTAGGTCGTGTAGACGGGGGTGCCGAGGGCGGCGGCCTCGCGGTTCATCGTGCCGCCGGCGGAGAGGACGAGGTCGGCGAGGGCGACCAGGCTCTGGGCCTCGACGGCGCCGGGGGGAACGATCACCGAGGGGAGCTCGAGGCCGGTGATGAACCCGCGCTGGGCATCGGTGCGGGGCAGGACCACCGCGTGCACCCCCTCGTCGCGGCCGAGCCGGTCGAGCACCTTGGGGAAGAGCGGGTTCGACTTGCGGTGGTAGAGGGAGACGTCGGGCGGTGGGCGGACGATGACGACGACGCGCTCGGTCTCGACTCCGAGCCGGGGCAGCGCCTCGGGGTCGGGCTCGAAGTCGTAGAGGTAGTACTCCTCCTTCAGGCCGGGATAGGGGAAGTACTTCTCCTCGCTGACGCCGAAGCGCCGCAGGCGGTCGAGCGGAACGGCGTCCGGGAACATCACCCGCCGGGCCAGCCGGCAGCCGATCCGGTGCTGGGTGACCGCGTACTCGTAGTCGTGCATGTTGGCCTCGGGGACGCCGAGCGTCCTGGCGGCGACCGCCAGGTCGTTGGAGCCGTGGGCGAGGGCCAGGTCGAAGCCCCGGCCGCGGCCGAAGCGCAGCATCCCGGCGCTGCGCGAGGCGAGGCTGTAGGCCTTGCGCAGCCGCGAGGCGCCGCCGTGGCGGCCGATCGGGGTGTGCTCCAGCCCGTGGAGCTCGAGCAGCTGCTGGGTCTGCGCGTAGTCGCGCGAGGTGATCTCCACCTCGTGTCCTTCGGCCCGCAGCCGGGCGATGATCGGACGCAGCACCAGCACGTGCGCCGGGGCGCTCATATCCACCCAGATACGCATGGGGTTAAACGGTCGCCGCGAGCTCAGCGTAGAGCGGGAAACGGTCCATCAGAGCGCCGGTGCGGGCGCGGAGGTCCTCCTTGGAGGACTCGAAGTCGGGTCCGAGGGCGGTGACGATCACCGCGGCGATCTCGGTCATCTCGTCCTCGCCCATGCCGCGGGTGGTCAGCGCCGGGGTGCCGATCCGCAGCCCCGAGGGGTTCATCGGCGGCCGCTCGTCGAAGGGGATCGCGTTGCGGTTGACGGTGATCCCGACCTCGTCGAGCCGGTCCTCCGCGGTCTGGCCGTCGAGGCCGGTCGGAGTGAGGTCGACGAGGACGAGGTGGACGTCGGTGCCGCCGGTGATCACCGGGACGCCGCCCGCTTCGAGGCCGGCGGCGAACGCCTGCGCGTTGGCGATCGTCTGCCGCTGACGCTGGCGGAACTCCTCGCTGGCGGCGATGTGGAGAGCGACCGCCTTGGCGGCAATCGTGTGCATCAGCGGGCCGCCCTGCTGACCTGGGAAGACCGCCTTGTCGATCGCTTTCGCGTGTTCGGACCGGCAGAGGATCATCCCGCTGCGCGGCCCGCACAGGGTCTTGTGGATCGTCGTCGTGACGACGTCGGCGTGCTCGACCGGGTTGGGGTGCTCGCCGGCGGCGACGAGGCCGGCGAAGTGGGCCATGTCGACCATCAGCTTGGCGCCGACCGAGTCGGCGATCTCGCGGAAGGCGGCGAAGTCGAGCTGCCGCGGGTAGGCGGACCAGCCGGTGACGATCAGCGCCGGCTTGTGCTCGTTGGCGAGGCGCTGGACCTCGACCATGTCGACGAGGAAGTCCTCGCGGCCGACGTGGTAGGGCACCGGGTTGTAGAGCGTGCCGCTGACGTTGATCTTCATCCCATGGCTGAGGTGGCCGCCGTGGTCGAGAGCGAGGCCGAGGAAGGTGTCGCCCGGTTCCATCAGCGCCATGTAGACCGCGTTGTTGGCCTGGGCGCCGGAGTGGGCCTGGACGTTGGCGTGCTCGGCGCCGAAGAGGCTCTTGGCGCGCTCGATCGCCAGTTCCTCGGCGACGTCGACCTCCTCGCAGCCGCC